>NZ_JBSVRQ010000001.1:0-2050681 GCF_054072735.1 Luteimonas sp. A649 | reverse complement strand
CACGTGACCGATCGTGCCCACGTTCACGTGGGGCTTGGTGCGCTCGAACTTACCCTTGGCCATGATTGCGTATCTCGTTGAACGGTTGGATGGAGGGCCGCGCGTGGTGCTGCGACCCGAAGATGGTGCTCACGACTGGAATCGAACCAGTGACCTCCTCCTTACCAAGGAGGTGCTCTACCGACTGAGCTACGTGAGCGTGAGTTGTGCCCTGGCGCCGCGGTTCCAATGATACCCCGCGGTGGAGCGGGAGACGGGAATCGAACCCGCACCATCAGCTTGGAAGGCTGAGGTTCTACCGTTGAACTACTCCCGCGCCGGGGATGTACTGGTGGAGGGAGGTGGATTCGAACCACCGAAGGCGTAAGCCAGCAGATTTACAGTCTGCCCCCGTTGGCCGCTTGGGTATCCCTCCAGCACACAAACCGGTGAAACAGCCCGCGATTTTGACGGTCCCGATCGCGACTGTCAACGCCTGCGATCTCTTTCATGCCGTCGGGTGGCCTCCGGACGCGCCGGCCACCCCGCGGACTCACACGTTGAAGCGGAAATGCAGGACGTCGCCTTCCTGCACGCGGTATTCCTTGCCCTCCAGGCGCAGCCGCCCGGCCTCGCGCGCGCCGGCTTCGCCCTTGTAGCGGATGAAGTCGTCGTAGCCGATGGTTTCGGCGCGTATGAAACCCTTTTCGAAGTCGGTGTGGATCACCGCGGCCGCCTGCGGCGCGGTGGAGCCGGCCCTGACCGTCCACGCGCGGACTTCCTTCACCCCGGCGGTGAAGTAGGTCTGCAGGCCAAGCAGGAGGTAGGCCGCGCGGATGACCCGATTCAGGCCCGGCTCCTCGAGGCCCAGGCTTTCCAGGAACGCGTCGCGGTCGGCGTCTTCGAGCTCGCTGAGCTCTTCCTCGATCGCGGCCGAGACCGGCACTACTTCGGCGCCCTCACCCGCCGCCCGGGCGCGCACGGCGTCCAGGTGCGCATTGTCCTCGAACCCGTCCTCGAGCACGTTGGCGACGTACATCACCGGCTTGAGCGTCAGCAGGAACAGGTCGCGCACGGCCGCGCGGTCGTCCTCGGACAGGCCCATCGCCCGCGCCGGGGTGCCGGCGTCCAGCGCGGCGCGCACCCGCGCCAGCACCTCGACCCGCGCCTTGGCGTCCTTGTCGCCGGTCTTGGCCGAGCGCTCGGCGCGCTGCAGGGCCTTGTCGACCGATTCCAGGTCGGCCAGCGCCAGCTCGGTATCGATGGTGTCGATGTCCGCGATCGGGTCGACCTTGTTGTTGACGTGGATGACGTCGGGGTTCTCGAAGCAGCGCACCACGTGGCAGATCGCATCGACCTCGCGGATGTGGGCGAGGAACTTGTTGCCCAGGCCCTCGCCGCTGGCGGCGCCGGCCACCAGGCCGGCGATGTCGACGAACTCCACCGCGGTCGGGATGCACTTCTGCGGCTTGACGATCTCCGACAGCGCATTCAGGCGCGGATCCGGCACCGGGACCACGCCGACGTTGGGCTCGATCGTGCAGAACGGGAAGTTGGCCGCGGCGATGCCCGCCCGGGTCAACGCGTTGAAGAGGGTCGACTTGCCGACGTTCGGCAGGCCGACGATGCCGCATGTGATGCCCATGGTGTGTCAGGTCCTGTTGGTGTGCAGCCGCTTCATGGCTTCGTTGAAATCGCCGGCCATGGCCAGCGGCAGCACGTCGAGCGCGTCGTCGATGGCGCGCCCGATGAGGATGTCGTCGTCCGGCGACGGACGCCCCAGCACCCAGCCGGTCACCCGGTCCTTGTGCCCGGGATGGCCGATGCCGACGCGCAGGCGGTGGAAACGGCCGTGGCCGAGCAGGCGCATGGTGTCGCGCAACCCGTTCTGGCCGCCGTGGCCACCGTCGAACTTGAGCCGGGCGGTGCCCGGCGGGAGATCCAGCTCATCGTGGACCAGCAGCGCCTGCTCCGGCTCGATCTTCCAGAAGCGCAGTGCCGCGACCACCGATTTGCCGCTGAGGTTCATGAAGGTGGCGGGCCTGAGCAGCCACGCCTCCTGGCCGGCGATCCGCACTTTCGCGGTTTCGCCGAAAAGCTTGCCGTCGACCTTGAAGCGTTCGCCCTCGCGCTCCGCCAGGGCGTCGACAAAACGGAACCCGGCATTGTGCCGGGTCCGTGCGTGCTCGGTGCCGGGATTGCCCAGCCCGACGATGAGTCGGAGGCCGTCCATCGGGTCGACGCCGGCCGGCGCCCGCGGATCGGAGCGCCGGCGCGGTGCGCCTTACTTCTCCTCGGCGTCCTGCTTGGCCGCGGGAACGTCGCCACCGGCGGCGGCCTCGTCAGCCTCGGGCTCGGCCTCGACGCGCGCGTGGCGGGCCACGGCGACGGCGGGGTTGTGCTCCTCGTCGATCTTGGCGACCAGCTCGACGCCCTCGGGCATCACCAGGTCGGACAGGTGGACGGTGTCGCCCATCTGCATGTTGGCCAGGTCGACTTCGATCGACTCCGGCAGCTTGCCCGGGAGACAGGTCACTTCGACCTCGTTGAGCTCCTGGGTCAGCACCACGCCCGCGGTCTTGCCGGCCGGCGAGGTCTCGGCGTTCACCAGGTGCAGCGGGACGTTGACGCGGATGGCCACGTTCTCGCTCACGCGCTGGAAGTCCAGGTGCATGATCAGCTGGCGGTACGGATGGCGCTGCATGTCACGCAGGAGCACGCGCTGCACCTTGCCATCGACTTCGAGGTCCATGATCGAGGAATAGAACCACTCGTGCTGGCTGGCGACCCAGGTCTTTTCCTGGTCGAGCTGGATGCTCTGCGGGGCGCTGTCGCCGCCGTAAACGACGGCCGGGACCTTGCCGGCGTGACGCAGGCGGCGGCTCGCACCCTTCCCCTCGTCCTTGCGGCTGGCGGCCGTGATCTTGTTCGTGCTCATTGTTGTTTGCTCACTTGCTTGGGTAATCCGCCTCGCGGCGGGATGGTGACTCCCCCGCGACCAGGGAAGCCGATGTTGAAACGGATCGGACCGCGCCCGAAGGGGCTTCAGTCCACGTAGAGAGAGCTCACCGACTCGCCGAAGGCGATGCGGCGGATGGTCTCGGCCAGCAGTTCGGCGACGCTGAGCTGGCGGATGCGGCCGCACTCGCGGGCTGCCTGCGACAGCGGAATGGTATCAGTGACCACCAGTTCGTCGAGCTGGGAGCCGTTCACGTTGTCGATCGCCGCGCCCGACAGCACCGGATGGGTGCAGTAGGCAACGACCTTGGTCGCGCCCTGGGCCTTCAGCGCCGCGGCGGCCGCGCACAGGGTGCCGGCGGTGTCGACGATGTCGTCGACCAGCACGCAGGTCTTGCCGGCGACGTCGCCGATGATGTTCATCACCGTGGCCACGTTGGCCTTCGGGCGGCGCTTGTCGATGATCGCGAGGTCGGCGTCGTCCAGGCGCTTGGCGATGGCCCGTGCGCGCACCACGCCGCCCACGTCCGGGCTGACCACGACCATGTTGTCGGTGCCGTGAGCGCGCCAGATGTCGGCCAGCAGCAGCGGCGAGGCGTAGACGTTGTCGACCGGGATGTCGAAGAAGCCCTGGATCTGGTCGGCGTGGAGGTCGATGGTCAGCAGGCCGTCCGCACCCGCGGCGGTGAACATGCGCGCCGCCAGCTTGGCCGTGATCGGGACCCGCGAGGAGCGCATGCGGCGGTCCTGCCGGGCGTAGCCGAAGTACGGCACCACCGCGGTCACGCTGCTGACCGAGGCGCGCTTGAGCGCGTCGATCAGGGCCAGCAGCTCCATCAGGTGTTCGGCCGTCGGGGCGCAGGTGGACTGCACCACGAAGACATCCTGGCGGCGCACGTTCTCTTCGATCTCGACCTGCACCTCGCCGTCGGAGAACGTGGACACCAGCGCCTTGCCCGGGCGCACGCCAAGCTCGCGGCACACGGCGAGGGCGAGCGGTCGATTGGCATTGCCGGAGAAGATCAGCAGGTTGCCATCTTCTTTTTTCACGGGACTACTCCGCTGGACGCTTGCGACGATGAACGCATTTGGCAGGGGCGGCAGGATTCGAACCTGCGAATGCCGGGATCAAAACCCGGTGCCTTGGGCCACTTGGCGACGCCCCTGCGGTGACCAGGCCGCAAGTGCATCAAGCAGCGGTGAGCGCGACGCGCCGGCCACCACGCGGGCACGAAGCCCTTGCGGCAGTCCGGCGAGCGCGGCCTCGGCGGGCTCGCGCGCAGCGAACTCGACGAAGCAACCGCTGCCCGTCCCGGTCAGGCGTGGCGTGCCGGCCTGCGAAAGTGCCTGGAACGCGGCCTCGACGGCTGGTTCCAGGCGACGCAATACCGGCTCGAACACGTTGCCGAGCGAAGCACCCGAAGCGAAGTCGGCTATTGTCGCGGGCGCGGCATCCCTCGTCAATTCAGAGGTTTGGAACAGGGCCGCCGTCGGGACGTGGATGCCGGGATCGGCGACCAGGTACCAGGCCGGCGGAAGCTCCATCGGCAGCAGCTGCTCCCCCACGCCTTCGGCCCAGGCGTTGTGGCCATGAACGAACACCGGGACATCTGCGCCAAGACCGGCGCCGATGGCGGCCAGCGTGCCCGCCCCGGCCCCCAGGCCCCAGATGGCGTCCAGCGCGACCAGGACCGTGGCGGCGTCCGAGGAGCCGCCCCCGAAGCCACCACCGGCGGGAACCCGCTTTTCAACGCGGATATCGACACCTTCGCCGACATTGAACGACGTTTTCAGCGCATTGGCTGCACGCATCGTAAGATCCGCGGCTTCCGGTACTGCGGCGAGGTCATCACCGTGACGGACGATCCGGCCATCTGAACGCGGGCGCAGATGCACCGTATCGCCCCAGTCCAGGATCCTGAACACGGTCTGCAGCGCGTGATAGCCGTCCGCGCGGCGCCCGGTGATGCGCAGGAAGAGGTTGAGCTTGGCCGGTGCTGGCCAGGCCGACCAGGCGGCCCCGGTCACTGGCCTGCCCTGCCCCACTCGTCCACCACCAGGCGTACGCTGGCGTCTCCACGACGGGCGTCGACGCGCTGCGGCAGCGCCGGCAGGTTGCCGTCGGCCGTACGCCAGGCGCGGAAGTCGATGCTCCACCCGGCCTGCTCCAGGCGCAGCGGCAGCAGGTCGTCGCCAAACGCCAGCCGCGCCGGACCGTGCACGGCCTCGTCGGCAGGCAGGCCCCGCAGCCAGGCGCCCAGCGCGTCCACCGGCACCTCGAGCCCCGTCGCCTCGTAGAGCAGCGCCTGGCCGTCGGGACCGGTGCGGGCCCCACCTTCCAGGCCTTCGAGCCGCGCGCCGCCGGCGTCGACCGCAAGCCGCCAGCTCTGGCGGGTCACGGGTGCGGCCAGCGCGACCGCGAAGGTGTCGCCCTCCTGCCGCCACTCGATCCGGCCGCTGCCGCCCTTGCCGCTGCGGGTGATGGCGGCGCGACCGGTCAGGGCCCATGACGGAATCGCGGCCAGCGCCTGTGCGCGCCCGGCCTGCAGGGTCTCGGCACGGACCCGGTCGGCGGCGTCGAGCACCGGCGGCGCGACCGGGGGCAGCGGCCGCGTGGCACAGGCGCCAAGCGCGCCTGCGCAGGCCAGCGCGAACAGGAACCGCAATGGCGTCATATGCCGATCTCCTCCATGGCCCGGCGCAGCGCCCGGTTTTCCGGGTCGATGCCGCGGGCCTGTTCAAACCACTCCATCGCCTCGTCGCGCCGGCCCAGCTGCCAGAGCACGGTGCCGACATGGGAAGCGATCTCGGCGTCCTTCTCCAGCACGAAGGCGCGGCGCAACTCGACCAGCGCCTCTTCGTGGCGGCCCAGGCGGTGCAGCACCCAGCCGTAGCTGTCGATGATGGCGGCGTTGGTGGGCTCCGCGATGCGCGCCCGCTCGATCAGCTCCAGCGCCTCTTCGTAGCGGTCGGTGCGGTCGGCAAGCGTGTAGCCCAGGGCGTTGAGGGCGGCGGTGCTGTCCGGGTCGGCGACCAGGATGCGGCGCAGGTCGGCCTCGGCACGCGGGATGTCGTCGCGGCGCTCCCACATCAGGGCGCGCGAATACAGGAGCGCCGGCTCGTCGGCGAACGCGGCCAGCCCGCGCGCCAGCGCGTCGAGTTCGGCGGCATCGTCGCCGTCCTCGCGACGCAGCTCGGATTCCATCAGGTAGGCGTCGCGACGCAGGCGCCCGTCGGCGTCGGCATCCTGTTGCAGGGCGTGCAGCGCTTCGTAGGCCTCGTCGCCGCGATCGAGGTCGTGCAGCACCTTGGTCACGCGCAGCCGCGCGGTGGCACGCTGCTCGCCGCCGGGGACGCTGCGGTACCAGTCCAGGGCCTCGCCCGGGCGCTCCAGGAACTCGGCCACCTGCCCGAGCAGCAGCCGCCGCGCGGGATTCGGCACTTCGGCGCCCTGGGCCAGGCCGGCGTAGAGCGCGGCCAGTGCGACCTTGTCGTCGGCCTCGGCCAGCAGCGAAGCGCGCAGCGCCACCTGGGCCAGGTCGCCCCCGGCCGCAGGGTCGGCATGCAGGAGCGCCGCGCCGGCAGCCGGGTCGCCAAGCTCGGCATAGGTGAGGGCCACCTGCTCGCGGATGCGAGGCGCCGCCAGCGCATCTTCGACCGCCAGCGCATCAAGCATCCCGCGGGCCTCGACGCTGTGGCCAGTCCGGTGCAGGTGGCGCACGCGCAGCAGGCCCATGACCGGGTCGTCGGGATGGCGATCGCGCGCGACCGCGTCGATGCGCCCGAACAGCGCGTCGTCGCCCAGGCCCAGCGCCAGCTGTCCAGCGGCCGACAGCGCCATGGGCTCGGTGGGCAGGGCGTCGCGGTCGAACAGCTGGCCCAGCACCCGCGCCGACAGCGCGGGATCGCGGCTGCCGGTGCCGAGCACGGCAAACGCCGACAGCCAGCCGCGGGCGCCGCCGTCGCGCAGCAGGGATTCGAGCTCGCGTCGCGCCGCGCGTTCCTTGCCGGTGCGCAGCGCCAAGGTGGCGCCTGCCGCCTGCATGGCGAGCGTTTCAGGGGCGCGCTTGCGCCACAGGCCCAGGGCTTCCTTCAGCGCGCGGTCATCCCGGCCCATCAGCGCGTAGCGCGTGGCGCGGGCGGCCAGCGCCGCATCATCCGGTGCTGCCCGCGCGGCCTGCAGGTACCAGTCGACCGCCTCATCCAGGCGCCCGGCCGATACCGCGAACTCGGCCGCCATGACCTCCCGCAGCGGCCCGGCATCGCCGGATTCACTGGCCGAAGCCGGCGCGGAAACCGCCAGGCACAGCGCCACCGCCAGCGGCACCGCGAGCCGCAACACAGGATTCCGGCGCCCCGCTGGGGGCGTCCGGGACGCGCGGTGCCCGGGCACCGTAAAATGTCGCCGTGTCATGCCAGCACTTTATCGCAAGCACCTGAACCCATGAGCCTTGTCGCCATCGGCCTGAACCACCAGACCGCGCCCGTCGAACTGCGCGAACGGGTGGCCTTTGCCGACGACCGGCTGCAGCGCGCGCTGGCCGACCTGCGCGCCCTGCCCGGCGTGCGCGAGGTGGCGCTGCTGTCGACCTGCAACCGCACCGAGCTCTACGCGGTGGCCGACGACGACGGCCGCGCCCTGGTGAACTGGCTGGCCACCCACCCCGACGATCCGATCGGCGACGCCAGCTCGCTGCAGGCCTACCTGTACCGCCACGCCGACGACGCCGCCGCGCGCCACCTGTTCCGGGTTGCCACCGGCCTGGACTCGATGGTGCTGGGCGAACCCCAGATCCTGGGCCAGGTGAAGCAGGCCTGGTCGGCCGCGCGCGGCGCCGGCACGCTTGGCGGCCATCTCGACCGCCTGTTCCAGCACGCCTTCGTTACCGCCAAGCGCGCGCGTACCGAGACCCGCATCGGCAACAGCCCGGTGTCGATGGCCTCGATGGCCGTGCGTCTGGTACAGGACAGCTTCGCGCGGCCGGAGGATTCGGTCGCGCTGCTGGTGGGCGCCGGCGAGACCATCGAGCTGGCCGCGCGCCACCTGGCGGCGGCGAACGTCAAGCAATTGATCATCGCCAATCGCACCTATCGCCACGCCGAAGCGCTGGCGCACCGCCACGGCGGCACCGCCCTGCCGCTGGAAGAACTGCAGCACCACCTGCACCTGGCCGACATCGTGTTCTCGGCCACGGCCAGCCGCGAGCCGGTGATCCGCCGTGCCCACGTCGAAGCCGCGCTGTCGGCGCGCCGCCAGCGGCCGATGCTGCTGCTCGACCTCGCCGTGCCGCGCGACATCGAGCCCGAGGTCGGCGACGTGCGCGATGCCTATCTCTACTCCGTCGACGATCTCGAACGCGCGGTCGAAGACAACCGCCGCAACCGCCGCGAAGCCGCCGACGCCGCCGAATCCATCATCGACCTGCAGGTGGCCCAGTACGCGCGCCAGCAGGCCACCGGCGCGCGCAGCGGGCCGATCAAGCGCCTGCGCGCCCACGGTGACGCGGTGCGCGCCGACGTGCTGGAGCGCGCGCGCCAGCAGCTGGCGTCCGGGCAGTCGCCCGACGCCGTGCTTGAATTCCTCGCGCACACGCTCACCAACCGCCTGCTGCATCCACCCACCGCGGCCCTGCGCGAAGCCGCGGCCAGCGGCGACGCCGCCCTGCTCGACGCGGTCACGCGCATGCTGCCGGCGGACGACCCTGCACCCGCCGCCGCCAGGGACGACGACGATGCTGCCGACGCTGCGCCGTAAGCTCGAGGCGCTGGCCGAGCGGCGCGACGAACTCGAACGCCTGCTGTCCGAACCTTCGGTCGCATCCGACCAGGCGAAGTTCAGGGCGCTGTCGCGCGAGTTCGCGGGCCTCGAGCCGCTGGCCGCCGCACTCGCCGACGAGGCGCGCGCGCGCGCCGACCTCGAGGCCGCGGAAGCAATGCGGGCCGACCCGGAGCTCCGCGAACTGGCGGAAGACGAAGTCGAGGCCGTCACCGCGCGCCTGGCCGAACTCGACGACACCCTCATGGCCCTGCTGGTGCCGCGCGACGCGCGCGACGACGGCGGCATCTACCTGGAGGTCCGCGCCGGCACCGGCGGCGACGAAGCCGCGATCTTCGCCGGCGACCTGCTGCGCATGTACGCCCGCCATGCCGAGCGCCAGGGCTGGCGGGTGGAGATCGAATCGTCGACCCCGGGCGAGCACGGCGGCTTCCGCGAGGCCGTCGCCCGCATCGAGGGCGCGGGCGCCTACGCCCGGCTCAAGTTCGAATCCGGCACCCATCGCGTGCAGCGCGTGCCGGAAACCGAGTCCCAAGGCCGCATCCACACCTCCGCGGCCACCGTCGCGATCATCCCGGTCGAGGACGAGAGCGAGCCGATCGAGATCAACCCAGCCGACCTGCGCGTGGACACCTTCCGCTCGTCCGGCGCCGGCGGCCAGCACGTCAACAAGACCGACTCCGCGATCCGCATCACCCACCTGCCCAGCGGCGTGGTGGTGGAATCGCAGACCGAGCGCTCGCAGCACGCCAACCGCGACAAGGCCATGAAGCGGCTGCGCGCGACCCTGGCCCAGGCCGAGGCCGAGCGCCGCGCCGCGGCCACCGCAGCCAGCCGCAAGCTGCAGGTCGGCAGCGGCGACCGCAGCCAGCGCATCCGCACCTACAACTACCCGCAGGGCCGGATCACCGACCATCGCGTCGAGGGGCTGACCTTGTACGACCTGCCCAACGTCATGGATGGCGCGCTCGATGGGTTGGTGGACCGGCTGACCCGCGAGCACCAGGCCGACGAACTGGCACGGCTGTCCGGACAGGCCGCCTGATCACACGGAGCAAGGCGCGATGGCGAAGATCAAGGGCAAGGCCTACGACCAGGAACTGGAAGCGCTGCAGCACGAACTGGTCGCCATGGCGCGCTGGGTGCGGCATCGCGGCCAACGCATCGTCATCGTGCTCGAAGGCCGCGACACCGCCGGCAAGGGCGGCACCGCCAAGGCCATCACCGAGCACCTCGACACCCGCCAGTACCGGGTGGCCGCCCTGCCCAAGCCAAGCGAGGACGAGCAGGGACAGTGGTACTTCCAGCGCTATGTCCCGCACCTTCCGACCGCGGGCGAGATCGTGCTGTTCGACCGCAGCTGGTACAACCGCGCCGGCGTCGAGAAGGTGATGGGCTTCGCCACCGACGCCCAGGTCGAGGCGTTCCTGGCGCAGGCGCCAGCGTTCGAGAAGCTGCTGGTCGACGATGGCATCCGCCTGTTCAAGTATTGGCTGTGCTGTGACCAGGCCCAGCAGGAGGAGCGCTTCGCCGAGCGCCTCGAGGATCCGCTGAAGGCCTGGAAGCTGTCGCCGATCGACCGCGAGGCGCGGCTGCGCTACGACGACTACACCCGCGCCCGCGAGGCGATGCTCGAGGCCACGCATACGCAGCACGCGCCCTGGACCCTGGTCGACTACAACCACCAGAAGTCGGGGCGGCTGGCGTTGATCCGGGACCTGCTCGACCGGCTGCCCGACGTGGCGGTGCCGGAGGTCCATCCGGAATTCCCGCCGCTGCCGGGCAAGCCGCTCAAGGAGCGCTACGGCGTGCTGGAACCGATCCCGCCCTACACCATCGACGACGACGAATGAACGCTCGTCCGGCGTCGCTCAGCCGGGCTGCCCCGGAGCGGGTCCGCCGGCGTCGGCGATCGCCTGTTCCAGCTCGGCCGCGGTGACCGGACCGAGGAAGGTCTTCACCAGGCGCCCGTCCGGTGCCACCAGGCAGGTCAGCGGCAGTCCGCGCGGGGTGGGGAAATCACGCGGCGGGTCGTAGACATCGACGATCGCCACCGGATAGACCACCGGGCGCGCTTCCAGGAACATGCGCAGCGTTTCCGCATCGGTGTCCTCGTAGGCCAGGCCGATGACCTCCACGTGCTCGCGCATGGCGTCGAGCGCGGACAGCTCCGGCATCTCCTTCAGGCACGGCGCGCACCAGGTCGCCCAGAAGTTCACCACCACCCAGCGGCCGCGGCGATCGGCGAGGTCGTAGCGGGCGCCGTCGAGGGTCGTCACCACCAAGGTGGGGAACTCGGCGCCGCCTTGGTCTGCAGCGGCTGCAGCGCCCCCGGTCGACCTGCGTGCTTCGTCACCGGCATCGCCCGCGCCGGCCTCCTGCGTGGCGACGGGGTCGGCTGCCGACGGCGACCGCGCGTCCTCCCGCTGGCACGCGGCAAGGACCAGGAGCACGAGGCAGGCGGCAAGGCCATGGCGAAAATGCATGTTCATTCCCCGGGCGGGTCAAGGCAGTCGCCGACGCGGCGACGGAGCAGGTCGCGTAGCGGCAGGCGCAGCTGGTCGATGGTGGCGATCACCGCGGCGCCGCGGGCGTCGTCGGCACCGGGCAGATGCGCCTCGGCGATCGGGATGCGCAGCTGGCCGGCCTCGTAGAGCTCGGCCAGGCTGAGCGTGTCGAGGTCGCGCGCGAGCAGCCATTCGCCGGTCTCCGCGCGTCGCACCACGTTGATCGACGCCAGCTGGGCCAGCGTCTCCTGCACCAGCGCATCGGTGAGCACCGGCTCGCAGTCGAGGATCTCTTCGCTGTGCAGGCCGCTGCCCTGGGCGCGGGCCTCGCGGAACCGGGCCAGCAGACGCAGCATCGCGTAGATCTCGTAGCCCTGCGGCAGCCGCAGGTGCGCGGGCTGGTAGCGGAAGGCCGAGACCGAGGCCGCAAACGACGCGCCCAGCAGGATGCTCACCCAGCCGAAATACAGCCACAGCAGGAAGATCGGCACGAAGGCCACCGCGCCGTAGATGTTCTGGTAGGCATTGAAGCTGCCCAGGTAGATGCCGATCAGCCGGCGGCCGATTTCCAGCAGCACCACCGCTACCACGGCACCGGCGAAGGCGTGCCGCCAGTGCACCGTGCGATGCGGCACCACGCGGTAGATCAGGGCGAAGGCCAGCAGTTCGATCACCACGGGCGTCGCGTCGAGCATCGCCGACTGCAGCCACTGCCCGGCGCCGGTGCGGAACACCTCCAGCGCGAAGATCCGGCCCAGCACCGACAGGCTGGCTGCCGCCACCAGCGCGCCCAGGGTGAGCACGGTCCAGTACACCAGGAAGCGCGAAAACTGCGGACGCGCGGTATGCACCCGCCAGACGCGGTTGAAGGCCGACTCGATCCCGAACAGCGTGACCAGCACCGAGACCACCAGCGCGATCACGCCCACCGCGGTGAGCTTGCCGGTGTTCTCCGAAAACGACAGCAGCCAGTCGCGCACGCCCTGCGCCGAGCTTGGAACGAAGTTGGCGAAGATGAACTCGCTCAGCAGGTCGCGCCACTCCTCGAACACCGGGAACGCCGACAGCACGCCGAACACCACCATCGACAGCGGCACCAGGGCGAAGGTGGTGGTGAACGACAGCGCGCCCGCGGCTTCGAACAGGCGGTCGTCGAGGAAGCGCCGCCACAGGAAGCGCGCGAACGTCACGGCGCGCGCGCGATCGCGCAGGCGCTCGCCCCAGCGGTTGAGCGAATCCAGTGGCTCCATCGACGCGAGGTTAACCGATCGCGCCGCCGCCGCGCCCTGGCGGCTGCGGCTATGCTTGCCGCCCCGGAGGAGAACCCATGGCCGAGATCCTGGTCCTGTACTACAGCCGCGGCGGCTCCGTCGCCGCGCTCGCGCGCCAGGTGGCACGCGGCGTCGGCGAAGTCGAGGGCATGTCGGCGCGACTGCGCACGGTGCCGCCCGTGGCGCCGGTCACCACCATCGCGGCGCCGCCCGTGCCCGAAGACGGTGCGCCCTACGTCGAAAGCCGCGACCTCGCCGAATGCGCCGGGCTGCTGCTGGGCAGCCCCACGCGCTTCGGCAACATGGCCGCGCCCCTGAAGCATTTCATCGACGGCCTGGGCAGCGAGTGGGCCAGCGGCACGCTCGTCGGCAAGCCGGCGGCGGTGTTCACGTCCACCGCGACCATGCACGGCGGCCAGGAGTCGACCCTGCTGACGATGATGCTGCCGCTGCTGCACCACGGCTGCGTGATCGCAGGCATCCCCTTCACCGAACCCGGGCTCTCGGCCACGCGCAGCGGCGGCACGCCTTACGGCGCCAGCCACGTGGCCGGCGGCGACAACGATCCGACGCCCAGCGACGAGGAATCGAAGCTGGCGCGCGCGCTGGGTCGCCGCATCGCACTGCTCGCGAAGAGGCTGGGCTGATGGCGCTGGCCACCTCGCAACGCGTACTGGCGGTCCTTCTGTTGGCGCTGGCAGCGCTGTTTGCAGTCTGGTTCGCCGGCGATGCGCGCTACCTGCAGGCGCTGGCGGTGTTCTCCCTGCCGCCGCTGCTGCTGGCGGTCGGCGTCCTAGCGCTACGGCGCACGGCCCCGTTCTGGGCCGGGGTCCTGGCCCTGGGCTGGTTCTGCCATGGCGTGATGCTGGCCTGGGAGCGCGCCGAGGGCCGCGGCTTCGCGCTGGCCGAGGTGGCATTGGCGCTGGGCATCGTCTGCGCTTCGAGCTGGCCCGGCCTGCGCGGGCGTTTCCGTGGGCGGCGCGAAGGGCAGGCACGCGCGAAAGACTAGAATGCGCATCCGCCCGCGCACCGCGCGGGGCCACGACTGGCGCATAGAGGAACACGCGATGGAAGAACTGCTGATCGTCACTACCGGCGGCACGATCGACAAGGTCTATTTCGACGACAAGTCGGACTTCCAGGTGGGCGAGCCGCAGATCGGACGGATCCTCGAGGAGCTCGGCGTGGCGTTCCGCTTCCGCGTGATCCCGATCCTGCGCAAGGACTCGCTGCATATCGACGATGCCGACCGCGAGCTGCTGCGGGCCACCATCGCCGCCCAGCAGGCCCGCCACGTGCTGGTCACCCACGGCACCGACACCATGGTCGAGACCGCGAAGGCGCTGGCATCGCTCGACGACCGCACCATCATCCTCACCGGCGCGCTCAACCCGGCGCGCTTCCGCGGCTCGGATGCGGAATTCAACGTCGGCACCGCGGTGGGTGCCGTGCAGTCGCTGCCGCCGGGCGTCTACATCGCCATGAACGGGCGCATCTGGGATCCGCTCACCGTGCGCAAGAACGTGGCCGCGAACCGCTTCGAAGCGGCCTGAGCCCGGGTACCACGCGGCGCGGCCTCAGGGTCGCGGCGTGGGCCGCCGGGTGCGCGGCTCGTCCGAGGGCGGCGTGCTGCCGGGGGGCCTGGCCGGCGGGCGCCAGCGCGCCCTCATTTCCCCGCCCAGTTCGCCCATGAACGCCAGCCCCAGGCGGGCGATGATGGTCGCGTGCTGGGCGTTGCCGCCGAGGTTGGCCAGCGTGTCGTTGGGCGTGTGCAGCAGCTGGAAGAACGGGCCCTCGTCATACATCGCCGCCGGGAACCCGGCTTGGGTCCACGAAGCGTGGTCGGAGCAGGCATACCCGCAGGTCGAGTCGCCGCGGGTGTAGCCCAGCGGCAGCAGATAGGCATCGAACAGGTCCTTCAGGAACTGGACCAGCTGCGGATGCGAGTTGTCGCCCATGACCCGGATGTCGGTGGTCGAGCCCGGGGAACGGTAGTTCGTCATGTCCATCTGCAGCACGCCGACCACGTTCCGGCCCTCCGTCGCGAAGCGCTGGGCGATGGCGCGCGAACCGCGCAGCCCGACCTCCTCGGCCGAATAGCCCATGAACATCACCGTGCGGCGCGGGCGATAGCCCTCGGCCATGGCGATGCGCAGCACCTCGGTGAGCGTGGCGATGCCGGACGCATCGTCATCGGCGCCCGGCGCGTTCATGGCGTTGCCTGATCCGGAGCTGGAGATGGAGTCCAGGTGGCCTCCCAGCACCACGATCTCGTCGGCGAGGTCGGTGCCCTGGATGGTGAGGATCACCGAGGGCTGGCCCCCGCAGTTGTTGCAGGCGGTGAACAGCTCGGCAGTGACGTCGCTGCGCCCCGCGGCCAGCGACAGCCAGTGGTCGCGGATCCACACCGGGGCGGCATGGCCGTGGATGCTGCTGAAATAACGGTTGGGCCAGGCGGTGGACAGGTGCTGGATGGTCGCCCGCAGCGCCGGCTCCGACACCTGCGGCAACCAACGGTTGACCAGGGCCTGGTGTTGGATGGTGTAGGCGGGAAGCGCTGCCCTGAGTCCGCGCTGTGCGGTGTCCGACGCCACGAAGGCCTCGGCCTCGGCGCGCGTGGCGAAGGCGAAGTAGCCGCCGCAGCGGCGCTCGACTTCGTGCACGTGGCGACTGAGGTCCTCGAGCTGGTGCTCGCGCATGCTGGCCAGGACCAGCTGCCGGCCCAGTGCGTCGCGCCTCGGCAGGACCTGGCCGCTGAAGTCGCGCAGCGCCGCTTCGAAGGTCGTGCGTTCGGCGACGACGTGCACCGGCGCCATCGGATCGACGCTCGGCACGCCGTGGTCGTGCGCCGCAGCGGCCGCACCCGCAAGCAGCAGCCCGGTGGCGGCGACGGACTTCGCCATGTCGCGGATCTTCATTGCCCTCTCCCTTGCCGGTTGTTCGCGCCCGCGATCATTGCACGCCGTCGCGGTCCGGCGCGCGCCTGTCGGCGACGTCAAAACGCAAAACGGCGGACGGGTTGCCCCGCCCGCCGCCGGTCGCGCGACTGCGCTCAGTACGTGCCGACCACCGACACCCCCGAGTAGGTGCTGTAACCGCGCACGAGGACGTGCCAGGTCCCCGCGGCCGGACTGTTGATGGTGCAGGTCTCGTTGTTGCCGGTCAGGTAGGGCCGGCAGGTGTAGGTCGTGGTGGTCGGCGCCGAGCCCTGGCGCAGGTACAGGTCGGCGTCGCCGGTCCCGCCGGACATCTGCAGGCGCAGCTGGCTGCGGCCCGCCGGCACCTGGATCGTGTAGCGGCGTTCGCTCGCCGCTGCACCCGACAGGCCGGTCACCGGGACCCCGTTCTGCAGCTGGTTGCCCCCGCCTCCCCCGCCGACGGTGTAGCTGCCGGTGAGGGTGATGCCCGAGAACGCCGAGTAACCACGCACCATCACGTGCCAGGTCCCGGCTTGCGGGTTGGTGAAGCTGCAGCTCTCCGCGTTGCCCGAACGATAGGGGCGGCAGTCGTAGGTCGACGTGGTCGGCTGCGAGCCGCGGCGCACGTACAGGTCGGCGTCGCCGGAGCCGCCGCCGCCGGTGGCGATGGTCAGGTTGGTGGCGCCCGACGGGACCGTGATCGTCCAGTACTGCGCGCTGCCGGCGGCACCGGACACGCCGGTGACGGGCGTGCCGTTCTGCAGCTCGTTGCCGCCCGGATCGCCCGGATCACCGGGACCGCCGCCGCTGGCCGCATCGACGGCGGCCTTGGCGTTGAGGATGCCGGCACCGATCGGTTGCGAAGGCGTCGACGGAAACGCGCGCGCCGTGCTCTTGATCAAGGCCTCGACCTGCGCCGGGGTCTTGGCCGGGTTCGATACCGACTGGATCAGCGCCACCACGCCGGCCACGTGGGGCGCCGCCATCGACGTACCGCTGTAGCTGGCATAGCTCTCGCTGCCGGGCCCCTGGCTGCCGGTGTTGAGCGTGGAATAGATGTCCGAGCCCGGGGCCGCGATGTCGACGATGGCACCGTAGTTGGAGAAGCTCGAGCGCGCACCCGTGCTCGTGATCGAGCCCACCGCGATCACGTTGCTGCAGTTCGCCGGAGAGAAGCCCGAGGTGTTGGCATTGCTGTTGCCGGCGGCGATGACGATGGTGGAGCCGCGGCCGACCGCGCCGTTGATCGCGCTCTGCATGGCGCTGCCGCAGCTTCCCGACCCGCCCAGGCTGAGGTTGATCGCCTCGGCCGGGTTGGCATTGGCGGGCACGCCGCTGACCGAGCCGCCCGACGCCCAGATCACGGCGTCGGCGATGTCGGAGTCGTAGCCGCCGCCGCGGCCGAGCACGCGCACCGGGACGATCTTCGCGCCGTAGGCGGTGCCGGCCACGCCCTTGGCGTTGTTGGTCACCGCGGCCACGGTGCCGGCGACGTGGGTGCCGTGCCAGCTCGAGGCATAGCCGCCGGAGTAGTCGCCGGGGTCGCTCGGATCGTTGTCGCGGCCGTTGCCGTCGCCGCCCACCGAGGCCGTGGAGATGAAGTCATAGCCCGGCAGCACGTTGGCGTTGAGGTCGCTGTGGTTGGTGATGCCGGTGTCGAGCACCGCGACCACCGTGCCGGAGCCGCTCGTGGTGTCCCAGGCCTGGGTTGCGCGGATGCCGCCGGCGCCGGTGCCGTAGCCCCACTGCTGGCCGAAATTCGTGTCGTTGGGAGTCAGGACAAGCTTGTTGAGCTTGTCGACCTCGACGTACTCCACGTTCGGGTTGGCCGCGATCTGCCGCATCAGGCTCTCTGCCTCGACGCGGTCGAGCTTGCGGTTGGTGGAGATGACCTCCGCCCCCACCGCCATGCGGCGCTCGTGGCGCAGCGCCAGCGGTGCGCCGCGGATGCCGGCCGGCACCACGCCTGCGGCCGCCCTGAGTGCGGCATCGCGCTCCTTCGCGCTTGCCTGCTCCGGGCTGCCGTCGACGTACTTGATGATGAAGCGGTCGTGCTGCGCGGATGCCTGCAGGCCGCTGAGGTTGATGCGTTCGGCCGCGAATGCCGGCGCGACGACGAGGGAAGACAGGGCCACGGTGGTGGCGAGCGCGAGTGCGTTGATGCGCGCGCGGCGGAGCGGTGCGTCGGTCATGAGTGGGTTTCCCGGAACGGTATCGAATGCCGCACGAGGCGGCGAAGCGCCGGTGGCGGCCGTTCCGGGATCCCCCCCCCGTTCCTGGCATCCGCCGACATGGGCGGACTGACACTTTTGGTCCGCAAAGTGACGCTAAGCGACACCTTCGCAGCCATGCAAGCGGGAACCGGGCGCAGTGGCGCCCCAACCCGTGCCCTCCATCACGGTTCCGACAATTGCCCTGTCGAAACAGGAACGATGGGCCTTGCGCCCGCCGCCGGGATCAGAACATCCCGGTTTCCAGGCGCGCGGCCTCGGACATCATGTGCCGCGTCCACGGCGGGTCGAACACCAGTTCGACGTCGGCCTCGACCACGGTCGGGATCATCTCGATCTTGCTGCGCACGTCATCCACCAGGATGTCGCCCATGCCGCAGCCGGGCGCGGTCAGGGTCATGCGTACCTCGACCTGGCGGTTGCCGTCCTCGCGATGGATGACGTTGGCCTCGTAGACCAGGCCGAGGTCGACGATGTTGATCGGGATCTCGGGGTCGAAGCAGGTGCGCATCTGCGACCACACCAGCCGTTCGACCGCGGCGTCGTCCGCGCCCTCGTCCAGCTGCAGGGCTTCCGGCGGCTCCTTGCCGATGGCATCGGCGTCCCGGCCGGCGATGCGGAACAGGTTGCCTTCGACGAAGACCGTGAAGCTGCCACCCAGCGCCTGGGTGATGTAGCCGACGCTGCCCGCAGGCAGGGTGACCTCGTCGCCCTGCGGCACGAGCACCGCGTCGCAGTCGCGGTCCAGGCGAACGGGTTCACTGTTGCGGGAATACATGGGGGGCTCGCGGCGATCTCGATGCAGGGGCTCCATTCTACCGCCCGCCGTGACGCTATCCTGTCCCGCCCTGAAGGTGCAGCGTTCCATGCCCCCATCCCGATCCCGGCCCGCACTGGCGCTGGCACTGGTGCTGGCCGGAAGCATCGGCATTGCCGCCGCCTGGGTGCTCGTGTCCCAGGCCACCCGCAGCCAGTGCAACTGGATGGCGGTGCTCGCGGCGCTGGACGCAGCCCTGCTACTGCGCATGGGCGGGGTGCGGCCCGGGGCGATGCGTGCGGCCTGCGGCGTGCTGGCCACGCTGCTGGCGATCGCGCTGGCGAACTGGGGCATCGCCGCCAACGAGATCGGCCGCATGATCGGCCTGACGCCCTGGGCGTCGATGGGCAAGCTCGGGATGGAGCACGCTTGGCTGCTGGTCCGCCTGGCCAACGACGCCACCGACCTCGCATGGCTGGCGGCAGGACTGGTCGTGGCGGCGGTCTGCAGCCGCTGATCCGCTCCGGCGCGCTGGCTCGATCGACGGTTCGGCCGGCGGCTCAGTGGCCGCCGTCGAGTGCCTTGAGTTCGCTCACCAGGGCGCTGGCCATCTCCGCGCCGTCGCCGTAGAGCATGCGCGCGTTGTCGGCGTAGAACAGCGCGTTTTCGATGCCGGCAAAGCCCTTGCCCTTGCCGCGCTTGATCACGATGGTGTTTTTCGACTCCACCACGTCCAGGATCGGCATGCCGTAGATCGGGCTGGCCGGATCGGTCTTGGCCACCGGATTGACCACGTCGTTGGCGCCGATCACCAGGCTGACGTCGGTGTTCTTGAACTCGGGATTGACGTCGTCCATGTCGACGATCAGGTCGTAGGGCACGCCGGCCTCGGCCAGCAGCACGTTCATATGGCCCGGCATGCGTCCGGCCACCGGGTGGATGGCGAACTTCACCTTCACCCCGCGCTCGATCAGGCGCTGGCTCAGCTCCCAGATCTTGTGCTGCGCCTGGGCCACGGCCATGCCGTAGCCGGGCACGATCACCACGCGCTCGGCGTAGGCCATCATCGCCGCGACGTCGGCGGCCTCGATCGGCTTCTGGCTGCCGGTGATCTCCGCCGCCTCGCCGGTGGTACCGAAGTTCGAGAACAGCACGCTGCCGATCGAACGGTTCATCGCCTTGGCCATCAGCCGGGTCAGCAGGATGCCGGCCGCACCGACCATCATGCCGGCGATGATCAGCGCCTCGTTGCCGAGCACATAGCCTTCGAAGGCCACGGCCAGGCCGGTCAGGGCGTTGTACAGCGAGATCACCACCGGCATGTCGGCGCCGCCGATGGGCAGCGTCATCAGCACGCCCAGCGCCAGCGCGACCACGAAGAAAGCCGCCACCAGCGGCACCCCCAGCGAGTGCACCACCATGCCGCCCAGCACGAGCGCGGCCAGGAACACCACGGCGTTGAAGACCTGCATGCCCGGGAAGGTGTAGCGCTTGTCCATGCGCCCATCGAGCTTGGCCCAGGCGATGATCGAGCCCGACAGCGCCACCGAGCCGATCAGCGCGCCCAGTACCGCCAGCACCAGGGCCGTCTGGCCGGGCGCCTGGCCAGACGCCGACCAGCGCAGCAGCTCGACCGCGCCGATGGCCGCGGCCGAACCGCCGCCGAGGCCGTTGTACAGCGCCACCATCTGCGGCATGTCGGTGATCGCGACGCGCTTTCCCGACACCCAGGCGAGCACCGTGCCGAGCACCAGCGCCACGACCATCAGCGCGATGTTCTGCAGCCCCGGAATGAGGAAGGTGACGGCGGTCGCCAGCACCATGCCCACGCCCGCCCACTGGATGCCGCTGCGCGCGGTGCGCGGCGACGCCATGCGCTGCAGGCCAAGCAGGAACAGGGTGGCGGCCACGAGATAGCTGGACTTGATGACCAGCATCAGGATCTCCGCGCCGCTCATGCGCCGCCTCCCTTGCCCTTGTTCTTGTTCTTGTCGCTGGGCTTGAACATCTCGAGCATGCGCTCGGTGACGACGTAGCCACCCGCGGCGTTGCCCGCGCCCATCAGCACGGCCACGAAGCCGATCGCCTTCTCCAGGGTGGTGTCGGCGTGCCCCAGCACCACCATCGCGCCGATCAGCACGATGCCGTGGATGAAGTTGGATCCCGACATCAGCGGCGTGTGCAGGATCACCGGCACCCGCGAAATGATCACGTGGCCGGCGATCGCCGCCAGCATGAAGATGTACAGCGCAACGAATCCATCGCCCACACGCGCTCTCCCCGGACAGCCCACGCCGATCATAACCGCCCGGGACGCCACCGCCACCGCTGTGTCAACCGGTTGCCGCCGGGTGCGTTGTCTTCCACGACCCCATCGACGCGAGCGGTATGGACGGCAGCTTGCAGGTACATCGCGACGGCCCGGGGGTGGCTATGCTGGAGGTCATGCCCGCGGACGCCGCCACCCAGGCCTCTTCGTCGCCCATCCCGGCGGCGGGAGCCCAGACCCTCGAGGCCTTCCTCGACGGGATCGCCGCGCGCGCCTACCGCTTCGCCGAGGCCGGCCTGCGCCACCGCGAGGACGCGCTCGACGCGGTGCAGGACGCGATGGTGAAGATGCTCGGCTACCGCGAGCGGCCGGCGGACGAATGGACGCCGCTGTTCTGGACCATCCTGCGCAGCCGCATCGTCGACGCGCAGCGGCGGCGGACCCTTCGCCTGGGCTGGATGACCTCCGCCGATGAGCGCCAGGAAGCCGGCGTGGAATGGGCCGATGCCGGGCCGGACCCGTCCCGCGCACACGATGGCCAGGAGGCCTGGGGCCAGCTGGTCGCCGCGCTGCGCGACCTGCCCCGGCGGCAGCGCGAGGCCTTCGGCCTGCGCGTGCTGGAAGAGCTCGACGTGGCGACGACCGCCCGCGTCATGGGCTGCAGCGAAGGCTCGGTCAAGACACACCTGTCGCGTGCGCGCGACGCGCTGCAGAAGCGACTGGAGGATTTTCGATGAGCAACACCCGCCAAGACGATTTCGACCACGACATGCGGGCGCTGCACGCGCGCGCGGTCGAACAGGTTCCGCCACGCACGCTGTACGCGCTGCGCATCCGTCGCGAAAACGCGGCGAAAGCGCCTGCGCGCCCGGGCCGGCACGGCGCCGGATGGTGGGTGGCTGCGGCCTGCGCGGCGGTGTTCGCGCTCGCGATCGGCCTGCGCCAACCCGGCCTGGAGCCACTTCCCGCTACCGGCGATCCCGTACCCACGTTGGCCGCGGTGGCCGAGGCCGTCGAGGCGGGCAGCTACGACGCGGGCTTCGCCGCACTCGAGGAAGACCCCGACCTGTACCTGTGGCTCGCCGCCCAGGACAGCCAGATCCTGGCCATGGAGTGAGGACCATGCCGAACATCCGCATCCGATCGATCACCGCCCTGCTGCTCGCCCTGGCCTTCGCACTGCCGGCCGCCGCCCAGTCCACCGACAGCGCCGCGCCGCTGCCGGGCTGGGACCAGCTCACCGAAGCCCAGCGCCTGGCGCTGGTGGCCCCCATGCGCCAGCGCTGGAACGACCACCCGGAAAAGCGCGCGCGCATGCTGGCCCACGCCGAGCGCTGGCAGCAGATGGCGCCCGAGCAGCGCGAACGGGCCCGCCGCGGCGCCGAGCGCTGGCAGCAGATGGATCCGGACAAGCGCGAGGCGATGCGTGCGCTTTACGCCCGGCTGCGGACCTTGCCGGAGGCCGAACGTGAGGCCCTGCGCGCGGAGTGGCGCGGGATGACTCCGGAACAGCGCCGGGCCTGGGTCAAGGCCAACCCGGCTCCGCCCAAGGCTCCCGGGGACCGCTGAACCCGGCTCAGCCCTCGCGCGGCGGCCACACCGTCTTCGCCAGCAACTCATCGTCCCAGTCGAAGGCGAGCGTGCCATCGGAGACCAGCAGGCTGGCGAAATTGAACACGTTGCGCGAGAACATCTCGCTCGCGTGCAGCGCGCCGCTGCTGGCGAGGTCGAGCGGCCCGGCGATGGTGACGCCGCCGGCGTCCACGGTGTCCCCGGGGCGCGTCAGTTCGCAGTTGCCGCCGGTTTCGGCGGCGAGGTCGACTATCACGCTTCCCGGGGCCATGCCCCCGACCATGCCCCCGGTGATGATCCGCGGCGCCGGCCGCCCCGGGACCGCGGCGGTGCAGACGATGGCGTCGATGCCGCGCAGGTGTTCGCCCAGGCGACGCTGCTGCTCGGCACGCTCCTCATCGGTCAGCGCGCGCGCGTAGCCGCCCTCGCCCGCTGCGCTGACCCCCAGGTCGAGGAAGCGCCCGCCCAGGGACTCGATCTGTTCGCGCGTTTCAGGCCGCACGTCGAAACATTCGACCTGCGCACCCAGGCGGCGCGCGGTGGCGACCGCCTGCAAGCCGGCCACGCCGGCACCGATCACCAGCACCTTCGAAGGCCGGATGGTGCCGGCCGCCGTGGTGAGCATCGGGAAGAAGCGCGGCGCCAGCTGGGCGGCGATCAGCACCGCCTTGTAGCCGGCCATGCCCGCCTGCGAGCTGAGCACGTCCATCGCCTGGGCGCGCGTGGTGCGCGGCAGGCGTTCAAGGGGAAATGCGACCAGGCCGCGCGCGCGGATCGCCGCGGCACGCGCCGGATCGGCCTCGGGCTGCAGCTGGCCGATGATGGCCGCGCCTTCGCGCAAGATCGCGAGCACATCAGGGGGAGGCGACTGAACGCAGAGCACCAGGTCGGCGCCGGACAGGGCTGCGGAGGCGTCGTCGACCAGGGTCGCTCCGGCGGTCGCATAGGCCTCGTCGGGGAAGTGGGCGAACACACCAAGGCCGCGCTCGATCGCCACCGTGGCGCCGGCGGCCACCAGCTTCCTGCAGGTTTCCGGGGTCAGGGCGACCCGTCGTTCGCCAGGCGCGAATTCGCGCGCCACGCCTATGCTCACTGCCATGCCCGCTCCCCGGTTTGTGCTTCGGCCATCCTAGCGAAAGCGCCGACGGCGTGCGATGCGGGTCAGCGCTCGTTCGCCTGCTGCTTCGGATTGAGGTGCTGCCAGACCTGGCGCATGGCCTCGTCGAAGGGGGCGTCATTGGACCGCACCACCACCCGGCCGGCGGCCATCAGGGCCGTCAGCTCTTCCGGCGAGACCACCATCCTGCGCGCGCCGCGGCGGTTCACCACCAGGAAACGGCCTGTCAGCGGGCTGACCCAGGCGATCCGGGCAGCGGTGTCGTGGCCGTCACCATCGATCAGGCGCAGGCCCTGCCCGACCCTGAGCCGGCGCATGCGCGTGGCGACCTCGGGATCGAAATCGAGAGTGTCGGTGCCGCCCGCCAGCTGCAGGCCCGCAAGAGCGGGCGAATCGTCCGCGCCGCCTTCGACCTCGTCTGCCGGCGCCTCCGGACGGTGCACCTTGCGCGCGGCGTCGGGCAGGCCGAGCGCGGAGATGATCCGGGCCATCGCGTCGCGAGCGGCGGTGGCGTCCATGCCGCAGCTCGAATAGCACTCGCCCAGGGGGACCTGCAGCGCGAGCAGCTGCTCGGCGACCACGCGGCCGCGGGCCTGGGCGGCATCGGCGTCCACCTGGACCATGGCATCGCCCAGGGCGATGGCCTGGTGGTGGCGTGCGGTACCGGGACCGTCGCGCAGCCAGGCCTGGGTGAGGTGGTGGCGCCAGTGGCGGTCGAGGAACTGGGCGACCGGCGCGGTCAACGCGCGCTCGGACAGCCGCGAGGCAACGAGCTCGGCGGCATGCGCGCGCGCCTGCTGCAGGCGTTCACGGCCGTGGATAGCTTCGGCCGCGCGCTTCTCGGCAAGATCGGTGCGACGCCGCTGCTGTTCAAGCTGGTCGCGAAGCTCGCTGGAAGCCAGCTCGAAGATGGCCTGGTCGTCGTCGTATTCCTCGACCACGCGGTCGACCGCGCGCTCGGCGCGGTCGAGGGTCTCGCGGTCCTGCGGCGTCTCGCCGGCGTTGCCGTCGCAGGCTTCGGTCAACACGTCGAGCAGGCGCCGCGCCGGGTGGCTGCGGCGGTTGAACATGGAATCGTCGGTCAGCGCCACCTTCAGGTAGGGCACCACCAGGCGACCGAAGAAGTCACGGCCGCGGTCCTCGAGGTCGTTGGCGTCGTTGATCGAGCTGAAAAGCATGCCCACCAGGTCGATCGCGTCTTCCTCGTCGACGCTGAAATGGGTGGCATCGGCATCCAGGCCGAGCTGGCGCAGGCCGCCCAGGATGGCTTCGCGCATGACGCGGGTGAGTTCGCGGGCATCGCTGGCGGCCAGCGCGCGTGCGTACGGGGCGGAGTCATCGCCCTGCAGGATCTGCGCGACGTTGAGCAGGTCCTCGGTGCGCAGCACCGTGACGCCCGCCGGCAGGCCCTCCCCCAGGCCGGACGACGCCTCCGCGGCACCGCCTTCGGCTGCGATGTCCACGCCTGCGGCACGCCAGTGCGCGAGCTGCTCGCGGACCACGTCGCGGTAGCGCGGCGGCTGGCCCGCGGCCGCGGCGTGCTGCGCGCTGGCCGCGATGGAGGCGCCGATGCCGCCCCCCATCCTGCCACCGCCCGCCCCGGTCCCGGCCACCGACCGGCCGACGCTGCCTTCGCGCGCGCCACCGCCCAGGGACTGCCCCAGGTGTTCCACGGTGCCACCTTCGGGAACCCAACCAGCCTCGGCGCCCGGGCCTGCGCCGGCCTGGGCCGTGACACCGCCCTGCCGGTCGGTGCCGGGGCTGCCCTGTGCCACGGCCCGCCCGCCGCGTCCGGCCCCGCCGCTGCCACCCGACTGCACGCCGAAGCCGGCGCCATCCAGCATTTCGTTGAGCTTTTCGTAAAGATCGCCCAGCACTTCGGGGAGCCGCTTGTCGAACTGGTTGAACACCAGCGGGCGCAGGCCGCGAGTCAGGTCCTCGGCGCCGAACAGGTTGACGAAGGCGGCCACCGCCGCTTCCGGGCGTACCGGGTTCGTGCGCCTGCCCTCCACGCCCAGCGCAGCGGCGAGCGCCTGCATGCGCTCATCCAGCTGTTCCAGCGGATGCAGGAACTGGTGGTCAAGGAGTTCGGTGGTGTGCTGCCCTGCCAGATGGATCTCGAGCTCACCTTCCGACATGAGGCTCAGCGACTTGTCGTCCAGGTGCTCCACGGCCGGCTTGCGCCAGGCATCGAACTCGCGCTCCAGTGCTTCCCGGTAGCGGGTGGCCAGTTCCAGCGCGCGATGGCCCAGCGCCATCACCGCCATGCGGTCGTCCTGCGCACCGCTGTAATCGTGCCCGGCCAGGGCCTCCAGCCGCACCTGCTCCTCGATCGTGCCCCAGAAGCCCGACAGCACGCCCCCCAGCCCGGTCACCGTTTCGCGCCTGACGGCGTCGAACAGACGGGCGGGATCGCGCATCCCGCCTTGGCGGGTTTGGAAGGTTGGGTAGGCGCGGGGTTCTTCTGCGATCATCGGGGATGCGTCCGGTGCTGGGGGATGCACCCACGCATACCATCCCTGAATGGAGCCTTCGACGTCTGTGACTGCAATCGCAAATAGCCCAACCTCCACCGCCCAAGCCGGCCTGGCCGCCCTGGATGCCCGGCGCTCGGTGCCCGCGAGGGCGCTCGCCGAGCCCGGCCCGACCGCATCCGAGCTCCAGCGCATGCTGGCCTCGGCGGTGCGCGTTCCCGACCACGGCAAGCGGGTGCCGTTCCGTTTCCTGTCGATCACCGGCGAAGCGCGGCACGCGCTGGGCGACGCAATCGCGGCGCGCGGCCTGGAACTCAAGCCGGATGCCGGCGCGGCCGCCATCGACAAGGACCGCGCCCGTTTCTCGCATGCACCACTGGTGCTCGTGGTCGTGACCGTGCTCGATCCCGACGACGCCGCGATCCCCGGACAGGAGCGTCTGCTCAGCGCCGGCTGCGCCTGCTTCGCCCTGCTGCAGGCCGCGCAGGGACTCGGCTTCGGCGCCACCTGGCTGACGGGCTGGCCGGCCTACGACCCGGCGGTGCACGCGCTGCTGGGCCTCGGCACGCATGAGAGCGTGGCCGGCTTCATCCACATCGGCACCCCGACCATCGAGGCGCCCGAACGCCCGCGCCCCGATCCCGCCGCGCTGCTGGTCGAGTGGGTGCCGCCGGCGTGAGCCTGCCTGCTCCCGCGCCGCCGCTGTACCTGGTCGACGCCAGCCTGTACGTGTTCCGCGCCTGGCATTCGATGCCGGCCGACGGCTTCCACGATGCCGACGGCTGGCCGACCAACGCGGTGCACGGCTTCGTCCGCTTCCTGCTCGACCTGCTCGAGCGCGAGCGCCCCCGGCACATCGCCATCGCGTTCGACGAAGCCCTGGACTCCTGTTTCCGCAACGCGCTGTACCCCGCCTACAAGGCCAATCGCGACCCCGCGCCGGCCGAGCTGAAGCGCCAGTTCGCCTACTGCAAGGCGCTGTGCGCCGCGCTCGGGCTGCCGGTGCTGGCGCATCGCGAATACGAGGCCGACGACCTGATCGGCGCAGCGCTGGTGGCGGCGCGCAGTGACGGCTTCCGGGGCGTGATCGTGTCCGCGGACAAGGACCTGTCCCAGCTGCTCGAGGTCCACGACGAGCAGTGGGACTACGCCCGCGGCCAGCGCTGGGGCGCAGCCGGGGTCAAGGCGCGCCATGGCGTGCACGCACACCAGATCGCCGACTACCTGGCGCTGTGCGGTGATGCCGTCGACAACATCCCCGGCGTGCCCGGCGTCGGCAGCAAGACCGCGGCGGTGCTGCTGGGACACTTCGGCAGCCTCGACGCCCTGCTCGAACGCATGGACGAAGTGGCCTTCCTGCGACTGCGCGGCGCGGCCACGGTCGCCGTGCGGCTGCGCGAGCACCGCGAACAGGTATTGCTCTACCGCCAGCTGTCGACGATCGCCTGCGATGCGCCGCTGCTCGACGCCATGCCGCCATTCGTGCGCGCGGCGGCCGAGGCCGGCACCCTCGCCGCGTTCGCCGATGCCGTGGGCTTCGGCCCGATGACCCGCCGCCGGCTGGAGAGCTTCGCCGAAGGCAGCACACTCGTCGCCGGGCGGAGTTAGGATCGGAACATGCACAACGACAGCCGCAAACACGCCACGAACGAACCCGAACTCCTCTACGAAGGCGAATGGCTGCGCATGGTCAAGCGCGGCCAGTGGGAATCCTGCGAACGCACCCACGGCAAGGATGGCCTTGCGGTGCTGGTGATCGCGGTGACCCCCGACGACCACGTGCTCTTCGTCGAGCAGTACCGCGTGCCGCTGGGCGCGCGCACGATCGAGATGCCCGCCGGCCTCGTCGGCGACGACTTCAGCGACGACACCCTGGAGTCCGCGGCGCGCCGCGAGCTGATCGAGGAAACCGGCTGGGACGCGGGACGCATCGACGTGCTGCTGGTGGGGCCGACCTCATCGGGCATGAGCAACGAACGCATCGCCTTCGCCCGTGCGCTGGACCTGCGCAAGGTCGGCGACGGCGGCGGCGTCGACGACGAGGCGATCACCGTCCACGCCATTCCGCGCGCCACCGCGCCGGCCTGGCTGATGCAGAAGTACGAGGAAGGTTTCGAACTCGACCTCAAGCTCTGGGCCGGGCTGTGGATGATCGAACACAACCCGGACGGCACGAAAGCCTGAGCCGCGGCAGTCGCCACGCACCACACATCGTTCCATCCGCACGTCGTTGCGCCGGACCACCACGCCTACACTGACCGGCCGCGCTTCCATGGGCTGCACATGCCTCGCCGGCTGATCCAACTGTTCCTGGGCCTGGTCGCCTACGGCCTGTCGATGGTGCTGCTGGTCCAGGCCGGCCTCGGGGTGATGCCCTGGGACGTGCTGCACCAGGGCATCGCGCTGCAGGGCGACTGGCCGATGGGCAGGGTGGCGATCGCGGTCGGCTTCGCCGTACTGCTGGCGTGGATCCCGATCCGCCAGCGCCCCGGCTTCGGGACCGTCTGCAACGTGATCGTGATCGGCCTGGTGTTCGATGCCGCCATGGCCTGGATCGGCGGCGCGCTGGCCGACATGACCCTGCCACAGCGCATCGCGCTGCTCGTCGGCGGCATCGTCCTCAACGGCGCAGCGACCGCAGCCTACATCGGCGCGCGCTTCGGCCCCGGCCCGCGCGACGGCCTGATGACCGGCCTGGCACGGCGAACAGGGTGGTCCGTGCGGCTGGTCCGCACCCTGATCGAAGGCGGCGTGCTGCTGGTCGGGTTCCTGCTGGGCGGCAGCCTTGGCCTGGGCACCCTGGCCTACGCGCTGGCGATCGGCCCGCTGATCCAGTGGATGCTGTTGCTGTTCAACCGCCCCGCGCGTCCGTGCGCGGCGGAAGCGACGTAGCGCGTCAGGCGAAGCGGTCGGTCGCCTGCACCAGCGCGTCGACGGTCTCCGGCTCGAACGCCGAATGACCTGATGCCGGCGTCACCACCAGCTCGGCCTTTGGCCAGACCTGGTGCAGGTCCCAGGCGTTCTGGATCGGACAGACCACGTCGTAGCGGCCGTGCACGATGACGCCGGGGATGTCGACCATGCGATAGGCGTCGCGCAGCAGCTGGTCGTCGCACTCGAAGAAGCCGGCGTTGGTGAAGTAGTGGTTTTCGATCCGCGCGAAGGCCAGCGCGAACTGCGGGTCTTCGTGGTCGGCCATGAAGCCCGGGTCGATGTGCAGGAAGCTGGTGGCCGCCTCCCACACGCTCCAGGCGCGCGCCGCGGCAAGGCGGGTGGCCTCGTCCTCGGAGGTCAGGCGGCGGTGGAAGGCCGCGATCAGGTCGCCGCGCTCGCTTTCGGGAATGGCCGCGATGTAGTGCTGCCAGGCTTCCGGGAACAGGCGCGACGCGCCCTCCTGGTAGAACCATTCCAGCTCCCAGCGGCGCAGCATGAAGATGCCCCGCAGGATCAGTCCGGTGACCTGCTTCGGGTGCGCCTGGGCGTAGGCCAGGGCCAAGGTCGAGCCCCAGGACCCGCCGAACACCTGCCAGCAATCGATGCCGAGGTATTCGCGCAGGCGTTCGATGTCCTCGACCAGGTGCCACGTGGTGTTGTCGACGAGATCGGCGTGCGGCGTCGAGCGGCCCGAGCCGCGCTGGTCGAACAGCACGATGCGGTACTTCGCCGGATCGTGGAAGCGACGCATCTTGTCGGTGCAGCCGCCGCCGGGACCGCCGTGCAGCATCACCACCGGCTTGCCGTCGGGATTGCCGCACTGCTCGTAGTACAGGACATGCCGATCGTCGACGCGGAGCGTGCCGGTGTCGAAGGGTTCGATCTCGGGATACAGCGTGCGCATGCAGATACGGCCTCGTACGGAGATACGCGGCCAGTCTAGCAGCCGCTCCCGATCACACCGCGGCCCTGCGCCCGAGGCTGACCCGGTCGCGGCCCTCGAGGTCGCACACGGTCGCCACCCCGTCGAACCCCCTCGCCCGCAGCAGCGCGCGCACCGCCGGGCCTTGGTCGAAACCGTGCTCGAGCAGCAGCCAGCCGCCCGCGACCAGGTGCGCCGGCGCCGCCGCGACGATGACCCGGATCGCATCCAGGCCGTCGGGTCCGGACGCCAGCGCGGCGTGCGGCTCGTGCCGCAGGTCGCCCTGCCCGAGATGCGGATCGTCCTCGGCGATATAGGGAGGATTGCTGGCCACGAGGTGGAAGCGCTCCCCCGCCACCGGCACGAACCAGTCGCCGGCGCGGAACTCGACGCGACCGTCCAGGCCATGCGTGGCCGCGTTGCCGCGCGCCACCGCCAGCGCGGCGTCGCTGCGGTCGGTCGCGATCACCTGCGCCAGCGGCCGCTCGCTGGCAATGGCCAGCGCGATCGCGCCGCTGCCGGTGCCGAGGTCGGCGACTCGCGCCGGCGTCCCGGGATCCAGCCGGGCCAGCGCCTGCTCGACCAGCAATTCAGTTTCGGGGCGCGGGATCAGGGTGTCCGGCGTGACGGCCAGGTCCAGGGTCCAGAAACCGCGCCGGCCGAGGAGGTAGGCGACCGGCTCGCCCGCGGACCGGCGCGCGACCAGGGCCTGGAAGCGGACCCCGGCCCCTGGCGCCACCACCGCGTCCCCATGGGCGAACAGCCACGCGTGCTGACGATCCAGCACGTGCAGCAGCAGCAGCGCAGCCTCGTCCGCCGGGATACGTTCCCGCGCTTCGATGAGGCATTCCGAGACGCTGTGTTCACTATTCATAGTTTTTGTCTATCGATTGGATAAGTACAATTCACTTTACGAATTGATAGGCCAGACCTAACATTCTCTTCGTCCGGCAGACGCCGGTTGTCTCAACCCACTCCCCACACCCGCGAGGATTCCATGTCCGTCATCAATACCGAAATCAAGCCGTTCCAGGCCACCGCGTACCACAACGGCGAGTTCGTTGAAGTCGACAGCGCCAACCTGAAGGGCAAGTGGTCCGTGTTCGTGTTCTACCCGGCCGACTTCACCTTCGTCTGCCCGACGGAGCTCGAGGACCTGGCGATCAACTACGACGAGTTCAAGAAGCTCGGCGTCGAGATCTACAGCGTGTCGACCGATACCCATTTCTCGCACAAGGCCTGGCACGACACCTCGGACGCGATCGGCAAGATCCAGTATCCGATGATCGGCGACCCGACCCACGAGATCTCGCGCGGCTTCGAGATCCTGCGTCCGTCCGGCCTGGCCGACCGCGGCACCTTCATCGTCGACCCCGAGGGCGTGATCCAGTCGATCGAGATCACCGCCGAGGGCATCGGCCGTGACGCGCTGGAACTGCTGCGCAAGGTCAAGGCCGCCCAGTACGTCGCCGCCCACCCGGGCGAGGTCTGCCCCGCCAAGTGGAAGGAAGGCGAGAAGACCCTGAAGCCGTCGCTGGACCTGGTCGGCAAGATCTAAGCACTTCCCGCCCTTGTGGGAGCCGCTATAGCGGCGATCGCGGCCATGGCCGCTCCCACAGTCGCAAGACCCAGCCCATCCCCGCTTCCAGTGGGGGTGGGGCTGGACCGGAGTCCGTGCCACGGCGCGGCCTGCGGTCCATCCCCACGCCGGTGGCGACCCGTCGACGACGGGACGCAGGCCCCCGCCTTGCCGTTTACCAGGAGTTCCCCATGCTCGAAGACGATCTCAAGACCCAGCTCAAGGCCTATCTCGAGCGCCTGCAGCGCCCGGTGGTGCTGGTGGCCAGCGTCGACGACGGCGCCAACTCGGCCGAGATGCTGGAGCTGCTGGAAGACATCCGCGCGCTGTCGGACAAGGTGACGGTCGAGGTGTCGCGCGACGACGCCCAGCGCAAGCCCTCCTTCGCCGTGACATCGCCCGGCCACGACATCGACCTGCGCTTCGCGGGCCTGCCGATGGGCCACGAGTTCACCTCGCTCGTGCTGGCCCTGCTGCAGGTCGGCGGACATCCGTCGAAGTCCGCGCCGGAGCTGCTCGAGCAGGTGCGCAACCTCGAGGGCGACTACCGCTTCGAAACCTATTTCTCGCTGTCCTGCCAGAACTGCCCGGACGTGGTCCAGGCGCTGAACCTGGCGGCGGTGCTGAACCCGAACATCCATCACGTCGCCATCGACGGCGCCCTGTTCCAGGACGAGGTCGAGGCGCGCGAAGTGATGTCGGTGCCGACCGTGTTCCTCAACGGCGAGGTCTTCGACCAGGGCCGCATGAGCCTGGAGCAGATCGTGGCCAGGCTCGACACCGGCGCCGCGAAGCGCGACGCCGCGGCGATCGCGAAGAAGGACGTGTTCGACGTGCTGGTCGTGGGCGGCGGTCCCGCCGGCGCCGCGGCCGCGGTCTACGCCGCGCGCAAGGGTATCGCCACGGGCGTCGCCTCGGAGCGCTTCGGCGGCCAGGTGCTCGACACCATGTCGATCGAGAACTTCATCTCGGTGCAGGAAACCGAGGGCCCGCGCCTGGCGGCGCAGCTCGAGGCGCACGTGCGCCAGTACGACGTCGACATCATGAACCTGCAGCGCGCCAAGGCGCTGACGCAGGATGAAGACGGCATCACCACCATCGAACTCGAGAGCGGCGCCTCCGTCCGCGGCCGCAGCGTGGTGCTCGCCACCGGCGCGCGCTGGCGGCAGATGGGCGTCCCCGGCGAGGACCAGTACCGCAACAAGGGCGTGGCCTATTGCCCGCACTGCGACGGCCCCTTGTTCAAGGGCAAGCGCGTGGCGGTGATCGGCGGCGGCAACTCCGGCGTGGAAGCGGCCATCGACCTTGCCGGCATCGTCGGCCATGTCACCCTGGTCGAATTCGACGGCAAGCTGCGCGCGGACGAAGTGCTGCAGCGCAAGCTGCGCAGCCTGTCGAACGTCCGCATCATCACGTCGGCCCAGACCACCGAGGTGCTCGGGGACGGCAAGCGCGTCAACGGCCTGGTCTACCGCGACCGCGTCGGCGGCGATTCCCATCGGGTGGAGCTGGAGGGCGTGTTCGTGCAGATCGGGCTGCTTCCCAACACCGAATGGCTCAAGGGCGCGATCGAACTCAGCCCGCGTGGCGAGATCGTGGTCGACAACGCCGCGCGCACCTCGCTACCGGGCGTGTTCGCCGCCGGCGACGCCACCACGGTGCCCTACAAGCAGATCGTCATCGCCATGGGCGAAGGCGCCAAGGCCGCGCTCAGCGCGTTCGACCACCTGATCCGCACCAGCAGCCCGAAGGCGGAGGCGGCGACGGCCGAGGCCTGAGCCGCACCGCCCGCGGAAGGGGCATCACCATGAACCTGCGCGACCTGAGCTACTTCATCGCCCTCGCCGAGCACCTGCACTTCGGGCGCGCGGCGGCGGCGAGCTTCGTCAGCCAGCCCACGCTTTCCACCCAGATCCGCAAGCTGGAGGAGGAACTGGGCGTGCCGCTGGTGGAGCGCGCGCCGCGCAACGTGATGCTCACGCCCGCGGGGCGCGACGTCGCCACGCGCGCGCGGCGGATCGTGGCCGACGTCGAAGAGATGCGCGAGGCTGCGCGCCGCAGCCAGGATCCGGAAGCGGGCAAGGTGACCCTGGGCCTGTTCCCGACGCTTGGGCCCTACCTGCTGCCGCACGTGGTGCCGGCGATCCGCGCGCGCTTCCCGGAACTCGAGCTGCTGCTGGTCGAGGAAAAGAGCGACGTCCTGCTGGAACGCCTGCAGCAGGGCCGGCTGGACGCGGCCCTGCTCGCGCTGCCGATCAGCGACGACCAGCTGCACCTGGAGTTCCTGTTCGAAGAGCCCTTCGTGCTGGCCGTTCCCGAGGCGCACCGGTTGGCGGGCGAAGGCCCGCTGTCGCTCGACGACCTGGCCGACGAACGCCTGCTGCTGCTCGCGGACGGCCACTGCATGCGCGACCAGGCGCTCGACGTCTGCCACCTGGCGGGCGCCTCCGAAAAGGGCGAGTTCCAGGCCACGAGCCTCGAGACCCTGCGGCAGATGGTCGCCGCACACGTTGGCGTCACCCTGCTGCCGATGCTGGCCGTGAAGCCACCGGTCGCGCGCTCGCAGAGCATCGAGCTGGTGTCGTTCCGCGACCCGCCGCCCAGCCGCCGCATCGCGATGGCCTGGCGCAGGAGCACGGCGATGACCGCCTTCCTCCAGGAACTGGCGCAGGTGATGCGCGAACTGCCCCCGGACCTGCTGCTGCCGACGGTGCGCGAGAGCACCGCGCCGATGTACGTCCCGGGCGCTCCCGGCGTCTAGTCGCGCCCCTGCGACGCGCTTCCCCGCCTGCGGAACAGGGTCAGGTTGCGGCGGGTACCTGGCAGCTGACGCCGGTGCCACCGAGGCCGCAATAGCCGGCGGGGTTCTTCGACAGGTATTGCTGGTGTTCCTCTTCCGCGTAGTGGAAGGCCGGTGCCGGGAACACGATTTCGGTGGTGATCGCGCCAAGACCCGCGGCGGACAGCCGCAGCTGGTAGGCATCCCGGCTGGCCAGCACGGCGTCGTGCTGCGCCGCCGTGTGGCAGTGCAGGACCGAGCGATACTGGCTGCCGATGTCGTTGCCCTGGCGCATGCCCTGGGTCGGGTCGTGCCCTTCCCAGAAACGGGCCAACAGCGCATCGAACCCGACCTGCTCGGGGTCGTACACCACCAGCACCACCTCGGCGTGGCCGGTGCGGCCGCTGCAGACCTCGCGATAGCCTGGCGCCGGCGCATCACCGCCCGCATAGCCCACGGCCGTCGTCTCCACGCCCGGAAGCGTCCAGAACAGGCGTTCGGCGCCCCAGAAGCAGCCCATGCCGAACACCACCCGCTGCATGCCGGGGAATTCGCCCTGCAGGGGACGGCCGTGGACATGATGGACGTTGGACAGGCACATGGCGGGTGCTCGAAAAGGAATGCATTGATCGTGGGCGCTCGGGGGCACGGGTTCAAGCCGTGCGCGCGCCGGCTCGGCTACACTGCCCGGTCCATGGCGCAGGCCCGCGCCCGCACCCGTGAAGACCGCATGACCGAGCCCACCCCCACTGCGGCCGACGCCGCGCCGGCGCCCGCCGAGAAGCAGGATTTCATCCGCCAGATCGTCCGCAAGGACCTCGCCAGCGGCAAGCACGACGCCATCCGCACGCGCTTCCCGCCCGAGCCCAACGGCTACCTGCACATCGGGCATGCCAAGGCGATCTGCTTGGACTTCGGCATCGCCGAGGAGTTCGGCGGCCGCTGCAACCTGCGCTTCGACGACACCAACCCGGCGAAGGAAGATCCGGAGTTCGTGCAGGCGATCCAGGACGACGTGCGCTGGCTGGGCTTCGACTGGGCCAGCCTGCGCCACGCCTCGGACTACTTCGAAGTGTTCTACCTGGCCGCCGAAAAGCTGATCCGGCAGGGCGACGCCTTCGTCTGCGACCTGTCGGCCGACGAGGTGCGCACCTACCGCGGCAGCCTGACCGAGCCCGGACGCGAGTCGCCGTACCGCAACCGCGGCGTCGGCGAGAACCTGGACCTGTTCCGCCGCATGCGCGCGGGCGAGTTCGATGACGGCGCGCGCACCCTGCGCGCGAAGATCGACATGGGCAGCGGCAACATCAACATGCGCGACCCGGCCATCTACCGGATCAAGAAGGTCCCGCACCAGAACACCGGCGACGCCTGGCCGATCTACCCGATGTACGACTTCGCGCACGCCCTGGGCGACGCGGTGGAAGGCATCACCCACTCCCTGTGCACCCTGGAGTTCGAAGACCACCGGCCGCTGTACGACTGGTGCGTGGACAGGGTGGACCTTGCCGGCCATCCGGAGCTGCTGGCGCCGCTGCAGGACAGGGGCCTGCCGATCGAGGCCGCGAAGCCGCGGCAGATCGAATTCTCGCGCCTCAACATCAACTACACGGTGATGAGCAAGCGCAAGCTCACCCAGCTCGTCGCCGAGGGCCTGGTGGACGGCTGGGACGACCCGCGCATGTACACGCTGCAGGGTCTGCGACGCCGCGGCTACACCCCCGGCGCGCTGCGCCTGTTCGTGGACCGGGTGGGCATCAGCAAGCAGAACTCGATGATCGACTTCTCGGTGCTGGAAGGCGCGCTGCGCGAGGACCTCGATGCACGCGCACCGCGCCGCATGGCGGTGGTGGCGCCGCTGAAGATGGTGCTGGCCAACCTGCCCGAAGGCCACGAAGAGACGCTGCGCTTCCCCAACCACCCGAAGGACGAATCCTTCGGCGAGCGCGAGGTGCCGTTCTCGCGCGAACTCTGGATCGAGCGCGACGATTTCGCCGAAGTCCCGCCGAAGGGCTGGAAGCGCCTGGTGCCTGGTGGCGAGGTCCGCCTGCGCGGCGCCGGCATCGTGCGCTGCGACGAGGTGGTCAAGGACGCGGACGGACAGGTGGTGGAACTTCGCGCCACGCTGGATCCCGAATCCCGGCCCGGCATGGAAGGCGCCAACCGCAAGGTCAAGGGCACGATCCACTGGGTCGGTGCAGCGCGCGCGGTCGAGGCGGAAGTGCGGCTCTACGACCGCCTGTTCTCGGTGCCGGACCCGGACGACGAGAGCAGCGGCCTCACCTACCGCGACCACATCAACCCGGATTCGCGGATGTCGGTATGCGGCTACCTCGAACCGGCGGCCGCCGACGTGGCGCCCGAGCACGCGTTCCAGTTCGAGCGCCTGGGCTATTTCGTCGCCGACCGCCGCGACCATCGCGGCAACGCACCGGTGTTCAACCGCAGCGTGACCCTGCGCGACACCTGGGCTGCCAGGGCCTGAGATCCAACCGCGCCGGCCTTCCCCCGGCGCTACGCGGGGCGGGGCTACCATGCCCGCACCCCACGACACGAGACACGGAGAGCGCCATGCGCCAGATCATCCAGTCCGCATCCATCGCCCTGCTCGCGCTTTGCCTTGCGGCTTGCGCGGCCCCGCAGCCCGACACGGCCGTACCGGCGCCGCCCATGAGCAACCCGCTGCCCGCGACGCCGATGCCGACGGAGCCAGCGCGCCCGGCCGTTGCAGGCGTGCCCGACCTCGACCGCAGCTGCCGCGTCGATTCCGACTGCACGGTGAAGAACGTGGGCAGCTGCTGCGGCTACTCCCCCGCTTGCGTGAACACCGCTGCAGAGCCTGATCCGGCGGCCGTGCAGGCTGCCTGCGCGGAGTCGGGCATGGCCGGCGTGTGCGGCTTCGAGGAGATCGAAGCCTGCGCCTGCGTCGCCAACACCTGCGAGCCGAAGGCTTCGGAGGGCTTGCTGGAATGAGCCTGCCCGCACGCGTCCACCTGCAGCTCCCGGAATGGGTGCATGGCGCTGTCGACCGCGACCGCGCCTATGCCAGCGATGCCGACAAGGTGTCGCTCGCGATCGCGCTCGCCGCACGCAATATCGACGAGGCCACCGGCGGGCCGTTCGGCGCGGTGGTGTTCGGCCCCGACGACCGCGTGGTCGCCGCCGGCGTCAACGTCGTGCTGCCGCAGTCGACCTCGCTGGCGCACGCCGAAAACATGGCCTACATGCTGGCCCAGCAGTCCCTGGGGCGGGCGCGCATCAACGTCGACGACCAGGACCGGCCCTGCGGCCCCTACACCCTGGCCACCTCGGCGCAGCCCTGCTGCCAGTGCTATGGCGCCACCATCTGGGCCGGCGTCGACCGCCTGTTGATCGGCGCCCGCTCCGACGACGTGCACGAGCTCACCGAGTTCGACGAGGGTCCGCTCCCGCAGGACTGGCCCGGCGAACTCGCCCGCCGCGGCATCGAGCTCGTGCGCGACGTCGCCCGCGACCAGGCGCGCGAGGTCCTGGCCCGCTACGGCAGCAGCGGCGGCCAGCGCTACTGATGCCTCGCGCCCGGGTCCACGCAACGGCATGAGTGGCCTGCTCTGCTATTGCCGCAGCGGCTTCGAGCCCGAGCTTGCAGCCGAGCTTGGCGAGCGCGCCGCGGCGGCCGGCCACCACGGCTATGCGGCCACCGAACGTGGAACCGGCTTCGTGCGCTTCCTCGCGCCCGGCGACGATGCCGCCGCGCTGTCGCGCGCGCTGCCCTGGCGCTCGCTGGTGTTCGCGCGCCAGAAACTGGTGATCGTGGAAGAACTCCAGGGCCTCGACACCGCGGACCGCGTGGCGCCCGTGCTCGCGGCCCTGCATCGGCACGTCGACGCTGCACCCGTTGGCCGCGGCCCGGCCTTCGGCATGCTCGTGGTCGAGCACCCCGACAGCGACGAGGCGCGACCGCTCGCCGGCCTGGCGCGCGCATTCGGCAACGCCCTGCGTCCGGCGCTGCGCAAGGCAGGCTTTCTGGCGACCACCGACGACACGCGCCGCCCGCGCCTGCACGTCTGCCTGCTGGCGGGCGACCACCTGCTGCTCGCGACCGCCGCTCCCGCGGATTCTTCCCCCTGGCCGATGGGCGTGCCGCGCCTGCGCATCCATCGCGACGCGCCCTCGCGCTCGGCACTGAAGCTCGAGGAAGCCTTCCTCACCCTGCTCGACCAGGACGAGCGCACGCGCCTGCTGCGCCCGGGCATGGCCGCCGCCGACCTCGGGGCGGCCCCGGGTGGCTGGACATGGGTGCTGCAGCGCGCCGGCGTGCAGGTCATCGCCGTCGACAACGGCCCGCTGCGCCAGCACGTGCTCGACGGCGGCGGGGTCGAGCACCTGCGCGACGACGGCTTTCGCTGGCAGCCGTCACGGCCGCTGGACTGGATGGTCTGCGACATGGTCGAACAGCCGCGGCGCGTGGCTTCGCGCATGGCGACCTGGTTCCGCGAGGGCTGGTGCCGGCAGGCGGTGTTCAACCTCAAGCTCCCGATGAAGAAGCGCTGGCTCGAAACCTCGCTCTGCCTGGACCTCTTCAATCGTGAAGCGCAGCGGCCGCTGGAACTGCGCGCGCGGCAGCTGTATCACGATCGCGAAGAGATCACCGTGCTCGCAATGCCGGCCGGCAGCTGAAGCGGATCCTGCGTTCAGCGCGCAGCAGGGCAACCCTGACCGCCGCTTCATGGGGCAAGGACTAGCGTGGCGTCCGATCACTTCGTGAGGACACCGCCATGAATCCGCTCAAGACCACGCATTCCCTCGGCCTGGCCCTGCTCGCCTGCTGCGGGCTCGGCGCCAGCGGACCCCTGATGGCCCAGGCCGCGGGTACCGCGGACGTGCAGGCGCGCAGCCAGGTCAATACGCAGTCCGCATTCCAGGATGCCCGCGCCGCCGACCAGGACGCGCGGGCTGCCCGAGAGGCCGCGGAGCAGGCGGCCGCGGAGCGACGCGCCGGCGCGCTTACTCCTCGCGGCCAGGCACAGGCCGAATACAGCGCGTGGGAGGCCGACCAGGCGTCGCGCCGTGCCGAGCGCGCTGCCCATGAAGCCAAGCGTGCGGCCAACCAGACAGGCGCAGCATCCACTGCGGCCCAAGGCGGCTACGCCTTGCCCAACGAAACCCTGGTGCAGTCCCACAACGCCGCCGGCAACGCCAGCGCGGCCAGCAGTGCGGCGCGCCAGGCGGCGCTCGATGCCCAGATGGCTGCAGAGACCGCCCGCGTGGCCACCAATGCGCCGCCGACGCCACCCGCGCCGCCCGCAACGCCGCTGCATACCTACCCCAGCGTGGCGCAGGTGACGGTCACCTCCAGCCCGCCTGATTCGGTGGTCGGTGCGTACCGGATCGACATGGCGGCGCTCGACACCAATGGTGATGGCCGCCTGAGCGGTGCCGAAGCCCGTGCGAACCCCACGCTCAGCGCCGAGTTCGCGGCCGTCGACAACAACGGCGACGGCGTGCTCGATACGCAGGAACTCAGGGGTTGGATGCGCTGAGCGGTCGGCGCCCGGCGGGTGTCAGATCCCCGCCGCGTGCCGCCACAGAGCCCCAGCCAACGGCGGCAGCCGCCCGGCCAGCCCCAGCGCGTGCCCGCGCAGCAGCACCGCGGCAGGCGAATCGCTGGTGTAGGCGCGGTTGATTCCATCGAAGGTGCGCGCGGCCAGCGTGGCCTCGCTCCGGCGCACGCGCGCCCAGCGCGCGATCCGTTGCGGCGTATCCCACGCCTGGCGGCGGGCCTGCGCAGCCATGATGGATTCGCGCAGCGCGGCGACGTCCCGCAGGCCGACGTTCACCCCCTGCCCCGCCAGCGGATGCATCACGTGGGCGGCATCGCCCAGCAGCAGCACCCGGCCCGACGAATACCGCTGCGCCAGCTGCAGGCGCAGGGGGAAGGCGGCGCGCGGCGAACGGGGCTCGACCCGGCCAAGCCGCCGGTCGAAGGCACGGGCCAGCGCTTCGCCAAACGTCGCGTCGTCCATCGCCAGCACGGCGTCCGCTTCCGCGGTGGGCAAGGTCCACACGATCGAGCTGTTGCCGTCGGTGAAGGGCAGGACGGCGAGCGGCCCGCCGGGCAGGAAGCGCTGCCACGCCGTGGCCTCGTGCCCCAGCTCCGTGCGCACATAGCCGACCACGCCGGACTGGTCGTAGCCATGGCCATCGACAGCGATGCCGGCCAGCTGCCGCAGCGTCGACCCGGCGCCGTCGGCGGCGAGCGCGATGCGCGCCGACACGCGGCTGCCGTCATCCAGGCGCAGGCGCACGCCGCGCTCGTCCTGTTCCAATGCGTCCACCCGGGCGGGGCAGCGCACGTCCACGCCCGCGCCGGGCAGGCAGGCCCAGAGCCTGTCGACCAGCAGCGCGTTCTCCACGATCCAGCCGAGCTCGCGCCGCCCCACGCGGTCGGCATCGAAGGCCAGCTCGCCGCCGCCGGCCGCATCCCAGACCCGCATCCTGCGATAGGGCTGGAGCCGGGTCGCGCGGCCGTCGCGACCCGCCACGCCCGCCCAGGCGCCGATGTCGTCGAACAGCCGGGCGTTGTCGTGGGCGAAGGCGAACACGCGCAGGTCGGGCTTCGCTTCAGACCAGACGGGCGGCGCCCGGCCCTCCACCATCGTCACCGACAGGCCCAGCCGCGCCAGCGCCAGCGCCGCGGCCGCGCCGACAACGCCGCCGCCGGCAACGACGACATCGACAGTCCCGCGACTCATCGCACGGCCTCCGGGCGGCAGGCATCCGGCACGTCGCCCCGGTAACCCATCGCCCCTCCGACCAGGCCGGCCTGCAGCCCCGGCAGCGCGGCAAGCGCGACCAGTCCGGCGCTCCGGAGCAGCGAGGCACCCTGGCCGGGATTGGCCGTGAACCGCGCCAGTCCGTCTGAGAAATCGAGCGTGCGCGCGCGGTCTTCGCTGCGCCGCGCGACATAGGCCGCGAGCAGGGCGGGATCGCCCGGGTCGCCGCCGTCGCGCGCGCAGGCCGCCAGCAGCTCCGCCAGGGTCAGCGCGTCGCGCAGGCCGAGGTTGAAACCCTGCGCGCCCACCGGGTGGATGCTCTGCGCGGCGTTGCCCACCAGCACCGCGCGGGAGGCGATGGTGCCGTCCGCACGCAGCGCCACCGCCGGGTAGGCGCTGCGCGGGCCCACCGACATCAGCCGGCCGATGCGCCAGCCGAATGCCGCCTGGACCCGCGCCAGGAAGCCGGCATCGTCGAGCGCCTGCACGGCATCCGCGTCCGCCGTGGCCACGCCATGCACCAGGCCCCAGGCGCGATCGCCTCGGGGCAGCAGCGCCGTCGGACCGTCATCGCCCAGGCGCTCGTAAGCCGTGCCGTCGGGCGGTCGCGCCGCGCGCAGCCGGGCCACCATGAGCACCTGGCCGTAATCGTGGCGGGTGGCCGTGATGCCCAGTGCATCGCGCACGCCGCTGTGCATGCCGTCCGCGGCCACGACCAGGCGCGCGCACAGCCGCGCCGGTCCCTTGCCGGACAGCTCCAGGACGCGATACGCACCCTCGTCCGGTGCGAAGCCGTTGAAGCGCGTCGCACGATGCCGCGCCAGGCCGCTTACCCCGGCCAGGCGTGACTCCAGCGCTTCCCCGAAATCCCGCGCCACCACCACTTGGCCGAAGGCTGCGCGGCCATAGTCCGCCGCTTCCAGCAGAACGCGCCCGAAGTCGCCCTGCCGACTGGCGTGGATGCGGGTGATGGCGCCGGTGGGTGCGCGCAGCCGCTGCATCACGCCCAAGGCCGTGAGCGCGTTGATCGTGGCCTCGGCAAAGCTCAGGTTGCGCTCGTCGAACACCGCCGGCATCGCCGCCGCCGGTGCGGCCTCGACCATGGCCACGTCCAGTCCACTGTCTTCCAGGGCAATCGCCAGGCTGGCCCCGACCAGGCCGCCGCCGATGACCACTACGTCGTGTGTCGCCGTCATCCGGGCATGATACGGCCGCCGCGGCCCGCAGTTCGCTAGAATGGCGCGAATCCAGCACAGCCGTCGGAGCTCCACGCGAGATGAACACCAACCTGCAACGCGCCATCGTCCTGTCGCTGCTCGTGCTGCTGATGGCGGCCACGCGGAGCCACGTCTTCACCCACTTCACCCCGGTGCCGGACGCGACCTGGGCGGCGTTCTTCATCGGCGGCTTCTACCTGCGGGCCTGGGCGCGCTGGGCGTTCCCGGCGCTGATGGCACTGGCCGTGGTGATCGATTACATCGTGATCAGCGGCCAAGGGCTGAACTTCTTCGCGCATTACTGCGTCTCGCCCGGCTACTGGATGCTGGTGCCCGCGCACGCCGCGATGTGGGCCGGCGGCCACTGGCTGCGCAGCCGCCACGATGGCGCGGACTTCCGCGCGCTCGCCCGCCTGGCCGGGGTGCTGGTGCTTGCCACGGCGGCCTGCCACCTGTTCGCGCAGGGCGGGTTCTACTGGCTGTCGCCGGCGGTCGCCGAGCCGACGTTTGCCGGCTGGGCCGCCAACTACGGCCACTGGTTCGCGCCCTATCTCGGCGCCACCGCCATGTTCGTGGCCGCGGCCGCGCTGGCCCAGGTGGTGTCCGAGTCCGTGGCCCGCAATGCCGGCCCCGCGCGGCAGCGCGGCAAGCGCTGACCCCGATGGGCAACCGCCTTTCGAAGATCTACACGCGCACCGGCGATGACGGCAGCACCGGCCTGGGGGATGGCAGCCGCACAGGCAAGGACTCGCTGCGGGTCGAGGCCTACGGCACCGTCGACGAAGCCAATTCAACCATCGGCCTGGTGCTCGCCGCCGACCTGCCCGACGCCATCCGCAGCCTGCTGACCTCCATCCAGCACCAGCTGTTCGACCTGGGCGGCGAGCTCTGCATCCCGGGCCACGCCGCCATCGATGACGACGACGTCACCCGGCTCGAGCAGCACCTCGACCATTACAACGCCGACCTGCCGCCGCTGAAGGAGTTCATCCTTCCCGGCGGCGGCGAAGCCGCGGCGCGCTGCCATATCGCGCGCACCGTGGTCCGTCGCGCCGAGCGCTGCGCGGTGGCCCTGGCCCGCGTCGAAGACGTGCGCCCGCAGCCCGTGCGCTACCTCAACCGCCTGTCCGACCTGCTGTTCGTGCTCTGCCGGGTGCTGGCGCGCGAGGGCGGCCACGGCGAAGTCATCTGGCAGCACGAGCGCCGCCGGAGCTGAGCGCGGGCATGGGCGCGAAGCGGCTGGCAGTCTTCACCCACGCCGCGTGCTTCGCGCATGACACCGGCCCCGGCCACGTCGAGGCCCCCGCGCGCCTTGGCGCCGTCGTGACCGCGCTTCGCGACCATGTTCCCGGGCTCGACTGGCGCGAAGCCCCGCGGGCCACGCGCGGCCAGCTGCTGCGCGTGCACGAGCCCCTGCTACTGCACGCGGTGCTCGAGGCCGAGCCGGACCATCTGATGCAGCTCGATCCCGACACCGTGCTTTCGCCCGGCTCCCCGGAAGCGGCGCTGCGCGCGGCCGGCGCCGTAGTCGCGGCGGTGGACCTGGTCATGGCCGGCGAGTCGGAGGTCGCGTTCTGCGCGGTGCGCCCCCCCGGCCACCACGCCACGCCCGCGCATGCCATGGGCTTCTGCCTGTTCAACAACGTCGCCGTGGGCGCGGCGCATGCACTCGACCGCCATGGCCTGTCGCGGGTGGCGGTCATCGATTTCGACATCCACCACGGCAACGGCACCCAGGCGATCTTCGCCGACGAGCCGCGCGTGCTCTATGCCAGCGCCCACGAGATGCCGCTGTTCCCGGACACCGGCCACCCCCGTGACCGCGGCCAAGGCAACATCCACAACGCCGCACTGCGGGCGGGCAGCGGCAGCCATCGTTTCCGCGAGGCCTGGCGCGAACGCCTGCTGCCGGCGATCGATGCCTTCGAGCCCCAGCTGTTGCTGGTCTCGGCCGGCTTCGACGGCCACCGCGCCGACCCGGTCGCCCACGTCGAACTGGAGGCCGACGACTTCGCCTGGCTGACGGGCGAACTGGCCGCCATTGCTGCGCGCCACGCCGGCGGCCGCATGGTCTCGGTGCTCGAGGGCGGTTACGACCTTGCTGCGCTCGCCGAGTGCAGCATCGCCCATGTCCACGCCCTGGGTACCCGCGCCACGGGCTGAGGCGTTCACGGTCCGTGCATTGCCGCTGCCCGGGCGATGCGGCAAGCTGTCCGCCGCCCTCTCCCCCATCGGAATCCTGCGTGCGCCAAGCCCTCCGCCTGCTCCCGCTGCCGCTGTGCATCGCCTGCGCTCTGGCGGCACACCATCCGGCCGCGATGGCCGACGATGACATCGAGCCGGACTGGAGCCTGTGCCCGATCGTGGAATCGGTGCCGGGGTTTGCCGATGCCCAGCCGCCCACGGGCACCCCTGCCGACCGCGCTTCCCAGCCCACCGACATCGCGGGTGACAACCTCGCCGGCGTCGACGGCGAGAACATCGAGTACTCCGGCAACGTGACCCTGCGCCGCGGCGACCAGTTCCTCGGCGCCGACAACATCGAATACAACAGTGATACGTCCACCTACGTCGCCACCGGCAGCGTCCGCTACCAGGACTCCGGCATGCGCCTGGTGGCCGAGCACCTGGAAGGCGACCAGGAAGCCGACACGCACCGGGTCGACAAGGTCAGCTACCAGCTGACCGAGCGCCGCGGCAACGGCGGCGCCGAGCGCATCGAGATGAAGGGTGCGCAGGGCGCGCTCTACGGCTCGACCTATTCCACATGCGCACGCGACGACCGCTGGTGGGAGCTGCGCGCCGAACGCATCGACATCGACAACGACAAGGGCGAGGGCATCGCCCGCGGCGCCACCCTGCGCGTGGGCAAGGTCCCGGTTCTGTACGTGCCGATCTTCGCCTTCCCCACCGACAACCGCCGACGCACGGGCCTGCTCTATCCGAGCATTTCCTATTCCAGCCGCAACGGTTTCGACTGGCGCCAGCCGATCTACATCAACCTGGCGCCGCACTACGACATGACGCTGGAACCGCGCCTGATGACCAAGCGCGGCTTGCTGCTGGGCACCGAGTTCCGCTACCGCACCAACGGCGGCGCCGGCGTCTTCGACATCGAGGTGCTGCCCTCCGACCGGCTCGCGCGCGATGGTCGCGCGGAAGAGCTGGCCGATGAGTCCATCCCCGCGGAGAACCGCCGCAAGGACGACCGCGGCATGTTCCGCTTCAACGGCCACCAGAACATCAATCGCCATTGGCAGGCGCGCACCAACCTGGCCTGGGCGAGCGACCCGCGCTACATCGAGGACTCGAGCAGCAATCTCAACGGCCGCACGAACTTCTCGATCAAGAGCGATATCGGCATCTATGGCCGCGCCCGCACATGGGACGCGGGGATCATGGCCGACTACTGGCAGCTGGGCGATTACACCCAGAGCGATGCCATCCTTCCCTATCACCGCCTGCCGCGAGCGTACGCGAACTGGGAAGACGATTTCGCGGGCCTGTTCGTGGCCGGCGCCTCGATCGACGTGACCCGCTTCGAGCACGCGGACAGCCGGGCAAAGCCCGGCGGCAGCCGCCTGGACCTCAGGCCCTGGGTGTCGATGCCGCTCGAGGGCGCGGCCTGGTTCATCACCCCGACCCTGGCCTGGCGCTACACCGGGTACGAGCTCGAGGACGCACTCGCCGCGAGGCTCACCCCGGGCGCCCCGGACACGTCGCCCTCGCGCAGCCTGCCCATCAGCACGGTGGATGCCGGCGTCTACTTCGACCGCACCACCCTGTTCCGCGGCGAGTCCCACCTGCAGACGCTCGAGCCACGGCTGTTCTACGTGAACACGCCCTACCGCGACCAGTCCGCGCTGCCGCTGTTCGACACCCAGGCGATGTCGTACAGCTGGGGCCAGCTGTTCCGCGACAACCGCTTCACCGGCGCCGACCGACAGGCCGATGCCAACCAGATCACGCTTGCGCTGACCACGCGCCTGGTCAATGCCGAGTCCGGCCGCGAGAAGCTGTCGGCGAGCATCGGCCAGATCCATTACTTCGAGGACTCCCGCGTCGGCCTCAGCCCCGGTTCCCCGGTGATCCCCGAAGGCAGGTCGGCATGGATCGCCGACGCCAGCTACGAGATCAACGACCGCTGGAGCATCGGCGGCACCTACCACTGGAACCCCGCCACCAGCCAGGAAGACCTGGCCAGCGTCCGCACCCGATACCTGATCGGCGACGATGGCGTGGTCAACCTGGCCTACCGCTACCGGCGCAACGCCAACAACCAGGAGGACCTGCTGGAGCAGGTCGACTTCTCCTTCCTGTACCCGCTCAGCCCGTCCTGGAGCCTGGTCGGGCGCTATTACTACTCGCTGCTGGACAACCAGCTCCTGGAAGGCATTGCCGGCATCCAGTGGGACAGCTGCTGCATGGCCGCGCGCCTGGTGGCACGCCGCTACGTGCGGAATTTCCAGGGCGACATGAACGACGCGATCCAGCTGGAGATCGAATTCAAGGGCCTGGGCTCGGCCGGCCCTGAAACGACCAGCCGCCTGCGCCGTGCTATTCTCGGCTACCACCGCGAGGACCTGTACCTGGTGCCTCCGCCTGACGTCCGCAACGACGATGGCGACGCGCCCTCGGCCGACGTTTCCCCATGAAGAAGCTCTTCCTTTCCTTCGCTTTCCTCGCCGCGCTCTCCGCGCCCGCCCTTGCCCAGGACGTGCAGCCCATCGATGGCATCGCCGCCGTGGTCGACGAGGACGTCATCCTGCAGAGCGAGCTCGAGCGCGCGGTGCAGAACATCAAGATGCAGTACGGCGGCCGCAGCGACCAGCTCCCGCCCGAAGCGATCCTGCGCCGGCAGGTGCTGGAACGCCTGATCCTGGTGCAGCTGCAGACCGCGCGCGCGCAGTCCACCGGCGTGCGCGTCGCGGATGAAGAGCTCGACGGCGCGGTGGCCGCGGTGGCCCAGCAGAACAACATGACCCCCGACCAGCTGCGCCAGCAGCTCGCGTCGGACGGCATCTCGTTGGGCGAGTTCCGCAGCTCGCTGCGCGACGAACTGGCCATCCAGCGCCTGCGCCAGCGCTTTGCGCAGAGCACGATCACGGTCAGCGACGCCGAAGTCGACGCCGCACTGGAAAGCCAGGCCGGCGGCACCCAGTATCGCCTCGCCAACATCCTCGTCGCCCTGCCCAACGGCGCCACGCCCGAGCAGATCGCGATGGCGCAGGAAAAGATCGACGGCATCAACGCCCTGCTCGAGCGCGGCGAGATGGACTTCGCGGCGGCGGCAGTGCGCTATTCCGACAGCCCCAACGCGCTGGAAGGCGGCGACCTCGGCTGGCGCAGCACCGACGAGATCCCGGCAGCGTTCACCGCGATCGTCGGCGGCCTCCAGCCGGGCCAGGTCTTCGGGCCGGCACGTGGTCCCAGCGGTTTCCAGCTGCTGCAGCTCGTGGATGTCCGTGACGCCGCCGGCGGCAGCGGGGAGACGGTCACCCAGTACCAGGCGCGCCATATCCTCGTGCGCGGCGACGACACGGCCGCCAAGGCCCGCATCGACAGCCTCCGCGCGCAGGTCGAAGGAGCGGACTTCGGCGCCGTGGCCCGCGAGGCCTCCGACGACAGCGCCACCAAGGCCGCCGGTGGCGACCTGGGCTGGTTCGTGCACGACGCCTTCGGACCGCAGTTCGGCGAGCAGGTCGCGGCGCTGCAGGAAGGCGAGGTATCGGCGCCGTTCCGCAGCCAGGCAGGCTGGCACATCCTCCAGCGGACCGGCACCCGCCAGGCCGACGTCAACGCCGAGAACCGCCGCAACCAGGCCCGCGAGACCATCGGCCAGCGCAAGCTCGAGGACGAGTGGAACCGCTTCCTGCGCGAGATGCGCGGCGAGGCCTATATCGATATCCGTCCTGCGTCCGGGGCCGTCGGCGACAGCTGACATGCAGCGTCCACGGCTCGCGCTGGTCCCGGGTGAACCGGCCGGCGTCGGGCCGGAGTTGTGCGTCCGCGCGCTGCAGCGCAGCTGGGACGCTGAACTCGAACTCTTTGCCGATGGTGCGGCGCTGCTGTTCGCAGCCGGACGCCTCGGGCTGCCGCTGCAGCGCACGGCCGCCGACCGCATGTCCACGCCTGGCGGCGAGTTCGTCCTGCACGAGCTGCCGGCCACAGTCGCCGTCTCCCCGGGTGAACCCGCCCCCGCCAACGCCGCGTCGACCGTGGGCGCGCTCCTGGCCGCGGCTGACGCCTGTCTCGCCGGCCGCTGCCACGGCATGGTCACAGGCCCCGTGCACAAGGCCGCGATCAACGAGGGCGGCATCGCCTATACCGGCACCACCGGCCTCCTCGCCGCGCACGCCGGCTGCGAGGTGGTGATGATGCTCGCCAACCCGGCCATGCGCGTGGCGCTGGCCACGGTGCATATGCCGCTGCGCGACGTTCCGGACGCACTGACGCCCGGCCTGCTCGAGCGCACCCTGCGCATCCTGCACGCCGCCCTGCGCAGGGACTTCGGAATCGGCGATCCCGTAATCGCGGTGCTGGGCCTCAATCCCCATGCGGGCGAGGACGGCCACCTCGGCCGCGAGGAAATCGACACCGTCATCCCCGTGCTCGAGCGGCTGCGTGGCGAAGGCCTGCGACTGGAAGGTCCGCTACCAGCGGACACCGCTTTCCTGCCGGCGAAGCTCACGCGCCATGACGCGATCCTGGCGATGTACCACGACCAGGGCCTGCCGGTCCTCAAGCACGCCGGCTTCGAACAAGCGGTCAACATCAGCCTTGGCCTGCCGTATCCGCGGGTCGCGGTCGACCATGGCACCGCGTTCGACCTGGCCGGCAGCGGGCGCGCCGACCCATCGAGCCTCTTCGCCGCCATCGACACCTGCACCCGCCTTGCCGCGGCACGTGTGGCCGGGAACACTGCACCATGAACCAGCATGACGGCCACGACGGCCGCTTCCGCGAGCCCGCCAAGAAGTCGCTCGGCCAGCACTTCCTGCACGAGCGCGGCGTGGTCGACCGCATCATCCTGGCGCTCGACCCGCGTCCCGGCGACCGCGTCGTCGAGATCGGGCCCGGCCAGGGCGCGATGACCTTCCCCCTGCTCAAGCGCCATGGCGCCCTGACCGCGATCGAGTTCGACCGCGACCTGCTGGCCCCGCTGACGGTGCGCGCCCGCGAGCACGGCGAGCTCGAGCTCATCCACGCCAACGTGCTTGATGTCGACTTCACCGCGCTCGCCGCCGGCACGCCGGTGCGGCTGGTCGGCAACCTGCCCTACAACCTGTCGTCGCCGATCCTGTTCCACGCACTGGACCACGCCGCGGCCGTCCGCGACATGCACTTCATGCTGCAGAAGGAAGTGGTCGACCGCATGGCGGCCGGCCCCGGCAGCAAGGTCTACGGACGCCTCAGCGTGATGCTCCAGGCCTGGTGCCGCGTCACCGCGCTGTTCACCGTGGGCCCGGGCGCATTCAGGCCGCCACCCAGGGTCGATTCCGCCGTGGTGCGCCTGGTGCCGCGCGATCCGGCGGAGATCGGCATCGACGATCCGGCGCGCTTCGCGGCCATCGTGCGCGCCGCCTTCGGGCAGCGCCGCAAGACGCTGCGCAACGCGCTGCAGACGCTGTGCAGCGCAGACGAGATCAGCGCCGCGGGCATCGACCCGTCACAGCGTGCGGAGCAGTTGGAGGTCGTGGATTTCATCCGCCTGGCGAACGCGGTGCCTGCGCCGTAGCCCCGGTTTTCACGCCGAACGCTTACACTCACCGCATGGACGAAGCACCCGACTACACCCTGGAGATCCAGATCGCGACGCGCTTCCTGCCCGAGGAATCCGCGCCCGAAGACGACCGCTACGTCTTCGCCTACACCATCCGGATCCGCAACCTCGGCCGGCGCGCCGCGCAGCTGCTCGACCGCCACTGGCTGATCACCGACGGCAACGGCCGCGTCGAGGAAGTGCGTGGCGAAGGCGTGGTCGGCGAGCAGCCGCTCATCGAACCCGGCGACCAGTTCACCTACACCTCCGGCGCCGTGCTCGAGACCGCGGTCGGCACGATGGAAGGCAGCTACGGCATGGTCGGTGACGACGGCACGCATTTCGACGCGCCGATCCCGCCGTTCACCCTCGCCGTCCCGCGTACGCTGCACTGATATGGCGGTCTGGGCGATCGGCGACCTCCAGGGCTGCCTGGGGCCTACCGAGCGGCTGCTCGAGCGCATCGGTTTCGACCCCGCGCGCGACCGCCTGTGGTTCTGCGGCGACCTGGTCAACCGCGGCGGCGAGTCGCTGGAGACGCTGCGCCTGGTCCACTCCCTGCGCGGGAGTGCGGTCAGCGTGCTCGGCAACCATGACCTGTCGCTGCTGGCCATCGCCGAACGCCGCGAAGCCGATCAGCGCAAGGTCAATCCCGACCTGCAGCGCGTCCTCTTCGCGCCCGATCGTGACGAACTGCTGGACTGGCTGCGCACGCAGCCGCTGGTGCACGCCGACCGCAACCTGGGCTGGATGATGGTGCACGCCGGCCTGGCGCCGAAGTGGACCGCCGACGACGCCCTGGCCATGGCCGGCGAAGTGGAGCGCGTGCTGCAGGGAAGCAACCGCCAGGGGCTGCTGCGCAACATGTACGGAGATCGCCCGGCCTGGTCCAGCGGCCTGCGCGGCACCGACCGCCAGCGCGCGATCATCAACATCTTCACCCGCATGCGCTACTGCAGCCCGCGCGGGCGCATCGCGTTCGAGGAAAAAGGCGCGCCGGGCACGCAGCAGCCGGGGCTTTATCCCTGGTATGCGGTTCCCGGACGGGTCGAGCGCGGCCTGAAACTGGTGTGCGGGCACTGGTCGTCGCTGGGGCTGTTCATCGGCCACGGCGTGCATGCCATCGACACCGGCGCGGTCTGGGGCGGCAAGCTCACCGCGCTGCGCCTGGACTCCGAGGAGCTGCAGGTGGTGCAGGTTCCGGGTCGCCCGCAGCCGGACCAGGGTCCAGCCTGAAGCGACAGCGACCCGGTGATCGCTTCGACGCAGGCAACAAGGTCGAACCCCGGACATCAGGCGCGCCCGTCAGAGCCTGCGGTACTCCACGAACTCGAAGGCAAAGGCGTGGCGCTCGTCGGCCGGGTGGTGCTCGCTGGAAACCCGGCGCCAGCCATCCCGCGGGACGCCAGGGAAGAACGCGTCGGCGCCGTCTACGGTGGTGTCGACGTGCGTCAGCTGCAGCACCGAGGCTCGCGGCAGCGCCAGCGCATAGACCTCGGCACCACCGATCACGCACAGCTCGCCGGCAGCCGCCGCCAGCGCACAGGCCTGGTCCAGCGATGACACCGCCTCCATTCCGGGAAACGGCACCCGGCCGCTGCGCGTGAGCACCAGGTTGCGCCGCTTCGGCAGCGCCCGGCCCAGCGACTCGGCCGTCCTGCGTCCCATCAGCACAGGCTTGCCCAGGGTCAGCGCCTTGAACCGCGCGAGATCGTCGGGCAAGCGCCAGGGCAGGTCGTTGTCACGCCCGATGGCCAGCCTGCGGTCGACCGCCGCCACCATCGTGACCAGCGGCGCGCTGTCATGGCCGGCCATGCGGCTCAGACCGCGACCGGCGCCTTGATCGCCGGCAGCGGGTCGTAGCCTTCGATGGCGATGTCGTCGTAGGTGAAATCGAAGACATCGTCGATGGCCGGGTTCAGCGCCAGCGTCGGCAGCGGCCGCGGCTCGCGCGCGAGCTGTTCGCGCGCCTGCGCGTAGTGGTTCGAGTACAGGTGGGCATCGCCCAGCGTGTGCACGAAGTCGCCCACGCCCAGTCCGCAGGCCTGCGCCACCATGTGCGTGAGCAGGGCGTAGCTTGCGATGTTGAAGGGCACGCCAAGGAAGATGTCACCGCTGCGCTGGTAGAGCTGGCAGCTCAGCCGGCCCTCGACCACGTAGAACTGGAACAGCGCATGGCAGGGCTGCAGTGCCATGGCCGGCAGGTCGGCGACGTTCCAGGCGCTCACCACCAGGCGGCGCGAGTCCGGATTGCGGCGGATCTCGTCGATCACCCAGCGGATCTGGTCGATCTCGCCGCCGCGGCCGTCGGCCCAGCGCCGCCACTGCTTGCCGTAGACCGGTCCAAGCTCACCGTCGGCGTCGGCCCATTCGTCCCAGATCGTGACCTTGTTGTCGCGCAGGTACGCGGTGCTGGTTTCACCCCTCAGGAACCACAGCAGCTCGTGGACGATCGAGCGCAGGTGCAGCTTCTTGGTGGTGACCAGCGGGAAGCCGTCGTTGAGGTCGAAGCGCATCTGCCAGCCGAAAACGCTGCGCGTGCCGGTGCCGGTGCGGTCGGCCTTTTCGGTGCCGTGCTCGAGCACGTGGCCAAGGAGATCGAGGTACTGCCGCATGCATCAGGCTCCGTCGGGATGGCAGGTCGTTGCCGGTCGCGGCTGCGGCCGTGGCTACGGCTTGTCGGCGGCGGCCGGCGGCGCGGGCTGCAGGGTCGGCGACCGCCGCGCCAGCCACAGCCAGTACAGGCCAATCAGCAGCAGCGGCGTGCTCAGCACCTGCCCCATCGTCAGCCAGCCGAACGCAAGATAGCCGATGTGGGCGTCGGGCTCCCGCACGAACTCGACCAGGAAGCGGAACGCGCCGTACAGCAGCGCGAACACGCCGGCGACGGCATAGCGCGGCCGCGGCCTGCGCGAGAACCACCACAGCACGGTGAACATCGCCACGCCCTCCAGGAACGCCTGGTAGAGCTGCGAAGGATGGCGCGCATAGGGCTCCAATTGCCCCGCCTGGTGCAGCACGCGCAGCGCGGCGTCATCCAGGTACGCCAGGTCCGAGGGCAGCGCGCTGCGGAACACCGTGGCCCAAGGCAGGTCGGTGGGCTTGCCCCAGAGCTCGCCGCCGATCCAGTTGCCGATGCGGCCGAAGCCCAGGCCGAGCGGCACCAGCGGCGCCACGAAATCCATCGTGTCGAAGAAGTGCAGCCGGCGCGCACGCGACCAAAGCCAGCTCGCCAGCAGCACGCCAAGCAGGCCGCCATGGAAGCTCATCCCGCCTTCCCAGACCCGCACCAGCATCAGCGGGTTGGCCAGGAAATCGCCGAAGGAATAGAACAGCACGTAGCCGATGCGACCGCCCAGCACGACGCCGAGCATGCCGTAGAACATCAGGTCGCCGAAGCCGGCGTCGTCGACGCCAGGCAGCCGGCCGGCACGGATCCGCGACCGCCCCAGCAGCCAGGCGCTGACGAAGGCCAGCGCATACATGAGCCCATACCAGTGCACTCCCGGCGCGAAGGTCCGTCCGAACAGCTCAAACGCCGGGGCCTGGACCGCGACCGGGTCGACCAGGTGCAGCAGGCTCATGCCGCGGTCACTCGCGGGCCACGCCGGCCAGCGCGCGGCGCTTGGCCCAGAGGTTCAGGCCCTCGACGAAGGCCGAGAAGGCCATCGAACCGTAGATGTAGCCGCGCGGGATGTGCAGGTCGAAGCCCTCGGTGAGGAGGTAGGCGCCGATCAGCACGATGAAGGCCAGGGCCAGCATCTTCACCGTCGGGTTGTTGTCGATGAACTTGCCCAGCGGCTGCGCCGCCAGCAGCATCACGCCGACCGCGATCAGGATCGCCGCGACCATCACCGGGACGTAGTCGCCGGCCATGCCGACGGCCGCGATCACGGAGTCGAGCGAGAACACGATGTCGATCACCGCGATCTGCGCGATCACCATGCCGAATGACGCAGCCGCCTTGCCGGTGCCGTCCATGTCCTCGTGTTCGCCGGTCACCAGCGAGCGGATTTCCATCGCGCCCTTCACGATCAGGAACAGGCCGCCGAGGACCAGCACCAGGTCACGGACCGAGATCCCCTGCCCGAAGAGCACGAACAGGTCGGCGGTCAACCCGGCCAGCCAGGCCAGCGTGAGCAGCAGGCCCAGGCGCGTGATGCAAGCCACGGCGATGCCGAACTTGCGCGCGAACTCGCGGCGCTCGGCGGGGAGCCGGCTGACCGCGATCGAAATGAACACCAGGTTGTCGATGCCGAGCACGATTTCGATCGTGGCCAGCGTGACCAGCAGGATCCATACCTGCGGGTCGGTTATGAGTTCGATCATTGCTTGCTTGTCCTTCGGGAATCGATTGCCGTGCAGCGCACGGAGTTCATGGCAGTCGTGGCAGCAGCAGCGCGCCCCACACCAGCAATACGTTGAGCATCAGCACGAAGACCGCTGCAGAGCCCATGTCCTTGGCGCGGCCGGCGAGCTCGTGGTGTTCGTCGCCATAGCGGGCGATGACCGCTTCGACCGCTGAATTCAGGAGTTCCACGGCCAGCACCAGCAGCAGGCACCCTACGAGCAGCGCGCGCTCGACGCCGTCCTGGCCCAGCCACAGGCCCAGCGGCGCCAGCAATGCGAACAGATAGACCTCGAGCCGGAACGACGACTCGTGGAGCCAGGCCGCGCGCAGGCCCTGGAGCGACCAGAGGGTCGCCTTCAGCATGCGTGCCGGGCTGCGGGGCAGGTGTCCGGTCTCGTCGGCCATAAGCGCGCAATTTTGCCACAAGGCGGCGCGCGCGACCGGGTCTTCCCCGGATTGCGTCCGTGGCCGGGCGCTGCTCCACTGGTCCCAGGCCGTTTCCGGTGCAGGCATGCCCACCACCATCACTCTCGCCCCCTTATCGAACCGCCTCCGCGCCGCAGCCCGCGCGGCGGCTGGCCTTGCGGCCGCGGCCGTGCTGCTGGCGGCCTGCGCCACCGCGCCCTCGTCCCCACCCTGGCAGCCGCCGCCGGGCCTGGATCCGGTTTCCACGCCCGACTGGGAGGCCGACATGGCGCGGTTCGCGGCGGAGGACGTGCTGCATCCGCCGCCACGGCGCCCGGTGGTATTCGCCGGTAGTTCATCGTTCAGGATGTGGCCGTCGCTGTCGCGGGATTTCCCCGGCATCCCGGTGCGCAACCGGGGCTTTGGCGGCGCCCAGGTCCGCGACCTCGCCTGGCATGCGGACGCCGTCGCCATCCAGTACCAGCCGCGCGTGGTGCTGCTGTACGCCGGCGACAACGACATCGACGCCGGCCGCAGCCCCGGGCAGGTGCTGGCCGACACGCAGGTCTTAGTCACGCGCCTGCGCGCGGCCCTGCCGCGGGCCACCCTCGCCTGGGTCTCGATCAAGCCCAGCCCCGCGCGCATCGATCAGCTGCCGGCACAGCGCGAGGCCAACGCGCTGGTCGAAACCTGGCTGCGCCAGCAGCCCGGCACGGCCTACATCGATGTCACCACGCCCATGCTCGATGACGCGGGCCGCCCACGCGAGGCGCTTTTCATCGCCGACCGCCTGCACATGAATGCCGCGGGTTATGCCGTCTGGCGCGAAGCCATCGTGCCGTGGCTACGCTGACCAGCGTTCACCCGACGCGCAGGCCCAGGCTGCCACGATGCAGGCGTCACGCAACCGCACCAGGAATCCGCGCATGCGCAGACCCGCTGCTATCCTCGGATCGATCGCCGTACTCGCCTCCGGAGTCGCAATGAATCCTTCGTTCGCACAGGCCACGCCGCAATCCATGCGGCCGGGTGATGCCGGCTACGACGCCATGCTCGAAGCCGCCACCGGACCGCTGCGTGCCGCCCTCGACGGAAAGGTTGAGCTCGACGTCGAACGCATGGATCGCCTCGGCAGCTGGGCCTTCGTGCTCGGCACCATGCGCGCACCCGGGGGCGGCCGGCCGGATCTTTCCGGCACGCGGTTCGCCGAAGCTTCGGCGCAGGGCGCGATGTCCGACGTGTACGTGGTCCTGCTCCGGCACGAACAGGACGCCAGCCTTGCCGACGAAGGCGAGGCCGTCGATGCCACGGGCGATGGCGATGCGGCTGCCGATGCCGATGCCGATGCCGACGCTGCCGCCTCTGCCGCCCCTGCAGCAGCAGCGGCGCGCGACCAGAGGGGCGACTCGACGGGTGCCGATGGCGTCCCCTTCGGCGGCACCTGGCGCGTGCTCGACCACGCCATCGGGCCGGGCGACGTGGCCTGGCTCGACTGGCCGCAGGCGCATGCCGCACCGAGGGCGCTGTTCGGCTTCTGATGCTTTTGGGTGGTGGCGGGGCTGAGGACGCATGGGGTACTCCGCCGGCTGAGCACGTGGTGCTCTTTATGCGGGCTGCGTACCCCATGCGCCCTCAGTCCGACCGCTGCGGCGAGCTTGCGCGGCGCTGCGCGCCGCGGTGGCCGCCGGAGCACGCGCTCGGCTCTTGCCATCCCGCCAGCGCGCGTCGGCGCCTGGATGGCGGGGTGGTTGGGTACGCAGCGCGCATAAAGAGCAGCGCAACTGCTCAGCGCGCGGAGTACCCAATCACTCCGCCACGCAGGCGGCGAGCGCCCCCTCAGCCCGGCGGGGTGATGATTTCGTAGTTCCCCGACGCACCGCCCCAGCTGACGCGCTGCGAACCGTCGGCGTTGACGTTGTTGGAACCGATGAACTTCGGCTGCCCGCCCTCGAAGCCCGCGAACAGCACCACGTGCGACTGCCCGTCGCGCTGCATCAGCACCACGTCGCCGGGCCGGGCGTCGGCCAGCGAGACCGTCTTCCACCCGTCGCCCTTCAGGTTGCTCGCCAGGTTGTCTACCGAGGCACTCGCCTGGCTGCCATCGATCAGCCCCGCCTTCTGCAGGCAGGCTGAAACGAAGTTCGCGCAGTTGACGTTGTTCGGCACCCAGCTCTGCATCGGCAGCTCGTCGCTGTGCTTGAGCTCGCCGGCGTTGCGGCCGATGAACTGCTCGGCGATCGCGGCAGCGCTGTTGCCGCTGACGCCGGTGCCAGACGCGACACCCCCGCTGGCCGAGACGCCGCTGGCGCCGCCGCCACCCGCACCGCCCGACGTCCCGCTGATGTTCAGCGTGTCGCCGGCGTAGATCAGGTCTGCGTCCTTGATCTGCGAGTTGGCGTCCATCAGCGCGTTGACGGTGGTCCCGTAGCGCTGCGCGATCTGCGAAAGCGTGTCGCCCGAGGCGATGTTGTGGATGGCGGTCATGTCGCGTCTCCGGTCCGCTGCGCGGCGCGTTGCAATGGAGACAGTCTCCGCGCGCCCCCGGTGGCCGCCAACCCCGGGCCGGTCCCTATGGGGGCGACCCGAGGTCGGGTTACTGCCGCAGCGCTTCGATCGGATCCAGCGTCGACGCCTTGCGCGCCGGGTAGTAGCCGAAGAACAGGCCCGTCGCCACCGAGAAGCCGGCCGCGAGCGCCACGATCTGGCCGTTGAGCACCACCGGCAGGTTGCCGAAACGGCCGACCAGCAGCGCCCCGGCGATGCCGATCACGATGCCCAGCGCACCGCCGACCAGCGACAGCAGCATGGCCTCGGCGAGGAACTGGCGACGCACGTCCGACGGCCCGGCGCCCACCGCCATGCGCAGGCCGATCTCGCGGATGCGCTCGGTCACCGACACCAGCATGATGTTCATGATGCCGATGCCGCCGACGATCAGCGAGATCGTCGCCACCGCGCCGAGCAGCAGCGACATCAACCGCGTGGTCGCGGTGCGCGTGGCCACGATCTCGGAGATGTTGCGCACGGTGAAGTCGTCGTCGTCGCCGGGGCCGATGCGGTGACGCTGGCGCAGCAGCGATTCCACCTCGCCCTGCACGTAGCCGAGATCGTCCGCGTTCGAGACGGTCAACGCGACCTGCATGACTGCCCCCGGCGGCAATCCGATCGAGCCCAGCAGCCGGCGGCGGGCCGTCTGCAGCGGCACCATCATCACGTCGTCCTGGTCCTGGCCCCAACCGCCCTGCCCCTTCGGCGCAAGCGTGCCGACGACCACGAAGGGCACGCGGCCCAGGCGCACCGTCTGCCCGATCGCCGGTTCGTCGCCGAACAGTTCGCGGCGCACGGTCTCGCCGAGGATCACTTCCTTGGCCGCACCGCCGTAGTCCTGCGCGTCGAAGGCCTCGCCCTCGACGATGGTCCAGCCATTGATGTCGAAGTAGTCCGGCTGCACGCCCTGCCAGCGACTCGACCAGTTGTTCTCGGCATAGACCACCTGGCTGCTGCCGTTCAAGGAGCCGGACACGAACTGCACTTCCGGGATGTCGCTGCGGATCGCTTCGACGTCGCCTTCGGTCAGGGTGTAGAAGCTCGACGCGCTCATGCGCACGCCACCCGGACCGCGGCGCGAGCCGGGCGAGATGTCCAGGCGCTGCGACCCCAGGCCGGAGACCATCTTGTCGATCTCCGACTGCGTGCCCTGGCCCACCGAGACCATCACGATCACCGCGGCGATGCCGATGATCACGCCGAGCGAGGTGAGCACGCTGCGCATCCAGTTGCCACGCAGGGCATGGATCGCGGTGCGGATGACGTCGCTGAATTTCATCGCGCCGCCTCCGCGTGCTCGGGATGCAGTTCGCCGTCGCGGATCACGTAGGTGCGGTCGGCGTGCGCCGCGACCTCGGCGTCATGCGTGATCAGGACCACGGTGTGGCCTTCGTCGCGCAGGCGCTTGAACAGTGCCAGGATTTCCTCGCCGGTCTTCGAGTCAAGCGCGCCGGTGGGTTCGTCGGCCAGCAGCAGCGGCGGCCGGTTGACCAGCGCACGCGCGATCGCCACGCGCTGCTGCTGGCCGCCGGACAGTTCATTGGGCCGGTGCCCCGTGCGCCCGCCCAGCCCGACGGCTTCAAGCACTTCGGTGGCCATGCGCGCGCGCTCCTCCGGGGGCACGCGGGCGTAGCTCAGCGGCATCGCAACGTTCTCCAGCGCGCTCATCCGCGGCAGCAGGTGGAAGCCCTGGAACACGAAGCCGATCTTCTCGCGGCGCAGCGCCGCAAGCTCTTCGGCATCGAGGGTCGACACATCCACGCCGTCGCAGTGATAGCTGCCCGAGCTCGGTGTATCCAGGCAGCCGACCAGGTTCATCAGCGTCGACTTGCCCGAACCCGAGGGCCCCATGATCGCGACAAAGGAGCCGTGCTCGATGCGCAGGTCCACATCCTTCAGCGCCACCACCTCGGCCTCTGAGCCGGCCGAGTAGACCTTGCCCAGGGCGCGCGTCTCGATGATCGGGACGGCGGTGCTCATCGCGCGGCGCGCTCGCCCGTGACCAGCACATCGCCGGCCTGGAGCCCGCCCGAGACTTCGGTGGCGGTGCCGTCGGTCGCTCCGACGCGGACCATCACCGGCTCCGGCTTGCCACCCGACAGCCTGTACACGGTCGCGCGGGTCGCACCGACCAGGCTCGCCACCGCGGCGTCCCAGCGCTGCGCCTGGCCGTCGTCGAGGCTGGCACGGAAGGCCGCGAAATCGTCCCGGTAGCGTTGCAGCATGCGCTGGCGGATCTGCGATGCCATCGCGCCCGAGGGCGCACCGCCACCGCGCGACCCGCCGAACATCGGGCCACCCGCGGGCCCGCCGCCGGCAGGCGCCGCTGCTTCGCGGGCCTGCTGGCGGGCCTGGATCGCGGCGATGGCCTCGTCGAATGCGGCCTGCTGCTGTGCCGCGAGGCCGAGCGCGCCTGCCTCGCGGCGAAGGTCGTCGGTGACGCCGTTTCGCGCGCCCCCACGCGCCGCGGCCGGGACCGCGCCCCCGGCGCTGGTGGGCTTGTAGCGCAGCGCGGCGTTGGACACCTTGAGCACGTCGTCGCGGCGGCTGACCTCGATCTCCGCGTTCACCGTCAGGCCGGGCAGTAGCGTGCCGTCGCCGTTGTCCACGGTCACGACCACGGGGTAGGTCACCACGTTGCTGGTATTGGTGGCGCTCAGCCGCACCTGGTCGACCACGCCGCGGAACTGGCGGTCGGCAAAGGCATCGGCGGTGAAGCTCACGGCCTGCCCCGCCTGGACCTGGCCGATATCGGCCTCGTCCACGGCGAGCTCGATCTTCATCTTCGACAGGTCCTCGGCGATGGTGAACAGCTCCGGCGCCTGCAGGCTCGCGGCCACCGTCTGCCCGGGCTCGATGGTGCGGGTGAGCACCACGCCGTCCACGGGCGAGCGGATCACGGTGCGCTCGAGGTTGATGCGCGTGGTCTGCGTGGACGCGGTCTGCTGGTTGATCTGCGCCTGCGCGGACGCCACCTGCGCGCGCGCCTGGTCGAGCGCCGCGCGCGCCAGATCGACGTCGCTGCGCGCGACCAGCTGGCGCTCGCCCAGCTCGGTCTTGCGCCTGTGGTCGAGTTCGGCGTTGCGAAGCGCCGCCTGCGCCTGTGCAAGGCTCGCGCGGGCGCTCGCGATCTGCGCCGAGCCCTGCTCGATCTGCGCCTGGTAGCTGCTCGGGTCGATGCGGGCGAGCACCTGGCCCTGCTCGACCTTGTCGTTGAAGTCGACCAGCACGTCGGTCACCTGGCCCGAGATCTGGCTGCCCACGACCACGGTCGAGATCGCGCTCAGGGTGCCGGTGGCGGAGATCGCGACGCGGATGTCGCCCTGCTCGACCTCGACGGTGCGCCAGGTCCCGGCATCGGCGGATGCGTTGCGCTGGCTGAAATACCAGGCGCCCGCGCCGATGGCGAAGACGGTGATGACGGCGATGGCGAGGATCTTGCGGGGGCGCTGGGCGCGCTTGGGTCGGTGGCTCATTCGCTGCGGGATCCGGCTGGGGTCGTGAAGGCTAACGCACCAGCATGGCAGGCGTTGACCGGCTCAGGTCTCCCGGCTCGGCTGGAAGCGGAGGATGACGTCGGTACCCTTCCCGGGCGTGCTGTCGATATCCACCGACCAGCCGAAGCGACCGGCCAGCCGCCGCACGACGGCCAGCCCCAATCCGCGCCCGCCGACGTACTGGTCGGCGCGGTAGAACGGCTCGAACGCGCGCTCGAGCACATCGCGCTCCATGCCCACGCCGGTATCGCGCACTTCGATGCGATCCGGTTCCACGACCACTTCGATGGTGCCTTCCGAGGTGAACGTGCAGGCGTTGCGCACCAGCTGCTCCACGATGACCGCCAACGCCCGCCGCGAGCCGCGCAGACGCGGAGCGCCATGCTCCAGCAGCGTCAGGCGCACGGCCGGAGGACCGGCTTGTTCGCGGAGCAGCGTCGCGCCGACCGCGACCGCCTCGATCACCACGTCCAGCGCGTCGAACTCCTCGATGCTGCCCGGTTCGTCCTCCCGCGCCAGGATCAGCAGCGCGTCGACCACCGCCTCCATGTCGCGCGCGGCCACCTGCACGCGGTCCAGCGAACGCTGCATGCGCGGCGGCAATTCGGGATCCCGACGCAACATATCGGCGGCCACGCTGACTACGGTCAATGGCGTCCGCAGCTCGTGGCTGGCCTCGCGGGTGAAATCGCGTTCGCGCTGGATGAAGGCCTGTGTCCTCTCCGCCAGGCCCTTGAGCGCGCCGCCCAGCAGGCGCACCTCGCTGCCCACGTCGCCCGGCAATCGCCCCGGATCGATGGCGTCGAGATCGGGACGCCGCGGATCCCAGCGTGACACCTCGCCCGCCATCGTGGTCACGGGCAACACCATGCTGCGCGCGATGCGATAGCTCAGCCAGCTGACCGTCGCGATTGCGAGCACGGCCAGCACGGACGCGATGAGTACCGACCAGCGTCCCACGTTGTCCATCAGCCGGAACGCGATCTGGAGGTAGAGGCGCCCGCCCGGCCCATCCTCGACGAGCAGCCGCTGCGACGCCCCCGTCGGGTTCAGCCGGTACACGCCGGGCCCCATCGCCACGTACTCCGCCGGGACCCCCACGGCCGTGGGGTCGCTTCCCGTCGGCACGAAATAGCCGTGCACCGACGACGTCCACGGCGGCGGATAGGCAGGATCCTTCGCCTTCTCATCCCAGAACCGGGCCGCCTCCGCGCGCACCCATTGCGTGGACAGCACGCCGCGCGCGAACACCGTGGATACGTACAGGCAGGCGACCACCGCCAGGATCGCCAGCATTGCCTGCAGCAGGAATACCCTGCGCAGCTTGTGCGGCAGGCCATCTGGCATTGCGATGTCCCCGCCTCCGCGTCAGGCCGGCGGCTGTTCGATGTCCGCGATGCGGTAGCCCGCACTCTGCACGGTGTGCAGCAGGGGCTTGTCGAACGGCTTGTCGATGGTCTTGCGCAGGTTATAGAGGTGGCTGCGCAGCGTGTCGGAGTCGGGAAGGCTGTTGCCCCAGATCTCGCGCTCGATCTCCTGGCGGTTCACCACGCGTGGCGACTCGCGCATGAGGATGGTGAGCAGCTTCAGGCCGATCGGCGAGAGCTGCAGCTCGGTACCCGAGCGCGTGGCGCGCAGGCTGGCCGGGTCGAGCACCAGGTCGGCGACCTTCAACACCTCCGAGCCCACCTGCCGGCGTTCGCGCCGGATCAGCGCGCGCAGGCGTGCCTCGAGTTCCTGCACCGCGAAGGGTTTGACGAGGTAGTCGTCGGCGCCGGCGCCGAGGCCGGTGAGCTTTTCGTCCAGGGTGTCGCGCGCAGTGAGCATGAGCACGGGGGTCGACTTGCGTGCTTCCTCGCGCAGGCGCTTGCAGACCTCGATGCCGTCCAGGCGCGGGAGCATCAGGTCGAGCACGACCACGTCATAGTTGTTTTCGCTGGCGAGGCGATAGCCGTCCAGGCCATCGGCGGCATAGTCGACCTCGAAGCCACGGCCCTCGAGGTACTCCCCCACCATCTCCGAAATATTGCGGTTGTCCTCGACGATCAGGACAAGGCCACCGGGTTCCTGCGATCCACGCATACAGTTCTCTCCACGGACGTCTTCAGCTTTGTGAAATGTGCCGTGGAACGAGTCTAGGCCACGTGAAGGCTCAGAACGGGATCCGGCCGGTGAGGATGTCCTTGAACATCACCCAGTCCCCCACGAATGAGTAGAGTGGATGGCGAAACGTGGCCGGCCGGTTCTTCTCGAAGAAAAAGTGGCCGACCCAGGCGAAGGCATAGCCACACACCACCGCCGCGAGCAGCCACCACGCGTTGGCGCGGGCAACGGCCGTGGCAGCGAAGGCCAGCGCGCCGCAGCTGCCTACGAAGTGCAGGCGCCGCGACATGCGATCGCTGTGCTCGCCAAGGTAGAACGGATAGAACTCGCGGAAGCTTGCGAAGCGGGCCATGGGACGGCTCCTGGTGCGGCCTGTGCCGGCATCATGCCTCAGTCGCTGGCATCACGCCCTGTGTCGGACGCGGCCAGCCGTTCGGCGTCCTTCGCACGCGTCCAGTACGCGTCCTGCGCCCGGAGCGGCTGCCCGGCAAGCTGCCTGCCTTCGGACGCGGCCAGCGCTTCCATGGTGCGGAAGCGGCGCTCGAACTTGTGGTTGGCGCGGCGCAGCGCGGCACCGACATCGACCTTCGCGTGGCGCGCGAGATTGGCCGCCACGAAGAGCAGGTCCCCGAGCTCTGTCTCCAGTCGGTCACGGGCAGCCGCATCATCCGGCGCGGTGGCGACCGCATCGAACTCCACGCGGACCTCTTCCAGCTCTTCCTCGAGCTTGGCCATCACCGGCGCGGGCCCGGGCCAGTCGAACCCCACGCGCGCGGCGCGGTCCTGCAGCTTCACCGCCCGCTGCCACTCCGGCAGCCCGCGGGCGATGCCGGCCAGCGCGGAATCGTCGCCATCTCCTGCCGCCGCGCGCTCGGCACGCTTGATCTGCTCCCAACTCGTGTGCACCGCTTCAGCATCCTCGCGGTCTTCATCGCCGAATACGTGCGGATGCCGTCGCTCCATCTTGTCCGAGATCGCGCGGGCCACGTCCCCAAACGCGAACTCGCCGGCCTCGCTGGACATCTGCGCGTGGAACACCACCTGCAGCAGCAGATCGCCCAACTCTTCGCGCAGCCCATCCATGTCGCCGCGGTCGATCGCATCGGCCACCTCGTAGGCCTCCTCGATCGTGTACGGCGCAATCGTCGAGAAGTCCTGCGCCAGATCCCACGGGCATCCGCGCTCCGGGTCGCGAAGCCGCGCCATGATCGCCAACAACCGCTGCATTTCATGGACTTGTTCGGACACTTCGGGACTCCAGGGAAAGCTCTTTTTTGCCACGGATTGACGCGGATGACGCGGATCTGGCCGAGGCGAGTTTGTGGGGAAAATCCCTGTTTGAGGGAAATGCGGGAGCAGCGCGTGGTGATCGAACTGGACTCGGCCAATCCGCGTGATCCGCGTCAATCCGTGGCAAAGCGCTCTTAGACCCAATCCCGCCACGGCAGCGCCGGATCGCCCAGCGCAACGAAGTCGCCATTGAGGATCGTGTCGCGCTGGTTGTAGCGGAAGGGACGGCCGCGCAGGTCCAGCACGCAGCCGCCGGCGGCTTCAAGGATGGCCTGGCCGGCAGCGGTGTCCCATTCGCTGGTGGGGCCCAGGCGCGGGTAGGCGTCCATGCCGCCTTCGGCGAGCAGGCAGAACTTGAGCGAGGAGCCCAGGCCGATCGATTCGTGTTCGCCGATACGCTGCAGCATCGCCGCGGTGCGGGCGTCGAGGTGGGAGCGGCTTGCGGCCACGCGCAGCGGCGCGGTGGCCGGGCGACGGGTTGCGATGGCGCGCTCGACGCCGCCGTCGCGGCGGAAGGCGCCCTGCCCCGGCACGCCGTGCCAGACGGCACCGCCCACGGGCACCTGGATCACGCCGAACACCGGCACGCCATCGTCCACCAGCGCGATGTTGACGGTGAATTCGCCGTTGCCCTTCAGGAACTCGCGGGTGCCATCAAGCGGATCGACCAGCCAGAAGCGCGACCAGCCACGGCGCTGCTGCAGCGGCACCATGTGCGCGGACTCTTCGGACAGCACGGGGATGTCAGGCGTCAGCAGCGCCAGGCCGTCCACGATGCAGCGGTGCGCGGCCATGTCGGCAGCGGTGACCGGACTGGCGTCGGCCTTGGCGCGCACTGCGATGTCGTCACCGTGCACGGCCATGATCGCGGCGCCGGCCTCGCGGGCGATCGCGATCACGCCTTCGCGCACGACCTCAACCAGTGACATGGTGCTGCAGCCAGTCGCGAGCGATGAAGAGCGCCGCGATCGAACGGCCCTCGGAGAAGTCCTCGCGCAGGATCAGCTCGTGCAGGCGATCAAGCCGCCACGGCACCACTTCCAGCTCCTCCGGCTCGTCGCCCGGCAGACGCTCGGGATACAGGTCGCGGGCGATCACGAGGTGGGTGGAATGGCTCATGTAGGTCGGCGCCAGCGTCAGGCTGCGCAGCACGTCGATCCGGCGCGCGCCGTAGCCGGCCTCCTCCTTGAGTTCGCGGTCGGCCGCCTCGGCCGGGGTCTCACCGGCGTCGATACGGCCTTTCACCAAGCCAAGCTCATAGCGATGCACGCCGGCGGCGTACTCGCGCACCAGCAGCACCGTCTCGTCGTCGATCAGGGGCACCACCACCACCGCGCCGTGGCCGTGGCCGTGCAGGCGCTCGTAGCGCCGGCGCTCGCCGTTGGAGAACTCCAGGTCCATGCGTTCGAGCCGGTAGGGGCCGGCGTCGGACTCGGTGATGCCGTGGATGATCGGCAGGCGGCGGCTCATGCGCGCGCCCTCGCTGCCCGAGGGGCGATAATGCTGCGATGTCCGACAAGTCTTTCCACGATCCCGCCATTCTAGCCGAGGGCGAAAGCTGGCGATCCCGCGACCTGGCCGTGCTCTGGCACCCCTGCACCCAGATGCGAGAGCACCCCGACACGCTGCCGCTCCTGACCGTTGCCCGCGGCGATGGGGCCTGGCTGGTCGGCCACGACGGGCGCCGCACGCTGGACGCGGTGAGCAGCTGGTGGACCAACATCCACGGTCACGCCGAGCCGCGCATCGCCGAGGCCATCGCGCGCCAGGCGCGCACCCTGGAGCACGTGATCCTCGCCGGCGCTACGCACGAGACGGCGATCGAGCTGGCCGAACGCCTGCTAGCGATCGCCCCGCGCCAGCCCGGCCGCGACCCGCTGGCCAAGGTGTTCTACGCCGACAACGGATCGGCCGGCGTCGAGGTCGCGTTGAAGATGGCCTTCCAGTGGTACCGCAACCGCGGCGACGAGCCCCGGCGCACGAAGTTCGTCGCGCTCGCCAACGGCTACCACGGAGAGACCATCGGTGCACTGTCGGTCGGCGACATCCCGCTGTACCGCCGCGTCTACGCACCGCTGCTGATGGAGGCGATGTTCACGCCCTCCCCCGATGCCTGGCACGCGCGTCCCGGCCAGTCGGATGCCGACTGCGCCGAGGAAGCCGCCGACGCGCTGGCGCGCCTGCTTGATGAACACCCGGGCGAGGTCTGCGCGCTGATCCTGGAACCGCGCCTGCAGTGCGCCGGGGGCATGCGCATGCACCATCCGGTGTACCTGAAGCGCGCGCGCGAGCTGTGCGACGTGCACGGCGTGTTCCTGATCGCCGACGAGATCGCGACCGGCTTCGGCCGCACCGGTACCATGTTCGCCTTCGAGCAGGCCGGCGTGATGCCGGACCTGATGTGCATGTCCAAGGGCCTGACCGGTGGCTTCCTGCCACTGGCCGCGGTGCTGGCCACGCAGTCGATCTACGACGGCTTCCTCGACGACTCGCGCGACCGCGCCTTCCTGCATTCGCACAGCTACACCGGCAACCCGCTGGCCTGCGCCGCCGCCTTGGCTTCGCTCGACATCTTCGAATCCGACGACATCATCGCCCGCAACCAGGTCACGGCCGCGAAGATGTCCGCCGCCGCCGCGCCGCTCGCCGACCTGCCGCACGTGGCCCAGGTGCGCCAGGCCGGCATGGTGCTCGCGTTCGAACTGACGCGCGACGGTGACCGCAGCACGCCTTTCGACGCCGCCGACAAGATCGGCCTGCGCGCCTACCGCGCCGCCCTCGATCACGGCGTGATGCTGCGCCCGCTGGGCGACATCCTCTACTGGATGCCGCCCTACTGCATCGACGACGACCAGCTGGCGCTGCTGGCCGACGCCACGCGGGTGGCGATCGAGGCGGCGACCGGGAGAGCGGTTTAACAACGGATTTACGCGGACAGGTGCGGATTTGCACGGATAGAGCAAAGGCTTTTCGGCCACGGATTTGCGCGGATGGACGCGGATGGAGCAATAGGGCAGTAGAGAAACAGAGCAAAAGCTTGGCCACGGATCTGCGCGAATCACGCGGATCTGGCCAAGGCCAGTCCAAAGACCGCGCGCTGCTCGCTGCATTTTCTCAAACGAGTTCTTCGCAACAAACTTGCCTCGGCCAGATCCGCGTCATCCGCGTCAATCCGTGGCAAAAAAATGCTCTTCCGCTTCTTCCGCTCTATCCGTGTAAATCCGCACCTGTCCGCGTAAATCCGTGGCTAAAAAAGGGGATCCCCCATGCGACTCACCCGCGCCCACATCGAAGCGCCCCTGACCGTCGGCGCGCGTCTCGCGCTGCCTGAGGGCGCGGCGGCGCACCTGTTGCGCGTGCTGCGCCTGGATGTCGGCGACGCCTGCGTCCTGTTCAACGGCGACGGGTTCGATTACGGGGCTCGGGTCACGGCCGCCGGCAAGCGCGGGGGCGAGGTGGAGATCCTGGCCGCGCATGCCGTCGACAATGAATCCGCGCTCCGCATCCTGCTGCTGCAGGGCGTGGCGCGCGGCGAGAGGATGGACTGGATCCTGCAGAAGGCGACCGAGCTCGGCGTGGCCGCCTTCGTGCCCGTGAACAGCGAGCGCAGCGAGGTGCGCCTGGATGCCGCGCGCGCCGCAAAGCGGCTGGCGCACTGGCAGGGCGTGGTCGGTTCGGCCTGCGCGCAGAGCGGTCGCGCCGTGGTGCCCGCGGTGTCGACACCGATGTCGCTTGCAGACGCCGTGGCAGGGCTGCCGGCTGACGCGCTACGGCTCACCCTGGATCCCACCGCCGACGCCGCCGTGCGCGGGCTGGCGCATCCTGGTGGTCGTAGCGTGGTGATCGCGATCGGTCCCGAGGGCGGCTGGTCGCCGCGCGACCGCTCGGTGTTGGCTGACGGCGGCTTCAGCGGCCTGCGCCTGGGGCCGCGGATCCTGCGTACGGAAACCGCCGGCATCGCCGCGATCAGCGCATTGCAGGCCGCGTTCGGCGACCTGGCCTGAAGCGCTTCCCGGTCAGGCGGCCAGCGCGTCGCGGATGGCGGTTTCGATCGCGTCCACGTCCGGGAGCAACGCCGCTTCGTCGTTGAGCAGCACGCGCATCAGCACGCCCAGCGGCAGAATCGCGGCCTCGCCATCGACATCGCCCTCGCCGGCATCGGGCACCAGCGCATCGCGCGGCACCGTGACCAGGCGCGGGAAGCCCTTGGTCAGCAGCGCGACGTAAGGCAGCCGGCTGTCGCCGCCCAGTGCCTTGAGCACCACCACCTTGCTTCCCAGGCCGCCGACTTCGTCGGCGATGCCCGCAAGGCGCGAGAACGAGGCCAGCGGGAGCTGCCAGCCGCGCCAGCGGATGCGGCCAAGCAGCCAGTCCGGCGCGCCGGCCACGGCTTCGGGCTCGGCGTACGACAGCACTTCGGCGATGGTGGCGTTGGGCAGCAGCAGGCGCGCGCCTTCGACCTGGATCAGGACACCGCGGATGTCCTGGATGGCGGGGGAGTTCATGGGCAGGTCCTCATGCGGGCCAACGGTCGAGCAGCGCCGTCGCCAAGTCGCCCGGCTGGGCGGCATCTGCGCCGCGCCCGACCAGCGCGCCGACCGCGGTGCTGTCGTAGCAGCTGTCGGGGGCCTGTGCCAGCACCAGCGCACCCGCCGTGGCCAGGGCCATCGCCTCGTCCACGCGGGCAACCTGGGCGCCGCTCAGGAAGATGACGGCACTGTCCGCTGCAGGCAGTGCGCCGTAGCTGTCGCCATCGTCTTCCGCCGTCGCGAACACCATCCGCGCACGATCCTGGACCACGACGGTGTCGGGTGCCAGGAAGTAGACGGTGCCGGGTTCGGCGGAGCCGCCGGGCTCGGCCAGGGCCACCGGAAGCGAGGTTGCGCGCTGCATCTGCTGGACCAGGCGCTCGTAGCGCCCGCCGTCGAGCTGGAGCCGCACCAGTACCGCCCGCGCGAAGCCCGCATCGAGGCCGCCGATCAGCTGGCGGACGGCGTCCGGCCCGCCGAGACCCGCTTCCACCACCACCGCGCCGCGCAGCACGCCGTGGCCGTAGCTGTCGGGGTCGGCCAGCGACAGTCCGTCGAGCCTGGACGCGAGGGCATCCAGGTCGATCGCCGGCGCATCGGGCGCGCGGGTGGCGATGGGCGCATCGTCGTCGGCCAGCGACAGTCCGTCGCCGAGCGAGAGCGGGTCGATGGCCGGCGGTGCATCGTCTTCGCCGCCGGCCACGACGGCCGCATCGTCATCGGCTACGCCGCCGGGCACGTCGCCGGCACTCCATTCGTCCGAGATATCGAGCTCGAAGGCGTCACTGACCGACGCGGCGTCCGCGTCAACCGCCTCAGCACCATCGATACCGGCGGCAGCGTGCATGTCATCCGCGCCGGCGTTCAGCGACCGGGCCTCGTCGGCGCTGGCGATGAGCCGGACCAGGTCCGGATCCTCGGCCAAGGGGGCCTCGTAGGCCTCCGATGACGACGACCAGTCCATGTCTTCCACGGAGACCAGTCCCGCGAATCCCGCCGCTGGCGCATCCGCTTCCCCAGCCAGCGGCGGATCAAAGGCTTCGGCACGCGGCACTTCCGCGGCCAGGTCATGCGCGGCCCCGGTCAGTGCGCCGATATCGACGCTGGCCGGATCGAACTCGCGCTCCGGGAGCGGGCCGGGCGCCGGATGGATGGCGTCGTCGGCATCCGCACCCGGGGGCAGCACGTCTTCGTGGCCGTTGAGCTTGGCGGCGAGGTGCCGCACCCAGCGCGCGGCGTCCCAGCCATCACGCTGCGCGGCGACTTCGGCCTCGTCGAACATCACCAGCACGCCGGGGTCCGACAGCAGGCTGTCGTAGCGCTCCAGCGAATCCTCGATCGACGGCTCCAGCGCCACCAGCACCGCGGCAGGTGCGAGCGCGATGGCGGCGGCGGAATCGCCATCGACCGGGTCGACCGCGGCCACCAGCTCGGCGCCGGCCTCCGCCAACGCGGCTTCCAGGCGCTGCCTGGCCTCGCCGGCGCGCGCAAGGAGCAGCACCCGCACCGTGGCGCCCTGCTCAGCCATCACGCTGCAGCTTCAGCAGATCGTGGACGTTGCGCAGCAACTCGTTCTCCTGGTACGGCTTGCCGAGGTAGCGCTCGACACCGATCTCGAAGGCGCGTTGGCGATGCTTCTCGCCGGTACGCGAAGTAATCATGATGATCGGCACGTTGCGCAGGCGCGGGTCGGCCTTCATCGCGGTCGCGAGTTCGTAACCGTCCATGCGCGGCATCTCGATGTCGAGCAGCATCAGGTCGGGCACGCGCTCGACCATGCGCTCAAGCGCGTCGATGCCGTCCTTCGCGGTCCCGACCTCGAAGTTGTGGCGCTCGAGCACGCGGCCGGTGACCTTGCGCATGGTGATCGAGTCGTCGACCACCATGACCAGGGGCACGCGGCGCTGGTCGGGCATTTCCACCGGCGTCGCATCGCGCGGCCGGGCGACCTGCTGGCGGCGCACGAGCGGCGCGATGTCGAGGATCACGACCACGCTGCCGTCGCCCATGATGGTCGCGCCGAAGATGCCCGGCACCGATGCCACCTGCGGACCCACCGGCTTCACCACGATCTCGCGGTTGCCGACGATCTGGTCGACCGCCACCGCCACCCGGAGTTCACCCGAGCGGATCAGCAGCAGCGGCATCTGCATGTGGCCCTCGGCGCGTGCAGCCGCGTGGCCGACCAGGCCGCCGAGGTCGTGCACCGTGTAGTCCTCGCCGCCGTAGGCATAGCTGGCGCCGGGCCGGTCGAACTCTTCGCGCGAGAGGCGGCCCACGCCGCGGACCGATGCGATCGGCACCGCGAAGCTGGTATCGCCGATCTTGACGAAGACCGCCTGCGTGACCGCAAGCGTCTGCGGCAGGCGCATGGTGAACGTCGTGCCCTTGCCACGCGTGCTGGCGATGTCGAGCGCGCCGCCGAGCTGGCGGACTTCGCTGGCCACCACGTCCATGCCGACGCCGCGGCCGGCCAGGCGGCTGACCTCATCGGCGGTCGAGAAGCCGGGCTGGAAGATCAGGCTGTCGAGGTCGCTGTCGATCAGCGCCGCATCGTCGCGGATCAGGCCGCGCTCGATGCCGCGGCGGCGGATCGCCTCGCGGTCGAGGCCGTTGCCGTCGTCGGCCACTTCCAGCACGACTTCCGAACCTTCGCGGCGCACCGAGATGCGCACCGTGCCCTCGTCGGCCTTGCCCGCGTCGCGACGCTTGCCGGGCTTCTCGAGGCCATGGGCCACGGCATTGCGCAGCATGTGCTCCAGCGGCGCGGTCATGCGCTCGAGCACGTTGCGGTCGAGCTCGCCCTGGGCGCCGTCGAGCTTGAGCTGTGCGTGCTTGCCGGTTTCCGATGCGGCCTGGCGGACCACGCGACGCAGGCGCGGTACCAGCGAGTCGAAGGGCACCATGCGCGTGCGCATGAGGCCTTCCTGCAGGTCGGAGCTGACCCGCGACTGCTGCAGCAGCAGGGTTTCGTACTGGCGGGTCAGGTCGTCGAGGGTCCCCTGCAGGCTGGACAGGTCGGCCGCGGACTCGCCGAGCGCGCGCGAGAGCTGCTGCAAGGTGGAGAAACGGTCGAGTTCGAGCGGGTCGAAGGTGGGATCGGCGGAGTCCTGCTCGCGCTGGTAGCGGGCGATGATCTGCGCTTCGGTCTCGATGTCGAGGCGACGGAGCTGGTCGCGCAGACGCATGTTCGTCTGCTCCATCTCGCCCATGGCGCCGCGGAACGCGCCAAGCTGCTGTTCCAGGCGGGCGCGGTAGATCGCGACCTCGCCGGCGTAGTTGACCAGGCGGTCGAGCAGGTCGGCGCGGATGCGCACCTGCTCCTGGGGCGCACGGATGGTGATGTCATCGTCGTCGCCGGCAAGCATGACATCGCCCATGGGCGCGGTGAGCGGCGGCAGCACCACGGCCGGGGCCGGCATGCGCGAACCCGCGGGGGCGCCGCTTTCGGCCGAGAGTTCCTCGCCGCGGGCACGGGCGTCAAAAGCGTCGATCAGGCCCTGCGACGGGCTGATCGCACGACCCTCGCCAACGCGCGTGACCATCGCATGCAGGCGGTCGAAGCCGCGCTCGAGCAGCGGCACGTCGTTGCGTGCGAGGTCGAAGCGCTGCTCGGACACCGCCTCGAGCAGCGATTCCATCGAATGGCCAAGTTCGCCGATGGCGAACACGCCGGCCATGCGCGCACCGCCCTTGAGCGTGTGCAGGTCGCGCTGGAGGCCCATCAACGACTCGCGATCATCGGCCGATTCACGCAGTCTGGCGAGCAGGCCGTCCGAGTGGTCGAGCAGGTCGCGGCCTTCCTCGACGAAGATTTCGACCAGTTCGGAGTCGAGGCCGGTGAAGTCGAAGTCGGCGTCGGGATCGTCCTCGGTCGGGATTGCAGTCAGCACGGCCCTGGTCGCGGCGGCGGCGACGCGGTCGACATCCATGCGCTCGGCTGCAAGGCGTTCTGCTTCGATGCGCGCCACTTCGATGCGTTCGGACTCGACACGTTCGGCTTCGAGACGTTCGGCTTCAAGGCGTTCGGACTCGAGGCGTTCGGCCTCCAGGAGTTCTGTTTCGAGGCGTTCTGTTTCGAGGCGTTCTGCTTCGAGACGTTCTGCTTCGAGACGCTCGGCTTCGACGCGTTCCGCTTCGAGACGCTCCGCTTCGATGCGGTCTGCTTCGAGACGCTCGGCTTCGACGCGCTCGGCTTCGAGGCGTTCTGCTTCGACACGCTCGGTTTCAAGGCGCTCCGCCTCGGCACGCTGTGCGTCAGTCCGCTCAGCCTCGGCCTGCTGTGCTTCGACGAGCGCAGCTTCCAGGCGCTCGGCCTCGACGTGCTCCGCTTCGAGACGCTCCGCTTCAAGGCGCTCCGCTTCGACGTGCTCCGCTTCGAGACGCTCCGCTTCGAGACGCTCCGCTTCCAGGCGCTCCGCTTCGACGCGCTCCGCTTCAAGGCGCTCCGCCTCAATGCGCTCCGCCTCAATGCGCTTCGCCTCAATGCGCTCCGCTTCGAGACGTTCCGCCTCGGCGCGCTCGGCTTCGAGACGCCCGGCTTCCACGCGCTCCGCTTCCAGGCGCTCCGCCTCGACGCGCTCCTGCTCCAGGAGCTGCGCTTCCATTTCGGCGAACCGGAGCCGCTCGGCCTCGGCCTCGGCTTCTGCTTCTGCTTCTGCTTCTGCGGCAGCCGCTGCAGCGGCGGCGTCCACATCCGCGTCCACGCGCGCGATCCCGAACCCGTCAGCCGACGCGTGCTCCTCGTCCGGAGTGGCAGCAGCAGTGATCCCGCCTTCGTCCCCGGCCACATCGCCACCATCGGCGGCGCTGGATCCCGCGGGGAAGCCGGTATAGGCACTCAGGTCGATGTCGACCAGCTCCGGCACGCGCTCGCCCAAGGTCGCTTCCGCGGGTTGGCCTGCGTCGTCGGAGGCGTCGTCGCCGACGGACGTGTCAAGGCCCATGGGCGTCGGCTCCGGAAGGCCGTCGCGCAGCGCCGCGAGCCGCGCGGCCAAGGCGGCGGCCACGGGCACCTGCGGCTGCGCCGACAGGAGGCCCGCGATCGCGGCACGCGCCACTGCGGCAAGCTCACCGATGGCGGCCACGCCCTCGACGGACGCCGGCTCATCCGCCGACAGCAAGCGGCGTACATAGCCTTCACCCGGCGTCAGCGCCTGGGCGACGGTCGGCACCTCGGTCATCGCGAAGGCGCCGTTCATCGTATGCAGCGCGCGCAGCAGCGCCTCGGACACCTGCGCCGGGGACGTGGTCGCACGATCCAGCCAGGCGTCGACCGTCACCAGGTGCCCGCCGACTTCCGCTTCAAGGATTTCCAGCAGCAGGGCGTCGACCGAGGCCGGCACCATCTCCAGCGGCACGGATACCTCGGCCGTGTCGGCCTGCGGCACGGGCGCCGCAGGCTCGGCGGCGTCCGCAACGGAGGCCTCCGGCACCAGCGCGTCCATGGCCATCTGCGCACGCGTCGTCTCTTCCGGCATGCCCTCGTCGCCGCTGCCGATGCGCTCGGCCGAGGCCTGCATGCGCTCGAGGTCGGAGCGGACCACGCCATCGCCGCGCAGCGCGGCCTGCAGCTCGGGCAGCGTGTAGAACGCCTGGTCGACCATCGCGACCACGGCGGGGCTGGCCGATCGCGTGCCATCGAGCACGCGGTTGAGCATGTTCTCGACCTTCCAACTGAACTCGCCGAGCTTGCGCGCGCCGACCAGGCGTCCGCTGCCCTTCAGTGTGTGGAAGACGCGACGGATCGGGCGCAGGCGCTCGAGGTCGTCGGGCTGCGCGCGCCACAGCGGCAGCAGCTGGTCGAGGTTGTCGATCTCCTCCGCGAACTCTTCGAGGAAGACCTCGCGGATCTCGTCGTCGATCTCGTCGCCCGTGGCTTCGAAGCCACCCGGAGGGGCCGGAGCCGGCGCGGCTTCGACCGCGACCGGTGCCGGGGCCTCGGCGCCCGGCAGCGATCCCGTGCCGCCACGATCGATCAGCGCCGCGACGGTGCGTTCGATGTCTGCCTCGCTCACCACCGCCTGCTCGGACTCGAGCGGCGCGGCGGCCGCCTGCGAGGAGGGTCTTTCAGCCGGCAGCGGCCAATAGCCCAGGCTCTCCAGGCTCTGGCGGCTGACGTCCAGGATTTCGTCACGGTTGAAGCGGTTCTCGCGCAGCGCTTCGAGGTAGTACTCCAAGCTGGCCAGCGCGTCGGCGAAGGTGTCGAGCTGGCGCCCGTTGGGCACGCGACGGCTGTCGATCAGCTCGTCTTCGATATAGCGGCGCACGCCGGTGAGATACGCCGCGGGCTGCGGCAGCTCCAGCATCTGCAGCGCACCGGTGACCTCGCGCAGCAGGCGCGGCACCTCGACCAGTTCGCCGTGGTCCCAGCCGGTCTCGATGAAGGCGACGAAGGCCTGGCGGGCATCGGCGAAGTTGCTGATCGCTTCGCGCGCGAGCACGTCGAGCACCTTCTCGGCCTCGCCGGCGGTGAGTTCGCCCTGCACGGGCGCATCCTGGTCGCCGGCGCCCAGGCGGGCAACCTGGTCGTCGAGCGTGGCGTCGACATAGAGCAGCGCGCCGGCGACATCGAGCAGGGCGCTTTCGTCGGCGGGCTTGCGGCCCCGCACGATCTCCTCCATCGCCGCGCGCTGCTGCTCGACCACGCCACGCGCGACGCCAAGGCCGAGCATGCCGAGGGTATCGGCGACGCGGCCCAGCGCCTCGACCTGCGGCGCAAGGCGCCCGAGGTCGGCTTCGCCGGTGCGCAGGTGCAGGTCGAGCGCGTCCTTGACCCGGAGCAGGTCTTCCTTGACCGCGGCCGCCACGGTGTCGAGCAGGGCGCGGTTGCGCCCGCTCATGCTGCCCTGGGCGTGGCTGATCTCGGAGTCGGTGGGCAGCTGCTGCTGCAGCTCGAAGGTGTCGTGCAGCGCGCGCAGCTCGGCATGGTCCGTGCTGGCATGGACCACGTGGAACAGGAGCTGGCGGGTCGGCTCGAGCGCGGACTCCGCGCGCGGGATGCCGAAGCCGTCGTCTTCGAACAGGCGCCTGGATTCGCGCTCGACGCTGGCGAATGCCTGGCGCAGCGCGGGCGTCGCCTCGAGCGCGCCATCGGCGACGCCTTTGGCGACTGACGACGCCACCCACAGCATGCGGCGTGCAGGCTCGGCCTGGACGTAGGCGATCAGCGCGTCCAGCGCGCCGGCAAGCGCGCGGGCATTGGCCGGGGCACCGTGCTCCGGCCAGGCAGCCATCGCACCGCGCAGGTCGCCGAGCAGCGGCTGCGCGCGCGCATTGCGCACCGGCACGGGATCATTGGCGACCGTTGCCGGCGCCAGCGTATCTGGGAGCGGACGCTGCAGGTCGGGCGCGAACAGCACGCTCTCCGACAGGCCGGACTCCCCGCGCGCGGCGCGCAGGTCGTTGAGCAGGGGCAGCAGGACGATCGGAATGTCCTTGTGGCCGCTCTGCAGGCGCTCGAGGTAATCGGGCAACAACACCACGCCGCGCATCAGCATCGCGCAGGCGGCATCGCGATCGGCCACGGCACCATCCTGCAGCGCCTGTGCCAGGCGCTCCATCTCCTCGGCCACCATCGCCGGCGCATACAGCTCGACCATGCGCAGCGTGCCCTGCACCTGGTGCAGGTAGCCGGCGCAGAAGCGCATGCGGCTGGTGTCGGCGGGGTCGGCGGCGAAGTCCTCGATTTCGATCCGCGCCTGGCGCAGGGTCTCGTCGAGCTCCGGCTTGACCCAGCCGAGCGTGGTGTAGTCGATCGCGTCGCGCAGAGCGGTCATCGGTCTGGGCTTCAGGCCGGCAGCTTGAAGTCGGCGACCGAGCGGCGCAGGTCGGCTGCGAGCTGGGCGAGGTTTCCGATCGAGGCTGCGGTCTGGTTCGCGCCCTGGGACGTCTGCGCGGTGATGGACTGGATGGTGTTCATCGTGTCGGTGATGTTGCTCGCCGCCGCGGACTGCTGCTGCGAGGCGCTCGAGATGCCTTCAATGAGCGCCGCGAGGCTGGTCGACACGCTTTCGATCTCGCCCAGCGCCGTACCGGCGTCCTCGGCCAGGCGCGCACCGGCGACCACCTCGGAGGTCGTCTGCTCCATCGAGCTGACCGCCTCGTTGGTGTCGGACTGGATCGTCTCGACCAGCGTCTCGATGCGCTTGGTCGCGTTCGAGGCGCGTTCGGCGAGTCGCTGCACTTCGTCGGCCACCACCGCGAAGCCGCGGCCCGCCTCGCCCGCCGATGCCGCCTGGATGGCTGCGTTCAGCGCGAGGATGTTCGTCTGTTCCGAGATGTCGTTGATCAGTTCAACGATGGAGCCGATCTCCTGCGAGCTTTCGCCCAGGCGCTTGATGCGCTTGGAGGTTTCCTGGATCTGGTCGCGGATCGAGTCCATGCCGGCGATCGTCTCGCGCACCACGCCCGCGCCCTTGGTCGCGATCTGCACCGAGCGCTGCGCCACGTCGGCGGACTCGGCGGAGTTGCGCGACACCTGGTTGATCGACTGCGCCATCTCGTTGATGCGGTCGGACGCGGAGTTGATCTCCTGCGCCTGGTGCTCGGCGGCCTCGGCCAGGTGCATGGCGGTGGCCTGCGTTTCCTGGGCGCTGGACGCGACCTGCACCGAGGTGTCGTTGATCGTCTGCACCAGGCTGCGCAGCTGTTCGACGGCGAAGTTGATCGAGTCCGCGATGGCGCCGGTCATGTCCTCGGTCACCGTCGCCTTCACCGTCAGGTCGCCTTCTGCGAGCGAGCCCATCTCGTCCAGCAGGCGCATGATCGCCTCCTGGTTGCGGTTGTTGAGCTCCATCGTGGTTTCGTAGCGCTCGCGGCGGTCGCGGCTGAGTTCGCGCATCAGGCCGACGAGGGCCAGCGCCGCGAGTGCCAGGAACGCGATCGAGATCCAGATGTTGCCCAGGATCGAGGTGTCGCGCAGCGAGCCGAAAGTGGTCAGCGACTGGAACAGGGCCTCGCTGTCGGCAAGCAGCTTGTCGGACCCGGTGGTCAGCGACGCCGCCGCGCTCTGCGCGTCGAACAGGTTCCGGGAGCTGGCCAGAATCGCGTCCAGGTCCTTCTTCATCTCTTCCCACTGCCCGGCCGCCTGGTCGAGCGCCGCGAGCGCGGAGCTGTTGGACAGCGCCTGCACGTTCATGGCCTCGTCGCCCGAGCGCAGGCCGGTGAGCACCTGCTCGAACACGCCCGCGTCGCGGGCCAGCGCGTCGCCGGCCAGCGAAGCACCCGGGCCGCCGGCCTGGATCTCGGTCACGCGCCGGGCCATGGTCGAGGCCAGCACCACTTCGCGAAGCGCGATGTAGATCTGCGACGACGGCGAACCGCTGGCCGACATCGCGCGCACCACCTCGTCAAGCTGCGCCTGCAGCTGCGGGACCGCCTGCGTGAAGCGTGCAGCGTTGCCTGCGAAGGCCACCACCGCCGCCTCGCTGGCGACCACCTGGTCGGCGTTCGCCGCCAGCGGCTCCCAGGTCGCGGCCACGGTGCGGATTTCGCCGGCGACGTCGGGCGTGCCGCCGAAGTCGCGGACGAGCTGTTCGATGTCGCGGTCGATGGCCGCCCTGGTGCCCTTGAACGCCGCGTACGAGTCCGTGTTGCCGTCGACCGCTTCCCGGCCCTGGATGGCCAGGCGCTGCGAGTTCACCTGCAGGCTCGAGGCCGCCGTGCTGGCACCGCCCAGGCGCGCGGCCTTGGTCATCGCGTAGATGGTGTTGCCGGCGAAGACCAGCAGCGATGCCACCAGCAGCCAGATCCAGACCCTGGCGCCGATGCTGCGACCCTTGCCGCTCTCGTTGTCGATGACGTTGCTCATGGGATTACCTCTGGCCTGTCTGATGCGGCATCAGGCCGCTGCTTGTCTGAATTCGGGGGTGCGCGACAGCCGGTCCAGGCTGAACACGCCCCATGCATGCCCGCCCACCTTGTAGGCGCGGTCGATGAAGCTGGAATAGCGGCCCTCGGCGAGGGCCTCGTGGCCGGACTGCTGCTCTTCGAGGAAGCTGCGCTGGCCGAAGAGTTCGTCGATGGTCACCGCGACGTTGCCGCCGGGCTGGCGCACCACCAGCACGCGCTGGCCCTCGTGGATCACCGTGCGCTCGCCTTCCAGGAACAGGCGCAGGTCCACCACCGGCAACAGGGTGCCGCGGATGTTGGCGACGCCGAGCATCCACGACTGCGCGCCAGGTACGGGCGTGAGCTGCGGCAGGGGCAGGATTTCGAGGACCTCGTCGAAACCCGAGGCCAGCAGGCGCTGGCCGACGCGGTAGCCGACGCCGCGCCAGAGGCCCGGCGCATCGAGCTGTTCGGGCAGGCCGACGACGTGCGCGAGGCTGCGGCGCTCGAAGCCGGCGAGGGCCTCGAAGGGCTCGACGGACCGCGTGCGTGCGTCGCGTCGTGCCATCTCAGCCTCCCAGCAGCGCGTTGATGCTTTCGACGAGCTCGCTCTCGACCGGAGGCTTGACGATGTAGCCCTTGGCACCCTGGCGCATGCCCCAGGCCTTGTCGGTCTCCATGCCCTTGGTGCTGACGATCAGCACCGGGATGGCGGTCGTGGCTGCGTCGCGCGACAGCGCGCGGGTCGCCTGGAAGCCGTTCATGCCCGGCAGCACGACGTCCATCAGCACCAGCGCCGGCTGCTCGCGTCGCGCGACCTCGATGCCGTCCTCGGCGTTTCCGCAGGCCAGCACCTCGTGCCCGTTGCGCTCGAGAAGCTGGGTCAGGACCGCGGTGTCTGTCGGCGAGTCCTCTATCAGCAGGATCTTTGCCATGGTGTACCTGCCCCCCCGGTCAGGTGTTGACGTGCGTACGGATCGCGTCGAGGAGTTCCTCGCGCGTGAAAGGTTTGGTGACGTACTGCTCGGAGCCGACGATGCGGCCGCGCGCCTTGTCGAACAGGCCGTCCTTGGAGGACAGCATGATCACCGGCGTGTGCTTGAACAGCTGGTTGTTCTTGATGAGCGCGCAGGTCTGGTAGCCATCCAGGCGCGGCATCATGATGTCGACGAAGATGATCTGCGGGCGCTGGTCGGCGATCTTGGCCAGCGCTTCGAAGCCATCCGTTGCGGTGACGACGTCCGCGCCTTCGCGTCGCAGCAGCGTCTCCGCCGTGCGCCGGATGGTCTTCGAATCATCGATCACCATCACGCGCAACCCGTCGAGGCTGCCGGCGCGATTTTGGTCCTGCGTCATCGTGTCTCCCCGTGCATGGCCCCGTGACTGCCGGCGCCTTGCGAGCGGCCAATCTTCCAGTCCGCTGCTGCAGTGTCAAGCACGACCGCTGCGGACTGTGCGCGTCTGCAGCTTATCCCTGCTCGGGCGCTGCCGTCAGCTGATAACATTTGTCACTATTTGCCGCAGGTGGCCCAAATGTCGCTGGATGTCGTCGTCGTGATGGATCCGATCGGGTCGATCAAGGTCGCCAAGGATTCCACGTTCGCCATGTTGCTGGAGGCACAGCGGCGTGGTCATCGGCTGCACTACGTGCTGCCGGGCGGGCTGTCGATGGACGGCGGCGCCGCCCGTGCCCTCGCCGCACCGCTGAAGGTCCGTGACGACCCCGAGGACTGGTTCGAACTGGGACCGGCGTCACAGCGTCGCTTCGGCGACGGCGACGTGGTGCTGATGCGCACCGACCCGCCGGTGGACGCCGATTACGTCCACGACACCCAGATCCTCGATGCCGCCCGCCTGGCCGGGGCGAACGTGGTCAACGACCCGCGCGGCCTGCGCGACCTCAACGAGAAGCTCGCCGCGCTGCTGTTCCCGCAGTGCTGTCCGCCGACCCTGGTCAGCCGCGATGCCGCCGCGCTCAAGGCCTTCGTGGCCGAACACGGGCAGGCGGTGCTGAAGCCGCTGGACGGCATGGGCGGGCGCTCGATCTTCCGCGCCGCCGCCGGCGAGTCCAACCTCAACGTGATCCTCGAGACCCTGACCGATGGCGGCCGCCACCTGGCGATGGCCCAGCGCTACCTGCCGGAGATCACGCAGGGCGACAAGCGCATCCTGCTGATCGACGGCGTGCCGGTGGACTACAGCCTGGCGCGGATTCCGCAGGGCGACGAGTTCCGCGGCAACCTCGCCGCCGGCGGCCGTGGCGAAGGCCGCCCGCTGAGCGAGCGCGACCGCTGGATCGCAGCCCAGGTCGGGCCGGAAATGGTGAGGCGCGGCATGCGCTTCGTCGGGCTCGATGTGATCGGCGACTGGCTCACCGAGGTCAACGTCACCAGTCCCACCTGCATCCGCGAGCTGGACGCCGAGTTCGGCCTCAACATCGCCGGCCTGCTGTTCGACGCCATCGAACGCGGCGCCCCCGGCACGCCTGCCTGATGGCGGGCGTGGAGACCATGCAGCGGTGAGCGCGATGGCGGCACCCGGCGGCATCGGCGAGCGCGAGCGCCTGGGCGCGACCCTGGTGCTCTCCCTGCTCGTGCACGGCATGCTCGTGCTCGGCATCGGCTTCGCGCTTGAAGAGGCGGCGCCGGTGCTGCCCACGCTCGACGTCATCCTGACCCGCACCACCAGCCCCCTGACCCAGGCACAGGCCGACTTCCTGGCGCAGGCCAGCAACCAGGGCGGTGGCGAAGACGAGGCGAGCCGGCGGCCGCGCGATGCGCAGGCCGGGCAGCTGCCGCAGGACGAAGCCGGCGTCGCGCAGCGCGCGGTGCGCGCGCAGTCCCCGGACGTGGCGCCGCCCCCCGAGGCGCGCGTAGTCACGAGCCGCCACGGGGAGGACGCGGTGCCCACGCCCGACGCCACCCCGCGCGCCGACGAGCTGCCCCTGCCGAGGGGAGAGGAGCGGATCGAGCGCGATCTCGCCATGGCGCGCCTGGCCGCCGAGATCCACCTGCAGTCCGAGCGCTACGCCAAGCGCCCGAATCGCAAGTTCGTGTCGGCGAGCACCCAGGAGTGGGTCTATGCCACCTACCTGCGGGCCTGGGTCGACCGCGTCGAGCGCGTGGGCAACCTCAATTACCCCGACGAGGCCCGCCGCCGGCAGCTGTCGGGCACGCTCGTGATCAGCGTGGCGATCCGCCGCGACGGCTCGGTCGAGCGCGCGGAGGTGATCCAGTCCAGCGGCATCCGCCTGCTCGACGCCGCCGCGCTGCGCATCGCAAGCCTCGCCGAACCCTACCCGCCGCTGCCGCGGACCGACGAGGAAATCGACGTGCTCCACGTCACCCGCACCTGGAACTTCCTGCCGGGCGGCGAGCTCGTCGACGACTGAGCCCGGCCGCGGCGGCAGCCTCAGCCGCGGCGTTCGCGCGCAGCGACCTGCTCGGCGAGGGTGAGCGCGACGTTGTCGCGGAGATACGCGGGCTCCACCCGCTCCGGTGCGATCGCGTCGCCTGCGGCATACGCGAGCGCAGCCAGGCGCGCGAGGTCGGCGGCGTGCGGAAGGGCCTGGGCATCGACTGATGCCAGTCGATTGCCGAGGCGCTGGACCAGCGCGCCATCCGCGGCGGCAAAGCCGGTGCCCACGCCATGCCACGCGTCGCCGGGCGGAAGTTCGATGGCTTCGGGTGCCGCCACGATTTCCCGATCCAGGGCGCGCAGGCCATCGCCTTCGCGCACGAAGGCCCCGGCATAGACCTGGCCCATGCGCGCGTCGATCGCGGCGAGCACGCACTGCGTGCCTGCGGCGCCATTGCCAGCAACGCCTCCCGTCCCACCTGCGGTTGCGTCGCGCACTCCGCCCAGGGCCAGCACCGCCAGCGTTGACACCGGAAGCAGCGGCAGCTCGAGCGCCAGCGCGATGCCCTGGGCGATGGAGATGCCCAGGCGCACGCCGGTGAACGCACCCGGTCCGCGCCCGACCGCAATCGCGTCGAGGTCGGCGCGCCGCAGCCCGGCCTCGGCCAGCAGTGCCTCCGCCCATGGCAGCACCAGCTCCGCGTGCCGGCGCGGCGCCAGCTCGAAGCGCTCGATCACCGCATCGCCCACCAGCACGGCGACGGAACAGGCTTCGGTGGAGGTTTCGATGGCGAGCAGGCGCATGCGGGGAGTACGGCAGGAGGGTGCGACAGGGTAACCCCGCGGCCCGTCGCCACGCCCGCTCACTCGGCGGCGAAGAACTCCACCGCGTCGGCAACGTCGCGCGTGCGCGGGAACGGCGGCAGCGAATCGAGGAAGCGCCGGCCGTAGCCCTTCCCAAGCAGCCGTGGATCACAGAGCACCAGCACGCCGCGGTCGGTCTCGGTGCGGATCAGCCGACCCACGCCCTGCTTGAGCGCGATCACCGCCTGCGGCACCTGCTCATCGCGGAAGGGATTGCCGCCGGCGCGGCGGATTGCTTCCAGCCGAGCCTCGAATACCGGATCGTCGGGCGAGGCGAAAGGCAGCTTGTCGATCACCACCACGCTCAGCGCACCGCCGGCGACGTCGACGCCCTCGCGGAAGCTGGCGGCGCCGAGCAGGACACCGTTGCCGGACTCGCGGAAGCGCTGCAGCAGCACGTGCCGCGGCGCTTCGCCCTGCACGAACAGCGGCCACGGCCCGCCGCGCAGGACCTCGGCGGCCTCGCGCAGCGCGCGGTGCGAGGCGAACAGCAGGAAGGCGCGGCCGCCCGAGGCTTCGAGCACCGGGCGCACGGCGGCGACGATCGCCGCGGTGTAATCGCGCGAAGACGGCTCGGGAAGGTCCGGCGGCAGGTAGGCCAGCGCCTGGCTCGCCCAGTCGAAGGGACTGGGCACGATCAGGGTGCGCGGCGCATCCAGGCCCAGGCGCGTGGAGAGGTGGTCGAAGCGGCCTTCGACCGCAAGCGTCGCGGACGTAAACACCCAGGCCGCGCGCGAACGCTCGCGGTGTTCGCGCAGCGGTCCAGACACATCCAGCGGCGTGCGCTGCAGGCGGAAGCCGCGTGGAGAGAGCTCGTACCAGCGGACGTCATCGTCGCTGACGGGTGGTGGCGCCCTGCCTTTGGCGGCGGCCGTGCCGACGTCCGCAGCCGCGTCCGCACCCTCCGCCGCGCCGGTGTCGGCGGGACCGTCCAGGTCACGCCAGCGCCCCAGGCGCCCGCGATGGTCGCGTGCGCGCAGCAGGCAGGCCTCAAGCCCCGGGGCGGCATCGGCCAGCGGCACCAGCGCATCCGCAAGCGCGAGCAGCGCGACGTCGAGGCCGTCCAACGACTCGACCACCTCAGGCACGGCCAGCAGCTGCGGGCGCGTACCGCGCGCGGCCAGCACCTCCATGGCAGCGCGCAGCAGGCGCGTGGATTGCTCCAGCGCGCGCGCCGGCTCCTGCAGCGCGGCCAGCGCGCCGTTGACGCCGTGCGATTCCGAGATCGCATCGCGCGCGAGTTCGACCAGCGGCCGCGCCGACAGGCCCTCGCCGAAGAACTGCGCGGCGAGCTCGGGCAGCTGGTGGGCCTCGTCGACGACGAAGGCCTCCGCGCCGGGCAGGATCTCGCCGAAGCCTTCCTGCTTGAGCGCGAGATCGGCGAGCAGAAGGTGATGGTTGACCACCACCACGTCGGCCTCCTGGGCGCGCTGTCGTGCCTGCACCACGAAGCACTCGCCCCAGAAGGGACACTCGCTGCCCAGGCAGTTGTCGGCGGTCGACGTGACCAGGGGCAGCAGCGGCGAATCCTCGGGCAGCGATTCAAGCTCCGCCAGGTCGCCCATGCGGGTGCGTCCGCTCCAGGCCACGATGCGCTGGAAGTGCTCGGCCTGGGCCGGCGTCTGGAAGCGGTTCTCGCCGCGCGCACGCTCCAGCCGGTGGCGGCAGAGGTAGTTGGCGCGCCCTTTCAGCAGCGAAGTCCGCAGGCCGGTGCCCAGCGCATCGCGCACCCGCGGCAGGTCGCGGTGGTAGAGCTGGTCCTGCAGCGCGCGCGTGCCGGTGGAGACGATGGTCTTGCGCCCCGACAGCAGCGCCGGGACCAGGTAGGCGAAGGTCTTGCCGGTGCCGGTACCGGCTTCGGCCAGCAGCACGCCGCGGTCGTTGAAGGCCGCAGCCACCGCGGCCGAAAAGTCCTGCTGCGCCTGCCGCGGACGGAAACCCGGCAGCACCGCGGCCAGCGGACCATCGGCGGACAGGGCGTCACGGCTCTCACGGGCGAGCGCGGGCTCGCACGGCGCGTCGGCGCCGGCCGCGTCATCGAGGGCGGGATCACTGGGTCGGGAAAGGTTCATCAGGACGCCATGATCGCCGCAAACCGCTGCCTGCGGACTCGTCCGCGGACAGGCAGCACTGTCGGGATTCTCCCAGCGCGCTCCGTGCAGCTCACCAGCGCTGGGCTGGCGCCACCCTGCATTCGGCCATCGCGTCCTTCGCGGCGGCCGCACCGGCGGCGTCGCCCTGCACCAGGCGGACCTGCTCGCGAATGGCCCAGTGGCGGCGGCACAGCGGGCCCACGCCCGAGCCCAGGGCCTGCGCCCGGGCCGCGAGCTCGTCCGCGCGCGTGAAGTCGGACATCAGCAGCGCGACCTCGGCGCGCTCCTGGAGCAGCGCGGGATCGTCGGGCACCAGCGTGATCGCGTGGTCGAGCGCGGCGGCGGCGTCAGCGGGGTGGCCGGTCTGCAGCAGGCGGTCGGCCTGCTGGCGCAGGTCTTCGACTTCGGCGTTCCGGAGCGGCTGCACGTTGAGTTCGCCCGCACCATCACCGGCGGCCGCGTGGACGTACTCCACCATCTGCGCGGGGGTGGCGTCGGTCAGCGGCTGCACTGCCGGCGCCTCGGGCGCGGACGCGCAGGCGGCCAGGCCCAGCAGCACCGCCGCGGCCAACACGCCACGCGTGCGAAGAAGGGGTCGTGGGGGATCGTGGATCATCTGCGCGTCTCGGACTCGGACTCGGATTCTGGAGGCTGCGGCGTAGTGGCGGGATCACGGCCGAAGCCGAACCACTCGCGCCAGCCACCCGACTGTTCTTCGGGCGGCAGTTCGCGCACGCAGGGCTGCCAGGGCGGCACGAAGTCGGCATTGAAGGGGAAGCGACGCGCGCCCTCGCAATCGGCGTCGGTGCTGTGGCCCTGGACCACCCAACTCCACTCCAGGCCCCGGCCCGCGACCTTCAAGGGCGCGCTGGGCAGGCGCTTGAACATGCCCGACCAGACCCGCATCGCGCCGGTGGCACCGTACAGGCCGGTCTGCTCGTTCTGGTCGTTGCCGACCCAGACCACGGCCAGGTGGTCACCGGTCCAACCGGCGAACCAGCTGTCGCGGCCGTCGTTGCTGGTGCCGGTCTTGCCGGCCGCGGCCAACCGGCCCAGGCCGTCGTTGACGAGCTGCCGCCCGGTACCGGAACTCACGGCCTGCTGCAGCGCCAGGGTCACCAGGCGCGCGGCGGTGCGGTCGCGGTCGTCGGGCTGGGCCGGCGCCTTGTCGTAGCGGGTGAGCAGCTTGCCGTCGCCATCGAGCACGCCGCGCACGGTGTACAGCGGCTGGATCTCGCCGTCGGATGCGAGGAACTGGTACAGCTGCGCCATCGCATACGGGCTCTGGTCCACCGAACCCAGGATCAGGGACGGGTTCGCGACCGCTTCGATGCCCGCCAGCTGGCGGATCAGGAACGCCAGGCGCTCGGGACGCACGGCCATGCCCACGCGCACCGTGGCCTGGTTGTACGAACGCGCCAGGGCGTCGATCAGGCGCACGTTGCCGTGGCTCTTGCCGTCGGAGTTGCCGGGGGTCCAGCGCTTGCCGTTCTGCAGCGTGACCGCGACCGGGGAGTCGTCCACCAGGGTGGCCAGCGACCAGCGGTCAGGCAGCGCCAGCGCCAGCAGGTAGACGAAGGGCTTGAGCAGCGAACCCACCGGCCGCTGGGCCTCGACCGCGCGGTTGAAGCCGGGCATGTCGACGTCGCGGCTGCCGACCACCGCCACTACTTCACCGCTGTGCACGTCGGTGACCACCAGGCCGGCTTCCAGCGACGGCCTGTTCTTGCTCGCCAGCGCCTCCAGCGTGCCGGTGACCGCGTCTTCGGCGTAGGCCTGCGCAGACGGCGACATGCTGGTCATCACCGCCAGCCCCGCGCCCTGCAGCTTGTCGGCGGGATAGTCGCTGGCCAGGTGGCGGCGGACCAGGTCGACGTAGGCCGGGAAACGGTTGGCGGCGATGCTGCCCGGCGCCGTGGTCACGCCCAGCGACGCAGCGACGGCGCGGTCGTGTTCGGCCTGGTCGATCAGCCCCGTTTCGAGCATCTCGCCGAGCACGAAATCGCGGCGGGTCTTCGCGCGCTCGGGATGCCGGCGCGGGTCGTAGTAGGACGGGCCGCGGATGATGCCGACCATCAGCGCCACGTGCTCGGTGCCCAGGTCGTCGAGCCTGCGTCCGAACCAGTATTCGGAGCCTGCGGCCACGCCGCGGATGGCCTGGTTGCCGCGCTGGCCCAGGTAGACCTGGTTGAGGTAGGCCTCGAGGATCTCGCCCTTGTCGTGGCGCGCCTCGATGATCAGCGCGTACAGGATCTCGTTGAACTTGCGGCTCCAGGTCTGCTCGCGGCCGATGCCGAGCAGGCCGCTGCGCGCCAGCTGCTGGGTCAGGGTGCTCGCGCCCTGGCGCGCCTCGCCGGCCTTGAGGTTGATCCACGCCGCGCGCACGATGCCGCGCACGTCGATGCCGTGGTGGTGGGCGAAATCGCGGTCCTCGACCGCCTGCAGGGCGTCGGTGAGCTGCTGCGGCACCTCCGCCACGCGCACCAGGCGGCGCTCCTCCTGCTGCCGGCCATATAGGGTGGCGATGCGCGCGGGGTCCAGGCGCACGAGCTCGGCGTTGCGGTCGCCAACCAGGTCGCGGACCCGGGCGACGGTGCCCTTCGCGATGCGCACTTCGACGCGGCTGGGCGCCACCGCGCCCGCGACGTCGGTGAAACCACGGCTGGCGATGGTCCAGGTGCCGTCCTTCCCGGCCCAGGTGCCCGGCCGCTGGCCGTCGCCCTCGCGATAGCCGGCGGCGGCAAGTTCAAGCTTCAGCGTGGCGGCGTCCATCGCCGTCCCGGGTGCGAGCGCCAGCGGCCGCGCGTAGACCCGCGTGGGCTGCTGCCACTGCAGCTGGCCAAAGCGCTCGTTGACCTGGTGGTTCAGGTACAGCATGTACGGGACCAGGAACCCGAGCCCCAGCCCTGCCGCTGCCAGGCACCAGGTCAGCAGCGTACGTCGCCAGTCGCGGCGCGGGCTGCCATCATCGTCGTGGTCGTCTTCGTCGTAATCGATGCGTGCCATGCGGGCTCGGCGGCGTGGTGGGAGGACGCCGGGCTGCGGCGCGGAATGCGAGAATGCGGCGATCCGTGCCGAGTCTAGCCCAGCGCCGGCAGCCCCTCCCCGGCCGCGCACGCCCCCCTTCAGCCGGAGTTGTCGCTGGATGTCCCTTACGATCGCCGACGCGCGCTTCCTCATCGCACGTGCCGCCGGCCTCCTCCACCGCGGGCTGCTGAGCCTGCGCACCCGCGGGCTGCGCGCCAGCTGGACGCGCCTGCGCGAGCAGGTGCTGCCGCCCCGGCGGGCGCTGCGGGAAGGCCTGTACCTGCCGGCAGCGGCGCCCTTCGCGCCCTTCGCCCTGGCCACCAGCGACACGCCCGTCGCCAGCATCGTGATCCCGGTGTACGGCCAGTTCGCGCACACCCTGGCCTGCCTGCGGGCGCTGGCCGCGCATCCTCCACGGGCGCCGTTCGAAGTACTGGTGGTCGATGACGGCTCCGGCGACGAGACCCCGGAGCTGCTGCCACGGGTCGAAGGTCTGCGCTACCACCGCCGCGCCGCCAACGGCGGCTTCATCGCCGCCTGCAACGACGGCGCCGCCCTGGCCCGCGGCCGCTACCTGGTGCTGCTCAACAACGACACCGTGCCGCAGCCGGGTTGGCTGGACGCGCTGTTGGACACCTTCGACACCCATCCGGATGCGGGCCTGGCGGGCGCGCAGCTGCTGTATCCGGACGGCCGCCTGCAGGAAGCCGGGGGCGTGGTGTTCAACGACGGCAACGCCTGGAACTACGGGCGCTTCGGTGATCCCTCCGACCCGCGCTACGCGTACCTGCGCGACGCCGACTACGCCAGCGGCGCCGCGATCGCGATCCCGCGGCAGCTGTTCCTCGACCTCGGCGGCTTCGACCGGCGCTATGCGCCGGCCTATTACGAGGACACCGACCTCGCCTTCGCGGTGCGCGCGGCGGGCCGCCGCGTGCTCTACCAGCCGGCCGCGCGGGTGGTCCACGACGAAGGCACCAGCGCCGGCACCGACCTTGGCAGCGGCGTGAAGGCGCACCAGGTGCGCAATCGCGAGGTGTTCCTCGCCCATCGCCGCGAGGCCCTGTCCAGGCTCCAGCCGCCGCACGAGCCCTCCCCGGCGAGCCTGCACCGCCACCAGCGCCAGGTGCTGGTGATCGATGCCCTGACGCCGCAGCCCGACCGCGACTCGGGCTCCCTGCGCCTGGTCAACCTGATGCGCCTGCTGCGCGAGGAAGGCGCGCACGTGGTGTTCCTGCCCGCCAACCGCCATTACGACGGTCGCTATACCGATGCCCTGCGCCAGTCCGGCGTCGAAGCCTGGAGCGCGCCGCACGCCGCGCGCGCACCGGCGTGGCTGGCCGAACACGGGCCGCGCTTCGACGTGGTGATGGTCTGCCGCCACTACGTGGCCAGCGAGTTCCTGCCCCTGCTGCGACGCCATGCGCCGCAGGCGCGTGTGGTCTTCGACACCATCGACCTCCACTACCTGCGCGAAACGCGCACCGCCGACGTCACCGCCGACCGCACGCTCGCGCAGGCGGCCGCGCGCACGCGACGCCAGGAGCTGGCGGTGATCGCCGCTGCCGACACGACCCTCGTGGTCAGCGCGGTCGAGCGCGAGGTGCTGGCCGCCGATGCGCCCGACGCCCGGGTCGAGGTCCTGTCCAACCTGCACAGCGTGGCCGGCCCGGGCCTGCCCTTCGACCAGCGCCGCGACCTGGTCTTCGTCGGCGGTTTCCGCCACCCGCCCAATGTCGATGCCGTGCGCTGGTTCGGGGGCGAGGTGATGCCGCTGGTGCGCGCGCGGCTGCCCGACGTCGGCTTCCACTGCATCGGCGCCGACGTGCCGCCGGAGGTCGCTGCGCTGTCAGGCGTGCCCGGCATCACCGTGCACGGCTACGTGCCCGACATCACTTCGTACATGGACGGCTGCCGGCTCGCACTGGCGCCGCTGCGCTACGGCGCCGGGGTCAAGGGCAAGGTCAACCTGAGCATGGCCCACGGCCAGCCGGTGGTGGCCACCAGCTGCGCAGCCGAGGGCATGCACCTGATCGACGGCCACGACGTGCTGGTGGCCGACGACGCCGTCGCCTTCGCGGATGCCGTGGTCCGCGCCTATGGCGATCGCGAACTATGGGAACGCCTGGCTGCGAACGGCCTGGACAACATCGCCCTGCATTTTTCGGCGGATGCGGCGCGCGGCGTCGTGCGCCGGGTGTTCATCGACTGACGCGCGCGCTCATTCCGGCCTGAGCGCGGCGGCGGCCGCGCGCACGCGCAGCTCGAAGTCGGCGAGCCCGGGAACAGCCGGATCCGCCACGCGCGCCGCCGCGAGGGCGCTGCGCGCATTGCCGATCTCGCCGGCGCCCAGGCGCTCGTCGCCGACGGCCAGCCAGCGTTCGGCGAGCTGCCGGCGTGCAGCCGAGAGTTCACCGGCGTCGTCGCCGAGCGCGGCCCGGGCATCGAGACAGGACGCGGCGCTGCGCAGGCGGTTGCCGCGCAGCGCAAGCGCATGGCACTCGTTCGCGGCCGGCAGCAACCGGCCCACCGCCGCCGCCACGGCCGGCGATGCGGGATCCAGGGCGCGTGCCGCAGCGACCTTCTCCACGGCGTTTTCGCCCGCGGGTGCAAATATCTTTCCGTCGGTGCGCGCGACCTCGGCCTCCGCCAGCAGCACGGACACCCGCTGCGCACGCGCGCCTGCGGACATCGCCAGGACGCCGGCATCCGCGTCGGGACCGCCGCCGACACCCGGACGCACCGCGACCTCGCCCGCAAGCAGCCTGGCCACCCCGTCGCTGTCCAGGCCGGACTCCTCGGTCAGCCTTGCCACGGTGTCGGTCATGTCCATGTGCGCGGGGTCGTAGTCGCGCACGGTGGCGACCAGGCGCACCGCGTGTTCGACATCGCCGGCACGCAGCGCCTCGCGGGCCTGCGCCAGCAGCTCGCCCAGCGCATCTTCACGACCGCGCAGCGCGCCCGCATGCGCCGGCTCCAGTGCCAGTACGCGCGCGTAGAGCGGCAGCGCGCTGGCGGTGCCGTCGTCGAGCCGCCCCTGCGCATGCGCGAGTTCGGCGCGGGCGAACATGCCGTCGATGCCCGCTGCGCCGGCCTCGCGCATGCGCAGGGCATCCGCCAGTGCGTCGGCCTCGGCGCGCGGAACCGACAGCGCGCGCGCCAGCGCCAAGTGGCGATGGGCGTCGGCAAAGCGATCCTCGGCCAATGCCATCCGTGCCTGGCCCAGCGCGGCCAGCGCCACCCGGGCCAGGCCCTGGCGCGCTTCGCCGCGGTCGGGATCCATGGCCAGTGCGGCTTCGAACAGCTCGCGTGCACCGCGTCCGTCCTCGGCGCTCAGCATGCCGCGGGCCAAGGCACGCTCCGCTTCGTCGTTCAGCGCCTGCGCGCGCGTCTGCGGCCACAGCCAGGCGCCGATGGGCGCGCGCAGCATCGCCAGCGCCACCACCAGCAGCATCAAACCGATCAGCCACCAGCGCCAGTGGCGCCGCATGCCCAGGCGTTCGGGCATGCCGGCGAGCCAGCGCGCGATGGCGTCGGCGCCGGGGGGATCGGGAAACGGATCGGCCTGCCTGCGTGGATTCACGCGGCCGAGCTTAAACGGCGGCGCATGAACATGTTGGCGGCGGGCACGCTGCCGGGCTCAGGCCCGGCGCGCACGCTCGACTCCGGGCAGCGCTTCCAGCCGGCCCAGCAGCCGCGAGAGCTGGCCGAAGTCCGCCACGCGCAGCGACAGCCGCAGCTGCACGCGCCCCGCGCCGCGCGACGCGCCACCGTCGATGGACAGCACGTGCGCTTCTTCCTGCGCGATCAGGTTGGTCACGTCCTTGAGCAGGTGCTTGCGGTCGACCGCGTCCAGGGTCACTGCGGCCTCGTGCCCACCGCCCGATGCACCCCACTCCACCGGCAGCACGCGCTGCGATTCCTTCTCCGCCAGGCGTGCGAAGGCCGCACAGTCGGCACGATGCACGCTCACGCCGCGCGAGCGCGTCAGGTAGCCGCGGACGGCCTCGCCCGGCAGCGGATGGCAGCAGCGCGCGATCTGCACCAGCAAGTTGTCGACGCCGACGACGGTGAAGTCCTGCCCGCCGCTGCGGCGCACGCGCTTCGGGGCGCGCAGCGCGATGACGCCGTCGTCGTCGGGCACTTCCGACTCGCGCTGGGCCCGCTCGTGCTCGGACAGGGCGCGCGCCACCTGGTGGGGTCCGACGTCGCCCAGCGCGACATGGACATGCAGCTCATCGACGCTGTCGACGTTGAAGCGGCGCAGCACCGGCGCCAGGTCGGCCTGCCCCAGGCCCACGCGCTTGAGCTCGCGCTCCAGCAGTTCGCGGCCATCCTGCAGGTTGCGCGCGCGGTCCAGCTTGTGGAACCACGACCGCACCTTCTCCCGCGAACGCGCGCTGGCGAGATAGCCGTTGGTGAGCATCAGCCAGTCGCGTCGCGGCTCCGCGACCTTGCCGGTCATGATCTCGACGCGGTCGCCGCTGCGCAGCACGTGGTCGAGCGGCACGATGCGGCCATCGACCTTGGCGCCGCGGCAGCGGTGGCCTACCTCGGTGTGCACGCGGTAGGCGAAGTCCAGCGGCGTCGCGCCGCGCGGCAGGTCGATGACCTCGCCCTTCGGTGTCAGCGCGTAGATGCGGTCTTCGACCAGCTCGGTGTCGAACGCGCCGGCCAGCACGCCATCGCCGGAGTCGGCGGTCGCGTCGAGCAGGTTGCGCATCCATTCGATCTTGCGGTTGACCGCGGCCTCGCCGGCGGCCGAGCGCTGCGAGCCCCCGCTCTCCTTGTAGCGCCAGTGCGCGGCCACGCCGCGCTCGGCCTGTTCGTGCATTTCACGCGTGCGGATCTGCACCTCGAGCGTCTTGCCGCCGGGGCCGACCACGGCGGTGTGCAGCGAACGGTAGTCGTTGTTCTTGGGGCGCGCGATGTAGTCGTCAAACTCGCCCGGCACCGGCGTCCACAGCGCGTGCACCGTGCCCAGCGCTGCGTAACAGGCCTGCACGTCGTCGACCAGCACGCGCACCGCGCGCAGGTCATAGAGCTCACCGATCGGCACGCCCTTCTTCTGCATCTTCTTCCAGATGCTGTAGATGTGCTTCGGACGCCCGGCGATGTCGCCGGTGACGCCGGCCGCGGCCAAGGCATCGTCCAGTGCCCCGGTGACATCGGCGATGTAGCGCTCGCGGCCGGCGCGCGTGTCGTCGAGCAGCTTGGCGATGCGGCGATAGGTCTCGGGCTCGAGGTGGCGGAACGCGAGGTCCTCGAGCTCCCACTTCAGCTGCCAGATGCCCAGGCGGTTCGCCAGCGGCGCGTGGATGTCACGGGTCAGCCGGGCCAGCGCCAGGCGCTCGGGTTCGGGCAGCGCTGCTGCGGCGCGCATCCGCGCCAGCTGCCGGGCGAGCAGGATCGGCACCACGCGCAGGTCGCGCACGATCGCCAGCAGCAACCGGCGCAGGCCCTCGTGGCCGCGGCGGGCGCCCTGCTCGGCGTGCAGCGCCCAGACCTGGTTGGCGGCGGCCTGGCCTTCCAGCAGGGCCGGCAGCGCCGGGCAGGCCACCTGCTTCGAAGCGGCGTCGCCTGCGGCCCAGTCCGGTACTGCGTGCAGGATGGCCGCGGCCATGACGTCGCCATCGGCATCGAGCAGGGCCAGGGCGGCAAGCGTGTCCTCCAGCACCGCGCGCGGATCGACGCAGGGCGCGGGTCCGCACGCGGCGGCATCGCGCAGCAGCCCGGACACCGGACGCGGCAGCGTCCGCAGCGCAGGCAGCGCCAGCAAGGCCTCGATATCCACTGTGTCGACCACGGCGACGGGTGCTGTGCGGAAGGCAGGACGGTCTACACTAGCCCGACCTCGCCCCCGGGAACAGACGCCATGCCGGTACGCAGCATCCTCCTTGCCGCCCTGCTCTTCGTCGCCGCGCCGGCCGCGGCCCAGCAGGCGATCCAGACGCAGATGACACCCGAGGAGTTCAAGGCCACGGGCCTGGACAAGCTGAGCGCGGACGAGCTTGAACGGCTCAACGCCTGGCTCAATCGCACGATCGACACCGAGTCCGAAAAGGCTGCGGCCACGGCGAAGAAGGAAGTCGAGGACGAGAACCGCGGCTTCTTCTCCTTCGGTTCCACCGAACCGGTGGTCGGGCACATCGTCGGCGAGTTCCGCGGCTTCTCGCGGGGCCGCGAGTACACGCTCGACAATGGCCAGGTCTGGCGCCAGACCGATGCCGCGACGCTGTCGGGCGCCCGCCGCGACAGCCCCGAAGTCCGGATCACCCCGGGTCTGATCGGCAACGCGTGGTACATGGCGATCGAGGGCTACAACACGCGCGCCAAGGTCGAGCGGATCAAGTAAGCGCAGCCAGCCGCGTCGCCAGCTTCTTCGGCGACACCCCGCCCTTCGCGCCGAGTTCCTGCGCGAACACCTGCACGCGCAGTTCCTCCAGGTCCCAACGCAGGGCCTGCCAGCCGGGTTCGCCCGCGCAACCCTGGGCCGTCGCGCGCGCCAGCGCGTCGGCGAAAGGCATGAGCTCGAGCATGCGCTGCTGGTCGCGCGACGGGTCGTTCAGCGCGCGCGATGCCCGCGTCACCAGCGCCTTCAGGTAGCGCGGGTACTCGGCCAGCACGCTGGCCGGCACGTCGCGCAGGAAGCCGGCCGGGGCGAGTGCAGCCAGCTGCGCCTGCATGTCATCCAGGTTGCCGCGCGCCCAGCCCATCAGCTTGCCATCCAGGGCAGCCCGCGCGTCGGCCACCAGGGACAGGATCGCTTCCGCCTGCTTCAGGCGGCGCATGGCCTCCGGAAACAGGCCCTTGCCCACTGCGTCGGCGCACGAGGCAAACGCCGCGGGATCGCGGATCGCGCCCAGGCCTTCGGCGGTGAGCGCCGCGAAGGCGCCGTCCACCAGGTCTTCGCGCAGCGTGTCGGCTGGACGGCTGCCACCGGCGCCCCGCGGCGCGGTGGACTCGATCGCGGCATACAGCAGGGCCGTCTTCGGCTGTATCGGCAGCTGCTTGCGTGCCTGCCGAATGCGCTCGGCAACCCCCAGCGCGAGCAGCCGGCGCACCCCGCGGGGGTGCTGGCGCTCGGCCTCCGTGCGGTCGGCGTGCACGTCCAGCGAGACGCTGTCGCCGTCGTCGTGCAGCGCGGGGAAGGCCGGCACACCGCCGGCGCCGGGCACTGAAACGGGAATCGGCGTGTCCGGGAACTCGGTCAGCGCCTCGCGCGCGAGGCCGGCGGACGCGTGCGCCGCGAAAGCATCGGCGGCGCGCGAACCGAAATGCGCGCGGAGATCGTCCAGGTCGCGCGATTCGGCCAGCACGCGGCGGCCGTCGGCATCGAGCAGGCGCAGGTTGGCGCGCAGGTGGGGCTCCAGCGCTGTGTCGTCGAAATCGGTGGGTGCGATCTCCACGCCCGTCAGGCGCTTGAGGAAGCGGGCCAGCGCACCACTGATGCTGTCGGTGGCGGCGTCGGCATCGCCATGGGCATCGGCAAAAGCACGCGCGAAGTCGGGCGCCGGCACGAAGTTGCGGCGCAGGGCCTTCGGCAGGCTGCGCAGCAAGGCGGTGGCTTTCTCCTGCACGAAGCCCGGGGCCAGCCAGCCCAGCCGCGGCCCGTCCATGGCGTTGAGCAGGTGCAGCGGCACGACCACGGTCATGCCGTCGTCGGGCGCGCCGGGCTCGAAGCGGTAGTGCACGGCCAGGCGCGCATCCCCCAGCGGGTAGTACGCGGGGAAGCGCTCCGCATCGCTGCCGTCGGCGACCAGCAGGTCGTCGCGGGTCCACTGCAGCTGGCGCCGCTGCTCCTTGGGCAGCTTCGCGTACCAGGCATCCAGCGCCTGGGCGCTGATCAGCTCGCTGGGAACGCGGTCGCGATACCAGCGCAGCATCCAGTCCTCGTCCACCACCAGGCCGGTGCGGCGCTGCTTGGCCTCTTCCTCTTCGGCCGACTCCAGCGTGCGGCGATTGCGGGCGACGAAGTCGGCGCGCAGGTTGATCTCGCCCGCCACCAGGCCGTCGCGCAGGAACAGTTCGCGCGCCTCCTCCGGATAGTGCGCGCCGTAGTGGAACGGCCGCGCCGCCGCGAGCACCAGGCCGAACAGGCCAACCTGTTCGCTGCCGACCACGCGCCCCTGCTTCCGCGACCAGCGCGGATCGAAGTGGCGCCGCGAGAGCAGGTGCGGCAGTTCGGCTTCGACCCACTCCGGCTCGATCGCGCCATTGGTCAGCGCCCACACTTTCTCGGTGTCGAGCAGGGTCGCGGTGAGCAGCCACGGCGGCGGACGCGAGCCCAGCGTCGACCCGGGGAAGAGCTGGAAGCGGCGGCCGCGCGGGCCTTCGTAGCTGGCCTGGCGGCGTTTGTCGCGTTCGGGGAGCACATGGCCGACCTGGGTCGGTAGCCCTGCCAGCAGCGCGCGGTGGACGCTCTGGTAGAGATCGCGCGCTTCGGCAGCCGCATCCTTCCCCGGGCTGGCGGAGACACCGTGCCGCTGGCTGTGGCCCTGGTCTTGGCCCTGGTCTTGGCCTTGACGCCGGCGCTGGCGCTGGCGGGGCGGTCGGGCGCCATCCTGGACTTGAGCAGCCGCGGCCGCCTGCCCCGACGCATCGTCTTCACTGCCCGCAGCGAAGAGCACATCGCCGGCCCGATCCTCTTCACTCCATCCCAGCCCTTCGCACTGCAGCTTCAGCTGGCGATGCAGCTCGCGCCATTCGCGCATGCGCAGGAAGCCCAGGAAGTTGCGGTCGCACCACTTGCGCAACTGCGACTGGGTCAAGTCCTGGTGCGCGACGCGATAGGCCTCCCACAGGCGCAGGATGGCCACGAACTCCGACTTCGGGTCCCGGAACGCGGCATGTGCGGCGTCGGCCGCGCCGCGCTGGTCAGCGGGGCGCTCGCGCGGATCCTGGATGCCGAGGAAGCTCGCGATCACCAGCATCTCGCGCAGGCAGCGATGCTCGTTCGCGGCCACCAGCATGCGCGCGAGCTTCACGTCCACCGGCAGCTTCGCCATCGCCTGGCCGTGCGCGGTGAGCTTGCGCGCCGCATCCACCGCGCCCAGTTCGGCCAGCTGCTGCCAGCCGTCGGCGATCGCGCGCGCGTCGGGCGGCTCGAGGAAAGGGAATTCCTCGATCGCACCAAGACCCAGCGCCAGCATGCGCAGGATCACGCCCGCCAGCGCGGCGCGGCGGATCTCGGGATCGGTGAATTCCGGGCGCGCGGCGAAATCGGCTTCGTCGTACAACCGATAGCAGGTTCCCGGGGCGATGCGGCCGCAGCGGCCGGCCCGCTGGTTGGCGCTGGCCTGGCTGATGGGCTCGATATGCAGGCGGTCGAGCTTCTGACGCGGGCTGTAACGCTTGACCCGCGCCAGCCCGGGATCCACCACGTAGTGGATGCGCGGCACCGTCAGCGAGGTTTCTGCGACGTTGGTCGCGAGCACGATGCGCCGCTGCGAGCCGGGGTTGAACACCCGGTCCTGGTCACGCACGGACAGGCGCGCATACAGCGGCAGCACCTCGGTATGGCGGTACTTGCGGCCCTCGAGCGCGCGATGCGCGTCGCGGATCTCGCGTTCGCCGGGAAGGAACACCAGCACGTCGCCGCCCATCCCGTTGCCGCCGCGCAGGATGATCTCGTCGCAGGCGGCCACGATGCCGTCGGTGGTCGACATCGCGCCATCCTCGCCCGGGCCATCGCCGCCCGCACTGCCGTCGAGCGCGCGGTAACGCATCTCGACCGGGTAGCCGCGGCCTTCCACGTTGACTACCGGCGCATCGTTGAAGTGCGCGGAGAAGCGCGCGGTGTCGATCGTGGCCGATGTCACCACCAGCTTCAGGTCGGGCCGCCGCGCCAGCAGCTGCTTCAGGTAGCCGAGCAGGAAGTCGATGTTGAGGCTGCGCTCGTGCGCCTCGTCGATGATCAGGGTGTCGTAGCGCGACAGCCAGCGGTCGGACTGGATCTCGGCCAGCAGGATGCCGTCGGTCATGAACTTGATCGCGGTCTGCTCGCCGACGTTTTCGGTGAAGCGCACCTGGTAGCCCACGGCGCCGCCCAGCGGCACCTGGAGTTCCTCGGCCACGCGCCGCGCCACGGCGCGCGCGGCGATGCGGCGCGGCTGGGTGCAACCGATCAGGCCCGCCGCGCCGCGGCCCGCGGCCAGGCAGAGCTTGGGGAGCTGGGTGGTCTTGCCGGAGCCGGTCTCGCCGGCGACCACCACCACCTGGTGCGCGCGCAGGAGTTCGACGATGCGCTCGGCCTCGGTCGCGATCGGCAGCGAGGGATCGACCTCGGCATGCGGCAGGCTCGCGGCCCGGGCTTCGCGCTGCGCCACCGAGCGCGCCAGCGCGTCCTCGAACGCCTTGCGGGGCGCATCGTCGTCCCGCGCCTGCTCCCGGCGCCGCCACAGGCCGAGCAGCCGGCCGCGGTCGCGGCTCATCGCTTTACCGATGTCCCCGCGCCCCGGGCGTCTTGACGCCGGGCTTGCATCACGAGGGCTAGACTCCATTTCACTCATGCGATTCACAGTTCCGGGCCGCTTCAATCCCGCCCCTATCGCGCCATTGTCGCGCGCTGACAAGAAAGGACACAGTGATGGCGAAGACCAAGACAAGTACCAAGGACAAGACCACGAATGCCAAGCGCAGCTCGCGCAAGGCCTCGCCCGTTGCTTCGCCCGCCTCGGGTTCGGTGGCACCCGGCGTGGATATCGGGATCGCGGACAAGGATCGCAAGACGATTTCGCAGGATCTCGCCCAGTTCCTGTCCGACAGCTTCACCCTGTACCTGAAGACCCACAACTTCCACTGGAACGTGACCGGGCCGATGTTCAACTCGCTGCACGCGATGTTCATGGACCAGTACACCGAGCAGTGGAACGCACTCGACGACATCGCCGAGCGCATCCGCGCGCTGGGCTACAACGCGCCGGGCTCCTACGCCGAGTTCATCAAGCTGTCGACGATCGCCGAAGAGCCGGGCCTGACCGAGGCACCGGACTGGCGCGCCATGGTGGCCCAGCTGGTCGGCGGCAACGAGGCCGTGTGCCGCACCGCCCGCCGGGCGCTGTCCCACGCCGATGATGCCGGCGACGACCCCACCGTCGACCTGCTGACCCAGCGCCTGCAGGTCCACGAGAAGAACGCCTGGATGCTGCGTTCCCTGCTCCAGTAATCGCCCCGGGGCCGGGATTCCCCGGCATCCGCGGCGCGCAACGCCCGACCCCGCGTCGGGCGTTCGCGTTCCGGGCCCTGAGACGCCGCCCCGGTATCCTTGTCGCATGAGTGACGCCGCACACCGCATCCTGCACGAGGTCTTCGGCCACGAGACCTTCCGCGGCGAACAGGCCGCCATCATCGAACACGTCGCCGGCGGCGGCGACGCCCTGGTGCTGATGCCCACCGGCGGCGGCAAGTCGCTGTGCTACCAGGTGCCGGCGCTGCTGCGCGAAGGCACGGCAGTGGTGGTCTCGCCGCTGATCGCGCTGATGCAGGACCAGGTGGAATCGCTGCGCCAGCTGGGCGTCCGCGCGGCCTTCCTCAACTCCACGCTCGACGGCGCCGAGGCCGCGGCCATCGAGCGCGAGCTGCGCGAAGGCAGCCTCGACCTGCTCTACGTCGCCCCGGAGCGCCTGCTCACGCCGCGCTTCATGTCCCTGCTCGACGCCAGCCGCATCGCCCTGTTCGCGATCGACGAGGCGCACTGCGTATCGCAATGGGGCCACGACTTCCGCCGCGAATACCGCGAGCTCACCGTGCTGCACGAGCGCTGGCCGCAGGTGCCGCGGATCGCGCTCACCGCCACCGCCGATCCGCCGACCCAGCGCGAGATCGCAGAGCGCCTGCAGCTCGAAGGCGCCCGGCGCTTCACCAGCTCCTTCGACCGCCCGAACATCCGCTACACCGTCGTCAACAAGGACAACGGCCGCCGCCAGCTGCTGGACTTCATCGAAGGCCATCGCGGCGAGGCCGGCATCGTCTACTGCCTGTCGCGCAACAAGGTCGAGAAGACCGCCGCCATGCTGCAGGAGGCCGGCGTCGACGCCCTGCCCTACCACGCCGGCCTGGACGCCTCGGTGCGCGCCGCCAACCAGCGCCGCTTCCTGCTCGAGGACGGCGTGGTGGTGGTGGCGACGATCGCCTTCGGCATGGGCATCGACAAACCCGACGTGCGCTTCGTGGCGCATATGGACCTGCCCAAGTCGATCGAGGGCTACTACCAGGAAACCGGCCGCGCCGGCCGCGACGGCGACCCCGCCGAGGCCTGGATGTGCCAGGGCCTGGGTGACGTGGTCATGCTGCGGCAGATGATCGACCAGTCCGAATCCGGCGACGAACGCAAGCGCCTGGAGCACCGCAAGCTCGACGCCCTGGTCGGCTACTGCGAATCCACCCGCTGCCGGCGCCAGGTGCTGCTGGCCTGCTTCGGCGAGGACTACGCCGCCAAGGGTGCCGGCGAGCCCTGCGGCAACTGCGACAACTGCCTGCAGCCGCCGGAAACCTGGGACGCGACGGTGGCCGCGCAGAAGGCGCTGTCCTGCGTCTATCGCACTGGGCAGCGTTTCGGCGCGGCGCACCTGATCGACGTGCTGCGCGGTTCGGAATCGGAACGCATCCGCCAGTTCGGACACGACGGGATCAGCACCTACGGCATCGGCACCGAACTCGACGCGCGCAGCTGGCGCGGCGTGTTCCGGCAGCTGGTGGCCGCCGGGCTGCTGGACGTCGACAGCGAAGGCTACGGCGGCCTGCGCCTGACCGCGGACAGCCGCGAGGTGCTGCAGGGGCAACGCGAGGTGCTGCTGCGCAAGGAAGCGCCGCGGGCGCGGGCGCGCGGGAAGGAGCGCACGCGCGACGGCCGCGCCGCCCTGCCCCCGGACCTGCCGGCCGAGGCGCAGCCGCTGTTCGAAGCCCTGCGCGAACTGCGCACCCGGTTGGCGCGCGAGCAGAGCGTGCCGCCGTACGTGATCTTCCACGACGCCACCCTGCGCGAGATCGCCGCGCTCAGGCCCGAGACCGAAGAGGAGCTGTCCGGCGTCGGCGGCATCGGCGCCGGGAAGCTCGAACGCTACGGCGGCCTGGTGCTGGAAACAGTCCGCGCCGCCTGAACAGCACCTCCGCCGCCCGCCGCACATGAAGAAGGCTCTTCTCCCAACTGAGGGAATGGCGCGCCATTGATACAGCGCGGGTGCCGGGTGGCAAGGCCCTTGAGCGCTCATGTCCCCCGGCGCTGACCTGCGGCCATCGCCTCCTCCTTGACTTCGCTCTCAAGGGCCTTGGCACCCGGTGCGCAGCAGTACGCGGTGACCCGGAAGCAAAGCCCGGGATCTCGCACATCTGCAGCGGAACCCGAGCCCCGTCGTGGCCGGGAGGCCTTCGCGGGGAAGTAAAGGAGGAGGCATCCGCCGCCAGGCGGATGCCGGGGGACATGAGCCGCGAAGGCCTCCCGGCCGCGGCGGGGCCCTCCAGATCACGGCGAGGCGTAACGAAAGAAGCAGGCACTCCTCGTCGAACCGTGTCCCCGGACTTGGGAGATGAACCATTAAAAAACCCGCCTGCACTCGCATGCAGGCGGGCTCGCATGTTCCGATCGGAACCGGCCGCGAATGGGCTCAGTAGCTGCCCACGAAGTTGATGTACCAGCCGCGGTGATCGTAATCGAAGTCGGTCAGGTCGTCGCTGAAGTCGGTGAAGTTGTAGCCGGCACCGATGCGGAAGTTCTGGCCGATGTCGCGGTCCACGCCCAGCATCCAGCCCTGGCGGGTGCCGCCGTCGTCCACGTCGAGCCAGCGGTACTCGGCCAGGCCGTGCCACTTGTGGGTCAGCTCGTAGCGCAGCTGGCCGGCCGCGAAGGTGGTCGCCGAATCGAACCAGTCACCCGTGCCGCGCCCGTAGCGCACCTCGCCTTCGCGACGCGCCAGCTTGGCCGCCGCTTCCCAGCGGTGCCCGAGGCGGTACACGCCCTCCAGCGACAGGACCTGCGTCCTCTGGTCGTGGTCGGCGCCGCCCAACTGGCCCAGCGTGGCCAGGTCGTACAGGTAGGAATAGCGACCGAACAGGCCCCAGCGGCTCTCGTTCCACGGCCGGTAGGCGAAGCCGAAGTTGCCTTCGATGAACTTCGCGCCGGCGGCCGGGTTGATGGCGTCGTCGGTATCGGCGTAGTTGAAGCGCGCCGCGATCCGCCAGCTCTCGTTGATCCGGTGCGCCAGGCGGTTGGTACTCACCCACTGCGTGCGCTGCTCCACGCCGGTGTCCTCGCGCCATTCCAGCTTGCTCTGCCAGTCGGTGCGCTGCGAGGTGTGGCCGCCGAAGACGCTGACCGCGCGTCGGTCGATGTTGCCGCCCTCGCTGTTGGTCAGTTCGCCGTCGGTGAGGGTGAAGCCGAGGTTCCAGCCCTTGACCGGATAGAAATCCATGCCGAAGGTGTGGGCCAGGCCGGACTCGCCGCGCGACTTGAGGAACTGGCTCTCGTTGAACATGTTGGTCTGGTTGGAGATCCTCCAGCGCTGCCCCAGCGTCCAGCCGTTGCGCGCGGCGGGATTGAACAGCGGGTCGTAGTCGCTGCGGTCGGTGGAATAGGTATAGCTGCCGTAGAAGCTCTGCAGCGGCGACACCCGGTACTCCGCCTCGACGCTGGCGCCTTCGCCACGGTCGCCGGTGGTGGCCTCGGCGCCGACCGTGGACAGGTTGGCGAAGTTGTAGCGGCCACCCAGGGTCAGCGCATCGTTGTCCTCGTACTGGCCGCCGTCGTCGTCCAGGGTCACCTGAGCGATGCCGTACAGGTCCAGCGCGGTGCCGAAGCGATGGGTGTACTTCACCGCACCCAGCATGCCCGCCGCCGTTGCCTGCGCCTGCCGGCGCTCCTCGATGCGGCGCACCTCGGCCGTCAGGGCGTTGTACTCGCCCGGGCGCCATTCCAGGCTGGCCTGTGCCTGGCGCAGCACGTCGCCACCGCGTTCGGCATTGCTGTAGCGGGCGAACACGCTCAGGTCCGGGGAGAACTGGCCCAGCACTTCGGCGCCGTGTTCCTCGATGTCCATACCGGTGTCGAAGCGCGAGATCGAGTAGCCGGCGTCCACCTGCCGCCACCAGGCGCCTGCGCTCCAGTCGAGCCGGGTCCAGCCCAGCTCCATGAAGTTGGCACGCGCCTCGACCGCGGTCGCATCGCCTTCGCGCGGGCCGGTCGGGTTGGTCTGCACGAAGCTCATGCCGCCGTTGTCGGAGAAGAACACCGGCGCACTGCTGGCCTCGGTCCGGCTGTGCTCGAGCTTCAGGTAGGTGCCACGGCCGGCCTGCAGGGTGAGGTCGGCGGCCATCAGGCTGTAGTCCTCGCCGGCGCGGTTCTCGTCGACCCAGGTCAGGCCGACGCCGACGTGGTCGCCGAACCAGTGCTTGCCGCGGATGCCGGCGGTGATGTCGTCCGGGTCGAAGCTTTGCGGGACCCATTCGTAGTCCACCAGCAGCCGCTGCTCGTAGCCGTCCAGCGGCGCGTCGCGGGTGATGGTGGGCATGTTCTGGCGGCTGATCTGCGCCAGCGGACGGGTCAGCAGGAGCCGGCCCTGCAGTTCGTCGATCTCGTAGTCGGCACCGCGCAGCAGCTCGATGCGCTGCTCGACGCGACCGGTGGTGCGGTCACGCACTTCCAGCACCACCCGGTCCGAGCCGGGCAGCACGTCGGTATGACGCAGGTAGTACAGGCTGCCACCGGTACCGGTGAACTCGCTGTGTCCCGGAGCGGTCTGCGCCTCGGAGCCGAACGCGCGCAGCTGCGTCTTCGCATCGCCCCAGGCGTTGTTGTCCATGGAGCGCCACTTCAGCCCGGCGCCGTACAGGGCGCGCGAGTACTGCGCGTACTCGGTGCCGGTGATACCGGTGTGGAAGTTGCCCCACAGGGCCTCGTTCTTGTCCCAGTCCACGCGCACGTAGAACCGGCCCATGGTGTCGACGTCACGGTACGTCGTGGAGTCGTCGCCATAGGTCGGGTAGTACAGGTCCGGATCCAGGCGGCGGAAGATGTCCTGCGGGTCGGCGGTGGTGAAGCCGTCGAAGATGTCGCCGAGCGGGCGGTTCTGGGTGTCGGCCTGCGCCGTCACCAGGTACCTGCCGGCCGTCTTGCCCTTGAGGTAGAACGCCAGGCGGCCGTCGCTGAGGATGTCGTCGTCGCGGCCGGCCAGGGCCAGGTCGCGCCCGGGCCCGCTGGCCCGGTTCTCGTACACGGTGATGTCGGCGAGCGCGACGCCGAAGAAGTAGCGGCCGCTGACCTCGACATCGAGCGGATAGCTCGACGCCGCGGCACCGGCACCGGCACCGGCGCCGCCTTCGGACACCGCGATGTCGAACCGGTGCTGGCCAATCGGCATCAGGTACTCGGCGACGAACTTGCGCTCCATGTCCACCGGATAGCTTTCGCCGTTGATCGACAGCGTCTGGCCTTCGGGCACGTTGCGGCCCTGGATGCGCACGCGCGAACCGTAGACCGGGATGTTCTGCTGGCGCAGGCCGTTGCCGGCAAACACATCCTCGACCAGCATCTGGTCCTGCGCCTGCTCGGTGCCCAGGCTGGTGCCGAGGCTGCGCTCGGCGCTGCTGCGCACCTGCTGCAGGCCGCGCTCGGCCTCGGCCGGGGTCACCAGCTGCAGCCGGCGCGGATGGGTCTCGTCGAAGCGGCCCTGCGCGTCATAGGCGCGAAGCACGTAGACCAGTTCGTCGCCCGCGCGGAACTGGATGGCCGACGGCAGCTCGCCGTCCCACTCGTCCTGCGCGACCGCCGTCACCGGCAGCGCGAATCGCGCCACCGGCGCGACCAGGTCGGCGTCGTTGCCGCGGAACACCATGACCTCGTAGCGCTCGATGAAGGCGGTGTAATTGCCACGGGCGAAGAAGCGCACCGGCTTCTGGATGCGACCGTCGGCGAAGGCCACCATCGTCGGAGCAGAGACCGACAGCTCCGGCTGGCCGAGGTTCGGGTCTTCCGTGGCCCAGATCACGCCGCCGCCGGGCAGGCGGATCGAGAAGTTGCCGGCGATGTCGGCGCGCCCCGGCCCTTCCAGGGCCAAGGACACGCGGCGGTCGGGCTGCAGCGCAGCCGAGCCCGAGTTCCCGTCGGTCCCATGGGTCACCGGTTCGTCGTAGCTGCGCGTGCGCAGGCGGAACAGCAGGCCCTCGTCGCCGGCGCAGCCGGCGGCATCGCAGTCGAACACCGTCGGCGCCGCGTCCACGGCTTCCGCCGGGGCGGTGACCGGCGCCGCGTCCTGCGCCATGGCCACTGGCGACAGGCCCGCCAGGAGACCCAGCAGGGCACGGTCAAGCAGTTTCATCTTCATTTTCCGGCTCGTGTTCATCGTGCATCCGTCCCGGCCGGGGCAGCCGGATCACCGCTGGATTCCACTCTCACCCGCTCGCGGACCTCGGGCCGCAGGCGCATGCGCAAGGCCTCGTAGACCGAGGTCGCCCGGCGCAGGCCAAGCGCCGCGTTGTAGGCATGCGGGCCGCGGACGTCGGTGTGGCCGACGACCACCACCACGCCGCCACCCATCGCCTCCAGCCGCGCGGCCACCGCGTCGAGCAGGCCGCTGAACTCCGGCCGGATCGCCGACTTGTCGGTGTCGAACAACACGGTCCCGAGCATCGCCCCGCTGGCGGTCGCACCCGCGACCAGGGGCGCATGCGGATCGTCCACGCGGGTGCGCAGCACGACCTCCAGCCCCTGCTGCGCGTCGGCCGACACCAGCGGCTGCAGCGCATCGCGCACCGCACCGGCGCGGGCGAAGGCCAGGGCCTCGCTGTCGCCATCGGCGCTGATCACCACCTCGCCACCGCCATGGGCCTCGATCCGCTCGGCCACCTGCGCGATCATCGGCAGGTAGGCTTCGCGCACCTCGGCGCTGCCGGGGGCGAAGAGCACCTCGCCCAGCTCCAGCGAGACCTGCTCGCGACCGTCCGGCAGGACCCGCACCGGCAGCTTCACGCCGAAGTCGAAGCGCACCGGAATGCCCGGCGTGACGCGGCGCACCAGCGGATTGGCCGTGGTGAATCCGGTCCCCGCCGGCAGCGTCGCCGGGTCGACCTTCAGGATGAAGTTGCGGCCACGGCCCCAGTCACCGCCATGCACGTCGGCCAGGTGGTAACGACCGTACTGATCGGCTTCGATCAGCAGGCCTTCCACCGAGGCGATGCGCACGCCCGGGATACCGCGCTCGTCGATCCCCTGGTTGGAGATGACGTAGGCCACTTCGTAACCGCCCTCGACCGAGGACACGCGGCGCTCGACCGTCGGCGCCGCGGCGTTCAGGCCGCGGGCGGCTTCACCGCTGTGCTCGACGCTGGTCTGGCCGTCCGCCGCCATGCGCACCGTCACACCCTGGTCGCTGGTCAGCACGAAGCCATCGTTGAACTCCAGCGCGCTCAGGCGCTGGCGGATCACCGTCGTCGGCGCCGGATCTGCTTCCGACGCACGGGCCGCGATGGCCCCCACCTGGATGCCGTGCAGCAGCGGCGAGCTGGCGTCGGCCAGCGGGCGCGGGCCGTTGCCGCTGTCGATCGTGGTCGAGTTGGCCACGTAGGCACCCGGCGCGAAACCACCGCTGACCGCCACGCCGCCCAGGTCGGCGCGATCCTGCCAGCCGTCACCGTCGCGGTCGTCGAAGACCGTGCCGAAGACCAGGCTGTCGTCGAGCAGCGGATCGCCGTCAAGCACCACTTCCGCGGTCGCCACGTTGGAGATCGGGTTGCCGTTTTCGTCCACGGCCACCGCCTCGTTGGCGTGGACGCCAAGGCGCACGCCCGCACCCACCCGCAGCAGGTAGACGATGGTGGCGTCCCCACCTGCGGCGATGTCCAGGCCACCGATCCGCAGCGGATGATGGCCGGGCGCCAGGGTGAAGGCGCCATCGGCATCACGCACCGACATCGAACCTTCCACGTAGCTGAAGCCCGCCGGCGGCGTATCGACCAGCACACCGTCGACCAGGTCCACCAGGCCGATGTTCTCCACGGTCACCGTGTAGCGCACCAGGTCACCGATGTTGACCGTGCGGGCCGCGACACTCTTCACCACGCGCAGCTGCGTCGGATTGCCCACCACATCGATGGTCGCGATCGCGGTATCGCAGTTGGTCGGATTGGCCGCGTCGCAGATCGTGTACGGGTAGGTATAGGTCCCCGTAGGCGTATCCACGGCGATGGTGATGGAGCCGTCCGGATTCATGGACAGGCCCGGATGCGAGGGCTCACCTGGAGTCAGCACGACCTCCGGCACCGTCGCCGGGTCGGGACCCACGGTGTCGTTGCCAAGTACCGGGCGGGTGGTCTCGCCCGCGTCCACGGTGCCCATCGGATCGTCGATCGCCACGATGCGCGGCATCGGCGTCGGCGTTTCCTCGTCGATGTTGTTGTCCGGATTCGGGTCGGTCTCGTTGCCGTCCACGCTGGCCGTGTTGCGGTAGTCGCCCGTGGCGTTCACGGTCACGGTGATCGACAGGGTCGCGATGCCGCCATTGGCCAGGTCGCCGATGGTCCACAGCCCCGTGCCCGCGTCGTAGGCACCGTCACCGGCACTGGACACGAAGCTGTAGCCGCTGGGCAGCGCGTCGGTGGCGACCACGCCGGTGGCATCGGCCGGACCGGCATTGCGCACCGTGAGGGTGAAGACCACGTTGGTCCCGATGATGGGGGTCGCGTTGTCCACGACCTTCTCGATCGACAGGTCGGTTCCGCTCTCGATCTCCACCACGGCCTCGCCAGGCGGCGAGACGATCGGCGTACCGGGCTCGCCCGGACGACCAGGCGGCGTACCCGCTGCGGTCGCCGTGTTGTGCACGGAGCCGGCGTTCACGTCCGCCTGGGTCACGACGTAGGTCGCGGCCGCGGTCACGCTCTCGCCCACCAACAGCACGCCCTCGGCGCCAGGCCAGGCATACGCCAGAGCGCTCAGGCCAGGCAGCTCGTCGGTCACCGACACGCTCGTCAGCGTCACGTCGCCGGTGTTGGCTACCAGGAACTGGTAGCTGATCACGTCGCCTTCGCTATACGGGCCGGCAGACGTCACCGACTTCAGCAGCGTCAGGCTCGGGTCCTGGGCGATTGGCGTATCGACCGGGCTCGGCGGTGTCGTCACCGGCGGCGGGGTCGGATTCGTCGGCGTCGACGGCGGCGTGCCATCGGCAGTCGCGATGTTGTGCACGTTGCCGGCGTTGACGTCGGCGGCGGTCACGACATAGGTCGCGCTCGCGGTCACGCTCTCACCCACCAGCAACACGCCATCGGCACCAGGCCAGGCATAGCTGATGGCGCTCAGGCCCACGAGTTCGTCGGTCACCGACACGTTGGTCAGCGTCACGTCACCGGTGTTCGTCACCAGGAACTGGTAGCTGATCGTGTCGCCTTCGGTGTACGGACCCGTCGAGGTGACGGATTTCACCAGTGTCAGGCTCGGATCCTGGGCAATCGGCGTATCGACCGGGCTCGGCGGCGTTGTCACCGGCGGAGGGGTCGGGTTCGACGGCGTCGACGGCGGCGTGCCTTCAGCAGTCGCGCTGTTGTGCACGTTGCCGGCGTTCACGTCGGCTGCGGTGACCGTATAGGTCGCGGTCGCGGTGACGCTCTCGCCCACCAGCAACACACCATCGGCACCCGGCCAGGCATAGCTGATCGCGCTCAGGCCCGGCAGCGGATCCGTGATCGACACATTGGTCAGCGTCACGTCGCCTGTGTTTTCAACCAGGAACTGGTAGCTGATGACGTCGCCTTCGGTGTACGGACCGGCAGACGTCACCGACTTCACCAGCGACAGGCTCGGGTCCTGCGCAATTGGCGTATCGACCGGGCTGGGCGGTGTCGTCACCGGCGGCGGGGTCGGATTCGTCGGCGTCGACGGCGGCGTGCCTTCAGCAGTCGCGCTGTTGTGCACCGTGCCGGCGTTCACGTCGGCGGCGGTGACCGTGTAGGTGGCCGCCGCGGTGACGCTCTGACCGACCAGCAACACACCATCGGCACCAGGCCAGGCGTAGCTGATGGCGCTTAGGCCCGGCAGTGGATCCGTGATCGACACATTTGTCAGCGTCACGTCACCGGTGTTCTCCACCAGGAACTGGTAGCTGATCACGTCGCCTTCGGTGTACGGACCGGCAGACGTCACCGACTTCACCAAGGACAAGCTCGGGTCCTGCGCGATCGGCGTATCGACCGGGCTCGGCGGTGTCGTCACCGGCGGCGGGGTCGGGTTCGTCGGCGTGGACGGCGGCGTGCCATCAGCAGTTGCACTGTTGTGTACGGTGCCGGCGTTGACGTCAGCCGCGGTGACCGTGTAGGTCGCGGTCGCGGTCACGCTCTCGCCCACCAGCAACACACCATCGGCACCTGGCCAGGCATACGCCAGGGCACTCAGGCCAGGCAGCGGGTCTGTGACCGACACGTTGCTCAGCGTCACGTCACCGGTGTTCTCAACCACGAACTGATAGCTGATGACGTCGCCTTCCGTGTACGGACCGGCGGACGTCACCGACTTCACCAGCGACAGGCTCGGATCCTGTGCGATCGGCGTATCGACCGGGCTCGGCGGTGTCGTCACCGGCGGCGGGGTCGGGTTCGTCGGCGTGGACGGCGGCGTGCCATCAGCAGTCGCGCTGTTGTGCACGGTGCCGGCGTTGACGTCGGCGGCGGTGACCGCGTAGGTCGCCGTCGCAGTCACGCTTTGACCCACCAGCAACACACCATCGGCACCAGGCCAGGCGTAAGCAATCGCGCTCAGGCCAGGCAGCGGGTCGGTGACCGACACGTTGGTCAGCGTCACGTCGCCGGTGTTCTCCACCACGAACTGGTAGCTGATGACGTCGCCTTCGGTGTACGGACCCGTCGAGGTCACGGACTTCACCAGCGACAGGCTCGGGTCCTGCGCGATCGGCGTATCGACCGGGCTCGGCGGTGTCGTCACCGGCGGCGGGGTCGGATTCGTCGGGGTCGACGGGGGGGTGCCATCAGCCGTCGCGCTGTTGTGCACGTTGCCGGCGTTCACGTCGGCGGCGGTCACGACGTAGGTGGCTGTCGCGGTGACGCTATCGCCCACCAGCAGGACGCCTTCGGCGCCCGGCCAGGCATAGCTGATCGCGCTCAGGCCCACCAACGCGTCGGTCACGGACACGTTGGTCAGCGTCACGTCACCGGTGTTCACCACCAGGAACTGGTAGCTGATCGTGTCGCCTTCGGTGTACGGGCCCGTCGAGGTGACGGACTTCGTCAACTCCAGGCTCGGATCCTGCGTGATCGGGGTGTCCTCCTCATCCGGAGGACTGTCGATCGGCGGCGGGTTCGGGTTCGACGGCGTCGACGGCGGCGTGCCGCCCGCGATCGCGCTGTTGTGCACGTTGCCAGCATTTACATCCGCAGCCGTGACCGTGTAAGTCGCCGTCGCAGTCACGCTCTGACCAGCGTCCAGCACACCATCGGCACCCGGCCACGCGTAAGTGATCGCGCTCAGGCCCGGCAGCGGATCGGTGACCGACACGCCGGTCAGCGTCACGTCACCCGTATTCGTCACCACGAACTGGTAGGTGATCGTGTCGCCTTCGGTGTACGGACCCGTTGAAGTCACCGACTTGGAGAATTCGAGGCCCGGCTCCTGGGCAATCGGGGTGTCCTCTTCGTCCGGAGGGCTGTCGACCGGCGGCGGGTTCGGGTTCGACGGCGTCGCCGGCGGCGTGCCGCCCGCGATCGCGCTGTTGTGCACGTTGCCGGCATTCACGTCCGCCGCGGTCACGACATAGGTCGCCGTCGCCGTCACGCTCTGACCAGCGTCCAACACACCGGCGGCACCCGGCCACGCGTAAGTGATCGCGCTCAGACCCGGCAGCGGGTCGGTGACCGACACGTTGGCCAGCGTCACGTCGCCGGTGTTCGTCACGACGAACTGATAGGTGATCGTGTCGCCTTCGGTGTACGGGCCCGTCGAAGTCACCGACTTCGCGACTTCCAGGCTCGGATCCTGCGTGATCGGGGTGTCTTCCTCGTCCGGCGGGCTGTCGACCGGCGGCGGGTTCGGGTTCGACGGCGTCGACGGCGGCGTACCGCCTGCGATCGCGCTGTTGTGCACGTTGCCGGCATTCACGTCGGCCGCGGTCACGACATAGGTCGCGGTCGCAGTCACGCTCTGACCAGCGTCCAGCACACCGGCGGCACCCGGCCACGCGTAAGCGATCGCGCTCAGACCCGGCAGCGGGTCGGTGACCGACACATTGGCCAGCGTCACGTCACCGGTGTTCGTCACGACGAACTGATAGGTGATCGTGTCGCCTTCGGTGTACGGACCGGCAGACGTCACCGACTTGATGAGTTCGAGGCCCGGCTCCTGGGCAATCGGGGTGTCCTCTTCGTCCGGCGGGCTGTCGACCGGCGGCGGGTTGGGGTTGCTCGGCGTCGACGGCGGCGTGCCGCCCGCGATCGCGCTGTTGTGGACATTGCCGGCGTTCACGTCCGCGGCAGTCACGACATAGGTCGCCGTCGCGGTCACGCTCTGACCAGCGTCCAACACACCGGCGGCACCTGGCCACGCGTAAGTGATCGCGCTCAGACCCGGCAACGGGTCGGTAACCGACACATTGGCCAGCGTCACGTCACCGGAGTTCGTCACGACGAACTGATAGGTGATCGTGTCGCCTTCGGTGTACGGACCCGTCGAAGTCACCGACTTCGCGACTTCCAGGCTCGGATCCTGCGTGATCGGGGTGTCTTCCTCATCCGGCGGGCTGTCGACCGGCGGCGGGTTCGGGTTCGACGGCGTCGACGGCGGCGTACCACCCGCGATCGCGCTGTTATGCACGTTGCCGGCGTTCACGTCGGCCGCGGTGACCGTGTAGGTCGCGGTCGCGGTGACGGTCTCGCCCACCAACAGGACGCCTTCGACGCCAGGCCAGGCATAGCTGATCGCACTCAGGCCCGGCAGCGGGTCGGTGACCGAGACGTTGCTCAGCGTCACGTCGCCGGTGTTCGTCACGACGAACTGATAGCTGATCGTGTCGCCTTCGCTGTACGGACCGGCAGACGTCACCGACTTCACCAGCGACAGGCTCGGATCCTGCGCGATCGGCGTATCGACCGGGCTCGGCGGCGTCGTCACCGGCGGCGGGGTCGGGTTCGACGGCGTCGACGGCGGCGTGCCATCGGCAGTCGCGCTGTTGTGCACGTTGCCGGCGTTGACGTCGGCCGCGGTCACGACATAGGTCGCGGTCGCGGTCACGCTCTGGCCAGCGTCCAGCACACCATCGACGCCCGGCCACGCGTAAGTGATCGCGCCCAGGCCCGGCAGCGGGTCGGTGACCGATACATCGGTCAGCGTCACGTCACCGGTGTTCGTCACGACGAACTGGTAGCTGATCGTGTCGCCTTCGGTGTATGGACCGGCGGATGCTGCCGACTTCACCAGCGACAGGCCCGGCTCCTGCGTAATCGGGGTGTCCTCTTCGTCCGGCGGGCTGTCGACCGGCGGCGGGTTGGGGTTACTCGGCGTCGACGGCGGCGTGCCGCCCGCGATCGCGCTGTTGTGCACGTTGCCTGCGTTCACGTCCGCGGCAGTCACGACATAGGTCGCGGTCGCGGTCACGCTCTGACCAACGTCCAACACACCGGCGGCACCTGGCCACGCGTAAGTGATCGCACTCAGACCCGGCAACGGGTCGGTGACCGACACATTGGCCAGCGTCACGTCACCGGTGTTCACCACGGTGAACTGGTAGGTGATCGTGTCGCCTTCGGTGTACGGACCCGTCGAAGTCACCGACTTCGTGACTTCCAGGCTCGGATCCTGCGTGATCGGGGTGTCTTCCTCGTCCGGCGGGCTGTCGACCGGCGGCGGGTTCGGGTTCGACGGCGTCGACGGCGGCGTACCGCCTGCGATCGCGCTGTTGTGCACGTTGCCGGCATTCACGTCGGCCGCGGTCACGACATAGGTCGCGGTCGCAGTCACGCTCTGACCAGCGTCCAGCACACCGTCGGCACCTGGCCACGCGTAAGCGATCGCGCTCAGACCCGGCAGCGGGTCGGTGATCGACACGCCGCTCAGCGTCACGTTGCCGGTGTTCGTCACCACGAACTGGTAGGTGATGACGTCGCCTTCCGTATACGGACCCGCCGAGGTCACCGACTTCGCCACTTCCAGGCCGGCATCCTGCGCCAGCGGCGTGGTTTCGGAGTCGTCGTCCGTCACCGGATCCGGCGTCGGGCCGCCCGGAGGCGTCGGCGGCTGGCCGCTCGCGGTCGCGGTGTTGTCCACCTGGCCAGCGTCCACGTCGCCCGGCTGCACGGTGTACACGTTGTCCGTGCAGGCCAGGGTCTGCGTCGAACCCGGCGCCAGGGTCGCGATCACCGGGCAGTCCAGCGACGGCAGCAGCGGGTCGCTCACCGACACGTTGGTCAGCGCCACGTTGCCCGTGTTCTCTACCGAGAACACATAGGTGATCGTGCTCTCGTCGGCCGAGAGCGTGCCCGTCTTCGTCAGCTCGAGCGAAGGCCGGTGCACCGGATGTTCGGTCGTACAGTCAACGCAGACCGGATCGGGGCCACCACCACCTTCGGCCGTCACGCTGTTGCCGACGGTGTTGCCGGCATCCGCATCGACAGCCGCGACATAGGTCAGGCTGTGCGAACCGACCGCCGCACCCGCAGGCAGGGTGAACACGTGGATCGGCGCGTTGGTGCCGTCGTGGCTGAAGCCGCCCGGGCTGCCCACGCTGTCGAAGGTCAGGCCGGCGCCCAGCGTGTCGCTCAGCACCACGGCGCTGGTGGTCGGCGCGTTGGCAACCGTGACGGTCAAGGTGTAGGACACCTGGGCACCCGGCAGGACCGGGACACCGCTGGCCGGGTCCGCGGTCTTTTCGACCGTCACCGACGGCGCGATTGGCAGGATCTCGCTGCAGCTGTTGCCCGCGGCCGCGCAGTCCACGCCGTCGACGGCTACCTGGTTCACGATCTCGGTGACGCCGGCCGCCAGCGGGTCATCCACCCTGACGACGAAGTCCAGCATCATCGAACTGCCGGGATTGATGGTCAGCTCTGCGGTATTGCTGCAGCTGTTGAGGTAGCAGGTGAAGTCATTGCCTGCCGCGACAACCTCGGTGTTGGCCGGGATGCCTTCGACCACCGCGCCCACCGGCACGATCGCCGTCTCGGTGTTGCTGATGTTGGAGACTTCGATCTGGTACGTGACGACGTCGCCAGGGGAGACCGCGACACCGGAGGCCGCGGGCTGGCCATTGACCTGCGAAACGGTCTTGCCGACCGTCAGATCGAACTGCGCCGGGCGGTTGGTGATCTCGCAGTCGATGTTTTCGCCGGGCTGACCCGAGTCGATGACGATCTGCGGCGGATTGGCGGGGTTGTAGGCCTGGTCGATCAAGATGGGACCACCCACGACCTGACACGTCACCCAGCGACTGTACTGGCCGAGCACCGAGCTCGAGCCGGGTGCCATCACCTCTTCGAGTATCAGCCGGTTGCCCGGCATCGCCATGGCACTGATCCAGGGCGACGTGGTCGCGGCGCCGGTCGTGGTGCCGGTGGCGACCTCGGTACCGACCGCGTTGCTGATCCGGTAGGCGAACTGGTCCTGCGGCGCAATCCGGCCTTCCGGCAGCATCTTGCGCAGGCGCACGCTGCCCCAGCGCACGCCAATCGCGAAGCCCTGTCCTGCATTCGAGTGGATCTGCGCCATCACCGTGAACGGTGCAGGCGAGTTCGGATCGCGATTCGCGGCCAGCACGACCGTGTTGGCATTGCCGTTACTTGTGCCGGTGAATCGCTCGCAGTCGACATACGACGTCAAGCAGGCGGAGCTGGCCGGTGGCGTCGTGCGCGTCACATTGTTGTTCGCGCTGTCGCCGAGCCATTCCATCAACACCCATGGTTGGCCGCCAGACACAACGCCGAAATCCATGTGTTCGTTGGTGTTCAGACGCTCGGCGTCGGCCATGATGATCTGGAACGGCAGGTCCCTGATCTCACGCCCGTCAGGCGCAAACAGGCGCACGTCCTCCAGGGTGAGCACGACGCCATTGCCGCGCCCGTTCTCCGGCGTGTTCAAAGCCGCCGCGTTCGGCGTCAGGATCGTGTAATAGCCGGACGTGCCGCTGAAGTGCGAGCCGGTCCAGGCCGGTGCCTGCAGGACCCGCAGCCCGGGGTTGGCGTGCGTACCACCCGTTATCCGTGCGGTATACGTGATTCGCGAGCCATCCGGCAGGGCAACGTCGTAATCCCTGTTGGTTCCCGGCGTGCCTCCCGCGAGGTCCTGATTGACACTGCCGAACTGGAACCAGCAGATCTCCGCGACGTGCTCACCCAGCGAATTGGGGTTGGCCAGCCGGCAATCGGACTGGGTGGCCTGCGCGTGGGCGGCCCCAGGCAGCAGCAAGGCCAGCAGCATGCCCACGAACACCATGGCCCACACGTGCGCCAGCGCGACACTCTTTGAACGATCCAGATTCACCCGTACACCCCTGCATTCATTTGCCGGCACGTTGGCCGCACTCATCCCTGGGGGCGGTGCCGGGCTGGTCGACATCGACCGGCAAGCCCGCGCAGACCACCCCGCCCGCTCCAGTTCCAAGAGCCCCAGGTACGTAAAATCCCCATTTGGCATGCATGAAGCGTGCCAAGCGTCACATACTTTGCGGCAGCCACTCACAATCACGAACCGCTGGAGGACCTTGGCATCAAGGTGCGCAAGCCAGCCGAGTCGCATTCATATTAACATTTCCGGTCCGGGATTGACGCAGTGCGTCATTCGTCGACCTCGAGTAGATTGACCATCACTCCGGACCAGCACGCCCTGCTGCTTCGACGGGGGGCCGGCAACGGCCTCTCGGCGCACACCTGCGAACAGCCCATCCCGGTGATGCGACTGTTCGTGGCAATGGTGGGCGGGCGCAGGCTGTGGGCGATGTACGCCATGGCGGTGGTGGCGCTGATCCTCGGCTTCGCCGAGCGCGCAAAGATGGCGGAAAACGTCGAGGCCTTGCCCGCGGCCGGGACTGGTGGGCCGTGATGGATTCGAACCATCGACCAGCGGATTAAAAGTCCGATGCTCTACCGACTGAGCTAACGGCCCCACGAGACCGCGAATTATGTCACGGCGGACCCACGGCCGCAGCGCGTGACCCGGATCAAGGCTGCATGCAGCGACACCGGCCGATACTGGGCGCATGGCCCCTTCCGACTCCCAGCCCTCGGTGACCGCCGACCTGGCACACCTGCCCGATGAAGCCGGCATCAGCCGGCTGGTCCACGCCTTCTACGCCCGCGCCCGCACCGACTGGCTGCTGGGCCCGGTCTTCGAAGCGGCCGTTGAGGACTGGAACGATCACCTCGACACGCTGGTGCGCTTCTGGTGCTCGGTGCTGCTGCGCGCCGGGAGCTATCGCGGCAATCCGATGGCGGCGCACCGGCCGCTGGGCGTGGACGACCAGCACTTCGCGCGCTGGCTCGTGCTCTGGGACGCGACCGCGCGCGAGGTGCTGCCCCGGGCCCAGGCCCGCCACGTGTTCGAGACCGCAACGCGCATCGGCCGTTCGCTCCGCATCGGCCTGGAGATCGATCCGCTGCGCCGCCTGCGCCGAGCCACGGACGAGCCGGCCTGCCTCCACCGCCGCGACGGCACCACCAGCCGCTCCGCTCCGGCACCCGTGCCCGGGGAGGGTGGCGGCCGCGATCCTCAGTCGACGTAGCGCGTGGGATCGGCCACGCCGGCGGCCGAGAATCCTTCGGCGCGCAGCGCGCAGGCATCGCAATGCCGGCAGGCACGGCCTTCGGCATCGGCGCTGTAACACGACACCGTCTGCGCGAAGTCCACGCCCAGGCGCAGGCCCTCGCGGACAATGTCCGCCTTCGACATGTGCTGCAGCGGCGCGTGCACGCGGATGCCCGCACCGTCCACGCCGGCTTTGGTCGCGAGGTTGGCCAGTCGCTCGAAAGCGTCGATGAACTCCGGACGACAGTCCGGATAGCCGGAATAGTCCACCGCGTTGACGCCGCAGAAGATGTCCGCCGCGCCCAGCACCTCGGCCCAACCCAGCGCGATCGACAGCATGATGGTGTTGCGCGCCGGCACGTAGGTCACCGGCACGCCGGCACTGCCGGGCTCGGGCACGTCGATGTCCGCGGTCAGGGCCGATCCGCCGATTGCACGCAGGTCCACGCCCACCACCTTGTGCGCGGCCGCGCCCCCCTCCGCCGCGAGCACCGCCGCCGCGTCGAGTTCGGACGTGTGCCGCTGGCCGTAGGCCACGCTCAGCGCATGCACGGAGAACCCCTGCTCGCGCGCGATGGCCAGGACGACGGCGGAATCCATGCCGCCGGAGACGAGGACGACTGCGTTCTTCAAAGCGTTTGGCTCCTGCGTGTATTGCGTCAACGGGCACTCAGCGACCCGGTTCATCGTTCCAGAGAATCTTGTGCAGCTGCATCTGGAAGCGCACCGGCAGCCGGTCGGCCACGATCCAGTCGGCCAGCTCGCGCGCATCGATCTCGGACTTGCTGGGCGAAAACAGCACGTCGCAGCGCTCCGCGATCGTATGTTCGGTTACCACGCCGCGCGCCCACTCGTAGTCCACCCGGCTGCAGATCACGAACTTCACCTGGTCGTGTGGCGTCAGCAGCGCGATGTTGCTCCAGAGGTTCCGCGCGTCCTCCCCGGAACCCGGTGTCTTGATGTCCAGTACGCGCGAGACGCGGGGGTCGACCTCGCCGATGTCCAGCGCGCCCGACGTCTCCAGCGATACCGCGTAGCCGGCGTCGCACAGCCGGCGCAGCAGGCCGATGCAGCGCTTCTGCGCCAGCGGCTCGCCGCCGGTCACGCAGACATGGCGTACGCCGTGGCCGGCCACCTGCTCGAGGACGGCATCGACGTCATGCCACTCACCGCCGTGGAAGGCATAGGCCGTGTCGCAATAGCGGCAGCGCAGCGGGCATCCGGTCAGGCGGACGAAGACCGTCGGCCAGCCGGCGTCGCGCGCCTCACCCTGGAGCGACAGGAAAATCTCGGTGATGCGAAGCCGGTCCGGGGCCGCGGCAGGCGCCGCGCCGGACCCGACGGTGGGGGTATCCATGGCGTTTATTGTAACGCGCGTCCCGTGCCGGCCCGCTGCGCGGGCGCCGGTTCAGCGCAGGCTGTTGAGCTGGATCGAGCGCAGGCGGTCGTCGGCGGTACGGGCGGCGTCGGTGCCCGGGTACTGCTCGGTGACGCGGGCCAGCGTGGCCTCGGCGGCGACCAGGTCGCGCTGCCCGTACTGCGACAGGCCGACCTTCAGCAGCGCGCCCGGCGCCTTGTCGTGGGTGGGCCAGCGCTGGAGGATGGCCTGGAACTGCGCCTGCGCGGCGGCGTAATCCTGGGTAACGTAGTAGCTCTCGCCCAGCCAGTACGTGGCGTTGGGCGCGTAGGAACCCGTGGGGTACAGGCGCAGGAACTCGCTGAAGAGGCCGGCCGCTTCCGCGTACTGGCCGGCGCGAAGCGCGGCAAAGGCGGCTTCGTAGGCGCCGCGCTCGTCGGCGGTGTTGGCCAGCAGGCCCGCATCGCCGAAGACGATCGGGGCGCTTTCGGCAGGCGCGGGACGCGTCGGTGCCGGGGCTGCACCTGCGGGCGCAGCCGCGGGGGCCGCGCCGGCCGCCTGGGCGCCGGGATCCACCGCGCCGCCGCTTTCCAGCCTGTTCAGGCGGTCATCGGCGTCGAGGTACTGGTTGCGGATGGTGGTTTCCAGCGTGCTGTTCTGCTGCTGGAGCTCCTCGACCTGGCCACGCAGGGCGCGAAGCTCTTCGCGCAGCGCGGTGATCTGGTTGAGGAGGTCGATGTTGCCCTGGTTGTTCGAGGCCTGCGCTTCAAGCGCAGCCACGCGCTCTCCCAGGCTGGCGCGCTGGGCAGCAGCCGGCGGCGCCACCAGGGCGGCCGAGATGGCGGTAGCGAAGACGAGGCTGGTCAGGAAATGGCTGCGGGTCATGGCGTGGGCATCGGTTTTCGGACACTGGAAAGACAATCGGCAGCTGGCGGGGTTCCCCGCCAGCTGCCGACGTGCTGCTTACATCGCCGGATCAGCGGGCGGTGTAGGTGATCTCGACGCGACGGTTCTGCGCCCAGCAATCCTCGCTCGAGGCGGTGCAGGTCGGGCGCTCTTCGCCGTAGCTGGTCACCGTCTGCTGGCCGGCCGAACCACCGTTGGCCTGCAGCGCGGACGACACGCCGTTGCCGCGACGCTCGCCGAGGCCCAGGTTGTAGTCGCGGCTGCCGCGCTCGTCGGCGTGGCCTTCGAGGGTGATGCGGGCCGAAGGACGGTCACGCAGGTACTTGGCGTGGCAGGCCATCGCGGCCTGGAACTCCGGACGCACCGACTCCTGGTCGAAGTCGAAGTAGATCGTGCGCTGGCGCAGGCACGCGTCGCTGTCCAGGTCCTCGGGGCCGTAGGCGCCCGGGGTGGTGGCCGGCTGCGTGGTGGTGGGGGTGGTCGGGGTGGTGTCGACCGGTGCCTCTTCCTTGACCTTCTTGGAGCAGGCAAGGGCGGCGGTGCAGAGCAGAGCCGTGAGCAGTACGCGAACAGGGGTATTCATCTCGTCGATCCTTATGCAGGGTTTGGCACAGTGAATTCACATTGCTGTATCGGCCGTGCACGCGGCGTCATCGTTCGCGATAGGGCCCCCAGGCCGGCTCGCGGACGTTGCCGTCGGCAAGGACCAGCCGCTGGCGGACGCGCCCGTCGGCGGAAACGGCATACAGGACTCCCCTGGTGCCCTCCCTGCCCGCGTACAGGACCATGCTGGCGTTCGGGGCGAAACTCGGCGACTCGTCGAGCGACCCCGGCGACAACGTGGACCAGCGCGGTGTCCCGAGGCTGCGGTCCAGCAATGCAATACGGTATACGTTTCCTGAACCTTGTGCCACGGCGATCTTCGTGTCGTCGAACGACACCGTCGGACTGGCGTTGTACGTCCCCTGGAACGTCACCCGCGTGGCGCTGCCGCCGGTGGCCGGCACCTGGTAGACCTGGGGCCGCCCGCCGCGATCGGAGGTGAAGTAGATGCTGCGGCCATCGGCGCTCCACACCGGCTCGGTATCGATGCCGATCTGGCTGGTCAGCTGGGTCAGGGCCTTGCTGCCGAGGTCCATCACGTAGATCTCGGGGCTGCCGCTGCGCGACAGGGTCAGCGCCAGCTTGCTGCCATCAGGCGAGTACGCCGGCGAACTGTTGATGCCGCGGAAGCTGGCCACGCGCTCGCGGGCGCCGGTGCCGAGGTCCTGGATGTAGATCGCGGAATTGCTGTTGTGCTCGAAGGAGACGTAGGCCAGCTTGCGGCCGTCCGGGCTCCAGTCGGGCGACATCAGCGGCTCGGTCGAACGCACCACCACCTGCGGGTTGTGGCCGTCGGCGTCGGCGACCATCAGCGCGTAGTTGATGTTCTCGCCGGTGCCGGTCGAGGTGACATAGGCGATGCGGGTCCAGAACGCGCCGCGCACGCCCAGAATCTTTTCGTAGATCGCGTCGGCGATCTGGTGGCCGACGTCGCGCATGGCGTTGGCGCGACCGGTCATGGCGACGCCGAGCATGCGCTCCTGCTTGGCAACGTCGAACAGCTCGTACTCCACGCGGTAGGCACCGCCCCCGGCGTCGACCACGCGGCCGACCACGAGGAATTCCTGCTTCAGCATCCGCCAGGTGGCGTAGTTGACCTCGCCGCCGCGGGTGGGCCGCTCGACCATGTCCTGCTCGGGCAGGCCACGGAACTGGCCGGAACGCGCGAGGTCCTCGCGCACCACGCGGGCCACGTCGGTCTCCGGGGCCACGCCGCTGCCCTGGTAGGGCATGGGCACCACCGCGATCGGCAGTGCCTGGGCATTGCCACCGACGATGTCGATCTCGAGGCCGCCCTGCTGCGCGCTGGCGGCAAACGGAAGAAGCAGTGCAAGGCAGGCGATGAGCCACGCGCGCGTGGTCGCCAACCGGCGTTGGATTCGGGTCATACCGGGCTCCGGGGGTGGACTCTGCAAGGGTGACAGGATGGCCGTGAAGGTGCTCACAAGGATGAATGGTTTCCCAAACCGCGACCGGTCGCCCGACGCGGCCCCCGGAGGGCGGGCGTCAACGGTCCTCGGCCCTGAAATTCAGGTTCAAGGTGCGGTTGAACACGCTTTCGAAGCCGGCATAGGGCAGCGGCTCGGCCTTGCGCACCGCCGCTTCCACCGACCGGCGGCCAAGATCGTCGTACGGGCATGAGGCCGAGAACTCGACCTTCACCACCGTGCCCCCGCGCACCTGGGTGATCGTCATCCGGCACTGCTGCCCCAGCGGCACGTTGTCGGGACGGGTCCAGTTGCGCAGGATCGCTTCCTGGATCGCGGACGCGTAGCGGGTGGACAGGCCGTCATCCGTGCCGGCGTTGCCCGGCGGCGGAGGCGCGCCGGTGGCCTGGTCGGAAGCCTCCTCTGCCCTGCTCTGCGCGATCCTTTCGAGGCGGCGCTCGGCTTCCTCCGCCTCGCGCCGCGCCTGCTCCTGCGCCCGGCGCAGGTCGGCGAGTTTCTGTTCGGTCTGGCGACGCTTCTGCTCGGCCTCCTCCTGCCGCTTGCGCTCGGTGAGGTCGATCTGCTCCTGGCGGCGGCGCTCTTCCTGCTCCCGCTCGGCGGTTTCGCGCGCGATGGCGTCGCGACGCGCTTCGTCCTGCTCGACCACGTCGGGCTCGGGCACCTGCACCTGGGGCGTCGGCTGCGGCTCGATCGGCGCGTCTTCCGGCAATGGCACCGGGATCGGCTGCGGCTCGGGCGCCGCCTCTTCCACCACTTCGGGCTGGGGGTCGGGTTCGGGAGCAGGTTCAGGCGTGGGCGGCAACGGCTCGGGACGCTCGCTCAGGCTGCGCCGCATCGACGCCGACAGGCTGCTGGCGTCCACGAGCTCGGCGCTGATCGGCGAACCGGCGGCCGAGGGCGGAGTCGCGCTCCGCGTCCACCACATGCCCACGAACATCAGCGCGATCAGCGCGATGTGGAGCAGCAGGGCCAGCACCACGGCTTGCGCGGTATCGGCGCGGCTGTCGCGCATCTAGCGGCCCGCCTCGACCGGCCTGCTGATCAGGCTGACGCGCGTGATGCCGGCTTCGTTGACCGCATCCAGCGCGCGCATGATCTGCTGGTAGCTGGCGGCGCCATCGCCGTTGATGAGCACGGCCGCGCCCGGGTTCTGGTTGTTGATCGCGCGCAGGCGGACCAGCAGGTCGTCCGGCGTCACCGACTGGTTGTCCCCCTCCATCATCAGCGCCAGGGCGCCATCGGCATACACGCTGATCACCAGCGGATCCTCGGGGGCCTCCAGCGAACGCGCGTTGGAGTCCGGGAGGTTGATGTCGGTACCGAGGTTCATCAGCGGCGCGGTCACCATGAAGATGATCAGCAGCACGAGCATCACGTCGATGTAGGGCACGACGTTGATCTCGTTCTTCAGCTGGCGGCGCTTGCCGCGACGGGTACGCACGGCCATGGATCAGTCCTCGCCGGCCGAGGACTGGCGCTCCAGGATCGAGGAGAACTCCTCGGAGAAGGCGTCATAGCGGCCGGCCACGCGCTCGACCTTGGTCGCGAAGCGGTTGTAGGCCCACACCGCCGGGATCGCCGCGAACAGGCCCATGGCGGTCGCGATCAGCGCTTCGGAAATACCGGGAGCGACGCTGGCGATGGTGGCCTGCTTGACGTTCGCCAGGCCCTGGAAGGCGATCATGATTCCCCACACGGTGCCCAGCAGGCCCACGTAGGGCGCGATCGAGCCGACGTTGGCGAGGAATTCGAGGTTGTGCTCCAGACCGTCAAGTTCGCGCGAGCTGGCGACGCGCATGCCGCGCTGTGCGCCCTCGAGCTGGGCCCGGCCATCGCCGCCGCGACGCTGGCGGCCGCGGCTGTATTCGCGGAAGCCGGCCTCGAAGATCGACTCCAGGCCTTCGACGTCGCGGTTGCGCTCGCTCGCGGCGGCGTAGAGCTTGCCGAGGTCGGCGCCGGACCAGAAACGCTCCTCGAAGCGGTCGGCTTCCTTCTCGGCACGGTCGAGCATGCGCTTCTTGCGGAAGATGATCACCCACGAGGCGATCGAGGCGAACAACAGCAACAGCATCACCAACTGCACCGGCAGCGATGCGTGCAGGACCAGGTGCAGGAGGTCGAGTTCGCCGCCGGTCACCGGCGCCGCGGCGGCCTGGTTCGCGGCATCGGCGGCCAGGGCGACGGCGTCCGCCGGCGCGTCCTCGGGCAAGGGTTCCACGCTGCTCACCTGCATCAGGATGGCCGTTGCACTCATCGATGTTGCTCCACGTTCGATTCCAGGGATTTGAGTTGTCCGTACAGCACGTCGGGCAGCGCGCGCGGCCGGAAGCTGCGGGTATCCAGCGCCGCCACCCGGACCCGCGCCGAGGCCAGCACGTCGCCGCCATGCAGGACCTCCTGCACGAACTCCAGGCTGACCCGACGCACGCGCGCCAGCGCCACGGTGACCTCGAGCGCGTCGTCCAGGCGTGCAGGCCGGCGGAAGTCGAGCTGCATGTCGCGAACCGCGAACACCAGGTCGAGCCCGTCGATCAGGGCCTGCTGCCCGTAGCCGAGGCTGCGCATCCATTCGCTGCGCGCGCGTTCGAGAAAAGCCACGTACCGGGCGTGGTAGACCACGCCACCGGCGTCGGTATCTTCCCAGTAGACGCGGGTCGGAAGGCTGAACAAAGGCATTACGAGGTGCTCAAGGCGGCTGGATGCAGGGTGGTTGTGTTCAGAACAGGGCGTCCGCGGCGGATCCGCGCGGCTGCAGCCCCAAGTGGCGCCAGGCCTTGTTGGTGGCCATGCGCCCGCGCGCGGTGCGCACCAGGAAACCCTGCTGGATCAGGTAGGGCTCGATCACGTCCTCGAGCGTGCCGCGCTCCTCGCTCAGCGCCGCGGCCAGCGACTCCACGCCCACCGGGCCGCCGTCGAAGTTCTCGATGATCAGGTTGAGCAGGCGCCGGTCGAGGTCGTCGAAGCCTTCCGGATCGACCTTCAGCATCTGCATCGCCGCGGCGGCCACGTCGCTGTCGATGCGGCCCTCCGCGCGCACCTGGGCGTAGTCGCGTACCCGGCGCAGCAGGCGGTTTGCGATGCGCGGGGTGCCGCGGGCGCGGCGCGCGATCTCGTCGGCGCCCTCGGGTACGCAGTCGATGCCGAGGATCTGCGCCGAGCGCCGCACGATCCGGGTCAATTCTTCGGCGCTGTAGAACTCCAGCCGCTGGACGATGCCGAAGCGGTCGCGTAGCGGCGCGGTCAGCAGGCCCGCGCGGGTGGTGGCTCCGATCAGCGTGAACGGCGGCAGGTCGAGCTTGATCGAGCGCGCGGCCGGGCCCTCGCCGATCATGATGTCGATCTGGAAGTCCTCCATCGCCGGGTACAGCACCTCTTCCACGACCGGCGAAAGACGGTGGATCTCGTCGATGAAGAGCACGTCGTGCGGCTGCAGGTTGGTGAGCAGCGCCGCCAGGTCGCCGGCCTTCTCGATCACCGGGCCCGAGGTCGTGCGCAGGTTGACGCCGAGCTCGTTGGCGATGACGTGGGAGAGCGTGGTCTTGCCCAGGCCCGGGGGGCCGAAGATGAGCACGTGGTCCATCGCCTCGCCGCGGCGCTTGGCCGCCTCGATGTAGATCGACAGCTGCTCGCGCACCGGCTGCTGGCCCAGGTAATCGTCCAGCCGCTGGGGCCGGATCGAGGCCTCGATGGCGGCGTCTTCGCGGGTGGCGCCGGGGCCGATGATGCGGTCTTCAGTCATGCGCCCATGTTCGCATGCCGCCACCTGTGGGAGCGGCTAGAGCCGCGATCGCCTTCGCCGCCGCTCCCATCGCGGCTATAGCCGCTCCCACAGGTGGTCGCGGTCAGTGGGGGGATGGCAGGGACTGGGCGGCCTGCACGCCCTGCGGCACGCCTGTCATGTCGGGCAGCTTGTGCGCGATGCCCTTGTGGCAGTCGATGCAGGTCGCTTCGCCCGTGGCCAGGTAGTTGCGATGGATGAAGGCCGCGCGGCTGGCCTGGCGGGTCAGGTCCATCGAGTCGTAGTCGTGGCAGTTGCGGCACTCCAGCGAGTCGTTGGCCTTCAGTCGCGCCCATTCGTGCTGGGCCAGCTCCAGGCGCTTGTCGAGGAACTTCTCGCGGGTGTCGATGGTGCGGAAGATCTTGCCCCAGACCTCCTTCGAGGCCTGCATCTTGCGGCCCATCTTGTCGGTCCAGTCGTGCGGCACGTGGCAGTCCGGGCAGGTCGCGCGCACGCCGGAGCGGTTCGTGTAGTGGATGGTGCTCTTCAGCTCCTCGAAGACGTTGTTGTCCATCTCGTGGCAGCTGACGCAGAAGACCTCGGTATTGGTCGCTTCCAGCGCGGTATTGAAACCACCCCAGAACACGATCCCGGCAATGAAGCCGCCGAGCGTCAGGAAGCCCAGGCTCAGGTGCTTTGCCGGTCGGCTGAACTGTCCCCAGAAGCCCGCCACCATGTCGCGCGCGCACCGGACCAGCCTCATTGCGCGCGCTCCGAGCGCAGCACTTCATCGATGTCCATGAAGCCGTTGGCGACCAGCGGCTGCGCGTCGGTCTGCACCACGTGGCACTGCACGCAGAAGTAGCGCCGCGGCGAGACCTCGGCCAGGAACTGGTCGTCGCGGTCCATGTAGTGGGTGACGCTGACCGGCGGCGCCTGGAACTGCGCTGCCGTGCCGCGGGCATGGCAGAGCATGCAGCGGTTGGAGTTGAGGTCGACCTGGTAGCCATCGATCGAATGCGGGATGGTCGGCGGCTGCATCGGGTAGGCGCGCCCGCGGGTGCGGTCGAAGTTCTCCACCCGTGCCATCGGCAGCGGCGTGATCTCGACGTCGACCGGCACGTGGCGGCGCATCCCGTCGAGCTCCTGCGCGGGATTGCCGCGGGCGCTGATCGGCGGTGCCGGCGGCTTGATCTCGGGCCCGGCATCGCGGTCGCCGCAAGCGGCAAGCGGCAGCGCCAACACCAGGCCGGCAATGAGGCACAGGACAGGCTTCAGCAGATGGCGCATGTCAGGCTCCCACCGCGACGACCTTGGCCGCGCATTTCTTGAAGTCGGTCTGCTTGGAGATCGGGTCGGTCGCGTCCAGCGTGACCTTGTTGATCAACTGGGCGGCATCGAACCAGGGCACGAAGATCAGGCCGCGAGGCATGCGGTTGCGGCCGCGGGTCTCGACCCGGGTGCGCATCGCACCGCGGCGCGAGGCCACTTCCACCTCATCGCCGCGCTTGAGCCCGCGAGCGCGCGCGTCGTCGGGATGCATGAACACGACGGCCGAGGGTACCGCCTTGTACAGCTCCGGAACGCGCATGGTCATCGAACCCGAATGCCAGTGCTCGAGCACGCGGCCGGTGACCAGCCACATGTCGTATTCGTCGTCGGGCGACTCCGCCGGCGGTTCGTAGGGCAGCGCCCAGATCACCGCCTTGCCGTCGGGGTTGCCGTAGAACTCGAAGCCGGTGCCGGGCTTCACGTAGGGATCGGCGCCCTCGCGGTAACGCCAGCGGGTTTCCTTGCCGTCCACGACGGGCCAGCGCAGGCCGCGTTCCTGGTGGTAGCGATCGAAGGGCGCCAGGTCATGGGCGTGGCCGCGGCCGAACTCGGCGTACTCCTCGAACAGGCCCTTCTGCACATAGAAGCCGAAGGCCTCGGCCTCGTCGTTGGCATAGCCTTCCTCGATCTCGTCCACGCCGAACGCGTCGACCTTGCCGTTGCGGTACAGCACGTCGTACAGCGACTTGCCGCGGAACTCCGGGTTGGCGGCCAGGATGTCCTCCGGCCAGCACTCGTCGGTGGTGAAGCGCTTGGAGAACTCCATCAGCTGCCACAGGTCGGACCGCGCCTCGCCGGGCGCATCCACCAGCTGGTGCCAGAAATGCGTGCGGCGTTCGGCGTTGCCGTAGGCACCCTCCTTCTCCACCCACATCGCCGTGGGCAGGACCAGGTCCGCCGCCTGGCAGGTGACCGTCGGATAGGCGTCGGACACGACGATGAAGTTGTCGGGATTGCGGTAGCCCGGCCAGCCTTCTTCCAGGATGTTGGCGCCGGCCTGCATGTTGTTGTTGACCTGCACCCAGTAGGCGTTGAGCAGGCCGTCCTTCAGCGCGCGGTTCTGTTCGACCGCGTGGTAGCCGATCTTTTCCTTGATGATCCCGCGCGGGATCTTCCAGATGTCCTCGGCCATCGCGCGGTGTTCGGGATTGGTCACCACCATGTCCGCCGGCAGCCGGTGGCTGAAGGTGCCGACCTCGCGCGCGGTGCCGCAGGCCGAGGGCTGTCCGGTCAGCGAAAACGGGCTGTTGCCGGGCGTCGCGATCTTCCCCGTCAGCAGGTGGATGTTGTAGACCATGTTGTTGGCCCACGTGCCGCGCGTGTGCTGGTTGAAGCCCATGGTCCAGAACGACATCACCTTGACCTTCGGGTCGGCGTACAGCTCGGCCAGCTTCTCCAGCCAGCCGCGCTCGACGCCGCTCATCTCCACGGCCTTGTCCAGCGTGTACGGCGCGACGAATCGCGCGAATTCGTCGAAGTCGATCACCGTGCCGCCATTGGCGTCGTCGGCGTTCTTCGCCGCCATCTGCAGCGGATGCTCCGGGCGCAGGCCGTAGCCGATGTCGTCGTTGCCGCGCTTGAAGGTGGTGTGCTTGTCGACGAAATCCTTGTTGACCTTGCCCGACTGGATGATGTGGTTGGCGATGTAGTTCAGGAGCACCAGGTCGGTCTGGGGCTTGAACACCATCGGGATGTCGGCGAGGTCGAAGCTGCGGTGCTCGTAGGTCGACAGCACCGCCACCTTGACGTGCGGGTTCGACAGCCGGCGGTCGGTCACCCGGGTCCACAGGATCGGGTGCATCTCGGCCATGTTCGAGCCCCAGAGCACGAAGGCGTCGGCGGCCTCGATGTCGTCGTAGCAGCCCATCGGCTCGTCCATGCCGAAGGTGCGCATGAAGCCCGTGACCGCGGACGCCATGCAGTGCCGCGCGTTGGGATCGATGTGGTTGCTGCGGAAACCGGCCTTCATCAGCTTGTTGGCCGCATACCCTTCCCACACCGTCCACTGGCCGGAGCCGAACATGCCGATGCCCTCGCCGCCCTTGGCCTTGAGCACGGCGCGGAACTTCTCCTCCATCACGTCGAAGGCCTCGTCCCAGCTGACCGGGGTGAAGTCGCCTTCCTTGTCGTAGACGCCGTTGGTCTTGCGCAGCAGCGGCGTGGTCAGGCGGTCGGCGCCGTACATCACCTTCGACAGGAAGTAGCCCTTGACGCAGTTGAGGCCGCGGTTGACCTCGGCCTTGACGTCGCCGTGGGTTGCGACCACGCGGCCGTTGCGCACGGCGACGTTGATGCCGCAGCCGGTGCCGCAGTACCGACAGGGCGCCTTGCTCCATTTGAGACCCTTGTCGCCCTCGGCCAGCGTCTCGACGGCGGCTCCGCCGGGCACCGGCAGTCCGGCGGCGACGGCGGCGCTGGCGATGGCGCTGGTGCGGATGAACTCGCGGCGTGTGGTGCTCATCCGGCGGACTCCTGTGGATCGGATGCAAGGGCATCGCCGGGCGGCGACGACCGCTCGACGTGGTGGTAGACAAGGTTCACGGTGACCACGCCGGGCAGGGCCTGCAGCAGGTCGATGTTGGCCATCAGGCCGGCGGTGCCGTCGCTTTCCTGCACCAGCACGCTGCGCGTGTCGTCCTGCAGGGCGAGTTCAAGGCCGTCGGCGCTGGCGACGGCCTCGGCGAGCGCGGGAAGCGCTTCGGGATGGTGGCGTACGACCAGGCTGGCCAGGTGCCATTCGGGGGCTGCATCAGGTTTCAACGGACATCTCCACGGCAAGCGGCGCCAGGCTGATTGCGGTCGTGGGACAGCCCTGCACGCAGGCGCCGCAGCCGGTGCAACGGTCCGTATCCACCTGCGGTACCGGGACCGCGCGCGTGTGCGGGAAGCTGATCGCCGACTCGCCGCAGGCGTCGCGGCAGCTGGAACAGACGATGCCGCGCGCGGCGAGGCAGGCGTCGCCGACGCGGGCCCGAAGCAGCCAGGGCACATCGGTCACCGAGCCGAACGCCGATTCGCGGCAGGCAGATGCGCAGTCGCCGCAAAAGGTGCATTCGCCACGGGCCGGGTCGAACTCGGGCAGCCCGCCCTCGCCGGCCACCAGCACCGACTCCGCGCACGCGGCCACGCAGGCATTGCAGCCGGTACAGGCGTCGACGAACAGGGACTCGGCAAGCGCCCACGGCGGACGCAGCAACGGGCGCGCGCGCAGGCGGCCGTGCAGCAGGGCCCTGCGGCCGCGGTCGGGGCAGCGGTTCTCGATGGGGGCCAAGACGTTCCCCGGCCTCATGCGGTTGGCGGGCCGTTGAACATCTGCCAGATCCACACGCCAAACCCGTAGCCGCCGACGATCATCACCGACAGCAACGGGAACAGCACCACGGTGATGAACAGGAACAGGTACAGCTCCCGTCGCTTGCTCGACTCGCCTCGTTCCAAGGCCATGTCAACTCCCCTTCTGCAGGGCTGGCTTGCTTGTGCGTAGCGTAACGTGAGGGCGAGTCGAGGCCAAGCGCGAACGCGCCCGTCGATCGCTGCAGAAGTCAGTCCGCCTGTGCCGCGCAGGCGCGCGCCGCCATCGCGAACGAGGCCAGCCGCGCCTCGTGGTCGAAGATGTTGGCGGTGAGGATCAGCTCGTCGGGACGGTGGCGCGCGATGAAGTCCGCGATGCCGGCGCGCAGCGTCGCTTCGTCGCCGACCACCGAGCAGGCCAGGGCCGCGTCCACCGGCGCACGCTCCGCCGGAGTGCAATGGGCATCGATGTCGTCCACCGGCGGCGGCACCAGGCCGATGTCGCCGCGGCGCAGGCGCAGGAAGCTCTGTTGCATGGTCGTGAACAGGCGCCGCGCCTCGGCGTCGGTGCCCGCACCCACCACGTTGAGGGCAAGCATCGCGTAGGGCGCGGCAAGGCGTTCCGACGGCCGGAACTCGTGCCGGTACAGCGCCAGCGCCTGCTCCATCATCGCCGGCGCGAAATGCGAGGCGAAGGCGAAGGGCAGGCCCATCGCCGCCGCCAGGCGCGCGCTGAACTGGCTCGATCCCAGCAGCCACACCGGCACGTCCAGGCCCGGGCCCGGCACCGCCTGCACCTTCTGCCCGGGACGCACGGGGGCGAAATAGCCGAGCAGCTCGCCGACGTCGTGCGGGAACGCATCGGCACCGTCGTAATAGCGGCGCAGCGCGCGCACCGTGGCCTGGTCGGTGCCCGGCGCGCGGCCCAGGCCGAGGTCGATGCGGCCGGGATACAGCGATGCCAGCGTTCCGAACTGCTCGGCCACCTGCAGCGGCGCGTGGTTGGGCAGCATCACCCCGCCGGCGCCGACCCGGATCGTCGAGGTGCCGCCGGCGATGTGGCCGATCAGCACCGCGGTCGCCGCGCTGGCGATCCCGGGCATGTTGTGGTGCTCGGCCAGCCAGAAGCGCCGATAGCCCAGCTGCTCGGCATGGCGCGCCAGGTCGAGGCTGTTGGCGAAGGCCTGCGCCGGCGTATCGCCTTCGCAGACGGGGGCGAGATCGAGCAGGGAGTACGGAATCATGGGCGCTCTCGTGACGGTCGTTGCCAATGACATGGGGCCACGGCCACGGCTTGCCACCCCTTCGCAAGAGCCCGATGGCGAGATCTACAGCGCCGTGCTGCGCGCCTGCTAGATCTCCACCTGCGCCCCGAGTTCAACCAGGCGATTGCCCGGGATGCGGAAATAGGCGTTTGCGGGCGCCGCGTTGCGGTGCATGACCGCGAACAGCTTGTCGCGCCACACCGGCATGCCCACGTGGCGGCTCGCGACCACGGTCTCGCGGCTGACGAAATACGTGGTGTCCATCGGGTCGATGTCGAGTCCCTCGACGTCGCAGCCGCGCATCAGCGCGAGCGGCACGTCCGGGATTTCCATGAAGCCGAAGCGCACCGTCACCCGGTAGAAGCCGTCGCCGATGCCGTGCAGCTCCAGCCGCCGTTCGCGCGGGGCATAGGGCACCGACAGCGTTTCCGCGGTCAGGAACAGGTTGCGCTCGTGCAGCACCTTGTTGTGCTTGAGGTTGTGCATGAGCGCGTGTGGCACCACGCCCGGGTCGCTCGTCATGAAGATCGCGGTGCCCGGCACCCGTGCCGGCGGCGCCAGCAGCAGGCCCGAGATGAAGGTGTCCAGGCGCAGGCCGCCCGCCTGGACGCCTTCGCGCAGCAGCTCCTTTCCGCGCCGCCACGTCCGCAGCATCGTGAACAGCACGATGCCCAGCACCAGCGGGAACCATGCACCCTGCAGCACCTTCGCGCCGTTGGCGACCACGAACGCCAGGTCGATCAGCACGAAGCCAACGCAGCATGGCAGCACCCAGCGCCGCGCCTTCGGCCACAGCGCGCGGGCCACGATCGCGAGCAGCAGGGTGTCGATCAGCATCGTCATCGACACCGAGATGCCGTAGGCCGCCGCCAGCGAGGACGAGCTGCGGAAGCTCAGCACCAGCGCGATCACGATCACCGCCATCGACCAGTTGATGGCCGGAATGTAGATCTGGCCGATGGTCTCGCTGGAGGTGTGCTTGATGCGCATGCGCGGGATGTAGCCCAGCTGCATGGCCTGGCGCGCGACCGAGAAGCCGCCGGTGATCACCGCTTGCGATGCGATGACCGTGGCCGCGGTGGCCAGCACTACCATCGGCCAGCGTCCCCATTCGGGCACGCCGATGAAGAAGGGGTTGCGGATCGCGGCCGGGTCCTCGAGCACCAGCGCGCCCTGCCCCAGGTAGTTCAGCATCAGCGCCGGCAGCACGAACCAGTACCAGCCCAGCCGGATCGGCCGCGCGCCGAAGTGGCCCATGTCGGTGTAGATGGCTTCACCGCCGGTCACGGCCAGCACCACGGCGCCCAGGATGAACACCCCGCCCCAACTGTGCTCGACGAAGAAGCGCGCCGCCCAGAGCGGGTTGATCGCCTTCAGCACCTCGGGCTCGTGCAGGATGTTGAGCACGCCGAGCGCGGCGAGCGATACGAACCAGAGGATGGTGATCGGCCCGAACACGCGCCCGACCTTCTCGGTGCCGAAGCGCTGGGTCGCGAACAACACACCCAGCACCACCACGGTGATCGGAACGATCCAGTCGTCGAGCCCCGGCGCGACCACCTCCAGGCCCTCGACCGCGGACAGCACGGAGATCGCCGGCGTGATCACGCCGTCGCCGAAGAACAGCGAGGCACCGAAGACCCCGAGGATGCCGACCAGGTACACCGACTTCGAGCCCGGCTTCAGGCTGCGCTGGGCCAGGGCCATCAGCGCCATGATGCCGCCCTCGCCTTCGTTGTCGGCGCGCATGATGATGGTGACGTACTTGAAGGTCACCACCACCGTCAGCGCCCAGAAAATGAGCGACAGGATGCCGAGCACGGTGTCGTGGTTGGCGGTCAGGCCGTAGTGCGGGTTGAAGGCCTCGCGCAGCGTGTACAGCGGGCTGGTGCCGATGTCGCCGAAGACCACGCCGATCGCGCCGACCACCAGGCCGGCCAGGCCGATCCTGCCGTGGCCCGTGCCGGACTGTCCGCCACCGCCGCTGGGGTCGTGACCATGGCCATAGCTTCGGCCACGCCCGCCCTGCGATGCGTCTGCGTGCTTGGATCGACCTGCGGACATCGGTTTTCCGTACTGCGCCGTCTCAGCGAAGCGCGGACTGTAGCGCCTTTCGGATGATGGTTTCGGCGGCATCGCCCTCGGCGTGCGCCGTGCGCGCCATGCGCTGGGCCTCCGCCGGCTTGTAGCCGAGCTGCTGCAAGGCGACGGTCGCCTCCGACAGCGGATCGGCGGGCACGCCGGCGCTCGGCAGCGCCGTCGCGCCACCCATGATCGCTTCGGCGCGGTCACGCAGTTCGACCACGATGCGCTCGGCGGTCTTCTTGCCGATGCCGGGGATCCGTGTGAGCGCGGTGACGTCGCCGGCCTGCACCAGGCTGGCGAACTCCTGCACGCTGGCGCCCGACAGGATCGCCAGCGCGATCTTGGCGCCGATCCCGGTCACCCGCTGCACGTCGCGGAACAGGCGGCGCTCGGCCTCGCTCGCGAAGCCGTAGAGGGAGACCGAATCCTCCTTCTGCGCGTAGTGCGTGAACAGCGTGATTTCCCTGCCCAGCACCGGCAGCTCGTAGAAGGTGCTCATCGGCGCCTCCAGCTCGTAGCCGACGCCGTTGACGTCAAGCACGAGCCACGGCGGCGACTTGTGCGCGAGCAGGCCCCTCAGGCGACCGATCATCTGCGGCTCCAGGCCATTCTTGAATTGACACCCAGGCGCAGCGCGCTGGCGCGGACGTGGGCGTGGGTGATGGCGATCGCCAGGGCGTCGGCGGCGTCGGCCTGCAGCCGGCCCTTGAGTCCGAGCATGGCGCCGACCATGTGCTGCACCTGGGCCTTGTCCGCGCCGCCGCTGCCGACCAGCGCCAGCTTCACCTGGCGCGCGGCGTATTCGTGCACCGGCAGGTCGTGCATGACCACGGCGCAGATCGCCGCGCCGCGGGCCTGGCCGAGCTTGAGCGCGGAGTCGGCGTTCTTGGACATGAACACCTGTTCGATCGCGACCTCGTCCGGGCGGTGTTCGTCGAGCACCGCGCGCAGGCCGTCAAGCAGCCGGCGCAGGCGCTGCGGCAGGTCGCCGGGCATGGCCGCGGCTCCCGCAAGCAGGTCCAGCGGCGCGTGGTACACGTGCGTGGTGCGGCCCGTGGCGTCGACGTCGATGATGCCGACGCCGGTGCGCTGCGAGCCCGGGTCGATGCCGAGGATCCTGGTCACGTCGCCCAGCTTACGCGTAAGCGTCGTCGCCGAGCTCGGCGTTGGAGTAAACAGCCTGCACGTCGTCGATGTCTTCCAGCCAGGCCAGCAATTTCACCACCTGCTGCGCGGTCTCGCCGTCCACCGCCACGTCGTTGTCGGCGCGCATGGTGACCTCGGCGTGCTCGGCCGGTGCGCCGGCGGCGGCCATGGCGTCGCGCACGGCAGCGAAGTCCTCCGGTGTGGTCAGCACGTCGATCGCACCGTCATCGGGATAGACCACCACATCGTCGGCGCCGGCTTCGATCGCGGCGTTGGTCACTGCATCCTCGTCGGCACCGGCGCCGAAGCGCAGGATGCCCTGCTTGCGGAACATGAAGGCCACAGAGCCGTCGGTGCCGAGGTTGCCGCCGAACTTGCCGAAGGCGTGGCGCACGTCGGCCACGGTGCGGACCTTGTTGTCGGTCAGGCAGTCGACGATCACAGCGACGCCGCCGGGGGCATAGCCTTCGTAGCGGATCTCTTCGTAATCGATGCCTTCGAGTTCGCCGGTCGCTTTCTTGATGGCGCGTTCGATGACGTCCTTGGTCATGTTCGCGGAAAGTGCCTTGTCGATGCCGCTGCGCAGGCGGGGGTTGCCCCCGGGATCTCCACCGCCGGCGCGCGCGGCGACCGAGATCTCGCGGATCAGCTTGGTGAAGATCTTCCCGCGACGCGAATCTTCGGCGTTCTTGCGGGACTCGATGGAGGGACCCCTGCCCATGCCTGGCTACCTGAGTTGATTGCGACTGCCCGATTTTACCCGTTCGACAGGGCTGGACGCTGATGACGCCGTAGGCGCGCGGGGCGGCGGGCTGGTGGGTACTCCGTGGGCTGACCACGTGGTGGTCTTTATGCCCACTGCGTACCCACCAGCCCGCCTTGCTGCGCTTTCACGCAGGCCGCCGGGAAAAGCCAAAGCGAAACACGCTCCGTCAGCGTGGGAAGCGGCCGTACTGGAGGAAGCCGATCGCCTGCCGGGCGGCGTCGGCGGAGACGAGCAGTCCGCTGTGCGATGCGTCGATCACGAGGTGGTCGGACAGCCAGGGGACGTGTGTTTCGTCGACCGATACGGTGCCGTCGTGCGGACCGGCGAAGCGAGCCACCAGGGCCCCGAGGCCGCGCGGGCGGTTGCCGGCGATCATGGCGACGTCGACGTGGCCTGGGGGCGTGGTGCAGCCCGCGCGCAGCAGGGCGGCGCTGCGGCCGAGGTAGAGGGCGAGCAGGGCGTGGCGCGACAGGGTATTTGCCACGGCGCTGCCGCACAGGGGCGTGCCGAGGCAGACCACGCGCGTGACCGGCAGCGTCGGCTCGGCGCGCAGGGCCTCCAGGGCCAGGAGGCCGCCGAGGCTGTGGCCGATGACGTGGGTCGGGGGACCGTCGCGTAGCCGGTCGCGCACCTGGCGCACCGCTGCGTCCGTGCTGCCGACGATGCTGCGGTAGCCGACGATGTCGGTGTCGTATCCGGCGGCCCGCAGCCGTGATGCGAAGCGGCGCATCGCGAGCGGCGGCATCCAGAGGCCGTGGACGAGGAGGGCCCCGTGGGCTGTCGGCAGCGCTGTTTTGCGCTCGGCCGGTGGTGGCTCAACGGGTGGCATCGGGGGTGGCGTCGGAGTCGGGATCGCGGCTGTAGCCGCTCCCACAGGCGGGAGGAACTGCGGCAGATGGCGTCGCAGCCGGGCGGCGGAGAATGAACTCGAGATCGCGGGCGCGGCCGACGGGGAAGATGTATTCGCCGACCGCTTCGAAGCCGCGGCGCGCGTAGAAGCGCTGGGCGCCGAAGTTCCCCGACCAGACGCCGATCCAGAGGGTGCGCGGGCCGTCGCGTTGCAGCCACGCGATGGCGGTGTCGAACATGCGGCCGCCCCAGCCGCCGGACTGGTGCGAGGCCAGCAGGTACAGGCGCTTGAGTTCGCCATCGCCCGCGACGACATCGGGATGCGGCAGGCCGCAGGGCCCGGCGGCGGCGTGGCCGACGGCTTCGCCGGCGGCCTCCAGCAGCCAGACGGCGTAGTCCGGGTGCGAGAGGATCACGCGCTGCCGGTCTTCGGCGTAGGCCTCGTCGAGGAAGGCCTGCAGGTCCTCGGGCGGGTAGAGATGGCCGAAGGTTTCCGTGAAGGTCTTCGCGGCCAGGCGCGACAGGACGCCGGCATCGGCGGGCGTCGCACGGCGGATGGTCGGAGTCATCGCGTCATGTCCTGCGGGGTACCTGCCTGTGGGAGCAGCTACAGCTGCGATCGGTGATGCGGGAGAAGCGGGCGGGCCATTGTAGGAGCGGCTACAGCCGCGATGTCGGGATGCGCCGCCAGCGCGATCGCGGCTGTAGCCGCTCCCACAGGTGGTGGTGACTGGCAGGTGGTGGTGGACTAGACAGCCTTCGGGCGCACCGCGATATGCAGCTCCGCCAGCTGCGCGTCGTCGATCGGCGAGGGCGCGCCGGTCATCGGGCACTGGGCGGTGGTGGTCTTGGGGAAGGCGATGACGTCGCGGATGGATTCGGTGCCTGCCATCAGCGCCGCGATGCGGTCGATGCCAAACGCGATGCCGCCGTGCGGCGGGGCGCCGTAGCGAAGCGCGTCCAGCAGGAAGCCGAACTTGGCCTCCTGCTCTTCCGCCCCGATCCCGAGCAGCTCGAACACCGCCGACTGCATCGCCGGGCGGTGGATGCGGATGGAACCGCCGCCGATCTCGTTGCCGTTGAGCACCATGTCGTAGCCGCGGCTGGTGGCGGTGCGGGCATTGGCGCGCAGGTCGTCGACGTCGTCCACCGCGGGCGCGGTGAAGGGATGGTGCAGGGCCACGTAGCGCTGGGCTTCGTCGTCCCATTCGAACATCGGGAAGTCGGTGACCCAGAGCGGCTTCCAGCCGGCGTCGACCAGGTTGAAATCCTTGCCGGCCTTCAGGCGCACCGCGCCCATGAAGTCGCTGACCGTGTTGTAGGCGCCGGCACCGAAGAACACGATGTCGCCCTTGCCGGCGCCCACGTGCGCCAGCAGCGCGGCGAACGCCGCTTCGTCGAAGAACTTCGCCACCGGCGAGTTCACCGCGCCGTCCTCGCCGAGCTTGGCGTAGGCCAGGCCCTTGGCGCCGTACTTGGCGGCGTGCGCGGCGTATTCGTCGATCTGCTTGCGCGACAGCGCCGCGCCGCCGGGGATCCGCAGCGCGCACACGCGCATGCCGTCGACGCCGGCGACGTCGGTGAACACCTTGAACTCCGAGTCGCGCACCAGGGCGTCGACGTCCACCAGTTCCAGCGCGATGCGCAGGTCGGGCTTGTCGGAACCGTAGCGGCGCATGGCCGCGGCCCAGGTCATGCGCGGGAAGGCGCCGAGCTCGACGTCCATCACCTCGCCGAACACGTCGCGCATCATCTGCTCGACCGTGTCCTGCACGATCTTCTCGTCCACCCAGGCGAACTCGATGTCGAGCTGGGTGAACTCGAGCTGGCGATCGGCGCGCAGGGCCTCGTCGCGGAAGCAGCGCGCGACCTGGTAGTAGCGGTCGAAGCCGGCCACCATCAGGATCTGCTTGAACAGCTGCGGCGACTGCGGCAGCGCGTAGAACTCGCCGGCGTGCATGCGCGCGGGCACCAGGAAGTCGCGCGCGCCCTCGGGTGTGGCCTTGGTGAGGATCGGCGTCTCGATGTCCTGGAAGTCGCGCGCGTCCAGCCAGCGGCGCAGCGCGGCGACCAGCTTCGTGCGCGTGCGCATGCGGCGCTGCATCTCCGGGCTGCGCAGGTCCAGGTAGCGGTGCTTCAGGCGGATGTCCTCGCCCGGATTCTCGTGGTGGTGGAACGGCAGTGGCTCGGCCTTGTTCAGCACTTCAATCGCGGTCGCGACCACTTCCACCTGGCCGGTCGCGATCTTCGCGTTCACCGATTCACGGCGGCGCACGGTGCCGGTCACGCGCAGGCAGTCCTCGTAACCCACCTTCGCGGCGGTGGCGACCACGCCGGCATTGCCCTCCACGTCCGACGGCTCGGCCACCACCTGGACGATGCCGTGGTGGTCGCGCAGGTCGATGAAGCACAGGCCGCCGAGGTCGCGGGCGACGTCGGCCCAGCCGCAGAGGGTGACGGTCTGGCCGAGCAGGGACTCGTCGATCAGGCCGCAGAAGTGGGTGCGCATGGAAACTCCAGGAGAAGCCGCGCAGGGGCGCGGAAACCCCGCATTTTAGCGGGTCCGTCGCAGGGTTTAGAATGAGGGCATCGATACGCCGCACGCCCCACCCCCTTCCCCGCACCCCCGCAGCATGATCGCCACCGTCCGTCCGCTGGCCGCCCTGCTCGCGGGCGTGGCCCTGTTGCTGATGGGCAGCGGCCTGCTCGGCACGCTGCTGGCGGTGCGCGGGCGGATCGAGGGCTACGACGACCAGACGCTCGGCCTGGTGATGTCGGCCTATTTCGCGGGTTTCTTCTTCGGCACCTATGCCGCGCCCGGGCTGATCCAGCGCATCGGCCACATCCGCGCCTTCGCCTTTTACGCCGCCCTGTGCGCGGCCACCGTGCTCCTGCACCCGATCCTGGTCTCGCCCTGGGCCTGGGCGCTGCTGCGGCTGGGGACCGGCATCGCGCTGGTCGGCCTGTACACGGTGATCGAGAGCTGGCTCAACGTGCAGGCGCCGCCGGAGCAGCGCAGCCAGGTGTTCGCGGTCTACATGGCGGTGAGCCTGCTTGCGCTGGCGGCGGGCCAGTGGCTGATCGGGCTGTGGCCGGCGGCGGGCTTCGTGCTGTTCAACCTGGTCGCCATCCTGGTCTGCCTGGCGGCGCTGCCGGTGACCGCCAGCCGCATGGTGCAGCCCGAACTGCCTCCCATGCCCCGGCTGGAGCTGAAACAGCTGTTCCGCGTGGCCCCGGCCGCCGCCCTGGGCGCGCTGCTGGCGGGCATGGCAGTGGGCAGTTTCTGGGGACTGGGGGCGGTGTTCGCGAGCCGGCTCGGACTGGGCCTGGACGGCGTGGCGCTGCTGGTCAGCGCGACCATCCTGGGCGGCGCGGCGCTGCAGTGGCCCATCGGCCGGCTATCGGATGGCACCGACCGCCGCACGGCGCTGGTCGTGGTCTGCGTGCTGGCCACGGCCGTCGGCTTGGCCATGATGCTGCCCGCCGGCCAGTCCGGGCTGCCGCTCTATGCGCTGTGGTTCTGCTTCGGCGGCCTGGCGTTCGCGATCTATCCGATCTGCATGGCCCACCTGCTCGACCACCTGCCACCGGAGAAGACGCTGGCGGCGGGTAGCAGCCTGCTGCTGCTCAACGGCGTCGGATCGGCGTTCGGCCCGGCGCTGGCCGGCGTGGCCATGACGCGTTACGGCCCCGAGGCGCTGCCGGCCTTCTTCGCCGCGACGTTGTTCCTCGCCGCACTGGTGGCCGGCGGTCGCCGCCTGCTGCGCCCGCGTGACAACGACACGCCATCGGTCTTCCACCTGATGCTGCGCACCACGCCAACGGCGATCGAACTGCTGCCCGAGGTGGAGCCGTCGGAACCGGAAGAAGTGCAAGCCGTCTGATCGAAGCAACGCCCGGAACAGGGCCATGCGACGCCTCTCCCGCCTGCGCAGGAAAGTGTCCTCATGGCAGCCGGGGGCAGGCTTGCCGCAGGTCCTCCTCCGCCGCAGCGCTCCGACTCAGCCGGCGTCGGGCTTGGCCACCGCCGGCTTGGCATCCGATTTCCCGGCAGCAGGGGCCGCGGGCGTAGCCGGCGCAGCGGGACTGTCCGTCTTTGCCGGCGCACCGCCAGCGGCGCTGCCGCCGTCCGGCTTCCCGGCGCCTTCACCACCTTCGGCGAGGTTGCGCTTCTTGTCGCCGTCCTTCTTGAAGTCGGTCTCGTACCAGCCGCTGCCGGCCAGGCGGAATGCCGGCGCGGTCAGCTGGCGACCGATTCCTCCGCTCGCGCCGCAGGCCGGACAGGTGTCCGGATCCGGATCCGAGAGCTTCTGCAGACGGTCGAAATCATGCCCGCACGGGGCACAGCGGAACGCGTAGATCGGCATGGCGACGGTATCGATTCGTTGACGTTGAGATCGCGCAGTCTGGGGTCGCGGACGCGGAATTCAAGATGCGGGCTGCGCCGACTCCCCCTGCGGCGCCGCTGCCTGCGCCGCCGTCGCGCAGAGCGCCCGATTGCGCCCTTCGCGTTTTGCGGTGTACAGCGCAGCGTCCGCGCGCTCCACCAGATCGATATCCTGCAAGTGCAGCGCCGGGTCGAACGTTGCAATGCCGATGCTGACGGACACGATGGCGGCGGTGGGCGACTTGCCGTGCGGCACCTTCAGGCGGCGCACGTCTGCGACGATGCTGTTGGCGATGCCAAGCGCCGCCGCCGCCGTACTCTCGGGCAGCACCAGCGCGAGTTCGTCGCCGCCATACCGCGCCGCCATGTCACGCGGTCGCCGCGCCCAGCCGTCCAGCACCCCCGAGACACGACGCATCACCTGGTCCCCGGCCTGGTGGCCGTAGGAGTCGTTGAAGGTCTTGAAGTGGTCGACGTCGACCAGCAGCAGCGACAGGGGCCGGCCCGCACGCCGCGCCGCGCGCAGTTCGCGTTCCAGGGTGGCATCGAACATGTGCCGGTTGGCCAGCCGGGTCAGGCCGTCGGAACTGGCAAGGCGCTGCGAACGGAGGAACTGGTGGACCACGAGCGCCAGGTAGCCGGCAAGCAACACCGCGACCGTCGGCGCAGGCGCGAACCATGCTTGCCCGAACTTCAACAGTGTGGTGCTGGCCGCGAACGTCGCCAAGATCGCCAGCAGCACCACCACCCACCCGCGCCGCACGCGTGCACGCTCGCGGTAGAGCAGCAGCGGCAGCAGCAGCACGCCGGCGCCCAGCAGCAGTTGCCATGGTCGCTGCAGCGCGGTCACGGCCGTGCCCTGTTCGAGCATGTTGAGGGCGTTGGCGTGGTATTCCAGGCCGGAGATGCGCTCACCGACCCCGACGCCGGGCACCAGCACGTCGCGGGCGATGCCGGTTGCCGAGACGCCCACCAGCACCCAGCGATCATGCAGCAGCGCTGGCAGGACCTCGCCGCGCAGCACGTCGATGTACGACACCTTCTGGAAGCCGCGCGTCGACACGAACGGGATCATGACGCGGTGATCGCGACTCCACTGGTAGGGCGACGGCGACGGCGCATCCGCGCCGGGGCGCAACCCGGGCAACTCCGCACGCGGCGTCACGCCGGCATGCAGCTCGTGCAGCGCAAGGGCCAGGGCCGGCCAGTGCGCGGAACCCAGTCCCGCGTACAGGGCCGCTTCGCGCACCACGCCATCGCTTCCGGCCGCCACCTCGACATGCCCCAGCGCCGCGGCCGCGTCGATCAGCGGGGGCAGCGGCATCTGTTCGATCAGCGGACCCTCGGGCCCGGAGGGCTCGGCCATCACCGGCAGGATCACCTTGCCGTTGCGACGGATGGCGCGCGCCAGCGCCGCATCACCCGACGGATCGCTGGCGTTGGCCTCGGCGAACATCAGGTCCAGGGCAATGCCGCGCACGCCTGCCGGCTCCAGCCGGTCGAGCAGCGCCGCATGCACGCCGCGCGGCCACGGCCACCGGCCGAGCGCGGACAGGCTCCTGTCATCCACGGTCACCAGCAGGATGCGATCATCCGCGGCCGGCGCGAACGCGGCCTGCAGTCGATCGTAGACCCACGCATCCGCGCGCCAGGTCATCGGCGTGAGAGTCAGCACGGCCACCGCCGCGGCCCCGGCAGCGCCGGCCAGGATCCGCATGTACACGCCCTGCAGCGACCAGCTGCGCATGCTAGAGCACGATCAACACGGCGGCGGCGATACCCAGCAGCACGCGGCACGCGCCGCAGCCCACCTTGAGCGCCTGGGTCGGACCCACCGGATGGGCATAGCCGTCGCTCTCCACGACCTGCACGCGCATGTGCCACGTCCCGGTGCCGATATCCGGCAGCGCGATGAGGTTTTCATCGACGAGGTGGTCCTCCGCGAGCGTGCTGAAGTCCGCCTTGCGCGACAGCTGAAAGCGATAACGTTGCCCCTCGCCCGCACTCTGCCAGCCGACCTGCAGGATCTTTCCATCGCGATCGGCCGTCGGCATGGGCGGGGCGTCGGCCGCTCGCACGGCGAACGGCACCGGGTCCCCAAACGGACCGGGACGGCCGGTCGCGTCCACGGCTCCGATCCGCCAGTAATACGTATCCGGCGCGAGTTCAACCGGCGTGCGCAGCTCCACGGCGGCCACCTCCTCACGATCGACCAGCAGATCGCTGAAGTCCGCGGTGCGCGCCACCTGTACGCGATAGCTCGCGGCCCCCTCGGATGCCGTCCAGCGCAGCCGCGGTCGCGGGCCCGCGACCTCGCTGTCGACGCCCGGACTCACCGTGAACGGCGGGCCGGGCTGGGCTGCGATCTGGAGCACGCGCACCGCATCCAGGCCTTCGAGTCCGCGCTCGTCGATGCCACGCACGCGCACATGCACGGTGCCTGCCGCCTGCACGTCCAAACGCGCGGCGGCAGCATCGACCCTCACGTCCTGCAGCAAGGTGCGGAAATCGTCGTGCGAACTGGCCTGCAGCCGGTAGCCGCGTGCACCGGGCAGCGGCGCCCACGCAAGCTTCGCCGGGATCCACTGCACGGTATCGGGCAGCCGCACCAGGTCCGGCGCGGGCAGCAGCGGGACGGGCGTGATCGGGCCCTGCCCCGCATCGCTATGCGTACCGAGCCCCGCGCCCACCTGCACCCGACGGCCGCCACCCTCGACATCCACGCGCCCGCGATAGACTTCGGATCGGCTGGCTTCACCGTCGCTCGCCACCCGGAAACCCGTGCCGCGCACGCTGGTCATCAGCCCGGGCGATTCCACGGAAAAGTGCGATCCCGGACCACGCCCCGGCTTGACGTCGTGGCTGGTCCTACCGCGCGGCAGACGCAAGCGCGTGTCGACCATGCCGGTGCGCCCCCACGCGCTCAGGCGGTCGAGGTGCAGTTCGCTGTCAGCCAGTAGTTGCAGGCGCGAACCATCCGCGAACTCCAGCGTGAGGCTCGCGTCGGACGCGGTGCGCAGCATCGTGCCGGCGCCCAGCAACTGGTCCACCGTGGCCGGCACGGCGGCGCCGGATGCCGCGTCCGCATACACCGAAATCGCCCCGGACACGGCCACCACCCGCGCCTTGGCCGGCTGCACGCGCAGCCACGCCAGCGGGAAGCGCATGACCGAGCCCGGTTCCAGGCGATAGGGGTCGTCCACTCCGTTGAAGGCCTGCAGCTGCTGCCACGGCACGTCGGGGCGCATGTGCATGCGCGCCAGGTCCCATACGTTGTCGCCGGGGCGGACACGGTAGCGCCATTCCTGCGCCGCCACGTCCAAGGACGCCAGCATCGCGAACAGCGCCAACAGCGCGGGAAGCAGCCGCTTCAACAGTGATGGTCGACGGCGGGGGGACACGGGCACGGCACGACGGGAACACGGGCGCGGCAGGGGTGCGACGCTGACGATCGGATTCAAAAGCACCATCCACCAAACCGCTGATGACGCTGATTGTAGGCGAGTGCCTTGGCACGCCCGTGAACGCCACGCGCGTGGCGCGTGGCGTCCGCCGGAGTTATCAAGGTCAGTCGGCAGAGCCCCAGGGCGCCGGCGGTTCGGCCACCGGCGTGGTCAGGTCGAATTCGACCTGGAACATCCGGCCGCCCGGACGCGACAGTTCATAAAGGAAGCGGCTGCCGGGCTCGATCTCCATCGCCCAGGTGTTGGTGGTCGAGACATCGGCACCGGTGCGGCCGAAGAGTTCGATCGACTCCGCGTCCACCGGGAATTCCTGGCGCACGGCCGTGCCCGCGGTCGCGGTCTCGCCGCCGTACATGGTCTGCACGTCGGGGCTGCCGTCTTCATGGCGGTGGTCGTGCTTCAGGCGAAGGCCGTCGTCGGTGCGGGTGAGCACCCAGGTGCGCGAGTGGTCGTCGCCGACGTGGAAGGGCACGCGCAGTCCGCTGGTCGGGTCGTCGCAGCCGCGCACGTGCATCACCAGGTCCTTGCCTTCGAAGGCGTCGGGTTCGGGCGATGCCGGTTCGTTGGCGACGATGCGCCCGGCGAAGGCCTGGCCGCAGTGGGTCGCGAGCGCGGCAAGGAAGGCGTCTGCCGGCGCCGTGTCGGGCACGGGCGCGTCGAGTGCCTCGGCCGGCGCGGCGGCGGCGGCGGCCGTGGTGGCCTGGTCGGTGGAAGGGGTGCAGGCGGCAAGGGCCACCAGCGCGGCGGAAAGCGCGGACATCCGGATCGTATTCATCCGGCCACCCTAACCGCCGCGTGCGCTGCCGGCAACGCCCTCAGGCGCCCTTGGGCATCCGGTAGACCAGCACCGGGATGGTCGAGTGCGTCAGCACCTTGAGCGTTTCGCTGCCCAGCACCAGCCCGCTGAGGCCGCGGCGGCCGTGCGAGGCCATCGCGATCAGGTCGCAGCCGGCGTCGTTGGCGGCATCGATGATCGCCTGGTAGGGGTGCTCGCTCTCGACCATGCGCGTCTGGCAGGGCACGCCCGCCGCCTTCGCGCGCTCCTCGGCCGCGGCCAACCGGCGCGTGCCCTCTTCCCGCGCAACCTTGGTGTATTCCTCATAGCCGCCGGCCAGCTGTTCGCCGGTCACGCCGTAGACGCGGATGGGCGCGGTCACGGTGAAAAACGTCACCGCCGCGCCGATTTCGCTGGCGAAGGCCAGGCCCTGGTCGATGGCCGCGAGGGAAAGGTCCGAACCGTCGGTCGGGATCAGGATCTGCTTGTACATGGCGTTTCTCCTGTCGTTGCAGCTCCACCATGCACCCGCGCGCGCAAGGACGCGTTGATGCAGGTCAATCCGGCAGGCCGCCGCGCACGAGCGTGGCGTGGCCGCTGGACGTGCCTGGATAGCCGACCACCACGGCCGCGGCCACGTAGGCCACCGCCTGGATCGTGCGATCGCCCGGGTCGATGATCCAGAACCGGGTGCTGGCGTCGCCGTAGTCCACCCGGATGGCCCCATGGGCGTCGTGTTCCCAGCCGAAGGCCATCGGCGCCTCGCCTACTGGATAGGCCACGCCGCTGCCGTCGCGTGCGAATACATGGTCGGCCTGGCCACACGGGTCGAGCGCAATCCCGCCGTGCGGCAGCGGAGACCCGCAGAACACCGGCAGCGAATGGCGGCCGAGGACGCGGCGCGGCGTGGTGAGCAGGCGCGTGCGCATCATGTCCGGGGCCGCCGACAGGCGGACACTGCGCAGCGCCACCGGTTTGAATTCGGGACATTCGGGTGAGCGCAACAGGCTGTCCGTGCCGAGCTGCCAGAGCGACGCATCGGCGCCACGCCAGTGGCGGCGGACATCCTGCTGCACGGTGTGGACGACAAACATGGTGTCGTGGCCGAGCGAGGCGCAGTGCCGATAGCCCGCGAACTGCGCCACGGGCGATGCGGGCACCAGTTCCAGCACGCCTGTCGCGCTGATGCCGCCCAGGTAGGGCGGACCGTCGAACTGCTGGTCGTGGAGCCGGAAGCCTCCGGCTTCGCGTTCGATCACGAGCCCGGGCCCGGTGATCGGCGTGCCCGGCGCGGCAAGCGGGCCGGCGAAGATGACGACGTCGCCCACGTCGCCCGCACCCAGGGGCGTGAACGGCAACGGGTCGAGGACGAGCTGCGGATCCGACACCAGGCCGGGATCGGCCTGGATCGCCATGTTGAACGCCGCGGGATCCTCGACCAGGGCCAGGCCGTCCGGGAATCCCTTGGGCAGCCGCGTCGGCTCGAGGGCCAGGCGTTCGATCGCGGCACTGGCCTGCACGATGTCGCCGGGCGACGCGGCCTGCACCGCATCCGCCAGCGCCACGTCCGATCGCGGCGGCAGCCCGTCCGGGCCGGATGCCACGACGGCCATGGCCGTGCCCAGCGGCGACACCCGGAGGCCATCCTCATCGTCCACCGTCAGCCGGCCGCCGGCGCCGGCGCGACGCGCCAGGCGCTGCTGGCCGCCGACCAGCGAGCGCAGCCGGAGCCCGGGCGCGGTGAACTCCAGACTGACCATGCCGGCGTGGCCGTCGCGCGGCATCGCGATTTCGAAGATGCCGGTGCCCACGGGTATCGATGCGTGCGGCTTGCCGTCCAGGCGGAGTTCAAGCACGCCGCTGTGCTCGCCGCCGACATGGATTTCGCCGACCAGCAGCAGCGGACCGTTCGCTGGAGGTCGGAACCGCGCCTCGACTGGCGAGGCTGCGGTCACGAACAGCGCTGCAAGCAGCGCGACGGCGATCCAGGCGACCGGTCGTGTCATGTCCAGCTCCGGCAGGCGACGCTCCGGACTATAGCCCTGCGCCGCAGCGGCAGCACCGTGATCCTGCGCTACGACGCCTCGTACAGGGCGAGCAGCGCGATTTCCGCCTCGGCCAGCTCCAGCACCAGCGCGGCACGGCGCTGCGCGGCATCGCTCGCGCGCGCGGCAGCGTCGGGGCCGTCGTGGAACGCCGGGTCGGCGAGATTGGCATCGATGTCGGCGATCCCGGATTCCAGCGTCGCGACCTGCGCTTCGGCCTGCGCCAGCTTGTGGGGATTGACCTTCGATCGCGCGGCCTTGGGCGGTGGGGGTGGCGGTGGCGGCGGCTCGACGGCCACCAGCCGCGCCTCGGGCGCCGCGCCGGCGGACTTCGCGTCCTGCGGCCGCGAGCGCAGCCACGCCGCGTAATCGTCGAGGTCGCCATCGAAGGGCCGGACCACGCCTTCGGACACCCGCCAGTAGGTGTCGCTCACCAGGCCGATGAGGTGGCGGTCATGCGAGACCAGCACGATCGCGCCGGGGAAGTCGGAGAGCGCCTCGGCCAGCGCCTCGCGCATTTCGAGGTCGAGGTGGTTGGTGGGTTCGTCGAGCAGCAGCACGTTGGGCTGGCGCCAGGCGATCAGCGCCAGCGCCAGGCGCGCGCGCTCGCCGCCGGAGAAACCGTCGATGGACTCGAAGGCACGGTCGCCGGGGAAGCTCCACTTGCCCATGAAGTTGCGGAAGTCCTGGGTGGACCCTTCGGGCGAGATCTCGCGCAGGTGGTCGATGGGCGACGTGCCTGCCACCAGCGCCTCCACCGTGTGCTGGGCGAAGTAGCCGATGCGCAGGTCCGGATGGGCGTAGCGCTCGCCGGTCAGCAGCGGCAGGTCGCCCACGAGCGACTTCACCAGCGTCGACTTGCCGGCGCCGTTGGGACCGAGGAGGCCGATGCGGTCGCCAGCCTCGAGGCCGAAGTTCGCGTCGCGGAGGATCACTGTGGGAGCAGCTGCGGGAGCGGCGCCGGGATAGCCGCAATCGGCGTGGTTCAACCGCAGCAGCGCATGCGGCAGCCGGACCGGCGCCGGGAAATCGATCCGCACCTCGCGCTCCGCCCGCACCGCCTCGGTGTCGGCCATCTTCGCCAGCCGCTTGACCCGCGACTGCGCCTGCGCGGCCTTGGCGGCGCTGGCTTTGAAGCGGTCGATGAAGCTCTGCAGGTGGGCGCGCTCGGCCTGCACCTTCTCGTGGGTGATCTGCTGCTGGCGCAGCTGTTCGGCGCGCTGGCGCTCGAAGGACGTGTAGTTGCCGATGTAGAGCTTCGCCTTGCCGCCGTGCAGGTGCAGTGTGTGGGTGTTGACGTTGTCCAGGAACTCGCGGTCGTGCGAGATCAGCAGCAGGGTGCCCTGGTACTTCAGCAGCCACTGCTCCAGCCACAGCACGGCGTCGAGGTCGAGGTGGTTGGTGGGTTCGTCGAGCAGCAGCACGTCGGACGGCGTCATCAGCGCGCGCGCCAGGTTCAGGCGCACGCGCCAGCCGCCGGAGAAGCTCGATACCGGCCGCTGCTGCGCCTCGCCCGGGAAACCCAGGCCGTGCAGCAGCTTGCCCGCGCGCGCGGCGCCGTCGTAGCCGCCGACTTCCTCCAGCTTCTGGTGCGCCTCGGCCACCGCCTCCCAGTCCTCGGCGGCGAAGGCATTCGCCTCGGCCTGCAGCGCCGCGTGCACGGCGACGTCCCCGGCCAGCACGAAATCGATCGCGGGGTCGGGCAGCGAGGGCATTTCCTGGGCGATCGAGGCGATGCGCATGCGCGTGGGCAGGTCGAGGTCGCCGCGGTCGGCTTCGACTTCTCCGCGCACGGCGGCGAACAGCGAGGACTTGCCGGTGCCGTTGCGGCCGACCACGCCGACGCGCCAGCCCGCATGGAGTGAAAGGTCGACGTCGGACAGGAGCAGGCGTTCGCCACGCCGCAGGGCGAAACTTCGGAAAGAGATCATCCGCACAGTTTACCGGGCTGCACGGCCGGGCCCACGTGGGGTAACGTCGGAATCGCGCCGGTCGGGGCGCGACGCGGGGAGGATCGGATGGCGATGCAGGTCAGCGTCCAGGTCGCAGCCTGGCTCCATTCGCAGGTGGTCGCGGGCGCGCGGGTCGACCAGGTGCTGCCGGCGATGGCGCGGCAGGGCTTCACCGAGATCCAGGTGCGCCAGCTCTACAACGCCGTGCTCACCGATCCCGACGGCTTCAAAGCCGGGTTTTCGCGCGCCGCCGCCGGCCAGCCCCCGGTGGCGCATGCGCTGCCGACCGGGCTGGTGCAGGCACCCGTCGCGCCGGCCGCAGGCGCCAGGGGAGACGTGAAGGCGCCGCCGTTCCTGCCCATGGCCGCGATCCCGGCCGATATCGGCCACGCCATCGCCTGCGACCACGGCGACGTCCGGATCGCGTTCCGCTCGGCGCGCCCGCACGTGGTCCTGTTCGAGAACGTGCTCACCCACGCTGAATGCGACGCGCTGATTGCCGAGGCCCAGCCGCGGCTGAAGCGGGCCGGCGTGGTCGACTCCAAGCGCGGCGGGTCGGAGATCGACCAGCGCCGCACCAGCGAGCTGGCGTCGGTCAAGCGCGGAGAATCGCCGCTGGTGTCGCGCATTGACGCCCGCATCGCGCGGATCACCGGCGTGCCGACCGAGCGCGGCGAGCCCCTCCAGATCATGCGCTACGGCGTCGGCGCCGAGTACCAGGCGCACTTCGACTACTTCCACATCGACCAACCCGGGCAGGCGGTGCTGCTCAACAACGGCGGGCAGCGGGTGTCCAGCCTGGTGATCTACCTCGCCGACGTCGAGGCCGGCGGCGAGACCACCTTCCCCGACAGCGGCCTGTCGATCTCGCCGCACAAGGGCAGCGCCGTCTATTTCGCCTACACCGATGCGCAGTCGCGCACCGACCCGATGTCATTCCACGCAGGTGCCCCGGTCATCCGCGGCGAGAAATGGATCGCGACGCGCTGGATGCGCGAGCGCGTGTTCGCCTGACTCTTTCCCTCCAAGCAAGGATCCGCCGATGAGACTGTCTCCGCTTGCCCTCGCCCTGTCCGCAGCGCTCGTCCCCGCCCTCGCCGCCCAGGCGCAGGAGCCACGCCGCGACGCCACCAGCCTCGACAACATCATCGTCACCGGCACGCGCGTGGCCGACCGCACCGTGGCGGAATCGCAGTCGCCGATCGACATCATCAGCAGCGAAGCGCTGCAGGCCACCGGCACCACCGAGCTTGCCACCGCGCTGGCGCGCGCGCTGCCCTCGCTCAACTTCCCGCGCCCGGCCCTGACCGACGGCACCAGCGCCATCCGCCCCGCGCAGCTGCGCGGCCTGTCACCCGACCAGGTGCTGGTGCTGGTCAACGGCAAGCGCCGCCATGCCTCCTCGCTGCTCAACCTCAACGGCACCATCGGCCGCGGCTCGGCGCCGGTGGACCTCAACACCATCCCGATCTCCGCCATCGAACGCGTGGAAGTGCTGCGCGACGGCGCGTCCGCGCAGTACGGCTCCGACGCCATTGCCGGCGTGGTCAACGTGGTGCTCAAGGGCGCGTCCGAAGGCGGCAGCTTGTCGGTGAGCCACGGCCAGTACTCGGCGGGCGATGGCGCCCAGACCCAGCTCGCCGGCGACACCGGCCTGGGCCTGGCCGACGGCCGCGGCTTCGTGCACCTGTCGGCGCAGCTCAACCAGCAGGACCGCACCAACCGCGCGCGTCCCTTCGCCGGCACGCCCGGGCCGACCCAGCCGGAGCTTGGCCAGAAGGCCTTCGTCATCGGCGACCCGGAAGTCGACGCCGCCGCGGCCTCGTTCAACGCCGGCTTCGACATCAGCAACACGCTGGCGCTGTACGCCTTCGGCTCGATCAGCAACCGCGACATCACCTCGTTCGCGTTCTTCCGCGCGCCGGGCAACCCCTCGCAGAACATCCCGTCCATCTACCCGGACGGCTTCCTGCCCGAGATCAACAACGTCTCGCGCGACCGCGCCATCGTCGCCGGCCTCAAGGGCGCGTTCGGGGAGGCCTGGAGCTGGGACCTCAGCTTCAACCACGGTTACAACAACCTCGAGTTCTTCACCCGCAACACCCTCAACGCCAGCATCGGCGCGAGCTCGCCGACCTCGTTCTACGACGGCGCGCTGGAGACCACCCAGAACATCGCCAACTTCGACGTGAGCCGGCAGCTCGACTTCGGCCTGGCCTACCCGGCGACGCTGGCGATGGGCGTCGAGTTCCGCAACGAGAAGTGGAACCAGTCACCGGGCGAATACGGCTCCTATGCGCAGCCCGACCTCAGCCGCCCCGGCGGCGCGCAGGGCTTCGGCGGATTTGCGCCGGAAGTCTCGGGCGCGTACTCGCGCGACAGCCACGCGGTCTATGCCGGGCTCGAGGCCGACTTCACCGAGAAGTTCTCCGGCGGCATCGCCGGGCGCTACGAGGATTACGACGATTTCGGCAGCCAGGCGTCCGGCAAGCTCTCCGCACGCTACGCGTTCACCGACGCGGTCGCCCTGCGCGGCACGGTGGCCAGCGGCTTCCGCGCGCCGTCGCTGGCGCAGCAGTACTTCCAGACGGTCAGCACCATCTTCCTGGCCGGCATCGCGGACCCGTTCGAGATCCGCACCTTCCCCGCCTCCAGCGCCGTGGCGCAGGCCTTCGGTGCCGATCCGCTGCAGCCCGAGGAGTCGCTGTCGTACAGCCTGGGCCTGGTACTGCAGCCGGTGGACGCGCTCTACGTCACCATCGATGCGTACCACATCGAAGTCGACGACCGCATCGCGCTCTCGTCCAACCTCACCGGCAGCGACGTGCGCGCGCTGCTCGAATCGCAGGGCATCTTCGGCGTCAACGGCGGTCGCTACTTCACCAATGCCATCGATACCCGCACCCAGGGCATCGACGTGGTGGCGAGCTACCGCATGGATCTCGGTAACGGCAGCCTCAACCTCACTGGCGGCTACAACTACACGGACACCGAGATCACGCGCATCGCGCCCAACCCCGAGGAGCTGGAGCAGGCCGGCCTGAACCTCGAGCGCATCGACCGCACCGAGATCGGTCGGATCGAGGACGGCTTCCCCAACACCAAGCTGCTGCTGTCGGGCACCTGGTCTCTGGACGCTTGGGACTTCACCCTGGCCACCACCCGCTACGGCAGCGTCACCACCCGTCCCGCCAACGCCGCCAACGACCAGACCTACGACGCCAAGTGGCTGCTCGATGCCTCGGCGGCCTACAGGCGGGACAACTGGACCTTCACCCTGGGCGCGGACAACCTGCTCAACGAGTATCCCGACGAGAACACGTTCCCGAACTCCACCAACGGCCAGTTCCCGTACAGCAACCTGTCGCCCTTCGGCTTCAACGGCGCCTTCGTGTACGGAAAGATCGGCTACAGCTGGTAGCCATCGAAGGGCACATGGACGGGCCCTTTTTCCTGTGGGAGCGGCTACAGCCGCGATTGGATCCGCGGTATCGCGGCTGTAGCCGCTCCCACATTGCCTCTATCCTGTCCCAGCCCCCCGGCGGGAGCCCGTGATGCCGCACCACACCGAGCTCATCGCGATCCTCACGGCCGGCTTCGTCCTGGCCTATGTGCTCGGGCTGGTGGCCCACCGGCTCCGGCTGTCGCCGCTGGTGGGCTACCTGGTGGCGGGCATCATCGCCGGGCCGTTCACGCCCGGCTTCGTCGGCGACCAGGCGCTGGCGCCGCAGCTGGCGGAAATCGGCGTGATCCTGCTGATGTTCGGCGTCGGCCTGCACTTCTCGATCCGCGACCTGATGGCGGTGAAGTCCATCGCCATCCCCGGCGCGGTGGTGCAGATCAGCGTCGCCACCCTGCTTGGCTGGGGGCTGGCGGCGGTGCTGGGCTGGCCGACGCTGCACGGCATCGTGTTCGGGTTCTCTCTGGCGACTGCCAGCACCGTGGTGCTGCTGCGGGCGATGGAACAGCGGCGCCTGCTGGAGACCACGCGCGGACGGATCGCGGTTGGCTGGCTGATCGTCGAAGACCTCGCCTGCGTGATCGCGCTGGTGCTGATGCCAGCGGTCGCCAGCGTCTACGGCAGCGCGGGCGGCGAACCGGTCGGCGTGGGGACGCTGCTGGTTGCCATCGGCAAGACCCTGGTGCAGGTGGCGCTGTTCGTGGCGGTGATGCTGGTGGTCGGGCGGCGCGTGATCCCGTGGATGCTGGAGCGCACCGCGGGCACGGGGTCACGTGAGTTGTTCACGCTGGCGGTGCTGTCGATCGCGCTGGGCATCGCGCTGGGATCAGCGGAGCTGTTCGGCGTGTCGTTCGCGCTGGGCGCGTTCTTCGCCGGCATGCTGCTCAACGAGTCCGAGCTCAGCCACAAGGCGGCGCAGGATTCGCTGCCGATGCGCGACGCCTTCGCGGTGCTGTTCTTCGTCTCGGTCGGCATGCTGTTCGACCCCGCCATCCTGGTGCGCGAGCCGCTGCTGGTGCTGGCCACCACCTTCATCATCATGTTCGGCAAGTCGGCGGCGGCCTACCTGATCGTGCGCGGCTTCGGGCACCCGAAGTCGACGGCGCTGACGATCTCCGCCAGCCTCGCGCAGATCGGCGAGTTCGCTTTCATCATCGCGGCGCTGGGCGTCACCCTCGGGATCCTGCCGGAGGAAGGACAGGACCTGGTGCTGGCCGGCGCGCTGATCTCGATCATGCTCAACCCGGTGTCGTTCGGCGTGGTCGACCGCTGGCTGCTGCGGCAGGACGCGAAGGCGGATGCCGAGGCCGCCAGCGCCACCGCCCGCGAAGTCGCCGAGGACGCCGCCAGCCACCACCTGCCCGAATCGCTGTCGGGCCACGCCATCGTGGTCGGCTACGGCCGCGTCGGCCGGCAGCTTGCGATCCTGCTCGCCGCCGGCGGTGTGCCCCTGGTGGTCATCGAGGACGATGCCGAACTTGTCGACGCCGCCCGCGAGCGGGGCCTGCATGCCGTGCGCGGCAATGCCGCCTCGGAGCCGGTGATGCTGGAATCCGCGCCCGAACGTGCCGCGATGGCCGTGTTCGCCATCCCCAACGCGCTCGAAGCCGGCGAGACGATCGCCCGGCTCAAGGCCCTGAACCCCGCGATCACCGTGCTCGCGCGCGCGCACAGCGACGCCGAGGTGAAGCACCTTCTGGAACATGGCGCCGACGGCGCGGTGCTGGCGGAGCGCGAACTGGCCTACTCGCTGGCGGAGATGGTGATGGCGACGCCGCCGTATCGGCCGGTTCGGGCCTGATTCCCGCCCTTGTGGGAGCAGCTATAGCTGCGATGCCGCATGACACCGCCTATCGCGGCTATAGCCGCTCCCACAGGGCTGCGTGAAACAGGGGTCTCAGTTGAAGGTCAGCTTGCCGCCCTCGACCTCCACGCGGACGGTATCGCCCTGCCCGAATTCCCCGGCCAGGATCTTCTGCGCCAGCGGGTTCTCCAGCTGCTGCTGGATCGCGCGCTTCAGCGGCCTTGCCCCATACACCGGGTCGAAGCCGACATTGCCCAGCAGTGCGAACGCCGCGTCGCTGACCTCGATGCGGATGCCGCGCTCGCCCAGCCGCTTCTCCAGCCCGCGCATCTGGATGCGCGCGATCTCCCGGATCTGCGTCTTGTCCAGCGGATGGAAGACGACGATGTCGTCGAGCCGGTTGATGAACTCCGGCCGGAAGTGCGACTGCACCACCGCCATCACGCCGGCCTTCATCTGCGTGTAGGCCTCCGGCGAGCCGTCGCCGTCCAGCTCCTGGATCATCTGGCTGCCGAGGTTGGACGTCATCACGATCACGGTGTTGCGGAAGTCCACCGTGCGGCCCTGGCCATCGGTGAGCCGGCCGTCGTCGAGCACCTGCAGCAGGATGTTGAACACGTCGGGGTGCGCCTTCTCGACCTCGTCGAGCAGGATCACGCTGTACGGGCGTCGGCGCACGGCCTCGGTCAGGTAACCACCCTCTTCGTAACCGACATAGCCCGGAGGCGCACCGACCAGCCGCGACACCGCGTGCTTCTCCATGAACTCGCTCATGTCGATGCGCACCATCGCGTCGGCGCTGTCGAACAGGAACTCGGCCAGCGCCTTGCACAGTTCGGTCTTGCCGACGCCGGTCGGGCCCAGGAACAGGAATGATCCGCTGGGCCGATCGGGATCGCTCAGGCCGGCGCGCGAGCGGCGCACCGCGTCCGACACCACCTTCACCGCCTCGCCCTGGCCGACCACGCGCGCGTGCAGGTGCTCTTCCATGCGCAGCAGCTTGTCGCGCTCGCCCTCCAGCATCCGGTTCACCGGGATGCCGGTCCAGCGACTGACCACCTCGGCGATTTCCTCCGCGGTCACCCGGTCCTGCAGCAGGGTGAAGCCGCGGGTCTCGGCCTCCTTCGCCGCGCTTGCCTGCTTCTCGAGCTCGGGCAGCCGCCCGTACTGGATCTCGCTCATCTTCGCGAAGTCCTGCCGGCGCTGCGCGGCCTCGAGTTCAAGCTTGGCGGCCTCGATCTGCTCCTTGACCCTGGTCGCGCCCTGCACCGTGGCCTTCTCGGCCTTCCACACTTCTTCCAGGTCGTTGTACTCGCGCTCCAGCGTGGCGATTTCGGCTTCAAGATCGGCCAGGCGCTGCTTCGACTCGGCGTCCTTCTCCTTCTTCAGCGCCTCGCGCTGGATCTTCAGCTGGATCAGCCGCCGCTCCTTGCGGTCGAGCTCCTCGGGCTTGGAATCGATCTCCATGCGGATGCGCGAAGCGGCCTCGTCCATCAGGTCGATGGCCTTGTCGGGCAGCTTGCGGTCGGCGATGTAGCGGTGCGACAGCGTCGCCGCCGCCACGATCGCAGGGTCGGTGATCTCGACGCCGTGGTGCACCGCGTACTTTTCCTTCAGCCCGCGCAGGATCGCGATCGTGTCCTCAACCGAAGGTTCGCCCACGAACACCTTCTGGAAGCGCCGCTCCAGCGCCGCGTCCTTTTCCACGTACTTTCGGTACTCGTCGAGCGTGGTCGCGCCGATGCAGTGCAGCTCGCCGCGCGCCAGCGCCGGCTTGAGCATGTTGCCGGCGTCCATCGAGCCCTCCGCCTTGCCGGCGCCGACCATCGTGTGCAGCTCGTCGATGAAGAGGATGATCTGGCCTTCGTTCTTGGCCAGGTCGTTCAACACCGCCTTCAGCCGCTCCTCGAACTCGCCGCGGTACTTGGCGCCGGCGATCAGCGCGCCCATGTCGAGCGACAGCACGCGCTTGCCGCGCAGGCCTTCCGGCACCTCGTTGTTGACGATGCGCTGCGCCAGGCCCTCGACGATCGCGGTCTTGCCTACGCCGGGCTCGCCGATCAGCACGGGGTTGTTCTTGGTGCGCCGCTGCAGCACCTGGATGGTGCGGCGGATCTCCTCGTCGCGGCCGATCACCGGATCGAGCTTGCCGATCTCGCTGCGCGCGGTGAGGTCGATGGTGTACTTCTCCAGCGCCTGGCGCGCTTCCTCGGCGCTGGCATCGTTGACCTTGTCGCCGCCGCGCATGGATTCGATCGCCGCCTCAAGGCGCACCTTGTCGGCACCGGCGGCCTTGAGCGCACGGCCGGCGTCGCCGCCGTCGTCGAGCGCCGCCAGCAGGAACAGTTCGGAAGCGATGAAGGCGTCGCCGCGCTGCTGCGCGAGCTTGTCGGTGTGGTTGAGCAGCCGCCCCAGGTCGTTGCCCAGCGAGACCTGCCCGGCCTGGCCGGAGACCTTGGGCAGCCGCTCGAGGATCTCCCCCAAGCGCTCGCGCAGCAACGGCACGTTCACGCCCGACTGGGCCAGCAGCGGCCCGCTGCCGCCGCCCTGCTCGTCAAGCAGGGCCGCCAGCACGTGGGCGGGTTCGATCAGGTTGTGGTCGCGGCCCACGGCCAGCGACTGCGCGTCGGCCAGCGCCTGCTGGAACCGCGAGGTGAGCTTGTCCATTCGCATGGTGAGGCCTCGGTATCGAACCGGGATATCCGGCAATACCCCGGAAATGCGGCTTGGTGCCACCTGATTCAAGCTGTGGGAGCTCGGGGGCGACTGTGGGAGCGGCTATAGCCGCGATCGCCGCTATAGCGGCTCCCACAAAAGAGGGGGAGCCGGACCCGTACGGGAACACTCACACTGCTTGCGCCACAATGGGGCCATGGCCGTCGAGACCCCCGTGCTCCCGCCGCCGCCCCCGATCGACGACAGCTGCGCGCTGTTCCTCGATGTCGACGGCACCCTGCTGGACTTCGCGCCCAGCCCGGACGAGGTCAGCGTTCCCGGCCACCTGCGCGATGCCCTGCATGCGCTGCACAGGCGCCTGGACGGCGCCGTGGCCCTGGTCAGCGGCCGTTCGCTGGCCACGCTCGACTCCCTGCTCGCACCGCACGTCATGCCCGCCGCCGGCCTGCACGGACTCGAACGCCGGCACGGGCGCCGCGGCCACCGCGCCCCGCGCGCGCCCGCGGCCCTCGCCCTGGTACGCACCGAAGCCGAAAAGGTCGCCGCCCGCCATCCCGGCGCCATCGTCGAAGACAAGGGCGCAGCACTCGCGCTGCACTGGCGCGCCGCCCCCCAGGCCGCCAGCGAACTGCAGGCCTTCGCCATCGCCGCCCTCCCGCGCCTGCCCGGTTACCGCCTTCAGCCCGGCAACGACGTGCTCGAACTGCGCCCCGCCGCGCACAAGGGCGGGCGCGCCGACAAGGGCGCGGCCATCCTGGCCTTCCTCGAAGAGCCACCCTTCGCCGGTCGCCGACCGGTGTTCGCTGGCGATGACATCACCGACGAAGCCGGCTTCGCCGCCGTCAACGCGCACGGCGGCGTCAGCGTGCTGGTGGGCCGGCCGCGTGAAAGCGCCGCGCACTTTGGCCTGTCCGGCCCGGCCGAGGTCCACGCCTGGATCGGTGCGCGGCCGTGAGCGGAGGCAACGTCGCGGCTGTAGCCGCTCCCACAACGGCAGGGCAGGCCAGCCTCGAGCTCGGCCTGATCGGCAACGGCAGCGTCGCGGCGCTGGTCGACGCCCGCGCGCGCGTCAGCTGGTGCTGCATCCCCGCCTTCGACGGCGACCCCGCCTTCTGCGCCCTGCTCTCGCCGAAGATCGGGGGCGGCGACTACGCCATCGAACTCGAGGATTTCGAGAGCGCCGAGCAGGCCTACATCAAGAACACCGCCGTGCTGCGCACCGTGCTGCACGACCGCCACGGCGGCGCGGTCGAGATCACCGATTTCATGCCGCGCTGGCGCCAGCACGGCCGCTTCTACCGCCCGGTGATGCTGGTGCGCCGGCTGCGCCCGCTCGCGGGCCGGCCGCGCGTGCGCGTGGTGCTGCGGCCGCTGGCGAACTACGGCGCCGACGTGCCGGAGCAGACCTGGGGCAGCAACCACATCCGCTACCTGCTGCCCGGCTTCACCCTGCGCCTGACCAGCGACGTGCCCGTGCGCCTGGTGCGTGAATCGCTGCCGTTCGAGCTCGACGGCGAGCGCCACCTGGTGCTCGGCCCCGACGAAACGCTCACCAGCTCCGTGCCCGGCTTCGCACGCAACGCCGAGCGCCTCACGCTCGACTACTGGCGCGAATGGTCGCGCTACCTGTCGATCCCGCTGGAATGGCAGGACGCGGTGATCCGCAGCGCGATCACGCTCAAGCTCTGTCAGTACGAGGAAACCGGCGCCATCGTCGCCGCCATGACCACCTCGATCCCGGAGTCACCGGGCAGCGAGCGCAACTGGGACTACCGCTACTGCTGGCTGCGCGATTCCGCCTTCGTGGTGCGTGCGCTCAACCGCCTCGGCGCCACCCAGACCATGGAGTCCTACCTGCGCTACGTGCTCAACCTCGCCACCGGCGAGGACGGGCTGCAGCCGCTGTACGGCATCGCCTTCGAAGCGAAGCTCGAAGAGCACGACGTGCCAGCACTCGCCGGCTACCGCGGCATGGGCCCGGTGCGCCGCGGCAACCTGGCCTGGGTGCAGAAGCAGCACGACGTCTACGGCAGCGTGGTGCTGGCCGCCACCCAGCTGTTCTTCGACCAGCGCCTGGTGCGTCCCGGCGACGAGCAGGCCTTCCACCGCCTGGAACCGCTGGGCGACCGCGCCTGGGCCCTGTACGACCAGCCCGACGCCGGCATCTGGGAATTCCGCGGCCGCGCCGAGGTGCACACCTATTCCAGCGTGATGTGCTGGGCCGCCTGCGACCGGCTGGCGCGCATCGCCGCCCACCTGGGGATCGCACCGCGCGCCGCGCACTGGCGCCAGCGCGCGGACACCATGCGCGAAAACATCCTCGCGCACGCCTGGGACGAGGAGCTCGGCCACTTCGTCGAATCCGCCGAAGGCCGGCGCCTGGACGCCAGCCTTCTGCTGCTCGCCGACCTCGGCTTCATCGACGCCCACGACCCGCGCTTCATCGCCACCGTCGAGGCCATCGGCAGCCAGCTGCGGCGCGGCACCTCGCTGTTCCGCTACATCGCGCCGGACGACTTCGGGCACCCGGAAACCAGCTTCACCATCTGCAGCTTCTGGTACATCGACGCGCTGGCCTCCATCGGTCGCGTCGACGAGGCCCGGCAGCAGTTCGAAAGCCTGCTGACCCGGCGCAACCACCTCGGCCTGCTGTCGGAGGACATGGCTTTCGACGACGGCGAGGCCTGGGGCAACTTCCCGCAGACGTATTCCCACGTCGGCGTGGTGATGGCCGCGATGCGCCTGTCGCGCCCGTGGTCGGCGGCCACCTGAGATGGCGCGCCTGGTGGTGGTGTCCAACCGCGTTTCCCTGCCCGGCGAAGCCCGGGCCGGCGGCCTTGCGGTCGCGCTGCGGGCCGCGCTCGCCGAGCACGGCGGCCTGTGGTTTGGCTGGAGCGGGCGCACGGTCACCGGGTCCTCAGGCGGCATGCACGAAGAGCGCGAGGGCGATACGCGCTACCTGGTGATGGACCTGTCCAAGCGCGATTTCGACGACTACTACAACGGCTTCGCCAACCGCACGCTGTGGCCGCTGCTGCATTTCCGCATGGACCTGGTGGACTACACCCGTGAGACCTATGCCGGCTACCGCCGCGTCAACGAACTGTTCGCCGACCGCCTGGCGCCGGAGCTGCGCGAGGACGACCTGGTCTGGATCCATGACTATCACCTGATCCCGCTGGCGCAGCGCCTGCGCGAGCGCGGCGTGGGCAACCGCATCGGCTTCTTCCTGCACGTGCCGATGCCGTCGTCGGACCTGCTGGCGGCGCTGCCCGAACACCGCGAAGTGTTCGCGGCGCTGTCGTCGTACGACCTGGTCGGGTTCCAGACCGAACGCGACCTGGAACGCTTCCAGGACTACGTGCGCCTGTACGGCGGCGGCGGCGTGGTCGGCACCGGCGTGCTGGCCACGCCCGATGGCCGCCAGTTCCACGGCGGTGCGTTCCCGATCGGCATCGACGTGTCCACCATCGCCGGCCAGGCGGCGCGCGCGATGAAGCGCCTGCCGGTGCGGCGCCTGCGCGACAGCCTCAGCGGGCGCCGGCTGGCGATCGGCGTCGACCGCCTGGATTATTCCAAAGGCCTGCCCGAGCGCTTCCGCGCCTTTGAACGCCACCTTGAACGGCACCCGGACCAGAACGGCCAGCTCACCTTTTTGCAGATCGCCCCGCCCTCGCGCAGCGACGTGCCGGAATACCGGCTGCTGCGCCGCGAGCTGGAAACGCTGGCCGGCCACATCAACAGCGGCCACGCCACGCCCGACTGGACGCCGGTGCGCTACGTCAACCGCAACTTCGCGCACGAAGTGCTGACCGGCTTCTACCGCACCGCCCATGTCGGCGTGGTCACGCCGATGCGCGACGGCATGAACCTGGTGGCGAAGGAATACGTCGCCGCGCAGGACCCGGCCGATCCCGGGGTCCTGCTGCTGTCACGCTTCGCCGGCGCAGCGCGCGAACTCGACACCGCGCTGCTGGTGAACCCCTACGACATCGACGGCGTCGCCGATGCACTGGCCCAGGCCCTCGCCATGCCGCTGCCCGAACGCCAGCAGCGCTGGCGCGCGATGATGGACCGGATCGAGGGCTACGACATCCACGCCTGGCGGCGGGATTTCCTGGGCAAGCTCGCCGCCCGCTGAGTGTCCCGCAACCGTTACAGCTCCAGCGCGCCTTCCACGTCCAGCACCTTCCGGCGTGCCAGGGCGAGGTTGGACTTGCTGCGATCGAGCACGACGTAGAAGAACAGGCCGGGCTTGGACGCCACCGGGCGCAGGATGTGGTACGCCTTGCCGAGCGAGATCAGGATGTCCTCGATGCTGTCGTCGAGCTTCAGCGAGTTCGCGGTCTTGAGCTTGGCGCGGATCACTTCGGTATTGCCGGCCGCCGCCACTTCCATGTCGATGCCGCCGCCGGCTTCGCCGAGCAGCATGCCGCTGTTGTAGTCGACCAGGGACACGGCCTGGGCGCCGTCGAGGGTCATCAGTTCATCAAGGGATTGCTTCAGGTTGGCCATTTCGGTGTCCTTGTGTTGTGGTCAGGTTGTTGCGGAAAGGATCTTCTGGCTGCACTCGCGCGCACTCCAGAGCACGTTGCCGATGACGCTGCGCTGGCTGCAGGCCGCCATCAGCAGCAGCGGGCGCGCGGGCACCGGGATCGAAAGCATCAGGACCTTGCCCTGGTCGGCTTCGATCATCAGCACTTCCATGCTGCCCAGCGCCAGTTCGCGGGTCACCGCCTTGGCCAGCGCCAGCATCGAGCTGGTCATCGCGGCCAGGCGTTCGCCGTTGTCGCCCTGCCCGCTGGCCTCGGCAAGCGCGAAGCCGTCGACGCTGGCGACCACGGCGTTGCGCAGCCCGGGGACGGCGTCGGCGAAGGCGTCGAGTTCGGCGCGGATCCGCGCGGTCTGCGCGTCGGACGGCCGGGGAGTGCGCAAGGATGCGTCAGCCATGGGTGGCCACCAGGTCCGCGGTGTCGATCTGGATCATCAATATGTCCATCAGCATCAGGATGTCGCCGGCGACGCGCGCGTCCACCGGCACGAGGGGTACGGCCTGGCCACGCGTGCCGACATGCGCGGCCAGGCGCTGCGCCACCGTGGCGTCGGCCAGGTCCAGCTTGGTCAGCCCGATCGCCACCGGCACCGCGGGCGCGTGCTCGCCCAGCACGTCGAGGTAGCGGTCCAGCTCGGCGGCGGGCTCCGCGCCGCTGGCATCCAGCAGCACGACCGCGCCGGCCGCGCCTTCCAGCAGGATCGGCCAGATGAAGGAGAAGCGTGCCTGCCCCGGGGTGCCGAACAGGCGGATGCGGTCGCCGTTGGGCAGCGCGACATCGGCATAGTCCATCGCCACCGTGGTGGCGAGCTTTTCCGACGCGGCATCGGTGTTGTCGACATCGGTATCCACGACACGATCGTTCGCGACCGTGCGCACCAGGGTCGACTTGCCGGCGCCCATCGACCCCAGGATGACGATCTTGTGCTCGATCATGTCCCCACCTGCATGCTGTTGCGGACCGAGCGCCACATCCGCGCCAGTGCCGACCCGCCGCTCTTGCGCGGGCGCGCGCGGGCAGCGGCGGCAGCCACCGCGAGCGGCGAGACGGCGTGCTCGTGCCGACCCGTATCCGCATGGCCGCTGAGGTATGCGGCGTTGAAGAAGCCATCGACCGTGGCCGCATCGAGCTCCAGCAGCTCGCAGGCTTCGACCGTGGTGCTGGGTCGCTTGAGCAGCAGGCAGCACAGGCGGAAATGGTCGTGGCGGCGCGCGATCGCGCGGAAGTCGGGCCATTGCCGCAGCGAAAGCACGGTGCGGCGGTCCATCGGATCGAACAGCGGCACCGGCCCCTCGACCTGCAGCGCGATGTTCCACAGCAGCGGCGCCAGCGGCACCGGCGGCGTGGACGACATGCCGTTGTTGAAGTCGCGGGCCGTCAGCGGCTCCAGGCGCAACTGGTGGAAATCCCGGGCGAGCGCCGTGGCCAGGCCATCCTCGACGCCGGCGAGCGGCACCGCCAGGCGACGGTCGAAGTCGAGCAGCGCCTGCGGCTCGCCGCCGCGCACCAGCGTGGCCAGGCCCTGGCCGGCGACCATGCGCTCGCGCAGCACGCGTGCGATCGGACGCATGTCTTCGTCGCGCCCGTCTCCGCCAGCCGCAAGCACCGCGCGGATGGCCGCGTCGGTCAGCGGCACCGGCGGCGAACTGCGGCCGTCATGCAGCCTGCCATCGTCGTCGAGCGTCCAGAACGCCACCCCGGGACGGGTTTCCGCCATGCGCAGGCCGACCCGTGACATCGCGCTGCTGCCCCGCACCACCAGCAGATCACAGGTGGACAGGTCGTCGCTGATGGCCAGCGCGGGCGCTGGAACGGCCGTGTTCGACGCATCCGGCGCGGAGGCGGCGAACATCGATTGCAGACGCTGCAGCAGCGCCTGCTCGGTGGGCATATCCGTGCCCATGATCAAGACCCTGACCACTCCGGCATGGCCGGTGGTCGTGGCGTGCATAACCAATTCGATCCCCTGTTCCGCAGATGCAAATGTTAGGTGCGGGCGTACTGTCATGTAGTGATGCAGCACGCACTTCAGGGGCGGCTTCGCGCGCCGGTCCGTTCCACCGGCGCAGGCAATCGACAACGCGACCGACGCCAGGGAACAGGGCCCCGACGTGGTGAAAAAAGCGTCAGTCGAGCGGCGAAGGCTGGATCAGTTCGATCCAGTAGCCGTCCGGGTCCTTGATGAAGGCGAGGTGCTTCATACGCCCGTCCTCCAGGCGCTTCTGGAACGGCACGCCCAGCGCCTCCAGGCGCGCACAGGTGGCGCGCAGGTCGGGCACGCTCAGGCAGATGTGGCCGAAGCCGCGCGGCTCGCTGTTGCCGTCGTGGTAGACCGGCCCGTCCTGGTCTTCGGTGCCATGGTTATGGGTCAGTTCGAGCACGCCCTGCAGGCCGGCGATCCAGTGCTGGCGCGCCTCCGGCTCCTCCGGCATCGCCGACAGGTCATCGACCAGCGCCAGGAAGTACAGCGAGAACGCCGCCTCCGGGAAATCGTTGCTGCGCAAGAGGCTGAAGCCGAGCACGCGGGTGTAGAAATCCAGCGACGCACGCGCGTCCTTGACGCGCAGCATGGTGTGGTTGAAGACGAAGCCTGCGGTAGCAGGATCGCGCGCGGCGACAGCGGCGGTGGCGCCGCCCAGGTCGGTAGGGGTATCGGTCATGGTCGGATTCCTGTGGGGGGGAAACAACGGCCATTATCGCAGCGCCCGGATCAATCCCCGCCTGCATCGATTGCCGGTCAACGCGGATCGCACCACGCCAGCGTGGCCATGCGGCCGGTGCGTGCGTCGCGCCGGTGGGAATAGAACCGCGCGCGATCGGTGATCGTGCACAGCCCGCCGCCGTGGATGTCCGCCGCGGCCAGGCCCGCGGCCTGCAACCGGCGACGCGCCAGGGCGTACAGATCGACGTGCCAGTGGCCCGGGCGCGTGGACACGAACGCCGCATCGGCCCCTGCATCACCGGCCACGAAGGCATCGCGCACCTCGGGGCCGACTTCATAGGCAGCGGGGCCCGCGGCCGGACCCAGCCAGGCCACGAGATCGCGCGGCGGGGAGTGCATCGCCGCCACCGTGGTGTCCAGCACGCCCGCCGCCAGACCGCGCCACCCCGCATGCGCGGCGCCGACCTCGCTGCCGTCACGCGCGGCCAGCACCACCGGCAGGCAGTCGGCGGTCAGGATGGCCAGCACCGCGCCGGGGACATCCGTGACCGCGGCATCGGCCTCCGGCTCCGCCGCCATGCGTCCGCGCTCGGTGGTCGCGTTGCCCGGCGGCAAGGGCGCGTCGACCCGCAGCACGGCAGTGCCGTGCACCTGGCGCAGCCAGTGCGGCGCCGAAGGCAGCTCCGCGCGATCCACCAGCTCGGCGCGGTTCGCGGCCACGATGACGGGATCGTCGCCGGCTTGGCCGCGCGCATTGCCCAGGTTCAAACGGTCGAAGGGCACCATCGAGGCGCCCGCGCCGCGGCGCAGCGTCACCAGCGCGCGCACGCCGGGCGGCGCCGGCCAGTCGGCCTCGATCCATGCCCGGCGCAGCGATGCCGGATCCGCGCCGCCATGGCCGCGCCCCACACCGCCCGCGTTCACCGGCGGACTCCCGCCCCGGTGACGGCGTGCGCAGCGGCATCGGCGCGCAGCTCGCGGATCAGCGCCAGCATGTCCTCGGGCACCGGCGCCTCGCAGCGAACCGGCTCGCCGGTGGTCGGATGCACGAACTCCAGCACCTGCGCATGCAGGGCCTGGCGGCGGAAGCCGCGCAGCGCCGCCACCAGCGAGTCCGGCGCCGCGCGTGGCAGCTTCACGGCGCCGCCGTAGAGCGCGTCGCCCACGATGGGGTGCTTCAGGTGCGTCATGTGCACGCGGATCTGGTGCGTGCGCCCGGTTTCCAGCCGGCACTCCAGCGCCGTGTGGGCGCGGAAACGCTCCTGCAGCCGGTAGTGGGTGGTGGCCTCGCGGCCGTCGTCACGCACCGCCATGCGCAGGCGGTCGCGCGGATGGCGGTCGATCGGCGCGCTGATCGTGCCCCCGGACACCAGCGCCCCCACCACCACCGCCAGGTACTGCCGGTGCACGTCGCGCGCGGACAGCTGCGCCACCAGCGAGGTCTGCGCCTGCAGGGTGCGCGCCACCACCATCACGCCCGACGTGTCCTTGTCCAGGCGATGGACGACGCCGGCCCGCGGCACCGCGGCGAACGCGGGGTCGCGGAACAGCAGGGCGTTGACCAGGGTACCCGTGGGATTGCCGGCGCCCGGGTGGACCACCAGGCCGGCCGGCTTGTCGATCACCAGGACCTCGGAATCCTCGTACAGCACGCTCAGCGGGATGTCCTCGGGCTCGGCGCGGACCTGGGTCTCCAGGGTGGCGGTCAGCAGGATCTCCTGGCCGCCGCGCACCGCTTCGCGCGGGCGCACGGTGGCGCCGTCCAGCAGGACATCGCCGGATTTCACCCAGGTGGCCAGCCGCGAGCGCGAGAACTCGGGGAACAGTTCCGCCAGCACCGCGTCGAAGCGGCGCCCGGCCATGGCATCGGGGACCCGGGCAGCCCGGGGGGCCTCGGGGGCGGCGTCCGCGTCTTCGGCGGCGGCAGCGGGGAAGTCGTCGGTCATGGGGTCGGCTCGGGTTCAGTCGGTGGCGGCTGGCGGGCCGGGGCTGGCTGCTATTATCCCCGCTTCACGCCTTTCCCGTCCCGGATGCACCATGACCCGACGCACCACCCTGTTCCGCAGCGCACTGCTGCTCGTGTTGCTGGCCGTGTTCGCCGCCTCCGGCTGCGCACGGATGAAGAACATGTTCAAGGACGAGGACGCCAACGAAGGCGTGGCAGTCGAAGTCCTCTACGACAAGGGCCACGCGCTGATGCGCGGCGGCAACTGGAGCGGCGCCACCAACACCTATCGCCGCCTGGTCGCGCAGTATCCCTACGGCCCGTACACCGAGCAGGCGATGATCGAAATCGCCTATGCCCAGTTCAAGATGGGCCGCCACGATGACGCCGTGTCCTCGATCGACCGCTTCATCCGCACCTATCCCACGCACCGCAACGTCGCCTACGTGTACTACCTGCGCGGCCTGGTGAACTCCACCCGCGACACGGTGTTCCTGCAGCGCGCCTGGAACCTCGACGCCAGCCGCCGCGACCTGGCCACGCCGCTGCAGGGCTACAACGACCTGCGCATCGTGACCGAGCGCTACCCCAACAGCCGCTACGCCGCCGACGCCGCCAACCGCATGGCCGAGCTGCGCAACATGTTCGCGCGCCACGAGATCGAAACCGCGCTGTACTACATGCGCCGCGACGCCTGGGTCGCCGCGGCCGAGCGCGCGCGCTACCTGCTCGAGACCTATCCCCAGAGCGAATACCAGAACGACGCCGTCGCCGTGCTGACCGCCGCCTACACCGAGCTGGGCAACCAGACCCTGGCCGCCGATGCGCGCCGCGTGCTCGAACTCAACGAGCCCGACCACCCCTACCTGACGGGCAACTGGCCGGACTACCCCTGGACGATCCGCAAGCTCAACCCCTTCGCAAGCGAAAAGTCCGCGATCCAGTAGCATTTTTGTGGGAGCGGCCATAGCCGCGAAAAACCCCGATTCCCGTGGAAGCGGCCAGGCTGCAATCGCCGCTATAGCGGCTCCCACATAAAGTTACAAAAGCCCTCGCGGACTAGTGCGGGTACTTGTTGGTGATGGGATACCGGCGTTCGCGGCCGAAGGCGCGGCGGGAAATCTTGGGCCCGGGCGCGGCCTGCTGGCGCTTCCACTCGCTGCGTCGCACCAGCGCCACCACGCGGTCCACGGTCGCCGCGTCGAAGCCCGCTGCACAGACCTCGTCGCGCGACTGCTCCTGGTCGACGAATCGCATCAGGATCGCATCCAGCACGTCGTAGGGCGGCAGTGAATCCTGGTCCAGCTGGTTGTCGCGCAGCTCCGCGGAAGGCGGTCGCGCGATCACCGCCGGCGGGATCACGGGCGCGCCGCCCACCGTGTTGCGCCACTTCGACAGGCCATAGACCTCGGTCTTGTACAGGTCCTTGATCGGCGCATAGGCACCGCACATGTCGCCGTAGATCGTGGCGTAGCCCACCGCGTACTCGCTCTTGTTGCCGGTGGTCAGCACCAGCCCGCCGAGCTTGTTCGACAGCGCCATCAGGATCACGCCGCGCGCGCGCGACTGCAGGTTCTCTTCGGTGACATCCACCGCGTGGCCTTCGAACGCATCGCCCAGGCTCGCCAGCAGGCCTTCGAACGCCGGCTCGATCGGCACGGTCATCATCTCCACGCCCAGCTCCCTGCACTGCTCGGCGGCCAGGTCGTTGCTCAGGCCGGCGGTGTAGCGCGACGGCATGCGCACCGCGGTGACGTTTTCCGCCCCCAGCGCCTCGACCGCCATCGCCAGCACGATCGACGAATCGATGCCGCCCGACAGCCCCAGCCATGCGCGCTTGAAGCCGTTCTTGCCGAAGTAGTCGCGGATCCCGCGCACCACCGCGCGCCAGGCCAGCGCGTCCATGCTCTCGTCGCCGTCGTCCATCCACACGGTGGGCATGAAGGCGCGGCGCACGGGGTCGTAGTCCACCACCAGCCACTGGTCGGTGAAGGCCGCCGCGGCCGGGTGCACCGTACCGTCGCCGTCGGCGACCACGGAGGAACCGTCGAACACCAGCGCGTCCTGGCCCCCGACCACGTTGAGATAGGCGATCGCGGCGCCGTGGTCGCGGGTCAGCGCGGCGATCATCGCGTCGCGCTGCGCGTGCTTGCCGCGCTCGAAGGGCGATGCGTTGGGCACCAGCACCAGCTCCGCCCCCAACGCCACGGTGTCGGCGATGGGCTCGACGAACCACAGGTCCTCGCAGACCAGCAGGCCCACCGGCACACCCTTGACGTGGAACACGCAGGAACCGCCGTCGGGATCGGCGTGGAAATAGCGGCGCTCGTCGAAGACGTTGTAGTTGGGCAGCTCGCGCTTGCGGTAGGTGCGCTCGATGCGGCCCTCGCGCAGCACGCTGGCGGAGTTGTAGAGCACGCTGCCGGCCGACTCCGGCCAGCCGACGATGGCGACGATGCCGGTGGCCGCGTCGGCAATGGTGCGCAGCGCCTGCTCGCACTCGGCAAGGAAGGCCGGGCGCATCAGCAGGTCCTCGGGCGGGTAGCCGCTGACCGCGAGCTCCGGGAACACCACGATGTCGGCGCCGTACTCGTCGCGCGCCTCGGCGATCATCGTCGCGATGCGCGTGGTGTTGCCGGCAACGTCGCCGACCGGGAAGTCGAACTGGGCCAGGGCGATGCGGAGCGTTTCAGTCATGTCAGATCCCATGCGTCAGGAAGTCCAGCGCGCCGATGATGGCCAGGCGATCGGAAGACAGGTCCGCCAGCCGCCTGCCGAGCATCTGCATCGGCACGTTGGTGATTTGTGCCGTGTCCATCACCATCGGCTTTCCGGCGACGGTCAGGATCGGCATCAGGTTGCCGATGGCCGGTCCCGCGGACTCGGGCGCGATCAGGGGTACGACCACTCGGGACTCGGAAGTATCGATCAGATCGCTCTGGACGTTCAGCCAGCACGGTATGGAACGCCGCGACGCTGCGTCGGCATTGGTAAAAACCCAGAACTGGCTCATGTCTCCCGCGACGCCTTGAACGCACGCACATGATCGCCGGCAACGCCATCGCGGGCGACACGCTGGTTGTACGCGGCGATCGCCTCGCGGTTTTCATCCAGCCACTGCTCCCGCTTGCGCGCCCGGATTTCGGCGTCCAGCGCTTTCTCCAGGGTCGCGGAGAGGTTGATGTTCAGCGCCCGGGCGGCCTCGAGCAGGCCCTCGTTGACGCTGAGGTTCGTGGCGCGCTTGCCGTAGCCGGCGTAGTCCTCACGAATGCGCATGGCGATCTCCCATCGGGTGCGCATCGATCATGCGCATTATTTGGCCGCGCGTCAAACGCAGGCATGAAAAAGGCCGCCCGGAGGCGGCCTTTTTCGGACTCTTTGCGCAGTTGCTCTGACACGCTTTGCGGGAGCTTCCAGAACAGCTTTTGTGGGAGCCGCTATGGCGGCGATCGCGGCTATAGCCGCTCCCACAAAGGGCAGGCGATCAGCCCGCCAGGCGCTTCGCGATCGCGGCACCCAGGTCGCCCGGCGAACGCACGGTGGTGACACCGGCCTTCTCCATTGCGGCGAACTTGCCTTCGGCCGTGCCCGAGCCGCCCGAGGCGATCGCGCCGGCGTGGCCCATGCGCTTGCCCTTGGGGGCCGACGCACCGGCGATGAAGCCCACCACCGGCTTGGTCACGTACTGCGCGATGAACTCGGCGGCTTCTTCCTCGGCCGACCCGCCGATCTCGCCGACCATGATGATGCCCTCGGTCTGCGCATCGTCCTGGAACAGCTTCAGGCAATCGATGAAGTTCAGGCCGTTGATCGGGTCACCGCCGATGCCGATCACCGTCGACTGGCCAAGGCCGGCGTCGGTGGTCTGCTTGACCGCTTCATAGGTCAGCGTGCCCGAGCGCGAGACGATCGCGATCTTGCCCGGCATGTGGATGTGGCCCGGCATGATGCCGATCTTGCACTCGCCCGGGGTGATGATGCCGGGGCAGTTCGGGCCCACCAGCACGGTGTCCGGGTAGGTGGTGACCAAGGTCTTCTTGACGCGCAGCATGTCCAGCACCGGGATGCCCTCGGTGATGCACACGATCACCTTGATGCCGGCATCCGCGGCTTCCAGGATCGCGTCGGCCGCGAACGGTGGCGGCACGTAGATCACCGACGCATTGGCGCCGGTGTCGGCCACGGCATCGGCCACGGTGTTGAAGACCGGCAGGCCCAGGTGTTCGGTGCCGCCCTTGCCGGGCGTGACGCCGCCCACGACCTTGGTGCCGTACTCGAGCATCTGCTCGGCGTGGAAGGTGCCCTGCGTGCCGGTGAAGCCCTGCACGATCACCTTGGTGTTCTTGTTGACGAGAACGCTCATTGGATTCCTCGATTCTTCATCTTCTGACTGTGGGAGCAGCTATAGCTGCGATCGCTCTTGGCGAGGCTTATCGCGGCTGTAGCCGCTCCCACAGGAAATGGGGTATCCCACAGGAAATGGGGGTCAGGCAGCCTTCGCGGCTTCAACGGCCTTGCGGGCGCCGTCGTTGATGTCGTCGGCGGGGGTGATCGCCAGGCCGGAGTTCTTCAGCAGCTCCTTGCCGGCGTCCACGTTCGTGCCTTCGAGGCGCACGATCACCGGCACCTTGACGTCGACTTCCTTCACCGCGGCGATGATGCCGTCGGCAATCATGTCGCAGCGCACGATGCCGCCGAAGATGTTGACGAAGATCGCCTTCACGTCGTCGGACGAGAGGATCAGCTTGAACGCCTCGGTCACGCGCTCCTTGGTGGCGCCGCCGCCGACGTCGAGGAAGTTCGCCGGCGAGCCGCCTTCGAGCTGGATCACGTCCATCGTCGCCATCGCCAGGCCCGCGCCGTTGACCATGCAGCCGATGTTGCCGTCCATGGTCACGTAGTTCAGGTCGTGCTGGCTGGCCTTGACCTCGGTCTCGTCTTCCTGGCGGATGTCACGCAGGGCGACCAGTTCCGGGTGGCGGAACGAGGCGTTGTCGTCGGAGTCGACCTTGCCGTCGAGCACGGCCAGCGTGCCGTCGGTGAGGATCGCCAGCGGGTTGAGCTCGACCAGCGCCAGGTCCTTCTCGTTGAACAGCTTGTACAGCCCCATCATGATCTTGGAGAGCTGGTTGACCTGCTTGCCGGTCAGGCCCAGGCCGAAGCCCATGTCGCGGCACTGGTAGGGCTGCAGGCCCTGGATGAAGTTGACGTTGAGCGACTGGATCTTCTCCGGCGTCTCGGCGGCCACCTGCTCGATGTCCATGCCGCCTTCGCTCGACGCGATGAAGGTGATCGACTGTGTCGACCGGTCCACCAGCACCGACAGGTACAGCTCCTTGGCGATATCGGTGGCCTGGGTGACCAGCACCGAATCGATCGGCAGCTCGACGCCGGCGGTCTGGTAGGTGGCCATCTTCTGGCCGAGCATGCCCTTGGCGTGCTCGCGCACGTCGTCGAGCGTGCGGCACAGCTTCACGCCGCCCGCCTTGCCGCGGCCACCCGCGTGGATCTGGGCCTTGACCACCCAGAAGTCGCCGCCAATGGCCTTGGCAGCATCAACCGCTTCTTCGGGGGTGCGGGCGACACGCCCGGCCGGGACTGAAATGCCGTATTCGGCAAACAGCTGCTTCGCCTGGTACTCGTGGAAGTTCATGTGGGGTCCGTCGTGGGAAAGTGGGACACAGCGCCAACCATTATAGTGCCCCGATGCCCCAGGAGCCCGCCCGCGTGCCGATAGCCGCCCCCGATCGCCTCATGAGACGCGAGCTCTACCTGCTGGCCCTGTACCGCACGCTTGAAGCCGCGCTGTTGGCGCTGGCCGTTTTCGGCCCGCTGCAGGGCGTGTTCGGCGGCGACGCGCGGGATCCGGCCCTGGCCACCGCCGTCGCGGCCACCTACCTGATCGCCTCCGCGGTGCTGCTTGTGCTGTCCGGGCGCGCATCGGTCCCGCTGCCCGCACAGGTGGTGTTCGGCGTCCTGATCGACATCGCCGTCGCCACGCTGGCCATCCACGCCCTGCCCCACGCCGGCCCCGGCATCGCGATGATGCTGCTCTTCAACGTCGGCGCCGCGGCCCTGCTGATGCCCCTGCACCTGGGCCTGGCCGCCGCCGCCCTGGCCTCGGGCGCTCTGGTCGCGCAGTACGTGATGGTCATCATCAGCGGCAGCCCCATCCGCGAACGGCCGCTGGCCGAAGTGCTGATGTTCTCGGTCAGCTACCTGGCCATGGCCACCCTGACCAACTTCCTTGGCCGCGACATGCGCGACAGCCGGACGCTGGCGCACAGGCGCGGCGCGGAGGCCGCCAACCTGGCCGAGGTCAACGAACTGATCATCCGCCGCATGCGCGTGGGCGTATTGATGGTGGACGGCCGCGGCCACATCCGCATGGCCAACGAGGCCGCCCGCATCCTGCTGGGCCAGGCCGGCGCCGAGATCCGCGGCGAAACCCCGCGCACCCTGCCCCAGCTGTCGCCGGCGCTGGCCATGCGCGTGGCCGAATGGCGCCGCAGCGGCGACACCGACGACACCCCGCTGACCATCGGCGATGACGGCAACGAAGTGCTGCCACGCTTCACCCGCCTGCTGGCCACCGACGACACCACCCTGATCTTCCTCGACGACACCGCCCTGGTCTCGCGCCGCGCAGAATCCCTGACGCTCGCCGCCATGGGCCGCTTTTCCGCCAGCCTCGCACACGAGATCCGCAACCCGCTGGCCGCGATCAGCTACGCCACCCAGCTGCTGGAGGAATCGCGCGACATCGGCGACAGCGACCGCCGCCTGCTGCAGATCGTCCACCAGCAGTGCATGCGCACCAACACCATCGTCGAAAGCGTGCTGAGCCTGGCCCGCCGCGAGCGCGCCCAGCCCGAGAACGTGGATCTTGTAGGCCAGGTCCGCGCCTTCATCGCCGACTACCGCCAGACCTGCCCCGAAGACAACGCCGCCCTGCGCCAGGCCGGCCGTCGGCCCGAAGTACCGGCCATGGTCGACCCCCGCCACCTGCAGCAGGTGCTGACCTCCCTGACCAACAATGCCGTGCGCCACGGCCACCAGCCCGGCGAACCCGCGCGGATCACCATCAATGCCGACCTGCTCGACGGCAACCCGGTGATCGAGATCAGCGACCGCGGCCCCGGCATCCCCGACGCCGTCAGCCACCAACTGTTCCGGCCCTTCTTCACCACCTCCGAGCACGGCACCGGCCTGGGCCTGTATATCGCCCACGAACTCTGCCGCGCCAACGATGCCCGCCTCGAATACGTCTCCCTGCCCGGCGGCGGCGCCTGCTTCCGGATCACCCTGCGCGGCGGATCGGTGATGCTGGAGCGGCCATAGTTCCGCTTTTATGGGAGCAACAGCTTTTGCGGGAGCCGCTATAGCGGCGATAGGACCTGGCCGGAATGGGCCAATCGCGGCTATAGCCGCTCCCACAAAAGCAATCCCCCTCCCCCTGTACTTTTTGACACTCGTCACACTAAGTAAAAAAGTGCCAAAATTGGTCACCACGGACCGGCCACCCCAGATCAACCATGACTGAAACCCGCAGCGCCCTCATCGTCGACGACGAGCACGACATCCGTGAGCTCCTGGTGCTGACCCTGGGCCGCATGGGGCTGCGCACCGATACCGCCGCCAACCTGGCCGCCGCCCGCGAACTGCTGGCCGCCAACCATTACGACCTCTGCCTGACCGACATGCGCCTGCCCGACGGCTCCGGACTGGAGTTGATCAGCGACATCACCACCCGCTTCCCCGACACCCCCGTGGCGATGATCACCGCCTACGGCAATGTCGAAGCCGCGGTGGAAGCGCTGAAGGCCGGCGCCTTCGACTTCGTCAGCAAGCCGGTGGACATCAACGTGCTGCGCGGCCTTGTGCGCCAGGCGCTGGAACTCAACGCCCGCCGCGCCGCCCAGCCCGAAGAGGCCGGCCGCCTGCTTGGCGGCTCGCCAGCGATGGTCGCCCTGCGCGAAACCATCGCCAAGGTCTCGCGCAGCCAGGCGCCGGTGCACATCAGCGGCGAATCCGGCACCGGCAAGGAACTCGTGGCGCGCACCATCCACGCCCAGGGCGCACGCGCCAACAGCCCCTTCGTGCCGGTCAACTGCGGCGCGATCCCCACCGAACTGATGGAAAGCGAGTTCTTCGGCCACCGCAAGGGCAGCTTCACCGGCGCCCATGCCGACAAGCCCGGCCTGTTCCAGAGCGCCGACGGCGGCACCCTGTTCCTGGACGAAGTGGCCGAGCTGCCGCTGGCGATGCAGGTCAAACTGCTGCGCGCCATCCAGGAAAAGAAGATCCGCCCCGTGGGCGCATCGACCGAGATCGATGTCGACGTGCGCATCCTCTCGGCCACCCACAAAGATCTGAACGCCCTGGTGAATGCCGGCAGCTTCCGGCACGACCTGTACTACCGCATCAACGTGATCGAACTGCACGTGCCGGCGCTGCGCGACCGCGACGGCGACCTGCCGATCCTGTCCGACGCGATCTTCGCGCGGCTGGCGCAGGCGATGCACCGCAGCGCGCCCAAGCTGGGGCCCGAGGCGCTGGCCGCACTGGCGGCGTACGCGTTCCCGGGCAACGTGCGCGAGCTCGAGAACGTGCTGGAGCGCGCGATGGCGCTGGCGGACAGTGACAGCATTACCGCCGCGGACCTGCGCCTGCCGGGTGGGAACAACATCAGTTCGCCGGGGCGGCTGCCGCCGATGCCGGGGAGCGGCGCACAGTCGCCGGGTGCGATGAACCCGCGCGAGACTGCGTCAAGCGCCCTGCCTTCCTATATAGAAGAGATCGAACGCGCCGCCATCCAGCAGGCGCTGCAGGAAAGCCGGTACAACAAGACCAAGGCCGCTGCGGCGCTGGGAATCACGTTCCGGGCGCTGCGTTACAAGCTCAAGAAGCTCGGCATCGACTGAGCCGCCGTTGGCGCCCCCATGGAACATTCCAGCGGCTAAGCTCGGCGCGCCAACTCTTTTGCCGAGCTTGATCATGGAATCCACCGCAACCCGCGATCCGGCCCGCCACAAGGCCGCGCTGGTCCACCTTGCCGCCAGCATCGCCGCGATCGGCGCCGTGTTGGCGGTGCCGGTGTTCTTCTGGTACCCCGGCGCCCTGCTTCCGCTGTCCGGCATCGATCGTCACCTCGTGCTGCTGTTTGCCGCAGTACTGGCGGCCGGCCCTGTGCTCACGTGGCTGGTCTACCGCAGCGGCAAACGCCGCTTGCGCATGGACATCGCCGTGGTCGTGTTGATCCAGCTGCTGTTCCTGGCGTACGCCATCGCGATGCTGGCGCGCCTGCGTCCCGTCTACCTCGTGGGCATGGGCAACCACATCGAGCTGGTGCGCGCCTTGGACATCGACCCTGCAGACCTTGCACGCACCCCGGAGGCAAAGCGCGCGCTGTCATGGACGGGCCCGATCCTCGTGGGCGCCCTGCCGCCAGGTGGACTGGCCCTGTCCGGTGCCGACGACTATGCGCGACGTCCCGCATACCACATCGACTACGCCCACGTGGGGCCGATGCTGGCGCAGCGCGGCCGCACTCCTGAAGAGCTGATCGCACGCAGCCATGCCCATGCGGAAGCTTTGGGTGTTGCGCTGGCGGCCGTGGATCGCGAGAGCACTGCGATCCGCGTGGTGCCGCTGGTATCGCAAGCTGGCCACGCAGCCATGCTGGTGGACGCCATACATGGGCGGCCACTTCGCCCGGCCGCCGTCAAGATGTGACCAGTTTCGCGATACCGGCTCGACTGCGGCTCGCGCATCTCACGGACGTCCCCAAACCGAATACGCGATACGCGTCACAAGAGAGGCGCAAACACTGACATTCAACGTCACTTCCCGAGGTAAAAAGTGACGTAACGCGTCTCCTAATTCCCGCCAGTGACAGCCGAGACCGTGAATCCGGTTGCACATCTGTTCATCCGGCCCCGGAAGCCACCAACTGGCACGGGTTCTGCATACACTTCACTGCACGTGCGGCGTCGCACGGCAGCATCGGTTCCGGAACCCAAGCCGGCATCGCTGCACGTGAAGTACCCATATCAACTCCTAGGGGATACACCATGAAGATGCAGAAGGGCTTTACCCTCATCGAACTGATGATCGTGGTTGCGATCATTGCCATCCTGGCCGCCATTGCGCTGCCGGCTTACAACGACTACCGCATCCGTTCGGCGGAAGGCGCCTGCCAGTCCGAGGCCAAGGCGTATATGAACTCGGCCGTGGCGGCTGCCCAGTCGAATATGGATCAGCCGACGGCTCCTGATGGCAGCGGCGCCTGCCAGGCTTTCACCGATACCATCGGTGAAACCGAGGTCACCACTGGCGGCACCGTGAACTTCCAGCCGAACGACCCGGGTTCTGCCCCGACGACTTGCGATCTTTCGACGGCAACCTGCTCAATGACTCCGTCGGTCTAACGCAACGGTACGAAACAAGGCCCCTCGTAAGAGGGGCCTTTTTCTTTGTCATCTGCTGCCGTCGGCCAATACGATGAGACATCCACACCACTCGCGCTGGCCGCTTGATTGTGTCCGACATCACAATCTGAGCTTGGCATCGACATGCAGCATTCTTCGTTGGCGCGCTCCTTGCGTGCTCCACAGTGGGGAAATCAATGTTGGTGGCGCCATGTCCAGCTCTGCACGCGGCTTTACTCTGATCGAACTGATGATCGTGGTCGCGATTATCGCCATCCTGGCTGCCATCGCACTGCCCGCGTACAACGATTACCGGATCCGCGCCGACGAGGGCGCATGTCAGGCGGAAATGGTGAACTACGCACGCTTTGCGCTAGCTCAGCTGCAGGACGATCGCGCCCCGGCCGCTCCGGCGCTCCAAGCTTGCAGCGACGCGGATACTGCCACCGCCATAGGCACCGACATCACCGGCACCCCGCACCTGGCAGCGCAGGGCGCTCGCACCACCAGTTGCGACATGGACACAGGCAACTGCACCCTGCTCTGAGTATCGACCGCCAAGGCGAAACTTTCGGCTTGTCGTCGACGGCGTCAGCCTTCCGGGGCGTCGGGCTATCGACGATACTTACCACATCATTTCAACCCGCGACCTTGCCGCATCGCGGGTTCCTGTTGCTGTCCCCTCCGTTGCCTTCGCCTACGCACATTCCTGCCAGAGCTGCCCGGAGATTTCATCTTGGACAAGCATCCGCTGCAGGCCCAATCCGTGCTTTACGTCGTCTAATGCGAGCATTCCCGCAGCCGATCGTTGACAATCCGACTATCCTGGATCTGCGTGCCCCACGCCTATGTCTAGCTCCAACACGCGGTTCCTGCTGGCAAGCCTGATCATCGCCATGTTGGCCGGCTTGGTATTCATGCCCGGCCTGCCGGGCGAGTTCGTGTTCGACGATTTCCACAACATCGTCAATAACCCTGCCGTGCATATGAGCCGACTGGACGCAGAAGCCGTGGGCAAGGTGCTGACAACACAGCACGTGTCCGGCGACATGCGCTCCCTGCCCATGCTCAGCTTCGCATTGGACTACTGGCGCGCCGGCGGCCCAAATCCGGCGGCATTCAAAACCACCAACCTCATCATCCACGCGCTGACCGCGCTTGCCCTTGCTTGGTTTTTCCGCAGCCTGCTGCTGGCCAGCCACGTCCGCCGTGAGCGTGTGCTTTGGCTGGCGCCGGCTCTCGCTCTGGCCTGGGCGGTGCACCCGCTGCAGGTCTCCTCCGTGCTGTATACGGTGCAGCGTATCCAGACCATGGGAACGCTGTTCCTGGTGCTTGCCCTCTTGGCGTATCTGCAGGCGCGCCGGGCACAGATTGCAGGTCACTCCGGCCGGGGCGGGCTCCTGCTCACCCTGTTGCTGTGGGCCGGCGCCTTGGGCTGCAAGGAGGATTCCGTCCTGCTGCCCGCCTACACACTGGCACTTGAGTTGACCGTGCTGCGGTTCGCTGCCGCAGACATGCTCGTATCCAAGCGCCTGCAGCGTGGTTACCTGATAGCAGCGTTGCTGGGTGTTTCAGCCTACCTGTTCCTGATGATCCCGCATTACTGGCAATGGGACACATTGGCAGGGCGTGATTTTTCAACCTTGGAGCGCGTGCTGACCCAAGCCAGGGTGTTGTGTCTGTACCTGTGGCAGATCCTCGTGCCACTGCCGCAGCACATGCCTTTCTATTACGACTGGCTGCAGCCTTCTCGCGGTCTGCTGCAGCCGTGGACGACGCTTCCCGCGATTGGCATCGTTCTGGGATTGCTGGGCTTGGCCTGGCACGTGCGCAGGCGGTGGCCGCCGCTCTCCTTCGGCGTACTGCTTTTCTTCGCCAGCCACTTCATCGCCAGCAACGTGGTCGCCCTGGAGTTGGCGTTCGAACACCGCAACCATTTCGCGTTGATCGGCGCGGTCCTGGGCATTGGCAGCCTGCTAGCCTATGCAGGCGAACGTCTCCATGTCCGCCCCGCTATCGGCGCTACCTTGTGTGCGGCCCTGCTCGTCGCGTTGGCCGCCTCCACTATCATTCGTTCCAATACTTGGAGCAGCTCGCTGGGCATCGCGTGGAACGGCACACAAGCAGCACCTCATTCTGGTCGCGCCTGGGTCGAACTGTGCGCGGGCCACTTCAGGGCCGGTGGTGGCGCGGGGGCCGGCAATCCGAAGCTGGACGTAGCCATCGCAACCTGCAGCATGGGGGCCGATGCCGCGCCGCAATCGCTTAACAGCCTGACGCTGTTGGTGGTGCTGAAAACCCTGCGCGGCGATGCAATGCCTAGCGACTGGGAGCGCCTGCAACACCGGATGCGCACGGTTTACATGACCAATGACAACACGCGGGTCTTCCTGATCCTAGTGGGCCATGCACGCATGGGTGTAGAGCTGGACAGGGAAGAACTCATCAACACACTGGATATCCTGCTGGAACGCGGAAACTTTGGACCCGTGAACCGCGCTAGCCTTGGCTTTTTCGTAATGAACGACCTAGGGGACGCGGATCGCGCGCTCCCCTACTTCGTTAAGTCCATCGAGGGCCGGCCTCCACATGATCCGTTTTCGGCGCAACTAGCCGAGGAACTCAAGGCAAAAAGCAGGCCTGACCTTGCGGAACAAATTGAACTGTTCCACGCCCGCTTGCTTAGGTCTGCACTTCAATCCAACAACTGACACCCACCCGCTCAGTTCGCACCGGACATCTCAAAGCCTATCCAAAGCCTTTAGCACAGCAAACAACTGCGGCTTAACGTAAGCCGCAGCGTCTCTGCGCAATCGCCCCATGTCGGCGAAGCAATGTCGGGAACTAATGGCGAGAACAATTGCGCGGCGATTCTCTCACTCAGCATTTCCACATCGCCAGGCGCATAGAGACATTGGGAGTGACCCGCCAGAAGTTGCTGCACATCCCCCAGTGCAGCCGCCACTACCGGGATACGCATGGACAGCATCTCATGCAGCTTCAATGGAAAGCAGAAGCGGCCGAACGCGGAATCCCGATTGCACACCACGCCAACGTCGAGCGCCGCGAGCAAATCGGGCACGCTTTGCTGAGGCAACGTGCCTAGATCCACAACACGTGGATGACGCAAGCGACGAGCACTATGGTCCGTCGGACCGGCATGCACCAACCACAAATTGTCATCGTGACGTGCGAGACGTTCAAACGCATCGAACAAGTCGCTAATGCCTCGATCTTCAGTCAAAGCACCTGCCGTACCAATTACACGCGCGCCTGTTGGCAATCCCAATCGATCCCTAGCAAGACCTCTGTCGCGGGGACGGAAGAAATCCTTGCGAACCCCATTGACAACGACTTCCACAGGGCATGACACGCGATACCTATGACGAACGTGCTCGGCCAGTGTCGCACTAACCACTGTCAATCCAGCCGCCTCACGGCACGCATGTCGGAACGCCGTCCTTAACCCCGGAAAGCGCGACAAGCCGAAGCTCTCATAGTTGTCGTAAAGGTCGATCACGCAGGGAATGCCGCGCCGGCTGGACCAGCGGACTGCCAACACTGCCTGCACCATGTCGGAGCTGGCCCAGACAACGTCGGGCCTCCAGTCCGCAACGACTGCGTCGAGCCACGCACCATGTCGCAACAGTCCAGCAGGAAATGCGTCGAGCGAATGCCAATCCACACTCGTCCCGTCGAAGCGACCCGCCTCCTTCCCTGATCGGCGCCGATAGCTGAGAGCACAAACGCGGACTTCGTCTTTCATCTTGGACAGACCAACAGACAACTCATAGAGGCGTCCGAAACGATCCTGGATAAGATCCTTGCCCGTGTACTGCCGCTTGCAGACCACGAGGACGCGCACTAGAGCCTTGCCTCTGCCAGTTCCCGCAGAAGCATCAGGTTCCGCGCTGCCACCTCATCAATTTGAAACCGTTGCTCGACGAGCAGCCTGGCCTTTCGTCCACGTGCCAGCCAGTCATCGTCGGTGGCCGACAACATGTCCCTCAATCCATCTCCTAGACTGATCAAATCGCCAGCGGCACAAACCCAGCCCGCACCATCCCTCACAGCGAGGTCTATGCCGCCGCACGACGTGCAGAGCACGGGGAGTCCGGCCTCCATCGCCTCCAAGGCGGAGTTGGACATGCCCTCATAGCGCGAGGGGAGAACGAACGCATCGGCCGTAGCCAACGTCGCCCGAATTTTCTCCTTGTCGACGACACCACCGAACCGCACTATCCGGCCCAATCCACGGGCCTCAACATGCTCCACAATCTGATTTCTCAGCGGGCCGTCTCCATACAACTCCACGACGCAGGCCTCAGCAAGTCCACGGTTCCAATGCAGCGCCTCGATAAGAAGATCGAGCCCCTTTTGGTGCTCAAAGCGTCCAGTCCATAGAACTCGTCTCGGCCGGCTAACGTTCCTACGAATTATCGGCGGATGTACCTCAATACCGTTAGGCACTCGGCTTCGAGGCGGCTTCAGCAAACCCAAGGCGTCCAATTCCGCCGCCATGTCGCCATTGATGAGGTTCACCCTACCCAGCTGTCCATCAAGAAGGGAACGCCACATCGGCCATGCCGGAACCGAGCGAAGAAAATTCGCGTCGCCATTTCCGTGTGCATTGATTGGCACTGCCATGAATGGCCATTTAACCAGCCCCATTCGCTTTGCAAGCGAAAGTCCGAGAGCTGCATCTGAAAGGCCTCGGCAATAAGCAACATCAAATCGTCCGCGGTTCCTCCACGCGAACGCCAACAGAGATGTGAGATATGTCCCACCACGCAAGCCGCGTCCCGACCCGCGGATTGTTCGTAACCGATGCGTCCTGACACTCGCACTCCCCAGGCTCGCAACTCCATCTGGGATCCGAGAGCCGACCACTTCGACATGCGCTCCCATTTGGCACCAGCGCTCCACGAGACGCGCAGTCTGGTGCTCTGCCCCACCTAGAACCCAGGGTGCCAAGTTCGCGAACACGAGAATGCGAAGGGCCGGGGCAGCACCTTTCCCGTCTCGAGCTTGCGCCATCAGCGTTTAGCCTCAAGTTGCATCTTCACCAGCATGACGTCCGGGGCCGGATTAGTTCCTACCCGATGTCGCCCACGCTGAGCAGCCACTTCAGCAAACAGGGCCTTCGGGTTACGCAAGGTGTAAAGCGTCAATCGCAGAGCCTTGCGCAGTCGCCCCTTGACGCCGAAGGGCGGCATTGCACGAAGGACAAGAGCACGCACGACCCGGTACGACAATGGCTTCGCTTTTGGATACTCGACAGTCGCGCTCATGTTCAATCGCCCAGCCAGCCTACGGACTGAGCACTCCGACCAACGGGTGAGATGGTGTGGGGGGTGATTCAGTGGATCAAGCCCAGTGAGCTCATGGCTCATCGGAGATAGCGGCACTGAGAACAGGACTGTGCCTTCTGCATTTAGCAGCGATCGAACACTAAGAAGTAGCTCTACCGGATCCGGGAGGTGCTCCACAACATGCCAGAGCGTTATAAATGCCAAACCAGAGGGCAGAATGGTTCTAACTTGATCGAACGTACCTACGGAAACGTCATGGCCCTTGCTGACGGCAATCTCCGCCACCTCAGGATTGAGATCGAATCCTAGGGTCACCACATTTTTCGTGGTAGCCAATAGATCTAGAAACTCACCTTCCCTACAGCCGATGTCCAACACCTTAACGGGCAGGTCGCCGGCGCCTGCTTTCGTCTCGACTAGCGCCCTAGCCACCACCCATTCCCAACGCAAGCCTGGCGACCCTGTCCCTTCTCTCGAAAGCCAAGAGTAGAACTCAGCCCCTGGGCTTTCCATTGGATCAGCGAACTCCAGTGCGCACGCAGCGCAACGGAAGACCCGATAACTCGGAATTGGCGGGCAGCATTCTTGCAGAGAGTCGAACATGGATTCCATGCGCGACCTTGTCTCCAGTCCCGGAAGCTCGCTGACGACTTCCGTTTGTGAGCCGCAGACGATGCAGTTTGGCATGCGAACATCCGAAGTATTCTAGTGGTGGTTACAAAGCGCGGAGAGCCAGACTGGAAGTCACCGCGCTTATCCCGCAATAGGAATGCGTACAATCTCTTCCGGCCCAAAGCGCCCCATGGTTTTACCTACGAAGGGTCATTCCGATCTTCCACCAACTCAGCACCGCAACGAGCATTTCGGCCGCCAGGAGGGCGAACGCAGCGCCGAGCGCACCAAAGGTTGGAATCCAAGCAAGCATAAGCGCCACCTGCGAAGCTAAGCCGATGGCTTCAGTGCCTATTCTCCATCGTTTCCAACCGTAGCCTAGAAGAACGTTGGCACCGAGTATGCGGATGCAGTAGACGGGTACATACCACGCAAGCAGCGTCGCCACCGGCACCGCGGACTCAAAGGCTTGACCCAGTACAAGCGGCAAGAGTGGAGCGAGCAAAAACAGTACGCCGCCAGCAGCAACCCCATAGCATAGAGTGGTGAAGATCAACGACGCCATCAGCCGTTTGCTATGACCCTGACCAGCACCCGCCTTAAACAACCGCGGCATTGCAGCGGCCACCAATGCCTCCACCGGCATCGCGGCCAAGGTTGAAAACCGATGTGCAGCAGAGTATTCGCCGGCCGCACCACCCCCTCCCACGCGCAAAGCTATGCCCTTGTCAAGGTTGCCTTGCGCGAGTCTCGACACCCACAAAGGAGTAAAGCCGAGGCCTTGAATGAGAGCAGTCCATGTGAGCCTCTTCCCGGTGCCGATTGCGCCGAAGTCGGAACGGTACATAGCCAGTGCCAGCGCTACTGCCACCGCGCTCGATAAAGCATGTAGCCAACCGTACGTAGCCGGACCAGCATCGTCTTGCAGCATGCCGAAGCCGAGGGCCGCTACAACACGCGCGGCGGAGAGAATCACTGGTAATGCTGCGGCGCGAGACATGCACTGATGCGCAGCATACGCGGAGGCCATCTGGTGGATTACCGGCGCGAGCATCACTTCCGAAACTGCCAGGGCGAGAACGAGCTGAAAGGAGATATCCGGCAGGACAACTCGGGAAATCAACAGGAACGAGCCTGCCAACGGAATAACACTCCAAGTCAGCGCGCGAGTTGATTGCGCCCACCTTTCATGAAATACGTTGGCGTCACGAGCCACGTCTTGGTACATCCTCAAACCCTGCCCAAGCCCAGACATACCGCTGATCGCGATCGCGATGCCAGCGACTCCTGAGAAGGTGCCGTAACCTGTAACGCCTAACGCACGGGCGATCAGCACAATCCATATAAGCTGGGCCAGCAGCCGAAGAGCATTCCAGAAGAAAACCGCAGCCGTCGAACGTGCTAGGCCGCCGAAGGACCGCTCACGCAGGCCGTAGATTCGCGTCTTCACGGCGGGGAGCAGCATCCCTGACGCGCACCGATTTGACTTTCGCGGCGACGTGTATGTTGTCTCATGCAGTTTTCCTCTTCGATTCGAGGAGAGCAATGTATGCCGCGGCAACCGCGTCTTGGTCGAACTTCGCTCTTACGTCCACCAGCTTCTCGACGGCCCATGCCCTCGCCGTATCTGGATTGGCCAAAATCGCCAAGATCTGGGCCGCCAGCGATGGCGGCGAACCAGGCTCAGCCAAGAACAGGGGCCAACCCGAGAACACCTCCCGCACGGAAGGAGTTCGAGTCGTCACCACCGGGCAACCACAGCCCAATGCTTCGACCATGACGAGGCCCAGACCCTCTCTGTCGCCCGAACGGGCTTCGACAAATGGTGCGACAAACATGGCAGCCCGCCTATACAGGGCAGGCAGTTCGGCTTGAGTTACCGCTCCAATGAAATCAACGCTAGAGCTGATCCCAAGCCGCTCTACCTGCCGCCTCCTTTCATGTAGTTCTGGGCCGAATCCGGCAATAGTGAGGGTAGCGTGCGGATACTGTTTAAGAACGATAGGCAGAGCGTCAATCAGGTCGCGAAGCCCCTTTTTCTCGACCAGACGCCCCACAAAAAGAAGCTCGTAAGGCGAGCGAACGATCGATGGGTCCGGGAGGAATCTGTGCTTGAGATCAACACCCATCGGTCTTACTAGAACTTTTGAAATTTCTGCCCCAATTGCTGCGAGCTCGTCACGCATCGACTGGCTGACCACCGTGACCAAAGCTGCCCTGCGCACCACGAACTTCTTCAACAGCCCAAGTGCGGCGCCCCGCAGGGCGAACAGGTCCGCCCCATGCGACGTCAGCAGATACGGCGGAGCGCGCTCGGTGACAATCACACGAGCAAGCGCTGCGATAACGCCTTGCGGGATGAGCCAGTGCGCATGAATTACGGAGACCTCGCGCCGCCTTATCAATTTCAACGTATTCCAGAACAATCCCAGAATGAAGCCCGGAACGAGAAACCACTTCCAAGGTTGCCGTCGCAGATTTGTCACTATTCCCCCGTCGTTTACGAGGGTCTCGAGACATTGCGGGGCATAGCGATAGCGAACCACACGGACTCCATCCATCAGTTGCGAACCGCTTGCACCCGGCGCGTGCGGGCACAGAACGACGACATCGAAGTGAGTCACCATTCGCTTGGTCAACTCGTGAACGAAGCCGGGCTCCGGATCGTCCAACCACCGGGGATATGTAGACGCAAGCACGAGCAGACAGGGACGCTCGCGCTTCGCTGGACCGCTAATCATCCTTTTCGCTGACCGACTTTGCTGCCAAATAGGTCAGGCTAGTGATCTGCTCCGAAATAAGGCCGATCAAGAATACAATTACAGCCGCACTGAACAGCAACATGCTCATATTCGTGAAGCGGTGGTATGTAACAAACGTATATGCGTAATAGCTTAGGCCTGCAACGAAGAACCCTGCGCTGACCGGCACAAATAGCTTCAACGGCGAGTACAGCGTTGCGATCTTGAAGATGATCAACAAGAAGCGGATGCCGTCGCGAAGCGGGCGGATGTGACTTTTTCCTATGCGCTGGCTCACGGGGATCGGCAAGTAGGCTACCGGGTATGCACTACGGAAGAACGCCATGGTGCTGGTGGTGGGATAACTGAAGCCATTGGGCAGCAGGTGGAGAAACTCCAAGAACCTATTCGCCCGCGCAACACGAAACCCCGATGTCAAGTCCCATATTTTGAAACCCGTAATCCGGGTCGCGAGCCAGTTATAGAAGGCGTTGGCTGCTCCGCGGTGGACGCCGGCTTGGTCGCCCCAGTCCCGTGCGCCCACGACCATGTCATAGCCCTCGTCCATTTTTTCCAGCAGCGCGCCGATGCAGGCGGGATCGTGCTGCCCGTCCGCATCCATGAATACGAGGATTTCGCCCTTGGCAGCCCGGGCCCCACGCTTGATCGCCGCGCCGTTGCCCATCGAGTACGGGCTGGATAGAACGCGGGCCCCGTGCGCCGCGGCAACCCTCGCAGTCTCGTCGGTGGATCCGTCGTCCACAACGATCAGCTCCGCATCGGGCTGGGCTTCGCGCAGGCGCGGCAACGTCTGCCGCAGACCCTCGGCCTCGTTTTTGGCAGGCAAGATGATAGATAGACGCATGGGTTCCCCTCTTGCAGAAAGGTTAGCCTGAATCGATCATCGACTGGACGCGATGGTTGCGAAAAGTGCTGCAAGTCCCTTTGGCACGTGGCGTGCTTGCGGTAAAGTCCGGGCATTCGGGGAGGAACGACATGAGTGCAGTCTCGGCAGCCAATCTGGTAGGCATCACCGGCATCGCCCGGCGCTTGGTGCTGGACGGAGTCCTCGAGGAGCCGGCGGCCCGTGAGGCGCTCGACAAGGCCACGGCCGCACGCAAGCCCGTCAGCCTGTACCTGCGTGAAAGCAAGCTGGTGACCGCTGCCCAGTTGGCCGCGGCCAACTCCATGGAATTCGGCATGCCGGTGTTCAATCCGACCACAATGGATGCTTCTTCCGGCGCGCTCAAACTGGTCAGCGAGGAGCTGCTGACCAAGCACCGCGTGCTGCCGTTGTTCAAGCGTGGCGGCAAGCTGTTCGTCGGCACTTCGGACCCCACCGACACCCACGCCCTGGACGAGATCAAGTTCCACACCAACCTGATGGTGGAGCCGATCCTGGTGGACGAGGACAGCATCCGCCGCACCGTGGAGCTGTGGAGCCAGGCGTCGGACAGCTTCAATGACACCCTGGAGGACTCCGACGGCCTTGAGAACCTAGACGTCGAGGCCGGGGCCGAGGACGACCGTGCCGACGCTGCCGACGGCAAGGCCGACGACACGCCCATCGTCAAGTTCGTCAACAAGGTGCTGATCGATGCCATCAAGCGGGGCGCCTCGGACATCCACTTCGAGCCCTACGAGGACGACTACCGCGTGCGCCTGCGCATCGACGGCATCCTCAAGCAGACCGCCAAGGCGCCGGTCAAACTGAACACCCGCGTAGCGGCCCGCCTGAAAGTCATGGCGCAGCTGGATATCGCCGAGAAGCGTATTCCGCAGGATGGCCGCATCAAGCTCAACCTCAGCAAGACCAAGCAGATCGACTTCCGCGTCAGCACCCTGCCGACCCTCTTCGGCGAGAAGGTGGTGCTGCGTATCCTGGACGCCAGCGCCGCGAAGCTGGGCATCGACAAGCTCGGCTACGAGCCCGACCAGCAGAAGCTGTTCGAAGATGCCATCCACAAGCCCTACGGCATGGTGCTGGTGACCGGCCCCACCGGCTCGGGCAAGACGGTCAGCCTGTACACCGCGCTGGGCATCCTGAACGACGAGGTGCGCAACATCTCCACCGTGGAGGACCCGGTGGAAATCCGCCTGCCCGGCGTGAACCAGGTGCAGCAAAACGAGCGCCGCGGCATGACCTTCGCCGCCGCGCTGCGCAGCTTCTTGCGCCAGGACCCGGACATCATCATGGTCGGCGAGATCCGCGACCTGGAAACCGCCGAGATCGCGATCAAGGCTGCCCAGACCGGCCACATGGTGCTGTCCACCCTGCACACCAACGACGCCCCGCAGACCATTGCCCGCCTGATGAACATGGGTATTGCGCCCTACAACATCACCAGCTCCGTCAGTCTGGTGATCGCCCAGCGTCTGGCGCGCCGGCTGTGCCCCCGCTGCAAGCGGCCTGCCGAGCTGCCCGAGAACGCCCTGCTGGCCGAAGGCTTCACCGAGGAGGATTTGCAGGAGGGCTTCACCGTGTACGAGGCGGTGGGCTGCGACGAGTGCACCAACGGCTACAAGGGCCGCACCGGCATCTACCAGGTCATGCCGATGACCGACGAGATCGCGACCATCGTGCTGGAAGGCGGCAACGCCCTGCAGATCGGCGAGGCGGCCCAGCGGTCGGGGGTGCGCGACCTGCGGCAGTCGGCCCTGCTCAAGGTCAAAGCCGGTGTCACCAGCCTGAACGAGATCAGCCGCGTCACCACGGACTGACGACGTGCGACACCGGTCGATGCGTCGATTCCTGTAGTTTTCGGGCACACGGACGCCTAAATTCTGCCGGGCGTCACACGGCGGCGCTTCACAGCCGGCCGCAACCGGCTACCATCACCGTATGGGGTTCCGGCACGGCCGGCGCCTGGGGATCAACGGGGAAACGACATGGCCGTGACAGGTACTGCCACCAAGACCGCTGCCCGCCAGGCGGCCAAGCTGAAGCGCGACGGCGTGACACTGCCAATATTCGTCTGGGAAGGCACCGACAAGCGCGGCAAGAAGATGAAGGGCGAGCAGCAGTCGCGCAACGCCAACCTGCTGCGCGCCGAACTCCGCCGCCAAGGTATCCAGCCCAGCAAGGTCAAGCCCAAGTCCAAGCCGCTGTTCGGCTCGGCCGGCAAGCCGGTCACGCCCAAGGACATCGCGGTGTTCAGCCGCCAGATCGCCACGATGATGAAGTCCGGCGTGCCGATCGTGATGGCGCTGGAGATCATCGGCAACGGCCAGAAAAACCCGCGGATGAAGAAGCTGGTCGACTCCGTCCGCATGGACATCGAGGGCGGCTCGTCCATCTACGAGGCCATGAGCAAGCACCCGGTGCAGTTCGACGAGCTGTACCGCAATCTGGTGCGCGCCGGCGAATCATCCGGCGCGCTGGAAACGGTGCTGGCCACGATTGCCGACTACAAGGAAAACATCGAATCCATCAAGGGCAAGATCAAGAAGGCGCTGTTCTACCCGGCCGCGATCATCGCGGTGGCGCTGCTGGTCTGCGCCATCCTGATGGTGTACGTGGTGCCGATCTTCAGCGAACAGTTCGTGAGCTATGGCGCCGAGCTGCCCGCGTTCACTGCGCTAGTGTTCGGGATCTCGGGCTGGATGGTGACGTGGTGGTGGGCGATCGCGGTCGTGGGCTTCGCCGCGGCGGCGACGTTCCTTTTCATGTTCAAGCGCTCGCCGCCGCTGCAGCACTTCGTGGACCGCATGCTGTTGAAGGTCCCGGTGATTGGCCAGGTGCTGCACAAGTCCGCCATCGCCCGCTTCGCACGCACGCTCGCGGTGACCTTCAAGGCCGGCGTGCCCCTGGTGGAGGCCATGGAAAGCGTGGCCGGCGCCACCGGCAGCACCGTGTACCAGAAGGCCGTGGACGCGATGCGTGAGGACGTTTCGGTGGGCTACCCGCTGAACGTGGCCATGAAGCAGCAGAACCTGTTTCCGCACATGGTGGTGCAGATGACCGCCATCGGCGAAGAGGCCGGCGCGCTCGACACCATGCTGTTCAAGGTCGCCGAGTTCTACGAGGAAGAAGTCGACAACGCGGTCGACACGATTTCCAGCCTGATCGAGCCCTTCGTGATGGTGATCATCGGCGGCATGGTCGGCGCGATCGTGGTGGCCATGTACTTGCCCATCTTCAAGCTCGCCATGACGGTGATGTAAGAAAGCATGGCGTTTCTCGACCAGAACCCCGAGATCGGCTACCCGCTGATCGCAGGCCTCGGCCTGCTTGTTGGCAGCTTCCTGAACGTGGTCATCCTGCGCTTGCCCAAGCGCATGGAGTGGCAGTGGAAGCGCGACAGCCGCGAGATGCTTGGCGAGCCGGAGCTCTACGATCCGCCGCCACCCGGCATCGTGGTGGAGCGCTCGCACTGCCCGCACTGCGGGCACCAGCTGAGCTGGTACGAGAACATCCCGGTGCTGAGCTGGCTGGCGCTGCGCGGCAAGTGCCGCAGCTGCAAGGCGCCGATCTCCGCCCAGTATCCGGCGGTCGAGCTGCTGACCATGCTGCTGATGCTGGCCTGCGTGTGGACCTTCGGCTTCGGCTGGCAGGGCTTCGGCGCCTGCCTGCTCACCTGTTTCCTGATCGCGTTGTCGGGCATCGACCTGCGCACCCAGCTGCTGCCGGACTCGCTCACCCTGCCCCTGATGTGGCTGGGGCTGATCGCGGCGGTGGAGAACCTCTACCACGGGCCCAAGGCGGCCCTGCTGGGCGCGATCGCGGGCTATGTGAGCCTGTGGAGCGTGTGGTGGGTGTTCAAGCAGCTCACCGGCAAGGACGGCATGGGCCACGGGGACTTCAAGCTGCTGGCCGCGCTGGGCGCCTGGTGCGGGCTGGCGGGCGTGCTGCCGATCATCCTGATCTCGTCGCTGGTGGGCGCGTTGATCGGCGGGGCGTGGCTGTTCCTCAAGGGCCGCGAGCGCGCGACGCCAATCCCGTTCGGGCCGTTCCTGGCCGTCGCCGGCTGGATCGTCTTCATGTGGGGCGACCACATCATCGGCGCCTACAAGGCCTACGCCGGCCTCTAGCTCTGCCAGACTCGCTCCATGGCTGACTACACCATCGCCCTGACCGGCGGGATCGCCTCCGGCAAGTCCGAGGTCGAGCGCCGCTTCCGCGCCTTGGGCATCCACGTGGCCGACGCCGACGTGGCCGCGCGCGAGGTGGTGGAACCGGGCACGCCGGGTCTGGGAGAGATCGTGGAGGCCTTCGGGGCCGAGGAGGCCCTGGATGCCGACGGCAATCTGGACCGTCTGGCCATGCGCCGCCGCGTGTTCGCCGACGAGGTCGCCCGTCGCCGCCTGGAAGACATCATCCACCCGCGCGTGCGTACTGCGCTGCGGACGGCCTGCGAGGCCGCGCCGGGTCCGTACGCCATCGCAGCCATCCCGCTCTTTGCCGAAGCAGGTCCCGAAGCCTACGCCGCCTGGGTCGACCGCGTGCTGGTGGTGGACGTTCCGGTGCAGGTGCAGCTTGAGCGTCTGTTGCGGCGCGACGGGATTGACGAAGCCCTGGCCTGGAACATGATCAAGGCTCAGGCGACCCGCGAGCAGCGTCTGGTGGTCGCCGACGACGTCATCGACAACGACGGCCCGCTCGCTGCGCTCGAGGCTGCCGTGTCCGGGCTCCACGAACGCTATGTCGCACTGGCGACCGGGCAGCGTCGGCCATGACGCCGATGCGGCTCACTGCGGCCTTGGCCGGCCTGGCCATCGCGCTGTCCTACCTGGCCTTGGTCCAGCTGTCTCCGATGTACACCCTGTTGGGAACGCGCGGGGGCATCGTGACGCTGACCCTCTCGATGTGCCTGGCCAACATACTGATCTGGCATGCGGGTGATCCCGAGCGGAGCGTCCGCAGGCGCTTCGAACTGGCCGCCGCGGGATGGCTGTGGATCCTGGTGCAGGCGGGAATCCAGATCTACCTGCACTGGGATGTCCGCCAGTAGGCGCACGATCGTCCCTCAACGCAGTGCGATCGGCCGATAGGCAGCGGTGTCCCCGCCCTCCCCTTCGATCCGGGCACACAAGCGGCCACCGCACAGGGTCAGGTCGGCCTGGTTGATGGCGTGGGTCAGCGTCTGGTCCCGCTGGATCGCGGCCAGCTCGCGGCGGGCGGAACCGACGGCAGACGCTGCCACGGCGGCCGCTGCCAACGTAGCTGCCAGCAAGCCGGCTGAAAGCATCCAGAGCATTCGCACCCGAGCTTCCGTGGCAGCCTGGTGCGTCGTGCCCATGCGCTTGCATTCGGCCGCCATGTGTTTCACGGCTTCGGCCGTACGTTGCTCCAGGTGGACGCTCGCCAGCTCCATCCGCTCTGCCGCCAGCGCGCTGCGCTCGTCCAGACGCTCCGACACCACGGCCAGCTGGAGCGCGAACTCACGCGGATCGACGCCTTCGGGCGGCACGTTCACAGGCCCATCGCCGGTGCTTGCACGTGCGGCTGTAGGGGTGCGCTTCGCTCGTGCTCCAACGTCGCCTCGGCCGCCTCCTCCTGTGTCCGCCGCTCCGTGATCATCCGGGTCAGACGCTCGGCTGCACCGCCGGCCTGCATCACCATCCCAAGCGGAGTGGCGGCATACAGCCTGGTCGCGGCCTGCATGCCCGCGGTGTCGTTGCGCAGGGCGGACGTCGCCAGCTGCTGGAACGTGGCATCGAGGTCGAAATCGTTGATCTTCGCGAGTGCCTGTGCGCGCATGGGAATGCGGGTGTGCGTGACCGCGCTGTCGATCAGGCCCGGTTCGCGCTTGTACATCGCGTCCAGGGCCGCCATCGCCGTTTCCATCTTCGCGTCCGTGCCGCCCGGGTGGCGCGAGACCTCGACATGCTTGTAGGTCAGGCCGTCGGCCAGGCGCGGGTCGACCGGCTCGCGCAGGCACTGGTCTGGCGAGGCGACCTGCCGGCAGGAGGGGCCCAGCTTCTGATGCATGATCCGCCCGCCGACGGCCTGGTAGCCGTAATCGGGCCACAGCCCGAGCAGGTGCTGTTCGGACCGGTGTGCGACGTACATGCGGGGATCGGAAGCCTCGGGCACTTTTTCGAGCTGCAAGCCGCCGAGGACCGTGCTGAAGTAGTCCACCTGAAGGTTGTAGACGACCCGCCCGACGCCATCGATGTGGTACGAGCCGCCCAAGTCGGAATGGGCGCCCGCGATGGCGAAATTGGCGACACGCCCCTGGTCGCTCAGCCCAAGCGGCGCATGTTGCGTGGACGAAAAGTGGTCGCGGGGTTCGAGCCAACTGGTGAGCTGGACGAGGCCGACGTTGCTTGCGGGGAGCTTGCGCTCGGTGTCATAGCGCCCGGTGCCGACGGGATCGATGAGGAACGCGGCTGTCGGGATGCTGCCCGGCGGATCCAGCAGCGGTTGGTCCGGCCAGGAGATGCTGGTCAGGACGCCATCCTCGTTGAACGTGGGCCGGACTCCGGTCGGATCGCGGATGCCGCGCTCGTGGATCATCCTCGCCAGGATAGGGAAGGATTCGGCGCCCCGGCTGAACCCGGTGCCGGCGACGTGGATCTTGGCGTCCGGGTTTTCGTCGCGCCACGCTTTCACCTGCACGCACAGGTCGTAGTAGGCCTTCTCCGCCCGCGCATCGAGCGTGACCGCCTTGGCGCCGTCGAAACTCCGGGCAAGAAAACCGTCCTGCGTGCCCACGCCTGCGATGTAAGTGGTGCCAATCGCAGGATGATCGCGGGCCGCCAACGCCTCTTCGAACTTGGCCACGACCGTGTGGTTCTCCGGGGGATCCTTTTCACGGCTGTTCGACGTCCCGTCCATCGCCACGAAGAACACCCGATCATCCGCGGAGTCCAGGAACACCGGTGCGCGCACCCGCCACATCCCGGCGCGCGCCGCGTCTATCAGGTCGAGTTCCTCCTTGCCAAGCGCCCGTGCCTGCACCCCGTCGGGACTGATCCTGTGCTGGTCCATGCCATCCTCCTTGATCGCGACCTGGCCTCAATACTCCCGGGAATGCACCCGCACGACCTCCGACCGGAAGTTGCTGTGCGGGTTCGTGGGATCCCTCAACTCCTTCAGGAAGAGGTAGGTCCGCATGTAGACGTCGATCCTCCGGTCATCCACCACCAGCACGATGTCGGGCGGCGGGAGGAAGCTGTTCTCGAGGATCGCCTCCCTGGGCGTGGTGTGGACAAGCAGCCGATCCTTGAAGATCTCAGCCATGTCCACCGTGGCGCTCAGGCGGGTGCCGTCCATCGCGATCCACTCCACCTGCGCAGGCGGAGGGAAATTCACGATGCCACTGTGGCTTCCGCGCAGGACCCTTTCCAGCGGGAAGCCGAGCGATTCGACGGAACGACGTGGGCCCGAGGTCAAGGACCCCACGTGCCTTCCAGCATAGAAGACAGTGCAGCCTTGGACGCTGTAACACTTGGAAGCAAACCTGTGCTGCACAAACCACAGCGGCCAGTCATCCAACGTGCCGGTGTAAGGGCCGTGCCCCGGCGGCGGCTCCATCGGGTCGAACCGCTTCTCGCACCCCTGGAGCAGGCCAATACACAGAGCAAGGGTGGCCAGCAACAGGCCCGATCCAACAGGTGTCCAACGCGACATCGCAGTGCTCCATGTCCCTATGGTGCTGCGGACCATCCTGGGTGCGGGTGGACGGGGCGTCAACCCGGGCCAGCCTCAGGTCCGGGGGTCCTTTCCAGCGCGTGCCAGAACCCGTCCATGATCGCGCGCGCATGCGCGTTCGCGCCTTCCTCGTCCACGCCCTCGGGCACGTAGACGATCACGGTGAACTCGAGCAACCGGTCCCCGTCTTTCGCAAAGCGGCTGATGCCCAGCGTGGCAGGCCCGCCGTCGGGTTCATTGAAGATGTAATGCGCGGTGGGAAAGCAGTTCGACCCGGCGCGACGCGGAATGATCATTTCCAGACCCTCGCCAAACGGCCCCTGCACTTCGGTCAGCTCAAGCGCGAACCCGGCCCGCTCAGCGTTCCGCCCCTGCATGATCCGCACCGAATCGAAGGCACGCTCGCGGCTGCGTGAGTCTTCCGGGAGTTCGGTGATCACCACGGCGGCATCGGGCGTGAGGCCATCGCGCTGCATCAGGATGTAGTGGTCGTTGACGCCACGCGAGGTGTCGTTGCGGATGATCGAGACCGCTGCATGCTGCGATTCGGCGATCTGCGGGATGGCGAACGCGTAGCCCAGATCGGACAGCTCGATGCGACGCGTGTCGAGGACTTTTTGCCGATCCGCGTGCGGCACGATCGAGATGCCCGCCGGAAGGCTGCCACAGAAGGCGACGGCCTCATAGACGCCTGCCAGGTCACGCACCGGCGGCAGCGGGGAGGCCAGCCCGGGGAGCGGCAGCAGGGCCGCCAGCAGCACGGCGGCAGCGCAGTCCCGAACGGCCCTCACCGGGAGCGTCCTGCGATTCGCTGAAGGAACATGCGGCAATCCATGGCGTGGCTCCCTGTCTGTGGTCAGGGAATGCTGCGCAGGGCCACCAGCTGCGACAAGTCGGGAAACTGCCCGGCCCGCCATGGGGCTACGCTCAAACCGCCCGCCAGAAACTCCGGATCCCGGCAATCCCCTGGGCACCGTGGCGCCGCGCGTCATCCAGGTCGCCGGCGTCCAGCCCGCCGATCGCATAGATCGGCAGGCTCGCGGATTCACGCAGCCCGGCGAAGGCATCCCATCCGATCCCGGGCTGGCCGGGATGGCTGGCGGTGGGTTTCACCGCGCCCACCACGGCGAAGTCGCAGCCCAAGCGGCTGGCATGGGCCAGGTCTTCAGCGTGGTGGCATGAGGCGGCAAGCAGCGCGCCTTCGGCCAGCGCGGGGCGCTCTGCCAGGCCCGCCAGCTGGGCGGCGCGCAGGTGCAGGCCGATGCCGAGCTCCTGCGCTAGGGCAAGGTCGGCGTTGACCAGCAGCTCGGCGCCCGCGGCGCGGCAGCGTTGCGCAGCGCCGGCGACCAGGCTGCGGTGCAGCTCCGGTGCGACGCCCGGTAAGCGGGCCTGGATGCGGGTGATGCCGGCGGCCAGGGTCGCTTCAAGTCCGGCGAGCCAGGCGGCCGCCGCTTTGCCCTCCACTGTGGGAGCGGCTATAGCCGCGATTGGCGAGGCGTCATGATCGCGGCTATAGCCGCTCCCACAGGAGGGGCTGATCGCATAGCGATCCGGCTGCAGCAGCGCGGCCACCACGGGGATGTCCGCGGGTGGCATGGCATAACTGGAAAGCTTGTGCGGCGGCACCCAGGCCAGGGCCTGGCCTTCGAGGCCGCGCGGGACGCCGGTCCAGCGTGAGACGCGGCGCACGTCCAGGCGCAGGCGCTTGTCGGCATAGGCTTGGGGCACGGTGATCAGGTGGCCATCGACGCGGGCGTCGATGCCGAGCTCTTCCTGCAGCTCGCGCGTGAGCGCGGCCTCGGGTGTCTCGCCCGCTTCGCGCTTGCCTCCGGGGAATTCCCAGAGGCCGGCCAGGTCACGACCCTCCGTGCGTCGTGCCAGCAGGATCCGGCCACGGGCGTCGGTGATGACGCCGGCGACGACGTCGACCAGCTTCACCTTCGACCCCAGCCTTCGCCTTTGTGGGAGCCGCTTTTGTGGGAGCCGCTACAGCGGCGATCCGCGGCTACGGCTGAAGGGCCAATCGCGGCTATAGCCGCTCCCACAGGAGGAGGTGGAGGGGGGTCAGGCGATCTGCCCATGGCAGTGCTTGTACTTCTTGCCGCTGCCGCAGGGGCAGGGTTCGTTGCGGCCCACCTTGGGCGCGCGGTCGGCCGGGTCGCCGTCGTACTGGTAGTCGGGCTGGGCGGCTTCTTCGTCGGCGCTGTAGCCGCCGCTGTCGGCGTGCTGGAACTGCAGCTGGCGGGCCTGGGCCTCGGCCTGGGCGCGTTCCTGCGCTTCCAGCGCGGCCACTTCCTCTTCGCTGCGCACGCGCACGCGCGAAAGCATCGTCACCACTTCGCGCTTGACCTTGTCGAGCAGCTCGGAGAACAGTTCGAAGGCTTCCTTCTTGTACTCCTGCTTGGGCTGCTTCTGCGCATAGCCGCGCAGGTGGATGCCCTGGCGCAGGTAGTCCATGCGCGCAAGGTGCTGCTTCCAGTTGTCGTCGAGCACGCTGAGCATGATGTGCTTCTCGAGCATGCGCATGGTCTCGGGGCCGATGTTCGCGGTCTTGTCGGCCACGGCCTGCTCCACGGCTTCCTGCACGTGGCGCTGGATGGTCTCGGCATCCAGTTCGGACTGCGCGGCGGCCCAGTTCACCAGCTCCAGCGGCAGGCCGAAGTCGGCGGCGAGCGTGGCTTCCAGGCCCGGCAGGTCCCACTGGTCGTCCACCGAGTCCGGCGGCACGAAACGATCGACCACGTCGGCCACGACGTCGCCGCGGATGCCGGCGATGTGGTCGGCGATGTCGTCGGACTCGAGCAGCTCGTTGCGCTGGCCGTAGATCACCTTGCGCTGGTCGTTGTTGACGTCGTCGAAGTCGAGCAGGTTCTTGCGGATGTCGAAGTTGTGCGATTCGACCTTGCGCTGGGCGTTGGCGATCTGCTTCGACACCAGCGGGCTTTCGATGATGTCGTCTTCCTTCAGGCCCATCCGCGCCATCACCTTCTGCACCCAGTCGGCGGCGAAGATGCGCATCAGGTTGTCTTCAAGCGACAGGTAGAAGCGGCTGGAACCCGGGTCGCCCTGGCGGCCGGAGCGGCCGCGGAGCTGGTTGTCGATGCGGCGCGATTCGTGGCGTTCGGTGCCGACGATATGCAGGCCGCCGGCGGCCTTCACGGCGTCGTGGCGTTCCTGCCAGGCGGCCTTGAGCTTCGCGTGGGTGGCTGTGTCCAGCGGACTGCCCTGCTCGGCCTCGAGCTCGGCGATCTCCGCTTCAAGCGAACCGCCAAGCACGATGTCGGTACCACGGCCGGCCATGTTGGTGGCGATGGTGACCGCGCCGGGGCGGCCGGCCTGGGCCACGATCTGCGCTTCGCGCTCGTGCTGCTTGGCGTTGAGCACTTCGTGGTGGATGCCGGCCTCGGTGAGCTGCTGGCCGAGCATCTCGGACACTTCGATCGACGTCGTGCCCACCAGCACCGGCTGGTTGCGCGCGTGCGCTTCCTTCAGCTCGGCGACCACGGCGCGGTACTTGCCGGCGCGGTTGAGGAACACGGCGTCGGGATGGTCGATGCGCACCATCTCCCGGTGGGTGGGGATCACCACCACTTCCAGGCTGTAGATCGACTGGAACTCGAAGGCCTCGGTGTCGGCGGTGCCGGTCATGCCCGCAAGCTTGTTGTACATGCGGAACAGGTTCTGGAAGGTGATGCTGGCCAGCGTCTGGTTCTCGCGCTGGACCGGCACGCCTTCCTTGGCCTCGACCGCCTGGTGCAGGCCGTCGGACCAGCGGCGCCCGGTGAGGGTGCGGCCGGTGAACTCGTCGACGATCACCACTTCGCCGTCGCGCACGATGTAATCGACGTCGCGCTGGTAGATGGCGTGCGCGCGCATGGCGGCGTTGAGGTGGTGCACGACATGGATGTTGTGCGGGTCGTACAGGCCGTCGTCTTCTTCAAGGATGCCGGCGCGGCGCAGCAGGGTCTCGGCCAGTTCCTGGCCGGCCTCGGACAGGTGCACCTGCTTGCCCTTCTCGTCGACCCAGTAGTCGCCTTCGGCCTGTTCATCGGCCTGGCGGGTGAACTCGGGGACGATGCGGTTGACCTTGATGTACAGGTCGGGCGTTTCATCGGCGGGGCCGGAAATGATGAGCGGCGTGCGCGCCTCGTCGATCAGGATCGAGTCGACCTCGTCGATGATCGCGTAGTGCAGGCCGCGCTGGTAGCGCTGGTCCTTCGACAGCGCCATGTTGTCGCGCAGGTAGTCGAAGCCGAACTCGTTGTTGGTGCCGTAGGTGATGTCGGAGTTGTAGGCGGCGTTCTTGTCGCCGTGCGGCATGCCCGGGTAGACCACGCCGACCGACAGGCCGAGCCAGTTGTATAGGCGGCCCATCCAGGCCGAGTCGCGGCGGGCGAGGTAGTCGTTCACCGTCACCACGTGCACGCCCTTGCCCTCGAGCGCGTTGAGGTAGGTCGGGAGCGTGCCGACCAGGGTCTTGCCCTCGCCGGTGCGCATCTCGGCGATCTTGCCGGTGTGCAGCACCATGCCGCCGACCAGCTGCACGTCGTAGTGGCGCATGCCCAGCACGCGCACGGAGGCCTCGCGGCAGACGGCAAAGGCTTCGGGCAGGAGCTTGTCGAGCGACTCGCCGTTGGCGATGCGCTGCTTGAACTCGGGGGTCTTGGCCTGGAGCTCTGCGTCGGAGAGCGCCTGCATCTGCGGCTCGAGCGCGTTGACCTTGGCGACGACCTTGTTGAACTGACCGACGATGCGTTCGTTGCGACTGCCGAAGACGCTGGTGAGCAAGCGATTGAGCATTGGATGACCGGTTGGATGAGTGGAAGGCAAAAACGGGAAAAGGGCGCAGGGCGCCCTTTCCAGTTGGCCGCGACATTGTAGCGTGGGGGTCGCGGACCCGCCTATCAAGGCTGGACCGGGGTCAACCGTGCTCGCCCAGGAACTTGCGTGGATTCACCACGTGGCCGTTCTCCCAGACCTCGAAATGCACGTGGGCGCCGGTGCTGCGGCCGGTGCTGCCGGCGCGGGCGACCTTCTGCCCCACGCGGACCAGGTCGCCGACCTGGACGACATTGGCGGAGTTGTGGGCATAGCGGGTGACGTAGCCGTTGCCGTGGTCGATCTCGACCACGTTGCCGTAGCCGGAGCGGCGGCCGGAATAGCTGATCACGCCGTCGGCCACGGCCATGACGGTGTCGCCGGTGTTGGCGTTGAAATCGATGCCCTTGTGCCAGGCGGCGCCGCGGCCGAAGGGATCGGCGCGGCGGCCGAAGCCCGACGTGATGTAGCTGGCGGCCACCGGGGAACGCGAGGGCACCGCGTTGCGGTCGAGTTCGCGGTTGAACAGCAGCGCCTCGAGCACCGAGAGCTGGCCGCCTGCGGCGTCGAACTCCATGTCCACGCCGGTGATGCCATCGCGAAGTTCGCCCGCGGCCATGTCGCCGACCGGGCCATGCCCACCGACGCCCACGGGGCTGTTGAAGTCGAACTCGCCGTCGCCGAGCTGGGCCACGCGCGTCAGGCGGTCGCCGAGCGCATTGAGGCGGTTGGCCTGGGCCTGCAGTTCACCCAGGCGGGCGGCCAGGGCGTTGACCTCGCGCTGGGCCGCGCGGCGGGTGTCATCAAGCTGGGCGTCCTGGCTGCTGATCTCCGCGCGCAGCGCGTTGACCTCGGCCGACTGCACGGCGGCGCCGGTCGCGGCACCGATCACGAGCGTCGCTGCGATCACCGCGAGCGGATTGCGACCGCCGGCGTGCGTGATCCGGCTCGCGCCCAGGCGGGCGTAATGCATGAGCCATTCGTGTGAGTGTTGGAGCGTACGGTGTAAAGTCATCTTCATGTCTGTTGGCAATGCCAAATCGGCTTCCCCCAAAGGTCTGCGCGCCGCGTTCGACGCGCTTGCGGCCGATGTCTCCGGCCGCTCCCCGATCCAGCGCGCCATATGGCTCGACGCCCTGGATCGCACCCTGCGCCCCCACATGTCTCCTTCACTTGCCGCGCATGCGCGGCTTGCGAACGTGGATGGCGCAAAGCTGGTGTACCTGGTGGATTCGCCGCTCTGGAACGCGAGCCTCCGGCTTGCCGCTCCAGCGCTCCTGGACGCCGCCCGTTCGCACGGGCTGGAGGTCCGGGAGCTCAAGGTCAGGACGACCACCCAGCCGCTGTTCCCGCATGTGCAGGTCGAGGCGGCTTCACGTCCGTTGTCGGCAACCGCACCGGAAGGGCTGCGGGCTGCCTTGGCGTCCCTGCGCGTGCCCACTGGCGACGACAAGGACGGCTCCTGAATTCGTGCCGACGCTTTCACGCCGACGGGGCATCCTAACGGCCGCAGGACCCCCAAACGTTAACAAAACCGAAGAAACCCATTCGATTTTCGTTAATATTTCATTAAAGCGTGACCCTCGCGGCAAGAAGCCGTGAACGTGGACAGCCCCGATTGGGCTTTGTGGACACCCCGATGCGGGGATGCCTGACGCGACCTGCGATCAGGCGGCGGGCTGGAGCTGCCCGTAGACCACGGGGCCCGCGATGGCCTCGGGAAAGGTCACCTCTTCCCACGCATCGGCCTGCGCAAGCAGTGCGCGGACCAGCTTGTTGTTGAGCGCGTGGCCGGACTTGTAGCCCTCGAAGGCGCCGATGACCGGGCGGCCGGCAAGGTACAGGTCGCCGACGGCGTCGAGGATCTTGTGGCGGACGAACTCGTCGGCGTAGCGCAGGCCGTCCTCGTTGAGCACCCGGAAATCGTCGAGCACGATGGCGTTGTCCATCGAACCGCCCAGGCCGAGGTTGCGGTCACGCATGTACTCGAGGTCGCGCATGAAGCCGAAGGTGCGGGCGCGGCTGACCTCGCGGATGTAGTTCTCGGTCGAGAACTCCACCACCGCGCGGGACCGCGTGGTCGGGATGGCGGGATGGTTGAAATCGATGGTGAAGCCCAGGCGGAAGCCGTCGTAGGGCTCGAAGCGGGCAATCTTGTCGCCGTCGCGGACCTCGACCGGGCGCGTGATGCGGATGAAGCGCTTGGGCGCGTCCTGCTCGACGATGCCGGCGGACTGCAGCAGGAACACGAACGGACCCGAGGAGCCGTCCATGATCGGCACTTCGGCCGCGGACAGTTCCACCATGATGTTGTCGATGCCAAGGCCGGCCAGCGCCGACATCAGGTGCTCGACGGTCTGGATATTGGCGCCATCGACGGAGAGGCCCGTGCACAGCGTGGTTTCGGTGACCAGGGTGGCCTCGGCCGGGATCTCGACCGGCGGCTCGACGTCGACGCGACGGAACACGATGCCCGAATCGGCCGGCATCGGGCGCAGGGTCATGAACACCTTTTCGCCGCTGTGCAGCCCTACGCCGGTGGCGCGGGTGACATTCCTGATAGTGCGCTGCTGGACCATTCACGGACTCTGGGTGTGGATGCCCGGCGAATCAAGCACGCAGGCGGATTGGAGCGGTTCGCAATTTAACACGCGGCCCGCTGAACCTGAACGGAGCGCTCTTTCCGAAGGAAGCCCCAAAAACCGCCCCCTCCCCTGTGGGAGCAGCTATAGCTGCGATCGCTGCAATCGCGGCTATAGCCGCTCCCACCGGGGGAGGGAGGGAGGGATGCTGCGATCAGTCGGCCTGGCGGCGCAGGAACGCGGGGATGTCGAGGTAGCCCGAATCGCCACCGCCGCCGAAGTCGGCCACGGCCGGCGTCGTCGGCGCTGCTTCCGCGGAACCGCGACGCAGGCCCATGCCCATGCCGTGACCGGCGTGCACCGCCTGCGGCTCGTCGTCCTCGATCAGCATGCCGGTGGTGCCGTCGCGGCGGCCGGCGCTGTTGATCAGCTGGATGTTCGGGCGGCGCTGCGGCTCGAACGCGGTGTCGCGGCCGTAGCCGGAATCGCGCACCACGCCGCGGGCCTGGGCCCGGTTGAGGCCGGTGGCGACCACGGTCACGCGCACGTCGTCCTGCATGTCCGGGTCGAGCACGGTGCCGATGACGATGGTGGCGTCCTCGCTGGCGAAGTTCTCCACGGTGCGGCCGACCTCGTCGAACTCGGCCATGGTGAAGTCCGGACCGGCGGTGATGTTGACCAGGATGCCGTTGGCGCCGGCCAGGTTGACGTCGTCGAGCAGCGGGTTCTGGATCGCGGACTCGGCGGCGGCCTGCGCGCGGTCGTCGCCGCGGGCGGTGCCGGTGCCCATCATCGCCAGGCCCATCTCGCTCATCACGGTGCGCACGTCGGCGAAGTCGACGTTGATCAGGCCTGGGCGCACGATCAGGTCGGCGATGCCCTGCACGGCGCCCAGCAGCACGTCGTTGGCGGCGCGGAAAGCCTGCACCATGGTGGCGTTGCGGCCGAGCACGGTGATCAGCTTCTCGTTGGGGATGGTGATCAGCGAGTCGCAGTTGGCCGACAGTTCCTCGATGCCCTTCAGCGCCACCTGCATGCGGCGGCGGCCTTCGAACGGGAACGGCTTGGTGACCACGGCGACGGTCAGGATGCCCATCTCCTTGGCCAGCTGCGCCACCACGGGTGCCGCACCGGTGCCGGTGCCGCCGCCCATGCCGGCGGTGATGAAGACCATGTCCGCGCCCTGCAGCGCTTCCATGATCTGGTCGCGGTCCTCGAGCGCGGCCTGGCGGCCGACCTCGGGGTTGGCGCCCGCGCCCAGGCCCTTGGTGACGCTGGTGCCGAGCTGCAGCTGCAGCTTGGAGCCGCAGTTCTTGATCGCCTGCGAGTCGGTGTTGGCGGTGATGAATTCCACGCCGTCCACGCTGCTGTTGACCATGTGGTTGACGGCGTTGCCACCGCCGCCGCCCACGCCGATGACCTTGATGACGGCGTTGGGAGCCATCTTTTCTACCAGTTCAAAGTGCGCCATGTCCGTAGTCCTCTGATGTCGTTATGTGGTGCTGGTGTTTTCTAGTTGTTGGTGGTGTTGCGTGTTGCCAATCGTTTTCGTCGTCGCCTTGCCTGCCATCGCGGCCAAGGCCGCTCCCACAAAAGCGCTCGGGGTCGCTCCAGGTACTGGATGTGCGCGCGCATGATCAGAACTCCCCGTTGAACCAGGTCTTGAGCTTCTTGAGCAGGCTGCCGGCGCGCCCCGTGGGCAGCACCGGGCGCCGCGGATGCTCGATCTGGCTGCCCATCAGCAGCAGGCCGACGCCGGTCGCGTGGACGGGGTTGTTCACCACTTCCCCCAGGCCTGTGACGTGCTGTGGGATGCCCACGCGCACCGGCATCTGCAGCATTTCCTCGGCCAGTTCGACCACGCCTTCCATCTTCGCGGCGCCGCCGGTGAGCACCATGCCGGCGCGCACGTGCTGCTCGAAGCCCGAGCGGCGCAGTTCGGCCTGCACCATCTCGAAGATCTCCTCGTAACGGGCCTGCACGGCCTGGGCCAGCGACTGGCGCGGCAAGCGACGCGGCGGACGGTCGCCGACGCTCGGGACCTGGATCGATTCTTCGCTGGTCGCCAGCTGCGCCAGCGCACAGGCGTAGCGGACCTTGATCTGCTCGGCTTCGGGCGTGGGCGTGCGCAGCATGTGCGCGATGTCCTCGGTGACCTTGTCGCCGGCGATCGGCAGGCTGGAGGTGTGGCAGATCGCGCCCTGCACGAACACCGCCAGATCGGTGGTGCCGGCGCCGATGTCGACCATCACCACGCCCAGCTCGCGCTCGTCGCTGGTGAGCACCGCGGTGCTGGAAGCCAGCGAGGACAGCACCAGGTCGTCGATCTGCAGGTCGCAGCGCTGCACGCACTTGGAGATGTTGGCCGCGGCCGACTGCGCGCAGACCACCAGGTGCGCATGCACCTCCAGGCGCACGCCTGTCATGCCGACCGGGTTGCGGATGCCTTCCTGCGAATCGTCGAGCACGTACTCGCGCGGGATCGCATGCAGGATCTTCTGGTCAGCCGGGATCGCTACCGCCTTGGCGGCGTCGAGCACGCGGTCGAGATCGCTCCAGGTCACTTCGCCGTCGCGGATCGGGACGATGCCCGGCGAGTTCTTGCACTGCACGTGGCTGCCCGAGATCGAAGCGTAGACCGAGCGGATGTCGCAGCCGGCCATCAGCTCGGCCTCCTCGATCGCGCGCTGGATCGACTGCACGGTGGACTCGATGTCGACGACCACGCCGCGCTTGAGGCCGCGCGATTCGTGGCTGCCGATGCCGATCACCTCGATCGGGTTGCCCGGCGAATACTCGCCGACCAGGGCCACCACCTTGGAGGTGCCGATGTCGAGGCCGACGATGAGGGCCTTGTCGCCTTTGCGGTTCATGTGTTGCGTTCCTCGGCCCAGGTCAGGGCGAAGCCATTCGTGTATCGGAGGTCCGCGCGCGACAGCGGCAGCTGGCGCTGGGCCAGGAGCTGCGGCAGCTGGCGTGCGAAACGGGCCATGCGGGTGCGCACCTGGTGGCTGCCGATCACCACCTCGGTGCCGTTGGACAGGACCAGGGCCCAGCTGCCGCGGCTGTCGAGCAGCAGCGCGCGCACGCCGTAGCCGGCCGGCGCGAACTGCTCGCGCGCGTCGTTGTACAGCTCGACCACGTCGCCGGCGCGGGCGTCGGGACCGTGCAGCAGCGGCAGGCCATTGGGTACCTCGATGCCCTCGGCGGGGAACACGCGGCCCTGCTGCGACAACACGTGGTCGTCGCCCCAGCGCGCGAAGGGACGGTGTTCCTGCACGCGTACTTCAAGCACGTCGGGCCAGCGCTTGCCGACCTCGGCCTGCTCGACCCAGGGCAGCACGGCCACGGCCTCGCGCGCATCATCCAGGCGCACGGCGAAGAAGCCTTGCTGCGCGTAGGGCAGCACCGCCGCGCGCACCGCATCGGGGTCGACCTGCTGCAGGTTGTCGTTGATGCGCAGCGTGCGCAGCGGCCAGCGCTCGGCGCCGATCCAGCCTTGCAGCACGGACACCACCGGCAACGCGATCAGCGCCACCGCCAGGGCCCAGGCGATGATGCGGGCGAGCGCGTTCACAGCGTCTGCTCCAGCACGCGCCAGCACAGTTCGGCGTAGTCGCAGCCAAGCTGGCCGGCGGCCTTGGGCACCAGCGAATGGCTGGTCATGCCCGGCGCGGTGTTGATTTCGATCAGCTGCAAGCCGCGCTCGCGGTCACGCATCACGTCCACGCGGCCCCAGCCGCTGCAGCCGGCGGCGCGGAATGCGTGCAGCGCGAGGGCGCGGATCGTGGCTTCGTCCTCGCCCTCGAGCCCCGGGCAGAGGTACTGCGTGTCGCCGGCGACGTACTTGGCGTGGTAGTCGTACCACTCGCCGGCGGGAACGATCCGGATCGACGGCAGCGCGACATCGCCGAGGATACCGACGGTGAGTTCGTCACCGCGCACCATCTGCTCCATCAGCAGTTCGCCGTCGTAGCCCGCGGCGAATTCGACCGCGGGCGCAAGGTCGGTCTCGGCCAGCACGCGGAACACGCCGACGCTGGAACCTTCGCTGGACGGCTTCACGAACACCGGCAGGCCAAGGCGCCGCGCGGCGGCAGTCAGGTCGGCGCCCTTGGGCAGGCGCTCGTAGCGCGGCGTGGGCAGCCCTTCGGACAGCCAGACCTGCTTGGTGCGGATCTTGTCGAGGGTGAGCGCGCAGCCGAGCACGTCGGAGCCGGTGTACGGCACGCGCAGCGCGGCAAGCAGGCCCTGCAGCACGCCGTTCTCACCGACGCCGCCGTGGAGGATGTTGAACACGCGGTCGAAGCGACCGGCCTGGAGCGCCTCGAGCATCGCCGGCACGCCGTCCACTGAGGTCGCGTCGACGCCACGCGCGCGCAGGGCCTCGAGCACGCCGGCACCGGAGTCCAGCGACACTTCCCGCTCGCTGGTGTCGCCGCCCATGAGCACGGCCACGCGCCCGAAGGCGGCGGGGTCGGTCATGCGCAGCGGGGGCAGGCGATCGCTCATGCGTCCTCCCCTTCCTGCGGGAAGCCTTCGGCCACCAGGTTCTGCGCCACCTGGCCGATGTCGCCGGCGCCCATCACCAGCAGCAGGTCGCCGTCTTCGAGGATGTCGGGCAGCACCGCGCGCAGGTCGCCGGGGCTGTTGACCACGACCGGGTCGATGCGGCCGCGGGCACGGATGGCACGCGCCAGGGCGCGGGCATCGGCGCCGGCCAGCGGCTGCTCGCCGGCGGGATAGACCTCGGTCAGCACCAGGGCGTCGACATCGGACAGCACGCCGGCGAAGTCGTCGAGCAGGTCGCGGGTGCGGCTGTAGCGGTGCGGCTGGAAGGCCACCACCAGGCGGCGCTCCGGCCAGCCGCCGCGGGCGGCTTCGAACACCGCGGCGAGTTCGCGCGGATGGTGGCCGTAATCGTCGACCAGCTGCACGGTGGCGCCGCGCGCGGTGGTGAGTTCGGCCAGGCGGTTGAAGCGGCGGCCGATGCCCTCGAACTTCGCCAAGGCCGTGCGGATCGCTTCGGGCTTCACGCCCAGCTGCCAGGCGACGGCGGCCGCGGCCAGCGCGTTCTGCACGTTGTGGCGGCCAGGCAGCGCCAGCTCCATCGGCGTGGCCGAGGCATCGGGCAGCACCAGGTCGAAGTACATGGTCGGACCGTCCTGGCGCACGTTGTCGGCGCGGACGTCGGCATCGGCGTGGAAGCCATAGGTCATGACGTGGCGCGAGACGGCGCCGGCCAGGGCCGCGACCTCGGGATCGTCGATGCACAGCACGGCCAGGCCGTAGAACGGCAGCCGGTGCAGGAACTCGGAGAAGGCCTGCTGCACGCGCGCGAAATCGCCGCCGTAGTTCTCGAGATGGTCGACGTCGATGTTGGTGACGATGGCCACCAGCGGGTTCAGGCGCAGGAAACTGCCGTCGCTTTCATCGGCCTCGGCCACCAGCCAGTCGCCGCCGCCCAGGCGCGCGTTGGCACCTGCGGCCAGCAGCTTGCCGCCGATCACGAAGGTCGGGTCGAGCCCGCCTTCGGCCAGCACGCTGGCGAGCAGCGAGGTGGTGGTGGTCTTGCCGTGGGTGCCGGCGACGGCGACGCCGCGGCGGAAGCGCATCAGTTCGGCCAGCATCTCCGCGCGCGGCACCACGGGGATGCGCTGCGCGCGCGCTTCCATCAGCTCCGGGTTGTCGGGCTGGATGGCGCTGGAAATCACCACGCAGTCGGTGCCGAGCACGTTGGCGGCCGCGTGGCCGCGGTGCACGGTGGCGCCGAGGCTCGCCAGGCGACGGGTGACCGCGCTGTCGGCGGTGTCGGAGCCCGACACCTGGTAGCCCAGCGTGCACAGCACCTCGGCGATGCCGCTCATGCCGGTGCCGCCGATGCCGATGAAGTGCACGCGCGAATGCCGCCGCGCGAAGTCGACCATCGCCACGCCGTGGGTGTCGTGGAGGCGCTGGATCATGCCTGCGCTCCCGGGTTGAGCCTGGGTTCGATGCGCTGGCGCAGGCGCGCCGTGCCGCGCGCGGCCAGCGAAGGCACCGGCTGCGCGGTCGGTGGCGGCGGCGATGCAGTGGCGGCGGGCGCGGCGGCTTCGCCGCGCAGGCGCGCGACCTGGCGCTGGGTGCGGTCGAGTTCGTAGGACACGCGCAGCAGCAGGCCCACGGCAACGCAGGTCATCATCACGCTGGACCCGCCCGAGGACACCAGTGGCAGGGTCAGGCCCTTGGTGGGCAGCAGGCCGAGGTTCACGCCGATCGACACCAGCGCCTGCAGGCTCAGCCACAGCGCGATGCCGAAAGCGATGTAGCCGGCGAAGTGGCGGCGCGTCTCCACGCAGCGCAGGCCAACCAGGAACGCACGACCAACCAGCAGCGCGTACAGGCCGATCACCAGGCACACGCCGACGAAGCCGAGCTCCTCCGCGATCACCGCGAGGATGAAATCGGTATGCGCCTCGGGCAGGTAGTTGAGCTTCTGGATCGACGCGCCCAGGCCCACGCCCCAGAACTCGCCGCGGCCCACCGCCATCAGCGCGTTGGCCAGCTGGTAGCCGCTGTTGAAGGGATCGGCGAAGGGATCCATGAAGGACGTCAGGCGGCGCATGCGGTAGGGCTCGGCGATCGCCACCAGCGCCAGCACCGGCAGCAGCGCCAGCACCGGCGCCGCCATGCGTGGCAGGTGCACGCCGCCCAGCACCAGCATGCCGGCGGTGATCGCAAGCAGCAGCGCCAGCGAACCGAAGTCGGGCTGGAACGCCAGCAGCACCATCAGCACGATGGCCACGCCGATGGGCTTGAGCATCGCGCCCCAGGTCGCGTTGACCTCGTCGCGGAAGCGCACCAGGTAGCTGGCGAGCCACACGATGTACATCACCTTCACCGCCTCGACCGCCTGGAAGTTCGACACGCCCAGGTTGATCCAGCGCTGCGCGCCGTTGACGGTGTGGCCGATGCCCGGCACGAACACCAGCAGCAGGGCCACGAAGCAGGCGACCAGCAGCGCGCGGTCGAAGCGCTCGATGGTCTTGAGTTCGGTGCGCATCACCCAGAACGCCAGGCCCGCGCCCAGCGCCATGAACACCACGTGGCGGACCAGGAAGTAGTACGGGCCGACGCCGAGCTCCTCGCCCACCGCGATCGAGCTCGAGGCCACCATCACGATGCCTAGCGCCGCCAGCGCGATCACGGCGCCGAGCATCCACGGGTCGAAGTGCCCGCCGATGGACTCGAGGCGGACGGCCTGGCTGCTGCGGTCGTGGGTCCGGTCCATCAGCGCACCTTCAAGGTGGCGAGGCCGACGAGGACCAGGATCACCGAGATGATCCAGAAGCGGACGATCACGCGCGGCTCCGGCCAGCCCTTCAGTTCGAAGTGGTGGTGGATCGGTGCCATGCGGAACACGCGCTTGCCGGTGAGCTTGAACGACGCCACCTGGATGATCACCGAGAGCGTTTCGATGACGAAGATGCCGCCCATCACCACCAGCACCAGCTCCTGGCGCACGATCACCGCGACCGTGCCGAGCACGGCGCCCAGCGCCAGCGCACCGATGTCGCCCATGAACACCATCGCCGGATAGGTGTTGAACCACAGGAAGCCCAGCCCTGCCCCTGCGATCGCGGCGCAGATGATCACCAGTTCGCCTGCGCCGGGCACGCGCGGGATCTGCAGGTATTCGGCGAACTGCGCGTGGCCGGAGGCATAGGCGAACACGCCGAGCGCGCAGGCCACCAGCACCGTGGGCATGATCGCCAGGCCGTCGAGGCCGTCGGTCAGGTTGACGGCGTTGGAGAAGCCGACGATCCAGAAGTAGGCGATCACCACGAAGGAAAGACCGGCCAGCGGCAGCGCCACGGCCTTGAAGAAGGGGATGTAGAACGTGGTCGCCGCCGGGGTGTCGGCGGTGTAAAGCAGGAACAGGCCGGCGGCGAGGCCGAAGATCGACTGCAGCAGGTACTTCGTGCGCGAGCGCATGCCGTTGGGATCGCGCTTCACGATCTTGATCCAGTCGTCCCACCAGCCGATGGCACCGAAGGCCACCATCACCAGCAACACCACCCAGACATAGCGGTTGCGCAGGTCGCCCCAGAGCAGGGTCGATGCGAGCACGGTGAGCAGGATCAGGCCACCGCCCATGGTCGGCGTGCCGGCCTTGGAGAAGTGCGTCTGCGGGCCGTCCTGGCGGATCGGCTGGCCGCCCTTGTACTGGGCGAGCTTGCGGATCACCGCGGGGCCCCACCACAGCGACAGGAAGAGTGCGGTAAGCGCCGCAAGGATGCCGCGGAAGGTGAGGTAGCCGAACAGGCCGAACAGGCCTTCGAGCTGCTCCAGCCAGCGCGTGAGTTCAAGCAGCATCGGTATCGACTCCTTCCAGCAGCGTGCGGACCACGCGATCCATCGCGCTGCCGCGCGACCCCTTGACCAGCACCGTGGGCCCGGCCCCTGTGGGAACAGCCCCTGTGGGAGCGGCTACAGCCGCGACGTCGGCGGCGCCAATCGCGGCTTTAGCCGCTCCCACAAGGGCGGCCCGCACCGCGGCGGCGAGTTCCTCGTGCGTGGCGAAGACCTCCCCGCCCGCGCCAAACGATTCGGCCGCCTTCGCCGCGAGCTCACCCAGCGCGAATACCCGCACCACGCCGGTTTCGCGGGCGCGACGTCCCGCGGCTTCGTGCAGCGCGACGGCATCCACGCCCAGCTCGCGCATGTCGCCCAGCACCAGCCAGCCGCCACCGCGCGATGTCGCGAGGGTGTCGATGGCCGCGGCGAGCGAGCCGGGATTCGCGTTGTAGCTGTCGTCCACCAGCCACGCGCCGCCCGGCAGGCGGTGGCGCACCAGGCGGCCTTCCACCGGACGCGCGCCGGTGAGGCCTTCGGCGATGGCCGCGAGCGGCGCATTGCAGGCGAGCGCCAGCGCGGCTGCGGCCATGGCGTTGGCGACGTTGTGGCGACCGGGCAGCGACAGCGACACGGCGACCTCGCCGGCGGGCGTGACCAGGGTGAACTCGCTGCCGTCCTCATGCAGGGCGATGTCGCGCGCGGTCACGTCGGCGCGGGCGCCAAAGCCGAAGCGCAACAGGCGCCGGCCGTGCGCGCGCTCGGCGAAGAAGGATTCGAAGGCATCGTCGGCGTTGATCACCGCGGTGCCGTCCGCGGGCAGCGCGTCGTAGATCGCGGCCTTGGTATCGGCGACGTTGGCCAGGCTGCCCATGCGCTCCAGGTGCGCCGGCGCGATGTTGTTGACCAGGGCCACGCGCGGACGCGCGATGGCGGCCAGGTAGGCGATGTCACCGGGCTTGCCCGCGCCCATTTCGTACACGGCGAAGCGCGCGTCGTCGTCGGCATCGATGATCGCCAGCGGCAGGCCGATCTCGTTGTTGCGGTTGCCGGGGCTGGCAGTCACCGTGGCAACGCGGCGCAGGATCGAAAGCACCAGCTCCTTGACGCTGGTCTTGCCGTTGCTGCCGGTGATCGCGACCACGTCCTGATCGACGCGCAAGGCCTGCAGCGCCGCGGCCAGCGAGCCCAGGGCTTCGACGGTATCGCCGACCACCACCTGCGGCAGCGCGGCATCGAGCGGGCGCGAGACCAGGGCAGCCGCTGCGCCCTTGGACGCCGCCGCGACCACGTGTTCGTGGCCGTCGAAGTTCTCGCCAGCGATCGCCACGAACAGCGGTGCACGGCTGCCGGCCGACAGCGTGCGGCTGTCGGTCACGATCGCGTCGACCTCGCGGTCCGCGCCCTGCAGGCGGCCGTTGCAGGCCTGGGCGATGCGCGAGAGCACGAGTGCCTTCATGCCCGCGCTCCCAGCGCGCGCTGCGCCACGTCGCGATCGTCGAAGGGATGACGCACGCCGTCGATCTCCTGGTAGGGCTCGTGGCCCTTGCCTGCGACCAGCACGATGTCGCCGGGGCCGGCGGCGCCAACAGCACGTTCGATCGCGGTGGCACGATCGCGCTCGACGGTCACGGTGGCGGGATCGCTGAAGCCGGCCAGGATGTCGGCGACGATGGCGTTGCCGTCTTCGCCGCGCGGATTGTCGTCGGTGACCACCACGGCATCGGCGCCCTGTTCCGCCGCGGCCGCCATTTCGGGGCGCTTGCCGCGGTCGCGCTCGCCGCCGCAGCCGAAGACGCAGGTGATGCGCCCGGCGGCATGCGCGCGCACGCTCGCCAGCGCCTGCTCGAGTGCGTCGGGCGTGTGCGCATAGTCGACCACCACCAGCGGCTGGCCGTCGTGGCCGCCAAGGCGGTTCATGCGACCGGCGATGGGCTGCAGCTGGCCGAGCACGCGGGCGATGTCCGCCGCGCCGATGCCCTGCGCATGCAGCACGCCGGCGACGGCCAGCAGGTTCTCGATGTTGAAACGGCCAAGCAGCGGCGAGCGCACCGGATGCAACTCGCGGCCGACGCGCAGGTCGAACCCGATCCCCGCGCCATCGAGCACGATGGCCGACGCAGCGACGGCCGCGGCATCGGCGTCCCGCGCGCTCGTGCCAATACGCTGAAGGCCATCGGGCAGGCGCGCGAAGAGTTCACGGCCGAAGCCGTCGTCGATGTTCACCACCGCCGCAACCAGGCCCGGCACCGAGAACAGGCGTTCCTTGGCGGCACCGTAGGTGGCCATGTCGCCGTGGTAATCGAGATGGTCGCGGGTGAGGTTGGTGAACACGCCGACCTGGAAGTGCACCGCGTCCACGCGGCCCTGGTCGAGCGCGTGCGAACTGGTTTCCATCGCCACCGCATGCGCGCCGGCGTCGCGTAGCTCGGCGAGCAGCGCGTGCACCTGCAGCACCAGCGGCGTGGTGAAGCCGGTTGGGCGCACGTCGCCGTGCAGGCCGGCGCCCAGCGTGCCGATGGTGGCGGCGCGGCGGCCGAGCAGCTCCCAGGCCTGGGCGAGCAGCTGCACGGTGGAGGTCTTGCCGTTGGTGCCGGTGACCGCGACCGTCGCCATCGCCGCCGACGGGCGGCCGTGGAATTCGTCGGCCATGGTGCCCATGCGCGCGCGCAGACCGGGCACTGCGATGGCGCCCGGCGGAGGCGCCGGCACGTCGGCGGGCACAGGCGGCTCATACATCACCGCCGCGGCGCCGTCGGCCAGCGCGCGCTCGGCGAAGTGCAGGCCGTGCGTGCCGAAGCCGCCGATCGCGACAAAGCCGTCGCCCGGACGCACCGCGCGGCTGTCGAGCACCAGGCCCGAAACTTCGAGCCCGGCCGGCACGTCGGCTACGTCCGGCAGCAGCTCGCGAAGCGCCATCTGGCGGCTCACTGGCCACCTCCCGACGGCGGAGGCGTGGATACGGCTGCGCCTGCGGAGGCACGCGTGGATCCTGCCGCGGGGGCAACCGCAACGCGCGGCGCGTTGCGTGCGCGTTCCTTCGCCTGCTGCTTCGCCTGCTCGGCCAGCCAGGTCTCGATGTCGTCGGGCGGCACGTCCATCAGGCGCAGCGCGCCGTCCATCGTGGTCTGGAACACCGGCGCCGACACCAGGCCGCCATAGATGCCCTTGGCCGGATCCGGATCGTCGATCACCACCACCATCGCGAAGCGCGGGTTCTCCACCGGCACCACGCCGGCGAAGAAGGAGACATAGCGGCGCGAGTAGCCGCCGCCGGATGCCTTGCGCGCGGTGCCGGTCTTGCCGGCGACGTGGTAGCCGGGAATCGCCGCCTGGATGGCGGTGCCACCGGGCTCGGTGACCGTCTGCATCATGCGCAGCACGGTGTCGGCGATCTCGGCGGAGATCACCTGTCGCGATTCCGAATGCTGGCCCTTGACCAGGGTCGGCTGCACCGCCCGGCCGTGGTTGGCGAGGGTGGCGTAGGAATGGGCGATCTGCAGCGGCGTCGCCGACAGTCCATAGCCGTAGCTCATCGTCTGCTTGGTGGTGCCGCTCCAGCTGGCGGCCGGCTGCAGCAGGCCCGACGCTTCGCCCGGAAAGCCGCTGCCGGTGCTCTTGCCGTAGCCCAGCCGCGACAGGAAATCGTGGAAGTACTGGTTGTCCAGCTTCTGCACGATCATCGAGGTGCCGATGTTGGAGCTCTTGGTGATCACGCCCGTGGTGTCGAGCACGCCCAAATTGCGGTGGTCGGTGGTGCGGTAGCGCCCGTTGGGAATCCAGCCCGGGTTGGTGTCGAAGATCGTGTTCACGGTGATCACGCCGGCCTCGAGCCCGGCGGCCACGGTGATCGGCTTGATCGTTGAACCGGGCTCGATCAGGTCGGTGACCGCACGGTTGCGGCGCGCATCGCGGTGCTCGCCGGTGACCGCGTTGGGATTGAACGTGGGCAGGTTGGCCATGGCGAGGATCTCGCCGGTGGCGATGTCGAGCACCACGGCGGATCCCGCGACCGCGCCGGTGCGCTGCAGCGTGGCGCGCAGCTCGCGGTGCGCGAGGTACTGGATGCGGCGGTCGATGCTGAGCGTGAGGTCCTTGCCCGGCTGTGCGGCGCGCACCAGGTCGACGTTCTCGACGATGCGGCCGCGGCGGTCGCGGATCACCTTCTGCGCGCCCGGGATGCCGCTCAGCCATTCGTCGAACGCGAGCTCCACGCCTTCCTGGCCGGCATCGTCGATGTTGGTGAAGCCGAGCACGTGCGCCAGCGCCTCGCCCTGCGGATAGAAGCGGCGAAACTCGCGCTGCGAGAACACGCCCGGGACCTTGTGCGCGAGGATCTGCTGCGCTTCGCTGGGATTGATGCGGCGCTTGAGGTAGACGAACTCCTTGTCCGCACGCTGCGCCAGGCGGCGCTCCAGATGGTCCAGCGGCACGCCCAGGGCCTCGGCCAGCTGCGGCAGGCGCTCGGGCGTTTTGAGCAGCTCCTGGGGATTGCCCCAGACGCTGTCCACCGGCGACGACACCGCCAGCGGCTCCCCGTTGCGGTCGGTGATCATGCCGCGCGAGGTCGGGATCGGGATCTCACGCAGGAAGCGCGAGTCGGCCTTCTGCTGGTAGTAGGCGTTGTCGATCAGCTGCAGGTCGACCGCGCGCGCCACCAGCACGACGCCGCAGACGCCCAGAACGCCCACCACCAGCTTCAGCCGGCCGCGCAGGTCGAACTGCGCGCGGCCGCGGGGGCGCACGGTGCCGTTGCGGTCGCGACGGAACTTCATGGCCGCACCACCACGATGTCCCCGGCTTCCGGGAACTTCATGCCCAGGCGCATGCGCGCGACATGGTCGATGCGGTTGGCCTCGGCCCAGGTCGCCTGCTCGATCTGCAGGCGGCCGAAGTCGATGTTGAGCTCGTCGCGCTCGTCGACCAGGCGGGTCAGCTCCACGAACAGCTGGCGGTGCTGGTGGCGCGCGTGCACGACGCCGATCGCGGCGAGCACGTTGGCGATCAGCAGCACGACGACCAGGAAGCGGGTCATGGTCGCGCCTCCAACTTTTCGGCCACGCGCAGCACGGCGCTGCGCGCGCGCGGATTGCCGGCCAGCTCGTCGGAGCCGGCCCGGATCGCGCCGCCGACGTCGCGCAGCGTGGGTACGAAGGGCGCGGCCTCGGGCAGGCGACGGTTGCCGGCCGGCGGCTTGGCGCGGGCGGCGATGAAACGCTTGGCGATGCGGTCTTCCAGCGAGTGGAAGCTGATCACCGCCAGGCGGCCGCCCGGGCGCAGGGCGGCCTGGGCAGCTTCAAGGCCGGCTTCCAGGTCGGCCAGTTCGCGGTTGATGTGGATGCGGATGCCCTGGAAGGAGCGCGTGGCCGGGTGGATCTCGTGGCGGCCGGGCTTCGGCCGCGGCATCACCGAGGCGATGAGCTCGGCCAGCTCGGAGGTGCGCGTGATCGGCGCCTGGGCGCGGCGCTCGACGATCGTGCGGGCGATGCGGCGGCTCATGCGCTCCTCGCCATAGGTCCAGAGCACGTCGGCGATCTCGTCGGCGGAGGCGCGCGCAAGCCAGTCGGCGGCGCTTTCGCCGGAATCGGGATCCATGCGCATGTCCAGCGGGCCGTCCTTGCCGAAGCTGAAGCCGCGCGCGGCGACGTCGAGCTGGGGCGAGGACACGCCGAGGTCGAACAGCACGCCGTCCAGGCCGTCGCTGACTGCGTCCCAGTGGCCGAGGTCGGCGAAGCTGCCGCGGCGGATCGACACGCGCGGATCGGCCCCGAACTCCTGTTCGGCAACGGCGATCGCTTCGGGATCCTTGTCCATGACCAGCAGCCGGCCTCCGCTCCCAAGCGCCTCCAGCACGCCGCGCGCGTGGCCGCCGCGGCCGAAGGTGCCATCCAGGTAGGTTCCGTCCCCACGCACGAGCAGCCCTTCCATGACCTGCTTGAACAAGACCGGAAGGTGCGCGGAGCGGGCATCCGCGGCACCCGCGGTCACAACTGCAGCCCGTCCAGTTCGTCGCCGAAATCGTCGTCGCCCAGCGGCGTCTCGATCTGCGTGCGATGTGCCTGTTCGCTCCAGAGTTCGAACTTGTCGCCCATCCCCAGCAGCACGGCCTTCTTTTCAATGCCGATGGCGTTGCGGTGGCTGGCCGGGATCGAGACGCGGCCGTTGCCGTCGGGCTCGACCACCGTCGCCGCACCAACCAGCTTCAGCTGCAGGGCGCGATGGGCCTTCTTGACCTTGGGCAGCTTGTTGACGCCATCGCGCACCTGTTCCCAGGCGGCGTACGGGTAGATGTAGAGCGAGCCCTTCTCGAAGGGGTTGTAGGTGATCACCAGCCGATTGCCGAATTCGGACGCGACGATGTCCCGGTAGCTGGTCGGAATCGCCAGCCGTCCCTTGTCGTCGATCGTGATGGCGTGCTCGCCCTGCAACACTTGCGCCTACCCACTCCATACCCGTCTGCGGCGGGCTTCATTGCTAGGAAAAACCACGATATTCCCGGTCTTCCCACGCAACGCCACCTTAGGAGTGCTCCACACCCTTGTCAACAACTGGCAGCGGGAATTTTCATCAGGCAGGTCAATGACTTGCGCAACACTTCAGAGACTTGTTCAAGCTTTATCCACAAGCTGCTGTTTAGTCTCAAATTTTGAGAACCACCACGTGGTCTTCACCTGAACCGTGCCTGCGCGCACAAAAAAGCCGGGGCCCCTTGCGGGACCCCGGCCGGTGTCACCCCAGCGCCGATCAGAAGCGCTGCTGGTACTTCATGAACACGAAGCGGCCAAGGTCGAAGCCGCCGTAGTAGGCGAAGTTCGAGTTCGGCTGGTCGAACGCCGGCGCCGCGTAGTGGTTGAACACGTTGTTGGCACCCACCGCCACGGTCGCGTTCCACGGGGTCTTCACCGCGAACTGGACGTCGTGGAAGGTGTTCGAGCCGGTCTGGTTCATCGGGACGTTCTGGCCCTGGGTGTCAGGCGCCGCGTAGTCCGGGATGTTGCAGATCGAATCGAAGTAGCACTCTTCCTTCATCGAGGAGTAGTAGCGCATGCCCCAGTTCGCCGAGTACGCGCCCTGCTCCCAGTTCAGGTTCAGGTTCGAGCGCAGGCGGAAGTTGCCGCCGAAGCTCACGTACACCGACTCCGGCGTGGTGGCCTCGTTGGTGGTCTTCAGGTTGTTCTTGCTGACGTAGGTGTTCTGCCAGGTCGCGCCGAAGTTGCCGTAACCCGTCTGCACGCGGTAGGCCACGTCGAAGTCGAAGCCTTCCGTCTCCTGGTAGCCGGCGTTGCGCAGGCCATAGGTGAGGTCGTTGACGATGCCGGTGTTCGCGTCACGAGTGAAGCCCGAGCAGCGCGACTCGATCAGCGCGATGTAGCAGTCGCTGAGCATCTGGTTCGGGCTGTCGGACACCAGGGTGTTCTCGATGGTGATGTTCCACCAGTCGAGCGTCAGGCTCAGGCCTTCCACGTACGACGGGCTGTAGACCAGGCCGATCGTCTTGGACTCGGAGGTTTCCGGCGACAGCAGCGCGTTGGAGCCGCTGGTGAACGGCACCGGCGTCTGCGCCGCGGGACCGTCGGTCGGGGTGAAGCCCTGCTGCAGCTGGCGGTAGTCCGCCGCCACGTCCTGCAGGCAGCGCTGCGAGCCGGCCGCGGTACCGTATTCGCTGTCGCAGGGATCGCGGAAGCCGGTGGTGAAGGTCTGCGAGCCGCCGCCGTACAGGTCGGAGATCGTCGGCGCGCGGAAGCCCTCGGCCCAGGTGCCGCGGACCAGCAGGTCGTTCATCGGACGCCACTTCACGCCGAACTTGTTGTTGGTGGTGTCACCGAAGGTGCTGAAGTCCGAGTAGCGGCTGGCGACGTTGAAGCTCAGCTCCTGCGCGAACGCCATGTCGGCCAGGACCGGCACGTTCAGCTCGACGTAGAACTCGTCGACGTCGTACTCGCCGTAGGTCGGACCGGCGGCCAGGTTGGTCGAGTCGCCCGACTGCGAGATCGCGTCCGGGGTGTAACCGCCCTGCTCCTTGCGGTACTCGTAGCCCACCGCGAAGCCGAGGTCACCGGCCGGCAGGGTCACGATGGAACCCGCAAGGTTGGCGAAGTAGCTGGTGGTCTCGGTTTCGCCCAGCGCGTGCTCCTGCTTGAACAGGTAGGCGCGCACGGCTTCGTCGTCGAGCGAGTTGGCGACCGCGCCGGTGCCGAAGCCCGCAAAGGGGTTCCACGGCGTGCAGCCGGCGATCACTGCGCCCGGGGTGCCGCAGACCACGTTGCCGGCGTCGTCCATGAACGACGGACCCACGGCATTGCGGACGTTGGGGATGTAGAAGTTGCCGTTGCTGATCTTGGTCAGCTCGTTCTTGTTGTACAGGTAGCCGGCATCCCAGTCGAAGTAGCGGTCACCGACCTGGAACGCGCCGTCCAGGCCCGCCGTGAAGCGCCAGGTGGTGAGCTCGGATTCGGTGGTGCGCGGGTTTTCCCAGCCGCGGCGGCGCCAGTCGACGGCGCGGCCGTCATCGAGCGGGTTGAAGTAGCTGTCGGCGGACATCGCCGCGCCGAGCGCGGTCGACTGCACCGGGTAGCCCGCGATCTGCGAGTTGGCGACGCGATTGTTGTAGCCGATGTCGGTCGAGAAGCGGACGTTGTCGGTCAGGTCGTACTGGCCATTGACGTACAGCGAGCGGCGCTCCAGGGGCGTCAGCACGTGCATCTGCTGCGCGGCGTTGCTCATGTCGTCGTCGGTCTGCGGGTGGAACGCGTCCGAACCGATGGTGTCGCCACCGCGGTTGGGGGCGTACCAGGCGGCATCCATCGGGATGGTCTTGCCCTTGTCGTCAAGCTGCGGCGTGCCATCGGGGTTGCGCTTGATCAGGCCGCTGTTGGCGTTGTAGTTGCCCCACTGGCCGACCGGGCTGAGGCTGTGCTGCGGGAAGCCCGGGTAGGAGTCACGGCTGAACCAGCGGTCGCGGGCCCAGACGCCGTCTTCCTTGTGGTATTCGGCGGCAAGGGTGAGCGAGCCGCGGTCACCGGACATGCCCATGATGAAGTCGTAGCTTTCCTTCGCGCCGTCGCCATCGCCGAACTGGCCGTAATAGGCATTGGCCTCGGCGCCGTCGAAGTTCTTGCGGGTGATGATGTTGACCACGCCGGCCATCGCGTCGGAGCCGTAGATCGACGACGCGCCGTCCTTCAGGATCTCGATGCGGTCGACCATGACCGACGGGATCGAGGACACGTCCTGCAGGCCGTCGGTGGTGATGCCCAGGCGCTTGCCGTTCACCAGCACCAGCGTACGGTTGGCGCCGAGGTTGCGCAGGTCGATGTACTGGCCGCCGACCGCTTCACCGGAGGCGAGGGCCTCGGAGCGGCTGATCGCCGGGGAACCGGCGGCGGTCATGTTCTGGAGGATGTCGGCGACCGTGCGGAAGCCCTGGCCCTCGATGTCGGCGCGGCTGATGGTCAGCACCGGCTGCGCCGTCTCCATGTCGACCTGGCGGATACGCGAACCGGTGACCTCGATGCGATCAAGCGTCGTGGCGGAGGCAGTGTCCGTGGCGTCCTGCGCGAACGCGGGCAGCGAGACCGCCAGGGTCGCGCCAGCGAGCAGCGACGTGCGGATGGCGTCCCGCAGCAAACTTGTCTTCATGAGTACTCCAAAAATCTTTGGTTGATGAGTGCGAACAGTTAAAGCGTCGTTAAGAAAGCCGACCGGTCGACATTAGGGAGGGGCTGCCGTCCCCGGGTGCTCGCGCTGTCGCTTCGGCGTGCCCGAAATCGCCATCCGGCCCGATCCGGGGCATTTGTCACCGGCCGTTCATGAGCTTTTGAGAGGCCCCGCCACCCGCCGGCGACGCGACCGTGGCGCGCGTCCACGAGGCCACCAGATGCGCTCCAGGCCAGCGCCCATGCGGGGTTTCGTCGAAACGTCATCGATACGTCCTGCCGGAAGTCGAAACGTCCGCGCGGCTTCGCGACTTCGGGCACGCGGAGCCGCAGCCTTGGGCACGTACTTCAGCGACAGGGGGCAAGACGTGGTGGAAGTGAAGTTCTGGCGTGCCGGACAGGGCAGTGGCATCGACCTGACCAGCGCCGATGGCGTGCATTGCGTACGCGGCTCCGCCCGTGGCAGCCATGTCCTGGTCGCGGCGGGAGCCCCCTCGCTGTGGTGCGTGCTGCGCGGCAGCGTGGAAGTGGGCAGTCCGGATGGACCCTACCGGGTGCGGCGCCGCCAGTTCCTGGCCCTGCCGGCCGGCACCGCCGTGCGCGGGGTGGGTCGTGACGGCGCGGACTGGGTGGCCCTGGCGCTGCCGCCGCCCGCGGTCACCGCGATCCTGCGCGGCGTGGGCGTGCACCGGGGTCCCGGCCCGCTGCTGTTTCCTTCCGTCATGCCGATGGATCGCGCCCTGGTGCGCGCCGTGGTCGCGCTCGCACGCCAGGCCAATGAGGCTGCCCCGAGGGCGGCGCTGGACATTGTGCTGGGGGGCGTCCTGCAGGCTGCGCGCGATGCCCAGGCGCCCACCCGTGGCTGGGTGGCGCGCGCCAGCGGCCGCACCGAAGGCCACCGCCGGCAGACCGTGCAGCGGCTGCTCAGTGCCCGCAACCGGATCCTCAACTCGCCATTCGAGGGCAGCGATCTCGACAGCCTCGCCGCGGCGGCGCGCTACTCGAAGTCGCACTTCCTGCGCAGCTTCCGCGACGTGTTCGGGATCACCCCGCACGACCTGGTGATCCAGACGCGGATGGAACTGGCCAAGGACCTGATCGCCAACAGCGACCTGGCGATCTCGGAAGTCGCGGCCAGCGTCGGCTATGAAAGCCGGTTCGCGTTCGCACGGTCGTTCAAGAAGTGCGTCGGCCTCACCGCGACCCGCTTCCGGCAGGACCTCTCCGAAGCCGCCTGAACAGGCGCCGTAAAGCTGCCCGCCAGCTACGCGGCGCTACACTGTGCCGCCATATGACGCTCCGCGGCGCTCCGCGCAGCCCGCCCGCGCTTGCGCCCGGCGGGTTCGCCGCCGCGGACCACAGGTGATCCTTGTCCCGAGCCGCAGACGACCGCAGCCGCGACGGTCTCCATCGGCAGCAACTTCGCATCGGCGCATTCCACGTCGACGCCGGTGCGCTGCAGGTGGAATCCGGCGGAAACACCACGCGACTGAAGCCCAAGGCCGTGGCCGTGCTGCTGGCGCTTGCCCGCGAGCCGGGCGTGACGGTTTCACGCGACGAACTGCTCGACGCGGTCTGGGGCAGCGTGCACGTCACGCCGGGCGTGGTGGGGCATGCGATCACCGCGCTGCGCCGCGCGTTCGGCGACGACCTCGAGCGGCCCAGCTATATCGAGACCATCCCGCGGATCGGCTATCGCCTGATCGCGCCGGTGGAATGGCTGGCCATCGCCGAGGTGGTCGAGCCCGTGCAGGACGCAGCCGGACACGGCGCGGACGCCGAGGCGATGGCGGCAGGCGTGGCAGCTCCCCTGTCGGACTCAGCTCCGACTGCGGCCGCGGTCGAGGCTGGGGCGACAGCGCCGACGACGGACGCGATCGCTGCAGACGGGATCCCCGGCGGCCTGCATGCACGGACGGGCAATGCGAGACCGCGAGCCGGTGTGCAACGCTGGCTGCCGCTCTTGGGCGTCGCGGCGGCAGCCCTGACAGCCGCCGCGTTGTTCGCGACCGGCCCGTGGCGTGGGGATGCCGAGGTGCCGACGCCGGCCGCCGCGAACACCGGGATTACGGCCGGACCGGCGCGCCGGGTCACGTTCGCCCCGGGCAGCGAAGACCATCCGCGCTTCAACCCGGGCGGTGACTGGCTGGTCTACAGCCGTCGCGACCGGCTTGGGGACGCACCCGGCCTGTTCCTGCAGTCGATGCACGGCACGGAGGCGATCACGCTGGCCGGAGGCGATCACGCCGAGCGCCCGGCGTGGTCGCCCGACGGCCGCGAAATCGCCTATGTCTGGCGCGCGGACGACGGCACGCGCTGCGAGATCCGGATCACCAGCATCGACGGTGGCGGCCAGCAGACCGTCGGCGAATGTCCCGCGCGCAGCGTCGTGTACCTGGACTGGAACCCGGCCGACGCCGACCAGATCGCCTACTCCGCGATCATCCCCGGGAGCGCCGCGGACACGCGCGTCACCCTGCTGCGACGGGGCGAGGGCTGGGCACGGGAACCGTTCGAATACGGAGACCTGGAAACCGCCGCCGATCTCTATCCGCGGTTCTCGCCGGATGGCACGCGGATCGCCTTCCGTGGCAGCACCAATCCCACGTCGGACCTGTATTCGGTGGCGATCGGCGGCGGCGCGGTGACGCGGCTGACCACGCTGCGTTCGGAGATCCACGGCTTCGACTGGCTGCCCGACGGCTCGGGGCTGGTGTTCTCGTCCAACCACGAAGGCCCTCGCGCGCTGTATGCGCTGGAACTGGCCGACGGCCGCATCACCGCGCTGGGCATCGCCGACGCTTCCTCGCCCGATGTCGCCGGCCGTGACTGGCACCTCGCCTTCCAGATCGAGGCCTGGCGTTCCGCGCTCGCCGAGCATCCGCTTGACGGCGGCCCGAGGAGGCTGCTGGCACCGTCTTCGGGGCGCGACTTCTCTGCCGCGATGTCGGCCGACGACACCCGCGTGGTGTTCGCAAGCGACCGCGATGGCAGCTCGCAGCTCTGGCTCCTGGACCGCAGCGCGGACCAGGCCACCCGGCTCACCCGGCACGAGGCCGGACTGGTGGAATCACCGGTGCTGTCGGCCGATGGCCGCCGCGTGCTGTACGTGCTGCGCGTGCAGGGCCGTCACGAGCTGCACGAATTCGACCTCGACCGGGGCCTGTCGCAGCGCGTGGCCGAGGCCAGCGCATCGCTGCGCAACGCCATCTACGCCAGCGACGATCGCTCGATCTGGTACGCCGGCTGGAGCGATGCCGGCTGGTACCTGCACACATGCCGGCGGTCCGCCGATGCCTCCGGTTGCAGCGGCAAGCCGACCCGGCTTCCGGCGTTCCGGGTCGAGCGCGCAGCGGTGGACGGGCGCCCGGTCCTGCTGCTGGCCGAAGCCGGCAGCCAGGGCCGCGTGTTGCTGTATTCGGAAAACGACCTGCGCCCGCTGCGCGACGCGCCGCTGCCCATCGAGGAGCCGTGGCAGGTGGTCGGCGATGCCGTGTGGTCCCTGCAGTCGAAGGGTGACGGCTCCGGTGTCGCAGACCTCCAGGCGCACTCGCTGCGTGATGGCGAGGTCACGCACCTGGCCACGCTGCGCGGGCTGCGGCTGCTCCTGGGGGGAGGATTCCAGGTCAGCGCGGACCGCCGCCACATCGTGCTGCCGGTGGTGACCGAAAACCGGACCGACATCGGCGTGGCGCGGCTGCGCCCCAACGGCGGCTGAAGCCGCCGCCGAAACAGCAACTTCGGCAAACCCGGTGCGCAGCCTTGGCAACGCATGCCGGGGAGCCGCGCGCGAGACTGTGGCCAAGGGCACGAAAGCCCGTCAAACCAAGTGAGTCTTGCGCACGGCCCCCTCTCTCTCCCCAGGGCCGTGCGCAATTTTTTATGAGGAAGGTGGCGGAGCCGGCCGATAAGCCGGGTTCTGTCGTGGACAGTCATTCCTCTAGGCGCATCGTCGCCGATACGCTCAAGCAACCTACCCGGACCCGACGCGGGCCGCGCCATTAGGTCCCTATTTGGTCTTGCTCCCGGTGGGGTTTGCCGTGCCGGTCTGTTGCCAGACTCGCGGTGCGCTCTTACCGCACCGTTTCACCCTTGCCACGCATTCCGAAGAACCGTTCGGCGGTCTGCTCTCTGTTGCACTTTCCGTCGGCTCGCGCCGCCCAGGCGTTACCTGGCACCGTGCCCTGTGGAGCCCGGACTTTCCTCGGCACCAACCCATCGAAATGGGCCGATGACGCGACTGTCTGGCCGACTCCGCCGTGGGCATTGTCGCACGGGGCGATCCGACCTATCGCGCGCTTTCTTCCCCGCAGGCGGGGGAAGGGTCGGCGCGGTCAGCCGCCGTACAAGGCTTTCCTCGGGGCGCCACTGAGTTCCGCGGCGAGCTTTGCCGCGGTCGATGGCGGCAAGTGGGCGGCGAGCTTGGCGTACAGCAGCCGGCCTTGCACCACCTTCGCTTCACCATCGTCGCCCACGCCTTCCACCAGCAGCACGAACTCGCCCTTGCGCTGGTTGGCATCCGCTTCGACCGCGGCATGCAGGTCGGCGAGCGTGCCGTCGAGCACGGTCTCGAAAAGCTTGGTCAACTCGCGCGCCAGCACGGCGCGGCGGCCGTCGCCGAACACGGCGCGGAAATCGGCCAGCGATTCGACGATGCGGTGCGAGGACTCGTAGAACACCAGCGTGCGCGTATCCCCCGCCAGCACAGCCAGGCGCTCGCGGCGCGCGCCGGCCTTCGCAGGCAGGAAGCCTTCGAAGGCAAAGCGGTCGCTGGGAAGCCCGGCCACGCTGAGCGCGGCGATGATCGCGCTCGGGCCGGGCACCGGGCTGACGCGGATGCCGGCCTCGCGCGCGGCGCGCACCAGGCGGAAACCGGGGTCGCTGACCAGCGGCGTGCCGGCGTCGGACACCAGGGCCAGCGAGTCGCCCGCAGCCAGGCGCACGACCAGCCGCCCGGCCACCTCGGCCTCGTTGTGCTCGTGCAGCGCCAGCAGCGGCTTTTCGATGCCGAAGTGCGCCAGCAGGTGCCGCGTATGCCGCGTGTCTTCGGCGCAGATGGCATCGACGGCGCGCAGCGTATCCAGCGCGCGCGGCGACAGGTCGGCGAGATTGCCGATGGGCGTCGCGACGACGTGGAGGGTTCCGGCGGCGGGCTGCATCGTGTCCTTGCGGGGGTGACGGTAGAATCCGGGCATTCTCGCAGCCGGAACGCCTTGATGCGCCATCCCTGGAAGCAGGCCCTTGCCGCCACCCTAGCCGCGCTGGCGCTTGCCGGCTGTTCGACCGTGCAGGTGACGCGCCCCGCCGACGCGCCCGACGCGGCGCCGGCGCCGGCCGAGGCCGGCCACTGGCAGTTCGACGCCGGCGACCGCCCGCCCGCCGAGCGCGACGGCTACCGCCCGCCGCTCAAGCTGGCCGTGCTGCTGCCGCTGACCGGCAACCTGGCCACCGCCGCGGGCCCCGTGCGCGACGGCCTGCTGGCCGGCTATTACGGCGAACATCGCCGTCGTCCGGACCTGGAGTTTTACGACACCAGGGGCACGGCCTGGGGCGCGGTGGAGGCCTACCAGCGCGCGGTGGCCGAAGGCGCGGGCCAGGTGGTCGGGCCGCTGGGCCGGGACGAGGTCGATGCGGTGTTCGCGCAGACCACGGCCACGGTGCCGGTGCTGGCCCTCAACCGCGCCGGCACGCCGCCGGTGAACAGCGCCAGCTACGCGCTCGCCCCCGAGGATGAAGGCGTGGCGGCGGCCGATTTCCTTGCCGCGCGCAGCGCGCTGAGGGTGCTGGTGCTGAGCTCCGGCGACGACAGCGCGCGACGCAGCATCGATGCGCTCACCGCGCGCCTGCAGGAACTGGGCGGCAGCGTGGTGCAGCAGCTTGCGGTGGTCGGCGACGATCCGCCCGACCTGATCGGGCCGATGCAGGCCGCGCTGCAGCGCGAGGGCGGCGTGGACGCCGTGTTCATGGCGCTGCGTGGCCCGCAGGCGCGGCTGGCGGCCGCCCAGGTGTCGGCGGCCGGCCTGTCCGGACGGCCGCGGGTGGCGACGTCGCAGCTGCTGTCGGGCACGGGCAACGCCGAAGACGACGCTGCGCTCGACGGCATCGCCTTCCCCAACGATGCCTGGTCGGTGTCCGGCGTCCCGGGCCTGCCGCCGGCGCGCGGCGTGGCCGACGCGCTGCCCACCGCGCGCGGGCCAGCCGCGCGACTGTTCGCCTTCGGCTACGACGCCTGGCTGCTGTCGGCCTATCTTGGCCACCTTGCCAGCAGCCCCGAGGCTTCGGTCTCCAGCGCCAGCGGCGTGCTGCGCATGGGCACCGACGGCCACGTGCTGCGCACGCCGGCCTGGTCGACCTTCAGCGGTGGCTACGTGGTGCCGCTCGCGGGCGCCGCGCGTTGAGCGAAGCCCGGCGCCGCGGCGCCGGCGTGGAGGCCGCGGCGCGCACGCACCTGCTGCGCGCCGGGCTGGGTGACGTGGCGGCCAATGCCGGCTATCGGCTCGGCGAGCTCGACCTGGTGATGCGCGACGGCGACACCCTGGTCTTCGTGGAAGTGCGCTATCGCGCCAGCGCCGATTACGGCGGTGGCGCGGAATCGGTCGACTTCGGCAAGCGCCGGCGCATCGTGCGCGCGGCACAGCTGTTCCTGCTGCAGCACCCGGCGCTGGCCGAGGACTTCTGCCGCTTCGACGTGGTCGACGCCACCGGCGACCCCGAAGCGCCCCACTTCACCTGGCATCGCGACGCGTTCCGCGTCGACGACGCCTGAGAATCAGGGATTGAAGTGCTCGTGGCCCGGGCGGGCGGACAGCCACGGCCGGCCGTCGCGATCCAGGGCATGTATGCCCTGCCCCGCCACCACCGTGCCGACGCGCGTGACCTGGACCCCGGTCGCGGCCGCGTCTGCCGCCGCGCGCACGGTGGCGTCGGCGCCACCGGGTGCGGTGAAGCAGAGCTCGTAGTCGTCGCCGCCCGCGGCCTGCAGGGCGCGCGCGGCGTCCTCGTCCATGTGCGGGCGCAGCGCTTCGTGCCCGGGTAGCGCATCGACCTCCAGCCGCACGCCCACGCCACTGGCGACACAGACATGGCCGAGGTCGGCGAACACGCCATCGGAGATGTCGATGCAGGCGGTCGCCACGCCACCGAGCGCACGACCGAGCGCGATCCGCGGACGCGGGCGCTCCAGACGCTCACGCAGCGCCGGATCGATCGCATCGCCCGCGCGCCACTGTTCCAGCGCGGCCGCCGCGCCGCCCAGGGTGCCGCTGACCCACACGCCATCGCCCACCCGCGCGCCGTCGCGACGCAGCGCGCGCCCGGGATCGACGAAGCCGTGCACGGTCACCGATATCGACAGCGGCCCGCGCGTGGTGTCACCACCAACCAGGGCGACGTCGTACAGCGCGGCGAGCGCCAGGAATCCGTCGAGGAAACCCGCTACCCAGGCCGGATCGCCGTCGGGCAGCGACAGCGACAGCGTGCACCAGGCGGGCTCGGCGCCCATGGCGGCGAGGTCGGACAGGTTCACCGCCAGCGCCTTCCAGCCGACGTGCGCGGCCTCCGTGCCCGGGGGGAAATGCACGCCGTCGTTGAGCGTGTCCATCGCCACCACCAGCTGCATGCCGGGCGGCGGCTGCAGCAGCGCGGCATCGTCGCCGATGCCCAGCACGACGTCGTCGCGCGCCTGCGTGGCGCGCGCGCGGATCAGGTCGATCAGCGTGAATTCGGCCATGGTGGCGGCCGCGGGCTCAGCCGCGCGACGCCTGCACTTCGGTCGCGCGCCACGCGGCGGCGGCGTGGTCGAGCACGCCATTGACGTAGGTGTGGCCGTGCTCCGAACCGAAGCGCTTGACGGTCTTCAGGGCCTCGTCGATCACCACCCGGTAGGGCACGTCGATGCGGTGGCGAAGCTCGTAGGCGGCGATCCGCAGCATCGCGCGCTCGATCGGGTCGACCTCGGCGATGGTGCGGTCGAGGAAGGGCTGCAGGGCGGCATCCAGGTCGCGGCGATGGGTCTCCACGCCGCGCACCAGGTCCTCGAAGTACTCGAGGTCGGCGACTTCATGCGCCTGTTCGTGCGCGAACTGGGCGATGGCGTTGCGCGCGTCCACGCCCGAGAGCTGCATCGCGTACACCGCCTGCAGCGCACGACGGCGCGAGCGCGAGCGCGCCACGGTGTCGATGCCGGCATTGCGGCCGCCGCCGCCACGCTGCGGCTTCACGACAGCTTCCCCAGCAGGTTGGCCATTTCGATCGCCACCAGCGCGCACTCCTCGCCCTTGTTGCCGTGGCTGCCGCCTGCGCGATTCTCGGCGTCTACCATGTCGTCGACGGCGAGCACGCCGTTGGCCACCGGCACGCCATGCGCGAGCTGGACCTGCGCCAGGCCCTCGGCGCAGCTGTCGGCGACGTGTTCGAAGTGGCGGGTATCGCCGCGCACCACGCAGCCCAGCGCGATGATCGCGGCATGGCTGCCGCTGCGCGCGAGGCGGGCGGCGACCATGGGGATCTCCCAGGCACCGGGCACGCGCACGACGTCGACGGCATCGGCGGCCACGCCATTGCCCTCGAACGTGGCACGCGCCGCGCCCACCAGGGCGTCGACGATGCGCGGGTTCCAGCGGCTGGCGATGATCGCGAAGCGCGCGCCTTGCGGCGCCCGCAGGTCACCTTCGAAATGCGTCATGGCGTGTTCCTTGGGAAGGCCCGCATTCTAGCCGTTCTCAGATGACCGTCCGACCCTCTTCCCCGCCGGGCGGGGGAAGATGACTGAAGGGCGAAGCTTGCGGGAGTGTCGGTTGGCCGCGCGCTACGCCAAGGGCTCGAGGTATTCCACGACCTCAAGCCCGAAGCCGGCCAGGCCAACCTGCTTGCGGGCGGTGCCGAGCACGCGCAGCTTGCCCAGGCCGATATCGGCCAGGATCTGGCTGCCGGCGCCGTTGCGGCGCCATTCCACCAGCGCACCGCCCCGCGCGTCGGGGGGCGCGGCATCGCCGGCGGGCAGCGAATCCGCCGCGCGCAGGCGCTCCAGCAGCGCATCCGGCGTCTGCCCGCCGTCGAGCAGCACCAGCGCGCCGCGGCCTTCGGCGGCGATCGCGGCCAGCACGTCACCCACCGCGGGGCCGAAATCGGGGCGGCGCCAGCGCAGCACGTCGGCCAGCGCATTGCGCACCTGCACGCGCACCAATGTCGGCGTATCGGCATCGGGCTCGCCGCGGACCAGCGCGAAGTGCAACGCATGGCCGAGGCGGTCGTGATAGGCGTGCAGGCGGAAGGGGCCGTGCTCGGTTTCGATGTCGCGGCTGTCCACGCGCTCCACCGTGTGCTCGGTCTCGAGGCGATGGCGGATCAGCGCTTCGATCGAACCCATCTTGAGCCCGTGCTCGCGCGCGAACACTTCCAGCTCCGGGCGGCGCGCCATGGTGCCGTCGGGGTTGAGGATTTCCACCAGCACGCCGGCCGGCTCCAGCCCGGCGAGCAGGGCCAGGTCGGCCGCCGCCTCGGTGTGCCCGGCGCGCGCGAGCACGCCGCCCGGCTGCGCGGTCAGCGGAAAGATGTGACCGGGCTGGGCGAGGTCGGACGGCGCCGCGTTCGGGCGCACCGCGGTGCGGATCGTGTGCGCGCGGTCGTAGGCCGAGATGCCGGTGGTGACACCCTCGGCTGCCTCGATGCTGACCGTGAAGTTGGTGTGGTGCGACGAGGTGTTGGACTGGACCATCGGCGGCAGGCCCAGCTGCGCGCAGCGTTCGCGGGTCAGCGACAGGCAGACCAGGCCGCGGGCGTGGGTGACCATGAAATTGATGTCGGCCGGGCGCACGAGCTCGGCGGCCATGATCAGGTCGCCTTCGTTCTCGCGGTCTTCGTCGTCGACGATGACGACCATGCGGCCGGCGCGGAGCTCTTCGAGCAGTTCGGGGATGGGGGCGAAAGGCATGGGACTGCGACCTGGGTTGGATTACGGAGTGCGGGCCTGGGGCCGGCGGCGAACTGGTGCCTGTGGGAGCGGCGGCTGGCGCCTGTGGAGCGGCTGCTGGCACCTGTGGGAGCGGCTATAGCCGCGATCGCTCTGCATGATGGTTTGATCGCGGCTATAGCCGCTCCCACGAACAGCGGTGGTTGGGGCTCCTGGCGTTTCAAGGCGCGCTTTGCAGGCGCTCGAGATAACGCGCGATGAGGTCGACTTCGAGATTGACCGGGTCACCCACGCGCGTCGCGGAGAACGCGGTGTGGGACACCGTATGCGGCACCAGTGCGACCTCGAAGGCTTCGGCTTCGGCGGCATTGACGGTCAGGCTGACGCCATCCACGCAGATCGACCCCTTCTGCGCGACGTACTTCGCCAGGGCCTGTGGCATGGCGAAGCGCCAGCGCTGCGCGCGCGCATCCTCGCGCACGTCGAGCACGCGGCCGACGCCGTCGACATGGCCGCTGACGATGTGGCCACCGAGGCGATCGGTGGGGCGCATCGCGCGCTCGAGGTTCAGCGGCGCGCCTTTGGCCAGCGCGCCGAGCGTGGTCAGGGCGAGGGTTTCGTTGGAGGCATCGGCCTCGAAGTGGCCGCCGTCGAAGGCGACCACGGTCAGGCAGACGCCGTTGACCGCGATGCTCTCGCCCAGCCGTGCGTCGTCGAAGGGCAGCCCGCCCACTGCGATGCGCAGGCGGGCGTCGCCGCCGCGCGCTTCTCGTCCCGCCATGCGGCCGACGGCCTCGATGATTCCGGTGAACATGGCGCCCTACCCCGCCGCGCCGGCTTGGGCATCGACCACCGGGGGCAGCGGGACCAGGCGCAGGCGCAGGTCGTCACCGACGCTGACGGTCTCTTCCACGCGCATCCGCATGCGCTGAGTCATGTCCTGGATCTGCAGTCCGGCGAACAGCGGCCGCGCCTGCGCGCCCAGCAGCACCGGCGCCATGTACAGCAGCACTTCGTCCACCAGGCCCGCGCGCATGAACGCACCGGCAAGCGTGGCACCCGCCTCCAGCTGGACCTCGTTGATGCCGCGCTCGGCCAGCAGGCGCAGCACGGCGGCGAGGTCCAGCGCGTTGCCGACGGCCGGCACGGCCACGCGCTCGCAGCCGAATTCGCGCGGCGGCTTGGCGTTGGCGGCGTGCACGTACAGGGTCGGCGCATCGCCCTCGCGCACGCGACCACGGGCAATGGTGGCCAGGCCGGGGTCGAGCACCACGCGCAGCGGCGGCGCGAACTCGGCGTCATCCTCCAGGCGCACGGTCAGCTGCGGGTCGTCGGCCATGATCGTGCCGGAGCCGGTCAGCAGGGCGCCGCTGCGGGCGCGCCAGCGCATGACGTCGCGACGCGAGGCTTCGCCGCTGATCCACTTCGACTCCCCGCTCTCCAGCGCGGTGTGCCCGTCGAGGCTCATCGCCAGCTTCACGCGCAGCCACGGCCGCCCGCGCACCAGGCGCGAGACGTAGCCGCGATTCAGAGCTTGGGCCTGCGCATCCATCAGGCCGTGCGCGACCTCGATCCCGGCCGCGCGCAGGCGGTCGAAGCCGCTGCCGTCGACCTGCGGGAACGGGTCGCGCATCGCCGCGACCACGCGCGAGACGCCGGCCGCGATCAGCGCATCCGCGCAGGGGCCGGTGCGGCCGGTATGGGCGCAGGGCTCGAGGGTCACGTAGGCGGTGGCGCCGCGCGCGTTGTCGCCGGCGGCTTCGATCGCCAGCACCTCGGCGTGCGGCCCGCCGGGGCGCCGGTGCCAGCCTTCGCCCACCACCTCGCCGTCGCGCACGAGCACGCAGCCGACCATCGGGTTGGGACGCGTGGTCCAAGCGCCACGCTCGGCCAGGCGCAGCGCGCGCGCCATCATCACGTGGTCGGTTTCGGAATAGCCCTGCATCAGGTGATGTTTTCCACGTTGGAGTAGACGGGATCGGCGCCGGCAAGCCAGCTCGCCGCGCGGTGGCGCTCGCCGGCGATGCTGGTGCAGCGCTCGAGGCGGGCGTCGTCGACGCGGTCGATGCGGCTGCCGTCGATGGCGAGGTCATCGTCGACCAGGGCGCCCTGGTCGATGTCCAGCCGCGCCCAGCCGCCGTTGGCGACCACCGCGGCGAAATTCATCGGGCCCGGCCGCTGCGCGTACTCGCGCAGGCGCCAGTGCACCGCCAGCTGGCGGGCAAGGAAGGTGTCGATCTCGCGCTCGCCGCGCAGCTCGGCTTCGCTTTCACGCTCCAGCGCGCGGAGGTCGAGGAACCCCAGCGGCCAGGCGATGTCGTCGGGGTCGACCAGGCGATCGTGCGGCAGCGGCGCGTGGCGCCCCAGCGCCCAGGCCAGCACGTAGGCACCCTCGGCGCGCCAGCCGGCATCGAGCGCGAGGTCAGCGTCGAGCTCGCCCAGCGGGGTCGCAAGCAGCGTTGTTTCATCAGGCTCCAGCGACTGCTCCAGCCCGGTGGCATGCAGCCAGTCGAGGATGCGCGGGTGCATGTCGCGCGCCTCGGCCGCGTCGGCGCGCGCCTCCAGCCCCGCACGCGCGGCCACGCTGGACAGCACCAGGGCGCGGCGCAGCGCCTCGCCTGCCTTCGGCCGCGGATAGCGCCCGGGTTCGCCGGCGTACACCGGGCTCAGCGCTTCCGGCCCTTGCCGGAGCGCGAATCGAAGGGAACGACCTCACCCCCGCCAAGCAGGGGCAGCTGGCCTTCGCCCGGCAAGTCGCGCTCCAGGCGGTCGAGCTCCTCGCGGAAGTCGGCCACGTCCTGGAACGCGCGGTACACCGAGGCGAAGCGCACGTAGGCGACGTGGTCGAGCTTGCGCAGCTCGGCCATCACGAACTCACCCACCCGGCGCGAAGGCAATTCGCGCTCGGTGGTCATGCGCAGCTGGTGGATCACCGCGCGCACCGCGGCCTCGATCTGCTCCTCCGACGCCAGCCGCTTGTGCAGCGCGCGGTCGAAGCTCTGCCGCAGCTTGCGGGCGTCGAAGTGCTCGCGGCGGCCATCGGACTTGATGATCGCCGGCAGCTTGAGCTCGATGGTCTCCATCGTGGAGAAGCGCTCGCCGCAGGCTTCGCACTCGCGCCGGCGGCGGATGGTCGCGCCATCGTCGCTGACGCGCGAATCGATGACCCGGGTGTCCACGTGCTGGCAGAATGGGCAGTGCATGGGGCGGCGACGCGACTCCTGGAAAGGACGGGATCAGCCGTAGACGGGCAAGTCCCTGCACTGCTTCGTCACCTGCTCGCGCACGCGGGCGATGACGGCCTCGTCGTCCGGAGCGTCGAGCACGTCGCACATCCAGCCGGCGAGCGCGATGCAGTCGGCTTCGCTGTATCCGCGCGTGGTCACCGCCGGGGTGCCGATGCGCAGGCCCGACGTGATGAAGGGCTTCTGCGGATCGTTGGGCACGGCGTTCTTGTTGACGGTGATGTGCGCGCGGCCCAGCGCCTCTTCGGCGGCCTTGCCGGTCACGCCCTTGCCGATCATGTCAACCAGGATCAGGTGGTTCTGGGTGCCACCGGACACGACCTTGTAGCCGCGGTCGATGATCACCTTCGCCATCGCCTGCGCGTTCTTGACCACCTGCTGCTGGTAGGCCTTGAACTCGGGCTCCAGCGCTTCCTTGAAGGCCACGGCCTTGGCCGCGATCACGTGCATCAGCGGGCCGCCCTGGATGCCGGGGAACACGATCGACTGCAGCTTCTTGACGATGTCGTCGGCGCCCTCGCCCATCGCCTTGCGGCTGGCGACGATGATGCCACCGCGGGGACCGCGCAGGGTCTTGTGGGTGGTGGAGGTCACGATGTGCGCGTGCGGCACCGGGTTCGGGTACACGCCCGCGGCCACCAGGCCGGCGACGTGGGCCATGTCGACGAACAGGTACGCGCCGACCTTGTCGGCAATGGCGCGGAAGCGCGACCAGTCGATCTCCTGGGAATAGGCGGAGAAACCGGCCACGACCATCTTCGGCTTGTGCTCCACCGCCAGGCGCTCGACTTCGTCGTAATCGATCAGGCCTTCGTCGTTCACGCCGTACTGCACGGCCTTGAACAGCTTGCCGCTGACGTTGACCTTGGCGCCGTGGGTCAGGTGGCCGCCGTGGGCCAGCGACATGCCGAGGATGGTGTCGCCCGGCTGCAGCAGGGCCAGGTACACGGCCTGGTTGGCCTGCGAGCCGGAATGCGGCTGGACGTTCGCATAGTCGGCTCCGAAGAGCTGCTTCACGCGGTCGATGGCCAGCTGTTCGGCGACGTCGACGAACTCGCAGCCGCCGTAATAGCGCTTGCCGGGATAGCCCTCGGCGTACTTGTTGGTCAGCTGGGTGCCCTGGGCCTCCATGACGCGGGGGCTGGCGTAGTTCTCGCTGGCGATCAGCTCGACGTGATCCTCCTGGCGCTGGTTCTCTGCGGCGATCGCCGCGGCCAGTTCAGGGTCGTAACCTTCGATACGTGCGTCGCGCGGGAACATGTTCGCTCCAGGGGCCGGGAAGACCGGCATTGTAGCCCGGCCCAGACCGCTCGATGCCCGCCTGGCGGAACGCTCAGGCCCATCCGAAGCCCCATTCCCGGAGCGCCGGCGGGCCGGGGGGGGGGCCGCCGGATGTGGGGTCTCAGCGACCCAGGATCACGTCGGCGATGATCCCGGTGGCGATGGCCACCAGCAGGAAGTCGCCGGCGTCGCTGCGGCGCCAGTGGTGGCCGCGCGGCGGATGGTGCAGGCCGTAGGGGCGGTAGTCGTTCACCACGTAGGTCGGCGCGTAGCCGCCATAGCCGTAGTGGCGGCCGCGGGCCCACGGCGGCGGGCCGCGGTAGGCGCTCGGGTGGTGGACGACCACCGGGCGGGGAACGTAGACCACGCGGGTGTCGGGGCGGTCGTACCGGCGGTCCTGGCGACGGTCATGCTTGCGGTCGCCGCGGCGGTGATCACGGCGATGGTCTGCCCGCCGGTCGTGGCCGCGGCGCCAGTCCTGGCTGGAGTGGCTGCGGTCATGGCCGCGGCGGTTGTGGTCCCGCGCTTCGGCCGGGGCCGCGAAGGCAACGCCCAGCGCCAGCGCGAGGGCGGCAAGTCCAAGGGTCCTGAAGGGCTGCATCGGGTCATCTCCGGCGGTGGGCTCGAAGCCGACTATCGTTCGCCGCGCCTGAACAACAGCCCTACTGGGCAGGCGGCCGCGGGCCCTATAATTGGCGCATCCCCATCCACCCGTTCCCGCCCGTGCACCGCCCGGGTGGCGGCGGATGTCGCACCGGAGCCCCCATGTCGCAATACATCTACACCATGAACGGCGTCAGCAAGACCGTTCCGCCCAAGCGCCAGATCATCAAGGACATCTCGCTGTCGTTCTTCCCGGGCGCCAAGATCGGCCTGCTCGGCCTGAACGGCTCCGGCAAGTCGACGGTGCTGCGAATCATGGCGGGCGTCGACACCGACTTCAGCGGCGAAGCGCGCCCGCAGGCCGGCATCAAGGTCGGCTACCTGGCGCAGGAACCGGAGCTGGATCCGGAGCACACCGTGCGCGAGGCCGTCGAGGAAGGCGTGGGCGAAGTACTGCAGGCGCAGAAGCGCCTGGACGAGGTCTACAACGCCTATGCCGAAGAAGGCGCGGACTTCGACGCCTTGGCCAAGGAGCAGGAGCGCCTGGAGGCGATCCTCGCCGCCGGCGACGCGCACACGCTGGAAAACCAGTTGGAAGTGGCCGCCGACGCGCTGCGCCTGCCGCCGTGGGACGCCGTGATCGGCAAGCTGTCGGGCGGCGAGAAGCGCCGCGTGGCGCTGTGCCGCCTGCTGCTGCAGAAGCCCGACATGCTGCTGCTCGACGAACCCACCAACCACCTCGACGCCGAGTCGGTCGAGTGGCTGGAGCAGTTCCTCGCGCGCTACACCGGCACCGTGGTGGCGGTCACGCATGACCGCTACTTCCTCGACAACGCCGCCGAGTGGATCCTCGAACTCGACCGCGGCCGGGGCATTCCGTGGAAGGGCAACTACACCGACTGGCTGATGCAGAAGGACGATCGTCTCAAGCGCGAGGATTCGCAGGAGAAGGCGCGCCAGAAGGCGATCCAGAAGGAGCTCGAATGGGCGCGGCAGAACGCCAAGGGCGGCCGCTCCAAGGGCAAGGCGCGCCTGGCCCGCATCGATGAGCTGCAGGCCGTCGATTACCAGAAGCGCAACGAGACCAACGAGATCTTCATCCCGCCGGGCGAGCGCCTGGGCGCGAAGGTGATCGAGTTCAAGAACGTCTCGAAGAAGTTCGGCGACCGCCTGCTGATCGACGACCTGAGCTTCATGGTGCCGGCCGGCGCGATCGTCGGCATCATCGGCCCCAACGGCGCCGGCAAGTCGACGCTGTTCAAGATGATCACCGGGCAGGAGCAGCCGGACTCGGGCTCGATCGACATCGGTCCGACGGTGAAGCTCGCCTACGTCGACCAGAGCCGCGACGCGCTGACCGGCAACCACAACGTGTTCCAGGAAGTCGCTGGCGGCCTGGACATCCTCAACATCAACGGCATCGAGATCCAGTCGCGCGCCTATATCGGCCGCTTCAACTTCAAGGGCCAGGACCAGCAGAAGCTGGTGGGCACGCTGTCGGGCGGTGAGCGCGGACGCCTGCACATGGCCAAGACCCTGCTGCAGGGCGGCAACGTGCTGCTGCTCGACGAACCGTCCAACGACCTCGACATCGAAACCCTGCGCGCGCTTGAAGACGCGCTGCTCGAGTTCCCGGGCAACACCTTCGTGATCAGCCATGACCGCTGGTTCCTGGACCGCATCGCGACCCACATCCTGGCGTTCGAGGGCGATTCGCACGTGGAGTTCTTCCAGGGCAACTATCGGGAATACGAAGAAGACAAGCGCCGTCGCATGGGCGACGACGCGGGTCCGAAGCGTTTGCGCTTCAAGGCCTTGAAGTAAAGAGCGGTTTTGGCCACGGATCTACGCGGATCAGGCCGGGGCGAAGAGCGCTTCCGGGCGCAAGATCGCAGGCAGTGCCGAAATGCCTGAGTTGCTCCTGTTCTTATCCGCGCCAATCCGCGCAAATCCGTGGCAAAAAAGCTTTCGCTCTATCCGCGTTCATCCGCGCAAATCCGTGGCAAAAGGAGCTCTTCGATGCATTTCATGCAGCAGCTTCGCCAGCGCTGGGCCACGTCCGGGTCGCTGGTCTGTGTCGGGCTGGATCCGGAGCCGGCGAAGTTTCCGGCACAGTTCGCGGGTGATCCGGACGCGGTGTTCGGCTTCTGCCGCGACATCGTCGATGCCACGGCGGAGTTCGCGTGTGCGTTCAAGCCGCAGATCGCGCACTTCGCGGCGCTGGGCGCGGAGGGCGCGCTGGAGCGGCTGATCGCGCATATCCATTCGACGCATCCCGGTGTGCCGGTGATCCTCGATGCCAAGCGTGGCGACATCGGTTCGACCGCGCAGCGCTACGCGGCGGAGGCGTTCGACCGCTACGGCGCCGATGCTGTGACCGTGAATCCCTATCTGGGCGGTGACTCGCTGCAGCCCTACCTCGCGCGCGCCGATCGTGGCGTGGTCGTGCTCTGCCGCACCTCCAATCCGGGCGCGGGCGATCTGCAGGATCTCGTGGTCGATGGGCGGCCGCTGTACCAGCACGTGGCCGCGAAGGCCGCGGCGGAGTGGAACGGGAACGGCAACGTGGCGCTGGTGGTCGGTGCGACGTGGCCCGAGCAGCTGCGCGAGGTACGCGCGATCGTGGGTGACATGCCGCTGCTGGTGCCGGGCATCGGTGCGCAGGGCGGCGACCTCGAAGCCGTGATGCGGCATGCCAGGGATGCCGGCGGCAATGGGGTCCTCGTGAGTTCCTCGCGGGCCATCCTCTATGCAGAAGGGGATGATTTCGCCAGCGCTGCAGCGACGGCCGCCAGGACCCTGCGCGAAGATATCAATCGCTGGCGATAAACGCGCTGTCGGAAGTACCCGACTGCCAAACGCGCCTCGGACCGACTGACACCCCAGTCGGCGACAAGCATCCTGCGCGTCTGCCAGCCCAAGGATGACCGATGAACGCAGGGATACTCTTCGCAATCGCCACCATCTCTGCGTGCGCTGCCTGCGTGGGCGTCGCGCATGCGCAGGTCAGGGTATCGCCCGGCGTCGCCGACGCGCGGCAGGAGCGCGTGATCGAGCCTGGCATCCGCTTTGACAAGGCCGCGGCGCTCCACGCGCTGGAACCGGGCAACTCCACGATCCAGGGAACTGCCTGCTGGACCGGGACCCGGACCGGCACGCGCGCATCGAACGTCCCGATCCTCCTGCTCCCGGTCACGCCGTACCTGGAAGAGCTGGTCCGCCTGCGGAAGAAGGCGCGCCGCGGCGAGGCGGTGTTGCAGTCCGAGGAGCTGCTCAAGACCAGCATCGCCACGTTCGCCAACGACAAGGGCCGTTTCCAGTTCACCGACCTCAAGCCCGGACGCTACTATCTCTATGCCGTCGTGGATTTCGCATACGCGCGGACGCACGACGCCTATCGCGGGACGGGTCAGCATTCGCGGGGGACCGTGCATTACTACTCGCCGGAAACCGTGAACTACGTGGGTGGCGGCGAGATCGAGAAGTTCGTCGATGTGAAAAAGGACGGCGACGTGGTGCGCACCTCGCTCACCAATAGCGGCTTCTACGCTTCGCTGTTCAAATGCGTCACGACATAGGCTTGCCACGCGCATCACGCCCGGCAGGTATGGTTCCGGCACAGGGCTTTCGGCCCGTCTCCGGAACACCATGATGAAGTCCATGACCCTGGCCGTCCTTGCCGCACTCCTTGCCGCGTGCACGCCTTCCACCGCGCCGGATGCATCGGAGGCGCAGGACGTTGCGCCGCCCGGCACGGGAACGGATTACATCGCCGGCACCGGCGATGCGATCGCACCCGCCGAACCGGCGACGGACGAGGTCGCAACGACTGCCGGCAGCGACGCCGAAGACACGCAGTACTTCGATTTCAGCGGCGATGCACTGCTGCGGGTCCGCGCCGACGCGCGCCCGGCCACGCCGGAGCTGCGCGACGCCGCCCGGCGCATCGTCGATGCCACAGGCGAAGAGCGCGGCTGCGGCGCCTATCCGGAAGGCGAGCGCCTGTTCATGCTCGACCTCGATGGCGCGCCCGGGGAAGAGGCGCTGCTGCTCTACACCATGGAAGGCTGCGAAGGCATGGCCAACTACTACGATCGCAACGGCTACGTGCTGCGCCAGGTCGACGGCGCATGGCAGCAAGTGGCGGAGTTCTCGCTGGGCACGCGCCTGGTCGGTCCGGCGCACGTGACGTCCATCGGCAATGGCAAGCTGGTGGTCACGCCCGAGGACGGCAGCATGGCGCAGGCGGCCGAAGTCGTCGTCGCGCCCTGAGCGGTCGCCTCAACCGCCCGGTTCAGGCACCTCGAACACCTGCCGCAGGTAGCGCAGGTAGCCTTCGTCATCGACCATGGTCTTGCCCGGCGAGTCGCTGAGCTTGGCCACGGGCTGGCCGTTGCAGGACACCATCTTCAGCACGATCTGCAGCGGCTTCGGCCCGACATCGTTGGTGAGATTGGTGCCGATGCCGAACGACATCCGGCAGCGGCCGCGGAAATGCGCATGCAGGCGCATTACTTCTTCGATGTCGAGTCCGTCGCTGAAGACCAGGGTCTTGGTGTGCGCATCGATGCGCAGCGCTTCGAGGTGCGCGAGCATGCGCTCACCCCACTGCATGGGGTCGCCGGAGTCGTGGCGCACGCCGTCGAACAGCTTGCAGAAGTACAGGTCGAAGTCGCGCAGGAAGGCGTCCATGCCGATCACGTCGGTGAGCGCGATGCCCAGGTCGCCGCGGTATTCCTGCGCCCAGGCCTCGAACGCGGCCTTTTGCGAGTCGCGCAGGCGCGGGCCCAGCGCCTGGTGCGCCTGCAGCCATTCGTGCGCCATCGTGCCCTGCGGCACCATGCCGTGGCGACGGGCGAGGTCGACGTTGCTGGTGCCCGCGAAGCGCGCGCCCAGTCCGTTCGCCAGCTCGGGCACGAGCCTGTCCTGCCAGGCCTGCGAGTAGCGGCGCCGGGTGCCGAAATCGGTGATCCGGCAGTCCTCGTAGCCCACGCCGGCGTCGATGCGGTCGATCTTGGCGCGCAGCCGCCGCAGGCCTTCGGCCTCGTCGGCGGGTCCGTGCTCGCCCACCGACCAGGCTTCGCTGATGATCGCCAGCAGCGGCACCTCGAACAGGATCGTATGCAGCCAGGGGCCCGACAGGGTCAGCGAGATGCCGCCCTGCTCGTCGTCCGAGCGCTCCAGGCGCACGTACTTCCTGTCCAGGCGGAACAGGCCGAGGAAGTCGACGAAATCCGGCTTGATGAAGCGCAGGCCGCGCAGGTAGTCGAGCTCGGCGTCCGTGAGCCGCAGCGCGCACAGCGCGTCGATGGCGTCGGAGATCACATCGATATGACGCGCCAGGTCCACGCCGGGCGTGCGGCAGCGGAAGCGGTAGCTGGCGTGCGCCGCGGGATAGCGGTGCAGCACCGCCTGCATCATCGTGAACTTGTAGAGGTCGGTGTCGAGCAGCGAATGGATCATGGCGCGCCGTTGCGTGCGGACTCCCGCAGTATGCGCGGCAGGCGTGAAAGCCAGTGCGCCCACACCGCGATCCAGACGCCTGCACGTACCAGCGGGCCGCGCGAAGGCGCTTCGAAGCGGCGGAAGTAGCGCCACAGGCCGCGGTGCTTGTGCCATTCCACGAAGAACGGGCGCGCGCGCGAGGACACGCCGCGCAGGTGCAGCACGCGCACGTCGTTGGCGACCGCCACCGTCGCGCCGGCCAAGCGCACGCGGCGGCAGAGGTCGAGGTCCTCGGCGTGCAGGCGGTAGCCGGTATCGAAGCCGCCAATGCGCGCGAACAGGGCGCGCGGCAGCAGCATCAGCGCGCCCGACACCGCATCCACCGGCTGCAGCGCAGCATCACTGTCCAGCGCCACGTCCAGCGGACGCCCGCGTCCGGCACGCAGCGGCCCGCGCAGCATGGCCGCGAAATCGGGATCGTTGCGCCTCGCGGCGCCGTCGCGCACGCCACCCTCGTCCACCAGGTCGGCGCCGAGCAGCAGTTCGCCGCCAACGGCCTGCGCATGGCCCAGCAGGCGTTCGAAGGTATCCGCGTCCACCATGCAGTCGGGATTGACGAAGGCCAGCCACGGCGCAGCGCTATCGGCCGCGCCCTGATTGCAGGCGGTGGCGAAGCCCGGGTTGTCGGGGTTGGCGATGAAGCGCAGGCGCGCGTCGGCCAGCGCATGGCGCTGGACGACGGCAAGAGTGCCGTCGCCGGAGGCATTGTCGACGACGCGGATTTCGGCGACGCCGGCCGCCGCGCGCAGGCGCGACAGGCAGGCGTCGATGCTCGACCCGCTTTCGTGCGTGACCACCACCACGGCGACAGGCGCGGCGTTCACGGCGCGAACAGCTCGTGCTGCGAAGGCGGGTCGACGTCGGCGAGGCGGCGCGTCAGTTCCTGGCGCCGGTCCCTGACAGGATCGTGCATCAGGAATTCCGCGAGCCGCGGTTGCCAGCCCGGCCACCGTGCCGCCAGCGCGTCCAGGTCGCCGTCGGCGGGACCGCCCTCGCCGCCGCGGGCCACGAAGGCGGTCTCGCACAGCACATTGCGCCAGCCCAATCCGGCCATTCGCAAGGACAGGTCGATCAGCGCCGCATACCAGGACACGTAGCTGGCCGCGTCCAGTCCGCCGGCCTTGGCGCGCGCGCGGCCACGGATGTACACGGCATGGTCGATCGCGGCGGGAAGCTCAGGGTGCACCGGCGGCATGCCTTCGGCTGCGCGTCCGAGGCGCGCGAGGACGCCATTGTCGGGCTGGGCCGAGACCTCGCCGCAGTCCGGCCAGGCCGCGGTCTCGCCGGCGTTGCTCCAGGGCGTGGCGGTGGCGATGGCGCCGTCGCGCGCGGCGCAGGCCGCGAGCTGCCGCGCCCAGCCCGGCGCGGGCACGGCGTCGGGCGCGAGCACGATCACGTCGGCGTCGCCGCAGGCGGACAGGGCTTCATCCAGATGGGCGACCTCGCCCAGCCTCCGCTGCCTGCGCGTGTACTCGGCGCGCAGCGGTGTGCTGGCAAGCCAGCGTTCGATGATCGCCAGCGCGCGCGGACCCGCCTGGGCGTCGTCGGCCAACCAGATCCGCGTGCCCGCCGGGGTGCCGGCGTCCAGCGCCGCCAGGCAGGCGTCGAGCGCATCGTCGTCGACCGCAACCGGCAGCAGCAGGATCGGGAGTTCGGGCACGCCCGCGCCCTCCCTGCCGGCCATGCTCAGTCGGTGGTCCCGTGCAGCGGCTCCAGCGCGCGGAAGCGGCGGCCGTACTCGTCGGTGAGGTCGCGTGCGTCCTGCTGGTTGCGGACCAGGGTCGGGGTGATCAGCACCACGATTTCGCTGCGCGTGGTGTTCGACGTCTGCTGGCCGAACAGTCCGCCGATGACCGGAATCCGGCTCAGGCCCGGCAGGCCCTTGGAACCGCGGCTGGTCGCGTCGGCGATCAGGCCGGCGAGGAACACGGTGTCGCCGCTCTGCACCACTGCGTTCGTCTTCAGTCGGTTGGTGTTGATGCGCACGTTACCGTTGTCGTCCGGCTCGCCCTGCGGGCTGCTGACTTCCTGCACGATGTCGAGGAACACCGTGCCGTCGCGGGTCACGCGCGGGCGCACTTTCAGGATGGTGCCGGTGTCAAGGTACTGCACCTGGCTGTAGGAGCTGTCCCCGCCGAAGCCCGAGTTCACCGTGACCGACGAGATCGGAATGCGGTCGCCGACGTTGAGCGTGGCCTCGTAGTTGTTGCGCACCAGCACCGACGGCGTCTGCAGCATCTGCACGTCGCTGACCTGGTCGAGCGCGTTGATGATCGCCGCGGCGTCGTTCTTCACCAGGCTCCAGACCGCGCCCGGACCGCCGATGCCGCCGATGCTGCCGCCCAGCGTGCTCCAGCGGCTCGGGCCGCCCGCGCCAGGCGCCGGAAACACCGGGAAGCCGTTGTCGGTCATGCCCTTCTCGAGGAACCAGCTCACGCCATACGCCAGGTCGCCGCTCAGCGTGACCTGCACCACCTGAGCTTCGATGTGCACCTGCAACGGCATCACGTCCAGGCGGTCGATGACCTCGCGGATCGAGCGCCAGGCCTGGCCGGTGGAACGCACCAGCAGGGTGTTGGTTTCGTCGACCGCCGAAATGCCGACCTGGTTGCCATCGACCTCGAGCGTGACCGCGGTATTGCCGCCCTGGCGCTCGCCCAGCGACAGCGATCCGCCGCTGCCGAGCCCGCCGGAGGATGCCCCGCGGCCGATGCCCGCGCTGCTGGATCCATCCATGCCGCCGTCGCTGATTTCGGTGGGCTCCAGGCCTGGCATCAGCGAAGCACCGCCGCGCCGTCCGCCGTCCGAGCCACCGCCACCGCGGCTGCCATACACCTCGGACAGACGCTCGGCGAGATCCTTGGCGGTGACGAACTTCAGCTCGTAGGAGAACAGCTGCACGCCGCCGCCGGCGCCGTCGATGCGCGAGATCCACTGTTCGATCTGGTCGAGGTAGGCAGGCTGCGGGGTGATCACCAGGACCGCGTTCGCGCCCTCCAGCGGCATGAAGCGGAACATGCCCGCCACCGGCGAGTTGCTGGCTTCGCCGAACACCGTCTCCAGGCTCGCGACCACGTCCGGCGCGCGTCCCGCCACCAGCGGGAACACGCCCACCGACATGCCCGACAGCCAGTCGACGTCGAAGATCTCGATCGTGCGCAGGTAGTTCTGCAGCTCCTGCCGGCTGCCAGCCACGGTGATGACGTTGCGCCCGGCATCGACGTTGACGATGGCGTTGGGGCGCGCGTACGGCAGCAGCACCTTCTCCATCTCCACCGCCGAGATGTACTTCAGCGGCACCACGCGGGTCTCGAAACCGCGCGCGCCGGCGGCGGTACCGGTGCGCGCGGGCACCGCACCGCTGGCGACGGCACCATCGGCGGGCAGGATGTTGTAGCGGCCGTCGGCATAGACCATGCGGGCGTTGTTCCAGCCCAGCACCATCTCCAGCAGGCCCAGGGCCTGCGCCGGGCTGACCGTCTTCGGCGTGGCCAGGGTGACGGTGCCCTGCACGCCCGGTGCGATCACGTAGTTCTGGCCGAGCATGTCGCCCAGGATCACCTTGACCACGGCGTGCAGCGATTCGCCTTCGAAGTTGAACGTGGCCTCGCCCGTGGTGCCGGCGAGGTTGGGCGGCGGCGAGGCCGCCAGCGATTCGTTGATCACCCGGCCGTCGCCACGGTGCAGCTGCGCGCGCGGGCCCTCGGCAAGCGGCTCCGCGACGATGCCGTCGGCGACCTGCGCGGCGCGCGGGACGCCGTCGACCTGGATCACCGGCGCGGGCATGCGCGCGTCGCGCCGCACTTCGGGCGACGGCACCGAGGCGCAGGCGACCAGCAGGGTGGCGAGGAGTGCGGCGAACGCCGTCTTGAGGGTCGTGGTCGGGATCATCTTGGGCATTCTAGGGAATCCATGGGCCGGCTACTGGCCTTGCTGGGCCTGCTCGCGCAGCCGTGCCCGCCGCGCTTCGATGCGCTGGCGGATGGCATCGACCTGCTCGTCCGGCGTGGCGACGGGTGCGTCCGCGTCCGGTGCGGGCTGCCCCGGCGCGGGAACTTCGACCTCGGTGGGCGCGGGCGAACTGGACGTGGTCACCACCACGGGGCGCTCGCCGGTGCCCGTGCGGGCGGGTTCGGGCGCAGCCTGGTCCGGCGGCGCGCCTTGGCCCTGGGGGGGCTGTCCACGCCCGGCCTGCCGCGGCGTGGACACCGCCATGACCGTGGGGGCTTCGCCGCCGACGCCGTCGAACACGCGCAGCTCCAGCGTGCGCTGTCCCGCCGGGCCGTCGAACACGGCGCTGCGCGGCGTCAGCGACACCAGGTGCCAGCCGGGAGCCGCTTCGGCGGCCTCGCCGACCTTGAGGCGCACGGACTCGCCGCCGCCGGTGGGCTGCACGATCGCGACCTCGAGCCCCGGCGTCCGCAGCACGCTGGTGAGCACGTACTCGAACTCGGCCGGCGCCGACTCGTCCTCGGGATTGATCACGAAGGGCTGCGGACGGCGGTCAGTGGTGAACAGCGGCCGGTCGCCGAACTCGGAGTACTGCGCCAGCGGACCCAGTCGGGCGTCGACGGGCTGCGGGACGGCGGGCAGCGCCTGCACCAGCGCCGGATCCGGCGGCAGGCGGTCGATGCGGCCGCCGAGCCCGAACAGGCCCAGCATCCAGGTCGCCAGCGCCCACAGCGCGACGGCGCCGAGCAGCCAGGTGCGTGCGCCCGGTGCCTCAGCGCGCATTGCCGCCTCCTGTCGCCGGTGCCGCCGGGACCGCCCGCAGGTAGCCGTACAGATCGAAGGTGATGTCCAGGCCGGCACCCTGGGCGCCAACGCCACCCCGGCCGAAGACCTGTCGCGGCGCGAGCACGTTGAGGTTGTCGACGAACAGGCGCGGCGAGCCGCTCTCCAGCGAGTGCAGCACCGCGGCCAGCTCCGGATTGCCGCAGTGCAGGCGCACCTGCACCACCGCGCGCGGGAAGCGCCCCTGGCGCGGCTCGGTCATCGGCGAACGGTTGCGGATGGCGCAGCTGCGATTGCCGGGACTGGCCTCGAGCACGGCCGTCTCCAGGCGTGCGATGAGTGCGGCAGTGGCGAGCTCGGTGCTGCGCTCCTCCATGAAGCCCGGCACGCGCGCGGCCACGTCCTGCACCTCGGCCAGCCGCGCTTCCACGTGCGGCGCCTGGGCGAGTTCCATGCGCACGCGCAGGTCACGCTCCTGCAGGCCGTCGATGCGCTCGCCGACCTCGAGCATCGGCGCCGTCCACCAGGGATGCACCAGCACCAGGTAGGCGACGGCGAGCACGCCGGCAAGGATCGCCAGCGCCAGCCAGCGGTCGCGGTCAGGGATTTCGCGCACGGGCGGCCTCCCGGTCCTGGGTGGCGGGGGCCGACGCGACCACCAGTTCGGCGGTCAGGGTGAAACGGTCGCGGCCGCTGCGCGGATCGGGTTGCAGGGCGCCGGCAAGCGCCGGCGAACGCCACAGTGGCGACCCTTCCAGGCGCTGCACCAGCGAGGGCGCCTCGTTGCTCAGGCCGATCAGCAGGATCCGCGTGTCCTCGATCGAAAGCTTTTCGAGATAGGTCGTATCGGGCAGGCGCCTCGACAGTTCGTCCATCACCTCGACCGTGGTCGGCCGCGCGGCGCGCGCGGATTCCAGGAAGGCCATGCCCTCCACCAGGTCGACCAGCGCCTGGCGCTGCGTCGACGCGCCGCGGGCACGGGTGGCGGCCTGTCCGACCTCGGCCTCGAAGGCGTCGGCGGCGGCGCGGCGGTTGTCCAGGACCTGCCACAGCCCCGCGGCGATGGCGACCACCGCCACCAGGCCGAGCGCCAGGTTCCAGCTCATCCAGGGATCGACGCGACGATGGCGGCGCGCCCCGGGAAGCAGATTGACGCCCAGGCCTTCGCCCTCGCCGGCCGCGACGTCGACCCCGGTCAGCGTGGTGGCCAGCGGCCCGAGCGCCGCCAGCTGCGCTTCGAGCGCGTGGCGCGGCACCACCACCAGTTCGGCGTTGATCTGACCGTCGGCGCGGTGGCCGAGCAGGCGCGCGTCGTATTCGACGTCGGCGGCGGGAAACGGTGTCTGGCGTTCGATTTCGAAGCCCAGCACTTCGTGCAGGCGATCACCCGCGGCGGCCGGCAGCGGCATGGTGCGGCGCAGGGCCGTGCCCGCCGGCAGCAACAGCCAGCGCGGAAGCCGGGCAACGCGCTGCGCCAGCAAGGCGGCCAGGGGATCGCCCACGCCGTCGGCCGGCGGCAGCGGAAGGTCGCCCAGCGCACGCGTGCCGCCGCTGCCGTCGATGGCCAGGCGCAATCGGTCGCCGTCCACCTGCAGCAGCAGGCGTTCGCGGGCAAGGCCGAACAGTTCGCGCAGGCGCAGGGGCAGCCAGGTCGCAAGCGCCTGCATCCACCAGCGCCAGGAGGCGGACATGCGCGGACGCAGCGAACCGCCCAGGCGACCAAGGGCCTGGCGACGCGGCGTTGCTCCAGCGGTGTCTTCTACGACGGCCATCAGCGCGGTGTGGCTCCTTCTTCCCATTGCAGTGGCAGGTATGCCGAACCGGGCAACCCGCCTCCACCCGCGCGAACCACCGCACGCAGCACGGCCTGGCGGCCATCAGCGAGCCGCGCGCGGCTGTCGATACTATACGTGCCGGTGCCGCCGCCCACGACATCCTGCGACAGTCCCGGTCCGCCTTCGCGCTGCAGCAGGGCCATCTGCGGGTCAACGCCCAGCGCCTGCAGCACCGGGCCACCGGCGAAACGCTGGTCGGGCTGCGGCAGGCCGCTGAAAACGGTCAAATACCCGGCCACCGACTCGAACAGCGCGCGATCCATGCCCAGCACCTGCTCGAGTTCGGCCACCGTTTCGAACGGCGCGTTCTTGGCGCCGTAGGGCATGCCGGCCTGGCGGTACTGCGGAGTCTCGGCGCCGCCCGACGCCTGGGTGAGATCATCGGCATCGCGCCAGTCCACGATCGCGCCCGCGATGGCGTCCGCGCGATCGCCCTCGGCGCCGAGCACCCGGAACAGCGACGACAGCAGCGCTGCGTCGGCGGTGTTGATGTCGATCTTGCCCGACTCGTCGACGATCCGGATCTCGACCTCGGCGGCGCCGAACGTCCAGCGATAAGGACGACCGTCGGGCAGCCAGGCGAATTCGGGCTCGTGCGCCTGCACCCGCACCAGCGCGTACTCCAGCCCGGCACGCGCGGCCGACTCGGCCACCACCGCGCCGTGCAGGCCACGCCCCTGCATGTACTCGATGCGTGCGCTGGCCGCATAGGCGCCGATCAGCGCGGTCAGCAGCGCGACCATCCACATCACCAGGATCAGGGCCGCGCCCCGCTGCGCCCTCATCGCCGCCGTGCCTCGGGGTCGGTCAGGCGGCCGCGGCCGCGACCGCCGTCGCCGCGCTGCCCCGGACGCTGTCCCGGGCGGATGCCCGGCCGCGCGGCCGGGCCAAGGCGCGAACGCCCACTGCCGAGCTGCGGCGTGATGCCCGCCTGCGGCAACGCCACGATCAGCGGTGGCCAGGTGGCGCCGTCGTCGCTTTCGATCTCGATCGACACCTGCAGCGGCAGCGTGTCGTAGGCGTCCCACTCGTCCAGCCAATCGCTCAGCCCGGACTCTTCGTCGAGTCCGCGGTACTGGATGCGCAGGCCGGTCAGGCCTTCGACCAGCGGTTCCGGCGCGCGCGGCTGGTCTTCCTCGATGGTCTCGCCCGACAGCACCATCGAGAACGACACCGCAAGGGCGGTCTCGCTGCCCTGGCCATACACGGCGATGTCGTGCAGGTGCGGGCCGCCGCGGCCGAGATAGCTCGGCAGGTCCGCCACGAAGCGGATGCGGTCAGGCTCGCCGATGAACCGCAATGCGCCGCCGGTGTCCTCGTTCTGGGCGAAGGAAATGGCCTGCGCCGCGGCCAGCCGCCGCCGCAGGAAGCCTTCCACCGCACGCATGCGCTCGGTGCGCGCCGCCATCGCCTCGCCACGCTCGGCGGTGGCGGTGGCCGCGCGCAGGGTGGCGAAGCCCAGGGCGAGGCCGCTGGCCAGCAGCGCGGTGGCCAGCAACACTTCGATCAGGGTGAAGCCGGCGGCGCGGGCGCGGTTTACGGCGCGGCTCACGGCTCGGCCCCCGGCTCGGGCTGCACCAGGCGCAGGGAGTCCAGCACCAGGCGCTGCGCGCGCGTGCCTTCACCCCAGGCCAGTTCCAGGCGCAGCTGCAGGAGCTGGGCCGCGAACGGATCCTGCGGGGCATTGCCGGGCAGGAGCGGATCCGTGTACGGCGCGACCTCGAGCTGCCAGCGGTAGCGGCCGTCCTCGAGTTCGCCCTCCTCGCGCCCGGGCTGCAGCGCCTCGCCCACGCCGACGTCGGCCAGGAGCGATTGCGCGTGCAGCGCCGCGCGCCCGGCGTCCGACGACCAGCGCACCTGGCGCGTCGCACCCGACAGCGTGCCCAGCAGGAAGGTCAGGGCGAGCGCCAGCACGGCAAACGCCACCAGCACCTCGATCAAGGTGTAACCGTGCTGGCGCCCGCGCGCCAAGGGGGTCCCGGCCGGCCTCATCGCACAGGCTCCGCCCGGTGCACGCTCACGCTGCCGGTCAGCCAGGCGACATCGATGTCGAAGGCCGCCTCGCCGCGGCTGAGCTGCACCCGGCCACCGGTGGAGGCGCCATCGCCAAAGAACACGATCGCGCCCACGCCCTGCGCCGGCTGCACTTCGCGCGCGCCGGTGAAGTGGATGCGCAGCGAATCCGGCACCTCGCCGCTGCTGTCGTCGGCGCCCTGCCACACGCGCCCGGCGGGGTCGATGCTGAAGGTCTGCGGCACGCCGGTGGCGAGCGCGCGGGCGCGCGTGAAACGCAGCTGCGTCGCGATGTCGCTCACATGGCTGCGCAGCTCCATCCGTGCGAAGCCGCCGCCCACCACGCCGGCGGCCAGCACGCCGGTGGCGGCGATCAGCACCATCACCAGCAACACTTCCAGCAGTGAGAAGCCGCGGGAACGGCCCACCGCGCCGCGCCCGGCGTTCATCCAGGGCATCTCTTACTCGTAGCGGATGTCCGCGTTGACGCTTTCGCCGCCTGGCTTGCGGTCGGCGCCGTAGCTGACGATGTCGTAGGGACCGCTGTCGCCCGGCATGCGGTATTCGAAGGGCGTGTTCCAGGGATCGTTGAGATCGGCCGACCGGGCATACGGGCCCAGCCACCCGCCGACGCCGCCGGGTGAGTTCACCAGCTCCGACAGCGCATTGGGCAGCGTGCCGGTGTCCATCTCGAACTGGCTGACCTTCTCCGCCAGGGTCTGCACCTGGGCTTCGGCCAGCCGCACCTTGGCGCGGTCGCCGCCGCCGATGATGCGCGAGGCCGCAAAGGCCACGATGCCGCCCATGAGCACCACCACGACGATGATCTCGATGAGGCTGAAGCCGCCCTGGCCGGACGGACGCGGGGAACGGGTAAGGGAACGCTTGTGCATGGAGTCCTGCCTGTTCTGGATGGGAATGGGACGCCCGGCGCGCGGGCAGGCCCCTAGCCTATGACATTGGTGAGGTCGTAGATCGGCACCAGCACCGCCAGGATCACCACCATGACCACCACCGCCAGCAGCAGGGTGATCACGGGGACCAGGGCGGCCAGCATGCGGTCCAGCGCCTGTCCGGTCTCGGCCTCGAAGGTGTCGGCGGTCTTGAGCAGCATCGTGTCCAGGGCGCCCGATTCCTCGCCGACCTGGACCATCTGCAGCGCCAGCCGCGGGAAACGCTTGCCGCGCGCGAGCGCGGTGGACAGCGCGACGCCGTTCTTGACCTCCTCGCCCGCTGCTTCGACATCGGCGGCGAGCGCGCGGTTCCCCAGCACGTTGCGGCCGATGCCCAGGGCCGCGATCAGGGGCACGCCGTTCTTCAGCAGCGTGCCCAGGGTGCGCATCAGCCGCGCCGTCTCGATCCGGGCCACCAGGCCGCCGACGAACCTGCGCTCGAGCAGCCACTCGTCGAAGCGGGCGCGGAACGCCGGATTGCGCAGGCGGCGGTCGAACCACAGCGCGGCCAGCGCGGGGACCGCCAACATCACGAACCACCAGTCACGCACGAAGTCGCCCAGGCCGAGCACCACCTTGGTGAAGAAGGGCAGCTCCGCGTCCAGGCTCTCGTACATCACGCCGAACTGCGGCACCACGTAGCCAAGCAGGAACAGCAGCGCCAGGCCCACCATCACCACCAGGATCACCGGGTAGATGAGCGCGTTCAGCACCCGGCCGCGCAGCGCGCGCGAGCGTTCCAGGTAGTCGGCCAGGCGCTGCAGGGTGTCCTGCAGGCTGCCCCCGGCCTCGCCGGCGCGGATCATGTTGATGTACAGGCGCGAGAACGTCCCGTGCTGGCGCTCCAGCGCGGTCGACAGCGCCGTGCCGCCGCGCACCTGGTCGCGGATGTCGTGGATCGTGCGCCGCGCGGCGTCGTCTTCCGGCAGGTCGAGCAGGATGGTCAGCGCGCGGTCCAGCGGCTGGCCGGCACCGAGCAGCGTCGCCAGCTGCTGGGTGAACTGCACCAGGCGCTCGCCCGAAAAGGCCTTGGGCTTGAACAGCGCCTTGAGCGCGCCTTCGCCGTCGCCTTCGCTGGCCAGCTTCGCCTCCACCGGCAGGTGGCCCTGCTCCTGCAGGCGCAGCACCACTTCGGCGTCGCTGGTGGCTTCCATCTGGCCGTCGAGCGTCTCGCCGCGGCTGTTGAGCGCCTTGTAGCGGTACACCGGCATGCTCAGGCGTCCTCGGTGACGCGCAGCACTTCCTCGATCGTCGTCTGCCCGGCGAGTGCCTTTCGGATGCCGTCCTCGTACATCGTCTGCATGCCGGCGTCGCGTGCGAGCTGTTCGATCTCGCCCATGCCGGCGTGGCGCATGACCGCGCGGCGCAGGGCGTCGTCCATCACCAGGAACTCGACGATGGTGGTGCGGCCGAGGTAGCCGGTGGGCGCGATCGCCGAGCCGCGCGGGCGGTACAGGAAGAGATCGCCTTCGGGCTGGAAGCGCCGCAGGTCGAACTTCGCGATCTCTTCCGGCGATGCCGGATAGCGCTCGGCGTGGGTCGGTTCCAGCTTGCGCACCAGGCGCTGGGCGAGGATGCCGTTGATGGTGGAGGTCAGCAGGTAGTCCTCCACCCCCATGTCGAGCATGCGGGTGATGCCGCCGGCGGCGTTGTTGGTGTGCAGCGTGGACAGCACCAGATGGCCGGTGAGTGCGGACTGGATCGCGATGCGCGCGGTCTCGAGGTCGCGCATCTCGCCGATCATGATGATGTCCGGGTCCTGGCGCACGATGCTGCGCAGGGCATTGGCGAAGTCCAGGCCGATCTGCGGCTTGGCCTGGATCTGGTTGATGCCCTCGATCTGGTACTCGACCGGGTCCTCGACGGTGATGATCTTCACCGTCGGCTGGTTGAGCTTGGACAGCGCGGTGTACAGCGTCGTGGTCTTGCCCGAGCCGGTGGGGCCGGTGACCAGCAGGATGCCGTGCGGCTGCTGCAGCACCTGGTGGAAGCGCGGCAGGAATTCGTCGGTGAAGCCCAGGCGGTGGAAGTCGAACACCACGGTCTCGCGGTCGAGCAGGCGCATGACCACGCTCTCGCCGTGCGCGGTGGGCACGGTGGACACGCGCAGGTCGAGCTCCTTGCCCTGTACGCGCAGCATGATGCGGCCGTCCTGCGGCAGGCGGCGCTCGGCGATGTTGAGCTTGGCCATGATCTTGATGCGGCTGATCACGGCGGCGGTGAGGTTGGTCGGCGGGCTTTCGCCTTCTTCCAGCACGCCATCGACGCGGTAGCGGACTTTCAACCGGTTCTCGAAGGGCTCGACGTGGATGTCGGACGCGCGCAGCTCGACCGCGCGCTGGATGACCAGGTTCACCAGCCGGATCACCGGCGCTTCGCTGGCGAGGTCGCGCAGGTGCTCGACGTCGTCCATGTCGCCGCCGTCACCTTCCGCGGTCTCGATGATGGCGCCCATCGCGCTGCGGCCCTGGCCGTACCAGCGCTCGACCAGGCCGGCAATCTCCGAGCGCAGCGCCACGCTGGCTCGCACGTCCTTGCCGGTCGCCAGGCGCACGGCTTCGAGCGCGTAAGGGTCCTGCGGATCCGCGGCCAGGACGTCGACGTGGCCGTCTCCCTCGGCCACCGGCACCACGTGGAACTGGGTCATGAAGCGCGCGGTCAGCGGCGTGCCTTCCGGCGGCATCTCCGGCAGGTCCTTGGCGCTGACCAGCGGGAGGTCGAGCACCGCGGCGCAGGCTTCGGCGTGATCGCGTTCGGACACCAGGCCAAGGCGGCCCAGCAGGGACAGCAGGCTGCCGCCGGTTTCGTCCTGCAGGCGCCGGGCGCGGCCGAGGTCGGCGTCCTTCAGGCGGCCCTTTTCAAGCAGGGTCGTGACGATGGCTTCGTCGGTGGTGCGCTCCGGGCTGGCCTGCTCACTCACGGTATTCATGGCAGATCTGTCGAGCGTGCGTGGGTCGTGGACTTTAGCAGGTCACGCCAGGGCGACACGGCCACCGGCTGGCTGGGCGCCCTCGCCCTGTCCGCTTGCTCCCGCCTGGCGCGTTGACCCGCAGTGTGCGGAATGCTTCGCGCCCCCCATCCGAGGTAACGACATGTTCAAAGCCCTGATATCCCTGACCATCGCCCTGGCACTGCCCGCCACCGCAATCGCCGGTACCGTGGGAGACGATCGCATCACATTGGCCACCGGCGCCTGCCAGAGCGCCCTGCCCGTGTTCGACGGCGTGGTCCGGAAGCGTCCGCTCGCAGTGCAGAACGAAGGCGACTCGGTCACCTTCATCACCTGCGCCCTGGAAGGGCGGTTCGGAGCCGCGGAGTCCAGCTACCTCGTGGGCGCGATACTGGTCAACACCTCGGACGCGCCTGCTACCGTCAATTGCACGCTGGTGGACGGGCGGAGCAACCTGGCCGACCCCGTCTACATGCCGAAGTCCGTCATCCTGGCCGCCAACGACGACATCGATGTCGTCTGGTCGGTGGAAGACAACGAGGGCGCCAACTTCATCTATCCCGCGATGAGTTGCGCACTTCCTCCGGGCGTGGGCATCAAGGCGGTGGCCCAGCAGTTCCTGGGCGTGCTCTGACGGGTCGACCGGCCCTCAGCCGACGGCCACCCGCGCGTTGCGGAACATCCTGAGCCAGGGCGAGGCGACTGCCCACGCCGCCGGCGCCCAGCTGAAGTTGGCCGTGGCCAGGGTGCGTTCGGGATGCGGCATCAGCAGCGTCACCCGGCCGTCGTCGCTGGTGAGTCCGGCGACGGCGGAGTCCGAACCGTTGGGATTGGCGGGGTAGGCGGTCGCCGGGCGACCGCCTCCGTCGACGTAGCGCAACGCCACGCGGGCGGCAGCGTGGTCGGCGTCGCCGGTGAATTCCGCCCGGCCCTCGCCATGCGAAACCACCACCGGGATCCGCGAGCCGGCCATGCCGCGCAGGAACAGCGACGGTGATTCCACCACTTCCAGCATGCCCAGGCGCGCCTCGAACTGCTCGCTGAGGTTGCGCTGGAACCGGGGCCAGTGGGTGGCGCCGGGGATGATCTCCTTGAGCTGCGACATCATCTGGCAGCCGTTGCACACGCCCAGGGCGAAGCTGTCGCCGCGGCCGAAGAAGCGTTCAAACATGCTGCGCAGCGCTTCGCGCTCGAGGATCGATGTCGCCCAGCCGCGGCCGGCGCCAAGCACGTCGCCGTAGCTGAAACCGCCGCAGGCGGCAAAGCCCGCAAAGTCGTCGAGCGTCGCGCGGCCGGCGACCAGGTCGCTCATGTGCACGTCGACCGCCTCGAAACCGGCCAGCGTGAACGCGGCCGCCATCTCCACCTGGCCGTTGACGCCTTGCTCGCGCAGCACCGCCACGCGCGGTGCGGCGCCCTTGGCGACGTAGGGCGCGGCGATGTCGTCGGACGGGTCGAACGTGAGCTCGGGCCGCAGGCCGGCCGCATCGAAGCGCAGCGCGGCATCACGCTCGGCGTCGGCGCAGTCGGGATTGTCGCGCTGGCGCTGCATGGCGTGGCTCACCGACCACCAGGCGCCCATGAGGTCTTCCCAGGCCCACTCGGCCATCACTTCGCCATCGGCGAGCACGCGCACCGACGACGCGGTGGTCGGCCGCGCGATGCGCTGCGCGCACTCGACCAGGCCATGGCGCTCCACCAGGTCGACGAACTCGACGCGATCATCGGCTGCGATCTGCACCACCGCGCCCAGCTCTTCATTGAAGAGCGTGCGGAACACGTTCTCGGTGCGGTCGTCGCCCCAGGTATCGAGGTCGATGTCGAGGCCGACGCGCGAGCAGAACGCCATCTCGCAGAGGCTGGCGAAAACGCCGCCGTCGGAGCGGTCGTGATAGGCCAGCAGCAGGCCGGCCTCGCGCGCATCGCGGATGAGTTCGAAGAAGGCGCGCAGGCGCTGCGGATCATCAAGGTCCGGGCAGGCGCCACCGAAGGCGCCGTGGACCTGCGACAGGATCGAACCGCCCAGGCGCTGCTTGCCCGCACCCAGGCCGAGCAGCCACAGCTCGGTGCCGCTCTGGCGCGCGAGCAGCGGGGTGAGCTGCCGGCGCACATCGGCCACCGGCGCGAAGGCGGTGACCACGAGCGACACCGGCGACACCGACTTCCGGGCGACGCCATCGGCCTGCCACTGCGCCTGCATCGACAGCGAGTCCTTGCCGACCGGGATCGACAGCTCGATCTCCGGGCACAGCTCCATGCCCACCGCGTGCACGGCGTCGAACAAACGCGCGTCTTCGCCCGGGTGGCCGGCGGCGGCCATCCAGTTGGCCGAGAGCTTGGTGCGCGCCAGCGACTCGACCGGCGCGGCGCACAGGTTGGTGATCGCTTCGCCCACGGCCATGCGTGCGCTGGCGGCGGCGTCGATCAGGGCCAGCGGCGTGCGCTCGCCGATCGCCATGGCTTCACCGCTGTGGCCGTGGAAATCCGCAAGCGTGATCGCGCAATCGGCCACCGGCAGCTGCCAGGGGCCCACCATCTGGTCGCGCGCGGTCAGGCCGCCGACGCTGCGGTCGCCGATCGTGACCAGGAACTGCTTGGAGGCGACCGTCGGATGCGCAAGCACGCGCAGGCCGGCTTCATGCAGGGCTTCGCCCGGACGGCCGGCGGCGGCCAGCGCGACGGCATTGAGCTGGGGCCAGCGGTGCGGCTGCTGGCGGACGGCATCGCGGTGCATCTTCGGCGCCTTGCCGAAAATCAGGTCCATGGGGAGGTCGATGGCGTGCAGGTCGCGCGGCTCACCGGTCGCGACGGATGCAGGCGATGCGCCGTAGCCCACCACCAGGTGCTCCTCTTCAGTCGCATACCCGACCACGGCGAAGGGGCAGCGTTCGCGCTCGCACAGCGCCGCGAATTCATCGATGCGGTCCACCGAAACGCCCAGCACATAGCGCTCCTGCGACTCGTTGCACCACAGCTGCATGGGCGACAGCGAGGGATCGTCACTGGGCACGCGATCGAGATCGATCACGCCGCCCACGCCGGAATCGTGCAGCAGCTCGGGGATCGCGTTGGACAGGCCGCCGGCGCCGACGTCGTGGCACCACTTGATCGGGTTGCCGGCCTTGCCCATCGCCACGCAGCGGTCGATGACCTCCTGGCAGCGGCGCTCCATCTCCGGGTTGTCGCGCTGCACGCTGGCGAAATCGAGGTCCTCGGCGCTCTCGCCCGAAGCCACGGAGCTTGCGGCACCGCCGCCCAGCCCGATCAGCATCGACGGGCCGCCGAGCACCACCACCGCGTCACCCGGCGACAGCGTCAGCTTGGCCACCTGGTCGCGGTCGATGGCGCCAAGGCCACCGGCGAGCATGATCGGCTTGTCGTAGGCACGGACCAGGCCCTCGCCCTCCGCCAGCTCGAAGCTGCGGAAGTAGCCGGTGAGGTTCGGGCGGCCGAATTCGTTGTTGAACGCCGCCGCGCCCAGCGGGCCGTCGGTCATGATCTCCAGCGCCGGCGCCATGCGCGGGTTCAGCGCGCGCGGCCGTTCCCAGGGCTGCGGCAGCGACGGGATGCGCAGGTGCGAAACGCTGAAGCCGACCAGTCCGGCCTTGGGCTTGCCGCCGCGGCCGGTGGCGCCCTCGTCGCGGATCTCGCCGCCGGCGCCGGTGGAGGCGCCCGCGAAGGGCGAGATCGCGGTCGGGTGGTTGTGGGTCTCGACCTTGATGCAGAAGGCGCCGTCGCGCTCGGGCTCGGCGCGGTAGACGGCCGTCTCCGGGTCGGGCCGGAAGCGTCGCGAGGCATACCCTTCGACCACCGCGGCGTTGTCGCTGTAGGCCGACAGCGTGTGCTCCGGCGTCTGCGCATGCGTGTGCCGGATCATCCGGAACAGCGACTGCGGGCCGCCGTTGACCTGCATCTCCTCGCCGTCGATGGTCCAGGAAGCGTTGAAGATCTTGTGCCTGCAGTGCTCGGAGTTGGCCTGCGCGAACATCATCAGTTCGACGTCGTGCGGGTCACGGCCAAGCGCGCCATAGCGCTCGCGCAGGTAGGCGATCTCGTCGGCGGCGAGCGCCAGGCCCAGGCGCTGGTTGGCTTCTTCCAGGCCATCCAGCGGAATGACCTCGACCGCGCCGCGCGCGGGCGTGGTGAACAGCGCCGCAGCCTCATCGTGCGAGGCCAGCAGCGACTGCGTCATGGGGTCGTGCAGGACACCCGCGACGACGGCCGCGGCCGCCGGATCGGACGGCCAGCCGGTGATGTCGATGCGGGTGCCGCGCTCCACGCGCTTCACCGGCAGGCGGGCACCGCGCAGCAATTCGCCGGCCTTGCTGGCCCAGGGCGAGAGCGTGCCCACGCGCGGAGAAACGAAGCGGGTCGCGGCGCCGGGCTCGGCGGGCGCCACGGCGTCCGCGGCCTGCAGGATGCGATGCAGCACCGCCCGGTCGGGCATCGCGCCCGGGTCGGCATCGAGCCAGTAGACGTGCCAGGACCCGGTGACGCGGATGCCGGGTTCAATGGCTTGCAGGCGGGCTTGGAGACGTTCGCGCCGGAAGGGCGACAGGGCGGGCAGGCCCTCGAGGACGATCATGTCCGGTTTCGACCGTGGAACGGGCCGGCCATTGTAGCGAAGCCGCGGGGCGGCTGGCGGCTCAGCGCCCGCCCGGCGCGCCGTCCGCGGCCACGTCTGGTTCGGGCGCGTCCGTCGGTGCGTCGGTCGGCGTGGCGCTGGCTGCCGGCCCGGCCGCATCCAGGGCCAGCCGGTCGAGCGCGGCGCGCAGGTCGGCGGGCGGCATGTAGCCGGGCATCTGGGTCCCGTCGGCGGTGACGATCATCGGCGTGCCGGTCAGGCCCACCCGGCGACCGATGTCGTAGTGCCGCGCCACCGGGCTGGTGCACTGGCTCGCCGGAACGTTGCGCCCTTCCTTGGCGGCGGTCAGTGCGGCGCGGCGGTCGCTGGCACACCACACCGACACCATCTTGCTGAAGTCTTCGCTCGCCGGACCCATGCGCGGGAAGGCCAGGTATTCGATGGCGATGCCGAGGCGGTTGTATTCCGCGATGTCCTCGTGGAGCTTGCGGCAGTAGCCGCATTCGACGTCGGTGAACACGCTGACGGTGTATTCGGGGGCTTCGGGCGCGAACACGATGCGCTCGGACGCGGGAATGGTCGCCAGCAGCCGGCGGCGCACCTCGGCCATGCCCGCCTGGCTGAGGTCGACCTTCTCGTGGACATCGAACAGCGCGCCCTGCAGCAGATAGCGGCCGTCATCGCTGATGTAGACCATCTGCCCGCCGACCACCGCCTCGCGGAAGCCGGGCAGCGGCGCGGCGCCGACGTGGTCGACCTCGATCCGCGGGTTGATCGCGTGCAGGGCCTGGATCGCGCGCTCCTCGGGCGAACCCGCCGCGGCGGTGGCCAGCCCCTGCCCCGCGGCGGGGGCCGGCTGCTGCGTGCCCGGTGCACTGGCGTCCGGCGCCTGGGCGCAGGCGGTAAGGCTGACGGCACACAGCATCAGGGGCAGCAAGGATTTCATTCGTGGATCTCGGCTTGGCGATGCCGCCATGACGGCGGCTGACTGCACATTCTCGCATGCGCCCCGGCTGCGGTGCCCCCGCGCCGGGACGTCCATTGCGCCGGCTTTCAGGCTCGGGGGTGGTGGCGGGCGTGGAGGCGCTTGAGCTGCTCGCGCGCGACCAGGGTGTAGATCTGGGTGGTCGACAGCGAGCTGTGCCCGAGCAGCATCTGCAGCGAACGCAGGTCGGCACCGTGGTTGAGCAGGTGGGTGGCGAAGCTGTGGCGCAGGCCGTGCGGACTGACCTTGCCGGGATCGATGCCGGCGGCGGCGGCGTGGCGTTTGACCAGGGCCCAGAACGCCTGCCGCGTCGGGGCGCGGAGATCCGGACCGACGAACAGCGGCGCGTCACCCTTCGCATCCACCGGGACCTGGCGGGCGCCGACCAGCGCCGGGCGGGCATCAGCGAGATAGCGATCAAGCCAGTGCCGGGCCTCGTCGCCCAGGGGCACCAGCCGTTCCTTGCCCCCCTTGCCGGACACGCGCAGCACGCCCTGGCGCAGGTTGACGCCGTTGGCCGGCAGGTCGACCAGCTCGCTCACGCGCAGGCCGCAGGCGTACATAAGCTCCAGCATGGCGCGGTCGCGCAGGCCCGCGGGTGCGTCGACATCGGGCGCCTCGAGCAGGCGGGCGACCTCACCCTCTGCGAGCGCCTTGGGCAGCAGGCGCGGCAGCTTTGGCGGCTCCAGCAGGGCCGTGGGATCGTCGGCGCGCAGTCCCTGCCTCAGCCGCCAGCCGTAGAACGCCCGCAGCGCGGACAGCAGGCGCGCGTTGCTGCGCGGCGAATAGCCTTCGCGGCTGCGGTGGGCGAGATAGTCGAACAGGCCGGCGCGATCGGCGTCGACGATGTCGCCACGGTCGCGCCAGCGCGCGAAGCCCTTCAGATCGCGGCGATAGCTGTCCAGGGTCTGGCGGGCGGCGCCGGATTCGGCCCACCAGGCATCGATGAAGGCATCGATGGCACGTGCGTCGGCGTCGCGCGGCGGCGGCAGCCGCATGGCGCGCGTTCGGCGCTCTGCGGGCGTGGACGCGGACATCGCCGCCAGCTTAGCGGCGCGGAAGCCGCGGCGGCTATCCTGTCGCGATGAACCCGGATGCCCGACACCACCCGAACCCGCAGGCGGCCGACGGCCACGCACTGCCCGGCGCGCACATCGGCAAGCGACTGCTGGCGATGCTGTACGACCTGCTGCCCGTGCTGTCGCTGTGGTTCCTGCTCGGCTTCGTGTTCGCACTCGGCTACACCTTGGCCGGCCACGGGCCGCGCGAGAACATCCAGCCCTGGAGCCTGCTGCAGTGGCTGCTGTGGCTGTGCTGCTGGGCGATCACCGGCGCCTACGCCACGGTGAGCTGGCGACGTGGCGGGCAGACCCTGGGCATGCGGCCCTGGCGCCTGCGCGTGGTCGCCGCCGATGGTCCCGCGCCGCCGTGGCGGACGCTGTGGTGCCGCTACGCGGTGGCCACGCTGTCGGTGGCCGCGGGGGGCCTGGGCTTCTGGTGGGCCTGGGTCGACCGCGACCGCCTGACCTGGCACGACCGCGCGGCGGGCACGCGCATGGTTTACGAACGCAAGACGAAGAGGTGAGCCCCATGCGCATCGACATCTGGTCCGACCTGGTCTGCCCTTGGTGCTGGATCGGCAAGCATCGCTTCCAGCGCGCCCTCGCGCTGCTGGGCGACGACGCGCCCGCCGTCGAAGTGCACTGGCATCCCTTCATGCTGGATCCGGACGCCGATGCCACGCCGGTCCCCTTGCGCGAGGCCTATGCCAGCAAGTTCGGTGGCGAAGCGCGCGCCGCGGAAATCCTGGCGCAGACCCAGGGCACCGCGCGCGCCGAAGGCCTGCCGATGGACTTCGACCGCGGCCAGGTGCGCGTCACCACCCTGCCCGGCCACCGCCTGATGTGGCTGGCCGCGCGCGAGGGCGACGTGGAGGCCGTGGCCGAGGCCCTGTTCCGCGCCCACTTCGCCGAGGGCCGCAACCTGGCCGATGCCGAGGTGCTGGTCGCCGCCGGCGCCGAAGGCGGCCTGCCGGAAGCGCGCGTGCGCGCGATGCTGGATTCGGACGAAGGCGTCGCCGAGGTGCAGGCCGCACTGGGCCGCGCGCAGGCGATGGGCATCCGCGCGGTACCGACCTTCGTCGTCGACGGCATCCACGGCATCCAGGGCGCGCACCCGCCCGAGGCGCTGGCCGAAGCGCTGCGCAAGCTCGCGCCGCCGGCGGTCAGCGGCGACGGCGCGGCCTGCGGCCCCGAAGGCTGCGAACTCCCGAGGCCATCGCCCCGGGCCTGAGCGGACGGGACGCCCGGCTCACGCCCGGAACGCCGCGGCGCCGCCTTCACCGCCGCTGCCATCGCCGCCCTCACTACCGCTGGGTGGCGCCCGCGGCGGCGCCGGCGCGAACCAGCCCACGACGGTGCACAGCAGGCCATAGGCCATGAATGAGCCGATGCCCAGCAGGTTGCCCAGGTGCTGGCGGTCGACAAGTACCAGCTTGGCCAGCACCAGCGCCATCAGCACTGCCCCCACCAGCCACAACGCACGCTGGCCGCGCCGCGACCCCGCGATCCACGCCGCCACGCCCGCCACGCTCCAGACCAGGGTCAGCGCCGTCTGCGCGAGGCTGGCCGACCACAAGGCTCCGCCCCAGGGCAGGCCGCCCCAGTGGTGCACCGTGCGCAGGGTGATGCAGGTGACGAGCAGGAAGCCCGCCACCGACAACAGCGCGACCCGCCGCCGCGCGAATGAAGCCGGTACCTGTGCCGACCACAGCCAGCACGCGGGCAGCACCAGCGCGGCCAGCTGGACGATATCCAGCGGATTGAGCAGCGGTAGCCACGGCAGCGGCGCGCTGCCGCCGGCATCACGCAGCGCGCCCAGCCAACCTGGACAGATCACCAGCAGACTGGTCACGAACAGCGGCGTACGCATGAAGTCGAACGCAGCACCCAGCGGTTGTCGCAACCAGTGCCAGCGGAACTGCAGCACTCCCAGCAGGGCCAGCCAGGGCAAGGCCGGGAGCGCCAGCCGCCAGCCGCTGCCCAACGCCTGTGCCCGGGCGAATTCAAACGCCGACAGTGACAGCACCAGCGGCCACAGCAACCACCAGACGAACTGCGCGCACGCCGCCAGCTGCCCGCCCTCATTGCGCAGGCCGGTGAGGCTGCGCACGCCACAGGCCGCGAACAGCAGCCAGGCCACGCCACCCCAGGCGGCGAGTGGCTGGCCGTCGGCATCCAACTGCGCCATGGCCAACGGCGCGGCCATGACGAAGGCGCCCAGCACGGTCAGCACCAGCGCCGCCGCCGCGCGCCTGCGCTGTACCTCCGCCGCGAGCAGCGCGGTCACCGCAGCCACCGCCAACAGCGCGTCCGGGCGCAGGCCTGCGGCAACGTGCTGGACCACCTCGTTCAGCGCGCCGGAACACCACCAGACCAGACCCCAGCAGTAGTACACCGCCGCGGCCGCCGTCCACCCGGCCGCGCGGTACCACCAGGCGCTGGCAAAGCCCGCCAGCGCCAGCAGCATGAAGCCGGCGAAGGCCGGGTTGGCGATCGCGTGCTCCGCCAGCGGCAGGTCCACGTAGCCGTTGAAGAAGGCCACCGTGGCGACCAGCTGCAGCCCGACGCCGGCCCACTGTGGCAGCAACCGTCCCGTACGCAGGCCCAGCCACGCCAGCCCGGCACCTTCCACCGCGAACACCGCCGCCGTGGCACTGGCCGACAGCGCCAGCGGCACCGCCAGCGTAGCGAAGGCCGCCGCCAGCAGCAGGTAGGCCTCGGCAAGCACCGCGTGCGGGCCCCGCCGCTGCCACCACGCCAGCGCCGCATAGATCGCCGCCAGCCCCAGCGCGCACAGCGCGAGCTGCGTCCGCGCGCCGTCCAGCAGCACCGCCTGCAACGCGAACGCCACCAGCGGCGTGCCGAACAGCAGGCCGCCGTCGACCACGTCGCGCCGCCCCGGCGCGCGCTTGTTCGCGTACAGGATCGGCAGCAGCAGGTAGAAGGCAAAGAACAGCAGCAGGAACGGCTGCGTGCTCGCGAACTTCGCGGGCTCGTAGGCCAGCACGCCCCAGGCCACGCCAATGCCCCAGGTGAAGATCCAGCCCAGCAGGTTGAGCTCGCGCCAGGGCCGCAGCCAGGCGATGGCGAAGATCGCCGCGTTGAGCAGGGCGTAGTAGGAGAACAGCACCACATGGTTGCCACTGCCGGTGGACAGCCAGATCGGCGCCATGAAGCCGGCGAGGATGCCGAACACGGCCAGGGTGCGCGACTCCTGCAGCACCGCCAGCACGCCCAGCGCCACCACCAGCGCCAGGCTGGCCGCGAACGCGGGCCCGGCCGGCAACAGGTCGAAGCGCTTGAACGCCGCGTACACCACCAGCAGCAGCACGCCGATCGCACCGCCCTGCACCGCCAGCGCGAAGCTGCGGTGGCTGTCGCGCTTGCGCCAGGCAAAGACCAGCGCGGCCAGTGCCGCGGCGGCGACGGCCGCCAGGCGCAGGCTCATGGGCAGGGTCAGCCAGCCCTGGTCGCTGGCGTACTTGAGCAGCGCGGCGACCCCGGCCAGCAGCACCAGCACGCCCACCTTCACCGGCACGTTGCCCTCGGTGAACCAGCGGCGCGCGCGGGTGGCGAAGCGTTCGAACGGCCCCGGTGCGACGCGTGTCCGTCGCGCGGCGGCGGGAATCGGCTCGATGCGGGGTGGCCGCGGCGGAATCGGCGGGGCCGGCTGTGCCACGTCCACGGCGCGCGGCTGGGGCTGGGGCTGGGGCTGGGGCTGGGGCTGGGGAGGCTGAGGCCGCGGCTGCGGCTGTGGCTGCGCCCGGGGCTGCGACTCCGGCTGCCGGTACTGCTCCTGACGCGTCATCGCGTATTCCAGCTCGGCGACGCGCCGTTTCAGGTTGCCCAAGGCCACCAGGACCACGATCAGCAGCACCGGCACCGCAAGCACTACCAGCACGAACAGCAAGATGATCGATTCCATTCCTGCATCTCCTCGCGCCACTCCCCGCGGCCATGGACGCACATTAGCTGCGCCGGTGTCTCGGATGCACGACCCGCGGCACGTTCCGGCCGTCAGGGACTTCCGAAAGCAGGAAGCCCCGCGCGAGGCGGGGCTTCCATCGGGTCACGCTGGCCGCGGGCTTACTTCGCCGCCACCACGCGGACCAGCTCCAGGCACTTGGTGGAATAGCCCCACTCGTTGTCGTACCAGGCCACCAGCTTGACGAAGGTGTCGTCGAGCTGGATACCGGCCTCGGCGTCGAAGATCGAAGTGCGGGTATCGCCGCGGAAATCGGTGGCGACCACCTTGTCCTCGGTGTAGCCGAGGATGCCCTTGAGCGCGCCCTCGCTCTGCGCCTTCATCTCGGCCTTGATCTCTTCGTAGCTCGCGCCCTTTTCCAGCTCGACGGTCAGGTCGACCACGGAGACGTCGGAGGTCGGGATGCGGAACGACATGCCGGTGAGCTTGCCGTTGAGCTCCGGGATCACCTTGCCCACGGCCTTGGCCGCGCCGGTGCTCGACGGAATGATGTTCTCGAGGATGCCGCGGCCGCCGCGCCAGTCCTTGTTCGACGGGCCGTCGACCACCTTCTGGCTGGCGGTGGCGGCGTGCACGGTGGTCATCAGGCCGCGCTTGATGCCCCACTTGTCGTGCAGCACCTTGGCGATCGGCGCAAGGCAGTTGGTGGTGCAGGACGCGTTGGAGACGATGGCCTCGCCGGCATACTTTTCGTGGTTCACGCCGAACACGAACATCGGCGTGTCGTCCTTCGACGGCGCCGACAGGATCACCTTCTTCGCGCCGGCATCGAGGTGCTTCTGCGCGCTGGCCTTGTCGAGGAACAGGCCGGTGGATTCGATGACGACGTCGGCGCCGACCTCGTCCCACTTGAGGTTGGCCGGGTCGCGCTCCTGGGTCAGGCGGATGCGCTTGCCGTTGACCACCAGGGTGTCGCCGTCGACCGACACTTCGCCGTCGAAGCGGCCGTGCACGGAGTCGTACTTCAGCATGTAGGCCAGGTAGTCCGGCTCCAGCAGGTCGTTGATGGCGACGATCTCGATGTCGTTGCCGAAATTCTGCACCGCCGAACGCAGGACGTTGCGCCCGATGCGGCCGAAACCGTTGATGCCTACCTTGATCGCCATGGGATGCTGACTCCGTATCGCCGCGCGCCGCGGCAAGGGTGGGTGGAACACGCAGAACGCCCATTTTAGCAGGCCCGGACGGGGCCGGCCCGGACTTGATCCCGATCAATGCGGGCCCGTATGGCACACCGCACCATGGCGCCATCCCCAACACACGACAGGTGCGTCAATGTCCCGCAACACCCTCCCCCTCCTTGCCCTGGCCATCGCCGGCGCGCTTGCCGCGCCGTCCGCCTTCGCCCAGTCCGCCGGCGACTGGACCGTGGCCATCGGTGCCCACCAGGTGAACCCGGACTCCGACAACGGCAAGCTCGCCGCGGGCACCCTGCCGCTGGACATCGGCTCCAGCACCCGCCCGACCATCGCCGTCGAATACTTCCTGCGCGACAACCTCGGCCTGGAAGTGCTGGCCGCGCTGCCGTTCCAGCACGACATCGCCATCGACGGCCTGGGCCGCGTGGGCAGCACCAAGCACCTGCCGCCCACCATCAGCCTGCAGTACCACTTCAACGGCCAGGGCAAGGTGTCGCCGCTGCTCGGCGTGGGCCTGAACTACACCACCTTCTTCAGCGAGGACACCCGCGGCGCGCTGGCGGGTTCGAAGCTCGAGCTCGATGACTCCTTCGGCGTCGCGCTGCACGCCGGCGTCGACTTCAAGGTCGGCGAGAAGGGCGCGATCCGCGTCGACGTGCGCTGGATGGACATCGACAGTGACGTGAAGCTCGACGGCGCCAAGCTCGGCAGCGCGAAGATCGACCCGCTGGTCTACGGCGCCGCCTACGTCATGCGCTTCTGAACCACCCGGCGCGACCCCGGACGCATGCGGGCTAGAATCGCCGCATGCGCCCGAACCGAGTCCGCCCCATGCATCGTTTCCTCCCCGTCGTCGCCCTTGCCTGTGCATTCTTTGCCGGCGATGCCCTGGCCTGGAGCGCCGAAGGCCACCGCATCGTGGCCCGGATCGCCGAAGCCAACCTCACGCCCGAAGCCCGCGCGGAGGTCGATCGCCTGCTCGCCGACGAACCCGAACCGACCCTCGCCGCCATTTCGACCTGGGCCGACGAGCAGCGCGAAAAAGACCCGGATTTCGCCAGGATGACGGCGCGCTGGCACTACATCAATTTCGACGGTCGCTGCGGCTTCGAACCGCCGCGCGACTGCCGCGGCAACAACTGCATCGTCACCCAGGCCAACCTGAAGTTCCGCACGCTCGCCGATCCCCAAGCGGAAGACGCATCGCGCGCGGCCGCGCTCAAGTACGTCGTGCATTTCGTGGGTGACCTGCACCAGCCGCTGCATGCCAGCCCACGCGACGACAAGGGCGGCAACGACTACCAGGTGAACCTGGATGGCGAGGGCAGCAACCTGCACCGGATCTGGGATGGCACCATCCTCGCGCGCCGCGAACTGGCAGCGGAGGCCTACGCCGCGGAGCTGATGCAGACGCCGCTGCCCGACGACCCGACCCTCGGCTCGGATCGCCCGATCCTGGAATGGGCGCTGGAGTCCTGCCGACTGGTGGAAGCCGGCGACATCTATCCCGCCGACGGCGCGCACGCGATCGACACCGCCTTCCTCGACGAGCGCCGGCCGCTGGCCGAACGCCGCCTTCGCGAGGCCGGCCATCGCCTCGCGGCACTGCTCAACTACGCGCTCGCTCCGCCCAGCCCACGACCGTGAGCGCCGCCACGCCCGCCGTCCACCCGTTCCACCATGCCGGCACCGGCACGTGGAGCTACGTGGTCGCGGACGCGGCCAGCGGCGACGCCGCGATCATCGACCCGGTGCTGGATTTCGACATGGCCTCCGGGCGCACGGCCACCACGGCGGCCCAGGCGCTGGTCGACTGCGTCAAGGCGCACGGATATCGCGTGCGCTGGCTGCTCGAGACACACGCCCATGCCGACCACCTGTCGGCCGCGCAGTGGCTGAAAACCACGCATTGGCCCGAGGCGCCCGTAGCCATCGGCAGCGGCATCCGCGACGTGCAGGCGCGCTTCCGCGACGTCTTCGACCTGGGCCCCGGCTTCGCGATTGATGGCTCGCAGTTCGACCACCTGTTCACCGCCGATGAAACCTTCGCGCTCGGCGGCATCGCCTGTCGCGTGCTGCCGGTGCCGGGCCATACCGCCGACAGCTGCGCCTACCTCATGGGCGACGCGCTGTTCACCGGTGATTCGCTGTTCATGCCCGATGGCGGCAGCGCGCGCTGCGACTTCCCCGGCGGCAGCGCAGCCACGCTGTACCGCTCGGTCCAGACGTTGTTCACGGAATTGGCCGACGAGACCCGCGTGTTCGTTTGCCACGACTACGGCCCCGACGGCCGCGCGCCGGCATGCGAGACCAGCATCGGCGCACAGAAGCGCGGCAACATCCATCTACACGAAGGCGTGGACGAGGCGGCTTTCGTCGCTATCCGCGAGGCGCGCGACGCCACGCTCGCGATGCCGGCGCTGATCATCCCTTCGGTGCAGGTCAACATCCGCGCCGGCGCGCTGCCCGAGCCGCATGGCAACGGCGTGCGCTACCTCGAACTTCCACTGGACACGCTGTAGGCCGCGCGATGACGCGTTCCCGCCGCTTCATGCTCGGCCTGTGCGGTCTCGTGGCCATGGCCCTGCTGCTCCCGGGTGTCGACGAGGCCGTCGCCGCCGACAGGCCGCTCACCGTGTTCGCCGCCGCCAGCCTGAAGGAGTCGATGGACGCCGCCGCGGCTGCCTACGGAGCCGCTACCGGGCAGCCCGTGCGCGTCTCGTATGCCGCCAGTTCTGCGCTGGCGCGGCAGATCGCACAGGGCGCGCCGGCGGACGTGTTCGTCTCCGCCGACCTGGAATGGATGGACGAATTGCAGTCGCGCGACATGGTCGATGCCGGGACGCGCGCGGAACTGTTCGGCAATACCTTGGTGCTGGTCGCCCCCGCCGCTTCCGCATTGAAGCCGGTCCCGCTACGCCCGGGCCTCGACCTGCGGCCGCTGCTCGGCAAGCGCGGCCGCATCGCGCTGGGCATGGTCGACAGCGTGCCTGCAGGCAGGTACGCGAAGGCCGCATTCGAATCACTGGGCATGTGGGAGGCGCTTGCGCCGCGCGTGGCCGGCGTCGAGAACGTGCGCGCGGCCTTGATGCTGGTGGCGCGCGGCGAAGCTCCGCTGGGCGTGGTGTACGGCAGCGACGCCCTGGCCGAGCCGAGGGTGCGCGTGCTGGCCACGTTTCCCGCCGGGTCGCACCCGGACATCGTGTATCCGGCAGCGCGCGTGAGCGCGAGCAGGCACCTGCATGCGGTTCCCTTCCTGCAGTGGCTGCAGGGTCGCGACGCACGCGCGATCTTCCGCAGCCACGGGCTCAGCACGCGCTGAGGCCGGACGCCCGCGCGAACCCCGAACCACATGCCCGACTTCAGCCCCGCGGAACTCACCGCCATCGCGCTCAGCCTCAAGGTCGCCTGCGTCGCAGCGCTGGCCAGCTTGCCGGTGGGCATCGCGGTGGCCTGGGTGCTGGCGCGCAAGCGCTTCCCGGGCAAGGCCCTGCTCGACGCGCTGGTGCACTTGCCGCTGGTGCTGCCGCCGGTGGTGGTGGGCTATGCGCTGCTGGTGGCCTTCGGCAGCCAGGGCGCGGTCGGCGCCTTCCTCGCCGAGCACCTCGGCATCCGCTTCGCGTTCCAGTGGACCGGCGCGGCGCTGGCCAGCGCGATCATGGGTTTCCCGCTGATGGTGCGTGCGATCCGGCTGTCGATCGAATCCGTCGACCGCCGCCTCGAACAGGCCGCAGCCACGCTGGGGGCGGGACCCTGGCGGGTGTTCGCCACGGTGACCCTGCCGCTGGCCTGGCCGGGCATCGTCGCCGGCGGCGTGCTGGCCTTTGCCAAGGCGCTGGGCGAGTTCGGCGCCACGATCACCTTCGTATCCAACATCCCCGGCGAAACGCAGACCATCTCGTCCGCGATCTATGAGCTGATGCAGGTGCCCGGCGGCGAACTCGGGATCTGGCGCCTGGCGCTGGTGGCGGTCGCGATCTCGCTGCTGGCGCTGTTGGCTTCGGAGTGGCTGGTGCAGCGGCAGCACGGGCGCCGCGGCGACGGGAGCGACGCATGAGCGGCGCACCGGCCCGGGGAGCTTCGGCATGCTGAGCCTCGATATCGAGCTGCGCCGCGGCCGCTTCGAACGCCGCGTGCGGATCGAGGATGCGGCCCGCGTGATCGCGCTCACCGGTCCCTCGGGCGCGGGCAAGACCACCGTGCTCAACGCCATCGCGGGGCTGGTGAAGCCGCGGGCCGGTCGCATCGAAGTCGACGGCCAGGTGCTGTTCGACGCCGAGCGCGGCATCGACCTGCCCGTGCATCGGCGGCGCGTCGGCTATGTGTTCCAGGATCCGCGCCTGTTCCCGCATCTCGACGTGCGCGGCAACCTGCTTTACGGCCGCCACTCTGCGGCTGCCAGTGCAAAGCGTTTCGAGCTTGAGGCCGTGGTCACCCTGCTCGGGATCGAAGCGCTGCTGCGGCGACGCACCGCCAACCTCTCGGGCGGCGAGGCGCAGCGCGTGGCGATCGGCCGCGCACTGCTCTCGCAGCCGGCGATCCTGCTGTTCGACGAGCCGCTGTCCGCGCTGGACCAGGCACGTCGCGAAGAACTGATCCCCTATCTGCAGCGGGTGCGCGACGAGGTGCGGCTGCCGATGCTGTACGTCAGCCATCACCCCGGGGAAGTGCAGCGGCTCGCGAAGGCCGTGCACCAACTCGACTGATGGCGACGCCACCCGAAGGGGTCCGCACGCAACGCGGCAACCGACGTCCGGGCAGCCACGAAGTCAAGACGTGGCCACCCGGGCGAGAGGAGCTATGACGCGGCAGGTCTGGCCTGGCCCTGGCCCGTGGCTGGCTCGTCCTGCGAGGCTTCGAAGTCCACCGGCACGCGTACCCAGCCCTCGACCGGCTTGCCATCCACGAGCTTTGGCGAGAACACCCACTGCTTCGCGGCCTCCACGGTGACCGCGTCGAACACGCCCGCGGGCTCGGAGCGCTCCACGACGACGTCCTTGACGCGGCCATCGGCGCCGACAAGGAGCTTCAACAGCACGCGCCCGCCCTGCTTCGCCGCCGCGGCCTCTGCCGGATACCGGGGCGGTGGCGTGCGATTGACGGGCACGTCGCCTGGCAGCGGTGCAGGCGACGCGGGGGCAACGGGGGGAACAGGCGGCGCAGGCGGCGTGGCCAGTGGCGCCAGCGGTGCCGGGGCCGCGGAAGGCGGTGCGGGCGGGGCTTCCGGTGCAGATGGGGCCGGAGGCGGTTCCGGCACGGCGACGGGCCGGACCGCCCAGGCGGCGTAACTGCAGCTTGCCAGTACGACGCCCAGCACGATGACTCCGGCGCGTCGGCGACCGGCGCCGTGTTGTGGTTGTTTCAACATGAGGATGCGTTCCTTCAAGGATTGGCTGGACTGCCAATGGCAACCGACCGGCAGTCCAGGGACGGCCAGCTGCACGTTCAACATCGCGTCCGCGTAGCGGCGGCGGGCGTGGGGATGGCGCGCGAGCACGGTGGCGTCGCAGGCGAGTTCCTGGTCGAGCCGGAAGCGGCGCTCGGCGAAATGCAGCAGCGGGTTGAACCACTGCAGGCAGCGCAGCGCAACCGCCGCCAGATTGGCGCGGCTATCGCCGCGCGCGAGGTGCGCGCGCTCGTGGGCGATCACCAGCGCGACCTCTTCCGGCGCGTGGCGGGTTTCGAAATCCGCGGGCAGCACGATGCGCGGGCGAAGGCCGCCGACCACCGCCGGGCCGACCACGCGTTCGCCGCGCCAGCTGCCATCGGCATTGCGTTCCAGCCGTCCCAGCGCGGCGACGAAGTGCCGCTGCCGATGCACGAAGCGCAGCGCGGCCAACGCGGCTCCAAGCAGCCACGCGACGGCCACCAGCACGACCCAGTTCACGCCGGAGGCCGCGACGCCTGCCGAGGCTGCGTCGGAGCCGGCGACGACGAGCACGCCCGGGTGCAGGGCCAGCAACTGGGGCGCGAGCACCTGCCCCGCCTGCGGCCGCGGAAGCGCGGCTGCAAACAGGGCCAGCGGCACCAGCGCCCAGGCGCAGTAGGCCACGCGCGCACCGAATGCCCGCTGCAGGGGCCGCCGCAGCGCCAGCACCAGCAGCAGCGCCGCGGTGGCCGCGAGGCTGCCGTCGACCAGCCAGCGCAGCAGGGACTCAGCGACGGTCATCGTCGAGCTCCTCGATCAGGCGCCGCAGGGCGTCGATGTCATCCTGGCTGAGTTTCCCGCGCTCGCTGAAGTGCGCCACCAGCGGGGCGACGCGACCACCGAACAGACGGTCGAGCACGCTTTCGCTCTGGCCCGCCACCCAGGCGTCGCGGCTGAGCACCGGCGAATACAGGTAGCGCCGGCCATCGCGTTCAGCGCGCACGGCGCCCTTCTTCAGCAGGCGGTTGAGCAGGGTCTTGATGGTGGGCTCGGCCCAGTCGCTGCGCGCGGACAGCCGCGCGACCACGTCCTCGGCGGCCAGCGGATGCTCGCCCCAGAGGACATCCATGACCACGGCTTCGGAATCACTGATCGACATATCGATTACACCTGTAAACCATGGATCGATTACAAGCGTAAACAAACCCGTTGTCAAGTACCCGCCGCCCTCGTGCGAGAGCGGCGATCGCGCACGAGTCGGAGCGGCGGTCGCCGTGGCGGTCGCGCTTGTGTGGGAGCGGCTATAGCCGCGATTACGGAGCGCCGCATGTCGGCCGATGCCCAGCAACTGGCTGTCGCGGCTATAGCCGCTCCCACAGGAAGCCTTCGGGGCGGGTCAGGCGTCGCCGAGCGGTGCGAGAACGGGGAGCTCGCCGCCCGCGACCGCCACGGCGATCGCCGCATCCGCCCGTTCGACGTCGATGCCGTTGGCCTCATACCAGGCTGGCGCGTAATAACTGTGCGCGTAGCGTTCGCCGCTGTCGCAGAGGATGGTCACGATCGAGCCGTCCTGCCCGGCTTCGCGCATGCGACGGGCGGCGTGCAGCACGCCGACGAAGTTGGTGCCGGTGGAACCACCGACGCGGCGCCCGAGCGTCGCGCTGACGTGGCGCATCGCTGCCAGCGCCAGCGCATCGGGCACCTTGACCATGCCGTCGATGCAGCTCGGGATGAAGCTCGCCTCCACGCGCGGCCGGCCGATGCCCTCGACGCGCGAACCGCAGTGATGGGTGAACTGGCGCCACGGTTCGCCCGCCACCGCCGCGCGGTAGGCGTCGTGGAATACCGATTCCTCAGGATCCGCGCACAGCACGCGGGTGGCGTGGCGGCGGTAGCGCGCGTAGCGGCCGAGCGTGGCCGCGGTACCCCCGGTGCCCGGGCTGCAGACGATCCATGCCGGCACCGGGTGCGGCTCTTCGGCCATCTGCCGGTAGATCGACTCGGCGATGTTGTTGTTCGCGCGCCAGTCCGTCGCGCGCTCGGCGTAGGTGAACTGGTCCATGAAGTGGCCGCCGCTCTCGCGCGCCACGCGCTGCGATTCGGCGTCGAGCGCGCAGGCGGTGTCGACCAGGTGGCAGCGACCGCCATGGAACTCGATCGCGGCGATCTTCTCCGGCGAGGTCGAGGCCGGAATCACGGCAATGAAGGGCAGGCCAAGCAGGCGCGCGAAGTAGGCTTCGGACACCGCGGTGGAACCGCTCGACGCCTCGATCACCGGCCGGCCCTCGCGCAGCCAGCCGTTGGCGAGCGCGTACAGGAACAGCGAGCGCGCCAGCCGGTGCTTGAGGCTGCCGGTCGGGTGGCTCGACTCGTCCTTCAGGTAGACATCGATGCCCGGATACCCGGGCAGCTCCATCGGGATCAGATGGGTGTCGGCCGAGCGGTTGAAGTCGGCCTCGATGGTGTGGATGGCGCGCGCCACCCACTCTCGCTGTGCCATGGCTGTCCCGGGCTCCGCGCGCTTCAGAGCGCGTGCGCGGCGGCGACCACGGCCTCGACCGTGAAGCCGAAGTGCGGGAACAGCACCTCGGCCGGCGCGCTGGCGCCGAAGCGGTCGATGCCGATGACGGCGCCGTCGAGGCCCACGTACTTGCGCCAGAAGTCGCTGACACCGGCTTCGATCGCCACGCGGCGGCGGCAGGCATCGGGCAGCACCGACTCGCGCCAGGCCTTGTCCTGGCGGTCGAAGACATCGCTCGAGGGCATCGACACCACGCGCACGGAATCGCCCAGCTGCGCGGCAGCGTCCATCGCCAGCCCCACTTCCGAGCCGGTGGCGATCAGGATCAGTTCCGGGGCGCCGACGGACTCTTTCAACACATAGCCGCCGCGCTCGATCGCGGCCACCTGCGCGGCGTCGCGTGCCTGCGGCGCAAGGTTCTGGCGCGAGAACACCAGGCAGCTGGGGCCGTCGCGGCGTTCGATGGCGGCCTTCCAGCACACCGCCGACTCGACCGCGTCGCAGGGACGCCAGACATCGTTGCCGGGGATGTGGCGCAGGCTGGCCATGTGCTCGATCGGCTGGTGCGTCGGGCCGTCCTCGCCCAGTCCGATCGAGTCATGCGTGTAGACATGGATCGCGTGCGCGCCCATCAGCGCGCTCATGCGAACGGCGTTGCGGGCGTAGTCGCTGAACACCAGGAAGGTGGCGTCGTACGGGATGAAGCCGCCGTGCAGCGACAGGCCGTTGGAGATCGCGGTCATCGCGAACTCGCGCACGCCGTAGTAGATGTAGTTCGCGTCGGGATCGCCCCCGGTCACGGACTTGCTGCCGCTCCACAGGGTGAGGTTGGAGCCGGCGAGGTCGGCCGAACCGCCGACCAGTTCGGGCAGCAGCGGCGCGAAGGCTTCGATCGCCATCTGCGAGGCCTTGCGCGAGGCGACCTTGGGGCTGTCGGCCTGCAGCTTGGCGATGTACGCGTCCGCGGCGGCGGTGAAGCCTTCGGGCAGCTCGGCATGCGAGCGGCGGGTCAGTTCGTCGGCGAGCTCCGGATGGCGCTGCGCATAGCCGTCGAACATCCGGTTCCACTGCTCTTCGCGCACGGTGCCGGCGTTGTTCGCGCGCCAACCGTCGCGGATCGCCTGCGGGATCTCGAACGGGCCATGCTCCCAGCCCAGCGCCCTGCGCGTGGCCTCGAGCTCGTCGTTGCCCAGCGGCGCGCCGTGCGAGGACTCCTTGCCGGCCTTGGCGGGGGAGCCGAAGCCGATCGTGGTGCGGCAGCAGACCAGCACCGGCTTGTCGTCGTGCTGCAGCGCGCGCTCGATGGCGGCCTTGATGGCAGCGGCGTCATGGCCGTCGACGTCGCGAATCACGCGCCAGCCGTAGGCCTCGAAGCGCGCCGGGGTGTCGTCGGTGAACCAGCCGGCGGTGTCGCCGTCGATGGAGATGTGGTTGTCGTCCCAGAACGCCACCAGCTTGCCCAAGCCCCAGGTGCCGGCGAGCGAGGCGGCCTCGTGCGAGATGCCTTCCATCAGGCAGCCGTCGCCCAGGAACACCCAGGTGCGGTGGTCGACCACCGCGTATTCGGGACGGTTGAAGCGCTGCGCCATCAACTTTTCGGCCAGCGCGAAGCCCACGGCGTTGGCGAAGCCCTGGCCCAAGGGCCCGGTGGTGGTCTCGACGCCGTCGGTGACGAAGTTTTCGGGATGGCCCGGTGTGCGGTGGCCGAGCTGGCGGAAGTTCCTGAGCTCTTCGATCGGCAGGTCGTAGCCCGCCAGGTGCAGCAGCGCGTACTGCAGCATCGAGCCGTGGCCGTTCGAGAGCACGAAGCGGTCGCGGTTGAACCACTTCGGGTTGTTCGGGTTGTGGCTGTGGTAGTCGTTCCACAGCACTTCGGCGATGTCGGCCATGCCCATCGGCATGCCGGGATGCCCGGAGTTGGCGGCCTGGACCGCGTCGGCGGCGAGGAAACGGATGGCGTTGGCGAGGTCTCGGCGGCTGGGGCTGGTCATGGTCTCGGCGGCAGGGGCGGCGGGCGAAGCCGCCATTGTCCCATCCCCTGCCCGCCGAGTCTCCCGGAGCGGTCCTGATGGGAGCAGTCCCTGGTGGGAGCAGTCCTGATGGGAGCGGCCTGGTGGAAGCGATGCTGGCAGAAGCACCCCCTGTGGGAGCGGCCATGGCCGCGATCGTCGCTGCCCGGATCGCGGCCATGGCCGCTCCCACAGGTTTCAGCCCCTTCGTTCAGCCCCTTGCTGCAGCCCCTCGCTTCAGCCTCTCGCTTGAGCCCACCGCTTCAGAGCGCCGCTTCGGATCTGTCCGGCGCGAGGTCGGTCGGCGCATCCAGCTCCCCCTTCGACACAATGGCCGCGATGCCGAGGTCGCCGGTGACATTGACCGTGGTCCGGCACATGTCGAGGAAGTGGTTCACGCCAAGGATCAGGCCGATGCCCTCCGGCGGCACCCCGACCATGGCGCAGATCAGCGCCACCACCGGCAGCGATCCCGAGGGCACGCCGGCGGTGCCGATGCCGCCAAGGATGCAGACCAGCATCACCATGAACTGCTGCCCCAGCGTCAGGTCGACGCCGAAGAACTGCGCCAGGAAGATGACCGTCACGCCCTCGAACAGCGCGGTGCCGTTCTGGTTCGCGGTGGCGCCGATGGTCAGCACGAAGCGCGAGACCTTGGTCGGCAGGTGCAGGTCGCGGTCGGCGACCTTGAGCGCGGTGGGCAGGGTGGCGTTGCTGGACGCCGTGGAGAACGCCATCAGCATCGCTTCCTGCACGCCCTTGAAGAACTTCACTGGCGAGTAGCCGCCGACGAACCTCAGGGCCAGCGAGTACACCACCAGCATGTGCACGGCCAGCGCGCCGACCACCACCAGCACGAAGGCGCCCAGGCGCAGCAGCAGGTCCCAGCCGAACAGCACTGCGAGATTGAACATGAAACAGAACACCGCCGCCGGCGCCAGGCGGATGATCAGGCCGATCAGCGTCATCGAGATCTCGAAGATGCCCTCGATGCCGCGGCGGAGCGTCCGGATCGGCGCCGTGTCCGGGCTCATCACGATGCCGACGCCGAACATCAGCGCGAAGAACATCAGCGCGAGGATGTTGGCGTTGTTGGCGGCGGCGCCGATCACGTTCTGCGGCACGATGTCGAGCAGCATCTGCACGCCGGTGGGCTGCGCGCCGCTGTCGCGGACGATCGCCGCAGTGCGCTCGGCGCTGTCGGCCAGCAGCTGCTGCGCCAGCGCCGGATCGACGCCCACGCCGGGCTTGAACACGTTCACCATCACCAGGCCCAGCAGCACGGCGATGCCCGAGAGCACCACGGTGCAGACCAGGGTCTTCCAGCCGATGCGCCCGAGCGACTTCACGTCGCCCATCTCCGACACGCCCACCACCAGCGCCGAGAACAGCAGCGGCACGATCATCATGAAGATCAGGCTGAGGAACAGGGTCGAGAAGGGCTGCGTGACGTACTGGGTCAGGCCCTGCACCCAGCCGGCCTCGCGGCCGATGCCGTAGTGCACGAACAGGCCCAGCAGCAGGCCCGCGACGAAGCCGATGGCGATTTTCCAGTGCAGCGGCATGCGCTGCCCCGTGGACGCGGTCGGCTCGGTCATGCGGTGTTCCCCGGAACGGTGTGGACGGCGGAGCTTAGCAAAGCACGTCCCGCGACCCGCTCAGCGGGGGTAGAGCGGGGGCAGCGCCTCGTCGGCGGCGCCGTTCCCGGGCAGCCAGTCGGGACCGCGGGCAAAGGCTTCGCGCACCGCCGCGCGCGCCTGCGAAGCCCCCCCTTCGCCCTGCCCCCAGCGCGCCCACTGCAGGGCGGCGATGGCTTCGCGCTGCGGACCGGGTGACAGCATCCGCGAGAGCGCATCGAGGTCCGGGGTGCCGGCGGGGGCCAGTGCGCACAGTGCGGCGGCGACCTCGCCCAGGTCGCCGGTATCCAGCGCCCTGCGCAGCGCCGAACCCTGCCACGGGCGCCGCACGCCCGGGGTCCCCGCAGCGGCGTCACCGCCACCCGCGCCGGCGTCGCCCGCCTGCGCCCGCTGTCGCCACTGCAGCGCCCAGGCCAGCGTGGCCAGCCACAGCAGGGCGAAGGCGACCGTCGCCAGCGCCCATCCACCAACGCCGTGTTGCACGCCCGGTACGCGCACCAGGCCCGCGTCGCCACGTGGCGACGCGGCGATGGTTCCGGGTACGGCCGGGGCAACGTCGAGCTCCAGCGCGGGCACCGTCGCTTCGCGCATCCGGTCGGCGTTGACGTCCCACCACTGCAGTCGCGGCCCTTCGATGTGCAGCGGGCCCTCGCGCGCCGGCAGCACCGCGAAGCGCCGCACCATGCGCACGCGCGGCCGGCCGTCCTCGATCATCTCGTCGTGCTGTGCCGGTTCGGGAAAGACCTGTGCGCCCTGGTCGACGGTGATCATCGGCGGCTCCAGCTGTGCCGCGGTCGCGCCATCGGCCACGAGCTCGAGCTCGACCGTGGCCGCATCGCCGGCGCGCACGCCTTCGGGCGCCTCCCGCCAGCGAAGTTCCACGCCGTGCAACGGCAGCCACGGTCGCGGCGCGGCATCGGGCACGGGCTTCACTTCGAGCACGAGCCGGGGGCCCTCGGCGGAGAGCGTGCGCTGGCCATCGCCGAACAGGTCGTCGAACCAGCTCCCGGCGCCGCGGCCACGGAAACGGGCCGGAGGCAGTTCGAGCCGGCCGCTGCGCTCCGGCACCAGCACGTAGCGGCGCTCGACCACCTGGTAGCGACGGCCGCCAATGTCCCGCGTGTATTGCACGTCGCTGCCCGCGCGTTGCAGCGCACCGCCGTCAGGTGCCGCCTGGTCGAACTGCCCGGACAGCAGCTGCGGGACGTAGTACAGCCGCAGCCGCAGTCCGACGGCCTGTTGCACGTAAGGCGCGACATCGTCGAGTTCAGCCTCGATGAACACCGGGCCGCGCGCGCGCACCGACGCGGCACTGGCCGCGGCCACGGTGAGCGTGATGGGCGTGGTGCGCTCGCTGCCCACGCGAAGCGCAGGGATCGTCAGCGCGCCTGCGCGCTCGGGCTGCAGCGCCACGGCGTACAGCGTGCGCGAGACCGTCTGGCCGGCGCGCTGCTCGAACGACTGGCGGCTGCTGCGCTGTTCGATCTGGAAGCCATCCTGCAACGGTGCGTAGTCGGGGCGTGCGCCGGTGTCGGTCTCGATGTTGAGGGTGACGGTTTCGCCCAGCCCGATGCTGTCGCGATCGAGCCAGGCGCGGGTCTCCGCGTGGACCAGGGCTGGTAGCGACAGCAGCGACAGCAGCAGCGGCAAAAGCCAGGTGGAATGGATCCGGGATTTCATCTTCGTGCCCATGTGTTCAGCGCTCTCCGGCGCGGCGGCGCAGGTGTTCGCTGCGGAAGCGCGCCCGCAGCAGGGCGCCAGGATCGTCGGGGATACGGCGCAGCCAGGCGGCGTTGGCCTCCTCGCGTTCCCTGGCGGCGGTTGACTCCGCCTGCACCTGCGTTTCCGTGCCGTCGCCGGCCTGTCCCGCACCTTCGCGCGCAGCGCCGGCGTCGAGGGCGCGCTGCATCGCCTCGCGCTGCGCTTCGTCGGCGGCCTGCTGGCGGGCCTGGGCGTCGGCGTCGGCGTCGTCGGCCGCAGGCGGGTCCGCGCTGTCGGTGCCGGCATCGGCGGGATCCGGAGATGGGTCTTCGGGTGCCTCTTCGCCTGGCTCACGACCGGGGTCCGCATCGGGCTCGCCCTGACCCTGCTCGCCACGCTTGCCGTCATCAGGTCCGGGGGCACCGCCCTGCCCGCCATCGGGCGGGGCATCGCCGCCGCGGCCGCCGCCTGCGGGTGGCTGCTGGCGCTGCATGGCCGCTTCGACGGCGGCGCGGTTGGCCGCGGCATCGGCCATGCCGGGCGTCTCGGCCAGGGCCTCGTCGTACGCAGCCAGTGCTTCCCGGTAGCGACCGGCGCGGGCCAGTGCATTGCCGCGGTTGTAGGCGGCGTCGGCGCCGGGCACGTCGGCGAAGCCACGCGCAGCGGCTTCGAATTCCCCCGCGCGATAGGCGGACTCCGCCTCGACGCTGCGCGCGTGCATTGCCTGGTCGGCGCGACGCCAGGGGCTGGCCTGTGGCGGCTGATCGTCGACGGCAAATGCCGGCTGCACGGGCAACACCAGGCACAGCGCCAGCGCGGCCAGCACCCCGCCGCGACGGAACACGGCCAGCAGCAGGAGCATGGCCAGGGGCAACAGCCAGTAGCCGCCGTCTTCCAGCACCTCGCCGGCTTTGGCTGTGTTGCCCGTTGCGGTGGCCGCGGCGTCGCCGCCCGGCGTATCCACGATCTGCGCGGCGGGCGCATTCCAGTCATGCACGCGCCCGCCGCCTGCCGCAGCCAGCTCCCACAGCCCGGCGGAATCAAGCGCGCTGCGGTGGATCCCACCGTCGCGCTCGCGATAGCCCGCGCCCGCATCCGTGCCCATCGCCAGGACCGAGACCTGGTAGCCATCCGCCGCGGCGCGCGCAGCCGCGCGGGTGCCACCCTGGCCCGGTTCCGCGGTCAGCAACAGGATCTGGCCGCGTGCGTGCCCGGCACCCGCCAGCAGGTCGCGGGCGAGATCGATCGCGCGGCCCGAGTCCTGGCCATCCACCGGCATCAGTTCCGGCGCAAGGGCATCAAGGAAGACCGCGACATTGGCGGCGTCGGCGGTCACCGGCGACACCACGAACGCATCATCGGCATAGGCGACGAGCGCGACATCGCCCGCATGCGCGCGCAAGAGCTCGCCAAGCTTCGCGCGGGCCTGCAGCAGTCGTGATGGCGGCAGGTCGTTGGCGAGCGTCGCGCTGGACAGGTCGAGTGCGATCACCAGTGCGCCACCACCGCGCTGGAGCGGCTGCGGCACGCTGCGCCAGCTTGGTCCGGCGAGGGCGAGGATCGCCAACGCCAGACCGACGAGCGCAGCCGCGCCGGCCAGGCCCATGCCGCGCCCGGTGCCGCGCGAAGCGAGCAGCCGGGGCAGCAGGTGGGGATCCACCGCCGTGCGCCAGGCGCTGCGCCGGCGTGCGCGCTGGCGCCAGGTCCAGGCGAGCAGCGGCAGGAGCAGCAGTGCGATCAGCCAGGCCGGCCGCAGGAACTGCAGTTCGGTGAGCGGCAAGGTCACCGCGCGATCCTCCGCCAGGAAAGCACTGCCGCGAGCAGGGCGCAAAACAGCGCCAGCGACAGCGGCCAGGGATACCGTTCGAGGCGGGGACGCACCGGCTCGCCGGGCGCTTCGACCGGCTCGATGCGATCGATCTCGTCATAGATCCCCGCCAGCGCATCGGTGTCGCGGGCGCGGAAGCTGCGGCCGCCGGTCATCGCCGCGATCCGCGCCAAGGCCTCTTCGTCGATCTCGACGCCACCGCTCGGCAGGCGGAAACCGAACACCGACAGCGCCTCGCCGTCGCCACCGAACGCGATCGTGTGGATGCGCACGCCTTCGTCGCGCGCGATCTCCGCGGCCTTCTCCGGGTCGAGCACGCCGGCGGTGTTCACGCCATCGGTGAGCAGGACCAGCACGCGCTCGCCCTCGCGCTGCGCCTGCAGGCGCTTGACGCCCAGGCCGATGGCGTCGCCGATGGCGGTTTCGCGCCCGGCCAACGCGACTTCGGTGGCCAGCAGCTGTTCGCGCACCGTGTCCAGGTCGGCGGTGGCCGGCGCCAGCACGTACGCACCGCGACCGAACACGAGCAGGCCGATGCGGTCGCCCTGGCGACGCGCCACGAAGTCGGCGATCACGGCCTTGGCCGCGGTCAGGCGGTCCACCACCTCGTTGCCAACGAGCATGTCGCGCTCGCCCATGCTGGCGGAGAGGTCGACGGCCAACATGAGTTCGCGCGAACTGTCGGGCGGCTGCACCACCTCCCCCAAGGCCAGCGGACGCGCCGCGGCCACGCACAGCAGCACCCAGCCCAGCCAGGCGGCCCAGGACAGGCCGCGCCCGCGCGCCGGCGTGCCAGGTGCCGCCGCGACCTCGGCCAGACGCGCTGTCCACGGCACCCGCAGGGCGAGCCCGCCATCGCGCGCGGGCGGCAAAAACGCGCGCAGCAACCAAGGGAGCGGCAGCGCAAGCAGCAGCCAGGGCCAGGCGAATCCGGCGAATGCCGGCATGGCTGAGGCGAGCACGCTCAACGGCGGTCCTCCACCCACTCCATGAAACGTTCACGCGCCGCGTAACGCAGGTCAACGACCGCGGCGGCATCCACCTCCCGCTGGAACAGGCCCTCGAGCAGCAGCGCGCCGCGGGCACCGTCGAAGCGTGGCGCATCGCGCCCCGCGTCGAGCAGATCCAGCCAAGCCTGGCCTTCAAGCCGGTCGGCGGCCGGGTACTGGCGCTTCGCGGCGCGACGCAACAGGGCCGACATCGCGGCCACGGCCGCGGCCGGATCCGGTGCTGCATCGACCTCGGCGTCGAACAGGGCGAGCCAGCGCCGCCGCCGGCGTGCGCGAAGAAGACGCCAGGCGACGAGCGCAGCGAGGGCAAGCAGCATCGCCGCGGCGAGCAGCCACCAGCCGGGGGCCGGCGGCCACCACGACGGCGCCGTCGACAGGTGGATATCGCGAAGGACGAGGCCGTCGCCCATCAGCGCCGCCCGGCATCGCTGCTGGCCAGCCAGGCATCGCTGGGCGCGTCGCTGGACAGAGGCACGGCGTGCACGCCGCGCGCCGCCAGTGCGGCGATCGTGGCGTCGAGGCGGCCTGCGAACGCATCGCGCCAGCGACGGCGCTGGCCCGCGGCGGCGAGGTCGAGCTCGATGCGGGCACCGGCATCGCCGCCTGCCGGTGCGAACGCCAACAGGGCCTCCGGTGGCGCCATCTCCAGCGGGTCGGTGAGCAACAGCACCACGACCTGGTGGTGGGCGGTCAGCGCGGGCCAGCGCGCGGCCGGAACGGCCGCGACGCTCGCGGGATCCGCCAGCACCAGCAGCCGTGATCCCGGACGTAGCAGGCGCCGGGCGTGGTCGAGCGCGAGCTCGAGGCCGCCATCGTCCTCGGGGGGTTGCGCATACCAGCGCACGAGGGCATCGAGCACCCGCAGCGCACCGCGCGCGCCCGACGCCGCAGGCACCGGGGGCACGGCCGCGCTGCCGCGCAGCGCAGCGATGCGATCGCCGTCGGCAACCGCGCGCCAGGCGGCAATGGCTCCGGCACGGGCAGCCTGCACCGACTTGAAACGAACCCGGGTCCCGAAATAGAGCGCGGGCGCAGTGTCGGCCACGAGCAGGGTCAGTCGCTCGCGCTCGGCCTGGAACAGCTTGGTATGCGGCTTGCCGCTGCGCGCGGTCAGCCGCCAGTCGATATGGCGGGCATCGTCACCGATGGCGTACCCGCGCGACTCGGCGTATTCCATCCCGCGACCGCGCAGCGCGGAGGGCGCCTGGCTTCGCGCGCCCCCGGCGGCGCGGTGCACGCGACCGCGCGCATGGGCGAGTCCGCGAAGCGCGATCAGCTCAGGAAGCGTCGGCACGATGCCGCCCTCCTCCGCACGATCACCGCCCTGCGCCTCCAAGGCGCCTGCCGTCCGCCCCGGCCCTCCGGATCCGGCGGCCGAGCTGCGGATCATGGCAAAGGCACCTGCGCCAGAAGGGCCTGCACCAGGCGCTCGCCATCCCAGCCCTCTGCGGTGGCCTCGTAGCTGGGCAGCACGCGATGGCGGAGGACGTCCGGCGCAACCGCACGCACGTCGTCAGGCGTCACGAAATCTCGCCCGGCCAGCCACGCGTGCGCTCGTGCGCAGCGCTCGAGCGCGATCGAACCGCGTGGGCTTGCACCCCAGGCGATGCGCCGCGCCAGCTCCGCGTCGTAGCGCCCGGCGTCACGCGAGGCCAGCACCACTTCGACCAGGTAGCGCTCGACCGCAGGCGCCATGTGCAGCGCCAGCACCGCGCTGCGCGCCGCCATCACGTCGGCCTGCGGGATGCGCTGCGCCGGAACGGAAGGCGCCTGCAGCATGGCCGCGGCGCGTTCGCGCGCCAGGCGGAGGATCGCGGTCTCCGCGTCCGCCTCCGGATACCCCACGCGCACGTGCATCAGGAAGCGGTCGAGCTGCGCCTCGGGCAGCGGGAAGGTGCCTTCCTGTTCGATCGGGTTCTGGGTGGCCATCACCAGGAACAGCGCCGGCAGCGCATAGGTCTGGCGACCGACGGTGACCTGGCGCTCGCCCATCGCTTCCAGCAGGGCCGACTGCACCTTGGCCGGTGCGCGGTTGACCTCGTCGGCCAGCAGCAGCGAGTGGAAGATCGGGCCCGGCAGGAACTCGAAGCGCCCGTCCTGCGGACGCCAGACCTCGGTGCCCGTCAGGTCGGACGGCAGCAGGTCGGGAGTGAACTGCAGCCGCGCGAAGTCGGCTTCGACGCGCGCGGCGAGGGCGCGGATGGCGCTGGTCTTCGCCAGTCCGGGCGCGCCCTCCACCAGCAGGTGGCCGTCCGCGAGCAGGGCCACGAGCAGGCGCTCGACCAGGGCTGCCTGGCCGATGATTTCGGCAGAGAGCGCCTCGCGCAGGCCCGTGAAGAGGCCGTGGAGCCGGGCGTCGTCGTCGCTGGTCGTATCCATGGGAAACCGGGTTGCGGCGCAGGACGCGTCGGGAGCAGTTTGACCCGAATCGGCCGCAATGGTTCAGCGCGGGCAAGTCCCGAAACGACGACGGGGCCCGAAGGCCCCGTCGCGCACTGCATCTGGAGACATCTGTCAGTAACTGCGCGGCGCCACGCGCAGTACGCGCGGAGTGACGAAGATCAGCAGTTCGGCCTTGGCCTTGGCGCGTCCTTTGGTCTTGAACAGGTTGCCGATGATCGGCAGGTCGCCCAGGAACGGCACCTTGGAGAGAGAGTCCCGGTCGCTGAACTCATAGACGCCGCCGATTACGACGGTCTGACCATCCTCGATCAGCACTGCAGTGGTGACTTCACGCTTGGCAAGATTTGGAATTGAGCCGATACCGATAATCTCGGTGTAATCCTCGATCTCGTCCTTCTTGACCGCGAGGTTCAGGAACACGCGGCCGTCGGCTGTGATGGTCGGAGTAACCTTCAGCTCAAGCAGTGCTTCCTTGAACTGTACGGTCGGCACGGAGTTCGACTGGCCACCCGTGACCGTGAGATAGCCCACCTCACGACCTTGGCGAATGATCGCCTCACGTTGATTGCTGGTGACAACCCGCGGATTGGACACCACCTCGCCCCGGTTCTCCTGTTGCAGCGCCTGCAGTTCCAGATCCCAATCGATGGTGTTGCCGAGAATGGTGAAGGCAATCGAGCCGGGATTGAGGTTACGAATGCTGAAGTCGTTGTTGAGTACGCCCTCACTGCCCCAGCTGAGCGGCGTGCCCGGCGGAGCAGTTGCAGCTGATCGGATCAGATTATGGTTGGCGTCGATCGAACCCGAACTGATCAATCGATCCTTGACGCCACGAACGCCGAAGCGCGCACCCAGATCCCTCGCGAACGACTCGTTTGCGATCACGATCCGCGCTTCGATCACCACCTGGTCCACAGGCTTGTCGAGTTCCGACACCAGGCGCTTGATCTCAGCCACACGTTGCGGGATATCGATCACCAGCAAGGTATTGGTGCGGCGGTCATGGCTGAGGCTGCCACGCATCGACAGGAAGCCCTGACTCTGCCGTCCCTGTCCGCCTTGGCCACCCTGGCTGCCTTGGCTGCTCTTGCTTTCCTCGGTCAAGAGCTTGGCGATGTCCTCGGCGCTGCCATAGGAAATCGGAATGTACTCCGTCAACATCTCCGCACTCTCTTCGAGCGCCAGACGGGCATTGGCGATGTCCTGCTCGAACTTCGCGATCTCCACCTGCGGCGCCACCCAGACCACGTTGCCACTGCGGCGCTTGTCCAGCGACTTGGCCTGCAGGACGATGTCCAGCGCCTGGTCCCACGGCACGTTGATCAGGCGCAGGGTGACGTTGCCGGTGACGTTGTCGCTGGCGACGATGTTCAGGTCCGACAGCTCGGCGATGAGCTGCAGCACGGTGCGCACCGGCACATCCTGGAAGTTGAACGTCACCGGACGGCCGCGATACGCGCGGGTCTCACCCCCGGCGGCCTGGGCCGCGGCGGTCTGGCCCGTGGCTGCCACGGTGTTCGCAGCCGATGCACCCACGGCGCGGCCCGGAGCCTCGGCGCGCGGCACGATCTCGACGATGTAGTCGCGGCCCGTCTGGTACGCGAGCGGCTCGAAGGCGCCCTGCGTGCTCAGCACGATCTGGGTGCCCTTGGCGCCCTGGTTGGCGTCGATGCGCTGCACCGGCGTGGCGAAGTCGGTGACGTTGAGCGGCCGCTGCAGCGATGCCGGCAGTGACGCGTTGCCGACGTTGATGATGACCGCACCGCCCTCGGTGCGCAGGTCGGGGGCCGCGCCCTCGCCGTCGAAGCGGAGCACGAGCTTTCCGGCCCCGCCATCGCCGCGCTTGAAGTCGATGTCGGTCACGGCCACTTCGGCCGGAACCTGCTTGGCAGGGTCGACCGCCACGGCGGAGGACTGGGCGAAGCTGGCCATCGGCACGCCCGGGTTCGGTGCGGCGCTGACCGACCCGAAGGCGGCGACGAGGCCCGCGAGGAGACCGCAGGCGCCTGCCCGGAGGGGCAGGGCCCGCCGGGTCGACGAACGGCGTTGCGTGTTGGTGAACGTCATCTGGCTTCCCCTAATCAATTGTCTTCGAGCGCGATCGACGCAGGCCGTTCCAGCCAGCCACCCGCGCCGTCTGGCACGAGTTCGACGAGTTCGATGCGGTCTTCTGAAACGCTGGTGACGCGGCCGTCGTTCTGGCCCATGTAAACGCCAGAGCTGACCTGGTAGGTCACCTTGTCCGGTGCCAGGACCAGGGCCTTCAGGCTGCTGCCCGCACCGAGGGACCCGACCATATCGAGGCTGTCGAGCGGGAACTGCTCCAGCGTCTGCTTGCGGCGATTGGAATCCGGACGCGGGCCACTGCCCCCGTTGTCATTGGTGAAGGCGGCGCTGAACGGATCGCGCATGCCCTGCGCGGCGTACTCGAAGGTTTCGAACTGCTGCATCACCGGCAGCGGGTCGAGCGGCGGCGCCGGGCGCGCACGCACGTTGGCCACCCACTCGTCAAGGTTCGGAGCACCAGCGGGCTCGCTGGTGATTCCCCGGCCGCAACCGGCCAGCGCCGCAATGGCGGCCAGGCAGGCCAGGCCGCGGACGGCGTTGGATGTCATGCCCATGTCAGCGCTTCCCCTTGGGTGCTGCGGCAGCCGCCGCCGCTGCTTCCTGCGCAGCCGCCTCTTCTTCGTCCAGATAGCGGTAGGTCTTGACCGTTCCCGCAAGCTCGAGCGCCGCATTGGGACGGATACCTGCCCGCGGATCCTTGTCGCCCCCACGCGGTCGCAGCTGGATGTCGTGCATGGTCATGATCACCACCCGCGGCAGCGAGGCCACGCCGCTGACGAAGGCGCCGAACTGGTGGTAGGTGCCGACCATGCGCAGCGCGATCGGCTTCTCGGCGTAGAACTCCTTCGGAGTCTCCGCCCCAGGCTGGAAAAGCTCGTTCTGGATGCCGGTGGCCAGCGCCGTCTGCGAGATGTCGACGATGAGGTCGGGCATTTCGGTGCGGCTGGGCAACTGGCGCAGCATCTGCTGCAACTGCTGCTCCATCTGCGCCAGCTGGAGTTTCAGCGGCTCCAGGTTGGCCGCACGGCCCTGCTTGGTCTCGAACTCGGCGCGCAGCTCGGACTCGGTGCGCTCCAGGCCCTTGAGCTCGTCGCCCTTGTCGCGGGTCACGACCCACCACAGCAGGCCGAAGATCAGCAGGCCCGCGATCACGCAGAAACCGATCTTGTACTCGCGCGGCCACGAGCCGATGTTGTTGAAGTCGAGCTCCTTGAGCGACATCTTCCGCTTGCTCACGATGCGGCTCCTTCTTCAGCGGCGGACTCGGCCTGGACGGCGGGCTCGTCTTCAACTGCCGGCGCGTCCTCCACGGTTGGCGCGGCACCGGCGGCGGGTGCGTCAGCGGCGGGCTCGGCCGCGGCGGGGCCAGCTGCCACGGCATCTACGGCAGGCGCGGAATCGACCGGCGGCACCGCATCCGGAATGCCGTCGCCGTCGAGGTCCTTCGGCGCGTTCGGGTTGGCGAGCTGCACCGCGAGGGTGAAGGCATACGGCAGGCCGGCCACGCCGTCGCGGGCTTCGATGATCGAAAGGTCGGGCTTGGTCATCCAGCCCGAACCCTCGAGGTTGCGCATGTAGGTACTGACGCGCGCGTTGGACTGCGAGCGGCCCTCGAGCGTCAGCTTCTCGCCGACCTGCTTGATCGAGGTGAGCACCACGCCGTCGGGGATCGTGCGCACCAGCGAGTCGAACAGGTGGACCATCTGCGAACGGTTGGCCTGCAGCTGCTCGATCACTTCCTTGCGGGCCAGCAGGCGCGCCTTCTGGCGGTCGAGCTCGTCGATCTCGGTGATCCGCGACTCGACCTGCTTGATCTGGTCCTTGAGGTACGCGTTACGGGTGTTCTGGCCGTCGATCTGGGCGTTGTAATAGCCGTTGACCATGAACCAGAGCACGAAGCCGGCGAGCGCCGCGAACGCGAGCATGACGCCGAATTCCTTCTGCCGCTGCTTGCGACGCTCGGCGCGCCACGGGAGGAGGTTGATGCGTGCCATCAGTCGAAGCTCCTCAGCGCCAGTCCGCAGGCGATCATCATGGCCGGCGCGTCCTGTGCCAGCGCGTGGGCCTGCACGCGCGGACCGAGCGTCATCTGCGCGAGCGGGTTGGCCACAACGGTTTGCACGCCCAACTGCTCTTCGACCATCTCGGAGATCCCGGCGATGGAGGCGCAGCCCCCGGCCAGCACCACCTGGTCGACGCGGTTGAACTCGCTGCCGGCGTAGAAGAACTGCAGCAGGCGGCTGATCTGCTGGACCAGCGCCTCCTTGAAGGGCTCCAGCACTTCGATCTCGTAGCTTTCGGGCAGGCCACCCTGGCGCTTGGCGAGCCCGGCCTCTTCGTACGACAGCCCGTAGCGGCGCATCACCTCGTCGGTGAGCTGCTTGCCGCCGAACACCTGTTCGCGGGTGTACAGGCTGCGGCCGTTGCGCAGGATGCTCAGCGTGGTCATGGTCGCGCCGATGTCGACCAGCGCGACGATGCCGTCGCGAGGCACGTTGAGCGTATTGGCCAGCAGTGCGAAGGCGTTCTCGATCGCGAAGGCCTCGACGTCCATCACCCTGGCGGTGAGGCCGCCGAGCTCAAGCGCGGATGCGCGCATCTCGACGCTCTCCGAACGCGAGGCCGCGAGCATCACCTGCACCATCTCGGCGTTGCCCGGCATCGGCCCCATCACCTCGAAGTCGAGGTTCACTTCCTCGATCGGGTACGGGATGTAGTTGACTGCTTCGAGCTCGACCTGCGACTCCATCTCTTCGTCGTCGAGGTCGGCCGGCATCGGGATCAGCTTGATGATCACGGCCGAGCCGGCGACCGCGGCGGCGGCGGTCTTCGCCTTGCTGCCCGCGCGCGCCATCGCGCGCCGGATCGCCTCACCGACGGCCTCGACCTCGACGATGCCCTTTTCGACCACGGCATTCGGCGGCAACGGCTCGACGGCGTAGTGCTCGACCCGATAGCGATCACCCGACCGCGACAGCTGCAACAGCTTTACCGCTGTCGAGCTGATATCGACACCGACCAGCGGTGCCTGGCTTTTTGTGATGAGCCCCACGCTTTTCTCCCCATGTCACGGGCGCTTACGTGCGCTTCGTGCCCCGACGCATTAAATAACGGAGTTTTTACCGAATGGCAACAAGCGGCACCCCAAAGCGTGCTGCATTGCGCGTTCGGTCACGTCTTGACGTTCTACGTCACCCTTGGGCCGGCGCTCCGCGGTTGTCCGGCCCACCTATATATACTGCGCGACTCTCCACGGCCCGCCAAGGCCCGACCCGGCCCAGGACCCCATCGATGTCACGTTTCCGCCGTCTGTTCCGCTGGCTGCTGCTGCTGGCCATCCTTGCCACCATACTCGGCTTGCTCGCCGCGGGCACGCTGTACTACGTCGTGTCCTCGCGCCTGCCCGAAGTCGACAGCCTGCGCAACATCGAACTGCAGGAGCCGATGTACGTCTACGCGAACGACGGCCGCCTGATGGCGCTGTTCGGCGAGATGCGGCGTTACCCGGTCGACATCGCAGAGGTTCCGGAGGCGATCAAGCAGGCCTTCATCGCGATCGAGGACAACCGCTTCTACGAACACGACGGCGTCGACTACAAGGGCGTGGCGCGCGCCATCTGGCTGATCGCCAAGACCGGTTCGAAGGAAGGCGTGCCGGGCGGCTCGACCATCACCCAGCAGGTGGCGCGGCAGTTCTACCTCAGCCCCGAGGTCAGCTACACGCGCAAGTTCGAGGAAATGCTGCTCGCGATGAAGATGGAGCGCGAGCTCAGCAAGGACGAGATCTTCGAGCTCTATCTCAACAAGAATTTCTTCGGCAACCGGTCCTACGGCGTCGCGGCAGCGGCGGAGTTCTACTACGGCAAGCAGCTGTCCGAGCTCGACCTCGACGAGGTCGCGGCGCTCGCCGCGATCCCGAAGTTCCCCTCCAGCGGCAACCCGGTCTCCAACCCCGAGCGTGCGCGCATCCGACGCGACTACGTGCTCGAGCGCATGGCGGACCTTGGATTCATCAGCCGTGCCGAGGCCACCGCGGCACAGACGGTCGAGATGCATGCGCGCCCTCACGAGCGCCCCGTCGAGGTCTACGCCCCCTACGTGGCCGAAATGGTCCGCCAGGAAATGATCGCGCGCTACGGCGGCGACGTGCTGACTCGCGGATACCACGTCACGACCACCATCGACCCGGTCAAGCAGGCCGCCGCCGAAGCGGCCGTGCGCAGCGGCCTGCTGGCATACGACCACCGCCACGGCTGGGCGAAGGTCGAACAGAGCTTCGAGCTGGCAGCCGACGAGGACGCCGCCACCGCGGCCGCGCGCCTGCGTGGCATCCCGGCGCAGTCGGACCTGTTGCCGGCCGTCGTCCTGCGCGCCGACAACGGCACCGCCGACGTGGTCCTGTCCGACCGCACCATGGTCACGCTCGATGCCGCGTCCAGCCGCTGGACCGGGCGCAACCCGGCGGCGCTGCTGAAGCGCGGCGACCTCACCCGCGTTCGCCGCATCGAGCCGCAGGGCAAGGACGGCGCACCGCCACCGGCCGATGCCCTGCCCACCTGGCAGCTCGACCAGCTGCCGCGCGCGCAGGCCACGCTGGTATCGATGGAGCACGACACCGGTGCGCTGCGTGCGCTCATCGGCGGCTTCAGTTTCGCCGGCCAGAAGTTCAACCGCGCCACCCAGGCGCGCCGCCAGCCGGGCTCGAGCTTCAAGCCCTTCATCTATGCCGCGGCGTTCGAGCGTGGTTTCAATCCCGCCTCGATCGTGCCCGATGCCCCGGTGGTCTTCCGCATGCGCCGGGGCCAGGACTGGCGTCCGCAGAACGACGACGGCAGGTTCCTCGGACCGATGCGCCTGCGCGAGGCCCTGGTGCGCTCGCGCAACCTGGTCTCGGTGCGCCTGCTCGACTCGATCGGCGTCGACTACGCGCGCCGCTACATCAGCCACATGGGCTTCGAGGAATCGGAGCTGCCTCCGAACCTGTCGATCGCGCTCGGCACGCCGTCACTCGCGCCCCTTGACGTCGCGCGCGGTTACAGCGTGTTCTCCAACGGCGGCTTCCGCGTGACGCCCTGGTACATCGACGAGGTCCGCGACCGCGACAGCCAGGTGATCTTCAAGGAGAACCCGGCCGTGGCCTGCCGCAGCTGTGGCGCCGGCGGCGCGCCCGGGGTTCCCGCCACCGTCATCGACGGCTTCAACCTCGGCCCGGCGGCGCCCGCGGTGGTCGCCGAAGCCAGCAGCGAAGCACCGGCCACGGAGCCTGATCCCGACGCCGTGATCGCGCCGCGGGCGATCGATCCCCGGGTGGCCTACCAGCTGGTTTCGATGATGCGCGACGTCGTGCAACGAGGCACCGGTACGCAGGCCAAGGCACTGGGGCGCGAGGACGTCGGCGGCAAGACCGGCTCGACCAACGACCACCGCGACGCCTGGTTCTCGGGCTTCGGCGGCAGCCTTTCGACGGTGGTGTGGGTGGGTCGCGACGACAACCGCTCGCTGGGCAACCGCGAATACGGCGGCCGGTCCGCGCTGCCGATCTGGATCGACTACATGCGCGTGGCGCTCGACGGCATGCCGCTGGCCACCAACGAACCGCCTCCCGGCATGGTCAAGGTCTCGGTCAGCAACAGCGGGCAGCTGCTCGCCGGCGGCGAAGGCGGGATCACCGAGTGGGTCAAGGCCGAGGACCTGGAGCGCATGGAATCGAGCTTCGATACCTTCGACGACGCGATGCCGGCCGAGGAAGCCTTCGACATCTTCTGACGCGCGCATCCGCTAGGCTTGGCGGGGCCAGCAGGGAGGCCCCGCCATGCATAGAGCCCGACAACGCGCCGAGCGCCATACACGCGAACGCCGGCACCGCCTCGCTCACGAGGCCGCCCGGCTGATGGCTGAAGGCGGGATCCGGGACTACCACCAGGCCAAGCTCAAAGCGGCCGAACGCCTCGGCATCCACGACGACGCCTCGCTGCCGCGCAACCGCGAGATCGAGGACGCGCTGCGCGAGTACCAGCGCCTGTTCCTGGGCGGCAGCCAAACCCACGCATTGCGCGTCCGCCGCGAGGCCGCACTGCACTCATTGGCATTCTTCGAACGCTTCCAACCGCGGCTGGTGGGGCGCGTGCTCGACGGTACGGCTGATTCACACACGCCGGTGACACTGCACCTGTATGCCGATGACGCCGATGACGTCGCGCGATTCCTCGCCGACGCCGGCGTTCCAGCCGAGGCGAGCGTTCGCCGCGTACGCCTGGACCGCACCCGCGAACACGACGCCCCTGTGTGGCTGTTCAGTGCCGACGATCTCGCCTTCGACCTGACGGTGCTGCCGCTGGACGCATTGCGCCAGGCGCCGCTGTCAGGCATCGATGAGCGGCCAATGCAGCGCGCATCGCAGGCGCAGCTGCGTGAGCTCATGGCAGCGGAGGAAATCTCCGACCATGCGTCCTCGGGCCTCCGCCGCTGACTCGACTCCCGGTCGCCAGGACCATCGCAGGATCTCCCGAACCCAGCGATGCGCATGCATGGCATCCGTCGCTCACTGGACCGGCATGGGAGTACTCCCGTTGAAAAGAAAACGCCCCGCGGGTGCGGGGCGTGATCATGGACACTGGAGGGAGCTTCAGCGCTTGTCGACGCCGACGTAGTCGCGGGAAGCCGAGCCGGTGTAGATCTGCCGCGGACGGCCGATCTTGAACTCGGGGTCGGTCTGCTGCTCGAGCCAGTGCGAGACCCAGCCGGCGGTGCGCGCGATGGCGAACATCACCGTGAACATCTCGGTCGGGATCTTCAGCGCCTTGTAGATGATGCCGCTGTAGAAATCGACGTTCGGGTACAGCTTGCGCTGCACGAAGTAGTCGTCCTTCAGCGCGGCCTCTTCCAGGCGCATCGCGACTTCGAGCATCGGGTCGTCGATGCCGAGTTCGCCCAGCACCTTGTGGGTCATCTCGCGGATGATCCGGGCGCGCGGGTCGAAGTTCTTGTAGACGCGGTGGCCGAAGCCCATCAGGCGGAACCCAGACTCCTTGTCCTTGGCGCGGTCGACGGCCGACTGCACGTTCTTCACGTCGCCGATCTCGGCGAGCATCTTCAGCACGGCCTCGTTGGCACCGCCATGCGCGGGCCCCCACAGCGCGGCGACGCCGGCGGCGATGCACGCGTACGGATTGGCGCCGGTGGAACCGACCAGGCGCACGGTCGAGGTGGACGCGTTCTGCTCGTGGTCGGCGTGCAGGATGAAGAGCAGGTCCATCGCCTTCGCCGCGACCGGCGACAGCTCCAGCGGACCGCTGGGCAGCTCGAACATCATGTGCAGGAAGCGCTCGACGTAGCCGAGGTCGTTGCGCGGATAGTTCGCCGGCCAACCCATGGAATAGCGGTAGCACGCAGCCGCTATGGTCGGCAGCTTGGCGATCAGGCGGATGCCGGCCAGGCGGCGCTGCTCCGGATCGTCGTAGTCGAGGTCGTTGTGGTAGAAGCTCGCCATCGAGCCGAGCATGCCGACCAGCATCGCCATCGGATGGGCGTCGTGGCGGAAGCCGCCGATGAAGCTCTTGAACGCCTCGTGCATCATCGTGTGATGGGTGACGTCGTGGTCGAACGCGGCCATCTGGGCGTTGTCCGGCAGCTCGCCGTTCATCAGCAGGTAGGCGACCTCGAGGAAGTTCGAGTGTTCGGCCAGCTGCTCGATCGGGTAGCCGCGATACAGCAGCACGCCTTCATCGCCGTCGATATAGGTGATGGCGGACTTGCAGCTGGCGGTGGCGGTGAAGCCGGAATCGTAGGTGAAGCGCCCGGTGGCCTTGGGCAGCTTCGCGATGTCGATGCAGTCGTTGCCGAGGGTGGGCTTCAGGACCGGCAGCTCGACCGAGGTACCGGCGACCTGCAGGGTGGCGATGGACGGCTCGACGCCGGCCTTGTTCTCGTTGGCGGACACTCGTCGCACTCCTTATCTTTGCGTCGCGCCGCGGCGCGGGGGCGCGGGCAGCGGGGGATCGGGCGGATCGCGGCTCTGGCGCGATGCCGCAATTATCGCATAGCGACGTGCGCCGCCGTATCCACTTTCAGTGGGGCGACACGGGACAATGCATCCGCCTGCAACGACGATGGCCGCCTTGCGGCGGCCATCTGGACATGGACTGCGACGGCGCTTACTTGGCGTAGCGCTTGCGGAACTTGTCGACGCGGCCGCTGGTGTCCATCAGCTTGTTCTGGCCGGTGTAGAACGGATGCGAAGCCGAGGACACCTCGATCTTGACGAGCGGGTATTCATTGCCGTCTTCCCACTTCACGGTCTCCTTGCTGGAGAGCGTGGAACGGGTGAGGATCTTGAAGTCCGAGGTCACGTCCTGGAAGACGACGTCGCGGTACTGGGGGTGGATGTCGGCCTTCATGGCGGCACCAGAGTGAGCAAGGAAAGAGCGGCATTATAGCGGGCAGTTCCAGACCCCGCAAGCCTTCCTGCGCTTTACGCTCAGGTCAGTGCCGCGCGCACCAGGGCCTCCAGCCGGGCCTGGTCATACCGGAGCAGGATCCTGGCCCGGTCCGGCCGCCCGAGCTGGCGCTGCCAGTCCACCAGGGTCGCGCCACGCGCCGGGGAATGACCCAGCACCACCTCCACCGGACGCTCGGCCGCTTCGAGCACGCCGTCCGGCTGCAGGGCCATCGCCATCGCCAGCGCGTCCGCCGAGTGCCAGCGCTCGCCGCGCGCATCTTCCGACCACCGACGGGTATGGCGGGACACGGCTTCGTAGAACGCCGCCACCGGCCCGGGCGCGGCCAGCCAGCGCTCCGCATCGCCCAGCAGGAAGCCGTGGGCGAGCGTCGCCTCCCAGTCGCACAGATCAAAGCGCGGGAAGGCCTCGAACACGATGTGCGCGGCCTCGGGATCGAAGAACACGTTGAACTCCGCCGATGGCGTGATGTTGCCGTGCGCGGTCACCGCGCCGCCCATCACCACCAGCCGCGCCACTCGCGTGGGCAGCGTGGGATCCAGGCGCAGCGCAAGCGCGACGTTGGTCAGCGGGCCCAGGGTCACCAGCAGCAGGCGCCCGGCATGGCGATGCGAAAGCTCGATGATGGCCTCGGCCGCGTGGCGCGACTCGGCACCGCGCGCCGCCGGCGCCAGGCCGACGTCGCCGAAGCCGTCGCGGCCATGCACGTTGGCGGCGTCGGGCGAAGGGTGCAGCAGCGGACGGTCGCAGCCCGGGAACACCGGCACGTCGTCGCGGCCCACCACTTCGCACAGCTTCAGCGCATTGGCCACCGTGTGCCGCAGGCCGACGTTGCCGGCGGCGATGGTCAGGCCGACGACCTCGTGCCGCGTATCGGCGAAGGCCATCAGCAGGGCCAGGGCGTCGTCGACGCCCGGGTCGGTATCGATCAGCAGCGGAATGCGTTCGTCCATCGGGCGATTATCCCCGATCAGGCCGATGCGTACCGCGCGGCGCCGCCCACCCAGCGATCCACCAGGCGCTCGGCAAGCGCAGGCTGGTCGCGCAACAGGCCTTCGCCGAGCTCATGCACCAGCGGCAGCATGCCGGCATCGCGTGCGAGATCGGCGACGCGGAACGCGGCCAGCCCGGTCTGCCGCGTGCCCAGCAGTTCGCCGGGACCGCGCAGCTCGAGATCCTTCTCAGCGATGACGAAACCGTCGCCGGTCTCGCGCATGGTCTCCAGGCGCTCACGCGCCATCGCCGACAGCGGCGGCTGGTAAAGCAACACGCAGCTCGACGCCGCGCTGCCGCGCCCCACTCGCCCACGCAGCTGGTGCAACTGCGCCAGTCCCAGGCGCTCCGCGTTCTCGATCACCATCAGCGAGGCATTGGGCACGTCGACGCCGACCTCGATCACCGTGGTCGCCACCAGCAGGTCGCAGTCGCCCTCCTTGAAAGCGCGCATCGCGGCCTGCTTTTCCGCGGCCTTCATGCGTCCGTGCACCAGGCCGACGCGCAGTTCGGGCAGCGCGGTGGACAAGCCTTCGTACGTTGCCTGCGCGGCCTGCGCGACGACCTCGTCGGACTCGTCGATGATCGTGCACACCCAGTAGGCCTGGCGCCCCTCCGCGCACGCGGCGCGGATGCGCTCGATCAGCTCAGGGCGACGGCCTTCCGCCATGACCACGGTCTGCACCGGCGTGCGGCCCGGCGGCAGCTCGTCGATCGCCGACACGTCGAGGTCGGCGTAGGCGGCCATGGCCAGGGTGCGCGGGATCGGCGTCGCGGTCATCACCAACTGGTGCGGCACGCGCCCGCCCTCGCCGCCCTTGTCGCGCAGGGCCAGCCGCTGGTGCACGCCGAAGCGGTGCTGCTCGTCGACGATCGCCAGCCCCAGGTCATGGAAGACCACGCCCTGCTGCATCAGCGCATGCGTGCCGACCACGACCTGCGCGCTGCCATCGGCGACATCGGACAGCGCGCGGCTGCGCGCGCGGCCGGTGACCTTGCCCGCAAGCCACGCGACCTCGATGCCCAAGGGCTCGAGCCACGCGCGCAGGTTGGCCAGGTGCTGTTCGGCCAGCAGCTCGGTGGGTGCCATCAGTGCGGCCTGGCGACCTTCAGCGACCGCCATCAGCGCCGCCAGCGCGGCGACCACGGTCTTGCCGGAGCCGACGTCGCCCTGCACCAGACGCAGCATCGGCACGGGCTGCGCGAGGTCCGCATGCACTTCGGCGAACACCCGCTCCTGAGCGCCGGTCAGCGCGAACGGCAGCTGCTTGCGCAGGCGCCCGGCGAGAGTCGCATCCGCCAGCGGCGTCGCGGCGTGCGCGCGGCGGGCGATGCGCTGGCGCCGCATGCTCAGGTGATGGGCAAGCAGCTCCTCGAGCGCCAGCCGCCGCTGCGCGGGATGGGTGCCGGCCAGCAGCGCAGCGACGTCGGCGTCGCGCGGCGGCCTGTGCACGGTGAGCAGCGACTCGCGCAGCCCGGGCAGGCGGTGTTCGCGCAGCAGCGCCGGCGGCAGGAGCTCGAGCACGTCATCGCCGGGAAGCCGGTCGAGCGCCTGCGCGATCAGGCGCTTCATGGTCGCCGGGCCGACGCCCTCGACGGCCGGATACACGGGATCCAGTCGATCACCAAGACCGGAGACGTCTTCATCGTCGAGCAGCGTGTAGCTCGGGTGCACGATCTCGAGGCCGCGCTGCCCCGGCCGTGGCGTGCCATAGGCGCGCACGCGAACGCCGGGCTGGAACTGCGCGGCCTGCGCGGCGCGGAAATGGAAGAAACGCAGCACCAGGGTCGCGCGCGAATCATCGCCAAGCGCCACCCGCAGCAAGGGGCGGTAGCGGAAGCCCCGCTCCACCGCCTCCACCCGCCCCTCGACCTGCGCCGCGACGCCTGGCTGCAGCAGGCGGATCGGTGTCAGCGCCGTGCGGTCTTCATATCCACGCGGAAGCTGGAGCCACAGGTCCTGCAGGGTGTCCAACCCGCGCGCGGCCAGCTTTTCCGCGACCCTCGGACCCACGCCGGCGAGCGCCGACAGTGCGGTCGCGCCGTCCGGTGCCAGTCCGGGCGCCGGCGTGCCGCGCGTGCGCCTGGGGGCTGCCACTGCTTCAGTCGAGGACCATCACCGCGTCGACCTCGAACTGCGCGCCCTTGGGCAGCGCCGACACCTCGATGGTCGAACGCGCGGGATACGGCTCGGCGAAGTACTCGGCCATCACCGTGTTGACGACCGCGAACTGCGACAGGTCGGTGAGGTACAGGCCGACGCGGGCGACGTCATCCATCGAGCCGCCCGCGGCCTGGCAGACCGCGCGCAGGTTGTCGAAGGCGCGGCGCGCCTGGGCCGCGAGATCACCGGCGACAAGTTCGCCGGTGGCGGGATCGAGCGGAATCTGCCCGGACAGGAAGACGGTGTTGCCGCAGCGCGTGGCCTGCGAATACGGGCCGATGGCGGCGGGCGCGTCGGCGGTGCGGACGGGTTGCCTGGGCATGCGTGGATCCTTCGATGCGTGGCAGGCGATTATGACCGCCGCCCGCGCCCGCGGCCATCGCGGCCAACGCCGGCGCGCACGACGCGAACTACTGGCGCTGCACGCCGTGGACCACGCCGAGCCTGCGCACCTTGCGGATCACGTCCGCCAGGTGGGTCCGGTCGCGGACCTCGATCGCGAACTGGATCACCGCGACGTTGGTGTCGCGCTCCAGGTATTCGACCGCGTCGATATTGGAATCGGCCTTGGCCACCGCCGCGGCAACCTGCGCCAGCACGCCGGGACGGTTCTCGACCTGGAAGCGCAGCGCGACGTTGTAGTCGCCGGTGACCTCGCGATCCCAGCCGATGTCGACCCAGCGCTCGGGCGACTTGCGGTACTCGGCCACGTTGGGACACTCGATCCGGTGCACCATCACGCCGCGGCCGGCGGTGTGGTAGCCCATGATCTCGTCGCCCGGGATCGGCATGCAGCAGTTGGCGAAGGTCACCACGCCGCGTTCGGCGCCGGTGATCAGGATGCGGTCTTCGCGATGGTGCGCGCGGGTGCTCGCCGGATCCTTGCGGCTGAGCGACTGCGCCACGTGAGCCGGCATCCGGTTGCCCAGCGCGACGTCGGACAGCAGCGCCTCCAGCCGCGGGTAGCGGTGCTCGGCGAGGTAGGCCTCGAGCTGCGCCGCCGGCAGCCGCTCGAGCGAGCTGTCCAGGTCTTCGAGCGCGCTGTCGAGCATCCGGTGTCCCAGCTGCACGGCGTCCTCATGCTCGAGCTGCTTGAGCTGCTGCCGGATCGCGGTGCGGGCCTTGCCGGTGACCACGAATTCCAGCCACTGCGGCCGCGGCTGCGAGGAACGTGCGGTCACGATCTCCACCGTCTGGCCGCTGGCCAGGCGCGTGCGCAGCGGCACCAGCCTGCGGTCGACGCGCGCCGCCACGGCCTGGTTGCCGACGTCGGTGTGCACCGAGTAGGCGAAGTCGATCGCGGTGGCATTGCGCGGCAGCGACATGATCGCGCCCTTGGGCGTGAACAGGTAGACCTCGTCGGGGAACAGGTCGACCTTGACGTTCTCCAGGAATTCCAGCGACGAGCCGGTGTCGCTCTCCGTCTCCAGCAGGCCGGAAATCCAGGAGTGCGCGCGCTGCTGGGCGCTGTTGGGTCCGTCGCCGCCGTGCTTGTAGGCCCAGTGCGCGGCAATGCCGCGCTCGGCGATGAGGTCCATCTCCTCGGTGCGGATCTGCACCTCGATCGGCGAGCCGTAGGGCCCGAACAGCACCGTGTGCAGGGACTGGTAGCCGTTCGCCTTGGGGATGGCGATGAAGTCGCGGAACCGGCCATCGACCGGCTTGTACACCGAGTGCGCCACGCCCAGCGCGTGGTAGCAGTCCGCGACCCTGCCGACGATCATCCGGAAGCCGAAGACGTCGATCACCTGCTCGAAGGTCTTGGCCTCGGTGCGCATCTTGTTGTAGATGCTCCAGGGCGACTTCACCCGGCTCACCAGGCGGTAGCCGAGTCCTTCCTTGGTCAGCTTCTGCGCAAGCTGGGCCTCGATCTTGGCCATGGCCTCGCGGCGCAGCATCGGCTGCGCGCGGATGTGCTTGTCGAGGATGCGGTGGCGCATCGGGTACAGCGCGCGGAAGCCCAGGTCCTGGAGTTCGGACTTGATCAGGTTCATGCCCAGGCGCTGCGCGATCGGCGCATAGACCTCGAGCGTCTCGCGCGCGATACGCTCGCGCGCCTCGGCCGACTGCGCGCCGAGCGTGCGCATGTTGTGCAGGCGGTCGGCGAGCTTGATCAGGATCACGCGCAGGTCGCGTGCCATCGCCAGCATCATCTTGCGGAAGCTTTCCGCGTCGGCCTCGCGACGGCTGGCGAACTGCAGCTTGTCGAGCTTGGTCACGCCCTCGACCAGCTCCGCCACGGACTCGCCGAACTCGCTGGCCAGCGCCGCGCGGGTCAGCGGCGTGTCCTCGATGGTGTCGTGCAGGACCGCCGCCACCAGGGTCTCGATGTCGACCTTCTGCTCGGCCAGCACACCGGCCACCGCCACCGGGTGGGTGATGTAGGGCTCGCCGGACTTGCGCACCTGTCCCTCGTGCGCCGCCGCGCCCACGGCCCATGCGCGGCGCAGGAGTCGCAGCTGTTCCGCCGGAAGGTAAGCGGCGGCGGTTTCGAGCGCACGCATGTAGCCGGGGACGTCCTCGTCCCCAGGCACGGAAACCTGCACCAGCGCTAGCTCGGCGGAATTCATGCGAAGAGCCTACGCGCGCGCCCGCGGGGCGGCAACGCAGGCCGCGCCCTGGATGCCGGCCCCGGAATGCAAACGGCCCCGCCAGGGCGGGGCCGTCGCTGCGGCGCGGCGCCTCGCGGCGCGCGCCGGGTTCAGATGTCGTCGCCCTTGGCCAGGTCGTCGTCGGCCACCACCTCGGCCGCGGCCCACTCCAGGGCCTCGCGCTCGCGACGCTCGCGCTCGGACTTCTCGACGGCTTCTACGAAATCGGCATCGATGGTACGGGCGGCGATCTCGCGCAGCGCCAGCACGGTCGGCTTGTCGTCGTTCTCGCTGTTGTCGAGCTTCGACTCGACGCCGTTGGCGAGCTGGCGGGCGCGCTTGGCGGCCAGCATGACGAGCTCGAAGCGGTTGTCGATGACCTGGAGGCAATCCTCAACGGTGATGCGGGCCATAAATCTCCGGGCGGCCGGCGGGCCGTCAATGCAGGGTAAGGGACCGGAAATGATAGGGCAAAGCCCCCCGCTTCGCAAGCAACGTCATATGAATCAGCCACTTGCGGCCCGACTGCCCGCCCTATTCGTCCTGCAGCAGCGCGTCCAGCAGGTTCGCATGGCGTTGGGCCTGCGAGGCGCGGCGCAGGCGGCTGGCCGTGAACACCGCGCACATCTCGGCGACGGCGGTGTCGAAATCGTCGTTGACGATCACGAAATCGAACTCGTCGTAGTGCGACATCTCCTCGCGCGCGGCGGCCAGGCGACGGGCCATGACCTCCTCGCTGTCCTGCCCGCGCTTGCGCATGCGCTGGTCGAGCGCCTCCCGCGACGGCGGCAGGATGAAGATGCCGACCGCGTCGTCCACCATCGCGCGCACCTGGCGCGCGCCCTGCCAGTCGATCTCCAGCAGCACGTCCCGGCCCGCGGCCAGCTGCGGTTCGACCGACTGCCGCGCGGTGCCCTTCCAGTCGCCATGGACGCGGGCGTACTCGAAGAAGTCGCCGGCGTCGATCATGCGCTGGAACTGCGCATCGTCGACGAAGTGATAGTGCTGCCCGTGGCATTCGCCGGGACGCGGCGGCCGCGAGGTGAACGAAATCGACAGGCTGATGTTGCGGTCGCGCGCCAGGCAGGCGTTGACGATGCTCGACTTCCCGGCGCCCGAGGGCGCCGCGACGATGAACAGCGTCCCGCGCGCCTGGCGGCCGGCGCTACTCAATGTTCTGCACCTGTTCGCGGACCTGGTCGATCAGCACCTTCAGCTCCACCGCGATGTTGGTGGTGCGGGCGTCGACCGACTTCGAGCCCAGGGTGTTGGCCTCGCGGTTGAACTCCTGCAACAGGAAGTCGAGGCGGCGCCCCGCGGGCTCGGGCTGCTCGAGCACGCGCCGGATCTCGACGACGTGGCTGTCGAGGCGGTCGAGTTCCTCGTCGACGTCGAGTTTCTGCAGCGCCAGCACCAGCTCCTGCTCGACCCGGCCCGGGTCCGCCGCCTGCGCGAGGTCGGCCAGGCGCGCCTCGAGCTTGGTGCGCTGGCCGGCACGGATCACGGGGACGAGGTCGCGCACCTGGGCTGCGCGGGCGGCGATGCCGTCGACGCGCTCCAGCATGGCGGCGACCAGCTTGCCGCCCTCGCGCTCGCGCGCGGCGATGAAGGCATCGAGCACCTCGTCCAGGAGGGCCAGCACCTCGGCCTGCAGCGCCGCGGGCTCCGGCGCCGCCGAGCGCAGCACGCCCGGGAACTGCAGAAGATCCACGAACTGCGTGCGCAGGCCGGGAAAGCGCCCTTCGGCATCGTGCGCGAGCGTTGCCAGCTGGCCAAGCAGCGCCTCGTCGACGTGCAGCGAGGCCGCACCCTCCGCGCTGCGCAGCCGCAGCGAGAGGTCGAGCTTGCCGCGCGACACCTTCGCCGAGACCCGTTCGCGCAGCTGCGGCTCCAGCACGCGCAGCTCGTCGGGCGCGCGCAGCCCGACCTCGAGGAAGCGGTGGTTGACCGCGCGCAGTTCACAGGCAAGCGTGCCCCAGGGGGTCGTACGCTCGCCGGAGGCGTAGGCGGTCATGCTGCGGATCATGCCGGCATCCAGTGGGTTGGGGTGCCGATGGTAAACTCGCGCGCCATTCCAGCGGTAATCGACATGTCCCAGACCCCTCGCCCCAGCGGCCGTGCGCCCGACCAGATGCGCGAGGTGCGCATCGAGCGCGGATTCACGCGCCATGCGGAGGGCTCGGTGCTGGTGGCCTTCGGCGAAACCCGGGTGCTGTGCACGGCCAGCGTCGAGAACCGGGTCCCCGGCTTCCTGCGCGGCAAGGGCGCGGGCTGGGTCACCGCCGAGTACGGCATGCTGCCGCGCGCGACCCACACCCGCAGCGACCGCGAGGCCTCGCGCGGCAAGCAGGGCGGGCGCACGCTCGAGATCCAGCGCCTGATCGGCCGCAGCCTGCGCGCCTGCGTCGACCGCGACGCCCTGGGCGAACGCACCATCACGCTCGACTGCGACGTGCTGCAGGCCGACGGCGGCACCCGCACCGCGGCCATCACCGGCGCCTACGTCGCCCTGGTCGACGCGGTGCGCTGGCTGCAGGGCCGCGGCGAGCTCAAGCGCGATCCGATCCACGGCGCGGTAGCGGCGGTTTCGGCCGGCATCCATGGCGGCCTGCCCGTGCTCGACCTCGATTACGTCGAGGACAGCGGCTGCGACACCGACATGAACGTGGTGATGAACGACGGCGGCGGCTTCATCGAGCTGCAGGGCACGGCCGAGGGCCACGCCTTCCGCCGCGACGAACTCGACGCGCTGCTGGCGCTGGCCACGAAGGGCTGCGGCGAGCTGTTCGCCGCGCAGCAGGCCGCGTTGGCCGCGGGCTGAGCCGTGGACCTGGTGCTGGCCAGCGGCAATGCCGGCAAGCTCGCCGAATTGCATTCGCTGCTGGGCGATGACGGGTTCAGGCTGCGCGCGCAGTCGGAGTTCGGCGTCGTCGACGTCGAGGAAACCGGCCTGAGCTTCGTCGAGAACGCCCTGCTCAAGGCGCGCCACGCGGCACGGGCGACCGGGCTCCCGGCGCTGGCCGACGACTCCGGCCTGTGCGTGGACGCCCTCGGCGGCGCGCCCGGGCTGTACTCCGCGCGTTACGCAGGTCCCGGTGGCGACGCCGGGCGCAACATCGAACGCCTGCTGCGCGAGCTGGACGGCGTCGGCGACGCGGCGCGCGGCGCCAGCTTCCACTGCTGCATCGTGCTGCTACGCCACGCCACCGACCCCTGCCCGCTGGTGGTTGAAGGCAGCTGGCGCGGCCGCATCCTGCGCGACCCACGGGGCGACGGCGGCTTCGGCTACGACCCGGTGTTCCTGGATCCCGACAGCGGCCAGACCGCCGCCGAACTGCCGGCCGCCACCAAGAACGCGGTCAGCCACCGCGGCCGCGCGCTGGCCGCGCTGCGCGCGCGCCTGCCCGAACTCGCCTGACCATGCTCGTGCCACCGCCGCTGTCGCTCTACGTGCACCTGCCCTGGTGCGTGCGCAAATGCCCGTACTGCGACTTCAACTCGCACGAGCAGCGCGGCGCCCTGCCCTTCGGCGATTACGTGCGGGCGCTCATCGCGGACCTCGAGCACGACCTGCCGCTGGCCTGGGGCCGCACCGTGCACAGCGTGTTCTTCGGCGGCGGCACGCCTTCGCTGTTCCCGGCGGATGCGATCGACGACTTCCTGCAGCAGGCCAGCGCGCGGCTGCGCTTCGCGCCCGGCTGCGAGATCACGCTCGAAACCAACCCCGGTACCGCCGAGCACGGCCGCTTCGAGGGCTACCTCGCCGCCGGCGTCAACCGCCTGAGCTTCGGCATCCAGAGTTTCGACGACGGCTGCCTGCAGCGCCTGGGCCGCATCCACGACAGCAGCGAGGCGGATGCGGCTGTGAAACTCGCCCAGGACGCGGGCTTCGACAACATCAACCTCGACCTGATGTACGCACTGCCCGGCCAGGACCTGGCCGGCGCCGCCACCGACCTCGAGCGCGCCTTCGCGCTGCAACCCGCGCACGTCTCGCACTACCAGCTCACCCTGGAGCCGAACACGCTGTTCGCCGCGCGGCCGCCCGGCGGCATTCCCGACGAGGACGCGGCCTGGGACATCCAGGAACACTGCCAGGAGATGCTGGCCGCGGAAGGCTTCGAGCATTACGAAGTCAGCGCCTACGCCCGCCCCGGCCGGCAGTGCGCGCACAACCTCAACTACTGGCGCTTCGGCGATTACCTCGGCATCGGCGCCGGCGCCCACGGCAAGATCAGCCTGGGCGCCGCGCAGACCGTGCGCCGGCGCTGGAAGCTCAAACACCCCACGGCCTGGATGCCGGTGGCCGGCAGCGACGCCGCGCTGGGCGGTGACGAGGACGTCGAGTCGTCGCGCCTGCCCTTCGAATACATGCTCAACGTGTTGCGCCTGCACGAGGGGTTCGCGCTGGCCGACTTCGAGGCGCGCACCGGCCTGCCGCGGACCGCGATCGACCGCGAGCTGGGCGAGGCCGTGTCCCGCGGCTGGCTGCACATCGGCGGCGAACGCGTGGTCCCCACCGCGCTGGGGCGGCGCCTGGGAAACGACGTGGTCTCGCTGTTCCTGGCGTGATCGAGAACCCGCGACTCCGATGGCCGGTCGCGCGCACATCCTGCGTGCTGGCCGTTATACCGTGCCCGTGATATGAAGATCACCGGGGAACAAGCCACGCACTCATGTCATTGACGACCCATCCAAACGACAGCCCCGGGCAGCGAAGCCTGGCGGCCGCTGAGCTGCCGCGGCGCGTGCGCAAGGCGCTCGATGCGGCGCTGAGACTGGTGTCGATGGAACTCGATACCTACCTGGCACTGCTGCTCGACGAATACGAGCAGGAACTGTTCCGACTGGCCGAGCGCGCACGCCATCCCGGCAGCGAGTCCGCCTACGTGCAGGCACTCCGCACCTTCCGCAGCAACCGCTCGGACCTGGTGCCGCAGTTCATGCTCGAACTCGAGGCGGGGCTGGCGACCCTGCGCACGCCACCCGTCACGTCCACGCCGGCGACGTCGCGTGCAACGCCGGCCGCCGGACGCGTACTGAGCCTGGTCGACGATTCCATGATCGACGAGGACACCCTGCTGCGCGAAATCGCCACCCGGCAGGAGGGCCGCGCCAGCCTGCCGATGCACCTGCTCGGCCAGCGCTTCGGCGTGCTGGCCGGCACGCCCGCGATGGATGCCGAACGCCTGCCGCTCGGACCGCAGGCCGTGTGCCGCGCGCTGCGCAACGCCTGCCGGTCGCTGCAGGTGGGCCCGGAGGCGCGTGAACTCCTGTACCGGTTGTTCGACCGCATGGTCATGGCGCACTACGCGCCCGTGCTCGAGAAGCTGGACGCCACGCTGGACCAGGCCGGGATCCTCAAAGGCCTGACCTACGTGCCCGTGCGCCTGCGCGCGTCACCTCGCAGCTCCGCCGAAGAGGCCGCGGAAAACGCGGCACCCGGCCAGGCCACCGGGCGCCGCAAGGCGGGCGCACAGGGCGCCACGGCCGAGAGCCGGGACAGCGGTGCATCCGACCAGGGGCACCACGCCGGGGACACGGCGGCCCGGGACAGCTCCGGTTCGGGCCCGGCCGCCGGTGCAGCGGGCGCGCGCGCGCGGCAGCCCGGTATTCCAGGCATGCCCGGCGGCGCCGGGCAACCGCACACGGGCTGGATGGCGGAAACCACCACTGCCCTCGCCGGCAGCGACGAACAGGCGTCCTATACCGCCCTGCAGCAGTTGCTGGCCGGGCGCCGGGCGCTGATCGGCAAGCTCAAGGCCGGCAAGAGCGCAGGGCCGATGGCGACGCTGGGGACCGGCGAGCTGATGCATGCGCTGGGAACGCTGCAGCGCCAGCCCAGCGGCCCCGGCGGCGCCAAGCCGAACCTCATGGACGTGCGCCAGATGCTGTTGGCGCAGGCGCGGCAGCGGCACGGCAAGGGTGCGGCCCTGTCGCAGCGCGACAACGACACCTTCGAGCTGCTGCACCTGCTGTATGGCCAGCTCGAGGGCGAGATCCAGACCGACGCGCCGGCCGCGGCGCTGATCCGGCGCCTGCAGCTGCCCCTGCTGCGCGTCGCGCTGCAGGACCAGGCGTTCTTCGTCCAGGCCACCCACCCGGCGCGCGAACTGCTCAACACCGTCGCCGAAACCGCCGCCAGCTGGCTGGACAAGGACGACGTCGACCCGCAGCTCCTGGAGCCGCTGCAACAAGCGGTCAACCACGTCGTCGACCAGTACGACGGCGACAGCAAGGTGTTCGAGACCAGCAACGAGAAGTTGCAGGCGCACCTGCAGGCGCAGGTGCGCAAGGCCGAGATGCTCGAGCGCCGGCACATCGAGGCCGCGCGCGGCAAGGAGAAGCTCGAGGTCGCCAAGCGGCGGTCGGCGACGGTCCTTGAAAAGCTGTTGGGCGACCAGCGGATCCCCAAGTTCTCCAAGGCACTGCTCAACCAGGCCTGGGCCGACGTGCTGACCCTGACGCTGCTGCGCCAGGGCGAATCGTCGCCGGAATGGCAGGCCCAGCTCGATGCCACGCGGCGCATCATCACCGCCTGCGCGCGCGGCGAGGAGATCGCCGACCCGGCGCTGGCCAGCCACGTCGAAGCAGCCCTGTCGCAGGTCGGCTACCACGCCGAAGAGGCCGGCATCATCACCGCGCGCCTGACCAGCAGCCGCAGCGACGAAGACGATCCGGCCTCGCGCACGGAGCTTGCGATGAAGCTCAAGGCGCGCACCCGGCTCGGCGAAGACGCCGAACGCGCGCGCCGCCCCGACCTGCCGCCGCGCACGCCCGAGGAGCAGGCGCGCTACGACCAGCTGCGGGTGATGCCCTTCGGCACCTGGATCGAATTCACCCTGAACCAGCAGGGCGACGTGGTGCGCCGGCGCATGTCCTGGTTCAGCCCGGTGACCGACAACGCGCTGTTCGTGAACCAGCGCGGCCAGCGCATCGGCGAGCATTCGCTGGATTCCCTGGCGCGGATGGTCGTGGCCGGCCAGGCCCGCATCGTCACCGCCGAGCGCGGGCGCCTGGTCGACCGCGCCTGGCAGGCGGCGCTGCGGACCCTGCGCAGCTTCGCCGGCCGCGGCGACGCGCTGCCCATCACCGGGGACGCACACGCATGATCAACGAGTTCCGCCGCGCACGCCGCCGCAAGGCACCCGACACCATCCTCGTGGTCGATGCCATGACCGAGCGCGTGGTCGGCCGCATCGGCAACCTGTCGGAGACCGGCATGCTGCTGATGGCCGGCACCCCGCTGGTCGACGATGCGCTGTACCAGTTCCGCTTCAGCCTGCCTGCGGCAAGCGGCGGTGAATCCACCATCGAGATCGGCGTGCACCTGCTGTGGATGGACCAGGCCAGCGCGCCCGGCCAGGTCTGGGCGGGATTCCGCTTCATCGGCACCACCGAGCAGCAGGCGGCCCCGCTGCGCTCATGGATCGACGCGCCCGGCAGCCGCTACGAATAGCGTCTCGGCGGGATCGCGGTCGATGCGGCAAAATGGGCCTTCCCCCGTACATGTAGCCGCCATGACCTCCCAGACCGCTGCCGCCCTCTACCCCGCCCACATCGAAACGCTGTCCGCCCGCGCCGCGGTGGCCCTGGAGCGCGGCGGCTTCGACCACCTGGTGGTGCCCAGTGGCACCCTGCACTACCAGGTCTTCGACGACCGCGACTATCCCTACGCCGCCAACCCGCAGTTCAAGGCCTGGGCGCCGCTGGTCCGCAACCCCGGCAGCTGGCTGGTGTTCACGCCGGGCGCGCGGCCGAAGCTGGTCTACCTGCAGCCGCGCGACTACTGGCACGTGGTGCCGGATGCGCCCTCGGGCTACTGGGTCGAGCACTTCGACATCGAAGTGGTGCGCAATCCCGACGACGCCCTGCAGCACCTGCCGCGCAACGCCACCCGCTGCGCCATCCTCGGCGAGCCGCAGAGCGCGCTGGGCCGCTACGGCGCATTCGCGCCCAACAATCCGCAACCGGTGCTGGATTACCTCGACTACCACCGCGCCTACAAGACGCCCTACGAGCTGGCGATGATGCGCGAGGCCACGCGGCACGCCGTGCGCGGCCATCGCGCCGCCGAACGCGCCTTCCGTGCCGGCGCCAGCGAGTTCGGCATCCACCTGGCGTACTGCCAGGCGGTCGGGCAGGACGCCAACGAGCTGCCCTACAGCAACATCGTCGCGCTCAACACGCATGGCGCGGTGCTGCACTACACCGAACGCGACCGCCTGCCGCCCAAGCCCGTGCGCAGCTTCCTGCTCGACGCCGGCGCCGGCCATGCCGGCTACGCCGCCGACATCACCCGCACCCACGCCATCGATCGCGACGGGGAGTTCCAGGCCTTCATCGACGCCATCGACCGCGCCGAGCTGGCGATGTGCGACCAGGTCCGCGCCGGCGTCGACTACCGCCAACTGCATCTCGATGCCCACCTGGCGCTGTCCGGCGTGCTGAAGGAGTTCGGCATCGTGAAGTGCGGCGCCGAAGAGGCGGTGGCCACGGGCCTGAGCTCGAGCTTCTTCCCGCACGGCATCGGCCACGGCCTGGGCCTGCAGGTGCACGATGTCGCCGGCTTCGCCGCTTCCGACGCCGGCGGCACCATCGACAAGCCCGAAGGCCATCCCTACCTGCGCCTGACGCGCGAACTCGCGCCCGGCATGGTGGTGACCATCGAGCCCGGCCTGTACTTCGGCGACATGCTGATGGAGGACCTCGCGGCCGGCGACAACGCAGGGCTGGTCGACTGGGATCGGATCGACGCCTTCCGCCCGTTTGGCGGCGTGCGCATCGAAGACAACGTCGTGTGCACCGACGACGCGCCGGTCAACCTGACGCGCGAGGAATTCACCGCGCTGGCCTGAGCCCGGGGCGTCGCGCGGCTCAGGCGGCCATGAACGCCTCGATCTCGTCCGCGCTGCGCGCCAGGCCGGCGGTGAGCACCTCGTGGCCGTCGCGCGTGATGGCCACGTCGTCCTCGGTGCGGATGCCGATGCCGCGCCACTTCGCCGCCACGCCGGTGTCCCCCGGCGGGATGTAGATGCCCGGCTCGATGGTGTAGACCATGCCCGGCTCGAGCAGGCGCGACTCGCCGTCGATCCGATAGTCACCGACGTCGTGCACGTCCAGGCCGATCCAGTGCCCGGTCTTGTGCGGATAGAAGCGCTTGTAGGCGCTGTCGGCGAGCGCCTTGCGCAGCGTGCCCTTGAGCAGGCCAAGCGACAGCATGCCCTCGGTCAGCACCTCGACCGCCGCCTCGTGGCCGGCCTCGTACGGGACGCCGGGCCGTGCCTGGGCGAGCGCTGCGGCATGCGCGGCACCCACCAGGTCGTGCAGCACGCGCTGCTCGCGGCTGAAGCGCCCGTCAACGGGAAAGGTTCGGGTGATGTCGGCGGCGTAGCCGCAGTGCTCGGCGCCGGCGTCGACCAGGACCAGGTCGCCGCGGCGCGCGACGGCATCGTTGGCGCGATAGTGGAGCACGCATGCGTTCGCGCCGGCGCCGACGATGCTGCCGTAGGCGGGCTCGGTGCCGGCGGCGCGGAACACGCGTTCGAGTTCGGCCTGCAGTTCGTACTCGCGCATGCCGGCGCGCGCGCTGCGCATCACCGCCTGGTGGGCCTGCACCGTGACCTTGGCCGCGCGCCGCATCAGCTTCAGTTCGTCGGCGGTCTTGAACAGGCGCATCTCGTCGAGCAGGTGGCCGAGTTCGAGAAACTCGTGCGGCGGCTGGGCGCCGTGGCGCACCTGCGCACGGACCCGGTTCAGCCAGCCGATCAGCTTGAGGTCGAAGTCGGTGTCGCGGCCGAAGTGGTAGTACACGCGGCGGCGGCCCTCGAGCAGGCCGGGCAGGATGTCGTCGAGATCGTCGATCGCATACGCGTCGTCGACGCCCAGCGCTTCGGGCGCACCTTCGGGTCCGACGCGCGGACCATCCCAGGCCTCGCGCACGGGGTCGCGTTCGCGGCAGAACAGCAGCGACTCGCCATGCGCGCGGCCGGGCACCAGCACCAGCACGGCATCGGGCTCCTCGAAGCCGCTCAGGTACAGGACGTCGGAGTCCTGCCGGTAGGGATGGAACGTGTCCCGACTGCGCACGCGCTCGGGCGCGGCGGGCAGGATGAGGATGGCTTCATCGCCGGCCATGCGCATCAGCTGGCGGCGACGGCGCCCGTAGCTGGCCAGCGTAGTGGCAAGGGCCATGCCGCGGCCTTCAGTTCAGGCTGTTGCGGTGCCGCGCGGCCAGCGCGCAATCACCGTGCAGGAGCAATGCGGCGACCCGCACGAACTCCTCGATCTCGGCCAGCGCGGCCTCGTCTTCTTCGTCGCCCTCGTCCTGCGCGGTGGCGCGGGCGAGGCGTGCAATGTCGGCGAGTGCCTCCTCGCCCTCTCCCGACAGCCGCGGGTCGGCGCCGGCGGCGAGCCCGAAGGCGCCGACGAAACCGCGGCACCAGTCGAACAGCGCGCCGCTGCGTTCCGCCAGCGAGGCCTCTTCGCCGGGACCAAGCAGGACCAGGCCGAAATCGCGGTCCTCGAACTGGGCGCGGGTCGCGACCTGCAGCCGTGCAAGCACCGAGCCGTCCGGCGGAGCAGGCAGGGTGTCGTCCACCATGACCTGCGCCAACCAGTTGCCGGCGGCGTCGCCACCGCCGGCGAGCCAGCCGCACAGGCCGCCATGGAGTTCGGCGGCAGGCGTGGCGAGTTCGGATTCGCGGCAGGCCTGCTCGACTTCGGACAGGGAAGGCAATGATTCGGACATGGGTACGGAAGCGGCTGCGAAGGGCCGGCGCAGTGTACCGCCGCGGATGGCTTGTTGCCGGCGGCGCCCCATGCCTACACTGCAAGGACCGCCGGGGGAGGCGTGAGGGAATCCTGCGAGCCAGTGGCCGCTGAAACGCGCTTTGTGGTCGCCGTAGCGATGGCGCTGCTGTTCGCAGCGGCCTGCATCGCCGTGGCCCTGCGCGCCCGCGCCGCGCGGCGGGCGGTGGCGCGCCTGCAGGATCGCGAGCTGGGCTTCCGGATGGCGCTGTGGGCGAGCGGCCAGCGCTACTGGGACTTCCACGTCCCGACCGCGCGCCTGCGCTACCTGGTCGCCCGTCACGACACGGGCCGCAGCTACGACTTCAGCTCTGAGCAGGCCGACCCCGCGGCCGTGATCCACCCCGAGGACCTGCCCGGCGTGGTCGATGCCATGCACCGCCACGTCGCGGGCGAGACATCGGAATTCGCATCCGAACACCGCGTCCGCGCCGACAGCCCGGTGTCCACGCGCGGCGAATGGGTCTGGATCCGCGCGCGCGGCCGCGCCGTGGAGTTCAATCCCGATGGCACGATCCTGCGCTTGGCCGGCACCTCCCTGGACATCGGCACCAGCCGCGCGGTGGAGCGCGAGAACCGCATCGCCAGTGAAGTCCTGCGCAGCATGAGCGAGGCCGTGGCCGTGCTCGACGCGCAGTTCCGCTTCCTCTCGGTGAACCCCGCCTTTGCCCGGATCACGGGCCACGACGCGGCCGATGTCGCCGGGCGTGGCGTGAGCGTGCTCGACAGCCTCGAACACGACCCGTCGAGCGGCCGCGCGATGCGCGAAGCCGTCGCGCGCGATGGCCGCTGGTCGGGCGAGATGTGGCAGCGGCAGCGGAACGGCGAGGAGTTCCTGTGCGCGGTCGAGGCCGCGACGGTGCTTGGCAGCGACGCCGACGGCGAGCGCATGTACGTGCTGATGCTCAGCGACATCACGCTCCACAAGCGTGCCGAAGAGGAGCTGCGCTACCTGGCGAACTTCGACGCGCTGACCAACCTGCCCAACCGCTCGCTGCTCGCAGAGCGGCTGTCGCGCGCGATCGTGCGCGCGCGCCGCGAGGGCTCCAGGGTGGCGGTGCTGTTCCTCGACCTCGACCGCTTCAAGGACATCAACGACTCGCTCGGCCACGCCGTGGGCGACCGCATCCTGCGTGCCGTGGCCGCCCGTCTGCAGCAGGCCGTCGGCCACGGGCAGACCGTGGCGCGGCTGGCCGGCGACGAGTTCACGGTGATCCTCGAAGACCTGGCGGTCCCCGAGGACGCCGAGCGGGTGGCACGCGAGATCATCATGGCCTTCGAGGCGCCGCTGGTGCCGGAGGACGGCCAGGAGGTATCGGTGTCGGCATCCATCGGCATCAGCCTGTATCCCGACCACGCGCAGGTGCCCACGGAGCTGCTCAAGCGCGCCGATGCCGCCATGTACCAGGCCAAGGCCGCGGGCCGCCGCACCTGGATGCGCTACGACGACAGCATGGAGGCCGCGATCCGGCGGCGCGCGACGCTGGCGGGCGCGCTGCACAAGGCGCTCGACCGCGGTGAACTGCGCGTGGTCTACCAGCCGCGGCAGTCGCTTGCGACGTCGCGCATCACCGGCGCCGAAGCCCTGCTGCGCTGGACCAGCCCCGAACACGGCGAGATCCCGCCCGCGGACTTCATCCCGCTGGCGGAAGAGAACGGGATGATCCTCGAGATCGGTGAATGGGTGCTGCGCGAAGCCTGCCTGGCCCACCGACGCTGGCGGGAGCACGGGCTGTCCGACCTGACGGTCTCGGTGAACATGTCGGTGCTGCAGCTGCTGCGCGGCGATTTCGCCGAAGTCGTGCGGCGGGTGCTTGACGACACCGGCGTTCCGCCGCAGGCGCTCGAGCTGGAACTCACCGAAAGCGTGCTGATGGCCAATGCCAGCCAGACCGCGCAGAAGCTGCAGGCCTTTCGCGAACTCGGCGTATCGCTGGCCATCGACGATTTCGGCACCGGCTACTCGTCGCTTGCCTACCTCAAGCGGCTGCCTATCACCACGCTCAAGATCGACCAGACCTTCATCGCCGACCTCTGCCATGACCGCGAAGGTGCATCGATCACCACCACGGTGATCGCCATGGCCCACGGACTGGGCCTGGTCGTGGTCGCCGAGGGCGTCGAAAACGAGGCCCAGGCGCGGTTCCTGGCGCAGCACCGCTGCGATGAGATCCAGGGCTACTGGGTCTCGCAGCCGATCGACGCGATGTCGTGCATGGCCTTCATCCGCAAGCGGCAGCTTGCCGTGGGCCAGCTCGCCGGCGCCGCGCGCGCGCCTTGACCGCCCCCGCCGGCCTGCCTATCGTGCCGGGAATGGACACCAAAGACGTGCTTGCCCAGCTGCAGAGGCTTTCCGAACGCTTCGACGAGCTGGCGGTGCGCACGCGTCGGCTGACGGAGGAAAATCGCAGCCTGCGCCAGCAGCATGAGCAGGTCTCGGGCGAACGCGCGCAGCTGCTGGCGAAGAACGAGCAGGCGCGCAGCCGCGTCGAAGCGATGATCGCGCGCCTGAAATCACTGGAGCAGCACACGTGAGCAATACCCAGGCGGTCAGCGTCCGCGTGCTGGACCGTGAATACACCGTGGGCGTGGGCAGCGGCGAGGTTGACGGCCTGATGTCCGCCGCGCGCCTGCTGGACACGCGCATGCGCGAGGTGCGCGGCGCGAACCGCATGGCCGCGATCGATCGCGTGGCGGTGCTTGCCGCGCTGAACCTCGCCCACGAGCTGGAACAGCTGAAGCGCGACGGCGAACGGCGCGACCGCGAACTGGCCGGCGCGCTGTCGGCCCTGCAGGCCAAGCTCGACGGCCTGCTCGATGCCTGATGGGTGCACGCACCGCGCGCGTGCCGTCGTGCGCAAGGTGAACGTCGGCCGACAGGTGGCCCTCGAAACACGAGACCCCGCGGTATACTGCGAACGCGTCCTCTGCCGTGACCGACGGCGCGCACAAACATTCGCCTTGTCCCTTAATGACGACCACGGGGACGCAACGGAAGCCTGGCGTGCATGTCCGCCCACGAGCGGAAAGCCCGAAGGCAGCCAAGCGTTCCCACTTGAACCCCGGGTTCAAGGTCGTTTGGCTCGCATCGACATGGTGGAGGACGTATTTCTTCTTTCCGGCAGGCCTGCGCACCGCGCGGTGGCGCCGGCATGACCTCGGCCCGCGCCGCACTCCGCGCGACCCTGCGCGAAAGCCGCCGTGCGGTGCCGCCGGCCGCGCGCATCGGTGCCGCGGGTGGCCTGGCCACCGAGCTGCTCGCCCAGCCGCTGGCGCCTGGTGCCAGGGTTGCCGGCTACTGGGCTGCCGATGGGGAAATCGCGCTGCATGCCTGGCAGCTGCGGCTCCCGCGCGACGTCATCTATTGCCTGCCCGTGCTGCACGGGGACGGCAGGCTGCGCTTCGCTCCATGGCGCGCGGGCGAAGCGGTCGAAGCCAACCGCTACGGCATCCCTGAACCCGTCGCCGCGCCGGACGCGCTGCTCGAGCCGTCGGCGCTGGACCTGGTCGTGGTTCCCCTCGTCGGCTTCGACACGCGCTGCCACCGGCTGGGCATGGGCGGCGGCTGGTACGATCGCAGCTTCGCGTTCCGCCACCGCCAACCGGCCCCACCGCGGCTGGTCGGTGCGGCGTTCGCGCTCCAGCAGGTTGCAGGCGAGCTCCCCAGCGAAGACTGGGACGTGCAGCTCGATGCGGTCTGCACCGATCAATCCACCCTCGCGCGTCCGACATGAGCACTGGCAAGCGAAAGCGTTACTGGCTGATGAAGTCCGAGCCCGAGGACTTTTCGATCGACGACCTCGAGCGCGTCGGCACCGAGCCCTGGACGGGCGTCCGCAACTACCAGGCGCGCAACTTCATGCGCGACGGCATGCAGGTCGGCGACGGGGTGCTGTTCTATCACTCCAACTGTACCGTGCCTGGCATCTATGGCATCGCGGAAGTGGCCAGCAGCGCCTACCCGGATCCCACGCAGTTCGACGGCAAGTCCAAGTACTTCGATCCCAAGTCGACGCCCGAGGAACCGCGCTGGATGCTGGTCGACGTCGGCTTCGTGCGGCATCTCGCCGGACCGGTCACGCTTGAAGCCATCCGCGGCCGTTCCACGGCGCTGGGCGAAGATTTCGCCCTGATCCGCAAGGGCACCCGCCTGTCGGTGCTGCCGGTGACCGCCGCGCAGTGGAAAGTCCTGTTGGCCATGGAGCCGAAATGAGCGACGCAAAGCGCCTGGCTGGCGAAAAGGCCATCGACTACGTCGAGGATGGGATGGTGGTGGGGGTCGGCACGGGCTCGACGGTCACCTACTTCATCGATGCACTGGCCGCCATGCGCGACCGCATCGCCGGTGCCGTATCGAGTTCGGAGCAGAGCACGCAGCGACTGCGCGGCCACGGCATCGAGGTGCTGGATCTCAACGCCTGCGGCCCCATTCCGCTGTACGTCGACGGCGCCGATGAATGCGATCCCGGCAAGCGCCTGATCAAGGGCGGTGGCGCCGCGCTCACGCGCGAGAAGATCATCGCCGAGGCAGCCGCGACCTTCGTCTGCATCATCGACCCATCCAAAGAGGTTCCCGTGCTCGGGCGTTTCCCCTTGCCGGTCGAGGTGGTCCCGATGGCTCGCAGCCTGGTTGCCCGCGAGATCGTCGCGATGACCGGAGGTCAGCCGGTCTGGCGCCAGGGCACCGTGACCGACAACGGCAACTGGGTGCTCGACATCCACGGACTGTCCATCACCGACCCCGTGGCGCTTGAGCAATCGCTCAACCAAGTGCCCGGCGTGGTCAGCGTGGGGATCTTCGCGCGACGCCCTGCCGACGTGGTGATCGTCGGCGGGACGCCTCCGCTGGTGCGATGACGGCCGAGAGGGACTCGATCCTCTCAGCCGACAGGCTCAGCCACCGATATCTTCGTCGTAGGTGATGCTCAGATAGTGCAGGACCATGCTCGGGCCGAGCAAGCACTGCACCGCGGGCCTGAAGATATGTTCCGGAGCGCCGGCAATCTCGCTCGGCTGCCATGTCAGGGGCACGCCACGCGCGCCACCCGTCAGCAACGTCGACTTCGTGCGATACACCGCGTCCGAGCTTGCGCCTTGCTGCAGCCCATCCACGAACGTACAGCTGACACCGCCGGTCACGTTTGCTGAAGCGCCCACTTCGACCAGCACCTTCATCGCTCCCCGCCCCGCAGGACGGGGGTCACTGACAAGTGCACATGAAACAAAGGCGGCCGTCGTACCTTCATTTACCAGGCCCAGTGGCCGCGAGCGGAGCTTGGTACCGTACTGGTGGGTCGCAGGCTGACAGATTGCGGCGGCCCCCTGATAGTCGTAGCGCTCGACCTCTACGGCAGCAGCGGTGCCTGCCTGCCCTGCAAGCAGCAGGGCGGCGATCACCGCAGCGGTGCATGCGGGCAGCCGCCCGCGCACGTCAGGCGCCGACATCTTCGTTGTACTCACGACGGGTGTGCTGCAGCGAAGTCTGCGGCGGCAGCGTGCAACTCAAGGATGGGCGGTCAATGCCCGAAGGCTTCGAGTTTTCAACCTCGCCCGGCACCCACGCCAGCTCGGCGAACCCGCCGGCGGGGATGCTGACCGTCTTGGGGGTATAGCTTGCGTACACCAGGGCCCCGGTCTGGTGACCGTTGACGAGGGTGCAGGTGACGTTCTGGGCAACGGTGTGGAAGTTGCTGACGACCACAGAGAGGCGCTTTGCAGCGCGCACGCTGCCCGTCCGGTCATCGCCCTGCCAGTTGCAGGTGACGAATGCATTGGCGGAGGACTCGTTCCCCACCGCCAGCGGACGGTAACGGGTACCGACCGCGAAGGCACTGGTCGCCGCCTTGCACATGCCGGTGGCTCCCTGCACGTCGACGCGCGCCACTTCTGCCGCTCCAGCACTCAATGACAGGCCCAGGAAACAGCTTGCGGTAAACAGGATGCATGTTGCACGACGCATGGAAATCACCGGTACGTAGGGAAGTCGCCCACGTTATCCGAGGGCAGGGCGACGCGCAAGATCGCTGGAACACGCACAAAGAAAAACCCCGCAGCCGTGGCTGCGGGGTTTTGGGGTAAAACCCTGGCGATGACCTACTCTCGCATGCTAAATGCACACTACCATCGGCGCATGCGCGTTTCACTTCCGAGTTCGGAATGGGATCGGGTGGTTCCACGCAGCTATTGTCACCAGGGAGAGGGTGGAGGGTCGCGGGCCGTTGCCGGCTTGACGCGCACACGCTCTCGTTGGTTTGCCTCGGAACGGAGCCATGAATCAGCTCCGCCGTTGGCGAATAAGGTAGGGACGTAGCGAACTTTTGGGGTCGAACATCGACGCGTCGTCGAGTCCAAGGCCACTTGAGGTTATATGGTCAAGCCTCACGGATCATTAGTACTGGTTAGCTCAATACATTGCTGTACTTACACACCCAGCCTATCAACCACCTAGTCTTGATGGTTCCTTTAGGGGGCTTGTGCCCCGGGAGATCTCATCTTGAGGCGCGCTTCCCGCTTAGATGCTTTCAGCGGTTATCGCTTCCGAACGTAGCTACCCGGCAATGCCACTGGCGTGACAACCGGAACACCAGGGGTTCGTCCACTCCGGTCCTCTCGTACTAGGAGCAGCCCCTCTCAAATCTCCAACGCCCATGGCAGATAGGGACCGAACTGTCTCACGACGTTCTGAACCCAGCTCGCGTACCACTTTAAATGGCGAACAGCCATACCCTTGGGACCGACTACAGCCCCAGGATGTGATGAGCCGACATCGAGGTGCCAAACACCGCCGTCGATATGAACTCTTGGGCGGTATCAGCCTGTTATCCCCGGAGTACCTTTTATCCGTTGAGCGATGGCCCTTCCATACAGAACCACCGGATCACTAAGTCCTAGTTTCCTACCTGCTTGATCCGTCGATCTTGCAGTCAAGCACGCTTATGCCTTTGCACACAGTGCGCGATGTCCGACCGCGCTGAGCGTACCTTCGAGCTCCTCCGTTACTCTTTGGGAGGAGACCGCCCCAGTCAAACTACCCACCATACACGGTCCCCGATCCGGATAACGGACCTAGGTTAGAACGTCAAGCACGACAGGGTGGTATTTCAAGGATGGCTCCACTGCAGCTAGCGCCACAGTTTCACAGCCTCCCACCTATCCTACACAGACGAACTCAACGTTCAGTGTAAAGCTATAGTAAAGGTTCACGGGGTCTTTCCGTCTTGCCACGGGAACGCTGCATCTTCACAGCGATTTCAATTTCACTGAGTCTCGGGTGGAGACAGTGCCGCCATCGTTACGCCATTCGTGCAGGTCGGAACTTACCCGACAAGGAATTTCGCTACCTTAGGACCGTTATAGTTACGGCCGCCGTTTACCGGGGCTTCGATCAAGAGCTTCGCCTTGCGGCTGACCCCATCAATTAACCTTCCGGCACCGGGCAGGCGTCAGACCCTATACGTCCACTTTCGTGTTTGCAGAGTCCTGTGTTTTTGATAAACAGTCGCAGCGGCCTGGTATCTGCGGCCCCCCTCAGCTCAGCCACGCATGTGGCCACCAAAGGGGGCGTACCTTCTCCCGAAGTTACGGTACCATTTTGCCTAGTTCCTTCACCCGAGTTCTCTCAAGCGCCTGAGAATTCTCATCCTACCCACCTGTGTCGGTTTACGGTACGGTCTGCACAAGCTGAAGCTTAGGAGCTTTTCCTGGAAGCGTGGTATCGGTCACTTCGCTCTAATGAGCTCGTCTCGGTGCTCGGTCTTAAAGGGTCCCGGATTTGCCAAAGACCCAAACCTACCGCCTTTCCCCGGGACAACCAACGCCCGGTAGACCTAACCTTCTCCGTCCCTCCATCGCACTTGTGCGAGGTGCTGGAATATTAACCAGCTTCCCATCGACTACGCATTTCTGCCTCGCCTTAGGGGCCGACTCACCCTGCGTCGATTAACGTTGCGCAAGGAAACCTTGGGCTTTCGGCGTGGGGGCTTTTCACCCCCATTATCGTTACTCATGTCAGCATTCGCACTTCCGATACCTCCAGCAGACTTCTCAATCCACCTTCAACGGCTTACGGAACGCTCCTCTACCGCGCATCACAAAGTGATGCACCCCAAGCTTCGGTTCCATGCTTAGCCCCGTTAAATCTTCCCCGCAGACCGACTCGACCAGTGAGCTATTACGCTTTCTTTAAAGGATGGCTGCTTCTAAGCCAACCTCCTGGCTGTCTGTGCCTTTCCACATGGTTTTCCACTCAGCATGGAATTTGGGACCTTAGCTGTGGGTCTGGGTTGTTTCCCTTTTCACGACGAACGTTAGCACCCGCCGTGTGTCTCCCGCATATTCTGTCTTGGTATTCGGAGTTTGCAATGGTTTGGTAAGTCGCAATGACCCCCTAGCCATAACAGTGCTCTACCCCCAAGAAGATTCGTGCGAGGCGCTACCTAAATAGCTTTCGAGGAGAACCAGCTATCTCCGGGTTCGATTAGCTTTTCACTCCTAATCACACCTCATCCCCTACCTTTGCAACGGGAGTGGGTTCGGGCCTCCAGTACCTGTTACGGTACCTTCACCCTGGGCATGACTAGATCACCCGGTTTCGGGTCTACTGCCCGCGACTATGCGCCCTTATCAGACTCGGTTTCCCTTCGCCTCCCCTATACGGTTAAGCTCGCCACGAACAGTAAGTCGCTGACCCATTATACAAAAGGTACGCAGTCACCCCGAAGGGCTCCTACTGCTTGTACGCACACGGTTTCAGGGTCTATTTCACTCCCCTCACCGGGGTTCTTTTCGCCTTTCCCTCACGGTACTGGTTCACTATCGGTCGGTCAGGAGTATTTAGCCTTGGAGGATGGTCCCCCCATGTTCAGACAGGGTTTCTCGTGCCCCGCCCTACTCACTTATCATCATTCCGGCCCTTTCGCATACAGGGCTGTCACCTTCTATGGCCAGTCTTTCCAGACTGTTTTGCTAGAACCGGAACAACTTTTGGGCTGCTCCCCGTTCGCTCGTCGCTACTAGGGGAATCTCGGTTGATTTCTTTTCCTCCGGGTACTTAGATATTTCAGTTCCCCGGGTTCGCCTTGCATGGCTATGTATTCACCATGCAATACTCCTTGCGGAGTGGGTTTCCCCATTCGGACATTGCCGGATCAAAGCTTGTTGCCAGCTCCCCGACACTTTTCGCAGGCTACCACGTCCTTCATCGCCTCTGACCGCCAAGGCATCCACCGTGTGCGCTTATTCGCTTGACCATATAACCCCAAGTCGCCTCGGGATTATTCGTCGCGAATAGATACGACAACTTCAAATGTAGGGCCTCTAGGGCCCCGCCTTAGCCTCAACGACACGTTTGGATATTCGTCTCAAACGCTCGCTACGTCCCTAATTTTCAAAGAACACGAACCGGCCACAATGCCAATCCGATTCAAATCTTTAGTGTGTGCGCAGATCATCCAGGGGTGGTGGGTCTGGGAGGACTCGAACCACCGGCCTCACCCTTATCAGGGGTGCGCTCTAACCACCTGAGCTACAGACCCAATGTTTGTCCAGCGTGGTGGAGCCAGTCGGGATCGAACCGACGACCCCCTGCTTGCAAAGCAGGTGCTCTCCCAGCTGAGCTATGGCCCCGTATAAAAGGGGTCGGTTCCCGGCTTTCGCCGTGGAACTCCTGGATGCAGGTCACTTGTGCGGACGCCTGACAGGCAATTAGCTGTCTTTAGTCTCTAAAGGAGGTGATCCAGCCGCACCTTCCGATACGGCTACCTTGTTACGACTTCACCCCAGTCATCGGCCACACCGTGGCAAGCGCCCTCCCGAAGGTTAAGCTACCTGCTTCTGGTGCAACAGACTCCCATGGTGTGACGGGCGGTGTGTACAAGGCCCGGGAACGTATTCACCGCAGCAATGCTGATCTGCGATTACTAGCGATTCCGACTTCACGGAGTCGAGTTGCAGACTCCGATCCGGACTGAGAGAAGGTTTCTGGGATTGGCTTGCCCTCGCGGGTTTGCAGCCCTCTGTCCTTCCCATTGTAGTACGTGTGTAGCCCTGGCCGTAAGGGCCATGATGACTTGACGTCATCCCCACCTTCCTCCGGTTTGTCACCGGCGGTCTCCTTAGAGTTCCCACCATTACGTGCTGGCAACTAAGGACAAGGGTTGCGCTCGTTGCGGGACTTAACCCAACATCTCACGACACGAGCTGACGACAGCCATGCAGCACCTGTGTTCGAGTTCCCGAAGGCACCAATCCATCTCTGGAAAGTTCTCGACATGTCAAGGCCAGGTAAGGTTCTTCGCGTTGCATCGAATTAAACCACATACTCCACCGCTTGTGCGGGCCCCCGTCAATTCCTTTGAGTTTCAGTCTTGCGACCGTACTCCCCAGGCGGCGAACTTAACGCGTTAGCTTCGATACTGAAGACTCAATTGTCCCCAACATCCAGTTCGCATCGTTTAGGGCGTGGACTACCAGGGTATCTAATCCTGTTTGCTCCCCACGCTTTCGTGCCTCAGTGTCAGTGCTGGTCCAGATGGCCGCCTTCGCCACGGATGTTCCTCCTGATATCTACGCATTTCACTGCTACACCAGGAATTCCGCCATCCTCTACCGCACTCTAGCCCGCCAGTATCCAGTGCAATTCCCAGGTTGAGCCCAGGGCTTTCACATCAGACTTAACGAACCACCTACGCACGCTTTACGCCCAGTAATTCCGAGTAACGCTTGCACCCTTCGTATTACCGCGGCTGCTGGCACGAAGTTAGCCGGTGCTTATTCTTTGGGTACCGTCAGAACAACCGGGTATTAACCGATTGCTTTTCTTTCCCAACAAAAGAGCTTTACAACCCGAAGGCCTTCTTCACTCACGCGGCATGGCTGGATCAGGCTTTCGCCCATTGTCCAATATTCCCCACTGCTGCCTCCCGTAGGAGTCTGGACCGTGTCTCAGTTCCAGTGTGGCTGATCATCCTCTCAGACCAGCTACGGATCGTCGCCTTGGTGGGCCATTACCCCTCCAACTAGCTAATCCGACATCGGCTCATCTATCTGCGCGAAGCCCGAAGGTCCTCCGCTTTCACCCGTAGGTCGTATGCGGTATTAGTCCCGGTTTCCCGAGGTTATCCCCCACAAATAGGCAGATTCCGATGTATTCCTCACCCGTCCGCCACTCGCCACCCAGAGAGCAAGCTCTCCTGTGCTGCCGTTCGACTTGCATGTGTTAGGCCTGCCGCCAGCGTTCACTCTGAGCCAGGATCAAACTCTTCACTTAAAATTGCATGGACCTAAGTCCAAACTCTTGAGTGCAGTCGTCGTTACCTGAGCTCGAACCACTCGCGTGCATTTCTGCATTTGATTGATTTGTTGCTCTTGTGACGTACGTCTGCAATATGGACAACCATCCACTTGCCAGACGTCCGCACAAGTCACCTGCGCACACTGTCAAAGATCTTGGAAGAGGCCTCAGCGCCTGCTTCGCAGTCCCTGGCGTTTCCGCCGGGGTGAGCCGCCCATTATAGCGCGACTTTTGCTTCCGTCAACACCCTGTGGGCGTTTTCTTCAGCGTCCTTCGGAGGTGGCGGTCAGCGACCGTTTCGTCCGAGGGAGCCGCACATTGTAGTGCGACTTTCGCTTCCGTCAACACCCTGTGTGGGGTTGATTTCAGCCTCCCTTTCCGTCGTGGCCCGAAGGCCGTTTCCGTCTGGGGAGCCGCACATCTTAGCGCGGTTTTGAAGAACGTCAACACCCTGTGAAGCAGTATTTTTCGTTCCTCTCCCCGCCCTGGTCGCCGACTGCGTCGACCGCACCGTGGCGGGGCGCGCATTGTGCAGTGCCCGAATCGTTTTGGGAAGGGGGTATGCGCAAAGACTTGACCGCCGCGCCCGGCTCCAAGACTGTTGGGCGCTGATCCTTCTATATGTAAAGGGTGGACCCTCCCATGCGCATGCCATTCATCGCCGCACTGTTGTGCTGCACCAGCCTGCTCGCGAGCGCCTGCGCGAGCGACGCGCGCTGGGTGGAGCTCGCCGGAGAGCGCTATCGCGTGGAAGTGGCCGTCGACGACGAGACGCGCGCACGCGGCCTGATGTTCCGCGACGTGCTCGCGGAGGGCCACGGCATGCTCTTCATCCATGAACGGGAGGAGCGCCTGGCGTACTGGATGAAGAACACGCGGATCCCGCTCGACATCCTGTACTTCGACGCCTCGTTGCGGCTGGTGTCGCAACAGCGCGACGTCCCGCCGTGCTCAGCGGGCGATCGCTGCCCGCCCTACCCGAGCCGCGGGGCGGCACTGTATGTGCTGGAACTCAATGCCGGCGAAGCGCGCCGGCTGGGCCTCGAGGACGGGGCAGAACTGGAACTCGGGCCGGGAATCGCGGCACCCGTTCACTGAACGCGGCGCCGGCGGGCCCTGCCAACACCGCTGCAGGCCTCAGAGCGCCATCATCTCGAAGTCGTCCTTGGTGACGCCGCAGTCGGGGCACGTCCAGGTCTCCGGCACGTCTTCCCAGCGCGTCCCTGGCGCGATGCCTTCTTCGGGCAGCCCCTGGGCTTCGTCATAGATGAAGCCGCAGACGACGCACATCCAGGTGCGCAAGGCGGTGGCGGACTCGTTCATCGGATAATGCGTCGGCAAGCGCGCGCATGCGCGGGCCCTCATTGTCACACTCCGCCTGTCGACAGGAAACCACGCGATGCCGGACATGAAAACGCCACCGACGCGCGTACCACCGACCGGGCGCGGACTCTATCTGTTGACGCCCGACGACACCGTCACCGCGCGCCTGCTGGCCAGGGTGTCGGTGGTGATCGACCACGCCGCGCTGCTGCAATACCGCAACAAGCGCGCCGACGCCGCGCTTGCACATGAACAGGTGGCGGCCCTGCTGCCCCTGTGCCGGACGCGCGGCGTGCCCCTGCTCGTGAACGATGACTGGCGGCTGGCGCTGGCCTGCGGCGCGGACGGCGCGCACCTGGGGGAAAGCGATGGCGACCTCCGCGCGGCACGCAAGGCACTGGGCGACCACGCGATCATCGGCGCCTCCTGCTACGACAGCCTGGCCACGGCCGAAGCCGCGGCGAACGCCGGCGCCAGCTACCTCGCGTTCGGCGCCTGTTTCCCCTCGCCCACAAAACCGCTGGCCCGCCGGGCGACGCCGGAGCTGCTGCGCAACGCCGCGGGCTTCGGCCTGCCTCTGGTGGCTATCGGGGGCATCACGCCCGACAATGCCCGCATCGTGATTGAAGCCGGCGCGGACCTCGTCGCTGTGATCAGCGGCGTGTTCGACGCGCCGGACCCAGCGGCCGCGGCCCGCGCATATCAACGGGCGTTCCAGCCCGGCAGGGATTAGTGCCTCCCCCCGATCCACAGGCACACCGACATACAGGAACCGAGTTGCGATGAAGCATGAGAAGTCAAAGGCCTTGTTCGCCCGCGCCCGCGAGCTGATCCCCGGCGGCGTCAATTCGCCGGTGCGCGCGTTCAAGTCGGTGGGCGGCGAACCGTTTTTCGTCGAGCGCGCCGATGGCGCCTACCTCCATGACGTCGACGGCAACCGTTATATCGACTACGTGGGCTCTTGGGGGCCGATGATCGTCGGCCATAACCATCCCCGGGTGCGCGAGGCGGTGCAGGCGGCCATCGCCAGCGGCCTGTCCTTCGGGGCGCCCTGCCCGGCCGAGGTCACCATGGCCGAGACCATCACCCGCATCGCGCCCTCCTGCGAAATGGTGCGCATGGTGAACTCCGGCACCGAGGCCACGCTGTCGGCCGTGCGCCTGGCGCGCGGCGCCACCGGGCGGCAGCGCATCGTCAAGTTCGAGGGCTGCTACCACGGCCACGGCGACTCCTTCCTGGTCAAGGCCGGCAGCGGCATGCTGACCTTGGGCGTACCGACCTCGCCCGGCGTGCCCGCCGGACTGAGCGAACTCACGTCGACCATCAGCTACAACGACTTCGAAGGCGCGACCAGGCTGTTCGAGGAGATCGGCAGCGAAGTGGCGGCCGTGATCATCGAGCCGGTTGTCGGCAACGCCAATTGCCTGCCGCCGCGCGAGGGCTACCTGCAGCACCTGCGCGAACTGTGCACGCGATACGGCGCGCTGCTGATCTTCGACGAGGTCATGACCGGCTTCCGCGTGGCGCTGGGCGGCGCCCAGGCGCGCTATGGCGTCACGCCCGACCTGACCACTTTTGGCAAGATCATCGGCGGCGGCATGCCGGTGGGCGCCTACGGCGGCCGCCGGGACCTGATGGAGCAGATCGCGCCTGCAGGCCCGATCTACCAGGCCGGCACGCTCAGCGGAAACCCGGTGGCCATGGCCGCAGGCCTGGCGATGCTGGAGCTGGTGCAGGCACCGGGCTTCCACGACCGCCTCGAGGCGACCGCCAACACGCTGTGCGACGGCCTGGAACAGGCCGCGCGCGATGCCGGCGTGCCGCTGACCACCAACCGCGTCGGCGCGATGTTCGGCCTGTTCTTCACCGACCGGAAGGTCGACACCTACGCCGATGCGATCGCCTGCGACACGGCCGCGTTCAACCGCTTCTTCCACGCCATGCTCGAGCGCGGCGTGTTCCTCGCGCCCTCGGCCTACGAGGCCGGCTTTATTTCCAGCGCCCATGACGACGCCGTGGTCGAGGCGACGCTGGCCGCGGCGCGCGAGGCGTTCCGGGTGGTCGCCGCCGGGTGAGACCACGCATTCGCCAGGTGCTGTTCGACTTCGACGGCGTGCTGGCGCGTTACGAACACCACCTGCGGCTAGGGTCGCTGGCCGGCCACGCCGGCTGCGACCCGGGGCACGTGCACGAGGCGCTGTTCGCCTCCGGCCTTGAAACGGAGTACGACAGCGGACTGGTCGATACCGCGACCTACCTCGGCCGCCTTGGCGACGCCTTGGGTTGCACGATCGACGAGGAAGCGTGGCTGGCGTCGCGGCGCGCCTGCACGGCAGCGGATGCCGATGTGCTCGCCAGGGTGGCCTCGCTGGATGCCGCGCTGCGGCTGGGCGTATTGACCAACAACGGCCCGCTGTTGGAGCGCGCGATCCCCGGAATCATCGCGCCGGTATCACGCCGGTTCGAAGGCCGTGTCCTGACCAGCGGCTCGCTCGCAATGCGAAAGCCGGATCCCCGGACCTTCCTCGCGGCGCTGGAGCGCCTCGGCTGGGACACAGGCGGCACCCTGTTCCTGGACGACAAGTTCGCCAACGTGCAGGGTGCCCGGCGCGCCGGCCTGCACGCCGATACGGTGAACGATGCACGCTCGCTGCGGCGGGTGCTCGGGCGCTACGGCCTGGCTTGAGCGGGCGCGCTGCTGTCAGCGTGCGAAATCCGCGAGCGCCCTGCGCAGGCGCACCAGGCCGTCGGCCACCTCGTCATCATTGATGGTCAGCGCGGGCACGAAGCGCAGCACATCGGGGCCGGCCTGAAGCAGCAGCAGGCCACGTCCGGCGGCGAGGTCAAGGATCTCGCCCGCGCGGCCCGCGAACGCGGGCTCCAGCACGGCGCCAAGCATCAGGCCGCGGCCACGCACCTCCGAGAACACGCCGTACTCGGCATTGATCGCCGCGATGCCGGTACGCAGCGCCGCCTCCTGCCGAACCACGTTGGCCAGAACCCCCTCCGAACCCAGCTTGCGCAACGCCACCCGCGCCACCGCCGCCGCCAGCGGATTGCCACCAAACGTGGTGCCGTGGTCGCCGAACCGCATCGCGTCGGCCACCTTCGGCCCGGCGAGCATCGCACCCACGGGAAAGCCCCCGCCCAGCGCCTTGGCCAGGGTCACGACATCGGGCACCACGCCGTCGTGCCAGTGCGCGAACAGCGTGCCGGTGCGGCCCATGCCGGCCTGGATCTCGTCCAGCACCAGCAGTGCCCCATGGCGGTCGCACAGCGCGCGCACGGCCTGCAGGAAGCCGGGCGCGGCAGGCATCACCCCGCCTTCGCCCTGCACGGGCTCGAGCATGACCGCGGCGACATCGCCAGCGGCCATGGCAGCCTCGAGCTGTTCGATCGCGTTGAAGTCGACATAGCGGAAGCCGCCGGGCAGCGGTTCGTAACCCGCCTGGTACTTCGGTTGAGCGGTGGCGGTGACGGTGGCCAGGGTTCGGCCGTGGAAGCTGCCGCGGAAGGTGACGATGGTGCGCCGCTCGGGCTCGCGGCCCTGCGCGGCGGCCCATTTGCGCACCAGCTTGATCGCAACCTCGTTGGCCTCGGCTCCGGAATTGCACAGGAACACGCGCTCGGCGAAGCGCGAGGCGTCCACCAGCTCCTGCGCCAGCCGCAGCGGCGGCTCGCTGTGGAAGACATTGCTGGTGTGCCAGAGCTTGCCGGCCTGCTCGACCAGGGCCGCGACCAGGTCGGGATCCCCGTGACCCAGGCCGCAGACGGCGATGCCGGCGGAAAAATCGATGTACTCGCGCCCTTCGGTGTCCCAGACGCGGGCGCCGTGGCCCCGGTCCAGTACCAGGCGGCGCTGGCGGTACACGGGCAGGTAGTGCCGGTCGCCAAGCGCGATCAGGGCGTCGGGGTCGGTGTCGACGTGCATTCGGTCGGACTCAGTCAAGGAACAGGTCGGGCAGCAGCCGCGCTGCATCGGGGGCGTAGCGGTCGAAATCGGTCACCCCGGCCTCGCGCAGCACGTCCTCGTCGATCAGGAAGTTGCCGCTGAAGCCGCCGGCTTGCCGCACCAGTACCGCATGGGCGGCGTCGGCCACGATCTCCGGGCTGCGGCCATTCTCGGGCTCCACGCCCGGGATCATGTTCAGCGCATCGGTGCCGATGATGGTGCGTGGCCACAGCGCGTTGACCGCCACGCCCCGTGGCCCGAACTCTGCGGCCAGGCCCAGGGTCACGAAGCTCATGCCCATCTTCGCCAGCGTGTAGCCGGTGTGCGGGCCCCACCATTTCGGATCCAGCGACGGCGGCGGTGCCAGCGTGAGGATGTGCGGATTCGGCGCCTCGAGCAGGTAGGGCAGGCAGGCCTGGGCGCAGAGGAAGCTGCCGCGGGCGTTGACCTGCTGCATCAGGTCGAAGCGCTTCATCGGCGTCTCAAGCGCGCCGCGCAGCCAGATGGCGCTGGCGTTGTTCACCAGGATGTCGATGCCGCCGAAGGTGTCGACGGTCGCGGCGACCGCGGCACGCACCTGGTCTTCCTCGCGGATGTCGCACTTGAGCGCCAGCGCCTGGCCCCCGGCTTCGGCAATGGCCTTGGCCGCGGTGTGGATGGTGCCCGGCAGCCTCGGGTTGGGGACGTCCGATTTGGCGGCGACGGCCACGTTGGCGCCGTCGCGCGCGGCACGCAGCGCGATGGCGAGGCCGATGCCACGGGAGGCTCCGGTGATGAAGAGGGTCTTGCCGGAGAGAGTAGTCATGGATGGCACCGGGGTTGGGGAGGGTGGATCGGGACGGGCGCTCAGGGTTTCGGACCCTGCCCCTCGTTGTCTTCCCACTTCAGGATCCGGCGGGTGACGAAGCGGTAGACGGGCTTTCCCGTGGCGAACCAGACCTCGCGCAGCCAGGACGTACGCCGCAGCACCCGGCGTTCGACCGGAGTGATCGCTTCGGGACAGTAGGTGCGCTTGTGCTTGAGCAGGTGGCGCAGGTCCTCGCGCGCGAGCAGGCGCATCCAGCGCGAACGCGGGCGGCCGCGCACCGCCAGCTGGAAGTCGATCAGCGCCGGGCGACCGTCCTCGAGCACCAGCCAGTTGGCTTCTTTCGCTAGATCGTTGTGGGCCAGTCCACGCCGGTGCAGCTGCTGCAGCAGCCGGCGCGCGCGGCGGAAGTAGGCGATGTCGCCGCGCGGCGGACGCTGGTACATCGCATCGCCGGCCATGTAGCTGCGATCGAGCACGCGTCCGTTCCAGGCCAGCAACTGCGGCACGTCGGCCATCCCGGCCACTGCCTGCAGCCCGCGCGCCTCGCGCCGCGCCAGCCACCAGGCCGGCGGCCGCAGCCACCACGGCACGTGGCGGAGGTCACGGCGCACGAACGGCGTGCCATTCCGGGACCGCATCAGCGCGATGCGTCCGAAGCTGTCGGCCTTCAACGCGGCGACTTCGACTGAACCCGAGTGATCCATGTCCTCATTGTAGGGGGCGCAACCCGGGTGCCGGCTGCCATAATTGCATCGGTGAGTGCCTGGTTCGACAGCCTCGTTGCCTGGATCGGCGCCCATCCCGTGGCCGCCGGCGTCGCCATATTCCTCATTGCGTTCTGCGACGCCGTCATCGTGCTTGGTGCCGTGGTCCCCGCGCTGCCGATGCTTTTCGCGATCGGCGTGCTGATCGGCTTCGGCGAGATCTCCGGGCCGTATGCCGTCGCCTGTGCCGCGCTCGGCGCACTCGCCGGCGATGCCAGCAGCTACTGGATCGGCCGCCGCTGGGGCCCGCAGCTGCGCGCCACCTGGCCCTTCCACAAGTACCCGCAGTTGCTCGAGCGCGGCGAGGTGCTGTTCCGTCGCAACGAGATCAAGAGCATCTTCATCGCCCGCTACGTCGGGCCGGTGCGTCCCTTCGTGCCCGCGATCGCCGGGATGTCGCACATGCCACTGCGCCGGTACGTGCCGGCGAGCGTGGTGGCCGCGATCACGTGGGCGGTGCTGTTCCTGGGTCCCGGCTGGCTGCTGGGCGAGGCCTACGAGGCCGTGGCCGCGGTGGCCGACCGCCTGGCGCTGGTGGTTGGCGCGCTGCTTGCGGCGATCGCGCTGGCCTGGGCGCTGGTGCTCTACACCTACCGCTGGTTCGCCAACCATGCCGACGCCCTGCTTGCACGCGCGCTGCGCTGGACCCGCGACCATCCGCGCCTGGGCCGCTACGCCGCCGCCCTGATCTCGCCCAACCGCCCCGAATCCGCGTCGCTGGTCCTGCTGGCCGCCTGCTTGCTGGCCATCGGCGTCGCCTGGTTCACGCTGCTGGCGACGATGCTCGCGCGCGGCGGCCCGCTGGCGCTGGACCTGCGCATCCACGACGCGATGTACGCGCTGCGCAACCCGCTGGCCGACCGGTTGATGGCGGCCCTGGCCTCGATCGGCGATCCGGTGGTGCTGGGTTTGCCGGTGGCGCTGTCCACGCTCTGGCTGCTGTGGCGCCGGCGCTGGATGGCCGCCGCGCACTGGCTGGCAGCGCTCGCCTTCGGACTGGTGCTGACCGCGGCCCTGGAGGCCGCGATCGACATGCCACGTCCGCCCACCGCGCTCAGCGGCTTCGGCTTCCCCTCGGTGGGATTGACGATGACCACGATCACCTTCGGCTTCTTCGCCGTGCTGATCGCGCGCGAACTGCCTGGCCGGCAGCGGGTCTGGCCCTACCTGGTGTCGGGCGCGGTTGTCGCGGTGCTGGGCTTCGCGCGGCTGTATCTCGGCGCGCACTGGCTCACCGACCTGGTCGGCGGGATGCTCCTGGGCATCGCCTGGCTGCTGGCGCTGGGCATCGCCTACCGTCGGCACGTGGCGCGCTCGTTCTGGATGCGGCCGCTGGCGGCGCTGTTCTACGGCGCCTTCCTGCTGGCGGCGCTGTGGCACGCGCCGCGCGCGGTGGATCCGATGCTGGACCGCTTCGCGCCAGCGCCGCCGCCGGCCAACATCGACCTCGCCACCTGGTGGCAGGACGGCTGGGCGGCCCTACCCTGGCAGCGAAACGAGCGCGACGAGAGCCGTCGCTGGCCGCTGGACGTCCAGGTGGCCGGCCCACTCGCGCCGCTGGAGCTGCACCTTGAAGCGCAGGGCTGGCACGTCCAGCCCCAGGCGGACTGGCGCGACACCCTGCTCCTGCTCGACGACGACACCCCGGCACTGGCGCAGAAGGTGCTGCCGGCAACGCTGGGCGCCAGTGCCGAAGCGCTGCTCCTGCGACGCACGCTCGACGACGGCCGCGTCCTCGCCCTGCGCCTGTGGCGCGCGCCACGGCAACCACGCGATGGCACGCCGCTGTGGATCGGCACGGTGCAGACCCTGGTGCATGCGCGGCCCTTCGACCTGTTCGGGCTGTGGTCGCCCGACGCCGATACCGACGTCGCCTATGCCCTTCTGCGCGAAGACCTCGAAGGGCTGGAACTGCGCGAAGACCCGCACCCGGCCTCTGGCGTACAGGTACTACGGCTGCGCACGCCGATGATTGCGGGCACGCGCCCCTAGCCGATCAGCGCCAGCAGGCCGTCGAGCCTAGCGTGCGGATCATCCACCGCGAGCAGTTCCGCACGGCGCTCTTCCGCCATCGGCAACAGCTCGAGCAGGCGCCAGCCGACCCAGGCCGCGTCCTCGAAGTCGGGTTCGACGCCCGGAGGCCGGCCGACCTGGTCGAAAATGCGTTCCAGGAGGGTGCCCAGCAGCGCATGCTGCGGACGCAGGCGGGCCTTCGCCGGATCGTCCCTGAGCCACTCCACTTCGGCCTCGACCAGGCCGTTGCCGCGCACCGCGGTGCGTGCCACGCGGAACCGGCGTGCGCCGCGCACGCGCAGGGTCAGCAGGCCGTCGTCGTCGGTGCCGAAATCCTCGATCAGCGCCTCGGTGCCGAACTCGGCCGGGACCGCGGGTTCCCCCACCTCGCCGCCCTCGGCGATCAGGCAGATGCCGAAGCCGCCATCGTTGCGGCCGCATTCGCCGACCATGTCGAGGTAGCGCGGTTCGAACACGCGCAGGCCCAGCAGCGCGCCGGGCACCAGCACGGCCTGAAGCGGGAACAACGGGAGTATCCGGGTCTCGACCATCGTCTGAAGTTTACGCGCCCGGTACCGGACGCGCAGGCGCGGTGCCGGCATCTCACCGGACGTGCCGGATTTCAGACCTTGCGCAGCAGCGCCAGGAAGCGTCGCGGCGCGCCGTCGAAGCCGCCGTTGGACATGAACACCACGTGGTCGCCTGCACGCGCCCCGGCCTGCAGGGCGGCAAGCAGGGCGTCGACATCGGGCACGGCCATACCCTGGCCACCCAACGCGTCGATCACAGCACCGGCATCCCACTCCAGTTCCGGGCGGTGCAGGAACACCACTGCGTTGGCCAGCGACAGCGACGGCGCGAGCGCGGCCGCATGCGCACCCAGCCGCATGGAATTGCTGCGCGGCTCCATCGCCACCACGATGCGGCCGCCCGCGCCGACCTTGGCGCGCAGGCCTTCGAGTGTCGTGGCGATGGCCGTGGGGTGGTGGGCGAAATCGTCGTAGACGCTGATGCCGCCGGCTTCACCCAGCAGCTCCATGCGCCGCTTGACGCTGCGGAAGGCGGACAGCGCCGGCAGCACGGACGCGACGTCTACACCGACCGCATCGCAGGCGGCCAGCGCACCCAGCGCGTTCATCACGTTGTGGCGGCCAAGCAGCGGCCAACGCACCTCGCCGAGGACCTCGCCGGCCTTCAGCACTTCGAAGGCGCTGCCGTCATCGGCGAGCAGCCGCGCACGCCAGTCGAGCGGCGCACCCTGATCGGCGTCGATCCCGAAGCGCACGACCGGCGTCCAGCAGCCCATTGCCAGCACCTCGGCCAGGTGCGGCTCTTCGCCGTTGACCACCAGCCGGCCGCGTCCCGGCACCGTGCGCACGAAATGGTGGAACTGGCGCTGGATCGCGGCGAGGTCGGGAAAGATGTCGGCGTGGTCGAACTCGAGGTTGTTGAGCACCGCCACCAGCGGCCGGTAGTGCACGAACTTCGAACGCTTGTCGAAGAAGGCGGTGTCGTACTCGTCCGCCTCGACCACGAAGGGCGACTGCGCGACGCCGCCGGAGGGCGTTCCGCCGATCCGCGCGGAGACCCCGAAATCCTCCGCCACGCCGCCGATCAGGAAGCCGGGATTCCGTCCCGCGGCTTCGAGCAGCCAAGCCAGGATCGTGGTGGTAGTGGTCTTGCCGTGCGTCCCGGCGACGGCAATGATGTCGCGGCCGGGCAGCACGTTGTCGCGCAGCCACTCCGCGCCCGACGTGTAGGCCAGTCCGTGGTCGAGTACGTGCTCCACCGCGGCGTTGCCGCGCGACAGGGCGTTGCCGATCACCACCTGGTCGCAGTCGGGCGAGATGTTGGCCGGGTCGTAGCCCTGTCGCAGCGCGATGCCCAGCCGCTCGAGCTGGGTGGACATGGGCGGGTACACCGCCTGGTCGCTGCCCTCGACGCCATGGCCGAGTTCGCGCGCGAGCGCCGCCACCCCGCCCATGAAGGTCCCGGCGATACCGAGGATGTGGAGCTTCAAGGCCGTTCGAGGGCAGCCAGGATGCGGGTGAACACCTCGTCCAGGGTGCCGACGCCATCGACCACGCCGAGCCTGCCGGCATCGCGGTAATAGCCGATCACCGGCGCGGTCTGGTCGTCGTAGACCTGCAGGCGCTTGCGAACCGATTCGGGGTTGTCGTCGGAGCGGCCTTCGGCCTGGGCACGGCCGGCAAGGCGGTCGATCAGCAGTTCGTTGTCCACTTCGAGCTGGACGGCGGCGTCCATCGGCTGGCCGATGCGCTCGAGCAGCGCGTCGAGCGCCGCGGCCTGCGCGAGGTTGCGCGGGTAGCCATCGAGGATGAAGCCATTGGCGACGTCATCGCGCGAGAAACGGTCCTCGAGCATGCCCAGCAGGATCGCGTCGGACACGAGCTCGCCACGGGCCATGACCTCTTTCGCCTGCAGTCCCAGGGGGCTGCCGGCCTTCACTTCGGCCCGCAGCAGGTCGCCGGTCGACACATGCGGCACCTGCAGGTGCTCCTTCAGGCGCGTGGCCTGCGTCCCCTTGCCGGAACCCGGCGCACCAAGCAGTACCAGTCGCATCGAACGCTCCATTTTGATCTCGGGGCGTGGACGGCACGGAGCGTAGAATCCACCGCCTGCGGCCACGACCGCGCCAGCTTACCGTAATCCCCCCCCAGGTCTGAACCCCTTTCCCCGGATCCAAGATGCCCAAAGGTACCCTTTTCTACGCCCAGTCCGGCGGCGTCACCGCCGTCATCAACGCCACGGCTTCGGCGGTCATCACCGAAGCCCGCGCCCGCAAGGTCCGCGTGCTGGCCGGCCGCAACGGCATCCTCGGCGCCCTGCGCGAAGAGCTGATCGACACCTCGAAGGAGCCCGTGGCCGCGATCCGCGCCCTGGCCCACACCCCAGGCGGCGCCTTCGGCTCCTGCCGCTACAAGCTCAAGTCGCTCGCCGACGACCGCGCGAAGTACGAGCGCCTGCTCGATGTCCTGCGCGCCCACGACGTGCGCTGGTTCCTCTACAACGGCGGCAATGACTCGGCCGACACGGCGAACAAGGTGTCGCAGCTCGCGGCGGAGTTCGACTACCCGCTGACCTGCATCGGCGTGCCCAAGACCGTCGACAACGACCTGGTGGTCACCGACTGCTGCCCGGGTTTCGGCTCGGCGGCCAAGTACACGGCAGTGTCGGTGCGCGAAGCCGCGCTCGACATCGCCGCCATGGCCGACACCTCCACCAAGGTCTTCGTCTACGAAGCCATGGGCCGCCATGCCGGCTGGCTCGCCGCCGCAGCGGGACTGGCCGGCGACGGCCCGGATGCGGCGCCGCATTTGATCTTGTTCCCGGAGCGCGCCTACGACGAAGACGACTTCCTCGCCCGCGTGCAGAAGGTGGTCGACCGGGTCGGCTACTGCGTGGTGGTCGCGAGCGAGGGCATCCGCACCGCCGACGGCACCTTCGTTGCGGACGCCGGTGGCGGCAAGGATTCCTTCGGGCATACCCAGCTCGGCGGCGTGGCCTCGTACCTGGCCGGTCGGGTCAAGGACCGCCTCGACCTCAAGGTGCACTGGACCCTGCCCGACTACCTGCAGCGCTCGGCGCGCCACATCGCTTCGAAGACCGATCTCGACCAGGCCCTGGCCGTGGGCAAGGCCGCGGTGCGCTACGCGCTCGAGGGGCGCAACGCGACCATGCCGGCGATCATCCGCACGTCCGACGCGCCCTATCGCTGGAAGATCGAACCGGCGCCGCTGGACCGGATCGCCAACCGCGAAAAGACGATGCCAAAGGGCTTCATCCGCCGCGACGGCTACGGCATCACCGCCGCGGCCCGCACCTACCTGGAGCCGCTGATCCGCGGCGAGGCGTATCCGCCCTACGGCCGCGACGGCCTACCGAAGTACGTGACGCTGAAGAACGTCGAAGTGGCGAAGAAGCTGCCGGCCTGGGAAGGCTGAGCCGCCACTCCTGATACGGATCAGCGGCCGCAGGCCTTGCCTTCGACCCCCATCTCCGCGGCGTACATCGGGGTCGCGGCGATGGTGCCCGCGGCAGCCGCCTGCTTCGCCTCTCCAACATAGATCCGTGACTGGCCCTGGCCATCGAGCTCGATGGTCTGGTCGACGGGCTTGCGCCAGATCCGTACCACCGCTTGCTGCGAGGGACATTCGACGCTCGGCACGCGCAGCTCGTCGTTGAATATCCAGCCGCCGGCCTCCGACGGCTGCGCCTTCGCCGCATCGACGAAGCGCGCGCGCGGCTGGCAGTTGGGGCTGGTGCGCACTACCGCGTAGCGATAAGGCTCGGCGGTGTCACCGGTGAAGGCACCCTCGATGCGCGCGCAGGCCTCCGGGATCTGGCGCAGCGTGTGCACGACGCCGACCGCCTGCGGCGTGGCCGCCGGGCGCGTGACCTCGGGCGCGGGGTCGGCCGCGACAGCCGGGCCGGCCACGCAGGCAAGGGCGATGGCGGCGACGCCGGCGGTGATCGGTGACTTGGCGAAGCGCATGGCATCACTCCGGTGGAACGGGAAGGCAGGCTGGCACGCCGCGGCTGAATCGACCCTCCACGCCCCGCCCCCGGCCATCGCGACACGCCCGCGCCCGCGCTGCGGCGCGGCAATACGCCGTGATGACCCTGTGCCATAGTCGGGCGGCTCCGCGCTTCAGTCAGTTTTTCTCCGACCACACCCTGGGGAGGGTTTCATGCTCGAGCAACAAGCATTGTGGCTGGCACTTGCGTGTGCCGGCCTGGCGATCGTCTACGGCATTTTCTCCGCACGCTGGATCCTGGCGCAGCCCGCGGGCAATGAACGCATGCAGCAGATCGCGGCCGCGATCCAGGAAGGTGCAGGCGCCTACCTGCGCCGCCAGTACACCACCATCGCCATCGTCGGCGTCGCGCTGTTCCTGGTCATCGGCTTCGTGCCGGCGCTGGGCTGGCCGACCGCGATCGGCTTTGCCATCGGCGCGGTGCTCTCGGGCATGGCCGGCTTCATCGGCATGTTCGTCTCGGTGCGCGCCAACGTGCGCACGACGCAGGCGGCCACGGTCGGCCTGAACGAAGCGCTGGCGGTCAGCTTCCGCGGCGGCGCGGTCACCGGGCTGCTGGTGGTCGGACTTGGCCTGCTCGGCGTGGCCGGCTACTTCATGTACGTGATCGGCGACGGCCGCGACGCGCTGGCGGTGGAAGCCGCGCTGCAGCCGATGATCGGCCTGGCCTTCGGCTCGTCGCTGATCTCGATCTTCGCGCGCCTGGGCGGCGGCATCTTCACCAAGGGCGCCGATGTCGGCGCAGACCTCGTGGGCAAGGTCGAGGCCGGCATCCCCGAGGACGACCCGCGCAACCCCGCGGTGATCGCCGACAACGTCGGCGACAACGTGGGTGATTGCGCCGGCATGGCGGCCGACCTGTTCGAGACCTATGCGGTCACGATCATCGCGTCGATGCTGGTGGCGGGCATCTTCTTCGGCACCCACGGCTGGTCGGGCGTGGTCTATCCGCTAGTGCTGGGCGCGGCGTCGATCATCGCGTCGATCATCGGCACCTTCTTCGTCAAGGTGCGGCCGGGCGGCAAGATCATGAACGCGCTGTACCGGGGCCTGGCGGTGTCGGGCGTGCTGGCGGCGATCGCCTTCTGGTTCATCACCCACAACATGATCGGGCCCGAGCACGCCATGCCGCTGTTCTGGTGCGCGATCATCGGCCTGGTGCTGACGGCGGCGCTGGTGGTGATCACCGAGTACTACACCGCGACCGAGTACGCGCCGGTGCAGCAGGTTGCCCGAGCCTCGGAAACCGGCCACGGCACCAACGTGATCGCAGGCCTCGCGGTGTCGATGAAGTCGACCGCGGCGCCGGTGATCGCGGTCGCCGCGGCGATCTGGTGCTGCTACGAGATCGCAGGGCTCTACGGCCTGGCGATCGCCGCCACCGCGATGCTGTCGATGGCCGGCATGATCGTGGCGCTCGACGCCTACGGCCCGATCACCGACAACGCCGGCGGCATCGCCGAGATGAGCGGACTCGATCCCGCCATCCGCGAGACCACCGACGCGCTCGACGCCGTGGGCAACACCACCAAGGCGGTGACCAAGGGCTATGCGATCGGCTCGGCCGGCCTGGCCGCGCTGGTGCTGTTTGCCGACTACGCGCACAAGCTGGAGGCATCCGGCACGGCGGTGAACTTCTCCATCGACAACCCGAACGTGGTGATCGGCCTGCTGATCGGCGGCATGATCCCCTATCTGTTCGGCGCACTGGCGATGCAGGCCGTGGGCCGGGCGGCCGGTGCGGTGGTGGAGGAAGTGCGGCGCCAGTTCCGCGAGATTCCCGGCATCATGGAAGGCACCGGCAAGCCGCAGTACGACCGCGCGGTCGACCTGCTGACGAAGTCGGCGATCAAGGAAATGATCATCCCCTCACTGCTGCCGCTGGCGATCCCGATCATCGTCGGCCTGACGCTGGGCGCGGACGCGCTGGGCGGCCTGCTGATGGGCACCATCGTGACCGGCCTGTTCCTGGCGATCTCGATGTGCACCGGCGGCGGCGCCTGGGACAACGCCAAGAAGTACATCGAGGAAGGCCACCACGGCGGCAAGGGATCCGAGGCGCACAAGGCCGCGGTCACCGGCGACACCGTGGGCGATCCCTACAAGGACACGGCCGGCCCGGCGATCAACCCGCTGATCAAGGTCACCAACATCGTGGCGCTGCTGATGGTGCCGCTGCTGTAAGGACGCTCCGCCGGGACCTCCGCTTCGGGAGTCCCGGCCAGGCGACGGAAAAAGCGGCCTTCGGGCCGCTTTTTCATTGCCGACGTATGCACGGCTGCCGCGTGGCCACTGCCCGCCAGCACGCCGGCGGCGCGCGAAGGACAGGCGATCCTCAGGACGTTTCGAACACGCCCGCAGCCACGTCGAACCACGGCGTGCACAGCAGCTGCTGCGCCTCGGCCATCTCGAATGGCGCCGTCCAGACCGCCACATCGCCCATCGATTCGGATGTCTCGAACAGCGCATCGTCGAATGCCGCCACGCCCAGGCACCAGCGCACCCGGTCGACCTTGCCGGCCAGCGACAGGTCGAACGCGAACGCGCCGTCCAGCGCGGCGCCCGAGGCAAGCCTGGATGCCAGTGGCACCGGGGGCACCGTCGGCGCCGGGCTGGGCAGCGGGCGCGCCCCATGCGACAGGACCAGCCCGCCCTCCGCCTCCTCGAAGCGCGGCACTGGAACCTCACCCGCGACGAGCGTCTTCGCCAGCACCGCGTGCCTGTCGCCACGGTCGAACACCGCCATCGGCGCCTGGCCGGTGTTGCTGATGCGGTAGCGCACGGCAAGCGCATCGCCGTCCGGATCGAACGCGACCTCGAGCCGTGCCCCTTCGCCATCGACGCTCGTGCGCGCCACCCGGTCTTCCTCGTGCATCTGCGTGGACTCCGTGTTCGCCTGCGCACCCACAGCATGCGGAGCGAGCAGGGCTGCGGACAAGAGCGCCAGGGCGGCGCCGGCTCGCGGGGTCGGGCTCATCGGCATGGTTCACCTGTGGAGGTTCGGGACGACAGGATGGACGAAACGCACGCAGCCCGCGGTGAACGCAGGCTGCGTGTCCCGGCTGCGGCCAGCGCGTGGATCAGAGCGCGTAGCTCGGGCGGTCCGGCAGGCCCAGCTCTTCGCGGAAGCCGTTCTCGGTCAGATGGTCGGGGTTGGTCGTGGTCGCGGGGGTGGCGGGGTCGCCATCGAAGTCGAAGGGCGCGGCGCTGGTCTCCAGGCCTACCGCCTGGCGCTCGGCATTGGGGACGCGGCCCGAATCAGGGCCTTGGCCGACATAGGTGCCGGGCTGGAAGGTGCCGTTCACGCCGTTATAGGCATGCGACATCTCGTGGTACAGCACCACCACGGGGGCGGGGAACTCGTCCATGTGGAAGGACGGGTTGTAGCTGATGTCGACATCGCCACCGGCGCCGGCACGGCCGTTGCGGATGTCGGCGTCGCGGCTGAAGGTCTGGGCGTAGCCGTTCTGCTCGTTGGCCAGCTCCTTGATGGTGACCGTGTTGCCCTTCACTTCCGCGGCCTTGTCGAATTCGGCCAGCATCTGGTGGCCCACGGGCGAGGCGCGGAGGAAGTCGAGCTCGGACTGGATGCGCTGCACGAAGGCTTCGGAGCCCTCCACCCGGATCGTGCTGCCCAGGCTGGCGTCGATGGCGACATTGACCACGGTGGGCTTGGCGTTGGTCGCGGCGCTGACCAGGTCGCCGACCTCGGCATAGACCACGGCCTTGTCGCCCGCGTTCTCGATGGCATCGTCGCCCGCGCCGGCATAGACGCGGCTCGCGCCGTCGCCCACGGTGATGCGGTCGTTGCCGACGCCGCCGGACAGGATGTCGCTCACGCCGCCACCGCGGATCACGTCGTCGCCCGCGCCGCCTTCGATGAAGTTGGTGCCCGCGCCGGCGGTGACCTCGTCGTTGCCGTCGCCGCCATGGATGATGTTGACGCCGTCGCCGCCGGTGATCACGTCATCGCCGCTGTTGCCGAAGATGTCGTCGCGGCCGGCACCGGAGAAGATGGTGTCGTTGCCCGCACCGCCGTCGATGCGGTCGTCGCCGGCGCCGGTGGTGATGGTGTCGTTGCCATCGCCACCTTCGACCACGATGTTGACGGTGACGTTGGGCGCGACTTCGATCACGTCGTTGCCCGCGCCCGCGCGGAGGGTCAGCTCCTGCCCCTGGCCCAGGCGCACTTCGTAGCTCTCACCGTTGACGCTGACATCCAGGGTGCCGTCGTCGCGCTGCTTCACGCCGATGGCGTCGTCGCGGGCGCCCGTGGTGAACACCAGCTGGTCGCTGCTGACATAGCCGCTCGCATTGGTGCGCTCGCGGGCGATCTCGACCTGGCCGTCGCGGTGCAGCGGATCGACGAGGATCGGCTTGCCGTCCGGCGTGCTGCGCGTGGTGCGCTCGCCGCTGTTGGTCGCGGTCCCGTCGACCGCCACCGCCTTCTGCTCCGCGGTGTCCGGCGCGTCGGCGCGGCTGTCGCCGCCGTCGACGTCGATGGAACGGGGCGCGGGGGCGTCGCTGCCGGTGGCGTCCGGACCATGGTGGTGGCCACCCTGTGGATCCGCCGGATTGTTCCAATAGGCCGTGCGCTGCAGGTTGGCGGCGGCGGTCGGGTCGAACTGGGCGGACTGGACGGTCATGGGCCTGGCGCTCTCGGATGGATACGGTGGCGTACTGTTTAAGCCCCTGCCGGCGCCCCACCAAGCTGGGGCGTACCCCACCTCGGGTCCGCCCCCTGCCATTCAGGCGCTCCCGCGCCGCTTTGGTGCATCGCAGCAGCGGCGCGTAGAATGTCCGGTTCCCAAGCGGCCCGGGCGATCGGCGCCGTCTCCCCCACCACTGGAGCCACCATGGGCCTGGACCATGTGAACACCGGCAAGAACCCGCCGGACGAGATCAACGTCATCATCGAGATCCCGAAGGACGCCGAACCCGTCAAGTACGAGGTCGACAAGGAGTCCGGGGCGATCTTCGTCGACCGCGTGCTGTCGACGCCCATGCGTTATCCCTGCAACTACGGCTATGTGCCCAACACCGTCTGCGGCGATGGCGACCCGGCCGACGTGATGGTGATCCTGCCGCTGCCGCTGGTGCCGGGCTCGGTGATCCGCTGCCGTCCGGTCGGCGTGCTGAAGATGACCGACGAGGCCGGCAGCGACGAGAAGCTGCTGGCGGTGCCGGAACCGAAGGTCTTCGCCGGCTACGCGCACATCACCGACATCAAGCAGGTGTCAGGCCACTGGCTGGAGCGCATTGGCCACTTCTTCGAGCACTACAAGGACCTGGAGAAGGGCAAGTGGGTGAAGCTCGAGGGCTGGGGCGACGCCGATGAAGCCAAGCGCTTGCTGCTCGAGGCCATGGAGCGCTACCGCCAGCAGTGAGTCCGGCCTGCACGGGCGGCGGCCTGCCGTCGCCCGCAGGTTTCAACCGCGCGCACGTGCCTTCTGGCGCACGATGCTGAGCGCGATCAGTCGCGAGACCACGGCCGCGATGTAACCCACGCCGGCGAACTGCTCGAGCATCACCAGCACCCGCGCATAGGGCGACAGCGGCATGACGTCGCCATTCCCGGTGCCCGACAGCGTCGAGAAGCTCAGGAACAGCAGTTCCAGCCAGGTCCGCGGCCGCTCGGGCTCGACCGCCCCGGTGAAGCTGCCCGGCGCCAGCGCTTCGCAGACCAGGAAGGCATAGGCGAACGCCCAGGCCAGCAGCGTGAACGCGGCGGCCGCCGCGAACAGCTCGTCCACGGTGACGGTGTGGTCCTCGAGCATGTACACGATCAGCGCGCCGGCGGCATAGAAGTACAGGATCGACTCGAGCCCGGCCGACGCCGCCGCGAGCGACGGCAGCCCCAGCGCGATCGCCGCCACCGCCAGCACCATGGCCGGTACCGCCAGCGCCCAGGCGAACCAGTTCGCTGCGTGGCTGCGGAACACCACCCATACCGCCAGCGGCACCGCTACCAGGGTGAACGCGCCGAACAGCACCCGGGTGTCGCGGCCGTCCACCAGCGGATACACCAGCAGGCTGGCCAGCTGCACCGCGAGCAGCAGCGCCGAGGGATGCCGGGCCATGGCCGCGGGCCAGAGCAACGGGTTGCGCAGGATGTTGGCCATCGGCGGAGTGTGCCGCGCCGCCGCCCCTTGCGTCTCGCGGGGCGTGTCAGCGCGCCCCGGCGCGGTGTGGATACTGCGCGAAGATGTCGCGGATGGTGGCGTCGATCGCCTCGTCGCGCTTCAGCGGATCCTGGTTGCGCGCGACCCGGCCGACCGCGATCCCCTCCCACACCAGAGCATTGCGCTCCGCATCCACCAGGTCGACGTTCATCGTGCCCTCGGTGTAGCGGTGCACCGTGGTGCGGTCATGCCAGTAGGGCATCGCCACGTAGCCGCGATAGCGGTAGCTGTAGTAGTACGCGTAATCGACGTCGGGAATGGTGCTGACGTCGGTGCGCTGCTGCATGTAGGCGTTGATGTTGAGCCAGAGGTCGGGATCGCTTTCGCTGTAGCGGTAGCCACGCGCCTCCATCTCGGCGCGTGCGGCGGCCTTGATGCGCCCGCTGACCAGGCTGGCATAGCCTTCGCGTTCGATCGCCAGCGGCGAGTAGAACGCGAAGGTGCGGTAAGCGGAGAAATCGGCGCGCGGATCGGAATCGGTGCTGATGCGGGGACCGGTGACGCAGGCGGCGAGCAACCCCATCAGGAGGACGGCAAGCAGCCAGCGGAGGGACGAGGAGCCGATGCGAGCCATGGTGGAACCTCCTTTTGGTTGCCCGGAAACTAGCATGGCCGCTGCCACCGGCACGTGATGCGGGCGCCCAGGGGCGCCCCCTTCCCGCGCTTCTTTTTCCCACCGTTCAGCCGCGCCGATAGACCTCCCCACCAAGCTCCCGGAACTCCGCGGCCTTGTCGGCCATACCCGCCTCCACCGCGGCCTGCTCCTGCCCGGCCGCATAGTCGCGCACGTCCTGGGTAATCTTCATCGAACAGAAGTGCGGGCCGCACATCGAGCAGAAGTGGGCGAGCTTGTGGGCATCCTTGGGAAGGGTCTCGTCATGGAACTCCTTCGCCTTCTCCGGATCCAGCCCGAGGTGGAACTGGTCCTCCCAGCGGAATTCGAAGCGCGCCTTGGACAGGGCGTTGTCGCGCACTTGCGCGCCCGGGTGTCCCTTGGCGAGGTCGGCGGCGTGGGCGGCGATGCGGTAGGCCATGATCCCGTCGCGCACGTCCTGGCGGTTGGGCAGGCCCAGGTGCTCCTTGGGCGTCACGTAGCAGAGCATGGCGGTGCCGAACCAGCCGATCATCGCCGCGCCGATGGCGCTGGTGATGTGGTCGTAGCCCGGCGCGATGTCGGTGGTCAGCGGCCCCAGGGTGTAGAACGGCGCCTCGCCGCACTCGGCCAGCTGCTTGTCCATGTTTTCCTTGATCAGCTGCATCGGCACGTGGCCGGGGCCTTCGATCATGGTCTGCACGTCGTGCTTCCAGGCGATCCTGGTGAGTTCGCCAAGCGTCTCCAGTTCGCCGAACTGGGCCGCGTCGTTGGCGTCTGCGATGCAGCCCGGACGCAGGCCGTCGCCGAGCGAGAAGGCCACGTCGTAGGCCTTCATGATCTCGCAGATGTCCTCGAAGTGTTCGTACAGGAAGCTCTCGCGGTGGTGCGCCAGGCACCACTTGGCCATGATCGAGCCACCGCGCGAGACGATGCCGGTGACGCGCTTCGCGGTGAGCGGTACGTAGCGCAGCAGCACGCCGGCGTGGATGGTGAAGTAGTCCACGCCCTGCTCCGCCTGCTCGATGAGCGTGTCGCGGAAGATCTCCCAGGTGAGTTCTTCCGCGCGGCCGTCGACCTTTTCCAGCGCCTGGTAGATCGGCACCGTGCCGATCGGTACCGGCGAGTTGCGGATGATCCACTCGCGGGTTTCGTGGATGTGCTTGCCGGTGCTGAGATCCATGACGTTGTCGGCGCCCCAGCGGATCGCCCAGACCAGCTTCTCGACCTCTTCGGCGATGCCCGACGACACCGCGCTGTTGCCGATGTTGGCGTTGATCTTGGTGAGGAAGTTGCGGCCGATGACCATCGGCTCGCTTTCGGGGTGGTTGATGTTGCAGGGCAGGATCGCGCGGCCACGGGCGATCTCGTCGCGGACGAATTCCGGCGTGATGCGCGCCGGGATGCTGGCGCCGAAGCTTTCGCCCGGATGCTGGGCCAGCAGTGTGGGAGCGGCCACGGCCGCGATGTTCTCCCCGGATCGCGGCTGTAGCCGCTCCCGCAATTCGTCGAGGCGCTGGTTCTCGCGGATGGCGACGTACTCCATCTCCGGAGTGATGATCCCGCGGCGGGCGTAGTGCATCTGGGTGACGTTGGCACCGGCATTCGCGCGCCGCGGCTGCGGGCGGGCCGGGAACCGGACCGCATCGAGTTTCGGATCACCTTCGCGTGCGCGTCCGAACTCGGAACCCAGTGCCGTCAACGCATGGGTATCGCCGCGCGCCTCGATCCAGCGCGCGCGCAGCGCCGGCAGCCCCGCGGCCAGGTCGATGCGCGCTTCGGGATCGGTGTAGGGACCGGACGTGTCGTACACGGTGATCGGCGGATTGTCCTCGCCACCGAACAGCGTCGGGGTCTTCGTCTGCACGATCTCGCGCATGGCGACGCGCAGGTCCGGGCTCGAGCCTTCCACGAAGACCTTGCGCGAACCCGGGATCGGTCGGGTGACGGAATCGGAAAGCTGCTGCGCCTGCTGCAGCAGGTGGGAAGGCACTGCGTTCATCGGCATCGTCCTGTCGGTGGCTGCGGGACGGTCCCGCGTGCCGGACGAAGCGAAGGCGCGGCAGCCCGCCACCGGGTCCGGTAGCCGCTTGCCGCGAAGCTTCCCTACGGCGGTATCAACCGCATCAGGTTCGAAGGGTCTGTCTCAACCGCGCCCATGGCGCGGTACCCCCGCTTCAGGCGGTATTGGAGCACATCCGGCCCCATCTTCGAACCGCGGCGGGCCGCTGCTTGACGCACCGCACCATCGTCGAGTAATGATGCTGCGACGTGTCGACGCCGCTGTACCAGTCGGATGGGGACGACACGCCACGCCCACGCCCGAGCCGAACGCGGAGCCCAACCGGAGCCTCCCGATGCCGCCCGACCCTGCTGGTCCCGCGCCCTCCGATTCCGCTGACGCCGGCGAAGTCCCCCTGCGCCTGAGCGTGCACAAGTTCGGCGGAAGCAGCCTGGCCACGGCCGCCCACATGGGCAGGCTCGGCGCACTCGTGGACGACGGTGCCCGCACCCGCGTGGTCGTGGTGTCGGCCATGCAGGGGACCACCGACGCCCTGGTCGCGATGGCCGGGGACGCCCGCAACGGCGGCGATCCCGGACCCGCACAGACCAGGCTTCGCGAACGCCACCTCGAGGCCGCGGACGCCATTGACGCCCGGGCGCGCCACGGCCTGCGCGCGGCGGTCGAAGCCGACTTTTCGATCCTCGCCCACGATCTGCGCGCCATCGCCCGCGGCGACACCGACCTGGAAGACGCGATCGCCCGCGTGCACGGGTTCGGCGAGATCGTGTCTTCGCGCCTGGTGCAGGCCGCGCTGGGCGGCGTGCCTGCGGGCTGGCGTCGATTGGACGCGCGCGAGGTGCTCGTGGTGCACGCGGACGAGATCGGCATGGCGGCCGACCGCCAGGCCAGTCGTGCGCTGCTGGACGCATGGCGCGACCGCCATGGCGAGGGCGACGTGGTGGTGACCGGCTTCATCGCCCGCACGGCGGACGGTCGCGCGACGACGCTGGGCCGCAATGGCAGCGACCATTCTTCCGCGCTCTTCGCCGACCTGTTCGACGCCTCGGCGCTCACCATCTGGACCGACGTCGATGGCGTGCTCTCGGCCGACCCCCGGCTGGTGCCCGACGCCGTGTGCCTGGCCTCGATGTCCTATGCAGAGGCCAACGAACTGGCGTACTTCGGCGCCAAGGTGCTGCATCCGCGCACCCTGGCACCCCTGCAGGCGCGTGGCATCCCGCTGCTGATCCGCAACAGCCTGCGCCCGGATGCCCCGGGCACCCGGGTCGCGGCGTGCTCGCGACCCACGCGCTCACCGGTCAAGGGCCTGAGCCTGGTCGACGGCATGGCGGTGCTGGAGCTGACCGGCAGCGGCATGACCGGCGTCCCGGGCGTGGCCGAACGGCTGTTCGCGGCGCTGCATGCGGCCAGGGTGTCGGTGACGATGATCTCGCAGGGATCATCCGAGCACTCGATCTGCTGCGTGGTGAAGCAGGACCAGGCCGCGCACGGCCGCGAGGCGATTCTGGCCACTTTCGCCGATGCGATCACCAGCGGACAGATCCACGGCGTGCAGGTGACCGATGGACTCTGCGTGCTGGCCGCGGTCGGCGACGGCATGGTCGGCACGCCGGGCGTGGCCGCGCGCCTGTTTGCCGGACTGGCCCAGGCGCGCGTGAACGTGCGCGCGATCGCCCAGGGCGCGAGCGAACGCAACCTGTCGGTCGCGATTGCCGCAGGGGACGCCGAGCGCGGACTGCGCGCTGCGCACGCGGCATTCTGGCTTTCGCCGCAGACGGTCTCCGTCGGCCTCATCGGTCCGGGCCAGGTCGGCCAGGCACTGCTCAGGCAGCTCGCCCAGGTCCTGCCGGGATTGCGCGAGCGTTCGGGCATCGACCTGCGCCTGCGCGCCGTGGCCGGTCGCGGCACGATGGTCCTGGAACCGGGACGGATCGCTCCCGGGGACGTGCCCGACCGCCTGGGATCGGACGCCGCCCCACCGGCCGACCTGGACGCGCTCGCATGCCATGTGCGCGCGGACCACCTGCCGCACGCGATGATCATCGACTGCAGCGCCAGTGATGCGGTCGCCGCGCACTATCGCGACTGGCTCGCGGCCGGCATCCATATCGTCACCCCGAACAAGCACGCCGGCAGCGGCGACTGGCAGCGCTACGCCGCGATCCGGGCCGCACAGCGTGAGGGCGGTGGGCGCTTTCTCTACGAAACCACGGTCGGCGCCGGGCTGCCGGTGATCCAGACCCTGCGCAGCCTGCTCGACACCGGCGACGAGCTGCACGGCATCGACGGCACGCTGTCCGGCACCCTTGCATGGCTGTTCAACCGATACGACGGCAGCCGCCCGTTCTCTACTCTGGTGGCCGAGGCGCGCGAGCTGGGCTACACCGAACCCGATCCCCGGGACGACCTGTCCGGGCTCGACGTGGCCCGCAAGCTGGTGATCCTCGCGCGCGAAGCGGGACGCACGCTGTCGCTGGGCGATGTGGAGGTGGAGAACCTGGTGCCGGCGCCGTTGCGCGCGGTGCCGCTGGGGGAATTCATCGCCCGGCTCGGTGAGATGGACGCGCCGATGGCTTCGCGGCTCGAGGCCGCACGCGCCGAAGGCCGCTCCTTGCGCCACCTCGCCCGGCTCGGACGCGATGGGCGCGCCAGCGTCGGGGTGCTCGCGCTCGCGGCCGACCATCCCTGCTGCCACACCCGCCTGACCGACAACCTGGTCCAGTTCACCACGGCGCGCTATGCCGACAATCCGCTCGTGGTGCAGGGTCCGGGCGCGGGCCCGGAGGTCACCGCGGCGGGCGTGTTCGGCGACGTGCTGGCCGTGGCGCACGCGCTGGGCCAGCAGCCCGGCCTGCCGTTCCTGCGCTACCCGGGGCCGCAGGCGTGAGCGGTGCCGTGCGCGCCTTCGCCCCGGCCAGCGTTGGCAACATCGGCGTCGGCTTCGACCTGCTCGGCCACGTCATCGAGGGCCCGCGCGACGTCGTTGTCGTGCGCCGCATCGATGCGCCGGTGGTGCACATCGATGCGATCCGCGGTGATGCCCCGGGCGTGGACGGGCTGCCGCTGGACGCCGCGCGCAATACCGCCGGCGGCGCCCTGATCTCGCTGTGCAGGTCACTGCGGCTTCGACACGGCTTCGCTCTGGAGCTGGAGAAAGGCATTGCGCTCGGCTCGGGCCTCGGCGGATCCGCCGCCTCGTGCGTGGCCGCGCTGGTCGCCGCCAATGCGCTGCTGGACGCGCCGCTGCCGCGCGAGGCGCTGTATCCGTTCGCGCTCGACGGCGAGTTCGTGGCCAGCGGCAGCCGCCATGGTGACAACGTCGCGCCGATGCTGCTGGGCGGGGTGGTGATGGCCACGCCCGAGCGGATGATCCCGCTGGCGGTCCCCGACTGGCTCCACTGCGTGGTGGTGCACCCCGACCAGGTGCTGGAAACCCGACGCTCGCGCGCGCTGCTGGCCGCGCCCTATCCGCTGCAGCAGGTGGTCGCCCACTGCGCCCACCTGGCCCAGTTCCTCACCGGCCTGCAGCGGGGCGACCCCGACCTGATCCGCGCGGGCCTGCGCGATGTGCTGGTGGAGCCCCGGCGCGCGCCGATGATTCCCGGTTTCGACCGGGTCAAGACCGCGGCGCTCGACCACGGCGCGCTCGGCGCGAGCATCTCCGGCGGCGGACCGAGCGCGTTCGCCTGGTTCGCATCGAAGGCCGGGGCCGAGGCTGCCGCGCCGGCGATGCGCGCCGGCTTCGCCGCGGCCGGTTTCGACGCCCGTGCCTACGTGTCCCCGGTCGCGGCCGCGCGTGCAGAGGTCATCGACAACGCATGAACTTCATCAGCACCCGGGGCGGCACGCCACCGACGCCCATCGACGTCGCGCTGGTCGCCGGGCTGGCCCCCGACGGCGGCCTGTACGTGCCGGAGCGGATTCCCGTGCTCGCCGACCCGCGCCCGGGCGCGCGCCTGGCGGACACCGCGCAGGCGGTGCTCGCGCCCTACTTCGCCGCCTCGTCGCTGCGCGGGCGCCTGGCCGGCATCTGCGCGCAGGCGTTCTCGTTCGACACTCCGCTGCGCCCCCTGGCCGGCGACGGCGACCACCTGCTGGAGCTGTTCCACGGCCCGACCGCCGCGTTCAAGGATTACGCCGCCCGCTTCCTCGCCGGGGCGCTGGCCGCACTGCGCGGCCCCAACGATCCGGACACCACGATCCTGGTCGCCACCTCCGGCGACACCGGCGCGGCGGTGGCGGCCGCGTTCCACCGCAGCCCCGGCTTCCAGGTCGTGATCCTGTATCCGGAAGGCAAGGTGTCTCCGCGCCAGACCCACGGGCTCGAATGCTGGGGCGACAACGTGCGCGCCTACCGGGTCCCCGGCGATTTCGACGACTGCCAGCGACTGGTCAAGCAGGCCCTGTCCGACGATGCGCTGCGCGCGCGGACGGCGCTGGCCTCGGCCAACAGCATCAGCCTGGGCCGGCTGCTGCCGCAGGCGGCGTACTACGTGCACGCCGCCGGCCACCACCACGCCGCCACCGGCGACGTGCTGAACCTGATCGTGCCCACCGGCAACCTCGGCAACGCCTGCGCCGCCCTCGTCGCCCGGCGCATGGGCGCGCCGATCGGCCGGATCCGGCTCGCCTGCAACGCCAACGACACCCTGCCCCGCTACTTCGCCGGCGCCGACTACGCTCCCCGCCCCACCCGCGCCACCCTGGCCAACGCGATGGACGTGGGCGCGCCGAGCAACTTCGAACGCCTGCGCCACTGGCACCGCGACGACGCCGAGCTGCGCACGCAGTTCAACGCGGTCTCGGTCGACGACGCCACGATCCGCACCGTGATCCGCGCCGCGCCGGCACGGCACGGCATCGTCCCCTGTCCGCACACTGCCACCGGCCTGCACCTGCTCGAGACCCTGCGCGAGGCCGGCACGGACGGGCACTGGGCGGTGGTCGCCACCGCCCATCCGGCCAAGTTCGAGGGCATCGTCGAGCCGCTGGTCGGCCATCCCGTGACGCCGCCACCGGCGCTGGCCGAATGCCTGGCACGCCCGGCGCAGGGGGCGTGGCTGGAGCCTGACTACGCGGCGCTGCGGCACGCGCTGTTGCAACCCGCGCGATGACCGCTGCTGCGGCCACGCGTCAGGCGCACTGCCGCTGGGCGAACTGCGCGACCGGGCCCCGCTCCCGCGCCCCCCCGCGATTCAGCGCAGCGAGGCGTTGATCCGCTCCAACGCCGCCGCACCCGGCGACAGCGCCTCCGCACCCAGGGCGTTCAGCGGCGCCTCCACGGTGCCGAGATGGCCATGCAGGTCCTCAGCGTCCGGATCGACGAACAGCAGGCCGGTCACCACCTCGCCGCGTGCATTGCCCTGGTGGATCAGGTTCAGGGCGGCAATCCGGTCACGGGGATCGTAGCCGGCGTCGAGCTTGTGCAGGCGCAGCGTGCGGCCGTCGTGCTGGGCGACGTCGATGGTCGTGCCGGCGTCGTGCTCCACCTCGATCGCCATCCGCGACGGCATCACGTCCAGGCGGTTGACGGCCTCGTTGTGCTCGCGCACGTAGTCGTAGCTCTTGGTGCTGCCGGCATGGTTGTTGAACGCGACGCAGGGACTGATCACGTCGAGGAAGGCGGCGCCGCGGTGCGACAGCGCGCCCTTGATCAGCGGCACCAGCTGCTGCTTGTCGCCGGAGAACCCGCGGCCGACGTAGCTGGCGCCCAGCTGCAGCGCCATCGTCACCAGGTCGATCGGGCTGTCGGCATTGGCGACGCCGCGCTTGGACACCGAGCCCTGGTCGGCGGTGGCCGAGAACTGGCCCTTGGTCAGTCCGTACACGCCGTTGTTCTCCACGATGTAGGTCATGTCGACGCCGCGCCGGATCGCGTGCACGAACTGGCCGATGCCGATCGACGCCGAGTCGCCGTCACCGGACACACCGAGGTAGGTGAGCGTGCGATTGGCGAGGTTGGCGCCGGTCAGCACCGAAGGCATGCGCCCGTGCACGGTGTTGAAGCCGTGCGACTGGCCGAGGAAGTAGTCCGGGGTCTTGGAGCTGCAGCCGATGCCCGACAGCTTGGCGATGCGGTGCGGCTGGATGTCGAGCTCCCAGCAGGCCTGGATGATCGCCGCCGAGATCGAGTCGTGGCCGCAGCCCGCGCACAGCGTGCTGATCTTGCCCTCGTAGTCGCGGCGGGTGAAGCCGATGGCGTTGCAGGGCAGCGTCGGGTGGTGGAGCCTGGGCTTGGCGAGATACGTCATGCCACCTTCTCCTGCGTCGCGTGCTTGCGCATGTGGGCTTCGATGGCACCGGTGATGAAGCGCGCGGTGATCGGCGTGCCGTCGTAGTGCAGCACCGCCACCAGCTGCGCGGGATCGGTGCCGAAGGCGTCGATCAGCAGCAGGCGCAGCTGCGCGTCGCGGTTCTGTTCGACCACGAACACCTGCGCATGGGTGTCGACGAAGTCCCGCACCGTGTCCGGGAACGGATAGGCGCGCACCCGCAGCGTGTCCAGCGCAACGCCGGCATCGCGCAGCTGCTCCATGGCTTCCTCCATCGCCGGGCTGGTGGAGCCGTAGAAGATCGCGCCATAACGCGCAGGCACCTGCGCCTGCGCCTGCGACACCACCGGCTGCGGTACCAGCGTCTTCGCGGTGTCGAACTTCTGCAGCAGGCGCTGCATGTTGTAGATGTAGTCCGGCCCGCGCTCGGAGTACTGCGCCTGCGGATTGCGCGAGGTGCCGCGGGTGAAATACGCGCCCTTGTCGGGATGCGTACCCGGCCAGGTCCGCCACGGGATGCCGTCGCCGTCGACGTCCTTGTAGCGCGCGAACTCGCGGCCCGAATCCAGCTGTGCCGCCGTCATCACCTTGCCGCGGTCATGCACGCGCGCGTCGTCCCACGCGAACGGCGCGCACAGGCGCTGGTTCATGCCGATGTCGAGGTCGCTCATCACGAACACCGGCGTCTGCAGCCGGTCGGCCAGGTCCAGCGCCGCGGCAGCGAAGTCGAAGCACTCGCGCGGGTCCTCGGGGAACAGCAGCACGTGCTTCGTGTCGCCGTGCGAGGCATGGGCGCAGGCCAGCACGTCGGACTGCTGGGTGCGCGTGGGCATGCCGGTGGACGGCCCGCCGCGCTGCACGTTGAGGATCGTCACCGGGATCTCGGCGAAGTAGGCCAGGCCGATGAACTCGTTCATCAGCGACACGCCCGGGCCGGACGTCGTGGTGAAGGCACGCGCGCCGTTCCAGCCGGCACCGACCACCATGCCGATCGAGGCGATCTCGTCCTCGGCCTGGATCATCGCGTAGCGCGCACGGCCCTCGCCATCGACGCGGTACTTCTGGCAGTACTTCTGGAAACCCTCGGCCAGCGACGACGAAGGCGTGATCGGATACCAGGCGCAGACCGTGGCGCCGCCGTAGACGCAGCCCAGCGCCGCGGCGTCGTTGCCGTCGACGAAGATCCGGTCGCCGACCGCGTCGGCCGGCTGTACGCGCAGGCCGATCGGATGCGGCAGGTGCTCGCGCACCCAGTCGCGGCCCAGGTGCAGCGCTTCGATGTTCGGCGCCAGAAGCTTCGGCTTGGACCGGTACTGTTCGCCGATCAGCGTTTCGATGACCGTCGTGTCGATGTCCAGCAGCGCCGACAGCGCGCCCACGTACATGATGTTCTTGAACAGCTGGCGCTGGCGCGGATCGCTGTAGTGCGTGTTGCAGTTCTCGGTCAGCGGCACGCCGATGGCGGTGATGTCGTCGCGGAAGCGCGCCCGCGGCAGCGGCTTGCTGCTGTCGTGGAACAGATAGCCGCCGGGCTCGATCTCGGCGACGTCGGCGTCCCAGGTCTGCGGGTTCATCGCCACCATCATGTCGACGCCGCCGCGCCGGCCCAGCCAGCCGCGCTCGCTGACCCGGACCTCGTACCAGGTCGGCAGCCCCTGGATGTTGGAGGGAAAAATGTTGCGCGGGCCGACCGGTACGCCCATGCGCAGGATCGCCTTGGCGAACAGTTCGTTGGCCGAAGCCGAACCGGACCCGTTGACGTTGGCGAACTTGACCACGAAGTCGTTGACCGCCCGCAGTGGCGCGTGCGCCGGCGTCATGCCACGGCCTCCGTCCTTGCCGGAACAGGCTCGCCGCCGGCGTGCGTCTCGCGCAGCAGGAACTGCTGCATGTCCCAGGCGCCGGTCGGACAGCGCTCGGCGCACAGGCCGCAGTGCAGGCAGACATCCTCGTCCTTGACCATCACCCGCGACGTCTTCAGCGGCCCGGAGACGTACAGCGGCTGGTCGAGGTTGAGCGCCGGCGCAGTCAGCCGCGTGCGCAGCTCGTCCTCTTCGCCGTTGATGGTGAAGGTGATGCAGTCGGTCGGGCAGATGTCGACGCAGGCATCGCACTCGATGCACTTGTCGTCGGTGAACACGGTCTGCACGTCGCAGTTGAGGCAGCGCTGGGTCTCCTTCCACGCGGTCGCGGCGTCGAAACCGAGCTCGACTTCGATGTGCATGCTGTCGAGCTTCTTCGCCGCCTCCGACCACGGCACCGCGAAGCGTTCGTCGGGCGACACCGCGTTGTCGTAGCGCCACTCGTGGATGCCCATCTTCTGCGAAGCCAGCGTAACGCCGGGCGCGGGGCGCTCGCGCGGATCCCCGCCTTCAAGCAGGCGGTCAATCGAGATCGCCGCCGCGTGGCCGTGCGCCACCGCCCAGATGATGTTCTTCGGGCCGAAGGCCGCGTCGCCACCGAACAGCACCCGTGGCAGCGAGGACTGGTGGGTGATCGTGTCGACCACCGGCATGCCCCACTCGTCGAAGTCGATGCCGAGGTCGCGTTCGATCCAGGGAAACGCGTTCTCCTGCCCGACGGCGATCAGCACCTCGTCGCAGGGAATCACCTCGTCCGGCGCCCCGGTCGGCACCAGCCGGCGACGGCCGCGCTCGTCGTATTCGGCGCGCACGCGCTCGAAGCGCATGCCGGTCAGCCGGCCACTGGCGTGCTCGAAGGCCTTGGGCACGCGGTAGTCCAGGATCGGGATGCCCTCGTGCATCGCGTCTTCCTTCTCCCAGGGGCTGGCCTTCATCTCGTCGAAGCCCGAGCGCACCACCACCGTCACCTCGTCACCGCCCAGCCGCCGCGCCGAGCGGCAGCAGTCCATGGCGGTGTTGCCGCCGCCCAGCACCAGCACGCGACGACCGACGCGGGTGACGTGGCCGAAGTACACGTTGGCCAGCCAGTCGAGGCCGACGCGGATGCTGTCGGCGCACTCCTTCCGGCCCGGCAGGTCCAGGTCGCGCCCCCGCGGCGCGCCGCTGCCGACGAAGACAGCGTCGTAGCCCTGCGTGAGCAGGTCGCGCATCGAATCAATGCGCCGGCCACCAACGAACCCCACGCCCATGTCGAGGATGTAGTCCGTCTCCTCGTCGATTACCTCCTCCGGCAGGCGGAAGCGCGGCACCTGGGTGCGCATGAAGCCGCCCGCCTTCGGATCGGCTTCGAACACCGTGATGTCGTAGCCCAAGGGCGCGAGATCACGGGCGACCGTCAGCGATGAAGGTCCGGCACCGACGCAGGCGATGCGGCGCCCGTTGCGCTGCGCCACCGGTCGGGGCATGCGACCGCTGACATCACCCTTGTGGTCGGCGGCCACGCGCTTCAGGCGGCAGATCGCCACCGGCTGCGGCTTGTCGCGCATCGACGACGGACCGTTGTTCTCTTCGACCCGCCCACGACGGCAAGCGGGTTCGCAGGGACGGTCGCAGGTGCGGCCGAGGATCCCCGGAAACACATTGCTCACCCAGTTGACCATGTACGCGTCGGCGAACCGGCCGGCGGCGATCAGGCGGATGTATTCCGGAACCGGCGTGTGCGCGGGACAGGCCCACTGGCAATCGACGACCTTGTGGAAGGTGTCGGGATCGCGGATATCGGTCGGCTTCACTGCGCCCCCCGTGGCTGGCTGGCCGGAGGCTCCGGCCATCGCTCGCGGCCACAGTCTAGGCGCAAGCGCGGGCCCCGCTTGCGGCGGCGCAGCACACCCTCGCAAGCCACCCATGAATGGATGCGCGGAGCCTGTCCGAAACCGGGACTGCCGGATGGGGCGCCGGATGGGACAATCACCGCATGCCCCTGCACCCGCTACAGGCCCGCGCCTTCGCCCCCGCAAGCGTGGGCAACATCGGCGTCGGCTTCGACCTGCTCGGCCACGTGATCGAAGGGCCGCGCGATGTCGCCACCGTGCACCTGATCGACGAACCCGTCGTACGCGTGGACGCCGTGCGCGGCCGCGTGCGCGGAATCGAGGGCATCCCCCTGGAGCCGGCCGCCAATACGGCCGGACGCGCACTGATGTCGCTGCGCGAAGCGCTGGAGCTTCCCCACGGCTTCGCGATCGAACTCGACAAGGGCATCCCGCTGGGTTCTGGCCTCGGCGGCTCGGCGGCCTCCTGCGTAGCAGCCCTCGTCGCGGCCAACGCCCTGCTGGACGCGCCGCTGTCGCGCGAAGCGCTCTACCCCTTCGCACTGGAAGGCGAATGGGCCTCGACCCACAGCCGCCAAGGCGACAACGTCGGCCCGATGCTGGTCGGCGGCGTCGCACTGGCCACGCAGACCCGGCTGCTGCGATTGGACGTACCCGACTGGCTGCACTGCGTGGCGGTGCAACCCGACCTGGTGCTTGAGACACGGCACGCCCGCGCCGTACTGGCCGAACCGTACCCACTGCCGCAGGTCGTGGCGCATTCCACCCACCTGGCCCTGTTCCTCACCGGACTCGCGCGCGCCGACGCCGCACTGATCGCCGAAGGCCTGCGCGACGTCCTGGTCGAACCCAGGCGCGCCTCCCTGATCCCCGGCTTCGCCGCCGTGAAGCAGGCGGCGCTGGGCCACGGCGCACTTGGCGCCTCCATCTCCGGCGGCGGTCCCAGTTGCTTCGCCTGGTTCGCATCCCGCGCCGAAGCCGAGGCGGCTGCGCCCGCGATGGTCGCCGGCTTCATCGCCTCCGGCTACGCCGCGCAGGCCCACGTGTCACCCGTCGCCGGCCCGCGCGCAGAGCTGGTCGAGGTGGATTGAATCCAGGCTGGCGGGGGCGAGGAGCAAGGCAAGGGCGCGAGCGAAGGCGAAAAGGGGAGCAAGCACCCTCAGTGCAGCCGGCTCTGCTTTTCCCCACGGCCTGCGGTGAGGCGCCGCGAGGCGGGTTGGGGGGGTACGCAGTGGGCATAAAGGCCCGCGAAGCGGGACAGCCCACGGAGTACCCACCAACCTGCCGTACCGCGCGCTTCCGGGCGGGAGATCCCGGCCAGACCGGATCGCAGCTATAGCTGCTCCTACAGGGGGCCTTGGTTGGCAGGAATCGGCTCGTCGCGACGCACCCGGAACCACGCCGCGTACAGCGCCGGCACGAACAGCAGCGTCAACACCGTCGCGACCGTCAGCCCACCCATGATCGCCACCGCCATCGGCCCGAAGAACACACTGCGCGACAGCGGCACCATCGCCAGGATCGCCGCCAGCGCCGTCAGCACGATCGGCCGGAAACGACGCACCGTGGCATCGACCACCGCATCCCAGCGCGCATGCCCGGCATCGATGTCCTGCTGGATCTGGTCGACCAGGATGATCGAATTGCGCATCACCATCCCCGCCAGCGCAATCGTGCCCAGCAGCGCGACGAAGCCAAACGGCACCCGGAACACCAGCAGGAACAGCACCGCACCGATCAGCCCCAAGGGCGCCGTCGCGAACACCAGCGCACTGCGCGAAAAGCTCCGCAACTGCAGCATCAAGAGCGTCCACACCGCGAACAGGAACAGCGGCATCCCGGCCTTGATCGAATCCTGCCCACGCGCGGAATCCTCCATCGTGCCGCCGGTCTCGAGCAGGTAGCCCGGCGGCAGCACCGCGCGGATTCCCGCGAGCGTCGGCAGGATCTCCGCCACCACGCTTGCCGGCATCGCGTCGCCGCGGACATCGGCGCGCACGGTCACCGTCGGCAGGCGGTCGCGATGCCAGATGATGCCGTCCTCGAAGGCGTATTCCAGACGCGCCACCTGCGCCAGCGGCACCGGCTTGTCGTCGGCACCGTGCACGACCAGGCTGCCCAGTTCGGCCAGCCCCGTGCGCTCGTCCAGCGGACCGCGCATCAGCACCTCGATCAGCTCGTTGCCCTCGCGGTACACGCTCACCGCCTGCCCCGACAGCGACGCCGACAGGAAGCGCGCCAGCTGCTGCGAGTCAACGCCCAGCACCCGCGCGCGCTCCTGGTCGATCACCAGGCGCACAACCTTGCTCGGCTCGTCCCAGTCGAGGTTGACGTTGGCGACGTGCGGATTCGCGCGCACCTGGTCCGCAACGTCGCGCGCGATCGCACGCGCCTGGTCGGCATGCTCGCCCGAGACGCGGAACTGCACCGGATAGCCCACCGGCGGCCCGTTCTCGAGCCGCGTGACGCGCAGTTGCAGCTCCGGGAACAGCGGCGCCACGTCGTCGATCAGCCAGTCGCGCAGCACCTCGCGGGCCTCGACGTCGCGCGCCAGCACCACGAACTGCGCGAGGTTGGTCTGTGGCAGCTGCTGGTCCAGCGGCAGGTAGAAGCGCGGCGAACCGCTGCCGACGTAGGCGACGTGGTTGTCGATCCCGGGCCGGTCGGCCAGGAGCGCCTCCAGCCGCATGGCGGCATCGGAGGTCGCACGCAACGAGCTGCCTTCGGCGAGCTCGAGATCGACCATCAGCTCCAGGCGCTGCGAGTCGGGGAAGAACTGCTGCGGCACGAAGCGGAAGGCGAGCAGCGACAGTGCCAGCAGGCCGACGGTCACGATGATCACCAGCCAACGATGCACCAGGCACCAGTCGAGCACGCGCCGCAGGCGACGATAGAACGGCCGCTGGTAGGGATCGTGGTCATGCGCACGCAGCTCCGGCGGCGCCAGCACGAATGCGTACTGCGGCCAGCGATCCACAAGCCGCAGGCGCCAGGCGCGATGGCGCGCGGCAAGCGAGCCCGGACGCGGCGGCGTCGGCTTGGCAAAGTCCGGCAGCATCCTGTCGCCCAGCCACGGAATAAAGAGCACCGCCGCCACCCACGACACCACCAGCGCGATCGTCACCACCTGGAACAGCGAGCGCGTGTATTCGCCCACCGACGATGCCGCGGTCGCAATGGGCAGGAAGCCGGCGGCGGTCACCAGCGTGCCGGTGAGCATCGGGAAGGCCGTGTGCGACCAGGCGTAGCTGGCCGCGGTCAGGCGGTCGTCGCCCTGCTCCATGCGTATGGCCATCATCTCGACCGCGATGATCGCGTCGTCCACCAGCAGGCCCAGCGCCAGCACCAGCGCGCCCAGTGACACCTTGTGCAGGCCGATGCCGAACCAGTGCATCGCGGCAAAGGTCATCGCCAGCACCAGCGGGATCGACACCGCCACCACCAGGCCGGTGCGCAGGCCGAGCGAGAAGAAACAGACCAGGAGCACGATCACCACCGCCTCGGCCAGCACCTTCACGAACTCGCCCACCGATTCGCGCACGGCCGCGGGCTGGTCGGAGACTTTGCGCAGCTCGAGCCCTATCGGGAGCGTGGCCTGCAGCCGGGCGGCCTCGGCTGCCAGCGTGTCGCCCAGGGCGAGGATGTCGCCGCCGTCGCGCAGCGCCACACCGATGCCGATCGCGTCCTCGCCCATGAAGCGCATGCGCGGCGCCGCCGGATCGGCATGGCCACGGCGCACTTCGGCGATGTCGCCCAGGCGCAGGGTGCGGTCGCCGGTACGCACCGGCAGCGCGCGGATGTCGTCGATCGAGCGGAAGGCGCCGTCCACGCGCAGCTGCACGCGGTCGGTCGCGGTTTCCACGAAGCCCGCCGGCGCGACCGCGTTCTGCTGCGCCAGCGCCTGCTGCAGCGCCGCCATCGGCACGCCGAGGTTCGCCAGGCGCGCGTTGCTGGCCTCCACCCAGACCTTCTCGTCCTGCAGGCCGATCAGCTCGACCTTGCCGACGTCGGGCAGCCGCTGCAGCTCCAGTTCGATGCGCTCGGCATAGTCCTCGAGCACGGCGTAGTCGAAGCCCTCGCCGGTGAGCGCGTAGATGTTGCCGAAGGTGTCGCCGAACTCATCGTTGAAGAACGGACCGATCACCTCCGCCGGCAGGGTCGCGCGGATGTCACCGACCTTCTTGCGCACCTGGTACCAGAGCTCCGGCACGTCGCGCTGCGGCAGCGAGTCGGTCGCCATGAAGATCACCTGCGACTCGCCGGGCCGCGAGTAGGAGCGGATCATCTCGTAGCGGCCGGTCTCCATCAGCGCGCGCTCGACGCGGTCGGTGACCTGGCGCGCGACCTGGTCGGCGGTGGCGCCCGGCCACATCGTGCGCACCACCATCGCCTTGAAGGTGAAGGGCGGATCCTCCGACTGCCCCAGCTGCTTGTACGACCAGGCACCGACCAGGGCCGACACCAGCATCACGTACAGCACCAGCGCGCGGTTGCGAAGCGCCCATTCGGACAGGTTGAAGCGGGAAGGCGCGCTCATGGATCAGGGCCGGGGGGCGTCCGGCGCCACCGGCCGGTTGTCGCGATCGACCGCAGCCACGCCCTGGCCGTCCTGCAGCAGGTGCCCGCCCGCGACCACGATCCAGTCGTCGGCGTCGATTCCCGCCGTCACCGGCACGCGCTCGGCGCCGAAGTCCCCGGCCTCGATCGCCACCGCGCGCACGCGGCCCTGTTCGAACACCCAGACCGACGCCGCGCCGTCATCGCCCCGCTGTACCGCGGACAGCGGCACCGACAGCGCAGGGCCCTCGCGCGCGGCGATCACCTTCGCGCTTTGTCCCAGCGCGACGCGCGCGCCCTCGGCGGCGTCGAGCGCCACGCGCGCGGCGTAGGTGCGCGTGTCCGGGTCCGCGGATGGCGAGATCTCGCGGAAGCGCCCCTGCAAGCGGTCACCGGGCGCGTTCCACAGCTCCACCTCGACCACCTGGCCCACGGCGTACTCCGCAAGCGCGGATTCCGGCAGCGCGATCGCCACCTCGCGGCCGTCGTCGCCGGCCAGGGTGAACACCGCCTGCCCGGCCGCCACCACCTGCCCGGCTTCGGCCTGGCGACTGGCGATGACGCCGTCGGACGGCGCGCGCAGTTCGGCGTAGCCGGCCTGGTTGCGCGCGACCTCGACCTGGGCACGGGCGGCGCGGACCTCGCCGTCGGCGGCACGCCACGCGGCCTCCTGGGCATCGAGCGTGGAACGGCTGACGAGTTGGCCTTCGGCCAGCGCCGCGTAGCGGGCGCGGTCGGCGGCCGCGCGCGTGAGCTGCGCCTCCGCGGCCGACAGCCGCGCCTCGGCGGCGCGGGCCTGGGCGTCGAAATCGCCGGGATCGATCACTGCCAGCAGTGCGCCCTGCGTGACGCGGTCGCCGACGTCGACCTCGCGCCGCATCAGCTTGCCGCTGACGCGGAACGCCAGCGGACGTTCCTCGCGGGCGCGGATCTCGCCCGGGAAGCTGTGGGCGGCGCCGGAGCCCGGCTGCGGCTGTGCGACCAGGACCGGGCGCGCGGGCACGCGATCGGGTGCTCCGCTGCCACACGCGGAAAGGGCCAACACGAGTACCACGCTTGCGATCCAGAGGTTCCCGCGCGAGCCTGCCATGGTGCTGCTCCTGAGCTGTGGGCTGCGGCCCGGTACGGAGCAGCGAATGCTATATTTACCAAACTCTACGGTCTAGTATTTGCCGATGTCCATGCCTCCCGACAGCCAGCCGGCATCGCGACCGGCACCAGGCCGCCCCAAGGACCTCGCGAAGCGCGCTTCCATCCTCGAAGCCGCCGCATGCATGTTCCTGGAGCACGGCTTCGAGGGCGTGAGCATGGATCAGATCGCCGCGCGTGCCTGCGTCTCCAAGCTCACCGTCTACAGCCACTTCGGCGACAAGGAAGCGCTTTTCATCGCGGCGGTGGAGCATTACTGCCAGCAGCAGGTGCCACCGACGCTGTTCACCCCGGCCTCGGGCCAGCCCCTGCGGCCGCGCCTGGCCGGCATCGCGCGGGCGGTGTATGCGCTGATGGTGTCCCCCGAAGCGATGTCGGGCTTCCGACTGATGTGCGCGCCCACGCGCCTGGGCTCGGCGCTGCCGGAACTGTTCTGGAACGCCGGCGCGGGACATCTGCAGGCCGGTTTCGCGGCGCTGCTTGCGCGGCGCACCGCCGCCGGCGAGCTGGCGGTCGACGACACGGCACGCGCGGCGAGCCAGTTCTTCGCCCTGCTCCGCGGCGACGTCCACCCACGCTTGCTGATGGGTGTCGACGTGCCGCCCGACTTCGACGTCGACGCCCATGTCGAAGCCACGGTGGATCTTTTCCTCGGCGCCTACGCCGTCCGCCCGCGGCCCTGAACCGGCCGCCGACCGGCCCGGTGACTTCCGGCACTCAAGCCGTTCCGCGCCCGCGGCGATGCTGTCACGGCCAAACCCGCCAATTCACCGTAAAATGGCCGGTCCACCCGATCAGCCAGGCCCCGACACCATGACCCTCGATTTCGCCAAAGCCCGTGAAGCCATGGTCGAGCAGCAGATCCGCCCCTGGGAGGTGCTGGATGTCCGCGTGCTCAACGTGCTCCTCCGGATGCCGCGCGAGGCCTATGCGCCCGACGCGCACCGCGCGCTGGCCTATGCCGACGTCGCGCTGCCGCTGGCCCATGGCGAATCGATGATGAAGCCGGTGCTCGAAGGCCGTGCCATGCAGGCACTGGCGCTCGGAGGCTCCGAGGACGTGCTCGAAATCGGCACCGGCAGCGGCTTCCTGGCCGCTTGCCTGGGCCGCCTTGCGCGTTCGGTGACCACCATCGAGCGCCACGCCGACCTCGCGGCCGGCGCGCAGGCCACGCTGCTGGCGCAGGGCGCCACCAACGTGTCGGTCGAGCACGCCGATGCCTTCGCCTGGGAACCGGGTCGCCAGTTCGACGCCATCTGCGTCACCGCCGCGGTGGATGCCGTGCCGGAGCGTTTCCTCGGCTGGCTGCGTCCGGGTGGCCGCATGTTCATCGTGCGCGGCCGCGCACCGGCGATGGAGGCGGTGCTGGTGCACGCCGACGTCAACGGCCCGCGCATTGAATCGTTGTTCGAAACCGAACTCGCCTACCTGGCGGGCGCGGCGCCGGTCCCGGCATTCGCGTTCTGATCGCCCCGCCCCTACAAGGACTCCCCCTGATGATCCGTCGCCCCCTCGCCCTCGCACTCCTCCTCGCCCTCGTGCCCGCCGCGGCATCGGCCGAAGACCTGCTGCAGACCTACGAGCTGGCGCGCAGCAGCGATCCGCTGCTGGCGATCTCGGAGAGCAACCGCGACATCAGCCGCGAGGGCCGCGTCCAGGCCCGCGCCGTGCTGCTGCCGCAGATCAACGGCAGCGCATCGCTGAGCCGCAGCTACGAGGCCGGCTTCGACGGAGACGCGCGCAGGCGCAGCGTCGGCGTGGACCTCAGCCAGACGGTATTCGACCTCGGCGCGATCTCCAACCTGCGCGCGCAGCGCGACCTGGACACCGCCGCCGGCTTCGATCTCGACGCCGCCAACCACGAACTGATCACGCGCACCTCGGCCGCCTACTTCAACGTCCTGGTCGCGATCGAGACCCTGGCCGCCTCCGAAGCCGCCGAAGCCGCGCTGCAGAAGCAGTACGACTTCGCGGACAAGCGCCTGGAGGTCGGCCTGGCGCCGATCACCGACGTCCACGAGGCGCGCGCCCAATACGACGCCGCGCGGGCCAACGCCATCCTTGCGCGCAACGCGCTCGAGGACGCCTACCAGGCCTTGGCCGAGATCACCGGCCGCCCGGTGCGCGAGCTCCGCGCGCTGCCCGAGGATTTCCAGCCCGAGGCCCCGAAAGCCGGCGGCCTCGATCGCTGGCTCGCAGCCGCCATGGAGAACAACCCGTCGCTGCGCGCCGCCGAGTACAGCGTCAGCGCCGCTGAGCACGGCGTCACCACCGCCCGCTCCGGCCACCTGCCGCGGCTGACGCTTGGCGCCGGCTACGACAACGGCGCGGCCTGGGGCGACCTCGGCACCGGCGGCGGCGCCGGCACGACCACGGGTGAGGGCCACAGCGTCGGCCTCACCCTGACCGTGCCGATCTTCGCGGGCGGCGCCACCCAGTCGCAGGTCCGCCAGGCGCTGTCGCGCCGCGACATCTCCGAGCAGCAGTTCGAGCAGTCGCGCCGCGCGCTGGACCGCAACACCCGCAACGCCTACCAGACGGTGGTGGCCGGGGTCAGCGAAATCGAAGCACGCCGACAGGCCCTCATTTCGGCACGCAGCGCCCACGAGGCCTCGCAGGTCGGCCTGGAGGTCGGCACCCGCACGGTGGTCGACGTCCTGATCAACCAGCAGAACCTCTTCAACGCAGAGCGCGAGTACGCGCTGGCGCGCTACAACTTCCTGCAGAACCGCCTGCTGCTGGCCCAGGCCGCGGGCACGCTGAGCATCGCCGACGTGCAGGAGATCAACCGCCTGCTCACCGTCGACGCCGCCACGCCGCCGACGCAGCCGGGCACCAGCAGCAACGGCTGAGCACCGCCGCGGTCACGCCGGAGGCAGCTCCGGCGCGATCATCGACAGGGTCCGTGCCAGCGCGCCGCGGCCCTCCTGCACCAGGCGCAGGCCTTCGGCCGACATCGCCGCACGCGCGGCATCGTCGCCCAGCAGTTCGCCCACCGCGTTGCCCACGGCATCGGTATCGACGCCGATGCGCAGCGCGCCGGCTTCGTCCATCCGCCGTGCGATGTCGACGAAGTTGTGCAGGTGCGGGCCGGTCACCACGGGCACGCCCAGGGCCGCGGGTTCGAGCAGGTTGTGCCCACCCACCGCCTGCAGGCTGCCGCCAACGAAGGCGACCTGCACGCAGGCGTAGAAGTGCACCAGCTCGCCCAGGGTATCGATCACGAAGACATCGTCGCCGCCGTCCGGCCAGCGGGTGAGCTTGCGCGTGGCCACGCGCCAGCCGGCTTCGACGCAGGCCTGGGCCACGGGGCGGAAGCGCTCGGGATGGCGCGGTGCCCACAGCAGCAACAGGTCGGGCCAGCGCTCGCGCAGCCGGCGATGGATGGCGATCACCGCGGCCTCTTCCTCGGGATGGGTGCTGGCGGCGATCCACGCCGGGCGCCCGCCGCTGTGCTCCGCGAAGGCAGCCGCGGTACGGCGCGCCGCGTCATCGACGGTGATGTCGAACTTCAGGTTGCCCAGCACCGACACCGCGTCCGGGCTCGCGCCAAGGCGCACGAAGCGCGCGCCATCGGCGTCCGACTGCGCCGCCACGCGCGTGAGCGTGCGCAGCGCGCGGCCGATCAGCGGGCGCAGCGCGCGGTAGCCGCGCAGCGAGCGCTCGGACAGGCGCGCGTTGACCAGGTAGGCGGGGATGCCGTGGTCGCGACAGCAGAACAGCAGGTTGGGCCAGAGCTCCGTCTCGAGCACCAGCGCCAGCCGCGGGCGGAAGTGGTCGAGGAAGCGACGCACGGCACCCGACAGGTCGTAGGGCAGGTAGACATGGTCGACGCGCTCGCCCCAGAGCGCACGCACGCGCGCCGATCCGGTCGGGGTGATGGTGGTGACCAGCAGGCGCAGGTCGGGCCGCTGCTCGAGCAGGGCATTGACCAGCGGCGCGGCGGCATTGACCTCGCCCACCGACACCGCGTGCACCCAGACGCAGTCCGCAAGCGGCGGCGCGCGATAGGCCGCGTAGCGCTCGCCCCAGCGTTCGAGGTATTCGGCCTGGCGGAAGCCGCGCCAGATCAGGTGGTACACGGTAACCGGCACCAGCAGGTAGAGCGCCGCCGAATACAGGCCGCGCAGCAGGCGTTCGACGGCGCGGTCACGGGGGGCTGCCTCCATGCCGCAAGGATAGCGAAGCCGCCGTGGCAGCGGGCGCATGCATCGCCCCCACCGTAGAATCCCTGCATGGCCGAACATCCGGAAAAACCGCCGCTGGGACCGCGGCACTGGCCGACCTGGCTGGGAATCGGTGCGATGGCGCTGCTCGCGCGCCTGCCCTGGCCGCTGCAGCGTGCACTGGGGCGCGGCATCGGCGGACTGCTGCGGCGCGTGCTGCCGTCGCGCCAGCGGGTGGCCGCGCGCAACCTGGAGCTTTGCTTCCCCGGACTCGATGCCGCTGCGCGCGAAGCGCTGCTGCGCCGCCACTTCGCATCCATCGGCATCGGCCTGTTCGAGTTCGCCCGCGCATGGTGGGGTTCAGTGGCACCGCTGCGCCGCGGCCTCGTGGTCGAGGGCCTGGAGCACATGCACGCCGCGCGCGCAGATGGCCGCGGCGTGATCGTGGTCAGCGGCCACTTCACCACGCTGGAGGTCTGCGGACGCCTGATGTGCGATTACGCGCCGCTGGCCGGGATGTACCGGCCACATGCGCAGCCGGCGATGGAATGGGCGGTGCGCCGTGGACGCATGCGTTACGCCGCGGCGATGTTCCCCAAGCAGGACCTGCGCGGCACCGTGCGCCATCTCAAGCGTGGCGGCCTGCTCTGGTACGCACCCGACCAGGACCCGAGCCGCGGTGAAAGCGTGTACGTGCCCTTCTTCGGCCAGCCCGCGCACAGCCTGACCTCGACCCACCAGCTCGCGCGCATGTCGGGCGCGGCGGTGCTCTTCTTCCAGCACGCGCGGCGCGAGGATGGCGGTTACACCCTGCGCCTTTTCCCGGCGAGCGCGGACTACCCCTCGCGCGATGCGACCGCGGACACCGCCGAGGTGATGGCCGCGATCGAAACCATGGCGCGTGCGGCACCGGAGCAGTACCTGTGGATCCACCGCCGCTTCAAGCGGCAGCCCGACGGCAGCTCGGCCTACTGAGGCGAGGGCATCGGCGGAGCCGGTTGGGCGGGGACAGTGTCCGCGGGCCCCTGGCCCGCGCGCGCCAGCAGGCTGCCGGCGTAGAGCGCGGCCAGCATCAGGGTCAACGCGCCCCAGAAGGTCGAATAGAAGGCCAGATGGGTGTTGAGCGGGAACACCGTCACCAACAGCGCCAGCATCGCCGGCCGTGCCCGTTCGCGCGCCGCTGCGCTCGCGTAGCGCCAGGCGCGCAGCGCGAGTGCCGCGCCGGCCAGCCACAGCAGCAGGCCGAGGATGCCGGTTTCGCTCAGCACCTCGAGCACGATCTGGTGCGCGTGCAGCGCCGGTCCTTCGCCCCAGGCGGCCACCGCGCCGTCTTCCGGATCGCAGGCCGGGAAGGCCTCGCGGAAGCCGCGCACGCCGACGCCGTTCACCGGGTGCTCGCGCGCCATGCACAGCGCCGCGCCCCAGATCCGCGCGCGTCCGGACAGCGCGGCATCGACACCCGTTTCGTCGGCCTGCAGGGCATGCGTGGTCCGCTCCAGGCGTCCGCGCACCTCGGGTGATGCCAGGCCGATCGCCACCAGCAGCGCCACCCCGGCGGCGAACACCAGCAGCAGCCGCCTCCAGCCGAGCAGCCGCCAGCCCGACAGCAGCAGCACCAGGGCATATGTCAGCCAGGACGCGCGCGAGCCGGCGAACACGACCACCACGCCGATCGCCGCGGCCGCGAGCACCCAGCCGGCCGTATGCCAGCGCCGTCCCGCCGCGTAGAGGGCGAACGGCGACAGGCTGGCCAGCACCAGGCCGAGCTTGAGGTTGCAGGGACCGAGCACGCCGCCCAGGCGGTCGGCCGCGGCCAGTTCGTCGAGGTTGCACATCGGCCGGCCGCTGATCGCCTGCTTGGCGACATCGATGCCCCAGAACAGCGGGCTGGTATCGAAGGCCACCTCGACCAGCGCGTCGAGCGTCCAGACGGCAGCGATCACCGCCAGTCCGGTGAAGGTCAGGCGCCGGCCGCGGTCGTCGGCGACCGCGATCGCCACCAGCCATAGGAAGGGCAGGTAGCGCAGGTCGGCCGCGGCTTCGCGCAGCGCGCGCCCGGCATCGACCGAGCCCACCGTCGACAGCAGCTCCGGCAGCCAGTAGGCGAAGAACAGCACGCTGGTCAATGCCCACGCCGGACCGCTGAGCAGCTGCGCGCCGCCGCGGAAGCGCGTGGCCATCAGTTTGATGAGGGCCGCAAGGGCACCGAGCACCATGATGCCCTCGGCGTAGCCCGGCGCCGGCCACAGGGCAACGAAGGCCAGCACCCAGTGCGGCGCCCAGCGCCAGCCGGCGGCGGACACGTGCGGCGCCGGCGGCGCGATGTCAGCGGAGTTCGTCATAGACCGAAAGCGTGGCGTCCTGCATGGACCGGAGCAGATAGCGGGCTGGAACCATCGCGGGAATCGTAGCCGGAAGCGATCCGTCGCGCGCGAGCAGTGCCTGTGCACGGGCGCGCAACGTGGCGGCGTCGAACGCGGGCACGGCCCCCGCAGGCTGCAGTTCGTGCAGCAGTTCGCCGACGCCGCCGTGATCCCAGCCGAGCACCGGGCGCCCGACGGACAGGGCTTCGATCACGGTGCGGCCGAAGGCCTCGGGCTTGCGCGAGAGCTGCAGCACCAGGTCGCAGGCGGCATACGCGGCGGCGATGGCGGACGTGGGTGGCGTGATCGCCACGGCGTCGGCGATGCCCAGCGCCACGGCGCGCGATTCGAGCTCGGCGACGTAGGCCGCGCGCGCGGGATCACGCGCGCCCGGCATCCACAGGCGTGCGTCGCAACCGTCGGCGCGCAGCGTGGCCAGCAGGTCGAGCGCATCGGCGTGCCCCTTCAGGCGGGTGCCGCGTCCGGGCAGCAGCAGGAGCGGACCGTCGCCGCCCAGGCATGGCTCTGCAGCCGCCGCAGCCGCGCGGGCGGCGCGGCCAGGCAGCGGCTCACGCGGGAATTCAGCGGGATCGATGCCGCGCGGGATCACCCTGAGGCGGCCGGACGCGGTCCGCGGATAGTGGCGCAGCACGTGTCCGCGGACGGTGTCGGACACGCAGATCACCCGCTCGCCGCGGGCCATGACCTGGCTGTAGCGCGAGGGCGAGTTGAGACCGTGCACCGTGGTGACGAACCGCGGACGCGCATCGGCGGGCAGGCCGCGCAGCGCACGCCAGCCGATCCAGGCCGGCAACCGCGAGCGCGCGTGCACGATGTCCACGCCCTGCTCGACCAGCAGCCGCCGCAGCGGACCCACCAGGCGCAGGGTCGCCAGTGACTTGCGGCCGATGTCGAGTTCGACGTGCTCCGCGCCGGCAGCGCGCAGCGCCGGCAGCAGGCGTCCACCGGCGGACACCACCAGCGCGCGGTGGCCAGCCGCGACCAGGGCTGCGGAGACTTCCAGCGTGGAACGTTCGACGCCGCCCGACTCCAGCGCCGGGAGCAGCTGCAGGACGGTCAGCGGCCGGAGCATGCGCCGGCGGCGGGCCGAGCCGGGCTCAGTCGACCAGGACGAAGTGGGCGCCGCAGTAGGGGCAGTCGGACTGCCCACCTTCGGTCTCGATCGGCAGGTACACGCGCGGATGCGAGTTCCACAGCGCCATCGACGGCAGCGGGCAGCTCAGCGGCAGGTCGGCGCGGCGCACCTCGTACCGGGTCTGGGCGTTGGCGGGCTGCGACTGGGCGGTGGACATCGTGGCGTGACCGGGGAGTTGCGGGAATAGGCACAGTTTACCGCGCCTGCGCGCGTCTGGCCCGGGTCAGGCGGGCAGCTGGAAAAGCAGCACCCGGGCCGTCGTCGGGGCGGCGCCGACCAGCGCGACAGGCGTTCCGGCGCCCTGCACCGGCCAGCCGAGGCCGTCGCCGGCGGCAAGCTGCACACCGTCGACGATCACGCCGCCGTCGAGCACCTCGAGCCAGCAGCGGCCAGCACTGCCGGCGGGGAGGGCCAGGATGGCACCGGCGTCGACGCCTGCACCCATGATCCGCGCCCGCTGGCGCAGCGGCAGGCTGTCCCCGGCACCCGCGGCGGCCGCGAGCGTGATCCAGGCGTCCGCGTCGGCCGACGACTCACGCGCGACGGCCTCGGACACACCCGGAAACCCGCCGGCACGCACCTCCAGCGCCGGCGCCGCGTTCACCCGATCCGGCTGCAGCCAGCACTCCAGGATCTGCAGCGATGCCGTGGCCGATGCATTGGCCAGCCGCGACGCCATACCATGGCCGGATCCCATCCACACCATGCCGCCCGCTTCCAGGCGGTGGCGGCCGAGATCGCCGCAGTCGACGTCCAGCACGCCGTCCAGCACCAGTACCAGCCGCTCCATGTTGGCCACGCGGCCGTCGTCGCGGGCGGCGCCGGGCGCCCAGGATTGCCGCGACAGCACGCGCAGCACGCCCCAGCCCATCCAGTCGCAGTCGATGTCGCCGCCGCGCGAAAACGCCTCGGTCGCTTCGATGCCGTCGCGGTGCCAGCGTCCGCGCGCGGCGGCGGGACGCAGCGCCGGCGCGCCCGCCGCATGGCCGGGTCCCGCACTCATTCGATGCGCGCGGCCTCGTCGAACGGCAGCCGCGGCGAGCGCGGGAACAACTGCGCCGGATCGCCCTGGCCGAGGTTCACGAGGATGTTGGAGCGCACCGCCGTGCCCTTGAAGAAGGCCTCGTCAACCAGGGCGTTGTCGAAGCCCGTCATCGGGCCGCAGTCCAGGCCCAGGGCGCGCGCGGCCATGATCAGGTAGGCGGTCTGCATGCTCGAGCCGCGCAGGCCGACGCGCTCCAGGCGCGCCTCTTCGGCACCGGCAAACCAGGAGCGCGCATCCGTATGCGGGAACAGCACCGGCAGCTTGTCGTAGAAGGCCATGTCGTAACCCACGATCACCGTGACCGGCGCCGCCAGGGTCTTGTCGCGATTGCCGTCGCTCAACGCCGGCGCCAGCTTCGCCTTGGCCTCGGGCGAGCGCACGAAGACGAAACGCGCCGGGCAGGAGTTGGCCTCGGTCGGGCCGAACTTCAGCAGGTCGTACAGCGCGCGCAGCGTGTCGTCGCCGACCTCGCCACCGATGGCGTTGTGGGTGCGGGCTTCGCGGAACATCTGGGCAAGCGTGGCGTCAGGCAGCGCGTCGGACATCAGGATCCCTCGTGGTTCGATGACAGAAGTCCGCAGTGTAGAGTCCCGGCGATGCCTCCACCTTCCCACGGCCGCAACGCATGGTCTTGAACGCGCAGCGCGATGCGCCAGGCGTGCTGGCGCTGAGCGACGGCCGCGCCGGCAACGCGCGCCAGGCCAACGCATTGGCCGCGGCGCTGTCGCCGGCGCCCGGCGAACTGGTGCTGGCACCGAAGGCGCCCTGGCGTTGGCTGGCCCCGCGGCGGCTGCCGGGCGACCGCAACGCGTTCGGCTCCGGATTCGCGACGCTGCTGGCCGCGCCGCCGGCGCTGGCGGTGGGCTGCGGGCGCCAGGCGGCGCTGGCCACGCGCCTCCTGCGCGGGTGCGGCGCGCGCGTGGTGCAGGTGCTCGATCCGCGCCTGCCGACACGCCACTGGGACCTCGTGATCGCCCCTGCGCACGACGGCCTGCATGGCGACAACGTCATCACCCTCGCCGGCAGCCTGCATCCGGTCGACGACGCCTGGCTGGCGCGTGGACGCGAAGCCTTCCCGGACATCGCCGCACTGCCCACGCCGAGAATCGCAGTGCTCGTCGGCGGCCCGAGCGCGCACGCCGGCTTCGAGGTCGCCGATTTCGAAGCCTTGATGGCCAGCGCCGAAGGCATGGCCGCCAGCGCCGGCGGCAGCCTGCTGGTGACCGCGTCGCGGCGCACGCCCGACACGGTGCGCGCGGCATTGCGTGCGCGGCCCCGGGAGGTGCCGACCCTGGCGTGGGTCGACGACGCCGACGGCGCCAACCCCTACGCCGGCCTGCTGGCCTGGGCCGACCGCATCGCCTGCACGGCCGACTCGGTGAACATGCTGTCCGAAGCCTGCGCGACCGGAGCACCGGTCTTCGTGCAGCGCCCCGACGCCGTGCACGGACGGCCACGCCGCTTCATCGACGACCTGCTTGCGCGCGGCCGTATCCGCCCGCTCGACGACGCGGCCCTGTCCTTCAACGCGCAACCGCTGCGCGAGACCGCGCGCGTGGCCGCCGAGGTCCGCGCGCGGCTGGGGCTGGCCTGAGCGAACGCCAGGCGCGGCGGCGCCCGGTTTGTCCTATGCTCGCCCCAACACGCGTCGAGGGCTCCACACATGGCGACACCCGGCCACGCAGACCGTCCGATCGACCGCTGGTTCTCCAGCTATTCCGACGACCATCGCAACGACACCAACCAGGTCATCCACGTCTTCGCAGTGCCGGCGATCCTGTGGAGCGTGATCGCGCTGCTGTGGTGCATCCCGGCGCCCGGCACCCTGTTCAAGCCGGGCATCTGGGCGGCGCTGCCGATGTTCGCGGCCTGGCTGTTCTACCAGCGCGGCTCGCGCCTGCTGGGCACCGGCATGCTGTTGGTGTTCCTGGCGCTGTCGGCGCTGACCTGGTGGCTGCACGGCGAACTCGGCACCCGCGGGCTGCTCTGGCTCGCGGTGGCCGTGTTCGTGGTCGCCTGGATCGCGCAGTTCGTCGGACACAAACTCGAGGGGCGCAAGCCCAGCTTCCTCACTGACCTGGTCTACCTGCTGATCGGCCCGGCCTGGGTGCTGTCCAAGCTCTACCGCCGGCTCGGCTGGCGCTGGTAGCCGCGCCCCGGCGCAACGATCCGTGCCATGACGATGGCCGCCGGGCACGCGCGGCGCGCGGCGGCGCAGGCGACAATGGCCCATGTCCCCACGTGACCTTTTCCTGATCCTGGTCGTCTGCCTGGCCTGGGCCGGCAACTTCCTGTTCTCGGCCTACGCACTGCTCGAGATGCCGGCCTTCCTGTACACGGCGCTGCGGATGGCGATCGTGGCGCTGGTGCTGCTGCCGTTCCTGAAGCCCGTGCGGCGTGAACAGTGGCCACGCTTCCTCGCCGTGGCGCTGTGCATGAACGTGTTCCACTTCGGGCTCAGCTTCTGGGCGCTGCGCCTGGCCGGCGAGCTGTCGGCGGTTGCGATCGTGATGCAGAGCTACGTGCCGATGTCGGCGCTGCTGGCCTGGGTGGTGCTGGGCGAACGCTTCGCCTGGCGCACCGGCACCGCGATCGCGGCCAGCTTCATCGGCGTGCTGGTGATCGGATTCGATCCCTCGATCATCGAGAAGCCGGTGGCGATCCTGGCGATGCTGGTCTCTGCCGCGTTCCTGGCGCTGGGCACGGTGCTGATGCGCCGCCTGGGCGGCATCGGCATGGTCACCCAGCAGGGCTGGAGCGCGCTGATCGCGGTACTGCCGCTGCTTGCGCTCAGCCTGGTGTTCGAACCGGGCGGGATTGCGGCGCTGGCGACGGCGAGCCCCCGGGCCTGGATCGGCGTGTCCTACTCGGCGCTGGTGGCGTCGCTGCTGGGCCACGGCATCTACTTCCTGCTGCTGCAACGCCACCCGGTGGCACAGCTCACGCCGTGGCTGATGCTGACGCCGCTGCTGGCCGTGCTGCTGGGCATCTTCGTCTGGGGCGACAGCCCCGGGCCGCAGCTGTGGATCGGCGGCGCACTGGTGCTGGGAGGCGTGGTGGCGATCGCGCTGCGCGCGCTGGCGAAGGCGCGGCCGCTGCCGCCGGCGCGCGACATCTGATTTCTGCCGGATCGGATCAGTCGAGGCCGAACATCGTCGCATCGGGCCGGAACGGACGCGGCGCGTGGCCCAGCGCCGCGGCGGCCGGCGCGCTGTCGAACACCAGGTCCTGCCGCAGCCGCAGCTGCGCTTCGCGGCCGAACCCCTGCAGGCGGCCGGATGCGCGCAGCACGGCGGCCAGCGCCGCGAACACCGGCGCGGGCAGTTCCACCAGCCGCGCGGGCGGTTCCAGCACCGCGAGCACGCGCGCCACCATGTCGCGATAGGCCAGCGTTTCGCCTCCGGGCAGGTCGTAGCCGTGACCGCCGGCAGCCTCGGCGTCCAGCGCCGCGATCGCGGTCGCCGCAAGGTCATCGACGTGCACCGGCTGACGCAGGCCGGACGCACCGCGTGGCAGCACGAACAGCCCGCGTGCCCGCGCCATCGCCGCGATCCGGCTCAGCGTCCGGTCGCGGCCCGCGCCATAGACCAGGGTCGGACGCAGGACGATGGCGTCGGTACCGCGGGAACGCACCGTTTCGAAGAGCGCCCGCTCCGACGCCGCGAGACGCGCGGCGAGTCCACGCTCTCCGGCATCGGCCGACCCACGCTTCACCGCAAGGCTGGTCGAGCCGAACGCCACCACCCGCGGCGCGGACACGCAGGCCGCCGCCTGCCACTGCGCGAATCGGTCCAGCGGCCCACAGCTGAGGATGGCGTCGTAGTCCGGCGCCAGCGCCGGCATCGCATCGAATCCGCCGCGCAGCCAGCGCAGCCCCGGCTGCGGCGCGCGCGCCGAACGCGACGGCGCATCCACCTGCCAGCCCGCGAGCAACAGGCGCGCGAGCACAGCTTCGCCGACCTGTCCGCTGCCGCCGAACAGCAGCGCGCGGCCACGCGCGGCGGTCATGCCGGTCGCATCCGCAGGGGTGCGATCGAAGGGTCGGAAATGGAATACATCGGCTCAGGATATGCGACCACCGATACCGGAGGTCATTTCCACCGCTGCTAGAATCCCCTGGTGCCGTGCGGAGCGCGGCGTCCCCCTGCAAGACCCAAGGACACAGATGCTTGAACTGATGCTGGCCCTGCCCTTCGTGCTGGCGCTGGTGCTCGCGATCCTGCGCGACGCACCGGCCCGGGCGGTCGCTTGGCTCGCGGGCCTGGCGCCGCTGCTGGCGCTTGCGGTGCTGGTCTGGCTGACGCCGGCGGTGATGGGCGGCGACATCCCGCGCGCGATGCACGAATGGCTGCCACAGGCCGGGCTCGCCTTCAGCCTGCGCCTGGACGGCCTGGGCTGGATGTTCTCGCTGATGGTGCTGGGCATCGGCGCCCTGGTGGTGCTGTACGCCCACTATTACCTCGGGCCGCAGGAAAAGACCCGGCGCTTCTTCTGCTTCCTGCTGCTCTTCATGGGCTCCATGCTGGGCATGGTGCTGTCGGGCAACCTGCTGCTCACGGTGGTGTTCTGGGAGCTCACCTCGATCAGCTCCTTCCTGCTGATCGGTTTCTGGTTCCACCGCGACGACGCCCGCGAGGGCGCGCGCATGGCGCTCACCATCACCGCGGCCGGTGGCCTGGCGCTGCTCGGCGGCGTGGTGTTGATCGGCAGGGTCGTGGGCAGCTACGAGCTCGATGCCGTGCTGGCCGCGGGCGATGCCATCCGCGCCCATGAGTACTACCCGTGGATCCTCGGCCTGGTGCTGGCCGGCGCGTTCACCAAGAGCGCCCAGTTCCCCGTGCACTTCTGGCTGCCGCACGCGATGGCGGCGCCCACCCCGGTCTCGGCCTACCTGCACTCGGCGACGATGGTGAAGGCCGGCGTGTTCCTGCTCGCGCGGCTGCACCCGGCGCTGGCGGGCACCGACCTGTTCTTCTACGTGGTGACCACCGTGGGCGCGCTGACCCTGCTGGTGGGCGCCTGGAACGCGATCTTCCAGCACGACATCAAGGGCGTGCTGGCGTACTCGACGATTTCCCACCTCGGGCTGATCACCCTGCTGCTCGGCCTGTCGACGCCGATGGCGGTGGTGGCGGCGATGTTCCACATCCTCAACCACGCGACGTTCAAGGCCTCGCTGTTCATGGCCGCCGGCATCATCGACCACGAGACCGGCACCCGCGACATGCGCCGCCTGGGGGGGCTGCGCCGGCTGATGCCCTATACCAGCGCGCTGGCGATCATCGCCTCGCTGGCGATGGCCGGCATCCCGCTGCTCAACGGCTTCCTGTCCAAGGAAATGTTCTTCGCCCAGGCGCTGGAGATCGAGGGCCACGAAGCGATGCGCATCTTCGTGACGGTCGCCGCGTTCCTGTTCGCGACCTTCGGCGTCGCCTACAGCCTCCGCTTCGTCTACGACACCTTCCTCGGGCGCGGCCCGCGCGCGGTCCAGGACGACGTCCACGAGCCACCGCGCTTCATGCAGGTGCCGGTGGCGATCCTGGTGGTCACCTGCGTGGCCGTGGGCATCGCGCCACAGTGGACCATCGGCCCGGCGCTGCAGACCGCGGCGCGCGGCGTGCTTGGGGATGCACTGCCCGACTACAGCCTTGCCGTCTGGCACGGCATCAATACCCCGCTGCTGATGAGCCTTGGCGGAGTGGTCTGCGGCGTGCTGCTGTACCTGGGCCTGCGCCGGCTGCTGGACATGCACGCCATCGTGCGCCAGTCGCAGGGCCGCAAGCTGTTCCACCTCAACATCGAGGCGCTGTTCCGGCTCGGCCGCCGCTTCACCCACACCGTCGCCAACGGCAGCATGCAGCGCAGCATCCTGTGGCTGGTGCTGGTGGCGATCGCCGCCGGCGCTGCGCCGTTCATCGCCAACTGGGGCGAGCCCCGCCCCGAGACGATTTTCGTCGGCCAGCCGATGGTGCGCCTGGCCTGGGTGCTGTGGCTGATGCTGGTCGCCTGCGCGCTGGGCACCCTGGCGCTGTACCGGCACCGGCTGCTGGCGGTGCTGGTCATGGGCGGCTGCGGGCTGGCGGTGAGCATGACCTTCGTCGCGCTGTCGGCGCCGGACCTCGCACTCACGCAGCTGCTGGTGGAGCTGGTGACCGTCGCGCTGATGCTGCTGGGCCTGCACTACCTGCCCAAGGATTCGCCGCTGTCGCGCTCGCTGCCGCGCCGCCTGCGCGACGGCGCCGTAGCGCTGGTCGCGGGCGTGGGAACCGCGGGGCTCGCCTGGGCGATGATGACGCGCCCGGCCATGAACGGCACCGCCGCCGAGATCACTGCGCGCGCGCTGCCCGAGGCCTGGGGCACCAACATCGTCAACGTGATCCTGGTCGACTTCCGCGGCTTCGATACCCTGGGCGAGATCACCGTGTTCGGCATCGCCGGCCTCGCCGTCCACGCCATGCTGCGCCGCGCGCGCATGGCGCCCGAGAAGATCATGCCCGGGCCACCGGTGAAGCTGCCGGTGCCCGCCGACCTTGCGCAGATGATGTTCCCGCTGACGCTCGTGGTGTCGATCTTCCTGTTCCTGCGCGGCCACAACGCGCCCGGCGGAGGCTTCATCGCCGGCCTGACGCTGGCGGTGCCGCTGCTGATCCAGTACGTGATCCAGGGTGCCGAGTCGGTCGAGTCGCGCTTCGGCTTCGACTACATCCGCGCCATCGGCCTCGGCCTGCTCGTGGCGCTGTTCGGCGGCGCGGCGGCCATGGTGTTCGACCTGCCCTTCCTGTCCAGCGGCCACTACGACCTCGAGCTGCCGCTGCTGGGGACGATCCCGCTGGCCAGCGCCGCGGTCTTCGACCTGGGCGTCTACCTGGTCGTGTTCGGAAGCACCATGCTGATCCTGTCGATGATGGGCACCCTCAGGCCCTCCAAGAAGATGATCGCCCACCGCGGCACGATCGATCCCGCCACGCGCTCCGCGATCACCGGGGAGGCCGCTTGATGGAAATGGCGATCGCAAGCGGCATCGGCGTGCTGGTCTTCGCCGGCGTGTACCTGATCCTGCGCGCACGCAGCTTCGACGTGATCCTCGGGCTCACACTGCTGTCGTACGCGACCAACCTGCTGATCTTCTCCAGCGGCCGCCTGGTCGTGGGCAAGCCGCCCGTGCTGCAGCCTGGCATGGAGGCGACGCTCGCCAACCACACCGACCCCCTGCCGCAGGCGCTGGTGCTGACCGCGATCGTGATCTCGTTCGCGATGACCGCGGTGATGATCGTGCTGGCGATGCGCAGCCGTGCCGACAACGACAGCGACCATGTCGATGCCGGCGACGTGCGTGACGACCGGGGGGACCGCTGATGAGCCAGCTCCCCATCCTCCCGATCCTGCTGCCGCTGCTCGGTGGCGCGCTGTCGCTGTTCGTCGAGCACCGGCGCGTGGGCACCGTGGTGCAGCGCTCGGTGGCGTGGACGTTCATGCTCGCCACGCTGCTGGCCTCGATCCTTCTGGTGGCGCGCGCGAACGAAGGCTCCATCCTGGTCTACCTGGTGGGCGACTGGCCGGCGCGGATCGGCGTCGCGCTGATGGTCGACCGGCTCGCGGCGCTGATGGTGCTCACCACGTCGCTGCTGGGCGTCGCCTGCCTGCTGCACGCCTGCTCGGGCTGGGACCGGCGCGCGCCGCACTTCCATGCCCTGTTCCAGCTGCAGCTGATGGGTCTCAACGGCGCGTTCCTGACCGGCGACATCTTCAACCTGTTCGTGTTCTTCGAAGTGATGCTGATCGCCTCCTACGGCCTGCTGCTCTCCGGTGGCCGTGGCGTGCGCATGAGCGCGGGCCTGCACTACGTGGCCTTCAACATCGCCGCATCCACCCTGTTCCTGATCGCGCTTGGCCTGGTGTACGGCGTGTTCGGCACGCTCAACATGGCCGAGCTCGCGGTGCGCGTGGCCGAGGTGCCGCCGGGCTCGCTGCTGCTGGCCAAGGCCACCATCGGCCTGCTGCTGGTGGTGTTCTGCGCCAAGGCCGCGTTGCTGCCGCTGTACCTGTGGCTGCCCGAAGCCTACACCCGCGCCCCGGCGGCGGTGGCGGCACTGTTCGCGATCATGACCAAGGTCGGCATCTACGCGGTGCTGCGCGTCAGCTCGCTGATGCTCGGCGACGGCGCGGGCGCGATGGCCGGCTACGGCTGGGACTGGATGCTGCCGGCCGCGGTCGGCGGGCTGGCCCTGGCCACGCTGGGCGTGCTCGCGGCGTCGCGGCTGCGGGTGCTGGTGGCCTATGTGGTCCTGGTCTCGGCCACCACGCTGTTCGTCGCCTTCGGGCTGCGCTCGGCCGGCACCATCGGCGCAGGCCTGTACTACCTGATGCACAGCACCTTCGTCGCCGCGGCCCTGTTCCTGGTCGCCGACCTGGTGCGCCGCGGTCGCGGCGACGCCGGCGACGCGCTGCGGGCATTTGCCCCGGCGCCGGGCGTCCGGGTGATGGCCGGCGTGATGTTCCTGGTCGGCGCAGTCTCGGTGGCGGGACTGCCGCCGCTGTCGGGCTTCATCGGCAAGACCCTGCTGCTGCAGGCGATCCCCGAGGCCGACATCCAGTGGGCGTGGCCGGCGATCCTGGGCAGCAGCATGCTGGTGATCGTGGGACTGACCCGCGCCGGGACCCGCATTTTCTGGAAGCCCGCGCCCCTGCAGTCCTCGCCGCCCGGTGACGGCCCGCGCAACGCGCGCGGCCGCCTGCGCCTGCCGGAGACTATCGCCACCATGCTGCTGCTGTCCTACGGCGTGGCGATGGCGGTGGCACCGGGCCCGGTGACGGCCTACACCCGCGCCACCGCCGAACAGCTGCTCGCACCGGCGACCTACGTCGACCAGGTGCGCGCCGCGATGCCGCAGAGGAGGCTGCCATGAACTACCGCCGTCTCCTGCCATCCCTGCCGCTGACGCTGTCGATCACGGTCTTCTGGCTGCTGATGGTCTCCGAGGTGAACGCGGCGCAGGTGGCGCTGGCCCTCCTCCTGGGCCTGGTGATCCCGCTGTACGCGACCCGGATCGACCGCGAGTTCGCCCGCATCGGCAGCCTCCGCCCGCTGCCCAAGCTCATGGTCGTGCTGCTGTGGGACATCCTGCTGTCCAACGTGCGGGTGGCGAAGCAGGTCCTGAGCCGCGAGGCCCGCATCCATTCCGGCTTCATCTGGTATCCCCTGGAGATCGGCAACATCCACGGCATCACCGCTTTGGCCTGCTGCATCACCCTGACCCCCGGCACCGTGACCGCCGCGCTGTCCGATGACCGCCACTACCTGCTGGTGCACGTGCTCGACCTCGCCGACGAGGCGCAGCTGGTGGCCGACATCAAGCGCCGTTACGAGCGCCCGCTGATGGAGATCTTCCCGTGAACACTCCCGAACTCGTCGGCATCCAGCTGTTCGGCCACGGCCTCATCGAAACCACGATCGGGATATCGATGTACGTGGTCGGCACCGCGATGCTGCTGGCGATCTGGCGGCTGTTGCGCGGCCCGACCGTGCCCGACCGGATCCTGGCCCTGGACACGCTCAACGTCACCGCCATCGCCGAGCTGATGCTGCTGGGCATGCACCTGCGGACCGCCATCTATTTCGAGGCCGCCCTGATCATCGCCATGCTGGGCTTCGTCAGCACCGTGGTGCTGAGCAAGTACGTCATGCGGAGGGACATCGTCGAATGAACGTCTTCTGGGAACTGCTGCTGGTGGCACTGCTGCTCGTGGGCACCTTCTTCATCCTGATGGGTGGCATCGGCCTGGTGAAGCTGTCGGAGTTCTTCCGCCGCCTGCACGCGCCAACCAAGGCGAGCACGCTCGGCGTGGGCTGCGTGCTGACCGCGTCGGTCGGCTACCACCTGTTCGTGGGCAGCGACCCGCAACCGCGAGAGCTGTTGATCATCGCCTTCCTGCTGATCACCGCGCCGATCAGTGCGCACCTGATGTCGAAGGCGGCGCTGTCGCTGCGCATGGACGAATGGCCGCAGCTGCCGGGCAAGTCCGACGAGGACACGCACGTGCCACCGCGGCCGGACGGCAGCGACGACGAAGGGTACTGACGCCGCGGCTCAGGCCAGCAGCGCGAACTCCAGCACCAGCCAGGCGACCAGGGCGGCGAGCAACAACCCGCCTTCGCCACGGCTGATGGTGGTGTTGCCGCGCAGCAGCGGTACCAGCAGCAACGCGAACAGGAACGCCACCGGCAGTTCCAGGCGCACGAACGAGGCCGGCACCGGCACCATGCCGCCGATCGCCGCCATGCCGCCCAGCACCACCAGCAGGTTGAACAGGCTGGAGCCGATCACGTGTCCGGCGACGATGTCACCCTGACCTCGCCGCGCGCCGGCCACGGCGGCGGCGGCTTCCGGCAGCGCCGTTCCGATCGCCACCAGCACCAGGCCCGCGACCAGCGAGTCCATGCCCAGGGCATGGCCGATCACCGGCACCTGGGCCACGATCCAGCCGGCACCGAACCACAGCAGCACCGTGGCCAGCGCCACGCGCACCAGGTTCAGGCCGAGGCCGCCGCGGGTCGCGGCGAAGGCGTCGATTTCCGCGCGCACCTCTGGCGACTCGTCGTCGGCGCGCGTGGCGGCGTAAGCGACCACCGCCACGAACACGAGCAGCAGGCCCACGCCTTCGATGCGCGACAGGCCGCCATCGAGACTGAGCCCCCCCACCGCGACCGTCGCCAGCAGCAGCACGAGCAACAGCGGGGACAGGGCGCGCCAGCGCAGCACCAGCGGTGCCGCCAGCGCGGCGGCGCCGAGTGTCAGGCCGATGTTGGCGATGTTGCTGCCGACCGCGTTGCCCAAGGCCAGCGCGCTGTCGCCGGACGCGACTGCGCGCGCATTGACCGCGAGTTCCGGGAGCGACGTCGCCACCGCCACCAGGCCCAGGCCGGCGGCGAAGCGCGGGATGCGAAGGCGCTCGGCAAGTCCCGCGGCGCCCTTCACCAGCGAGTCGCCACCCAGGGCAAGGAACAGGAGTCCCAACAGTGTGAATCCGATCGCCTCACCCATCGCTCGCCTCCATTGAATCCAATGATCCCGGGCTCAGCTACAGCCTTCGACGTAGCCGATCTGGGGGGCAAGACCGACCCGCCAACTTGTCACGCGACCGTCGGCGCCGAGCTCGAAGAACAGCCGCGACGGCACGCTGCCGGCGTCCTGGGCGCTCATCAGCACCTTGCCGCCCTCGACGTACTTGTGGCCCGTCGACTCCAGCCGCTTGCCGTACAGGCCCTGGAGCGTCGCCTCGTCCATGCCGACGCGGCCGCCGCCGGGCGCAGTGAGCTCGCCGGATTCGACGCTGTAGCGCACGAAGAGGTCGTTTTCGAACATGAAGGCCAGTTCGGCCGGCGTCGCCTGTCCCGCGGGACTCAGGTGATGGCAGGCGTTGACGTCCTCGGGGCCGCCGTCGGGGCCCAGCGCATTGCCGGTCCAGTCCGTCCGCGCCTCTTCGGCGGTCATGCCGAATTCGATGCTTCCGTAGCCATCCATGCGTGCATCGCCCGAAGCAGGAATCGCGGCCGCGGCGCCGGCAGGCTCGGTCACGGGTTCGATCGCCTCGATCGCGCTCGACGCCGCTTCGGCGCCGGCGTCCGCCGTGCGCTCGGCGCTGCAGGCGGCCAGGGCGAGGGTGAGCAGGGCAACGACGTGGACAGGACGCATGCGATGTCTCCGTGTGGGGAGACGCAAGGCTACACAAAAACCGCGTGGGCGCACGTGGAGGCGCCGGCGGACACGCGGGGCACGGGCCGCGCCGGCGAATCAGCCGTCCGGGTTGAAATGCCTGCGCAATCCGGCCCAGCAGGCCTGGTAGCCACGCTGGCGGTGTGCGGCATCGATCGCCTGCGTCGTTGGCCGGATCACCGCCCGGGTCTCGAACATGAAGGCCATGGTGTCGGCGATCACGTCGGGTTTCGACAGGTCGGCGGCCGATGCCTTCTCGAAGGTCGCGGCGTCCGGACCGTGGCCGGTCATGCAGTTGTGCAGGCTGCAGCCACCCGGTGCGAAGCCCTCGGCCTTGGCGTCGTACGCGCCGTGTATCAGGCCCATGAACTCGCTTGCCACGTTGCGGTGGAACCACGGCGGCCGGAACGTGTCCTGCGCCACCAGCCAGCGCGGCGGGAAGATCGCGAAATCCATGTTGCTCACGCCCTCGGTGTCGCTGGGCGAATGCAGCACCAGGAAGATCGACGGATCGGGATGGTCGAAGCTGATCGAGCCGATCGCGTTGAAGCGGCGCAGGTCGTACTTGTAGGGCGCGCAGTTGCCATGCCAGGCGACCACGTCCAGCGGAGAGTGGCCGATGTCGGCGCGCCACAGGTGGCCCTGGAACTTCGCGACGAGCTCGAACTCGCCTTCCTCGTCCTCGTACGCGGCTACCGGCGTCAGGAAGTCGCGCGGATTGGCCAGGCCGTTGGAGCCGATCGGTCCCAGGTCAGGCAGCTTCAGCATGGCGCCGTAGTTCTCGCACACATAGCCCCGTGCCGTGCCATCGATGAGCTCGACGCGGAAGCGCACCCCGCGCGGGACCACCGCGATCTCCTGCGGCTCGACCTCGAGCACGCCGAGTTCGGTGGCGATGCGCAGCCGGCCCTGCTGCGGGACGATCAGCAGCTCGCCGTCGGCGCTGTAGAAGAAACGGCCCTGCATCGAGACGTTTGCCGCGTACATGTGGATGCCGACGCCGGTGCCGACGGTGGATCCACCGTTGCCGGCCATGGTGGACAGGCCATCGACGAAGTCGACCGTCTCGCCCTCGCCGGGCATCGGCAGCGGATCCCAGCGCAGCTGGTCCGGCGTCACCGGCCCTTGGCCGAAATCCTCATGGAAACGGGGCTGCGCCCAGGGCTTGAACTCGCCATGCATCGCCGCCGGCCGGATCCGGTACAGCCAGCTGCGCCGGTTCGCGTGCCGCGGCGCGGTGAACGCGGTGCCGCTCAGCTGTTCGGCATACAGCCCATACGCCACGCGCTGGGGCGAATTGCGCCCCACCGGCAGCGCCCCGGCCACCGCCTCGGTGGCGAACTCGTTGCCAAACCCCGACATGTATCCGACCACGGTTGTCTCCCGGAAAAGCGAACAGCGTTTGGCCACGGATTACGCGGATAAGCGCGGATAGAGCAAAAGCTTTTGATAATGCATTTCGCTTGATCCGCGTTCATCCGCGCAGATCCGTGGCAAAAAAGCTTTTAGAGCACGCCGCGCCGCATCTGGTCGCGCTCGATCGACTCGAACAGGGCCTGGAAGTTGCCCTCGCCGAAGCCCTCGTTGCCCTTGCGCTGGATGATCTCGAAGAAGATCGGGCCGAACGCGTTCTGGCCGAAGATCTGCAGCAGCAGGCGCTTCTTGGTTTCCATGTCGGCATCGATGAGGATGGCGTTCTTCCGCAGGCGCGCCACGTCCTCACCGTGGTCGGGCACGCGCTGGTCGACGACGTCGAAGTAGGTGTCCGGCGTATCGAGGAACGGGATGCCCGCCTCGCGCATCTTCTCCACCGACTCGTAGATGTCGTCGGTGAACAGCGCGATGTGCTGGATGCCCTCGCCCTTGTAGTCGCGCAGGTACTCGTTGATCTGGCTCTTCTCGTCCGAGGACTCGTTGAGCGGGATGCGCACCACGCCGTCGGGCGCGGTCATCGCCTTCGACAGCAGGCCGGTCTTCGAGCCCTTGATGTCGAAGTAGCGGATCTGGCGGAAGTTGAACAGCGTCTCGTAGTAGTCCGACCACTTCTGCATGTTCCCGAGGAACAGGTTGTGCGTGAGGTGGTCGATGAAGGTCAGGCCGAAGCCCTTCGGATGCTGGTCGACGCCGGGCAGCGGCTCGTAGTCGGCGTAGACGTCGTTGCTGCCGTCGTCGATCAGATACAGCATGCAGTCGCCGATGCCCTTGATCGCCGGGAAGCCGACGGCGCCGGTCTCGGGCTTGAAGCCGGCCTTTTCGCCGCCGTTTGCGAGCACGTGCTCGAGCACATCGGGGATCGGCTTCTTGAACCGGATCGCGAAGCCGCAGGCCGACGGACCGTGCTTGGCCGCGAAATCGGAGGCGAAGGAGTCCGGCTCTTCGTTGAGCAGGAAGTTGATCGTGCCCTGGCGGAACAGGGTGATCGCGCGCTGGCGGTGCTTCGCGATCGCGGTGAAGCCAAGCTTCTCCAGGTACTCGCGCATCGAATCTGCACGACCGGCGGGCGCCGCGAATTCGACGAACTCGAAGCCGTTGATGCCCATCGGGTTTTCGAAGGTGGTGACCTGCATGCCGAGGTTCGGCTGCGTGCTGGCCTGGGTCTGGGCGCTCATGGCGGCTCCTGGAGTGGACGGGAGGGACGCATTGTTATAGTTTCATATGAAACCAGTTGCAAGGCGCAGCGCAGCAATGACCCCTCCCGCCGATCTCCCCGACGCTCCAAATGCCCATGCCCCCTCTACGGACGCCGCGGCGGCCCTGGACCTGGAGCGTTTCGTTCCGTACCAGCTGAGCTTGTTGTCCAACGTCGTCAGCCAGGAAATCGCCCAGGCCTACGAGGAGCGCTTCGGGCTCGCGGTCACCGAATGGCGGATCATCGCCGTGCTCGGCCGCTTCCCGGGACTGTCCGCAGTCGGCGTGGCCGAGCGCAGCGCCATGGACAAGGTCGCGGTCAGCCGCGCCGTGGCCCGCCTGCTGGAACGCGGCCTGCTGCACCGCGAGGTCGACGGCGAAGACCGCCGCCGCTCGGTGCTCGAGCTCAGTGACGCCGGGCGTGAGATCCATGCCCAGGTCGCGCCGGTGGCGCTGGGCTACGAGCGCGACCTGCTGTCGGCGCTGACCGAGTCCGAACGCGCGCAGTTTTCGCGCATGCTGCACAAACTCGGCGAACATTACGGGCTATAGCGAACTGACCACTACGATGCGACCAGACACCGGTTCCGACGACGCCCGATTCCCCGGCGCCAGCGCCTGGCTGGAGGCCAACGCCCTTGCCGCGGCCTGCGACTGGGCCGGCGCCGCCGATGCCTACGCGCGACTGGCCGAAGCGACGCCCGGCGATGCGGCGGCGTGGATCGGACTGGCCAAGACCCTGGCGCGCACTGGCGCCTACCGCGACATGCACGCGGCCACGATGCGGGCGCACGCGGCAGGCCCGCGTTCCTGGCCGCACGCACTGGCGCTCGCCCGGCTGCTGCGCGACCTGCACGAGCCCCGCGCGCTGGCAGAACTTTCGCTCGCGCTTGCCGCGCAGGCCCATCACGCCAGCGTCGACGACATGGTCGCGCTGGCGGACCTGCTCGGCGCCGAGGACCTGCACGAAGAAGGGCTGGCGTGGCTGGACCGTGCCGTGGCCCGCGAACCCGGCCACGCCCCCGCACGCTACGTGCGCGGCAGCACGCGCCTGTTCCTGGGCGACATGGCCGGCGCCCGCGAGGACCTGGACCGGGCGATCGCCGTGACGCCGCACTTCGCCCATGCCCACCGCCGGCTGTCGCAGCTGCGCGCGCACGACGTGGCCGGCACCGGGGCGCGCATCGCCCGCCTGCGCGACGAGCGCGCACGCGTCGCGCCCGGCAGCGAGCACGACATCCATTTCAGCCACTCCCTGTTCGACGAGCTGCACGACCTCGGCGAACACGAGGCCGCCTGGCCCGAACTCGAGCGCGGCATGCGCGCCAAGCGCGCCGCCATGCGCTACGACGTCGCCGACGACCTGCGCCTGCTCGAGGCTATCCGCGACCGCTGCGACGCGGGATTCCTGGCCGGTCCGGGCCATGACCCGGGCACTGGCGCGCAGCTGCCCGTGTTCATCGTCGGCCTGTTCCGCTCGGGTTCCACCGTGCTCGAACGCATGCTCGGCGGCCATCCCGCGGTGGCCGAGGGCGGCGAAAGCATGGGCTTTGCCGCGGCGCTGCGGCTGGCCGCGGACCATCGCGGCCAGGGCCTGGTCGACGCCGGCCTGCTCGAGCGCCTGGAAACGATCGACTGGCCGGCGCTGGGCCGGGCCTTCCTCGAGGCCAACGCATGGCGCGCGCGCGGCCGCAGCCTGTGGACGGAGAAGCTGCCCACCAACTCCCTGCTGCTGGGCTGCATCGCACGCGCACTGCCGCGGGCGCGGTTCATCCATACCGAGCGCACGCCGATGGACGTGTGCTTCTCCAACCTGCGCATGCTCTATGGCGGCTCCGCGCGCTGGTCCTACGACCAGCGCGAGCTTGCTGCGTGGCACCAGGCGCACGCGGCATTGATGTCGCACTGGCGCGGGGTACTGGGCCCGAGGCTGCTCGATGTCCGCCACGACGACCTGCTGCGCGACCCCGACGCCACGATGCGTCGCGTACTCGACCATCTCGGCCTGGCCTTCGATCCCTCGGTGCTGAAGCCCGAACGCAGCGGTGGCGCCGTGGCGACCGCCAGCGCAGCGCAGGTGCGCTCAGGCCTGCGGGCGCCGCGCGCGCCCGACTGGCTGCCCTACCGCGATCACCTCGGCCCGCTAGCGGCGGGCCTCGGGGTCACGCTGGACTGAACTCCGCGCAAAAAAAGCCGCGCCCCGGAGGGCGCGGCGTGTCACTCATGCCGGGAGTACGCGTGGGCGTCGCTCAGCGGCGCTCTTCGGTGACGTCGATCCCGGCAGCGGCCGGCTCGCCGAGTTCGCTCTGCCCCGCGAGGTCATCGTCGCGCAGGGTGTCGAGGTGCATCAGCTTCTTCACCAGCGGTGCGATCACCAGCATCACCACGCCCACGCCCACCGCCAGCCAGCCGACGTTGGAGTAGACCTCCAGCACCTTCTCCGGGCCCGCGCCCTCGCCGCCGGTGGCGGCCGAGATCAGGCCCGCGGCGAAGTTGCCGGTGGCCGAGGCGAAGAACCAGGTGCCCATGATCAGGCTGGCCATGTGCGCCGGCGTCAGCCGGTTCATCGCCGAGAGCCCGACCGGCGACAGGCACAGCTCGCCGAGGGTGTGGATCAGGTAGATCACGAAGATGAAGATCACCGGGGTCGCGCCCACGGTCGACGCGTTGGCGCCGGCGACCAGGGCCAGGAAGCCCGCGCCCACCAGCACCACGCCGATGGCGAACTTGGCCGGGGTCGAAGGTTCCCAGCCGCGCTTGGCCAGCCACAGCCACAGCATCGCGAACAGCGGCGCGAGGCAGACGATGTAGATCGAGTTCAGCGACTGGAACATCGACGCCGGCACTTCCCAGCCGAGGATGTTGCGGTCGACCGAGCGGTCGGTGAACAGGTTCAGCGACGCGCCGGCCTGCTCGAACAGCGCCCAGAACAGGATCGAGCCGATGATCAGGTACATCGCGGCGAAGATCCGGTTGCGCTCTTCGCGCTGCATCGAGAACACCGCCTTGTAGAGCACGTAGCCGACCAGGATCAGGCCCGCGCCACCCAGCAGGAAGCCGACCAGCTTCTGGTGCTGGATCATCCACCACACCAGGCCCACGGTCAGGAAGCTGAGGACGTACAGCAGCCACTCGAAGCGGATGCCGAACAGCGGCGCCGCAAGCCGCTGCGGATCACGCGGCTCGCCGCGCCCCATCAGCATCGGCTTGCCGATCACGAACACCACCAGGCCCAGCAGCATGCCGACGCCGGCGGCGCCGAAGCCGTACTTCCAGCCATAGGTCTGGCCCAGGTAGCCGGCGATCAGCGAGCCGAGCATCGCGCCCAGGTTGATGCCCATGTAGAAGATCGTGTACGCCGGGTCGCGCCGGATGTCAGTGCGCGGGTACAGCTGGCCGACCATCACCGAGATGTTGGCCTTCAGGAAGCCCGAGCCGACGATGATGAAGGACAGCGCCAGCCAGAAGATATTCATCTCCGGCGCGTCCTGGCCGCCGGTGCCTTCGAAGGCCATCAGGAAGTGGCCGAAGGTCAGCAGCACGGCGCCGAACAGCACCGCCTTGCGCTGCCCCAGGTAGCGGTCGGCGAGGTAGCCGCCCACGACCGGCGCGATGTAGACCAGCGCGGTATACGCGCCGTAGATCACCGAGGCGTCGGAGTCCGAGAACATCCAGTGCTGCACGAGGTAGAAGATCAGCAGCGCGCGCATGCCGTAGTAGGAGAAACGCTCCCACATCTCGGCGAAGAACAGCACGAACAGGCCGCGTGGATGACCCAGGATGGTTTTCTGCGCCTCGATAGCGTGATCTGGATGGGACACTCGGTACTCCGTGGATTACGCCCGCGTTGCGACGGGCCGAATCCGCCAACTTACCGCACTGCGGCGCCAGCATGGAAGCTGAACGCGATGTCGAGAACGCGAACGGCGGCCGAAGGCCGCCGTCCGGAGCCTGCGCCTGGCGCGTCGGGCCTACTTCACCCCGTGCATCAGGCGCTGGATCAGCGGCGCGATCAGCAGCAGCACCACGCCCGCGCCAAGCAGCGCCCAGAACCCGAAGGTGTAGCCCGCCTGCGCCGAGGCGACCGTCATGCCGCCCTCGCCGCTGACGCTCGAGGCGAAGATCCCCGACAGGTTGTTGCCGATCGCGATCGACAGGAACCAGCCGCCCATCGCCAGGCCGGTCAACTTGGCCGGTGCCAGCTTGGTGGTCATCGACAGGCCGATCGGCGACAGGCACAGCTCGCCCACCGACTGGATGACATAGACCATGAACAGCGTCCAGAACGGGATCTTGAGCGACGCCGGGTCCACCAGGTTCGACAGCGCGAACACCAGCAGCAGGAACGCCAGGCCGTTGAAGATCAGGCCGAGGCCGAACTTGCGCGGGATCGACGGGTTCGCGCGGCCCATGGCCACCCACAGCCAGGCCAGGACCGGCGCCAGGGTGATGATCGCGATCGAGTTCACCGACTGGAACCAGCCCACCGGGAAGATCCAGCCGTTGAGGTCGCGGTCGACGATGTTCTGCGCCAGGAAGTTGAACGAGCTGCCGGCCTGCTCGAAGAACATCCAGAACAGCACGTTGAAGCCGAAGATGATCAGCATCGCGATCACCATGTCGCGCTGCCGCGAGCCCTCGCGGATGCCTTCGACCAGCAGCATGATCGCGGGCACCACGAACAGCGCCAGCAGGATCCAGTTGAGCACGCCGGCGTCGATGGTCAGCAGCAGGTAGAACACCGGGATCGCGACCAGCGCGCCGACCGCCACGACCAGCACGCGACCGAGACCCGGCGCATCCGCCGGCGCGGCGCCGATGCCCTTGAGCTGGCTGCGGCCGAACCAGAACCACACCAGGCTGAGCAGCATGCCGATGCCCGACGCGATGAACACCACCTTGTAGGCCGGCATGCCGTCGGCGCCGAACACCTTCTCGGCCAGCCAGCCGGTGAGGATGGGCGCGATGAACGCACCCATGTTGATGCCCATGTAGAAGATGGTGAAGCCGGAATCGCGACGCTGGTCATCGCTCGCGTACAGCTTGCCGACCATGGTCGAGATGATCGGCTTGAACAGGCCGTTGCCGACGATCACCGTGGCCAGGCCGAGCTTCAGCCACTGCTCGCTGGGCATGGTGATGAGGAACAGGCCCGCGGCCATGAAGATCGCGCCCAGCAGGATCGCGCGCTGGTAGCCGATCAGCTTGTCGGCGACGTAGCCGCCGAAGATCGCCGCCGCGTACACCAGCGCCAGGTAGGCACCGTACAGCTGGCTCGCGGGCGCTTCGCCTGTGGCGTCGCCGTTGTAGAACTGCGCCACGATGTACAGCACCAGCGCCCAGCGCATGCCGTAGAAGGCGAAGCGCTCCCAGAACTCGGTCATGAACAGCATCCACAGCGGACGCGGATGGCCCATGACCTGGGCAAACTCCGGAATGGCGGAGCCGCCCGCGGGCTTCTCCATGCCCGGCCCGGCGGGCTCGACGCGGTTCGAATTCATCGTGGTGACTCCCCGTTGGATGGATCGCACTTCCGCCCATCCCGACCCGCGGGCTCCGGCGGCGCCACGGCCGCGCTTTCGCCGGTCGCTTCGAGCGCGAACTTATCCCGGACTGGGCATCCTTGGGAACCGGGCCCGCCCACGGGGGCAGGGACCTCCCGGCTCAGCCGGCCGGGTAGACGTAGCTCGCGCCCACGCCCAGCGGGATGTCGAAGGCCCAGAACGCCAGCAGGAAGAGCGTCCACAGCACCGACAGGGCCACCGAATACGGGATCATCATGGACACCAGCGTGCCGATGCCCGCCGAGGACACATAGCGCTGGCAGAACACCACGATCAGCGGGAAATACGGCATCAGCGGCGTCAGGATGGTGGTCATCGAGTCGCCGACGCGGTACGCGGCCTGGGTCAGGTCCGGCGAGACGCCCAGCTGCATCATCAGCGGCACCATGATCGGCGCCAGCAGCGCCCACTTGGCCGAGGCCGAGCCGATGAACAGGTTCACGACCGCGGTCATCAGGATCAGGCCGATGATCGTCATCCACATCGGCAGGCCCAGCGCCTTGAGGAAGTCGGCGCCTTCCACCGCCATCAGCGTGCCCAGGCCCGAACCGTTGAAGCCGGCCAGGAACTGGGCGATGAAGAAGGCGATGACGATGTAATAGGCCATGCCGGCCATCGACCTGGTCATCGCCGCGATCACGTCGCGATGGCTTTTCACGGTGCCGGCGATGCAGCCGTAGACCACGCCGGGCAGCAGGAAGAACACGAAGATCAGGGCCACGATCGAGCGCATCACCGGCGCCGCGGCCACCAGCAGCGGATGGCTGCCCGCGGGGACCACCTCGGGCGCCGCGCGCCAGGGGCTGGTCTCGGGCCACAGGCTCAGCGCGAACAGCACGCCGGCCACCGCCATCGCCGCCAGCGCCCAGCCCAGGCCACGGCGCTCGGCGACGGTCAGCGGCTCCATGGTCGGCAGCTCGCTGGTGTCGCCGTCGACCTTCATCCGTGCCAGTCGCGGTTCGACGATACGGTCGGTGACGAACCAGCCGATGGCGATGATCAGGAGCGACGACGCCGTGGTGAAGACCCAGTTGTTGAGCGGATTGACCACCAGCAGCGGATCGAGGATCCGCCCCGCCTCCTGGGTGAAGCCCGCCAGCAGCGGATCCAGCGACGAGGGCACGATCAGCGTCGCCGAAAACCCGCCCGACACGCCGCAGAACGCCGCCGCGATGCCCGCCAGCGGATGGCGGCCGGCGGCATAGAAGATCACGCCACCCAGCGGGATCACCAGCACGTAGCCGGCATCGACCGCGACGTGGCTCAGCACCGCCACCGCCACCAGGGCGGGGGTCAGCAGCTGCTTCGGCGTCACCGACAGCGCGCGGCGCAGGGCGGCGTTGATGAAGCCGGTGTGCTCCGCCACGCCCAGGCCGAGCATGGCCACCAGCACCACGCCCAGCGGCGCGAAGCCGAGGAACACATTGACCATGTTCGCCATGAAGGCGGTGAGCGATTCGCCGGCGAGCTGGTTGACGATGCGGACCGGCTCGCCGCTGCGCGGGTCGATGGCGGCGAAGTCGATGCCCGACAGCGCCCACGACAGCCCCCAGACCAGGAGCATCAGCAGCAGGAACAGCACCGCCGGATCGGGAAGACGGTTGCCGACGCGCTCGATGGCGTCGAGGGCACGTGCCATGGCACCACGCGGGGCGATGGCCGCCTCCGGTCCTGCTTGCATCATTCGGGAATCCCCCTGCGAAATCAGGGGCGGATGCTAGCAGGCAGCTCGCGGGCTCAGTACGCGGCGTCGGCGGGCGAGCCGCCGATGCGGGTGCGCACTTCGAACAGTTCCGGGAAGAAAGTCAGCTCCAGCGCCTGCTTCAGGAAGCCCACGCCGCTGGATCCGCCGGTGCCGCGCTTGAAGCCGATGATGCGCATCACGGTGCGCATGTGGCGGAAGCGCCAGAGCTGGAACTCGGTCTCCAGGTCCACGAGGTCCTCGCACAGGTGATAGGCCTCCCAGTCCGCCGCGGTGTCGCGATAGATGCGCTCGAACACCGGCATCAGGTCGGGGTCCATCACGTGCGGCCGCGTCCAGTCGCGCTCCAGGTGCCGCCGCGGGATGGCGTGGCCGGTCCGGTCGAGATAGCGCAGCGCTTCGTCGTAGAGGCTCGGCGATTCCAGCGCGCTGCGCAGCATCGCCTGGGCCGCCGGGTCGTGGGCGAACACCTTCAGCATCCCGGGATTCTTGTTGCCGAGCAGGAATTCCACGGTGCGGTACTGGGCCGACTGGAAGCCCGATGACGGCCCCAGCAGGTCACGGAACTCCGCGTACTCGGACGGCGTGAGGGTCTCCAGCACCGACCACATCGCGGTCAGCTGGCGCAGTACGCCCTTGCAGCGCGCGAAGATCTTCTGGCAGCGGTCCAGCCGGCCCTCGCGCAGGTGCCCGACGGCGGCCTGGAGCTCATGCACCAGCAGCTTCAGCCACAGCTCCGAGACCTGGTGCTGGATGATGAACAGCATCTCGTCGTGGTGCGGCGGGTCCGAGACCGGCTGCTGCGCCGAAAGCAGGCGGTCGAGCTGGAGGTAGCCGCCATAGGTCAGGCGCCCGGACAGCTCGGTGTGGATGCCGGCCTCGAGGGCGCGTTCGTTGTCTTCGATGCTCATCCGTGAAGGGTAGCGCAGGGCGGGCAGCAGGCGAGTCGCGGCCCCACCCGGGGTTGCGCGGGCTGTCACCCGCCTGCAGCAGGCTTGGGGCACAATCGGCCAGTCGCGGCGGGGGCCGCGCCGAACACCTTGGGGAAATCGCCACATGCAACCGCTTCCGTACCGCCTGGCGCTCGTCTTCGCGTTGACCGCCGCCATGGGCGCCGCGCACGCCGACGACACGCCGCAGATCCTGCCCTTCGCGCAGGACTGGACAGACACCAGCCTGATCACCGCGAACAACACCTGGACGAACGTGCCGGGCATCGTCGGCTACAACGGCGCCGGCCTGGCGGGCGGTACCGGGTCCGATCCGCAGACGATCCTGGCTCCCGACGCACCGGGCACGGTCAACGTGATCGCGAACCAGGTCAACACCACGATCAACAACGGCGGCGTGGCCGAGTTCGAAATCGCCAACCCGGTGGTCGCCATGCAGGGCAGCGGCAGCGCGCGCGCGCCGTACCTCAAGCTCCATCTCGACACCCGCGGTGCCAGCGGCATCCAGATGTCCTACCTGCTGCGCGACGTCGACGGAAACAACGACAATTCGGTGCAGCCGGTCGCGCTGCACTACCGCGTCGGCGGCAGCGGCAACTTCACCAACGTGCCCGAGGCCTTCGTGGCCGACGCCAGCGCGGGGCCGGCGCAGACCATGGAGACGCCGGTCTCGGTGACCCTGCCGGCGGCGGTCGACAACCAGGCGCTGGTCGAACTGCGGATCATGACCACCGACGCGGTCGGCAGCGACGAGTGGATCGGCATCGACGACATCGTCGTGGCCGCCGGCGCCACCAGCGGCGACCCGGTGATCGGCATCGGCAACGCCAGCGTGGTCGAGGGCGACGCGGGCACCACGGAGCTGTTCTTCGACGTCAGCCTGAGCAGGCCGGCGGGCGCCGGCGGCGTCACGTTCAACTACGCCACCGCCGACGGCAGCGCGACCGCGGGCGAGGATTACTTCGCCAAGAGCGGCACCACCTCGATCATCGCGGGCGAAACTTCCGCGACCCTGTCGGTCACCGTGATCGGCGACACCGCGGTCGAGCCCGACGAGACCTTCACCCTGGTGCTGTCGGGCATCACCGGCGCGGCCGAGGGCTCTCTCGTCGGCACCGGCACCATCGTCAACGACGATTTCACCGTGCTGCCGATCTCGGCCATCCAGGGCGACGGCGCCACCTCGCCCTACGACGGCACCGAGGTGGTCACCAGCGGCATCGTCACCGCGCGCAAGAACAACGGCTTCTTCATGCAGACGCCCGATGGCCAGGACGACGGCAACGACGCGACCTCCGAGGGCATGTTCGTCTTCACCGCCGGCGCGCCCGGTCCGGAAGCGGCTGTCGGCAACCACGTGCGCGTGCAGGCCACGGTGCTGGAGTACATCCCCGCCGCGGACCCGTACCAGCTGCCGATGACCGAGCTCAGCTTCGCGACCGTCACCCAACTCTCCACCGGGCACGCACTGCCGGCACCGGTGGTGATCGCCGCCGCGGACACGCTCCCCGACGGCGACCTCGACCAGCTCGAGCGCTATGAGGGCATGCGCGTCACCATCCCCGACGCGCGCGTGGTGGCCCCGACCCGCGGCAACACCAGCGAAGTCAACGCCACCGCCACCAGCAACGGCCAGTTCGCCGTGGTCACGGCCGGCGTGGAGCGTCCGCTGCGCGAAGCCGGCATCCAGGTGCCCGATCCGGACCCGAGCGGCACCACCGCCATCGACATCCCGCGCTGGGATTTCAACCCCGAAGTAATCGCCGTGGACAGCGACACCATCGGTGCGCCCCAGGCGAACGTGGCCGCCGGTTGCCGCATCGTCAACGACACGCTCACCGGCCCGCTGGACTACACCTTCCGCCGCTACACCGTGTATCCGGAAAGCGCGCTGGACGTGCAGTGCGACGGCCTCGACCAGCCGCGCGGTTCCGTGCTGCCCAGCCCGGACCACGCCACGTTCGCGACCTACAACCTGCAGCGCTTCTTCGACACGGTGAACGATCCCGGCATCAGCGAACCCGTGCTGACGCAGGATGCCTTCGCCACCCGCCTCAACAAGGCCTCGCTGGGCATCCGCGCCTTCATGCACTCGCCCGACGTCATCGGCGTGAGCGAAGTCGAGAACCTGAACGCGCTGCAGGCGCTGGCCACGAAGATCAATGCCGACGCGGTCGCCCTGGGCGACCCGGATCCGGGTTACATCGCCTACCTCATGGAGGGCAACGACGTCGGCGGCATCGACGTCGGCTTCCTGGTCAAGGCCGGCGAGATCGATGCCGCCCTGCCGCGCGTGGACGTGCTCTCCGTCGAGCAGGTCGGGGCCGACACCACCTGGATCTACGAGGGCACGGGGGCCAGCAGCCTGCTCAACGATCGTCCGCCGCTGGTGCTCGATGCCGTGGTGAACTTCGTCGACGGCCGCGCGCTGCCGGTCACCGTGGTCACGGTGCACCAGCGTTCGCTCAACGGCGTCAACAGCGAAGACCCGGCCGGCACCGGCACCCTCGGCGACCGCGTGCGCCAGAAGCGCCAGCGCCAGGCGGAGTTCCTCGCCGGGATGCTGCAGGACATGCAGGACGCGGATCCCGCGCGCAACATCGTGGTGCTGGGCGACTTCAATGCCTTCGAGTTCAACGACGGCTATGCGGACATCATGGGCACCGTCACCGGCGCGCCTTCGGACGACGACAGCACCGCGGTGAACGGCGACGGCGCCGACCTGGTCGAACCGGACCTCGTCAACGCCACGCTTGTGCTCGAGCCCTCCGAGCGCTACTCGTTCGTGTTCGAAAACAACGCCCAGTCGCTCGACCACATCCTGGTGAACCAGGCGACGCTGACTTCGCCTCTGGGCAACTCCTGGACCATCAGCCACGCACGCCTCAATGCCGACTTCCCGGAGACCGCGCGCAACGACGCCAACAGCGCCGCACGCCTGTCCGACCACGATCCGTCGGTGCTGATGCTCAGGCTGAACGCGTTGCAGTTCGCGGACATGAGCGCCGTGGTGACCGCGCCGCAGCCTTCGGTGCCGGTGGCCGGCACCATGACGTGGGCGGTCGCGGCCGCCAATGCCGGCCCCGACGCGGCGGAGTTCCCGGGCATGGGCCTCGCCGTGGATGCCGAACTGCTGGACCTCGCGGTCAGCGCCCCGACGGGCTGGACCTGCGAACCGCGCACGGTGGGCGGCGGCCAGACCACGGCTGCCTGCACCGCGGACACGCTCGCCAGTGGATCCACGGCCGCGTTCACCGTCACCGCGACGGCGCCGATATCGGCCGCAGGTTCGACCATCACCCTCAGCGCGGCGACCACCTCGCAGACCGAAGACCCGGAGCCGGGCAACGACAGCGGCAGCGCAGCCATCGCCGTTGACGCCAGCGCCGACCTCTCGGTGGTGTTGGGCGGCAGCGCGACCTTCGTCAAGGCGTCGCCGTCGGTGGTGTCCGTCCTGGTCGGCAACTCCGGCCCGGCCCCGGCGCCGGCCGCGATCGTGGCGATCGCGTCCACCAGCCAGGCGGCGCGCACGACCATCGAGGTCCCTGCGGGCTGGACCTGCGCCGTGGCCGCCCGGGCAACGTTCCTTGCCAACTGCACCATGGACAAGAGCGCAAGCCTGGCCAGCGGCGACGAGGCGCTGTTCGATGTCGTGGTCGACACGGGCGGCAGGATGATGCCGCCGTCCTACAGGATCGAGGCCAGCGCCGCGTCCGCGGCGAACGACCCGGCTCCGCAGGACAACGTGGCGTCGAAGACGGTGAAGGGGATCAGCGGCCGCTGAGTCGCCTATAGCCCTACCCTACCCGGAGCGCGGCCCAGGCCGCGCTCTCTTTTTGGTTCTTCTCCCAACTGAGGGAATGGCGCGATAGCGCGGGTGCCGGGTGCCAAGGCCCTTGAGCGCTCATGTCCCCCGGCGCTGGCCTGCGGCCATCGCCTCCTCCTTGACTTCGCTCTCAAGGGCCTTGGCCCCCGGTTCGCAGCAGTACGCGGTGGCCCGGGAGCAAAGCCGGTATCCCGCGCACCTGCAGCAAAGCCGAGCCCCGTCGTGGCCGGGAGGCCTTCGCGGGGAAGTAAAGGAGGAGGCATTCGCCGCCAGGCGGATGCCGGGGGACATGAGCCGCGAAGGCCTCCCGGCCGCGGCGGGGCCCTCCAGGTCACGGTGAGGCATAGCGAAAGAAGCAGGCACTCCTCGTCGAAGCGGCTTCCCCGGACTTGGGAGATGAACCAAAAAAAGGGCCCGCCGGAGCGGGCCCTTCCAAAGCGAACCGCGTGGATCAGTTGCGGACGTCTTCGGCGGCGCGGTCGGCGGCCTCGGAAGCCTTCTTCAGCGCGTCGGCGCTGGCTTCGCGGGCGCTGGCTTCGGCCTCGGCGGCGGCGGCGCGTGCCTCTTCGCTGGCGTTCTGCGCGGCGACTTCGGCGTCGGCAGCAGCCTCGTCAGCGGCAGCGCCGACTTCGGCGGCGGCTTCGCCGGTGGCGGCGGCAGTGGCGTCCCAGCCGGCTTCGGCGGCATCGCCAGCGGCAACGGCGGCGTCCTGGGCGGCGTCACCGGCCTGCTCCAGGGCGGCTTCGGCTTCGGCGGTTTCCTGCTGCGCGGTGGCGGTTTCGTTCTGGCAGGCGGCCAGGACAAAGATGCAGGCGGTGGCCAGGAGGGCGGTCTTGATCTTCATGGATGGATCCTCGTCATGGAAGGACCGTTGTCTCGGCCCGGGGTCAGGAACGGAAAGGCCGCTGGAAACCAGCGGCCGTCCGTATTGCTTTGCAACTCTCGAACCTGTGGAACCAGTGATTACTGGTCCACGGCCTCGTCGGCGGCTTCTTCCGTCGCGTCGGCGGCGGCTTCGGCAGCGTCGGCGGCCTCGTCAGCAACGTCGGCAGCGGCGTCGGCAGCCGAACCTTCGACCGCGGTGGCGGCGTCGGCGGCAGCGTCGGCAGCCGCGTCAGCGGCGGCAGCGGCGCTGTCGGCAGCGGCGTCGGCAGCCGTGGTGCCGGCCAGCGCGGCGTCAGCGGCAGCCTGGTCGGCGGCCTCGGCAGCGTCGGCGGCAGCGTTGGCAGCCTGGTCCTGGTTCGAGCAGGCGGCCAGGCCAAGGCCCAGCGCCAGCGCGATCAGCAGCTTGTTCATGCTCATTGTTTCTTATCCTCGTCGTGGTATCAGGTCAACGCACACAAGTGCGCCGGATATCATGATGACAAGCCGCTTGCGACTGTCAAGCGGAAGTTTGAATCGGGCACCGTAAAGGTCGTGTTAACGGTTCAGGCAAGTTCGACCGCAATCGCCGTCGCCTCGCCGCCGCCGATGCACAGCGATGCCACGCCGCGCTTGCCGCCGCGGGCTTTCAGGGCGTGCAGCAGTGTCACCACCAGGCGCGCGCCGCTGGCGCCGATGGGGTGGCCCAGGGCGACCGCGCCGCCGTTGACGTTCACCCGGTCGTGGGGAATGCCGAGTTCCTGCATCGGCGCCATGGCCACCACGGAGAAGGCTTCGTTGATCTCGAAGAGATCGACGTCCTGCACCGTCCAGCCCGCCTTTTCCAGCACCTTTTCGATCGCCTGGATCGGCGCAGTGGTGAACCACTCCGGGGCCTGGGCATGGGTGGCGTGGGCGACGATGCGGGCCAGCGGCTGCAATCCGCGGTTCGCGGCTTCCGCGGCCGACATCAGCACGGTGGCGGCGGCGCCGTCGGAGATCTTCGACGACGAAGCCGCGGTCAGCACGCCCTCCTTGCCGAAGGCCGCGCGCAGGCCGGGGATCTTCTCGAGGTTGACCTTGCCCGGCTCCTCGTCGGTGTCGGCCACCACGTCGCCCTTGCGGGTCTTGACCGTTACCGGCGCGATCTCGTCCTTGAACGTGCCGTCGGCGATCGCCTTCTGCGCGCGGCGCGCGCTCTCGGCCGAGAACGCGTCGACAGCCTCGCGGCTGAAGCCGAGCTTCGTGCAGGTCGCATCGCCGAACACGCCCATGGCCTGGCCATCGTCGGGGTTGGTCAGGCCGTCATGGGCCATGTGGTCGAGGAAGTTGGCAGTGCCGTAACGGATGCCGGTGCGCGAGCCGTTGAGCAGGTGCGGGGCGTTGGTCATCGACTCCATGCCGCCGGCCACGACCACGTTGGCCGAGCCGGCCTTGATGATGTCGGTGGCCAGCATGATCGCCTTCATGCCCGAGCCGCAGACCTTGTTGATGGTGGTCGCGCCCGCGGCATCGGGGATGCCCGCCGCGCGCGAGGCCTGGCGCGCCGGCGCCTGGCCGAGGCCGGCCGGCAGCACGCAGCCCATGATCACTTCATCAACCTGGTCGGCGGCCACGCGGGCGTGGTCGAGCGCGCCGCCGATGGCCGCGGCGCCCAGGGTGGGGGTCGGCACCCCGGTGAACTGGCCGAGCATGGAACCGATGGCGGTGCGCTTGGCACCGACGATGACGACGTCGGTCATGGGGGGAACTCCGGTGGATGTGTGCGGCCATTATCGCACTGCAACATGGCTCCGCCATCGCCCATTGGTCCGGGGCCGCGCCTCTTCCTCTGTGGGAGCCGCGCCCACAATGGAGCACGGTCTCAGTCGCGACCTTCGAACAGCTCCCGGCCGATCAGCATCCGGCGGATTTCGTTGGTGCCCGCGCCGATCGCGTACAGCTTGGCGTCGCGCAGGATGCGGCCGGTGGGGTATTCGTTGATGTAACCGTTTCCGCCCAGGGCCTGGATGCCCTCCAGCGCCACCTGCACCGCCGCTTCCGAGGCGTGCAGCAGGCAGCTGGCCGGGTCGATGCGCGAGCGGTGGCCGGCGTCGTAGTCGCGCGCGACCTGGTAGGCGTAGGCGCGGCTGGACTGCAGCGCGGTGTACATGTCGGCGATCTTGGCCTGCATGATCCCGAACGTGCCGATGGCGGCGTCGAACTGCCTGCGCTCGCGCACATAGGGCAGGGCGGCGTCGAGCGCGGCCTGCATCAGGCCCAGCGGGCCGCCGGTCAGCACCAGGCGCTCGGTGTCGAGGCCCGACATCAGCACCTTGACGCCCTGGTTCACTTCGCCCAGCACGTTTTCGGCCGGGATCTCGCAGTCCTTGAACACCAGCTCGCAGGTATTGCTGCCGCGCATGCCGAGCTTGTCCAGCTTCTGCGCGGTGCTGAAGCCCTTCATGCCGCGCTCGACGATGAAGGCGGTCATGCAGCGGCTGCCGGCGTCCTTGCCCGCGGTGCGCATGTACACCACCAGCACGTCGGCCTCGGGGCCGTTGGTGATCCACATCTTGCTGCCGTTGGCGATCCAGACGCCATCGCGAAGCTCCGCGCGGCAGGCCATCGAACCGACCACGTCGGAGCCCGCGCCCGGCTCGCTCATCGCCAGCGCGCCCTTCCACTCGCCGCTGCACAGCTTCGGCAGGTACTTCGCGCGCTGGGCGTCGCTGCCGTTGTGGTGCAGGTTGTTCACGCACAGGTTGGAGTGCGCGCCGTAGCTCAGACCGATCGAACCCGAGGCGCGCGAGATCTCCTCCATCGCCACCAGGTGTGCCAGGTAGCCCATCTCGCTGCCGCCGAACTCGCCCGGCACGGTCATGCCCAGCAGGCCCATGTCGCCGAGCTTCGGCCACAGCGCCTGCGGGAAGGCATTGTCGTGGTCCACGGCCTCGGCCAGCGGCGCGATCTCGGCTTCGGCGAAGCGGCGCACGGCGTCGCGAAGCGCGTCGAGTTCCTCACCCAGCGGGAAGGTGCGCATGTTCGTGTCTCCCATCATGGCAACCGGCGCGTCCTGCGCCGGCGCGGTGTCCAGAAACAACGACGGGGCGCCAGGCCCCGTCGTCTTCAGCGTAGCGGCAGTTTACGCACCGCCGCGGATGCGGCCGTGGAAGCGTGGCGCGGTGCGGCCCATCGGCAGCTTGAGCTTGCCCATCACTTCGATGCGCTCTTCGGCCATGCGGTCGGCGGCCTTGTAGGTCGGGATGCCGTCGCGCTGGGCGATCTCGAAGATGCGCGTCAGGTTGTGGTAGATCGTGCGCATCTGGCGCATGGCGCGCTCGCGGTTGTAGCCGGTCATCTCCAGCGCCACGTTCATCACGCCGCCCGCGTTGACGGCGTAGTCGGGCGCATACAGCATGCCGCGCTTTTCGAGCTCGTCGCCGATGGCGTTGTTGGCCAGCTGGTTGTTGGCCGAGCCGCAGATGATCTTGGCCTTCAGGCGCGGCAGGGTTTCTTCGTTCACGGTGCCGCCCAGCGCGCAGGGCGAGTACACGTCGGCGTCGACGTCGTAGATCTCGTCCAGGCCCACGGCCTCGCAGCCGTACTCGTTCACGGCCTTGTCGACCAGCGCCTGGTTGATGTCGGTGACGAAGATCTTCGCGCCGCGCTCCTTGAGCAGCTTCACGTACTCCATGCCGACATGGCCCAGGCCCTGGACGCTGTAGCTGTAGTTGCCGACTTCTTCATTGCCGAACTTGGCGTTCAGCGCGGCCATCAGGCCCTGCAGGGTGCCGTAGGCGGTGAACGGCGACGGATCGCCCGAGCCGCCGTGGACCTGGTGCACGCCGGTGACGAACTCCGTCTCCTTGTAGACGTGCTCCATGTCGTTGACGTCGATGCCGACGTCCTCGGCGGTGATGTAGCGGCCGCCCAGCGACTGCACGGCCTTGCCGAAGGCGCGGAACAGGGCCTCGGACTTGTCGGTGGCCGGGTTGCCGATGATCACGGCCTTGCCGCCGCCGATGTCGAGGCCGGCCACCGCGTTCTTGTAGGTCATGCCGCGCGACAGGCGCAGCACGTCGTTGAGCGCGTCGGCCTCGGTCTTGTACGGCCACATGCGGGTGCCGCCCAGCGCGGGGCCCAGCACGGTGTTGTGGATCGCGATGATGGCCTTCAGGCCCGCATCCTTGTTGTGGCAGAAGACGACCTGCTCGTGGCCGTAGGTATCGAGATGCTCAAAGATCATTCCGGACTCCGCAGCCGGCGCACGTCACCGCGCTGAGCGCGACCGGCGGCCGGTGGTTTAGGTAAGTTGCTGATTCGTATCAGTCGCCAGGATCGCCCGACGTCACAAGTGCCGTGCGACAGCCGCGGCATTCTACGCCGCCGCCCGGCCAATTGCCCGTGGCGCCCATGCCGCAGCGCAGCATACAGTCCGCAGTTGCTAGAGCTGCGACTCCAGCGGGAGCCAGCGGAACACGAAGGCCTGCAGGCGGCGCCAGCGGCTGGCCTGGGGCTCGTTGTGGAGCAGGCGCGGCTCCGGTCCCGCGGCGTCCAGCCAGGCCAGGTCGCCGTCGCCGTCCAGGCCCACTTTCCAGCTGATGGCGGGGCCGGCCAGGTGCAGGTACTCGGCGCGCAGGTCGGCCGCCAGGCCCGGATCGTCGAAGAACACCCCCATCTCGGTATTGAGGTACGCCGAGCGCGGGTCGAGGTTGTAGGACCCGATGAAGCCCTGGGTCCCGTCCACCAGGAAGGCCTTGGTGTGCAGGCTCGCGCCGCTGCTGCCGGACCCGCCGCCGCGCGGACGCGGGATGGCGGTTGCCGCGCTGCCGTCGCCGTTGCCGTCCCCCGCCGCGGCTTCCGGGCGCAATTCGTACAGGTGCACGCCCCCGGCGAGCAGTCGCTTGCGGTACTTCGCATAGCCGCCGTGCACGGCGACCACGTCGTTGGCGGCCAGCGAGTTGGTGATCACGCCCACGTGCACGCCGTCCGCGGCCAGGCCGGTGAGCACGGCGGAAGTGTCGTCGCCCGGCACGAAGTAGGGCGACACCAGCAGCGCCGCTTGCTCCGCGCCGCGGAGGCTGGCGTCCACGCGTTCCACCAGCCAGCCCGAGGTGTCCTCGCCGGGGCGCTTCACCGGCGGGTCGGATACCACGCGGATGTGCTCGCTCCAGTGCGGCGACAGCGCATCGTCGAGATAGGCGCGCACGCTGGGGGAACTGTCCACCCGCTGCAGGTAGCGCTGTGCCGCGGGGGTGCGGGCTTCGGTGCCGATGGTGTCGGCCACCGCGCGGATGTCATCCATGCCGAGCTGGCCGAGGTCCGACAGCGGCACCACGGCATCGGAATTCCAGAACGCGTCGAAGATCGCGCTGGCCTGCGCGACTTCCGGCCCGAACAGCAGCAGGTCGAGGTCGTGGAAGTTGCTGCTTTCCGACGCGCTGAAATACTCCAGCCCGACGTTGCGCCCGCCGACGATCGCCACCCGCCCATCGGCGATCCAGGCCTTGTTGTGCATGCGGTGGTTGAGGCTGAAGCCACGCTGCAGCATCTCCAGCAGCCGCGCGATGCCGCTGCGGTTGCGGAAGGGGTTGTACAGGCGCACCTGGATGTTGGGGTGGCCATCAAGCACCAGCAGCGGCGTGTCCTTGCCGCCGGCGTTGATGTCGTCGAGCAGCAGGCGCACGCGCACCCCGCGCTCGGCGGCGGCCCAGGCCTCGCGCGCGAGCAGGCGGCCGGTGAGGTCGTCGTGCCAGATGTAGTACTGCAGGTCCAGGCTGCGGCCCGCCTGCCGCGCCGACATCGCGCGCGCGGCGAAGGCGTCGATTCCGTCGACGAGCGTCAGCGCACCGGTCTTGCCGGGATTGCGCGCCAGCAGCGGCACGAGTTCGCGGTCAAGCGCGGTGTGGTCCGCGGCAAGGGGCAGGGTGTATGACGGCTCGCCCGTGTTCGGCGGCGTCAGGCGATCGGCCAGCAGCAGGCCGCTGCCAACCAGCATCAAGAGTGAGAACGCCCCCCAGAGCGCGATGCGCCGTGCCCGTGTGATCACCCGCAACCCCCATCCCGCGAATCCCGACACTTTACCGCCCTTGTGGGAGCAGCTATAGCCGCGATCGCCGCATGCGCCCAGGGTTGCGGCAGATGCCGGTCGCAGCTATAGCTGCTCCTACAGGGGCTTGGCTGAGGTAGGCGAGGGAGATACCAGGCATGGCCGTGTCCACACCCGCTCCACCGCCCGCGATCGCGGGCTTCAACACCGGCAAGCGCCGGCTCTTCGACGCCCGGCCCGACACCGCCGACTTCCGCGACCGCATGTTCGAGCCCACCCTGGTCGATGTGCCGACCGACGCACCGCTTGCCGCCTTCATCGACCAGGGCGTGCCGGTGCTCGACCAAGGCGCGGACGGCGCCTGCACCGCCTTCGGCCTGGCCACGGTCGCCCATGCGCTGTTGCGCCGCCGCCGCCCCGAGGCCGACCCCGGGATCGTCAGCACCCGCATGCTTTACGACATGGCCCGCCGCTATGACGAGTGGGAGGGCGAAAGCTATTCCGGCTCCAGCTGCCGCGGCGCGATGAAGGCCTGGCACCGCCATGGTGTCTGCGCCGAAGACCTCTGGCCCTGGACCCCGGGCCTGCACGTCGAGCCGTATACCGACGAACGCGCGCGCGACGCCCTGCGCAATCCGCTGGGCGCCTACGCGCGCGTGAACCACCGCGACCTGGTCGCCATGCACGCCGCCTTCGCCGAAACCGGCGTGCTCTACGCCTCGTCCGCCGTGCACGAAGGCTGGCACGCGCCGCCCGACAGCGGCCGCATCGCTTGGACTCGTCAGCCGGTGGTCGGCTGGCACGCCTTCGCCGTCGTCGGCTACGACCGCAACGGCTTCTGGATCCAGAATTCCTGGGGCACGCGCTGGGGCCGCGCCGGTTACGGCCACGTCAGCTATGACGAATGGCTGGAACGCGGCAGCGACGTCTGGGTCGCACGCCTGGCGGTGCCGGTGGAGCTTGACCGCGCAAGCTCGGTGGCGGTCAGCAATTCACCGCTGGGCCGGCAGTCGGTCGGCTATTCCCAGGCAGACCTGCGCCCGCACGTCATCAGCCTCGGCAACAACGGTGCCCTGCGCTGCGAAGGCCGCTTCGCCTGCACCCAGGACGACGTGCGCAACATCGTGCGCCGCGACATGCGCGCGATCACGAAGGACTGGAAGAAGAAGCGCGTGCTGCTGTACGCGCACGGCGGCCTGGTGCCGGAGGCCGCCGCCATCCAGCGCGTGGCCGACTACCGCGAAGCCATGCTGCGCGAGGACATCTACCCGCTGTGCTTCGTCTGGAAGACCGACCTCTGGACCACGCTCGGCAACATCCTGAAAGACGCCGCGCACCCGCGCAGCGAAGGCCTATTCGACAAGGCCAAGGACCTTCTGCTCGACCGCCTCGACGACACCATCGAGCCGCTGGCGCGCGCCATCGGCGGCAAGGCGATGTGGGACGAGATGAAGGAGAACGCGCTGCTCGCCACCACCGCCGTGCGCCTGCAGCCTGGCGGCGGCACCATCGAGCACGGCGGCGCCGCGCAGGTCGCGCGCCTGCTCGACGAATGGCGGCGCGAAGATCCCTCGGTCGAGATCCACGTCGCCGCGCACAGCGCCGGCAGCATCCTGATGGCACCGCTGGTGCAGCTGTTCACGCGCCCCGGCCAGGTCATCGGCGGACCCGCGCGCGGCATGCTCGGCATGGGCGGGCGGTTGGCCAGCCTCACCCTGTGGGCGCCGGCGGTCGACATGGACACCTTCATCCAGGCCTATGTCCCGGCGATCTCATCGCGTGCGGTGGCGCGGGCGTCGCTCTTCACCCTCACCGACAGCGCCGAGCAGGACGACCACTGCCTGCGCATCTACAACAAGTCACTGCTGTACCTGGTGGCGCGCGCGTTCGAGAAGCAGCCGCGCAGCTGGATCGACAATCGCCTGCGCCAAGGCACGCCGATCGCCGGCATGGCGCGCTTCATCGAGGCGGCGACACCCGCCGACCAGGCCTGGGGCCACGAGCGCGTGGGGGACCTGATCGCGCGCGGGCGGCTGGCGTGGGTGCAGGCGCCGAACGACCGGCCGCTGGGGGATGCCGGTGCATCGCGCGCCACCACGCACGGCGGTTTCGATGATGATCCGGCGACGGTGCAGGCCTTGATCGCGTTCATCCTCGGCCGGGCGGCGGGGGATGCGGATGTGGACGTGAAGCGCACGGCGGGTGCGCTGGAAGGGCATCGCAATCGGGTGCTGGAGGGGTTGGTGGAGGTGGGTTCGTAGGCGGGGCGGGGTTGGGTGCAGTCAGGGGCGTGCTGGCCGGCGCCGGCGGCTACCGCGCGTCGCGCGCGTCCTGCGCCCGCGCTTTCGCGGCTTTGCCGAGCGACATCGCGTAGACACGGTCGTGCTCGTCGTGGGCGATCGCCGGCAGGTGCAGGTCAGCGCCCATGGCCTGGGCAAGCTCATTGAGCGTGTTGGAGTGCGCCACCACCACCGCCGGCTCCCCGCGTTCCAGCAGCCGCTGCACCAGCGCCTCCGGGTGCGCGGGGTCGTAGATGTCGATTTCGACCCCGGCGTCGGCCGCGATTGCGCCCGCGGTCTCGCGCGAACGGCCGGTGTCGGTCGCATACACGCGGCGCAGCGCGGGTGATCCCAGCGTGGCGTACCACGCGTCGGCGCGGGCGACGCCTGCCGGCGTGAGCGCGGGGTCGGGACCGCTGCCGGCTTCGGCGTGCCGCACCAGCCAGGCCCGGGGACCGGCGGCGTCGCCGGCCAGCGCCTGCCCCAGCGCGATCACATCGCGGGAGAAGCGTGCGTAGCCGCTGTCGGCCGGGTGCGTGCCCTCGGCTTCACGGCTGCGGATCTGCCGCACCGCGACCAGGCGCTGCTCCGGCACCACCACGATGTACTGGCCCAGGTAGCCGTTGGCCTCGTACGCCACCACCGGGCCGAGGGTCTCGTCGAACAGGTCCGCCCGCTTCAGGTCGCGCGCGGCGATACCGGGCATGTAGCGATCGGCGTAGTCGTTGCCAAGCGCGGCCTGCAGGGCGTCAGTCACGCTGCCGAAGATGCGGCCGTCCAGCGTTTCCAGGGCCGTGATGAGTCCGGCATCCACGCCTTTCGCGGCCATGCGATCGGCGGCGTCGTCGCGCAGGGTGACGCGCTCCCATTCCGGCAGGCGCCACCACAACAGGCCCACGCGCTGGGAGTGGGCGGACGGTGCGAACAGATCGTCCACGAATCCTTCCGGCAGCAGTCGCGTGCCATCGGCAAGGCGGCCGCCATCGAGCAGCAGCTGGCCGAGCCTCGCCGCATCGCGCGCGCTCAAGGGCAGGCCGGCCATGGCATGCGGGTTGCCTGCGTCGTCGCGATGCCACTCACCGGCCTGCATGCCCAGCGGCGCGAACAGGCGCGATCCCAGGTACTGGTCCATCGGCTGCCCGGAAGCGCGGTGGATCACCCCGGCAAGCAGGTTGGTGGCCTTGTTGTTGTAGGCGAACGCCTCGCCTGGCGCGGTGGTGAGCTCGGCAGCGAGCGCAAGCTGCACCACGTCCGGCGCGGGATAGATCTCGGCGCCGGCGTTGGGGCTGTTCTGCAGGCCCGAGGTGTGGTCGAGCAGCATGCGCACGGTGATGTCGGCCTTGCGGCCCTGGCGCCACTCCGGATACCAGGTGGACACCGGCGCATCGAGCGAGTCCAGGTGGCCATCGGCCAGCAGCAGGCCGATGCCCAGCGCCACCACCGACTTGGTGGCCGACATCAGCTCGATCGGCCCGCGCTCGCCTTCGCCGTACTGCTCGAGCAGGACGTCGCCATCGCGCATCACCAGCAGCGCATCGCTGTGGCTGTCGCGCCCGGCGCGTTCGATGGCGGCGAGCGCCTCGGTGGCTTCCGCGGACAGGGGCTCGGGCGGGGCGGCGGACGCCGGAAAGGCGGCCGTGACGAGCGCGCCGGCTACGGCAAGGGAGCGCAGGAGCGACGTGAGGGTCATCGGCGTGTTCCGGACTGGACCAGGCGCCACTCTAGGCGGACGGGGCAGGCCGTTTCCCGGGCCGATCGTCACGCGGAAGCGCCTGCAGGGGCGCGGGTTACAATCGAATGAATCCGTTTTCGCCCCTGGAACTGCCTCATGAGCGTCCCCGCCAGCCACCCGATCGCCACCGCCCGCGCCGAAGCCGCACCGCTGCGCTTTGTCACCGCCGCCAGCCTGTTCGACGGCCACGACGCCGCGATCAACATCATGCGGCGCCTGATCCAGTCACAGGGCGCGGAGGTCATCCACCTTGGCCACAACCGCTCGGTGGAAGACGTGGTGCGCGCCGCGCTGCAGGAGGATGCCGACGCCATCGCACTGTCCAGCTACCAGGGCGGGCACGTCGAGTACATGAAGTACATGGTCGACATGCTCCGCGAGCACAACGCCGGCCACATCCGCGTGGTCGCCGGCGGTGGCGGCACCATCACCCCGGAAGAGATCCGCGAGCTGCAGGACTACGGCGTCGAGCGCATCTACCACCCCAACGACGGCATGAAGCTGGGCCTGGTGGAGATGATCGAAGACGTGGTGGCGCGGGTCACCGCCGCCCGCGAGCAGCGCGGCCAGGCGCACCTGCCGCCGGCGGATGACGTGATCGCCCGCATCGGCCCGTCGCATGCGGACCCGGACCAGGTCGCCATCGGCCACGCGCTGTCGGCGATCGAAGCCGGCACCTACAGCGAGTCCGAATTGACCGCCCTGCGCAAGCAGTGGGACGTCGGCACGCACGCGCCGGTGATCGGCATCACCGGCACCGGCGGTGCCGGCAAGTCGTCGGTGACGGATGAGCTGCTGAACCGGTTCCTGGCCAGCTTCCCCGAGCTGCGCATCGCCGTGGTCTCGGTGGACCCGACCCGCCGCCGCACCGGCGGCGCGCTGCTCGGCGACCGCATCCGCATGAACTCCTTGCGGTCCCATCGCGTGTACATGCGCTCGATGGCCACGCGCCGGCAGAACGTCGCCACCAACGTGGTGCTGAAGGACTGCATCGCCTACCTGCGCGGCCTGGGCTTTGGCCTGGTGATCGTGGAGACCGCCGGCATCGGCCAGTCGGACTCGGAGATCGTCGACATGGTCGACTTCCCGATGTACGTCATGACCAGCGACTACGGTGCCGCCAGCCAGCTCGAGAAGATCGACATGATCGACTTCGCCGAGCTGATCGTGCTCAACAAGTACGACAAGCGCGGCGCCGAAGACGCCCTGCGCGACATCCGCAAGCAGTGGAAGCGCAACCGCGTGGCGTTCAAGACCGCCGACGAAGACGTACCGGTCTATCCCACCATCGCCAGCCAGTTCAATGATCCGGGCATCAGCTGGATGTTTGCCAACCTGTGCCGGCTGCTGCGCGAAAAGCTTTCGCTGCCGGCCGAGCGGTGGACGCCGAACGTCGACACCTCGTTGAAGGAGCCGCGGGCTACGGTGCTGATTCCGGGGGCGCGGGTGCGGTACCTGGCGGAGATCGCGGAGCAGGGCAGGGCGATCAACGCGAGCATCGAGAAGCAGGCTGAGGCGGCGGATCGGGCGCAGGCGTTCTGGCAGTCGTTGCAGGAGCTTGGTGATCCTGCGCTGCCGGGGGCGCTGGATCTTTACGGCATGAGCGATGTTGTCTCGCGAAGGCGCGAAGACGCGAAGGAGGGCGATGCGGGGGTGGTGGACCGGAGTCTGCTGACGCTGCGGCAGCGGTATAACGATGCGCTGCAGTCGTTGACGCCGGATTCGTTGAACCTGCTGCGGGCGTGGCCGGAGCGGTTGAAGTCGATCACCGATGAGGTGACCGAGTACGAAGTGCGTGGCAAGGCGATCCGGGTGGAGAACTATCGCGAGTCGTTGAGCCACCAGAAGATTCCCAAGATCGCGGCGCCGACGTACAAGAGCTGGGGCGAGCTGCTGACGTTCCTGGGCAAGGAGAATTTGCCGGGCAGCTATCCGTACACGGGTGGCGTGTATCCGTACCGGCGTACCGGGGAGGACCCGATCCGCATGTTCGCCGGCGAGGGCACGCCGGAGCGCACCAACCGTCGTTTTCATTACCTGTCGGTGGGCCAGCCGGCTGCGCGCCTGTCCACTGCGTTCGACTCGGTCACCCTGTACGGCGAAGACCCCGCGCCGCGCCCGGACATCTACGGCAAGATCGGCAACTCCGGCGTCAACGTGCCCACGCTCGACGACATGAAGAAGCTGTACTCCGGCTTCGACCTGTGCGCGCCCACCACCAGCGTGTCGATGACCATCAACGGTCCCGCGCCGATGATCCTGGCGATGTTCATGAACTGCGCCGTCGACCAGCAGGTGGAGAAGTACCTGAAGGCCGACCCCGCGCGCTGGGCCGCCGCCGAACAGAAGCTCGCCAAGGTCTTTGAAGGCAAGCAGCGCCCGCGCTATTACGGCGACCTGCCGCCCACCAACGACGGCCTCGGCCTGGGCCTGCTGGGCGTGACCGGCAACGAGATGGTGGATGCGGAGACCTACGCACGCATCAAGGCCGAGACGCTCAAGACCGTGCGCGGCACCGTGCAGGCCGACATCCTGAAGGAGGACCAGGCGCAGAACACCTGCATCTTCAGCACCGAGTTCGCCCTGCGCATGATGGGCGACATCCAGCAGTACTTCGTCGACAACGGCGTGCGCAACTTCTACTCGGTGAGCATTTCCGGGTATCACATTGCCGAAGCCGGGGCGAACCCGATCAGCCAGCTGGCCTTTACGCTTTCCAACGGCTTCACCATCGTCGAGTACTACCTGGCGCGCGGCATGAAGATCGACGACTTCGCGCCCAACCTGTCGTTCTTCTTCTCCAACGGCATGGACCCCGAGTACACCGTGATCGGCCGCGTGGCCCGCCGCATCTGGGCGCGCGCCATGCGCGAGCGCTACGGCGCCAACGAGCGCAGCCAGATGATGAAGTACCACATCCAGACCAGCGGCCGCAGCCTGCACGCGCAGGAGATCCAGTTCAACGACATCCGCACCACGCTGCAGGCGCTGTACGCGCTGTTCGACAACTGCAACTCACTGCACACCAACGCCTACGACGAAGCCATCACCACGCCGACCGAAGAGAGCGTGCGCCGCGCCGTGGCCATCCAGATGATCATCAACAAGGAGCTGGGGCTCAACTTCAACGAGAACCCCTGGCAGGGCAGCTTCGCCGTCGACTACCTGACCGGCATGGTGGAAGAGGCCGTGTACAAGGAGTTCGAAGCCATCAGCGAGCGCGGCGGCGTGCTGGGCGCCATGGACACCATGTACCAGCGCGGCAAGATCCAGGAAGAGAGCCTGTACTACGAACACAAGAAGCACGACGGCAGCCTGCCGCTGGTGGGCGTGAACACGTTCCTGCCGAAGGAGCACGCCGGCGAGATCGCCACCGAGATCGAACTGATCCGCAGCACGGAAGAAGAGAAGGGCCAGCAGATCGCCAACGTGGAGCTGTGGCAGCAGGGGCGCAACGCCCTGGCGCCGGCCGGCGAAACGTCACATGCACATCAGGCGGCGTCGGATGAAGAGCCGGAGGTGGTGCATGACGGGCATGGCCTGGCGTACCTTCAGAACACGGCGCGGGAGAGGAGCAACGTGTTCGAGGCGCTGATGGAGGCGGTGAAGACGCATAGCCTGGGGCAGATCAGCCATGCGCTTTATGACGTGGGTGGGGAGTATCGAAGGAATATGTAGCCGTTACTCGGCCGCAAAGCGATCAAGTTTTCCGCCGTCGCGACAATGCGGCAGTACGCTGCATCGCTGAATGTCCGCGCTTTGACAGTAGTCGCGTCGTCGTGTTGGCGAAAACATTAATGCCGACTAGGTTGCTCAGCAATTACCAGGGGGCCATATGAGTCAAATTACGGGCTTTACTATCACCAAGCTATTTGGCTCTAGAAACATAAGTCTGGAGATAACGAATGGCGCGCTTATTCTAGTTGGGCCTAACGGAGCCGGAAAAAGCACCGTAATTAACATATTTTACTTCTTCGTTACTCGTCAGTGGGACAGGCTGCTTGAGTACGACTTCCAGGCGGTCGCCGTAAGTAGTGGCGACCGGGTGATCGAAACAACGCGTGATCAGATCTTCGGATTGCAGCGGCTCAATCGAGCTTTAGCAGACATCGCTCCCATGTCGCGCCCCGGCCGACTTATTAATCGGTTGAGAGAGCTGGGGCAGCTGGAGGAGTTCTTTCTTGTTGCCTCGAAGAACACTGGCGACCGGCGGCGTTTCGCGGAAATTCTTTCTGTTCCGCCTTCAGAAATCTTGCAGCTCCACCATTACCTGATGAGGCGTGTCCCAGATACAGAGGGCGAGTCACAAGATTCTCCCCGTGTCGAGCTTGAGCGCGCCCTGGCGGAAGTAGTATCTGGTCGAGTTCTCTACTTGCCCACATATCGGCGAATCGAAAAAGATCTGAAAGAAATCTTTCCAGACTTGGAAGAACACATTCGCAGATTTGGAATTTTGGAGTCAGCTGGGTTCTCAGCTAGATCCTCCGGCCACTATGTCGATCTTGTCAGCTTCGGAATGAACGACGTCAAAGAGAATGTCGACAGACGAATGGGCGAGATGCGTGACTATTCCTTGAAGCAATACAACGATCTGTCAGCGACGTATCTAAGAGATGTGATTAGAGGTCAAGGCGATTCCTTTGTTGCCAAGGACCTAAATGAGCTGACAGAAGAGCGTATTACGGAGATTCTCGATAGGGTAGACGAGACTGCTCTGCCAGCAAAAGACAAAAGCTTGCTTCTTAAAAAAGTAAAGCAGATTCAGCAGAAGAAGAAGTCATCGCTCGCGCTTAGCGACAAATTCTTGGCCCACTATTTCAGTAGGCTTGTGGCGGTGAATGTAGAGATCGGCGAAAGAGAGCGTGACATCACCTCGTTTGTACAGGTATGCAATGCGTATTTGAATCCCTCTAAGAAAATGGTATACGACGAGATAAAGTTTTCTATTAGGACTGAGGACGAAAGCGGAAAGAGAATTGAGCTGGCTGCACTGTCTTCTGGGGAAAAGCAGATCGTTTCGATATTTTCACATTTGTATCTTGATGACGCGGTGAACCAGGTTGTCATCATCGACGAGCCAGAGCTTTCGCTTTCAGTTCCTTGGCAGAAGCGTTTTCTGATTGATATTATGCGGAGTGGAAAATGTTCTATGTTGCTAGCTGTTACGCATAGTCCGTTTATCTACGAGCAAGAGCTTAGAGAATCTGCTGTCGATCTTCGTAGGGCTACAACGATTGCAGGGGCATAGAAATGGAGGACTTTGCCGATTATTTAGTTTCTCAGTCCCAGACTGAGAGCGCTGCCTTGCATGAGTTCATGTTGCGGTTTGTGGAAAGTAGTGATGATTTGCACCTCTTTTTTGAGGGAGAGGAAGATCCTTCTTTCTATATGCCAGCCGTGCGAGCTCGCGCATCGAAGCTTATTAGCTGGAAGTACGTTTGTAACGGCAAGCCCGCGTTGGCTGAGCTGCGCAACTACTTAGTAAAAAAGGGGTATCCGCTCAGTAGGGTGCTTTTCTTTGTGGATCGGGATTTTGATGATCTTCTTGGCTGCCAAATCAGCAGTGAACCTAGAACGTTCATAACTGATTATTACTCGATTGAGAACTACCTGGTAGGAAGGTCGCAAGCGGAAGTAGTTTTAGTAGACCTTTCGGGATTGTCGCAGGGCGACTTCGACTGTTCAAAATTCTTGTCATCGATTGAGGATCTTCTAGCGCAATGTGCGAAAGCAGCGTTGCCTTACATTGCAATGACACTGGCAGCGCGGGAGCGGGGGCTCAAGACAAATCTGCAGAATCTGACGCTTTCAAATGTGTTCGTTGTCTCCTTGGAATCCAGTCAGATAAAGCGCCGTCAAGGTGCTGCGTCTCGCTGCCGCGCGTCCGTTCTGCCGAAGGATGCCGTAGTGCCATTCCAGGACCAGCTACGCTGGGCGCGTCGTCTGCGTGCGATCAACAGCAAGCTTTGGTTCCGTGGAAAGTATGAGCTGTGGTTCTTTGAGAAGCTTTTGATGCTTTTTCTTGAACAGCTTGCCGTAAAGAGGCGTTCAGCGAAGCGCAAGGCTGTTAGGGTTCCTGCATCCTTGCGCGAGGGTCGTCTTTTTGAGGCATTGGGTGGTCGGCTTGGCCCAATCACCTCCCTGGACGCCTTTCTTGAGGGCGCAATTCCGTAGCGCCGAGCAGCCGCAGCCGCGAGCGGATGCGGCGGGTGCTGGTACTCACTGAGGGGGGCGGCGGCAAGAAGGGATGCCGCATGGGTAGCCTACCTGTACGACGCGCTGCGGATAGTGCTGGCGGCTGGCAGGCGAGACTGTGCTGCCGCCCGCCCTGTACGTGCTGCCTGAGCAATTCGGCTGCGCGTCTTACTTCGACGGCTTCCGCGCGGCTCATGAGCATTCATCCTGCTCACCGCGTACGTGCATTACCGCGACTTTCCCACTGACTGAGTTACCGCGTTTTACTGCCTAAACCATGAAGGAATGCGCGCGGGCTAGCGCCGGGCAGAGCTGTCGAACCTGCTGGTCCCGGACGACTCAAACAGCGATAAGCGCTAGACAATCCACTGTTCCATGCGCTAGTCACGACTTGGTCCGTGGACGCTCAGTGGCTCTGGCGGTCACCCCTACCGGTTAGTGCAAAAAGCACTACGGCAACGTCGCCCAGTCGGATTAGGGCAGGGACTTCGTCCTTTGTGAGGTGGCTGCCTCAGGTCAAAGTGGCTAGCGGGCTATCCTAGTGGCCACAAGGGGAAGTCATGACGGCCCAGCAATCCACCTCTCGGGGCGTATTACGCCGCTTCGGTTACGGCGCCGAGGCGAGCGTCTTTCTGAAGGCCACGCCCGATGATGTCATCGGTCAGCTCACCAGAAGATCCCGCTTCAATGTTGAGCAGACGCAAGTTCGCGCTTGGCAGGGGACGATCGACGTCATCAAGTCCGCGCTTACCGCATTAGGCGCACGTGGGCACGTGTTCCTGGAATTCGATATTCCCCGCATGGGGCGGCGTGTCGACGTGGTTCTAGTGCTTGACCATGTGGTGTTCGTGATCGAGTTCAAGGTTGGCGCGCAGGCAGCGCTTGCCGGCGACATCGATCAGGTGATCGACTACGCGTTGGACCTGAAGCACTTCCATGAGCCAAGCCATCAAGCACCTTTGGTGCCGGTGCTCGTCGCCACCGCGGCTCCCGCCCAGCCATTGTCGGTGGCGACGAGCAGTGCGGCAGATGGACTCTTTGACTGCCTTAGCTGTAATGCGGACACGCTTGGGGCTACCTTGAATCAAGTGCTCTGCTTCGCAGTCGGGCCGATGATTGACGCGCAAGCCTGGGTGGCCGGACGCTACCGGCCGACGCCTACCATCGTCGAGGCTGCGATGGCGCTGTATGCCCGGCACTCCGTTGTCGACATTTCGCGCAGTGATGCGGCAAATCTCGGGCAGACGTCTGGGTTCATTACAGGGGTCATTCAGGACGCGCGAGCACAAGGAAGGAAGGCGCTGTGCTTCGTAACCGGAGTTCCTGGGGCAGGTAAGACCCTTGTAGGCCTGGATGTGGCGACGCAGAGCACCGAGGCGGCTGAGGAACTTCATGCGGTGTACCTCTCCGGAAACGGACCGCTGGTCAAGGTGCTCCACGAGGCGCTCGCGCGTGACAAGGTGCGACGCGAAGCGGAGGTGGGAAGCAACCTGCGCATCGGTGACGCTCGGCGCCAAGTGAAGAGCTTCATCCAGGCGGTTCATCATTTTCGGGATGAGGGGCTTTCCGACTCAAGGCCGCCACACGATCACGTCGCCATCTTCGATGAGGCGCAACGTGCTTGGGATCGGGAGCAAACTGCATCGTTCATGCAGAGAAAGCGCGGGTTGGCAGGCTTCGACAAGTCCGAGCCGGAGTTCCTCATTTCGTGCCTTGATCGCCATCACGACTGGGCTGTCGTTGTATGCCTGGTGGGGACAGGACAGGAGATCAACCGTGGTGAGGCCGGCATCGGTGAGTGGCTGGCGTCTTTAAGCCGTAGCTTTCCGGATTGGCAGGTCTACGTATCTCCATCAATTGACCGGCGAGATCCGGTGGTAACCGAAGAGCTGGCATCTGCCCGTGAGCGCGGAAAGTTGCATGAGGCTCAATCGCTGCATCTAGCTACGTCAGTGCGCTCGTTCCGGTCTGAGCGCGTGTCCGAGTTCGTTAATCGCCTGCTGGATCTGGATGTCGAAGGCGCGAGCGGCATGCTTGCAGAGGTAACAGAGCGCTTTCCGATTCTGCTAACGCGGGATCTGGGGCTGGCCAAGATATGGGTGCGGGCGCGGGCGCGCGGCACAGAGCGCTATGGGATGGTGGTGTCCTCGCAAGCGCAGCGGTTGAAGCCTCACGCCATTGACGTGCGCGTTCCGATTGATCCGGTGCACTGGTTTCTCGCTGGAAAGGACGATACGCGTTCGTCCTATTACCTGGAGGACGTTGCCACCGAGTTCCAGGTTCAGGGGCTTGAGCTTGATTGGAGTTGCGTCGTCTGGGACGGCGACCTGCGATATCTCGGCGATCGGTGGGGCTACTTCGGATTCGTTGGGGACAGCTGGAAGCGCGTGCTGAAAGATGATCGCCGCCGATACCTGCTGAATGCCTATCGCGTGCTGCTCACCCGCGCGAGGCAAGGGACAGTCATCGTGGTGCCTCGAGGCGACGCGCATGACCCAACTCGAACGCATGACGTGTACGACCACACGTACGAGCTGCTTCGTCGAGTTGGCATGCGCGAACTGCCTGCAGTTTCTCAGGAGGTTGGCGCATGAGATGGAGTGTGTTACTCGGACTTGTTCCGTTCTTTGCTTCGACGCTGCTTGCCCTGGCCTGTGCCCTGACCTTCAAGGCAATTCGGGCACGCTCGCGTCGTCGCTCGCCCTTGATGGGTCGCAAGTTGGGTCACCTGCCTGGTCAGCAACTTCTGAAGCGGATTGCAGACCATCACGATCAAGTCGTTGACGGCATCATGCTGATGTTCTTGGCGCTGCCGCTGATGTTCACGGCTTGGGCAGGCCTTCGAATCGATTGGGCGGCAATCAAGTGGGGCGGTACCGAGACGGTGTTTCTAGTTGTTGGTCTTGGCGTCTTCGTCTACGCGTTCTGGGGCTACGTGAGGGCTTTCCTCGCTCGGGATCGTGCCAGTGATGGACTTGTCGCTGAGCGCGTGACGGGAATGCAGTTAAACCGACTTGTCGCGAACGGCTGCGCGGTATTGCATGACCTGCCCGGCGATGACTTCAATATCGACCATGTAGTGGTCTCGCCGCGCGGCGTCTACGTCGTAGAGACAAAGTCGTTTCGAAAGGCCAAGCATCTGGAAGGCGATGAGGCTTGCCGCGTCACCTTCGACGGCGATCAATTGGTGTTCCCAGATTTCCGCACCCGAAAGCCGCTCGATCAGGCGGTTCGGAATGCGCACTGGGTCGCTCGCGAGCTGCGGGAAACCTTGGGCCGTGATGTTCCAGTCATGGCTGCCGTCGCTCTGCCAGGATGGTTTGTGACCAGAACTGAGGCCGGCAAAAGGTCCACGATAATTGTCTTCACTCCCATGGGGAAGGGAGCGGAGTTCATGACCTGGGAGCCAGTACGCCTCAGCCCAGACGAGCGCGGAACGATCGCCAAGGCATTGGCTGTGCGGTATCCGAGCCTCGAGTAGGCGCGCAACGTCAGCTTCTGCCGCAGTTGCTGACCTTCTCAGTACTTCCGCGCCTGTAGACGACCCCAACGTCTGGCACAGGACCTGCTGCGTCCTTGGGACTCACAAGGAAGGAGCCGTCATGAAATTCGTCATCGCATTTATCGCTGCACTCGTTCTTTCGGGCTGCGCGTCGTCCCATGTGCTGGTGGGTCAGGCCCGCGAGCCGATCTCCGCCGAACAAGTCAGGCTGTACGTCGAGCCTCCGGCGCGCTACGAGACAGTCGCCCTTCTTGAGGCGAGCAATCGCGGTGCTCTGAACTTCACAGATCAGCAGCGGACTAATACGGTCATTGAGCGCATGAAGGAAGAGGCTGCGGCCTTGGGCGCCAACGGCATCTTGCTGCAGGGCATGGGTAGTCAGTACGCGGGCAGCATTGGCAGCGGCAATGCTTGGGCAAGCGGCAACAGTGTTCACGGTGTCGGGTTCTCGACCGCAATCATGAATCGCACGGGTAATGGACTGGCGATCTATGTGCCGGACTCGGGGCACGTCGCGAACGCGCCTCAATACGCACCGGACTCACGCGCCCAATCTGAAGCAGGGCCCGCGGTTGCGCACACGGAACTTGAAGTGCCGCAACCTGCAGTTGCCCCTCTGCCTTCGACGCCATCCTCGGCGCCCGTGCAGCGTCCGTATGAGGCTGACCCGGCCAAGCGCTGTGACGCCTGTGGGCGCCTGACGTCGCCGTAATCGCGAATTAGCTGACTGGGTTGCCATCCTGCAGCCGGAGTCGATTAGACGCAGAGCTAGTCGACTTCGCTCAGAGGGGGAGGCGGGGCTGTCCGTCGCACATTCGCATCCCGTGAGATCTAGTGCTTCTAACTTCTAGGTCCCGAGATGGATGGAAGCCGACATGGAGCAGTCCCGCTGTATTTTTGAGTACCTCTACCGCGACGCGGGCAACTTCAAGACCAACGGTCGTCTTCTGCTGACTGGAACCACAGACGGGGCCGAGGAGACGATTCGGGCGTGTCTGGACTGGGGTGATCAGTTCGTCGCCGAGCAGGTCCGTATCCCGGCGTTGTGTGACGAGCACTGGACGTCCGTGGGTGAAGGCCCGTCGGATCTGGACCACGCATTCCATGAATTTGTTGGTTTGCGCCCAATGACCGAGGGCGACTCCGGTCTGCGGCTGTGGGGGTCGATCGAAGATCTCGTGACGCGGATGCAGGGTGCAGCGCGTAGCTGGGATGTAACGCTTTCGCCCAACTGTGATCTGTGACTCCAAGGCGTGCCGGCCGCGCTGAGCATACCCCCCGGTCACGGCTGGTGGCAGAATCCCGTGGTCCCCGACCAAGGAACGGCCATGGCCAAGTTTCTCAACACCAGCGCTACCAACTATTTTCTCGAGGAGCTCATCAAGGATGCCAAAGACCGGCTGATCCTGATCAGTCCGTACCTGAAGCTCAACGACCGGGTAAGGGAGCTGCTGGCCGACAAGAACCGCCTCAAGATCGATGTGCGCATGGTCTATGGCAAGAGCGAGCTGCAGCCGGCCGAGATCAGCTGGCTGCGCGAGCAGACTTACGTGCGCACCAGCTTCTGCAAGAACCTGCACGCCAAGTGCTATCTCAACGAAGAGCTGTGCATCGTCACCAGCCTCAACCTCTACGAGTTCAGCCAGGTCAACAACAACGAAATGGGAATCCTGATCCGACGCTCCGATGACCCGGAGCTCTATCGCGACGCCTACGAGGAAGCACAGCGGATCATCCGCATCAGCGACGAGGTCAGGATTTCGCTAGAGCGTGTGGCGAGCATCGATGTCCCGGCGGAAAAGACCGAACCTGGGAGCCAGGGCGACGCAGAGGGGGAGGCCGGCGACGGCGGCAAAGTCACATCCTCAAAGCTGGCGCGCAAGCTGGGACTCAAGACCAACGAGTTCCTCGACAAGCTGGTCGCGGGCGGTCATCTCGAGATGAAGGACGGCAAGCACCACCTCACCGAAGCCGGAAGGAATGCGGGTGGCGAGTTTCGGCTGAGCCCACGCTTCGGGCCGTATTTCCTGTGGCCTGAAACTTTCGCGGTCTGATCATGGCAGGCACTCGCTCAAGATACGGCCGGCCGCGGGTGGTCAACCCTCACGACGACAAGCTGGCGCGACTGGATCCCGGTGCATTCGAAGCCTTGGTCGCCACGCACTACCGCGAATTAGGCTACGAGGTAGAGAGGATTGGACATGGCGGCGCCCATTTCGATGGCGGCATCGACCTCAAGCTGCGGCGTGGCACCGAGTACATCGTCGTGCAATGTAAGCGCGAGAACGCACTTCAGGTAACCCACAATGTGGGGCACGAGCTGATTGGCGTGATGTGCACGCAGGGTGCCACGGGCGCCATCGTGGTCAATGCGGGTGAGTTCACTCCGTATGCGCGCGAAAGCGCCCGAGGCGACAGACGCCTCGCGCTGGTGGATGGTGACGAGGTTCGGCGCTGGTTCCCCGATCTTGCGGTGCCTGCCCCCAGTTTGGCGCCGGAATGGATTCCGGTTGGTGATGGGCCAAGTGCCCGGGTCGCCAGATCGCGGCCAGGGAACGAGGGCATCAAGCTGGTGGGTACGCTGCTCGCGCTTTCCGCACTTGTGCTGTGGCAGTGCAGTCGGCCGGAGCCCGTACGAAATGTGCCGGTCAAAGCTGCCAAAGCGATTCCAGCGGCGCGCACACCCACCACGATGGGCGCGCGAGCGGCGACGGCCACAAACGGTGAAGAGGCAGCAACTGCCCAGGCGGACGTCCCGGTCATCCATGAGCCGACTGCTGAAGAGTTCGCGGAGTGGAAGCGACGTAACGCGGAGTCCATGGACATCCTGCGCGATTCGACTCCAGAGATCGAGCTGCCGCCGCGGTGATGACGGTGGCTTGCGTGGCCGTTGGCTGACCGCGGCTGCGAACTTCGTGTAGAGATCACCCGGAAGCGGGTGCTCCAGGCGCCAGGTAATCGCCATTGGGCGCTCGCCCTCGCCAGCTCAGGTCGATTCCTCTGACGATCGCGGGTGACGCGCTAGACCCGAACGCTCAGGCTTTCGCGATAGATGCTCGCCCGGGACCTCGCGAGCTCTCCGGCGGATGCTGGGGCCGCAGATGGAGGGCTTCGAGCGCACGGTGCAGGGGCAGGGCCGGGACAGCGGTAGACGCTGGGGAACCACGGCCGGAAGCTTTGGCGTCTATGCGGCGGAGCGGCTTGTTTCCGCCGCGGAAGAGCGGATCCGCCACGGCGGAAAGCGACGCGGGAGGTCAATGATCGCCAGCAGCGTCGGGGCTGGGCTTTCGGCGATCTTGCTGAAGCTGCTGTTCGCGCTGGCACTGCTTTACTTCGGGAGCACGATTCTTCAGCGAGCCATTCGGAACATCGCGCCGACACCTGCCGCCGCTGTTGATAAGACGCAGCCCGCGGAGGCGCCTTCGAGTCCTGGAGCAGGGCCTGAAGCGGCACGGAGAAGCAGCACGAATGCGTACCAGTCGAGGCCGAGCGCTCCAGTGATCCACCAGCAGTCGCCAGCCGAAATGGAGGCATGGCGGAAACGTAATGCCGAATCCATGGAAATTTTGCGGGAATCGACGCCTGAACTGCCGGTCGACCCACGGAGACAGTGAGCTGTCCCGACGGCATCTTCAGGGGTTCCATGCTGGAGGTGCTCGTTGTGCGTCTGGGGTTCGCTCGGCGGCATCACCCGTCGTGATGCGTCTCCAGATAACCCGACACATCATTATTGGCGATGGCCAGCAACATGCCGTAGAGCGTGTCCTCCAGGCGGCGTGACATCGCGCCCGCGACCACCGGGTTGTCGCCGTACTCAGCCTGGATGCCCGCATCGACCATGTCCGCCAGTTCCTGCAGGCCGGCCTCGATCTCTTCGGGCGAGCCGGACATCAGCTCGGTGAGGTACTCCCTCAGGCCCGCCTCGATCTGGGAATCGCTCAGTCCTTCGGCGGTGCCGTACAGGTCGATGAGGAAGTCGGCGAACTTGCCGGTCGGGACAAGGCTGCCGATGGTGACCACCGTGTCGATGATTCGCAGGATGCCGTTGACGCGGGCCTCGTTCGATTCCAGGTCGCCCAGGAAGGGCATGGCCTGCGCGATCAGCAGGGCGGGTGACAGGATCTCCAGGCGCCCCAGTGCGTCCTGTGCTTCGGCGGACCGCGGATCCACGCCCACGATGTCCGCCTGTTCCTGGGTGTAGGCATCGAGCTTGTTGGCCACGGCTTCGCCGTAGGCATTGTCCCCGTTGAAGGCGGTCACGCCGAGCAGGAAGCCGAGGCGCCGGGAGTCGTCGGCGGCGTACTGGTCCGGGTTTTCGTAACCGTCGGTGAGGTCGTCGAAGATCGCGTCGGAATGGCTGATCATCAGGCGCGACAGGGCTTCGGTCCGGGGATCGGAAGTGCGCTGGGAGAAGATATCGTTCTGGACGAAGTATTCCTGGTTGTCGCCGGCCCAGTTGGCTATCTCCACGGCCAGCTCGGTGCTTCGGGGGCCACCGGCCTCGGCGACGGCGACGATCAGGCCGGCGAGGGCATCGGGTGAATGTGTGTCATAGCCAACGGAATCCTTGTCGGCCAGGAGCTCCCGGATGTGCTGGCGCTCGGCGGCACTGCGCTCGGGGGATGCATAGGCGTTGTACAGGGCCTGGCGGCTCAGTCCGTCGCCGCCCAAGCCTGCGACCACGATGTTCGCCCAACCGGTGATCGGTACCTCGGTGCCGTGCGCGGCCTGGTGGCGATCGGCACCGGCGAGGGTGTCCAGTGCCTGGGTGGCCATCGCCTCCTCGAAATCCTGCATGACCTGGCTGTTGGATGCGCCGAACAGCATCTGTGCGCCCCGCTCCTGCTGTGGACCGAAACCGCCAATGCCCAGGCCGAACACGTCATAGAGTTCGTCCTGGCTGAGCGAACCTTCCGCGTGCTTGGCGGCGATCGCGTCGGCAAGGGCGGTCATGCCGCTTCGCGGGTAGCCGCTGCCTTCTTGGGCGGCGAGGCTGGATGTGTTGATGATATCGGTCCAGCGATCCGGCTCTCGGCGCTGCAGTTCGTCGAGGATCGCCTTGGCCTCTTCGGGCGTGCAGCACTTGGAAAGCTCCTCCAGCAGTACGGCCGTGGGGTCGCCGCGTCCCTGTGCCTCCAGGACGTTGTCCACCGCCTGGTCGACATCGACCGCATTGCAGGACGGAGTGGTCGGGCTTGGCGCCCCTGCGTCGGGGGTCATGAGGATGTCGTACATGGCAGATATTCGACCGGTGTGGGGTGTCCCATGTTCGCGGCGGGCATGGGCACGCAACAGGTAGGGTAGACCCCAGCTCCATTCGAATACGTCCCGCGCTGGAAGCGTGCTCCTGGCCACGGTCTGTTCTCCAGCATGGCTCACACGCGGGCGGGAGCCGGAAGCCGGAAACGGGATCCGGGTCATGCTTGTCATCGATATTTCATGCGTTGTGCACGGTTCGCGCCGTTCGCGCTGGATTAGGGTGAGGCTCCCAACCAGGCAAGGAGCGTGCGATGAACAAGTGGACCCTTTCTGCGGCGGTCGTCCTGATGGCCGCCGGCTACAGCGCGGACGCGATGGCTGCGCGGCACTACATCCAGGTGATCGGCGAGTCCTACGGTCGCAGCGCCGAAGAGGCGATCGACAACGCGTGGCGCGACGCCGACAGGCAGTGCTACCTGAGCTGGGGCCAGTCCGACCAGGACATCACCGTCCTCGATGAATGGATCGACCCGGCGACCGGCTATTCGCATGCCCGGGTCTCGCTGGGCTGCACGCGGGACGACTGACCGTCACCGGGGAGGCGGGCATCGGCCCGCCTTGCCCAAACACCTGCACCCGGCCTCACCGCGAAATTTCGAACACCGCCGACACCCGCTCGGTGAATTCGATCGTCGGCTGCAGGTAGCGTCCGCTGTCCATGCGTGAGCCCGTGACCTGGATGCGATCCAGCGTGGTGTTCCCGTAACCATCCGACTGCATCGAGTTCAGGCTGTTGATGCTGTACACGGGCCCGAGTCGCCCGCCAAACGCCGTCGCCAGGCCGCCTGCCTTCTCGCGCGCATCCGCCACGGCCTGCGCGCGCGCGTCTTCGCGCAGGCGCACTTCCTGGCTGATCCGTTCAACGCCTGCTCCTCGTTCCCCGACTGGAGAATAGCCCAGCCGTCCCGACACCAGGCTGCGGGTTTTGCGTGCGCGATTCGCACCCGCCCAGCCCGACCCCCGGTCGGTTCCGGCTGTAGCCTGCGGGCGGTTAAAGTCGCCCGCATGGATGCCACTCAGATCGTCGAACTGTTCGACCAGCAGGCGCCGGGCTACGACCAGCAGTGGTCGCGCACCGTCGCCATCCGCGACTGCCTCTACTTCCTGCTCGATCCCATGCTCGCCGGGCTGCCTGCCGATGCACGGGTGCTGTGCGTGGGCGTGGGCACGGGGGTGGAAATGGCGCACCTGGCGCGGGCGTTCCCGAAGTGGACCTTTACCGCGCTGGAGCCATCGGGCCGGATGCTCGAGGCCTGCCGCGCCCGCGCCGCGGCGGAGGGATTCGCCGATCGCTGCCACTTCCACGAAGGCTTCGTCGACTCGCTGCCGGCCGGGACGAACTACGACGCCGCCACCTGTTTCCTGGTGTCGCAGTTCCTTGTCGACCGCGTGCAGCGCGTGCGCTTCTTCGCCGACATCGCCGCCCGCCTGCGCCCCGGCGGCCTGCTGGCGAGTTCGGACCTCGCCTCCGACGTGGCTTCGCCCGCTTACGGGGTGCTGCTGCCGGCCTGGCTGCGGATGATGTCCGCGGCGGAGGTGCCGGCAGAGGCCATCGAACGCGCCCGCGTCGCCTACACCCGGGACGTGGCGGTCCTGCCGCCGGCGGAGGTGGCATCCATCATCGCTTCCGGCGGCTTCGACACGCCAGTCCAGTTCTTCCAGGCCGGGCTGATCCATGCCTGGGTCTCGCGCCGCAGCGTGGTCGCCTGACGGCTGTTTCCGATGCGCCGTCCTCGCCCGGATCAACCTGCTCGACCACCAGCCGCACTGATGAACTTCCCTGCCAGCGTTTCCGCCGATACCCGCAGCAGCGTCGGGTTGACCTGCATCGCGAACCTGCCGCTGTCCGGGTGGCCGTAGGACAGCACGACATCCTGCTTCGCGAGTCGTTCGCGGAGCAGGTCAGCGCCTACCCCGGTCACCGTCATGAAGAAACGGCTGGTGCCGTTTGGAAGCTTCTCGAACGAGAACCGGCTGTCGTCCTGCAGCAGTGCAATCAACCGATCAGCGACCTGCCAGGACTTGGCGTAGTCCTCCAGGTAGCCGTCGACGAACCGCAGGGCTACCGCGGCCGCTGGCCAGGCATGGGGCAGGGCGCCGCCGAACATGCGCCGCTGGTGGTACAGCCCCTCGATGAAGCCGGCATCCCCGGCGAGGATCGCCCCGGAGGCGGCGTTGAAGTGCTTCCAAAGCGAGACGTACACGGTATCGAACAGCGCACTGTATTCGTGGAGGCTCTTGCCCGAATGCAGCGGCAGGTTGAACATCCGTGCGCCGTCCAGATGCAGGCGGATGCCGCGTTCGCGGGCGAGGCTGCTGACGCGGCGGAGTTCGTCGAAGTCGGCCATTTCGTGGTGGCGCCGTCGCATCGGTGATTCGATGGCGATCACGCCGACGCGGGTCTCGACCCGGCCGCTGTCAGAGCGCGCCAGCCAGCGCTCGACGTCTTCAATGGGGAGGGTGCTGCCTCCTTCGGCCAGGGGCACCAGGTTCAGTCCGCTCAGGGTCTGCGCGCAGTCGCCGCTGTCGTTGTAGAAGTGGCTTTCCGCCTGCACGAGCACGCGACGATCGTCCCCGGCGAGCTTGCGCACCGCGAGGTGGTTCGCCAGCGTTCCGGTGGGCAGGTAGATCGCGTCGTCCTTGCCGAGCAGCCGGGCGGACCTGCGTTCCAGCTCACGGATGACGCCGCCTTGTGAGTAGTAGTCGGGTTCGAAGCCGTCCTCCGCCACGATCTCGCCCAGCAGTGCTGTGTACTCGGCGGGGCTGAGCCCAAGCCCGTCGGACGCGAAGTTCACGCGCTTGAACAATGTCGCGGTGGCGTTTGCCGTGGCAGGTATGCCCAGTGCGGACAACATGGGCGACGCGGCGGCAGCTCCACTCACGCCAAGGAAGCGGCGACGATCCATGTGTAGTCCTCAGGGCAGGGCGTGGCGGCAGCGACGCCTGCCATAAAGCATAACCAACGCCGCGCCCACCTCGCCGGTCACGTTGCCGTGGTTTTGCGCGATTCAAACAGGCGGCCACTTTCCGTCTGTCGGCACGTTGTCCAACTGGAGCGCCGCAGGCGCAGGAGCCAGCCATGGACCACGCCCAGTACTCCGTCGCCGCCATCCAGGACATCGTCCGCCTTCGCCGCCGAATCGCCCATGCCGGCCTGCCGCCGCGCCGCACCGACGCCAACGTCATCGTCGGCACCTGGAACATCCAGAAGTTCGGCGGCTTCCATCCCGACTGGTCGGAGAATCCCGGCAGCCCCAAGCGCAACCTGCGGGCGCTGGCCGTCATCGCCGAGGTGGTCCGCTGCTTCGACGTGATCGCCCTGCAGGAGGTCCTGCGCGACACCACCGCGCTGCGCCATCTGATGACGCACTTCCTCGGGCCGCACTGGGCGGTGCTGCTCACCGACGTCAGCGGCGGCGACAAGGGCAACTCCGAGCGGCTGGCCTATCTGTACGACACCCGCCGCGTGGTGCTGTCGGGGCTGGCGGGCGAGATCGTGCTGCCGCCCACGCCCGAGGGCCTGCCCGAACAGTTCGACCGCACGCCCTTCATCGCCGGCTTCCGCGCCGCCAACGAGCATTTCACCCTGCTCACGGCCCACATCCGCTACGGCAGCGTGCCCGCCGACCGCCTGCCCGAGCTGCAGCGCATCGCCCGCTTCACCGCGCAGGAGCTGCGCGCGCGGGCGCGGGCCGGGCAGAGCCGGGAGGAGCCGAACCTGCTGGTGCTGGGCGACTTCAATATCGACAAGCGCCAGGGCAACCCGTTGTTCGACGCCTTCGTCGAAACCGGTCTGTGGGTGCCGGTGCCGCTGCAGGCGGTCAAGACCACGACCGGCAAGACCGCCAAGCACTACGACCAGATCGCCTGGTTCCAGGGCGAGGACTTCGGCCTGAAGCCCAGCGGCCGCGCCGGCGGCATCGACTTCGCCGGCGCGGTGTACCAGGAGCTGTCCAACGCCCAGGTCTCACCGCGCGTGAGCGACCACCTGCCGCTGTGGGTGGAGTTCACCACCGACCGCAGCGAGGAGGGGATGGCGCGGGTGCTGGGGGTGGATATCGATGGGCCGGAGCCGTTTGCCGGGGTGCTGGATTGAGGCGCGTAAGTGACTTGGAGTGACTGCAGCAGCGCGTGGAAGCGGGGACTCCGCATGCCGGATCGGCCGAACCGTGGCGGCGGAGGACACAGGTTCTCGCACGCTGTCACGTAAAGCGCGTTTCGCCGCAAGCTTTGTAAGCTCGCTGAGCGAGGCGTAATGTGGAACGCTCGCCGGGAGGGATTCTGGATGCGTGTACTGGGAATGATGGCGCTGCTGGGTCTTGCGGCGTGTGCCGGGTTGGGGACCGCGGAAGTGCCAACCGAGACGCCCTTCGCTGGTGCGTGGGAGTCATGCGAAGGCGTGGCATCGAGTGAGGAATGCAGCCGCTACCTGCTGGTGCAGCGCGCCGATCGCATCTGTGGGACCTGGTCTTACCTCGCGTCCGGCAAAGTGTATGAAGGCAGGGTCGTAGCTCGCGCAACATCCTCGAACGAAGCGCGCCGCACCCAAGTGTGTGGTCGTCCAGGCGCCGAGACCGATACGGAATGCGGAGACGGATGGCAAGGTATCGACAAGCCACTGCGGCTCTGCGACGGCAATCTCGGCGATCTGACAGCCGCGGATGGCGCATGTCTCGCCGACTATCGGGCAGTGCCCACCCAGCAAGGCGAGTGGGATGCATTGCAGGCGCAACCTTGGGTGGAGAACTGCCTTTCAGACGGCAAGTAGCGAATGACCCATAAGGAGATGGATCATGACGGACCCGAATCCTCTTACCTTGAATGAGCTGCGAGCGGCCGCCTACTTCGCTGTAGGGGTGAGTTCGGAAGGCAGCGTTGCAGGTCGTGATGTTGCCTACCGCTTGAGCTTTGCTGGCAACGTCAGGGCAGGCGGACGCATGGAGCCAGTGGCCAACAGCGGCTACTCATTCGGCACGCTACAGATCGATCTTGGCCAGCATCCGGAAGTGGCTCGCGAATCTACTGGACGGCTACCAAAACAGCCGATCCGCTGATCGGGCCGGTGGCGGCTCACCGTCCTGACACGGCGAGTCCTGATCTCGGCTTTGAATACGACACGATGCGATCCCTGTTCCTCACACCGGAAGCCTCACGTAGGTTCATTGCAGCACTCGACAGGGGCGCGTCGCTAGCCGAAGGCAACCCACAGCCGCAGGCTAACGGGAGCCGGCAGGCGGGCTTCTATGTTTCGGGCAATGACTTCGTACATTGGAATCGTAACGGCCAAGGACAGGCTTTCATCGACGGGCAGTGGCGTCGAATCGATCCAGCCAGCTTGGCGCGCGTGCGGAATGGCGACGGCACGACCGAGTTGACAATCAACGAAAGTGGCGTGCACGTGACGTTGTTGCGTGTCGATCCCCGAGTGCCGGCTCCGCGCGCGGACATGGCGACGACTCCAGACGAGATCAGACATGCCATGAACGGACGAGGCCGGGAGTTTGCTGACACGCTCCTCCAACGTATGGATGAGGGGTGCACAGGAGAACCTTTGGAGACTGCTGGCTTGCATCAAGGCCTAGCTCCAGAGCGTGAGCGCCAAGGATCCGTACGAGCACCCGCGAGCCCGTTCGATAGCCCGTACCTCAATCGCGTGCTCGCCGCTGTTGCAGTAGGAGAGGACGCAGACGTGAGTCGGATCTTGCAGGAGTTTGCACAGTCCCCCAAGGGGGTTGCGTTCACCCAGCGTGGGGAGCAGCTTTTAGCTCGCCACGAGGCAGATGAGCGTGTGGTTGAGCAGCTGTTCGATAGTCAGAATCGAAGTGACGGAATTGAAAGGGGTTGAGCACGATCAAGCATGCACGCCATGCCAGGTGCCACTGGAACCGTGACACCAAACGTAGCGTTTGATTCTGCTCGTCCTTGGGTATGCGCCACCGCAACGCACAGCCATGGATCGCTCGGTGAAAACCTCTTTGCGGCGTTGCTCAGGGCACGCTCCACGCTAGCCCCCCGAGGTGCACCCATGTTCTTCCTTGCCGGTGGCTTGCCTGCAGCTTCTCCGCCGGTGAAGCGGAGGAGGCACCTTTGCTGCTGGCGAAGGGCGATGTGGCGTGCGACGAGCTCACACGCGGTGCTGCCGCGCGGGGTTGTCCACGGGCGCATCGCTCCCCGCCCTGGCGGGAGACCGCCTGCAGTCCGGCGCGATCGGGGACAGCTGCAGCATCGACAGCGCCTACGGACTGGAAATCGGTGCAGGCGGGCTGCGGCTGGAGGCTGATGACGACGCCGAGGTCACGCTTCCGGGGCTGGTCGAGATCAGCGACGGCACGCTCCGCGTGGACGGCAAGCCTCGTGCCGTGTCGAAAGCCGATGCCGCGCGATTGCAAGCGATAGAGTCCGGCGTGCGCGGCATGCTGCCTGAGATCGCGGCCGTCAGCTGCGAGGCCACCGGGATCGCCTTCGATGCGCTGGGCGAGGTGAACGCGGCGCTGACCGGCAACCGGCGCCAGGCGCGCGATTTTGAGCGCCTGCGCGAGCGCGCGCTGGCCCGCGTGGATGAGATGGCCGGCCGCGGTGAGTGGCCCTCCAACGATTTCGGCGACGAGTTCGAGGCCGAGATCGCGGCAGCGGCCGAGACCTGTGCGGCAGCCTGGAGCAAGTGCAACAGCTGCAGGATGCTATGGAGCTGCGGCTGGACGACGGCAGGCCGCTGCGGGTCTTCAAGATCCGCCAGGGACGGGATGGTGGTCGACGCCTGACGCTGCTGCGTCCGCTCCGCGGGACGGAGCCGTTTGCCGGATCGGAAGTAAACCCACCGGCGCTGACGCCGTCCTTTCCGCCAAGCCCGTTCTCCAGGGCACCCCGGGGCCACGAGAGGTGTCGAAGCCAGGCCAGGTAATGCGCGAGTCATGCGTGTGCAATGTTCATTGCGTTCAATGCTGCGCTTGCCAAGTGACGCAGGAGAAGGAGTCTCCGCCGCATCCGATCATCCCCTTCCTGATCATGGGGGCATGTGCATCGATGACAGCACTCGGCGCATCCTTCCCACCCGAGTGATTTGAATGACGCTCCTGAAAAGCATCCGGCCTGCGCGCCTGCCCGTTGGCGTGGCCCTGGCCACCGCTGCCTTGGCAGCCACACTTTCGTTCCATGCATCGGCCAGCGAGTACCGGCAGGGCCAGTGCGGCGAGTTCACCATCGCCGTCATCCCCGACACCCAGAACTACATGGACTTCAGCCACCAGAAGTCCCACGGCTTCCCGATCGACGCCGCTGAGCTGTACTTCGAGCAGATGCAGTACATCGCCGACAACGCCAGGAGCAACGGCGGCGATATCGTGTTCGCCACCCACGTCGGCGACATCTGGCAGAACCGCGTCACGCGCATTGATCCGGGCCACGCGGCGCGGGGCTTCAAGGCGGCGCCCGATTCGGTCACTGGCGGCAAGCCGGACCTCTATCCCGAAGAGGTCCGGAACCACGAGATCCCGACGGCGGTGAAAGGCTTCGAGATCATCGCCGGCGCGCTGCCGTTCTCGGTGGTCCCGGGCAATCACGACTACGACGCGGTCTGGACCGACCCGGCACATCCGCCCCTGCCCGAGGCCGACCCGATGGCGCCGGAGATCCGTCACTTCGGCGGTCTGACCGGCTTCCTCTCGGTTCTTTCGGCGGAGTCCGACTTCTTCCGCGACCAGCCCTGGTACATCGCGTCCAACGACGGCGGCGCCGACAGCGCCCAGGTCTTCACCGCTGGGGAGTGCAGGTTCCTGCATATCGGTCTGCAGTACGACGCGCCCGACAGCTCGCTTGCCTGGGCCCGCAGGGTCATCAAGCAGAACCCTGGACTGCCGACGATCGTGACCACCCACAAGTACACCAACCGCGACGGCGAGCATGCGGTGGGCGGCTCGCTGGACATGAGCCTGCTGGATCCGGTCGACAACAATCCGCAAATGGTCTGGGATGACTTCATCAGCCAGCACGACCAGATTTTTCTTGTTCTCAGCGGTCACATCGGGGGACAGGGCTACGGTGTCGACTACAACGACGAGGGCCATGAAGTGCACCAGATGCTCGCCGACTATCAGCCGCGTGCACAGGTGGCGAGGTCGCACGACCCGGACGGCAAGTACCCGGGAAACACCCAGACCGGTGACGGGTGGCTGCGCCTGCTGACCTTCGATCTCGACAGTCCGCAGCCAAGCGTCAACGTGCGCACCTACTCCACGCACTTCGGGAAGCTCAGCTCCGAGATCCCCGAGTACGCGCCCTGGTACAAGGCCGGCGAAAGGCGGGCCGAGCTGAGTGACGCCGAGTTCCTTGCGCGCGACGAGTTCGAGATCGGGCTGGCCGATTTCCACGGGCGGTTCCAGGGCGCCGGCGAGTAGACCCGGAACGCAAGGCACCACCCCACACGCGTTACCCAACCCCGCCGGATTGTGGCGGCCGCTGCCGTGCGGCCGTCACGGCTGTTCAATGGAGATATTCGAGATGTCCGCTCTTGCTTCGCGCACGTTCCATCGCGCCCCTCAGAACACACCGCGGCGCCGCGCCCTGACCCTGGCATTGGCAACCGCCATGACCTCGGTGGTGCTCCCCACAGCCGCCCAGGAGACGGGCGCCGAGGCCACGGCCACCCAGTTGGACACCTTGGTGGTGGTCGGCTCGCGGATGCAGGCCAAGGAAGAGATCGACACCCGGCGCGAAGCGGTCGCGATCGTGGACTCCCTGTCCGCCGACGAGATCGGTGCAATGCCCGACCTCACCATCGCCGAGTCGCTGCGTCGCATCACCGGCGTGACCACGGTGTACAACGATGACATCGGACAGTTCGCTTCGATCCGCGGCTCCCACCCCGACTTTGTCCCGGTCACCATCAACGGCCTGACGATTGCCACCACTGGCGACCACGGTGAGGGCACCCGCAAGGTCAACCTGCAGGTGATCCCGACCAACGCCGTGCAGCAGCTCCAGGCCTTCAAGACGCTCTCGCCCGAGCTTGACGCCGGCGCGCTTGCCGGCCTGATCAACATCGTGCCGTCCAGCGCGTTCGACATGGGTCAGCCATTGGTCAACGCGACGCTGGGCACCAGCTACTCCACCTATATGGATGTGCCCGACGACAACAGGGGTGGCCGCGACGGGGTGAGTTCCCCCTGGGGCCGTTCAGCGAGGCTCGCCTGGGCGCCGACCTTTGCCAACGACACCATCGGTCTGCTGGTGACCGGCGTCTATGAGCAGCGCCCGCGGACCCAGTCCAACAACGCGATCCCGAACCGCATGTACTACAACGACGCCGGCAGTATCACCACACCGGACTCCGCGGATTGGAACGGCATCGGCGCCCCCGACGGGTTTACCGCCCACAGCTACACGAACGTATTCACCAAGCACGGGGGCACCGTGAAACTGGACTGGAGGCCGAACGAGCGGTTCAACGCCTCACTGTTCGGCTTTGCCTATCTGTCCGACGAGCAGGAGACGCGGAACAGCAACCGGATTGTCACCCTCGACCAGCACCGCGACCAGACGGAAAATACTGGAACCGCCAATATTCGCGCCGCCGACACGCAGTGGCGTTTCAACGACTTCAACCGCGACCAGATGGGCATCCAGGGCCGGGTTGAATGGGATCTCGCGGACAAGGGCCGGCTCAGCGCGAATCTGGGCAGGTCCAAGGCGTGGTACCGGTCTGACCGTCCGTTCTCGGCGTTCCGTGTCCAGAACGCAGGCCGGCTCAGCTACGACCTTGCAGACCCGGGCCACATTTTCGTTCCTGACGATGGTGGCGCCCTGCTTGATCCCGGCAAGTTCACCAACTGGAACGTGTACAAGGACCGGCGCGAAGCCAATTCCTATGTCACCGAAGCCAAGGTCGATTACGGCTTCAACGATGGCTCTGAAGATAGGGGCTGGGGCTTCTCAACGGGCCTCAACTACCGGGTCTGGGATATGGAGCGCGACAACACCGCCACCCAATATGCAAGGGGCCAAGTGACGCTGGAGGGACTGGCTTTCACTCCAGACTTCGACACTCCCGGATACAGCTGGCCGGCGCTTTGGCTGGATGCGGACGAGTTCTGGAAGAACGTGATCCCCGGCATGGAGATTGACGAGGAAACGTCCCTCTACAACTCTCTGGCGAACGATTACCGATACCGCGAAAAAGTTCTCGCCGGCTACGTGAATGGCGTGTACGCCACGGATGACTTTCGCGTCAGTGGCGGCCTGCGCCTGGATCGTGCCGAGTTCGATGCGGAAATGGCGAGCGTGGCCGGTGGTGTGGTCCAGCCCGGCAAGGCGTTCGCGTCGGGCAGTGACACCGAAGTCCTTCCTTACCTCAACGTGATCTGGTCGCTGTCGCCGGATTTCCGCATCAAGGCATCGGCGTCGAAGACCCTTGGCCGCGCCAACCCGGAAATGATCGCAACAGTCGAGAATTTCAATGACGAGGAATTCACCGTCTCGCGCGGCAACGCCGGTATCAAGCCACGGCAATCAACCAACCTTGACCTGGGCATGGAGTACTACTTCCACCAGGGTCTGGGAATGGTCACGCTGACCGGCTTCTACAAGGACATCAGCGACGACATCCTCAACATGTCGTGGCAGGAAACCATCGAGGATGAAACCTGGACAGTGACCTCGCCGATCAATGGTGAAGACACCACCTACAAGGGCCTGGAGCTGGGTGTGATCCACAGCAGCTTCGGGGGTCTGCATCACGCGCTGGCACCGCTGGGCGCTTCCGTCAACATGATGTGGATCGACGGCAAGTCCTCCTATATCTACGGGGAAGGGATCCACGAGATCGACCAGCTCCAGTACCAGTCGAAATTTGCCGGCAACGCCGCGGTGTTCTGGAGCTTCAACAAGGGCTCCGAACTGCGTTTGGCGGTCAACCACCAAGGCAAGTACCTTGAAAGCTTCGACGCCAATCCTTGGGACACGCTCTGGATCCAGCCGTTGACCACGGTCGACCTGACCGCGAAGTGGAACGTGAGCTCCAACCTGCAGCTTCGACTCAGCGGGCGGAACATTTTCAGCAAGAGCCGCGGGCGCACGATTGGCCCGAACCACGACATGTTTCGCGCTGGCCTCGAGATCGGCTCGACCTGGTTCCTGGACATGAACTACCGCTTCTGACTTCTTCCTGCATGGGGCCGCAGGCCCCATGTAGGACGGCGACTCAGCCCCGCCGCGCGGCCTCGATCGCGGCGACATCGATCTTGCGCATGGTCATCATGGCGTTGAACACGCGCTTGGCGGCGGCGCGGTCCGGGCCTGTATAGGCCTCGGTCAGGACGCGCGGGGTGATCTGCCAGGAGATGCCCCACTTGTCCTTGCACCAGCCGCATTCGCTTTCCTGGCCGCCGTTGCCGACGATCGCGTCCCATAGGCGGTCGGTCTCGGCCTGGTCTTCCGTGGCGATCTGGAACGAGAACGCTTCGCTGTGCTTGAACGTGTCGCCGCCGTTGAGGCCAAGACAGGGGATGCCGCACACGCTGAACTCGACCGTCAGCACGTCGCCTTCCTTGCCGGACGGGTAGTCGCCGGGCGCGCGGTTGACGGCGGTGACGGCGCTGTCGGGGAAGGTCTGGGCGTAGAAGTTGGCGGCATCGAGCGCGTCGCGGTCGTACCACACGCAGATGGTGTTCTTGGCGATCATGGCTGCGGGGTCCAGTCCGCGGCCGGTACGGTGTTGACCATCCACGGCACGCCGAAGCGGTCCACCAGGGCGCCGTAGCCTGGCGACCAGAAGGTCGCCTCGAACGGCATCACCTGTTTGCCGCCTTCGGACAGCTGTTCGAACCAGCGCCGCGCCTTGTCGATGTCATCGGTGTGCACGGTGACGTCGAAGCCGTTCTTGGGCTTGTCGACATTGGGCGCCCACTCGACGTCCATGTCGGCGCCCATCAGGGCCTGGTCGTCGACCTCGAGCCAGCAGTGCATCAGCCAGGTCTTGTACTTGTCGCCGCTGATCGGCATGTCCGGCGGCGCATCGGCGTAGGGGATCGCGGCGGTGATCTTGCCGCCCAGCACCTTGGCGTAGAACTCGAACGCTTCGCGGCATTGCCCCTGGAAGCTCAGGCTGGTCACGATCTTCATGGCTCTTCCCTGTGTCCGGTGGAGGAGACGCCTGAGTACGCCCGCGTCCGTTATGCGGGTGTCATCGGGCGCACTCCCGCGCTGGTCGATCGATCGCGATCACGCCGACGCGGGTCTCGACCCGGCCGCTCTCGGAGCGCGCCAGCCAGCCCTTCACGTCTTCGACGGGGAGGGTGCTGCTTCCTTCGGCCAGGGGCACGAGGTTCAGCCCGCTCAGGGTCTGCGCGCAGTCGCCGCTGTCGTTGTAGAAGTGGCTTTCTGCCTGCACGAGCACGCGACGATCGTCCCCGGCGAGCTTGCGCACCGCGAGGTGGTTCGCGAGCGTTCCGGTGGGCAGGTAGATCGCGTCGTCCTTGCCGAGCAGCCGGGCGAACTTGCGTTCCAGCTCACGGATGACGCCGCCCTGTGAGTAGTAGTCGGGTTCTAAGCCGTCCTCCGCCACGACCTCGCCCAGCAGTGCTGCGTACTCGGCGGGGCTGAGCCCAAGCCCGTCGGACGCGAAGTTCACGCGCTTGAACAATGTTGCGGTGGCGTTTGCCACGGGGGAAGTGCCCAGTGCGGCCAACATCGGCGACGCGGCGGCTGCTCCAGTCACGCCAAGGAAGCGGCGACGATCCATGCGTAGTCCTCAGGGGCAGGGCGTGGCGGCAGCGACGCTTGCCATCAATCGTAACCAGCGCCGCGGCCACCCCACCGGGCACCGTGCCGTGGGCTTGCGATGGGCATGAACTACCGCTTCTGACTCCTCTTCACTTGGTGTGGGTGGGACAGTGGGGGAGGGAGCGACGCTTCGAACAGCACCCGCTTGCTCGCCACGTTGTTGTCCGTGCGGAGTTCGGGCCAGTCGTAAAGCACGCGCGCGGTGCCCGTGACCATGGTCTGCGCGGCCGAGGTGGTGAGGACGAAGGGAAACTGGCGCTCGTGATGCGCGCCCGCTGCGAGCGCCGGCATCTGGCAGGTGATCGCGAGGGAGCCGTTCCAGGCCTGGGACGTGCAGTCGCCCGGGAGGGTGCCGCCACTGACCGACCCGAGGCGCGGTTCGAGGCGGAAGGTCAACTTGTAGGCCGCGGCCTGCAAGGTGCCGCGGTTTTCCACGCGTATCGCCGCCGCGCCTGCGTTGAGGCCGGTGAACACCGCAAGGTCGGTCCCCAGTGATGAATTGCGGCCGGCCCTGTAGGAGATGCCTCCGCTGGCGTCGCGCAGCACGATGTCCCTCTCGCCATCGCCGTTGACGTCGCCAAGGGCGTAGCTCGCGGTGTTGCCCAGCTCGTGCGTGACCGCGGGAGAAAATCCACCGCCGGCACGCCCGAGTCGGACGACCAATGCCTGGTCGAAACTTCGGGTGAAGACCAGCACGTCCTGGTGGCCATCGCCATCCAGGTCAGTGGCCAGCACTTCGTCGACGCTGACCAGTCTCCCACCACCAAGGGGCTGCTTCAGACGATACGCGCCGTCATTGCCCTGCAGGTGGAGGACGACCGAGTACGTCGGCCAGGACCCCACAGCGTGCGCGAGGTCGATGCGGCCGTTGCCCCTGAAGTCGGCCACCGCGAACCGGTCATCGAAGCTGGCCCGGACCAGGGTGCGGGGCGACTCGGCGAAGCCCGTGCCCTCGTTGCGACGGACCTGGAACACGTCCCACGCGTGGTAGACGAGGTCCTCCCTGCCGTCGCCATCGATATCGGCCAGCTGGAACATCGAGGGGTAGGCGTTGTATCCGTGCCAGGTGATCTGGCCGAACCCGGCTTCGCCGTCGCCGTGGAGGATGGCGATGTTGCCGTAGTTGTCGTTGCCCACAAGGTCCAGATGGCCATCGCCGTTGACATCGGTGAACCTCATTTCGCGCAGCACTTCGGTCGTGGAAAATGCGTCCACCGTGAATGCGCCGCCGTCATTGCGGAGCACGGCCAGCTCGCTGCTCGGGTAGTCACCGTAGGGCACGAGGATGTCGAGGTCGCCGTCACCGTCAAGGTCAGCCAGCGCAAGCCCCTTGCCCGCGGCGTAGTAGTCGGTCGGCTCGGGGTGGTAGTCGATCGCGACAGGCGGCGCGAAGCCGTTCGCGATCTGTGCGTAGAGGATGACGCGGTTCCGGAAGTGGGACTGGCCGCCGCCGAGCGCGAGCACATCGTCAAGGCCGTCACCGGTCACGTCGCCTACCGCCACCGCCTTGGCGTCGATCCCCGCGGGAGCGATCGCGGAGACCAGCTCGAATCCATGATCAGCCATGGCGGTCGTGCACACGCACGACAAGATCATGGCACCTGCAATCTGCCTGTACATTCTGGATTTACCCTTGTAGTGGATGCGTTGGCTGCCTTCCGATGGGTGTTCTGCGATACCGCCAGGTGCCGCGCGCCATCGACATCGTCCGCTCCCATGGCCCCCGCGGGAAGAATACAGCCCTCCTGCGGGGGCAGGCGGCGATGGGTGGCTGGGGCGTCACTTGTGCCGGCGCGCAGGTTGTGGCCTGTCGGATGCTTCATGCCTGATCGACGAAGATGGCGCCATGCATGGATCCCCCGGCCTCGACTCCTGCAGCATGGCGGACACGTGCTGGCTGCGTGCCTGCCGGCCCTGCTAAAGACTCTTCACTACCGCGAAGGCAACGTCATGTCCGAACGCATCCTGGTGTTCTACGGCTCCTACCGCAGCGACCGCATGGGCATCCGCCTGGCCGACTACTGCGTGCGCACGTTGCAGGCACGCGGAATCGACGCCGAGCTGATCGACGCAAGGGCGGTGGATCTGCCGATGCTGGACCGCATGTACAAGGAATATCCGAAGGGCCAGGCGCCCGAGGCGATGGAGGCGCTGGCCGGCAAGATCCGCGGCGCCGACGGCTTCGTGTTCGTCACCGGGGAATACAACTGGGGCATGCAGCCGGGCCTGAAGAACCTGACCGATCACTTCCTGGAGGAGTGGTTCTGGCGCCCCGCCGGGGTGGTCAGCTATTCGGCCGGGCGTCTGGCCGGTGCGCGCGCGAATGTCGCCTGGCACGGCACCTTGTCGGAAATGGGCATGGTGGTGATCTCAAGCACGGTGGAAGTCGGGCCGATTGCGAAGACCCTGGACGATCAGGGTCAACCAGTTGATGAGGCCGGCAGGTCGCTTCAAAGGAGCTTTGCCCGCTTCGCGGATGACCTGGCGTGGTGGACCGAGGCCGCGCGCCTGCAGCGGCAGCGCAGGGCGCCGCCCTATTGAGGAAGAAACCCCGGTGGAAGAGATCGTTGAGGGCGTGGTGACCGTCAATGGCCGCGGCCCGCTGCGCGCCCCGTTGACGCTGATGCACTTCGCCAGCTTCTTCATCGCCAGTCACCCGGCGCCGGTGCAGGCGGAGATCGCCGACTACCTGGGCGCGCGACCGCAGGACGTCTGCCTGACCGGCAACACCACCACCGGCCTGGCGCTGGTGTACCAGGGCCTGCCGCTACGGGCCGGCGACGAAGTGCTCGCCTGGCCGTCGAACGCGCCGGGGCGAGCATGCGCATGGTCCCGCTGTTCGAGGACGAGGCGTCGGCCACCACCGATTCGATCATCGACGCGCTGCTCAAGGCCATCGGCCCCAAAGCACGGGTGGTGGGGCTGACCTGGGTGCATTCCAGCAGCGGCATCCGCCTGCCGATCCGCGTGCGCGCACGCGCCGGGAATTGGGCACGCCTACGAGCACTAGTGGGCCGCCGCCGCGGCGTTCCGCATGCACAAGCAGATGGGGCGCGCGCACGTGGCGGCGCGCATCCGCAAGCTCAACGATCAGTGCAAGTCCGGGCTCGCCGCCAATCCGAAGGTGAAGCTGCACACTCCGATGTCGGGAGAGCTGTCAGCGGGGCTGGTGTCGTTCGAGGTGGAGGGCGTGGCGCCGGCGGAGATGGTGCGGCAGCTGCTGGCGCGCAACATCATCGCCAGCACCAGTCCCTATGCCGTCACCTATGCCCGGCTGGCGCCGAGCCTGGTGAACACGAGTGAGGAAGTGGAGCGGGCGGTGCGGGCGGTGCGGGAGATTTCGGGATAGACCTCCGCTCATCTGGAAATCTCGAACACCGCCGACACCCGCTCGTTGAAGTCGATCGTCGGTTCCAGGTAGCGGCCGCTGTCGATGCGCGCTGTCGGCTCAGTCCAGCGCCCGCAAGGCGGATTCGAGGTCGGCAACGTCGGGATGATCTTCACCGTGGGCTTCGCGCAGGATGGTCAGGGCCTGCGCGTAGTTGTCGCGCGCCTCGGTGATGGCGCCGAGATCCTGGTAAGAGCCAGCCATGTTGGCGAGCACCGTGGCGGTGGCGGGATGTCCAGCGGGGAGTGCGTTGCGCCGGATATCGAGCGCGCGTCGATAGAGCTGCAGTGCATCTTCATGCTGGCCTCGCGCATCCGCCAGGATGCCTTGCGTGTTCAGCGTGTACGCAAGGTCCGGGTGGCCGGGTCCAAGTTGGGCTTGCTCCGTGGCGAGTACACGGTCAAGCATCTGGTGCGCTTCGTCGAGCCTCTCCGTTCGGATGAGAAGGTCGGCAAAGTTGGCTTGCACCTTGGCCAGCTGCAGTGGCGGTGCGCCGGTAGCCGCCATGAGCGCCAACGCCTCCGTGTAGGCCTGTTCGGCCTCGGGAAGTGCGTCCAGCTGGTGGCGGATCAGGGCAAGCGCGGCGAGGGCCGTTGCGGTCTCGGCATGCGTGGGGCCGTAGGCCAGTTCGCTGGTCCTATACGACTCTTCGAGCCACGGCAACGCGCGATCGAACTGCCCCTGTTGCCGGTGCAGCTCGCCCAGGTTGCCCATGGCCACCGCCATGTCCCTGGGATCGGGGTCGGGACTACGGCGCAGCGTGGCCAGGGATGATTCAAAGGCCGTGGTGGCTTCGGGGAAATGCCCAAGTGCAAGCTCGGCGGCGGCATGCAGGCTCAACGCCGCGCCGGCTTCAGTGGTGTCGGGGCCAAGGGTCGCCGTCGCCTGTGAATGCGCGAGGCGCGCCAGTTGCGACGCATCGGCATACGCGGCGCGCTCGTAGGCTTCGTTGGCCTGCGCGTACGCCAGTTCCCAGCTGAGCGGGGTGGCGGTGGCGGTCGCCGGTGCGCGTGCGGTGTGATCCACGTTCGCGCATGACGTCATGACGCATGCGAGCAGCAGCGCAATGGCGGCTGCTCTCTTCCTGGCTGATCCGTTCAACGCTTGCTCCCCGTTCCCTGTCGGGAGAATAGCGCGCCGGCGGATGGACTCAAGGCCGATCGGGCTCCCTGGCCATGTTGGCGGCAGTGAATTTGACCGTGCCCTTCTTGCAGTCGAGCATCGCAAGCCGCGTGTCGCCCTGGAACACGGTCAGTTGGCCGTACCAGTCCGGATCCATGTAGGAGGTTGATGCGTCGAGCAGATAAGTCGTGTCGCCGTTCTTGAAGTTCATCACGAAGCTTTCAACCTGCGAACCCGTGGAGACGGAGTATTCGAGCTCCGCCGTAGGCGTCTCGATCGTCATTTCTGGCGCCTGGCCAGGCTTGCCGAAGGTGTAGCGGACGTGGGTCACCGTCTGCACCACCTGTACGACCTTGCCGTTCGTTGTCGTGCAGCTGAAGACCGTGTCGTCTGCCTGCGCCAGGAGCGGCAGGGCCGCGAGGGAGGACAGGATCAGAACGCGCATGGGTGCCTCCTTTGCTGAAGGACACGACATCCCGACGACAGAACGGCCAGAGGCATGGTGGACGGCAACCCGCTGCACCAGCGAGGACAGCCGCGGAACGGGGTCAGGGACTGATGTTTTCATGGCCTGATCGCTGCGCCCGTGGACGGTACGGGATGGCGTTGGGACGGTTATCCAGAGGCGGGCGCTGCGCCCCAAGTGAGCGGCTGTCCGGCGCCTTGCCACGCCGTAGACACCGTCAAGATACGCTCCACGCAACCGCCACGCCCTGGAGCAGGAAATGCCTTCCCTTCGATCTATTGCCGTCCCGTCCGCAGTGGCCCTGGCCATTGCGCTGGCCACCGCATCCTGCGCCACGCCACCCGAAGCACCTTCCGCCGCCCCTGGCAACGTTTCCGTCGAGGGCATCGTGGCGTCCATCGACACGCAACCGTGGACGTACGACGGCAGCGCTGTGGTCGAGGTCGATGTCGTGGGCCGCGGCCGCGTGGCGGTGCGGCTGCCCGCGCGCTGGAATCTTTGCGAAGCCGAACCAGTGGACGTGCAGGCCTTGGCCGTGGGCATGCGGGTGCTGGTGGTGGGTGCATCCGGGGACGGAGATGGCCTGACGGTGTGCAGCGATGCCGCGCACCGGCTGGTGCCGCTGGATGACGGCAGTGACCCGACCCGTGGCGGCGACGGCTCTGCGATCGCGCTCATGCCGCTGTCGGCGGCGGAGATCGATGCGGCGGCGCTTGCCGGGGAGCTCGCCTGCAGCTTCTCCTCTGGCGAAGCGGGCGAGGCACCCCTGCTGCTGGCGAGGGGCGATGTGGCCTCCGCCGAGTCCGCACGCGGCGTGGTGAAGGTCGGCGACTACATAGAGCCCGTGGCGGCGCCCGGCGGTTTCGACGCGATGCTCCGCGGCACGCGCTTTTCCGGCGCCGGCAAGACGATCGACATCACGCTCACCGGCGCGGCGAGCGGAGGCGGGGAATCACCGGTCCGCCCTGCGACCCTCGTCTATCACCGTGCCGACGGTGCGCAGCGCAGGTGGAGTGGTTGGTGGCAGTGCGGGCCGTAGGAGCAGCAGGGGTAATCGCCCGGCGCGTGGTTGACGGCGGTGACGGCGCTGTCGGGGAAGGTCGCGGCGTAGAAGGTGGCGGCTTCGAGCGCGCCGCCCGGCGACCTGGTGGCCACCCACCGGCTCGATGCCGATCGCGTACACCGATCCGCATGGCCCCGACGCATCTGCGCAAATGCTGCGGTTCTTCGCAGCATGGAGGCGTCGCGACGGGTGAAGCCGGGAAGGGGCGGAGATTCATGCGTTGCATGAAGGTTGAGTAAATGACAGAGTGAATCAGGCGCGTGTCCTGAGTCGACCCGTTCGGGGAGCAGACGAATGAAGGCAAGCAAGCTGATTTCTCCCGTGCGCTGGCTCGGGATGCTGGTGTTGGTGCTGATGGCGGTGGCCGTGATCTACGCCGGCTACACGGCGATTGAGTATTGGCCTTCGATCTCCGTCTAGGAACGACACCATGAACAAGCGGCAGTCCCGGATCTTCGCCATCGTCGCAACAGGCCTCGCCGCCGTCGCATTCCTCGGCCTGACCCTGTACAGCCATGCGCGCTTCGACGACCTCACCAACGCGCAGGACATCACGCCGGAGGTCACCCACGGCAAGGATGTCTGGCACAAGTACAACTGCATCAACTGCCACACCCTGTTCGGCGAAGGCGCCTACTACGCCCCCGACCTGACCAAGATCGCGCAGCACCGCGGCGAGGCCTACCTGAAGGCCTATATGCGCGATCCATCGCAGTTCTACGACGAGCAGCGCCATCGCCGCCTGATGCCGACGCAGAACCTCAGCGAGCTCGAGATCGCGAACCTGGTGAAGTTTCTCGAGTGGGTGTCCAAGGTCGACAACCAGGGCTGGCCGCCGCGGCCCATCCTGGTCGCCGGCGGCACCGTCAACGTGGCCGCGCAGGGCACCGAAGAGGGCACGGCGCAGGACGTGAGGCCCGTGCGTGCCGACAGCGACCCGCGCGCAATCGGCGAACACCTGTTCGGCACCGCGGTGCCCGTGTGCACCGCATGCCACTCGCTGCAGCCGGGCGTCCAGCTCGCCGGCCCGTCGATGGCTGGCATGGCGGAACGTGCGGCGCAGACGATCGCGTCCCCGGACTACACCGGCAGTGCGACCGACGTGGAGGGCTATATCCGCGAGGCGATCGTTTCCCCAAGCGCGCACCTGGTTCCGGGAGCCATGTTCTCGGCGGAAGGCACGTCGTTCATGCCCAACACGTATCCAGAGACCCTCACCGAAGAGCAGGTCGACCAGCTCGTCGCCTTCCTTGGATCGATGAAATAACACTGGCGGCGTCCTGCGCCGGCACCGGGAGATCTTCCATGCGTTACAAGTCCCAATCAGTGGCCTACTGGTATTTCGCCGTGGCCATGGTGCTGTTCGGGCTGCAGATCGTGTTCGGGTTGCTGTCGGCGGCCAAGTACCTCGGGCCGGACCCGCTGCTGTACATCCTGCCGTTCGACGTCACCAAGACCATCCACACCAACCTGCTGATCGTCTGGGTGCTCACGGGCTTCATGGGCGCGACCTACTGGATGGTGCCGGACGAGTCGCGCACCGAGCTGTACAGCACGAAGCTCGCGTACTGGCAGCTCGGCTTGTGGACGGTGATGGGCGTCACCGCGGTCATCGGCTACCTGTTCCGCTACGGCACCGGCAACAAGCTGCTCGAGCAGCCGCTGCCGCACAAGATCGTCATCGTCATCTGCATGCTGATGTTCCTCTACAACATCGGCATGACGATCAAGCGGTCGGGGCGACTGACCACGACCGAGGGCGTGCTGATCGGCGGACTTGCGCTGTCGGCGGTGCTCTACATCCCGGCGCTGCTGCATTACGAGAACTACACGGTGTCGATCTTCTACCGCTGGTGGACCATCCACCTGTGGGTCGAGGGCGTGTGGATGATGATCATGGCCGGCTTCCTCGCCTACCTGCTGATCCGCCTGTCGGGCATCGATCGCGAGGTGATGGAGAAGTGGCTGTATGTGATCGTGGGCCTGGTGTTCTTCGCCGGCATCCTTGGCACCGCGCACCATTACTACTGGGTGGGCGTGCCGCAGATCTGGCTGCCGATCGGTGGCTTCTTCAGCGCGCTGGAGCCGCTGGCGCTGGCCGCGATGGCGATCTACGCCTATGCCGCGATGCGGCGCGGCGGGGTCACGCATCCCAACAGCCTGGCGTTGCACTGGACCATCGGCAGCGCGATCTTCGCGCTGTTCGGTGCGGGCCTGCTTGGCCTGGCCCACACCTGGCCCAGCGTCAACAAGTGGACGCACGGCACCCTGATCACCGCGATGCATGCGCACTCCGCGTTCTATGGCGCCTACGCGATGATCATCATGGCGATGATCAGCTACGCGATGCCGGGCCTGACCAACCGGCCGCCGGGAAAGCACTCGCCGCTGGGCTACTGGGCGTTCTGGCTGCAGGTGTCGGGCATGTTCGGCATGACGCTGTCCTTCGGCACCGCAGGCATCGCCCAGGTCTACCTGGAGCGGATCATGGGGATGGGCTACCTGGACGCACAGCTCAAGATCCAGGTGCACTTCCTCATGCTGATCCTGACGGCGACGATCTTCGCCACCGGCGTTGCGATGTTCATCTTCGACTTCTTCCGGTACCGGCCGCAGTTCGATGTGATCGCGGACGGGGCCGAGGGCGAGCTGCAGGTCAAGCCGGGACGCTGATCGATGGATGAGCGCTCAGCGACCGCGACGGCGAAGGCCGGCCCGTACTACCTGCCCACGGGCAACGAGATCGGGATCGTCGAGCAGTGCCATGCAGGCGGGCTTGCCGTGATGCTCAAGGGTCCCACCGGCTGCGGCAAGACGCGCTTCGTCGAACACATGGCCTGGCGGTTGGGGCGCCCGCTGATCACGGTGGCCTGTCACGACGACCTGACCGCGAGCGACCTCATCGGGCGTTTCCTGATCCGCCACGACGACACCGTCTGGCAGGACGGCCCGCTGACCCGCGCCGTGCGCGAGGGCGCGATCTGCTACCTCGACGAAGTGGTGGAGGCGCGCCAGGACACCATCGTGGTCCTGCACCCACTGACCGATTACCGCCGGATGCTGCCGATCGACCGCACCGGCGAGACGCTGGAGGCGGCACCGGGCTTCCAGCTGGTGATCTCCTACAACCCCGGCTACCAGCGCATGCTCAAGGACTTGAAGCCGAGCACGCGCCAGCGCTTCGTCGCGATCGAGCTGGGCTTTCCCGAGCCGCCGGCGGAAGCCGCGATCGTCGCGACCGAAAGCGACGTGGACAGCGGCACGGCGGCGGCGCTGGTGGAGCTGGCCGGGCGCCTGCGCTCGTTGCGTGACCGCGGCCTGGCCGAGGTGCCGAGCACGCGCCTGCTGATTGCCGCGGGCCGCCTGGTCGCCAGCGGCATCGGCGTGCGCGAGGCGTGCAACGCCGCGGTGGTTTCGCCGCTGAGCGACGATCCGACCCTGCTCGGTGCGATGCGCGAACTCGTCGACGCGATGTTCCCCTAGGCGGACCCGACGTGGCCGAGGCCGAGGACGTTGTCGTCGATGCCGCGCGGCACGCGACGGTGTTCATCCGCGACACCTGGCGCCGGCACTACGCGCGCGAACCCGATGCGCCGGTCGCACTGGCGTCGCTGGTGCGGCGCTTGGACCTGCTGGTGTCGGCCGCCTGCGGGACAAGCCTGCCGATGCGCGTGGCGCTGCCGCCGGCGCGCCCGACCGTGCTGCACCGGCTGTTCCACCGCGGCGCCTATCCGCGCCACCGCCGGGCGCTGCCGGCCACCAGCGGGGATGCGATCTGGCTCCCGGCGCACCTGGGCACTTGCGATGGTGTCGAGGCGTCTGAGCTGTATCGCGCGATGGCGCTGCAGCAGGCGCGCCGAGCGATGCGTGGCAGCGTGCAGGCGATCCTCGGTCAGCGCGGGTCACCGCTGTTGCGCGATACCGCGCTGGTCCTCGAGACGCAGGCCGCCGAAGCGGAGATTGCGCGGAGCTTCCCCGGGCTGCTGCCGGCGCTGACGCGACTGCGCCGCCTTGCGCTGGCAGGGCGGCCGCCGCTGGCCGATTTCGCGCCGGCCAGGCAGCCGCTCGAGCAGCTGGTCCGCGGCATCCTTGCGCGCGACCTGTCGGCCGTGCCGGCATCGCCGCCGGGACCGGTCGAGGATTCGCTCGCACGTGCCGGGCGACTGCTGCATGAGTGGGGCATCGCCAGTGCGGACGTACGCCGGCTTGGCCCGATGCCGCTGTATCGCGACTGGTGGACTGGTGAACTGCGCGAGGCGGGCGCCGCCGCCGGACTGGTCGAAGGCAAGCCCTTCGACCACGACGATGACGCCGGTCCCGTGCGCAGCGCGCGGATGGAACGGCGCCCCGAGGAGCGCGAAGCGGCCGCGGACGAGGACCAGGACGGCGAGCCCGGCGCGTGGATGGTCCAGCAGGACGCGCCGCACGAGGTTGCCGAAGATCCCTTCGGCCTGCAGCGCCCGGTCGACCGCGATGACGAGACCAGCGCGGACGAGTACGGCGACATGCTTTCCGAGCTGGCATCGACGCGGATGGTCGCCGCGCCGGACCCGCCGCGCGAAGTGCTGCTGTCGGACGATCCACCCTCCAGTCGCGCAAGGATCGAGTTCGACGATCCCGACGCCGGCGGCATCCGCTTCCGCTATCCCGAGTGGGACCACGCCAGCAGGTCCTACATCGAGCACGGCACCACGGTGCGCATGATGCCGTCGGTGGAAGGCGACAGCCGCTGGATCGACGCGACCCTGGCCCGCCACCGCTCGCACCTCGACGGCATCCGCCGCCAGTTCGAGGCCCTGCGTCCCGAGCGCGTCCGCCTGCGCAGGCAGAGCGATGGCGAGGACATCGATATCGATGCCTGCGTCGAAGGCCGCGCCGACCTGCGCGCCGGGGGATTCCTGCGCGAAGGGCTGTACGAGTCGCGCCGACCGGGTCGGCGCAGCATCGCGGTGTCGTTGCTGGTCGACGCCAGCGGTTCCACGGACGGTTTCATCGGTGGCGGCCGGCGCGTGATCGACGTCGAACGCGAGGCCCTGCTGCTGGTCTGCATGGCCCTGGACGGCCTGGGCGAACCCTTCTCGGTCATGGCCTTCTCCGGCGAAGGCCCGCACGGCGTGACGCTGCGCATGCTCAAGGCCTTCGACGAGGCCTGCGGGCAGAACGTCGCGCTGCGCATTGCCGGCCTGGAACCCGAGCACTACACGCGCGCCGGCGCAGCGATCCGCCATGCCACGTCGCTGCTGATGCGGCAGCCCGCCGAGCACCGGCTGCTGCTCATGCTGTCCGATGGCAAACCCAATGACGCCGACCGCTACGATGGCCTGTTCGGCGTCGAGGACATGCGCCAGTCGGTCACAGAAGCACGGCTGCAGGGCATCTTTCCCTTCTGCCTGACTGTCGACCTGCAGGCGCCTGGCTATCTGCCAAAGGTGTTCGGCCCGGGCCACTACGCCTTGCTGTCGACGCCCGAGCGGCTGCCGCTGGTGCTGCTGGACTGGACCCGGCGATTGCTGGCGCGCTGAGATGGTGACTGCAGATGGAGATCCACTATCCGGGCCTCAGCCCGGACGAGACGGTGACCCTCTGTCATTTCAACCTCTGGGCCGCACGCGCCGCGGGTATCATGCGACGCTGCGTACAGTGGGCACCCCGCACCCGATGGACCCGCGCATGCGCAAGCTTCCACCCAACCCCGACGACCTTGGCCGCCTCGACCTCGACGACATCCTCGGCACCATCAACGAGGAGGTGCGGCAGCGCTTCGGCGAAGGCGAGGTGGCGGACTACATCCCGTCGCTGGCCGACGTGCCGAAGGATCGTTTCGGCATGGCGCTGGCGCTGCTGGATGGCACGATCCACGAGGTCGGGCATTCGCGCGAGCGCTTCTCGATCCAGAGCGTCTCCAAGGTCTACAGCTTGACCCTGGCATTGGAGGCGGTTGGCGACGAGCTGTGGACGCGCGTGGACCGCGAGCCCTCGGGTGATGCGTACAATTCGCTGATCCAGCTCGAGCACGAGAAGGGCATTCCCCGCAATCCGTTCATGAACGCCGGGGCCCTGGTGACCGCCGACGTGGTGCTGTCCAGCCATGATGATGCCGAGACCCTGCTGCTCGAGTTCATGCGGGCGCGTTCGGGCAATCCGGAGGTCGGCACCGACGAGGTTGTGGCGAAGTCCGAGCGCGAGAGCGGCTACCGCAACGTGGCGCTCGCCAACTTCATCCGCAGCTACGACAACCTGCACAACGATGTGCAGGATGTGCTGGATTTCTACTACCTGCAGTGTTCGCTGCGCATGGACTGCGTGGACCTGGCGCGCAGCGTGCAATACCTGGCCGATGGTGGCCGCTGCGGGTCGTCTGGCGAGCAGGTGACCACGTCCGAAGGCGCCACGCGCATCAATTCGGTGATGATGACGGCGGGGACATACGATGCCGCCGGCGACTTCGCGTTCTATGTCGGCCTGCCCGCCAAGAGCGGGGTGGGCGGCGGCATCGTCGCGGTGGTGCCGCGCGTGATGGGCCTGTGCGTGTGGTCGCCCGGGCTGGACGACAAGGGCAATTCACTGCTCGGCCGCTATGCACTGCATCGCTTCACGCGGATGACGGGGCTGTCTGTGTTTTGAAAGCAAGGGTCGGGTGTGTCGGGGCGATGTCGGGCAAAATGCGCAGACGATTGAATAAGATCGGGGAGTGCGAATGCGGCACCTGAACATCTCCAGCCGTCGGTGCATCGCGGTGGCCCTTGCGGCCGCGATCGTGGCGGCTGGCTGCAGCGAGTCTCCGGTCAATCCGCAGGACGTCGCGCCGGATGGAATCCCGGCCGCAAGCGAGGCGGTCGACTGGTCCCAGCCCAGCCCGCAAGCGGTCTTGGGTGAGTCGCCCGCGCGCAGGGTGGATGGTCCCGATGCGTATCTCTGTGCGGGTGCCCATGCACGCTGCTCCGATGATGTGTTCATGGCTGTGGATGCCAGGGAAGCTGACTGGCTGATCCGCAACGGCTATCCCTCTCCTGCGGAACGACAGCGTTTGCAAGAACTCACGATCGAGCAGCTCGAGTCGGAGGCGCCCGGCAACGAGGCCGCGGTGCTCGAGCTGGCGATGCGGCATCTGGACGCAGGCGACCCGTACCACGCGATCGGCATGACCTACCCGCTCGCCAGGGCGGGCAACCTCTTCGCCTATCACGTGCTTGCCGACATCCATGCCGCGAAGGGCCCGCGACAGGACATGCTCGAGTCCGGCGCTTACCTCCGGCTGGCTTATATCCTTGGCGATCATCGCGCGGGTGACGTGCTGGCAGAGCGGCTGTCGCGGTTCGGGCCGGTCGAGCACCGGATGGTCGACCGGCGCGCTGCGTCCCTGTACCAGACGTTTGCCGAGGGCAGGACGCCTGATCCCCGCCCGTTCGGCGGAAGTGACTGACTGCCGACTCCGCCTCGCGCAGCCAAGCCGGCCTTGACGCGGTAGATCGCGACCACATCGTCCTGGTGGGCGAAGGCGGCGTGCAGCACATGCCTGCGCCGGCCGACCCGATCCAGGCGTGGATCGACCTCTCCTGCTGTAGCCGGTGACAGCTGCGCGGCGCTGCCGCGAAGCACGCACGGGCGCGCCGCCGAGCTGGCGCAGCTTGTTCGCCCCAGCGATCGCGCCCCCACCCGTCGTATGGCACTCTTCGCCCGTCATCAGGGGGAGCCATTCATGGGATATCGCATTGCACTGGTCGTCGTGCTGCTATGGGTGGGCGCCGCGGGCGCGGTCGAGCCGCTGCCTGCGGTGCAGCCGCAAGGACGCTATGTCGACGACGATCTGTCCGCGAGGTATCACCCCACGCCCCCCGGGGACCGGGCGCGCTTCCGCCGGATGGTCAACGCCGCGATCCAGAAGAACCCGCGCAACGGGGCCGCGCTTTCGCAGCGTGCGTACCTGTTCATGGAAGGCGGCGACCTGGTGCGCGCGCGTCGTGACTTCGACACCGCCCTGTCGGTGGCAGAACCCGGGGGGCCGTACGAGCGCAACGCGCTGTGGTCCAGGGGTTGGGCGAGCTATGACCTCGGCGATTTTGCGACCACCTTTTCCGACTGGCAGCGTGCAATCGCGCTGCATGGCGGCGAACCCTTCTGGGCGGCCTACAGCATGGCACTGCTGTACTGGACGACCGGACAAGCCGACCTTGCCCTGCAGTGGTACGACACCACGGCCGCCGGCCAGCCGGAGTGGGGGACCGTGGAAGGCATGGAGCACAGGATCCGGCGCTGGGATGCACCGCAGCAGGAACGGATGCGCGAACTCTTCGCCGCGTGGGAGCAGCGTTCACGCTGATGAGTCCAGTGGGGCGCTACCGGAACGTCCATGCGACGAACCGGCTCTGTTTGGCGCCCTGTGCCATGGGCACCACCCGGATGTCCGAGGCGCTGGCCTGGACAAGCTGGCTGCGCAGGGCGGGGAGGTGCTCCGACCGGGCGACGAGGCTGGTGAACCAGCGCACCTGGTCGCGGAACTCCACGCTTTCGCGGACCATCCGGCGCAGGAACGCCGTTTCTCCGCCCTCGCACCAGAGTTCGTGGGCATGGCCGCCGAAGTTCAGTGCGGGCGCTGGCGCCCGCTGTGACAGTGGTGGGGACTGCGTGCCGAGCTGGCGACGCTTGCGCTGGTTGGCGTTCGCGGCCTCGCTTGCGGAGGCGTGGAAGGGTGGATTGCACAGAGTGAGGTCGAAGCGGTCGTCCTCGTGGATCACACCGCGGAATACATTGCCCCGTCGCGGTTGCTGGCGCAGTGCCATCGCCTTGTCGAGCCGGTTCGCCTGCACGATCGCGTTGGCGACCCGCAGCGAGGTCGCGTCGATGTCCGAGCCTACGAAGCGCCAGCCGTACTCGGCGTGTCCCAGCAGCGGATAGATGCAGCTGGCGCCGACGCCGACGTCGAGCACGCGGATCGAGGTGCCGCGCGGGATCGCGCCGTCGCCGCTTTCGGCGAGCAGATCCGCCAGTCCGTGCAGGTAGTCGGCGCGGCCGGGGATCGGCGGGCACAGGGCACCATCGGGCAGGTCCCAGTGGGCGATGCCGTAGTCACTGCGGAGAATCGCGCGGTTGAGTTCGCGCACGGCGGCGGGGTCGCTGAAATCGATGCTGGTGTCGCCGCGCGGTGTCGTCAGCAGGTGCGGTGCCAGGGCAGGGCAGGCCTGCACCAGGCGCACGAAGTCGTAGCGGCCCTGGTGCCGGTTGCGCGGATGCAGCGTGGGTGGGGATGGCTTCATGGGAGCTGCGTGCCTGATCGTGCCGTCGTCGCTCAGTGAGCGCCCAAGAGGGTGGGCATGGGCTGCGTTGTGGCGGGAAAGGCGCGCCAAGCCTAACGCACCCCGGTGCCGATGGCCGGGTGGCCCGGACCCGGTGCTACCCTTTCCCGATTCCCACTGAAGCCGATCACCATGGCCGTTCCAGACAACGCCAAGCTCGACCGCATCGTCGCCGAGGCCCGGCGCAGCGCGGAGCAGCGCGACAAGGGCTACCGCGAGCGGGCCCTGAAGATGTACCCATGGATCTGCGGCCGCTGCGCGCGCGAGTTCACCCGCGCCAACCTGCAGGAACTGACGGTGCACCACCGCAACCACAACCATTCGGACAATCCGGCCGACGGCAGCAACTGGGAGCTGCTGTGCGTGTACTGCCACGACAACGAGCACTCGCGCCAGCTTGACCACACCGGAGTGAGCGCGCTGGTGGCCGAAGACAAACCGGCCACGGCCACGTCCAATCCGTTCGCCGACCTGAAGTCGCTGCTCAAGCGCGAGGCACCATGATCAACAACGACGTCCTGCGCAGCATCCGCTACATGCTCGACCTGAGCGACAACAAGGTGGTGGAGATCGCGCACCTGGCGGATCCGGCACTGCCGCTGGACCGGGACGACGTGCGCGCCTTCCTGCTGAGGGAAGAAGAGCCCGGCCACGTGGCCTGCGGCGATGCGGTGCTGGCGCACGTGCTCGACGGGCTGATCGTGCACCTGCGGGGACGCGACGAAAGCGTGTCGCCGCGACCGGTGGAAAAGCGCATCCGCAACAACGTGGTGCTGAAGAAGCTGCGGGTGGCGTTCCAGCTCAAGGACGACGACATGCACGCGGTGTTCGCCGCCGCGGGCTTCCCGCTGGCGAAGCCGGAGCTTTCGGCCCTGTTCCGGCAGCCGGAACACAAGAACTACCGCCTGTGCGGCGACCAGTTGCTGCGTGCGTTCCTCAAGGGGCTGACGCTGCGCGTGCGCGGCGCCTGAGCCCGCAGGGCGGCAGGTCCCCAGGGTTTCAGAAGCGCTCGCCGGCGGGCAGATAGCGCCAGGCACCCACGGGCATCTTCGTCAGCGGCACCTTGCCGATGCGGATCCTGCGGATGGCCACCACGTCGAGCCCCACCTGCGCGCACATGTGGCGCAGCTGCCCGCCCTGCACGCCCTTGATCGCGAAGCGCAGGCGGATCTCGTTCTGCCAGCTGACCTTGCACGGGGGCAGCGGGCGGCCGCTGTAGCTCATACCGTGGCTCAGGCGCTGCAGGCCGTAGGGCGCGATCTCGCCGTCCACTTCGACCACGAACTCCTGCTCGATGTCGTCGCGGTCCTCGCTCAGCCGGCGCCAGACGCGGCCGTCCTGGGTCAGCACCATCAGGCCGCTGGCTTCGGCATCGAGCGGCATCAGCGGCGTCAGGCGATGGAAATGCCGCTGCAGCAGGCGCACACCGGAGGGATCCTCACTCCAGCGGCTGTCCGGCTGCACCAGCGTGTCCGCGGGCTTCGGGCCGGTGATGGCGTCGTAGCCCGCCGGCTTGTGCAGCAGGATGGTGGCCGGCTCGGCGGCGGCCAGCTGGGCGGCGGGGTCCACCACCACGGTTTCGGTGGTGACCCGGAACGCCGGATCCTCGACCACCTGGCCGTCCACCGACACCCAGCCACCCTTGATGTACTGCTCGGCATCGGTGCGCGAGCACTGCGTCATCTCGATGACGCGTCTGGCCAGGCGTACGGGGTCGGACATGGGAGGCTGCCGGGAATCGGGACGCGCAGTGTACCGGTGCGCGGGACCTGTCCTCTCGCCCGGTCGGACGGCGTACACCTTGGGAATCCGGTTGCCTGGCCTGGCGCTGCGCGGCCGGGCCCTGCTTTCTTCTTCGTGGAAAGGATGCCGACGATGCTGCGTATGCGCCCCTTGTTTCTCGCCAGCCTGCTCGGTGCAGGCGCCATGTCGTGTGCTGCGTCGGAAGCGGCGCCACCTGCCTACATTGGCGCCCCGGGCTTCAGCGTGGTGGATGCCGAACCCACCGAAAGCGCGGACTACTACAGCGCGGAGCGCTTTCCGGCGCAGGGCGGTTCGGCATTCCATCCGGACGCCGGGCTGGCGCCGCCGGTGCGTGCGCTGCTGCTGGTCGAGCATCGCGAAGGGCTGCTGCCGCACGCACGCTACCGGGTCAGCTGGCACGTGGCGGCCGATGCGCAGGCGCCGGATCGGCAGCTGGACTACGTCGAAGTACAGCGATTCAACCTGGGGCCGGCGCGGCATGACGATCTGCGCGCATCGGTGGCGGCGGAGCACCTGGCCGACGTCTCGGAGTTCGGCGTCGGGGCGGACGTGGCCTGGCGCTTCGTGATGGCGCCCCGGCAGGGCATGCGTGCCGGCGTCATGCATGCCTCGCGCAAGGAGTTGACCGCTGCCGAAGCGCTTGCGGCGGACTGCCTGGGTGCGCCCTGTGCGGCACTGCCGGATCCGGTCGCGCCCGAGGGCGAATGGTTCGCGCGCGATGTGACGGCGCCGTCGATCGGCTATGCGCCGGCGCCCGGTGGGCCGCATCCGGCACGCGTCGCCGACGATCTGGTTGCCGCGCTGGGCGAAGAGGCCGATCGCGCGATGCCTTTCGATCCCGACGCGCCGCGCTTCGTGTTCGTGATCTCGGCCAATGCCGACGGCCAGGACCTGGCGACCACGGCACTCGCGCGCGACGCGATGGTGCTGGATCACGACATCGGCACCATCTGGGTCCGCTGGCGCCAGGTGTTGGATTCCGCGCCCGAATCGGCACTGCTCCACCAGTCGCGCGGCCGCTGATCCAGGCCCGGTCCTTCATCAAATGCGCGAGTGTTCGCGCGGGGAGATTCATGCCATGCAGATCCACTTCCACCATTCCGCCCGGCGGTCCCCGGGTCGCGTCCAGCTTCCGGCGGTGTCGATGCTTGCGCTTGCCCTGATGCTGGCGGGCTGCGGAGGTGACGCCGCGAACGCCGCCGGGAATCCAAGTGCCGGCGGACAGCAGGGCTTGAGCCGGGCCTCGGCGAAGTTCGATCCTTCGCTCAGGGACACCCCCTGCAGCGTGGTGACCATCGACACCGTGGCGACGGTGTTCGGGCTGCCGGTGGATGAGATCGAACAGCACGCGGCCGCGGGGATGTGCCTGTACAGCTGGAAGGGCAACGGCCAGGTCATGGATGCCACCATCCATGTGACACGGGTGTCGGACAACGCCGCCGATGCCGCGGACTATTTCGCCAGCGCCACGCGCGGGATAGGCGGCGCCGAGCTGGACGCGGCCATGGACTCCATCGGCGAGAAGGCGCGCGAGAACGCGGCCGACAGTGCCGCAACGGACGCACTGCTGGGTGCGGCCGGAAGCGCCTCCCGCAGTGGGTCGGGCGGAATCCAGTTCAGCGAAGTCATGGGCATCGGGGACCGGGCCCGCATGCAGGTCGGCAGGGGCGACCTGAGCGTGCTCCAGGACAACCTGCACTTCAGCGTGACCGCCTACCACGGCGACAGGATGCCGGCCCCCGCGGGCCTCGCCGAGATGGTCGCCGCGAGTCGTGAGTGGCACAAGACGACCCTGACGCAGCGTGAGCAGCAGACGCTGGCGCTGGCGCGGGTGGCGGTCGCTGAGCTCTAGGCGGTCGCTCGCTTCAACGCCGGAACCAGCTGTGCAGGCGCACGAGCAGCAATTCGACGTCGGTCAGCGCCGCCCGTTCGGCGCGCAGGCGCACCGCAAGTTCCGGCACGTCGGTACTGATGTCGTCGACGCCGAGGTCCATGTAACGCGCCATGCGTACAGGATCGTTGACCGTCCATGCCTGCAGCAGGTAGCCGCGGCGGCGCGCATCGGCGACCGCGGCGGCGTCGATTTGCAGGTGGTTGATCCCGAGCATGTCGAAGTCGGTCCGCAGTGCCGTGCCGGGCAGGGCAGCATTCGCGAACAGGGCCAGTCGCGCCCCGGGTGCGGCGGCGCGCGCGGCGCGGACGAGCTCCGGCGAGAGTGAGGCCAGCACGACGGCATCTTCATGGCCCGCGCGCTGGATCTCGCGCAGGGTGGCGTGGAGCAGGGACTGTGCGTTGTGTGCGTCGGGCTTGAGCTCGACCAGCGCAAGCGCGCGGCGGTCGATGAAGGCCAGGGCCTCGGCCAGCGTCTGGATGCGCTCGCCCGAGAAGCGTGGATCGAACCAGCTGCCGACGTCGATGCCGCGCATGGCCGACAGCGGCGTCTGCAGCACGGTGCGGGGGTCATTGGCGACCCTGCGGAAATCGCTGTCATGGAACACGACCACGGCACCGTCGGCGCTCAGCCGGACGTCGAACTCGATCGCATCCGCGCCGCCGGCGATCGCCGCCTGGAACGACGCGAGCGTGTTCTCCGGCGCCATCAGCGCGGCGCCGCGATGCGCGGTCACCGTGACATCGCGACGCAGGTTCATGCTGCTCACGGCCATCGTCGCCTGCACCAGTGCAACGACGAGGAACGCGGCCTCGGCGCCCCAGACCAGCCGGCCCGGGCGCCGCGGAGTGGGGTCGGCCACCCGTGCACCGCGGGCGCCGCCGAGACGGTGGAACAGGGCGCGGACGAGCAGGGTGTTCAAGGTGCTGCCGAGCAGCAGCACGCCCAGCACGGTGGCGACGTAGAGCGTGAGGTACACCACCATGCCACCACTGACCAGCAGGCGATGCTCGGGCAGCCAGTCCAGCAGGGGCGTGGCCGCCCGGTCGTAGAGTTCGGTCACGACCAGCGGCATGGCCGCGACGGTGAGCGCGACGCCCACCACGAGCGCTGCGATGCGCAGGTGCCGGCCGCGGGTCAGCCTGCGGCTGCGGCGCAGGGCGGCGAGTGGCGAGTGGCCTTCCAGCACCAGCGCCGGCGTGGCGAGCAGCCATCTGAAGTACAGCGTCGCGTGCAGCAGCAGGCCGATCGCGAGCACCGGCAGGAAGGCGGCGAGGAACCACCACAGCGCGGGTGGTCGCGCCGCCACCACGAAATACGGATCGTAGCCGCCAAGGAGCAGCCAGTAGAGCGTGCCGCCGATCGCAAGCCAGGGCAGGGCGAACAGCGTGTGCGCGAGGACCTGCAGGGTGGCCAGCACGGCAAGCGGCCCGGCGCGGCGCAGCATGCCGATCAGCGCTGCAGCGGCCGTGCGGTAGCGGCAGCCGTGGCTTGCCGAGACCAGGAGCATGCCGGCCTGCTGCAGCATGACCACGTACCAGGACAGTGCGCCGGCCAGCATGAGCCAGGTGAGCGCGAGCAGGTTGTCGAGGGCGCCATCCAGGTCGCCTGCGAACGGGCGCTCGATCCAGTGCAGCAGCGCGGCGAGCGACCACGTGGTCAGCGGTGCCGCCGCCACCGTCGCGAACACGGTGAACAGCAGGTACCAGGCCAGCATCGGACGCAGGTGGCGGCGCAGGTCGCGACGGATGTCGTGCACCAGGATGCCGCGCAGGAGGGCGCGGTCATCGTTTGCGATCAATGCAGCTGCGCCGCTGTTGCCCCTGTCTGCGGTGTGCACAGAAGCCTCGGTTCGGAAAAGGGCCGGGGTGGAACGGAGTTCCAGCCGTGGCGGAAGGATAGGGGAACACGGCTGTGGCGCGCGATGTCCGGGGATAGACTGCGCGCATGGACGAAACGAATGGCAGGGCGCACGGCGAGTACAAGGTCCCCGGCGGCAAGCTGGTGGTGGTGGACCTGGCCGTCGCGGAGGGCCGGATGACGGCGGTGCAGGTCAGCGGGGACTTCTTCCTGGAGCCCGACAGTGCGCTGGACGCGATCACCGCGGCCCTGGAAGGAACACCCGTCGATGTCGACGAGGCCGCGCTGGCTGCCCTGGTGGCCGCGGCGACGGATCCGGAGACGCGGATGTATGGCATCACCCCCGCGGGTGTGGCGATCGCTGTGCGCCGGGCAGTGGGTGCCGCGGGCGGCGACGCTGGGGGCCGGGCGTGAGCCGCAGCGACTGGCGCGACCACGCCTGGCACCTGGTGCACGCGCAAGCGCAGGCGCCGGCGCTGCACATGGCGCTGGATGACGTGATCCTGGACGAGGTGGCTGCCGGTCGGCGGCCGCCCACGCTGCGGGTGTGGGAGTGGGCCGGGCCGGCGGTGGTGATGGGGCGCTTCCAGTCCCTGCGCAACGAGGTCGACATGGAAGCCGCGCGTCGCCATGGCATCGAGGTGGTGCGGCGGATCAGCGGCGGCGGCGCGATGTTCATCGAGCCCGGCAACACCATCACGTATTCCATCGTCGCGCCGGAGACGCTGGTGCAGGACATGACGTTCGAGCAGGCCTATGCGTTCATGGACCAATGGGTGATCGAGGCCCTGGCCGGTCTCGGGATCAAGGCCTGGTACCAGCCCCTGAACGACATCACGTCCAGTGCCGGAAAGATCGCCGGCGCGGCACAGACCCGGCGCCGCGGGGCGGTGCTGCACCACGTCACCATGGCCTACGACATCGACGCGGCCAAGATGATGGAGGTGCTGCGCATCGGCCGCGAGAAGCTGTCCGACAAGGGCACGACCAGCGCCGCCAAGCGCGTGGACCCGCTGCGCAGCCAGACCGGACTGCCACGCGCCGTGGTGATCGACCGCATGGTGGACACCTTCCGCAGCCGCCATGGCGGGCTGCAGCCCGACATCCTGCATCCGGACGAACTCGGGCGCGCGCAGGCGCTGGCGCGGGACCGGTTTTCGACGCCGGAGTGGACCGCGGTGCTGCCATAGGCCGACGCGAACGCCCTGGCGGATGACCCGGAGGGCCAACAAAAAAAGGCCCGGACATGTCCGGGCCTTTTCCGTTGATTGACTGGAGCGCGCTCAGGCCGGCGCAAAGGGCTTGGTCGCGCCCTTGTCGCGCTTTTCGGCCTTTTTTTCCTTCATGGTCTTGAGCGGTTTCTTCTTCTGTTCCTTCTTCTGGTTCAGGCCCTTGCTCATCTGGTTCTCCTCGGCGCATTGGCGCGGGACTGCGGTTGCAGTCGGCCCACACAGTATGCGCCAGCCATCCGGAACCGGATTGCCGCCCGGCGGCCGGCACGGCGCTGCTACAGGGTGGGGCTCGCACCGCCCTGGGGGGTGTCGATCAGGTCGTCGAGCTCGAATCCCTGTGCACGGGCCGTGGCGAGGTAGTCCTCGCGGGTCGACGCGTCCAGGCGCGGTTCGCGCGCGAGCAGCCACAGGTACTTGCGGTCCGGGCTGCCGACCAGGGCGATGCGGTAGTCCGGGTCCAGGCGCAGGATCCAGTAGTCGCCCTTGGTGAACGGGATCCAGCGCAGGCCTTGCGGGAGGAAGCTCACCTCGAGCTTGCTGTCCTGGCTGCCGTCGACCGGGGTGGCCTCGCCGATCGACTCCTGCGGCTCGCCCTTGCCGTCGATGGCGCGGTTGGCGACCCGCACCTTGCCGTCGTCTTGCAGCGTGTAGGTGGCGGTGATGTTCCGGTAGTCCTCGGGCTCGTACCGCATCGGCAGGCGGGCGATTTCGTACCAGGTGCCGAGGTAGCGCTGCAGGTCGACGGCGGGGACGGTGGCGGGGGCATCGTGTGCGGTCATCGGGGAGCTCCTTGTGGGGTCCCCCTGTTTAGCCGAGTGCGGATGAAGCATCCGCAAAGGCCGGACGCAGCCTATGGGCCCTGGCGTGGTCAGGCCGCCGTCAGCCGCCCGAGGAACACCAGCAAGGTGGCGAACGTGAGCATCATGAAATAGATGAAGCCGATGACCAGGTACTTGGGCACCGTCAGCCACCAGGACTGCGCGTAGACGCGCTTCTGCATCATGAGCAGATAGACCGGCATCCACACGAGGATGGCGAACATCGCCAGGGCGGACACGACGCCCGCGGCGCGCGTGCCCACCCAGTCATCCAGCGCCGCCAGCAGGAAGGCCGCGGTCAACATGAGCAACAGGAAGATGTGGCTGTACAGCGCCACCACCAGGTGTTCGAGGTACACGCGTCGCGTGAACAGGTAGGCCACCTTCAACAACAGGGCGAACACCGGGACCAGCAGGAAGAGCGCCGACGGCGCCGACGACATGATGCCCTGCAGCCACACGTCGGGGGCCGCACCGTCGAAGGACTGCATGTTCTTTTCGAGATTGCCCACCTTGCGGTTGAGCCAGTCGTTCGCGAAGCGCGGCCACCAGTTGACGACAAGCGGGTTGGTCTCGGCATCCCACACGCCCTTGTGGCCGAACGAGTTGAACTGCAGTGACGAGGGACGCTTGCCGCCGGGTGCGGACGATTCGCCCGTGTCCCCGGCCGCCGGCTCGCCCGTCAGCTCGACGATGCGGTTGGCGGCGGCACCGTGAATCCGCACCTCGGCTGCCACGAGGGCAGGGTCGATGCCCGGTGTGTTGCCGGCTTCCACGCGTGCGGCTTCGATCTCGGCGGTCATCGCGTCGCGGATGCGCTCGACCTCTTCGACGGTCCCCGCACCCCGGATTTCCTCGATGCCGGTGACGGTGACCGGGTTGTCGTCGACGTGCACCGACACCGCGCCGATGAAGAACGTGAGCACGCTCAGGATCACGAACAGGCGCAGCGGCGCGATGTAGCGGGCGCGGTGGCCGGCGAGATAGTTGATCGCCACCCGCCCCGGGAACCAGAGGTCGCGGAGCGTCCGGAAGACGCGCCCGTCGAGATGCCAGAACGCCTCGAAGAACTCTTCGATCGCGTGTCCGAAATGGCGGATCGGATTGTGTACGGATTGTCCGCAGGCGTGGCAGAACTCGCCGTGCAGGGCGGCCGCGCAGTTTTCGCAGTGGGCCGGGTGGTCGACGCCGGTGCTTGTAGCCTGGTCGCTCATTTGGTCCTTTCCCGGAGGCCTTGGCGGCGGGCGTTACGATAACGCATCCGATTCAGCTGCAAGCCCATCGACTTCAGAGTGGAGCGGGCAGGGACGCTCTCGAAGCAGACGACCTCACTCGAGCACGTCTGATGCCGTTCCGGACGAGCTGATCCCAAGCGGACCCGCGGCCTCATCGAGCGCGGCGTGGTCATCGGGGGCGACGGTTGCCTCCTGTGGCTGCGGCGCCGGACTCGCTGCCCTCAACTTGGCGGTCATTTCCCCGATCAGATCCTGGATGACGCGTGCCTCGTCCTGGAATCCGTGGAACGCGGAATTCTTCCAGTCGCCCGCGATCAGAAGGTCGCCGCTCTTGGCATCGAACAGTTTGACCGCTACGGACTGCAGGTACATCACGATGTCCCAGCGCCAGACATCGACGTAGCTCACGATCGCGTCGACACCGTCCGACGTGCGGGTCCCGGCGGGCAAGGGCGCCTGCACGGTAAATCCGTTCGCGAGCAGCGCATTGCGCACCGCCACGTCCATCTCTGCGGAATTTCCCTCGGCCGGTGCCTGCGCGACGGACACGATCGCCGGCGGCGCCGACTTCGCAAGAAGCACGTCCTGGTGCGTCGCGCAGGCGGACAGGAACAAGGCTGCGGCCAACGCCGCGCCGCGCATGGTCTGTTTCATGATGTTTCCCCCTGTGAGGCGGCAACTATATGCCTTGGGTGCCTGGTGGATTGGCGGGCCTCGTCGCCGCAAACAGGTGCTGCTGACGTGAATCGTCACTACCCGCCGTGAAGCGGCCGCCTGCTCGGGTGGATGGGGCGTGGGATGTATCGCCCGATGGCACGGCGTTGGCACGCGACGTGCTTCATGCGCAGCGCGCCAGCGTCTTCCGGCGCGGTCAAAAACAATGAAAACAGGGGAGTTTCATGAAGAAGTCCAGTTCGGTGGCCATGATGGCCGCCGCGTTCGCAGTCATCGCATCAACGGGTGCCTACGCCCAGTCGAAGGCGATCGAGCCTGCGTCACCGCCGCCGCGCCAGGAGATGGATCCGGCCAAGCGCGTGCCCGAAGCGCCGCGACCGGTTGTCGCTGCAGACGAAGCGCCGCAGCCTGCGCCGCAGCAGCAGTCCAGCGTGGGCCACTCGCAGTCGTATACCGGCAGCTACGAGGCTCCGGCGCGCCAAGAGGAAGGCCGGGGCGGCTTCTTCGTCGGCGTCCAAGGCGGCAAGGGCTGGGTATATGACGACGTCGACCAGTCGGCGCGCTTGGTCAACGCGGGCTACCGCTGGCAGGCCGGCGCGGTGAGCCTGGTCGGTATCGAGCTGGCCGCCGGTCGGCTGGACAGCACCACCGAGGACGGCTGGCGTTTCGCCGAAGTCGACTACGCAAGCATCGGCGTGAACGCGCGCTTCAACTTTGTCAGCACCAGCCCGGTGTACGCCCTCGTGCGCGCCGGTTACATGTCGGCCGACTACGATGTCGACGGCGGCTACGTCGGCGTCGGCCTGGGCGTGGACTTCAACCGTCATTTCAACATGAGCCTCGTCTACACGAACTACGTGTACTTCAACGAAGCCTATTGGGACCGCGGCACGTTCTATTACGACGCGGACCGCGCCGATACGCTGATGCTCGGCGTCGAAGCCCGGTTCTGACTGAACGGCGGCGGGTCCCGGCATGGGGCCCGCTGCCGCGGGAGACACTGGCCCACGCCGCCATCCACCGCTATCGTCGGACCCCATCCTTTGCCGATCCGGGGCTCCCATGCGCTTCCTCGCCGCCATCCTGCTGTCCACCACCGCATTGCTGGCCCATGCCGCGGAGCCTGTCTCCTACGGCGAGGCTTTCACCGATGGCCCGACCGTTCCGGTATCCGCAGCCATTGCGGATTTCGACGGCCATGCCGGCGAGCCGCGTCGCTTCAGCGGCCGCATCGCCGAGGTCTGCCAGGCCAAGGGCTGCTGGATGATGCTGGAGGACGACGGCCAGGTGGCGCGGGTGATGTTCGGCGACCACGCCTTCTTCCTGCCCAAGGACGCAAGCGGCGCGGCGGTGGTGCACGGCGTACTTGAGCGCAAGGAGCTCACTCCCGAGCAGGTCGAACACCTCAGCGGCGACAGTGCCAAGGGCATCGCGGCCGAGCCGGTCGAATACCGGATCGTCGCCGACGGCGTTCGCGTCGCCGGCGCGCCCTGATCGCCGTGTCCGGCGGGCGCGGCGGCATGGACAGGCGGCGGTTCATCGGTGGCGCGGCGGCAGCGGCCTTGCTGCTGCCACTTGCCGGCGGGCACCGCGCGCTGGCCTCGGTGGGCGGGCGCCTGCTTCCCATGGCGCTGAAGCCGGGCGATACCGTTGCCCTGGTCAGTCCGTCATCGCCCGTCGACGATGCCTTCAACCTGCAGCTTGCGCAGGAAGTGATGGAAGCGCTGGGCTTCAAGGTCAAGGCCGGCGCCCACTACGCGGACAAGCGCGGCCACCTGGCGGGCAGCGATGCCGGGCGCGCGGACGACATCAACACGGCCTTCGCCGATACCGACGTCAACGCCGTGATCTGCGTGCGTGGCGGCTCCGGCGCCGCGCGGCTGTTGCCGCTGCTGGATTACGACCTGATCCGCGCCAATCCGAAGGTGCTGCTCGGGTACTCCGACATCACCGCATTGCACAGCGCGATCCACGCGCAGACGGGGCTCGTCACCTTCCACGGCCCCAACGGCTCCGGCAGCTGGAACAGCTTCAACGCCGACCAGTTCAGGCGCCTGTTCTTCAATCGGGAGTTGATGCAGTACCGGAACGTGGCCGATCGCGGTGACGAGCTGGTGCAGCGCAAGAACCGCACGGTGACGATCACCGGTGGCACGGCGCGCGGCGAGCTGGTCGGCGGCAACCTGACCGTGCTCACGGCGCTGGCCGGCTCGCCCTTCCTGCCGGACTTCAGCGGGAAGATCCTGTTCCTTGAAGACGTGTCTGAGGCACCGTATCGCGTGGACCGCATGCTCAGCACCTTGAAACTGATGGGCGCGCTGGACCGGATCGCGGGCTTCATTTTCGGCGAGTGCACCGATTGCGACCCGGGCGACGGCTACGGTTCGCTGGGACTCGACCAGATCCTCGACGACTACATCAAGCCGCTGGGCATTCCCGCCTACCGCGGCGCGATGATCGGCCACATCCGGCAGCAGTTCATCGTGCCGGTGGGCGGCCGGGTGGAGATGGACGCGGGTGACGGGAGCTTCCGGCTGCTGGAGCCGGTCTTCCAAGGCCAAGCCTAGGCCAGGGTCGGTTGGCACGTCCGGATCGTGTTCGGGAGCATGCGCCGGGGCGTGAAGTGCGTAGGAAGGCAGCGCGGGATCCGGGCGCGGGATGAACGCGAGCGCCGTGCTCGTTGTCGGCTTCACGCGCACCGAATCCCGCGGCTGCTGTCCTTGGTGCCTGCTCAACCAGCAGTCACACGGAGATCCCCCATGCTCGCCAGGCTCATCAAGCTTGCCTTGCTCACCGGCGCCGGCGCCGCTGCGTGGAAAGCGTATTCGCGACGCGACAAATCGCGCGGTTTACTCGGGCAGGCCTTGTACGACGGCGTCGCCGCGGTGGAGGCGGCGCGTTCGGCACAGCTGCGCGGGGCGTCGGCGGAGCTGCGCCGGTTCGCACAGCAGCTGGAACACGACCTTGTGGCGCTCAACCGGGTGCTTGCCGAAGCCGCCGGCAGCGCGCCCCCGAAGCCCGACGCACGCCAGCGGAGCACGCTGCACGAACTCGACCGGAACCAGGGCGAAGCCTACGACCGTGCGTGGCTCCGGCACATGGCGCGCGGCCATGGCCGTGCAATCCGCCTGTGCCAGCGCGAGCTCGACCAGGGCGGGCCGGGCGCGCACCTCGCCGGGGAAGCTCTGCCGAAGCTGCGCGAGCACGATCGCAGGATGGCCGCGCTTCGATCCGGCCGCAGTGGCAGTGCATCCGATCCCATCGCAGAGGTGGTAGCGCGCTGAAGGACGTAGGTCCCGGCCGGGCGCGGTAACCTGCGCGCGTGACTCGCTCGCCCCGCCCGATCCGCGACGGCATTCCCGCCAGTCGCCTGCAACTGCCCCCCGGTCCGTGGGGCACCCTGCTGGATGGCCTGTGCGCACGTTTTCCGGCAGTGGACCGGGCGACGTGGTCCGACCGTTTCCGCCGGGGGCGCGTGCTGGATTCGGAGGGACGCGCGCTGGACGACACCACTGCGTACCGCGCCGGCTCGGAGATCCATTACTTCCGCGAAGTTGCCGACGAGCGCTGCATCCCGTTTTCTGAAACGGTGCTGCACGTGGATGAACACCTGGTGGTCGTCGACAAGCCGCACTTTCTGCCGGTCGCTCCCACGGGCGCGTTCGTGCGCGAAACCCTGCTGACACGGCTTGCCACCCGTCTCGACACCGCGGACCTGGTACCGCTTCACCGTATCGACCGCGACACCGCGGGCCTTGTGCTGTTTTCCGTGCGCCGGGACAGTCGGGCGGACTACCAGGCCCTGTTCCGCGAGCGACGCATGCGCAAGGAATACTTCGCCCTCGCGGCCCCGCTGCCGGAGCTCGGGTTCCCGCATGTGCGCCGCAGCCGCCTCGAAGCGGGCGAGCCGTTCTTCCGGATGCGCGAAGTGGCCGGAGAGCCCAACTCCGAAACGCTGATCGACGTTGCCGCGCGCGGGCCGGACGCCTGGTGGTACCGGCTCAAGCCGGTGACGGGACGCAAGCACCAGCTCCGGGTGCACATGGCGGCCCTGGGCGCCCCGATCCAGGGCGATCCGTACTATCCGGTGCTACGTGCGATCGGGGAAGACGACCATGCACGGCCCTTGCAGCTGTTCGCACACGCACTGGAGTTCGTGGATCCGCTGACCGGCGCGCACCGGCGTTTCGAAAGGCCTTCGGACGCAGCGCCGTTCCTGTAAAGCTGCCGCAATGCGGTGTGACTGGCCGGACGCGCTTCGCTAATGTGGCTGCCTGTCATTGCAGCGGAGGCGTGGCCATGCGGCACCTGACCTGGTCCAGGCGCGATGTGTTGGGGGCGATGGCTGCAGGCGCCACCTGCGCGCTGGCCCCGTCGGCGTGCTCCAGGCAACCCATGCCGGGAGCAGACGTGTCCGGACTGCTGTTGCGCGACGTGCTTCTTGTCGACGGCACCGGCGGGCCCGGCCAGCACACCGATGTCAGGATTCGCGGTGATCGCATCGAACACATCGGCCCGTCGTCCGACGCCGATGCACGCGGGCTGCGCGTGGTACAGGGCGAGGGCCGCGTGCTGGCGCCCGGCTTCATCGACCTGCATACGCACGGCGATCCGCTGGAAGCCGCGTTCACGCCCTTCCTCGCCATGGGTGTGACCACGGTTGTGCTTGGCCAGGACGGCGGCAGCCCCGCGCTGCCGGAGGCGCGGAATGCGCCCGACAGCCTGCCGGCGTGGATGGACGCGGTGGACGCGTCGAACCCGGACATCAACATCGCCACGCTTTCCGGACACGGCACGCTGCGGCGGCGCGCAGGCATCGATGACGGCACGCGCCGGCCCTCGGATACGCAGCTCGAACGGCTGCAGGCGGTCCTGGACGGCGATATGCGCGCCGGGGCGTTCGGTCTCTCCACGGGCCTTGAGTACGTGCCGGGCCGCTACGCGGAGATGCGCGAGCTCGCCAGCCTCGGGCCGGTGGTCGCGCGCCATGGCGGCGTGGCGATGAGCCATATGCGTTCCGAGGATGTCGACGACGTGCGTGCGTCGATCCGGGAGCTGGTGGAAGCCGCCGGCCCCGCGCGTGCGCACGTCTCGCACCTGAAGGTGGTGTACGGGAAGGGCGAGGACGCCGCCGTCGAACTGCTCGCCTTCCTGCAGTCGCTGCGCGGGCCGCGGCAGCCGCTCACCGCCGATGCCTATCCCTACGAAGCCAGCTATACGGGCGTGGCGATCCTGTTCCCGGAGTGGGCGCTGCCGCCGGGCGACTACGCAGCGGTGCTGCAGTCGCGGCGCGACGAATTGCGCGCCTGGCTGCAGCAGCGGATGACGCAGCGTGGCGGGCCGTCGGCGCTGCTGTTCGGCACCGGACCGCATGCGGGACGGACGCTGGAGCAGGTGTCGGCGGAGCGCGGCCTTCCCTTCGCCGACGTCCTGCTCGAGATCGGCCCCGGCGGGGGGCAGGCTGCGCACTTCGTGATGGACCGCGCGCTGCAGGACCGGCTGCTGTTGGATCCGCGCGTGGCGGTGGCCTCGGATGGTTCGCCGGGTGGCAGCCATCCACGCGGTGCCGGGACGTTCGCGAAATGGATCGAGGACTTTGCCGTCCGCGACCCGCGGGTGTCGCTGGAAGAAGCCGTGCGCAAGGCGACGTCGCTGCCCGCGTCCATCCTCGGCCTGGCCGACCGCGGCACGGTGCGCGTGGGTGCGATCGCCGATCTGGTGCTGTTCGATCCATCAGCCGTGCGGGCGCGGGCGGACTATGTGCATCCGACCGCTCAAGCTGAGGGCTTCGACCTGGTGGTGGTGAACGGCCGGCCCGTCTACGAAGCCGGGAAGCCGGTCGCACGCGCGGGCCGCATGCTGCGCCGTTCCGCGCGCGGCGGCTCCGCGTGACGGCGGCGCGCAGCCTGGTACTGCGTGGCTGCGCGTCGTGACGGTGAAGCGTCGGGCGTTCCGGATCGGCTGCGTCGGCTGCAAGACGCTTGCCGCAGGTCGCTAGCCGCGCGTGCGGCGGTATTCGCGTATGGCCTGCTCCGGCGTGGGATTGGACATCGCCATGCCGTTGACGAACACCGCCGGCGCGCCGCGCTTGAACACCTCGATGGAGCGCCGGATCGCCGCCTGGTCTTCGCGCGTCGGCTCAACCGCTTCGAACTCGATGCTGGTGCCACGACGCACGGGAACCCCGTCACGTTCCAGTGCGGCCAGCAGCGCTTCGGACCGCTGCGCCTGCTCGGATGGGCAGTTGCGCGGCGCGAGCACCAGCACGACATTGCGCGGCGCGCCCACCGGCATGGCCGCGGGCACGAATCCGTTGGGACTCGGTTCGGCGCCGATCGCGGCAATGGCCGCGTCGGCGGAGCGTTCCTGCCACCACTGCCAGCCGCCGTACAGCGATGCGGCCAAGGCCAGCCAGAGCACGATGCGCATGGAGTTCCCCTTCGATCCCCTTCCCTGGCCGCCGACTATAGGGTCCCGGTAGCATTCGCGCATGTCCATCATCCTCACCGACTTCGCCCGCGGGCGCCTGTTCCCGCGTCAGCCGCGTGGCAACACCATCCAGGACTGCACGCCGGAGGCCTTCGAGCACCATCTCAACGAGGTGCCGCCGCTTGAGGTGCTCGATGGCTACGCGCCGTTCTGCAAGCTGCATGTGCATCGCAACTGGACCTCCACCCGCTGCCTGGCGGCGCCGATCACCGACGCCAACCGGCACCTGCTGCGCTCGGACTACGAGGCGCGCACGCGCGACGAACTGCCCGTGCTCGTGCGCTGGTTCGAAGGCCTGGAGCCGCCTGTCGCCGGTTACCTGATCCCGATCCTCTACAGCCGCGCGCAGCTGGAGAAGGAAGGCACGCGCATCAGCGCCGACTGGGGCGTGGTGGGCTGCATGTACACCGCGGAGCCCGAAGAAACGCCGATGGCGCCGATCACGATGATGCGCAACGCGCTGGGCGTCGAGGAGGGCGGTTCGGGCGTGCCGGTGGACCGCGAGGCGTATGCGCGCAGCGTGGCGTTCTGGAGCACGCACGCCAACTGGCGCGGGTGAGCGCTGCCGCTTTGCCCATGGGCGGGCATTCCGGCACGTCGCGGCCGGCGGCGCGGCGGAAAGCAGGGCTAGGGATGTCCCCATGCTGCACGGGCCGTGCGGATGGCGTTAGCGTGCAGGTCATCCCGTCCCCCGCACGAGGCGACCGATGAACAAGTTGCTCGCGAGCATGGCGCTCGTCGCCTGCGCTGCGCTGTCCGGCTGTGCAGCCACCGTCCAGCGGCCGGCGGCGCCGGCGGCGGGCATGGACATCCCGGTGCCAGCGACCTCGCGCATCCTCCTGCACGTGAAGGGCACGCCGGAGATGGTGGCCTCCGACGGTTGGCAGGCCTTCCGCGCGGAGTGGCGCAGCGCGATGGCCGCCACGGCTGCCGGGGCCGGGCGGGAGTTCGTCTACCTGGACACCTTGCCGGCGACGTTCGAGATGCCGGGAACGCTGGTCGAAGTGACCATCACGGATTACCGCCATGTGTCCACCGGAGCACGCTACGGGCTGGGCGTGATGACCGGCAACGCCCGCGTCGAGGCCGATGCCGCCTTCTACGTGCTGCCGGGCAGGACCCTGGCTGGCACCCGCGAGTACTCCACCTCGTCCAGCGCGTGGCAGGGGATCTTCGCGGCGATGACGTCCAAGCAGGTCGCGGCGATCACGGAGCAGATGGTGCAGGAGATCGATTCCAGGGAGTGACGCCTCTGGCCCGGGCAACTGAACAGACCCGGCGAGGGTCCTGCAGACGCGCGCGTGATGGTGCTCGCGACGGTGAATCCGTCCTGGTTGCTGCGGCTTCCCGACAGCGAGCGGACGCCGGGGCCAGTTCCCGCCGGCAGCCGCTCAGAGCATCGCAAGCTCGACATTGGCCAGGATGCCGCCGTACTGCTCCCGCAGCCGGACCTTGCGCTCGAAGTCGGCAATGACGTGGCTGCTGAAATCCACGCCGGTCAGCTCCTCGGCCATGTTGATCCCGCCGGGCGTGTCGACGTTCACCTCCATCAGCTTGTCGCCGACGATGTCGAGGCCGGTGAAATACATGCCGTCGCGGATGAGCTTCGGCGCCACGATCTCGGCCAGCCGCAGCGCATCGGCATCGGGGACGGCGAGTTCGACCTTGCCGCCGGCGCTGATGTTGCTGCGCGCGTCGCCGCTGTCGTTGTAGCGGCGGAAGCAGGCGTACTGGCCATCCACCTGGAGTGGCCGGCCATTGAGGGTCAGCAGGCGCAGGTCGCCGTCGGCGGCCTTGGGCAGGTACTCCTGGGCGATGGCGTAGCCGTCACGGGTCACCGCTTCGATCATCTGGTTGAGGTTGCCGCCGTCATCCTCCCGGACCACGAACACGCCCTGGCCGCCGGAACCCTGCAGCGGCTTGATCACACCGCGGTTGCCATGGGTGGCGATGAAGTCGCGGATCTCGTCGGCGTCGCGGCTGATGCAGGTCACCGGCCGCACCTCTTCCGGGAAATGCTGGAAGTAGGTCTTGTTGGATGCATTGGTGAGGTGGAAGGGATCGTTGAGCACGATCACGCCGCGGCGGGTCACCAGCTGCGCGAACAGCAGCGCGCTGGTCGGTGCCCAAGGCCGCTCGACCTGTTCCGGCGCGGGGTCGCTGCGCAGCATCAGCACGTCGAGCTCCTCGACGTTGATCCGTTCGGTGGCGGCGTCCTCGTCCTGTATCTCTTCCAGCATTGCGTTGTCGTCGGCGTAATCCTGCCGGGCGGGCATGTGCGCCTTGGCGCGCACGGTGCCGTTGGCGTCGTAGACGAACCCGTCGAGTCCGATCAGGGCCACGCTGTGCCCCAGGTTGGCGGCGGTGCGCGCGAGGCGGATGGTGGTGTAGTTGTCCTGCTCGGTGGCGACGTCGTTGACGACGAATCCGATGCGCAGCGGTCGGTCGGTCATGCGGGCGGTTCCTGGAAGGCCGGAGGGGCGGGCTGGTGGTGGTGGTGGAGGTCTTCGACGCCGATGTCGCGGCACTGGTCGAGTGCGCGCGTGAAGCCGGCAGCGGTGGCATAGCGCGGTAGCAGTGCAGGGGGCAGCACCCAGCCGGCTTCGACCAGTTGCTCCAGCACCACCAGGTGCGTGAGTGCGAACTTGCCGGCGAACAGCGGCTCGAAGGCGCCGCCGCCACGCAGGTGGTCGAGCAGGTCGCGCAGCCCGCGCAGGTAGACGGCATCCTTGGTCAGGCCGCCCCCGCGGCGCGCACGCACGGCGACGTCGAAGGCGTCTTCGGTCGGGAACCCGTGCTTCTGGTGCAGGCAGGCGAAGATTTCCGGGATGTCGCGGTCGCGGATGGCCATGTCGGCGGCGACCACGCGGCCGGCCAGTACGCGCAGGCGTTCGCCGGGCAGGTAGCCGGCCATGTATTCGGCCAGCACGCCCAGGCCTTCCTGCAGCGGATCGTAGTGCGCCAGCCCGACGGCGAGCTGCCGCAGCGGCTGGCGCAGCCCGTTGTAGCGGGTGACCACGTGGGTGCCGACTTCGTGCTGCACCAGCGGCTGCAGCCGTGCATGCGGCAGGCGCAGCTGCGCGTCGAGGTACAGCCGGCCGTGCGAGACCATCATCAGCGAGCCGATGTCGGCATCGACGACGATGTCGAGGCGGAAATCCGGCGCGCGCTCGCAATACCAGGCGACTTCGTCCTCCACGGCGGCGACGACCGCGTCGACGCCGATGTCGGCCTCGAGCGGCTCGCTGTCATCGACGCCGGCGAGGATCGCTTGGGCCAGTTCGAGCAGGCCCGGCTCCACGCCGCCGAACAGGTCGATGCTGGCCGACACGAAGCCCCGGGTGCCGCGCAGCCGCACCAGTTCGATCATGCGGTCGAGTTCGCGCTGCTTCTCGCCCAGCACGCCGGCGAGCAGCGATGATTCGATGCGCTCCACCGGGAGGTCGAGCAGCCGCCTGCGCATCGCCGCGAGGTCGAGCGTCGGCTCGGCATAGCGCAGCGGCGACACGCGCGTGTGCCCGCTTGCCACGAACTCCTCCCACAGCGCATCGGTGCCCAGGGGCGTGAGCGCGAGCAGCCAGTCGAGGCCGGCATCGATGTCGGCGAGCGCGGCATCCACTTCCGCCGCCACGGGGGGCAGGGAGCGCACGCCCGGCGCACCCGTGACCGTGCTCACTGCCGTGCCTCGAAGTCCGGGCGCACCGCGTCCACCGCTGCCTGCAGGCCGTCGCGCAGCGCATACAGCGCGGCGATGTCGGCCTGCCCGGTGTGTTCGTCCATGAAGATCTTCTTGTACTCGGGCGAGATCGTGCAGACCCGCGCGCCCCAGCGCGCATACACCCATTCCGGGAAGTCGCCGCCGGTGGGGAAGCGCACGTTGGCGCGCACGTCCGGTGCGCGCCCATGGAGGGGCGTGGCGCGCAGCGCGGCCGCAAAGCGTTCGCAGACCGCGGCCCATCGCTCCGGATCAGCGGTGGTGAGGCCGAGCTCGATGTCGGGGTTGGCGTCCTGTGGCGCCGGCGCCGCGTCGGGCCCGTCGCGACGATGGTTGTAGCTGTGCAGGTCGATCAGCAGCACCGCCTCCCAGCGTTGCAGCAGCCGGTCCAGCAGCTCCGCCACCATCGCGTGGAAGCGGTCCCAGCTGGCGAGCGAACGTTCGATTTCGGCATCGGGAAGCGTGCCGCGCCAGGCTTCAAGTCCCCAGCAATCCTCCGGCCGCGCGTACACGGCCGCGGTGCGCGGTCGATTGAGGTCAAGCTCGAAGCGCGAGGTCGGGACCTGGATGCGCACGTCGCCAACGGCGGTCAGGACTCCGGTCAGCGGATCTTCCTCGCGAAACCGCACGTCGTCGGGCAGCGCAAGCAGCGATTGCAGCGAAGGCCGGATGGCATGGCCGTCGTGGATGGCGGTGGCCACCACGGGGCCGTCGGCCACCGCGATGTTCCATTCGCGCGCCGCGGCGGTGGGGACGGGCGGTTGGCCATCCTGGAAATAGCGGGCCTGCGGTGCCGGGGTCTCGGGTCGCGTCATGGCGGCAAATGTTCGCAGCGGGGCAATGATCGCGCCGTGACCGCGCTGTACCGTGGTCACCGCCGGTCCTGTGCTAGTGTCCGCGACGCGACGGCGCGGGCACGCATCCATCCCGCGGTCGGCATCGGAAGCCGGGGTGGTTCATTGGGGGGGAGACTTGGATGTCGGTACTGCTTGATCTGTTGGATACCCGCGGCGGCGATGCCGTGTTGGCGATGCCGTACGTCATCAGGGCCTGCGACTAGGCCCTGCGGCCGAGCTCGACCGACGTCATGTGCCGGCTGATTCGGACCACGTTGCTGCTGCTGGCATTTGCCGGCATGCCGGCGTTCGCGAACGACGCGCTGGAAGCGGAAGTCAGGGACATCGAGCGGCTGGCGGTCACTGCGCACTGGCGGCAGTCGGACGTAAGGATCGAAGGCCTCGCGCCGCGGCTGGACGACTTCAGCCCGGAGCAACGGCAGCGCCTGGAGTTCGTCCGCCTGCGCAACCTGGCGGTGTCGACGCGCGAGCAGGAATCGTTGGAGGGCTTCGTCGAGCTGCTGCACGAGGACCTGTCGGCGCAGCTGCGCGTGCGCGTGTACACCACGGCCATCAGCGTGGCGGCCAATATCGAGGACTGGCCGCTGGCCTTTGCCTGGCTGGGCGAAGCCCTGACGTACCTGGCGGACGCGCCCTCGGAGTCGGGCAGGCTCATGGGCGTGGCCAGCTATCTGCACACGCTGGTCGGCGAAACCGCGAAGGCGCGGGAGCTGGCCCTGCGCGGCCTGGAACTGGTCGAGTCACAGGGAGACGCGCGGGCGGTATGCCTGGCCGTGTCCGACGTGGCGCTTGCCGAGGACCATGCGCGCAACTACCGCGAATCGGAGACCTGGCGGTTGCGGCAGATCGAGGAATGCACCCGTGCGGGCGACATGATCTTCATCGCCAACGCCAAATACGGCGTCGGCAAGATGCTCGCCGCCCAGGGCAAGCATTCGGAGGCCCTGGGCTGGGGGCGCCAGGCGATCGCCGAGTTCGAGGCCGCGGGCTTTGCCGCCGGCGCCTGGAGCGCGAAACTCGTGGTAGCCGAAAGCCTGACCACGCTTGGCCGCGGCCATGGCGAAGCGCAGGTGCTGCTCACGCAGGCGCTGGCGCACTACAGGGAAAAAGGCGCCCAGTTCGCCATCGCGGAAACCGAGCAGCTGCTGGGCGACCTGGCCGAACGACGCGGCGACCTGCGCGAGGCGCTTGCCCATCGCAAGTTCGCCGCCACGGCGCTGGAAGCCGCCGAAGCCATCACCCGCGAGCGCCAGCTCGCCTACCTGCAGGTCGAGTTCGACACCCGCCTGAAGGAGCAGCAGATCGCGCTGCTGGAAGCCGAGAAAGAGCTTGCCGCGCTCCAGGTCACCGCCACCCAGCGCCGGCAGTGGCTGCTGGGCCTGGGCATGTTCGCGCTGCTGGTCACCGCTGTCCTGCTGGCCATCCTGTTGCGGCATTCGTTCCTCGAACGCGGCCGCTACCGGCGGCAGTCCGAACGTGACGGTCTGACCGGGCTGTTCAACTACCAGCAGATCCGCAGGCGCGGCGAGGCGGCCTTCGTGCGTGCTCGCAACAACCGGCGCCCGTTCACCGCGATCGTTGCCGACATCGATCTGTTCAAGCAGGTCAACGACAGCTACGGACATGCCGCGGGCGACGAGGCCTTGCGCTCGCTTGGCGACTGGATCAGCGAAGTCGTCGAAGGACGCGGCATTGCCGGCCGCAGCGGTGGCGACGAGTTCACCATCCTGCTGGAGGGTTCGGCGGCGGAGGCCGAAGCGCTGCTGGATCGCCTGCGCGCGCGGCTGGAGCCGATCACCGTGTTCGGGCAGACCTTCGGCTTCGACCTCAGCGCCGGGCTGTGCCAGGACGACGGCGACAGCGCCACCCTGGAACAGCTGCTGCACAAGGCCGACCAGGCCTTGTACCGCGCCAAGCACGACGGCCGCGACCGCGTGGCCTGAGTGGGCCAGGCTAGTTGCGCTCCAGCAGGCGTTTGCGCGGCATCCGCTCCTCGCGCATGGCGGCGTGGTAGGCGAAGGTCGCGACGATCGCCGCGGCCTGCTTCAGGTCCTCGGGCTCGATGTGGTCCCAGGTGTCCAGGTGGGTGTGGTGGACATTGGTGAAGTAGTCCAGGCGGTCCTGGATGAACTGGAAGCCGGGCAGGCCGACGCGGTCGAAGGCGATGTGGTCGGTGCTGCCGGTGTTGCGCGTGGCCACGGTGGTGGCGCCGACATCGTGGAAGGGCGCAAGCCAGGCTTCGAAGATCGGCACGGCGGCCAGGTTTTCCTGCGCGTAGATACCGCGGAAGCGGCCGGAGCCGTTGTCCATGTTGAAGTACGCCGAGAAGCGGTCGTAGTCACGCTGCTTCTGCAGCGGGCCGGTGGGCTCGCGCAGCGAACCGGGCAGCGCCTTCTGCGCCGGATCGGTGGGTTCGGGGTACGCGGCGAAGTGGCGTGACACGTAATCCTGCGAACCGATCAGGCCCTGCTCCTCGCCGCTCCACAGCGCCACGCGGATGGTGCGGTCGGGGCGGGCGCCCACGGCCTTCAGGATGCGCATGGCCTCCATCATCACCGCCACGCCGGCGGCGTTGTCGGCGGCGCCGGTACCGGTGTGCCAGGAGTCCATGTGGGCGCCGAGCATGACGATCTCCCCGGCCTTGCGGCCGCGGCCGGGGATCTCGGCGATGGTGTTGTAGCCGGGCTGGTCGGCTACGTCGGTGAAGCGGGCATCGACCCGGACGCGCAGGCGCACGGTGTCGCCGCGCTCGAGCGCCCGCACCAGCGGATTGAAGTGCTCGGCGATCATCGCAAGCTCCGGGATGCCCACCGGCTCGCCGGCCTTGCGCGAACCGCCACCGGCGACGCGGATGATGCCGTTGTCCCAGCTGCTGATGCTGATCGCGGCCAGCGCGCCTTCCTCGGCGAAGAAGGTATTGATCGCCCGGGCGAGTTCTTGGCGTTCGCTGTACTCCTTGACCCGCTTGGCGCGGTCGCTGGCGGCGGTCTTGGGCACCGTGAACTGCTGCAGGCCTTCCAGCGAGGTAGCGTCGTGGCGCTGCGAATCGGGCTCGCTGCCGCGCTTGTATTCGCGCGCCTCGCCCAGCAGCAGGATCTTGCCGGCCAGCTTGCCGCGGTAGGTGTCGATGTCGGCCAGCTTCTTGATCTCGACATGCACCAGCTCGCCTTCCACCGCGCCGTCAGTGCCCGGGGTCCAGGCCTTGGGCAGGGCGTGCAGCGGCTGCACGCGGTCGCTGAGCATCTCCACGCTGGCGTGGCTGAACTCCCAGCCTCGCCCGAAGTCGTCGAACGCGTCGTCGTGGACGTTGGACAGGCCCCACTCGGTGAACCTGGCGCGCGTCCAGGCGTTGGCCTCGGCCATCTGCGGCGAGTTGGTCAGGCGGGCGCCGATGTTCTCGGTGAGATGGCTGAAGGTGGCCATCACCTGGGAGTTGTGGAAGGCCTCCTGGCGGATGCGGCTGACCATGTCGAGGTCGACGGGCTCGGTGGCCGCGGCGAGGCCGCTGGCCCCCAGGCAGAACACCATCAGGCAACGCTTCAACATCGGGATCCCCTCTGCGCCCGGGGCGCTGGAAACCGACAACTCTAGCGAAGAGGCAGCCGCGGTTCACCGGTCGTTAGTCACGCCGGCGGGGTCGGTTTTGCTACGCTTCCGCCCCCGATTCCCGAATGCCTGGCCGGTGTCCCCGATGTCCCTGATGCGCGCCGCGCTGGTGCTGTTGCTGATCGTCCTCAATACCCTGGTGCACGCGGTGCCGCTGCTGCTGGTGGCCGTGGGCAAGGCGCTGCTGCCGATCGAGGGCGTGCGGCGGGCCATCAACCGCCTGCTGGCGGTGCTCGCGGAAAGCTGGATCGGCGCCAACGGCGCGATGGTCGACAGCCTTACCGGCACCCGCTTCCAGGTGAGCGGGGACGCGGCGCTGCAGGCCGATGGCCACTACCTTGTGCTGGCCAACCACCAGAGCTGGGTCGACATCGTGGTGCTGCAGAAGGTGTTCAACCGGCGCATCCCGCTGCTGCGCTTCTTCCTCAAGCGCCAGCTGTTCTGGGTGCCGGTGCTGGGACTGGCGTGGTGGGCGCTGGATTTCCCCTTCATGGGCCGCTACACCCGCAAGGAGATCGCGAGGAACCCCGAGCTTGGCAAGCGCGACATGGAAGCCACGCGCCGTGCCTGCGAAAAATTCCGGGCGCTGCCGGTCGCAGTGATGAACTTCGTCGAGGGCACGCGCTTCACGCCCGACAAGCACGCGCGGCAGGCCTCACCCTACCGGCACCTGCTCAAGCCCAAGTCGGGCGGCGTGGCCTTCGTGATCGATGCGATGGGCGACGCCCTGCATGCCGTCCTGGACGTCACCATCGCCTATCCCGCCGGCCGGCCCACGATGATGGACCTCATGGGCGGGCGCATCCCGGAGGTGCGCGTGCACGTGCGGCAGCGCCCGATCCCGACCGAAGTGATGGCAGGCCGCTACCAGGACGACCGCGTCGTGCGCGCCCGCTTCCAGCAGTGGATGAACGGGGTGTGGCAGGAAAAGGATGCGGACATGGAGCAGATGCTGGGGCCTGTCCGGCATCTGTAAGCGCTTGCGCGGGCGCTGATACCGCCTCGCTCAGGCAGGCGTGTCCTGCGCCGGGGCGTCGTCGCCCTTGGCCGCTTCGCGTTCGGCGCGCTTCTTGGCGTCCTTCGCGTCCTGCTTCTTCTTCTTTGCCAGCTCGCGCTGGCGCTTTTCAAACGAGTAGTTTGGCTTGGCCATGGGTCATCCGTCGTGATCAGAACGTCCATTGTACGAAAACGGGCGATCCGGGGCCTCCGCGCCCACTCGGCAGGCCTGCATCTAGAACATCTGCAGCGGAATCCCGCGGGCGTTGCGGTCCGAATAGTCTTCGCGCAGTGCCCGGCAATAGGCGCCGCCCATCACAAACCGCCTGCAGACGTCGGGACGTGATTCATAGATCGAGCAGCCGCCGCCGGCGGGATCGACCGCCACGCACCAGCCGAATTCGTCCCGGGCCATGACATGCAGGCCGGCGTCGGTCCAGGTGGTGAGGTGGTCGGCGATACGGTCTTCGGCTTGCAGGACCACGGTCATGCGGCAGCAGACAGCGTCGCAGGACGCGCAGTGATGGACGTCGGCGCTCATGCGCCGTCGTGCGTCAGGTTCATGGGGCTTTCCGATGCGGGGGGTGGGCGCACCTTAGACCAAGCGGTGCCCTCCGGGTGGAAATGTGGCCGCAGGGGCCTACATCCCGCGTTCAGCCGGGACTTTTGTCCCGTGCCAAGTGGCGCGGGGCTGGCTAAGTTGGGCGGGTTTATCTCCTGGATGCCGACCGCATGTCCCGAAACGCCCTTGCCCTCGCGCTCGCCTGCGCGCTTGCCTCGTTCCCCGTCCTCGCCCAGGACCCGCCTGCGCCGCCGCCGCAGGACAAGGCGGAGCAGCAGGAAAACCGCGATGACAACGTCGAACTGGAACAGGACGCGCTGGACGCCGCCGGCGTGGACGAGGCACGGGCGCCCCTCGAGAGCGCGCGCGGCCTGCGCGAGGACGCGGATGGCACCGACGAGGCCGCCAAGTGGAACGTGGAATCCACCCAGGGCCAGGCGAAGACGGTGCGCTTCGAGACCGGCGAAGGCACCTGGATGGACGTCGACGTCTCGCCCGACGGCCGCCAGCTGGTGTTCTCGCTGCTCGGCGACATCTACCGCACGCCGATCGCCGGTGGCGCCGCCACCCGCATCACCACCGGTCGCGCCTGGGACATCCAGCCGCGCTGGTCGCCCGATGGCCGCCGCATCGCCTTCACCTCCGACCGCAGCGGTGGCAACAACATCTGGACGGTAGCTGCCGACGGCAGCGATGCGCGCCAGGTCACCGAGGAGACCTTCCGCCTGATCAACAACCCGGCCTGGACGCCGGACGGCGAATACATCGTGGCCCGCAAGCACTTCACCTCCACGCGCTCGCTTGGCGCGGGCGAGCTGTGGCTGTATCACGCCGGCGGCACCAGCGCCGGCATCCAGCTGGTGGAAAAGGCCAACGAGCAGCAGGACCTCGGCGAGCCCTCCGTGTCGCCGGACGGACGCCATGTCTACTTCTCCCAGGACGTCAGCCCCGGGCCGAGCTTCGAGTACAACCGTGACCCGCACGGCGTGATCTACGCGATCAAGCGCTTCGACCGGCAGACCGGCAAGACCGAGACCGTGGTCGCGACGCCGGGCGGCGCGGTGCGTCCGCAGGTGTCGCCCGATGGCAAGTCGCTGGCCTTCGTCAAGCGCGTGCGCGATGCGAGCGTGCTGCACCACCTGGACCTGGCGAGTGGCGAGGTGCGCCCGGTCTGGGACGGCCTCAGCCACGACCAGCAGGAAGCCTGGGCGATCTTCGGGCCCTACAGCGGGTTCGACTGGACGCCGGATTCGCGCGCGGTGGTGGTCTGGGCGCAGGGCGGGCTGTGGCGCGTGGACATGGGCAGTGGCGCGGCGACGAATATCCCGTTCACGGCGCAGGTGGAGCAGGTGGTCTCGGAGCCGCTGCGGTTCGCGCAGTCGCTGCCCGAGGGCCGCTTCAACCCGCGCATGATCCGTGACGTGGCTACCTCCGCCGATGGCGGCACCCTGGTGTTCCATGCGCTGGGCCAGCTCTGGCGCAAGCCGCTGCCCGGCGGCACCCCGGCGCGCCTCACCGGCAATCGCGACGTTTACGAATACCAGCCGAGCTTCAGCGCCGACGGCCGCCAGCTGCTCTACACCACGTGGTCCGATGCTGCGCTCGGCGCGATCCACGTGCGCGGCGCCAGCGGCAGCGGCGCCGGGCGCAAGCTCACGCAGGAGCCTGGCTTCTACTACCACCCGCGCTTTTCGCCCGATGCCCGCCACGTGGTCTACAGCCGCAGCAGCGGCGGCGGCCTGACGGGAAGCCTGTGGTCGGGCGACCGTGGCATCTACGTCGTGCCCACGGCCGGCGGCAAGCCGGTGCGCGTGGCCGAGACCGGCCAGTCGCCGCAGTTCAACCACGACGGCACGCGCGTGCTCTACCTCACCGGCGGCGGCATGGAGAAGAAGCTGATGTCGGTGGGCCTGCACGGCGAAGAGCCGCGCGCGGTGTTCGACCTGAAGTACGTGGACTCCGTGCAGATCAGCCCCGACGGCAAATGGGTGGCCTTCACCGAGCTCTTCAACGCCTACGTGGCACCGATGCCGGAAACCGGCCGCAGCATCACGCTCGACCGCAAGACCAAGGCGCTGCCGGTGCGCCCGGTCAGCGCCGACGTCGGCAGCTACCTGCACTGGGCGGCGGACTCGGGCTCGCTGCACTGGATGGTCGGCGACCGCTACCACTCGCGCCGGCTCGACCAGACCTTCCCGTTCCTACCCGGCGCGCCGCAGGAGATCGCTGCGCCGGCACCAGGCGGCGGTACCGCCGTGGGACTCGAGGCGCCGGTGTACGCGCCGCGCGACGTGGTGGCCTTCACCAATGCCCGCATCGTCACCATGCGCAATGCCGAAGACGGGGAAGAGGTGATCGAGAACGGCACCATCGTGCTCGACGGCAACACCATCGCGGCGGTGGGCGCGGCGGACTCCGTGCAGGTGCCTGCCGGAGCGAACGTGATCGATGTCTCCGGCAAGACCATCGTGCCCGGCATCATCGATGTCCACGCGCACGCCTCGAACTTCGGCCAGGGCGTGGTGCCGCAGCAGAACTGGGCCTACTACGCCAACCTCGCGTTCGGCATCACCACCCTGCACGATCCTTCGGCGACGACCGAGTTCGTGTTCTCGCAGGCCGAGCTGCTGCAGGCCGGGCGCATGGTCGGTCCGCGCATGATGTCGACCGGCACGATCCTGTACGGCGCCGACGGCGGCTTCAAGGCCGAGATCGATTCCCTCGACGACGCGCGCAGCCACCTGCGCCGGATGCAGGCCAACGGCGCGTTCTCGGTGAAGAGCTACAACCAGCCGCGCCGCGACCAGCGCCAGCAGGTCAACCAGGCCGCGCGCGAACTGGGCATGCTGGTGGTCGAGGAGGGCGGCTCCACCTTCCACCACAACATGACCATGATCCTGGACGGCGCCACCGGCATCGAGCACAACCTGCCGATCGCGCCGCTCTACGACGACGTCGTGAATCTGTGGAAGGAAACCGACGTGCGCAACACGCCGACGCTCGTGGTCAGCTATGGCGGCCTGTCCGGCGAGTACTGGTTCTACGCCCGCGACAATGTGTGGGAAGACGCCAAGCTCAACCGCTTCTTCCCGCGCGAGACCCTGGACGCGCGCAGCATCCGCCGCGAGATCGCGCCGGACTGGGACTACCACCACATCGAGGTGGCGAAGGCGCTCAAGGGCCTGCGCGATGCCGGGGTCAAGGTGCAGGTGGGCGGCCACGGCCAACTGCAGGGCATGGCCACGCACTGGGAGATCTGGATGCTCACCCAGGGCGGCTTCAGCAACTTCGAGGCGCTGCGCGCGGCCACCATCGACGGCGCCGACTACATCGGCTTCGGCGCGCAGCTGGGTTCGCTCGAGGTCGGCAAGCGCGCGGACCTGGTGGTGCTCGACGGCAACCCGCTGGACAACATCCGCCACACCGCCGACACGCGCTACGTGATGGTCGATGGCCGCCTGTTCGACGTCGCCGCAGACATGGCGGAAATCGGCAACCAGGCCGTGCCCGCACCGGAGTTCTACTGGCAGCACCATCGGCAGGGACAGGCGTTCGGCGAGAGCTTCGGCCCGACCTCGGTCTGCCACGGAGTGCATTGATCGCCACCCGCGAACGCCGGCGGCCCACCAAGGGCCGCTGCTATGCTGATTGTCCGATCGTCTTTCCGGAAGTGGGGTGCAAGGGTTGTCCAGGGAATGTGTGTTTGACGGGTCTGATCCGTTCGCCATGCCCTTGGACGTGCCGTTCGTGCCCACCGGCGAGCGGGTGGTGCAGGCGATGCTCAAGCTGGCCGCTGTGGATGCCGGCGACGTGGTCTACGACCTGGGCTCGGGTGACGGCCGGATCGTGGTCGCCGCCGCCCGCGACCACGGCGCGCAGGCGGTGGGCGTGGAAATCGATCGCGTGCGGGTGGAGCGGGCCGAGGCATACGCGGCCCGGGCCGGGGTTGAAGACAGGGTCAGCTTCATCGAATACGACCTGTTCCACGCCGATTTCAGCCCGGCGACGGTGGTCACGATGTACCTGCTGCACAGCGTCAACCTGGACCTGCGCCCACGCCTGCTGGAGGAACTGCGGCCGGGGACGCGGGTGGTGTCGCACGACTTCGACATGGGCGACTGGAAGCCGGACCGCAAGATGTCCGCCGGCGGGGTTGCCATTTTCCTGTGGATGATCCCGGCCGGCGTGGCGGGCACCTGGGGCTGGCAGACATCGAACGGCCGGCGCTTCCGCGTACGCCTGCAGCAGACCTGGCAGCGGGTGGAGGGCGAGGCCTGGATCGACGACCAGCCGGCCAGGTTCAAGCGGGCGGTCCTGTGGGGTGACTGGCTTGAGCTGGTGCTGCGGCCCGCCGGCGCAGCCGTGCCCAAGTCCGTGTTCATGCGTTGCGGACGCGATCATTGGGTGGGCTTCAACGGCAACCACAAGGGCGCAGTGGCATCGCGCCTGTGCGCATGAGTGACCCTGCGCGCCAGCTCAGCGCAGGGTCAGGGCGAAGGCCAGCGCGTTGTTGAGCATGTGCAGGACCACGGCCGGCCCAAGCGAGCGCGTGCTCCGCACCAGCCAGCCTGCGAGCAGCCCGAGCGCGAGGTAGAACAGGAAGCGCGGCGGGTCATCGTGGATCACGGCGAACAGGACGGCCTGCAGCAGGTTGGCCCAGCCGAATGAGATGTGCCGCGCGATTCCGCCCAGGAGCATGCCGCGGAAGGCGATCTCTTCCCACAGCGGCCCGACCAGCACGACGGCGGCGAAGGCCAGCAGGATCTCCAGCGTGGTGCGTCCGCTGTTGACCAGTTCGGCCACCATCCGCACCTGCGCGGTGTCGGTGTCCGTGCCTTGGCCTTGATGCCAGGCTGCAAGCAGTCCGCCAAGCACAAGCAGCACACCCCAGGCCAGCAGGATCCGCCACCACGCCCGGTGCAGCCGCGCCCAGCCGAAGCCGCCGGCGGTGCTGAAGCGCGCCAGCGGCAGGGCCAGCGCCGCCATGCATGCCAGGCCGCCCCACAGTCCGACCAGCATCAAGGTGCGGCCGCCCGGTTGCGGGTCCTCGGACAGCATCACCGACACGTCGTGAGGGGCCACGATTCCGAGCACCAGCATCGGCAGGACCAGCACGGCCGCCAGCGCCATCCAGGCGTGTCGCAGTCCGAAGGTCTGGTAGAGCGGCGTGCGTGCGCGCCCCGCGAGCCGCCGCAGCGCCCCGCGGTAGTGGACCGGGATCAGCAGCAGGCCCGGGACGAGAGCGAGGCCGAGGAGGATCACCAGCAAGATGGCGAGCGACGGCCACAGGGCCGGCTGCAGCAGGCTGCCAGGAGATGCCGCGACCAGCCTGGCGAAGCGTTCGGCGTGCGCGACGAAGCCCTCGGCGCGGACCAGGTCGACCGCCGCGGCCGCCGTGCTCCAGTCGCCCGCCGCATGGGCCACGTCGAAGCGTGCGAGGGCCAGTTCATCGTCGTTCCCGTCGGTTGATGCGGCCAGCCGCTCCTGGGCGGTGTCGATCTCGCCGGCGCGAAGCAGGGCGCGCGCGGCGATGGCGGCGTCGACCGCGAAACCGTCCTGCTCCTGGCGGCGCAGTTCGCGAGCGGCGGCGCCCGGCGGCTGCAGCTGCATCGCCGCCTCCACGCGCCGCACCGCCGCATGGCTGCCGCTGGCCGGGCCGGCGTTCTCGAGCAGGGCCAGCGCGCCGGCGTGATCGCCGGTACCGACAAGGTGGGTGACCGCGCGCGGCACCAGCGGGGACTCGCCCAGCTGCGCGGCCATGGTCGCCATCACCCCCTCGCGTTCGTCGTGCAGCTCCCAGTAGAGGGCGGTCGCGAGTCGCCTGCGCAGCTCGGGCGGCCAGTCGACGGACTCGGCGACCAGTGCGTCGGCCTGTCCGTCGGCATCGTGCAGGCGACCCATCTCCAGCATGTAGACGCGCACGATCGGGTGGTCCGGCGCGGCTGCCGCGATCGCGTCGATGCATTCGTCCAGCGCGTCGGGCGCACTGTCCACGTAGCGGCCGGTTTCCGCGTCGCTGAACGCGGCGATGAATTCGCAGCGCGCCACCGCGCGGGCGGCGTGGTCCGGGAGGGACGTGGGTCCGGCGTCGAAAAGACGCAGCTGCTGCTCGTACGCGGCCAGCATGTGCGCGTCGACCTCGCTGACCGACGCTTGCACCGGGTCGTCATCGGACCGGGCGTGCCAAGGCCAGCATGCAGCCGCGCAGAGCAGCGCCAGCAGCGCGATGCGAAACAGTCCCATCCCCATGGTGTTCCCCGCGTTCCCCTGTCGCGATGATAGCGCGGAGGCGGTTTGCCCCAAGGCCTGCGTTTCGCCGGACCTGCAGGCCGCGGCTTGGCCCGACTCCGGTCTGCCACGGGGTGCACTGGGGCACTGGGGTTTGCGGCTAGACTCGCGCCTGTCCCCCTTGGCGGGGGACGGGCGGGGGAGGGGAGATGAAACAGCTGTTGCGCAATATCGCCGCGGTGCCCGCGGGCATCGTTATCGGGAGCCTGGTCAACATGGCGATCGTGACCGGTGGCCCGATGCTGGTGCCACCGCCTGCCGGCGTGGACATGACGACCGCGGAAGGCCTCGCTGCGGGCATCCACCTGTTCCGGCCGGAGCACTTCGTGGTGCCGTTCCTGGCGCATGCGCTGGGCACGTTTGCCGGTGCCCTGGTGGCCTACCTGGTCGCGGCCAGTCGCAAGGCGGCCTTCGCATGGGTGATCGGCGTCGTGTTCCTGGCGGGCGGCGTGGCGGCGGCGTTCATGATCCCGGCGCCGGCGTGGTTCATCGCGCTGGATCTCGTGTTCGCGTACCTGCCGATGGCATGGCTGGGCATCGTGGCCGGGCGTCGCATGCTGCGTCGCGTCTAGCGGATCGTTGCCGGTCTTGGACAGCGCACGTACCCGATCGGAGCGCGACCCCTATCCCGACGCATTGCGCGCGTGCGCGCTGCTGGTCGTGGTGTTGGGACACTGGGTCGCCACCCTCCCGCGCCTGGTCGATGGCCAGCTGGTCGACACCGACCACCTGCTGGGCATCTGGGAGGCGGCGGGATTCCTGACCTGGGTGCTGCAGGTGGTGCCGCTGTTCGTGTTCGTGTCGGCCGCGGTCAGCGCCGATGGCGTGGCGCGACGGATGGAAGGCGGCGGACAGAAGCACTGGTGGGCGGCGCGCGCGCTCGGGCTGGCGCGGCCGACGGTGACCTACCTCGCGGTGCTGGTGGCGCTGGCGGCGTTCTCGCTCCTGACCGGCGGGCGCCTGCTCGGCGTGTTCAACCAGTCGCTCACCATCCACCTGTGGTTCCTGCTGATGCTGCTGACGGTGCAGGCGCTGCTGCCGTGGTGCCTGCGGCTGGACGTCCGTTTCGGACTGCGTGCGGTGGTGGGACTGGTGGCGCTGGCGGCCGTGTTCGACGTGGTGCGCGCAGGCGCGACATCGCTTGATGCGCTGCGCTGGCTTGGCCGCGGCGTGTCGGAACATCCGGCCGGAATCGCATGGCTGAACATGCTGGTGGTCTGGCTGATCCCGCAGCAGCTGGGCATCGCGTGGAAGCGCGGGCGTTTCCGCGGCGTCGGCACCGGCATGGCGCTGCTGGTGCTGGGCGCGCTGTGGCTGGCGCTGGCAATGGCCAGCGGCTATCCGGTGGCGATGGTCGGCGTGGCCCTGGCCGGCAACAACATGCTGCCGCCCACGCTGGCGCTGATCGGCGTGATGTGGCTGCAGGTGGGCGCGGTGTTGTCCTTCGAGCCGCTGGCTCGTCGGCTGCTGGCGGGCCGCGCGCTGGGTCGCGTGATTGCCGTGCTCGGTGCGCTCGGGATGCCGCTGTACCTCTGGCACAAGCTGGCTGAACTCCCCGCTGCGTGGCTGGGCGAGAAACTCGGCCTGCCGATCGATGCGGGCGTGCCCGGGGAGCCGGGTTTCTGGCTGGGGCGGGCAGGGTGGATCGCGCTGTGCCTGCTGATGGTGGCGCCGGTGATCGCGCTGGTGCTGCGCTTCGAGCTGCGGCGTACGCGGGACGTGCCCGCTGTGCACGACATGTTGCCCATCCTGGCCGGTGGCGCAGCCCTGTACGCCGGGCTCGCCGCGGCGCTGGTGTGGGGCGTGTGGCCGGGCGCATTGGCCGGGCTGGCAGCGGTGTCCTTCGCGTCCTGGCGGCTTCGGGCACGCGGCGGCGTCAAGCCAGGTGGCGGCTGAACCAGTCGATCGTGCGCTCCCAGGCCAGCTTCGCCGCGGCCTCGTCGTAGCGCGGCGTCGAGTCGTTGTGGAAGCCGTGGTTGGTGCCGGGATAGAAGTGCGCCTCGTAGTCGCTGCCGGCCGCTTTCAGCGCGGCTTCGTACGCCGGCCAGGTGGCGTTGACGCGTTCGTCGTTCTCGGCGAAATGGATCAGCAGCGGCGCCTTGATGCGTGGCACGTCGGCCGGTTCGGCCTGGCGCCCGTAGAAGGGCACGGCCGCGGCGAGCTCGGGATACGCCACTGCTGCCGCGTTGGAGACGCCGCCCCCATAGCAGAAGCCGGTGATGCCGACCTTGTCCGTGGTGCGCGCGTCGCGCAGCAGGAACTCGATGGCGGCAAAGAAGTCGTTCATCAGTTTTTCCGGATCGACCTGCTGCTGCAGCTCGCGGCCGCGGTCGTCGTTGCCCGGGTAGCCGCCAACCGAACTCAGGCCGTCGGGCGCGAGCGCCGCGAAGCCGGCCTTGGCCACGCGGCGGGCGACGTCTTCGATATAGGGATTGAGGCCGCGGTTCTCGTGCACCACCACCACGCCCGGCACGGGGGCCTGCGCCTTCGCCGGCATCACCAGGTAGCCGCGCACCTCGCCGTGGCCGTTGGGCGAGGGATAGGTGATGTAGTCGGCGACGATGTCCGGATCGGTGAACTGGACCTGCTGGGCGAGCGCATAGTCGGGCGTCAGCGCGGCAAGGGCGACGGCCGCGGTCATCCCGCCAATGGCGAGCGTGGCGGCGCGATCCAGGAACTGCCGCCGGTTGATGCGGCCGTGGACGTAGCCGTCGTAGAGCTCGAGCAGTTCTGGCGAGAAATCCTTCGCGGTGCGACGGGTCATGGCGGGCAGCTCCCTGGTGGCGGTGGCACGGCAACCTTACGCCTCGGGCGCGCCCGCATGCGGCTTGACCGGAGTCAAGGACGCCAAGAGGGGGAGGGCTGCATGATGCATTCCGCCGGGGTCGCCGGTGACCCCACAAGGAGATCCACATGCAGTTCGAACTGTCCGGCAAGGCCGACGCCGCCATGCTTTCCACCGCGATGCGCCCGCTCGATCCCGACGCAAAGATCGCGCTGGATCTCGAGAACGGCCGCCTGGAAGTGATCTCGAGCGCCAGCAGCGAGCAGATCGTGGCCGCGCTGCGCAAGGTGGGCTACGCCGCCGAGCCGCTCGTGCAAGAGCTGCATATCAGCGGTGGCAGCACCTGCTGCGGCGGCTGCAGCTGAGCCAAGGGTCTACACTCGCGCCTCCCTTGAAGAGGCGCACGCATGGCCCCCAATGCCACGATCTACCGGCTCGAGCTCCAGGTCAGCGACATGGACCGGCATTACTACGCCGGCCATGCCCTGACGCTCGCCCAGCATCCGTCCGAAACGCCCCTGCGCCTGATGGCGCGCGTGATCGCGTTCGCGCTGAATGCGCACGAGCGCCTGGAGTTCGGTCGCGGCCTGAGCAACGAAGAGGAACCCGACCTCTGGCTGCGCGACTACACCGGCGACGTCGAGCACTGGATCGACCTCGGCCAGCCCGATGAAAGCCGCATCCGCAAGGCCTGTGGCCGCGCCCGGCAGGTCACCGTGGTCAACTACAGCGGCGGCGCCGCGGACATCTGGTGGGACAAGGCCGCCAACAGCCTCGGGCGCCTGAAGAACCTTTCGGTCGTCAACCTCGAGCCGGCATCGGTGGAGGCCGCGGCCGGCCTGCTCGAGCGCAGCATGAACATGGGCGCGATGATCCAGGACGGCGAGCTGCAGCTCATCGCCGATCGCGGCGACGTGACCCTGAAGCCGCAGATGCGGATGGGTGTCGCGGCCGCCTGAGGGCGCAGTCCGGCGCTCACGTCCGGCGGACACCCGGTCTGGAATGATCGGCGCAGGCCCTCAGGAGCACGCGCCGTGTCCGACAGCCCGGTCAGCGGAGAGGTATCCAACAGCAAGCTTGCCGCGGTGTTCGACAGCGCCGGCGCTGCGCGCGATGCCGCCGCGGCGATGATCGCCGAGATCGGGCTGCAGCCCGCGCAGGTGAAGGTGATCGCGCCCGACGAGCCCGACGCCAATATCAAGCTCGAACCCGAGGGCGGCGGCATCTGGCGCACCATCGTCATTGCCCACGTGCGGCTGGGCATCCTCGGCGCCGTGCTGGGCGCAGCCGCCTTCGGGACCATGATGTGGATGGGCGTGCCCTTCGTGGCGCGCTCGCCGGTGGCGGCGGGCCTGGCGACGATCTTCTTTGGTGCCGTCGGCGGACTGTTCCTGGGCGGACTGGTTGCCATCCGACCCGACCACGACCGTTACGTGCAGGCCACCCACGACGCGATGGACGCGCACCGCACCACGGTCGTGGTGCATGCGCTGTCGCGCGACGAGCAGTCGCGGGCGAAGGAGTTCCTCGCCGCACGCGGAGGCGAGGTGACCGGCACGCTCTAGCAGCGCGTGCCCTGGCAGCGCGTGCCCACGATGGGGCCGCATCGGGAGAACGCGTCGGCGAGGTAGTCGATCATCACCCGCACCTTGGCCGGCGGGCGCCCGTCGGGCGGATACAGCACGTGGATGCCGCCAAGGTCCACCGCTGGCCTGTCGAGTTCCAGGGCCACGAGTTCGCCCCGCGACACGGCCTCGCCGACGATGAATCCCGGCTGGTAGATGACCCCCTGGCCGCGCACGGCCGCTTCCAGCAAGGCCTCGCCGTTGTTCGCCATCAGGTTGCCGCTGACCGGGACCCGGATCTCGCCGTTGCTGCCGAAGGCCCAGTGGTCGCGCCCCTGCGAGGCAGACAGCGTGTACCCGAGGCAGTTGTGCTGGATGAGCTCGGCGACCCGCCGCGGAACGCCGCGCCGGTCCAGGTAGTCGGGTGCCGCGCAGACCAGCATCGGGCTTTCGCCCAGTCGGCGCGCCTGCAGCGGACTGTCGGCCAGGCGGCCGATGCGGATCGCCAGGTCCCAATTGCCGGCGATGATGTCGAGTTCGGCGTCGCTCAGGCCGAGTTCCACCGACACTTCCGGGTGGCGTCGGCTGAACTCCGGCATCAAGGGGGCCACGAAGCCGCGGCCGAACGACAGCGGCACGTTCATCCGCAGCAGGCCGCTTGCCTTGACGCGCTGCGAAGCCGCAGCCGCCTCGGCTTCGTCGATCTCCGGAAGGATCCGCAGGCAGGCCTCGAGATAGTTGGCTCCGGCTTCGGTCAGGGCCAGCCGGCGCGTGCTGCGGTGGAACAGCTTCACGCCCAGCCGTGCTTCCAGGGCATTGACGTGCTTGGTGGCCATGGCCGGCGACATGCCGAGATGGCGCGCGGCCGCCGACAGGCTGCCGTCGCTGGCGGCGCGCACGAAGGCGCGCATGCTGGTGATCCGGTCCACGGCGGCAATCTAACACTCGGAGTGGGAAGTATTGTTCGATTCTGGCCGGTTCTCTGCCTAAGGGGTGGAGCCCATACTGTGTGCCATGACCACGAACATTCCCTCCGCGAGCTCCATCGGCAGTACATCCGCTGTGACCGGCGGCGTGCGCATGCCCGTCTTCTTCGTCCCCCACGGTGCCGGCCCCTGCTTCTTCATGGACTGGAACCCGGCCGATACCTGGGACCGCATGGCCGCCTTCCTCAAGGGCGTCGCCGGCACCCTGCCGGCCACGCCGCGCGCGATCGTGCTGGTCTCCGGCCACTGGCTGGAGCTCGGCTTCAGCGTCACCGGAAGCGCCCGGCCTTCCCTGATCTACGACTACAGCGGCTTCCCGCCGCATACCTATGAGCTGACGTACCCGGCGCCTGGCGAGCCAGTCCTGGCCGAACGCATCGTGCAGCTGCTTGGCGAGGCGGGCGCGCAGGCGCGCGTGGATCCGCAGCGCGGCCATGACCACGGCGTGTTCATCCCGTTGAAGCTGATGTTCCCCAAGGCGGAGGTGCCGGTGGTGCAGCTTTCGCTGCGCCGCGACATGGATCCGGCCGCGCACATCGAGGCCGGTCGCGCCCTCGCCGCGCTGCGCGACGAGGGCGTGCTGATCGTCGGCAGCGGCATGAGCTTCCACAACATGCGTGGCTACGGTGACCCGCGCTACACACCGGTGTCGGCAACGTTCGACGAATGGCTGACGGCGGCGGTTGCAAGCGAAACGCCACGGCGCGAGGCCATGCTGCGCGAGTGGGCAGCCGCGCCGCACGCCCGCGACAGCCATCCCCCGGGCGGCGAGGAGCACCTGCTTCCGCTGCTGGTCGCCGCCGGCGCGGGCGCCGGCTCCGAAGGCTGCAAGGTCTATTCGGAGGAAGTCATGAAGACCACCCTTTCCGCATTCCGCTTCGGCTGATCCGCAGCCAAGCCCGCTACAGGAGACTCCCCCATGAAGATCGATCTTTCCGGCAAGCGCGCCATCGTCACCGGATCCAGCGGCGGCATCGGACTGGCCATCGCCACCGGCCTGTCGAAGGCCGGCGCGGCCGTCACCATCGTCGGCCGCATCCAGGGGCGCGTGGACGAAGCGCTGGCCAAGCTGCGCCGGGACGGCGGTCGCGACGATGCCAGCGGCGTGGTGGCCGATGTCGGCACCGCCAAAGGCTGCAGCGCCCTGGTGGGGGTGCGCCCAGACGCGGACATCCTCGTCAACAACCTCGGCATCTATGGTGCGCGCGAATTCTTCGACATCGACGATGCGCTCTGGGACGAGTACTGGCAGGTGAACGTGATGAGCGGCGTGCGCCTGGCCCGCCACTATGCGAAGGGCATGCGCGATCGCGGCTGGGGCCGGATCCAGTTCGTGTCCAGCGAGTCGGCGCTCAACATCCCCACCGAGATGGTCCACTACGGCGCCAGCAAGGCCGCGCTGCAGGGCCTGTCGCGCGGCCTGGCCAAGGTGCTGGCGGGCACCGGGGTCACCGTCAACACCATCCTGCCTGGCCCGACACGCACCGAGGGTGGCGTGCGGATGATGGCCGACCTGGCCGCGGAGCGCGGCGTGACCCCGGCGGAGATGGAAGGCCTGTTCCTGGCCGAGAACCGTCCGTCGAACCTGCTGGGTCGCTTCGCGGATCCGGACGAGGTCGCCAACCTCAGCGTGTACGCGGCGTCGCTGCAGGCGAGCGCCACGACGGGTGCCGCGCTGCGCGTTGATGGCGGCACGGTCGAGACGATTGCCTGAACCCTACGGATTCCAAGGAGCAACAGATCATGCACAAGCGCAGGCTCGGCCGCAGTGGCCCTGAAATTTCACCCCTCGTATTCGGCGGCAACGTCTTCGGCTGGACCGCCGATGAAGCCACCTCGTTCGCGCTGCTCGACCGCTTCACCGGACGCGGCTTCAATGCCATCGACACAGCCGATGTCTACTCGGCGTGGGCCCCGGGCCTGTCGGGTGGCGAATCGGAAACCGTGATCGGCAACTGGCTGGCGAAGCGCGGCCGCCGCGACGATGTGGTGCTGATGACCAAGGTCGGGAAGCTGGCATCGCGCGAGGGCCTGTCGGCGGACAACATCCAGGCGGCGGTGGAGGAGTCGCTGAAGCGCCTGCGTACCGATTATCTCGATGTCTACTTCGCCCACGCCGACGATGCGACCGTGCCGCTGGAGGAAACGCTCACCGCGTTCTCGAAGCTGGTCGAGGCCGGCAAGGTCCGCACGATCGGCGCGTCGAACTATTCGGTCGAACGCATGCGCGAGGCACTGCAGGTGTCCAGCGACGAGGGCCTGTCCCGCTACGAAGTGCTGCAGCCCGGATACAGCCTGTACGACCGCGCCGGCTACGAGTCCGGGCTGGCCGCCGTGGCGCAGGAAAACGATATCGGCGTGGTGAGTTACTTCTCGCTCGCCAGCGGCTTCCTGACCGGCAAGTACCGCAGCGTCGAGGATCTGGAAGGCACCGCGCGCGCCGGCTTCCTCAAGGGCTATTTCGATGAGCGCGGCATGAAGCTTCTCGAAGTCCTGCGCACGGTCGCAGCCGACGTCGCTGCCACGCCCGCGCAGGTCTCCCTTGCGTGGCTGATGGCGCGTCCGAACGTCACGCCCATCGCCAGTGCCACCAGCCTGGAGCAGCTTGACGACATCATGGCCGCGGCGGAGCTGCACCTGCCGGTGTCCGCAATGGAGGCCCTGGAACAGGCGTCGGCCTGATCTCCATGGAATGGCGGTAAGGTTGGCCTTGCTGCTATTCCGGCCCGCCAGCAGTCCAGCAAGCCAAGGAGATCCCATGAGTCGTGATACCAGGGAACGCTACGGAACCGTTTCGCGCCTGCTGCACTGGGGCGTGGCCCTGCTGGTGGTCTGGCAGGTGCTCAAGATCTTCGACCGCATCGACGATGGCGAGCACTGGGTCGGCCAGACCCTGGTGCCCTGGCACATCTCGATCGGCTTCCTGATCCTGCTGCTGATGCTGTTGCGCATCGTGTGGGCGCTGCGCAACCAGGGCAACCGCCCGCCGGCGCCGCCGCCGAAGATGCTCGGCCTTGTCGCCAAGGCGGGCCACTTCGCGCTGTACGCGGCTCTCGTGCTGATGCCGGTGACCGGCATCAGCATCATGATCGGCAATGGCTACGGATTGACCGTCTTCGGCATGGAGCTGGTGGCGCAGGGCGCCGAGATCCCCTGGCTGGCCACCTTCGGCGGCGTCCTGCATTCGCCAGTCGCGTGGCTGCTGCTGGCCATGGTGATCGGCCATGCGGTGATGGCGCTGGTCCACCGCTTCGTCAAGAAGGATGGCGTGCTGCAGCGGATGCTTTGACCCGCGCGTACCGGCCGGCCAAGGCCCGTGACCTGGATCAGGGCCGTGGCCGGTGCCGGCCGGGAAAATCGGGATCGTCCCCTCCAAGGAGCCGAACCATGCCGGTCCGATACACGCAGGTGTCCAACAGCATCCTCGACGCCGTGCACGACACGCCCATGCTCGAACTCGAGGACGGCATCTTCGCCAAGTGCGAATTCCTCAACCCCTCCGGGTCGATCAAGGCGCGCATCGCCTCGTACATCATCGATCGCGCGGAGAAGGAAGGGCTGATCAAGCCCGGCGACACCATCGTCGAGGCCACCAGCGGCAACACCGGCAACGCGTTCTCGATGGTCGCGGCGGTCAAGGGTTACCGCATGATCGTGGTCATGCCCGAAGGCCTGTCCAGCGAGCGGGTGGCGATTTCCCGCGCGTTTGGCGCCGAGGTGCTGCTGTGCGGCAACTTCCACGTCAACGAAGCGCTGGAGCGCGCACGCGAACTCGGCCAGCGCCCGGGCTTCTTCTTCCCCGGCCAGTTCGAGTCGGAGTGGAACGTGCAGGAAAACCGCGAGATCCTGGGTCCGGAGATCCTGGCCCAGCTGCCCGCAGGTCGCGTGCCGGATGCCTTCGTGCACGGCGTCGGCACCGGTGGCACCCTGATCGGCGTCGGCCAGGCGTTCCGCAGGGTGAACCCCGACGTACGCCTGTTCGCGATGGAGCCGTCGGAGTCGCGCACGCTGCTGTGCGGCGAAGTGGACCTGCATGGCATCGAAGGCATTTCCGACGGCTTCGTCCCCGGCATCTTCGCCCGCCACCGCGACCAGGTCAGCGACTTCCTGAGCGTGTCGAGCACCGACGCGGTCGCCGAGATGCGCAAGCTGGCCCGCACGCGCGGCCTGCTGTGCGGGCCCAGCTCCGGGGCGCACCTCATCGCCGCCCGTCGTATCCGCGAGCTCTTCCCGGAGTTGAAGACCGTGGTCACCGTGCTTGCCGACAAGGGCGAGAAGTACCTCAACGACTTCTACATGTCGGCTGCCGAGCCGGCGTCACCGCCGCTGCACTGATCGGGGGCTGCGCCGCAAGGCGTCGGCTCGCCGCGCCGCTGCCGCTGCCGACCACTCGATCGCATCCACCAGCTCACAGGTCTTCGGGAGAGCCAATGAAGCATGTCGCCTGCTGTCTGTTCCTGCTGCCGGAAGACATCAACAGGAAAGCCCAGGCCCTGATCGAGGAGTTCCGTGCACGGGAGTTGGAATACGATGCGACAACCGCGCATGGAGCGACGCAGGGAGCGCGGTTCTAGGTCGATAACAGACCTCGGATGCTGGAGTCGGAAGAACGCTTCTCAAACGTGCGGGCAGGCGCCCTGCATCACGGCGACGCGCCGGAATCGAACACCGGCTCGAACCCGCCCCACATCATGCGCTTGCCGTCGAAGGGCATCTCCGGCATGCCGGCGCCTTCCATCTCGGCCTCCATGGCCTTGTTCGCGGCATCGCAGGTGTCGCGATCCGGCCAGGCGATCCAGCTGAACACCGGTACTTCGCCTTCGACGGCCTGGGCAGCGCGGTAGAAGTCGGTGCGCTTGCCATGCGGAACGTCTTCTCCCCAGGCCTCGACCATGGCCAAGGCGCCGAGCCGGGCGAACATCTGCCAGCCCTCGTCGGCCATGGCGACATAGGTTTCCTGGTTTTCCCCGGGCACGGCGAGCGCGAAGCCCTGGTAATAGCCACCGCTCGCAGGTTCGCCCTGCGAGTACACCGGTGTGAAACCGCCGTAGATCATGCGGCTGCCGTCGAACGGCATCTCCGGCAACACCGCCATCGCCGAGTCCTGTTCCATTTTCTGCCATGCGGCATCGGAGGCGGCCCGGTCGGGCCAGGCGATCCACGAGAACACGACGGTCTCGTCATCCCCGGCCTCGACGGCGCGATGGAGGTCGGTGAGCTTCCCGTGGGGCACGTCCACGCCCCAGGTCTCGACCATGCGTTCGGCGCCGTACTTCTGGAACACGCGCCAAGTGGCAGCGGCGTGGTCGATGTAGTCCTGCTTGCGGGCGGTGGGAACCGCGACGATCGTGCCGGTGTAGTAGGGCATGTGGCGTCTCCTGGGCGTCGGGGAAGGGCAGCCCTGCACGGGCCTGCCGATGCGCCGACAAAGTAATCCCGGAGATGTTTCGCCGGCGTTAACCGGACGAAGACTGCAGGGAGGCTAGCGCAGCGTGGCGGTCGTGGTGGCCGGCCTGCGGCATCCCGGCTGCTCGAACCAGTCCACCACCAGCGGCATCAGCGCGTCGAGTTGCATCGGCAGGCTCAGGTGGTCCTGGCCGGGGATCTCGACGTAACGCGCGTGCGGCGACGACGCGGCCAGCGCGCGGCCATGTTCGACGGGGACGTGGCGGTCGGCATCGCCGTGGACCAGCAGCGGGCAGGGCACGTGCGCAAGCGCGGCGCCAACGTCGACGTTGTCCAGGGACAGCTCCAGGGTGCTGTCGGCCTGCTCGATCGCGTCATCCAGCACGGCATCGCTCAGGCGCCATTTCAGCCACTGCCGGGTCAGCCAGGCAGAAGGCGGCGCGGGGGCGTCGGTGAGCATGTAGGGCACCATGTCGCGGATCGCGGTGCCGGCGACGGCGAAGGATTCCATGGCCACCACGCTGTCGGCCTGCAGGTGCGGGTCGGCGCCGGCGAAGATCGCGGTGGCGGCGCCGTAGGACACGCCCAGCAGGTGCAGCGGACCGACGATCTCGCCGCGCTGGCGCAAGGCGGTGACCACGTCGACCACGTCGTCCGCCTCGCGCGTGCCGTAGCCGGAAGGGCCCTCGCCCGAGCGGCCGTGGTTGCGCAGGTCGATGGTGATCGTGCGGTAGCCGGCCTCGCCCAGGCGCAGCGCCCAGGGCAGCATGGAATCGCCGTGCATCATCCACCCGTGCAGCAGCACCACGGTGCCGCGCGGCGCGGAGGCAGGCGTGGACGGGACGTCGAAATCGAGCGTGGGAAAGGTGTCGGCCACGGTCAGGCCCTGCGGCCAGGACATGCGCAGGTCGTAGTTGCCGGGATCGATAGCGCGCCAGAAGACGGCGATGCCGTCGCCGGTGGTGACGTGGCCGCTGCGGTCGTGCAGGCGGGACAGGGCGGCGTTGATCGGGCCGGACGGCAGCAGCGACGAGGTGCCGCCGGGCGCGACCAGGCGCGATGCCAGCGCCGCGGACAGTCCTGGCCAGGAGGTGAAACCCGCCGCCAGCAGGCAGGCGGCGAGGAGGGCGGCGATGCGGAGCATGTGAACCACGGCTGGAATCGGCCTTTCAGGCTACCGGCCCGCCGCGTGGCTGCTCTACCTTGCTGCGATGACACAGTCATGACAGCTGGCTGGCCATTCAGGAATCGCCCGCGTCGCAGATGCGCTACGCGGGCGACAGGTGTCGCGGATGCCGAGCGGCATCAGTTGACGCTGATCGTGCCCTTCATCAGCGCTGCATGGCCCGGGAAGCTGCAGAAGAACTGGTAGGGACCACCGGTCTTGATCTTGGCCACGTCGAAGGTCACCGAGGTGCTTTCGCCGCCGCCGACCATGTCCGTGGCCGCGATGACGCGGCTGTCGCCGGCCTTGAGGTAGCCCGCTGCTGCGCCGGTGGAAATGCCGTCGGCGGCGACGCCGGCCATGTCGGACGACGTGGTGACCACGACGTTGTGGCCCATCGCCGCTTCCGGCAGGCGGCCGGTATGGGTGAGGTTGATGGTGAATTCGGCGCAGCTCGACGGCACGCTGATCGACGACAGGTTGAACTGCATCATGTCGTTGCCTTCGATGTCGACGGCGCAGCTGGTGGCGCTGGCTGCGGCATCACCGGCAGCGGTGTCGGCGGTTGCGGGTGACTCGGCGGGTTCGCCCGGGTCGCCGGGCCCAGCCATGGAGCCGTCCGCTGGAACCTGGTCCATCGGGGCGTCGGTACCCGGGGCGGGAACCGCCGTAGCGGCATCTTCGGCCGGGGTGGTGGCGGGGGCCGGTGCGGCTGCGGTGTCCTGGGTCTGTGACGGCTCGCCGCCACAGGCGGACAGGGCCAGTGCGCAGGCGGCGGCAAGCAGGGAAGCGTGGAGTTTCATCGTGCACCTCGTGCGTGGGAAATTGGGAACCATGATGGACCTTCGTGGTCTTTCGCGCGCGTGAAGGCGCGCGGCCGGCGCGGCCGGATCAGGGGGCCGTCGTCGTCTGTGAAGGGTGGTCGACCGGCCGCCCCTCGGCATCCACCACCAGCCGCAGGCGCCGGCCCTCGTGGTAGAAGCTGGCGCGGTAGAGTCCGGCATCCTCGCCGGTGCCGCGTTCGCAGAGCATGCCGACCTTGCGCAGCGCCATCAGTTCGCGGAACCGCTCCACATCCAGGCCGAGGCCGCGCGCCACCAGGTCGCCGTCGATCTCGATGTCCGGCCGGTCGGCAAGTTGAAGGGAAATGGCGTCGCCCATGGCCTCCTCCGTGCGTGGGGAGCATGCAGGCTCGCATCTTCGCGGCGTTCGCGCATTGACCTGGGTCAGACCGGCGCGTCCGCGCCGCCGGCGCTCTATCATGGCGCGCTGCCGTCGCCCGGAATCCGTACCTTTATGTCTTTCCTCCCCGCTTTCCTGCGCCGGCCAAGCCTGGTCACGCAAATCGTGATCGGCCTGCTGGCCGGCGTCCTGCTCGCCATGGCGTCGCCACGCGCCGCGGCGTCGGTCGGCCTGCTCGGGACGGTGTTCATCTCCGCGCTGAAGGCGGTGGCGCCGGTGCTCGTCCTGGTGCTCGTGGCCGCGTCGATCGCCAACCATCGGCAGGGCCAGGACACGCGGATGCGTCCGGTGCTCGTGCTGTACCTGGTCGGCACCGCGCTTGCGGCGCTGGTGGGCGTCGCGGCGAGCTTCATGTTCCCGACCACGCTCACGCTCGACGTGCCGGCCGACGTCGCTCTCAGCGCGCCTGGCGGCATCGGCGAGGTGCTACGCACGCTGGTGCTGCAGGTGTTCGACAACCCCTTCGCTGCGCTGGTCAACGCCAACTACATCGGCCTGCTGGCCTGGGGCATCGCCACGGGCCTGGCGTTGCGCCACGCGGGCGAGGGCACGAAGCAGGTGCTGTCCGATTTCTCGGACGCGATCACGCGCGTGGTGCGGATGGTGATCCGACTGGCGCCGCTGGGCGTGTTCGGAATCGTCGCCTCGATCCTGGCCGAAAGCGGGTTGTCGGCGCTACTCGATTATGTGCACCTGTTGGCGGTGCTGCTGGGCGCGATGCTGTTCGTGGCCCTGGTGGCCAATCCGCTGGTCGTGTTCGCGATGACGCGGCGCAATCCCTATCCGCTGGTGCTGCGCTGCCTGCGCGAGAGCGGCATCACGGCGTTCTTCACCCGCTCGTCGGCGGCCAACATCCCGGTCAACATGGAGCTCTGCCGCAAGCTGGGCCTGCACCAGGAAACCTGTTCGGTAGCGGTGCCGCTGGGCGCGACGATCAACATGGCGGGCGCCGCGATCACCATTTCGGTGCTGTCGCTGGCGGCGGTGCACACGCTCGGCATCCCAGTGGACCTGCCCACGGCGCTGCTGCTGAGCGTGGTCGCGGCGATCGGCGCATGCGGTGCGTCGGGCGTACCGGGCGGGTCTCTGCTGCTGATCCCGCTGGCCTGCGGGCTGTTCGGCATCAGTGACGACATCGCCATGCAGGTGGTGGCGATCGGCTTCATCGTGGGCGTGGTGCAGGATTCGGCGGAGACGGCGTTGAACTCGTCGACCGACGTGGTGTTCATCGCCGCGGCCTGCGGCGCGACCTCCGCCCGCGATGCAGTGGTCGATGAGGATGCCGCGGGCGGAATGTCCGGGAACGCGGTGCCGAGGGGCGGCTTCAGCGTCTGAAACGTACGGGCGGCGCGCGATGATCGCGCGCCGCCCCGGTCATCCTGGCCCGGTCGGGCAGGGTGCAGCCTGGTTTACTTCTTGGCCTTCGCCGCGGGGGCGTCTGCCGCAGGTTTGGCGACAGCGGTCTTGCGGCTGGTGGTGCGCGAGGTATACGGCCGCAGGGGCGTGTTGCCCAACACTTCGATCCGTCCACCGGACTTCTTGAACGACGCGAGGTCGGCGGCGATGCGCTGGCTGGTCAGGTGGGAGGCAGAGCTGTTGGCGCTGCTGCCCGAAGAGCGGCGGAGCGGCGGCGAGGTGCGGGCGCGCGGTGTGGTGGCGGCGGGGGCGGGGGTCTTCTTCTGGGCGTTGCTGCGGGACATCTCGACTCCTGTCGTTGTTGGCTCGGCCGTGCGGTTGCGGCCGGCCGGCCTTCGGAGAGCGGCCATGGCAGTCGGGGCAGGGCCCCGGAATGGTTTTGCGGTGCCGAAACGCACCTGGAGACTGGAACTGCCCGACCTGGACACCGCTGACCCTGTCGGGTGCATGTGTCCTTGCGTCCATTTTACCAATCGCACATTAACAAAGTGTTTGCAGGCTCTTGACGCCGGCTTGCCGCCGTGGCAGGAGGCTCAGCGCCGGAAGTGCAGCAGACGGCCACGCAGCGTGCCCAGGGCGTCCCCTTTCAGCGCTCCGCGCGATTGCGTAAGCCCGAAACCTTCGTCCTCCAGCAAGCGCACGAGGGTGCTGCTGTTGCCACGGCCGGGGTCGGCGACAACGACCTCGGCCACCGGATTTGCGTGGCGCACCACTACAGCCGCGAGCAGCGCCGCATGTTCGCGCTCGTACAGCACGTCGCTGGCGATGAGCACGTCGAAGCCGCCCAGCGACGGCAGCGCCCGTTCCCAGTCGAGCTGGCGGTAGTGCACGGCCGGCAAGCCGTTGAGCGCCGAGTTGTAGGCGATGAAGGCTTCCGCCAGCGGGTGTATGTCCGAGGCGACCACGTCGGCCCCGCGCCGCTGGAGCACCAGGCTGGCCAGGCCGATGCCACAGCCGGCTTCAAGGATCCGCTTGCCTGCGATGTCGAACGTGTCCATGGCCTCGGCCAGCAGCCGTGCCGAGGGCCAGAGCTGGCCGAAATGGCTCCACTGCGCCGACGAGATGCCCAAGCGCTCGCCATGGCCGTCGGGATCGGAGAACTGCTGGTTGTCGCTGAGGACGCGCAGCCGGTAGCGGTGCGCGCCGACCGCCACGGTGAGCGTGCGGGTGCTGTAACCGGGCACGAAGGCCTCCCTGGAGGGGCGCCCGTCCTGTCGGACTGCGCGTGGGAGGGGCGTCCGGTGGGTTGGTACGCGCATATGCAGGGCGAGCCTGCACTCGCGGGCAGGGTAGCAGGCGCGGCCGGTGGCCGCCGGTCAGCGCTGTGCCTGCAGCAGCTGCACGAACTCGGCGGGCGGCATCGGGCGGGCGATCCAGAAGCCCTGCCCGGCGTCGCATCCGGCCTCGGTGAGCCAGGCCCGCGTGTCCTCGTCCTCGATGCCTTCCGCGGCGACGCTGGCGCCGAGCTCGTGACCGAGATCGATGGTGGCACGGACGATCGCGCGGTCCGAGTGCGAGGCCAGCAGGGCGCGCACGAAGGACCGGTCGATCTTCAGTTCGTCCGGTGCGAGGCGTCGCAGGTTCACGAGCGAGGAGTGGCCCACGCCGAAGTCGTCGACCGAGATCCCGATGCCGTGGCTGCGCAGGCGCGGAAGCGCTTCTGCCACGCGTTCGGGTTCGCGCATCACTTCGGTCTCGGTGATCTCCAGCATCAAGCCGGGACAGCCACCGTCGCAGGCGTCGATGATGGCGTCGACCAGGTGCGGGTCGGCGAGGTCATTGGCCGACACGTTGATGGACACATGCAGCGGGTCGCCCGTGGTCGGCCAGCCGCGGCACTGCGCGAGGCCATGGCGCACCAGGTAGAGCGTCATTTCTCCGATGGTGCGTGCCTGTTCCGCGATCGGCACGAACTCTTCGGGCGCCATCGGGCCCAGGCGCGGATGGTCCCAGCGCACCAGCAACTCGGCACCAAGCAGGCGTCCGCTGCGCAGGTCGATCTTCGGTTGCAAGGCATAGGCGAGCTGCTGGTTGGCGATCGCCTCGCTCAACTCCTCAAGCAACCGCGGGCTGTCGACGGTGGCATCGGGTGATTGCGTACTGGCGGCGGCCGTTGAGGTCTGGCTTGGCGCGACCGTATGCGCGGTGGCGGGACGCCGACGGCGTTGCCATGCGAGCAGTGCGAGCAGTGCGATGCACGCGACAGCCAGCGCACCCAGCCCGGACAGGAGCAGGGCGAAAAGGTTGCGCGGCGTGGGTAGCGGCTCGCCTGGCGCGCCCGGATTGCCGATCCATTCCACGTACAGCCGGTTCTGGACGCCATTCCGGCGCAGTCGCCCCAGCGATCCGTTGATTGCGGCCACCAGTTCCGGATCGCCCGGCCGGACGGCGAACACGTATTTGCGCTCCAGCAGCGGCGGGGTGAGCGCAACGATGCCCGGCAGGTCCTCGTGCTGGATCGCGTAATAACCGATGCCGGTGGGTGCCAGTGCGTAGTCGACTGCGCCCTGCGCCACCAACCTCAGGGTTTCGGATTCGTTGTTGGTCTCGACCAGGGTGACTCCGGGGCGATCGAGTTCGCGCATCGCTTCCCAGGCCAGCCCCGAGCTTTGTACCGCGATGCGCACGTTCGCCAGCGCCTCCAGTGAGCTGACGGCCGGCGTTTCGTAGTGGCCGAACAGGGCGTGGTGGCGGATCAGGAAGGGCTCGGTAAGCCCGTAGCGCTGTTCGCGCGCGGGCGACCAGAACATGGGTACGACGTCGAGTTCGCCGCGTGCGAGGCGCTCGAGCGCGGCCCCCCAGTCGCCAAGCTCGAACACCGGTTCCAAGCCCAGGTCGGCGGCGATTTCGCGGGAGAGTTCGATGTCGAAGCCATCAGGGTGGCCGCGGGCGTCGAGGAAGTGGTACGGCGGGTAGTTGGCATCGCCGCCGATACGGAGGGTGCGGGGCTCACCGGAGGCGACCGACAGCGTGGCGGTGAGTGCCAGCAGGAGGCCCGGCGCCAGCAGCCACCACGGGCGAACTCGTCGAGTGCACTTGCCGTCCGCTTCCATCCGACCCCCATCTGATGGGACCGCACCGGAGAGTAGTACCACGGTTGCCTGGGGTTTGGGCGATTGGGCGCTTTAAGATCCCCGCATGCGAATCACGAAGACTCCAGCGATGCGCGTCGGCCTGTCGGTCGCGGTCGCTACCGGACTGTACGGCGTGTCCTTCGGCGCGCTCGGCGTGGCGGCCGGACTGGACGTCCTGCAGGTGGTCGCGCTCAGCGCGCTGATGTTCACCGGCGGCTCGCAGTTCGCCTACATCGGCGTGGTGGCCGGTGGTGGAGGCGGGGCCGCGGCGTTTGGCGCGGCCACGTTGCTGGGCGTGCGCAACGCGGTGTACGGCATGCAGATCAACCGCATGCTGCGGCCGCGAGGGTGGAGGCGTGTGCTTGCGGCCCAGGTCTGCATCGACGAGTCCACTGCGACCGCCGTTGGCCAGCGCGACCCGGCCGAACAGCGGCGCGGTTTCTGGACGGCGGGGCTCGGCATCTACCTGCTCTGGAACATGTGCACCGCGGCGGGCGCGCTGCTTGGCGATGCCATGGGTGATCCGCGGCGCTGGGGCCTGGACGGCGCCGCGGTGGCGGCCTTCCTCGGGCTGCTGTGGCCGCGGCTGTCGGCGCGTGAACCTGTGGCGATCGCGGTGGTCTGCGCGTTGGCCACGGTGCTCGCGGTGCCCTTCGTGCCGCCGGGCGTGCCGATCCTGGTCGCGGCGGCCGTGGCCGCCGCCTGGGGCTGGTACGGCGCGGCGAGGCTGCACTGATGTCGACTTGGGGATGGATCCTGCTCGCCAGCGCTGCCGCGTTCGCGACCAAGTTCGCCGGCTTCCTGGTGCCGCCGCGCTGGCTCGACGCGCCGCGCGCGCAGGCGGCGGCAACGGCCTTGACGATCGGCCTGCTCGCTTCGCTGACGGCGGTCAACACCTTTGCCCACGGCCAAGTGCTTGCCTTCGATGCGCGCGTTGCAGCACTGCTCGCGGCGGCGGCCGCGCTGGTGCTGCGGCTGCCGTTCCTCGTGGTGGTGGTGGCAGGTGCGGCCGCGGCGGCGCTGGTGCGCCTGGTCTGAGCCGGCTGCCGCGGCGGCGGTCAGTTCGTGGCGTCGCCGGCGGTTCCTGGGATCGCTTCGAGCATCCGCTTGACGTGCTGCGCGGGATTCATGTCCGAATGCGCGGCCAGCACGCGTCCGTCGCTGCCGATCAGATAGGAGGTGCGGCTGGACATCTCTGGCTTGCGCTCAAGCACGGCGGAGTATTCGGCCGCGATCTTCGCGCCGGTGTCGGCGGCCACCGGGAACTTGCCGGAGCAGGTGGCCTTGTCGGCGGAGAACTCGCGCAGCTGTTCGGTGTTTCCGGCCGTCACGCCGATCACCGACACGCCGCGTGCCTTGAAATCGTCGATCGCCTGCGAGAACAGCGATGCCTCGATGTTGCAGCCAGGCGTGTTCGCCGCGGGGAAGAAATACAGCACCACCGGCCCGTCGCGCAGCGCCTTGGAGAGGGAGTACTCGAACGCCTCGCCGGCGAGCCAGGCGGGGGCGGTGAAGTCGGGTGCGGCGTCACCGGGCTGGAGGGTCGCGCGCGCCTGCGGCGAGCAGGCGGAGGCGAGGGCGAGGGCGGCGAGTACCAGGGTGCGCTTCAGGGTGGTCATGGCGGGGCTCCTCGGAGGACTTCCGATTCTAGGCCCTGCGTCGCGTCAGCGCGGCACGAGGCGCGTGACCAGGTCGACGAAGCCGTCGACATACGCCTGCAGGAACGCGCGCGTGTCGGCATTGCTGAAGTCGCCGTCGGCGCCGATGAGGTCGGGCTTGAACTGGATGTAGGCTTCGCCGCCCTGGACCACCGCGCCGAGGACGCCGAGGATCTGCCGCAGGTGCTGCTGGCCGACCGCGGTGCCGATCGCGCCGGGCGTGGTGCCGGTGATCGAGGTCGGCTTGCCGCGCCAGACGTTCTGGTCCATCGGCTTGGAACCCCAGTCGATGGCGTTCTTCAGCACCGCCGGCAGCGAGCGGTTGTGCTCGGGCATCACCACCGCCACGGCGTCGGCGGCGGCGATCTCGCCGGTGAAGCGGATGACTTCGGCCGGGCGCTCGCCCTCAAGGTCCATGTTGTACATCGGCAGGTCGTCGATGCGCGGCCAGCTGACCTCGAAGGTGTCGGGCAGCTGACGGGCCATGGCTTCGGCAAGCTTGCGGTTGATGGAGTCGCGGCGGTTGCTGCCGACGACGATGGCAAGGCGGTACTTGGCCATGGAAGGGTCCTGGAAGTTGCGTGGGGAGGAGTGCACGCAACAAGGGTATGGCCGATACCGGACGCCGGAACCACGGCCTCGCGCAACGATGCGTTGCGCGCATCCAGCGGGGCGCGCCGGCGTCAGACGTCCAGGTTGCGGGCCGGCCTGTCCCGCGCTGCAAGGGCGCGACGACGGTCTTCGTCGCTCCGCCAGCGGCGGACGCTGCGCTGGAAGAACAGGCTGTTGGGCACGCGGAGCACGCTGCCGCGCGGGTCGCCGGCGTCGTCGATTTCCTGCAGCGTGGTGTAGACCAGGTTGATGTCGGTCACGCGGCCGCCCAGGCCCGGCTTGTCGCCGCCTTCGAGGATCTCGACGTGGTCGTACAGCCGGAACGGGCGCGTGGCCAGGATCAGCATCGTGCAGAAGATGTTCGACAGCACGCTCCAGGCGGCGAAGAAGGCCACCGCGGCGACCGCGGCGAAGCCGGTGAACGCCGTCCACAGCACGGTGCCGGACACGCCCAGGCGCTGCAGGATCAGCAGGAGCGCGGATGCGGAGATCAGGAAGGTGACCACGCGGCGCGACCCCACCACGAGTTCGGCCGGGGCGTCGTAACGCTTCCAGATGCGGCCGCCGACGCGGCGTGCCAGCAGGCGCAGCAGCAGCGCGGCGACAATGATCAGCGCGACCTGGCCCAGGGGCACGATCACGCCCAGCCATTCCTGCACCCACACGGGCAGATGCTCCCTCACGTCAACTCCTCGGATATGTCCCAGAGCCGGCGTGCCATCGCTGCGTCGCGCTGTTCGGCGCTCTGTTCGGCGGGTTGGAAATCCCGCAGGAACCGACCGTTCACTCCCGCCATGCGCGGGTGCACCGCCGCGTAGCAAGGCGTGGCGGCACCCTGCGCCGGAGTGCGTGCATCCGCCCGATAGGCATCGCCGACGTGGCGCAGGATGCGCGTGCGCGTATGCCCGGGCGTCACGCAGTTCGACGTGGCGCCGGTGCCCGCGAGGCGGCGCGACAGCTCAAGCGAGAACAGGCCGTTGGCCAGCTTGGAGTGGCTGTACGCACGCTCGTGCCAGCCTTCGCCCGACAGTTTGTCGAACTGGATGCCGCCCTCGGGCGCATCGTGGTGGTTGGCGCTGCCCAGCACCACCACGCGACCGCGCGCGGCGACCACGAGGTCAAGCGCCTGGTTCACCAGCAGATGATGGCCAAGGTGGTTCACCACGAAGTGCTTTTCGATGCCGCCCACGCGCTGCCAGTCGCCAAGCACGATGCCCGCGTTGCAGACGATTGCGTCCAGCCGCGGCGCCAGTTCGCGGACACGGGCCGCGCAGGCCCGTACCGAATCGAAATCCGCCAGGTCGAGTTGCACCGGCACCAGGTGTCCCGCGAAGCCGTCCCAGGCGGCCGGTCCGCGCGCCGCGGAACGCGTGCTGCCCAGCACCCGAGCGCCGCGCAGTGCGAGCACGCGCGCGGTTTCCAGTCCGATCCCGGACGTCGCGCCGGTCACCAGGACTGTGCGGCCGGCGAGGTCCAGGCCACGCGTGGCTTCTTCGGCGGTGGTGGTTGGCCCGAAGGCCTCTTCGGCGCACAGGCCCGGAAGGAGCGGCGCAAGCGCCAACAAGGGCACGGCGGACAGCAAGCGGCGGCGAGTGGAATTGGCAGGCATGGGGTGATGGTCGCATGGCCCTGCCATGACCAGCGACACACTTCGCGGGCGGATCGGCGTGGGTAGACTGTCCGGCGCACCCGCACCCGCGGGGCCAACCATTTGCGCCACGACGCGCCGGAGAAGCCCGCTTTGAAAAAGACGATCCTCAGCCTTGCCACCGCCCTCGCGCTCACCGTCGGCACCCCTGCGGCCGCCAGTGCCCACGAACGCTGCCTGGACGAAGCCTGCCACCTCCTCGCCCTCGTCGATGACGGTGGGCAGGGTGCGGGCACCACGGACACCGTGGCGGCCACCCGGTACGGCACCTGGGGCATCGACACCGCCGGCATGGATCCCTCCGTGTCGCCGGGCAGCGACTTCTTCGGCTATGTCAGCGGTACCTGGGCGGCGAACACCGAGATCCCGTCCGACAAGTCCATGTACGGCTCGTTCCTGGTCCTGCGCGACCTGTCCGAGGCCCGCGTGCACCAGCTGCTGGAAAGCTACGCGCCGGGCGATCCGGCGGGCAGCGACAATGCCGCCAAGCTCGCGGCCCTGTACCAGGGCTTCATGGACGAAGCCGCGGTGGAAGCGCTCGGCGCCAAGCCGCTGCAGCCGCAGCTGGACGCGATCCGCGCGGTCGACGGCAAGGACGGCATGGCGAAGCTGATGGGCCAGCGCAACGCCAGCTTCGGCGGCAGCTTCTTCGGCCACTACGTGGGCGACGACCAGCGCAACCCGGACGTCTACACCCTGTACCTGAGCCAGTCCGGCCTTGGCCTGGGTGATCGCCAGATGTACCTGGACGAGAAGTTCGCCCCGCAACGCGAGCGCTACGTCGCCTACATCGCGCAGATGCTGGAGCTGGCCGGCTGGGACAAGCCGGCGGCCAACGCCGACGCGATCATGGCGCTGGAAACGAAGATCGCCGAGGCGCACTGGACGCGCGCCGAGAGCCGCGACCGCGACAAGACCTACAACCCGGTCACCTTCGCCGGCCTCGACGCCTTCGCCCCGGGCTTCCCGTGGCAGGCCTACCTGGCCGCGGCCGGCGTGGACTACGCCGATGCCGGCGTGGTCCGCCAGGACACGGCGCTTCCGAAGATCGCGAAGATCTTCGCCGACACCGACCTCGACACCCTGAAGGCCTGGCAGGCCTTCCACACCACTGACAACGCCGCGCCGCTGCTGTCGAGCGCCTTCGCCGACGCCCAGTTCGAGTTCCGCAGCAAGTTCCTGTCCGGCCAGCCCGAGCAGAGCGCGCGCTGGAAGCGTGCGGTCTCCTTCGCGTCCTCGGCGATGGGCGAGGCGATCGGCGAGGACTACGTGAAGCTGTATTTCCCCGCCGACGCCAAGGGCAAGATGGACGCCCTGGTCGCCAACGTGAAGGCGGCGATGGGCGCGCGCCTGGACCAGCTGGAGTGGATGGGTGACGAGACCAAGGCCGAGGCCCGCGCCAAGCTGGCCGGCTTCGGGCTGAAGATCGGCCACCCCGACACCTGGCGCGACTACAGCGGCCTGCAGCTCGCCAACGCCGACGTGTTCGGCAACGCCCAGCGCGCCGCCGCGTTCGAGTGGGACTACCGCCGCGTGCGCATCGGCAAGCCGGTGGACAAGGCCGAATGGGGCATGACCCCGCAGACCGTCAACGCCTACTACAACTCGGTCAAGAACGAGATCGTGTTCCCGGCCGCGATCCTGCAGCCGCCGTTCTTCGATCCCGACGCCGACCCGGCCGTGAACTACGGCGGCATTGGCGGCGTGATCGGCCACGAGATCATCCACGGCTTCGACGACCAGGGCCGCAAGTCCGATGGTGCCGGCCTGCTGCGCGACTGGTGGACGGCCGAGGACGCGGCGCAGTTCGAAGTCGAGGCCGCGAAGCTCGGCGCACAGTACGAGGCCTTCAAGTTCCCGCAGCTGCCGGGCATGCACATCAACAGCAAGGTGGCGATGGGCGAGAACATCGGCGACCTCGGTGGCCTGACCATCGCGCTCGAGGCCTACCGCCGCTCGCTTGACGGCAAGGACGCGCCGGTGATCGACGGCTTCACCGGCGAGCAACGCTTCTTCATGGGCTGGTCGCAGGTGTGGCGCACGCTGTGGCGCGATGACGCGCTGCGCCAGCAGCTGGTCAACGGCACGCATTCGCCGGGGCATATCCGCGCCTTCGCGCCGCTGCGCAACATCGATGCCTGGTACGAGGCATTCGGCGTCACCGAGGCCGATCCGCTGTGGGTCGCGCCGGACGATCGCGTCCGCATCTGGTGAGTCGGGAGGGGGCGGGTTTCCGCCCCCTTTCTTTTATGCGCCGATCCGTGGCGTAATCGGTCCACCCACGTCGTCCATTCCACCCGAGGTAACGCGTCCGCACAGCCACAGGAGTCAGCCACACGATGCATCCGCAAGTGATCAGCGAGGAATACGGGATCCCGGCCGCACAGGCCAGGGAGATCATCGGGCGCGAGACGCGACGGGCGCTGCTGGGCCGCTGGCAGGCCTGGGCGTGGCTGGCCTTGACCGTGGGACTGGCGGCCGCGCTGTACTTGCTGCAGCCCGGAAACGGGCTGGCTGCGCTGCTGATCGGCGGCGGCGCGCTGCTGGTGTGGTTCCAGGTCGGGCGCTTCCTGGCGGAGCCGGCGGTGCATGCGGCCGCGCGGGGGCGTTCCCCCGCTTGATCCGGGTCAGGGTGCCCTGCGCCCGCCCTGCCTAGGCTTGTCGGCTCCAGCCTGACCTTGGAGCGCGACATGTCCCGACCTTCCGTCCTTGTCATCGGTGCCGGCCCCGCCGGCCTCTGCCTTGCGCGTGCACTGTCGCTGCGCGGGCTGCGCGTGGATGTCATCGAACAGCAATCGCGCGAGGCGGTGTCGGCTCCCGCAGCGGATGGCCGCGAGATCGCGCTGACCCGGGCATCGGTGCGGATCCTGCGCGAGCTTGGCGTATGGGATCGGCTGCCCGGAGACGCGGTATCGCCGCTGCTGCGCGCGCGGGTCGCTGACGGCGACGCCGGCAGGGGGTTCGAAGTCGATGCCAGCCCCTTCGGAGGCGAGGCGCTTGGCAGCCTGGTCGCGAACAGTGACATCCGCGCCGCCGCCTGGTCGCAGGCGGAGGGCGACGGCAATATCCGCGTGCACTTCGGTGCCCGGGTTGCTTCGGTGGCGACCGGTTCGCGCCTGGCCGAGGTCACGCTCGATGACGGCCGCCGCTTCGAGGCGCCGCTGCTGGTCGCGGCCGACAGTCGCTTCTCGTCCACCCGTCGCGCGATGGGCATCCCGGTGGCGATGCACGACTTCGGCAAGACCATGCTGGTCTGCCGGGTGCGGCTGGCGGATCCGCACGAAGGCGTCGCTTGGGAATGGTTCGGCGAAGGGCAGACGCGCGCGCTGCTGCCGCTCAATGGTGCGTTGGCTTCGGCGGTGGTCACCGTGACGGGCGCCGAGGCGGAGCGATTGAAGGCGATGGATGCCGGGGCTTTTTCGAAGGAGCTCCATGAGCGGTATCGCGGCCGCTTTGGCACGATGACGCTCGAAGGCGAGGTGCACGCCTATCCATTGGTGGCGACCTGGGCGCATCGCTTCGTCGGCCGCCGCTTCGCGCTGGTGGGCGATGCCGCGGTGGGGATGCATCCGGTGACCGCGCACGGCTTCAACCTCGGCTTGGCCAGCGTCGAGCGCCTGTCGCACGCGGTGGGGGATTCGATGGAGTGCCATGGCGATCCGGCCGATCCGGCGCTGCTTGCGCGCTACCAGCGCCGCCATCGCGCCGGCTGCGCCACCCTGTTCCTGGGGACCGGGCTGGTCGTGCGGGTGTTCACCGACGACCGCCTTCCGATGCGCCCGGTGCGCCGCGCCATCATCCAGGCGGGCCGCATGCTGCCGCCGCTGCGCCGCGTGTTGGCCGATGCGCTGCTCGACGACGGTCCAGTCGATCCCTCGCCGCTGCAGCGCCTGCGTAGGACCGCGGCAGTGCTGCGTCCGCGCGGGGCCGCGCTCAAGGGAGCGTGAGCGCGCGGCTACAATGGGCGGTCACACGCAAGCCCCGGAGTCGCCATGCCCGCCACCATTCCCGCCTGTCCGCAATGCGGCCTCGAGAACACCTATCCCGACGGTGCGCTTTACGTCTGTGCCGACTGCGGCCACGAATGGGCCGCCGGTGATGGCGAGGGCGCGAGCGTGGATGCCGTGGTGGTCCGCGACGTCAACGGCAACCCGTTGGAAGCCGGCGACACCGTGGTGGTGATCAAGGACCTGAAGGTGAAGGGCTCTTCGATCCCGCTCAAGCAGGGCACGGTGATCCGCAATATCCGCCTGGTCGACGGCGATGTGGAGAACATCGAAGGTCATTCGGACAAGATCCGCGACCTCGTGCTGAAGACCTGCTTCCTGCGCAAGGCCTGAGGCCACGATGGATGACGCCCCGACGGCGACCGCGGCGGTCGCGGCGGCCGCGTCGCAGGCGGCCGTCCGCCGCGTGGCCGTGGTCGGCGGCGGCCCCGCGGGGCTGTTCGCGGCGGAAGCGCTGCGCGCGGCCGGCTGCGAGGTGGATGTCTTCGAAGCCAAGGGTTCGGTCGGGCGCAAGTTCCTGGTCGCGGGGAAGGGCGGCCTGAACCTCACGCATTCCGATCCGCCGGCGCTGTTCGCCAGCCGCTACCGCGAGCGGGCCGACCAGGTCGCGGGCTGGTTGTCGGTGTTCGACGCCGACGCGCTGCGCGCCTGGGCGCTTGGACTGGGTGTCCCGACCTTCGTCGGCAGCTCCGGTCGCGTCTTCCCGGAGGACCTCAAGGCTGCGCCGCTGCTGCGCGGCTGGGTGCGCAGGCTGCGCGGGCAGGGCGTGGGGATCCATGTCCACCACCGCTGGCTTGGCTGGAATGACACGGGCGCGCTGCGCTTCGCGACGCCGGACGGCGAACAGCAAGTCGCCCCCGATGCCGTGGTATTCGCCCTGGGCGGCGGCAGCTGGCCCCAGCTGGGCTCGGACGGTGCCTGGGAGGGCGTGCTGCGCGATGCGGGCGTCGATGTCGCGCCGCTGCAACCGGCCAACTGTGGCTTCGACATCGTCTGGTCACCGCACTTCGCCGCGCGCCACCCCGGTGCGCCACTGAAGCCGGTGGTCGCGCACTGGCGCGATGCCGACGGCGTCGAGCAAGCGCTGCAAGGCGAGTGCGTCGTGTCGGAGCACGGCATCGAGGGCAGCCTGGTCTACGCGATCTCGGCGGACCTGCGCGATGCGATCGCGCGCAACGGCCATGCGCTGCTGGAGCTCGACCTCGCGCCCGGTCGCGACCTGACGCGCCTGCAGCGCGAACTGGCACGGCCCAGGGGCAAGCGCAGCGTGTCCGAACACCTGCGCCGAAGCTGCGGCCTGGACGGCGCCAAGGCCGGGCTGGTGCGGGAAGTGATCGGCGCCGACGCCATGCACGATGCCGATGCGGTCGCTGCCACCACCAAGCGCCTCCCGCTGCGCCTGCGCGCCCCGCGCCCGCTGGCGGAGGCCATCAGCAGCGCAGGGGGCGTGCGCCTGGAGGCGCTGGACGCCCACCTGATGCTGCGTGTCCGTCCGGGAACGTTCGCGGCCGGGGAGATGCTGGATTGGGAAGCACCGACTGGCGGCTACCTGCTGACCGCCTGCTTCGCCAGCGGCCGGGCGGCGGCTGAAGGCGTCCTGCGCTGGCTTGCGGCGACGGATTGACGACGCCTCCGCACCGATGCGGCATGCTGTCCGCCTTCAGATCCTGACGAGGACCACGCGATGAACCCGAGACTGCTTCCGCTGCTGTTTGTGCTGGCCGTGCCGCTTGCCGCCTGCGATCGCGGCAACCCGCCGCCGGACGCGCTCCCCGATGCCGATGACGTTGTGGCCGGTACACCGGCCGACCAGCCGCCAGCGGCCCCGGTTTCCGCGCTTCCCGAGGAATTCGTGGTGCTGACCAACGAGCCGTTCTGGCAGGCGCGCGTGGAGGGTGGCGAAGTGGTGCTGAGCGGTCCGGACGTCGAAGGACGGCACTTCACGATCAGCAGCGAGAACGACGCCGACGGTGCCCGCGTGGTCCATGCGGGCGACGCCGCCGGTTCGATCTCGGTCACCCTGCTGCCGGGGCCCTGCGAGGACAACATGTCCGGTGCCGTGTTCCCGCAGGCCGCGGAGCTGACCATCGATGGTATCGGTCCGACGCCGGGCTGTGCGCGGCCGGCCGACATGCCGCCGCCCGCACCGGGCGTCTAGCCGCGCGCAGTCGCGTGCGGACCCCGTGCCATGGATCAGGCGTCGTGGGCGGTGTGGCCGCTGTGGCGGCCGGGTTCGATCAGCACTGTTTCGCCCCAGCTCAGGGGCATGGTGATCACGACCGCTCGGCCGGCGGTGGTGGCGTCGCCAAGCGCGACGGCGTGCGCGGCCATGGTGGCCTTGAAGCGGCTGTGGAAGACCTCGTCGTAATTCGCGCCGGAGACCTGGAATCCCGATGCGACCTCTTTGATCTCGACCATTGGCGTGACCTGGTAGTGGGGGCGCCCCGGCCCAGCTTCACGACTTGCTCAAGGTCGCGGCCAGTTCCGTTGCTGAGCGGCATCCGTGACCGGTGCAGGGCCGTGCTGCCGGGGCCCAGACAGGATGCGCCTGCAGCGCCCGTCAGCCCGTCAGCGCCTTCGCGATAAACGGGTAGGAAAAATCCGAAAACCTAGGGCGAGGCGGCCGTCGTCGCGCCCGCTTCGACCGGCAGCAGATCCTCACCCGCGTAGGCACGCTGCTCTGCCGCAAGGTGGGCGTCGAGTTCGGTATTGACCGAGGTGTCACCCGCCGGTTCGCTCCCCGTGGGCGGGAACTGCGCCGCAGGCGCGGCGGCATCGTCTGCAAGCGTCGCCGTGTACTGGATGCTGCGCGGCGTGCTGATGCCGGCTTCGGCCAGGCGGCTGCGCACGGCGTGCAGCGCCTCGGAGCGGACCTTGCCCAGGTCGCTCGCGCTCTGGTCCACCCAGGCGAAGAAGCGCAGCGTGATCGCGCTGGCGTCGTAGCCCTCGACCGTCCATGAAGGGCCGGGGTCATCGAGGACGCCGTCGGTGGTGCGGATTGCTTCCAGCGCAAGTTCCTGGACGCAGCGGATCGACTCGGAGACGTCGACCGGGATCGCGAAGTCCAGGCGCCGCTTGCGGTTGCTGGAGAAGTTGAGCACCACCGATTTGAACACCAGGGCGTTGGGCAGGGTGAGGCGATTGCCGTCGGCGGTGACCAGCACGGTGGCGCGGGGAGTGAGCGCCGCGACCCGCCCCTCGTGCGCGCCGTCGATGCGCAGCAGCTCGCCGGGGGCGAATGGCCGGCGGATGCTCAGCAGCACGCCGGCGACGTAGTTCTCGGCGATGTCCTTGAAGGCGAAGCCAAGGGCCAGGCCGAGCACGCCCGCCGATCCCATCACGGCGCCGACCAGGGCCGTGGCGCCGAGCAGGTCGAGTGCCACCAGGACGCCGCCCAGCAGCACGAGCCACTGGATGACCTGCTGGATGAGGCTGGCGAAATACGGGTTTTCCGACTGCCAGTTGCGTCGCCGGATACGCCGTCCCACGCGGCGGCCGAACCATTTCCCGACCCACCAGGCCAGCATCACCACCGCGATTGCCACCAGCAGCAATGGCAGCGCCGCCACCAGGCGCATGAGTTTGTCCCCGGCCAGCGACGTTGCCGTGGCGACGCGATCGGACAGCCGGGTGCTCAGGGCCACGCGGTTCTCGACCTGGGTGATGCCCGGTTGCTGGCCGGCCACCTGCGCTGCGCGCTCGCGGTCTTCAGGGGTGAGGACGACACCCTCGAGCTCCGCCACGCCGTCGCGCACCGTGACGGTGACATCGGCGAGGCCGTCGGCTTCCCGCAGGCGATCGGCGACGCGGCGGCTGTCGGCGAGGTCGCGCTCGGTGTCGCCGCTTCCGGCTTCGGACACGGGCGCCTCCGCGTTGGCAGTGTCTTCAACGGGCGGCGCGGCGACATCCTGCGCTTGGGCCGGAGCCGCCGTGCCCAGGGCAAAGGACAGCAGCAGGATGGCGAGGAGCGATGCGGTGGGGTTCATGCGCATGGCGGGCATGTTCGCACGAGCTCGTGAAATCGGCCCCGTCGATCGCTCAGGCGAAACCCGCGTGCGTGCCCGACTGCAACACGCGCGCGGTGTCCGCACCAACCCGGTCCGGGGGCGTCCCCGAAAGCAGCGCGCGGATCGCGTCGGGCTGCGGGGCATCGCCGGGAACCACCCCCAGCCAGCCGTTCTTGCGACCTCGCTTCACGGCATACAGGCAGCGGTCGGCCAGGCCCACGCAGGCGCTCCAGTCACCGAGCTCCGGCCATTCGGGCGCGAACGGCCACGGCGCGAAGCCGATCGAACAGGTGAGATCGAGCGCGAGTCCGCGGCCGAGGCGGATCGGCTGGGTCGCAATCGCGTCGCGGATCCGCTCGGCAAGCACCGCGGCGTCCTCCAGGCGGGTGAAGCGCGAGATCAGCAGGAACTCCTCGCCGCCCCAGCGCACCAGCAGGTCGTCGTCGCGGCTGAGCAGGCGCAGGCGGTCTGCGAAGTGCACCAGGACCTCGTCGCCGGCCTGGTGGCCGTGGACGTCGTTGACCTGCTTGAAGTCGTCGATGTCGATCATCAGGAACGCCAGGCGGCTGCCGCTGCCGTCGGCGGCCTCGGTACGCTGCCGCAGCGAAGCGGCTTCGCGCCCGAGCCAATCCTGCAGGTCACGCCTGTTGGAGATGCGTGTCAGCGGATCACGGCGGGTCGCGATGCTGAGTTCGGCGTTGGTGCGGCTCAGGCGCTGGTTGGCGAGCTGCAGCTGCGCGGTGCGCTCGGTGACGGTGCGCTCCAGCAGCTCCACCTGCCTGCGTTCGCGCCGCATGGCGGCGTCGACGCGAAGCGCGATCAGCCCCAGCAGCAGCAGCAGGACCAGGGCGTAGGCCGCGTAGGCCGCCGGGTGCCGCCACCAGGGCGGCGCCATGTCGACCTGGAGGCGTCGAGCGGTGCCGAAGCGGCCATCACGCCCGGCAGCCTCGGCTTCCAGCACGTAGCGTCCCGGTGGGAGGTCGGTCACCGAGAATTCGGCCCGGGGGGCGTGCGGGTACACCCAGTCCTCGTGCAGGCCCAGCACGCGGTAGCGGAGCTTCGCGGCGTCGGGCGCGCCGAAATCGATCGCGGCCATCTGCACGGTGACCATGCGGTCGCCGTGGGCAAGCTGCACGTTGTCTGCATAGACGATGTCGGTTTCGCGCGGCCCGCCACCATTGGCGTCCAAGGAGGCGGTCCGCAGGTTGGTCAACACCGGGCGCGCGGGTGGACTGTGGCGCGGCAGGCCGGACGGGTCGATCACGTCGATGCCCCGGGTGCCGCCAAAGTACAGCAGCGCATCGCTGCCGCGAAGAGCGGAGCTGCTGTTGTACTCGCGGTTGACGAGGCCGTCGCGCGGGCCCAGCACCTGGATGTTGTCATTGCCGGGATCGATGACGGACAGGCCGTCGTTGCTGCTCACCCAGATCCGGCCGAGGTCGTCTGGGATCAGCGCATAGACGACGTTGCTGCCGAGTCCGTCCTGCATGGTGTAGTTGCGCACGCTGCCGGTGGCGCGGTCGATGCGGTAGACGCCCCGCGAATAGCTGCCGGCCCAGAGGGCGCCCTCCCGGTCGGTGGCGAGCGACCACAGCGAACGATGGATATCATCCGGCGCTACCTGCGTCGCCGGGGCTGCGGGATCCAGTCGCCAGAGGCCGTCGGCATTGGTGGCGATCCAGAGATGATTGCCTGTGCGCACCAGTGCAGTCACATGGCTCGTGAGCAGCGGTGCGAGCGTCGGATCGTCGATGATGCGGCCGTCGCTCAGCCGGGCCAGTCCGCCACGGGTGCCGATCCAGCCGTTGTCGCCTTCGACCAGCAGGGCGTCGATGCGGCGGTCGGGCAGGCCGGGCACCGCCCGCGGCGTGCCGTGGCCGGACCAGTGCCACAGGCCGTCGTGGCTGCCGATCCACCAGCCGCCGTCGGTGGCACGCGCGATGGCGCGCACGGACTGGCCGCTGAAGCCGGGGATCTCGCGCCATTCCGGGCTGCCATGGCGGCGCTCCAGCAGGCCGGCGTCGGTGCCGAGCAGAGTGTGTCCGCCGTCGCGCCAGATCGCTCGCATGCTGCCGCGTGGCCATCCCCCGGGGATGCCGGCTTCGGCACCGCCTGCGCGGACGACCGCCGAAAGCGGGCGTGCATAGTGCAGGCCCGAGGTGTAGCTGCCGATCCACAGCGCGCCCGCGGGATCTTCGTGGAGCACGGTGACTGCGCTGTCCAGCGGCCGGTCGAGTGCCAGCGGAACGGGGGCGGCCCGGGGGCCGGCGATGCGCGCGATGCTGCCGTCGCGCAGGCCCACCAGCAAGGTGCCGTCGCGGCGACGGAGCAGGGCGCTGACCGGCTGGGCACCGGGCAACAGCCCTGCAAGCGTAAGCGTGTGCAGCGTCCGGCCGTCCTGGCTGGAAAGCAGGAACACGCCGCCGTGCTCGCTTGCGACCCAGGCGCCCTCCGGGCCGGCCTCGAGCGCGATGCAGTCGCCGGACGCGCCCGGTACCGTCGCCAGCAGGTCCATGGTGGTACGACTGGCCCGCCACAGCCGGCAATCGCGGCCCAGCGCCAGCGCGCCGCCGGTCCCCGGCAGGTGCGCGATACCGACGATTCCCGCGTCGCCGCCGAGGCGGGCCACGGCGGCGTCCGCCGCGACGTGGTTCAGACCGTGGCTGGTGCCGACCCAGGCTCCGCCCGCGCCGTCGAGCACGATCCGGGTGATCTGGTGGTGGGACAGCCCGGACGTGCGGTCGATGCGGGTCCGCGACCAGTCGGGCAGGTGCAGCACTTCAAGGCCGGCGTCGTTGCTGCCCAGCCACAGGCGGCGGCTGGTGGCATCGAAGGCCAGGGCGTCGATGCTGCCGCTGACCAGGCCCCGGGTCGAGCCTGGATCCTGCGCTTCGGCGGGTTCTTCGCCGCGCCAGACCTGGAACCGGTGGCCGTCGAAGCGCGCGATCCCATCCTGGGTGGACACCCACAGGAAGCCCTGGTCGTCGCTGGCCAGCGCCATCACGGTGGACTGTGGCAATCCCTCATCCGGACCGTATGACTCCAGGCGCAACAGGTCCCCGGATCCTGCGCACGCGCTGAAGCAGGCCAGGAGCGCCAGCACGCCCGCAGCCAGGCGGTTGCGGAGGGCGACGGTGGGCCGGGAACGGGTCATGGAAACCAATGCAAGCAAAACATGTGCCACCACTTGGTGATGCCTGCCCTTGCAGCAATCCAGCAGCGCCCCGATAACGGGATACAGGCAACTCCATGGAGAAGCGGCATGGCCACCGGTTGGGCCGGAGACGGCGCCGTCCAGGATCAGATCGACGCGACCGTGAAGGACGCGATCGAGCGCGCCCGCAGTCGCCTGGGAACCGGCCCCGGGCGCGAGGACTGCGAGGAATGTGGCAAAGCCATTCCCGAGGCGCGCCGCAAGGCCGTGCCGGGGGTGCGCCTGTGCATCACCTGCCAGGCCGCACGCGATGAGGAAGAGACCGGCAGCGGGAGTTACAACCGGCGCGGCAGCAAGGACAGCCAACTGCGCTGACGCCTCGGGCCGTGCTGCGCTAGGCTCTTTGGGATGGCGACGGAGGCAGGCGTGGCGGGCGGCAATTCCTGGTGGCAAGGGCTCGCGGACCTGTTCGCGCTGCTGCGCGGGGCAGGACCGCGCGATCCCACCGGGCTGCGCCTGCGCCCGGCGCGCGTGCGCGAGCGCAACGGGTACGTGTCGCTGCACTTCATCCGCGGGCAGACCCAGAGCCGGATGCGCAGCGATGCACCCGACCACCTGCTGATCGACTACACCCGGACCATGCTGGCGGCGCTGCTGTGGCGGCCGAAGGCGCGGCGGATCGGGATCGTGGGCCTGGGGGGCGGTTCGCAGGTGAAGTTCCTGCACCGGCACCTGCCGCTGGCGCGCCTGGAGGTGGTGGAAAACCACCCCGGGGTGATCGCGCTGCGCCGCTCGTTCGGCATCCCGGACGACGATTCGCGGCTGGAGGTGACGCACGACGACGGCGCACGCTTCATCGCCGCACGGCCCGCGCGCTACGACCTGCTGCTGGTCGATGGCTACGACGAACGCGGCATTCCCGAAGCCCTGTCGACCACGGCCTTCCTCCAGGCCTGCCGTGACGCACTGCTGCCAGGCGGCGTCATGGCGAGCAATCTGCACGGTGCGGATCCGGCTCCCTACCTCGAACGGCTGCGTGAGGCTTTCGGCACCGAGCATGTGTTGGTGCTGGAAGAAACGAAGATGAGCAACCGGATCGCCTTCGCATGGACCGGCGATGCGCCCGTCGCCAATCACGCAACCGTCCGGGCGGCGCGGTCCGCACTGTCGGGGGGCGCTGCGGGGCGGGAGCTGGAGCCGGTGCTGGAGCGCGTGGCGCTGGCGCTCCGCCGGAAGCGGACGGCCCCGTGCGCGAGCTGATCCCGCTGCCCGCCGGCATGCTCGACGCGCTGCGCCTGGCCTACGCCACGCCGCCCCGCGCCTACCACCACTTCGGCCACGTCGAGGCCGTGCTCGCGCAGTTCGACGCCGTCGCCGCCGGACCGGGCTGGGCCCGCCCGCGTGAGGCCTGGCTGGCGGTGCTGTACCACGATGCGGTCTACGAGGCCGGGCGGCGCGACAACGAGACCCGCTCCGCGGTGTTGGCGGCCCAATCCATCGCTCGCTGGCTGCCCGATGCCGGCCTGGATGCTGCGCACGTCGTCGAACTCATCGAACTCACCGCCCGCCACGGCTCGCTGCGGCCCGAAGCGCTCGGCGCCGGCCCGGCGGGCGATGACCGACGCCACTTCCTCGACTGCGACATGGCGATCCTGGGTGCCGATGCGTCCACCTTCGATGCCTATGACCGGGCGATCGCGGACGAGTACCGCGACGCCGTTCCCGGCTGGCTGTACCGCCTGAACCGCCGCCGCTTCCTGCGCGGCTTGCTGGGCCGCGAACGCATCTACCTGAGCGCGTTTTTCCACGACCGCCTGGATGCCGTCGCGCGCGCCAACCTGCGGCGGACCCTCGGCGTGGAGGGCTGATCTTGCGGCTGCCCGATCCGGTGGTTGGCGGTCATGCGTTGCAGCGCCTCGCACCGCGTGACCGCGCGCTCTACTGCGGTCTGTACGGGTGCGCCGACACCATGCGCAACGTGGGCGCGCCCTTGCCTGGCGAAGCGGCCGCGGCGGCCTTTGACCGCGTCCTCATGCTGCTGGAGCGCGAGCCCGCGCGCTACGGTTACTGGCTGCTGCCGGGAGCGCTGGAAGCGGGCGCGCCGTGCGGGATGATGGCCTTGCTGGGCGACGAGGCCGCGACCAGCGCCGAGGTTGGCGTGCTGCTCGCACCGGCAGCGCAGCGCTCGGGCGTGGCGACCGCCGCGATCACCGCGCTGGCCGACGCGGTATTCACGGCCACGGACCTGCGCCGGCTGTGGACCCGGCATGCATCGGGACACGAGGCCGCCGCAGCGCTGATGCGACGCACCGGATTCAGGGCCATGCCATCGGCGCCGCATGGACCATGCCGCTGGGAGCTCGCACGCGACGACTGGATGGCGCGTGGCCCGGTATCCTTCGCACCATGGCCAAGCTGCTGCTCAACATGAAGATGGTGCCCGAGGACGAAGCGGACGACGTCCGTGGCTTCCTGCGCGAGCACGACATCGCCTTCCACGAAACCCGGCCCAGTCGCTGGGGCATTTCCCACGGTGGCATCTGGATCTCGGACGACGCGGACCATCCCCGCGCGCGCAAGCTGATGGACGACTATCAGGCCGCTCGGCAGGCAAGCGCGCGGGCCGACCGCGCCCAGGCGCTCAGCGACGGCACCGCCGACACCTTTGCCGACGTACTGCGCCGCGAGCCCGCCCGCGTGGCCGCGGTCGCGGCCGGCATCCTGGTCCTGCTGGCACTGGTCGCGCTTCCGGTCGTGCTGCTGTGGAGGGCCGGGGCGTGAGCCCGCGGCGCCCCCCGAAGGCGCCGCATTGGCCCGACCGTTCCGCGCATCTCCGTCGGCGCAACGCGCGCCGCGTCTTCTGGGTGGTGGTGGCGCTGCTGCTGGTGCTGCCCTGGTTCGGATATCGCCACGTGCGCGATTGGCTCGGCCCCCGGACCGACCCGGTGGTGGACGCCGTGCCAGCCCTGGCGCAGCCGGCTCTAACACCACCATCGTCGCCGTCGCCATCGCCATCGCCGTTGCTCTCATCCGGGTCCGTGGGTCCTGCAGCTACGCTGGCGGCCGACGAAGTCGAGGCCATCGGCCGCGACGCGCGCGCCGGTGATGGCGAGGCCGCCACGGCGCGCCTGGCCGACCTCGGTGCACAGGTGCATCGCGATGCCCTGCTCGCCGACCGCGGCAGCGCCGTGCGTCGCGAGGCCGCACGCCGCGAGCTTGCTGCGATGCCCGGCGTCCGCGGCGCCGGGTGGGTCGATCGCATGACGATGCTGCTGCTTGTGACTTCGCGCGGCGCGGGGCACTCCATGGTGTCCGAGGCCTGCCGGCGGCTTGCGGCGCACGGTGACGTCTCCGGGCTGGCGGTGCGGATACAGGAAGTGGCCGCGGCCGTGCCCGCCGCGGCGTCGCTTCAGGCCGAATGCCAGGCCGGCAGGGCAGCGGCCGCCGCGCCAACCCCCTATGGCGTGCCGGGGGCGTCGCTGCGGGCCCAGGTGGCCGGTGCCGACGCCGAAGCAGAGGATCCCGAGGCCGCGGCCGAGCGCCGCCGCCGCGAAGAGGAAAGCCTGCGCATCCTCAGCGAGAACACGCCGGCTCTGCCATCGCCGCCGGACCCTCGGGTCGACCCCTGACGCGCATTGAACGCCAGGCGCCTATCATCGGCGGTCGTCCCTCATCGAATCCCGGATCCCCACTTGGCCCATCGTCCACTCCGTCACGTCCTGTCCCTGATCGCGCTGGCCTGCATGGCTTCCGCCAGCTGCGCGCGTGACGAGGCCGTCGCCACGCCGGGCGCCGGCCAGCCGCCCGCCACCAGCGCACCGCCCCCGGCGCCGCGTGCTTCGCTCGAGCCCGATACCGCCAACGCGCCGATCGAGCGCGCCGCGCCGCCGACGCTGCAGTCGGTCGCACTCGGGCGTTTCGATGCCGCCGACCGGGTCTCGAGGGCGATGACGGGCGCGCTGGAGATCGAGGACTCGCGTATCGCAGGTGAGAACGGTGCCGGCTTCGTGACAGAGCGCGTGGCCGTCGTCCGTGGCGGCGACGAGTTCAGCGCCGGACAGCGCTATGCCGACGTGATGATGGTCGACGCGGGGCAACCGGTTGAGCTGCGTCGCGTGCTGGACGAGACCCGCGCCGGGGACGGCCAGGCCTTCTGCGGCAGCATGAAGACCGGCTACCTGGCGCTCGCCAGCTACGAAGAGGCGGGCATCCGCGTGGTCAAGCTGCTCGCTCTGCAGGGCGACGGCATCCCGGCGCCCACCGCCGAAGACACGCAGCTGTGCGCTTCGACGAGCTACGAAGCCGCCCCCTGATCAGGCATCGTTGCCCGCGGCATGGCCGGACGCCCAGGCCCACTGGAAGTTGTAACCGCCCAGCCAGCCGGTGACGTCGACGACCTCGCCGATGAAGTACAGGCCCGGCACGCTGCGCGACATCATCGTCGTCGACGACAGGCCGTCGGTATCGACGCCCCCGAGCGTGACCTCGGCCGTGCGGTAGCCCTCGGTGCCGCTGGCGGTCACCGGCCAGCACGACAACGTCGAGGCCACGCGCGCCAGCGCCGGCTCGTCGAACTGGCGCAGGGGGCGGTCGCCCAGCCACTGTTCGCACAGGCGCTGGGCGAAGCGGCGCGGCATGCGTTCGGCGAGCACCGTGCGCAGTTCGCTGGCCGGACGCGCGGCGCGCTGTTCGCGCAGGAAGGCGAGGGCGTCCACGCCGGGAAGCAGGTTGATGGCCAGCGGCTCGCCGGCATCCCAGTACGAAGACACCTGCAGGATGGCCGGGCCGCTGAGGCCGCGGTGGGTGACGAGCATGGCGTTGCGGAAGGGCTGCCCGCGGCTTTCGGCCTCGACCTCGAGCGCCACGCCGCTGAGGCCGTCCAGGCGTTCCGCGTGTGACCCGGTGAGGACCAGCGGCACGAGTCCGGCGCGCGTGGGCAGCACCGTGTGGCCGAACTGGCGCGCCAGCGCATACCCGAAGCCGCTGCCGCCGAGGCTCGGGATCGACAGGCCGCCGCTGGCCACCACGAGCGACTGCGCGACGATGAGCCCGCGGGCCGTGTCGACGCGGAAGCCGTCGTCCGCGCGCGCCACGCCGTGGACCTCGCAGCCCACGTCGACGGTGACTCCGGCGTCCGCGCACTCGTCGAGCAGCATGCGGACGATCTGCTTCGAAGAGTCGTCGCAGAACAGCTGGCCCAGTTCCTTCTCGTGCCAGGCGATGCCGTGGCGGTCGACCATGTCGATGAAATCGGCAGGGGTGTAGCGCGCCAGCGCGGACTTGCAGAAGTGCGGGTTGGCCGAGACGAAGTTCGCCGGCCCGGTGCCGGTGTTGGTGAAGTTGCAGCGGCCACCGCCCGACATCAGGATCTTCTTGCCCGGCTTGTTGGCGCGTTCGACCACGCGCACGTGCCGGCCGCGGCGGCCGGCGGTCAGCGCGCACATGAGCCCCGCGGCGCCGGCTCCGATGACCAGCACGTCGCAGGCGATCTTCATCGCGACAGGATAGCCCGGCTAGAATGTCCGCATGCCCCTGTCCGACCGTGTTCCCTCCTATCCCCGCACCGCTCCGGCGCCGCATCGCGCATGACCTGGCTTGGCCTGGTCGCGATCATCATCGGCCTCTACCTGGCGTTCAAGGTCGCCGGCGTGGTGCTGAAGCTCGCGCTGTGGGTCCTGATCCTGGTCGCCGCCTACTGGTGGCTGGCCCCGCTCCTGGGCTGGCCACCGCTCGACGAAGTCATCCACGTCCTGGGCCCCTGACGAGCGGTCGGGAACCGGGCTGACGCCCCGGTGGATTGTTTGCTAGGCTCAGCTGAACGGGCCTGGATGGCCCATGGGGGCTGGGCAGTGGCTGGAAGTCTTGCCTGTGTCGGTACCGGGATGATGCTGGGCGCGCATATCGGCCCGCGTGCGCGTGCGACCATCGAACAGGCCGAGGTCGTGTTCGCTGCCGTCTCCGATCCCCTGGTCGAACTCTGGCTGCAGCAGATGCATCCCGACGTCCGCAGCCTGCAGCCCCTCTACGACGAGGGCAAGTCCCGGCACGACACCTACCGCGAAATGGTCGAGGCCATGCTGGCCGAGGTCCGCGCGGGGCGTCGCGTCTGCGGTGCGTTCTATGGCCATCCCGGCGTGTTCGCGCTGGTGCCGCACCGCGCCATCGCGCAGGCGCGCCGCGAAGGGTTCGAAGCCGTCATGGAGCCGGGCGTGTCCGCCGAGGACTGCCTCTACGCCGATCTCGGCATCGATCCGGGCATGCATGGCTGCCAGCACTTCGAGGCCAGCCAGTTCATGTTCTACCGCCGGCGGGTGGATCCGTCCGCCTGCCTGGTGCTGTGGCAGGTCGGGGTGGCCGGGGATCGCTCCACAAGCCGTTTTGCTACGGGGCGGGCGCATCGCCAACTGCTGGTGGAACGCCTGGCCGAAGACTATCCCCTGGACCATCCCGTGATCCTTTACGAAGCCGCCACGCTGCCGATTTCCACGCCCCGCATCGAGGAACTGCCGCTGTCGGCGTTCCCTGGTGCGCGCATGGACCTGCAGACCACCCTGGTGGTACCTCCCGCGATTCCGCTGCAGCGCGACGAAGCGATGCTTGAACGCCTCGCCGTCCTCGATGCCGCGGTGGAATCAAACCCCGAACTGCAGGAATACACCTGACATGACGCAAACCATCCAGTTCCTCGACGCGATCGGCCGTGCCCCGGCGATCCTCGGCTCGACAGCGGCCTACCAGGCTGCGGTCGAGTCCCTCGACGCCACTCCCGCCCTGCGGGATGCCCTCCTGCGACGCGACGCGATGGGTCTGGGCGACCTGCTCGGCGGGCGCCCGCGCATGGTCTGCGCGATCTGCACGCCAGACAGCGAAGAAGTTCCGCTGCGCTCGCCCGACCGCGAAGGCGACGGCGACGAACGGGACGTGCCCGATCGGGAGGATCGCTCGCCGGCGGGCGAGTGATCTGCGCAAGTGACGCGGACCTTCGCCATCGTCATCGTCGTCCTCGCCGCACTTTGCGGGGCGACCGGATCTGTTGGCGCGTCGGACCCCGTCGCGCCCGCTGATGACAAGACCGATATCCGGGAGCTGCTCGCCCAGGCCGATGCCCTGCGCAGCTCGGACCGCGTCCGCTTCGGCCAGGCGCTCGAGCAGCTCTACGCACGCCGCGATTCGCTGGACCTGGCCGAAGTGCAGCGGCTGCAGTACCTGCGGGCCTATTGGCTCGTGCTTTTCGGCAACGATGTCACTGCCGGCATCGCGCGTGCGCAGACGCTGTTCCACGAGGCTGCGGATCCGGATCTGCGCTTCCGCGCCGGGTCGCTGGTGGCCAACAGCTTCGCGATCAACCGCGACTTCGCGGAAGGCCTGCGCTTCCTCGAGAAAACGCTGCCGATGCGCCACGAGGTCGAAGACCGGGACATCCGCCATGACGGCACCAACGTGGCGGCGGCGCTGTACAACCAGCTCGGGCAGTACACGCTGGCCAAGACCTATGCCGCCGAGACCCTGGCTGATTCGCCGGCACCGCGCGCAGCCTGTTTCGCCGGCCATTTCAGCCTCGAGGCGCGCCTGAGACTGGGCCAGCTGGGTGATGGCGAAGGGGACGCGCGAGAAATCCTGGCGAAATGCGATGCGATCGGCGAGGGCGTCGTCGCCGGTATCATCCGCACCAACATCGCACGCCACCTGGCGGCCACCGGCAAGCGGCGCGAAGCGATCACGCTGCTGCAGCAGACCGTCGACAAGGTGACGGCCATCGGCTATCCGTGGCTCATAGCGGAATATCGCTCGCTGCTGTCCGTGCTCCTGGAAGAGAGCGGCGACATCCAGGGCGCGGTTCGCAGCGCGGAAGCGGCCGTTGCCCAGGCCGCCGGCATCGACGGTGCCCGTGCGATCGCCGATGCCTACCGCGTGCTGTACGTGATCGCCGAGCGCGCGGGGCGTCCTCAGGAGGCGCTGGAGTACTACCGCAAGCATGCCGAGGCCGACAAGGCCTGGTTGAACGAGGTCAAGACGCGCGAGCTGGCCTACCAGATCGTGCGCCAGGAAACGAACCAGAAGAACCAGCAGATCGAGCTGCTCAACCAGCAGAACGAGGTCCTGCAGCTGCAGCAACGGGTGCAGGAGCAGGAGGCGACCAATTCGCGGCTGATCGTGCTGCTCCTGCTGCTGGCGCTGGCCACGATCTGCTACTGGGCCTTCAAGACCAAGCGCATGCAGCGCTCGCTGCGCCATCTTGCCGAGAACGATCCGCTCACCGGCGCCCGCAACCGCCATTTCTTCACCCAGCGCGCCAAGCAGATGCTCGCCGCGCAGGGGGAGGGAACCGTATCGCTGGTAATGTTCGACCTCGACGGCTTCAAGCTCATCAACGACGACTTCGGCCACGCCGCCGGCGACTGGGCCCTGGTACGCGTGGTCGAAGTCTGCCGCGCGCTGTGCACGCCGCGCGACTGCTTCGCGCGCATCGGCGGCGAGGAATTCGCGATCCTCATCCCCGGTGCCGACGTCGCACGCGCGCGCCACGTCGCCGAGGAGTGCAGGTCACGGCTGGCGTCCATCGACTCGGCCGGCAGCGGTCACGTGTTCACCGTCACCGCAAGCTTCGGCGTTACCTCCAGCGAGCTCGCCGGCCGCGACCTCACCGCGATGATGTCCCAGGCCGACCGCATGCTCTACCGCGCCAAGCGCGAGGGCCGCAACCGCGTCTGCGTGCACGAGCTTCCGCGGGTGGTGGTCGAGGAGCTGCACGAGCGCATGCCGGCCGGCGTGGAAGCCGAAGCCGACGCGCGCAACAGGGTCGCCGCCCTCTGAGGACCGCCTAGCGCGAAGGGGCCGGACCCTTGCGGTGCGGTTTGCGCGGCGGGAACGCCTTTTTCTCGAACGGCTTCTTTCCGAACGGCTTGCGGCCCGCCGGCTTGCCTCCCGAAGTATCCGGCGGCTCGCCGTCCACGGTGATCCGCAGCTGCTGGCCCGCGCACCACACGCCCTTCAAGTGGGTCATGGTTTCGGGCGGCATGCCGGATGGCAGGTCGATCAGGCTGTGGTCCTCGAAGATCTCGATCCTGCCGATGTGCTTCGACTCGATGTTGGCCTCGTTGGCGATCGCGCCGACGATGTTGCCCGGCTTCACGCCGTGGTCGTAGCCGACTTCGACGCGGAAGGTCTGCATGCCCGGCGAGGGCGCGCGCGCCACGCGCTCCTTCTTCGGGAAGGCGGGGCGGTCGGGACGCTCCGGGCGGTCGTGGCGCGCCGGACGCTCGGCGCGATCGAACGCGGGTGCCGGACGCAGATCGCGCCTTGGCGGCTCGAGCAGCAGCGGCACGTCGCCGCGTGCCATCTTCGCAAGCGCGGCGGCCACCTCGACGGCCGGGACGTTGTGCTCGCGCTCGTAGTCCTCGACCAGCGACTGGAACAGTCCCAGCTCGCCCGTCGCCAGGGTCTCGGTGATCGACTGCTTGAACTTGACGATGCGGGCGTCGTTCACCGTCTCCACGCTCGGCAGCTCCATCTGTTCGATCGGCTGCCGGGTGGCGCGCTCGATCGCGCGCAGCAGGTTGCGCTCGCGCGGGGCGATGAACAGGATCGCCTCGCCGCTGCGCCCGGCGCGGCCGGTGCGGCCGATGCGGTGGACGTAGCTCTCGGTGTCGTAGGGCACGTCGTAGTTCAGCACGTGGCTGATGCGGTCGACGTCGAGCCCGCGCGCGGCGACGTCGGTCGCCACCAGGATGTCGACCTTGCCGTCCTTGAGCTGGGCGATGGTGCGCTCGCGCTGGGCCTGGGCGATGTCGCCGTTGATCGCGGCGGCGGCAAAGCCGCGCGCCTGCAGCTTCTCCGCCAGCTCCTCGGTCGCGATCTTGGTGCGCGTGAACACGATCATGCCGTCGAAGGGTTCGGCCTCGAGGATGCGGGTCAGCGCGTCGAGCTTGTTGGTGCCGCTGACCATCCAGTAGCGCTGGCGGATGTTGCGCGCGGTGCTGGTGGCGGACTTGATCGCGACCTCGACCGGATCCTTCAGGTAGGTCTGGGCGATGCGCCGGATCGGCGGCGGCATGGTGGCCGAGAACAGCGCCACCTGGCGCGTCGCCGGGGTGCGCGCAAGGACCGCTTCGACGTCGTCGATGAAGCCCATGCGCAGCATCTCGTCGGCCTCGTCGAGCACCAGCAGGCGCAGCTCGGAGATGTCCAGCGAGCCCTTCTCGAGGTGGTCGATCACCCGGCCGGGCGTGCCCACGATCACCTGCACGCCGCGGCGCAGCGCCTGCAGCTGCGGGCCGTAGCCCTGGCCGCCGTAGATCGGCAGCACCTGGAAGCCGGGCAGGAAGGCGGCGTACTTCTGGAAGGCCTCGGCCACCTGGATCGCGAGTTCGCGGGTCGGCGCCAGCACCAGCACCTGCGGCTTGCGCGCGGCGGGGTCCAGGCGTGCCATCGCCGGCAGCGCGAAGGCGGCGGTCTTGCCGGTGCCGGTCTGGGCCTGGCCCAGCACGTCGCGGCCGGCCAGCAGCGGCGGGATGGTGGCGGCCTGGATCGGCGAAGGGGCCTCGTAGCCGACGGCGGCGAGCGCCTGCAGCAGCGGCTGCGGCAGGCCGAGGTCGGTGAAGAGCGGGGTGGTGGGGGCGTCGGAACTCATCTGCGGCCTTGTGCGGGGCCGGGACGGCCATAAGGGGCGCAGATTCTACGCCTCCCGGCGCCTGTGCGGTGTCAGGGCAGTCGCGTGGCCAGGCGCTGGCCCAGGCGGACGGGGGTTTCCGGACCCAGCCCGGCCGCCAGTTCGGCCACTCCGGGTGGCAGCAGCACGATCACGGTGGAGCCGTAGTTGAAGCGCGCCATTTCCTCGAAGCGCGCCAGTTCCACGGTGTCCGCCACGTAATCCTTGCTGTCCACGCGGTCGCCATAGGCGGGGATCTCCTCGCCGCTCCAGACCGTCTCCACGCCCGAGACCAGCAGGGCGCCGACCATCACCACGGCCATGGGCCCGAAGTCGGTCGCGAAATGGCAGACCAGGCGTTCGTTGCGCGCGAACAGGCGCGGCACGCGTGCGACCGCGGCCGGCCCGACGCTGAAAAGACGGCCGGGGACGTGGACGGTGCGCAGCAGGCGCCCGTTCCAGGGCATGTGCACGCGATGGTAGTCGCGCGGCGAAAGATAGACGGTGGCGAACAGGCCATCGTCATAGGGGGCCGCGGCGGTGGCGTCGGCCAGCAGCTCCGCGGCGGTGAAGGAACGTCCCTTGGCCTGGAAGATGCGGCCCTCGCGGATCGGTCCGCACTGGCTGATGCGGCCGTCGGCGGGCATCAGGATCGCGTCAGGGTCCGGATCCGCCCGGCGCGCCTCCGGCCCCAGCGCCCGGGTGAAGAACGCGTTGAAGGTGGGGTAGGCGGCCTGGTCGGGCTGGGCCGCTTCCGCGAGATCGACCTGGAAGCGGCGCACCACGGTGTCGATCAGCCAGCGGCTCAGCCGCGGATTGTCGGAATAGGCGAGGCGACGCGCGGCCGCGGACAGCAACCGGTGCGGCAGCGCGTAGGTCAGGGTGGTCGTGAGGCTCACTGCGGTGCGACTCCGGTCAGCGCGGTGAGGTCGGCGGCGATCGCCGCCGGGTCCAGGGGTCCCTGCACCACGCCGGCCATGCGGCCCTCGGGGTCGAGCAGGGCGAGCGCTGCGGAATGGTCGATCGTGTACTGGTCGGCGGGCGCGTCGTCGGACAGCGGCACCTTCATGAACACCAGCGACAGGGAGCGCGCGAACGCTTCCAGCGCGGGGATGTCGGCGGTGGCGGCCAACGTGTCGCGATGGAAGAACGCGGCGTACTCGCCGATGCGGTCGGGGCTGTCGCGCTCGGGGTCGACGGAGACGAACAGCACCCGTGGGCGCAGCGCCTCGGGCAGCGGCTCCCACTGCTTCTGCGCCTGCGCGAGTTCCGCAAGCGTGGTCGGGCACACGTCGGGGCAGTGGGTGAAGCCGAGGAACACCAGGGTCCAGTGGCCGTGCAGCTCGCCCGGCACCAGCTGGGTGCCGTCGGACTGCTGCAGCGCGAAGGGCGGCAGCTCGCGCGGCTGCGGGAACAGACGCACGGTTTCGAGCTCGGGGCCCACCGGGGCGGCGTCGCCCCCGAACCAGCGCTGCGAGGCCACCAGGCCGAGGCCGGCCGCCAAGGCGATCACGAGCACGATCAGGAAGCTGCGGTTGAACATGGGGCCTCGGTGCGTTGGGGGCGCAACATCATAACGGCCGGCGCGCGGTGGCGCGCATTGCTCGCCTATACTGCCGGACCCGGCGAAAGCGCCGTGACCGCGCGCCATGACGACCCATCAGCTCCAGACCATCATCGACCTCATCCGCTACGGTGCCAGCCGCTTCAACGCGGCGGGGCTGACGTTCGGCCACAGCTACGACAACGCGCTGGACGAAGCCACCCAGCTCACCCTGCACGCGCTGCACCTGCCGCACGACCTGAATCCCGTCTACGGCCAGGCGCGGGTGACCGAGGCCGAGAAGGAAGAGGTGCTGGGGCTGTTCATCCGTCGCATCGAGGAGCGAATCCCCGCGGCCTATCTTTGCGGGGAAGCCTGGTTCGCCGGCCTGAGCTTCAAGAGCGACACGCGCGCACTGGTGCCGCGCTCGCCGATCGCCGAACTGATCGAATCCGGCTTCGAGCCCTGGCTCGCCGGACGCGACGTGCGCCGCGCGCTCGACCTGTGCACCGGCTCGGGCTGCATCGCGCTGGCGATGGCACATTACAACCCCGACTGGCACGTCGACGGTGTCGACCTCAGCGACGACGCGTTGTCCCTCGCTGCCGAGAACGAGCGCCGCCTGGACGTGCACAACGTCCGCTTCATGCGCTCGGACCTGTTCTCGTCGCTGCAGGGCGAGCATTACGACCTCATCGTCACCAATCCGCCCTATGTCACCAACGACGAGACCGACGCGCTGCCGCGCGAGTATTCGTACGAACCCGAGATGGGCCTGCGCGCGGGCGACGATGGACTCGACCTGGTGCTGGCGATCCTGCGTGACGCGCCGCTGCACCTGTCCGAGGACGGGCTGCTCATCTGTGAGGTCGGCGAGGCCGAGCGGGCGCTGTCCCGGCTGCTGCCGGAGCTGCCGTTGATGTGGGTGGAGTTCAAGGTCGGGCAGATGGGCGTGTTCGTGGTCGAACGGCACGACCTGGTGACCCACAACGCCCGCATCGCGGCCCTGGCCGCGGAGCGTACAGGGGCGGCGGCGCGCGCTGTTCCATCCCCTGAGCACGGTGCCGTGTCCGGGGCGGGCGACCTGTTCTGATGTGCGCGCCCGCCGGCCAGCCGCGCGGGGCATGGCGGTGAACACGTTCGGGCAGCTGCTGCGCGTCACCACCTTTGGCGAATCACACGGGCCGGCGATCGGCTGCGTGGTCGACGGCTGTCCTCCCGGCATCGCCCTGGCGCCCGGAGACTTCACGCACGACCTCGAGCGCCGCGCGACCGGGCGCACGAGGCACACCTCGGCGCGGCGCGAGGATGACGCGGTCGAGATTCTTTCCGGCGTGTACGGGGGCGTGACCACGGGGACACCGCTGGCGCTGCTCGTCCGCAACACCGACGCGCGCAGCAAGGACTACGCAGGGATCGCCGCGCAGTTCCGACCCGGCCATGCCGACTACACCTACTGGCAGAAGTACGGGGTGCGGGATCCCCGTGGCGGCGGCCGCAGCTCTGCACGCGAGACCACGATGCGGGTGGCGGCGGCGGTGATCGCGAAGAAGTGGCTGGGCGAACGCCATGGCGTGCACGTGCGTGGCCACCTGGCGCAGCTGGGCGAGATCACTCCGCGCGGCCACGACTGGAGCGTGGTGGAACACAACCCGTTCTTCTGGCCCGACGCAGCCCAGGTGCCCGAGCTCGAGGCGTACATGGATGCGCTGCGCAAGTCCGGCGATTCCGTCGGCGCGCGCGTCACCGTGGTTGCCGACGGCGTGCCGCCGGGCTGGGGCGAACCCGTCTACGGCAAGCTCGATGCCGGACTGGCCGCGGCGATGATGTCGATCAACGCGGTCAAGGGCGTGGAGATCGGCGACGGCTTCGCGTCCGTCACGCAGAAGGGCAGCGAACACCGGGACGCGATGGCGCCCGACGGCTTCCTGAGCAACCACGCTGGCGGTGTGCTGGGGGGCATCAGCAGCGGCCAGCAGGTGGTGTGCTCGATCGCGTTCAAGCCGACCTCCAGCCTGCGCCTGCCGGTGGCGGGCGTTGACGTCGAAGGCAGCGTGGTGGACATCGTGACCACCGGGCGGCACGACCCCTGCGTCGGCATCCGCGCGACGCCGATCTGCGAGGCGATGATGGCGCTGGAGCTGATGGACCAGGCGCTGCGCCACCGTGCGCAGTGCGGCGACGTGGGCGACGTTGCACCGCGCATCCCGGCGTCGCGCGACGGATCCGTCGATGGCTGATCCCAGGCCGAAGGTCTGGGTGTCGCAGCCCCTGTACGAGGACATCGAAGCGCGGTTGGACGAGTGGTTCGATGTCACGCGCACGCTGCGCGTCACCGACCACGCGCCGGACGCGATCGCGGCGGCGCTGGCCGGTGCCGACGGCGCCCTGGTCACGCTCAACGACAGCATCGGCGCGACGGAGATCGCCGGCGCAGCGCGGCTGCGCGCCGTGGCCAACGTCGGCGTCGGCTACAACAACCTCGATGTGGATGCGTTGGCCGCGCACGGCATCATCGCCACCAACACGCCGGGCGTGCTGACCGAGACCACGGCCGACTTCGGCTTCGCGCTGATGATGGCCGCGGCGCGGCGGATCACCGAGGCCGAGCACTGGCTGCGTGAGGGCCGCTGGCAGGGCTGGGGCTTCCACCAGCTGCTGGGTGTGGAGATCCACGGCAGCACGCTGGGCATCCTCGGCATGGGACGCATCGGGCAGGGCATCGCGCGGCGCGCGCGGGGGTTCGGTATGCGCGTGCTGTACCACAACCGCAGCCGGCTTCCGGATGCAGTGGAGTGTGAGTGCGCCGCGACCTGGGTCGCGCGCGATGCGTTGCTCGCGGAAGCCGACCATCTCGTGCTGGTGCTGCCCTACACGCCGGCCAATCACCACGTCATCGATGCGGCGGCGCTCGCGCGCATGAAGCCTGGTGCGACGCTGACCAACATCGCCCGTGGTGGCCTCATCGACGAGGACGCGCTGGCCGACGCGCTGCAGGCAGGCCGCCTGGCCGCGGCCGGCCTGGACGTGTTCGAGGGCGAGCCTGCGGTCAATCCGCGCCTCGTCGCCTGCCGCAACGTGGTGCTGACACCACACATCGCCAGTGCCAGCCTGCCCACGCGACGGGCGATGGTGTCGCTGGCGGTCGACAACCTGGTGGCGGCGATGGGCCATGGACCCGATGCGGGGCATCCGCCGGACTCCGTCACGCCGCGACCGGTCGACAGGGATGGCGGACGGTCGTGATCAACGGCGGCGCGGCCAGGCGTGACTGACGCTGCCCGCACCGGGGAAGGCCTGGTCCGCGGCATCGGCCGCGCCAGCATGGTCGCGCTCTTCATCAACGCCGTCGTGGGCGCCGGCATCTTCGGCCTGCCGTCGCGCGTGCATGCGCTGCTGGGCCCTTGGGCGCTGCTGGCCTACCTCGCATGCGCGCTGCTGGTGCTGCTGGTGGTGCTGTGCTTCGCCGAAGTCGGCAGCCGCTTCGAGCGCACCGGCGGGCCCTACCTCTACGCGCGCGAGGCCTTCGGGCCGGTCGCCGGCTTCCAGGTCGGCTGGCTGGTCTGGCTGACGCGGGTCACCGCGTTCGCGGCGCTGTGCAACCTGCTGCTCGACTACCTGGCCTGGTTCTGGCCAGCTGCGACGTCGCCGGCCTGGCGGGTGGTGCTGGTGTCGGGCGTGGTGGCGCTGATCGCCTGGGTGAACATCCGTGGCGTGCGGCCCGCGGCGATCGTCGCCAACGTGTTCACCGTCGGCAAGCTGGTGCCGCTGCTGCTGTTCGTGGGCATCGGCCTGTGGTTCGTGGAGCCGGCACGCTTGGTGCCGGGCGATGCGCCGGCGCTCGACGACTTCTCCGCCGGCATGCTGCTGCTGGTATTCGCGTTCACCGGCTTCGAGACCGCGACGGTGCCCGCCGGCGAAGTCCGGGACCCGCGGCGCACGCTGCCGTTCGCGATCCTCGCAGCGCTCGCGGTGATCGTGCCGTTGTACGTGCTGGTGCAGGTGGTGAGCATCGGCACGCTGCCCGGGCTTGCGACATCGACGCGGCCGCTGGCCGACGCCGCCGGAAGCTTCGCCGGCACGGCAGGTGCCAGCGTGGTGGTGGTCGGCGCGCTGGTGTCCATCGCCGGCACCCTCAATGGCCTGGTGCTTGCGGCGCCGCGGCTGCTGTTCGCGATGGCCGGCAACAGCGAGCTGCCCGCGCTGTTCGCGCGCACGCATCCACGCCACCACACGCCGCACGTGGCGATCGTGTTCACTGCGCTGGCGATGCTGGTGTTGACGCTTTCGGGTTCGTTCCTGTCGGCGGTGGCGATCAGCACGCTCACGCGGCTGCTGGCCTACGGCGCGACCTGCGCCGCGGTGGCCATGCTGCGGCGGCGCACGGACGTGGCCCCGGCGCTGTTCCGCGCCCCGGGCGGCATCGGCACGGTGGCGGTGGCCCTGGCCGTCATTGCGTGGCTGCTGGCCCAGGGCAGCGCGCGTGAGCTGCGCGATGTCGGGATCGCGATGGCGCTGGGCTTCGTGCTGCTGTGGTGGGGGCGTCTGCGCATCCGGGCGCCGCAGGCGCGATAATGCATGGCTGCGCGGCGCCGTCGCGCGGGACAGCAGACGGAGGCCCCCCATGGGCAAGCAATACAAGGTGGCCGTGGTCGGCGCGACCGGCGCGGTGGGCGAAACGATGCTCGCGATCCTCTCCGAGCGCAATTTCCCGGTCCGCGAACTCGTCGCCTTGGCCAGTGCGCGCTCGGCGGGCGGCGTGGTCGCCTTCGGCGAAGAGGAAGTCGTGGTCCGTGACCTCGCGGAATTCGACCCGGCGGGCGTGGATATCGCGCTGTTCGCCGCGGGCGGCGCCATCTCGAAGGAGTACGCGCCGAAATTCGCCGCCGTCGGCGCGGTGGTGATCGACAACTCCTCGGCCTTCCGCCAGGACGACGACGTGCCGCTGGTGGTGAGCGAGGTCAACCCGGACGCGGCGAAGAATCGCCCGCGCGGCATCATCGCCAATCCCAACTGCTCGACGATGCAGATGGTGGTGGCGCTGGCACCGATCCACCGCGCCGTGGGCATCGAGCGCATCAACGTCGCGACCTACCAGTCGGTGTCCGGCGCGGGCCGCTCGGCGCTGGAGGAACTGGGCCGGCAGACCGCTTCGCTGCTGCGCTTCCAGGGAGCGGAGCCGAAGCGCTTCCCGGTGCAGATCGCGTTCAACCTGATTCCGCACATCGACGAGTTCATGGACAACGGTTTCACCCGCGAGGAGATGAAGCTGGTCTGGGAGACGCAGAAGATCCTCGGTGACGCGTCCATCCAGGTGAACCCGACAGCGGTGCGGGTGCCGGTGTTCTACGGCCATGCCGAGGCCGTGCACATCGAGACCCGGGCGAAGATCACCGCCGCCGAAGCGCGCGCGCTGCTCGAGGCCGCTCCCGGCGTGGAAGTGGTCGACGAGCGCGCCGACGGCGGCTACCCGACGCCGGTGACGCACGCATCGGGCCACGATGCCGTGTTCGTCGGCCGGATCCGCGAGGACCTCTCGCATCCGCGCGGGCTGGACCTGTGGGTGGTCGCGGACAACATCCGCAAGGGCGCGGCGCTCAATGCCGTGCAGGTGGCCGAGCTGGTGGTCGCGGAAGGCTGAGGCAGGCGCGCCTCAGTCCGCGCGCGGGGTCTTCGGGATCGTGAGCGCGACTACGGCCGTGGCGCTTGCGAGCAGGAGCACGTTGACCAGCAGCGCCACGATCGCCGCCTGCCGCTCCGTGCCGTCCCAGCAGGTTTTCACCAGCGCCAGGCTGGCGGGCATGATGCAGGCGGCGGACAGGCCCCGCAGCGCGCGGCCGCAAAGCAGCGCCGCGGCGCCCAGGCTGCCGGGGCGCCACGGCGATGAGCAGCGAGCCGGCGATGCCCAGGTGAAGACCGATGCGGACCATCCTGAGCCGCCCGACGCGGTCGGTGAGGCCACCGAAGACGACGGTGAAGATTCCCGAGAACAGGGCCGCCAGGGCCACGGCGGTGTTCATCAGGCTGACGCTGGTGCCGAGGCCTTCCCGCATCGCCGGCGCGATGTTCAGCGCCGACTGCGCGAACAGCCAGAAGGTGACGACCGCCATGATGAGTCCGCTGAGCAGGCGGTCGTTCCCCGTGGCACGCGCGCGGTTCGCGGCTCGATGTTCATGCTTGCTCCGATGAGTTGATCCCTGCGGGCTGGACATCGGCCACCGGTACCACGACGGCGACGATACCGCGGCCGGCCACGTGCCGTAGTGCACGTGGATTGGGTGCGCCTGCCGCGTCGGAGATTGCCAATTGCGCCCCGGCACCGCTAGAGTCTTCGGGATATCCGCGGGGGAAAGCGTCATCAAGAAGCTGCGATCCATACGCGCGATGGCATGGGCGGCCGCCTTCGGGCTGGCACTGGTGCTGTTCGCCGGGCAGGCCTTGGCCTTGGGGCTGGGGCGCATCGAGGTCAAATCGCGCGCCGGTGAGCCGCTGCTGGCCGAGATCCAGGTCATTTCCACCGATCCGGCCGAGCTCGACGCCTTGCGCGCACGACTGGCATCGCCCGACACGTTCCGCCGCATCGGCCTGCCGGCACCCGATGAAACGGTATCGGGGTTGCAGTTCACGGTGGCCCTGGACGTCCGCGGCAATCCGGTGATCCGGGTCACCACGCGCGACCCCGTCACACAACCGGCGCTCACCTTCCTGGTCGAGGTCGACTGGGGGCAGGGGCGCCTGGTGCGCGAGTATTCCGCCCTGGTCGATGCGCCGCAGACGGTGTCGGCACCGGCGCAGCCGGCCGTCGCGGCCCCTGTCTCCGCGCCGTCGAACACGATCGTGCGGGCGCCCGAAGCCAGCATCGCGGACGGCGGGACGGCGGCTGCGGACGCGACGCCGGCAAACGAAGCCGTCGCGACCGATGCCGAGGGCCAGGATGAGCCAGCGGCCGAGCTTGCTTCCGCACCCGAGCCCGCGCCTGCGCCCGCGCCCGCGCCCGCACCGGCTGTTTCGGCCCCCGCCCCCGCGCCGCCCGCGGCTGCATCGGCGCAGGCCAGTGAATACGGTCCGGTGCAGTCCGGCGAGACCCTGGGCGCGATCGCCCAGCAGCTGGTGGGCGACGGCATCAGCCGTGAACAGGCGATCGTGGCCCTGTTCCGTGCCAATCCGCAGGCGTTCATCGCCAACAACCTGAACCTAGTGCGCCAGGGCGCGGTGCTCCGCATCCCGGATCGCAGCGAGATCGCCGGGCTCGACCTGCGCGAATCACGCGCGCTGATGCGTGAGCAGATTGCGGCATGGCGTGACATGACGCAGCCGGCACCCCAGCCCGATGCGGTAGCCGCGGCGGGCGAGGGCGCCTCCGAAGCGGATGCTGCCGGCGCGGGTGCGCAGTCGGCTCCGGCTCCACGAACCGCGGATGCGCGCCTTGAAATCGTGCCGCCGTCGGCCGCGGGCGGGCAGCAGGCAGGCATACGATCCGGCATCCAGGCCGGTGGCGAGGGCGAAATGCTGCGACAGGAAATGCAACAGGAACTGCAACAGAACCAGGAAACCCTGGCCGCGCGCGAGGCCGAGGTTGCCGAGCTCAAGGCCCGCGTCGCCGACCTCGAGCGCCTGCAGGCACAGCAGGCGCAGCTGATCGAAATGAAGGACAGCGAGATGGCCGCGGCGCAAGAGCGGCTGGCCAGTGCGTCCGAAGTCCCGGCGACGCCGGCGCCCACAGCGGACCAGGCCGGCGGGTTGCCCTGGCTGTGGATCGGCCTTGGCCTGCTGGTGGTGGTGGCCGTGGCGTGGCTGCTCGTACGGCGCGCGCCGCGTCCGACGCCGCGTCCGCGCTTCGATTCCGAGACGCTGGCGGCTGCGACGCCGTCGCCAGCGCCGCGCCGGGAAGCCGGTCCGGATGACGCTGTCCCCGCTCCTGCAGCGGTGTCCAGGCCCGTGCCGGCAGCTGCGGCCCCGACCTGGCACGCCGACGCGCCCCTGTCGACCGCGGTGGCGGCCCCGGTGACACCGCCGACGCAGTCGCCTCCGGCCACGGACGCGGGCCGGGATGCGGCGGACGCCGCGGTGATCGCATCGCTCAACCCCGCGCCGGGCGGTGCCGAGCGGATCGAGCTGGCACGCGCCTATATCGACCTCGGTGACATCGATACCGCGCGCGACCTGCTGCGCGAGGTGGCCGACGCCGGCGAGCCCGCTGCCCGCGCCGAGGCGTCCCGCCTGCTGGAAGGGATCGCCTGACGAACCCGCCGCGGCCTGGCCGCGGCGCGGCGGTCTGTCGACACCATGCGCTACGCCCTTGGCATCGAATACGACGGCAGCGCTTTCCTGGGATGGCAGCGCCTGGCCCGGGCCGGCGTGGAGAGCCTGGAGACGCTGCAGGGGACGCTGGAAGCCGCGCTGTCGAAGGTCGCGAACACCCCGGTGGCAACCATCTGCGCAGGCCGCACCGACTCCGGCGTGCACGCGCGCTGCAACGTCGTGCACTTCGACAGCGAGGCCGGGCGCGTGCCGCGCAACTGGATGCTGGGCACCACGTCGCTGCTGCCACCGTCGATGGCGGTGCGCTGGTGCAGCGAGGTCGGGGACGACTTCAATGCGCGTTTTTCCGCGCGTGCACGCCGCTACCGCTACAGCATCCTCAACCGCCCGGTGCGTCCCGCGCTGGGCCACCAGTACCTGTCGTGGAGCCGGAGGTCGCTGGATGCGGAGGCCATGCACCGCGCGGCCCAGGCCTTGGTCGGCGAGTTCGACTTCACCTCGTTCCGCACGGTCCACTGCCAGGCGCCGCATGCGCGCCGCGACCTGCAGCAGATCAGCGTCGTCCGCGAGGGCGACGTGATCATCGTCGAGATCCAGGCCAACGCTTTCCTGCATCATATGGTCCGCAATATCGTCGGGTCCTTGCTCGCGGTCGGTGAGGGATCCCGTCCTGTGCACTGGATCGCAGAGGTGCTGGCTGCGCGCGATCGCACCATCGCCGGTCCAACGGCGCCGGCAGGTGGACTGGTGTTCCTTGGACCGCTGTACCCGGCCGACTGCGGCCTTCCCGACGAGGTCACGCTGGCCGCTGCCGGCCCGTTGCTCCCCCTTCCCCTGCCACGCCCCTGACATGCCCCGCACCCTGTTCCGTACCCGCATCAAGTTCTGCGGCCTGACCCGCCCCGGCGATGTCCGCCTGGCTGGCGAACTCGGCGTCGACGCTGTCGGCTTCGTCTTCGCCCACGGCAGTTCGCGCCGCGTCCATGTCGCTGAAGCGCGTGCGCTGCGCAAGGCGCTGGCGCCGCTGCTGGACGCGGTGGCCGTGTTCCGCAACAACAGTGCCGACGAAGTGCGCGAGGTGGTGAAGCACGTCAGGCCCAGCCTGCTGCAGTTCCACGGCGACGAGGACGATGCCTTCTGCCGCCGCTTCGACGTGCCGTGGATCAAGGCGGTGGGCATGGGCGAGGGCGCACCCGCCAGCGGCCCCGCGCTGATGGCGGCCTTTCCCGATGCATCCGCGTTCCTGTTCGACAGCCATGGCGGCGGGCATGACGGCGGCAGCGGGCGCCGTTTCGACTGGTCCGCGATACCTGCCGGCCTGACCCGTCCCTACCTGCTGTCGGGCGGCCTGTCGCCGGCCAACGTGCACGATGCCGTGTCCGCCACCATGCCCTGGGGCGTGGACGTGAGCAGCGGCATCGAAGCCGCGCCCGGCCAGAAGGACGGGGACCTGATGCGTGCCTTCGTGACCGAGGTGCGCCGCGCCGACTGTCGCGCGGACGATGACGCGACAACCCACGGAGAAGGTGCGCGATGAGCGACATGCCCGAGGATTTCCATGCGTTCCCCGACGCCAGCGGCCACTTCGGCCGCCACGGGGGCCGCTTCGTGGCCGAGACCCTGGCCGGGCCGCTGCAGGAGCTGGCTGCCGCCTACGACGCCGCGCGCGCCGATCCCGCCTTCGTGGCCGCCTTCGAGGCCGACCTGGCCGATTACGTCGGTCGCCCGAGCCCGATCTACGAAGCCGTGGGCCTCACCCGCCACGTCGGCGGCGCGCGCATCCTGCTCAAGCGCGAGGACCTGAACCACACCGGCGCGCACAAGATCAACAACACCATCGGCCAGGCGCTGCTGGCCAGCCGCATGGGCAAGACCCGGATCATCGCCGAGACCGGCGCCGGACAGCACGGCGTGGCGTCGGCCACGGTCGCCGCGCGCCTGGGCCTGGAGTGCGTGGTCTACATGGGCGCCACCGACATCGAGCGCCAGAAGATCAACGTCTACCGCATGAAGCTGCTCGGCGCCTCGGTGGTGCCGGTGACCAGTGGCTCGGCGACGCTCAAGGACGCGCTCAACGAGGCGATGCGCGACTGGGTCACCAACGTCGCCGACACCTTCTACATCATCGGCACCGTGGCCGGCCCCGATCCGTATCCGCGCATGGTGCGCGACTTCAACGCCGTGGTCGGGCGCGAGGCGCGCATGCAGATGCTCGCGCGCCACGGCCGGCTGCCGGATGTCGTCACCGCCTGCGTGGGCGGCGGCAGCAACGCCATCGGCATCTTCCACGCCTTCCTCAACGACCGCGGCGTGCGCCTGGTCGGCGCCGAGGCGGCGGGCGAGGGCATGGCCAGTGGCCGGCATGCGGCGTCCATTTCTGCCGGACGCGTAGGCGTATTGCACGGCAACCGCACCTACGTGCTCTGCGACGACGACGGCCAGGTGATCGAGACGCACTCGGTGTCGGCAGGCCTGGATTACCCCGGCGTCGGCCCCGAGCACGCCTTCCTGGCCGATACCGGACGCGCCGAATACGTCGGCGTCGACGACGACGAGGCCCTGGAAGCCTTCCACCTGCTGGCGAAGACCGAGGGCATCCTCGCTGCGCTCGAGTCGAGCCACGCAGTGGCGCAGGCGATCAAGCTCGCGCGCGACATGCCGAAGGGCGCTCTCGTGCTCTGCAACCTGTCCGGCCGCGGCGACAAGGACGTACACACCATCGCCGCGCGCGAAGGAGTGGAGGTATGAGCGCCGTCGCCGAGGTGGCGCCGCGCATCGCGCGCCGCTTCGCCGCCCTGCGCGCCGCGGGACGCAAGGCGCTCGTGCCCTTCATCACCGCCGGCGACCCGGGTCTCGAAGACACCGTGCCGGTGATGCACGCGATGGTCGCGGCCGGAGCGGATGCGATCGAACTCGGGGTGCCGTTCTCGGATCCGATGGCCGATGGCCCGACCATCCAGCGCAGCTCCGAGCGCGCGCTCGCGCGGGGCGCCGGCATGGCCTGGGTGCTGGAGCGGGTGCGCGAGTTCCGGCAGCGCGACGACGATACCCCCGTGACCCTGATGGGCTATCTGAATCCGATCGAGATCCGGGGTCCCGAGGCGTTTGCCAGGGCCGCGGCCGATGCCGGCGTCGACGGCGTGCTGCTGGTGGACCTGCCGCCAGAGGAGGCCACGGAGTTCCGCAAGGCCTTCTCCGCCCATGGCGTGGCCCTGGTGCTGCTGGCGTCGCCCACGACCGGCCCGGAGCGCGTGGAGATGCTTTGCTCGCTGGCGCAGGGCTACCTGTACTACGTGAGCTTCGCCGGCGTGACCGGTGACTCGGCGCGCCTGGATGCCGGCGCCGCGGCCGCGCAGCTGCGCGCCATCCGCGCCCGCAGCCCCGTGCCGGTGGTGGCCGGCTTCGGGATCCACGACGCCGCCAGCGCCGCTGCGATGGCCGTGGACGCCGACGGCGTGGTGGTCGGCAGCGCCCTGGTCAAGGTGATGGCCGCCGCCGGAAGCGGCCACGCCGCAGCCGCGGCCGCCGCCTTCCTGGCCCCCCTGCGCAGCGCGCTGGATGCCGGCGCGGCCGGGACAGTGGGCTAAACTCCCCCGGTTCGCGGCTTTGCCGCATAGGATCACAGCACACGCATGTCCTGGCTGAAAAAACTCATGCCCGCCCGCATCCGCACCGAGGGCAGCCCCGCACGCAAGCGCAGCGTGCCCGAGGGGCTGTGGGAGAAGTGCGACAGCTGCGGCGCGGTGTTGTACCGGCCCGAGCTCGAGGAGAACCTCGAGGTCTGCCCGAAGTGCGCCCACCACATGCCCATCCGCGCCCGCGCGCGCCTGGCGGCCTTCCTCGACGCCGGCAGCGGCCGCGAGATCGGCGCCGCGCTCGGCCCGGTCGACGTGCTCCGCTTCCGCGACCAGAAGCGCTATGCCGACCGCATCAAGGCCGCGCAGAAGTCCACCGGTGAGCGTGACGCGCTCATTGCGATGGAAGGCTTGTTGAAGGGCAGCCCGATCGTCGCCAGCGCCTTCGATTTCGCCTACATGGGCGGCTCGATGGGCTCGGTGGTCGGCGAGCGCTTCACGCTCGGCGCCGAGCGTGCGCTCGAGATCGGCTCGCCCTTCGTCAACTTCTCCGCGAGCGGCGGCGCTCGCATGCAGGAAAGCCTGTTCTCGCTGATGCAGATGGCCAAGACCTCGGCCGCGCTTGGTCGGCTGCGCGCGGCTGGACTGCCCTACATCTCGGTCATGACCCACCCGACCACCGGCGGCGTCTCGGCCTCGTTCGCGATGCTGGGCGACATCAACCTCGCCGAGCCCAAGGCGCTGATCGGCTTCGCTGGCCCGCGGGTGATCGAACAAACCGTGCGCGAGACACTGCCCGAAGGGTTCCAGCGTTCGGAGTTCCTGGTCGAGCACGGCGCCATCGACCAGATCTGCGACCGCCGCGAACTGCGCGAGCGGATGGCCGCCCTGCTGGCGATGCTGATGCGCCGTCCGGCACCGCCGGCCGACGAAGTGGCCGCGTCGTGAGCGGCGTTGCAGCGCGGCGCTGGTTCGGCACCGACGGCATCCGGGGCCGGGTAGGCGAGAGCCCGATCTCTGCCGATTTCATGCTGCGCCTCGGCAACGCCTACGGCCACGCGCTGCTGGCATCGCTCAAGGGCGGGGGCGAATGGCGCAAGCCGCTCGTGATCATCGGCAAGGACACGCGCATCTCGAACTACATGTTCGAGGCCGCGCTCGAGGCCGGCCTGGTGGCCGCGGGCGTCGACGTGCAGCTGATGGGGCCGATGCCGACGCCCGCCGTCGCGCACCTCACGCATTCGATGCGCGCAGACGGCGGCATCGTGATCTCGGCGTCGCACAATCCGCACCACGACAATGGCATCAAGTTCTTCTCGGCCATGGGCGAGAAGCTCGACGACGTGACCGAGCTCGCGATCGAGTCCGCGCTCGAGCAGCCGTTCCGCACCGTGGCGGCCGACCAGCTGGGCAAGGCGGTGCGCACGCGCGACGCCGTGGGCCGCTACGTCGAGGCCTGCAAGGGATCGGTGCCGCGCAGCTTCGACCTCGACGGCATGCGCATCGTCGTCGACTGCGCCCACGGCGCCACCTACCAGATCGGTCCGATGGTGCTGCGCGAGCTGGGTGCGCGCGTGGACGCGATGGGCGTTGATCCCAACGGCACCAACATCAACGACGGCGTCGGCTCGACCCATCCCGAAGGCCTGGCCGAGCGCGTGCGCGCCACCGGCGCGGAACTTGGCATCGCCTTCGACGGCGACGGCGACCGCGTGATGTTCGTCGACGGTGACGGCGTGGTCCGCGACGGCGACGACCTGGTCTACGTGCTGGCCTGCGACTGGCAGGAGAGCGGCCGCCTCCGCGGCCCCGTGGCCGGGACGCTGATGACCAATTTCTCGCTGGAGCAGGCGCTCGCCGCACGCGACATCGGCTTCATGCGCACCAAGGTCGGCGACCGCTACGTGCACAAGGCGCTGATCGAGCACGGCGGCATCCTCGGAGGCGAGGCCTCGGGCCACCTGCTGTGCCTGGACCGCTCCACGACCGGGGACGGCATCGTCAGCGCCCTGCAGGTGCTGGAGGTGCTGCACCGGCGCGGGATGTCGCTGGCGGAAGCGCTGCGCGGCCTGCGCAAGGTGCCGCAGCGCACCGTCAACGTGCGCATCGCGAATGGCGCAAGGCCGGTCGAGGCCGGGAGCGTCCAGGCGGCGTTGGCCGACGCGCAGCGGGCCGTGGAAGGCCGAGGGCGCGCGTTCCTGCGCCCGTCGGGCACCGAGCCGGTGGTGCGCGTGACCGTGGAGGCCGACGACGAGGCCCTGGTGGCGGCCACCCTGGAGCGCTTGGCCGAGGCGGTACGCGCCGTCGCCTGAGATCGAAACTTCCGGGCGGGCGGTATCATTGCGGACCTGCGCCCCCGCCGGGGGCGGTCGCCCCCGAGTGAGCCATGGCCCCGCGTATCCCGACCCTCGACATCCGCCGTTTCATCCAGCCCGCCAGCCCGGAAGACCGCCAGGCCTTTATCGATGACCTGGGCGCCGCGTACCGCGAGTGGGGCTTCGCCGGCATCCGCAACCACGGCATCCCGCAGGGCCTGATCGACGAGGCCTACGAGGCCTTCAAGGCCTTCTACGCGCTGCCGGAAGAGACCAAAAAGAGTTACCACGTGCCGGGTGGCGGCGGCGCCCGTGGCTACACGCCCTTCGGTGTCGAGACGGCCAAGGATTCCAAGCACTTCGACCTGAAGGAGTTCTGGCACATCGGTCGCGAGATCCCGGACGATTCCGGCTACCGCGACGTCATGCCGAAGAACCTTTGGCCCGATGAGGTCCCGGCGTTCCGCGAGAAGGGCTATGCGCTGTACCAGGCGCTCGACGCGCTGGGGTCGCAGGTGCTGCGCGCGCTGGCCCTGCACATCGAGCTGCCCGAGGACTATTTCGCCGACAAGACCGATTTCGGCAATTCGATCCTGCGGCCGATCCACTACCCGCCGATCACCGCCGACGACATCCCCAACGTGCGCGCCGGCGCCCACGGCGACATCAACCTGATCACGCTGCTGGTGGGTGCCAGCGCCGCCGGCCTGGAAGTCCGCTCGCATGAAGGCGAGTGGGTGCCGTTCACCGCCGACGCCGACACCATCGTGGTCAACATCGGCGACATGCTGCAGCGCCTGACGAACCATGTGTACCCGTCGACGATCCACCGCGTGGTCAACCCGCCGGGCGAACTCGCGCGCCAGCCGCGCTACTCGGTGCCGTTCTTCCTGCATCCGAACCCCGACTTCCTGATCGACGTGCTGCCCTCGTGCATCACGCCCGACAATCCCAGCCGGTATCCGGAGCCGATCACGGCGCATGGCTACCTGGAAGAGCGCCTGCGCGAGATCAAGCTCGCCTGAGTCTGCCTGCCGGGCACGCGCGTTGCGTGCGTGCCCCATGCAGGAATGTGTACGAAGGCCTAGAATCTGCGGCCCGTCAACGTCCGAGGTCATCCCATGCGCGCACGCATCGTCGCCGGCAACTGGAAGCTCAATGGCAGCCGCGGCTTTGCCGATGGCCTGCTGTCGGACGTGGCGGCGGGCCTGCCGGTCGCGGGCGTCGAGGTGGTGGTGCTGCCTCCGGCCACGCATCTGGGAAGCCTGGTGGCGGCCTATGGCGATCGCGGCATCGGCTTCGGCGGCCAGGACGTCAGCGAGCATGCCGAAGGTGCCTACACCGGTGAAGTGTCGGCACGGATGCTGGCCGATGTCGGCGCGGGCTTCGCGCTGGTCGGGCACTCCGAGCGCCGCCAGTACCACCGCGAGGACAGCGACCTGGTCGCGCGCAAGTTCGCGGCCGCGGTCGCGGCCGGGCTGCGCCCGATCCTGTGCGTGGGCGAGTCCCGGGAGGACCGCGAGGGCGGTTCGACCGAGGCCGTGATCGCCTCCCAGCTGCGCCCGGTGCTCGAGCTGGCCGGCGCCGCGGGCTTCGCCGGGGCCGTGGTGGCCTACGAGCCGGTCTGGGCGATCGGCACCGGACTGACCGCCAGCCCGGAGCAGGCCCAGGAAGTCCATGCGTTCATCCGTAGCGAGGTTGCCGCGATGGATGCTAAGATTGGAAATTCACTGCCGATCCTCTACGGCGGCAGTGTGAAGCCCGCCAACGCCGCCGAGCTGTTCGCCAAGCCCGACGTCGATGGAGGCCTGATCGGCGGAGCGTCGCTGGTGGCCGCGGACTTCATGGCCATCGTGGCCGCAGCGGCCCGCTGACCTCCAGGGCACCAGAGAACGGAACCAATGCTGCAGCTCATCCTCAACATCGCCTTCGTGCTGGTCGCCATCTCGCTGATCGCGCTGATCCTGATGCAGCGTGGCGCGGGTGCCCAGGCTGGCTCCGGTTTCGGCGGTGGCGCATCGGCGACCGTCTTCGGTGCGCGCGGCGCATCCAATTTCCTCAGCAAGTCCACCAAGTGGCTGGCCATCACCTTCTTCGCCCTGACCCTGTTCATGGCGTGGCAGGCGACGCAGATGGCGCGGCAGGCGGGTCCCGTCGCCGCCGACCTTGGCGTGATGTCCGAGATCCCGATGGCGCCGGCGACGCCGGCCCCGGCCGGGGCGGTCCCCGCGGCGCCCGACGCCGTGCCCGCTGTCCCGGAATCCACCGTCCCCTCCGTGCCGGAGGAATTGCCGCCCGCGGCATCTCCCCCCGCACAGGGGGAAACGGGGCAGGAAGCTCCGCAGGACGAGTGATAGCGATTACAATATCGCGCTCCGTACCCAGGTACGGAAAGAGTCAGAAACATTGCCCAGGTGGCGGAATTGGTAGACGCACTACCTTGAGGTGGTAGCGGCTTAGGTCGTGGGGGTTCGAGTCCCCCCTTGGGCACCACTACGCGTCGGGCCCGGTCGTTCAACGGCCGGGCCCGGCACCAGCAAGCAAAGGGCGGCGCAAGCGGCCCGTAGCCGAGAGAACACCGTGCTGGCCGAATATCTGCCGACCCTGCTGTTCCTATTTGTCGCAACCGGAATCGGCATCAGCCTGGTCGTCATAGGCAATGCCCTTGGGCCGAAGTTCTACAATGCCGAGAAGTTGACGGCGTACGAATGCGGCTTCGCCCCGTTCGAAGATTCGCGGATGCAGTTCGACATCCGCTACTACCTCATCTGCATCCAGTTCATCGTCTTCGACCTGGAAATCATCTTCATCGTGCCGTGGGCCACCGTGTTCCGTGAGCTCGGCGTGCTCGGCCTGATCGAGATGGGCATCTTCGTCGGCATGCTGCTGATCGGTTTCATCTACGTGTGGAAGAAGGGAGCGCTCGAATGGGAGTGATCCAGGCGGCCCGCAGCCTTGCGAATGCCGCGAGCAACCCGCTGTCCGAAGGACGCGTCGACGACATCCTGCGGCCGGAGGGCGAGAACCCGCTCCTCGAGCAGGGCTTCGTCACCACCAGTTCGGACATCCTGCTTAACTGGGCGCGCACCGGCTCGATGTGGCCGGTGACCTTCGGCCTGGCCTGCTGCGCGGTCGAGATGATGCACGCCGGCGCGGCGCGCATGGACCTCGACCGTTACGGGGTGGTGTTCCGCCCGTCGCCGCGGCAGTCGGACGTCATGATCGTGGCCGGCACCCTGGTCAACAAGATGGCCCCGGCGCTGCGCAAGGTCTACGACCAGATGCCCAACCCCAAGTGGGTCATCTCCATGGGCAGCTGCGCCAATGGCGGCGGCTATTACCACTATTCGTATGCGGTGGTGCGTGGCTGCGATCGCGTGGTTCCGGTCGACATCTACGTGCCGGGCTGCCCGCCCACGGCCGAGGCCCTGGTGCACGGCATCCTGCAGCTGCAGCGCAAGATCCGCAGGTCGAGCAACTTCGGCGAGGACAAGGTGGGCCAGCGCAATGTCTGAGTCCGCCACCGCGTTCGCCGCGCGCCTTCGCGCCCGCTTCCCGACGGCCCTTGTCGATGTCGCGCTGCCGCGCGGCGAAGTCGGCATGGTGCTGCTCGCGTCCGAGTGGCGCGAAGGCTGCCGCACGCTGCGCGACGAGTTCGGCTTCGAGATCCTGATCGACCTCTGCGGCGTCGACCACCTGGGCTATGGCACCGACGAGTGGGACACCGACGTCTCCTCCGAAGGCTTCAGCCGCGGCGTGGAGGGCAGGGGCCCCGGTCGCTTCCGCTACGGCGAAGCGCCGAGCCAGCAGCTCGCGCAGCCTGACGGCGAGGGGGCGATCCCGCTGCCCGAGAACCGCTTCTCGGTGGTGGTGCAGTTGCTGTCGATCGCCAACAACCGCCGTCTGCGCGTGACCTGCCATGCGCCGGACGACGCCCTGCCGGTGGTCGACTCGCTGTTCGAGGTGTGGGAAGGCGTGAACTGGTTCGAACGCGAAGCCTTCGACCTGTTCGGCATCATGTTCCCGGGCCATCCCGACCTGCGCCGCCTCCTCACCGATTACGGCTTCATCGGCCATCCGTTCCGCAAGGACTTCCCGCTGATCGGCAACGTCGAAGTGCGTTACGACGCGGACAAGCAGCGCGTGGTGTACGAGCCCGTCACCTCGGTCGAGCCGCGCGTACTGGTCCCGCGCGTGATCCGCGACGACGCCCGCTACGAGACGAGTGCCGGCGAGTCGCAGGACCTCAAGGTCGGCCCGGTGCGCGGTTACGGTGTTGCAGGAGACACGAAGTGAGCATCCACCCGCCCAGCGAGCTGCTGGCCAGCAGCCCGGCCGAAGCGCGCCAGGAAATCCGCAACTACACGCTGAACTTCGGCCCGCAGCATCCGGCCGCGCACGGCGTGCTGCGCCTGATCCTGGAAATGGACGGCGAAGTCGTGCAGCGCGTGGACCCGCACGTGGGCCTGCTGCATCGCGGCACCGAGAAGCTGGCCGAGTCCAAGCCGTTCAACCAGTCGATCGGCTACATGGATCGCCTCGACTACGTGTCGATGATGTGCAACGAGCACGCCTATGTGCTGGCCATCGAGACCCTGCTGGGCATCCAGGCGCCGGAGCGTGCGCAGTGGATCCGCACGATGTTCGACGAGATCACCCGCGTGCTGAACCACCTGATGTGGATCGGCTCCAACGCGCTCGACCTCGGCGCGATGGCGGTGATGCTGTATTCGTTCCGCGAGCGCGAAGAGCTGATGGACGTCTACGAGGCGGTCAGCGGCGCGCGGATGCACGCGGCGTACTACCGTCCGGGTGGCGTCTACCGCGACCTTCCGGACCACATGCCGAAGTACCGCGAGTCGCCGTGGCGCAAGGGCACCAAGCTCAAGCGCTTCAACGAGTGGCGCGAAGGCTCGATGCTCGACTTCCTGGAAGCCTTCACGAAGGACTTCCCGGCGCGCATCGACGAATACGAAGTGCTGCTGACCGACAACCGCATCTGGAAGCAGCGCACCGTCGGCATCGGCGTGATCCCGCCGGAGCAGGCCATGGCCTGGGGCATGACCGGCGTGATGCTGCGTGGCTCGGGCATCGAGTGGGACCTGCGCAAGAAGCAGCCCTACGCGAAGTACGACCAGGTCGATTTCCAGATCCCGGTGGGCACCAACGGCGACTGCTACGACCGTTACCTGGTCCGCGTGGCCGAGATGCGCGAATCCAACCGGATCATCGCCCAGTGCGTGGCGTGGCTGCGTGCCAACCCCGGCCCGGTGATGGTCGACAATTTCAAGGTCGCCCCTCCTTCCCGCGAGGAAATGAAGGACGACATGGAAGCCCTGATCCACCACTTCAAGCTGTTCTCCGAAGGCTATTGCGTGCCCGAGGGCCAGACCTACCAGGCCGTCGAGGCGCCCAAGGGCGAGTTCGGCTGCTACCTGGTCAGCGATGGCGCCAACAAGCCCTTCCGCGTGCACCTGCGCGCGCCCGGCTTCGCGCACCTGTCGTCGATGGACGCGGTGGTGAAGGGGCACATGCTGTCCGACGTCGTGGCGATGGTCGGCACCTATGACCTCGTCTTCGGAGAAGTGGACCGATGAAAGCGACCGGCAACTTCGAGAACGCGCGCAACGTCGACCCGATGGTCGTGCTCAGCGATGAGACGCGCGCGCACATCGACCATTGGGTGGCCAAGTTCCCGCCCGACCGCAAGCGCTCGGCCGTGATCCAGGGCCTGTTCGCGACCCAGCAGCAGAACGGCGGCTTCCTGACCGACGAGCTGATCGCCGGCGTTGCGAAGTACCTCGGCATCCCGCCGGTATGGGCCTACGAGGTCGCGACCTTCTATTCGATGTTCGAGACACGGGAAGTCGGCCGCCACAACGTCGCCTTCTGCACCAACATCAGCTGCTGGCTCAATGGCGCCGAAGACCTGGTCGCGCACGCCGAGAAGAAGCTCGGCTGCAAGCTTGGCGAGACCACGGCCGATGGCCGCGTCTACCTCAAGCGCGAGGAAGAATGCGTGGCCGCGTGCTGCGGCGCCCCGGTGGTCGTGATCAACGGCCATTACCACGAGAAGCTCGACGCGACGAAGGTCGACGAGCTGCTCGACGGACTGAAGTGAGGCTGGACGCAGGCATGGCGCATCACAACTCCCACGTCTCCGAAGGCTACGGCCCCGTCGGCCCGGCGCCCAAGGAGCACCAGGCCGTGTACACCACGCTGCACTTCGACAAGCCGTGGTCGTACGAGAACTACCTCAAGACCGGTGGCTACCAGGCGCTGCGCAAGGTGCTGGCCGAAAAGATGCCGCCGGCCGACGTCGTCGAGATGGTCAAGCAGTCCGGCCTTCGCGGCCGCGGTGGCGCTGGCTTCCCGACCGGCCTGAAGTGGAGCTTCATGCCCAAGGGCGACGTGCAGAAATACATCCTCTGCAACTCCGACGAGTCGGAGCCCGGCACCTGCAAGGACCGCGACATCCTGCGCTACAACCCGCATTCGGTGATCGAGGGCATGGCGATCGCCTGCTACGCCACCGGGTCCACGGTCGCCTACAACTACCTGCGCGGCGAGTTCCACCACGAGCCCTTCGAACATCTTGAAGAGGCGCTGGCGGAAGCCTATGCGCACGGCTGGCTGGGCCGAGACATCCTCGGCAGCGGCGTGGACATCGACATCCACAACGCGCTGGGTGCCGGCGCCTACATCTGCGGCGAAGAAACCGCGCTGATGGAGTCGCTCGAAGGCAAGAAGGGGCAGCCGCGCTACAAGCCGCCGTTCCCGGCCAACTTCGGCCTGTACGGCAAGCCGACCACGATCAACAACACCGAGACCTACGCCTCGGTGCCGGCCATCATCCGCAACGGCCCCGAGTGGTTCGCCGGCCTGGGCAAGCCCAACAACGGCGGCTGCAAGATCTTCTCGGTCTCCGGCCACGTGATGAAGCCGGGCAACTACGAGATCCGCCTCGGCACGCCGTTCTCCGAACTGCTGGAGATGGCCGGTGGCTTGCGTCCGGGACGCACGCTCAAGGGCGTGATCCCCGGAGGTTCGTCGATGCCGGTGCTGCCGGGCGAGACGATGATGGGCCTGACCATGGACTACGACGCCCTGCAGAAGGCGGGTTCGGGCCTGGGTTCGGGCGCGGTGATCGTGATGGACGACAGCACCTGCATGGTGCGCGCCTGCCAGCGCATCTCGCGCTTCTACTGGCAGGAATCATGCGGCCAGTGCACGCCCTGCCGCGAAGGCACGGGCTGGATGTACCGCATGGTGAGCCGCATAGTGGAAGGCAAGGCGACGATGGCCGACGTCGAGATGCTGCGCGCATCCGCGGGCCAGATCGAGGGCCACACCATCTGCGCCTTCGGCGAGGCCGCGGCCTGGCCGGTGCAGGGCTTCCTGCGCCACTTCTGGCACGAATTCGAACATTTCATCGAGCACGGCCGCTCGATCGTCGACGCCAACGCGGAGGTGGCGGCATGAGCGCGCAGCCGGTGAACCCGAACCTGCCGCCCGACCACGTCACCGTCTTCATCGACGGCGTCGAGATGGCCGCGCCCAGGGGCTCGATGATCATCCAGGCCGCCGACAAGGCCGGCATCCCGATCCCGCGCTTCTGCTACCACGACAAGCTCGCGATCGCGGCCAACTGCCGCATGTGCCTGGTCGAGGTGGAGAAGATGGGCAAGCCTGCGCCGGCTTGCGCCACGCCGGTGATGGATGGCATGCGCGTGTCCACGCGCAGCGACAAGGCGCTGAAGTCGCAGCGCAACGTGATGGAGTTCCTGCTGATCAACCACCCGCTCGACTGCCCGGTCTGCGACCAGGGCGGCGAGTGCGAGCTGCAGGACCTGTCGCTGGGCTACGGCCGTTCGGTCTCGCGCTTCGTCGAACGCAAGCGTTCCGTGGCCGACGAGGACCTGGGTCCGCTGGTCGCGACCGAAATGACGCGCTGCATCCACTGCACGCGCTGCGTCCGCGTCACCGCGGAAATCGCCGGCACTTACGAACTGGGCGGCATGCAGCGCGGCGAGAGCCTGCAGATCGGCACCTACGACGGCAAGCCGCTGACCACCGAGCTTTCGGGCAACGTGATCGACGTCTGCCCGGTGGGCGCGCTGACCAACAAGGTGTTCCGCTTCCGCGCACGCCCCTGGGAGCTGATCGCCAAGGAGTCGCTGGGCTACCACGACGCGCTTGGCAGCAACCTGTTCCTGCATTCCCGCCGCGGCGAAGTGATGCGCACCGTTCCGCGCGACAACGAAGCGGTCAACGAGTGCTGGCTGTCCGACCGCGACCGCTATTCGCACCAGGGCCTGTACGCCGACGACCGCGCGACGCGTCCGTTGCTGCGCGTGGCGAACAACGGTGACGAAGCCGACTGGCGCGAAGCGACCTGGGACGAGGCGCTTGCGCGTGCCGCGCAGATCCTGCGCGACAACGCCGCCGACGACCTCGGCATCCTGGTGCACCCGTCAACCTCGAACGAGGAGGGCGCGCTGGTCGCACGCCTGGCCGAGGGCCTGGGCACGGGCAACCTCGACCACCGCATCGCCCAGCACGACCTGTCCGACGGCGCCGTCGCCGACGTCTTCGGCATGCCGGTGGACGCCATCGAGCAGGCCGACGCCATCGTCATCGTCGGCAGCAACCTGCGCACCGAGCTGCCGCTGGTCAACCAGCGCGTGCGCAAGGCCTGGCGGGCCGGGGCCAAGGTGCACGTGGTCAACCCGGTTGACTTCGACTTCACCTTCGACATCACCCACAAGTCCATCGTGGCGCCGTCGCGGATCGCTGCTGCACTGGCGTCGTCCGAACTCGGGCAGGCGCTTGCGGGTTCCTTGCGTGCCGTGGTGATCGTGGGCGCGGTGGCCGAGTGCGGGATCCACGCCGCGGCCATCCGTGCTGCCGCCGGCGATTTCGCGCGCAGCAACAATGCCGCGCTGTGCCGCGTGCCGCAGGGTGCGAACGCGGTCGGGCTCGCGCGCCACGGCGTGCTGCCGACCTCGCGCGATGCCGGCGCCATGCTGGCCCAGCCGCGCGGCGGCTATGTGATCTACGGCATCGAGCCGGGGCTGGACTTCGCCGACCAGGCGAAGGCGATGCAGGCCCTGGGCGGCGCGCAAGTGGTGGCCTTCAGCCACTTCGCCTGCCAGTCCACGCGCCGCGTGGCCGATGTGATCCTGCCGATCGGACTGCTGCCCGAACTCGACGCGACACTGACCAACCTCGACGGTCGCGACCAGCGCACCGTGGCCGGCGGCAAGCTGCCGGGCGAGGCGCGCCAGGGTTGGAAGGCGCTGCGCGCGCTCGGCGGCCTGCTGGGTGTGCCGGGCTTCGACTTCACCGACTTCGCCGGCGCGCTTGCGCTGGTGTCGCCGCGCCAGGTCGAGGTCGCGCGCGGCGCGGCCCCGGCAGCGGCGGGCGAGGGCCTGGAGTTGGCGGTATCGCAGGCGATCTACCGTGTCGACGGCGTGACCCGCCGCGCCGCGGCGCTGCAGGCGCATCCGCTGACCGTGGGGGCGCGCATCACCCTCAACCCCGATGACGCATCGGCGGCGGGCCTGCGCGAGGGCGCCATGGCGCGCGTGGCCAACGGAACCGGCACCGCGACCCTGCAGGTGGCGACGAGCACGGGCGTGGCCCGCGGCGCGGCGCTGATCGAATCCGGCTACGGCGCCACGGCGGCGCTCGGCGCCGGCACGGTGCGGGTGGAGGCCGCATGAGCACGACGACGACCAACACCGCCACCGTGCTGCTCGGCTGGCTCGAACCCTTCCGCGCCTGGCTCGATTCGCTCGGCGCCATGGGCACCGTGATCTGGCTCGTGCTGCTGATCCTGTCGATCACCATGCCCGTGATCATCACGGTGGCCTTCTACGTGGTCTGGGAGCGCAAGCTCCTGGCCTGGATGCACGTGCGCCACGGCCCGATGTACGTCGGCTTCGGCATCCTCCAGGCCTTTGCCGACGTCTTCAAGCTGCTGTTCAAGGAAGTCATCCGGCCCAGCGCCGCGCACAAGGTGCTGTACATCCTCGCGCCGCTGATCACCCTGGCGCCTGCATTCGCCGCCTGGGCGGTGGTGCCCTTCGACACGCAACTGGTGCTGTCCAACGCCAATGCCGGCCTGCTGTACCTGCTGGCGATGGTGTCGATCGGCGTGTACGGCGTGATCCTGGCCGGCTGGGCATCGAACTCGAAGTACGCGTTCCTGGGCGCGATGCGCTCCGCGGCGCAGGTGGTGAGCTACGAGATTGCGATGGGCTTCGCCCTGGTGGGCGTGATGGTCGCCGCCGGCAGCCTCAACCTCAGCGAGATCGTGATGGCGCAGTCCGGCAACGCCGGCTTCCTCGAGTGGTTCTGGTTGCCGCTGCTGCCGCTGTTCATCGTCTACTTCGTGTCGGGCGTGGCCGAGACCAACCGCGCGCCCTTCGACGTGGTCGAAGGCGAGAGCGAGATCGTGGCCGGCCACATGGTCGAGTACTCGGGCGCGGTGTTCGCGCTGTTCTTCCTGGCCGAGTACGCCAACATGCTGCTGGTGAGCTTCCTCACCGCGACCTTCTTCATGGGTGGCTGGCTGTCGCCGGTCCCGGTGGCCTGGATCCCGGACATCCCGGTGCTCTCGGTGCTGCTGGGCGATGGCTGGTGGTGGCTGTTCCTGAAGGCCTTCTTCTTCGCCAGCTGCTTCATCTGGTTCCGCGCGTCGTTCCCGCGCTACCGCTACGACCAGATCATGCGGCTTGGCTGGAAGGTGTTCATCCCGCTGTCGATCGCGTGGATCGCGGTGACGGCGTTGATGGCGTACTTCGGCGTGTTCGAGGCAGGTGCGTGATGGACAAGTTCATTTCCCGGGCGCGCAGCCTGCTGCTGATCGAGATGTTCCGCGGCCTGGCGCTGACCTTCAGATACTTGTGGCGCCCGAAGTACACGATGATGTACCCGATGGAGAAGATCCCGCAGTCTCCGCGCTTCCGCGGGCTGCATGCGCTGCGCCGCTATCCGAACGGCGAAGAGCGCTGCATCGCGTGCAAGCTCTGCGAGGCGGTGTGCCCGGCGCTGGCGATCACCATCGATTCCGAGCAGCGCGAGGACAACACGCGGCGCACCACGCGCTACGAGATCGACCTGTTCAAGTGCATCTTCTGCGGCTTCTGCGAGGAGTCATGCCCGGTGGACTCGATCGTCGAGACCCACATCCACGAGTACCACTTCGAGAATCGCGGCGAGAACATCGTCACCAAGCCGCAGCTGCTCGCAATCGGTGACCGCCTCGAGGCGGAGATCGCCGAGCGCCGCGCCGCCGACGCCGCATACAGGTAAGCCATGGACTTCGTACAGCTCGCATTCTTCGCATTCGCAGGGGTCGCGGTCGCCGCGGCGATCGGCGTGATCGGCGCCCGCAACCCGGTGCACTCGGCGCTGTTCCTGGTGCTGACCTTCTTCACCGTGGCCTGTACCTGGATCATCGCCGGCGCCGAGTTCCTGGGCGTCGCCCTGGTCCTGGTCTACGTCGGCGCGGTGATGGTGCTGTTCCTGTTCGTTGTGATGATGCTCGACATCGACCTCGACCCTCTGAACGAGGGCTACGTCCGCTACCTGCCGGCCGGCCTGGTGGTGGCGGTGGTGATGCTGCTCGAGCTGCTGTCGCTGATCGGCATCATGGCCTTCGTCGAGACGCCGTTCGCGGCCAACGCCTTCGAGGCCGAGGGCGTGCCGAACACGGTGTGGATCGCGCGCCGGCTGTTCACCGACTTCCTGCTGCCCTTCGAGGTCGCGGCCGTGATCCTGACCGTGGCCGTGATCGCCGCGGTCACGCTGACGCTGCGCCGCCGCGAGGGCACCAAGCACCAGGTCCCGGGCGAGCAGGTGCGTACCCGCGCCGGCGACCGCCTGCGGATGGTCGACATGCCCAGCTCCGTGCACGTCGCCGACGACGCGCCGGCCGCCGATGCCGCCACCGACGGGGAGGAGAAGTAATGGAGTTCCTCGGACAGGGCCTGGCACTCGGGCACTACCTTGCGCTGGCTTCCGCGCTGTTCTGCATCAGCGTCGCGGGCATCTTCCTCAACCGCAAGAACGTGATCATCCTGCTGATGTGCATCGAGCTGATGCTGCTCTCGGTGAACATCAACTTCGTCGCGTTCTCGCGCGAATTCGGCGACGCCGCCGGTCAGGTCTTCGTGTTCTTCATCCTTACCGTGGCCGCGGCCGAGGCCGCGATCGGCCTCGCGATCCTGGTCACCCTGTTCCGCAACCGGCGCACGATCAACGTCGCCGAAATCGACACGCTGAAGGGCTGACGGAATGCCTGGCATGGAAATTGTCATCTCGAAGGCGGTGCTGATCGCGATCGTGCTCGCGCCGCTCCTTGGCGCGATCATCGCGGGTCTGTTCGGTCGCCAGGTCGGCCGCGTCGGTGCCCAGTCGGCCACGATCCTGGGCGTGGCCGTCAGCTGCGCGCTGTCGTGCTACGTGCTCTGGCAGCTGATGGGGCAGGGCGCGGCGCCGTTCAACGAAAACCTCTACACCTGGTTCCAGGTCGCCGGCTACGAGATCCACATCGGCTTCATGGTCGATCGGCTGACGGCGATGATGATGGTGGTGGTGACCTTCGTGTCGCTGCTGGTCCACATCTACACCATCGGCTACATGGCCGACGACCCGGGCTACCAGCGCTTCTTCAGCTACATCAGCCTGTTCACCTTCTCCATGCTGACGCTGGTGATGGCCAACAACTTCCTGCAGCTGTTCTTCGGCTGGGAAGCGGTGGGCGTGGTGTCGTACCTGCTGATCGGCTTCTGGTTCAAGCGCCCGACCGCGGTGTTCGCGAACCTCAAGGCCTTCCTGGTCAACCGCGTCGGTGACTTTGGCATGCTGCTGGGCATTGCCGGCGTCGCGTACTGGTTCGGCACGCTCGACTACGCCACCGTCTTCGCCAATGCCGGGCCGACGATCGGCGGCGGCCAGGTGGTCGAGATCATCCCCGGCTATGCCTGGTCGGTCGCGACCGTGATCTGCATCTGCCTGTTCGTCGGCGCCATGGGCAAGTCGGCACAGGTGCCGCTGCACGTGTGGCTGCCGGACTCGATGGAGGGCCCGACCCCGATCTCGGCCCTGATCCATGCCGCGACCATGGTCACCGCGGGCATCTTCATGGTGGCGCGCATGTCGCCGCTGTTCGAACTCAGCCAGACCGCGCTGCAGTTCATCCTCTTCATCGGCGCCACCACGGCCTTCTTCACCGGCCTGATCGGCATCGTGCAGAACGACATCAAGCGCGTGGTCGCGTATTCCACGCTGTCGCAGCTGGGTTACATGACCGTGGCGCTGGGCGTGTCGGCGTACTCCGCGGCCGTGTTCCACCTGATGACGCACGCCTTCTTCAAGGCGCTGCTGTTCCTCGGCGCGGGCTCGGTGATCATCGCCATGCACCACGAGCAGGACATGCGCCGCATGGGCGGCCTGCGCAAGTACATGCCCATCACCTTCATCACCATGGTGATCGGCACCCTGGCCCTGGTGGCGACGCCGTTCTTCAGCGGCTTCTACTCCAAGGACACCATCATCGAGGCCGCGAAGTTCGGGGCCGAAGGCATGGGCTGGGTCGGCACCTACGGTTACTGGGCGGTCCTGCTCGGTGCCTTCGTGACCTCGTTCTACAGCTTCCGCCTGCTGTACATGACCTTCTTCGGACGTGAGCGCTTCCGTGAGGAGACGCACGGCGACCATGGCCATGACGACCATGCGCATGACGGCCACCACGGCGTGCACGAGCCCAAGGAGTCGCCCTGGGTGGTGACCCTGCCGCTGGTGCTGCTGGCGATCCCCTCGATCGCGATCGGCTTCTTCACCGCCGGTCCGATGCTGTTCGGCACCAGCTGGAGCGGCAGCGAACAGGTGATGCCGTTCTTCACCGGCGCCATCGACCTGCTGCCGGAGAACGACACCCTGGCGCGCGTAGCGTCCGAGCTGTGGCACGGACCGATGGCGTTCGCCCTGCACGGCTTCCTGACCCCGGCGTTCTGGCTGACGCTGGCCGGCTTCGTGCTCGCGACCGTCATGTACTGGTGGCGTCCTGAGCTCGCGACCAAGGCCCGCAGCGTGTTCGCGCTGCCGGTCAAGGTGCTGGAAAACAAGTACTGGGCCGACGATTTCTGGATCGGTGGCCTCGCGGGCGGCAGCCTGCAGCTGGGCAAGGCCTCCAACGCGATCGACAGCAAGCTGATCGACGGCGTGGTGGTCAACGGCAGCGCCGGCTTCATCGGCCTGGTGGCGCGCGTCGTGCGACGCCTGCAGACCGGACGCCTGTACGACTATGCATTCGCGATGATCGTCGGCCTGATCGTGCTCCTGGCCGTGCTCATCCACTACTGGACCTGACGGAAGACGATACGTGTCGAATTGGCCCCTCCTCAGCATCCTCATCTGGCTGCCGATCTTCGGTGGCGCGATGGTGCTCGCGCTCGGCAACCGCGCGGGCGCAGCGCGCTGGCTCGCGCTGGCGATCGCCCTGGCGACGCTTGCGATCAGCATTCCCCTGTTCACCGGTTACAACGCTTCGGGCGCCGTGGCCACGATGCAGTTCGTCGAGGCCCGGGAGTGGATTCCCGCTTACGACATCCAGTACCACCTGGGCGCGGACGGGATCTCGGTCGCGCTGATCCTGCTCACCACCCTGGTCACGGTGCTGGTGCTGATCGGCGCCTGGGCGGTGATCGACAAGCGCGTGAACCAGTACTTCGCCGCGATGCTGGTCCTCGAGGGCTTGATGATCGGCGTGTTCTCGGCCGTGGACGCGATGCTGTTCTACGTGTTCTTCGAGGGCATGCTGATCCCGATGTTCATCATCATCGGCGTCTGGGGCGGTCCGCGGCGCGTGTACGCGTCGGTGAAGTTCTTCCTGTACACCTTCCTCGGCTCGGTGTTCATGCTGGTCGGCCTGGTGTACCTGTACCTGAAGGCCGGCAGCTGGCAGCTGCCCGACCTGTACGCGCTTCCGCTCACGGCCACCGAGCAGATGTGGCTGTTCTTCGCCTTCCTGATCGCGTTCGCGGTCAAGGTGCCGATGTTCCCGGTGCACACCTGGTTGCCCGACGCCCACGTCGAGGCGCCCACCGGCGGCTCGGTGATCCTGGCGGCGATCATGCTGAAGATCGGCGGCTATGGCTTCCTGCGCTTCAGCCTGCCGATCACGCCCGACGCCGGGCACGAATGGGCCTGGCTGCTGATCGCGCTGTCGCTGATCGCAGTGGTCTACGTCGGACTCGTGGCGCTGGTCCAGCAGGACATGAAGAAGCTGATCGCGTATTCGTCGGTCTCGCACATGGGCTTCGTGACCCTGGGCATCTTCATCGCCTTCGCCCTGGTCCGCGACACCGGCAACCCGGAGGCCGCGCGCCTCGGCCTGCAGGGCGCGATGGTGCAGATGGTGTCGCACGGCTTCATCGCCGGCGCCATGTTCACCTGCGTCGGCGTGCTCTACGACCGCATGCACACGCGCATGATCCGCGACTACGGCGGCGTGGCGAACGTGATGCCGTGGTTCGCCGCGTTCTACGTGCTGTTCGCCTTCGCGAACTCCGGCCTGCCGGGCACCTCGGGCTTCGTGGGCGAGTTCATGGTCATCGTGGCCTCGTTCCAGCACCACCCGCTGATCGCCTTCGTCGCCGCCCTGACGCTCATCCTGGGCGCGGGCTACACGCTGTGGCTGGTCAAGCGCGTGATGTACGGCGAGGTCGGCAACGCCCACGTCGCCGCGATGAAGGACATCAATGGCCGCGAGGCCCTGGTGCTGGGCGTGTTCGCTGCAGGCGTGCTGCTCATCGGCCTCTGGCCGCGGCCCCTGACCGACCTGATGGAGCCGTCCATCGCGCAGCTGGCGGGCATGCTCGCCAACAGCAAGCTTTGAGGAACGTGACGCGATGATGCCTGGTGAATTGAACCTTCCCGTCCGGACGCTGGCCGACATCGCGCCGCTGGCGCCCGAGCTCGTGGTGGTGATCGGCGCGTTCGCGCTGCTGATGCTCGACCTGTTCATCGGCGAGCGCCGCCGCGTGGTCACGCACGGCCTGGCCGTGGCGGTGCTGCTCGGCGCCGCGCTGATGATCGTGCTCGGCGTGGGCGGGCACGGCATGGTGCTGGCCGACATGTTCGTCCGCGACACCGCGGCCGACGTCCTCAAGGTGGGCATCCTGGTGCTGACCGCGGTATCGCTGGGCTATGCCTGGCCGTTCATGCGCGAGCGCGACCTGTACAAGGGCGAGTTGCCGGTGCTGATGCTGTTCGCCACCGTCGGCATGATGCTGCTGGTGTCGGCGCCGAACATGGCCACGATCTACGTCGGCCTCGAGCTGCTGGCGCTCTGCCAGTACGCGCTGGTCGCCATCGACCGCGACAATCCGATCGGCTCCGAGGCGGCGATGAAGTACTTCGTGCTCGGCTCGCTGGCCTCGGGCCTGCTGCTGTTCGGTATGTCGCTGGTCTACGGCGCCACCGGCAGCCTCGACCTCGCCACGATCAGCACCGCGGCGGCCACCGTCGACGGCGGCACGCGCACGCTGCTGCTGACCGGCACGGTGTTCCTGGTCGTGGGCGTGTGCTTCAAGTTCGGCGCCGCGCCGTTCCACATGTGGCTGCCCGACGCCTACCACGGTGCCCCGACGCCGATGACGCTGTTCATCGGTTCCGCGCCCAAGCTGGCGGTGTTCGGCATGGCCTACCGCCTGCTGGAGTCCGGCGTCGGCCCGCTGCAGGACCAGTGGCAGGTGATGGTGGCGCTGCTGGCCGCGCTGTCGCTGGCGGTCGGCAACGTGTTCGCGATCGCGCAGACCAACCTCAAGCGCATGCTCGCCTATTCCACGGTGTCGCACGTGGGCTTCCTGCTGCTCGGCCTTGCCGGTGGCGGTCCGGAAGGCTACGCCGCGGCCATGTTCTACGCGATCAGCTACGCGATCATGGCGACCGCGGGCTTCGGCGCCATCGTGCTGCTGGCCAAGCGCGGCTTCGAGGCCGACCGCATCGAGGACTTCAAGGGCCTCAACGCACGCAGCCCGTGGATGGCGGCGATGGTGCTGGTGATCATGGCGTCCATGGCCGGCGTACCGCCTTTCCTCGGCTTCTGGGCGAAGATGGTGGTGCTGCGCGCGGCGATCGGCGGCGACATGATGTGGCTGGCCATCGTCGGCATCGTGTTCGCGGTGGTTGGCGCGTTCTACTACCTGCGCGTGATCAAGGTGATGTACTTCGACGAGCCGGAGGGCAGGGCGATCGAAGTCAGCGACAACGGACCACTGCGCACGCTGTTCGCGGTCAACGCGCTTGCCCTGCTGGTGCTCGGCATCGCGTGGAACCCGTTGATGGCCTGGTGCCAGGCGGCGTTCGCCTGATGATTGACGCAGGTCCTGATGCGGCGATGCCGTATCAGGCTTGCACGAAACCCGACGTTACGTCATAATCGTCGGCCTGGTGCGGGGTGGAGCAGTCTGGCAGCTCGTCGGGCTCATAACCCGAAGGTCGTAGGTTCAAATCCTACCCCCGCTACCACTACACAGCAGCGGCGCGTTCCTTCAACAGGACGCGCCGTTTGCCTTTTCAGACTTCGATCACCATCGAGCGGCGCCCGTCGCCGATGATCGCGTGCGGCACGAAGCGCGCGCTGTCGCGGGTGATCGGCGAGTCGTCCTCGCGGATGCCCATGCCGCAGGCCATGTCGCCCACGACCCAGCTGCCGATCAGCGGCCAGGCGCCATCGAGCGCGGGCAGGGCGTGCAGTGCCTGGCGGATCGCGGGACCTGCGTAAGGGCCCGGCTGATGCAGGCGCTGGCCGTCGGCGAAGTGCATCTCGATGTTCGCGCCCTCGCGCGAGAACAGCGGCTTGCGCACCCAGCCCGGCGGCAATGCGCTGCCATCGTCGAATTCCGCGGGCAGCAGGTTGGGGTGCCCGGGATGCCGTTCCCACAGCAGCGGCAGGGCGCCCTTGTTGCTGAGCAGCAGCTTCCACGGCGGCTCGAGCAGCTGCATGCCAGAGCCGGGCAGGGCCTGTGCGAACTCGTCGGCGAACAGGTCCTCGAGCGGATAGAGCTTGAACAGACTGGCGATCACCACGTCGTCGGCGGCGGTGAAGCGGCCGTCGGCTGACAGGCCGATGTCCTCGATCGACAGCGCCCCTGCCTCGATGCCCGCCTGCGCCGCGCAGTCGCGCAGGTAGTCGACGGTGCCCTGGTCTTCGGGGCTGTCGTGCGCGGCGGCGAAGTACAGCGGCTGCGTCATCCGCCCGCCGATTTCGACGAAGCGCGCAACCAGCGCCTCGTGGATGGCGTTGAACTGGTCGGCGCCGGGCGGCAGCACGCCGGCCTCGCGCTGGCGCTCCAGCCAGTCCCACTGGAAGAAGGCGGCCTCGAACAGCGAGGTCGGTGTGTCGTAGTTGAACTCGTAGAGCTTCGCGGGGCCGCGGCCGTCGTAGGCCAGGTCGATGCGGCCGTAGAGGTGCGGGTCGCGGCGGCGCCAGCTTTCGGCGACCTGGTCGCGCGCCGCATCCGGGATCGCCAGGCGCTCCATCAGCTCCTGGCTGCCGGCGGCTTCGCCGGCCAGCTCCATCGCCATCGCATGCAGCTCGGCGGTCGGCGTCTCGATGTCGTCTTCGACCTGGCGAAGGTCGAAGGCGTAGTAGGCGGTCTCGTCCCAGTAGGGCGCGCCGTCGATGGTATGGAAGGCGAAGCCGCAATCCTCGGCGCGACGGCGCCAGTCCGGGCGCGCCTCGATCGCGATGCGGCGCATCAGCCGCCGGCGCTGCGGCCGGCGCCCGCGCGGCCGAAGCCGCCGCGACGCACGGTCGGCGCGCGGTCGGGCTGCAGGCTGGTGCGGGCCAGAGCCGTGGCGCCGCCAGGGCCGGCCTGCGGTCGCAGCCAACCCGACTGGTTGGAAAGGAACGCGGGTGAAGCCGCGCGCGTGGCCCCGGCCGTGGCTGCCGCAGGGCCGGCGCCGGGTGCGGGTGCCATCGCGCCGGAGCGGCCGCTCATCATCTGCGAGAGCACGAAGCCGGCCATCAGCGGGCCCACGAAGCTGCCGCCAGCCTGCTGGCGCGTGGCGCACTGGCCCTCGCCGAACTCGGCCTCGCACTCAGCCACGGAGGTGTAGCGCGGTGCGACCGCATCGGCCTGCGCCTGGGCGTGTTCGAAGGCCTGGCGGCACATCGACGGATCCATGGTTTCGGTGGCGCAGGCCTCGACCGAGGTGAACAGGCCTTCCGAGGTCTGCACCTCGGGCTGCTGCGCGCAGGCGACCAGCAGCAGGGGCGCGGAGCCCATGAGGACGAGGGCGGTCTTGCGGGAGCGTTTCATGCAGTGTTGCACCAACTGGCGTGGGACCGCCAAGGTTAACCGATGGCGCCCGCACGCCGCGTCAGTCGCCGCGCCGGCTTGCGGGAAGACGGGCCCGCGCCTATACTCCAGCGGCTCGGCGGAACATGCAGGACCACCGTTGTCGCCTCCCGGCGCCAGGTCCGGCCCCGCCGCAAGCTTTTCGCGGTCGACGGAAAGCCTCCAAGGAGGCTTTTTTCGGTTGCGGGAGTCGGGCTCGCGCGGTGCGCATCGAGGCGCGCCGGCACCGGATCCAGCAGTATCGGACAAGGGGCCCTCGGGCCCTTTTTCGTTTTTCGCCCCCGGCACGGCCGGCAATTTGGACAAGACAGGAGGACGCAACGTGGCCGACAAGTCGACCGACATCGCTGGGCTTCTGTCTCCGACGGTGGCGTCGCTGGGGCTGGAGCTGCTCGGCGTCGAATACCTGCCATCGCCCGGCGGCGCGCTGCTGCGCCTGTACATCGATCGTCCGGGCGCGGATGCGGCGGACGAAGCGCAGGGCGTGGGCATCGAGGACTGCGAGGCGGTAAGCCGCGAGGTCTCGGCCCAGCTCGACGTCGAGGACCCGATCACCGGCAATTACACCCTCGAGGTGTCGTCACCCGGCGTCGACCGCTTGCTGTTCACCCCGGCCCACTTCCAGCGCTTCCTTGGCGAGCAGGCCAAGGTGACCCTGAAGCTGCCGCAGGACGGCCGTCGCCGGCTGCAGGGCCGGATCAGCGCGGTCGAGGGCGAAACGATCACCTTCGAAGTCGACGCAAAGCCGTTCGCGGTGTCCGCCGACAACATCGACAAGGCGCGACTGGTGCCCGACTGGGTCGCCCTCGGCTACGGGCCCGCGAAGGACGCCTCCGGGCGCGACGCGCGCCCGGGCAAGGCCAAGGCCAAGCCGGACAGCAAGCAAAAAAACACCAACAACAAGCCGGCGGCGTCGAAGCCGTCCCGTGCGGAGTGATAGAGAAGATGAGCAAGGAACTGTTGCTGGTCGTCGATGCGGTCGCCAATGAAAAGGGCGTGCCGGAGTCGGTGATCCTCGAAGCCCTCGAGGCGGCCCTGGCCACCGCGGCCAAGAAGCGCTACCTCGAGCAGGACGTGCTGACGCGCGTGGTGATCGACCCCACCGATGGCACCTACGACACCTTCCGCCGCTGGGAGGTCGTGGCCGACGACGTGGTGATGGAGTCGCCCGACCGCCAGATCCGCATGATGGACGCGGTCGACGAGGCCGAGGGCGTCGAGATCGGCGACTACATCGAGGAGCAGATCGAGAACGTCGACTTCGGCCGCATCGCGGCCCAGGCGGCGAAGCAGGTGATCGTCCAGCGCGTGCGCGAGGCCGAGCGCCAGCAGGTCGTGGATGCCTGGAAGGATCGCGTGGGCGAGCTGGTCACCGGCGTGGTCAAGCGCGTCGAACGCGGCAACGTGTTCGTCGACCTCGGCGGCAACGCCGAAGCCTTCATCCCCAAGGACAAGGCCATCCCGCGCGACGTCGTTCGCGCCGGCGACCGCATCCGCGGCTACCTGTACGACGTGCGCACCGAGCCGCGCGGCCCGCAGCTGTTCATCAGCCGCGCTGCGCCTGAATTCATGATGGAGCTGTTCAAGCTCGAAGTGCCGGAAGTCGGCCAGGGCCTGGTGGAAATCAAGGCCTGTGCCCGTGACCCGGGCGACCGCGCCAAGATCGCCGTGGTCGCCTACGACACCCGCACCGATCCGATCGGCGCCTGCATCGGCATGCGCGGTTCGCGCGTGCAGGCGGTCTCGAACGAACTCAACGGCGAGCGCGTCGACATCGTGCTGTGGTCGGACAACCCGGCGCAGTTCGTGATCAACGCCATGGCGCCGGCCGAAGTGCAGTCGATCGTCGTCGACGAGGACAAGCACTCGATGGACCTCGCGGTGGCCGAAGACCGCTTGGCGCAGGCGATCGGCAAGGGCGGGCAGAACGTCCGCCTCGCCAGCCGCCTGTCGGGCTGGCAGCTCAACGTGATGACCCAGGACCAGGTCGCCGCGAAGTCGGAGGCCGAGCAGGCCACGGCGCGCGCGCTGTTCCAGGAGAAGCTCGAGGTCGACGAGGAAATCGCCGGCATCCTGGTGGCCGAAGGCTTCAGCACGGTCGAGGAAATCGCCTACGTGCCGGTCGGCGAGCTGCTGGCGGTGGAGGGCTTCGACGAGGACATCGTCGAGGAACTGCGCGCCCGCGCCCGCGACGCCCTGCTCAACGATGCGCTGGCGGTCGAGGAGGAGCTCGGCGACAACGTGCCCGCCGACGACCTCGTCGCGCTCGAAGGCATGGACGACGAAATCGCGTTCGCGCTTGCCACGCACGGTATATGCACCGCCGAGGACCTGTCCGACCTGGCCGTCGACGAGGTGCTTGAATTCGGCATCGAGGGTCTCGACCAGGAGCGCGCCGCCGCGCTGGTGCTGGCCGCGCGCGCGGGCGAGATCGCGCGCCTGGAAAGCGAAGGCTGACAGGCCGGGGCCATCACGGCCCCCGAGCATGGCAAGCACCCAGAATTGATCCATCCACAGCGCGGCAAGTGCCGACGCCAAAGGAACCGGAATCCGAATGTCGCAGCAAACCACCATCCGCAAGCTGGCCGAACTGGTGAACACACCGGTCGAAAAGTTGCTTGAACAGCTGTCCGAAGCGGGCATGCCGTTCAGCGATCCCGACCAGGCCGTGACCAGCACCGAGAAGATGAAGCTCCTGGGCTTCCTGCGTCGCACCCACGGGCGCGCCGAGCAGGGCGCCATGGATCCCGTCGCGCCCAAAAAGATCACCCTCCAGCGCAAGAGCACGCTGACCGTGGGCGGCGGCCGCAACAAGCCGACCGTCGACGTGGTCGTGCGCAAGAAGGTCACCCTGGTCAAGCCGGAGGCCGGCGCCGGTGCGCCCGCCGGTGCGGGCGGGGTGGACGACGAGCGTGCCGAGATCCTGCGCAAGCTCGAGGAGTCGCGCCAGCGCAACCTCGACGAGCAGCAGCGCCTGGCCGAGGCCGACCGCCGCCGCGTGGAAGAAGCCGAGGAAGCCAAGCAGCGCGAGGCGGCGGCGGAAGCCGAACGCGTCCGCGTCGAGACCGAGGCCGCGGCTTCGGTCGCGAGCACGGAAGAGGCGCCGCGCAAGGCCCACGGCCACGGCCATCCGAAGCCGCCTCCGGCACGCGACGATCGCACTGCCGCCAAGGGCAAGCATCGCGGCTCGCACGCGATGGTCGCTGGCGTGGAGGACGACGAGGGCGCCGCGGCCCGCTTTGCAGGCCAGCTGCACCTGTCGCCGGCCGATCGTGCGCGCCGCAGCACTGCGCGCCCCAGGCGTCCGCAGCGCGGACAGCAGCGCGACCAGTCCCGTACCGGTACCGGCTTCACCCGGCCGACGGCGCCCGTGGTGCGCGAGGTCGAGATCGGCGAGGCGATCACCGTCGCCGACCTGGCACAGCGGCTCGCCATGAAGGGCGGCGACGTGGTCAAGGCGCTGTTCAAGATGGGCGTGATGGCCACCATCACCCAGTCCATCGACCACGACACCGCGGTGCTGATCACGGAAGAACTCGGCCACACGGCCGTGCGCGCCGACGCCGATGACGCCGAGAGCGAGCTGCTCGCCCACGTCGAGGAAATGACGGGCGACCAGGCCGCCCGCCCGCCGGTCGTGACCATCATGGGCCACGTCGACCACGGCAAGACCTCGCTGCTCGACTACATCCGCCGCACCCGCATCGCCACCGGCGAAGCCGGCGGCATCACCCAGCACATCGGCGCCTATCACGTCGAGACGCCCAACGGCGTGGTCAGCTTCCTCGACACGCCCGGCCACGCCGCCTTCAGTTCGATGCGCGCGCGCGGCGCGAAGATCACCGACATCGTGATCCTGGTGGTCGCGGCCGACGACGGCGTCATGCCGCAGACGATCGAGGCGATCCAGCATGCGAAGTCGGCCCGGGTGCCGCTGATCGTCGCGATCAACAAGATCGACAAGTCCGAAGCCGATCCTTCGCGGATCAAGAACGAACTGCTCGCCCACGACGTGGTGTCCGAGGAGTTCGGCGGCGACACGCAGATGGTGGAGCTTTCCGCCAAGACCGGCGACGGCATCGACGACCTGCTCGACGCGATCAACCTGCAGGCCGAGGTGCTGGAGCTCAGGGCGATTCCCGAAGGCCGTGCCAGCGGCACCGTCATCGAATCCTCGCTCGACAAGGGCCGCGGTCCGGTGGCCACGGTGCTGGTGCAGCAGGGACAGCTCAACAAGGGCGACTTCGTGGTCTGCGGCGTGGAGTTCGGTCGCGTGCGCGCGCTGTTCGACGAGACCGGCAGCCAGGTGCCCTCGGCGGGTCCGTCGATCCCGGTGCAGGTGCTCGGCCTGTCGGGCGTGCCCGACGCCGGCGACGACTTCGTGGTCGTCGACGACGAGCGCCTGGCCCGTGAAGTCGCGCAGCAGCGCGAGACCAAGCGCCGCGAAACGCGCCTGGTGCAGGCCGCGGGCAACCGCATGGAAGACATCATGGCGCAGATGGGCGGCGGCCAGCAGCTCGAGCTGCCGCTGGTGATCAAGGCCGACGTGCAGGGTTCGGTGGAGGCGCTGCGCCAGGCCTTGACCGCGCTGTCCAACGACGAGATCCGGATCAACATCATCCGCTCCGGCGTCGGCGGCATCACCGAGTCCGACGCCAGTTCGGCGGCGACGTCCAAGGCCACGATCATCGGCTTCAACGTCCGTGCCGACGCGTCCGCGCGCAAGGTGGTCGACACCCACGGCCTGGACCTGCGCTACTTCTCGATCATCTATGACGTGATCGACCAGGTGAAGCAGGTGGCGTCGGGCATCCTGGGCGTCGAAATCCGCGAGGAGATCATCGGTACCGCCGAAGTGCGCGATGTGTTCCGCAGCTCGAAGTTCGGCGCGGTGGCAGGCTGCATGGTGGTCGAGGGCGTGGTCAGGCGGAACAAGCCGATCCGCGTGCTGCGCGACGATACCGTGATCTTCGAGGGCGAGCTGGAATCGCTGCGCCGCTTCAAGGAGAACGTCGACGAGGTGCGTACCAACACCGAGTGCGGCATCGGCGTGAAGGCGTACAACGACATCAAGCCCGGCGACAAGATCGAGTGCTTCGAGCGCGTCGAAGTGCAGCGCACGCTCTGATGGCGCAGAAGTCCTTCCATCGCACCGACCGCGTGTCCGCCCAGCTCCGGAGGGAGCTGGGCACCCTGGTGCGCGACGCGGTGGCGGAGCACGGCCTGCCGTCGGTGAGCGTGTCCGACGTCGAGGTCACCCGCGACATGGCGCATGCCAAGGTGTTCGTGACCGCGCTGGAGGCCGAGCGCGCCACGGAGGCGATCAAGGGCCTCAAGGCGGTGGCGCCGGAAGTGCGCTACCGGCTCGCGCGCGCGGTGAAGATGCGGCATGTGCCCGAGCTGCACTTCCACTACGACGATTCCGTCGATCGCGGCGAGCGCATCGACAACCTGCTGCGTGACCTGCCCGACGTTCCCGACGCGTCCGAAGACGATCAGTAGGGCGTCACGGTGTGACCGTGACCCGCACCGCGGGCTGGCCACTTACAATGCTTCGATGAAGTCGCGCCCCCGAACCACGTTCCGCAAGCTCGACGGCATCCTGCTGCTCGACAAGCCACGCGGGCCGAGTTCGAACCAGGCGCTGCAGCGCGCTCGGCATCTGTTCCGCGCTGCCAAGGGCGGCCATACCGGCAGCCTCGATCCCCTGGCGACCGGGTTGCTGCCGCTGTGCTTCGGCGAGGCGACGAAGATCGCCGGTGGACTGCTGGGCGCGCGCAAGGCCTACGACGCGGTCGCGCGCCTGGGCCAGGTGACCGACACCGACGATGCCGACGGCCAGCTGCTGCGTGAGCGGCCAGTGCCAGCGCTGGACATCGCCACCATCGACGCGGCGCTGGCGCGGCTGACCGGCCGCATCATGCAGCGCCCGCCCATCTATTCGGCGCTCAAGCGCGGCGGCGAGCCGCTGTACGCGAAGGCGCGACGGGGCGAAGACGTCGAGGTCGAACCCCGCGAGGTCGACGTCCACGCATTCAGCTTGCTCTCGGCCGCCGACCTGATCGATGCCGTCCAGGGCGCGGCGCCCGGGAACATCCTCCGGCTGCGCGTGGAATGCGGCTCGGGCACCTACGTGCGCAGCCTGGTCCGCGACCTGGGCGAGGCGCTGGGCTGCGGCGCACACGTGGCTGAATTGCGCCGGCTGTGGGTCGACCCGTTCAGGAATCCGCGGATGTGGACCTTCCCCGAGCTCGAGGCCCTGGCCGAGCGCGGCGAGCGCAGCCTCGAAGCCTGCCTGCTGCCCCTGGAGGCGGGCATGGACGCCTGGCCGCGGGTCGAGGTGGATGCCACGGGCGCGGCGCGCCTCGCGTACGGCCAAGGCGCCGAAGGCGTGTTCGCGGGTGCCGGCGAGGTCGCCGTGTTCGGCCCCGATGGCCGCGTGCTCGGCCTGGGGACCACGGACGGCGAGGGCGGACTGCGTCCGCGCCGCATGTTCGCCTGGGCCTGCGCCCAGCCCGGCACCGCCCAGGAAGCGCCCGCGGTCTGAGGCCGCGCCTTGTCCGGCAACCCTCCGCGCGTTACAATTCTGCGGCTTTTTCCGAGCAATCCGTGCGCCCGTACCTGGCGCTCCCATAGCAAGCGGCGGTTCTCGTGGTGCGCATCCATGCCAGGCCGGCATGAGCGCGTTCCTGCGGTCCACGCATCACCTGAAAGGCAACATCCAATGTCCATCGACACCGGCAAGATCATCGAAGACAACAAGCGCGGCGACAACGACACCGGCTCCACCGAGGTCCAGGTCGCCCTGCTCACCGCGCGCATCGTGCAGCTCACCGACCACTTCAAGGTCCACAAGCAGGACCACCACAGCCGCCGCGGCCTGCTGAAGATGGTCAACCAGCGCCGCAGCCTGCTGGACTACCTGCACCGCAAGGATGCCGCGCGCTACAGGGCGCTGATCGAGAAGCTCGGCCTGCGTCGCTGATATGTCTCCCGCCGCGGCGCAGAAATGCGCCGCGGTTTCATTTCGGCGCGTCGCAGGCGCGCCACCCGGCAAGGGGCATGGGTCCCGGTCGGTTCATCGCAAGACGCACCAAGGAATTCCAGACGTGGCAAAAGTTACCAAGAGCTTCCAGTACGGCAATCGCACCGTCACCATCGAGACCGGCGAGATCGCACGCCAGGCAGGCGGCGCGGTCATGGTCTCCTGCGACGGCACCGTGCTGCTCGTTTCCGCGGTCGCCAACAAGACCGCCCGCGAGGGCCAGGACTTCTTCCCGCTGACCGTCGACTACCAGGAGAAGTTCTACGCCGGTGGCCGCATCCCGGGTGGCTTCTTCAAGCGCGAGGGCCGCCAGACCGAGAAGGAAACGCTGATCTCGCGCCTGATCGATCGCCCGATTCGCCCGCTGTTCCCCGACGGCTTCCGCAACGAAGTGCAGATCATCGCCACCGTGATGTCGATGAACCCCGAGATCGACGGCGACATCCTCGCCCTGATCGGTGCCTCCGCCGCGCTGTCGCTGTCGGGCGCGCCGTTCGACGGCCCGATCGGCGCCGCCAAGGTCGGCTACAAGGATGGGCAGTACCTGCTCAACCCGACGGTCACCGAACTGAAGGATTCCGACCTCGAGCTCGTCGTCGCCGGTACCGCCGCCGCGGTGCTGATGGTCGAGTCCGAAGCCAAGGAACTGTCTGAAGACGTGATGCTGGGCGCCGTGATGTTCGGCCACCAGCAGATGCAGGTCGCGATCGAGACCATCAACGCCCTGGTCGCCGAGGCCGGCAGGCCGAAGTGGAGCTGGAGCGCCCCCGCTGCCGACGAAGGCATCGTCAACGCCATCCGCACCGCGATCGGCGACCAGCTCGCCTCCGCGTTCCAGGTGCGCGACAAGCTCGAGCGCAAGGACGCGATCTCCACCGTCAAGAAGGCGATCCTGAACGCGCTGGCCCCGGAAGCAGAAGCCAAGGCATGGACCTCGGGCGACCTGTCGAAGGAGTTCAGCGAGCAGGAGTACCAGACCATGCGCAACTCGGTCCTCAAGACCAAGGTCCGCATCGATGGCCGCGCGCTCGACACCGTGCGTCCGATCGCCAGCCGCGTCGGCATCCTGCCGCGCGTGCACGGCTCGTCGCTGTTCACCCGTGGCGAGACCCAGGCGATCGTTGCCGTCACGCTGGGCACCGCCCGCGACGGCCAGATCATCGACGCCGTGTCCGGCGAGTACAAGGAACACTTCCTGTTCCATTACAACTTCCCCCCCTACTCGGTGGGTGAAGCCGGCCGCATGATGGGCCCGAAGCGTCGCGAGATCGGCCACGGCCGCCTTGCCAAGCGCGGCGTGCTCGCCGTGATGCCGACGATGGAAGAGTTCCCGTACACCATCCGCGTCGTGTCGGAGATCACCGAGTCGAACGGTTCCTCGTCGATGGCGTCGGTCTGCGGTTCGTCGCTGGCGCTGATGGACGCGGGCGTGCCGATCAAGGCGCCGGTCGCGGGTATCGCGATGGGCCTGGTGAAGGAAGGCGACGACTATGTCGTGCTGTCCGACATCCTCGGTGACGAGGACCACCTCGGCGACATGGACTTCAAGGTGGCCGGCACCACCAACGGCATCTCGGCGCTGCAGATGGACATCAAGATCCAGGGCATCACCGAAGAGATCATGAAGGTTGCGCTGGCCCAGGCCCAGCAGGGCCGCCTCCACATCCTCAAGGAAATGGAAGCCGCGCTGACCGCGCCGCGTTCGGAGCTGAGCGAGTTCGCGCCGCGCCTGATCACCATCAAGATCCACCCCGACAAGATCCGCGAAGTGATCGGCAAGGGCGGTTCGGTCATCCAGGCGATCACCAAGGAAACCGGCACCCAGATCGACATCCAGGACGACGGCACGATCACGATCGCCTCGGTCGACGCCGCCGCCGGCCGCGCCGCCAAGGAGCGCATCGAGCAGATCACCTCCGACGTCGAGCCGGGCCGGATCTACGAGGGCAAGGTCGTCAAGCTGATGGACTTCGGTGCGTTCGTCACCATCTCCCCCGGCAAGGATGGCCTGGTCCACGTGTCGCAGATCTCCAACGAGCGCGTCGAGAAGGTCGGCGACGTGCTCAAGGAAGGCGACATGGTCAAGGTCAAGGTGCTGGAAGTCGACAAGCAGGGCCGCATCCGCCTGTCGATGAAGGCCGTAGAGGAAGGCGAGGGCGTGGTCGGCGAATAAGCCGCGCAGGTTCATCGCTGGAACAGGAAAAGCGGGCTTCGGCCCGCTTTTTCGTTGTTCCCGGGATGCCGCGCATGAAGCGCGTGCGCTATTCCTCGCCGGGCTCGGGTTCCCGTTCGATGCTCTGCGCCTCCCGGAGCTCCTGCTTGTCGTTTGCCAGCCCTCGCGTGTCCAGGGGCCGGATAGACTGGATGCGGCAAGGGGGCTGGAATCCGCCACCACCGGGCCTGATCACGTGCACGCTGTCAAACGTGGCCGAGACACGCCTTGTCATTCCGCTGGGCATGTTCCTTCTGGCATTGCTGAGGCTGATCGAATGGGCGGAGCTCAGGCCCGTGCAGCGCATCCCCAGTTCCAGCAGGAAGGCCTGATTGTTCCTGGTCCACACTGCCAGGGCCTCATCACCCAGTGCAGTCCACCTCACGTTATTGGTGTGCTGGAAACCCGAAACGGGTTCGCCCGCGTTGGCGCGGTACAGCGCCAGCCGATCGGGCGTGGATAGTCCCCCGGTGTGCGTGCAGGCGGTGACCGTCATTGCGGCAAGCAGCGTTATGAGCAGCTTCTTCATGGCGAGGCCCCTTGATCGAGGTGATGCTGGCAACAGTCAGGGAAGGTCCGGACACGTCGTCAAACCGGCTGACGCGCGGCCATGCGGTTTCGCCACATGGCCGCACGCGAACGAGGTCCCTGCAGCTCTCACAGATGTTGTGGAGACGGGCGGGTCGCACCGTGGACCACTGCACGCAGGAGGGTCAGGACCAGACCACCGGTGACCATGCCGAGCACGTAAACGAGAAAGATCAAGATGGCAGTCGGCATGGTGATGCTGACCGAGAACAGTGACACGGTCACCGCGCTGAGATTCTGGATCTTGAAGAGAATCACCAATGCCGTGATGCCCACGGCCAGCGCGATATAGAAGATTCTTCTCATTCTCATACTGCGTTCACTCCCCGGTGCGGTGGGCAGGCTTGATGTGAATCAACGTGATGCGAGACCACGCCAACACGCGTAATCAGTCATCGCACACCGCGCGGACCCGCACCACGGCCCGATCGAACGCATCACCACGCGCACTCTCCAGGTCACGCCGTGCCGCCAGGCACTGGTCGGCTTCACGGCGATGGTCGCCGAACGCAGCCGCTGTGGGCGTCTCGCAGAACACGCTGCCGACGCGGCGGATATTGTTGAAGTCGCCACGTTCCACGGACACGCAGTCGTTGACGCGGATATCGCCCTGGTCGGACAGGACGCGCACGTCACCGCCACCGACCAGCCTGACGGTGAAGAAATTACCGGGCCTGGACGAGTTGCCGCTGTTGCCGATGGCGTGGCCTACACCTGCACCAGCGGCGGTGCGCGCTGCGCGGTTGGCGCCCCGCTGCCCCCTGCCGCTGGACATGCCGATCATTCCACCGACGATCGCGCCGGTATTGCTGCTGGATCTGGAATTGGCGGGTGCCGGCTGGACCGCGGTGACCCGGCCATAGTCAATGGAACTCACCTGGGATCTTGCCAGGGCAGGCATGCCGAGCAGTCCCGCCAGTCCGATCACGATGGCTGTTTTAACGAGCGACTTGTTCATGGCTATTTCCTGTGCTTTGGCGAAAGGAAACCGCAACTACGGCCAGAGCATACTGCGCAAGTGGTGTCAACGGTAGTCTTTCAAGCGGGACAGCCTGTAGTCATGAAGCATTAAGGAAAAGACACATCATTCTCACGCAGACCTCACGCTGCATTTACACGGGAGGTGAAACTTTCGGGCCGTGCAGTCAAGGGGCCCGGGCTGCACGGGGTCAATAGCAATAGTAATGGTGCAGCAGGTTCGCATAAGCCCTGGAGGCTTTTGACGGGCTGGCTAGTGATGAAGCCGCGCAATGCGGTCGCTTCTTTTAGAAACCCCCCCGTGTTCTGAAGAAGGAGTCACCATGAGTACTTCCGACACGCAGAAGTTGCCGCTGACAACCCTGACCGCAATGGTGGTCGGCGGCATGGTGGGCGCGGGGGTGTTCTCCATCCCGCGCAACTTCGCGATGGCGACCGGTGTCATCGGGGCGCTCATCGCCTGGACCATTGCCGGCCTGGGCATGCTGATGCTGGCCTTCGTGTTCCAGACCCTGGCCAACCGCAAGCCGGACCTTGACGCCGGTGTCTATGCCTACGCCCGCGCCGGGTTCGGATCGTACCTGGGTTTCGCTGCGGCGTTCGGCTACTGGGCCAGCGCCTGCGTCGGCAACGTCTCGTACTGGGTACTCATCAAGTCGACGTTCGGTGCGGTGTTCCCGATCTTCGGCGACGGCAACACCGTCAGCGCGGTAGCGGTCTCGTCGGTCGGCATCTGGGCCTTCCATTTGCTGGTACTGCGCGGCACCAAGGAAGCGGCGGCGATCAACAAGATCGTGACCGTCGCCAAGATCATACCGCTGCTGTTGTTCCTGGTGCTGGTGATCTTCACCTTCAAGCCCGACGTGTTCGCGGCCAATCTTTGGGGCGGGGGCGGCCTGTATCAGGAGTATCTGCACGCGCACAATGACCTCATCCCCAGCGCAGCGGCCGCCCAAGCGCGCGACTACGGCAGCCTGTTCGAGCAGGTCAAGGCGACGATGCTGGTGACGGTGTTCGTGTTCCTGGGCATCGAGGGCGCGAGCAACTACTCACGCTTCGCCGAGAAGCGCTCGGACGTGGGCAAGGCCACCGTGATCGGATTCCTCGGCGTACTGGCCTTGTTTGCGTCGGTGTCGATCCTGGCTTTCGGCATCCTGCCGCGCGCGGAAATCCAGGCGCTCAGCCAGCCCTCGGTGGGTGGCGTGCTGGCGGCGGCGGTCGGCCCCTGGGGCGCGACCTTCATCGGCATCGGCGTGGTGATATCGGTGCTCGGCGCCTACCTGGCCTGGACGCTGATGGCCGCCGAGGTGCTGTCGATCGCCGCGAAGAAGGGCGACATGCCGGCCTTCCTGGCCAAGGAGAACGCGGCCCAGGTGCCGACCAATGCGCTGTTGATGACCACCGCGCTGGTGCAACTGGTGCTTCTCGCGACGCTGTTCTCGGCCGATGCCTTCACCTTCGCGCTGTCGCTGTGCAGCCATCTGTCGCTGCTGCCGTACCTGCTGTCGGCCGCGTACCTGCTCAAGCTGGTCCTGTCCCGCGAGACCTATGCCCCGACCGATGCCGAACTCCGCAAGGACTTGCTGGTTGCGGTCTTCGCCGTTGTCTATTCGGTCTTCCTGGTCTATGCGGGCGGCATGAAGTTCCTGGTGCTGTCGTTCCTGATCTACGCGCCGGGCACGTTGCTATACCTCAAGACCCGGCGCGAGCAGGGCAAGAAGTTCTTCACCGCGGCCGAATGGATCGTCTTGGCCGTCTTCGTGCTTGGCGCGGTCTATGCACTGCGCGGGCTGATCACAGGCAGCATCACCATCTGACTGGAGTAGTGAGACATGACTGAGTCCAAGGGTAAAGACACCGCATTTGGAGTCCACTCCGAAGTCGGTCAACTGCGCAAGGTAATGGTGTGCACACCGGGTCGGGCGCATGCGCGCCTCACGCCCAGCAACTGCGACCAGCTGCTGTTCGACGACGTGATGTGGGTGGAGAACGCCAAGCGCGACCACTTCGACTTCATCACCAAGATGCGCGACCGCGGCGTCGACGTGGTGGAGATGCACAACCTGCTGGCCGAGACGGTGGCGGTTCCCGAGGGCAAGAAGTGGATCCTCGACAACCAGGTCGTGCCGAACCAGGTGGGCCTTGGCCTGGTCGATGAGATCCGCAGCTACCTCGAGGGGCTCGATGACCGTGCCCTCGCGGAAACGCTGATCGGCGGCCTGTCCACCGAGGAGTTTCCGGAAACGATCGGTGGTGAGCAGCTGGCGCTCATCAAGGATGCCGCAGGCGTCACCGAGTACCTGTTGCCGCCATTGCCGAACACGCTGTACACGCGCGACACGACCTGCTGGATCTACGGCGGCGTGACCCTCAACCCCTTGTACTGGCCGGCACGCCACGAGGAAACCATCCTCACCACGGCGATCTACAAGTTCCATCCGGACTTCGCCGGCAAGGTCAATGTCTGGTGGGGCGACCCGACCCAGGACCACGGCATGGCGACCGTCGAGGGCGGCGACGTGATGCCGATCGGCAAGGGCAATGTGCTGATCGGCATGAGCGAACGCAGCTCGCGCCAGGGCATCAGCCAGCTCGCGGCGGCGCTGTTCAAGAACAAGGCGGCCGAGCGCGTCATCGTCGCCGCGATGCCGAAGCTGCGCGCCGCGATGCACCTGGACACGGTATTCACCTTCGCCGACCGTGACTGCGTGCTGCTGTACCCCGACATCGTGAACCACATCGAGACCTACTCCTACCGCCCGGCCAACAACTCGTCCGGCGTCGAGCTGCACAAGGACAAGGGCCTGTTCACCGATGTGGTCGCGCAGGCGCTCGGACTGAAGAAGTTGCGCGTGGTCGAGACCGGTGGCACGGCGTACATGCGCGAGCGCACGCAGTGGGACAGCGGCGCCAATCTCGTCTGTGCCTCGCCGGGCGTGGTGTTCGCCTATGACCGCAACACGTACACCAACACGTTGCTGCGCAAGCAGGGGATCGAGGTGGTCACCATCGTCGGTTCGGAACTCGGCCGCGGTCGTGGCGGCGGCCACTGCATGACGTGTCCGATCATCCGCGACGCGGTGGACTTCTGAGCGAACTGCGCTGACGCGTCTTCGCGCCGCGCGGTACTTCGAGCGGGGAATGCCAGGATGGAACCGGGAGGCGAAGTGAAGAAAGGCGGCTTCAAGTTCCCCGGGGCAGTGACGACGCTGGCCATCGTCACGCTGCTGGTCTGGGTCGCGGTGCTGTTCATCCCGGCGGGGGTGTACCAGCACGCGGCCGACGGCTCGCCGATTCCCGGCACCTACCAGCAGATCCCTTCGACGCTGAGCTTCGGCGAGAAGGTCAACCAGCTGGTGCTTTCGCCGGTCAACGGCGTGTACGGCCTGCGCAGCCCTGCTTCAAACCAGGTAGACACCGAGATCGTTGGCCGCATCTTCGGGCAGATCGGCATCATCATCTTCATCATGGCGATCGGCGCGTTCATCTCGGTGAGCTTCGCCACGCGCAGCATCGAAGTCGCCGTCGCATCGCTCGCCAACCGGCTGCGAGACAAGGGCTGGCTGCTGATCAGCACGGTGATGGTCTTGTTCTCGCTGCTCGGCTCGACGATGGGCTTCTCGGTCGAGACGCTCGGGTTCTACGCCCTCTTCCTGCCGCTGATGGCGGCGCTGGGCTATGACCGGCTGGTGACCTCGGCGATGATCATCCTCGGCGCGCTGGTCGGTGTGATGGCTTCCACCGTGAACCCGTTTTCGATTGGCGTCGCCGCCGGCGAGGCGGGTACTTCCATTGGCGATGGCATCGCGCTGCGTGTCTTGCTCTGGGTCGTGCTGACGGCGATGGCGGTCGGCTGGGTGCTGCGGTATGCCGCGAAGGTGCGCAGCGACCGAAGTGCCTCGCTGGTTGGCTTCGATGCCGAGACCGGCGTCGATCCCGCCGCCGCCGAAACCGCCATCCATGAAAAGCTGACCGGCACGCAAAAGTGGGTGCTGGTGATCACGATTGCGGCTTTCGGCCTGATGATCGTTTCGGTCATTCCCTGGTCGAGCGTGCTCGGCGGGCGCGCCGGCCCGGCCGAAGACCTGCTGTTGCACGAAGTAGCGAATGCAGAGCCGTACTGGTTCGAGTTGAACTGGTGGTTCCCACAACTGGCGATGCTCTTCGTCTTCGCGTCTGTCCTGGTGGGCTTCGTTGCGAAAATGGGCGAAGCGGAGACGGTGCGGCTGATCACGGCCGGGGCATCGGACATGTTGGGGCCGGCGATGGTGATGCTGCTCGCAGGTGCCGTGTCGGCGATCATGAACAACACGCAGACGATTGACACCATCCTTTTTTCGATGGAGCGCCTGGTCAGTGGCTCGTCGGCGGCGTTCTTCACGTTCCTGACCATCGTCGTCAACATTCCGATCGCGGTGCTGATCCCGTCCAGCTCCGGGCACGGCGCACTGGCGATGCCGCTGCTCGCGCCGATGGCCGATTTCGCGGGCGTCAGCCGCGCGACCACCATCACGGCGTGGAGCATGGCCCATGGCCTGGCACTGATGGTGGCGCCAACCAGCGTCGTGCTCGTCGGCGGGCTGGCGATCGCCAAGGTCGGTTACGAGAAGTACGTGCGTTTTGTCTGGCCGCTGCTGCTGGGAATGCTGCTTGTTTCGACGAGTGTTATTGCCGCTTACGCGAAATTCGCCGAGTAGACCCGTGCGAAGTTGCCTGCGGGTGGCGCGGTCTGTATCGCCTGCTCCCGTCATGACTTCTGGAGGTTCACCCCGTGTTCGAATTCGCCGCTTCAGGCTGCTTCGTTCGCTGTCCACGCAATCTGGTGCCGCTGCTTGGCGTGGTGCTCCTGTTCTCGGCATGCCAGGGCGACGATGGGGCCGAAAAGGCCGAGATTCGCCCGGTCCGGGTCATGGCTACCGACACGCGCATGAGTGGCGACACGGTTTCGCTGGTCGGCACAGTGCAACCGGAATCCGAGATCAACCTGTCGTTCCGGATTTCCGGGAGGCTGGTGGAACGTGCCGTGGCCGTGGGCGACAACGTGCGGCGTGGCCAGCTCGTCGCCCGCCTGGAGACGCAGGACGAAGAGAGCGGGCTGCAGTCGGCGCGTGCGCAACTGAGCGCAGCCCGCGCGCAACAGGTGGAAGCCGACAACCACTTCGGGCGGATGCGGGGACTGGTGGCCCAGAACGCGGTGTCGCGCGCCCTGTTTGACCAGGCGGATGCAAACCGCAAGTCAGCCCGATCCCAGGTCGAGTCGGCGCAGGCCCAGTTCGATCTCGCGAACAACCGGCTGGGCTATACCCGGCTTGTCTCCGACGTGGCCGGCGTGGTGACGGCGCATGGTGCGGAGCCAGGCGAAGTGGTGTCGGCCGGGCGGATGATCGTCCAGGTTGCACGCGAGGGCGGTCGCGACGCAGCGTTCGACGTGCCCGCGCGCGTCAAGGACAACGCGCCAGAGAATGCCGAGATCACCGTCGTGCTGACTTCCGACCCCAGCGTCACCGCCGTCGGACGCGTACGTGAAGTCGCGCCGCGCGCCGACCCGGTCACCGGAACCTTCCGGGTCAAGGTGGGCCTGGTCGATCCGCCCGCCGCGATGCGGCTGGGAAGTACGGTGACAGGACGGTTGGCGCTTGATGCGGTAGCGGGCATCCAGGTCCCGGCCTCGGCGGTGATTCGCGCCAACCAGCAGGCGGCGGTCTGGGTCGTCGACCCCAAGACCGGCGAGGTCTCGATGCGCCCCATCGAGATCCAGTCCTCGGATCCGGACAACGTGGTGATCGCGTCTGGCCTGGAGCCTGGTGACGTCGTGGTGACCGCGGGGGCGCAGGCCCTGCGGCCTGGCCAGAAAGTCCGCCTGCTCGAGTCCGCGCAGTGATCGGCCCCAACCTCTCGGAATGGGCGCTTGGCAAGCGCTCGCTGGTCATTTTCCTGATGATCGTCGCGATCATCGCGGGCACGTTGTCGTTCCTGCGCTTGGGCCGGGGCGAGGATCCGGCGTTCACGTTCCGGACGATGGTCGTCGCTGCGGCCTGGCCTGGCGCCACGGTCGAGGAGACCTTGCTGCAGGTCACCGAGCGCATCGAGCGCAAGCTCCAGGAAACCGACCATCTCGATACGGTGCGTAGCTACACGACCGCCGGACAGACGACGATCTTCGTTGATCTCAAGCAGTCGACACCACCTTCCGAAGTTCCGGACGTCTGGTACCAGGTCCGCAAGAACATCGGTGACATACGCCAGACGCTCCCCAGTGGTGTCGTCGGACCGTTCTTCAACGACGACTTCGGCGATACCTTCGGCATCATCTACGCGTTCACCGCCGATGGCTTCGACTTCCGCGAGGTGCGCGACCATGTCGAGGCCGCGCGTTCCCGCCTGCTGCAATTGCCGGACGTCTCCAAGATCGAGGTGCTGGGCGCACAGGACGAACAGATCTACATAGAGTTCTCGACCCAGCGGCTCGCCGGCTTGCGACTGGACCTCCCTTCGATCATCTCGGCACTCCAGGCACAGAACATCATCCGTCCGGCCGGCGTGATACAGACCGAGCAGGAGCGCGTGTTCCTGCGCGTGACCGGTGCATTCGACACCGAGCTGGACATCGAGGCGGCCAACCTGGTGTCCGGTGACCGCATCTTCCGCTTGGGCGACATCGCAACCGTCCGGCGCGGCCCCGTAGACCCGCCGCAGCCGATGTTCCGCGTGAATGGCCAACCCGCGATCGGGCTGGCGATCGCCATGCGCGATGGCGGCGACATCCTCGCGCTGGGCGAAAACGTCCGCAACGAGATGGCCGACATTCGCGCGAACCTGCCGGTGGGCATCGAACCGACACTGGTCGCCGACCAGGCGGTCACGGTCGACGTTGCGATCGGCGACTTCATGGGTTCGTTGTGGCAAGCGATCCTGATCATCCTGGCCTGCAGCTTCGTGAGCCTGGGCGTGCGGCCCGGAGCCGTGGTCGCGCTGGCCATCCCGCTGACCCTGGCGATCGTCTTCGCGGTCATGGACATCGTCGGCATCGACCTGCAACGCATCTCGCTCGGCGCGCTGATCATCGCGTTGACATTGCTCGTCGACGACGCGATGACGACGGTCGACGCGATGATCAACCGGCTGGCCGCGGGCGACAGCAAGGATGCCGCGGCAACCTATGCCTACAAGACACTCGCGGCGCCGATGCTGATCGGCACCCTGGTCACGATCGCGAGCTTCGTGCCGATCGGCTTCGCGCGCAGTTCCGCGGGCGAGTACACGTTCTCGATCTTCGCGGTGGTCGCCATTGCGCTGATCGTGTCGTGGCTGGGTGCGGTCGTATTCGCACCGTTGCTCGGCAAGGCCATCCTGAAGGCGCCCAAGCCGAACAAGGACGCCAAGCCCAGCAAAGTGCTTGGTGGCTACAGCCGGCTGCTGGCAGGAGCGATACGGGCAAAGTGGCTGACGATCGGCGTGACGGTCGGTGCGTTCGTCCTGGCGATGCTGCTGCTCCAGTTCGTGCCGCAGCAGTTCTTCCCGGCCTCCGACCGTCCCGAACTGACGGTCGACATGACACTGCGGCAGAACGCCTCGATCTACGCGACCGAGGCGCAGGCCAAGCGTCTCGAGGCCGTATTGAAGGACAACCCCGACGTCGACCACTACAGCACCTACGTCGGCCGGGGTGCGATTCGCTTCATCCTCACGCTCAACGTCCAGCTCGCCAATCCCTTCTTTGCCCAGTTTGTGATCGTCGCAAAGGACATCGAGGCACGCGAACGGCTGCAGGAAACCCTCGAGAACGTCCTTGCCGAAGAGTTTCCCGACGTGGTCGCGCGCGTGTCCCCGCTGGAGCTGGGGCCGCCCGTCGGCTGGCCATTGCAGTACCGCGTCACTGGACCTGACAAGGACGAGGTGCGCCGGATCTCGCTGGGCCTGGCTGGTGTGATCGGCTCCGATGCGCGCGCGCGGCACATCAACTACGACTGGATGGAGCCCGCTCGGCAGGTCCGCATCCGGATCGACCAGGACGAGGCGCGCCAGCTGGGCGTGAGTTCCCGCGCACTGGCCGCCGTGCTCAATGCCGCCGTCACCGGCTCCGCGGTGACCCAGCTGCGCGACGATATCTACCTGGTCAATGTGGTCGCGCGCGCCACCGACGACGAGCGCATTTCGTTCTCCACCCTGGGTACGCTGCAGGTACCCACGCCAAGCGGGCGGATGGTTCCTCTGAGCCAGTTCGCGACGTTCGTGGAGGACCAGGAGTTCCCGCTGGTCTGGCGACGCGACCGGCTGCCGACCCTGACCGTGCGCGCGGATGTCGTCAGTGGTGTGCTGCCCGATGAGGTCGTCGGAAAGCTCGCGCCAAAGATCGAGGAGTTCGCCGGGACGCTACCCGCGCCGTACAAGATCGAGACCGGCGGCCTCTACGAGGCAAGCGCCGAATCGAGCGAATCGGTGTTCGCAGTCGTGCCGTTGATGCTGCTGTTGATGCTCGTGATCATGATGGTCCTGCTGGTGAGCTTCCGGCGGCTGGCGATGGTGATCTGTGTGCTGCCCCTCGGCCTGATCGGCGTGGTCGCCGCGCTGCTGGTGTTCAACCGGCCGCTCGGCTTCGTGGCGATCCTCGGCATTCTCGCGCTGATCGGCATGATCGCGAAGAATGCGGTGATCCTCATCGTGCAGATCGAAACCGACCGCGCCGGAGGCAAGAACGTTCTGGACGCAGTCGTCAGCGCGGCGACCTCGCGCATGCGGCCGCTGATGCTCACCGCGATATCGACCGTGCTGGGTCTGATCCCGATCGCACCGACGGTGTTCTGGGGGCCGATGGCGTTCGCCATCATGGGCGGGTTGCTGGTGGCCACGCTGCTGACGTTGATCTTCCTGCCCGTGCTGTACGTGACGGTGTTCGGGAACGAGCCGACGCCGCCGCGCCAGTCGGCCGAGCCAGCGTGATCCGCGATGGGCGCCTACCTGCCATCCGATCACGAACGCAAGGACAACGCGCCCCTGCGCGTCGTGATTGCCCGCGGTGCGATGTATTTCGCGCTCTGGCTGGTGCTGATGCCAAGTGCGAAGCCGTACGATCTCGCAGCCGGCGCACTCGCCGCGGTCTTCGCCACCTGGGCCAGCTTGTGGCTGCTGCGGCCCGAAGCGGGACGCGTGCGATTCGGCGTACTGCTTGCGCTGCTGCCGCACTTCCTCTGGCAATCGGTGCTGGCCGGGGTCGACGTGGCGCGCCGCGCCTTCGATCCGCGCATGCCGATGCGCCCCGGCTTCGTCGATTGCCCCTTGAATTTCCCGCCCGGTCTCAGCCGCAACACGTTTGCCACCATCACCAGCCTGCTGCCGGGCTCCGTGCCCTGCGGTGACAAGCACGGCGTGCTGGTCTATCACTGCCTGGACATCACCCAGCCGGCCATCGAGCAGCTTCGGGAGGAAGAGCGCCTGTTTGCGCGGGCACTCATCGCGGGGAAAGGGCATGACTGAATTCCTGCTCGGCGCCGCAGGGTTCGTGGTGGTGCTGGTCGCACTGGGCCTGGTCCGCATCCTGCGCGGACCGGGCGATGCCGAGCGCATGATGGCTGCACAGCTGTTTGGCACTGGCGGCATCGCGGCCCTGTTGCTGGGCGCGACGGTCGGCACGTCCGCGGTGATCGACGTGGCGTTGACGCTGGCGTTGCTGGCGGCCTTCGCGTCCATCGCCTTCGTCAAGGCCGTGGTGCGGCGCGACGACAAGGCGCGAGCGGGGGAGGACCCATGAGCGCAGCACTGAACCTGCTGACCATCGTCGCGGTCACGGCCGGCATGTTCTTCTTCCTCGCCGGGACCGTGGGCCTGTTGCGCTTTCCCGACACGCTCACGCGGCTGCATGCACTGACCAAGGCGGACAATCTCGGGCTGGGACTGGTGGTGCTGGGATTGCTGCCGCAGGTCGACAGCGCGCTGGCGGGGCTCAAGCTCATGGTCGTCTGGTTGCTGGTGCTTTGGGCTTCCGCGACGGTATCCCAGCTGATCGCGCGTGCCGCACGAAACCAGGATCAAGGCCGATGATCGAAGTACTGAACATCGCCCTGGTGTTGCTGGTCCTGATGCTTGCAGTCTGGACGATCTTCGCGCGCGAGACCTTTGCCGCGGTGGCCAGCTTCATTGCCTGCGGACTGCTGCTCACGCTTGCGTGGGTGCAGCTGTCGGCCGTAGACGTGGCGATGACAGAAGCTGCGATCGGCGCGGGCTTGACCGGCGCGTTGCTGATCGGTGCTGCATCCAAGCTGCAGGCAACACAGGCTGCGGCGCGCGCCGAAGGCCCGGGTGTGTTCACACGCGTGCTGGCTGCCGTCGCTGCCATTGGCGTTGCGGCGTCGCTGGCGGCCTGCGTGCTCATGCTGCCCGATCCCGCCCCCACGCTTGCACCGCAGGTGGCCGCGAACATGTCGGTCACCGGTGTCGGCAACCCGATCACCGCGGTGTTGCTCGCGTTTCGTGCCATGGACACCTTGCTCGAGGCGATCGTGCTGCTGTTCGCGCTGATCGGCGTGTGGTCGCTGGCCCCCAACCGGGTATGGGGTGGCCGGCCGGGGCCGGCCCATCCTGCCGATCCCAACGGCATCCTGGCCTATATCGCGCGCGTGTTGCCGCCGGTCGGGATCGTGGTTGCCATCTACATCTTCTGGGTAGGCGCGGATGCGCCGGGCGGAAAGTTCCAGGGCGCCACGATCGTGGCCGCGATGTGGTTGCTGGTGATCATGTCAGGTCTCGCCGACGCACCTGCGATCAGCCGCAAGTGGTTGCGGATCGGATTGGTGGCCGGGCCTGTGGTGTTCATCGCGACCGGCTTCGCCGGCGTTCTGACTGCGGGTGCGTTCCTCGGCTATCCGGATGGCTATGCAAAACCCTTGATCGTCTTGATCGAGGTCGCGCTGATGCCATCGCTTGCGATCACGCTGGCCCTGCTCCTGGCAGGCGCCCCGCATCGGTTGTCGCCACCATGAGCGCGCCGACGCTGTTCGGACTGTGCGCCGCGGCGCTGGTCGGGCTCGGGCTGTACGGCCTCATCGTCAACCCGCAGCCGCTGCGCAAGATCCTGGCGTTCAACCTGGTGGGCAGCGGCACGTTCCTGGTGTGCGCGGTCATCGCGCGCAGGGGAGCGGCTGCAGGGATGGGCGGCGACCCGGTACCGCAGGCGCTGTTGATCACCGCGATCGTGGTCGCCTTCTCCGCCTCGGCGCTCGCGGTCGCGGTGGTGCTGCGGTTGTTCGAGGAGGCCGGCTCGATCACGCTCGCCACGGATGCACCCGCCAAGGCAGATGCTGCCGATGGTGAGGCGTAAGTGCTGGCCCCGGCGCAGACGGCGGGGGACCTGACAGCGCCTGGCGACCTGCTGCTGGTGCTGGCTGTGCTGGTGCCGTTCGTGGGGGTGATGGTTGGACTCGTCTTGGGCGGCCGCAATGCACGGCGCGTCGCGCTGGTGACGCTGGCGCTGGGACTTGGCATCGCGCTCGCCATCGCCAACGTGCTGCTGGGCTCCGGCGATGCGCTGGTGTACGTGCTCGGCGGTTGGGCGCCGCCGCTCGGTGTCGTCCTGCGCGCCGATGGACTGTCGGTGGTGATGCTGGTGGCCATTGCGGTGGTCATCTGCGGTATCGGCGTGTATGCCTGCGGTGATTTCGGCACGCCGTCCGGCACGCAGGAAACACGTGCATCGTTCACGTTCTGGCTGCTGCTGCTGGCGGTGTGGGGCTCCCTCAACCTGGTGTTCGTCAGCGGTGACGTGTTCACGCTGTACGTCGCGCTGGAGCTGCTGACCTTTGCGGCCGTGCCGTTGGTCTGCCTCGACGGCCGCGGCGAGACTCTGCGGGCGGCGTTGCGGTACCTGTTGTTCGCGTTGCTGGGATCGATGTTTTACCTGCTGGGTACCTTCCTGCTTTACGGCGCCTACGGCACGCTGGATATCGTGCTGCTGGCCGAGCGCATCCGCCCAGAACCCGTCGCCTGGGCAGCGGCGGCATTGATGACGGCGGGACTGCTCGCCAAGACCGCGCTGTTCCCGCTGCATCTGTGGCTGCCACCCGCGCATGCAGGCGCGCCGGCCGCGGCCAGCGCGGTGCTCTCCGGACTTGTGATCAAGGGCTCGTGGTTCCTGGTGGTGCGGCTGTGGTTCGACGTGATGCCTGGCGTGATCACGTTGTCGGCAGCGGAACTGCTTGGTGCGCTGGGCGCTGGCGCCATCGTGTTTGGAAGCGTGGTCGCACTGCGGCAGGAACGCCTGAAGCTCCTGGTCGCATATTCCACGCTCGCGCAGATCGGTTACCTCTTTCTCATGTTTCCGCTCGCCATCGACGCTGCCACCGGGCATCTCGGCCGCGATGGCGCGCTCCCGGCCGGGATGCTGCAGGCGGTGTCCCATGCCACGGCAAAGGCTGCGATGTTCATGGCAGCCGGCTCGATCTACGCCGCGCTGGGCCATGACCGGATCGCCGGGTTGCCTGGCGTCGCCAGGGCCTTGCCTTTGAGCGTGCTTGCGTTCGCGCTGGGTGGCATCGCACTGATGGGCGTGCTGCCGAGCGGCGCTTATCTTGCGAAGAAATTGCTGCTTGATGCCGCGGCGGGCAGCGGGCAATGGTGGTGGGCGCTGGTGCTGCAGGCCGGAGGCGTGCTCACCAGCAGCTACGTGGTGCTGGTGCTGGCGCACGCGCTGCGGCCGTCGGGCGGTCCGGTCGTATTGCAGAAATCCGTATCGCCGATCCCGCAATTGGCGGCGCTGGCGCTGGCGCTGTGCTCGTTGCTGCTCGCCTTCGCGGCGTTCGGTCCGCTTCCGCGGTCCCTGCTGTCGAACCCGCTGGCGCTCACGGAGATCGTCCCGCTGCTGCTCACTGTCCTGGGAGGTGGCGTGCTCGCATTCTGGCTCGGCGCCCGGCCGGCGCGCGTCCCGCTGGGGAATGTCGTGGGCGGGATGTTCGAGTGGACTGACGATGTCCTGCGACGCTGGCCGTCGGCCAGCATCGCCCTGGTGCTGGTGGCGGCCCTGTTCAGCTGGACGCTGTTGGCGACAGGCTGATGCACACCTCGCAAATGCCATCTGGAGCGATTCCATCATGACCAGCTTGTTCGAGCACGAGAGTACCGCGAGGCGGATTCCGACCCCGCGCAAGGGAAAGGTGATGAGGACATGCCTGTTCGCAGCGCTGGTGGCCACCTCCGTCGCCGGCTGCATCACGGTCGGGCCGGACTACGTGCGTCCCGGCGTGGACACCCCGGATGCGTGGCGGATCGACTATCCCAAGACCGCCGAAATCGCCAACACCAAGTGGTGGGAACAGTTTGGCGACCCTGTGCTGAATGAGTTGATCGAGACCGCGCTGCAGGAGAATCGCGACGTGCGCATCGCCGCTGCGCGCATCGACCAGTTCATCGGCGCGCTGACCGCGACGCGATCCCAGGCATTGCCGCAGGTCGGTTACAGCGCCGACGCGAGCCGCACGCGGGCGAGCCGCGAGGGCCAGCCGCCGATCCCGGACAGCGTCGACCCTCACTTCGAGCTGTACCAGGCAGCACTCGGTGCGTCCTGGCAACTGGATCTGTTCGGCCGGGTGTGGCGCCTGAGCGAAGCGGCGCAGGCACGGGTCTATGCAAGCGAACAGGCGCAGCGCGGCGTCGTGCTCTCGCTGGTGTCGGGGGTCGCATCGAGCTACATCGCGTTGCGGGGATTCGACCAACAGCGCGAGATCGTCGAGGCGACGGCGCGCAACTTCGGCGAGACCGAGCGGATCTTCCAGTTGCGCTTCGATTACGGCGTGATCTCCAACACGGAGCTGATGCAGATCAAGTCGCAGCACAGGCAGGCACTTGCCGCGATTCCGGCGATCGAACAACAGATCACGGCGACGGAGAACCGTATCTCCCTCCTGCTGGGGCGCAATCCCGGCCCGATCCCGCGCGGCAAGACCATCGACGAACTGACAGCGCCGCCAATTCCCGGGGACCTGCCTGCGGCGTTGCTGCAGCGAAGGCCTGACATCCTGCAGGCGGAGCAGAACCTCGTTGCCGCCAACGCCAGCATCGGTGCCGCCCGGGCGTTGTATTACCCGACGATTTCCTTGACCGGGCTGCTCGGATCCATCAGCACCTCGTTCGGCAACTTCCTGTCCGGATCGGCGAAAGCATGGTCGGCCGGAGCCAGCCTGGCCGGCCCGATCTTCACGTCTGGCGCAGTCGAGGGCCAGGTGCGCGCGGCCGAAGCGCAGGAGCGGCAGGCGTTCTTCGGGTACGAGCAGACGATTCTCAACGCCTTCCGGGAAACCAACGACGCATTGAGCGGATCCCAGAATCGCATCGAGGAAGTCGCCCAGCAGCGTGAGCGCGTCGTGGCGTTGAGGGAGTTCGCGCGCCTGTCCCGGCTGAAGTTCGAAGCCGGCCTTGTGGGCTACGTCGAGGTGCTGGTGGCCGACAACGAGTTGTTCGCGGCCGAGATCGGCCTCGCTCGCGTGCTGACTGACCGCCACATCCAGGCCGTGAACGTGTACCAGGCAATGGGTGGTGGCTGGGTCGATACCGCCAATGCGCTGACGCAACAGCCAGCGGAAGACTTGTGACCGGGCTTGCTTCTCAAGTACGCCACGCGCATGCGCTGGATCGTGCGTGGCTCAACCTGCGGACCCTTGGTCGTGGTTTGCATGACAAGGGCATTTTTAACCCTGACATGAGAGACATGGCATGAACATCTCCCGATACCGCCTGTGCCTGCGTGGACTCTTCGTGGTCATGGCGTTGCTGCCGGCCAACGCCGCGCTGTCTGCCGGGCAGCAAACAGCAAGCGACCCGGTATCGGAACCGGATCTGGATCCGGTTCAGGAGCGTCTCCAGCGAGGCCGCGAGTATTTCGCCAACGGGCAGTACGCGGAAGCGAAGATCGAGTTCGAGACGGTGTTGCGCCTGGAGAACCTGCCGCGGGACGTGCTTTCCCAGGTCAAGATCTACGACGAGGCGGCACGACAGGCCCTGGAAGAGGACAAGCGCCTGACGGGCTTCGGCTATGCGATCGCCGGCGTCGGCGGTTACCGGGTGAACTCGACCCGCGGTACCAATGCATTTGGCGGCGGCGATCGCCACGACACCTTCTACAACCTGCGCGCGGGCGGCAGCCTTAACTACGCGTTTGAGCGCGGTTACGCCTTCGACGCCACGCTGGACTATCGCTTCCGCTACTACGACAGCAACAGCACCCGCGATGACCGCGACTTGCGTTGGAGCGCCGCTGGCAGCCGCGCGTTCGGCGATGACAACCTGGCATTGGGCCTGCGCGGCCGGGTCAGCTACCGCGGCAATGGCGACTACCGCAATGACGTCGGCCTCTTCACCGACTATTCCCACCAGGTCGACGCCGTCAACCAGGTCACGCTCGGTGCCGAGGTGCGGCGGCGCAGATACCCGGAAGGGAGTTTGCGCGAGCGTAGCCGCACGACATCGACAGTTTCAGCGGGCTGGCTCCGGTCGCTGGCGGAGGGGCGCGCGAGCTTTGGCCTGACCCTCCACGGCGGCCGCAATTACGCGACGAGCCGGCCCGACGGCGACTCTTCGGTCTTCGGCGCCACGGTGAACCTGGATTACACGTTCAGCGACACCGTCGATGGATTCCTCTTCGGCTGGTGGGAACGCGACTCCTTCAACGCCGACGCCCTTCATTACCATCCCGATGACCTTGATGAAGGTGTCATCCTGAGGCGCAAGGACAACCTGTATGAGGTCGGTGCCGGCCTGGTCTGGGAGTTCGCCCCGAGCTGGAGCCTGCGGCCTGAGCTTTTGTTCATCCGCGACCAGAGCAGCTCGGTCGGGTTCAATTACAGTTCGACCGAGTACTGGCTCAATGTCCGCAAGGGCTTCTGACCGTGGGCCCGTGCATCGCTCGCAGCGGCGTGCGCGGTGCAAGCTGCGCATTGACGAGGCATGAGACTTGAACACTGAGCGGCAACAGGCTTGCATCGGATTGTTCTTCTGCACGGTCGTGGCCACTGTGCATGACGCGAGTGCGCAGACGCCCCCGTCCTCGCTTGCGCAGTGCCACGCAATCCAGACCAGTGCCGAACGCCTGGCCTGTTACGACGCCTCCAGCGACCGTCCCGCAGACGCCGCAGACGCCGCTGGCGGCGTTGGACGAGCGCAGCCGGCAGCCGCAATTCCGGCCGCTGCGGAGTCCGCGGAATCTTGGCCTGACGACGTACTGGCCCAGGCGATCGACACGGAACGCACCGCCGATGCAACGACGTCGATGATCGATGCCGCCTGGGATTTCGATCCCTCCACCCCGAACATCGACATCCGCCTCTATCGGGCCAACTACCTGCTGCCCGTGCGCTACAGCAGTCGCGTCAACAACCAGCCATTCACGCCCTTGTTCGAAGCCGCCGGTGTGCCGCAGCAGGAACTGGACCATGTCGAGGCCAAGTTCCAGCTCAGCTTCAAGGGTCGCTTGTGGTCGACCGATGACCGGCGCTGGGGCGTCTGGGTCGGTTACACCCAGCAAAGCCAATGGCAGGTGTTCAACGACAACGAGGTCGTCTCGCGGCCGTTTCGCGAAACAAATTACATGCCGGAACTGTTCTTGAGCTACCGGCCGGGCGTCGAACTGCCGGGCGGCTTCCACTGGGGGCTGCTCAACGTCGGACTCAATCACCAGTCCAACGGCAGGGCCGAGCCGCTGTCGCGGAGCTGGGATCGGGCATATGCCGAGTTCGCCGTCGAGCGCGGGAACCTGGTCCTGTCCGCGACGGTGTGGTCCCGCTTCGAAGAAGACTACGACGAGGACGACAATTTGGACATCACCGATTACTACGGCAATGGTGAGTTCAGTGTCCTGTACCGATGGCGCGGCCAGAGCTTCGCGGCCAGCCTCCGCGGCAACCCCGGCACTGGGAAGGGTGCGGTCCAGTTCGGATGGACGTCACGCCCGCTGTTCGGCGCGTTCCGTGGCTACGCGCAAATCTTTTCCGGCTACGGCGAGAGCCTCATCGACTACAACTGGAACCAGACTACGATCGGCGTCGGCATCGCATTGAACGACGGCCTGTAGCGCTCTACCAGCCCTGGGCAGCCTTCAGCTCCGATACCTTGCCCATGATCTGCTCGGCTGTCCGCCGGGTATCCGCGTTGACGGTAGTGCGGAGCTCCCCAGCGCCAACGGCGGAGGAGAGCACCGCCGAACCCCCGAGCGCCGGAGCGACCACCGCGCCCGGAAGCCTGGAGCCCGTGGCCACCGTCTCGAACTGCTTGACCGGCTTCCAGCCCTCCTCGGTGACCTGGAAGACCCGGACCTGCGTCCGCACTTCGCTTGCACCCAGGCCAAACCCGACCACGAACCGCAGCGCCCGCGATCCTGCGTCGACGCGCACGAAGTCGCCCTCGATCACCAGGTCGTTCACCTCGGGCAGGCCGGCCCCGGCGACGCGCTCGGCGGGGAGACCGAGCGACTGGATGGCTTCGACCGTTCTGGTCGCGAGGCTGTCCGCCACCGCCTCGGCAAGCAGGTCGGGCTGTTCCTGCGACAACGACAGCGCGGGCTCGCCTTCCTGACGGGGGGACGTGAGCAGCTGGACGTCGGTCGGCCCGGTGGTGAAATCGTATACGACGACCCGCGCTGGCCGCGGCAGGATGAGTGCGTGATCCCTCTGCACGTTCTGGACGCGAGCCCCGGCGCACCCGACACAGATCACGGCCGTCACCGCCAGGACGAGCCCCACGATGACACGTCGATGCGTTGACGATCCGATGTGCCTTGCAGACGCCACTTCCTTCACAACCGTTGCAACAGCGGACTTGGCTTCCGGTGTCATGTCAGGTCCTCTTCGTGAAGGCCACACACGCTGACGAGAAGCGGGGACCGCGCAATCGAGTCACTCGTGGACAAGGTCTCAGTTGCGCAGTGCATTCTTGTAGATCCGGCCATCCTTCATGATGACCACGAAGTTTCCTTCGGAGTCTTCGATCAGCTCGAGGTTTTCCAGCGGGTTCCCTTCGACCAGCAACAGATCCGCCAGTGCGCCTTCTTCCACCACGCCCAGCTTGCCGGGATAGGGGTCGCGCGGACCCGACAATTTCAGCAGTTCGGCATTGGTGGCGGTGAGCATGGTCATCACTTCCGGTGCGCTGTACCACTTGCCCATCCTGGTCAGGACCGCTGTCTGCCCGGCTGCATCGTCCGCCGAGAACAGGATGTCGGTTCCGATGGCCATCTTGAATCCGTACTGTTTCGCCAGTTCCACGGTCCGCTCGGTCCCTGAGACCACCTGTTCCAGCCGGGCGCGATTGGCGGGCGCCATCTGCTCGCCGGGGCTGAGGTCGGTGAAGGGCTGGAAGCTCAGCCAGATTCCCTTCTCGGCCATCATCCTGGCGGTCTCCTCATCCATCAGATGACCATGTTCGATGACCTTGACGCCTGCCGCGATCGAGCGCTGCATCGCGGCCGGAGTGTAAGCGTGCGTTACGACGTAAGTGCCCCAGTTCTCGGCGGCCTGTACCGCGGCCCTCAACTCGTCCTCATTGAACGTGGTCACGTCCAGCGGGCTGTGCGGCGATGCCACGCCACCGCCGGCCGTCAGCTTGACCTGCGAGGCGCCGAGCGTCAGCTGTTCGCGCGCGCGGACCCGCACTTCGTCGGGCGAATCGGCCACCATGCTGCCGCCCGTGAGTTCCATGGGTGACAAAGGTCCGCCGAGTTGCCGTGGCAACTCGCTGAGCGCGCGGAAATCGCCGTGGCCACCGGTGATGGTGATCATGGCGCCGGAGGGATAGACGCGCGGGCCGACCACCTCCCCGGCGTCGATGGTCCGCTTGAGCGCGAACGACGGCCCACCAAGGTCGCGCACGGTGGTGAAACCGCGCATCAGCGTGGCTTTGGCCTCCACGTTGGCCAGCCGGGTCATGTTGTCCACGTCGAACGTCATCAGTTCCTGCATCGGCACACTTGCCAACATGACGTGCCAGTGGTTGTCGATCATGCCGGGCATCAGCGTCCGGCCGTTGCCATCGATGACGGTGACGCCTTCATCGGACGGGACGGAGATCGCCTCCGCCGAGATCCTTTCGATCACGTTGCCGCGCACCAGTACGTTGCGCGCCTCGGACAACGTGCTGCTCTTGCCATCGAACACCCGAACGTTCTGGAACAGGGTGACGGGCACGGCTGGTTCAACGGCGGCGGCGGTCGCCGGAGCAGTGGCTTCGGCCGAGGAGGGTGGTGAGGTTGCGCTGGCCGCTACGTCGCCCGGGCCATCAGAGCGGTTGCAGGCGGTGCAGAACACGAGTCCGAGCAACGCCGGGACCGCAAGACTGGACAGGACCTTTCGCATGGTCTTTCCCCCTCGACTTGAAAGAACTAGCGCCGCTTGACCCCGCCCCAGCGTTGACCATGAAGCTGCCGAAGTTAAAAGTGTGTGAATGTGTGAGTGAACCCGACAATGACGGCGGCGTTATCACTGCACTTTTGCGCATTGCAGAAACGGCGGCAGATCAAACTTCGGTTTGAAACTCTGCTTTACTGCAGACATCGCGAATTGGCTGCCACGGCAACGCCGGGTCAACCGCATGCTTCCCGCAGGTCTGTCCGCTCGCCGCGGCAATCATCGTTTTCCTGCGTGATCACCTTCACCTGCCACTGCCGCCGCGGAGTATATTTGGCCTGCCCCTGATTCGCCTTGCTTTGTTTAACGCAGCGAAGTTGCTGTTTCTCAAGCGCTAGCATCAACAGGAGAAAGCTCTGATGAAACGTATCGCATTGGCAATGTTCCTGGCCGTGACCCTGGCATCGTGCGCCACCACGCCCAGGGTCAACACCGACTTCGATCCAGCGGCACAGTTCGCAGGCTTTCGTACCTATACCTGGTTGATGAAGCCTCAAGGCGTTTCGCCGCTGGTGGAGCAGCGCATTGTCGAAGGCATCGACGCGCAGTTGGCCGCCCAAGGCTGGACGCAGGTCGAGAACGGCGATATCGCGGTGGCGGCGCATGTGGCAACCGCCGATCGGATGAGGATAGACACGTTCTACAGCGGCAGCAGTTTTAATCAGTGGGGCTGGAGGGGTCACCAGGGCTGGAGGGGCCACCATGGCGCCATGCATCGGCCTCACGCGACCACGACGACGGTACGGAACTACACGGTGGGTACGCTGATCGTGGACCTGTTCGATTCCGGGACCAAGCAGGCGATCTGGCGTGGGACTGCAGAGCAGACGGTGCCCAGCTCGCCCGACAGGGTGAATACCTCCGTGCAGGCAGGCATCGACAGGATGTTCGCGGACTTCCCGCCTGGCTCTTGAGTGGGACAACGACGTGCATCGCTCGTTGAAATCTTGATTCCGCGGCCGCGCCTGACCCGGCCGGGATTGCTTCGATAGCTGGCGCCCCGGGAACGGGGCGCCATGGCGAAAGCTCCATTACGCGCGGTACGCGAGCGGCGATTCAGCGCGTGCCTTGACGGGCCGGGTGGACAGGATTCTGCGACGTGATCGCTTGCGCCTCGAACCCGGGCAGCGATTCGCGAATGCGCTGGGAAAAATCTTCCGCACCATCCGCAGCCTGCGAAGCGGCATTGATGTGCGAACGCCGGCGCAGTTCCTCGAAGGGCAAGCTTGTGTCGAGGAATCCGGCCTCGTATAGATAGCCATCGATCAGCCCGTTCAACAGGTGGCGGATGTCGAAACCACCTTCCCGGCCCACCTTGTTCGCGTAGCGCACGATGTTGATCGTGCAGCTGTTGCTGAGCAGGTGGTACCACTCCGGTTTGTCGGCGAGCGCATTGATCCGGTCGATGTAGACCAGGAACAGCTGGCGCGCGCGCTCGGGCGAGGTCTGCAGGCGATACAGGAAAACGTCCTCGTCGCGGTGGGTGGTGCGCACGCCGACCAGGTCATGTTCGTCGCCGACCAAGTAGATCAGTTCGAACTGCTTGAACATGGAAGCGATTGGCGCAAAGCTTTCGCCTTGCTCCGGCCGGGTTTCGATCGAGATCGTCACTGGTGGTGCGTTGTCGAAGATGAAGCTCACGAAGGTGTGTCCGACCGGCCCCTTCGCCCAATAGGAAATGAAGAGGTCCACGCCTGTCAGGTGCGAAAGTGATACTTCGCGTTCTTCGTACCGCACGGTGAAATCATCCCGGCTGCGGAAGTCGAAGTTGCGGACACCGGAAATGCGGACCCGGTCGCCGTCAACGACGGCACGCGGCACGACCGCCACTTCCGTGAGCCAGGGTCGGTCATTGGAAGGGGGGATAAGCAACCACCAGACCAGCACAACCGCGAACAACCCGACGAAAGCGAGGCGCGCGCGTGGCTTGCGCGCGAGCCACAATGCCCAGATACCGAACGCCGCAAACGCCAGTGCCGACACCAGCCTCAACCAGTCCCAAGGCAGGTTCGACCAGTAGATCGCCATCGAGCCCCAGGCGAGGACTCCAACGCGAGCGATGAAGCTGATGCCGGTGACCAGCCAGGTGAGTAGCCTGGACAGCCAGGGAGCCAACGACTTACCCGGACGTGATTTCGCAAGCGTCATGGTGGATAGGCCTTTCGATGCTCAGGATCATTGCGGCGATGCCACGCCATGCGCAGGGTTCCATCATGCCTGACCGGACGCAAGGCGGCGCGTGATCCGGCGGTCTCAAAGTTGCGATTCGATCGGCAGCACCCTGGCTAGCCAGGCCAGGATTCGTCGCTGCACGCCCGCTTGCGGATCGCGCGTCCAGACCTGTTTCCCGTCGCTCCAGCGCAGGCGGTTGCCGTGCAGCGTGACCTTCCAGGCGCGTTCGCCCTGCAGCTTCGCATCGAACATGCGCGTCAGTTCCGCCGCCATCACCGGGTCGGCTACCAGCACGCCCTGTTCGGTGTTCAGCGACTTCGAGCGCGGATCGAGGTTGTACGAACCGACGAAGATCTGCTCGTCGTCGACGATCATCGCCTTGGTATGCAGGCTGGCGCCCGATACGCCCATCAGGCCATGTTCGGGGTCGGTCGTACCGACCGGCCTGAGTTCCCACAGTTGCACCCCGCCGCGCAGCAGCGGGCGCCGTGATCGCATGTAGCCACCGTGCACAATGGCAACGTCCGTGGCGGCGAGCGAGTTGGTGAGCACCTGCACTTCCGGTCCGCGTTGGGCGGCGGCGACCAGTTCGGCGGTGCCGCTTGCGGCGGGTACGAAATACGGCGTGAGGATGCGCAGGTTCCGCCGTGCCTGGTGCACGACGGGCAACAGCACGCGCAGCACCTCGGACCGATCAGCCATGTCCAGCCGCTTCTTCTGCGGATCGTCGCTGACGAAGCGCCATTCGGAATGCCATCGCAGGTAGGTCTCGCCCGCAAGCAGCGCATGTACCTGTGGGTCCTCGCGCAGCACGTGCTCGAATTCGCTGGCCCCGAGTTCGACCAGGCTGTCATCGAGCACGCCGCGCATGCGCTGCAATGCCTCCGGAGAAACGGCCCGCGGCGAAAGCTGCGCGATCGGAAAACTGGAGGGCGAGTTCCAGAACGCGTCGAAGGTCGCGCTCACTTCCTGCACCACCGGCCCCGTCATCAGCATGTCGAGGTCGATGAAGTTCACCCCCGTGTGCGCGTCGAAGTATTCGTCGCCGAGGTTGCGGCCGCCGACCAGTGCGATGCGGTTGTCGGCGATCCAGCTCTTGTTGTGCATGCGATGGTTGAGGCGACGGAAGTCGGTGGCGAACTCTCCCCCCATGCGCAACAGTCCGCTGCGGCTGACCAGCGGGTTGTAGATCCGGACCTCGAGGTTGGGGTGCGCATCAAGGGCGGCGAATCCAGCGTTGTGCACGCGTGCCGGGAAGTCGTCTGCAAGAATCCTGACGCGGACACCGCGATCGGCCGCCAGCAGCGCATGCCGGGCCAGCAGCTTGCCGGTCAGGTCGTCTTTCCAGATGTAGGACTGGATATCGAGGCTCGTGGTCGCAGCCTCTGCGCTGTATGCGCGCAGGGCATAGGCCTCGGAACCGGCGGCAACCAGGCGAAAGCCGGACTGGCCGGGATGCCGTGCCTCCATCGGAGCGACCCGCTCGGCGATCGCACCGCTGCTTGCCGGCGCAGGCGCCAGCTCCTCCGGAAGATCCGCGCGCTGCGGCAGCTGCGCGCACGCGGCGAGCAGCAGACACAGCGCGAACGCGATGGAACGATGCACGGCGATCCCCTTCGACCCCGACAGCGGTGTTCCGTCACCCAAGTGAAAGGAACAGCCATGAACGACACTGAAGACAAGCCGCTGCAGTCCGTCCAGTGAGCGCGACTTGGGCTGTCAGAAACTCGACTCCAGGTAGGTATAGATATAGTTCGAACCGCCATCGACGCTGCCCAGCAGGCGCGAGGAGGCGAATATGCCGGACCGGTGCGAAATGCCCAGGCCGAAGTAGGTGTTCTTCCAGCGCTCCGAGCGGAATATGTCGCCGACGTTGACGTCGATGGTCGGGTCCAGGTAGTTCAGCAGCTTGGAGGTGGGGCGCCCGCGCTGCTCCTGGCTGATCACTTCGGTCGATGGCACATGGTTGGCGTAGGAAATGCCGAAGCCGAAGCCGAAGCGTGTATTGACGGAGCGGCTCCACGGGAATCCGTAGTAGAAGGCCTTCATGTAGGCGTCCACTTGCAAGCCATCGGCCTGCAAGCCGTTCTCGTTGCGGTACAGCAGGCCGACATAGCCGTTGAAGTCGAGTGGCCAGCCATTGACCCGTTCCAGGAAGGGCCGGCCGACATGCACGCCGGTCACGCTGGTTGGATTCTCGTGGTCCAGCGAGGTGCAGGACAGGGTCATGATCCTGGCCATGTGGCAGCCCTCGGCCGAGGCGCGGCCGTAGAACACCTTCACCAGTAGCGGTTTCTCGTCGTCGTCCCAGCGGGTGATTGCGGTGCCGAAATCGTAGACCGCGCCGGCGAACAGCGCCGGTTGCAGGTCGTCGCGGATGATGGGGCTGTTGCGTATCTTGCCATCCAGCGCTGTCACTGAAACGCCACCGAGCAGGCGCCAGTTCTTGAGGATGCTGTAGCTGCCGTACAGGCCCAGCGACACGTTGACGCCACTGCCCGGCGCATAGGCCGGACGATCGGGCGTGGCTTCGTGCGGCGCCACGCCGTAGTAGTAGTTGTTGAGGTTGGAATCGCGCAGCGACACCCTGAGGTCGGGACGCAGCAGCCAGCGTTCGCCGCGCCAGTCATACGAGTAGCCCAGGCTCAGTTCGCTGCCATCGGAAATGCCACCAACGTCATGCATCAACGAGGCGCGCAACGTACCCCAGGACTGGGTGTGGCGGTAGGTCACGCCCAGGTCGATGCTGGTGTTGCGTACCTCCATGCCTTCCAGGCTGGGTGTTATCTCGTCTTCCGGAAAACCTTCCAGTCGGCGTCCGAGGAAGGCATCGAAACGATGCACGTCATCGTTGAAGATCTTCACGCCGACGCGGTCGGCGTTGAGGAAAAAACGTTCGCCTTCGTAGAGGTACAGCGGCAGCAGGTCGACGCGGTTGCCGCCGTCGATGTAGGGCGATTGTTCGATGCGTGAAATGAAGCCCAAACCGGCGCTGCCGGGGGTGTCGAGCAGGTCCGCGATGTGATCGGTGCTGGTCTGCGCCTGCACGCCCCCAGCCGCCAGCAAGCCCACGGCCAGCGCCAGCAACGCACGCCCGACACGGCGGGGCGTTGGTTTGCCGGGATTCTGCAGCTCGCTGCGTGACCTCTGGAGTCGAGAGCGCAGAGACGAGTCCGGACACGACATGATCACCACAGCCGATAGATCCCACACCCGACGCACTCCCTCTGCATCAATGCCGGCCCGGAAGAGAAGCATCCGCCTACCGCGATCAAACCGCTTCCGCCCACCTGTCAAGGGGGACGAATGTTGGCATTTTGCATCTTCAGCGACTGACGCGTGCAGTCGTACCGTCCGTAGTAACGCGGACGCGATCGCCAACGCGGTAGTTATGCACCGAACCCGCCTGTGCCACGGCGACCGACTCACCGGTTTCTTCCAGGCGCACGGTGAACTCGACGCCCTCGCTGGTTCTTCCTGCCATGGATCTGCCGGCGGCGGCGCCGGCAACCGCGCCAGCCACCGCACCGGCCACAGGGACACGCCTGCCGCCGCCTATGGCGCTGCCTGCGATACCACCCAAGGCCGCACCAGTCGCAGCGGCAACCCAGGAGCCGTCACTCTGGATGGTCACCGGGCGAATGGCGTCTATGACGCCCCATCGCACGGTGTGTTCGACGCCGGCCTGGCTCGAAGAAAAGGTGCTGCTGCTGGGGGGCGCGGAGGCACATGCAGAAAGCAGGACCGCGAAGGAAAACACAACAGGTAAAGTAAAGTTACGAGAACTTTTCATCACGCTGCCCTCAAATGAATGAGCGAGCCCCGCCTGACTTGAGACCGGGGGAGTTCCGCGCCTTCGATACTTGCACAGTTCCTTGACGAGTCACTTCACGCCGTTTACACAAACCTGAAGGGCGTTTGTGCGTCAGCGCTCAGCCCCCGGGGACGCGTAGCCGGGTGCGGGGACTCGGGGGTATGCCGTAGATGGGCGTCATGTCCGGCCCCTGCACGAGCCCAAGCGGCGCATACCCCGCGTACTGCGGGAACACCTGCCCCAGGCGGTTGTTGCCCATGCGCCGGATCAGCAACTCCGAGAACACCTGCCGGTAGTCCGTAGTGACCGGGATGTCGCCGAAGTAGGGCGAGAGCACCTCGGGATCCAGGCCCGGCCAGTCGCCGTAGAAACGGCGGCCGTTGACGGTATCTCCCAGCACCAGCAGCGGATTGCCATAGCCGTGGTCGGTGCCGCCGCTGCCGTTCTGGCGCACGCGGCGCCCGAACTCCGACTGCACCACCATGGTGACCCGTGACGACTCCCCGCCGGCCGCCATCTCGACGTAGAACGCGGTAAGCGCCTCGGAGAGCTCGGCGATCTTGTTCTGGTAGTAGTTGTAGCCGCTGCCGGCGGTGCCCTGGCCTTCGTGCGTGTCCCAGCCGCCGAGGTCGAGCGTCGCGTAGCGGAGGCCCGTGCCGAAGCGGATCGCCTGCGCCACGGTCCACAGCTGGCGCGCGAAGGTGGTGGTGGGCCAGCCTTCGGGCAGCGTGCCGCTGAAGGGCAGCGTGCGGATGCGCCGCAGCGCGGCATCGCCGGCGCGCGACTGCTGCTCCACCCGGGCACGCCCTGCGACGAAGTTGCCGAGCACGTCGTTCACGCCAAGCACGCCCGCCGGGCGGCCGCCGCCCGATTCGCGCCACTGCCAGGGGCCGGCATTGAGCGCGAACTCGGTGGGGCTGGCCATCGACAGGGCATCGGTGGCGCCAAGCAGGCTTGCAGGCTGTCCGCCGCCGACGCCGAGCAGCGGGATTGCGGCGCCGCCCGCCGGATCACTGCTCCAGGCGCGGGCGAGCCAGCCGGTACCCGAACCCTGGCGTCCCGGCGTGCCGAGGTCGCAATAGAGCTGGGCGTCGAAGTGGCTGCGGGTGATGGTGGTGGCCATGCCGCAGGCATGCACGACCGCCAGGCGGGACTCCTGCCACAGCGCATGCAGGCCCGCGGCCGAAGGGTGCAGCCCGAAGCCGGTGCCGCCGCCGCCCTGCAGGGTCAGCGGCAGCGCCGCATACGCACCGGTGGCGCGGATGGACAGCGTCGGACGGGCCTCCTCGTAATGGCCGCGGTCATTGCCGTCGATCGGCACTACCAGGTTCAGGCCGTCGATGCCGCCACGGAGGAAGACGTGCACCAGGGTGTCGTGCGGCGTGCCGGCGATGGCCGGCGGCGCGTAGAACATCGCGGGCGCGACGCCGGCGATGGCAGCGGTGGCGCAGCAGCCCTTGAGGAAGTTCCGCCGCGAGAGCGTGTGGTCGGCCATGGTGGTCCCTCAGCGGATGGCGAATTCAGGCGACATCAGCAGCAGCGAAACCATGCTGCGCAGGCGGTCGTGGTTGTAGTGACCCTTGAGGTCGCTGCCGCGCCAGGCGTTGTCGTCGGCGATGACATGGCCCGCGGCGGCGCCCTGGCCCATGAAGGCGCGCAGCATCTGCAGCCGTGCGGGCGCTGGAGGTCCTCCCAGCAGGCGCAGGCACCAGTAGTCGACGAGGTTGGCCGCGGTCCAGCTGGGGACGTTCGCGCGGCTGTCCTCGACGATCGGCATCAGGCGCGTGCCGTCATCGCTGGTCTCCGTCAGCCAGCCGAGCATCCGCCAGGTCATGCCGAAGCTGTTGGCACCCGACCAGGCTTCGGCGCGGTCGGGGTAGCCGTTGGGTGCCGGCCAGTCGAAGGGCAGGTGTCCGGTGCCACCGAGGCGCCACATGAAGTCGTCGCTGCGCGCGTGCGCGGGACGCGGCGTGAACGGGCTGGCCGACGCCCGCAGCGTGGCGGCGATGATCTCGGAGGGCCGGCGCCGCTTGTTCTGGCGGCCGTCGCGCACCTCGGGTGAGCGCAGGATGTGGCGCAGCACGATCCGGATCTGGTCCTGGTCCTGCCAGTGCGCGCGGAACAGCGCCGCGGCGCTCGCGACCAGCGCCGCCGGTGCCGCGTCGCCGGCGAAGTGGCGCACCAGCTTGCGGCAGATGAAGCGCGCCACGCGCGGGTGGCTGGCGATGCGGTCGAGCACGTCGCGCCCGTCCTTCATTGCCGGCTGCTCGGGCGGCAGGAACATCCCCAGCACGTACTTCGGCCCGGTGTCGTGCCAGGCCGCGCGGTACACGAAGCTGCCGTCGTTCTCCGCGGGGAACTGCCAGTGCCCGTTGCGCACCGACCAGCCGGTGAACGCGGCCGCCGCCTCGTACACGTCGATGTCGGTGTAGCCGATCGGGTAGGCCGGATCCTCGGGGCAGGGCGGCACCTGGGCGGGATTCATGAAGCCCAGGTAGTTCTCGGTGCCGAAGGTGTGCAGTTCCAGCAGTTCGCGGGCGAAGTTCTCGTTCGGACCCGAACGCATGTTCGACAGGTTGTCGAGGTAGTACAGCATCGCCGTGCTGGTCGCGACGCCCTCGAGCATGGTGCGGAAGTTGCCCAGCGCATTCGCGCGGATCGCGTCGCGGCTGTAGGCCACGAACACCGGGCCGCCGGTGTAGTCGCTGCCGGTGACGTGGAAATGGTCGTGCCAGAACGTGGTCACGCGCTCCTGCAGCTGGCGCTTCGAGAACGCGGCGCGCACCATCCATGCCCGCTGCGATTCCCAGGCTGGGAGCATGCGAACTTCCCACGGCGGACCGCTGGCGACATGGTCCGTCCACAGCTGGGCCAGCGATTTCCCCAGCGTGGAATAACCGGCCGATGCCACCCTGGCCTCGATTGCGGAGTCGTCAATCGCCTCCCATGCGAGTTGCTGGTCGATCAGCGCTTCGTAGCGCGCGATGTCGTTGCCGCCCAGTGCGTCGAAGGCCTGCCTGGCACCGGGGAAGATGCCGTAGCCGAGCCGGGTCCAGGCGCGCACCCAGGCCGGCGCCGGCGGAAGATGGAGCACGGGATCCTGGCCGCGGCCCTGGCCGCCGTCATCGGGCCGGTTGCCGGGCGGCGGCAGGTCCGGCGGCGGCCGCATCGCCAGGCGCCGGATGTCGTGCCCATGGCGCTGCAGCAGCGCACGGTCGATGGTCTCGCGGCTGGGCGCCGCCGTGATGCGTGCCATAGGATTCCCCCGACGCGATCGTCGCTCCGCCCAGACTATCGCCCAAATCAGGCGCTCCGGGTGTGATCGGGAGCAGGTATCGGGCAGCAGGCGGGAGGGCCGCCGAGCCGTCCTGCAGCGGCCTCAGCGCCGGAAGGCGGCGTGCCGGTGCCAGGCATCGACGGGGGTGTCGTGGTACTGCCGGAACCAGTGCTCGGTCGACAGCCACGTCCACAGGCCCGCCAGCGACCCCTTCCCGCTGCGCCAGCGGTCGAACGCGGCGGAGGCGACGTCGGCTTCGAACACGCCGCGTTCGCGGAACCGGCGCGAGCCGATGATGTCGCCGGCGTATTCGACGCCGAACGTGCGCAGCCATTCGTTCGCGGGCGTGGGATACCCCTGCTTGTCGCGGCGGTCGAGGATCTCGTCGGGCACCGTGCCGCGCATCGCATTGCGCAGGACCACCTTGGTGACCCCGTTGTCGATCTTCTGTGCGGCGGGCAGGGCGATGCCGTACTCGACGAAGGCGCGGTCCAGGAACGGCACCCGGCTCTCGATCGAGAACGCCATGCTGAAGCGGTCCTCGGCCTGCAGCAGTTCCGGCAGGCGGGTGGTGGTGAGGTCGCTCAGCAGATGGGTGTCGAGGTTCGAGAACGCGCGCCGTGCCAGCGCCTCGGCCGATGGGGATGACTGGGCGCGCAGTTCGGGGCTGAGGAAGCCGTCGTCGAACGCGGCGCCGCGGCCTGCGACGCGCGCCGCGCGGCGCAGCCAGTCGGGCCAGAACGGCGTGGCCAGCTCCCGCCACAGGGCCTGCCGCGAAAGATCGCCCTGCTGCGCGCGGAAACCTTCGAAGTTGCGGCGCAGGCCGGGCACGCGCCCGGCGAGCAGCAGCTCGCGCAGGTAGGTCGGGTAGTAGCGCGGGTAACCGGCCAGCAGTTCGTCGGCGCCCTGGCCGTTGAGCACGACCTTGATGCCGCCGGCGTGCACCGACTTCATGACTTGCCACCACGAGTACACGCTGCCGCCCCAGACCGGCTCTTCGTAGTGCCAGGTGGAACGTTCGAGCACGTCGACCAGGTCGCGCCCGTCCGGCGAGGTATCGGTGCCGTCGAGGTTTCCGACCTGGCCACGCAGCGCATGGATGTAGCGCGATTCGTCGTGGACCGTGCCGGGGTAGGTCACGGAGAACGTACGCAGTGGATTCGCCGTTTCGCGCGCGGCGAGCGCCGCGAGGGTGCCGGAGTCGAGCCCGCCGCTGAGGCAGGCGCCGACCGACACGTCACTGCGGAGGTGCGAGCGCACGGCCTGGGTGATCTGTTCGCGGAAGCGTGCGGCGTGGTCCCGGGGCCGATCGTCGCGTGCGGCCAGCGCGTCTTCGGCGTTCCAGTAGCGCGAACGCACGAAGCGACCATCGACCAGCACCGCGTTGTGCGCCGGTGGCAGCTGGAGGACGCCGTCGAAGCAGGTGGTTTCGCTGCTTGCGCGGACCCGGTAGACCAGCTGCAGTCGCAGTGCCTCGTGGTTCGGCCGCACTGCAACCAGTCCGCTTGCGAGTACTGCCTTGATCTCGGATCCGAATGCGAAGCCGGCCGTCGTCAGCGTGTAATAGAACGGCTTGATGCCGAGCCGGTCGCGCGAGCAGAACAACCGCTGACGCGCCGGCTCCCAGATCGCGAAGGCCCACATGCCCTCGAAGCGCTGCACGCAGGCTTCGCCCCACTGCCGGTAGGCGGCCAGGATCACTTCGGTGTCGGTGGTGGAGCGGAACGCGTGGCCGTGGCCGATCAGTTCGTCGCGCAGTGCCTCGTGGTTGTAGATCTCGCCGTTGAACACGATCCACAGCGAGCCGTCGCCGTTGGGCATCGGCTGGTGGCCGGCCGGCGACAAGTCGACGATGCTGAGGCGGCGATGCCCGAGGCCGACGTGGCCGTCGACATGGACGCCGGCATCGTCAGGACCACGGTGCGCGATCAGGTCGGTGAGGACGCCGATGCTGTCCGCACTGACGCTCGCGCCGTCCAGGCGCACGATACCGGCGATTCCACACACGGGCGATCCTTGGCGTGACAGGGGCGGGACGGATCGACGCCCTTGTCCGACGCATCAATCGCACTGGAACCAACGTGATCCGGCGGACAAGCCGGTCAACGCGGAGCGCCGCCCGGGCCCGTCAGCCCAACCCGAAGGCGTGGAAGATGCCGATGATCGCGAACATGCGGCGGCGCGGCCATGGTGTCCTGCGACGGCAGCGCGCTGCAGGTTCCCGCAGTCGACAACTAGACTGCCCGCGAGGGCCAGCTTCTTCGGTTAAACCGATGCTGGTCAGCAGTCAGTGAGGGTAAGTATGAAGATCGCTCTTTTGTTGGTTTCTTCGCTTCTCGTTGCGACGCTCGCAATGAGCAGCGTGGGGCCGCTGGCCCTCAGACCACCCCGAACGCGTAGAAGACACCAATGATCACGAACACCGCGAGGGTCTTGATGATCGTGATCGCGAAGATGTCCTTGTAGGCCTGGCGGTGGGTCAGGCCGGTGACCGCCAGCAGGGTGATCACCGCGCCGTTGTGGGGCAGGGTGTCCATGCCGCCCGAGGCCATCGAGGCCACGCGATGCAGGACTTCCATCGGGATGCCGGCGGCCTGCGCGTTGGCGATGAAGGTGTCGGCCATCGCGGCCAGCGCGATCGACATGCCGCCCGAGGCCGAGCCGGTGATGCCGGCGAGCGCGGTGACCGTGACCGCTTCGTTGATCAGCGGATCCGGGATCGCGCCCAGGGCATTGGCCACCAGGAGGAAGCCGGGTAGCGCCGCGATGACGGCGCCGAAGCCGTATTCCGACGCGGTGTTCATGGAGGCCAGCAGCGCGCCCCCGATGGCGGACTTCGTGCCCTCGGCGAAGTGCGTGAACACCGTTTTCCAGGCAAAGACCATCACCGTTGCGATGCCGATCAGCAGCGCGCCCATCACCGCCCAGATCGCGGCGATCTTCGCCACTTCCTGCACCACCGGCGCCGGGTTGCCGACCACGGCGGGGATGAAGCTGTGGCTGTCGCCGTACCAGCCCGGGATCAGCTTGGTCAGGACCAGGTTGGACACGCCCACCATCACCAGCGGCAGCAGGGCGATGAACGGATGCGCCAGCCGGCTTCCGACGAAGGGCTCGGGTTCGTTGCGGAGCAGGGTCGGGTCGCCGTAGCCCTCGCCGGCGCGCTCGGCCACGCGCCGCCGCCAGTCGAGGTAGGACAGGCCGACGGCGAGGATGAAGACGCCGCCGATGGTGCCCAGCACCGGCGCCGCCCAGGTGTCGGTGCCGAAGAAAGCGGTCGGGATGATGTTCTGGATCTGCGGCGTGCCCGGCAGCGCGTCCATGGTGAAGGTGAACGCGCCGAGCGCGATGGTGCCGGGGATCAGGCGCTTGGGAATGTCGCTCTGGCGGAACAGCTCGGCCGCGAACGGATACACCGCGAACACCACCACGAACAGCGACACGCCGCCGTAGGTCAGCAGCGCGCAGACGATCACGATCGACAGCATCGCGCGCTGCGCGCCGACCACGCGGATGGTGGCGGCGACGATCGATTTGGAGAAGCCCGAGATCTCGATCAGCTTGCCGAACACCGCGCCCAGCAGGAACACCGGGAAATACAGCTTCAGGAAGCCGACCATCTTGTCCATGAACAGGCCCGTGAACATCGGCGCCACCAGCGAGGGGTCGGTGAGCAGCACCGCGCCCATGGCCGCGATCGGGGCGAACAGAATCACGCTGTGGCCGCGGTAGGCGACATACATCAGGAAGACCAGCGCGGCGAGCACGATCAGGAACGACATCGGGGATCCCTTGCGGTCGCGCGGCGCGCGACTCCACGGACGACAGTGTTCCCGCCGGGCGCGGCCACGGCCCATTGTCCGAAGGTACGATGCCGCCGCAGCGGTCCCCTCCCTAGTCTTGTCACCACGCGGCAAATCGGCCGCGCGCAACGAAGATTCCAGGGGATCACATGAAGCCTGTCCATATTCGCGCCACCACCCTCAGCCTGGCGATCGTCGTGGCCCTGGCCGCGCCGGGCCTGCACGCGCAGGAATCCGATGCCGACCAGGCCCCGTCCGCGCGCAGTGCCACCGAACTCGACACCATCACCGTGACCGCCCGCCGCCGCACGGAATCGATCATGGACGTGCCGGTCGCGGTCAGCGCCTTCGGCGAGGAGCAGCTCAAGGACCTCCAGGCCAGCGACGTCAGCGGCCTGCAGGGCGCGGTGCCGAATCTCAATATCGTGCAGGGCCGCGGCTCGGCGAACAGCGTCAACGTCTTCATCCGCGGCATCGGCCAGCCCGACGCGCTGCAGAGCTTCGACCCCGGCGTGGGCATGTACGTCGACGACGTCTACTACTCGCGCATCAACGGCTCGATGTTCTCGCTGTTCGACGTGCAGCAGGTCGAAGTCCTGCGCGGCCCGCAGGGCACCCTGTACGGCAAGAACTCCACCGGCGGCGCGATCAAGATCACCACGCGCGATCCCTTCGACCACAGCGGCGGCGCGGCCGAGCTGACCATCGGCGACTACGGCCGCCAGGAAGTGCGCGCCTACGCCAGCGGCCAGTTGAGCGACACCGTGGCCGCCAGCGTCGCCGCGGCCTCGATCCGCAACGACGGCTATGTGCGCGACAGCGTCACCGGGCGTCACTACAACAACGACGACACCCAGGCCATCCGCGCCAAGATCGCGTTCCAGCCCAGCGACACCTTCCGCGCGACGCTGTCGTTCGACCACACCGAGCAGGACGTCGCGCCGACCATGGGCCGGCCGATGGCGCCGCTGCTGCAGACCGACCTCGGCCTGGGCGTGGTGGTGCTGCAGCCGGGCGAGACCGGTGAGTGGAACCACCGCTCGCAGACCTCGTTCATGGCGCCCGGCCACGGCCAGAAGCTTGAGCACTCCGGTGCCTCGCTGGCCATGGAGTGGGACATCAACCAGCAATGGCTGTTCAAGAGCATCACTTCGCACCGCCGCCTGAAGACGGACTCGTTCATCGACATCGACGCCAGCGAATTCGAGCTTGGCGACGTGCTGGTGTCGCTCGACCAGGAGCAGACCAGCCAGGAGTTCCAGCTGCAGTACGACAACGGCAGCAACCTGCAGGCCACCTTCGGCGCGTACTACATGCGCGAGGACGTGCCCTCCTACCAGGAGGCCTATGCCGACGACCTGTTCGCCCTGTTCGGCGCACCGCTGTCGTTCCTGCGCACCATCGACGATGACCTGACCACCACCAGCGTCGCCGCGTTCGCCCACGCCAACTGGGAGTTCGCCCCGACCTGGACGCTCGCCGCCGGCGTGCGCTGGACGAAGGACGAGAAGGAATACGACCGGACCACCAGCACCTTCTGGGGCGCGCCCTTCTCGGGTATCAACGAGACCGTCGCCTTCCAGGCCAAGGCCAGCTGGACCGCGGTCACTCCTTCGGTGAGCCTGCAGAAGGCCTTCAGCGACAACGTCATGGGCTATTTCTCCGCCAACCGCGGCTTCAAGTCGGGTGGCTTCAACGGCCGCGCCAACACCGTGTACGACACCCAGAACGCGAAGTTCGATCCCGAATACGTCTGGACCTACGAGCTCGGCCTGAAGGCCGCGTCCGATGACGGCCGCCTGCGCGGCAGCGTCGCGGCGTTCAAGAGTGACTACAGCGACTTCCAGGCCCGCGTCTCGCAGGACGTCGGCACCTTCCCGGTGCTCAACGCCGCCGAACTCGACATCGTGGGCATCGAGTTCGAGGGCAGCGCGCTCTTCGGCGAGGCCACCATGCTCAGCGCGCAGGTGGGCTGGCTGGATGCCGAGTACGACCGCTTCGACGACTTCCGCCTCGATCCGACGTACCCGGGCTTCGATCCGAACCTCAACCACGACCACGTGCCGTTCTCGCCCGACCTGACCGCACGCGTCGCGTTGCAGCAGGGCTTCTCGCTGGGCGATGCGGGCCACCTGGGCGTCGGCGTGGATGCGTCCTACCGCGGCAAGACCTGGCTGTCGGTGGACAACCGCGACGTGCTGAGCCAGGGCGCGTACACCCTGTACGGCGCGTTCGGCGTGTGGGATTCGCCGCAGTACACCTGGCAGGTCCGCGCCGGCGTGCGCAACCTGACCGACGAGGTCTACAAGACCGAAGGCCAGGAGTTCGCCAGCGTCGGCAACATCCAGACCGCCTACTACGGCCTGCCGCGCAACTGGTACATGTCGGTCCGCTACAACTTCTGACCGCCACCGTTCCATGCGGTGATCACGGCGGCGGGCTTCGGCCCGCCGCTGCGTTATGCTCGATGCCCACGGTCCAGGGCAGACAGGCAGGGGATACAGGGCAATGCTGAGCGTCGGCATGGTGGTCGCGGCCGCGACGCTCTGGCTGGTCCTGCTGTTTGGCGTGGCGGTGTATGCCGAACGCCGGCCCGGGACGCTGGCGCGCCACTGGCACCATGTCTACGCGCTGTCGCTGGCGGTGCACTGCACGTCCTGGACCTTCTACGGCACGGTGACCCAGGCGGCGCGCTACGGCTGGCCGCTGCCACCGACCTTCCTCGGTGCGATCGTGTTCTACGCGCTGGCCATCGGCTTCATGGTGCGCCTGGTGCGCCTGGCCCGCGCCAGCAACGCCACCTCCATCGCCGACCTCATCGCCACGCGGCTGGGCAAGGATCCCTGGCTTGCGGCGGTGGTGACGCTGGTGGCGCTGCTGGGCATGGTTCCCTACATCGCGCTGCAGCTGAAAGCGGTGACGATGAGCTTTGCCACCCTGACCAGCCCTGGCGAGGTCGCCGCGGTGGTTGCGCCCTGGCGCGATGGCGCGCTCTACGTCGCGCTGGCGATGGCGGTGTTCGCCATCGCCTTCGGCACGCGCCGGGCCAGCGCCACGGAGCACAACCGCGGCCTGGTGCTGGCGATGGCCTTCGAATCGCTGTTCAAGCTGGCGGCGATGCTGGCACTGGGGGCCCTGGTCTGGTTCGGGCTCGGTGATTTCGACGTCGCCGCGCCGCCGCCGCCACCACAGCCGGTGGGTGGCTTCATGCCGCTGGTGCTGCTGGGCGGGCTGGCGATGTTCATCCTGCCGCACCAGTTCCACGTCGGCGTGGTCGAGTGCCGCGACGAGCGCGATGTGCGCACCGCGCGCTGGCAGTTCCCGCTGTACCTGGTGCTGATCGCGCTGCCGACCCTGCCGCTGGCGCGCGCCGGTACCGCACTGCTCGGCGACAGCGTGCCGTCGGACATGTACGCGCTGGCGTTGCCCGCCGCGCTGGGGCATGACGGCCTGGCGCTGTTCGCCTTCCTTGGCGGCCTCAGCGCGGCCACCGGCATGGTGGTGGTCAGCACCCTGGCGCTGAGCCTGATGATCGGCAACCACTGGTTCACGCCCGGCCTGCTGCGCGGTGCGTGGGCGGTGGGTCGCGCCGGCGACGACGACCATCGTGGCGCGCTGCTGGCGCTGCGTCGCGCCGGCATCCTGGCCGTGATGCTGCTGGCCTGGGCCTACAGCCGCGTGATCGTCGGCAGCGAAGCCCTGGCCGACATCGGCGGTGTCTCGTTCTCGGCCCTGGCCACGCTGGCGCCAGCGCTGTTTTGCGCCGTATGGCGTACGCGCACGCCGGCCGCGGCGGCCACCTGGGGCGTGTTGGCATCGTTCCTCGCCTGGGCCTGGGTCACGCTGTCGCCGATGCTGGTGGAGCTCACCGGCGGCGACGGGACCTGGCTCATGGCCGGGCCTTGGGGCATCGCCTGGCTGGCGCCGGACACGCTCTTCGGGCTGACCGGCTGGAGCCGGCTGGGACGTGCGGTGGGTGCCAGCCTGTTCGTGGGCATCGCCACCACGCTCGCGCTGTCAGCCTGGCTGTCGGCGCCGGATCGCGACGTGGCGCGTGGCTCCGACCTGCGGACCCTGCGCCAGGCGGGGCGACGCTTCCTTCCGGTGCGCGCCGTCGACGAGTTGCTGCGCGGCGCACCCGCGAGCGGGCCGGTGCCGTCGGTGATCGAGGCACGCCTGGAGCGTGAACTGTCCGCCGTCCTCGGCAGCGCCTCGGCGCGCCTGTTGCTCGATGCCGCGCGCCGCGAGGCCGGGCCGGACCTGGACACGGTGGCGGAAATCGTCGGCGAAGCCTCGCAGGACCTGCGCTTCAACCAGCGCGTGCTGCAGGCAGCACTGGAGAACATGAGCCAGGGCATCAGCGTGGTCGACCGCGAGCTGCGGCTGGTGGCCTGGAACCGCCGCTATGCGGAGCTGTTCGGCTATCCGCAAGGCCTGCTGCGCATCGGCGTGCCGGTGGCGGACCTGGTCGTGCACAACCTCCAGCGTGGGCTCGCAGGGGACATCAGGGGACGCGTGGATGCCGAGTCGTCCAAGCGCATGCGCCACATGCAGTCCGGCACGCCCTACGTCAGCGAGCGCGTGTTCCCGGACGGCGGCATCGTCGAGATCCGTGGCAATCCGATGCCCGGTGGCGGCTTCGTCGCCACGTTCACCGATGTCACCGCCTTCCGTCGCACCGAGGCCGAGCTCAAGCGCAGCAACGAGACGCTGGAGCAGCGCGTGGATGAGCGCACTGCCAGCCTCGACCAGGCACGGCGAGAGGCCGAGCGCGCCAACGAGGCCAAGAGCCGCTTCCTGACCGCGGTGGGCCACGACCTGCTGCAGCCACTGCATGCAGCGCAGCTGTTCACCGATGCGCTGGCTGAGCAGGTCGAGGGCAGCAGGAAGGCATCGCTGGGCCAGATCCGCGGCGCGCTCGACTCCACCACCGACCTCCTGACCGGCCTCTTCGACATGGCTCGGCTGGAGGCCGGTGGACTGGTGCCACAGCCCCGCGCGTTCCCGCTGGCGGAAGTCCTGGAGCCACTGGCCTCCGAGTTCCGCGCACTGGCCGAGGATCGGGACCTGTGTTTCAACCACGTGGCCAGCGCCGCCTGGACGCACAGCGATCCGCAGCTGCTGCGGCGGGTGCTGCAGAACTTCCTCGCCAATGCCGTGCGCTACACCGAGCGCGGCCGCGTGCTGCTGGGCGTGCGCCGGGTCGACGGCGGCCTGCGCATCGAAGTGCACGACACCGGCCCGGGCATCGACCTGGCGCAGCAGGCGCTGATCTTCGAAGAGTTCCGCCGTGGCGAAGGCGTGGGCGGGCAGGGACTGGGGCTGGGGCTGGCGATCGCCGAGCGCATCGCGCGGCTGCTCGGTTCGCGGGTGGAGCTGCGCAGTCGTCCCGGCGCGGGCACCTTGTTTGCGATCACGCTGTCGCGCGTGGCCGCGCCGGCGGATGCCGTTGCCGTCCCGGCCGTGCGCGCGGGCATCGCCGGTGCGCACGTGCTGCTGCTGGACAATGATCCGATGGCGCTGGAATCGCTGGCCGCGCTCCTGCGCGGCTGGAACTGCAGCGTCGACCTGGCCGCGGATGCCGATGCCGCGGTCGCGGCCCACGCCGCGCGCCCCGCGGACCTGTGGCTGCTCGACTACCACCTCGACGACGGCGACACCGGCATCCAGGCCTGGCAGCGGCTGTCGGCGCGCTTCGGCAGCGTGCCCGCGCTGGTGCTCACCGCCGACGCTACGGATGCGGTCCGACGCGAGGTCGCCGAGCATGGACTGGGCCTGTTGCAGAAGCCGGTGCGGCCGCTGGCGCTGAAATCGATGCTGGGCCGGATGTGGGTCCGGCACGGACGCGCGGGCTGAGCGCCCTACAATCACCGGCCCTCCGCCTGTCGCAGCCACGATGCCCTACACCCCGATCCTGGCCACCCTCGGCTACGTGCTCTCGCCCGACGGACGCCGCGTGCTGATGATCCACCGCAACGCGCGCCCCGGCGACCTCCACCTGGGCAAGTACAACGGCCTGGGCGGCAAGCTCGAGGCGAACGAGGACGCGCTCGCCTGCATGCGTCGGGAGATCCGCGAAGAGGCCGCGATCGAATGCACGCGCATGCAACTGCGCGGCACCATCAGCTGGCCGGGCTTCGGCAAGCATGGCGAGGACTGGTTCGCCTTCGTCTTCCTGGTCACGGAGTTCACCGGCACGCCGCTGGCGGCGAATCCGGAAGGCACGCTGGAGTGGGTGGACGTCGACAGCGTGCTCGAGCTGCCGCTGTGGGAAGGTGATCGCCACTTCGTGCCGCTGGTGTTCGACGACGACCCGCGCGCCTTCCACGGCGTGATGCCCTATCGCGACGGGCGCATGCAGTCCTGGGCGTTCTCGCGCACCTGAGCGCGGAGTCAGGCCTCGCGTTCGACCTGGCGCGCGGGGTCGCTGAGTTCAAGCTCCCGCAGGATCACGCCGGCCTGTGTGCGGTTGCGCGCCCCGAGCTTCTCGAAGATCGCCGACAGGTGGGCCTTCACCGTGCGCTCCTGCACGTCCAGCCGGTCGGCGATCTGCTTGTTGAGCAGGCCGTCCGCCACCAGCGCCAGTACGCGGAACTGCTGCGGTGTGAGGCTGGCCAGGCGCGCGGCCAGGTCGGCGTCGCCGGGCGTGGAGTGCGCGCGCGACACGGCGCCGCGCAGCGCCGGTGGCAGCCACTCTTCGCAGGCCAGCACGGTGCGGATCGCGTCACGCATTTCGTCCAGGCCGGCGCTCTTGGGGATGTAGCCGGCAGCACCGTGGTCGAGCGCGCGCCGTACCACCTGCGGATCTTCGTTCGCCGACACCAGCACCACGGCGACCGCCGGGAACTGGGCGCGGATCGCGGCCAGCCCGGCCAGTCCGTGGTTGCCCGGCATGTGCAGGTCGAGCAGTACCAGATCGATGTCCGGACGTGACTCCAGCAGGGCGAGGGTCGCGTCGAGCGTGCCGGCCTCGAGCGTCTCGGTGCCGGCCTCGGCTTCCACAGCAGCGCCGCGCATGGCGGCGCGGAACAGCGGGTGGTCGTCGGCGATGAGCAGGGTGGCCATGATGCTGCTTGGTCGTCCGCGGCCGTTACTGCGTCGACCAGCCGCCGTCGACCGGGAAGGAGGCGCCGGTGACGTTGTGCGCTTCGCGGCGGCACAGCCACGTCGCCAGCGCGCCGATCTCTTCGGGCAGCGTCATGCGCAGGCTGGGCTGCTTCTCGGCCAGCAGCGCACGCACGCCATCGTCGCGGCTGCCGCCGTTGCGGCGGGCTTCGATCTGCGGCTCGATCAGCGGCGTCTCCACCCAGCCCGGGCAGATGCAGTTGACGGTCACGCCGCCGCCATCGCGGCTGCCGACGGCGGCGTATTCCAGCGCCGCGACCTTGGACAGGCCGACGATGCCGTGCTTGCTGGCGACGTAGGGCGCCTTGTCCTTGGACGCCACCAGGCCGTGCACCGAGGCGATGTTGACCACGCGGCCGAAGCTGCGCGCAGACATGCCCGGCATCGCCAGGCGCATGGTGTGGAAGGCGGCGCTCAGGTTGATGGCGATGATGGCGTCCCACTTGCCGACCGGCATCTCGGCCAGCGGCACCGCGTGCTGGATGCCGGCGTTGTTGACCAGCACGTCGATCGGCGACCAGGCGTCGATGTCGGCCATCATCTTGCTGATCGCGTCCGGGTCCAGCAGGTTGGCGTCGAAGTGGCGGACGTCACGGCCGCCCGCGGCGCGCACGGCGTCGAGCGCCGCGTTGACCTGGGATTCGTCGCCGAGGCCGTTGATCGCCACACGGGCGCCGGCCTGGGCCAGCGAGCAGGCGATCGCCAGGCCGATGCCCGAGGTGCTGCCGGTCACCAGCGCGGTGCGGCCGGAAAGGAAGGTGTCGGTCATGGCGTCGGCTGCGGGGTGCGGGGAGGACGTCCACGGTAGCAAATCGCCACCCCGCATCCCTGCGTACAAAAGTACGATGCCGGCGGCGCTGTCGACTGCTACGGTGCAGGCCATTCCCCGTACCAGAAGGTGGCGCACGTGCGCGAGACACAGCATCGGATCCTGCCTGCGCCCAGGGCGCGCCTGCGCTCCGCCGCGGTGGCGCTGGCCGTGACCGCGGCGATTGCCGGCTGCGCTTCGCAGTCAACGCGCGACGCCACCACGGAGGCCGTGATGTTTGAATACCAGCGCAGCAGCATGCACCGCGATGGCGACGACCTGCTCACCGCCGGACTCGGCATCGACGGCCTGCGCCAGATGGTGCCGCCCGCGTTCGCCGATGCCGAAGCGCCGACCGCCGCCGAGCTGCGTCGCCGTGCGCTGTGGAGCAACTGGCGCGGCATCGCAGATCTCGGTCCCGGCGGCGGCTACGGCGTGCTGTACGGCAGCATGGACGCTGTGCCGGGGCGCGAGTTCTCGGCCTACGCCACGGTGCCGGGCGCGACGCATCCGCACCGCGTGCTGCTGCAGCTGCCCGACGGCTTCGATGCCGCAAAGCGCTGCGTGGTGGTGACCGCGTCTTCGGGTTCGCGCGGCATCTACGGATCGATCGCCGTGGCCGGCGCCTGGGGCCTGCCGCGCGGCTGCGCCGTGGCCTATACCGACAAGGGCGCGGGCAGCGACTACTTCGACCTGGATGCGGGCATCGGCTTCGGGGCTGATGGTCGCGCCGCGGCGAAGGATACGGCCAGCGACCTCGCCTTCGTACCCGATGCGCCCGCAGGCGCGACCGGCGTCGCCTTCAAGCACGCGCACTCGCGGGACAACCCCGAGGCCGACTGGGGCCGCCACGTGAAGCAGGCCGCGGAGTTCGCGCTGCAGGCGCTGGACGACGCGCTGCCCGCGCAGGCGCCCTTCACCTTCGACAACACCCGCGTGATCGCGGTCGGAATCTCCAACGGCGGCGGCGCGGTGCTGCGCGCGGCGGAGCTCGAGGGCGACTGGCTCGATGCCGTTGTCGCCGGGGAACCGAACGTTTACGTAGACGGGCAGGGTGGACGCACGCTCTACGACTACACCACCGAAGCCGCGCTGCTGATGCCCTGCGCGCTGCTCGACATGGACAACCTGCCGCAGCCGCCGCTGCTCACCCAGGTCAAGCCGCTGTATGCCGCGCGTTGCGCGTCACTTGCCGCCGGGGGGCTGCTGTCCGGTGCCGACACCGCCGCACAGGCGCGCGAGGCCCACGACGCACTGCGCGACGCCGGCTGGACCGACGAGGCGCTGCGCGCCGGTGCGCTGTCCGCGGGCTTCGACCTGTGGCGTGCGGTGGCCGCGACTTACGCAAGCGCCTATGGCCGCTACGGCGTTGGCGAGGGTCCCTGTGGCTTTTCCTTCGCCGCCCAAGGCACCGACTTCCTGCCACGGGTGGCAACCGCCGCCGAGCGCGCAGCCTGGTGGTCGGATGCCAGCGGCATCCCGCCGGGCTCGGGCGTCGGCCTCGTCGATGCGGGCATGGCCCCGCCGGACCTCACCCTGAAGGGCCTGCAGTGTCTGCGCGAGCTGTGGACGGGCGAGGGCGCTGATGCCGATCGCGTGCGTGCCGGCATCGCCGCCACCCGCGCCGCGCCGCCGCGCGAAGGGCTGCCGGTGGTGGTGGTGCACGGTCTCGACGACGGCCTGATCCCGGTCGCGTTCAGCAGTGCGCCCTACGTCGCCCACTCCCGCACCGCGGGCCGCGACGTGCGCTACTGGCAGGTGCGCAACGTGCAGCATTTCGATGGTTTCCTGGCGCTGCCCGACTACGCCGCGCGCTACCTGCCCCTGCTGCCCTATGTGTACGAAGCACTCGACCGCGTCGATGCGCATCTCGATGGCGCGGCACTGCCCGCCGATGCGGTGATCGACACGACGCCGCGCGGCACGGCGGCGCTGGAGGCCTCGCACCTGGCCATTCCGCGCTGAATGGCCGTGCGGCAATGCCTGTCGCCGCTATGGCGGCTCCCACAAAAAAAGCGCCGTTGTGGGAGCGGCTATAGCCGCGATCCGGCGCCCGGCAGGAACCACTTGCTCCCACCGTGACGGCCGGTTTGGCATGCTGGCCTCCCATCCGCGACAGGAACGGCGATGACCCGCCAGCGACACTTTTCGATGATCCGCGACTTCCAGCTCGCGGACTGGTTCACGCTCGCCAACGCGGTCTGCGGTACCGGTGCCATCTTCGCGGCGATGCGCTACCTGCAGGAAGGCGGCATCCGCGACCTGATGCTGGGCATGGCGCTGATCCCACTGGCCTTCGTGTTCGATGCGCTCGACGGCCGCGTCGCGCGCTGGCGCAAGGTGGCCTCGACGCTGGGCCGCGAGCTCGATTCGCTGGCCGATGTGATCTCCTTCGGCGTCGCCCCGGCCGCGCTCGGCTACGCCTGCGGTCTACAGGGCGGCTGGGACTGGGTGGTGCTCAGCTATTTCGTCGGCTGCGGCGTGAGCCGGCTGGCGCGCTACAACGTCACCGCCGAAACGCTCGCCGATGGCGGCGACAAGGTGAAGTACTTCGAAGGCACGCCGATCCCCAGCAGCGTGGCGATCGTGCTGCTGCTGGCGGTGGCCGCCTGGCAGGGCGCGCTGGGCGACGCGATCTGGTTGGGGCAGTGGCAGCTCGGCCCCTGGCAGCTGCATCCGCTGGTGCTGGTCTATGCGCTTTCGGGCTCGCTGATGATCAGCAAGACGATCCGCATCCCCAAGCCCTGATCCGCGCTGGCGCCGACATCGCGCATTGCTATGATCGGTGGAACAGATGGAGGTGCGCGATGTCGGTGAATCCACGGGACGATTTCGAGTCACTGGCACGGCGCTACTGGGCTGCCTGGGGCGATGCGCTGCGCGACGCGGTGCCGGGCAGCGGCGCGATGCCTGGATTCGGCGCAATGCCTGGCATGGGTGCGATGCCCGGATTGGGCGCGGTGCCCGGAATGGGTGCGATGCCGGGCATGTCCGGACCGCAGGTATCGCCGCAGGGCGCGGAGGCCTGGCAGCAATTGCTGGACTGGTGGACGCAGCTGGCCCACGGCGGCCGCACCGAAGCCAATGATGCGCTCACGCATTTCAACAGCCAGGCGCGCCGCTGGTACGGGCGCATGCAGGAGGTCGCCGCGCGCTTCGCCGGGCAGGAAGCCAGTGCGGTCGACGTCGCGCGCGCCTGGAAGGAAGCGCTGGGCGCCAGCGGCGAGAACCCGTTCCCGGAGATGCTGCGCAGCATGCGCGGCCACGGACTGCAGGGCCTGGAGCAGTGGGTCGAGGATGCCTCGCCCTGGCTCGACGCGGTGCGCGGCGAGGGCATGGCCTTGCTGCGGATGCCGGCCTTCGGCTCCGGGCGAGAGCAGCAGGAGCGCCTGCAGGCGCTGGCCGGCCACGTGGCCGAGTACCAGCAGGCGTCCAGTGCCTACGCTGCGCTGATGCTGAAGGCGCAGCAGGAAGCGTTCGTGATCTTCGAAAGCAGGTTGATCGACCACGAGGAACCAAACCGCCAGATCCAGTCGGCGCGCGCCCTGTTCGACCTCTGGATCGATGCCGCCGAGGAGGCCTACGCCGAGATCGCGCTGTCGCCCGAGTTCCGCGAGGTGTACGGAAAACTGGTCAACGCGCAGATGCGCGTGCGCGGCGGCGTGCAGCGCATGGTCGAAGACGCCTGCACGCAGCTGGGCATGCCCACCCGCAGCGAACTCGATGGCGCACACCGCAAGCTGGCGCAGCTGGAGCGCGAGGTACGGCGGCTCCGCGATGCGGTGGCGGGCGGGACGGGTGGTGGTGCGCGCGCGTCGGCGGCGCCACAGCGTCGGCAGGCGTCTGCGACTGCTTCGATGCCTGTATCAGAGCCTGCGGCGCCGACGGTGTCCGCTGGAGAACCCGCTGTGGCGGCCAGGCGCACGTCCAAGGCGCCGAAGAAGACGGCCGCACGCAGCACGACGAAGGCTGCGACGAAGCGCGCTCCCGCGCGTGCTGCGAAGAAGGCGACGAAGCGTGTGACCAAGCGCGTATCGGAGAGCGCGCCGGCCCGTGCCGCGAAGCCTGCCAAGACAGCCAAGACAGCCAAGACAGCCAAGACAGCCAAGCCTGCGAAGACGGCCAAGACTACGCAGGCGGTCAAGACAGCCAAGTCAGCGAAGAGGGCGGTGAAGCGCGTTGCAAAGGCCGCCACGACGCGCGCTGCCAAGCGTCCGGCCGGGAAGGTCGCCAAGCGCGCCACGAAGGCGAGCGGCGGACGCTCCTCCGCCGGCAGGAGCTTCGGCGGCGCGATCGCCGGCGCGATGCCACGGGCACCCGCGCCGATGGCGTCGACGACGAAGAAATCCGTGAAGAAGGGGACGCGCTGACATGTACGGTCCGCTCAACATCACCCCCGCGGGGCTCGCCGAAGAGGCGATGCGCCTGCAACAGAAACTTGCCGCGGGCCTGCAGGTGCTGCGCGAAGTCGATGACGTCGACTTCGGCGCCACCCACCGCCAGGAGGTCTGGCGCGACGGCAAGGTCGTGCTCTACCGCTTCATCGGCGATCGCGAACCCACCGCGCGCGTCCCGCTGCTGATCGCCTACGCCCTGGTCAACCGCCCCTACATGGTCGACCTGCAGGACAACAAGTCGCTGGTGCGCCAGCTGCTCGCGCGCGGCGAGGACGTCTACATCATCGACTGGGGCTACCCCGACCGTTCCGATCGCTTCCTCGACCTCGAGGACTACATCGAGCGCTTCATCGGCGGCGCCGTCGACCACCTGCGCGACAGGCACCGGCTGGATGCCATCAACCTGCTCGGCATCTGCCAGGGCGGGGCGTTCTCGCTCAGCTATGCCGCGCTCAATCCCGCCAAGGTGCGCAACCTGATCACCATGGTCACGCCGGTGGACTTCCACACGCCGGACAACATGCTGTCGAACTGGACGCGCGGCATGGACGTCGACCTGTTCGTCGACACGCTCGGCAACGTGCCGGCCGATCTCATGAACATGTGCTACCTCACGCTCAAGCCCTGGCGGCTGTTCGTGCAGAAGTACGTGGGCATGGCCGACATCCTCGATGACAAGGCGGCGATGGAGGACTTCCTGCGCATGGAGAAGTGGATCTTCGATTCGCCCGACCAGGCCGGCGAGGCCTTCCGCCAGTTCATCAAGATGTTCTACCAGGGCAACGGCTTCGTCGAAGGCGGCATCGAGATCGGCGGGCGCGAGGTGCACCTGGGCCTGGTCGAGATGCCGGTGCTCAACATCTACGCCGAACAGGACCACCTGGTGCCGCCGTCGGCCTCGAAGCCGCTGGGGGGGCTGATCGGCGGCAGCGACTATTCCGAGCTGTCGTTCCGCGGGGGCCATATCGGCATCTACGTGTCGGGACGGGCGCAGAAGGAAGTGCCCGACGCGATCCACAACTGGCTGGCGCAGCGGTGAACGCGGTGAAGCCCAGCCTCAGCCGGCCACTCGACGACCGCGTGCTGGTGGGCGTGATCGGCGGCATCGCGCGCCGCTTCGGCTGGAGTTCCACCCTGCTGCGCGTGCTGTACGTGGTGTTCTCGGTGCTGTCGGCGGCCTTCCCCGGAATCATCGTCTACCTGGTGCTGTGGCTGCTGATGCCCGAGGACGGGTGAGCGCGCGCGACGTGCTCGCGTTCCGGGGCATGCTCGGTGCGCTCGGCATCGCCTGGACGCTGCCCAATACCCTCGCCGGCCTCGCGGTCGGGCTGGCCGCGCTGCCGTTCGGCGCGCGCGTGTGCCTGCGCAGGCGCGACCTTGCGCTGGTGTTCGACGCCGTGCCCTGGGGGCCGGGCGGGGCGCTCACGCTGGGCAACGTGATCCTCCACACCGGCGACAGCATCGACTGCGACTGCCTGACGTACGCGCATCGTGCAGGGCTGTGCGAGCACCCTGCGGTGCGCCTTGCCGACCACGAGCGCGCCCACGTGCTGCAGTACATGGCGCTCGGAATCCTGTTCCTGCCCCTGTACTTCCTGTGCGGCGGGATCAGCGTGCGCAACCGCTTCGAGCGCGCTGCCGATCGCTACGCGCTCACCGGCCGCGGATGGTGGCCCTGGCCGACGCCGCCGACGGACGGTCGCGTGGATTGACGATCGTTTAACGCCACGGGCGCTACTGTCGATGCGTCGAAGAAAAAGCGGAAGGCCTCACAGCCAGACGCAATCGCTTCGACAAACGGGAGGCTCAGCCGACCGGGGAAACCCGGACGACTGGGCCTTTCACTTGTGGGCTGGCGCCGTCCCCTGGGGTTTACCCGGGGCGCCGCGCCGATACGGACGCGCTAGTCTGGCCACTGAACCGGAGGCCGTGCCCATGAGTCCAGTCCGCCTGCGTGACGACGTCACGCCCTGGTCTTTCTTCCTGCCCACGATGCTCGCGGTGACCGTGGGTATCCTCGCAGCCGATGTGGTCGCCCATGTGGCCGGTGCGGTTTTCGGTTCAGACGACACGCCTGTCGTGGCCACCGCGGATGCGCCGCGGGTCGGCGCGGTCCGGGACGACTTCGAAGAGGGCCCGCTGGCCGAAGGTGCGGGCGCGGTCGAGGTCGGCCAGTCCAGCGGCGGCGACCTGGTGCTGCTTCCGGGACCCGTGGCCGCGATGCGTGATGGCGCCGAGCGCGCCTGCATCAACCACACGATCGCCCTGCGGCGCCCCAACGGCTGGGAGCAGGGACTCGAAGAGAACGTGCCGCTGCGCTGCCGCGCCAGCTCTCCCTGACAGGAACGCCGATGGCGGCCGCTTCCGCGATATCAGGCGGTGACCAGGGGCAGCAAGGTGATGCTGTCGCCGCGGCGCGCGCCAGCGGGACCGTAACGCCTCTCGGCGAACAGCACGTGGTCGCGTGCCACCAGCACCACGCTGCTGCAGCGCGTGCCGTATTCGGGTCCGCTCACGAATGGAGGCGAGAGTGCGCGTTCAAGCTCGAGTCCAACGCCCGTGTCGGGAAGCCTGTCATCGGGGGCCGGCCGAGTGTCGGCCAGGGCCTTGAACAGCGGATCCAGGGCCTCGGGTGCGCCGAGGGGATCGGCAGCGGCATCCGGCGTATCCAGCCAGGCCTCCAGCGCGCGCGTGGCCACCATGCTTTTCGGCCAGGGCGCGTCGAAGGCCCCGTTGGACATGGCGTGCATGCCCGGAGCCACTTCGACCCGGGAGGTCGCGGGATGGTTGCTGGCGTGGACGAGTGAGCGGCCATCCCAGAACAGCGCGTTGAACAGGCCATAGCCGTCGGCGGCCGCCTGCGTCGCGGCGAAGTTCTCCGACGTGGCACGGCCCCGCACGAAGTCGCGGACCAGCCATCCCCTCGAGCAGGGCCGTTGCGCCATGCCGCTGCCGCGACCATCGCGGACGTTGGTCACGGCTGCAAGCCGGCCCCATGGCGACACCTGCAGCCAGCCGCCGCCCTGCACCAGGTCACGGCCGCCGTAAACGCCGGGCGCGTCGGGGTCGAGGCTGGCCGCGGCCGTGGGACGCCCGTGGAACTCGTCGCGGTTGGCGGCGATGGCCAGCGGGTAGCGGGGATGGAGTTGCCAGGCGAGGGCGATCAGGCACATGTCGCCATGGTAGCGGCCCGGGGCAGGAGTCACCCGGAAGGGATCGTGCGTCAGACGTAGCAGCTGAAGTTCCCGGCCCAGCACCGTAGCCGATGGCCACGGCCAAACTCCCTGTAGGCGGCGCGCCGTCCGTTGGTGCGCTGTGCTGCCGGACCCACATGATCCGGCAGCGCGCGGGCCCGCGGTATCAGCGCAGACCCGGCAAAAGGGTCAGAAAAATCCTACAGTGGTGCCGGAAGTGGGACTCGAACCCACACAGGTGTTTAGCCCGGCGGATTTTGAGTCCGCTGCGTCTACCGATTCCGCCATTCCGGCGCGGGCGCCAAGTATAGCGGCCGATCGGCAACCGCCAAGGGATTTCCGGAGATCCGTCGGTGTGTGCCATGCCGGTATCGCTTGAGGTCGGAATGCCCTCTCAACGCAACCATCGTGCGATTGATAAGGAATAGCAGTTCACGACTCACGTCCATGTTCACCGTTCCCCGTGTTGCAGTTCTGCGTCACAGCGCATTGATGTGATCGCATCTGCTCGAGGACCGTCAAGCTCGCCGGTTACAGGTACCCGCCTGTCTCTTATGAGGAAAAGTCCGATTCAAGTGTCGCCGCGTCGGTAGGCAGCACGTTCTCCGTGCGTACATGCCATTCGCCGCTCACCGGCTCGAACCGCGAGCACGCTTCCAGCGGTGCTTCGTAGACATGCAGGGACACGGCGATCGCGTCCGCGTCGGCGTTGCGGATGGTGTGGTACTCGTGCGGGGGGATCAGGCTGCCGGCACTGCCGGGACCGGCCTGCAGGCCGCCGGCGCAGCGGAAGCGGAAGCGGTCGCCGTCACTCTCCAGCAGCTCGTATTGGGTGATTTCAAGCTCGCCTGCCCACACGCCTTCCACGCACCAGCAGCCGGCATGGTCGTGGATCGGCGTGCCCTGGCCTGGCCCCCAGGTCATGGCGACCACGCTGTACCCGTGCTCCGGGCTGCGATACAGCTCGCGGCGGGCGTAATGGTCGGCGATCGGCGAATGCACGCAGTCGGGAAGACGGACCGCGGGATCGCGGATCAGTCCGCACATCACGTTGCGCAGGGCCGCGGTGACCGCGTGGCAGTCGCCGGCGCCGAGCGCGGCGTCGATGCCGGCGATCAGGTGCTCGCGGCCGGGGAAGTCGATGTCGGACAGGACGCCATCGGCGTCCTCACGGGTCTGGGTCATGCACCCGAGTGTACGACGCCCCGCGCCGCCCTCGCGCCGCGGTGCAGCATCCTGCCGGGTGCGATGCCCGGCTTCAGAGCGCTGCCAGGAAGCCGCCGATCGCGGGCGTGAAACGGGCGAAGTCGACCAGGAAGGCGTCATGGCCCTGCGGCGATTCCAGCGGCAGCAGCGTGGATTCGGCACCGCCGGCGCGTAGACCGTCGGCAATTTCCTCCTGCTGCTGCAGTGGGAACAGGATGTCGGTGTGCACGCCGATCGCCAGTGCACGCTCCACGTGGATGCGCGCGAGGCCATCGGCCGTGGTGCCGCCGCAGGACTCGCCGATATCGAACCAGTCCATGCAGCGGCTCAGGTACAGATAGCAGTTCGGGTCGAAGTTGCGCACGAAGCGCCGGGCGTGGGCCTCGAGATAGCTCTCCACCTCGAACTCGAGGCCGAAGGGGTCCTCGTCGTCGCGGCGGTCGGAGTCCAGGCGCACGCGGCCGAAACGGCCGTCCCACTCCAGCGCGGACCGGTAGGTGATCACGCCGAGCTTGCGCGCCATGCGCATGCCGCTCTCGGGATAGCGCGCATCGTCGTAGTCGCCGTTGTTCCAGTGCGGATCGAGGCGGATCGCCTCGCGCTGCAGCGAGCGGATCGCGATCGAGAACGGAAGCGCGCGCGCGGCACCCGACACGTTGATATGGCTGCGGGCGATGCCCGGGTGCCGGGCGAGCAGGGCCAGCGCGGCCATGCCGCCCATGGAGTTGCCGATCACGCAGGCCAGGCGCTCGATGCCAAGCGCACGAACCACGTGTGCGGCAGTATCCGCGATGTCCTCGATGGCGACGTCGGGGAACGCGATGCGCCAGGGCTGGCCGGTGGCAGGGTTGATCGTGGCCGGGCCGCTGGAGCCCTTGCAGCTGCCGAGCGAGTTCACGCAGACCACGTGCCAGCGGTCGGTGTCGATGGCCTTTCCGGGGCCCACCATCGCCTCCCACCAGCCGGGGGTGGGGTCGGCCTCGCTCGCCGCGGCGTGCGCGTCCGGCGACAGGCCGGTGAGGATGAGGATCGAGTTGTCGCCGGCGGCGCTGCGGCGGCCCCAGGTCTCGTAGGCGATGCGGCCGTCGCGCAGACCGCCGCCGCGTTTCATGGCGAAGGGCGAGAGCAGTTCGAGGAAGCGCGTGCCGGGCGGGATGAATTCGGTCATGGCCGCAAGTTTAACGGTCGCGGCGCACGGACCGCAGGGCGGTCAATCGGCGCCGATCACCAGTTCCACGATGCCGCTGTTCGGTAGGGACACGCGAACGGCCGCGGATTCCACGTCGTCGGCGCTGCGTTCGACCGTGCCGCTGGCGGAGATCCGTGCCGAGACCAGCACCACGTCCAACTGCGACAGGAGCCGCGTCGGCATCGGGCTGTCGCCGTCGTCGAGCACGATCTCCAGCGGCAGCGTGGAGACCTCGTGGCGTTCGGCGGCGACGGGCATCGGCGGACCGTCGGGGGCGCGCGCCATCACGAACACCGTGCCTTTGCCGCCGAGCCTTTCAGCCACGCCGGGAGCGAGGCTGACGCGCACCCGCAGTGCGTTGTCCGCAGCGGCGGCGGTATCGGTGCCAGGCTGCGCGATGGCAGGCGTCGCCCCGGCGGCCGCGGCTCCAGCACCCGCCGGACCGGCCGCAAGCGCCGGCAGCCCCGCGGCCTCGCGGGCGTCCGCGATCTGCTTGCGCAGGCTGGCGGCGGTGGACGGATCGATCGTTGGCAGCAGCGCCTCCCATGTCGCGGCCGCTTCGGCGTCCATGCCGCGTTGGCGCTGGGCGACGCCGACGAACCAGTGCGCGCGCTGGTTGGCCGGCTGCAGGACCACGGCGCGCTCGAGCAGCGCCAGGGCCTCGTCGTCGAACAGGTTCTGCGGATGCGCCTGGGCGCTGGCCTGGGCGACTTCGACCATCAGGGCGGGTTCGTCGGGAACGAGCTCCAGCGCCTTGGCGTAGGCGTCGCGCGCGCCGGCGTGGTCACCCTGCACCGAGAGCGAGCGCGCAAGCAGCGCCCAGCCCTCCGGCTGCTGCGGATTGCGCTCGAGCTCCGCACGCAGCTGGCTGACCGCTTCGGCGAAGTCCGCTGGATCGACGTGGGGATCACCGCCGGCCACGTCCGGAGTGGTGCGTGCGGCCGGGTCCAGGGCGGCGGGCGTGCCCAGCACCTGGTACAGGCCGACCGACAGCAGCGGGACCACGGCAAGCGCGGTGAGCCAGGTGCGCGGCGAGTTGCGGCGCAGCGGCGCGGCCACCAGCGCCGCCGCCAGCAGGGATGCGAACAGCACTGCGAGGAAGAACAGGGTCGACATCACCACTCCTGCCCGTCGTCGACGGGATCGATCGCGGCGCGGTTGCCGGCGGCGCGCTTGCGTACGACCACGACCAGCACGATTGCGCCGGCCAGCAGCACGAACGCCGGCCCCAGCCACAGCAGCAGGGTGCTGCCGCCGAACTGCGGGCGGTAGAGCACGAACTCGCCGTAGCGGTCGACCAGGAAGGTCTTGATCTCGGCGTCGCTGCGGCCCTCGCGCATCAGGTTGAAGACTTCGCGGCGCAGGTCGTGGGCGATCGGCGCGTCGGAGTCGGCCAGCGACTGGTTCTGGCACATCACGCAGCGCAGCTCCAGGGTCAGCGCGTGGAAGCGCTGCTCCTCGGCCCGGTCGCGGAATTCGAGCGGCTGCACGTTGCGCACGGCCTGCGCGGTGGCAGGAGCCGGCCACAGGGCGAGTGCGGTCATCGCGGCCAGGAGAAGCGCCAACATGGCCGAACCGGCGATGGCGCTGAAGGTCGTGCGGGACGACGTGCGTGCGGCCGCTGCGCGCGACGGCAATCCGTGCGCGCTCATCCGCCGGTCCCCATGCGCTCGACCATCGGCGCCACCACGTTGTCGATGATGTCGTCGGTCAGCGGGCCGACGTGCTTCCAGCGCACGATGCCTTCGGCGTCGACCAGGAAGGTCTCCGGCGCGCCATAGATGCCCCATTCGATCGCGGTGCCGCCTTCGTAGTCGGCGATCACCACCCAGTAGGGATTGCCGAACTGCTCCAGCCAGCGCAGCGCGTCTTCGGGCTCATCCTTCCAGTTGTAGCCGACGACGCGGATCACCTTGGTCTCGGCGTAGCGCGCGATGACCGGGTGTTCGACCTGGCAACCCGGGCACCAGCTGCCCCAGACGTTGAGCAGGTAGGGCTGGCCCTGCAGCTCGGCGGTACCGACGCTGTAGTTGGCATCGTGCAGCACCGGCAGCGAAAACTGCGGGGCCGGCTTGCCGATCAGCGGCGAGGGCAGGGCTTCGCGGTCGGGGCGGTCGGACTGGCGCACGCCCCAGGCCAGCAGCACCACCAAGGCCAGGAAGCCGGCCCCCAGCAGCACGGCCAGCAGCATGCGTCCGCTGCGCGCGGGAGGGGCTCCGGGGGGCTGGGCGGCGTTCATTCCGCCTCCCTGGCTTTCAGCGGCAGGCGGAAGCGGCGGTCGGCGGCGGTGACGAAGCCGCCCAACGCCATCAGCAGCGCACCGGCCCAGATCCAGCGGATGAAGGGCTTCACGTGCAGGCGCACCGCCCAGGACTCGCCGCCCAGCGGCTCGCCCAGCGCGACGAAGAGGTCGGCGCGCACGCCGGCGTGGATCGCGGCATCGGTCATGACCTGGCCGCCACTGGCGTAGGCGCGCTTCTCGGGATGCAGCAGGACCAGCGGCCTGTCGTCGCGGAACACCTGCACATGGCCGCGGTCGGCCATGTAGTTCGGGCCCGGCACGCGCTCGACGCCATCGAAACGGAAGGCGTAGCGGCCGATCGTCTGGGTCTCGCCCGGCGCCATCGGTACCTCGCGCAGCACGTTCTGCGCTTCGACCAGCATCGCACCGACCACGAACACGGCGACGCCGAGGTGGCCCAGCACCATGCCGAACATCTCCGGGGTGAAGCTGCGGCCCTTGGCGCGGAGCCGGGTCCAGGCGAAGCGCAGCGTGCCCAGCGCGACCCAGGCCGCACCGGCGACGCCCAGGCCGGTCTTCAGCGCGCCCTGGGGCGCCCTGTACCAGGCGATGACGCCCAGCAGCAGGGCCAGGCCCAGCCAGGGCAGCAGCATCGCCAGCGGCTTCGAGGCCTGGTCCTGCTGCCAGCGCGTCAGCGGGCCGAAGGGCACCAGGAACACCAGCGGCGCCATCAGCAGCAGGAACAGGGTGCCGAAGTAGGGCGGGCCGACCGAGACCTTGCCCAGGCCGAGCGCGTCGGCAAGCAGCGGATACAGCGTGCCGAACAGCACCATCGCGCAGGCCGATGCCAGCAGCAGGTTGTTGACCAGCAGCAGGGTCTCGCGCGAGTACGCCGCGAACGGCTTGCCGTCGGCGAGCTTCGGCGCGCGCAGCACGTAGACCGCCAGCGCGCCGCCGATCACGGCGCCGAGGAAGGCGAGGATGAACAGCCCGCGCGAGGGGTCGGCGGCGAACGAGTGCACGCTGGTCAGCACGCCCGAGCGCACCAGGAACGCGCCCAGCAGCGACAGCGAGAACGCCGCGATCGCCAGCAACATGGTCCAGCTGTTGAAGCTGCCGCGCTTCTCGGTGACCGCCTGCGAATGGATCAGCGCCGCGCCCACGATCCAGGGCATGAAGCTGGCGTTCTCGACCGGATCCCAGAACCACCAGCCGCCCCAGCCGAGCTCGTAGTAGGCCCACCAGCTGCCCAGCGCGATGCCGATGGTGAGGAAGCCCCAGGCGACGTTGGTCCAGGGCCGCGACCAGCGCAGCCAGCGCACGTCGACCACCCCTTCCAGCAGCGCGGCGATCGCGAACGCGAACGGCACCACGAAACCGATGTAGCCGATGTACAGCAGCGGCGGATGGATGATCATCCCCGGGTCCTGCAGCAGCGGATTCAGGTCGTGGCCTTCAAGCACCGCCGGAAGCAGGCGTTCGAAGGGGTTCGAGGTGAACACCATGAACGACAGGAAGCCGACCGCGACCAGGCCGATCACGCCCAGCGCGCGCGCGCGGAAACTCCAGGGGATGCGGCCCGACAGTGCCGCCACCGCCGCGTTCCAGACGGCCAGCATCATCGCCCACAGCAGCAGCGAGCCCTCGTGCGCGCCCCAGACGGCGGTGTAACGGTAGATGAGCGGCAGCAGCGAGTTGGAGTTGTCGGCGACGTACTTGACCGAGAAATCCTGCAGCACGAAGGCCAGCGTCAGCAGCACGTAGGCGCCGAGCACCAGCACCAGCTGCGCGAGCGCGGCCGGGCGCGTGACAGCCGCCAGGTCCTCGCGGCCGCGGGCGGCGCCAACCAGGCCGGCAATGCCCTGGAGCACGGCGAACACAAGCGCCAGCGCCAGCGCCGCCTGGCCGATCTCCGGCAGCACCTAGAGTGCGCCTTCCGGCGGCGGGGCAGGCATCTCGACGTTGTGCTTCTCGTGCGCCAGGCCCATCTTGTCCGCGACTTCCTTGGGTACGTAGGTCTCGTCGTGCTTGGCCAGTACGTCGTCGGCGACGAAGGTGCCGTCGGCGCGCATGCGGCCGGTGGCGACCACCGACTGGTTCTCGCGGAACAGGTCGGGGAGGATGCCCGAGAAGACCACCGGCATCAGTGCATCGCCGTCGCTCACCAGGAAGCGCGCTTCCATCGAGCCGGCGGGCCGCTCGAACGAACCGTCGGCGACCATGCCGCCCAGGCGAAAGCGGGTTTCGCCCGAAGCGACGTCGATGCCGGCACGGCCATCGAGCACCTCGGTGGGCGTGAACAGATAGGCGACGTTGCGCTGCAGGGCCATGGCCACCAGCACCGCCACCAGGGAGGCGGCGACGACCACGGCGAGCACGAACCAGAGGCGCCTGCGGCGGGTGGGATTCATCGACCTAGCTCCGTGGGAGGGGTATTGCGGGCGGGGCGTGCGGCCTTGCGCGTGGCCAGGCGGCGCGCGGCGCGCACCTGGCGCGCGATGGCGAAGCGTGGCGCCAGGTAGTCCCAGACCAGCATCACGACGAACACCGCGTAGGCGGCGATGACATATTCGCGATAGCTCATTCGTTCGTCCCTGCGATGCGGCGGGCCCAGTCCTTGCCGGCCTCGCGCTGCAGGTTGTCGGCACGCGCGCGCGCCAGCAGCGAACCGGCGAACCAGAGCTTGGTGCCGATCAGCATCCACACCAGCGGCGGGATCATGCTCGGGTCCATCGAAGATTCGCCGAATACGCGGATGGTCTGGCCCTGGTGCAGTGAGTTCCACCACACCACCGAGTAGCGGATGATCGGCAGCATCACCACGCCGACAAGCGCCAGCAGGCCGGCGGCGCGCGCGGCGGTGCGGCGGTCGTCGATGGCGTGGTACAGGCCGATCACGCCCAGGTACAGGAACAGCAGCACCAGCTGGCTGGTCAGGCGCGGGTCCCAGTCCCACCAGGTGCCCCACATCGGCTTGCCCCAGATCGAACCGGTGGCAAGCGTGACGAAGGTGAAGGCGGCGCCGATCGGCGCGCAGGCCATGGCAAGGATCTCGCACAGCTTGATCCGCCAGATGAGCGCGATCGCGCTGTACAGCGCCATCAGGCCGAACACGAGCAGGCTCATCCAGGCCGCCGGCACGTGGATGTAGAGGATGCGGAAGCTGTCGCCCTGCTGGTAGTCGGCAGGCACCTGGAACAGCGCGCCGTACATGCCCCAGGCCATCACCAGCGCGCCCAGCGCATATCCCCAGGGAGACCACCTGGCGGCGAAACGGTCGAAATAGGGCGGTGAGCCAAGCTGGTGGAACCAGCGGATCACCGGGTTCATGTCGGACATCTGGTCTTCGCTGGCAGGAGGTGGGCAGGCCGGGGATGGGCCGGCTCAAGGCCTCGACGGGCCACGTCAGTGCCCGTCGGCGCATTCTTTCAGGTTTGGACATGCGGGCCAAGCACGATTCTAGCCGCGCTGCGGCAAACACGGGCTGACGCAGGTCAACGCAGTGTTCCGCGTGGCGGCCGTCAGGACAACGCGATCCTGATCGCCGCCGCGGCGGCGAGTGGCGCCAGCACCACAGCGGCCACCAGTCCCGCGGCCAGCAGCAGCAATCCGCCAATCGGATCGAAGCCCTGCGCGGAAGCGGTGACGGCACCGGCACCGAACACCAGCACGGGCACGTACAGCGGCAGCGCCAGCAGGGCGACCAGGATTCCCGAACGGCGCATGCCCACCGTCAGCGCGGCGACCACTGCCCCGAGCAGGGCGAGCAGCGGTGTGCCCAGCGCCAGCGAAGCGAACAGCACGCCCCAGTGTTCGCGCGGGAGCCCCATCAGCTCTGCGAGCACCGGCATCGCCAGCACCAGCGGCAGCGCGGTGGTCGCCCAGTGGGTGGCCACGCGCACCAGCACCAGCCAGGCCAGCGGCACGGGTGCCAGCAGCCACTGTTCAAGCGAACCGTCCTCGGCATCGCCGCGGAACAGGGTGTCCAGCGCGAGCAGGCCGGACAGCAGTACGGCCACCCACAGCGCGCCGGGCGCCACGCGCGCCAGCGTCGCCGGGTCGTTGCCAAGGGCCAGCGCGAACAGCACCAGCACCAGCAAGGCGAACAGGGCGGGTTGCAGCGCGTCGCCGCGCCTGCGCCACAGCATCTGCAGATCGCGCACGGCCAGTGCCCGCGCCGCCGACCACATCACGAAGGCCGCTCCAGCACCAGCAGGCGGGTGCGCACCGGCGGCGCGGAGTAGGCGCCGTGCGTGGTGACCATCGCGCCGCCGCCTTCGCGCAGGTGGGCCTGCACCATGCGGTTCACCAGTTCGATGCCGTCAAGGTCGAGGTTTGCGTAGGGTTCGTCGAGCAGCCACAGCGGTGCGGGCGACAGCCACAGCCGGGCCAGCGACAGGCGTTTGCGCTGGCCGGCGGACATCTGCCGCGCCAACGCATCCTCGTAGCCGGCCAGGCCGACGGTGTCCATCGCGTCCTCGAGCGACATGCCCGGGCGGCTGCCGTGCAGGCCGCAGAGGAAACGCAGGTTCTCCAATGCGCTGAGGTCCGCCTTCTGTGCGGGCAGGTGGCCGAGGTAGCCGGCCACGCGCGCCCGCAGCGCCGGCATGGCGGCCTGGTCCTGCAGGCGGATGTCACCGCTGTCGGCGCGAAGCAGTCCGGCAAGGACCTTGAGCAGGGTGGTCTTGCCGGCGCCGTTGTCGCCCTGCACCAGCAGCGCTTCCCCGGCCGCGACCTCGAAATCGATCGGCCCGAACACGGGCATGCCGTTGCGCGTGAAGCGCAAGGCCCGGGCAGAAAGCAGCGTGGGAACGGAGTTGGCGGGTTCGGGCATCGTGCGGCACGGGCCGCGACGGCGACCGGGTGGCGGCTATTCTAGCCAGTCGATCGGGGCGTCGCGCCGGAACCGTCGGGGACGCGTGGACTGCATGCGCAGACGCACCGCGCGGCCACGCGGCCACCAAAGGGCCCCGAGCTGCCCGAACTCGCTGCACAGCTGGTCGAGTTCGTCGGCGGTGATGTCGAAGACCACCCAGCCCGGCTCCCTCCAGCTGCGGTTGGTCGCCGAGGAAAACGCCGGGATGTGTTCCAGCCCGCGTGCGGCGAGTTCCGCTTCAAGCGCCACGTCAGCGCGCCGGTTCGCGGACTCCTCGCGCGGTTTCGAGTAGGGGTTCCAGGCCGACAGCAGCCCGAAGCTGCGCACGCGGTGATGCAGGAGCTCGAGCCCCGGTACCGGCAGGCCGATGTGGATGTCATGCCAGTCGCCATCCCGGGCCCAGCGATAGGTCGCCTCGAGGTAGGCGGTCGCGAGGCGCTGGACATCGGCCTCGGGGACATCGGGCGTCGGCGTCGGCATACCCGGGATTTAACGCCAGCCGGGGCGCTGCGTAAACTCGGCTCCGCCGGCAGGTGGCCGGGACGGAGGACTCGCATGCCCGGTACCAAGCTTCCCAGGGTCGGTACGACCATTTTCACCGTGATGTCGCAGCTGGCGGCCGAACACGGCGCGGTCAACCTGGGGCAGGGCTTCCCCGACTTCGACGTACCCTCCCGTCTGGTGGATTCGCTGGATCGCGCGATGCGTGCCGGCCACAACCAGTACGCGCCGATGACCGGCGTGGTGGCCCTGCGCGAGGCGATCGCGGACAAGACCCTGGCGCTGTACGGCCATCGCCCGGATCCGGACGCCGAGGTCACCGTGACCAGCGGCGCCACGGAGGCGATCTTCAACGCCATCCACGCCGTGGTCCGCGCCGGCGACGAGGTCGTGGTGCTGGACCCGGCCTACGACTGCTACGAACCGGCGATCGACCTGGCCGGCGCGCGCGCCGTGCACGTGCCGCTGGACCCGGCGACCTTCGCGCCCGACTGGGCGCGGGTGCGCGCCGCCATCGGCCCGAAGACGCGGATGTTGATCGTCAACACGCCGCACAACCCGTCGGGCGCGACGCTGACGGCCGACGACATGGCCGAGCTCGCCGCCATCGTCCAGGACACCGGCGTCTGGCTGATCTCGGACGAGGTCTACGAGCACATTGTGTTCGATGGCGCTCGCCACGAATCGGCGCTGAGGTATCCGGCGCTGCGCGAGCGGGCCTTCGTGGTGTCGAGCTTCGGCAAGACCTACCACTGCACCGGCTGGAAGGTCGGCTACTGCATCGCGCCGCCGGGGCTGTCGCTCGAGTTCCGCAAGGTGCACCAGTACAACGTGTTCTGCACCTTCGCGCCGGCGCAGCACGCGTTCGCTGAAATGTTGCGCGAGGAGCCAGGGCACCACCTCGGCCTGGGCGACTTCTACCAGGCCAAGCGCGACGCGTTCCGCGAGCAGCTCAAGGCCACGCGGCTGCGGCCGCTGCCAGTGCCGGGCGGCTACTTCCAGCTGGTGGATTATTCCGCGGTCAGCAACCTGCCGGATGTCGAATTCTGCCGCTGGCTGACCATCGAGCACGGCGTGGCTTCGATCCCGCTGTCGCCGTTCTATGAAACCCCGCCTCCCGGCCAGCGCCTGGCGCGACTGTGCTTCGCCAAGGCGCAGCCGACCCTGGACGCGGCCATCGAGCGGCTGGCGAGGCTAGGATAAAGCCATGGACAACCTGCGCATCTCCCTTGTCCAGGGCGACACGCTCTGGCACGACCCCGCCGGCAACCGCGAATATTACGGTGGACTGATCGCGCCGCTGCGCGGCATCACCGACCTGGTGCTGCTGCCGGAAACTTTCACCAGCGGCTTCAGCAACGACGCCATCGAACAGGCCGAAGGCATGGACGGCCCCACCGTGCGCTGGATGCGCGACCAGGCCGCCGCGCTGGGCGTGGTGGTGACCGGCAGCGTGCAGCTGCGTGATGGCGACAGCGTCTTCAACCGCATGCTCTGGGCCACGCCCGACGGTGGGCTGCAGCACTACGACAAGCGCCATCTCTTCACCTACGTGCGCGAGCACGAGCGCTATGCCGCCGGCCGCGATCGCCTGGTGGTGGAACTCAAGGGCTGGCGCATCAATCCGCTGGTCTGCTACGACCTGCGCTTCCCGGTGTTCGCGCGCAACACCCTGGATGCCGCGGGCAGGCCGGCGTTCGACCTGCAGCTGTACGTGGCGAACTGGCCGGCCGCGCGCGCCTATGCGTGGAAGACGCTGCTGCGCGCGCGGGCGATCGAGAACCTGTGCTACGTCGCCGGGCTCAACCGCGTCGGGCGCGATGGCAACGGCCTGGCGTACTGCGGCGACAGCGCGGTGATCGACTTCCTCGGTGCGCCGCTGAGCGAGTGCACCGACGAAGAGGTGGTGGTGACCACTACTTTGCTCGCCGACACGCTGGCGGCCCACCGCGAACACTTCCCCGCGCTGCGCGACGGGGATGTGTTCATGCTCGCCGAGGGCTGAGCGGGATCGAGCCGGGTCGGAGTCCGACCCGGTTCAACGGGTGCTGCTCAGGCGCCGCGCCGACCCCCACCGCCGCCGCTGCGCGGTCCGCGGGGACCCGCACCCTGCGGGCGTCCGCCCGGCCGGGCGCCGCCGCCCGGGCGCGGGCCGCCGCCGGGACGACCGCCACCGGGCTTGCCGCCACCCGGCTTGCCAGCGCCGGGACGCGCCGGGCGCGGACCGCGGGGGCGGTCATGGGCGCCGCCGGGCGTGGCGTGGTCGGAGGGAAACACCGGCGCGTTGCCGGGATGGCCATAGGGGTGCGCCGCGCGCGCGGGCCGGCCCGCGCCACCTGGACGACCGCCGCCACCGCCGGGGCGCCCGGCGCCCGCCGGCTTGCGTGGACCGCGGGCGCCCGCCGGACCCGCGTTGCGGTGGCCCGAGGGGCCGGTGTCGACGCCATCGGGCACGTACCAGCTGCGGAACGCGGCCGGATTGCCTTCTGGCAGCGCGCGCTTGTCCTTGCGCGCCTTCAGCGGGTTGTGCGACTGGCGCGCAGCGGCTTCGCCGGTAACGGTCAGGCCGCCCGAGGGCTTGCGCGGGCCGCCGCGACGGCCGCGGTCTTCGCGGACGTTGTCGAAGCGGCGCAGTTCGCGGCCTTCGTCGGCGGTGCTGTGGCCGCCGACGTAGCCGGCGCTGCGGTGCTGTCCGCCCACGTGCACGGTGGACTTCGCGGCGCGGCGCTGGCCGATCACAGGCAGCAGGGTGAGGGCGGCGGGGGCGCCGTCTTCCAGGCCGAGCTTCGTGCGAAGCGCCTGCACCTTGTCGTCGGCAAGCTCCTGCGACTGCCCGCGCAGCAGCGGCTGCGGAAGCTGCACCGGCCCGTAGCGCACGCGCTTGAGGCGGCTGACCTGGCAGCCCTGCGATTCCCACAGGCGACGCACTTCGCGGTTGCGGCCTTCCTTGAGCAGCACCTGGAACCACTCGTTGCTCATATTGTCCTGGGCCGGGGTGCCGCCGATGCGCTTGATCTCGTCGAACTTCGCCGGGCCATCCTCGAGCGCCACGCCGCGGCGCAGCCGGTCGACGATGTTCTCGGGCACGGTCTCCGCGCCCTCTGGCGCGCGCACGCGGCAGACGTACTCGCGTTCGATCTCGAACGAGGGGTGCATCATCGCGTTCGCCAGCTCGCCGTCGGTGGTCAGCAGCAGCAGGCCGGTGGTGTTGATGTCGAGGCGGCCGATCGCGATCCAGCGCGCGCCCTTGAGCGCGGGCAGGGAATCGAAGATCGTCGGACGGCCCTCGGGGTCTTCGCGGGTGGTCACTTCGCCTTCGGGCTTGTTGTAGAGCAGCACGCGGGCGGGCTCGGTGAGCGCACTGGCGACGAAGGTCTTGCCGTCCAGTTCAACGCGGTCGCCGCCGCCGACGCTCATGCCGACCTGCGCGACTTCGCCGTTGACCTTGACCAGGCCCTCGGTGATGCGCTGTTCCAGCGCGCGGCGCGAGCCCAGTCCGGCCTGTGCCAGGACCTTGTGCAGGCGTTCTTCCAGGCGCGGGGCCTCGGCTCCCGCGGTGGTGGTGGCGTCGGTGCTGCGCTTCAGCGACAGCTTGCGGCCGCCAGTCTTGTCTTGGGTCATTCTTCTTCCACTCCGGTGCTGTCGCCTTCGACGGCGAGGGCATCTTCTTGTCGTGCCGCATCGTGCGGCGGGCTTGGGTCGGTATCCGTGGAGTCCACGGCGTTGGTTTCAATGTCGTTTTCGTGCGTTTCGTCGTCGGCTTCGATGTCGGCTTCGATGTCGCCGAGCGGCATCGCATCCGGGGCGCCGTCCCCGTCGCGCTCGAAGCGCAGCTGCGGTTCCAGTTCGCCGAAGTCCTTGAGCTCGGACAGCGGCGGCAGTTCGTCCAGGCGCTTGAGGCCGAAGTAGTCGAGGAAGCCCTTGGTGGTGCCGAGCAGCTCGGGCTTGCCGGGCATGTCGCGGTGGCCGACGACGCGGATCCACTCGCGCTCTTCCAGCGCCTTGATGATGTTGCTGTTGGTGGACACGCCGCGGACCTGTTCGATCTCGCCACGGGTGATCGGCTGCCGGTACGCGATCAGGGCCAGGGTCTCGAGGGTGGCGCGGGTGTACTTGACCTGGCGCTCGGTCCACAGCCGCGCCACCCAGGGATGGACGTCGGCTTTCACCTGGTAGCGCCAGCCCGACGCGACCTCGACCAGCTCCACGCCGCGTTCGGCGCAGTCGTCCCGCAGCGCTTCCAGCGCCTGCGCGATGCTGCCTTCGGGCGCCGGCTCATCGAGCGGGAACAGGGCGTTGAGCTGCACCACGGTCAGCGGCTGGCTGGCGGCCAGCAGCGCGGCTTCGACGATGCGTTTGATCAGTTGTGGATCCATGTGCGTCCTGTGGCGGAAAGCGGTGCGTCAGCGCGCCGCGTCGTCGTCGTTGGCGGGTGCGATGTCGTCGTCGAACTCGCTGGCGAACTCCAGCGGCGGGCCGTCCTCGCGCGCCACCGCCAGCGACTTGACGTAGATCGGCGCCAGCGGCGCCTCCTGGACCACGTCGAGCAGCTGCTCCTTGGCCAGCTCGAGGATCGACAGGAAGGTGACCACCACGCCAAGCCGGCCCTCGCGGGGCTCGAACAGCTGCTCGAAGCGGTGGAAGGCACCGTCTTCGAGCCGGGCAAGCAGTTCGCCCATGCGCTGGCGGACGCTCAGGGCGTCGCGCCTGATCGCGTGCCCGGTGAACAGGTCGGCGCGCTTGAGCACGTCGTGCAGCGCCAGCAGCATCTCGCGCAGCTCGACCGGGGGCGGCTCGCGATGCACGCTGCGCTCGGGCACGAAAGCCTTCGCCGGCGTGGTGTCGCGGTCCAGGCGCGGCAGGGTGTCGATGTCCTCGGCGGCCTGCTTGAAGCGCTCGTATTCCTGCAGCCTGCGGACGAGGTCGGCGCGCGGGTCGTCCTCCAGGCCTTCCTCGAGCGGCGGCCGCGGCAGCAGCATCCGCGACTTGATCTCGGCCAGGATCGCGGCCATCACCAGGTACTCGGCCGCCAGCTCGAAACGCAGCTCCTGCATCACGTCGATGTAGGTGACGTACTGGCGGGTGATCTCCGCCACCGGGATATCCAGGATGTCGAGGTTCTGGCGGCGGATCAGGTACAGCAGCAGGTCCAGCGGGCCTTCGAACGCCTCGAGGATGACTTCGAGCGCATCCGGCGGGATGTACAGGTCCTGCGGCATCTGCAGCAGCGGCTGGCCGTGCACCGTCGCCAGCGCGAACTCCTGCTGCATCGGGTGGCTTCCGGACGCCGGGGCGTCCGACGCGGGTGCGGCGGCGGTGTCTGGACCGGCTTGGGTCATCGGTTGGCGGCCCCCTCCGGGCCACTGGAACGTTGGACGGCAAGGGCCGGGCTCGGGTGGGAGCCACGGTCCACGTCTGTGCGGCTGGACGCCGCGGCATTGCAGCCTGACCATGCCCGGCCGCGCGCGACGGCAAGCGGCCGAGGCGGCGCGATGGTGGTGAGGTGTGGTCGGGCCGGTGGGGACAGGACGGGCGGGCAGATCGCCGCCGCTGCGTTCCGGCCTCGGAACCGGGCTTCAGGGTACGGGCAGGAGATACGGCTTGTCCAGCCCGGCCGCAGGGCGGCTTCATTGCGGGTTGCGGCTAGGATATCCGCCAGTGCATTCAAGACAGTGGAGCAGGGCGGATGTGGTACGCGATTGAAGGACGTGATGGCGCCGATGTGCTCGGCAGGCGCAGCGCGGCGCGCGAGGCGCATCTTGCGCGACTGCATGCCCTGCGTGACGAAGGCCGGCTGCTGCTGGCCGGTCCCTGTCCCGCGGTCGATGCAGAGGATCCGGGCCCGGCGGGGTTCAGCGGCAGCATCGTGATTGCCGGTTTCGAATCGCTCGATGACGCCCGCGCCTGGGCCGATGCCGACCCCTATGTCGCAGCCGGCGTGTACGCCAGCGTCGAGGTGCGGCCGTTCCGGAAGGTGTTGCCCTGACACGCGTTGCGGTGCAGCACGGACGTGCTTTGCCGGCCGCGATGTAAACGTTTACATTCGAGTCGGGCCAAGGGATGCGAGGGGTCGATGGCGGTCACGATCAAGGACGTGGCACGCGAAGCCGGGGTGTCGGTCGCCACGGTATCGCGCGCGATCAACGACCAGGGCAACGTCGCTCCCGCCGTGCGCGAACGCGTGCTGGCCGTGGTGCGTGCACTCGACTACGCCCCGCACCAGGCGGCGCGCGCGCTGAGCAGCCGCCGCACCCACACCATCGGCGTGGTGCTGCCGGATCTCCATGGCGAATTTTTTTCCGAGCTGATCCGGGGCATCGGCCAGGCCGCGCGTGCGCATCGCCTGCACCTGCTGGTGTCGAGCGACCATGGCGACGCCGCCGAGCAGGGTGCTGCGCTGCTGGCGATGCGCGGTCGCGTGGACGGCGTGCTGCTGATGGCGCCCACCGACGAGGGCATCCGCTTCCTGGCGGACCACCTGGCGCCGACGCTGCCCGCGGTGCTGATCAATACGGCCGACCCCGAAGGCCGCAGGCCGAGCGTGGCCGTGGACGGCTATGCCGGCGCACGCGCGATGGTCCGGCACCTGGTGGCCATGGGCCATCGCCGCATCGCGTTCATCTCGGGACCCGCGGACAACCGCGACGCCCGCGAGCGCCGGCGCGGCTACGAGGATGAGCTCGTGGCCAGCGTCCCGGGTGTGGCGCCCCTCGTGCTTTCCGGGGACTTCGAAGAGGCGTCGGGCACGCGTGCCGGTCTCCGCCTGCTTGAGGGCGACCACCCGGACGCCGTGTTCGCGGCCAACGACGCCATGGCCATCGGCTGCCTGCGTGCCTTCGTCGATGCGGGCGTGGACGTGCCCGGCGACATCGCCCTGGCCGGATTCGACGATATCCCGCTCGCCCGCCACGTGCGTCCGGCGCTTACGACCATGCGCACGGACATCGCCGGACTCGGGAGCGGGGCGCTGCGGACCCTGCTCGAGCACATTCCCTCGGGCGCGGCCGGTGCGCCTGCGGTGCCATTGCCGCCGGAACTGATCGTGCGCGACTCCACCCGTCCACCTCGCATTCACGCCATTGCGAATGGTCGTCCGTGAACATCCCCACGCGGCCCTCGTGGCCGAGCACCGCAACGGGTCCATCGCTTGAGCGCCCTGGGAGGGGATATGTCATGAATTCGAACCACAACCATCCGCGGAATGGACGGACCACGCAGGCGCAGCGTTCGCTGCTGTGCTGCGCGCTCGCGGCCGCCATGCTGCTGTCCACGCCGGCCGCCATGGCACAGTCGACCGGCGCCACCCTGCGTGGCCAGGTCATGGTCGACTCGGCCCCGGCGGACGACGCCACGGTCACCGCCACCAACACCGCGACCGGGCTTGAGCGCAGCGTGCGGACCAGCGACGGCAGCTACAGTCTCGCGGGCCTTCCGCCGGGGCCGTATCGGGTGGAGGTCGAAGCCGGCGGCCAGGCCAGCAGCCAGGACGTCACCCTGCGCATCGGCCAGACGGCCACGCTGGACCTGCGCACGGGCGGGGTAGCTGAAGCCGCGCCCGTGGGCGAGGCCACGGACATCGCTGCGGTCGTGGTGACCGGACAGTCCCTCGTCGAGACCCGGACCTCCGAGGTGGCCACCTATGTGTCGCAGCGGCAGATCCAGGCGCTTCCGCAGGCGTCGCGCAACTTCCTCGCCTTTGCCGATACCGTGCCGGGCATGATCTTCGAAACCGCCTCGGACGGATCCACCAAGCTGCGCGGCGGCGCACAGAGTTCCAACGGCATCAACGTCTTCATCGACGGCGTGGGCCAGAAGAACTACGTGCTCAAGGGCGGCGTGAGCGGCCAGGATTCCACCAGCGGCAATCCCTTCCCGCAGCTCGCCATCGGCGAGTACAAGGTCATCACGTCGAACTACAAGGCGGAGTACGACCAGATCAGCAGCGCCGCGATCACGGCGGTGACCAAGTCGGGCACCAACGAGTTCGAGGGAAGCTTCTTCTGGGACTACACCTCCGATGGCTGGCGGTCGGAGACCGTCCGCGAAGCCGCGGATGGCGCCAAGGTTCCGTCGAGCGAGGAGCAGTACGGCGCAGCGTTCAGCGGTCCGATCATCCAGGACCGGCTGTTCTTCTTCGTCACCTACGAGGCCAAGGAGATCGATCGTCCGCGTGACGTGCGCATCGGAGACAGCGCGTTCAACCCGGCCGATCTCACTCCCGAACTGGCTGCGAACCTCGGGTCCTTCACCGCACCGTTCGCGCAGGACCTGTACTTCGGCAAGCTCACCTGGTTCGCCGGGGACGACCATCTGCTGGAGCTGTCCGTCCGGCGCCGCGACGAGGAAGAGCTGCAGGCCATCGGCGATGGCCCCAACACGCCTTCGTACGGCTCCAGCAAGACCAACGACAGCACGCGCATCGACCTGCGCTGGCAGTGGACCGGCGAGACGTGGCTGAACGATCTCCACCTCACGTCCGAGGACGATTTCTGGAGTCCCCGCCCGATCACCATCGGACCCGGCCTGGACATCCGCAACAACCTGGTCAACCAGGTCGACGGGAGCACCATCCTCAACCTTGGCGGTGGCCCCGACTTCCAGAACAAGGGACAGGAAGGCTACTCGCTGCAGAACGACTTCACGTTCACGGGTTTCCTGGACCACACCATCAAGGCCGGCATCAAGCTGAAGTCGGTGGACGTGGAGTCGTTCCAGCAGCAGCCCTACAACGCCCAGTACCGGGTCGATTACTACGAGAACCTTGCCGCCGGCCGCGACACCGTCGACGCCTTCATCCCGTGGCGCGTGGAATTCGGCGCGCCGCTGCCGGGAATCGACGACCGCACGGTCAGTTCGAACAACAAGCAGTTCGGTATCTACCTGCAGGACGACTGGCAGGTGAACGAAAAGCTGATCCTGAACATCGGTATCCGCTACGACTACGAGGAGACGCCGGCCTACGAGGACTTCGTGACCCCGGAAGCCCTGGTAGCCGCACTGCGGGCCTGGCCCAATCTCCAGGGTCCGAACGTCGACTACGACATCGAGGACTACATCAGCAACGGGCGCAACCGCGAACCCGACAAGGACAACTGGGCGCCACGCCTGGGGTTCTCCTACGACCTGTTCGCCGACCAGCGGCACGTGCTGTTCGGCGGCATCGGGCGATCGTACGACCGCAACCTGTTCGACTACCTGGCGCTGGAGCAGCAGAAGAACACCTTCCCGGGCTACACGTATTTCTTCGATACGCCCGAACACGATTGCTCCAGCTCGGGACCGACCTGCCTTGCGTGGGATCCGTCCTATTTCGAGATCGAGAACCTGTATGCGCTGGTCGCGGACAGCCCCAACCTGGCGGCCGAGGTCAACCTCATCAACAATGACCTCGAGACGCCATATTCCGACCAGTTCAGCATCGGCATGCGCAACAGCTTCACCTTGGGCGGCGTGGACTGGAGCACGTCGACGACGCTTGCGCACATCCGCAGCTACGACGGCATCCTGTTCACGCTCGGCAATCGTTGGCCCGACGGAAGCTTCCGCGACCCGGCCAATCCCGATGCCACCTGGGGCGGCCAGCCGTGGGGCCACCCGATTCCCGGCTTCGGCACGCTGATCATCGCCGACAACGGCATCGAGACCCGGCTCAACTCGCTCCTGTTCTCGCTCGAGAAGCCGTTCCGCAGCGACTCACCTTGGGGCGTCACGCTTGCCTACACCTACAGCGACGCCAAGGAAAACCGGTTCAAGGCCGCCAGTGAGGACGAGCACTACCTGTTCGACGGCCCGGACCTGGACGGGCAGCGCTTCCTGACCGCGGTGGGCGTCCCAAGGCACAGGCTGGTGGCGACAGGCATTGCCGAATGGGGCGGGGTCACGTTCTCGAGCAAGCTGACGCTGGCAAGCCCGTCACCGAAGGATTCGATCAACTGCCGCGACGTCGACCTGCCGGGCAACTGCTTCTTCGACGATTTCACTCCCGATGGGACGATCGGCTTCAAGCAGTTCGACGTCGCGATCCAGAAGGTCTGGGACACGGGGACCAACATCCGCTTCCGGGTGCGCGGTGATCTCCTGAACGTCTTCAACTGGAACAACTACATCGACTACAACACCAACCGGGGCGACCCTGGCAATCCAAACCCGACGTTTGGCGACCGCAACGGCAACAGCACCGTGTGGCCGCCGCGCATGTTCAAACTGTCCCTGGGCTTTGACTGGTAGTTGAGCCATCCGCCACGGCCGGTGGCATGCCGGCCGCGGCGTCCGTACTGGAGTACTTCCCGATAATGCGATCCGTGCCACCCCGCCGTCCCTGGTTGCTCCTGCCGCTGGTGGCCGTCCTGCTGTTTGCCGGATGCGGGCGCGAGGCACCCGACTCTGAAGTGGCACCGCCCCGGCCGGGGCCGATCGAGGAAGTGGTGGTCACCGCGCCGCCGCCGACCGATGCCGCGATGCCCGCGAAGATGCCGCTGCCGCAGCTGTTCCGCGACATCGAAAAGCGCACCTTCCAGTTCTTCTGGGATACCACCGACGAGCGCAACGGCATGACGCCCGACCGTTTCCCGTCGCGGCCGTTCGCCAGCGTGGCGGCCATCGGCTTCGCGCTGACCGCGTATCCGGTCGGCATCGAGAACGGATGGATCGGCCGGCGACAGGCGGTGGATCGCACGCTGTTGACGCTGGAGTTCCTGCTGGAGTCTCCGCAGGGACCGGAGGCGACCGGCACCATCGGCCATCGCGGCTTCTTCTACCACTTCCTCGACATGCGCACCGGCCACCGGTACGAGCCCTGGGTGGAGCTGTCGAGCGTCGACACCGGCCTGATGATGCTCGGCGTGCTGTTCGCGCAGAGCTACTACGATGGCGACGACCCGCGCGAGCAGCGCATCCGGGAGCTCGCGGACGAACTCTACGGGCGCATCGAGTGGCCCTGGCTGCAGCAGCGGCCGCCGCTGATCTCGATGGGCTGGTATCCGGAGCGCGGCTTCATCGAGCACGACTGGACCGGCTACGACGAGGCCATGCTGGTCTACATCCTGGCACTGGGTTCGCCGACGCATCCGGTGGAACCGGAGGCCTGGACCGCCTGGACGCAGACCTATGACGACAGCTGGGGCATTTTCCAGGGCCAGGAATATTTGAGCTTCGCGCCGCACTTCGGGCACCAGTACAGCCACGCCTGGATCGACTTCCGCGGCATCCGCGACGCCTACATGCGCGGCCGCGGCATCGACTATTTCGAGAACTCGCGGCGTGCGACCTATGCCCAGCGTTCCTACGCGATCGAGAACCCGATGGGCTGGAAGGGCTACGGCGCCGATATCTGGGGGCTGACCGCGAGCGACGGTCCCCAGCGTACCGACCAGGAGTTCAACGGCGAGTTGCGCGAGTTCCGCCACTACAGTGCGCGCGGCGCCGGCATCGCGGTAGCCTTCGACGACGGCACCATCGCGCCGACCGCGGCGATCGGCTCGCTGCCGTATGCGCCGGAAATCGTGATCCCGGCTACCCAGGCGCTGGTGGACCAGTACGGCGAGTATCTGTATTCGAGCTACGGCTTCCTGGATGCCTTCAACCCGAGCTTCGACTTCGACATCCCGCTCAAGACCGGCCGCCTGGTCCCGGGCAGGGGCTGGGTGGCGAGCGACTACATCGGCATCGACCAGGGGCCGATCCTGATCGGCATCGCGAACTACCGGAACGATTTCGTCTGGAACGTCATGAAGCGCAACCCGCATATCCGCAGGGGCCTGGAGCGCGCGGGCTTCACCGGCGGCTGGCTGGCGGAGCTGCAGGCGCGTGACGCGGCGGGGGCCGCGGAACGCGCGGCGGACGAAGCGGAGCCGGCGGGCGGGGCCGGCGACCCGGACGGGCCGGCGGAAGCCAGCCCGAGCCCGGCGACTGCACCCGCGCCGCCGCCGCGGGCGGGCTGACGCGGTATGCCCGGGTCGGGTCCCCGAAGCATCCGCTGCGGCCTGTTGCTGGCCGTCCTGGTCGTGGGAAGCCTGCTCGCGGGCTGCGCGCGCAAGGACGCCGACGACACGACCACGATCCGCTTCTGGGCGATGGGTCGCGAGGCGGAAGTCGTCGGGACGCTGCTGCCGGACTTCCATCGCGAGCACCCCGGTCTGCGCGTGGAGGTGCAGGCGATTCCCTGGACCGCCGCCCACGAGAAGCTGCTGACCGCCTATGCCGCCGAGGCGATGCCCGACCTGCTGCAGCTGGGCAATACCTGGATCCCCGAGTTCGCCGCGCTCGATGCGCTGGAGCCTCTCGGCCAGCGCGTCGAGCGCTCGGCCGGTATCAGTGCCGCCGACTATTTCCCGGGCATCTGGGACACGAACCTCGTCGACGGCACGCTGATGGGGGTGCCTTGGTACGTGGACACGCGGCTGCTGTTCTATCGCAAGGACATCCTGCGCGAGGCCGGTGTCGCGCTTCCCTTGCGGACCTGGGACGAGTGGGCTGCCGCAATGGACGCGATCCAGCGCCATGTCGGGCCGGAGCGCTACGCGTTCCTGCTGCCGCTGAACGAATTCGAGCCGCAGCTCTCGCTCGCCCTGCAGCAGTCCGACCCGTTGCTGCGGCAGAACGGCACCAGAGGGAATTTCCAGAGCGCGGGCTTCCGCGAAACGCTGGCCTTCTACGCTCGTATCTTCGACGAGGGCTGGGCGCCGGTGCTGTCGGAAACCCAGATCTCCAACGTCTGGGACGAGTTTTTCCGCGGCTTCAACGCCTTCTACCTCTCGGGCCCATGGAACATCCGCGAATTCCGCCGGCGTGCGCCGCCGGAGTTGGCCGAGCAGTGGGGCACGATGCCGCTGCCGGGTCCCGATGGCCCGGGCGCCGGCATCGCTGGCGGCACCAGCCTGGTGCTGCCGCGGGGCGGCACGAACGCCGACGCCGCCTGGCTGCTGGTGGAGTACCTGTCGCGGCCCGAGGTGCAGCGGCGCTTCCATGCCCTCAGCGGCAACCTGCCGCCGCGGCGCAGCACCTGGGAGCACCCGGACCTGGCCGGTGATCCATTGGCGGCCGCCTTCCGAGACCAACTGGAGCGCGTGCGCCCGACGCCCAAGGTGCTGGAGTGGGAGCGTATCGCGCAGGAGATCCGCCTGGTGACCGAGCGCGTGGTGCGCGGCGGCCTTGCGCAGGACCAGGCGGTGCGCGAACTCGACGCCAGCGTCGACGCGATCCTCGCCAAGCGCCGCTGGATCGTCGAACAGGAGGGGCGCTGATGCGCGGCGGCATCGCCGGCTGGATGTTCGTGGCGCCCGCATTGCTCGTGCTGGGCCTGTTCTTCGCACTGCCCGTGGCCTCGGCGCTGCTGCTGAGCCTGACCGATTTCGACCTCTACGCACTGGCCGATCCGGCGAACCTGCGCTTCGTCGCGCTCGACAACTACATCGAGCTGCTGCGCACGCCGATCTTCTGGAAGGCGCTGTGGAACACCACGTACTTCGTCGTGGTGGGCGTGCCGCTGTCGATCGCGGTCTCGCTGGCCGCCGCGCTGCTGCTCGACTCGCAGCTGGCACGCGCCAAGGCCTTCTTCCGCACCGCGTTGTTCGCGCCGGTGGTAACCACCCTGGTGGCGGTGGCGGTGATCTGGCGCTACCTCTTCCATACCAGCTACGGGCTGGTGAACTGGGCGCTCGGGCACGTGGGCATCGCGCCGATCGACTGGCTGGGCGACCCGCTGTGGGCGATGCCGACGATCATCGGCTTCGCGGTGTGGAAGAACTTCGGCTACAACATGGTGATCCTGCTTGCCGGCCTGCAGGCCATTCCGCGAGAGCTGTACGAAGCCGCGCGCATCGACGGTGCCTCGACCTGGCGGCAGATCGTGCACATCACCCTGCCGTCGCTGGGGCCGGTGCTGCTGGTGGTCTCGGTGATCACGGTGTCGGGCTACTTCCAGCTGTTCGCCGAGCCCTATGTGATGACCCGCGGCGACCCGCTGCAGTCGACGGTGAGCGTGCTGTATTTCATGTTCGAGGAAGGTTTCAAGTGGTGGAACCTGGGTCGCGCATCGGCCGTGGCCTTCCTGCTGTTCCTGGTGATCCTGGGCGCGACCACGCTGCTGCTGCGCGCCGGCCGCAAGCGGGACCTGGTATGAGCGGGCCCGTGGGCGGCTCGCGGCTGGAGGTGCTGCTGGTCAACGGCGCGCTGGCGGCATTCGCGCTGCTGGCGCTGGCGCCGCTGGCGTGGATGGTCTCGGTGTCGTTCATGCCGATGGGCGAGGCCAGCCGCTTTCCGCCGCCGCTGCTGCCGGCCGTGGTCACGCTCGACAACTACCGCGAACTGTTCGCGCGCACCGGCTTCGGCCGCGCCTTCGCCAACAGCCTCATCGTGTCGCTTGCGATCACGCTGGGCTCGCTGCTGGTCAACACCGCCGCTGGCTACGCCTTCGCCAAGCTGCGCTTCCGTGGCCGCGAGCGCCTGTTCCAGCTGATGCTGGCGGCGCTGGTGGTGCCGGCGCAGGTGGCGATGCTGCCGCTGTTCCTGCTGATGAAGGAGCTGGGGCTGGTCAACAGCCTGGGCGGCGTGGTGGTGCCGTCGCTGGCGGGCGTGTTCGGCATCTTCCTGGTGCGGCAGTACGCGCGATCCATCCCCGACGCGCTGATCGAGGCCGCGCGCATCGATGGCGCCGGGGAGCTGCGGATCTTCTTCCAAGTGGTGCTGCCGCTGCTGAAGCCGGTGCTGGTGACGCTTGCGATCTTCACCTTCATGGCGGCGTGGAACGATTTCATGTGGCCGCTGATCGTGCTCGCCGAGCAACAGCAGTACACGTTGCCGGTGGCGCTGGCGGCGCTGTCGCGTGAGCACATCATGGACGTGGAGATGATGATGGCCGGCGCCGTGGTGACGGTGCTGCCGGTGCTGCTGCTGTTCCTGGCGCTGCAGCGGTATTACATGCAGGGGCTGCTGCTGGGCAGCGTCAAGGGTTGAGGAGATGCGGGTGATGGCTTTCGAGGAGACGGTGCGGATGTGCGGGCGCGGTGCGAGGCGCCGCTGCCGGCCGATGCGCTGGACCGTGGCGAAGCTGCTTGTGCTGTCCGCGAGCGTGGTGGCCGCGCCGGCTGCCGCGCAGGAGGTCGTTTCCACCCGCGTGATCGACGACTTCGAAAGCCCACTCGCCTGGAGCACGGTGGCCTCCGACCAGGTCAGCGCCTCGATCCGCGTCGTCGACGGCGACGCGGGGCGCGCACTCTGCCTGGACTACGACTTCAACGGCGTCTCCGGGCACGCCGGTATCCAGCGCGCGCTGCCGCTCGATTTCCCGGGCAACTACCGCTTCGATTTTCGCCTGCGCGGTGACGCACCGGCCAACGACCTGCAGTTCAAGCTCGTCGACGCCAGCGGCGACAACGTCTGGTGGGTGAACCGGACGTCGGTCGAGCCTCCGGCGCACTGGACGCCGCTGCGGCACAAGGCGAGGCACATCGTGAAGGCCTGGGGTCCGGATCCGGATCCGGTGCTGCGGGCCAGCGCGACGCTGGAGTTCGTGGTCTACAACCGGGTCGGCGGCCGGGGTTCGGTGTGTTTCGACGAACTGACCTTCAGCGAACTGGCGCCGGCCGATGACAGTCCGCTCGATGCCACCGCCATCGCCATCGCCGGCAACGCGGCCCTGGCGGTCGATGGGGATGTCGCGACGGCCTGGCGTGCGCCGGCGATTGCCGGCGGCCAGCGGCTGGTGCTCGACCTCGGCAGCGTCCGTGAATTCGGCGGGCTGGTGCTTGACTGGCTGCCGGGTGCGCAGGCATCGCACTACGACATCCAGCTGTCCGACGATGGGGCAGGGTGGCGGAACGTCCGCAAGGTGGAACGGGGCAATGGCGCCCGCGACTGGATCGCGCTGCCGGAGTCGGAAGCGCGCTACGTCGCCCTCGACCTCATCGCCGGGCCCGGTCCGGAGTTCGCGCTCGGCGAGGTCGCGGTGCAGCCGCTCGGATTCAGCGCGCATCCCAATGACTTCGTGCGCGCCGTGGCCGCCGACCTGCCGCGTGGACGTTTCCCTCGCGGGTTCAGCGGAGAGCAGCCCTACTGGACGATCCTCGGCATCGACGGTGGCCTGCAGCAGGGCCTGATCGGCGAGGACGGCGCGGTCGAGGTCGCGCGCGGCGGCTTCAGCGTCGAGCCCTTCGTGCTGGCCAACGGCCGCCTGGTCAGCTGGGCCGACGCTACGCCCCGACAGTCACTGCAGGATGGCTACCTGCCGATCCCCAGCGTCGACTGGCGGCACCGGGACTTCTCGCTGCGCGTCACCGCATTCGCGACGGGGGATGCCGGGAACTCGCAGCTGGTGCTCCGCTACCGCCTGGCCAATGTCAGCGGGCGCGCGCAGGAGCTCCAGCTGGCGCTCGCCGCGCGGCCGCTGCAGGTGAATCCACCGGCGCAGTTCCTCAACACCATCGGCGGCGTGAGCCGGATCGAGGACATCGCCGTCGACGGCGGCATGGTGTCCGTCGCGGGCGTGCCGCGGGTCTTTGCCAAGCAGATTCCGCAGGCGTCGTTCGCATCGGCCTTCGATGCCGGCGACGTGGTGCAGCACCTGGCCGGCGGCAAGCTGCCGGCCACCACGCGCCTGGTGGACGATCCGACAGGCCTGGCGTCGGCGGCCCTGGTCTACAGGATGCGGCTGGGGCCGGGCGAGGTCGGCAGCGTCGAAGTGATGGTGCCGATGACCGGTGGCAGCGGTCCGGCGCGACGGTGGTGGGACGCGGAGCAGCTGCAGCAGCAGGTCGCGACGCAGTGGCGCGCGAAGCTCGACCAGGTGCGCCTGGACCTGCCGCCCCAGGGCCAGGCACTGGCCGACAGCCTGCGCACGGCGCTGGCGCACATGCTCATCTCGCGGGTCGGCCCGCGACTGCAGCCGGGCACGCGTTCGTACTCGCGCAGCTGGATCCGCGACGGCGCGATGATCTCCGAAGGCCTGCTGCGCCTGGGGCGCGCCGACGCCGTGCGCGACTACGTCGAGTGGTATGCGCCCTTCCAGTTCGACGACGGCAAGGTGCCTTGCTGCGTGGATGACCGCGGCAGCGATCCAGTGCCCGAGAACGACAGCCACGGCGAGCTGATCTTCAATATCGCCGAGTACTGGCGCTATACCGGCGACGATGGGTTCCTCGAACGCATGTGGCCGCACGTGCTCGCGGCCTACGAGTACATGGAAGCGCTGGCGCTGAGCGAACGCACCGAAGCCAACCGGGCGATCGACCCCGCCTTCTACGGAATGATGCCGGCCTCGATCAGCCATGAGGGCTATTCGGCCAAGCCGATGCACTCGTACTGGGACAATTTCTGGGCGCTGCGCGGCTACAAGGACGCGGTGCAGGTGGCCGAGGCACTCGGGAAGGACGCCGACGCCGCGCGCATGGCGGCATCGCGCGACCGCTTCCGCGCCGACCTCATGGCATCCCTGGATGCCGCGGCAACGCGGCACGGCATCGACTACCTCCCCGGTGCGGCGGAGCTCGGCGACTTCGACGCCACATCCACCACCATCGCCCTGGCGCCGGGCGGCGAGCTCGCCAACCTCCCGCCCGACCGCCTGCACAAGACCTTCGAGCGCTACTGGCGCGAGTTCGTCGCCCGTCGCGATGGCCAGCGCGAATGGGATGCCTACACGCCCTACGAGTGGCGCAACGTCGGCGCCTTCGTCCGCCTGGGCTGGCGCGAGCGTGCCTGGGAGGCCGCCGACTGGTTGATGGCCGACCGCGCGCCGCCCGCCTGGAACCAGTGGGCGGAAGTGGTGACACCGACGCCGCGCAAGCCCTTCTTCCTCGGTGACCTGCCGCATGCCTGGGTGGCCTCGGACTTCGTGCGCTCGGCGCTGGACATGTTCGCCCACGTGCGCGAGTCCGACGACAGCATCGTGTTGGCCGCGGGCGTGCCCGCCGACTGGTTCGACCAGGGCTTCGGCCTGCGCGGGCTGCGAACGCCAGGCGGCGCGCTGGCCTACGCGTTCCGGCGCGACGACGACGTGCTCGTGCTCGAGGTCGAAGACGGCCTGGCGCTTCCGGCCGGGGGGCTGGTGTTGCCCTGGCCCTGGGTCGGCGGTGCTCCGGGTGCGACGACCATCGACGGTCGCCCCGCCACGTGGGAGGGGAATGAACTGCGTATCCAGCACCTGCCCGCGCGCGTCGAGATCGAGCGTCCCGCGCGCCCGGCGGGCGCCGCGCCACGCGGGTGATCGCGATGCCGGACCCGCGATCCGCGGCCGTCCCCGTCTGGCCGCTGCCGCTGTCCATCGCGGCGTTGCTGGTGGCCGCCGTGCACCTGGCGTGGTGGCTCTCCGTGCGCGACGGCCACGTGCCGGCGTGCATCCCCTACGTGGAAGGCTGCACGTCGATCAGCCGCGCCGCGCGACACGGGCTGGGCAACCACGTCTTCCGCCTCCTGGTGCTGCCGTGCACGGCACTGCTGGCCCTGCACTGGTGGTTGTCGGCGCGGTGGCTGGCGCTGCGCGGCGCAATGCGTGGCGCGCGCTGCCTGGTCGTGCTGGGCATCGCCGCCGCGGTGGCGCTGGCGGTGTACGCCACGTTCCTGGGCACCGACGGCGCCGGGTACCGCTTCATGCGCCGCTATGGCGTCATCGTCTACTTCGGTGCGAGTTATCTCGCGCAGCTGCTGTTCCTGCGCATGGGCCGCGTGGCGGGGGCGCCGGAGGGGCGGCTGCGCACGGCGATGGTAGCGATCTGCGGCCTGATGCTGGCCATCGGCGTCGGCAGCGTGGCGGCGTCTGCGGCAGTGGAGGATCCTCTGCTGAAGGACCGGATCGAGAACGCGCTGGAGTGGCAGCTGGGCGTGCTGCTTGTCGGCTGGTACCTGCTGCAGGCCTGGCTGTGGCGCTGCAGCGGCTATCGGATCGGGTTGGCCCTGGAGCCCGGCAGCCACAGGCCGGCGGGGCAGGCGCGCGCCGAGGTGCGCCAGCGGCGGGACAGGGTGGCGCGCTAGTCGAGGCCGAACAACCTGCGCGCGTTGTCCGAGCGGATCTTCGCCTTCTCCTCAGGGGTCAGCGGGAGTCGCTCCAGGGCCTCCAGGTGCTTCGCAAGCGACATCTGCGGGTAGTCCGAACCGAGCAGCACCTTGTCGATGCCGACATTGCGCAGGGTCCAGACGAACTCGGCCTCGATCGGTGAGCCGGCAGCCAGCAGCACGATCCCGGAAATGTCGAAGTGGACGTTGTCCATGAAGAAGCCGTCGGCGGTGCGCGCCAACGCGAGAATGTTCCAGAAGCGGAAATCCATCCCGCCCATGTGGGCGAAGACCAGGCGCGTACCTTGCGCCTGGACGGCGAGATTGAAGAGCGTTTCGCTGTCGCCTGGGAGGATGCCGGCGTTGTCCATCAGCACGGTCATGCCGAGCTCGCCGGCATTGCGCACCAGTTCAAGCACGCGCGGGTCGGCGGCATTGAACTTCTGCGTGTGGGGATGGATCTTGAGCACCTTCACCCCCTGCGCCGCGACCCGGGTGAGTTCTTCCTGCGCGGCGCGCCCGTCATAGGGATGCACGGTAGCGATCGGCAGCACCTCCGGGTATTTCACCGCAAGCGCGATGACCGAATCATTACCCGCCCTGATCGCCTCCAGGTCGCCTTCGAGTGCCTGGCGCGGGCCACCGAACCACATCGCGCCCAGTCGGGTGGGCCCGACGCCAGCCGCCTCCAGCGCGGCTTCGTATTCGAGCAGCGATGCTTCGCCCTCGCGCAGGTGGACGTGCATGTCGAACGTGGCAGCGTGCTGTGCCTGCGCCAGCGGCGCAGCCAGGACGAGGAGGAGGGCGAGGAGGCGCTTGTGCATGTCAGTGGTTCCGGAACGGGGCGCCATCACGGACACCAAAGGATCCGCAGCGGCGCACCCGGCGTGGTGAACGCCATGCGCACCGGAAACTCCATCGGGTCGTCGCCGCCGAGCACGTCGTCGAGCAGCTCGCGCTTGCGGGCGCCGCGGATGAGCAGCAGGCGGGTATGCGCTGGGGCCAGGCCCGTCGGCGTGAGGCTCACCCGACGCGTCCAGGCGCCGGCGCCGGGACAGCCGGTGGCGTCCACGGCCACGTAGGGCCGCGACGACCTGAGGGCGTCGGCCAGGCCGGGCATCTTCGGGAACAGCGAGGCCACGTGCCCATCCTCGCCCATGCCCAGCACGACGACGCCCGCAGGGTGGGCGGCGTGCATGTTGGCGATGGTCACCGCTTCTTCAATGCTGCGTCCCGGCCGCGTGATCGCTTCGAAGCGCGCGGCGCCGGCGCGGTCGGCGAGCAGCGATTCGCGGACCAGGCGTGCGTTGCTGTCGGGGTCGTCGGGCAGCAGCCAGCGTTCGTCGACCAGGGCGACGTCGACGCGACTCCAGTCCAGCGGTGCACGGGCCAGCGCGGCGTAGACCGGACCGGGCGTGCGGCCGCCGGAGAGCAGCAGGCGCGCGCGGGGCTCGGCTTCGAGCGCGCGCCCAAGCGCCGCAGCCAGGGTGACGGCCGCCGCCCACGCCCACTGCGTGCTGTCCTGGAAGGCCTGGAACTCGACGCCGTGACGCAGTGGAACGGAACCGGCCATGGTGGGGCTCACGCGGCCGCTCCGTGGCGCTGCCGTGCGATGGCCGCGGCACCCAGCAGCCCGGCTTCCGGATGCAGGACGGCCAGCGAGGGCACGGTGGACATCACCGGCGCGAAGCGTCCCTTGTGCTCGAACCGCTCGCGGAAGCCGGAGTGCCGCAGCGTTTCAAGCAGCTCCAGGGTGACGCCGCCGGCGAGATAGACGCCGTCCCATGCCCCGAGCGTGAGTACGAGGTCACCGGCTGCGCTCCCGAGCGCTGCGCAGAAGACATCGACCGCCTGCATGCAGCGTGCGTCACCGGCTTGCGCACCTGCGGCCACGTCGGCCGGATCCATCGGCACGGCGTCGGTGCCGGCCATCGCCGCGAGGGCACGATGGATGTTGACCAGCCCCGGGCCGCTGAGCAGGCGCTCGTTCGATACCCGGCCGTGGTCGCGCGACAGCTGCTCGAGGATGCCGGCCTCGACCGGCGTCGCCGGGGCGAAGCCTGCGTGGCCGCCTTCGGTCTCGAGCGCGATGGCCCGGCCGTCGCGCAGGAGCAGTGCGCCCACGCCCAGCCCGGTGCCGGGACCGATGATGGCGAAGGTGCGGTCGCCGGATGCGGCCGCGGTCGGGCGTGGCATGACGCTGCCGATCTGCGCAAGATCGGACGCGCCGAGCAGCGGGATCGACATCGCCTGCGCGGCGAAGTCGTTCACCAGCAGCGCGTCGTCGAGCCCGAGCGCGGCGCACAGGCGCGGGCGCGAGACCAGCCAGGGATGATTGGTGATGCGTGCGTCGTCGCCGTCGACGCGCCCGGCCACGGCGAACACGCCGGTCCGCAACGCGCCCCTGGCGCTGCCGATGTCGGCGAGATAACGCAGCGCCGCGTCGCCCAGCGAGGCGAAGGCCGCCACCTCATAGCGACGCACGCTGTCGACGAGAAGCGGCGCGGTCGCACGCGGGTCCGCGAGCGCGAAGCGCGCATTCGTGCCGCCGATGTCGGCCAGCAGCACGCGGGTGCCGGCGTCGGTCTGCAGTCGGGAATCGTGCATGCCGGCGACGTTGTCCTCGCTAGTAGGGAAGTGGATCGGAGAGCGTGCGTCCGTTGCTGGCGATGACCTTCGAATACCAGCGTGCGCTGTCCTTTGGCGTGCGCTCCTGCGTGCCGTAGTTCACGTGCACGATACCGAAGCGCTTCGAGTATCCAAGCGACCACTCCAGGTTGTCCAGCAGCGACCAGGCCATGTAGCCGCGGATGTCGACGCCGGCATCCATGGCGTCGCGGATGGCGGAGAGGTGCTTGCGAAGGTAATCGATGCGCAGCGGATCGCGCACGCGGCCCTCCTCGGCCACGGCCGGATCGAAGAACGCCGCGCCGTTCTCGGTGATGTAGACCGGCAGGTCGCCATAGGTCTGCTTGAACCAGACCAGCAGGTCGGTCAGGCCCTGCGGGAACACTTCCCAGCCTGTCTCGGTGTAGGTGCCCAGGGGTTGGCGCACCACGGCGGTCTTGAGCGGATAGCTGTCGCCCGCGGCGGTCACGCTGCGCGTGTAGTAGTTGATGCCGACGAAATCCAGCGGCTGCCGGATCAGTTTGAAGTCTTCCTCCGGCCAGTCCGGCCAGGCGTCGCCGAAGATCTCCTTGAGTTCCGGCGGGTAGTGGCCGAGCAGGGCGGGGTGCAGGAACTGCTCGTTCATGTAGGCATGCGCGCGGCGCACGGCGGCGGCGTCCTCGGCCGAGTCGCTGGCCGGGTACTTCGGCTCGATGTTCACCACCAGGCCCATTTCGTGCTTGCCCTCGGCGCGGTAGGCCTGCACCGCGGCGCCGTGCGCGCGCATCAGGTTGTGCGCGGCGATCGGCGCTTCGTAGCGGCTGCGATGGCCGGGCGCCAACGCGCCGTGCAGGTAGCCGCCGTCGGTGACCACCCAGGGCTCGTTGATCGTGGCCCATTTCTTCACCCGGCCGTCGAGCGCGCGGTAGAGCGTGGTGCCGTATTCGGCGAACCAGTCGGCGCAGTCGCGGTTGAGCCAGCCGCCGCGGTCGTCCAGCGCCGCCGGCAGGTCCCAGTGGAACAGGGTGAGCAGGGGCTCGATGTCGTTGGCGAGCAGTTCGTCGACCAGGCGGGAATAGAAGCCCAGGCCCTTCTGGTTGACGCGCCCGGTGCCCTCGGGGTGGATGCGCGACCACGACACGCTGAAGCGATAGGCCTTCAGTCCGAGTTCGCGCATCAGCGCGACGTCCTGCTTCCAGCGCCCGTAGTGGTCGCAGGCGACGTCGCCGGTATCGCCATTGAGGGTCATGCCCGGGGTGTGCGCGAAGCGCGTCCAGATGCTGGGGCCGGCGCCGTCGGCCAGCGGCGAGCCTTCGATCTGGTGGGCCGCGGTGGCGGCACCCCAGAGGAAGCCTTCGGGGAAAACGAGGTCTCTTGCAGGACCAGTGGAATCGGACATGGACAAGGGGCTCCGGGCGGATCGGCGCGTAGGAATGCGTTGAAAACGGTTACATTGCGAGGATAACGCACAGGCCCCGCAGCCGCATGACGGGGAAACCCGGAGTGACGATGGCGCAGGTCAGGCTCGAACACGTCCGCAAGGTCTATCCCGACGGCTTCATCGCCGTCCATGACGCAAGCTTCGAAGCCGGCGACGGCGAGCTGCTTGTGCTGGTCGGACCGTCGGGCTGCGGCAAGTCGACCCTGCTGCGGATGATCGCCGGCCTGGAGACGGTCGACGGCGGCACGATCACCATCGGCGAGCGGGTGGTCAACGACGTCGCGCCGCGCGACCGCGACATCGCCATGGTGTTCCAGAACTACGCCCTGTACCCGCATATGAGCGTGGCCGGGAACCTGGCTTTCGGCCTGAAGCTGCGCGGCATGGACAAGGCGGCGATCGCGGAGCGGGTTGCGGGCGCGGCGAAGACGCTGGGGCTGGAGGACATGCTGGAGCGCAAGCCGGCGGCGCTTTCCGGCGGCCAGCGCCAGCGCGTGGCACTCGGGCGCGCACTGGTCCGGCAGCCGCAGGTGTTCCTGCTCGACGAGCCGCTGTCCAACCTCGACGCCCGCCTGCGCGCGGCGATGCGGGTGGAGATCGCGCGCCTGCACCGCAGCCTCGGCACCACCATGGTCTACGTCACCCATGACCAGGTGGAGGCGATGACCCTGGGCCAGCGCATCGTGGTGCTCGACGGCGGCCGCATCCAGCAGGTCGACACGCCGATGGCCCTGTACGAGCGGCCGGCGAACCTGTTCGTGGCCACGTTCCTGGGCAGTCCGGCGATGAACGTGATTCGCGGCCGCCTGGTGTCGGTTGACGGCGCGCCCGCGCTGGTGGCCTATGGCGATCTGCGCGTGCCGCTGCCCGGGCTGCGGGTGCCCGGCGATTGGGAGGGCCGCGAACTGGACATGGGCCTGCGGCCCGAGCACCTGCTGCGGGCGGACGCCCCGGCCGGCGTGGAAGCCGTTGGGAGAGGCGACGCCAATTTCGAAGCGCTGGTGGAAGTGGTCGAGCCGGTGGGCAGCGAGGTGTTCGTGAACCTGGACCTGGGCGGGCATGCGCTGGTGGCGCGGCTGCCGCCCGGCGACCTGCCACGTCCGGGCGAGTCACTGTCCCTCCGGGTCGCAGTCGCCCAACTGCACTTCTTCGATATCGGCGACGGACGCCGATTGCAGCGCTAATCCAGTCGAGGAAGGGTGCCTGCCTGGCGCTCGGGGCCGGCATCGGGCGGCGGCTCGCGCAGCCGCATGAAGCGTGCGAAGCGCGGCAATCCATTGATGGTCAGGCCGTTGTAGCGATAGGTCACCAGGCTGCCGAGCGGCGGCGGCGCGTCGCGGTCGGCGTCGCTGAGGCCACTGCCGAGGCGGAAACGCGCGCCGTCTTCGCGCTCCACCAGCAGGGCACCGACCATGCCGGCGTACTTGCCGCGACCTGGCAAATGCGCGACCACGCGCGCTTCGGCATCGTCGTGCGGCTTGAGCTTCAGCAGGCCGTCGCTGCGGCCGGGCATGTAGTGGACGTCACGGTGCTGCAGCATCAGACCCTCGCCGCCGGCGTCGAGCACAGCGCGCAGGCGGGCCTGCAGCTGCTTGTCGTCAGTGACCCTTGACTGCGCCACCGGCCGCAGCCAAGGGGGAGTGTCCGGGCCGGCGAGCGCGCGCATGGCCTGGACCCGCTGCTCGAAGGGACCGGCGTGGGCCGGCAGGTCGAACACGAGGAAGCGCATCGCGCGCCACGGCGCGTCATCGGCCGGCGGATTGCGTACCAGGCTGCTGGCCTCGTCGAAGCGGCCGCGGCCCAGCCACAGTTCGCCGTCCATCGGCTCCTCTGGCCAGCCCGCGGTGAACCAGGGCGGCGCGTCCACCGGCAGGCCACCGCGCGTCCACAGCCGCCGACCGTCCCAGCGCCCGCGGACGCCGTCGAGCTTTTCGCTCAGCCAATAGTCCGCAATGGGCCCGGCAGGTATCGCGCCGGGCGCAAGCACCGCGGGCGCGGCGTGCATGAGATCGGCTGGCTGCGCGTGAATGGCCGTGGGGGCGAAGGCCGGTGCGGACATGCATGCGCAGGCGAGCGCGCCGCGAAGGAACACGCCTGTTCCAAGTGCCGGAGCCGTGGTCATCGGTATGGTCCATCCTCGGGAAAGGCAGGCCAGCCTCCCGCCTCGTGCCCACCCTGCCTATCGGCGCGACGGCCAAGCCTGCATCGGTGAGTTGCCCGCGACGATGCCGGGTACTGCGCCGGGATCCGGCCAAGGGGCGTCGAATCGGCGATCATCGCAGCGTGCAGATCCGATCGAACCCATGAGCCCGCGCTACCGCTTCGGGCGCCACTTGCTGGACACGGCCACGCGCGAACTTCGGCGCGACGGAGAGCCGGTGGTGCTGCAGGCGCGCGTGTACGAGTGCCTGCTGTGCCTCATCGCCCACCGCGACCGCGCGGTGTCGCGCGACGAACTGGTGCGGGCGGTGTTCCGCCGCGCCGACGTGTCCGATGCCCAGCTCGGGCAGGTGATGGTGCGCACGCGGCGGGCGGTCGGCGACGACGGCCAGTCCCAGCACACCGTGCGCACGGTGCCGCGCTACGGTTTCCGCTGGATGATGCAGGTGGACGTCGAACAGGGCACGCCGACACCGGCCCCCGTTCCCGTTCCCGTTCCCGTTCCCGTTCCCGTTCCCGTTCCCGTTCCGGCCAGCATGGAGCCGCCCCCTCGACCTCCACCGCCGGACCCGCCCCGCCCGGGCGATTCCGGCCGGCCCGGCCGGCTACGCCAACGGTGGGCTGTCGGATCGTTCGCGCTCCTCCTGTTGGCGGTCTTCGCGGCCACGGCATGGTGGGCGACGCGCCAGCGACCTCATGCAGGACCGCTGGACGCGGTTGTCGCCGGCAGTGGGGCGACGGTGCCGGTGCAGGACGCGCTGCTGGTGCTGCCGACCCGCGTGGAGGACGGCGACGATGTCGCCTGGGTGCGGCTTGGCCTGATGGACTACCTTGGCGACCGGCTGCGGCGCAGCGGCCTCGTGGTGCTGTCGAGTGAGTCGGCGCTGGCGGCGGACGCACGCGAGGGGGGCGACGGGCCCGCCCGGTTCCGCGCCATGCTGGGACGCGGCTGGCGGGTGGAAAGCGAGGTGGCGCGGAACGGCGCGGCGTGGGGTGTCCGCCTGACTGCAGGGGACGGCGGGGGCATGACCCACGCCGCGGCCGGAGAGGCCGGCGACCTGCTCGAAGCCGCGCGCCTGGCGGTCGACCGCTTGGCCCCGAGGCTCGGCGGAACGGCGCTGGCGGATGCCGAGGCCACGGACCTGGCCGAGCGCCTGCAGCGTGCGCGAGCGGCGATGCTGGCCAACGAGCTCGAGGCCGCACGCGGCATCCTGCTTGCCGCGCCCGAGCTGCAGCGCGCACAGCCGCGGCTGCAGTACCAGCTGGCGCGGGTGGATTTCCGCGCCGGCGAACACGCGCGGGGCCTGGCGCGCCTGGAGCGCCTGCTGGAAGAGGATGCCGTGCCCGATCCGGTGTTCCGCGTGCAGGTGTTCAACGCGCGCGGCGCGATGCTGCTGCGCCTGGAGCGGCTTGACGAGGCGGAGGCGGCGTATGACACCGCGATCGCGCTGGCCGCGGAGTACCCGGCCGAGCTCGGCCAGGCCCTCAGCGGGCGCGCGGTGGTGTACGCGATGGACGAACGCTTCGACGCGGCCCTGGCCGACTTCGGCCGTGCCCGAGTGACGCTGCAGCGGACCGGCGATGCCCTGGCGGTCGCGAGGGTCGACGCCAACATGGGCATCCTCGAAGCCGATCGCGGCCGGCCGGCCCAGGCCCTGGCCTTCCTGGACGAAGCCGAACAGGCGTTTTCGGCAATGGGGGCGGTGAACGAACTGGCGACCGTGCTGGCAGCGCGCACCGACGCCGAACTCGGCCTGCTGCGGGTGGAGCAGGCGCTGGCTGCAAGCGGGCGCGGCCTGGCGCTGCGCGACCGCGTCGCCGACCCGGCGCAGGCGCGGGCGCTGCTGCAGGCGCGGGCCGGGGCGCTGCGGGTCGCCGGCCGGCTGGACGAGGCGGCGGACATCCTCGCGAGCCGTGGCCCGCCAGGCCCCGGTCTCACGCTGCAGCTCGAGGCGGCGCGGCACGAGGTTGCGCTGGCCCTCGACCGCGAACGGCCGGACGAGGCCCTTGCGTTGGCTGATGCGGCCCTCGCCGCCGTTCCCGTCGGCGTGCATCCGGAGGCCCGCGCCTGGCTGCTGCTGCGCCGCGAGCAGGCCGCGCTGCGCCTCGATCGGCCGGTGCGCATGGCGGCGGAGGCCGATCTGGGGGCGTTCGTGCCCGACCGGTTGCGGCGCGCACTGGGCGTCCAACAGGCGGGACGGCCAGCAGCCGAGGTGGACGCCGCATTTGCCGACGCCCTGTCACTGGCCGAGCGCGAGGGCGTGCCGTCCGACATCGCCGACGTCGTACTCGCCTACGCCGGCTGGCTGCTGGAGCAGGGGCGGCAGGCCGAGGCCGCGGCGCTCGCGGGGCGCGTGGCGATCTGGGCGCCCGCCGTCCCGTCGCTCGCGGAGCTGCAGGCGCGGGTCGCTGCCGCGATCGCCGGATGACGGTGGAGTTCGCCCGCAAGTGTCTGATTTCAAGCGTAATGATCATGTAACAGTCATGCGTCTGGAGTGTCCGGCAGCAGGTCGGGTCCCAAGGTCGGTGATCCACCCCAGCAAGACAGAGGATCCGTACGTGAAGCCGAATCCGTTTCTCACTGCCGCGCTTGCGGCTGCCATGGCCTGCACCCTTGCCGCGGGCGTCGAAGCCGCCGAGCCGCTCAAGCTCAAGCTGCTGCGCGGCGGCGGGATCGCGGCTGCCCCGGTCGTTTCCGGCGCGCTTGCCTACGTCCCGACCGGCCGCGTGATCGCGACCTGGGACTACGCCCGACCTGATCGACCGGTGCGGCTGGACACCTCGGACGCCGTGGGTGGCCCCATCAACGGCCTGGTGCGCGTGGGCGACCACCTTTACGCCAGCTGGCGCGGCGACAACGGTCGCAGCGGCGTCGCCACCTGGTCACTGGCCGACCCGCGGGTCCCGCGCCTGGTGCGCGATGACGAGGCCTACCTCGACAGCGATCGCACGCTGCGCGCCCTCGGCCTGACCACGGCCAACGACCATCTCTATCTGTTCGACGATGGCCACGGGCTGCTGGTCGGCAAGCTTGACGATCCGGAGGCGCCGGTCTTCGCGGCCAGCGCCGTGGGCAGCCTTCCGGCCCAATTCACGGACCTGGCGGTCCACGGCGACACCATCCACGCCAGCGGTCGTGGCTGGCTGGGCAATACGGTCTACACCCTGTACGACGTGTCCGCGCCGGGAGCCCCGGTGGTGGCGTCGAGCCACGGCCTGGACGGCCTCGACACATTCCGGGTCGTCAGCGGCCCGGAGACCACGGTCGGCATCGGCAACAACCTGTCGGTCTTCGACACGGCCGCGGGCATGGCCCAGCGTGGCTCGATCGAGATTCCCGCCGCCACCGCCGGCGCCCGCCTGGGCGACCATGTCTACAGCTTCGGCTACGGGCCCGGGATGGGGATCTGGAACGTGGCCGACCCGGACGCGCCGCAGGCGGTGGCACAGTCCACGATCGATGCCTTCGCCGGCAGGCGGGCCGTGCCGCTGGGCGAACAGGGCATGTTGCTGCAGACCGGCACCGATCTCATGCATGCGCTGGACGTCGGCCAGCCCGGCAAGCCGCAGCTGGTGGCCACCGGCTGGCTCCCCGGCGGCGTCCGCGCCGTGGACGCCGCGATCCATGACGGAAAGACGGTGCTGCTGCAGGCAAACTACGGCCTGACGGTCAACGACCCGGATACGCTGGCGCCGCTGGCGCGCGTGGAGGCCGGCCTGCCGAAACTGCTGGAGGGCCGCAGCTTCGAACAGATGGCCATGGCGGGCGACATCGCCTGGATGGCGGCCTGGGGCTACGGGCTGGTGGCGGTGGATCTCGGCGCGCAGGGTGGGCCGAAGGAGGTCTCGCGGCTTCCGTACCAGTTCGCCGCGACCATCGCCATCGAAGGAACCCGTGCCTGGGTCGGCCGCTGGACCAATGAAGGCGGGCTGGCGACGGTCGACATCGCGAAGCCCGGCGCGCCGGCGCTGCTGTCGGAGATCCCGCTCGCCAACCAGCCGTACCGCCTGCATGCCGGCAATGGCTACCTCTACATGGCCCAGGGCGCGCAAATCGAATCCGGATACCCGGGCGGCATGATCGTCTTCGACGTGTCCGGCAGTGGGGCGCCGCGGCAGCTTGCCCACGTCGACGACGGCTGCGGCGCGGCCTTCGATCTCGCCGTCGACGAGGCCATGGACCTGGCCTACCTCGCCTGCGGAGAGGGCCTGCGCGTGGTCGACATCGCCAATCCGGCGGCGCCCGAGGTGATCGGGCGCTACTCCCCGGGCAGCGGCTTGGGGGACTACACCCGCGTGGCCCAGGCCGGCGAACTGGTGTGGTTCGCGGACGCGGAAGGCCTGCACGAGCTTGACGTCAGCGATCCCACCAGCCCGGAGCTGCGGAAGCTGACGTCCTTGGGCGGTGCCGCGCCGCAGCGCCTGCTGGCCACCGGAGACCAGCGCCTCCTGGCCCTGGGCGGCGACACCGGCGTCCACGTGCTGGGTCCGGATGCCCGCCTGCTGCGCGCCGGGGAAACGGTGCGGGGCCTGTCCGGTGCGGAAGGCGATTCGTTCCTGTTCGCCGTCCGGGTGCCGGCCGGCGTGCGCAACCTGACGGTGCTCAGGGGCGGTGGTGGTGGCAGTGGTCAGCTGCGCATCGAGTCCCGCCACCAGGCGGTGCCGGAGGATGGCGCCGCCGATGGTTCGACCAGCGGCCGTGGCCTGCGCATCCAGGCGCCGGAGCCGGGCCTCCACTACATCCGTGTCACCGGACTGCAGGCGTTCGCCGGGGTCAGCCTGTACGTCGTCTTCTGAGGCTTGGGGGTGGCGGCATCCGGCCCAGCCGGGTGCCGCTATACTGCGGTGCTGCTGCCTCCGGGCCGCATTCCCGCTGCATTTCCCCGAAACCGACCGCCGCCACGGCCCGCCCGTGTGCCGCCGAGGCAACCGACCGCCGCATGCGCCTGTCCACGATCAAGCTCTCGGGTTTCAAGTCCTTCGTCGATCCGACCACCCTGCACCTGCCGACCAACATGACCGGCGTGGTGGGGCCCAACGGCTGCGGCAAGTCGAACATCATCGACGCCGTGCGCTGGGTGATGGGCGAGAGTTCGGCCAGCCGCCTGCGCGGCGACTCGCTGACCGACGTGATCTTCTCCGGCTCGAACTCGCGCAAGCCGGTGTCGCAGGCGACGGTCGAGCTGATCTTCGACAACAGCGACCACGCCATTACCGGCGAATTCGCGGCCTTCAACGAGATTTCGGTCAAGCGCCTGGTGTCGCGCGACGGCCAGAGCAGCTACTACCTCAACGGCGCCAAGTGCCGCCGCCGCGACATCACCGACCTGTTCCTTGGCACGGGCCTGGGGCCGCGCAGCTACTCGATCATCGAGCAGGGGATGATCAGCCAGATCATCGAAGCCAAGCCCGAGGAACTGCGCGTGTACCTGGAGGAGGCCGCCGGCATCTCCAAGTACAAGGAGCGCCGCAAGGAAACCGAGACCCGCATCCGCCACACGCGCGAGAACCTCGATCGTCTTGGCGACCTGCGCGACGAGGTCGGCAAGCAGCTCGGGCATCTCGCGCGCCAGGCGCGGCAGGCTGAGCAGTACACCGCGATCCAGGCAGAGCGCCGGGTGCGCGACGCCGAGTGGAAGGGGCTTGAATACCGTGCGCTCGACGCGAAGCTGTCCAGGCTGCGCGAGGGCCTGGCGCAGGAAGAGACCCGTCTGCAGCAGCTGATCGCCGAGCAGCGCGAAGCCGAGCGCGAACTCGAGGAAGGCCGCGTCAGGCGCGAGGAGGCGATGGACGCGCTCAACCGCGCCCAGGCCGCGGGCTACGAGGTCGGCGGCACCCTGGCGCGCATCGAGCAGCAGATCGCGCACCAGCGCGAACTCTCGCAGCGCCTGCTGCGTGCCCGCGAGGAGGCCGAGGACGCGATCGCCGAGCTGGCGCAGCACATCAGCGGCGACGAGGAGCGCCTGGCGATCCTCGAGGAATCGATCGCCGAGGCCGAGCCGGCGCTCGAAGCCCTGCGTGAAAGTGACGAAACGCGGCAGGACGCGCTGCGCGATGCCGAAGGCGCGCTGGCCGACTGGCAGGAGCGCTGGGACGCGCACAGCGGCGAGTCCAGCGAGGCGGCGCGTGCGGCCGAGGTCGAGCGCACCCGCGTCGACTATCTCGACCGGCAGTCGCTGGAAGCCGACCGGCGCCGCGAAGCGCTCTCCGCCGAGCGCGCCGGCCTGGACCTGGATGCGCTGGCCGAAGCCTTTGCCGGCGTCGCCGAGGAACACGAGACGCAGAAGCTCGCGCTGGACGGCCTCAACGAAGGCCTGGAAGCGCGCAAGCAGGCCGCGCTCGACCTGCAGGACCAGCAGCGTGCGGCCCAGCAGGAAATTTCCGAGGTGCGCAAACTGGCGCAGGAGGCCCGCGGCCGCCTGTCCTCGCTTGAAACCCTGCAGCATGCGGCGCTCGGCCAGGAGCAGGGCGCGGCGGTGGCCTGGCTGCGCCAGCGCGGCCTGGACTCGGCCACTCGCGTGGGCGAGGCGCTGGAGGTCGATCCGGGCTGGGAGAACGCGGTCGAGGGCGCGCTCGGGCAGATGATCGAGGGCGTGCTGGTCGAGAGCCCGGAAGCCTTGGTGGAAGCCTTGGCCGACCTGGGGGAAGGCCGCATCGCGCTGGTGTCGGCCGACGCCGGCGACGCTGATTTCGCGCCGACCTCGCTCGCCGCGCGCGTGCGCGGCCCGCTGGCCATCCGCCGCCTGCTGGCGCGGCTGCACGTGGCCGATTCGCTGGCCGATGCGCGTGCGCTTCAGGCACGGCTGGAGCCGGGCGATTCGGTGATCACCCGCGATGGCGAGCGCCTTGGCGCCGGCTGGCTGCGGGTGCTGCGCTCGGGTGCGGCGCGCCAGGGCGCGCTGCTGCGCGAGCGCGAGATCCAGGGCCTGCGCGAACGCATCGAGCAGTTGCAGGCGCGCGAGGCCGAACTCGAAGCCGCGCTGGCCAACGGCCGCGAGCGCCTGCTGGCCGCCGAGCAGGCGCGCGAGGACGCGCAGCGCCAGCTCTACCACGCACACCGCAGCGTTTCGGAGCTTGCCGGCCGGCTGCAAGGCCAGCAGGGTCGGCTCGACGCGGCCCGCAACCGCATCGAACGCATCGACGCCGAACTCGCGCAGCTTGGCGAATCCATCACCGGCAGCGGTGAACAGGCGCGCGAGTCGCGCGGGCGGCTCGAGGACGCCGTCTCGCGCATGGCCGAACTCGAAGGCCGCCGCCGCGAGCTGGACGCCGAGCGCGCGCGCCTGTCCGCGCTTCGCGACGAAGCCCGCACCGCCGCCCGCGAATCCCGCGAGCAGGCCCATGCGCTGGCGCTGCAGCTGGAAGCCCAGCGCACCCAGGCCAATGGCCTGCGCCAGGCCCTGCAGCGCATGGGTGGCCAGCGCGGCCAGCTCGACAGCCGCCTCGGCGAGATCAGCACCCAGCTTGCCGCCGGCGACACCCCGGTCGACACGCTGGAACAGCAGCGCCAGGCCGCGCTTGCCGAGCGGGTGAACGCCGAGCAGGTGCTGGCGCAGGCACGCAGCGCGCTCGATGGCGTCGACGCCGGCCTGCGGCAATACGAACAGGTGCGCCACCAGCGCGACGAGCAGGCCATCGCCCAGCGCGAGGCCATCGCCCAGCGCCGCCTCGACCAGCAGGCACTGGTGATCCACGCCGAGCAGCTGGGCGCGGCCGTGGTCGAGGCGGGTTTCGTGCTCGACGACGTGGTCGCGGGCCTGGCCGACGATGCCGAGGCCACCGCCTGGGGCCGCATGGTCGCCGACTTCGACGCGAAGCTGCGCCGGCTGGAGCCGGTCAACCTCGCGGCGATCCAGGAGCATGCCGAGGCCGCGCAGCGCAAGGAGTACCTCGACAGCCAGGACGCCGACCTCAACTCGGCGCTGGAAACGCTGGAAGATGCGATCCGCAAGATCGACCGCGAGACCCGCGGCCGCTTCAAGGACACCTTCGACCGCGTCAACTCCGGCGTGCAGGAAATCTATCCGCGCCTGTTCGGCGGCGGCCACGCCTATCTCGAACTCACCGGCGAGGACCTGCTCGACACCGGCGTGGCGATCATGGCGCGCCCGCCGGGCAAGCGGGTGTCCAACATCTCGCTGCTGTCGGGCGGCGAGAAGGCGATGACCGCGGTGGCGCTGGTGTTCGCGATCTTCCAGCTCAACCCGGCGCCGTTCTGCCTGCTCGACGAGGTCGATGCGCCGCTGGACGAGGCCAACGTCGGCCGCTTCAGCGCGATGGTCACCGAGATGAGCGAGAAGGTGCAGTTCCTGTTCGTGACCCACAACAAGGCGACGATGGAAGCCGCGAGGCAGCTGTCGGGCGTTACCATGCGCGAGCCCGGCGTCAGCCGGCTGGTGTCGGTGGACCTTGCGGAAGCCGCGCGCCTGGCCGGCGCCGCCTGAACCAACACGGGAGAGTGGAATGAGCGATACCTGGCTGCTGCGGATCGGGATCCTGGTCGCGGGCGTCCTGCTGTTCGCGGCGATCTGGTACTTCGGCACCCGTCCGCGGAGCCCGCAGGGCCGCCGCGTGCCGGCGAAGGCCGCGTCCGCCGTGCGCGAGGAGCGCATGGAGCCGACCCTGGGCGCGCAGCTCGAGCGCGAACTCGGCGAGGGCGAGGCGTTTCCGGCCGAGGAAGCGGTGCAGAGCGAGATGGACCTGCTCGACGGGGCCGTCGGCGGGACTGCGGGGGCGACGGTCAGCCAGTATGGCCAGCGCGTCAGCGACGACTTCGACAAGATCGTGACCTTGTACATCGCGGCGCGCGCGGGCAACGTGCTGCGCGGCCCGGACATCGTGGTGGCGGCCGAGAAGGCGGGGCTGACCTATGGTCATCTCAGCGTGTTCCATCGGCTGGTCAACGGACATCCGGAGCGGGGGCCGGTGTTCAGCGTGGCCAACATCCGCCGTCCCGGGAGCTTCGAGATGGCCGAGATCCAGTCGTTGGAGACGCCGGCGATCGCGTTCTTCCTGACGCTGCCGGCGCCGGTGTCGGCGCTCGATGCGTGGGATGCGATGCTGCCGACGGCGGAGCGCATGGCGGAGCTGCTGGACGGGGTGCTGTTGGACGAGCACCGCAATGCGCTCGGGCGCCAGCGGATCTCGCACCTGCGTGAGGAATTGCGCACGTACGATCGCGAGCAGGATGTGCCGATTACGCGCAGTCCGGACTGGTAGCCGGAGGGCGATAACGCCAAAGGCGGAAGGGCGTGCCTTGGAGGCGCGCGGTACGGCAGGTGGGCGGGTACTCCGTGGGCTGACCACGTGGTGGTCTTTATGCCCACTGCGTACCCGCCCACCCGCCTTGCGGCGCTGTGCCGCGGGCCGCCGGGAGGAGCAGTGCCGGCGCGAGCACTGGCCTCAACGCATGGACGGGTGCCTCGGGAACGCGTGGCCGTCTTACAATCTGCGGATGCCACAGAACGCCCCGAAGCGCGCCGCCGAACTGCGCCGGCTGATTGACGACGCCAACCATCGTTACCACGTGGTTGACGATCCGGCGCTGCCGGATGCGGAGTACGACCGGCTGCTGCGCGAGCTTGTTGCGCTCGAAGCCGCCGATCCGTCGCTGCAGACACCGGATTCGCCGACGCTGCGCGTGGGCGGCGTGCCTTCGGGCAAGTTCGCCACGGTCCGGCATACGGTGCCGATGCTGTCGCTGGGCAATGCCTTCAGCGATGGGGAGGTGGCGGAGTTCGTTGCCCGTATCGTGCGCGAGACCGGTGACGAAATGCCGGTGTTTTCGGTGGAGCCGAAGTTCGACGGGCTGGCGATCAGCCTGCGTTACGAGGATGGGCTGTTCGTGCGGGGGGCGACCCGTGGGGATGGTGCGTCGGGGGAGGATGTCGCTGCCAATCTGCGCACGGTGAAGGCGATCCCGCTGCGGCTGCGGGACGATGGCAGCGAAGCGGGTGGCCCGGGTATCCCGGAGGTGCTTGAAGTGCGTGGGGAGGTTTATATGCCGCGCGCGGGCTTCGAGGCTTACAACCAGTGGGCGCTGGCGCACGGGGCCAAGCCTTTGGCGAATCCGCGCAACGGGGCGGCAGGGTCGCTGCGGCAGCTCGATCCGGCGATCACGGCGAAGCGGCCGCTGGCGTTTTTCGCCTATTCGCTGGGCGAGGTGAAGGGCGTCCGCGTTCCGGCCACGCATTCGGGCGTGCTCGCGTGGCTGCGTAGGCTGGGGCTGCCGGTGTCGCCGCTGGTGGAGTGCGCCACGGGCCTGGCGGGCGTGCTCGATTACTACCGTCGCATCGGCGAGGCGCGCGATGGGCTGCCGTACGACATCGATGGCGTGGTCTACAAGCTCGACAGCCACGAGCTGCAGGCGGACCTGGGCTTCGTCTCGCGCGCGCCGCGCTGGGCGATCGCGCACAAGTTCCCTGCGCAGGAAGAGGCGACCGTCGTCGAGGCGATCGAGGTGAATGTCGGCCGGACAGGTGCGGTCACGCCCTGGGTGCTGATGCGGCCGGTGCACGTGGGCGGCGTGACCGTCACCCGGGCGACGCTGCACAACGCCGACCAGGTCGCGCGCCTCGACGTGCGCGTGGGCGACACGGTGATCGTGCGCCGCGCGGGCGACGTCATTCCGGAAGTGCTGCGGGTGATCCCGGAGCGTCGGCCGGAGGGCACCACCGCCTGGCGCATGCCGGAGCATTGCCCGGTCTGCGGCTCCGAGATCGTGCGCGAGGAGGGTGAGGTGGTGGCGCGCTGCAGCGGCGAGCTCGTGTGTCCGGCGCAGCGCGTGCAGGGCTTGTTCCATTTCGCGTCGCGCCGTGCAATGGACATCGATGGCCTGGGCGAACGGCTGATCCAGGCGCTGGTGGACTTCGACTACGCGAAGAGCATCGCCGACCTCTATGGCCTTGGCGTGGACGACTTCGTTGAAATGCGGCGCCGCGCGGACGAGCGCGATGGCACCACGCCGGAGACGGTGAAGTCGGGGAAGGTCGCGACCAGGTGGGCGGAAAACCTCGTGGCCGCGATCGAGCGCAGCCGGGAGACCACGCTCGAGCGTTTCCTGTTCGCGCTGGGCATCGAACACGTGGGCGAGAGCACGGCCAAGGCGCTTGCCGCCTCGTTCGGCGACCTCGACCGCATCCGGCGGACGCCGTGGCCGCTGTTCAAGCGCGTGCCCGATATCGGCGACGAAGTCGCACGCGCGCTCGGCCACTTCCTGGACCAGCCCGGGAACCAGGCGGTGATCGACGGGCTGCTGGCCGCGGGCGTGCACATCACCGATACCCGGGCGCCTTCGCCGAAGCTGCGCGAAGGTCTCGACCTGCAGACGCTGCTGGCCGACCTGGGCATTCCCAGGCTCACGCCCCTGCGGGCGAAGCAGCTGGCCGATGCCTTCCCGGATGCCGCGAGGCTGCTCGACCAGGAGCGCCACAACTTCGTGATGGCAGGCCTGCCCGACGACACGGCGACCGCCGTGGCCGGGTGGCTGTCCGTCGATGCCAACGCGCGCCTGCTGCTGGCCGCGGCGGCGATGCAGGCGGAGTTGCTGGCCGCGCTGCCCGAGGACACCGCGGCGGCGGGGCCGCTGGAAGGCGTGACCGTGGTGCTGACGGGCACGCTGGAATCGATGGGCCGCGACGAGGCGAAGCAGAAGCTCGAGGCGCTCGGCGCCAAGGTGTCGGGCAGCGTGTCGAAGAAGACCGGCTTCGTCGTCGCCGGTGCCGAGGCCGGCTCGAAGCTGGTCAAGGCCACCGAACTCGGCGTCGACGTCTGGGACGAGGCGCGACTGCTGGCCTTCATCGGGGCGCAGGCATGAGCCGACTGCCGGATGCACCGCTGTCGCTGCGCGCCGCGGGGCCGGAAGACCTGCCCGGGATGCTCGACATGCTGCGTCGCTTCTACGCCGAGGACCGGATCCCGCTGGATGAATCCCGCGTGCGCCGCGGGCTCGGGCAGCTGATCGCCGACGCTTCGCTCGGCGCGGTGCTGCTGGCCGAAGCCGACGGCGCCTGCGTGGGTTACCTGGTGCTGGGGTGGTGCTTCAGTATCGAGCAGGGCGGCCGCCACGTGCTGGTCGACGAGCTGTACGTCGAGCCCGCCGCGCGTGGTCGCGGGCTGGGCGCAGCGCTGCTGGCAAGCGCGTGCGACTGGGCGCGCCAGCACGGTGCCGAGGTCGCGCGCCTGGAAGTCAATCGCCACAACCCGCGTGCGAAGGCGCTGTACCTGCGCGCCGGCTTCCGCGACGACGATCGCGACATCCTCAGCATCGCGCTCGCGCCGGTGGACGCGTGAACCACGACGCCCTGCGCCTGCGCGCGCGCCTGAACCGGCTGGTGCGTGACTTCTTCGACGCCCGCGGCGTGCTGGAAGTCGAGACCCCGGTGATGTCGCGCGGCGGCAACACCGATCCCAACATCGCCTCGTTCACCGTCGAGTTCGGCGGCCGCACCCACGGTGCGCCACGCACGCGCTGGCTGCGCACGTCCGCGGAATTCCCGATGAAGCGCCTGCTCGCCGAAGGCATCGGTGACTGCTACGAGCTGGGCCGCGTGTTCCGCGACGGTGAGGCCGGCGGCCGCCACAACCCCGAGTTCACCATGCTCGAGTGGTATCGCGTGGGCTGGACGCTGGATCCGTTGATCGATGAAACCGCGGAACTGGTGCGCGCAGCCCTCGCGCTGGTCGGGCGCGAGGCGGGCTTCCGCAAGGTCTCGTTCCGCGAGGTCTACCGCGAAGCGCTCGACATCGACCCGATGACGGCGTCCCTGGCCGAGCTGCAGGCGGCGTTCCCCGGCCAGGTCGACCCGAAGGGCCTCACCCGCGACGACTGGCTGGACCTGCTGATGACCCATCGCATCCAGCCGGCGTTCCCGCCGGGCCAACTGTTGGCGATGCATGACTATCCGGCCACGCAGTGCGCGCTGGCCAAGGTCGTGCGGCGCGATGGCGTGGATGTCGCCGAGCGCTTCGAGCTCTACCTCGGCCCGCTGGAGCTGGCCAACGGGTACCACGAACTCACCGACGCCGACGAACAGCGCGCACGCTTCGCGCGCGACCACGGCGTGCGTCGACCACGCGGTGACGTGCTGCCGCCGATCGACGAAGCACTGCTGGCGGCGCTGGCTGCGGGCCTGCCCGATAGTGCCGGCGTCGCCCTCGGCATCGACCGCCTGCTGATGGCGATGCTCGGCACCGGCGCCATCGCCGACGTGCTGGCCTACGACTTCGCGCAGGCCTGAGCGCGCCACGAAAACCCAGGGGCGCGGATGCCCAGCACCGTGCCGATGGTGGCCGACGGCAGCAGCGCGAACGCGATGAACTGCAGCGTCTCCACGCCTCCCACCGTGGCCACGCCGTGCTGCGGCGAAAGCAGGAGCGCCGTGGCCGTCATCCATGCGGTATGCACGCCCATGGCCAGCCAGACGCTGCCACCGACGGCGCGGGCATAGCCCAGGATCAGCGCCAGTCCGGGCAGGAACATCCACTGCTGGAGAGACGCCAGTGCACCCACCGCCCACGCGAAGGCGATGAACAGTGCGGCCTGCACCAGCAGTGCGACCCAGGCCGCACGGGTCCGGCCGACCCGTCCCTGGATGTAGCCGCGGAACACGAGTTCTTCGGGAAACGCTTCGACCAGGAACACGCCGAGCGCCGCAACCGGGATCGCGGCGAGCACTTCCGTGGGGGAGGCGTGCACGGCGACCGTCGTCCAACCGGCTGCAGTGCACAGCGCCAGTCCGATGGCGGCCGGCAGCGTCCATAGCGCTATACCGAGGAAGAACGCCCGGGCATTCGCGCCCGCCGAGTGATGGCCGAGCATGCGTGCCGCCAGCCGCTCCCGGCGCGCAAGCAGCAGCACCGTGGCCAGCACCACGGCCGAGAGCGCCAAGCCGAGCAGTACGTGGCCCCCGGTGCCGCGACCGGTCGAGAGCGGCATCCCGAAGCGCCAGCAGGCCGCCATCACGCACAGCAGTATCGCCACGCGCAGCACGGCCGGAATCCAGGGGGTGCGGGTGGGGCGGGGCAGGTCCATGGCGCGATTGTCGAGCATGCACGGCGCCATTCGTACTGACAGCTGTCATGCGAATCGGCCGCGATGCGCGGGGCGGTAAACTTGGCGGATGGACACCGCCATCGATTACGCCCGCTACGACCGCATCCGCCCGATCCGCTGGACCGGCGACGCGCTTGAACTCCTCGACCAGCGCAAGCTGCCGTTCGCGACCGGGTACGTGACCTGCACCGACAGCGACGCCGTCGCCGAAGCGATCCACGGACTGGCAGTGCGCGGGGCGCCCGCGATCGGCATTGCCGCCGCGTGGGGGGCGGTGCTGGCAGGGCGTGCGATCGAGGCGCGCGACGCCGCCGACGCCGCGGAACGCCTGGAGCCCGCGTTCCAGCGTCTCAACGCCGCGCGTCCGACGGCCGTCAACCTGGCCTGGGCGCTGGGGCGCATGCGTGCCGCGCTCGTGCGCGCGCAGGCCGGTGATGGCGATGTGGACTGGCGTGGCGCGCTCGAGGCCGAGGCACGTGCGATCGAGACCGAGGACCTGGCCGCCAACCGCACCATGGGCGTGCTGGGCGCCTCGCTGATCGCGCCCGGCAGCGGCGTGCTCACCCATTGCAACACCGGCTCGCTGGCCACCGCGGGCTTCGGCACCGCACTGGGCGTGATCCGCGCCGGCGTGGCGCAGGGGCGCGTCGGCCGTGTGTTCGCCGGCGAGACCCGGCCCTGGAACCAGGGCGCGCGGCTGACGGTGTGGGAGCTGCAGCAGGACGGCATCGACGCCACCCTGATCGCCGATGCCGCCGCCTCGCACCTGATGAAAGGGGGCGATGTGCAGTGGGTGGTGGTGGGCGCCGACCGCATCTGTGCCAATGGCGACGTCGCCAACAAGATCGGCACCTACCAGCTGGCCATCGCCGCGCGCCACCACGGCGTGCGCTTCATGGTGGTGGCGCCATCGTCGACGGTCGACATGGCGACGGCATCGGGCGACCTGATCGAGATCGAGGAACGTGATCCGGGCGAACTGCTGGGCGCCGCGGGCAGTCGCACCGTCGCCGAAGGCGTGCAGGCCTGGAACCCGGTGTTCGACGTGACCCCTGCCGGACTGATCGATGCGATCGTCACCGAGAAGGGGATCGTGGAACGTCCAGGCGAAGATGCGATGCGGGCGCTGTTCGCCACCGTCTGAGCGCACGCAAGCCATTGATTTCAGGTCGGATTGGTCGCCTGAAGACTCGCGTTTTGTGATAGAATCCTAGGGTTCCGCCGAGGTGTGTGCGTGGCCTGCCCATGCGCGCCCTCCGGCGGCTTCCCGAATCACTGCAAAGGGTCGCAATGGCCGAGCTCGCCAAGGAAATCATCCCGGTCAATCTCGAGGACGAGATGCGCCGCAGTTACCTCGATTACGCCATGAGCGTGATCGTGGGCCGCGCGCTCCCCGACGTCCGCGACGGACTCAAGCCGGTGCACCGGCGCGTGCTGTTCGCCATGACCGAGCTCGGCGCGCACAGCAACAAGCCCTACTACAAGTCGGCGCGTATCGTCGGTGACGTGATCGGCAAGTACCACCCGCACGGCGACCAGTCGGTATACGACACCCTGGTGCGCATGGCGCAGCCGTTCTCGCTGCGCTACATGCTGGTCGACGGGCAGGGCAACTTCGGCTCCATCGACGGCGACTCCGCCGCGGCCATGCGTTACACCGAGGCGCGCATGTCGCGCCTCGCGCACGAGCTGATGGCCGACATCGACAAGGACACGGTCGATTTCCAGCCCAACTACGACGAGAAGGAGCTGGAGCCGACGGTCATGCCGACCCGGTTCCCGAACCTGCTGGTCAACGGCTCGGCCGGCATCGCGGTCGGCATGGCGACCAACATCCCGCCGCACAACCTGGGCGAAGTGGTCGACGCGCTGATCGCGCTGATCGACAACCCCGACATCGACATCGACGGCCTGATGGAATACATCCCGGGCCCTGACTTCCCCACCGGCGGCATCATCAACGGCGTCGGCGGCATCCACCTCGGCTACCGCACCGGCCGTGGCCGCGTGCGCATGCGCGCCAAGGCCGACATCGAGATCGCCGACAACGGCCGTGAGTCGATCATCGTCACCGAAATTCCCTACCAGGTGAACAAGGCGCGGATGATCGAGAAGATCGCCGAGCTGGTGAAGGAGAAGAAGCTCGAGGGCATCAGCGAGCTGCGAGACGAGTCCGACAAGGACGGCATGCGCATCTACATCGAGATCAAGCGGGGTGATTCCGCCGATGTGGTGCTGAACAACCTGTACCAGCAGACCCAGATGGAGTCGGTCTTCGGCATCAACATGGTGGCGCTGGTCGACGGCCGCCCGAGGCTGCTGAACCTCAAGGATTTCCTCGAGGCCTTCGTGCGCCACCGCCGCGAAGTGGTCACCCGCCGGACCATCTTCGAGCTGCGCAAGGCGCGTGCCCGCGCGCACATCCTGGAAGGCCTGACGGTCGCGCTCGCCAACATCGACGAGATGATCGAGCTGATCAAGACCTCGGACAACCCGCAGGTCGCCAAGGAGCGCATGCTCGCGCGCCTGTGGCAGCCGGGCCTGGTTGGCGCGCTGCTGGGTGCCGCCGGCGCCGAGGCATCGCGTCCGGAAGACCTGCCCGAAGGCGTCGGCCTGCTGGTCCATGCCGATGGCGGCACGGGCTACCAGCTCACCGACATCCAGGCGCAGCAGATCCTCGAGATGCGCCTGCACCGCCTGACCGGGCTGGAGCAGGAGAAGCTGACCGAGGAGTACAAGCTGCTGCTCGACGTCATCCGCGGCCTGATCGAGATCCTCGAGGATCCGGACGTGCTGCTGGAGGTGATCCGCACCGAGCTGCGCAACGTCAAGGAAGAGTTCGGCGATGCGCGCCGCAGCGAGATCCGCGCCAGCGAGGAAGACCTCGACATCCTCGACCTGATCGAGCCCGAGGACGTGGTGGTCACCGTGTCGCAGGCCGGCTATGCCAAGCGCCAGCCGGTCAGCGCCTACCGCGCGCAGAAGCGCGGCGGCCGTGGCCGCAACGCCGCCGCCACCCGCGACGAGGACTTCATCGCCCAGCTGTGGCTGGTCAATACACATGACACGCTGCTGGCCTTCACCAGCCGCGGGCGCGTGTTCTGGCTGCCGGTGCACCAGCTGCCGGAGGCCGGCGCGAACGCGCGCGGGCGCCCGCTGGTCAACTGGATGCCGCTGGAAGAGGGCGAGAAGGTGCAGGCCGTGCAGCCGGTGCGCGAGTACCGCGAGGATCAGTATGTGTTCTTCGCCACGCGCCGCGGCACCGTCAAGAAGACCCCGCTCACCGAGTTCGCCTACCGCCTGGCGCGCGGCAAGATCGCGATCAACCTCGAGGACGGCGACGCGCTCGTCGGCGCCGAGCTGACGGACGGTTCGCGCGACATCATGCTGTTCGCCAGCAACGGCAAGGCCGTGCGCTTCGACGAAAGCGCCGTGCGCGCCATGGGTCGCACCGCGACCGGCGTCCGGGGCATCCGCCTGGCCGACGGCGAGTCGGTGGTGGGCCTCATCGTGGCCGAGTCCGCGCAAAGCCTGGACGAGTCCGAGGACGATGATGTCGTTGTCGACGGCACCGCCGAGGTCGTCCAGGACGAGCGCGAGGGCGAGCCGGACGCCTACGTCCTGACCGCCACCGCCAACGGCTACGGCAAGCGCACGCGCTTGGCGGAATACCCGCGCAAGGGTCGCGGCACCCAGGGCGTGATCGGCATCCAGACCACCGAGCGCAACGGCCCGCTGGTGGCCGCGGTGCTGCTCAGCCGCGAGGACGAGGTGCTGCTGATCTCCGATGGCGGCACCTTGGTGCGTACGCGCGCCGCCGAGGTCTCCGTGGTCAGCCGCAATACCCAGGGCGTGACCCTGATCCGCCTCGGCGAGGGTGAGCGCCTGCAGGCCATCGAGCGCGTGGACGGCTCGATCGGCAGCGACGATGACGAGGGCGACAGCGATGCCGAGGCCGGTACCGCTGCCGTCGATGCCGGTGCAGGTGGCAGCGGCGAAGCTGCAGCCGACTGAGTCGGCACAAGCGGCAGCACCGCGATCCCCCGACCCCTTCCCTTCGTGGGAGCGGCTAAAGCCGCGATGGCCTGACCTGGCAATCGCAGCTATAGCTGCTCCTACAAAGGCGGGCGCCGCCCTTCCCGACGCCCGGCCCTGCTTATACTGCCGGCGACTCGGGAGGGAAGGCATGCACGCAATGAATGGAATCGGGCGTCCGCTCGGCCTGCGGCTCTGCGCCGCGGCAATGATGGTGCTGGCGCTGCTGGCAGTGGGCTGCAAGCGCAACGAAGGCGGGCAGATGCCCGCGCCCAGCGGCGAAGCAATCGTCGCCGAGCGGACTGAAATCGAGGGATTCGGACTGGTGCGGGCGTGGCCCGACCAGGAGCAGGGCTCGCTCGCGCTGGCAGTCGAATTCTCGCAGCCGCTGGTCGGCACCCAGGACTTCGACGCGCTCCTGACCTTTGCCGAGCCGGTGGCCGCCGACAGCGGCTGGAGCCTGGACGACGACGGCCGCGTGCTGCGCTTCCCCTTCGCGCAGGCCGACCGCGAGTACACGCTGCGCATCTCCGCCGCGCTCACCGCTGCCGACGGCAGCACCCTGGGCCGCGACATCGAGCAGAAGGTCTACACCGGCGAGCTCGAGCCCGCCGCCGGCTTCGCCTCGCAGGGCAGCGTGCTGCCGGCACGCGAGTCGCGCGGGCTGCCGGTGGTGTCGGTGAACGTCGAAGAGGTCGACGTCGAGTTCCTGCGCGTGCGCGACTCCGAGCTGTCCCGCTTCTTCTCCCAGTACCAGCGCGGCGGGCGCCGAAGCAACTGGGACCTGGACAACCGCTACCGCGGCAGGCCCACGCTTGCGCGCATGGCCGAGCCGGTCTACGTCAACCGCTTCGTGCTCGGTGGCCAGCGCAACGAGCGTGCGGTGACCTACCTGCCGCTGCAGGACATCGCCGAGCTGCAGCAGCCGGGGCTGTACTTCGCCACCATGAAGCGCGCCGGCAGCTTCGATGGCATGTACGACACCGCCTTCTTCACCGTCAGCGACATCGGCCTGCACGTGCGCGCCTATGCCGACCAACTGTTCGTGCATACCGCATCGCTGCAGGGCGGCGGGGCGCTTGGTGGTGTCGAGCTGCGCGTCCTGGGCGACGACGGCGGCACCGTGTTCAAGGCGGAGACCGACGGCAACGGCAACGCCGTGCTCGACCACAGGCTCGACGCCGCGCAGGTGCTGGTGGCCACGCGCGGCAGCGACGTGTCGATGCTGCCGTTCAACCAGCCTGCGCTGGACCTGTCGGAATTTGCGGTCGCCGGTCGCAGGCAGGCCTGGTTCGAGGTCTTCGCCTGGTCCGGGCGCGACCTCTATCGCCCGGGCGAAACGGTGCGCGTCTCGGCGCTGCTGCGCGACGCCGACGGCAAGCCGGTGCCGGCTGCGGCCGACGGCAAGGCGCAGCCGCTGTTCGCACGGCTGAAGCAGCCCGACGGCAAGACCTTCGTGGAATCGCGGCTCGAGTCCGACGCCCAAGGCTACTACCGCTTCGAGAAGGAGATTCCGGTCGAGGCGCCTACCGGGCGCTGGCAGGTCGAGTTCCGCACCGATCCCGCCAGCAAGGAGGCGGTGCAGGGCATGGCGCTGCGGATCGAGGAGTTCCTGCCCGAGCGCATGAAGCTCGAACTCGACAGCGCCCAGGCCCGCCTGGCCAAGGGCGATCCGCTGCGCGTGGAGGTCACGGGTGCCTATCTGTACGGCGCACCGGCGGCGGGCAACCGCTTCACGGCGCGGCTCGCGGTCACCGTCGAGCAGCACCCCGTGGTGTCGCTACCCGGCTGGTTCTTCGGTGATCCCACGGTGTCGCTGCCGCGCGAGGCCAGCGACGTGGTCGATGCGACGCTCGACGACGCCGGCACGCTGATGCAGGCACTGCCGCTGCCCGCCGAGGTGCGCGGAGACACGCCGGTATCCGTGGTGCTCGCGGGCAGCCTGTACGAAACCGGCGGTCGCACCGTCAACCGCAGCCTCCAGCGCGTGCTCTGGCCCGCGGAGGCGCTGGTCGGCGTGCGTCCGCTGTTCGACGACAAGGACGGCAGCGACGCCAACGCCAATGCCGGCTTCGAGATCCTCCGCGTGGATGCGGAAGGTACGCCGGCGCCGCTGGCCGGCCTCGAGCTCAAGCTGGTGCGCGAGCGCCGCGACTACCACTGGAACTTCGACGAGGACAGCGGCTGGAACTACAACCACACCAGCCGCTTCGAAGTGGTGGAGACCCGGACCGTGGATGCCGGATCCACCGCACTGCGCGTGGACTTCCCGGTGGAGTGGGGCGGGTACCGGGTCGAGGTCCGCGATCCGCAGACCGGGCTCGTCACCCGCTATCCCTTCAACGCCGGCTGGAGCTGGAACGACGACAACCGCGGCCTCGATGCGCGGCCCGACAAGGTCAAGCTGGCCCTCGACCGCACCGGCTACCGTGCCGGCGACACCCTGGAAGTCACGGTCACGCCGCCGCACCCCGGCAAGGGCCTGTTGCTGGTGGAGAGCGACAAGCTGCTCTACGTGCAGGCGATCGACGCCAGGGCCGGCAGCAGCTTCCGCATCCCGGTGACCGAGGACTGGGAGCGGCACGATGTCTACGTCACCGCACTGGTGTTCCGCGGCGGCAGTGCCGCCAGCAAGGTGACGCCGGCGCGCGCGGTGGGCGTGGCCCACGTGCCGATGGCGCGCGACGACCGGCGCGTGGCGGTCGGGCTGTCGGTGCCGAAGCAGTCCAAGCCCGCCGAGACCCTGCGCGTGACCCTGGCGGTGCCGGAGCTGGCGGGCACGACCGCACGCGCGACGGTGTCCGCGGTGGACGTGGGCATCCTCAACATCACCCGCTACCCGGTACCCGATGCCAACCGCCACTTCTTTGCCCAGCGCAGGCTGGGCGTGGACGCGTACGACATCTACGGGCGCGTGATCGAAAGCCTGGACGGCGGCACTGCGCGACTGCGCTTTGGCGGCGACGCCGGCATCGAAGCGCTGCCGCAGGCGCGGCGGCCGACCGCCCGCGTGCAAACGGTGGATCTGTTCTCGGGTCCGGTGACGCTCGACGGCCAGGGCAATGCCACCGTCGAGTTCCCGTTGCCCGATTTCAACGGCACCCTGCGCGTGTCCGCCCTGGTCTTCAGCGACGCCCGCTACGGCAACCGCGACACCGAAGTGCTGGTGCGCGCGCCGCTGGTGGCCGAGGCCAGCATGCCGCGGGTCATGGCGCCCGGCGACCGCGCCACGGTGACGCTCGACCTGAGCAACTTCACCGGCAAGGCCGGCGACTTCCGCGTGCGCGTGGAAGGCATCGGGCCGCTGCAGGTGGAGGAGGGCACGCGCGAGGTGAAGCTCGCAGCCGACGGACGTTCGACCCTGTCCTTCCCGCTGCGTGCGCTCGACGGGCACGAGGTCGCCAAGGTCCGCTTGCGCGTGGACGGCCCCGGGGTCGCGGTCGATCGCAGCCACGACCTGCCGGTGCGCGCGCCGTGGCCACAGGTGCTGCGCTCGCGCAGCCTGGTGCTGGATCCGCTGGCCCCGGTGGTGCTCGAAGCCGCGCTGGCCGAGGGCATGCTGCCGTCTTCGGTGAACGCGCGCCTGGGCCTGAGCGCCACGCCGCCGATCGCCTTTGCCGCCGCCCTCGAGGGGGTCTTGCGCTATCCCTATGGCTGCGCGGAACAGACCGCGAGCAAGGGCTATGCGGCGCTGATGCTGGACGCGCCCACCGCCGAGGCCTACGGCATGTCGCCGCTCCCCGCTGACGACCGCCTGCGACGCATGGAAAGTGCGCTGGGGCGGCTGGCCGCGCTGCAGGCCGGCTCCGGCCACTTCGCCATGTGGGGCGGCAGCGGCCGCACCGAGCCGATGCTGACCCCGTATATCGCGGAGTTCCTGCTCGATGCGCGCGACGGTGGCTTCGACGTGCCCGACGCGATGTTGCAGAAGGCGCTGTCGCGCATGTCCGAAGACCTGCTGTCCGACGGCGAGCAGTTCTACGGCCGCGACAACCGCAGCCACCTGCGCCTGGCGTACAAGGCGCACGCGGGCTACGTGCTGGCGCGCCTCGATCGCGCGCCGCTGGGCACGCTGCGCGCGCTGTACGACGGCGAGCGCAAGTCCGCGCGCAGCGCCATGCCGCTGGCCCACCTGGGCCTGGCGCTGGCGCTGCAGGGCGACGTGACCCGCGGCAACAAAGCGCTGGACGAAGCCTTCGCGTGGAGCGGCGACCGCCCCGGCTGGCTGGGCGACTTCGGCACGCCGCTGCGCGACGCCGCGCTGATGCAGGCCCTGGTGCAGGAGCACGACCTGGCCACGCCTCAGCGCAGCAGCGGCCTGCGCACGCTCGGCCTCGAGCTCGACGCCCGCCGCAAGGCACGCTGGTTCTACCTGAGCACCCAGGAGCAGTCCGCGCTCGCGCGCCTGGGCCACGCGCTTGCGGGCACGCCCGGCCGCAGCTTCAGCGGCACCCTGGTCGAAGGTGGCGTGGAAGAGGCGCTGGAGCCGATGCGTCGCTTCTCGCGCAGCTACGGCTACGAGGCCCTTGCGGCCGGCGTCCGCCTTGCACCGACGGGCGAGCCGCCGCTGTACGCGAGCATGGACGTCGCCGGCATCCCGCGCACCGCGCCCACGCCCGATGACAGCGTGCTGAAGGTGGAGCGCAGCTGGTACACCACCGACGGCAAGCCCTGGGCACCGCGTGCGCTGCGCGAGGGCGAGGCTCTGGTGGTGCGGGTCACGGTGACCGCCGACCGCGCCATGCCCGACGCGCTGCTGACCGACCTGCTGCCGGCGGGACTCGAGGTCGAGAACATGAATCTCGGCGACGCCTCGGCCTGGGCCGACGTGGTCGTGGGGGGTATCCATCTCAACGAACGCGGCCACGCTGCCGACCTGCTGCACGAGGAGTTCCGCGACGACCGCTACGTCGCCGCCCTGCGCCTGGATGCGGGCCGTGCCGCCGACGTGTTCTACCTCGTGCGCGCGGTCACGCCCGGCGAATACACCGTGCCGCCGCCGCTGGTGGAAGACATGTACCGCCCGGAGCTGCGCGGCGTCGGCCGCGCGCAGCCGGCGCGCATGACGGTGGTGCAGCCGTGAGCTGGGGCGGTGCGGCGTGGGGTCGGGCGTAGACCGTCCGAAGTGGCGCGCACGCCTGCTGCCAACGCTGCGCTGGGGCGCGGTCGCGCTGCTGCTGTCGCTGCTCGTGCTCGACCTCGCGTTCCCGCCGCCGCTGCCCGAAGCCCGTGACCACGCCACCCTGGTCACCGCGCGCGACGGCACGCCGCTGCGCGCCTTCGCCGACGCCGAGGGGGTGTGGCGCTATCCCGCGTCCGAAAGCACCGTCTCGCCGCTCTACGTCGAAGCACTGCTGGCCTATGAAGACCGCTGGTTCCGCCGCCATCCGGGCGTGAACCCGGTGGCGCTGCTGCGTGCCGCGTGGCAGGCCGCGGCCAGCAGGCGCATCGTGTCCGGCGGCTCCACGCTGACCATGCAGGTGGCGCGCATCCTCGAACCCCACGCGCGCACGCCGGCGGGCAAGCTGCGGCAGATGCTGCGCGCGCTGCAGCTCGAGGCGCACCTGTCCAAGGACGAGATCCTCACCCTGTACCTGGAGCGCGCGCCCTTCGGCGGCACCATCGAAGGCGTGGAGGGGGCGAGCTGGGCCTATCTCGGCAAGCCGGCGGCACGACTGTCACACGCCGAGGCCGCGCTGCTGGCGGTGCTGCCGCAGGCGCCGACGCGACTGCGGCCCGACCGCGCGCCCGAGGCCGCGCGGCGCGCGCGCGACAAGGTGCTGCAGCGCATGGTCGACCGTGGCCACTGGAGCCGCGCCGAGGTGGATGACGCACGGGTCGAAGCGGTCGTCTCGCGCACGCTGAAGCCGCCGCTGTCGGCGGCGCTGCTGGCACAGCGCCTGCGCTCGCAGCGACCGCGCGCCGAGCGCATCGAATCCACCATCGACGCCGCGTTGCAGCGCACGCTCGAAGAGCGCCTCGGCGCCTATGTCGGCCGCCTGCCCGAGCGGACCTCGGCGGCGTTGCTGGTGATCGACAACGAGACCATGCAGGCGCGAGCCTATCTCGGCACCGCGGCCTTCGGCGACGCCGCGCGCCTGGGCCACGTCGACATGGTGCAGGCCTGGCGTTCGCCGGGTTCGACCCTGAAGCCCTTCGTCTATGGCATGGCGCTGGATGACGGCCTGGTGCATTCGCAGAGCCTGCTGCTCGATGCGCCGCAGTCCTTCGGCGGCTACCGCCCGGGCAATTTCGACGCCGCCTTCAATGGCCCGGTGGCGGTGGCCGATGCGCTGCGCCTGTCGCTCAACGTGCCGGCCGTGGACCTGCTCGACCGCGTCGGGCCGGCGCGCTTCGCGGCGCGCCTGGACCACGCGGGGATCGGCCTGCGCTTTCCCCGTGGTGCCAAGCCGAACCTCACGCTGATCCTGGGCGGCACCGGTGCGCGCCTGGAAGACCTGGTCGGCGCGCATGCGGCGCTGGTGCGTGGGGGCATCGCAGGGCGCGTCCGCTACGCCGCCGACGATCCGCTGGTGGAGCGCCGCCTGCTGTCGCCGGGCGCGGCCTGGATCGTGCAGGAGATCCTGGCCGCGAATCCGCGGCCCGGCGAGCGCGTCGACACCTTCGACACCGGGCGTCGCCCGCGGGTGGCGTGGAAGACCGGCACCAGCTACGGCTTCCGCGATGCCTGGGCGCTGGGTGCCACCCGGCGCTACACCGTCGGCGTCTGGGTGGGACGTCCCGACGGCACGCCGCTGCCGGGCCAGTACGGCGCGGTCACCGCGCTGCCGCTGCTGTTCGAAGTCGTGGACAGCCTGCCGCAGCGCCCGGGCGACGGCGCGCGCCTGCCGCGTCCGGCCAGCGTGGGCGAAGCCGAGGTGTGCTGGCCCTTGGGAACGGCCGCCAGCGCGCAGCCCGGGGACGCCTGCCAGCGGCGGATGCAGGCATGGGTGCTGGACGGCGCGGCGCCGCCGACGCTGCCCGAGCGCGACATCCGCAGCTGGGCGACGCGGCTGGAACGGATCGAGGTGGATGCCGCCACCGGGCAGCGGCTCACGGCCGACTGTTCGCGACCGCACGAGCGGCGGCTGCGCAGCATCGCGCGCTGGCCTGCGCTGGCATCGCCCTGGCTGGGCGCGACCGAACGCAGCGCGTCGCGCCTGCCGCCATTGGCGCCGGACTGTGCCGACGACGGACGCGGAACCACGGTCGCCATGCACATCGAAGGCGTCAACGAGGGCGCGCTGCTGCTGCGCGCGCCGGGATCATCGCGGCCGCCGCGGCTGGCGCTGCGCGCGGTCGGGGTCGATGGCGAGGTGCAGTGGCTGCTCAACGGGCGCCTGGTCGGCAGGACCCGCGGCGGCCAGGTGCTGTGGCGCGAGTTCGGCGAACCCGGCCGCCAGCAGCTGACCGCTCTGGCCGAGGGCGGCGCCTGGGCCAGCCTGGCCTTCGAGGTCGGGCGCTGAACCTCAGATGGCGCCGAGCACGTGCTCGGCGGAAGACACCTTGAACTCGCCCGGCGCCTCGACGAACAGCTGCTTCACCACGCCGTCCTCGGCGTAGAGCGCGAAACGCTTGCTGCGCATCCCCATGCCGAAGGCGGTGCCGTCCATCTCCAGGCCGAGCGCGCGGGCGAAGTCGCCGTTGCCGTCGGACAGCATGCGCAGCCCCGCGGGAACGTGCTGGCTTTCGCCCCAGGCCTGCATCACGAACGGATCGTTGACTGCCATGCAGGCGACCTCGATGCCACGCTCCCTGAATTCGCCGAAGCGTTCGACGAAGCCGGGTAGGTGGCGCTCGGAGCAGGTCGGCGTGAAGGCGCCGGGCACCGCGAACAGCACCACGTTCTTGTGCGCGAACAGGGTCGGGGTATCGATGGTCTGCACGCCGTCGTCGATGTGCTTGAGCGTGACTTCCGGGATGGCATCGCCGATCTGGATGGGCATTGGGGGCTCCGTGTGGGCAGGGCGGGACCGGGATGGGCCGCAGCGTACCCATGGTGCCATGCGCCGTGGAAAATGCGGCCTTGCCTTGCCCGGCACCGCCCCGATATTGCTAACCTGCCGCCGCCGCGCACGACCTGCGGCGGCGCGAGTGGAGATCGCATGCAGTTCAAGGATTACTACGCCATCCTGGGTATCGAACCCAGCGCCGGCGACGCCGAGATCAAGACCGCCTACCGGCGGCTTGCGCGCAAGTACCATCCCGACGTCAGCAAGGAGGCCGGCGCCGAGGACAAGTTCAAGTCCGTCAACGAGGCCTACGAGGCGCTGCGCGATGCGGAGCGCCGCAAGGCCTACGACCAGCTGCGCAGCCGTGGCTACCGGCCGGGTGACGACATCCATCCGCCGCCGGGTGGCTTCGGCGGCAACGGCGGCGGGCCGGGCTTCGACTACGAAGAGGTCTTCGGCGGCGGCGGCGGTGGCAACGGCGGCTTCAGCGACTTTTTCGAAAGCCTGTTCCGGCGCCAGGCGCAGCAGCGTGGCGGACCGGGCTTCGGCGCGCCGCCGCGCGGCGATACGCGCGCGCGGCTGGTGGTGCCGCTGGAAACCGTGCACCAGGGCGGGGCGATGCGCATCGCGGTCAAGGGCCGCACGCTCGAGGTCAAGGTGCCGCGCGGGATCCGCCCGGGCCAGGTGATCCGGCTGGCGGGGCAGGGCGAGCACGGCGGGAACCTGCTGCTCGAGGTCGAGTACGGCACGCATCCGCGCTTCGAGGTCGACGGCCGCAACATCCTGTACGCGCTGCCGATCGCGCCCTGGGAGGCTGCGCTGGGCGCGAGCGTGAGCGTGCCGACGCTGGGCGGTACGGTGGAAATCAAGGTGCCGGCCGGCTCCGAGGCCGGACGCCGCCTGCGCCTGCGCGGACGCGGATTGCCCGGTAGCGGTGGCCAGGGCGACGGCGACCAGATCGTGGAGCTCGAGGTCCAGGCCCCGGCGCCACGGGACGATGCGCAGAAAGCCGCCTACGAGGCGCTGCGCGATGCCTTCTCCGGGGAGTGGCGGCGCGAGTAGCGCCGCGCCGGCTCAGGCCGCCGTGGGCGGCGTGGGCTCGGTGGCGACCGCCTTGGTGATGGTCTCCGACAGCTCGGTCTCGCTGAACGGCTTGGTGAGGTAGGCGCGCGCGCCCTGGCGCATGCCCCAGACCCGGTCGGTTTCCTGGTCCTTGGTGGTCACCAGGATCACCGGGATGTGCCGGGTGGCCGGATCGCGCGTGATCGCACGCGTGGCCTGGAAGCCGTTGAGGTTCGGCATCACCACGTCCATCAGGATCAGGTCGGGCAGCTCGCGCTTGGCCGCCTCGACGCCGGCAGCGCCGTCCTCCGCGGTCAGCGCCTCGTGGCCGAGGCCTTCGACGATGCGACGGATGCCCATCAGCTGCGACGGTGAGTCGTCGACGATCAGGATGCGCGCCATGGTGTCCCCCGTTGGATTCTGGCCGATTGTAGCCGTCGCGGGCAGCGCTGCAAGCGCGGCCCGGGTTTCAGAGCTTGACCAGGGTGCGGCCCAGCGACCCGCCCGCCAGCATGCCGTCGAATACCGCGGGCAGTTCATCGAGGCCCACTTCACGGGTGCAGATGCGGTCCAGGTGGCGGGGCTTCCACTCGCCGGCCAGGCGGCGCCAGACCTCGTCGCGGATGTCGCGCGCGGTGCCGGCCGAGGCCACGCCCAGCAGCGACACGCCGCGGATGATGAAAGGCATCACCGTGGCCGGCAGGTCATGGGTGGCTGCCAGCCCGGCGCTGGCGACGTTGCCGTAAGGCGTGGTCTGCGCCAGCAAGCTGGCCAGCATCGGGCCGCCGACGTTGTCGAGGCCACCGCCGAAGCGAGCCGATTCCATCGGCCGCGTGGTCGTGAGCGCGTCGCGGCCGATGACCTCGGCTGCGCCGATCTCCCTGAGATATGCGGCCTGTTCCGGCTTGCCGCTGACCGCGTTGACCTCGTAGCCGGCACTCGAGAAGATGTCCACGGCCAGCGAACCGACGCCGCCCGTGGCGCCGGTGACGGCCAGCGGGCCAAGATCGGGATGCTGGCGGTTTTCGGTCATGCGCAACAGCGCCAGCGCGGCGGTGAAGCCAGCGGTGCCGAGCACCATCGACTCGCGCAACGAGAGGCCCGCGGGCAGCGGGATCGTCCACCTCGACTCCACGCGCGCGTACTCCGAATAACCGCCGTCACGGGTCTCGCTGAGGCCGCAGCCGGTGACCAGCACCGCGTCGCCCTCGCGGAAGGCAGGATCGGTGGACGCGACCACGTGGCCGGCGACGTCGATGCCGCCCACCAGCGGGAAGCGGCGCAGGATCCTGCCCTGGCCGGTGCCGGCCAGCGCATCCTTGAAGTTGACCGAGGAGAACGCGGTGCGCAGCACCACTTCGCCCGGTGCCAGCTGGTCGATGCCGACCTGCTCGATGCCGGAGCGGTAGCCCTGGTCGTCGTCGTGGATGCGGAAGGCGCGGAAGCTGTGGGGGATCGTCATGCCGTGCTCTCGAAAGCGCCGCGCAGGCTGCGGCCAGCGCCATTATCGGCGATGGCCGGCTCCCACAAAAAGGGGCAAAGGCGCGGCGCGGCTTGCCTCAGCGCAATTCGCGGCTGCGCTTCTCGTCGAGCCACTTCGAGGCCGACGCAGGCTGGTAGTCGCGCATCCAGTCGAGCATCGCGTCGATGTCCTGGCCTGTCCACAGGTCCTCGCGCTGGCCGGGGTGCAGGAAGCGCTCCTCGACCATGCGGTCCATCATCGCGACCAGCGGCTGGTAATACCCTTCGATGTCGAGGATGCCGCAGGGCTTGTCGCCGATGCCGAGCTGGCGCCAGGTCAGCATCTCGATGATCTCTTCAAGGGTGCCGAAGCCGCCGGGCAGGGCCACGAAGCCGTCGGCCAGGTCGAACATCCGCGACTTGCGCTCGTGCATCGAACCCACGACTTCGAGTTCGGTGAGGCCCAGGTGCGCCACTTCCATGTCGAGCAGCTGCTTGGGGATCACGCCCGTGACTTCGCCGCCTGCAGCCAGCACCGCGTCGGCGATCGTGCCCATGAGGCCGATGTTGCCGCCGCCGTAGACCAGGCGGATGCCGTCGCGCGCCATGCGCGTGCCCAGCGCGATCGCGCGCTCGGCGTAGGCGGGACGGATGCCGCTGTTGGAACCGCAGTAGACGCACAGGCTTTTCATGGACAGGTCATCGGTATGGGCCGGAAAGGACGGCGCCGGGCAGTGCCCGGCGCTGGGTGTTGCTGGATCGGTGCAGGGCGCCAGGGACGCCCTGCACGCGCGATCAGTTCGCCTTGTGGATCGCGCGCTTGTCGACCGCCATGGCGGCGTCGTGGATCGCTTCCGACAGGCTCGGATGCGCATGGCAGATGCGGGCGAGATCGTCGGCGGAGCCCTTGAACTCCATCGTCAGCACGCCTTCGTGCACGAGTTCGGACACGTTGGCGCCGACCAGGTGCATGCCGAGCACGCGATCGGTCTCGGCATGCGCCAGCACTTTCACGAAGCCCGCCGGTTCGACCATCGCCACGGCGCGACCGTTGGCGGCGAAGGGGAAGCTGCCCGACTTGTACGGGATGCCTTCTTCCTTCAGCTGCTGCTCGGTCTTGCCGACCCAGGCCAGCTCCGGCTCGGTGTAGATGACCCAGGGGATGGTGTCCATGTTGACGTGGCCGGGGAGGCCAGCGATCAGCTCGGCCACCGCGATGCCTTCCTCGAAGCCCTTGTGCGCCAGCATCGGGCCGCGCACGCAGTCACCGACCGCCCAGACGCCGTCGACACCGGTGTGGCAGTGCTCGTCGACCTCGATCTGGCCGCGTTCGCTGAGCTTCACGCCGCTGTCGTCGGCCAGCAGGCCCTTGCTCGCGGCCCTGCGGCCCACGGCCACCAGCAGCTTGTCCACGGTGATCGTCTGTTCGCCCTTCTTGTCTTCGAAGGTGACCTGGACTTCCTTCTTCTTGCCCTTGCCGGTGACTTCGGCCTTGGAAACCTTGGCGCCAAGCTTGATGTCCAGGCCCTGCTTCTTGAATTCGCGTGCGGCGAGCTTCGACACCTCGGCGTCGGCCGCGGCCAGGAAGTCGGGCAGGGCTTCGAGCACCGTGACCTCGGCGCCCAGGCGCTTCCACACGCTGCCCAGTTCCAGGCCGATCACGCCCGCGCCGATCACCGCCAGGCGCTTGGGCACCTCGGGGAAGTCCAGCGCGCCGACGTTGTCGACGATGGTGTCACCGTCGAACTTCGCGAACGGCAGTTCGATGGAGTCCGAGCCCGCGGCGATGATGACGTTGGTGCCGGTGAGCTCGACCTCGCTGCCGTCGTGCTGCTTGACCTTCACGAGTCGGTCGGCGTGCAGGGTCGCGAAGCCGTAGTACGGCGCGACCTTGTTGGCCTTGAACAACTGCGCGATGCCGCCGGTGAACTGCTTCACGATGGCGTCCTTGCGGCCGACCATCTTTTCGACGTCGATCTGCGGATCCTTGGCCGTGATGCCGTGCTGCCCGAACACGTGCTGCAGGTTGTGGAACTGGCGCGAGGAGTCCAGCAGCGCCTTCGACGGGATGCAGCCCACGCGCAGGCAGGTGCCGCCAAGCGCCGGCTTGCCGTCCTTGCCCAGGCCCGCGTCGATGCAGGCGACCTTCATGCCCAGCTGGGCGGCGCGGATCGCGGCGTGGTAGCCGGCAGGGCCGGCACCGATCACGACAACATCAAACTGTTCAGCCATTTCGGTTCCTTTTTCTTACATGCCCAGGAGCATGCGGTGCGGATTTTCCAGCTGGTCCTTGATGTCCACCAGGAACAGCACCGCGTCCTTGCCGTCGATGATGCGGTGGTCGTAGCTGAGCGCGATGTACATCATCGGCGCGGCGACCACGGCGCCGTTCTCGACGATCGGGCGCTCCTTGATGGTGTGCATGCCCAGGATCGCGGACTGCGGCGGATTGACGATCGGCGTCGACATCAGCGAGCCGAAGGTGCCGCCGTTGGTGATCGTGAAGGTGCCGCCCTGCAGGTCGTCCAGCGACAGCTTGCCGTCGCGCGCCTTCTTCGCGTAGTCGCCGATCTGCAGCTCGATGTCGGCGAAGCCCATGCGCTCGACGTTGCGCAGCACCGGCGTCACCAGGCCCTTCTCGGTCGACACCGCGATCGAGATGTCGGCATAGCCGTGGTAGATGATGTCGTCGCCGTCGACCGAGGCGTTGACCACCGGGTACTTCTGCAGCGCGTTGGCAGCCGCCTTGGCAAAGAAGCTCATGAAGCCGAGCTTGACGCCGTGCTGCTTCTGGAAGGACTCGCCCAGCTCCTTGCGCATGGCCATGACCTTGCCCAGGTTGACCTCGTTGAACGAGGTCAGCATCGCGGTCGACTCCTTCGACTGCATCAGGCGCTCGGCGATGCGCTTGCGGATGCGGGTCATCGGCACGCGCTCTTCCGGACGTGCGCCGCCGGAGACGCCGGCGGTCTTGCCCGAGGCGTAGTTGACCAGGTCTTCCTTGGTCACCGCGCCGCGGCGGCCGGTGCCTTCGACCTGCGCGGGGTCGATGCCGTCCTTCACCGCGGTGAAGCGCGCGCCCGGGGGAAGGCTGTCGGTGCCCGAGGCCGGGTCTGGACGCGTGGAGGCAGGTGCCTTGGCCTCGGCCTTGGCGGCGGCGGCCTTGGGCTGCACTTCCTGCGCGCCGGCGGCGGGCTCTTCCTTCGGCGCGTCGGCAGCCTTCGCCGGGGCGGCGCCTTCCTCGATCACCGCCAGCACCTGCTGGCTGGTGACGGTGTCACCCTCGGCGTACTTCAGTTCCTTGATCACGCCCTCGACGGTCGAGGGGACCTCGAGCACCACCTTGTCGGTCTCGAGGTCGACGATGTTCTCGTCGCGCGCGACGGCGTCGCCCACCTTCTTGTGCCAGGTGGCGATGGTGGCGTCGGAAACGGATTCGGGGAGTACCGGTACCTTGATCTCGGTGGCCATGGTCTTGATGCGTCCTGGTCGTGGCTGTCAGCGTGTGTGGGGTCAGTCGGCGGCGAAAACGCTGCCGACGGGCGAGGCGAGGGCATCGTCGACCAGCTGCTGCTGCTCGACGACATGGTCGGCGAAGTGGCCGACGGCGGGCGAGGGCGAGCGCTGGCGGCCGGCATAGTGCAGCTCCAGCTTGGCCGGCACGCAGGCCTGCAGGTGGTGGCGGATCTGGTACCACGCGCCCTGGTTCTGCGGCTCTTCCTGGCACCAGACGACCGAGGTCGCCTTGTCGTAGCGGCCGAGTTCCTCGACCAGCGCGGCGCGCGGGAAGGGATAGAGCTGCTCGACGCGCACCAGGGCGACATCGTCCCGGCCGCGCTTTTCCTTTTCCTCCAGCAGGTCGTAATAGACCTTGCCCGAGCACAGGACCACGCGCGTGACCTTCTTCGGATCCGCCGAGGCGTCGCCGATCAGGTGGCGGAACTCGCCGTTGGCGAGTTCTTCCAGGCTCGAGACCGCCAGCTTGTGGCGTAGCAGCGACTTCGGCGACATCACCACCAGCGGCTTGCGGGTGCTCATCCGCATCTGCCGGCGCAGCATGTGGAAGGCCTGGGCGGGCGTGGACGGCACGCAGACCAGCATGTTGTCGAGCGCGCACAGCTGCAGGAAGCGCTCCAGGCGGGCCGAGCTGTGCTCGGGGCCCTGGCCTTCGTAACCATGCGGCAGCAACAGGGTCAGTCCGCTGAGGCGGCCCCACTTGGCTTCGCCCGAGGCGATGAACTGGTCGATCACCACCTGCGCGCCGTTGGCGAAGTCGCCGAACTGGCCCTCCCAGATGCACAGCGTGCTCGGGTCGGTGGTGGAGAAACCGTACTCGTAGGCCATCACCGCCTCCTCGCTGAGCAGCGAGTCGATCACGGTGGCGCGCTCCGGACGGTCGACCAGCTGGCGCAGCGGCAGGTAATAGCCGTCGGTGGTCTGGTCGTGGAGGATCGCGTGGCGATGGGTGAAGGTGCCGCGGCCGACGTCCTGGCCCACCAGGCGCAGGCCGTAGCCTTCGTCGAGCAGGGTGGCGTAGGCGAGGTTCTCGGCGAAGCCCCAGTCGGCACCCGCATCACCGGCGGCCATCTTGCGGCGGTCGTCATAGACCTTGGCCACGCGCGAGTGCAGCTGGACCTCGTCGGGGATGGTGGTGATCGACTGGGCCAGCGCCTTGAGCTTCTTCGCCGGCACCGTGGTGTCGACCTTGTCGGTGAGGTTGCCCTCGAGCAAACCGGGCCAATCGACGAACAGGCGGCTCTCGCGAGGGGTCTTCTCGACCTTTGCAAGCTCCGTGGTGACCTCGCCGGAATCAAGCTTGTCGCGGAAGGCGTCGACGAGTGCCTGGCCGCCCTTGGCCGGCAGCACGCCGCGTTCCTCTAGGGTGGTCGCGTAGAGCTCGCGGGTGGTCTTGTGCTGGCGGATGACCTGGTACATCACCGGCTGGGTGATCGCCGGCTCGTCGGCCTCGTTGTGGCCGTGGCGGCGATAGCAGACCAGGTCGATCACCACGTCCTTGCGGAATTCCTGGCGGAAGTCGTAGGCCAGGCGCGCGGCGAAGGCCACGGCTTCGGGGTCGTCGGCGTTCACGTGCAGCACCGGCGCGCCGATCATCTTGGCGACGTCGGTGCAGTACAGCGTGGAGCGGGCATCGGCCACGTTGCTGGTGGTGAAGCCGACCTGGTTGTTGACCACGACGTGCACCGTGCCGCCGACCGCGAAGCCGCGGGCCTGCGACATCTGGAACAGTTCCATCACCACGCCCTGGCCGGCGAAGGCCGCGTCGCCGTGGATCAGGATCGGCATCACCTGGCGGCGGTCCTCGTCGTGGCGGCGCTCCTGGCGCGAACGCACGGAGCCGGCGACCACGGGGTCGACGATCTCGAGGTGGGACGGGTTGAAGGCCAGCGCCAGGTGCACCGGGCCGCCGTCGGTGACGACGTCGGCGGAGAAGCCCATGTGGTACTTCACGTCGCCGGCGTGGGCGCGCGGGTCGTACTCGAACTTGCCCTCGAACTCGTCGAACAGCTTGCGCGGGCTCTTGCCCAGCGTGTTGACCAGCACGTTGAGGCGGCCGCGGTGGGCCATGCCGATCACGATGTCCTTGACGCCGTCGTTGCCGGCGCTGCGGATCACGGTGTCGAGCAGCGGGATCAGGGAGTCGCCGCCTTCCAGCGAGAAGCGCTTCTGGCCGACGTACTTGGTATGCAGGTAGCGCTCCAGGCCCTCGGCCGCGGTGAGGCGCTCGAGGATGCGGCGCTGCTCGTCCGGGGTGTGGCTGTAGCGGCCACCGGCGGTTTCCATGCGCTCGTACATCCAGCGCCGCTGCGCGGCTTCGGGGATGTGCATGAACTCGGCGCCGATGGGGCCGGCATAGGTGGCCTGGAGCAGGCCCAGCAGCTCGCGCAGGCGCATGCGCGGCGCGCCGCCGAAGGTGCTGGTGCCGCCGCCGGGACCGGTGGCGAACTCGGCGTCGAGGTCGGCATCGGACAGCCCGTGGAAGGGCAGCTCGAGATCGGGCGCCTCCGGCAGCTCGGACATGCCGAGCGGATCGGTGGCCGCGCGAAGGTGGCCGCGCGAGCGGTAGGCGGTGATCAGCTTGAGCACCGAGCCCTGCTTGCGCTGGGCCTCGAGGTCACCGCCGCCGGCGGAGACCACCACGCCATTGCGGGCCTCGCGGCCGGCGCGGGCCACGGCATCCATGACCACGGAGTGGGGAACGTCCCCCGCTTCGCGACCCTTGAATCCGTCGAACCAGGCCTTCCACTTGTCGCCGACGCTGTCGGGGTCCACGAGATACTGCTCGTACAGGTCCTCGATGAAGGCGGCATTGGCGCCGAGCTGGGAGGACTGCGCAAACTGCTTCAGAAGACTGTCCACGTCGGTTGGGCGGGCTCTTTCAGGATTGGCGCGCGCCAGTCCCGCATTGATGAATGCGGCCGCGGCGCGGGGGCGGGGGGAAAGCGCAATTATAGCCGGACGCGCCCTTGCGACGCATCACGTACCGGTCATTGAGCGTTCCGCCTGCGGGGCGTAGGGACGCGGCTCAGAGGCCGAGGGCGCGCAGCTCGCTGCAGGGCCGGGAACGCTCCCAGACCGGGTCGAAGGCTTCCACCAGCTGGCGCGCGCGTCCGGCTCCCGACCGCATCGCCTCGCCGTCGAAACGATGGCCGAATTCGCGGTGGTAGCAGCCGCCGTTGTCGGTGGCGATGAAGGCATCGGCGCGGGCGCGGTCGACGGGATCGGCCAGCTCGCGGAACTGGAACACGCTGGGCAGGCGCTGGGCCAGCGCCAGCAGCGGGGCATGGGCACGCTGGATGGCGGTGGCGTCCAGGACCAGTAGCCGCACCTCGGCGTCGGTGGTCGAGGTGGCGAAGACGCGCAAGGCCTCCAGCACCCGCGGGTCGTCATACAGGCCCGGGTCGAGCACCCGGCTGAGGATGCGGATGCGGCGGCGGGCGCTGGTGACCAGGCTCACCGTGGCCTCGACCGCTTCTTCGCGATCGGTGATGGCGAGCGTGTCTCCCGCGGCGCCGCGGGTGTTCATGGCGTTTCGTCGTCCGGACTTTCCAGCCGGTAGTGGCCTTCGGCCAGCAGTCCGGCGACGCAGTCGCGCCCGGCCGCGGAGAGCGCGACCCAGGTGCCGGCATCCAGCCATGCGTTGGCGGCGAGGCGCTTCGCATCGGCCACCGGCAGCGGCCAGGCCTGGCCGGCGGCGTAGAGGCGGGCGCCCTTCGCGGCACGGCGCCAGGCGACGCGGGTCCACGGGTAGCGCTGCAGCAGCAGCCCACCGGCCAGTGCACGGGACAGTTCGTCGGTCGCCAGCGGCTGGCCGTCGCCGTGTCCAGGGCCGGCGGCCGCGCGATACACGGTGATGAAACGCCCGAACCAGTCGCCCAGCGCATCGGCATCGGCCATGCGCACGGCGTTGAGCGCTTCGACCACGCGCGCCATTGCGGCAGCGTCGATCTCGTGCGGGTCGCGGGCCGGATCGAGGTCCGCATCCTTGTAACGCAGGGCCTCGTCGGCTTCGGCGGCCAGGGTATCGACGTAGTCGCCCATGAGCTCCGCGACCGAGGGCGCGCGCATGCCCAGCGAGAAGGTCAGGCAGGGATCCTCGGCCACGCCGTGGTGGGGCACGTCGGGCGGCAGGTAGAGCATGTCGCCCGGTTCCAGCACCCAGTCGTGGGTGGGCGTGAACTCGCGCAGCAGCTTGATCTCGACGTCGTTACGGAAGTCCAGCGGCGGCTTGCCGCGGCCCATCGCGTCGGAGGCGTCGATCTGCCAGCGCCGGTGGCCCATGGCCTGGAGCAGGAAGACGTCGTACTGGTCGACGTGCGCGCCAACCGAACCGCCGGTCGCGGCGAAGCTGACCATCACGTCGTCCACCCGCCAGCGCGGCAGGAAGGCAAAGGCCGGCAGCAGGTCGGCGATGTCCGGGTCCCACTTGTCCATGTCCTGGACCAGGAGCGTCCAGTCGCGGTCGCCCAACTCCGCGAAGATCTCTTCGGGAAGGGGCCCGCTACCCACGGTCCAGGCATCGGTGGCGCGGTCGTGCTGGATCAGGCGGGCGAGCACGCCCTCCTCGCAGGCCAGGCCGGCGAGGTCGTCGGGTTCGATCGGCGAGACGTAGCCCGGGAAGGCGCCGCGGATGAGCAGCGGGCGCTTCTGCCAGTAGTCGCGCAGAAAGACGCGGGATGCCATTCCCAGCGGCTGGCCCGGTTTGGCCCGGACTTCGAAGGGAAGGGTGGTGGCGCGCTTGGCCATGGTCGGTTCCTGTGTCGGTCGGCGGCGGTCAGACCGCACGTGCCTGGTCTTCAGCGAGTCCGGTGTACGCACCCGGAGTGAGTTCGAGCAGGCGCCGGCGTTCGTCGTCCGGCAGCTCGAGGCCGGTGATGAACGCGCGCATGGACTCGGCGGTGATGCCCTGGCCACGCGTGAGCGCCTTGAGTTGTTCGTAGGGGCTGGGCAGGCCGTGGCGGCGCATCACCGTCTGCACGGCTTCGGCCAGGACTTCCCAGGCGGCGTCGAGGTCCGCGGCCAGGCGCTCGGGGTTGGTGCTGAGCTTGCCAAGCCCGCGCCCGAGCGCGTCGAAGCCGACCAGCGCGTGGCCGAAGGCCGTGCCCAGGGCACGCAGCACGGTGGAATCGGTGAGGTCGCGCTGCCAGCGGCTGACGGGCAGCTTGGTGGCGAAGTGCTCGAACAGGGCCACGCTGATCCCGAAGTTGCCCTCGGCGTTCTCGAAGTCGATCGGGTTGACCTTGTGCGGCATGGTCGAGCTGCCGACTTCGCCGGCCTTCACGGCCTGTTTGAAATAGCCCAGCGAGATATAGCCCCAGACATCGCGACAGAGATCGATGCAGATGGTGGCGATGCGCTTCTGCACGTCGGCGATCTCGGCGATGCAGTCGTGCGGCTCGATCTGGGTCGTGTACGGATTGAAGTCCAGGCCCAGCGATTCGACGAAGCGGCGCGAGAACGCCGGCCAGTCGACATCAGGGTAGGCGGCCACGTGGGCGTTGTAGTTGCCCACGGCACCATTGGCCTTGCCGGTCAGCGACACCGCCACCAGCTGCGCGCGCTGGCGCTCCAGCCGCGCCACCACGTTGGCGATCTCCTTGCCCACGGTGGTCGGCGAGGCGGTCTGGCCGTGCGTGCGCGAGAGCATCGGCAGCGCGGCGAATTCGTGCGCCATGCCGCGCAGGGTGGCAGTGACGTCGTCCAGCGCCGGCAGCATCACCTCGCGGCGCGCGGCGTCGAGCATCAAGCCGTAGGACAGGTTGTTGATGTCTTCGCTGGTGCAGGCGAAGTGCACGAACTCAAGCGCCGGCCCGAGCGCTGCCTCGTCGGCCAGGCGCTCCTTGATGAAGTACTCGACCGCCTTGACGTCGTGGTTGGTGGTCCGCTCGATTTCCTTCACCCGCGCGGCGTCTGCGGGCGAGAAACCCTGGGCCAGGGCGTGGAGGCGGGCGGTGGCGGCCTCGTCGAACGGGGCCAGTTCCGGAATGCCGGGTTCGGCGGCCAGCGCCAGCAGCCACTCCACTTCCACGCGCACGCGGGCGTGGATCAGCCCGAACTCGGAGAACACCGGCCTCAGCGCCTCCACCTTGCCGGCATAACGGCCGTCGAGCGGGGAGAGGGCGAGCAGCGGGTCGAGGGCGGGCATGGCGGGCTTCGGCGTTGTGAGGCCGGACATTCTACTCGGCGGGTGTTGGGGTTGCCGGATGGTTGTGCGGGGCTTTCCAGGCTTCCTGGCGTGCCGGCTTCGTGTGGGAGCGTGCCGCTGCGCGGTGGGTATGGACCGGCGAAGCAGCCGTCCATGGCTGAATCGCCTACCGCGCACATCCATGTGCGCTGTCCATACCCACCGCGCAGCGGCACGCTTTCGCGGGTGTGCGGTTGTGCGGCTTCGGGAGAGATTGCTTTCGTTGAGCATCGGCGCACAGGGGGGCCGCGTGGCTTAGGGAACGGCCTCTCCCCCCGCCAGCCGTCTCCTGCGGCGCGGACCTGCCCGAGGCCGGCTCCACCTGAGGCACCAACCCCCACGAGGCGCAGGCCCACACGAGGCGCGGCGTATCCTCCAGTGAAACGGACTGGAGGACGACATGGCCAACACGGGCTTTCGAACCGAGCACGACAGCATGGGCGAACTGCAGGTGCCCGCCGATGCGCTGTGGGGCGCGTCGACCCAGCGCGCGGTGGACAACTTCCCCGTCAGCGGGCGGCCGATGCCGCGCGGGTTCATCCGTGCGCTGGGGTTGGTGAAGGCTGCCGCCGCCGATGCCAATGCCGGCTTCGGCCTGCTGCCCAAAGGCCTGGCGGCGTCGATCCGCAAGGCGGCCAACGCCGTCGCCGCCGGTGAGCACGATGCCCATTTCCCGATCGACATCTACCAGACCGGCTCGGGCACCTCGTCGAACATGAACGCCAACGAGGTCATCGCGACCCTCGCCACGCGCGCGGGGAAGAAGCGCGTGCATCCGAACGACCACGTCAACCTCGGCCAGAGTTCGAACGACGTCATCCCGACTGCCCTGCGGGTGTCGGCGCAGCTGGCGGTCGTCGAGGACCTGCTGCCTGCGCTGAAACACCTGCGGCGGACCATCGACCGTCGCGCGCGCTCGCTGGGCAAGGTGGTCAAGACCGGTCGCACGCACCTGATGGACGCGATGCCGCTGACCTTCGCCCAGGAGTTCGGCGCCTGGTCATCACAGCTTGCGTCGGCGGAGGCGCGACTGGCCGATGCGCTCAAGCGCCTGCGGCGGCTGCCGATCGGGGGCACCGCCATCGGCACCGGCATCAATGCCGATCCGCGCTTCGGCAAGGCGGTGAGCCGGGGGCTGTCGACGACGACGGGCACGCGCTTCGAGTCGGCCGCGGACAAGTTCGAAGGCATCGCGTCGCAGGACGATGCGGTGGAGCTGTCGGGCCAGCTCAACGTGCTGGCCGTGGCGCTGACCAAGATCGCCAACGACCTGCGCTGGATGAACTCGGGACCGCTGGCGGGACTGGGCGAAGTGGAACTGCCTGCGCTGCAGCCGGGCAGCTCGATCATGCCGGGCAAGGTCAATCCGGTGATCCCCGAAGCCACGGTGATGGCCTGTGCCCAGGTCATGGGGCACCACGTCGCGGTCACGGTGGCCGGGCAGGGCGGGAACTTCCAGCTCAACGTCGCGCTGCCGCTGATCGCGAACAACCTGCTGGAGTCGATCGGGCTGCTGTCGGCGGTATCGCGGCTGCTGGCCGATCGCGTCATCGCCGGACTGCAGGTGCGGCGCGACGTGGTCGGCGCGGCGGTGGAGCGCAATCCCATCCTTGTCACCGCGCTCAACCCGGTGATCGGCTACGAGAAGGCGGCGGCGATCGCCAAGCAGGCCTACCGCGAGGGGCGGCCGGTGCTGGAGGTCGCGGTTGAAGCGACCGGGATGCCGGAGGCGAGGCTGCGCGCGCTGCTTGATCCGCTGGCGCTGACGCGGGGCGGGATCCAGGGCTGAGCCCGGGCGCGCGCGGCAGCGGAGTCAGTCGGACGCGGCCCTGCGCGCTTTCGCTTGCGGCACCAGCAGGGTGTCGCAGGGGCTCGCGTCCAGGATTTCGCGCGCCACGCTGCCGATCACCAGGTGGAAGAGCGCGTTGCGGCCGTGACTGGCCACCACCACCAGGTCCGCGGCGGTGGCGAGGGCATGTTCCGCGAGGCGGATGGCGGCGTCGCCGTGTGCCGCGGCCACGGGCAGGCCGGGATGGCCGTGCTCGGCCAGGAAGCCGGCCGCCGCGCGTAGCGTGTCGTCATGCACCTGCGCCACGCTTTCGTCACGATCGCCGTCGCGGAGGCCGAGGTAGGGCACCTCGAATGCGCTGAACAGCGTGGCCCCGGCGTCCGGGAAGAGCTCGCGGGCGACGTCCAGCGCGCGTGCGGAGGACGGCGAGAAATCGCTCGACACGACCATGCGCGCGTATGGCGCGTGCGCCCGGTCACGGACGATCAGCAGTGGAAGCCGTCCCTGCCGCGCGAGCCAGGTGACGGTCGAGCCGAGCAGGTGGCGCCCGAAGAGGGCGTCATGGGCCACGCCGGTGACGAGCAGGCTGCTGCCGGTTTCCGCGGCGACCGCTTCGATGCAGCTGCCGACCTGTCCTTCGCGCACCAGCAATTCGAAATCCAGTCCGCTCGCGGCCGGGCCGACGTCGCGGCGCAGGCGCGCCGCCGCGCGCAACGCGGCTTCGCTGGCGCGTGGCGGGGCGGGGGTACCGATGCGCGGCGGTGGCGCCGCCGGGGGTTCCACGACGGTCAGCACGACGAGCTTCGCCTGCCACTGCCGGGCCACGGCCACGGCGCGGTCGAGCGCGCGGTCGCAGCGCCCGTCGAGGTCGGTGGCGAGGAGGATGGCGCGTGGTGCGCCGGCGTCCCAGACAGTGTCGTGCATGGCGGCCTCGGCTGGCGGGGGCGACGCCGCGTCCTGCGGCGTGGCTGCAGCGAGTCTAGCCGCGATGCCGCGTGCGGGGTTCCGCACGCGACGGGTTCAGCGCTTGCGCGGCAGGTCGACCTTGCCGGTGACGCCATCGTGGTCGACCGAGCCGCTGCCCAGCGCGCGCACGCGCAGGTCGCCGGCGACGCCACTGACGTCGATGTCCCCCGAACCCACCGAGCCGACATCGACGCTGCCGCCAATGCGCTCGAGGTCGGCATCGCCCGAGCCGATCGAACCGATGTCCACGCTGCCGCGGACATCACGCAGGCCCAGGTCGCCGGAACCGATGCTGCCGACGCGGGCGTCGCCGCGGACGCCGCGCGCTTCGAGGTCGCCGGAGCCGATCGAGCCCACGTTCAGGCTGCCGATGTCGGCCAGTACGATGTCGCCGGAGCCGACGCGTGCATCCACTTCGCCCGCGATCCGGCGCGCATCGGCATCGCCGGAGCCGACGGTGAGGCCGAGTTCGGAGAGACCGGTCGCCCAGGCATCGCCCGAACCCACCCCGATCACGATGGGCATGTTGTCAGGCACCGTGCCGGAGAGATCGAAGTACGCGTAGCGGTTGCCGAAACTCAATCCAACGCGCTCCTCGCGGGCCAGGCGCACCACCAGGCGGTCGCCTTCGCGTGACTGCTCGAGGCTCAGGCGCGCGAGCTCGCTTTCGCTCGAACCGCAGGCGCGGCCCTGCAGGCTGCCGGCCTTGCCGGACTTGCCGTCCAGGCGCAACTTGCTGGCACCGACGTCGAACTCGATGACGCGGGCGTCGCCGATGTCGAGCGTCAGGGACTGCGCCGTGCTGTGCTTGCAGGCGCGGTCGTCATCGGCCTGCGCCGGCGCAGCGGCCAGGCCCAGCACGCAGAGTGCGATGAAGAACGTGTTCGGGGTCATTCGCATGGTGGCACCTCGTGTTCGTGTCATGGATTGCGGCGGGCTGGGTTCAGCCCTCGTCGCGCCAGCGGCGCAGGCGGGTGGCGACCAGCAGCATGGCCACGCCCGCCGCGGCACCGATCCAGGTGGCGGGCTGCAGCAGGTTGCCGTAGACCGCCGCGGGCTCGATCAGATGGACCAGGCCCGCGCTTTCGATGTGCGCGCTGTCCATGCGCGACAGGTCGTACGGCGTCAGCGGGACCACGCCCAACAGCATCCGCGCCACGATGTGGCTCCAGAACCATTCGGCGCCGAGGTCGAACAGCCGCATCACGCTGAACATGGTCACGAATACACCGGCAAGCACCGGCACCAGCACTGCCCACAGGAAGGGCACGCTGCGCGCCCACGCCGAGCAGAGCATCAGCCAGCCCACGGTCGGCAGTGCCCAGATCGCGTACACCGGGATCACTGCCAGCAGGGACAGCGAAATGGTCAGCGCATGGCCCGGACCCCAGATGAGCTCGAAGGGATTGCCGCCGTGGTACGCGACCACCCCGCTGAGCAGCACCAGGAACACCAGCATGGTGGCGATGGCGATGAGCGTCGCCAGCAGGGGCACGACGAGCGTGGCGGCGACGATCTTGGACAGCACCGTCTCGCCGTCCGACACCGGCAGCGACTTCCAGAACAGGACGCTGCGGTCCTTGCGTTCGTCGTACAGCGCGCCCAGGCAGTAGAAGAACATCACGAACACCATCACGATGAACGGCCAGGCCGACGACAGCAGCATGGTCAGGTCGATGCCGGTGGCGAGCTGGAGCTTGTCCTCCGCACTGAGCTGCCCGGCCAGGACGCCGAGGTCGAGGCCGTTGATGGACATGGACCTGCCATCGTCGAGGAACACCTTCGCGTCGCTGTCGGCGTTGCGCATGCCGACCAGGGCGATCGCGAAGAGGATCGCGGTCAGCAGCAGCGAGATCACCGCCGCGATCGTGGGCGCCCAGAAGAAGCCACCCCTGTGCTCCCAGTATTCGCGCCTGAGCAGCAGCGCGAAGCGGTGGGTCCGGTGTGCCGGGGCCTTGGCGACCGGCAGGGTGTCGACTGTCGCGTTCATCAGTAGGTTCCCTTCATGGTGGCGACGAAGAGGTCGGCGAGCCCCGGCGTGCGGGTTTCGCCGAAGGCGGCCAGGGCGCTGCGCTCGACGCCGTCGAACAGCATCACCGTCTTGCCGAACGGCAGGCTGCGCTCGTCGATCGGCGACAGCGCGCGCGCGTCGTCGGCCTGGCCTGCATCGACCAGCACCTCGGTGAAGCGCGCGGCGAGCTCGTCCATCGGCGCATCGAGCACGATCCGGCCGTCGCGGATGAACAGGGCATCGGTGAGGATGTGCTCGACTTCCTCGACCTGGTGGGTGGTGATGACGATGGTCTTCTCTTCGTCGAAGTAGTCCTCCAGCAGGCGCTGGTAGAACTCCTTGCGATAGAGGACGTCCAGGCCCAGCGTGGGCTCGTCGAGCACCAGCAGGCGGGCGTCGATGGCCATCACCAGGGCCAGGTGCAGCTGCACGATCATGCCCTTGGACATCTCGCGCACCCGCATCTTCGGGGTGAGCTTGGTGTTGGCCAGGAAGCGCTCGCAGCGCGCGCGGTCGAAGCGCGGATGCACGCCTTCGACGAAGGCGATCGCCTCGCGGACCCTCATCCACCGGGGAAGCACGGCGACGTCGGCGATGAAGCAGACATCGTTCATCAGCAGGTTGCGCTGGCTGCGCGGATCGCGCCCCAGCACGGACAGGTCGCCCTGGAAGGGGATCAGCCCGAGGATCGCCTTGAGCGCGGTGGTCTTGCCGGCGCCGTTGGGGCCGATCAGGCCGACGATGCGGCCGCGCTCGACGCGGAACGAGGCCCCGTCGAGGGCCCGCGAGTTCTTGTAGATCTTCTGCAGCCCGCGGGCATCGATGACGGCGGTGTCTTGCATGTTCATGCGGCGTCTCCTTCGCGCAGCAATTCCCCGGGCGTGAGGCCCAGCAGCCGGATGCGTTCAAGCACCAGCGGCCATTCCTCGGTCAGGAAGCGGTCCCGCTCGTTGCCGAGCAGTTTCTTCGATGCTTCTTCGGTCACGAACATGCCCAGGCCCCGGCGCTTCTCGACGAGCGCCTCGTCGGCGAGCTCCTGGTAGGCGCGCGACACGGTGATCGGGTTGAGCTGGTACTCCGCCGCGACCTGGCGCACCGAGGGCAGGGCGTCGCCGGGCTTGAGCTGGCCGTCGAGCATCATCGCGATGACGCGCTCCTTCAGCTGGCGGTAGATGGGAGCGCTGTCGCTCCACTGGATGCCGGACATGGCTCAGCCTCCGATACGGCGCATGCCGCGGGCGAACGAGAAATAGGGCATGGCCAGTCCCCGCCGTCCGCCCCGGGCGCTGCGACGGTCGCGGCGCGCGGCCTCCGCATCGTCAAGGCCGCTGGCCGGGGATGCGTCCTGGGCGGGGCCGCCGGACAGGCCGTTGCTGTCGGGGGGGGTGCCGACCAGCAGGGCTGCGGCCAAGACCAGGCCGGTGGCGGAGAGCGCGATCAGGCTGTGGTTGAGCTTGCGGTCCATGGCTTGGGTCCTGCTCGGGGTGACTGGTGTTGTATGCAACTATAACACCACCACACACCCCGTCAAGCGCCGATGTCCCCAACTCATGGCAGGGGTCGCCCGCGATTGCCCGAGGCGGCCCGTGCCGTGACAATAGGCGCTTCGACGCCGCGTGGAAGCGGCCGGTATCCAGGAGCATCCCCGATGAAACCCTTGCTGCGCGGCCTGGTCGCGCTGTCATTTGCCGCGGCCCTGTCGCTGGCCCCCGCATCTGCACAGGAGAACGCCGTGCCGTCCACCGAGCGCGAAAAGAACAGCTACATGATCGGCATGGACGTCGGTAACTCGATCCAGGCCGTGGGACCCGATATCGACCGCGCGGCCTTCCTGCGCGCGGTGGCCCATGCCTTCGAGGGCGGCGACCCACTGGTCACCGAAGAAGAGGCGGCCGCGATCGCCCCTGTGCTGATGCAGCGCGTGGCCGTGCGCGGCGGCCAGCAGATCCCGGGCATGGCGCCGGGCAGCCAGCCACCGTCGTTGGACGCCGGCAAGGTCGGCCTGCTGGTGGGCGCCGATGTCGGCCGTTCGCTGGCGCCGGTCAAGGACGAGCTCGACCTGGCCGTGTTCGGTCGTGGCGTGGCCACGGTGCTCGACGGCACCAAGCCGCTGTTGGGCGAGGCGGAGCTGATCGCGGTGCGGGAAGCGCTGAGCAAGCGCATTCAGGATCGCGCCCGTGCCGAGAGCGAAGCCGCAGCCCAGGCCAATGCCACCGAAGGTGCCGCGTTCCTTGCCGGCAACCGCAGCGTCAAGGGCGTCGTGACCACCGCCTCGGGACTTCAGTACATGGTGCTGCGCCAGGGCTCGGGCCCGCGTCCGACCGCGAGCTCGCAGGTCCGCGTGCACTATGAGGGCAAGCTTCTCGACGGCACCGTCTTCGACAGCTCCTATGAACGCAACGATCCCGCGACCTTCGGGCTGGGCCAGGTGATTGCCGGCTGGACCGAAGGCCTGCAGCTGATGCCGGTGGGCGCGAAGTACCGCTTCTGGATCCCTTCCGAACTCGCCTACGGTCGTAACGGCTCGCCCGGCAGCATTCCCCCCAACGCCACCCTGGTCTTCGACGTCGAACTCCTGCAGCTGCGCTGATCGCCGCTGTCCGCCCCCCTTTCCGAGGTACATCGATGAACACTGCCGTCCGCACCATCGCGACCAGCCTGCTGGCCGCTTCGCTCCTCGTCGCCCTGGGCGCCTGCAAGAAGATCGACCCCGACGCGGCCAAGCCCGCGTCTGCCGACGCCGACGCAAGCGCCGACGCGCTCGGGATCCCTGGCCTGCCCACCGCCAAGCAGCAGGCCGGCTACGCCATCGGCCTGCAGATCGGCGGCACGCTGGACGAGGTCAAGGACGAGATCGACGTCGATGCCATGGTCAAGGGCATGCGCGCCACGCTGGATGGCGAAACCCCGCTCATGGACGAGGCGCAGGCGCGGCAGGCCTTCGAGGCCTTCGGCCAGCGCATGCAGACCAAGATGTCCGCCGCCAATCGCGAGGCCGGCGAGGCCTTCCTCGCGGAAAACGCGAAGCAGGAAGGCGTGCAGGTCACCGCGTCCGGCCTGCAGTACAAGGTGCTCGAGGAAGGCCAGGGCGCGAAGCCCGGTCCCGACAGCCGCGTGAGCGTCCACTACCGCGGCTCGCTGGTCGACGGCACCGTGTTCGACAGCTCCTACGATCGCGGCGAGCCCGCTGTGTTCGCGCTGTCGAGCGTCGTGCCCGGCTGGCAGGAAGGCCTCCAGCTGATGTCGGCGGGCAGCAAGTACATGCTCTGGCTGCCGAGCAGCCTCGGTTATGGCGACATGGGCACGCCGGGTGGTCCGATCGCGCCGGGCAGCGCGCTGGTGTTCGAGGTCGAGCTGCTCGACATCGTGGACGCGGCGGCGGAGTAAGCCATGCGGGTCAGCATCTTCGGCACCGGTTACGTCGGCCTGGTCACCGGCACCTGCCTGGCAGAGGTCGGGCACGATGTCGTCTGCGTCGACGTGGATGCCGGCAAGGTCGAGGGCCTCAAGCGGGGCATCATCCCGATCTACGAGCCGGGCCTGGAGCCGATGGTGAAGGCCAACCACGCTGCCGGCCGGCTGGAGTTCACCACCGATGCGGCGCGCGCGGTCGCGCACGGCGAAGTGGTGTTCATCGCCGTGGGCACGCCGCCCGACGAGGACGGCAGCGCCGACCTCCAGTACGTGCTGGAGGTGGCGCGCACCATCGGCGAACACCTCGAGCGCCCGGTGATCGTGGTCGACAAGTCGACGGTGCCGGTCGGTACCGCCGCCCGCGTGGGCGAGGCGATTTCCGCGGTGCTGGCCGGGCGTGGCGTCGACATCGCCTTCGACGTGGTCTCCAACCCGGAGTTCCTGAAGGAGGGCGCGGCGGTCGAGGACTGCATGCGTCCCGACCGCATCGTGCTCGGGGTCGACAGCGCCGCCGCCGCGGAAAAGCTCAAGCGCCTGTACGCGCCGTTCAACCGCAACCACGACCGCTTCGTGATCATGGACGTGCGTTCGGCGGAGCTGACCAAGTACGCGGCCAACGCCATGCTCGCGACCAAGATCAGCTTCATGAACGAGATCTCCAACATCGCCGAGCGCGTGGGCGCCGACGTGGAGATGGTGCGCAAGGGCATCGGTTCGGATCCGCGCATCGGCTGGCACTTCATCTATCCCGGTGCCGGCTACGGCGGCTCCTGCTTCCCGAAGGACGTCCAGGCGCTGGCACGCACCGCTCAGCAGCATGGGCACCAGCCGCTGCTGCTTGACGCGGTGGAGGCGGTGAACGAACGCCAGAAGGGCCACCTGCACGCCCTGATCCAGCGCCACTACGGCGACGACGGCATCGCCGGCAAGACCTTCGCGGTCTGGGGCCTGGCGTTCAAGCCCGATACGGACGACATGCGCGAGGCCTCCAGCCGGCGCCTGCTGGCGCAGCTGTGGGCGTCGGGCGCCCGCGTCCGCGCTTACGATCCAGAGGCGACCGGCGAAGCGCGGCGGGTCTTCGGCGAGCGCGAGGACCTTGTCCTGTGCGGCTCGGCGAGCGAGGCCCTCGAGGGCGCCGACGCGCTGGTCGTGGTCACCGAGTGGAAGCAGTTTCGCAGCGCCGACCTGGCCCATATCCGCGCGCAGCTGGCCGACGCCGTGGTGTTCGACGGCCGCAACATCTATGCCCCCGGGGATGCCGAGGACGCCGGCTTGGCCTATTACGGCATCGGGCGCGGGCGTTCGGTGCAGGTGTCCTGAGCATGGCATCGGATATTGAGGCGCGGGTGGTGGAGCTGGAAACGCGCCTGGCCTTCCAGGAGCAGGCGCTGGCCGAGCTCAACGACGCCCTGGCGGAAGCCCGCATGGAACTGTCGCGCAACGATGTCCTGCTGCGGCGCGCACTCGAGGAGCTGCGCGCCGATCGCCCCGGCCCGACCGGAAACCCGGCCGATGAGCCACCTCCGCCGCACTACTGAATGACGATGAGCGATTCACTCAAAGACCAGTTGCTGGGCCTGGGCTTCAAGCCGGCCCCCGTTGCCGAGCGCCCCAAGGGTCCGCGTCGCAATGACGGAACGCCGCCCGCCGGGAAGTTCGCACGCAACGACCGTGGCGGCGGCAAGGGCGCGCGCAACGAGCGCGGTCCGGGCAGGGGGCCGGCAGCGGCCGACCGCCAGGGCAGGAAGGAGGGCAGGGGCGCGTCGACACCCGGTGGCGGCGGTCGCCAGCGCGGGCCTCGTGCCGAAGGCGACATCGATCTTGCCAAGGCGTTTGCCATCCGCGCGCAGCGCGAGAAGGAAGAGCGCATCCGTGCCGAGCAGGAGAAGCAGGAAGCCGCGCGCCAGCGCCGCGAAGCGCAGGCGAAGCTGGCCACGCTGCTGCAGGGCAAGGGCCTGAATGTGGCCGAGGCCGAACACGTCCGCCACTTCGAGTACGGCGGCAAGATCAAGCGCGTACACGTGACCGAAGCGCAGCTGCGCGCGATCAACGCCGGTGAACTGGGCGTCGTGCAGCTCAACGGCCGCTACCTCGTGGTCACCCTCGACACGCTGGCCGAAGCCGAAGCGGTGTTCCCGCAGGCCGTCGCCCTCCGGGTCGACCCGAACGCGCCGGCCGCCGACGACCCGTATGCCGATCCGAAGTACCAGGTGCCGGACGACCTGATCTGGTAGGGCGACGAGCCTTTTTGCCACGGATTCACGCGGATCACGCGGATCAAGCAAAAGCTGTTGGAAGGGGCGCTGCGCAGGGTCTGGCCTGGTACGTGCAAGCCACTCCGAAAATCCTTCCAAACTTGCCTCGGCCAGATCCGCGTGATCCGCGTGAATCCGTGGCCGAAAAAGCTCTTGCCCTATCCGGAACCCACCCGCCTCGGCACGACCCAGATCCAGGCGATCACACAGCCGGCCAGGGCGAAGCCGCCCGCAGCGAGGAAGGCCACGCGGCCGTCGCCGTAGGGCCAGAGCTGGCCGGCGATCAGGGCGCCGAGTACGCCGCCGAGGCCTGACGAGAACCCGTAGAACAGGCCCTGGGCGTGGCCGTTGAGGCGGCCCGGGAAGTGGCGTGCCAGCAGCTGCATGGCGGCGGCGAAGAAGGCCGCGAAACTGAGGGCGTGCGTGGCCTGCGCGACCAGCATCACCGGCAGGCTCTCCGGCCACAGCGCCGTGGCCCACCAGCGCAGCACGGCGCTGGCCATCGAGACCAGCAGCAGCCAGCTCGCGTCCCAGCGGCGGAAGACGCTGGCGATGGTGAAAAACACCGCGACCTCGAATACCACGCCCACCGTCCACATCAGCCCGAGCATGGAGGTCGAGTACCCCAGGCCGTCCATGTAGACGGAGAAGAAGGTGTAGTAAGGCCCGAAGGAAAGCTGCTCCAGGAACGCCGCGACCAGGAACGCCGCCACGCGCGGCTGCCGCACGATCTTCCAGAAGCCGGCGCCCGCCGGACCACGCGGACCGACATGGCCGGCGTCGCGGTTGGCGAAGGCGCTCAGCGCCATCAGCGCGAACAGCGGCAGCATCGCCCACGGCAGGATGGCGGCGCCGCGGTGCTCGATCAGCCAGCCGAAGCCCGAGGTCACCAGGATGAAGCCGATCGAGCCCCAGACCCGCACGGTTCCGTAGCGGTGGGCGTTGGCACCGAGATGCCCCAGCGTGATCGCCTCGAACTGCGGCATCACCGCGTTGTAGAAGAAGCAGAACGCCACCATCACCGCGAACAGCGTCCATTCCGGCTGCTGCGGAAGGAAGCAGGCGAAGCTCGCCACCGTGAGCACGCTGCCGATGCGCAGCCAGCGGATCGGGCGCGGCGAGGCCCCGGCCAGCGTCGCCCAGGTCGTGGGTGCGACCACGCGGGTCGCGTACCACAGGCTCATCATCACGCTGATCGCGGTGATGGACATGCCCCGGGACTGCAGGTACAGCGCCCAGTAGGGCGTGAATGCGCCCAGCGCCGCGTAGTAGGCGAAGTAGAAACTCGACAGCCGCACCATCGGGACGGCCGCCGCTGGAGGGTGCGGAACCTGGACCATCAGCTGTCGCCCTGGGGACTAGTCCGGATCGTAATCGAGGTTGGAGGCCAGCCAGCGTTCGGCGTCCGCCACCGATACGCCGCGGCGCTTTGCATAGTCCGCGACCTGGTCCTTGCCCACGCGTCCGACCACGAAGTACTTGCTGCCGGGATGGCTGAAGTAATAGCCGGACACGGCGGCGGTCGGCAGCATCGCGAAGCCGTGGGTGAGCTCCATGCCGGCGTTGCCGGTGGCGTCGAGCACGCGGAACAGCTGTTCCTTCGGGCTGTGGTCCGGACAGGCCGGATAGCCCGGTGCCGGACGGATGCCTCGGTAGGCTTCGGCGATCAGGGCGTTGTTGTCCAGGGCCTCGTCGGGTGCGTAGCCCCAGTAGTCGGTGCGCACGCGGCGGTGCAGGTGTTCCGCCAGGGCTTCGGCCAGGCGGTCGGCGAGTGCCTTCAGCAGGATGCTGCGGTAGTCGTCGTGGTCGGCGCGGAAACGTTCCAGGTGCGGCTCGATGCCGATGCCGGCGGTGACGGCGAACATGCCCATCCAGTCGCGCAGGCCGGTGTCCTTCGGTGCGATGAAGTCGGCCAGGCAGAAGTCGGGGCGCTCGACTGGCTTGTCCACTTGCTGGCGCAGGAAGTGCACGGCGGCGCTGCCTCCGTCGCCGAGTTCGAGCTCGACATCGTCGCCGACGCTGTTGGCCGGCCATAGACCGAAGACAGCCCTCGCGGTCAGCCATTTCTCGCGGATGATGGTGTCGAGCATCTCGCGCGCGTCGCGATAGAGCTCGCGGGCGGCGGTGCCGACGACTTCGTCGGTGAGGATCGCGGGATAGCGCCCGGCCAGTTCCCATGCCTGGAAGAAGGGCGTCCAGTCGATGGTGTCGACCAGGACGGCCAGCGGGTAGTCGTCGAACACGGTGATGCCGGGTTTCGCCGGCTGCGGCGGCACGTAGCTGTCCCAGCCACCGTCGAAGCGCTGGCCACGGGCCTTTGCGAGCGGCACCAGGCGCTTGGCGTCGCCGCGGTTGCGGTGGCGCTGGCGGATCTCGGCGTAGTCGGACTCGTTGGCTGCGACAAACGGCGCGCGCAGTTCGGCGGACACCAGTGACTGGGCCACGCCGACTGCGCGCGAGGCGTCCTTCACCCAGATCGTGGGCGACTTGTAGTGCGGATCGATCTTCAGCGCGGTGTGCGCGCGCGAGGTGGTGGCGCCGCCGATCATGAGCGGGATGGTCATGCCCTGGCGCTGCATTTCCCGCGCCACGTGCCCCATCTCCTCCAGCGACGGCGTGATCAGGCCGGAGACGCCGATGATGTCGGCGTTCTCGGCGATCGCGGTGTCGATGATCTTCTGCGCCGGCACCATCACGCCGAGGTCGATGACTTCGAAGTTGTTGCAGGCCAGCACCACGGCGACGATGTTCTTCCCGATGTCGTGGACGTCGCCCTTGACGGTCGCCATCACGATCTTGCCGTTGTTCTTCCCGGTATCGCCGGTGCGCAGCTTCTCGGCTTCGATGAAGGGCAGCAGGTAGGCCACCGCCTTCTTCATCACCCGTGCCGACTTGACGACTTGGGGCAGAAACATCTTGCCGGCCCCGAACAGGTCGCCGACCACGTTCATGCCGTCCATCAGCGGGCCTTCGATCACATCCAGCGGGCGGCTGCTCAGCTGGCGCGCCGCTTCGGTGTCCTCGACCACGTACTGGTCGATGCCGTGCACGAGTGCGTGGCTGAGGCGCGCGCGCACGTCCTTCTCGCGCCAGGACAGGTCTTCTTCGGTCTTCTGTCCCTTGCTGCCCTTGTAGCGCTCCGCAAGCGCGAGCAGGCGCTCGGTGGCGTCCGGGCGGCGGTTGAGGATGACGTCCTCGACGTGGTCGCGCAGCTCCGGGTCGAGGTCGTCGTAGATCGGCATCCCGCCGGCGTTGACGATGCCCATGTCCATGCCCGCACTGATCGCGTGGTACAGGAACACCGAGTGGATCGCCTGGCGCACGGTCTCGTTGCCGCGGAACGAGAACGAGACGTTGGAAACGCCGCCGGAGACGTGGCAGTGCGGCAGCGTCTGCCGGATGATCCGCGTGGCCTCGATGAAGTCGACCGCGTAGTTGTTGTGCTCGTCGAGCCCGGTGGCGATGGCGAAGATGTTGGGGTCGAAGATGATGTCTTCGGGCGGGAACCCGACCTCGTCGACCAGGATGCGGTAGGCGCGGGTACAGATCGCGACCTTGCGTTCGGCGGTATCGGCCTGGCCGTCCTCGTCGAAGGCCATCACCACCGCCGCGGCGCCATAGCGCAGCACCATGCGCGCCTGCGCGACGAACTGCTCCTCGCCCTCCTTGAGCGAGATCGAGTTCACCACGCCCTTGCCCTGCAGGCACTTCAGCCCGGCCTCGATCACTTCCCACTTCGAAGAGTCGACCATCACCGGGATGCGCGCGATGTCCGGCTCCGACGCGATCAGCGTCAGGAAGCGCGTCATCGCCTTGGCCGAATCGATCAGCCCCTCGTCCATGTTCACGTCGAGGATCTGCGCCCCGCTGGCCACCTGCTGCCGCGCGACCTCGACCGCCTCCTCGAAGCGGTCGTCCTTGATCAGCTTCTTGAACTTCGCGCTGCCGGTGACGTTGGTGCGCTCGCCGACGTTGACGAACAGCAACTCCGGGGTGATCACCAGCGGCTCGAGGCCTGACAGGCGGGTATAGCGAGGCGTGTTCATGCGGAAGCCTTTTTTGCCACGGATTTGCGCGGATCAACGCGGATAGAGCAGAGGCGGGAGCAGGAGAAAAAGCTTTTTTTGGCCACGGATTTGCGCGGGTTTGCGCGGATCTGGCCGAGGCAAGTCTTGGGAGATTTTTTGCAGGGGCTTTTTGACGAACCGGGGATCGTCCGCGAGCTGTTGCAGGCCCGCGGGGATGCAGCCGACAAGGCTCCAGCCCAATCCGCGCCAATTCGCGCAAATCCGTGGCAAAAAATTGCTCTTGCTCTTGCTCTATCCGCGTTTATCCGCGCAAATCCGTGGCCAAAGCTGTTCGCTCTAACCGCGAAAATCCGCGCGCAGCCGCGCAAATCCGTGGCAAGAACGCTCTCCGGATTCACGCCGCAGCCTCCACCAACCCCGGCAGCCGCCGCGGGGGAATGCCGCGGACGGCATCGGCGATGGCGCGGATGTGGGCCGGGGTGGTGCCGCAGCAGCCGCCGACGAGGTTGAGCAGGCCCGCGCGGGCGAACTCTTCCAGGATGGCGGCGGTTTCCTCCGGCGTCTCGTCGTACTCGGCGAACGCATTGGGCAACCCGGCGTTGGGATGCGCGCTGACGTGGCAGTCGGCCACGCGGGCGAGGGTCTCCACGTGCGGGCGCAGCTCCTTCGCGCCCAGCGCGCAGTTCAGGCCGATCGACAGCGGCCGCGAGTGCGTCACCGAGATGTGGAAGGCCTCCGCGGTCTGCCCCGACAGCGTGCGACCGGATGCATCGGTGATGGTGCCCGAGATCATCACCGGCACCCGCGCGCCGCGGGCGTCGAAGGCTTCCTCGATCGCGTACAGCGCGGCCTTGGCGTTGAGCGTGTCGAAGATCGTTTCCACCATCAGCACGTCGGCGCCGCCATCGATCAGTCCGTCCACGGCCACGCGGTAGTCCTCGCGCAGTGCATCGAAGCTGGTGTTGCGGAAGCCCGGGTCGTTGACGTCGGGGCTGATCGACGCGGTGCGGCTGGTGGGGCCGACCACGCCGATCACGAAGCGTGGCTTGCCGGGCGTCGCGGCCTCGGCGGCGTCGCAGCAGGCCCGGGCCAGATGCGCGCCTTCGACGTTGAGTTCGCGCACCAGGTGCGGCAGGCGATAGTCGGACTGGCTGACGGCGGTGGAGTTGAAGGTGTTGGTCTCGACCAGGTCGGCGCCCGCGTCCAGGTAGGCGGCGTGCACGGCGGAGATGATGTCGGGCCGGGTCAGGCTCAGGAGGTCGTTGTTGCCCTTGAGGTCGTGGCCGACGCCGTCGCCGGGATGCAGGCTGTCGAAGCCGTCGGCGAAGCGTTCGCCACGGTAGTCGGCCTCGTCCAGCCGGTAGCCCTGGATCATCGTGCCCATGGCGCCGTCGATGACGAGGATGCGGTTGGCCAGCGCGGCGTCCAGCAGCGCGACGCGATCGGGATGGAGCCAGGGAAGGGTGCTCATGGTTTGCCCGCGATCAGGGAAATGACTTCGAAGTGCGGCGGCCGCTTCTCACGCGTGACCGTCTCGCAGGACTGCAGCTGGAGCCCGGCCTTGTCGACGAAGCGACGCAGCTCCTTGTCGGTGAAGCCCAGGTTGATGTGGCCGAAGGCCTCGACCGCGCTGCGATGGCCGTGGCGCGCGAGGCTGGTCATCAGCAGCCGGCCACCCGGCCGCAGCACGCGGGCGCCTTCGGACACGGCGGCGGCGGGCTTGCCCGCATAGGTCAGCGCGTGCATCAGCACTACCAGGTCGAAGCTGGCGTCGTCGAAGGGCAGGGCATGCATGTCGGCCTCGCGCACCTCGACGTTGCGGTAGCGCTTCAGTCGCTCCTGCGCCGCCGCGACCACCCGCGGACTGGTATCGATGCAGACATAGCGCTTGGCGTGCGGGGCCAGGAGTTCGGCGAGCACGCCGTCACCGGACGCGATGTCGAGCACATCGCCGGTTTCCAGCAGCGGCAGCGCCGAGCGCGCCATGGCCTCCCAGGTGCGGCCCGGGGAGTAATGGCGCTCCATGTCGCCGGCCACCGAGTCGGCCCAGTTCTGGTCGGCGGCGCGCATCGCGAGGACGCCGGCCACGCGCTCGGCATCCTGGCGCAGCAGCGGATCGTCGCTGCCTTCGCGTAGCGTCTGCCACAGTGCACGCTGTGCCGGGTCGAGGCGATCCTCGTCGAAACGGTAGTAGGCGGAGACACCGGCGCGCCGGTCGCGCACCAGGCCGGCCTCCTTGAGCCGCGCGAGATGGGTGGACACCCGCGGCTGCGCCAGGCGGGTGATGGCCGAGAGTTCGGCGACCGTCAGCTCTTCGCCGTCGAGCAGCGCCAGCAGGCGCACGCGCGTGGCGTCGGCCAGCACCTTGAGGTGGCTCGACCAGGCTTCGAGATCCATATATATCTTCCCATCGCGATATAGCGATGCATTGTCCGACGGGATCCGGGCAGGGTCAAGCGCGATGGCTGCAGGCTGTCGAAGCCCCGCGGCGGGCAGGCTAGAATAGCGGCCTTGCCAACAGCTGCCGCGCGCATACGCGGCACGACCAGGAGCAGCGCGTGGATTTCAGCTTTACCGAAGAGCAGTTGATGATCCAGGACGTGGCCCGCCGCATCGCGCAGGAGAAGATCGCGCCGAGCGCCGAGCACCACGACCAGACCGGTGAATTCCCCCTCGACAACATCCGCCTGCTGGGCGAGAACGGACTCATGGGGATCGAGGTGCCGACCGAGTACGGCGGCGCCGACATGGACCCGGTGGCCTACGTGCTGGCCATGATCGAGATCGCCGCTGGCGACGCCGCGCATTCCACGATCATGTCGGTGAACAATTCGCTGTTCTGCAACGGCATCCTGACCCACGGCACCGAAGCGCAGAAGCAGAAGTACGTGCGCGCGATCGCCGAGGGCGAGGAAATCGGCGCCTTCGCACTGACCGAGCCGCAGTCCGGCTCCGACGCCACCGCCATGCGCTGCCGCGCCGTGAAACAGGCCGACGGCAGCTACGTGATCAACGGCAAGAAGAGCTGGATCACGTCCGGTCCGGTGGCGAAGTACTTCGTGCTGTTCGCGATGACCGACCCCGACAAGGGCGCGCGCGGCATCACCGCCTTCCTGGTCCACGGCGACCGCGAGGGCTTCGGCCGCGGCAAGACCGAGCCCAAGCTCGGCATCCGCGCCTCGGCCACCTGCGAGATCGAGTTCAACGACTACGTCGTCCAGGCCGACGAGGTGCTGGGCGAAGAGGGCCAGGGCTTCAAGATCGCCATGGGCGTGCTCGATGCCGGTCGCATCGGCATCGCGTCGCAGGCCATCGGCATCGCTCGTGCGGCCTATGAGGCCACCATTGAATACGTGAAGGAGCGCAAGGCCTTCGGCCAGCCGATCGGCGCGTTCCAGATGACCCAGGCCAAGATCGCCGACATGAAGTGCAAGCTCGATGCGTCCCTGCTCCTGACGCTGCGCGCGGCGTGGACGAAGGGGCAAGGCAAGCGCTTCAGCAACGAGGCCGCGATCGCCAAGCTCACCGCGTCCGAGGCCGCGATGTGGATCACCCACCAGGCGCTGCAGATCCATGGCGGCATGGGCTACTCCAAGGAGATGCCGATCGAGCGCTACTTCCGCGACGCCAAGATCACCGAGATCTACGAAGGCACCAGCGAGATCCAGAGGCTGGTGATCGCCCGGCATGAGACCGGGCTGCGCTGACGCATCCAACGACCGTGCAGCCCGTGCCCAGACCCTGCCATTGCCCGCGTCACGTGCCGATCCCGATCCCGGGCGCGGACGCGACGGCGGCTCCTGGTTCCTGACGAAAACGACCCCTTGGCCCGTGCCTGTGCGCGGGCCTCATTGCATCCGGATGACGACATGAGCACCCCCAGCAAGAAGGCTTCCGCCCGTACCTCCACCGCCGCGACCGCGAAGACCGGCAAGTCCGTGAAGACCGTGAAGGCCGCCGAGCGCCGCGCCGGGTCGCGCGCCGGCACGCTGCTCGACCCCGTGCTGGCCGCCCTGCGCAAGCGCGTGGGCAAGGCCGGCGGCGACGATGCCACCGCCTTCGCGAACGCGTTCTACCAGCGCATGGGCGACGACGAGATCGGCCTGCACGAAGCCGACGGCTGGGCGGCGCTGGCCGCCGATTTCCTCGCCTTCCTCGGCAAGCGCAAGCCGGGCACGGCCAGCGTGCGCCTGTTCAATCCGACCCTGGCCACCCACGGCTGGGAGACGCAGCACACGGTGCTGCAGATCGCCAACGACGACATGCCCTTCCTGGTTGATTCGGTGAGCATGGCGCTTGCCGAGCTGGGCGTGGGCGTGCACGTGCTGGGCCACCCGGTGGTGGCGCTGGACCGCGATCGCAGCGGCAAGCTGAAGGGCGTCGGCACGGGCGGGTCGGAGTCGCTGATCCACATCGAGATCGATCGCCAGTCGCCCGAGGGCTGCGCGCGCATCGAGGCGGCCGTGCGAGGCGTACTCGAGGACGTTCGCGTCATCGTCGAGGACTGGAGGGCGATGAAGACCCGCATGGAACAGGTCGCCGAAGGACTGGACGACGAGCCGCTGCCGGTGTCCGACGCAGAGCGCGCCGAGATCCAGGCCTTCCTGCGCTGGGCCGCGGACAACCATTTCACCTTCTTCGGCTACCGCGAATACGAAGTGGTGAAGACCGGTCGCGACGAGGTCCTGCAGGCGGTCGACGGCAGCGGCCTGGGCCTGCTGCGCGGACGCGACGTCGGCAAGCCGCGCCTGCTGAGCACGGTCGGCGCGCAGCGCACCGAGCGCACCGTGGAGCCGCTGATCCTGACCAAGACCAACGCCCGTTCGACCATCCATCGCCCCGGCTACATGGACTACATCGGCCTGCTCGGCTTCGACCGCAAGGGCGGCAAGGCGACCACCGAGAAGCGCTTCCTCGGGCTGTACACCTCCGGTGCCTACAACCGCCGTCCCTGGGACATCCCGATCGTGCGCGACCGCCACGAGCAGGTCATGGGCGCATCAGGCCTGGCCGACACCGGGCACAGCGGCAAGGCGCTCAAGCACATCCTCGAGACGCTGCCGCGCGACGAGCTGTTCCAGGCGTCGAGCAGCGAGCTGCAGCGCGTGGCCAGCGGCATCCTCGGCCTGCAGGAGCGCGTGCGCAGCCGCCTGTTCCTGCGCCGCGACCACTACGGCCGCTTCTATTCCGTGCTGGCCTACGTGCCGCGCGACCGCTACAACACCGAGGTCCGCCTGCGCGTGGAAGCGATGCTCAGGGAGGTGCTGGGCGCCGACCACGTCGACACCAACGTCGCGCTGGGCGAGTCGCCGCTGGCGCAGCTGCACATGCTCGTGCGTCCGCGCACCGGCGAGGCGGTGGACGTCGACGAAGCCGCGTTGCAGGTGCGGCTGGACGCGATCGTGCGCAACTGGCAGGACGACCTGCGCGAAACCCTGATCGCCGCCCACGGCGAGGCCGGCGGCCTTGCGCTGGCCTCGGGCTGGGGACGCGCGCTGCCTGTGCATTACATCGAGCGCGCGACACCGGCCGTGGCTGCCGCGGACGTCGCGCACCTCGACGCCCTGGCCGGTCCGGACGACCTGCGCCTGAGCCTGCGCCGCTCCGCGCTCGACCAGCCCGACGAGGGCAGCCTGCGGCTCAAGCTCTACCGCGCCGGCCGTGACGTTCCGCTGTCGGACGTGCTGCCGATGATGGAGAACATGGGGCTGCGCGTGATCGCGGAGCATCCACACCGTCTCGAGGGGCAGTCGTCGGCGGCCACGGCCCCCCACGTGGCCTGGATCCAGGACTTCGAAGTCGAGGTGGTCGGCGGCGCCGAGCCCGACGCCGCCCGCTTCGAGGAGGCCTTCGCCCGCATCTGGCAGGGCGAGGCCGAGAACGACGGCTTCAACCGGCTGGTGGCCGCCGCGGCGCTCGACTGGCGCCAGGTATCGATGCTGCGCGGCTACTGCAAGTACCTGCTGCAGGTCGGCGTGCCGTTCTCGCAGAGCTACGTCGAAGAGACCCTGGTCCGCCACCCGCAGCTGGCGCGCCAGCTGGTCGAGCTGTTCGAAGCCCGTTTCGACCCCGCCGCCGAGAAGGCGCGGGCCGCACGCATGGCCGCAGCGCACGCCGCGATCAAGGACATGCTGGAGGGCGTCGCGAGCCTTGACGAGGACCGCATCCTGCGCGGCTACGTCGGCGTGATCGAGGCCACGCTGCGCACCAACTACTACCAGGTCGACGGCGAAGGCACGCCGAAGGACTACATCGCCTTCAAGTTCGACTCCGCTGCAGTGCCCGACCTGCCCAAGCCGCGTCCGTACCGCGAGATCTTCGTCTGCGGCCCGCGTGTCGAAGGCACCCACCTGCGCTTCGGCCCGGTGGCGCGCGGCGGCCTGCGCTGGTCCGACCGCCGCGAGGATTTCCGCACCGAGGTGCTGGGCCTGGTGAAGGCGCAGATGGTGAAGAACACCGTCATCGTGCCGGTCGGTTCCAAGGGCGGCTTCATCGTCAAGCGTCCGCCGGTGGGCGGCGACCGCGACGCCGTGCAGGCCGAAGGCATCGCCTGCTACCGCCGCTTCATCAGCGGCCTGCTCGACGTCACCGACAACCTCACGGTGGACGGCAAGGTGCTGCCGCCGGCGAACGTGGTGCGCCACGACGATCCCGATCCGTACATGGTGGTGGCCGCCGACAAGGGCACCGCGACCTTCTCGGACATCGCCAACGGCATCGCCCGCGACTACGGCTACTGGCTTGACGACGCGTTCGCGTCCGGCGGCTCGGTGGGCTACGACCACAAGGGCATGGGCATCACCGCGCGCGGCGCGTGGGAGTCGGTCAAGCGCCACTTCCGCGCGCTTGGCCACGACACCCAGAAGCAGGACTTCACCGCGGTCGGCATCGGCGACATGTCCGGCGACGTGTTCGGCAACGGCATGCTGCTGTCGAAGCACATCCGCCTGGTCGCGGCGATGGACCATCGCCACATCTTCGTCGACCCGAACCCGGATTCGGCGAGCTCCTACAAGGAGCGCCAGCGCCTGTTCAAGGTGCCGCGCTCGAGTTGGGACGACTACGACAAGGGCCTGATCAGCAAGGGCGGCGGCGTGTTCGCGCGCAGCCTGAAGTCGATCCCGGTGTCGCCGGAGATGCGCGTGGCGCTGGGCCTCGAAGACGGCGTCACCGCGATCGCCCCGAACGAGCTGATGTCGGCGGTGCTGCGCGCGCCGGTCGACTTGCTCTGGAACGGCGGCATCGGCACCTACGTCAAGGGCGCGGGTGAAACCCACGCCGACGTCGGCGACCGCGCCAACAACGCCATCCGCGTCAACGGCGGCGAACTGCGCTGCCGCGTGGTGGGCGAGGGCGGCAACCTCGGCATGACCCAGCGCGGGCGCATCGAGGCGGCCCAGGCCGGCGTGATCCTCAACACCGACTTCATCGACAACTCCGCCGGCGTGGACACCTCCGACCACGAGGTGAACATCAAGATCCTGCTCAACGCGCAGGTGCAGGCCGGAAAGCTCAAGCTCGCCGACCGCAACACGCTGCTGAAGGCCATGACCGACGAGGTCGCCGGCCTGGTGCTCAACGACAACTACCGCCAGAACCAGGCGCTGAGCCTGATGGAGCGGATGAGCGTGCCGCGCCTGGGTTCCAAGCAGCACTTCATCCGCACCCTGGAGTCGCAGGGCCTGCTCGACCGCCAGATCGAGTTCCTGCCCAGCGATGCCGAGATCGCCGATCGCAAGGCGCGCAACCTGGGCCTGACCCGGCCGGAGCTGGCGGTGCTGCTGTCGTACTCGAAGCTGGTGGCGTTCGAGCAGCTGCTGGAATCGGACATCCCGGAAGATCCGTACCTGTCGCGCGAACTGCAGCGCTACTTCCCGCAGCCACTGCAGGCGAAGTACGCCAAGGCCATGGAGCAGCACCGCCTGAAGCGCGAGATCATCGCCACCGCGGTCACCAACTCCACCATCAACCGCATGGGTGCGACCTTCCTCCTGCGCATGCAGGAGGACAGCGGGCGCACGGCGGCCGAGGTCGCGAAGGCGTTCACGGTCACCCGTGAAACGCTCGATGCGCGTGCGATGTGGGCGCAGATCGACGCGCTCGACGGCAAGGTGGCCGAGTCGGTGCAGATCGACGCCCTGCAGGTGATCTGGGCGCTGCAGCGCTCCTTCACCCGCTGGCTGCTGGCACGTCCCGGGACGCTGCCCACGATCACGAGCGCCGTGGAGCGCTACCACGACGGCTTCCAGGCGATCCACGCCGGCGAAGAGATCCTCACTGCCGCCCAGCGCCCGGCGTACGAGCAGTCGCTGGCCGACTGGCGCGCGAAGGGCGTCCCCGCCGAGCTTGCCGGCAAGCTGGCCGCGCTGCCCTACCTCGAAGCCAGCCCGGACATCATCGAGCTGGCCCGCGAGCGCAAGCGCAAGCCGGTCGACGTGGCGCGCGTGCACTTCCGCCTGGCCGATGCGCTCGACCTGCCGTGGCTCGTGAAGCAGATCGACGCGCTGCAGGTGGATGGCCGTTGGCACGCGGTCGCCCACGGCGCGCTGCGCGACGAGCTGGCCGCACAGCATCGCGCCCTGGTCGGGCAGGTGCTGTCGATGCCGGGCCGCGATGCCGACGCCAAGGTCGCGCAGTGGATCGGCCGCGAGGATGCGGCGCTGAAGTTCACGCTCGGCATGCTCGCGGAGCTGGCGGCGCAGAAGACGCTGGATTACCCGACGGCGTCGGTGGCGGTGCGGAGGCTTGCCCAGCTGGCCAGCGCCGCCTGACCGGGTTCCCGCCCTTCCCCGCATTGCGGGGGAGGGTCGGGGGTGCGTGGCCCGGCTTTACCGGCCGGCGGTGCGCGGTATGCTGAACGCATGACCGGATCGCCGCGCATCGCCTTCCTCGCAAGCCCCACCCCGGATGCCCAGTCGGCGCTCGCGCAGTTCACCGCGCGCCACGGCCAGCACGCGCCCGAGGACGCCGACATCATCTGCGCGCTCGGCGGCGACGGCTTCATGCTGCAGACGCTCCATCGCCACGGGGCGCTGGGGAAGCCGGTGTATGGCCTGAAGCTGGGGACGGTCGGCTTCCTGATGAACCACGACCAGCGCGAGGGCGGCACCGTGCCCGACCTGATGGCTCGGCTGGAAGCCGCCGAGCCGGCCGTGCTGCGGCCGCTGGAAATGGTGGTGGCCACCGAGTCCGGTGCCAGCGTCGGCTCCCTGGCCTACAACGAGGTCTCGCTGCTGCGGCAGACGCGGCAGGCCGCCCACATCTCGATCGAACTCAACGGCCAGGTGCGCCTGGACGAACTGGTCTGCGACGGCGTGATGCTGGCCACGCCCGCCGGCAGCACCGCCTACAACTATTCCGCCCACGGCCCGATCCTGCCGCTGGGTTCCAGCGTGGTCGCGCTCACGCCGATCGCGCCGTTCCGGCCGCGGCGCTGGCGTGGTGCGCTGCTCAAGGCCGACACCGTGGTGCGCTTCCGCGTGCTGGATCCGTACAAGCGCCCGGTCAGCGCCACCGCCGATTCGCACGAAGTGCGCGACGTGGTCGAAGTCACCATCCAGGAGTCGCGCGAACGCACCGTGACCCTGCTGTTCGATCCCGAGCACAATCTCGAAGAGCGGATCCTCAGCGAGCAGTTCGAGGCCTGAGCGTAGCTGCGGTCGGGCCGGAGCGCCTCAGCGCGCCGGCGCCCCGTCGCCGTTGGCCACCGCGAAGGTCCGCACCCGATTCACCAGTGCCATCAGCACCCGCCCGGGCTCCTCCAGCGGCGCCAGGTGCGCCGAGTGCTCGAACCACACCGCGTCCTTGCCCGGCGCGTCCACCCGGGCCACCCAGTCGGCGGCCTGTTGCGAAGGCGTGGTGTAGTCGTGCCGCCCCATGAACATCACCACCGGCGCGCCGACCTCGCGCACGGCGCGGAAGTCGACCGCGTTCCACTCCGCCATGATCCGGTCCAGCGTCAGCATGCTGCCCTCGTGGATCGCGCGGCGATCGGACTCGCTGTAATCGGGCGACAGTCGCTGCGAGGCGAAGTACTGGTCGGCGTTGCTGCGATAGCCGCTGAGACCTCCGTAGTGGATGCTCCATTTGCGCTGCATGCCGATGCGGTCGCGGTGCAGCGGCTCGGATCCGGGGTAGGGCGCGAGTGCTTCGAGTTCGGCGATGGCCTCGCGATTGCCCTCGGTGCGTGCGCGGCGCAGGGCATATTCGTAGCCGAGGCTCTCGTTCTCCTCGATGCTGATGATCTGTCCCAGTCCGACGTAGGCATGCAGCCAGTCGGGGCGCTTCAGCAGCACTTCCATGCCGACGATCGTGCCCCAGCTGTGGCCCATCAACACGACCTTGTCCTTGCCGAAGCGCGCGCGAAGGAGTGCGATCAGCTCGATGGCGTCCTCGACGTAGCGCTCGATGTGGATCGTGTCGGCGACCGCGGCGGGGTCGTTCGCCCGATGGGTCTTGCCGGAGGCGCGCTGGTCCCATTGCACCACGGTGAAATAGTCTTCCCAGGCGCGCTGGAAGGTCCAGCTGGCCGGCATCATCGGCTGCGCGGGACCTCCATGCAGGTACAGCAGGACAGGATTGTCGCGGTCGGCGCCGCGCACCGAGATCCACTGGTCGATGCCGCCCAGCCGCACCTGCTCCAGGGTCTGCACGCCATCGGGCGTCACCACCCGCTGCAAGTCGGCGAGGATGCGCTTGGCTTCGGCGTTCGGTTCATCGCCGGGCGGAGGTGGCGGCGACGCCGCCGCCGTCGCGGTGAAGGCGAGCAGGGCGGCAAGGACGATCGCGGCGCGTGGATGCTTGCGGATGCGGGCTTCCATGAAGGGCCTGTCGGGTTGGCGGGCCCCCAGCCTCGCAATCCCGGGCGCGGCGCAACCAGTGCCTGCAGTCACGTGCCCTCCCGCGCGTCTCGCTGTCTGCGACGACGGTCGCGCATACTGTCCGCATGCCCTCCGATGTCCTGCCACCGCTGATCGTCGCCATCTCCTCCCGTGCGCTGTTCGACCTGGAGGACAGCCACGCGCTGTTCGAAAGCGACGGCATCGAGGCCTATGCCGAGCACCAGCGCACCAAGGAAGACGAGATCCTCGAGCCCGGCATCGCGTTCCCGCTGGTGCGGAAGCTACTGGGACTCAACGATGGCGCCGCCGCCGACGCGCCGCGCGTGGAAGTGATCCTCCTGTCGCGCAACTCCGCCGACACCGGGCTGCGCATCTTCAATTCGATCCAGCACCACGGCCTGGCGATCGCGCGCGCCACGTTCACGTCGGGCGAACCGACCTGGCCGTATATCCGGCCCTTCGGCGCGCAGCTGTTCCTGTCGGCCAACCCTGATTCCGTGCGCGCGGCGCTGGAAAATGGCGTGGCGGCGGCGACCATCCTGCCGGCCAAGGCCCCGGCGCACCGGCACGACCAGTTGCGCATCGCCTTCGACGGCGACGCGGTGATCTTCGGCGACGAGGGCGAGCGCGTCTCGCGCGAGGGCGGCATCGAAGCCTTCCACCGCCATGAGCTCGAGCGCGCACGCGAGCCCCTGTCGGGTGGCCCGTTCCGCGGCTTCCTCGACGCCCTGCACCACCTGCAGGCGGCCTATCCGCCGGGCGAGGCATCGCCCATCCGCACCGCGCTGGTCACTGCGCGTTCGGCGCCGGCGCATGAGCGCGTGATCCGCACCCTGCGCGAATGGGGCGTGCGCCTGGACGAGGCCCTGTTCCTCGGCGGCCGCGCCAAGGGCCCGTTCCTGGACGTGTTCGGCGCGGACATCTTCTTCGACGATTCGCAGCACAACATCGACAGCGCGCGCCAGCACGTGACCACCGGGCATGTGCCGCACGGGGTCGCCAATCACGGCTGAAGGGTCGGAACGGCAGGCTGTGCGTGTTGGTATTGCTGTCGTTACACGCTTATAGCCGCATGTTTGCGTCCGATCGATGACGTTTGCCGGCTTTGCAGTCGCTTCGCGCTGCCTTCCGTGCGTACATTTCGGCCGCCCGATCGCGTCGACTCGCTGGATGCGTTCCTGGCAGCATCGACGGCCCCGGAGATGCGTCCAGACGACGTGCCTGCAAAGCGGGCAGTAGCTGCACCGGTGCCAGCGCCAGCACCCGAAAGGGAGCTCGCGCGGGCCTGATCAACCGGGCAGGTCGGCTGGCGGCGGCAATCGCATCTCCGCCAGCCGCCAGCGCAGGCCCGTGCGGGTCAGCACCAGGCCGAGTTCGCTGCCGTCGTCCATGGTGACCGTGGCCGTGGCGCGGGAGAGTGATTCGAAGCGCAGCCGCGGGGCCGGGATCGGTTCCGGCTGCGCGCCGGTGTCGCTGCGCGTGGGGGGAGGAATGCCGCCCACCCGGTTCCAGGCCTTGCGTCCTTCCATCAGCGCACCCAGGCCGACGGGCGTCACCATCGCGTCCACCAGGCCGCCGGCGACGCCGGTGGCCACGGTCAGGCCGAAGGCTGCGAAGGGGCCGGTCTGCGCATCGACGCCCGCGGCGCGTACCAGGCGGTCCTGCACCTGGGGCTTCAGGCTCGCGCGCAGGGCCGGGAAATCGACGTGGCGCGCAAGCGCGCGCGCATCCTCGGTCTTGACCGCCTGGCGGATGCCCTCGATGGCGCGCCATGGGCCAGTGGCCGCCCACGCGAGCAAGGCCACCAGCACTGCCGCCACGATCCAGGGCAACCACCGCAGCCTGCGGGTGTCGGCCATGCTCAGAACTCCAGGTCCAACGCGGCGCAGAGGTAGTCGACGAAGGGCGCGAGGTCACGCAGGTCCTTCGCCAGCACCTGCCGCAGGCGCGGGCCGGTCACGGTCGCGTCGTCCAGCGCGCGCCAGGCCACGAAGCTGCGGTGGCGCAGGTCGTCGATGAAGGCGAAGTCGGCCGGGAACCCGCGCGGCGGACGCACCAGCATGTCCTCTTCGTCCAGCGCATAGCGGCGCTGGAACGCCGGCGCGTGCGCGGCCGCCTTCCAGCCCGCGGGGTTGTCGACGATGAACTGCCGGATCGCGCGCAGCGTTGGCGACTCCGGTCGCCAGATGCCGGCGCCGACGAAGCAGCCGCCGGGCTGGATGTGCAGGTAGTACAGCGGCGATGCGAGCTCCTTGCGGCGGGCATGGAACAGGCGCGCGCCCTGCCAGGTCTTGTAGGGGCGCTTGTCGTTGGCGAAGCGGGTGTCGCGCTGGATGCGGTAGAGCGATCCCCCGACCGTGCGCGGATCAGCCCGGAACTGCAGGCTGACCTCGGCCAGGTCGGGCGCGAGGTCCGTGACCAGGCGCTGCAGCGGGTCGCGCACGTGCGCGTCGTAGTCGTGCTTGTGGGCGTGGAACCAGGCGCGCTCGTTGTTCCGGGCCAGCGCGCGCAGGAAGCGGAAGGTCTTGTCGGAGAAATAAGCGCTCATGCAGGTGCGTCGAACATTGGCGGCGTGGCGGGTGCGAGGCCTGCCGCGAGGTCGCGGCCCCACTGCTCCAGCCGCTGGAGCAGCGCCTGGCGGTCCGCGTTGCCGGCGTGTTCCGTGCGCAGGCGGGCGATGTCGTTGAAATAGTCGTCGAAGGTGAGTTCGGACAGTCCGCTGTCGCCGGTCAGGCGCAGGCGGCGGTAATCGTCCCAACGGGTGCGCTCCCCGGCGTCGAGCGTTTCGGGCCAGTTGCGGGCGCGGTAGCGGAACAGCAGCTCCGGCAGGCGCGGGTCCTGGAAACCGAACTCGCGCGCACCCAGCTGTGCCGGTGGCGTGGCGCGCACCATCGCGAGGCGGGCCTTGTCGCCGTCGCCGATGAAGCCGTCGTACAGCGCGGCGTCGACATCCGGCGGGGCCCGTTCGCCATCGCGATCGCGGACGAACACGCGCCGCACTTTCTCCGCGATCGCCGGCCCCTGGGCGCGGATGCGCGCGGCGCGGGCCTCGGCGACGGCGGGATCGATTCCGAGCCGCTCGAAGTCCGCCGGCCGCAGGTGGCTCCACTGCACGAGGGCGGGGCAGCGGTTGGTGTGCACCTCTTTCAGCGGCACCCGCGATACGCCTTCGGGCAGGTCGGCCGCGCGTACATAGAGGCGGGCGGCGATCTCTTCGGCTGGCAGGTCCAGAAGGTCGTCGGGCTCGGCGTCGAGGTCGTACACGATCACGCGGTTGCCGATCTGGGGGTGCGTCGCCAACGGCAGCACGGCGGCGGCGCACATGCGCGCCGCGGGATAGCGCTGCGAGACGTGCAGCACGGGGGTCATCGCCATGGGGTCGAGCAGGCTGCCGACATGCCGTTTGTGGCGGAGCGCCAGCGCGTACTCCCACAGCCGTGGCTGCGCTTCGCGGAACAGCCGCGCGAGCCCGATCAGCGCAAGGACGTCGGACAGGGCTTCGTGCGCGTCGCCGCTGCGCACGCCGTTGGCCTCGGCCAGGTGCTCGAGCTTGAACGAAACGCCGGCACCGTCCTCGCGCATGGGCCACGCGATGCCCTCGGGCCGCAGCGCATGCGCCAGGCGCATGACGTCGAGCAGGTCCCAGCGGCAGTTGCCGTTGCGCCACTCGCGCTCATAGGGATCGTGGAAGTTGCGGAACAGCCCATGGCGCACGAACTCGTCGTCGAAGCGCAGCGAGTTGTAGCCCAGCGTGCAGGTGCCCGGGCGCGCCATTTCGTCGACGATCCGGGCGAATGCCTCGGACTCGCCGAGCCCCGTCTGCAGCGCGGCCTGCGGTGCCAGGCCCGTCACCATCGACGCGCCTGGCGATGGCAGCAGGTCGTCGGCCGGGCGGACCATGAACTCGATCGGAACTCCGAGCTGGCGGAGTTCGGTATCGGTGCGGATGGCGGCGAACTGCGCGACCCGGGTGCGCCGCGGATCGATGCCCCAGGTCTCGAGGTCGTAGAAGAGGAAGCTGTCGCTCATGCCCTGGCGACCTCGCCCGATATCGTGGGAGCGGCTGTGCACATTGTTGGCGCCGCCCCGCACATTGTGGAAGCGGCTGCGCACATTGTGGGAGCGGCTACAGCCGTGATTGCCCGGCAGGGCACGTCATCGCGGCTGTAGCCGCTCCTACAAATGCGGCTCCCGCTGGTGGGGGTGGACCGGGTCACGGGGTGTTCTCCAGCGGGGGGAGTGCCTGTTCAACCACCGGGTCCAGGGCGGGGAGGTCGACCTGCTCCAAGGTTGACAGCCCGCGGGTCGCGTCCTCGAGGATCCGCCGCTGCACTTCGCTGCGTTCCAGCGCGAGCGAGTAGGGGATGCGCATGAAGGTGACCATCGCGTAGTGCGGGATGAAGCGCGTGGGGTGCCTTGCCTGCAGGGCCAGTTCGAGTTCGCGCTGGAGAAGGAAGTCGGCGTCGTCGACGAGGTCGCGCATCTCGATGTAGTTGTCCAGGGCCATGCGCTGGATGGCCGCGGCATCGGGCATGCGCTGCGCTTCGAAGGCGGCGTAGGCCGTCGCCAGGTCAACCGATGCGTCCAGCTGCTTCGCAAGCGCCACGCAGTCCTCGAACGCGCAGTTCATGCCCTGGCCGTGGAAGGGCACCATCGCGTGCGCGGCGTCGCCGATCAGGACGGCGTCGCCGTCGAGGTGCCAGCGGTCGAGGTAGAGCGTGCCGAGGGTGCCGATCGGGTTGGAGTCGAAATGGTGCTCCAGCTCGGGGATCAGCGGCAGCGTGTCCGGGAAATCGCACTCGAACAACGCGCGCGCCTCCACGGATGTCGGTACCGTTTCGAAGCTCGGGTCGCCCACCCCTTCGTCACGCATCGCCATGAACAGGGTCACGGTGAAGGTGCGCTCGTCATTGGGCAGGGCGATGCACATGTAGCGGCCGCGCGGCCAGATGTGCAGGGCGTTGGGCTCGATGCGGAAGTCGCCGTCGGTGGCCGGCGGGATCTCCAGCTCCTTGTAGCCATGGCCGAGCCAGTCGGTGCGCTCGCCCAGGTCGCCGCGCTGCCCCATCTGTGCGCGCAGCGTGGAGCCGGCGCCGTCGCAGCCGATCAGGGTGGTGAAGCCGACACGGTGCAGCTCGCCGTCGCCGCGGTAGAACGCCCGCCGTGCGGCGAAGTCCACGGCCTCGAGCCGCCGGTCGAAGTGCAGCACCGCGCCCGCGGCCTCGGCGGCGTTGATCAGGGTGATGTTGAGTTCGCCGCGGCTGACCGACCAGATCACCTCGCTGTCGTCGCGACCGTAGCGCTGCAGCTGCGGCGCGCCGTCGAGGGGATGCACCATGCGCCCGCGCATCATCACCGCCTGCGCCAGGACGTCGCGGTCGGCGTCGGCGGCGCGCAGGGCGTGCAGGCCACGTTCGGCCAGCGCGAGATTGATCGAGCGGCCACCGGCGAATCCGTGGATGCGGGGGTCGCCCCGGCTTTCATAGACCTCGACCTTCCAGCCGCGCTGGGCGAGCAGGGCGGCCATCAGTGCGCCGGCCAGGCCCGCGCCGACGATGGTGGCTTCGCGTTGGGCGCCCGCTCCCGCCGTGGTTGCCGCCGAGCTCATGCCTGGTCCTCGCGCCAGGCTTCGGTGGCGCGCACGAAGCGCAGCACGTCGGCGTGGCTGTTGTACATCGGCGCCGGCGAAATCCGGATCACGTCGGGCTCGCGCCAGTCGCCGACCACGCCCTGCGCCGACAGCGACTCGAACAGAGATCGTCCGGCGTCACGACCGCTCAGGCCGCGGCCCTCGAGCACCCGCAGCGAAAGCTGCGCGCCGCGCTGCGCGGAGTCGCGCGGGGTGGCGATGCGCAGCGTGTCCGACAGCCGCGCGTCGATCAGCGCCTCCAGGTAGCCGGTGAGCGATTCGGACTTCGTACGCAATGCCTGCATGCCGACGCGATCGAACAGCTCCAGCGCGCCGCGCAGCGGCGCCAGGCCCAGGATCGGCGGATTGCTGAGCTGCCAGCCATCCGCGCCGGGCGTTGGCTCGAAGCTCGGCGCCATGCGGAAGCGGGAGGCCTCGTCGTGTCCCCACCAGCCGGCAAAGCGCGGGCGGTCGGTGCGCGCATGGCGCGCATGCACGAAGCAGCCGGCTACCGCGCCCGGCCCGGAGTTCAGGTATTTGTAATGGCACCAGACGGCGAAGTCCGGATCGTCGTCGTGCAGCCGCAGCGGCAGGTTGCCGGCGGCATGCGCCAGGTCGAAACCCACCACCGCACCTGCGGCGTGCCCCAGCCGCGTGATCTCCGCGACGTCGAACGCCTGGCCGCTTCGGTACTGCACGCCCGGCCACAGCACCAGCGCCAGGCGCGGACCATGCATTTCGATGGCGCGTGCGATGGCCTCCATCGAGAACGTGCCTTCGGCCAGGTCGGGCTCGAGCTCGATCAGGTCGGTGGCCGGGTCGAAGCCGTGGAAGCGCAGCTGGGATTCCAGCGCATAGCGATCCGACGGAAACGCCCCGGCCTCCATCAGGATCGCCGGCCGCTCGCGCGTGGGCCGGTAGAAGCTGACCATCATGAAGTGGAGGTTGGCGGTCAGCGAGTTCATCGCCACCACCTCTGAAGGCTCGGCACCCACCACCCGTGCCAGCGGCTCACGCAGCAGCGCGTGGTAGGGCATCCACTGCGTGGTGCCGGTGAAGTGCGCTTCGACGGCTTCGGCGGCCCACTTGTCGAGCACATCGACCACGTGCGCGCGCGCCGACTTCGGCTGCAGCCCCAGCGAATTGCCGCAGAAGTACGCCTGCTCCCGCTCGCCATGCCGCGGCAGATGGAACTCAGCCCGCAGTCCGCGCAGCGGATCGGCGGCGTCAAGGGTTGCAGCGTGCTGGTCGGTGTACAGCTCGGTCATGGAGAAGAAGCCTCTTTTGCCACGGATTGACGCGGATAGACGCGGATAAAGCAGAAGCGAACAGATGTAGAGGCCAACTTCAAAAGCTCTTCGCTTCTGATCCGCGTTTATCCACGTAAATCCGTGGCCAAATGCTCTTCACGCGAACCTCGACCTCGGCAGGCCCAGCCATTCGAGCGCAGTACCGTGGTAGAGGCGCGCCTGGCCCGCGTCGTCCAGGCCCAGTGCGTCGATGCCGGCGCCAGGTTGCTGTTCGCCCAGGGGGAAGGGGTAGTCGGTGCCGAGCATCACGCGGTCGATGCCGCAGGTGTCGATCAGGTATTCAAGTGCCTTCGAGTCGGCGACCCAGGAGTCGAAGTAAAGGCGCGACAGGTACTCGCGGGGATTGCGCGGGTTGTCGGTGGCCACGAGGTCGGGGCGCATGTTGAAGCCGTGTTCGATGCGGCCGATGGTGTAGGGGAAGCTGCCGCCGCCGTGCGCCATGCAGATCTTGAGCTTCGGCAGCCGCTCAAGCACGCCGCCGAAGACCAGCGAGCAGGCCGCGCGTGACTGCTCGGCCGGCATGCCGACCAGCCAGGGCAGCCAGTACTTGGGCATGGTGTCGGTGCCCATCATGTCCCAGGGGTGCACGAGGATCGCCGCGCCCAGGTCGGCCGCGGCCTCGAAGAACGGGAACAGTTCGGGCGCGTCCAGGTTCCAGTGCGTGTCGGCCGATACCTGCACGTGCGAACCGATCTGCACGCCCTGCAGGCCAAGCTCGTCCATGCAGCGCTCGAGCTCCTGCACCGCCAGCCGCGGCGACTGCAGCGGTACCGTGCCGATGCCGGCGTAGTGGCGCGGATGCGCGCGGCAGGTTTCCGCCATGTGGTCGTTGAGTGCCTGGTGCAGCTCCAGCGCCTGGTTGGGCTTGGCCCAGTAGCTGAACATCACCGGCACCGTGCTGATCACCTGCACCTGCACCCCGAAGCGCGCGTAGTCGTCGATGCGCTCTTGCGGGTCCCAGGTCTTGGACCAGATCTCGCGGAAGAATCGGCCGTCCTTGTACATGCGGTGGCGGCCGTCCTCGGTGTGGTGGATCACCGGGAAGCGGTCGTCGCCGTACTTGCGCGCGAGGTCGGGCCAGTCGCGGGGCAGGTAGTGGGCATGGATGTCGATCTTGAGCATGTCGCCCTCAGGTGATGTCGGCTTGCGAGTCGGCTTGCATCTCGTAGCGTGTCGGCCGCGGATTGAGATGCCCGCAGGCCTTGCAGGTGCGCAGCGCATCGCTGCGGTAGAAGTTCTCGAACACGCGGAAGAAGTCCTGCTCGATGTCCTCGAGGTGGAAGAACTCCTCGTAGACCTTCTCGTTGCAGTTGTCGCAGAACCACATCAGGCCGTCGTCCTCGTGCGGCAGGCGGCGGCGCTCGATCACCAGTCCAATCGACCCTTCGGCGCGCTGCGGCGAGTGCGGCACGCGCGGCGGCAACAGGAAGGTCTCGCCGGCGCGGATCGGGATGTCCCGGACCTTTCCGTCCTCCTGGATGCGCAGGACCATCTCGCCTTCCAGCTGATGGAACCACTCGGGGCCTTCCTCCCAGTGGTAGTCGGTGCGCGCGTTGGGACCGCCGACCACCATGACGATGAACTCGCCGTCGTAGATGCACTTGTTGCCCACCGGCGGTTTGAGCAGATGCCGGTGGTCCTCGATCCACTTCTGGAAGTTCAGCGGCGCGGGAATCATGGCGGGTCTCCCTGGAAGGCGGCGATGCACTTGAGTTCGATCGCGATCGGCGTTGGCAGCGCGGTGATGCCGAGCGTGGTCCGGCAGGGCGCGGTGGCGGGGTCGGGGAAATGGGCTGCCCAGACCGCGTTGTAGGCCTTGAAGTCGCGCGCCATGTCGGTCAGGTAGACGGTCACGTCCACCAGGTCCTCCCAGCGCGCGCCGCTGGCTTCGAGCACCGCGCGGACGTTGGCGAACACGGCGTGGGCCTGGGCGGTGATGTCGTATGCGCGCAGGCGGCCGCCGCCGTCATGCTCGTTGCCCGGGATGGCGTCGGTGGACGGGTCGCGCGGTCCGATGCCTGACAGGAACAACAGGTCGCCCACGCGCCGTGCGTGCGGATAGGCGCCGACCGGCTTGGGCGCGGTGTCGGTGCGGACGATGCGGCCGTCCATCTCAGCGGTCCTCGCGGTCGTCGCGGATGCGCTCGACCGCCGGCTCGTACTGTGCAGGCAGCGCCGCGGGCGAATCGATCGACAGGCCCAGGTCGTGCACGCGGCCGTCGCGCAGCGAATACACCCACGCGTGCAACGCGACCTTCTGCCCGCGCGCCCAGGCCTCGCGGACCACGGTCGACTCGGCGACGTTGATCATCTGCTCCAGCGCGTTGAGCTCGCACAGGCGGTCGTGGCGGATGGCGTCGTCGTCGAGCTCCTCGATGATCGCGCGATGCTTGTGCTTGACGTCCTTGACGTGGCGGATCCAGTTGTCGGCCAGGCCGACGCGCTGGCCGTCGAGCGCCGCGCCCACGCCGGCACAGCCGTAGTGGCCGACCACGAGGATGTGTTCGACCTCGAGCACGTCGATCGCGTACTGGATCACCGACAGGCAGTTGAGGTCGGTGTGCACCACCACGTTGGCGACGTTGCGGTGCACGAAGACTTCGCCCGGGGCCATGTCGATGATCTGGTTCGCCGGCACGCGCGAATCGGAGCAGCCGATCCAGAGGTACTTCGGCTTCTGGATCTTCGACAGGCGCGTGAAGAAACCGGGATCCTCGGCTTCGACGCGTTCGGCCCAGATTCGGTTGCGTTCGAGGAGGTCGTGCATTCGGTGCATGGGATTCCGTCGTGCTTGGGGGAAAGGGGGTCGGGCGTTCAGGTCGCGATGCAGACGTTGCGCGGTTCGGTGAAGAAGCGCATCGCTTCCAGTCCGCCCTCGCGACCAAGGCCGGACTGGCCCATGCCGCCGAAGGGCGTGCGCAGGTCGCGCATCAGCCAGGCGTTGATCCAGACGATGCCCGTGCGCAGCTGCGCGCCGAAGCGGTGCGCGCGTGCCAGGTCGCGGGTCCAGACCGAAGCGGCCAGGCCGTAGTCGCCGGCATTGGCCAGCGCCAGCGCGTGGTCGTCGCCGTCGAATGCCTGCAGCGTGGCGACGGGGCCGAAGATCTCTTCACGGTTGCTGGCGCAGTCGGGGCCGAGGCCTTCGATCACGGTCGGCGCCACGAACCAGCCCGGGCGCTCCAGCACCGTGCCGCCGCAAAGCACGCTGCCGCCCTCGTCGCGGGCGCGGGCGATCGCCGCGACCACCTTGTCGAAGTGCGCCTGCGACACCAGTGGCCCGAAGTTGGCGTCGCTGTCCATCGGATCACCCGGGCGCAGCGCCAGCGTGCGTGCGACGAAGGCCTCGCGGAATTCGGCATGCACGCTGCGTTCGACCAGGATGCGCGAGCCGCAGAGGCAGATCTGGCCGCTGTTCTGGAACGCGGAGCGGACGATGGTGTCGAGGTGGTCCCGCCAGTCGCCATCGGCGAATACCAGGGTGGGGTTCTTGCCGCCCAGTTCCAGCGAGACCTTCTTCAGCAGTGGCCCGGCGATGCCGGCGATGCGCTTGCCGACCGCGGTGCTGCCGGTGAACGAGATCGCCTTGATCGCGTCGTGGCGCACGATGGCTTCGCCGACTTCGGGGCCGCCGCCGTGCACCACGTTGAGCACGCCCGCCGGCAGCCCGGCTTCAAGCGCCAGTGCGCCCAGCATCGTCGCGGTTGCCGGCGTCACCTCGGAAGGCTTGGCCACCACGGTGTTGCCCGCGGCGAGCGCCGGCGCGATCTTCCAGGTGAACAGGTACAGCGGCAGGTTCCAGGGCGAGATCGTGCCGACCACGCCCAGCGGCTGGCGCAGGGTGTAGTTCAGCCCGGCCTCGCCGTGGTGCGATTCGCTGGAGAACTGGGTGGCGGCGTGGGCGAAGAAACGCAGGTTGGACACCGCGCGCGGGATCTCGGCGTCGCGGGCGAGGGCGAAGGGCTTGCCGCCGTCGCGGGCCTCGGCGTGGGCGAAGTCGTCGATGCGCGCTTCCAACGCGGCTGCGAACCGTTCCAGATGCCGCGAACGTTCGCTGTTGCGCAGGCCGGCCCAGGCCGGGAAGGCGTCGCTGGCGGCTGCGACCGCGGCCTCGACGTCGCCGGCATCGCCATCGGCGACCTCGGCGTACGCCTTGGCCGTCGCCGGCTCGAAGACATCGCGCCAGCGACCGCTGGCGGCTTCGCGGCTGGCGCTGCCGATGACGTGTGCGTAGCGTCGCATCCCGCAAGCTTACCCGCGCCGGCCCGAGCCGTCAGGACTGGCAGGCCGGGCAGACGTAGAGCCGGCGTGATCCGACGCTCATGCGCTCGATCGTGGTGCCGCAGGCGGGGCAGGGCTGGCCTTCGCGGCCGAAGACCTGGAAGCGGAAGGCGTCGGGCGTATCGGTGAGGTAGTCGTCGCGCATGCGGTCGGCCGGCGCGATGCCGCGGGTGGCGTAGCTCAGGCGCGGGATGTCGAGCAGCGCCCGTGCCAGCCGCGCCGTCGCCTCCGGCTCCAGGTCCTTCGGTCGCCGTGCCGGCCGCAGCCCCGCGGCGAACAGCACTTCCGAGCGCAGGTAGTTGCCCATGCCCGCAAGAAAGCCCTGGTCGAGCAGCAGGCCGCCCAGCGCACGGCCGCGGAAGGGTGCGGACTGCAGTCGCGCGGCGACCGCGGCGGCGTCCAGCGCCGGGTCGAGCACATCGGGCCCGAGACCCTGCAGGAACGGGTGCGACTCGACCTCGTCGCTGCGCCACATCGACACATCCGATGCGGAGTACAGCAGGATCGCACCGTGTGCGGTCTCGAGCGCAACGCGCAGCGATCGCTTCGTCCCAGGTCGTTCACCGGGCGCGGCCACCTTCCAGACGCCGTACAGCTGGTTGTGGCTGTACATCGTCCAGCCGTGTTCGAAGCGGACCAGCATCGCCTTGCCCCGCGAGGTGATCGATTCGATGCGGCGGCCTGCAAGGCCGGCTTCGAAGCGCTTCAGTGCGGGGAATGCGAACCAGGCGCGGACCAGTGGCTCGCCCGCCACCGCCTCGACAAGGCGGTCGGCGGCGCGGCGGATCTCCGGGCCTTCGGGCACGGCCTCAGATCGAGGCCATGCGCCCGCCGTCGACCGCGAGGCTGACGCCGTTGACGTAGGACCCGGCCGGCGAACACAGGAAGGCGATCACGCCGCCGGTCTCGTCCGCGGTGGCGAAGCGGCGGGCCGGGATCGCGGCCTCCATCTCGCGGCGGACGTCGTCCTCGCTGCGGCGTTCCTTCTTCGCACGGTCGCCGATGATCTGGCGGATGCGCCCGGTCTCGGTGAAGCCTGGCAGGACGTTGTTGACGGTGATGCCTTCGGGCGCCAGCTCGCGCGACAGCGTCTTGGCCCAGGCCGCCACTGCGCCGCGGATGGTGTTGGACACGCCCAGGCCCGCGATCGGCTCGCGCACCGAGGTCGAGACCACGTTCACCACCCGGCCCCAGCGCGCTTCGCGCATGCCCGGCAGCACGGCCTGCAGCAGCACCTGGTTGGCGAGCAGGTGGCGGCGGAAGGCGGCTTCGAAAGCGTCCAGCGGCGCGTCGGCCGCGGGGCCACCGGGCGGACCGCCGGTGTTGTTGACCAGGATGTGCACGGGGTGCTGCGCGACCACCGAGGCCACGGCCTTGGCCAGGCCGTCGGTGTCTGCGCTGTCGGCCGCCACGAACGCATGCTCGCGGGAGCCACCGCCCGCCAGCGCCGACACCACCTCGCGCAGCGCATCCTCGCGGCGGGAGAGCACCGTGACGCTGGCGCCAAGCGCGGCCAGCTCGATCGCCGTGGCGCGGCCGATGCCTTCGGACGCACCGCAGACCAGTGCGTGGCGTCCTGTGAGGTCGAGGTCCATGGCTGTCTCCTTGCTGGGGTGGGGCGTGGCCCCGTCAGGCGTTGCCGCCGAAGGTCTGGACCATGCCGGCCTGCAGCACGCCGTCGTCGTCGCCCTGGGGCGGGGTGAGTTCGCCGGGGAGGAAGCCGCGCTCGGCGGCATCCGCGTCGTCCAGGCCGTCGAAGGCCACGAACTCGGCGTCCATCAGCATGGCGCGCGCGGTGTCCTCGCTGTCGTAGCCCAGGGTGTTGCCATCGCTGTCGAGCACCTCGGCGGTGCCGCCCTCGCGCACGCGCAACCGCGCCCAGATGACCATGCGTCCAAGCGTGGCCAGCCACCATTCGTCGCGCTGGCGACCGTCGTCGAAGGTCATGACAGCGCCACCGACCAGAGCCACATGATCGCGGCGCCGGACAGCCCGAAAATCACCGTCGACAGCGCCACGCGGGCCGGCGTCGCCAGGCCGGTGAACGCGGGATCGGCGGTCTCGCGATAGCCGCCCGACAGCAGCCACCACATCACCCGAGGCTTGAGGAACGCGCCTTCGCCCAGGCGCTCGCGCACGGCCGGATGCAGGTCGCGCAGCTGCACCAGCGACAGCGGCCAGAAGATGATGTACGCGCAGGCGCCGGCAATGGCGACGCCGACGAAGCACAGGGCAAAGAACAGCGGCACGGCCTCAGTACTCCGCCGTGCCCGGCGCACGCGGGTAGGGGATGGCGTCGCGGATGTTGGACAGCCCGCAGATGTAGACGATCAGGCGCTCGAAGCCCAGGCCGAAGCCGGCGTGCGGCACCGTGCCGTAGCGGCGGAAGTCGCGGTACCAGTCGTAGAGCTCGCGATCCAGCCCGAACTGGTCCATGCGCGCATCGAGCACGTGCAGGCGCTCCTCGCGCTGCGAGCCGCCGATGATCTCGCCGATGCCCGGGGCCAGCACGTCCATCGCGGCAACGGTCTTGCCGTCGTCGTTGAGGCGCATGTAGAAGGCCTTGATGTGCTCGGGATAGTTGGTCACCACCACCGGGCGGCCGACGTGCTGCTCGGTCAGCCAGCGCTCGTGCTCGGTCTGCAGGTCCAGGCCCCATTCGACCGGGAAGTCGAACTTGTGGCCGGACTTCTGCAGCAGCTCCACCGCGTCGGTGTACTCGATGCGTTCGAACGGCGCGTTGATGAAGGATTCCAGGCGCGTGATCGCGTCCTTCTGCACGCGCTCGGCAATGAAGGCCATGTCGTCGCCGCGCTCGTCGAGCACCGCCTTGAACAGGTACTTGAGGAACTCTTCGGAGATGCGCGCGGTTTCGGCCAGGTCGGCGAAGGCGATCTCCGGCTCGATCATCCAGAACTCGGCCAGGTGGCGCGTGGTGTGGCTGTTCTCGGCGCGGAAGGTCGGACCGAAGGTGTAGACCTTGCTCATCGCCAGGCAGAAGGCCTCGACGTTGAGCTGGCCCGACACGGTCAGGAAGGCTTCCTTGCCGAAGAAGTCGCGGTCGAAGTCCACGCTGCCGTCCTTGCCGCGCGGCAGGTTGGCGAGGTCGAGCGTGGACACGCGGAACATCTGCCCCGCGCCTTCGGCGTCGGAGGTGGTGATGATCGGCGTGTTGACCCAGTAGTAGCCGTTCTCGTGGAAGTACCGGTGCGCGGCCTGTGCCAGGCAGTGGCGGATGCGGGTGACGGCACCGAACAGGTTGGTGCGCGGCCGCAGGTGGGCAACCTCGCGCAGGAACTCGAGCGAATGCGCCTTGGGCTGGATCGGATAGGTCTCCGGATCGTCCACCCAGCCGACCACTTCGATCGTCGAGGCCTGGATCTCGAAGCCCTGGCCCTGGCCCTGGGAGGGTACGAGGGTGCCGGTGGCGACCACCGAGCAGCCGGCGGTGAGGCGCTTCACCTCGTCGTCATAGTTCGAGAGACTGCTGGGCGCGACCACCTGGATCGGCGCGAAGCACGAGCCGTCGCTGACATTGACGAAGCTCAGCCCGGCCTTGGAGTCGCGGCGGGTGCGCACCCAGCCGCGGACCGTGACTTCGCCGCCGGCGGGGATCCTGCCCGCGAGCGCGTGTTCGACGCTGACCACCGTCATGCCTTGAATCCTCAGGGGAAGGGACAGATAGAAGGAGGGCAGTTTACCGGACGCCGCCGGACGCGGCGCCCCCACGGAGTAGAATGACGCCATGGCCATCACCCTTGCACCCGCCGCCCTCGAACGCGTGAAGGGCTATCTCGCATCCTCTCCCGCGGCCCTCGGTCTGCGCTTCGGCGTCAACCGCACCGGCTGCTCCGGTTGGGGCTACGCCGTCGACCTCGCGCGCGACGAGCGCGCCGACGACACGGTGTTCGAGCAGGACGGCGTCCGCATCTTCGTCGACGCCGACAGCCTGCCCCTGGTCGACGGCACCGAGATGGACTTCCTCAAGCAGGGCCTGAACGAGCAGTTCACCTTCAGCAACCCCAAGGCCGCCGCCGCCTGCGGCTGCGGCGAGAGCTTCACGACGGACGCCGACAAGGTCTGAGGGATTGCGTTGGCTGCCAGCGCTGAGGCGGGGTGGGGGAAGGGCGTCGGGCTTCCGCTTTTCCCGGCGGGCCGCGGGAAACCGCTGCGAGGCGGGTTGGGGGGTACGGAGTGGGCATGAAGGCCCGCGCAGCGGGACAGCCCACGGAGTACCCACCAGCCCGCCGTTCCGCGCGCCAGCGTAAGCAGCCCCACCAGTCCGCCGCGCCAGCGCCGGCCATGCCCGGCCTTCAGCCAGCCATGCGCCTTGCCGGAGCCCCGTGCCAGTGCAATACTGTGCGGCTCCCGTTTTGCGGGAGACCTTGCCCCACGGCGTCCGCCACGGACCTGCCGGGGGCTATCCGGGCCCCGGCGCGCTGCCGCGGCCGATATCCAGAAGGAACAACACATGCGTCATTACGAGATCGTGTTCCTGGTCCATCCGGACCAGAGCGAACAGGTGCCGGCCATGGTCGAGCGCTACAAGACCCTGATCGAAGGTGCCGAGGGCAAGATCCACCGCCTCGAGGACTGGGGCCGCCGCCAGCTGGCCTACCCGATCGACAACCTGGTCAAGGCCCACTACGTGCTGCTCAACATCGAGGTCGGCCAGCCGGTGCTCGACGAGCTGGTCGAGGGCTTCCGCTTCAACGACGCCGTCCTGCGCCACATCGTGATCCGTCGCGAAGAGGCCGAGACCGAGCAGTCGCTGATCATGAAGAACAAGGACGAGAAGCCGGAGAAGACCGACCGTCCGGAGCGTGGCGAGCGCCGCCGCCGTGACGACGAGGCCGAGGGCGAGGGCGAGAAGCCCGCCGCCACCGAGTCCGACGACAACTCCGAAGCCGCCTGAGGATCACCGACATGTCCAAGTTCTTCCGCCGCCGCAAGTTCTGCAAGTTCACCGCCGAGGGTGTGAAGGAGATCGATTACAAGGATCTCAACACCCTGCGCCAGAACGTCACCGAGAACGGCAAGATCGTTCCCAGCCGCATCACCGGCACCAAGTCGAAGTACCAGCGCCAGCTCGCGACCGCCGTCAAGCGCGCGCGCTTCCTGGCCCTGATCCCGTACACCGACAACCACAACGTCTGATCCCGCGGCCGCCCCAGCGGGCGGCGCGGCATCGTCCGTTCGGACAGCCACAAGTTGCGGCGCGCACGTGCGCCGCTAACGAACACGGAGCAAACCCATGGATCTGATCCTCCTGCAGAAAGTCGTGAACCTCGGCAACCTTGGCGACAAGGTCAGCGTGAAGCCGGGCTACGGCCGCAATTTCCTGGTGCCGCAGGGCAAGGCCGTTCCGGCCACCGCTGCCAACCTGGCCGATTTCGAGGCGCGTCGCGCCGAGTACGAGGCCAAGGCCCAGGGTTCGCTGGACAACGCCAACAAGCGCCTCGCCGCGCTTGCCGACGCCAGCGTCACCATCTACGCCAACGCCTCCACCGAGGGCAAGCTGTACGGCTCGGTCGGCCCGCGCGACATCGCCGAAGCGCTGACCAAGGCCGGCACCCCGGTCGAGAAGTCCGAGGTGGTGATGGGCGAGGGTGCGTTCCGCACCGTCGGCGAGTACGACGTCCTCGTGCACCTGCATGCCGACGTCGAGACCACGGTCAAGGTGGTGGTTGAAGCCGAAGCCTGATCCATCCAGGCAGGGCTTCTGACGGGCGCCTCGGGGCGCCCGTCTTCGTTTCCGGTGGCCCGTCTCGATTCCTGAGATGCCCACCGGTTATCCACAGGGTTGTCTGCAACGCTTCCCCCCCGGAGGCCATTAGGATGACAGTCCGACACATCATCAGGGGCCGCCGCGACGGTCCTGCCAGGGGAGTTCCGATACCGATGAGCCTACGACCGGGCTTCCAGAAAAAAGGCCGCGATTTCCAGGAGCGCGGCGAGGCCCGGGTCGAGCAGCTGCGGGTGCCGCCGCAGTCGGTGGAGGCGGAGCAGGCCGTGCTCGGTGGCCTGATGCTGTCGCCGGAGTCCTACGATCGCGTGGGCGACCAGCTCGTGGAGGGCGATTTCTACCGCCGCGACCACCAGCTGATCTTCCGCGCCATCAAGGAGTTGGCCGAACGCAACCGCCCCTTCGACGCGGTGACGCTGGGCGAATGGTTCGAGTCGCTGGGCCAGTCGGAGCTGGTCGCGGGCGGTGCCTACCTGGTGGAGCTGGCCAGCACGACGCCTTCGGCCGCGAACATCGTCGCCTATGCCGAGATCGTGCGTGACAAGGCGGTGCTGCGGCAGCTGATCGAGGTCGGCACCGGGATCGTCAATGACGGTTTCCAGCCCGAGGGGCGCGAGAGCGCGGAGCTGCTGGCCAAGGCCGAGCAGGAGGTGTTCGCGATTGCCGAGGCCGGCAGCCGCGGGCGCACCGACTTCACCGCGGTCAACCAGGCCATGGCCGAAGCCTTCGACGTGCTGCAGACCCGCTACGCCAACGGCGGCGGCATCACCGGCCTGCCGACGGGCTACACGGAATTCGACGAGATGACCGCCGGCTTGCAGCCGACCGACCTGATCATCCTCGCGGCACGTCCGGCCATGGGCAAGACCACGCTGGCGCTCAACATGGCCGAGTACGCGGCCATGAAGACCAAGAAGCCGGTGGCCGTGTTCTCGATGGAAATGTCGGCCAGCCAGTTGGCGCTGCGCCTGATCTCGTCCGTGGGCCGGGTCAACGCCACCCGCTTGCGCACCGGACAGCTCGAAGACGAGGACTGGAGCCGGATCTCGAGCGCCATCCGGCTGCTGAAGGAAACCAAGATCTTCATCGACGACACTCCGGCGCTGTCGCCCGACGTGCTGCGCGCCAAGGCGCGGCGCCTGAAGCGCGAGCACGGCCTGGGCATGATCGTGATCGACTACCTGCAGCTGATGGCGGTGCCGGGCAACAGCGAGAACCGCGCCACCGAGATCTCGGAGATCTCGCGCTCGCTCAAGGGCCTGGCCAAGGAGCTCAACGTGCCGGTGGTCGCGCTGTCGCAGCTCAACCGCTCGCTGGAAACGCGCACCGACAAGCGCCCGGTGATGGCCGACCTGCGCGAGTCGGGCGCCATCGAGCAGGACGCCGACGTGATCGTCTTCATCTACCGCGATGACTACTACAACAAGGAAAACTCGCCGGACAAGGGCCTGGCCGAGGTGATCATCGGCAAGCAGCGTAACGGCCCGACCGGCTCGGTGAAGCTCAAGTTCTTCGGCGAGTACACGCGCTTCGACAACCTCGCCCACGATTCGGTCGGCAGCTTCGAGTAGCGCGGCGTGAGCCTGCACGCCGCCGAGCGCCCCACGCGGATCCTGGTCGATCTCGACCGCATCGCCGGCAACCTGGGTGCCATCCGCGCCCACGTCGGCGTACCGGTGATGGCCATCGTCAAGGCCAACGCCTACGGCCACGGCCTGGTGCAGGTGGCGCGCCACCTGCAGGCGCAGGGCGTGGAGCACCTCGGCGTCGCGTTTCCGGAAGAGGGCATCGCGCTGCGCCGCGCCGGCATCACCGTGCCGATCCTGGTGCTTGGCGGCATCTACGGCCCGCAGGTGGCGCAGTACATCGTCCACGACCTGCAGGTCACGGTCTCATCGTTGGAAAAACTGCGCCAGGTCGAAGCTGCGGCCGAGGCACTGGGCCGCCGTGCCACCGTGCACCTCAAGGTCGACACCGGGATGGAGCGCATCGGCGTGCATGCCTGGACGGCCGGTCCCTTCATCGAGGCCGCAGTGGCCTCACGATGGATCCAGCTGGCCGGGATCTACTCCCACCTGGCCTGCGCGGACGAGCCCGATTCACCGGTGACGGCGTTGCAGCTGGAACGCTTCGAAGCCGCCTGCGCGCACTTCGGGCGCATCGGCGCGCCGGTGCCGCCGCGGCACATCGCCAACTCCGGCGGCATCCTGCACTTCCCGCAGGCGCGGCTGGACATGGTGCGGCCGGGCATCCTGCTCTATGGCGTGCTTCCGGGCGCGCAGTCGCGGTCGACGGTGGCCGTGCAGCCGGCGCTGTCGCTGGTCTCGCGGGTGGTCTACTTCAAGGTGGTGGAGGCCGGCCACGCCGTGAGCTATGGCGGCACCTGGGCGCCCGGGGACGACACCCGCGTGGTCACCGTGCCCGCCGGTTACGGCGACGGCTATCCGCGCGCGCTCTCCTCGCGCGGCACGGTGCTTATCCGTGGACGCGAGTACCCGATCGTGGGCCGGGTGTGCATGGACCAGTTCATGGTCGACATCGGCCACGACAGCGCGTGGAACGAGGATGAGGTGGTGCTGGTCGGGCGCCAGGGCGATCGCCGGCTGCGTGCGGAAGACGTGGCGCATGCCGCGGGAATGATTCCCTACGAAGTGCTGGTGGGTCTCAACGAGAGGATCCCGCGCGAATATCGCGGGGCCGGCTATCTGGAGCCTGAATAGGGCGCGGCGCCGTCACCCTGCAGGGACGCAATCGCGGGTAGCTTGGCGGCGTTCATTAACCGGGCGCACGCCGCCCCACAGGAGTCCCCACGATGCGCAATTCGCCCCGAATCCTTCTTGCCACCGCGGTCGCGGGTGCTGTCATGCTCACCAGCTGCGCCACCTATACCGGCCAGACCAGCGACCCGAATGATCCCAATCGCACCCGCAACAACGCGCTGATCGGCGCCGGTATCGGTGCGGTCGCCGGCCTGCTGAGCGGCTCCGACGCCACCGAGCGCCGCCAGCGCGCGCTGGTCGGTGCCGGCGTGGGTGGCCTGGCCGGCGGTGCGGTTGGCGTGTACCAGGACCGCCAGGAAGCCGAGCTCCGTCGCCAGACCGCCGGCACGGGCATCGTCGTCGACCGCGAAGGCGACGTCATCAAGCTCAACCTGCCCGACGGCGTGACTTTCGATTTCAACAAGACCGAGCTCAAGCCGCAGTTCTATCCGGCGCTGAACAACGTCGCGCGCACGCTGGCCGAGTTCGACCAGACCATCGTGGAAGTGGCCGGCCACACCGACAACGTCGGCGGTGATGCGGTCAACCAGCGCATCTCCGAGCAGCGCGCCTCGTCGGTCGCCAACTACCTGGTCGGCCAGGGCCTGATGCGCGAACGCTTCGAGGTGGTGGGCTTCGGCAAGACCATGCCGATCGCCGACAACTCGACCGAGCAGGGCCGTGCCCAGAACCGTCGCGTCGAGGTTCGCGTGGTGCCGCTGCGCAGCTGAACGGCGCAAATCGTGGATACAAAAGAAGGGCCGCGAAAGCGGCCCTTCTTCTTTCAGGCGACCCCGCGTGGCGTGTCGTTACATACCGTTACCAACGGTTACCGTGCGCTGCCCGTTCGGGAGACGCGCATCCATACAGTGGTCGGCATCGTGTCAACGGAGTGCCACCATGTTCCAGAACGCCCTGTCCAACCCGCTCGTGCATCGCGGCCCAGCCGGTGACTGGTCGGCCGACCAGCGCCAGCGCGCGGCGCCGGCGCTGGAGTCACTGCTGCTGCGCTGGCCGCCGCGGGTGCATCGGCTGGAGCCGCGGCAATCGCTGTTCCATGCGGGACAGCCGAGGCACTCGCTGTTCTATGTCCGCGCCGGCTGTTTCAAGACCAGCGTGCTGAGCGAGGACGGGCGGGAGAAGATCACCGGCTTCCGCATGCGCGGCGACCTGCTGGGGCTCGACTCGGTCGACATGCCGGCGCACGCCTGCGACGCGGTGGCGCTCGACGCCGCCGAGGTCTGGGAGCTGCCCTGCGTGAAGCTGCACGACATGCTGCCCGAGCTCCAGGAGCGCGTGACCGCCATGCTTGCCGGCGAGATCCGTCGCGACTGGCGCTGGATGCTGGCGCTGGGGACCCTGGGCGCCGACCAGCGCGTGGTGGCCTTCCTGCTCGACCTGTCGGCGCGCTTTGCGGCGATGGGCCTGGACCCGCAGCTGCTGCAACTGCGCATGACGCGCGCCGAACTCGGCAACTTCCTTGCCCTCACCCTGGAAACCGTGACCCGCGCGCTGTCGCGCATGCAGGCCCGCGGGATGATCGAGGTCAACGGCCGCCGCATCCGTATCGTCGACGAAGCCGGCCTGCGCGCAGTGCTTGCCGGTGACGAGGAACGCTCCTACTGAGCTGATCGCGCAGGTGCAGCTCAGGCTCGCGCCGCAAGCTCCCCACGCACCGCGTCGAGCAGTTCCTCCCGCCGCCATGGCTTGCGCAGCAGGCGCAGGTCGGGATCGCCTTCGGCCCCGGCAGCGTGCTCTTCGTCGCCGGACGTCAGCAGCACCGCGAGGCCCGGGCGCAGTTCGCGCGCCTGCCGCGCCAGGGTCTTGCCGTCCATGCCCGGGCCGAGCATGACGTCGGTGAACAGCAGGGCGAAGCCGGCGTCGGCCAGCAGCCGCTCGAGCGCCGCTTCGGCGTCGGAGACGGCCTCGATCGCGTAGCCCGCGGCGCTGAGGAAGGCCACGGCGATCGCGCGCACGGCGCCGTCGTCCTCGACGACGAGTACGCGTTCGCCCCGGCCGCCGGATCCCTGCGGAGGCTTGTCCGGAGCGATGGTCCTGGCGGACATCGGCGCCGGCGGGCGCTCCACGGGCAGGTACAGCGTCACCTCGGTGCCGGCGCCCGGGGCGCTGTCGATCTCGAGGTTGCCGCCGCTCTGCAGCGCGAAGCCGTAGACCATGCTCAGGCCGAGCCCGCTGCCGCGCTCGCGGCCCTTGGTGGTGTAGAACGGCTCCATGGCACGCGCCAGGATCTCGGGCGGCATGCCGCTGCCGCTGTCGCGCACGGCCAGGCGCAGGTAGCGACCGGCTGCGAGTCCGGTGCCGGAGCGGTCGCCCCCGATCTCGGCGATCGCGGCGGCGACCACGATCTCGCCGCCTTGGAGCATGGCGTCGCGGGCGTTGAGCGCCAGGTTGAGCAGCGCGGCTTCAAGCTGGCCGGCGTCGACATGCGCGGTCGAGAGGTCCGGAGCCAGCTCCAGGCGCAGATGCACCGAATCGCCCAGCGTGCGGCGCAGCACCTGCTCGACGTCCTGCAGCAATGCCGGCACGTCGGTTTCCCGCGGTACCAGGCGCTGGCGGCGTGCAAACGCCAGGAGCTTTGCGGTGAGCTCGGCGCCGCGACCCACCGAGCGCAGGGCGCTGCCCAGCAGTTCGCGGCCGGACGCGCTGTCGACCTCGGTTTCGAGCAGCTGCAGGCTGCCTGACATCACCGTCAGCAGGTTGTTGAAATCGTGCGCGACGCCGCCGGTGAGCTGCCCGATGGCATCAAGGCGGTGCGCATGCGCGAGCTGTTCCTCGGCACGACGCTGCTGCACGAACGCCGACAGCGTGGCCGCGGCCGATTGCAGCAGGTGTCGCGCGTCGTGGTCGAAGCGCTGCAGTTCGCGGGCCACGGCGATGAGCGCGCCGGACGCCTGGTGGCGCTCGAGGACCGGCACCATCACCGCGCTGCCGGCATTGGGCAGCGGCAGGGGAAACAGTGCGGACGCGGCGGGGTCGGCGGCGATGTCGTCGATGTTCCAGGCGTCGCGGTGTTCGCCGGCGAAGGGGCGCGGCGTGGTCGCGCCGACCTGCCAGGCCGGCCCCGCGGTCGCACGGACCTCCGCGCGCTGGTGGCCATGCGCGGGCGCGAGCACGGCCACCGATTCGACCCCGAGCGCCTCGACGAGAAGCGGCGGCAGGGTGTCGATGAACTCGGGTCCGGTGGGGGCCTGCAGCGCGAGCTGTCCGATGTGGGCGGCGATCGCGTCGTAGCGCGCGCGGGCCAGCGCCTGGCGTACGCGCTGGGTGCCGGAAATGTCGCGGACCGAGGCCAGGTAGCGCGGCCCGTGATCGGACTGCAGCGGGCTGAGCGCGATTTCGATCGGGAACTCGTTGCCATCGCTGCGCAGCCCGACCAGGGTCTGCCCGGTCGCCCCCATGGGCCGTACGTGCGGGTGTTCCATGTAGCGGTCGCGGTAGTCGCGGTGGCGCGCGCGTGCCGCGGTCGGCACCAGCTCCTCGATTTCAAGCCCTTCCAGGCTGCCGCGGGCGTAGCCGAACAGGGCCTCGGTATGGGCGTTGGCGTGGACGATGCGGCCGTCCTTGTCGATCACCACCAGGGCGTCGGGCACGGCCTCGAACAGGCCGGGGATGCCCAGCGGCGGCAGTGCGTGCTCGCCATCGGCATGATGGCCACTCATGCCGGCCGCACCTCGGTGGCGAGCAGGTAGCCGGTGCCGCGTACCGAGCGGATCAGCCCGGGCGCCGAAGGATCGGGTTCGACCTTGCGCCGCAGGCGTGCGATGCCGACGTCGATGGCGCGGTCGAAGGGGCCCGCTTCGCGGCCATAGAGCGCGCTCATCAGGTCGTCCCGGCTGCGTACTTCGTTGGGCCGCTCGAGCAGCGCGCGCAGCAGGTCGAATTCACCGGTGGTGAGCAGGATCTCCTCGCCATCGGCACCGTGCAGCCGGCGTGCGGCCAGGTCGAGGACCAGGTGGGCGAAGGCCAGGCGGCGGGGCGGCTCGGGAGCGGACGGAGGCTCCACGGGCGCGGCGCGCCGCATGACCGAGCGGATCCGGGCCAGCAGCTCGCGGAAGTCGAAGGGCTTGGCGACGTAGTCGTCGGCGCCGAGCTCCAGCCCGACCACGCGCTCGACCGCTTCGCCGCGTCCGCTGACCACGATCACCGGACCGTGCCAGTGCGTGCGCAGCTGTTGCAGCAGCGACAGGCCGTCGGCGTCGGGCAGGCCGAGATCGAGCAGGACCAGGTCGGGGACCCCGCTGGTGAGCGCCGCCTGCATTGCGGCGCCGCTGTGCGCCGCGTCGACGTCGAAGCCGTGGGCACCAAGGTAGCGCTCGATCAGGGCGACGATGTCGACGTCATCGTCAACCACCAGCACCTTGGGGCGGGACGAAGCTGCGGAGAGGGAAGCGGTGGAGTCGTGGGCCATGCAGGGGCGGCGTTCGCGGACGGAGCGGGGCGGCACAGGATCGCATACGCGACCGCGGGAGGCGGATGCCGGATGGCGTGGTTACGGGAGCGCGCGTCCGGCATCGGTCAGGACCGCGAGCGTCCGCGCACCGTCCTCCACCGTCCGCACCCAGCCGGTGCCGGTGACGCCACCGACGTCGTCCTCGCCGATCCACGCGAGCGTGCGCAGCAGCACGCTCATGCGCACGTCCAGGCGCTTGCACAGGCGGGGCAGGGACACGCCTCCGGGCTCGCCTTCGAGTTCGGCGAGCAGGGCGCGGACGAGAGCCTCGTCAACCAACGACGCTGGCCGGGATGTCGCGATGGCGCGGCGCGGTGCCATCGGCGAGGTGCGGAACGATCACCACTGGGACCGACTTCGAGGTCGGCGTGCGTGACTCGTCTGCGAAGCTCGACAGCGGCACCAGCGGATTGGTCTCCGGGTAGTACGCCGCCAGGCAGCCGCGCGGGATGTCGTAGTCCACCAGCAGGAAGCCCATGGCTTGCCGGCGCACGCCGTCGTCGCACAGACTTTCAAGGTCCACCCGGTCGCCGGCACGCATGCCCAGCGCGGCGATGTCGTCCGCATGGATGAAGAGCACGCGACGCTCGCCGAACACGCCGCGGTAGCGGTCATCGAGTCCGTAGACGGTGGTGTTGTACTGGTCGTGCGAACGCAGGGTGGTGAGCGTGAATACCGGGCGGGTGCCGCCCATGCGCCGGGCGCGGTGGATCGGATTGTCGACCGGCACGCCGGCGGCGATGAAGCGGGCCTTGCCGCTGTCCGTTTTCCAGACGCGGTCGCGCGCGCCATTGGACAGGCGGAAGCCCCCGGGCACGCGCACGCGGTTGTTGAAGTCGTGGAAGTCGTCGAACACCTGCGCGATCAGGTCACGGATGCGGTCGTAGTCCTCCACCAGCCACGCCCAGTCGACCTTCGAGCGTGCGCCCAGCGTCGCCTGCGCCAGCCCGGCAACGATCGCGGGTTCCGACAGCAACGTGTCCGATGCCGGCGGCCGGAGGCCCGCGGACATGTGCACCATGCTCATCGAATCCTCGACCGTCACGCCCTGCGGCCCGGCGGCCTGGATGTCGATCTCGGTGCGGCCCAGGCAGGGCAGGACCAGCGTTTCGCGGCCATGCACCAGATGGCTGCGGTTGAGCTTGGTGGCGACATGCACGGTAAGCGCGCAGTTGCGCAACCCGCGCGCGGTGGCGTCGGTGTCGGGCGTCGCCGCGGCGAAGTTGCCGCCCATGGCGAAGAACACCTTCGCGCGGCCGTCGACCATCGCCTCGATGGCGCCGATGGTGTCGTAGCCGTCCGCGCGCGGCGGCTCGAATCCGAACACCTGCTGCAGCCGGTCGAGGAACGCCGCGGGCGGCCGCTCCCAGATCATCATCGTGCGGTCGCCCTGCACGTTGCTGTGTCCGCGCACCGGGCACAGGCCCGCGCCCGCGCGGCCAATGTTCCCGCGCAGCAGCATCAGGTTGGCGATCATGTGGATGGTCGCCACCGAGTGCTTGTGCTGGGTGATGCCCATGCCCCAGCAGGCGATGACGCGCTCGGACCGCAGGTAGATCTCGCCGGCGTGGCGCAGCTGGGCTTCGTCGAGGCCGGACTCGGCGATGATCGTGTCCCAGGTCTCGGCGTGCACGTCGGCGGCGAAGGCGTCGAATCCGGTGGTGTGCCCGGTGATGAAGTCGTGGTCCAGCAGCGACGCGTCGCCGCGCGCGACCGCCTCCGCATCGCGCCCGAGCAGGTGCTTGGCCATGCCCTTGAGCAAGGCCAGGTCGCCGCCGATCTTCAGCTGGAAATAGTCCGAGGCGATCTTCGTCGAGCCGCCGCGCGCCATCTCCAGCGTGTCCTTGGGATCGGCGAAGCGCTGCAACCCGCGCTCGCGCAGCGGGTTGAAGGCCACGATCCTGCAGCCGCGCTTCGCCGCGTCGCGCAGTTCTCCGAGCATGCGCGGATGGTTGGTGCCCGGGTTCTGGCCGAAGACCAGGATGCAGTCGGCCTGCTCGAAGTCCTGCAGCGACACCGTGCCCTTGCCGACGCCGACCTGCTTGCTCAAGGCCGTGCCCGACGACTCGTGGCACATGTTCGAGCAGTCGGGGAAGTTGTTGGTGCCGTATTCGCGCACGAACAGCTGATACAGGAACGCGGCTTCGTTCGAGGTGCGTCCCGAGGTGTAGAAGACCGCCTCGTCCGGCGAGGGCAGGGCATTGAGGTGCCTGGCGACCAGCGCGAAAACCTCGTCCCAGGTGGCCGGCACGTAGTGGTCGGTGGCCGCGTCATAGCGCAGCGGCGTGGTCAGGCGGCCCTGGCTCTCGAGCCAGTGGTCGCTGTACTCCGCCAGCTGCGTGACGCTGTATCGGGCGAACAGCTCCGGACCCGCACGATGCCGGGTGGCTTCGGCGGCGACGGCCTTCGCGCCGTTCTCGCAGAACTCGAAGGTCGAGCTGTGGTCGCGGTCGGGCCAGGCGCAGCCGGGGCAGTCGAAGCCGTCGGGCTGGTTGGTGCGCAGCAGCGTCTTCGCGCCGCCAACGCCCACGCCTTCCTTCACCAGCTGCCGTGCGACGCTCTTCAGCGCGTCCCAACCGCCGGCGGGGCCGTCGTAGCTGCGAATGGGGCCCTTGCTCATGCCGCGCCGGTCCCGTCGCCATCGGTCGCCGCCAGCAGCCGCCGCCCATGCGCGTACACCGCCTGCCCATCGTCGCGCGCGAAGGCGATGAGCGTCAGGTTTGCCCGCTCCGCCAGCGAGATCGCCAGTGCCGTCGGCGCCGAAATCGCGGCCATGAAGCCGATGCCCGCGCTGGCCGCCTTCATCGCCATCTCATAGCTCGCCCGGCTGGTGACGACCAGGAAGCCATTCGCCGAATCGTGGCCTGCCGCATGCATCGCCCCGATCAGCTTGTCGAGCGCGTTGTGCCGGCCCACGTCCTCGCGCGCCAGCAGCAGCTCGCCGTCCAGCGCGGCCCAGCCGGCCGCGTGCGCCGCGCCGGTGAGCGCCGTGATCTCCTGTGCCGCGCGCAGTCCACCCAGCGCCCGTCGCAGTGCCGCGGTCGTGACCTCCACTTCGGACGCCACCGGCAGCGGATAGCGCAGCGCCGCCTCCAGCAGCTCGCTGCCGCAGACTCCGCAGCCGCTGCGCCCACTCATGCTGCGCCGGCGCAGGGCCAGCGCTTCGGCGCGTCCGGCCGGGATCCGCAGCCGGATCTCGATGCCTTCGATGAACTCCCGGATGTGCTCGATGGCCACGTCGTCGGCGCGCTCCACGATGCCCTCGCTGAGCGCGAAGCCGGTGGCGAAATCGGCCAGGTCCACGGGCGTGGCCATCATCACGGCGAAGGGTTCGTCGTTGTAGACGAAGGCCACCGGCACTTCTTCGGCGACGTGGTCGTCGAGCAGCTGCACGGCGCCGTCGCGCCAGCGCTCGACCGGGCGCAGGACGTTGCCGGTGGCGGTGGGGCGGTCAGCAGTGGAGGCGAGGCGCCGCGTCATGCGCATAGGATGCCGCATCCTGCATCACCTCGGCGCCGCGCACCGGCGGACCATAAGGAAAAGGCCGGGATCCAAGTGGATTCCGGCCTGTCCTGACTTGCGTGGAACTTGTTTGGTGGAGGTGGCGGGAGTTGAACCCGCGTCCGAAGGCACTCCATCCCCGGCACTACATGCTTAGCTCGCCGTTGGATCTCGTTCCCCGACAGCACGGCGTGCGAAGCGCACCAGGGAACCAGCCTGTGAGTTCAACCGTGGCAGACAGGCGGCCGCCGCGGCTGGATTCCCGTAATGATGACCCTACATCCACGAGTACGGGCACAAGTGGGTTCGGGGCTTACGCCTTAAGCGGCGAGAGCGTAGTTGTCGTCGTTGGCAACTAAAAGTTTGCAGCTGGATTTACGAGGAAAGCTACCCCCTCGGCATGCGCCAGGCGATTTCGCAACCCCCGTCGAAGCCAGTACACCCCCGTTGATCGGGAAACCTGGCGCCTGCCGGGTGGCAGTGAACACGCGCGACCGGACCAGTATAGGCGTGGCGGCAGCCCCTGCAAGCGATCCGGTCGCGTTGGCTGCACAAGGGTTCAGCTGGCTGAGCGCAGCCCGCCGGCGGGCACGCGTTATGCTCCGCCCCCATGGCCACGCCTGACCACGACATGCCTTCGGGCGAACCGCTGCCCGCGCGCCAGGGCTACGCGCTGGCTGTCCTGGTCCTGGTGGCGTCGCTGACCCTGGTGGCGGTCTATGCAACCGGTGCCGGCAACCGCGAGCTCGCGCTGGCGGAGGCGCGGCTGGCCGCGGAGGCCGACCAGGTGGCCGCGCGGCTGCGCCAGCAACTGCTGACGTACGAGCTGATCACCCGTGGTGGCGTGTCCTTGCTTGCCGCCGTCGACCGGCCCAGCGCCCGGCAGTGGCGCAATTATGCGGACGGCCTGGACCTGTCGACGCGGTTCCCGGCCATGCTGGGGCTCTGCTACGCGGCGGCGCTGTCACCGGCCCAGCTGCAGGACTTCCAGCTCGAGCAGCGCCAGGCCACGGGCACGCTGTTCCGGATCGATCCCCCCGGCGCGCGACCCGAGTACGGACCGGTGGTCCTGCTCGAGCCACAGACCTTGGACACCATCGACTTCATCGGCTTCGACATGCTGACCGTGCCGGCGCAGGCCGCGGCGATGGAGGCCGCGCGTGCCAACGCGTCCGCACGCATCACCGCGCCCCTGTCGCGGATGCGGGAGGGCGCAGGGCCGGGGCTGGTGATCTATGCGCCCGTGTATCGCAACGGGATCGTGCCCAGTAACCCGATGGCTCGCACGGCGGCGCTGGCGGGTTGGGTCTGCGCGCCGTTCCGCCTCGACCTGTTCGTTGCCAGGGCGCTCCCGGGCGGAGACCTGTCGCTGCGCATCGTCGACATCGGCGAAGGTGAAGGTGCAGGCGCCGAACTGCCGATGTTCCCGATCGATCCCGCGACGTTTCCCGGCGCCGAGGTCGAAGGCGTGCGCCACAGCAGGGTGGAGCACGTGTACGGCAGGCGCTGGCGGCTCGACTTCCACCAGGCACCGGCGCAGGGCGGGGGTGCCGGGCTTCTCGGCCCGGCAGGCACGATCTACGTCGGTGTGCTGGCGTCGCTGCTGCTGTTCGCGCTGGCGATGATCCTGGCGCGCACGCAGTCGCGCGCACAGAGCATCGCGGCGCGGATGAGCGACTCCTTCCGTCGCAGCGAGCTGCGTTTCCGGAGCGCGATCCGCTTCTCGGCGATCGGCAAGGCGCTGCTCGACCGCGACGGCCGCATCATCGACGCCAACCTGGCCCTGGCCGACATCCTGCGTGCTTCACCGGAAGAGCTGATGGGCCGGTTCTTCGGCAGCCTGGTCACCGGCGGCGGCGACGAGGCCGAAGCACGTGCACGGGCGGCGTCGGGGAGCGTGTATCGCGTCACCCGTGAACTGCATCGCGACGATGGCGACATCCGCCACGTGCACCTGACCTACGCCCAGGTGCCGGGCGAACACGGGCATCACCTGGCCAGCCTGGTGCAGGTCGAGGACATCACCGACCGGCTGCGCGCCGAGGCCCAGGTGCTGGCGCTCAACCGCACCCTGGAAGCACGCGTGGCGCTGCGCACGCGCGAGCTCACGCGCGCCAACGAAGAGCTTGAATCCTTCGCCTACACCATCTCCCATGACCTGCGCGCGCCGCTGCGCGCGATCGACGGTTTCAGCCGGATGGTCGCCGAGCGGCATGCCGACGCCTTCGACGATGTCGGTACCGGTTACCTGGCCCGGGTCCGCGCAGCGACCGCGCGCATGGGCGAGCTGATCGACGCGCTGCTGAAGATGTCGCGCGTGTCGCGCGGTGAACTCAGGCGCGAATCGCTGGACCTTTCGGCGATGGCCGAGGACATCATCGCCGAGCTGCAGCAGGGCGACTCCGCGCGGAAGGTCGAGCTGGATATCGAGCCGGGCCTCGAGGCCTCGGGCGACAGCACCCTGGTGCGCAACATGCTAGGCAACCTGCTGGGCAACGCATGGAAGTTCACCCGCGACACCGACCCGGCGCGGATCACGTTCCGGCACGTCGAGCATGCGGGCGAAGCGTGGTTCGAGGTCGCCGACAACGGCATCGGCTTCGAGCAGGCCTATGCCTCGAAACTGTTCCGTCCGTTCCAGCGCCTGCACGCCGCCGACGAGTTCGCAGGCGAAGGCGTGGGCCTGGCTTCGGTGAAGCGGATCGTGGAGCGCCACGGCGGCGTGATCAGCGGCGAGGGCGCGCCAGGCGCGGGTGCGCGGTTCCGCTTCACGCTGCCCGACGAGCCAGCCTGAGTTTGTGGGAGCGGCCATGGCCGCGATCGCCGCTATAGCGGCTCCCCCAGGCGCAGCGATCGCGCTATCAGGTGTTCAGGCGTTGGGGTTGTGGCGACGCATCAGGCGCTGCTTGTCGCGCTGCCAGTCGCGGTCTTTGGCGGCCTCGCGCTTGTCATGCGCCTGCTTGCCCTTGGCCAGCGCCAGTTCGGCCTTGACCTTGTTGCCCTTCCAGTACAGCGCGGTGGGCACGACCGTGTAGCCGTCGCGCTGCACCAGCCCGACCAGCTTGTCGATCTCGTGGCGGTGCAGCAGCAGTTTGCGCGTGCGCCGCTCGTCGGCGACGACGTGGCTCGAGGCCTGGGTCAGTGGCGTGACCTGGGCGCCGAACAGGAACAGCTCGCCGCCGCGCACCACGGCATAGCTCTCGCCGATGTTGGCGCGGCCGGCGCGGATCGACTTCAGCTCCCAGCCCTGGAGGGCGAGTCCGGCTTCGAAGCGGTCCCCGAGCTCGTACTCGTGGCGCGCGCGCTTGTTGAGCGCGATCGTGCCCCCGGCCTTGGCCTTTCCCTTATCCTTTGCGCTCTTGCCCATTGCGCCATTGTCCCACGGCGCCGGGCGCGACAGGTAATGGAAGCACGTCCCTCATGCCCACCATCACACGGTCCGCGCTGGTCGCGCACTCGGCAGCACGCATGTTTTTCCTGGTCAACGACGTCGAAGCCTATCCACGGCGCTTCGCGTGGTGCAGCGGTGCCGAGGTGATCGAGTCCGACGACAGCCGGATGCTGGGGCGCCTGGAGCTCGGCATCGGCGGCATCAGCACCTGGTTCACCACCGAGAACCAGCTGTCACCGCCGCACCACATCGACATGAACCTCCGCGACGGTCCGTTCCGCAGGCTGCAGGGGCGCTGGGAATTCCGCGCCCTCGACGAATCGGCCTGCAAGGTCACGCTGAGCCTCGATTTCGAGCCGCGCAGCCGCCTGCTGGTGCCGGCCCTGAAGCTCGGGCTGCAGGGCCTGGCCGACCGCATGGTCGACGACTTCGTGCGCGTCGCCGACGCCGGGGGCTGAGCGGTGCGGGTGGAGGTGGTGCTGGCGCTGCCCCGCGACCATCGCGCGGTGGTCGTCGAACTGGCGGCGCCGGCGACCGTCGATGATGCCGTGGCCGCGAGCGGACTGCCGCTGGAGGGCATCGACGGGTACGCGATCCACGGCGTGCGCGCCGCGGCGGGTCAGGGGCTGCGCGATGGCGACCGGGTGGAGCTGCTGCGTCCGCTGTTGCTCGATCCCAAAGAAGCGCGGAGGCGCCGCGCCGCACGCGCGGGCGGCTGAGGCTCGCGGGTGCTCAGCGGCCGCGCTTGCCCTTGTCGCGGGGCAGGTTGGGGCCGAATTGCCGGCGCACGTTGCCGATCAGCTCCTTGTCGCGGTCGGGGAAATAATCCCCCTCCCAGCGAGCGAGCGAGTCGCCCTCGAAGAACAGCACGAGGTTGTGGACCTCGGTCTTGCCGGCACGGCCGACGCGCTCGGTGGCGGTGTAGTCCCAACGCTCGTGGTGGAACGGATCCTGGATCGACGGCGTGCCGAGCAGCGCCGACACCTGCTGGCGGTTCATGCCGGCCTGCAGCTGTTCGACATGCTCCTGCGTCACCAGGGTGCCCTGGTAGATCGGCTGCTTGTAGATGACGCCGCAGCCGGTGACGAGGCAGGCGGTGAGGACGGGAACGATCAGTTTGCGCATCGGGAGCCAGGGCAGGGCGGACATGACGCGATGATACACTCGCCGGGCCGCCGCGACCGAACCACGGCAGCTGGCGCCGCAACCGCCAATGAACGGAATACGCATGGAAACCAATGAGCTGCGCAAGGCCGGGCTGAAGGTCACGCACCCGCGCATGCGCATCCTGCAGTTGCTCGAGCAGAAGACCGCGCACCACCACATGACCGCCGAGGACATCTACCGCCAGCTGCTCGACGGCGGTGACGAAATCGGCCTCGCCACGGTCTACCGGGTGCTCACCCAGTTCGAAGCCGCCGGCCTCGTGCTGAAGCACAATTTCGAGGGCGGCACTGCCGTCTACGAGATCGACCGGGGCGGCCACCACGACCACATGGTCGACGTCGACACCGGCAAGATCATCGAGTTCGAAAGCCCGGAGATCGAGGAGCTGCAGCACCAGATCGCGGACAGGTACGGCTATATCCTGGAAGAGCACTCGCTGGTGCTCTACGTGCGCAAGAAGCGCTGAGCCCGCGCTCGACCGCGCGTTCTTCAGCCGGCTGGCGCTTCATCGGCCTCGCGCAGCAGCCGTCGCGCCGCGGCACGCGCTTCGCGACTGACCTCGATCCCGCCCAGCATCCGCGCCAGTTCTTCCTGGCGGCCGGCGGCGTCGAGCAGGCGCACCGAGCTCTGCGTCATCCCCGCGCTTTCGGCCTTGCTGACGCGGTAGTGGGCATGGCCCTGCGCCGCGACCTGCGGCAGGTGGGTCACGCACAGCACCTGGCGCCGGCTGCCCAGGTCGCGCAGCTTCCGCCCCACGATCCCCGCCACGCCGCCGCCGATGCCGGAATCGACCTCGTCGAAGACCATGGTCTGCACGGCGTCCAGGCCGAGCGCGGCGACTTCGATCGCCAGCGAGATGCGCGAGAGCTCGCCGCCCGATGCCACCTTGCGCAGCGGCCGCGGCGGCTGACCGGCGTTGGCCGTGACCAGGAACTCGGCGCGCTCGGCGCCCTGTGCATCCGGAGCATCGGCGCCAGTGGGCTCCAGCGCGATCTCGAAGCGGCCGCCGCCCATGCCGAGTTCCGCGATCAGCGCGGTCGTGGCCTTGCCGAGTGCGGCGGCGGCCTTGGCGCGGGCCTTGCCCAGGCGCGTCGCGGCGGTGCGCCACGTGGCGGCGGCGACATCGATTTCGCCTTCCAGGCCCGACAGCCGTGCCGCCGAACCGACCAGTGTCTCCAGCTCGGCGGCCAGCGCGTCGCGATGTGTCGCCAGCTCCTCGGGCGCAACCCGGTGCTTGCGCGAGAGCTCGTGCAGGCGCGAGAGCCGGCGTTCCTGCTCCTGGAGCTGGTCCGGGTCGATATCCAGGTCGGCGCGGACGCGGTCGAGCAGCACGGCGGCCTCGTCCAGCTGGATCGCCGCGCCCTCGAGCATGCTGTCGACCTCGCCCAGGCGGGGCTCATGCGCCTGCATGCGCGCCAGCAGGCCGCGCAACTGCTGCACGGCCCCCGGCAGCGCATCGGCGTCGCCGCCCAGGCGCTCGAGCGCGGTGTCGCAGGCCTCGACCAGGTCGGTGGCGTGGGCCTGGCGGCGGTGTCCGGCCACCAGCTCCTCGATCGCCTCGGGCTCCAGTGCCTCGCGCTCGAGCTCGGCATGCTGGTGGGTCAGGAAATCGATGCGGTCGGAGACGTCGCCGGCCGCGTTCAGCCGCTCGCGCTCGTGCAGCAGCGCGGCCCAGGCGCGTGCCGCCGCGGCCACGGCCGCCAGCTCGGCCTCGTGGCGGCCGAAGGCGTCGAGCAGGGCGAGCTGGCTGCCGCGTGACAGCAGCGCCTGGTGCTCGTGCTGGCCGTGGATCTCGACCAGCAGCGCGGCCAGTGCGCTGAGCTGCGACAGCGTGGCCGGACGCCCGTTGATCCAGGTCCGCGAGCCGCCGTCCGCGCGCAGGGTGCGCCGCAGCTGGCAAGCCTGGCCGTCGTCGAACTCCTGTTCGCGCAGCCAGCCGAGCGCGGCGGGCGAGTCGGCGAGGTCGAACTCGGCGTCGAGCTCGGCACGCTGGGCGCCATGGCGGACCACTCCGCTGTCGGCGCGCAGCCCGGACAGGAAGCCCAGGGCGTCGACGATCAGCGACTTGCCGGCGCCGGTTTCACCCGAAACGACGGTCAGCCCCGGTCCGAACTCGAGTTCGGTGGCGGAGACGACGGCGAAATCCTTGATCGACAGGCGCTTGAGCATGGTCTGCGAATTGTGACGCGTGGACGCGAAGTCTGTCATCGACGGATCTCGTCGCTTGCGACAAGTGCCGCGCGGACGTATACCCGCGGCATGTCCCGACACCCTTCCGATCCCCTCGACCCGCGCGCGCGCCAGCTGTTGCGGACCCTGATCGGCCGCCATATCCGCGACGGCGAGCCGGTCGGATCGCAGACCCTGGTGCGCCACGCAGGGCTGGACGTGAGCGCGGCGACCATCCGCAACATCCTGTCCGACCTGGAGGAGGTGGGGCTGCTGTCGGCGCCCCACGCTTCGGCGGGGCGCGTGCCCACGGCCCGCGGCTACCGCGTGTTCGTCGACTCGCTGCTGCAGCTCAGCCCGCTGGGCGAGGGCGAGTTCGAGCGCCTGCGCGGGAGCCTCGCGCCCGGCGGCGGCACGCAGTCGCTGCTGGGCAGCGCCTCGGAGCTGGTCTCGGCCATGACCCGCTTCGTCGGCGTGGTCAGCGTGCCGGGCCGTGAGCAGTTCGCGTTCCGCCAGATCGACTTCGTGCCCCTGGACGGGCAGCGGGTGATGGCGATCGTGGTGTTCGCCGACAACGAGGTGCAGAACCGCATCGTCCAGACCCGGCGTGCCTACGACGCCGCCGAGCTGGAGCGCGTGGCCAACTACCTCAATGCCCATTTTTCCGGGCAGCCGCTGGCGGGCATCCGCGCCACCCTGCTGCGCGAGCTGAAGAGCGCGCGCAGCGAGATGGAAGGCCTGCTGCGCGCCACCACCGAGATCGCCGAGCAGGTGCTGGTGCCCGGGGGCGAGGACATGGTGGTCGCAGGCCAGGCGCGCCTGCTGGGCCTGCAGGACCTGGCCGACCTCGACCGCCTGCGCGAGCTGTTCGACGCCTTCACCGAGAAGCGCGAGATCCTGCAGCTGCTCGAACGCACGGTGAAGGCCCAGGGCGTGCGGGTGTTCTTCGGCGAGGAAACCGGGATCGCGCCGCTGGCCGGGATGTCGCTGGTGACCGCGCCCTACGGTGCCAACGGCCGGGTGCTGGGCGTGCTCGGGGTCATCGGCCCGACCCGCATGGCCTACGACCGGGTGATCCCGGTGGTGCAGGCGACGGCCGAAGTGCTGGGCGCCGCCTTGAAACCCGAGCCCGCATCCCCACTCAGTCCGGACCGAGACACTCCGGACCCACGAGAGCGATGACCACCGAACCCACGCCCGACCACGCCGCCGAGGCGCCCGCAGAAGACCGTCCCCTGGAAGACGTGATCGAATCCCTCCGCGCCGAACTGGAGCAGGTGCGCGCGCAGTCGTTGGTCGACCGCGCCGACCTGGACAACCAGCGCCGCCGCATGGAGCGTGACGTCCAGAACGCCTGCCGTTTCGCCAACAAGCAGATCCTCGGCGACCTGCTGCCGGTGTTCGACAGCCTGGACGCGGCGCTGGTCGCCGGGGCCGCCGGCCCGCTGCACGACGGCGTCGAGCTGACCCTGCGCGAGCTGCGCCGGGTGGCCGGCAACCACGGCCTGTTCGAGATCGCACCGGCTGCCGGCGACGCCTTCAACCCCGACCTGCACCAGGCGATGAGCGTGGTCGAAGCCCCGGACGTTGGTCCGGGTGCCGTGGCCCAGCTGTTCCAGAAGGGCTACCGGCTCAACGAACAGCTGCTGCGCCCGGCCATGGTGGCCGTCGCCCAAGCCGACTGAACCCACGGCCACCGGCGCTTGAAGGCGCCGGCGACCATCCCCAGATAGCAGTCATCGGCGGCGCCGCCGCCCCAGACACGAACCCAGAGGCAAACCCATGGCAAAGATCATCGGCATCGATCTCGGCACGACCAATTCGTGCGTGGCGATCATGGACGGCGGCAAGGCCCGCGTCATCGAGAACAGCGAAGGCGATCGCACCACCCCGTCCGTCGTCGCCTACACCAAGGACGGCGAAGTGCTGGTCGGCGCGTCCGCCAAGCGCCAGGCCGTCACCAACCCCAAGAACACCTTCTACGCGGTGAAGCGCCTGATTGGCCGCAAGTTCACCGATGCCGAAGTCAAGAAGGACCTCGAGCTGGTGCCATATTCCATCGTCGCGCACGACAATGGTGACGCCTGGGTCGAGACCAGCGACGGCAAGAAGCTGTCGGCGCAGGAAGTCTCCGCGCGCATCCTGGAAAAGATGAAGAAGACCGCCGAGGACTACCTGGGCGAGAAGGTCACCGAAGCAGTCATCACGGTGCCGGCGTACTTCAACGACTCGCAGCGCCAGGCGACCAAGGACGCCGGCCGCATCGCCGGCCTCGACGTCAAGCGCATCATCAACGAGCCCACCGCGGCCGCGCTGGCCTATGGCCTGGACAAGGACGGCGGCGACCGCAAGATCGCCGTGTACGACCTCGGCGGCGGCACCTTCGACATGTCGATCATCGAGATCGCCGAAGTCGACGGCGAGAAGCAGTTCGAGGTGCTGGCCACCAACGGCGACACCTTCCTTGGCGGCGAGGACTTCGACAAGCGCGTCATCGACTACCTGGTCGAAGAGTTCCAGAAGGACCAGGGCATCGACCTGCGCAAGGATCCGCTCGCCCTGCAGCGCCTGAAGGATGCCGCCGAACGCGCGAAGATCGAGCTCTCGACCGCGCAGCAGACGGAAGTGAACCTGCCCTACGTGACCGCCGACGCCTCGGGCCCGAAGCACCTCAACATCAAGCTGACCCGGGCCAAGCTCGAGGCGCTGGTGGAGGACCTGGTCAAGAAGACGATCGAGCCCTGCCGCGTGGCGCTCAACGACGCCGGCTTGCGCGCCAGCGACATCAACGAGGTGATCCTGGTTGGCGGCCAGACCCGCATGCCCAAGGTGCAGCAGGCCGTGGCCGAGTTCTTCGGCAAGGACCCGCGCAAGGACGTCAACCCCGACGAGGCGGTCGCCATCGGCGCCGCGGTGCAGGGCGGCGTGCTCGCCGGCGACGTCAAGGACGTGCTGCTGCTCGACGTGACCCCGCTGTCGCTGGGCATCGAGACCCTGGGTGGCGTGTTCACCAAGATCATCGAGAAGAACACCACCATCCCGACCAAGGCCTCGCAGACCTTCTCCACCGCCGAGGACAACCAGTCCGCGGTCACCGTGCACGTGCTGCAGGGCGAGCGCGAGCAGGCCCGCTACAACAAGTCGCTGGCCAAGTTCGACCTCAGCGGCATCGACGCCGCGCCGCGCGGCATGCCGCAGGTGGAAGTGTCGTTCGACATCGACGCCAACGGCATCGTGCACGTCACCGCCAAGGACAAGAAGACCGGCAAGGAGCAGAAGGTCGAGATCAAGGCCGGCTCAGGCCTGTCGGACGACGAGATCCAGCGGATGGTCGCCGACGCCGAGGCGCACCGCGAGGACGACAAGAAGTTCCATGAACTGGTCGGTGCCCGCAACCAGGCCGACGCGCTGGTGCACGGCACGCGCAGCGCGATCAAGGACAACGGCGACAAGGTCCCGGGCGATGTGATCGGCCGCGTGGAGTCCGCCATCGCCGAGGTCGAGACCGCGATGAAGGGCGACGACAAGGGCCAGATCGAAGCGAAGACCAAGGCGCTGGAAGAGGTTGCGCAGGCGCTGTTCGCCGCTGTCGCAGCCGCCGGCCAGGGCGAGGCCGGTGCCGGTGCCGGTGACGCGGGCCAGGCCGAAGGCGGTCAGGCCGACGACGTCGTCGACGCCGAGTTCACCGAGGTCAAGGACGACGACAAGAAGGCCTGACCTTGAGCAAGCGCGACTACTACGACGTCCTCGGTGTCGGCCGTACCGCCACCGAGGACGAGTTGAAGAAGGCCTATCGCCGCTGCGCGATGAAGCACCACCCTGACCGCAACCCCGGCGACGGTGCCGCCGAGGCCGCGTTCAAGGAGTGCAAGGAGGCCTACGAGGTGCTGTCCGACGGCGGCAAGCGCCGCATGTACGACCAGCACGGCCATGCGGCGTTCGAGCACGGCATGGGCGGCGGCAACGCCGGCCCGGGCTTTGGCGGCGCCGACATGGGCGACATCTTCGGCGACATCTTCGGCAACATCTTCGGCGGTGGCGGCGGGCCCCGTGGCCCGCGCCGCGGGGCCGATATCGGCTATGTGATGGAACTCGACCTCGAGGACGCCGTGGCCGGCGTCGAACGCAGGATCGAGCTGCCCAGCCTGGTGGAATGCGAGCCCTGCAAGGGCACGGGTTCCGAAGACAGCGTGCTCGAGACCTGCGATACCTGCCACGGCCACGGCCAGGTGCGCTTCCAGCGCGGCATCTTCTCGATGCAGCAGCCGTGCCCGTCGTGCCATGGCCGCGGCAAGACCTTCAAGTCGCCATGCCCGGCCTGCCGCGGCAACGGCCGCGTGGAGGAGGAGAAGGTGCTGTCGGTGAAGGTGCCTGCGGGCGTCGACAACGGCGACCGCATCCGCCTCTCCGGCGAGGGCGAGGCCGGCCCGTCCGGTACCCAGCCCGGTGACCTGTACGTCGAGGTCCGCGTCCGCGACCACGACATCTTCCAGCGCGACGGCGACGACCTGCACTGCGAGGTCCCGATCCGGATTTCACAGGCTGCCCTGGGGGACACCGTGCGCGTACCCACGCTCGGCGGCGAAGCGGAGATCCGCGTGCCCGCCGAGACCCAGACCGGCAAGGTCTTCCGCCTGCGCGACAAGGGCGTGAAGTCGGTGCGCAGCCGCGCCCCGGGCGATCTCTATTGCAAGGTGGTGGTGGAGACGCCGGTCAACCTGACCAACGAGCAGCGCGAGCTGCTGGACCAGCTGGAGGCGACCTTCGTGGGCGACAACGCGCGCCGCCATTCGCCGAAATCCAGCACCTTCGTCGACGGCGTGAGAGGGTTCTGGGAGCGTATGACGTCCTGAGCGGGCGCGGAGATGCGCGCGATCTTCCTTGTCGGGACCGGTGCGCGCGGCTAGCCTTGCGCGCATGGGCGAATCCACGCGAATCCTGATCCACGGTGCCAGCGGTCGCATGGGCCATGCACTGCTGCGCCTGTGCGCGGAAGGCGCGGCCGGCGACTGCACCGTGGTCGCGGCCGTCTCCCGCCGGCCCGCCCAGCGCGTGGTCGACGGCGTGCCGCACTTCGCCGCCAGCGAGCTTGCGGGCGTACCCGCGTTCGACGTCGCGGTGGACTTCAGCCTGCCCGAGGGTTTCGATCCGCTGCTCGCGCTCTGCCGGCAGCGCGGCGCAGCCCTGGTGTCTGGCACCACGGGGCTGTCCGACGGACAGCGTCAGGCCCTCGCCGACGCCGCGGAGGCGATTCCCGTGCTCTGGGCGGCCAACTTCAGCCTCGGCGTGGCCGTGCTCGAGGAGCTGGTGGAGCGCGCGGCCGCAAGCCTGGCCGGCTGGGACTGCGATATCGTCGAGACCCACCACGTGCACAAGAAGGATGCGCCCTCGGGGACCGCGCTGGCCTTTGGCGCCGCGGCCGGGCGGGGTGGGGCGGAGGCGCGCTACGCCAGCCTCCGCGCCGGCGACGTGGTCGGCGAGCACCTGGTCCAGTTCACCGGTGCGGGTGAGCGGATCGAGCTGATCCACCGTGCCACCAGCCGCGATGTGTTCGCACGCGGGGCCCTGCACGCCGCCATGCGCCTGCGCGGTCGCGAAGCGGGCGCCTGGCGGCTCCGCGACCTGCTTTAACAGCATCGGTTCACGTCCCAAGCTGGCGCGGCCGGGGCCGCGCCGGTATCATTCCCGCTCGCCTGAACCACTTGCCTCCGGGCCGGCCGATGCCGGGCCGGCGGTGTCTTGCAACCCCACCTAGGCGACCGCCAGTGACCCCACCTGCAATCCTCGTGCTCGAAGACGGCACTGTCTTCGAAGGCGTATCCATCGGCGCGCCCGGCCTCTCCGTCGGCGAAGTCGTGTTCAACACCGCGATGACCGGCTACCAGGAGGTCCTGACCGACCCCTCGTACGCGCGCCAGATCGTCACCCTGACCTATCCCCACATCGGCAACACCGGCTGCACCGGCGAGGACGACGAGTCCGGCCGGGTCTGGTCGGCGGGCCTGGTGGTGCGCGACGTGCCGCGCCGCCCCAGCAGCTGGCGCAGCCGCGCCGCGCTTCCCGAGTGGCTGGCCGATCGCGGCGTGGTTGCCATCGCCGGCATCGACACCCGCCGCCTGACCCGCCTGCTGCGCGAGCGCGGCTCGCTGAACGGCGCGGTGATGGCCGGCGACATCGACGTCGACCGCGCCCTCGAGGCCGCCCGCAAGTTCCCCGGCCTCAAGGGCATGGACCTGGCGCAGATGGTCAGCACTGACAGCCGCTACCAGTGGAGCGAGGGCGACCTCGACCTCGACGCCGGCACGTTCCGCACCGTCGCGCCGCGCTTCCGCGTGGTGGCCTGGGACTACGGCGTCAAGCGCAACATCCTGCGCATGCTGGCCGACCGCGGCTGCGACGTCACCGTGGTTCCCGCGCACACCAGCGCCGCCGAGGTGCTGGCGCTGAAGCCCGACGGGGTGTTCCTGTCCAACGGTCCCGGCGATCCGGAGCCCTGCGATTACGCGATCGAGGCGATCCGCGAAGTGCTGGCCGCGAAGGTCCCGACCTTCGGCATCTGCCTCGGCCACCAGCTGCTGGGCCTGGCGGTGGGCGCGCGCACGATGAAGATGGCCAACGGCCACCACGGCGCCAACCATCCGGTGCAGGACCTGGAAACGGGCAGGGTGATGATCACCTCGCAGAACCATGGCTTCGCGATCGACGAGGCCACGCTGCCGGACACCGTGCGCGTGACCCACCGCTCGCTCTTCGATGGCACCAACCAGGGCATCGCGCTCACCGACGCGCCGGCCTTCAGCTTCCAGGGCCACCCGGAAGCCGCGCCCGGCCCGCAGGACGTGACCCCGCTCTTCGACCGCTTCATCGCGCTGATGGAGGCGCACTGATGCCCAGGCGCACTGATCTCAAGACCATCCTCATCATCGGCGCTGGCCCGATCGTCATCGGCCAGGCCTGCGAGTTCGACTACTCCGGCGCGCAGGCCTGCAAGGCGCTGCGCGAAGAGGGCTACCGCGTGGTGCTGGTGAACTCCAACCCGGCCACGATCATGACCGACCCGGACACGGCGGACGCGGTCTACATCGAGCCGATCACCTGGCAGATGGTCGAGAAGATCATCGAGAAGGAGCGCCCCGACGCGCTGCTGCCGACCATGGGCGGCCAGACCGCGCTCAACTGCGCGCTGGATCTCGCCGACCACGGCGTGCTGGAGAAGTACGGCGTCGAGCTGATCGGCGCCAAGCGCGAGGCCATCATGATGGCCGAGGACCGCGAGCTGTTCCGCGTGGCAATGGCCGAGATCGGCCTGGAGTGCCCGAAGGCGGAGGTCGCGAAGACCTTCGAGCAGGCGGTCGACATCCAGACGCGCGTCGGCTATCCGACCATCATCCGCCCCAGCTTCACGCTCGGTGGCAGCGGCGGCGGCATCGCCTACAACCGCGAGGAGTTCGAGGAGATCGCCAAGCGCGGCCTGGAGCTCTCGCCGGTGGGCGAGATCCTGGTCGAGGAGTCGGTGCTGGGCTGGAAGGAGTTCGAGATGGAAGTCGTCCGCGACACCGCGGACAACTGCATCATCGTCTGCTCGATCGAGAACCTCGACGCGATGGGCGTGCATACCGGTGACTCGATCACCGTCGCGCCGGCGCAGACGCTGACCGACCGCGAATACCAGCGCCTGCGCCAGGCGTCCATCGACGTGCTGCGCAAGATCGGCGTCGATACCGGCGGTTCCAACGTCCAGTTCGGCATCAACGCCGAGACCGGGCGCGTGGTGGTGATCGAGATGAACCCGCGCGTGTCGCGCTCGTCGGCCCTGGCGTCGAAGGCGACCGGCTTCCCGATCGCCAAGGTCGCGGCCAAGCTGGCGGTGGGCTACACGCTTGATGAGTTGAAGAACGACATCACCGGTGGCCTGACGCCGGCGTCCTTCGAGCCCTCGATCGACTACGTCGTCACCAAGATCCCGCGCTTCGCCTTCGAGAAATTCCCGCAGGCCGATTCGCGCCTGACCACCCAGATGAAGTCGGTGGGCGAGGTGATGGCGATCGGCCGCACCTTCCAGGAATCGCTGCAGAAAGCGCTGCGTGGCCTCGAGACCGGCAAGGTCGGACTGGATCCCACCGGGCTGGACCTGGGCTCCGAGGACGGGCTGGCGGCGCTTCGGCGCGAGCTGCGCGAACCCAAGCCCGACCGCCTGTTCCACGTCGCCGACGCCTTCCGCGCCGGCATGACGGTGGACGACGTGTTCGCACTGTCGTGGATCGACCCCTGGTTCCTCGACCAGATCGAAGACATCGTCGCGGCCGAGCGCGAAGCCGAGGTCGCGGGCGTCGATGCACTGGACGCCGTGCGCCTGCGCGAGCTCAAGCGCATGGGCTTCTCGGATGCCCGCCTGGCGCAGCTTGTCGGCGTCGAGGAAAAGGCCGTGCGTGCGCTGCGCCGCGCCTTCGGCATCAAGCCGGTCTACAAGCGCGTGGATTCCTGCGCCGCCGAGTTCGCGACCACCACCGCCTATCTCTACTCGACCTACGAGGAAGAGTGCGAGGCCGAACCCACCGGCCGCGACAAGATCATGGTGCTCGGCGGCGGCCCCAACCGCATCGGCCAGGGCATCGAGTTCGATTACTGCTGCGTGCACGCGGCGCTCGCCCTGCGCGAGGACGGGTACGAGACCATCATGGTCAACTGCAACCCGGAAACCGTGTCCACCGACTACGACACCTCCGACCGCCTGTACTTCGAGCCGGTGACGCTGGAAGACGTGCTGGAGATCGTCGAGCTGGAGAAGCCCAAGGGCGTGATCGTGCACTACGGCGGCCAGACGCCGCTCAAGCTCGCGCGCGCGCTGGAAGCGAACGGCGTGCCGATCATCGGCACCTCGCCGGACTCGATCGACCTCGCCGAGGATCGCGAGCGCTTCCAGAAGCTGGTCGACGAGCTGGGCCTGAAGCAGCCGCCCAACCGCACCGCGCGCAGCGCCGAGCAGGCGCTGGCGCTGGCCGGGGAAATCGGCTACCCGCTGGTGGTGCGCCCGAGCTACGTGCTCGGCGGCCGCGCGATGGAAGTGGTGCATGCCGACGCCGACCTCGAACGCTACATGCGCGAAGCGGTGAAGGTGTCGAACGATTCGCCGGTGCTGCTCGACCGTTTCCTCGACAACGCGGTCGAGGTCGACATCGACGTCATCGCCGATGCCGACGGCCAGGTGCTGATCGGCGGCCTGATGGAGCACATCGAGGAGGCCGGCGTGCATTCGGGCGACTCGTCCTGCTCGCTGCCGCCGTATTCGCTGTCGGAGTCCACCAAGGCCCGCCTGCGCGAGCAGGTCGCGGCGATGGCGCGCGCGCTCAACGTGGTCGGCCTGATGAACACCCAGTTCGCCGTGCAGACCGACGACGAAGGCGAGGACACGATCTTCCTGCTCGAGGTCAACCCGCGCGCCTCGCGCACCGTGCCCTTCGTGTCCAAGGCCACCGGCGTGCCGCTGGCCAAGATCGCGGCGCGCTGCATGGCGGGCCGCACGCTGGCCGAGCAGGGCGTGACCGAGGAAGTCGTGCCCGGCTACTACTCGGTCAAGGAGGCGATCTTCCCCTTCGCCAAGTTCCAGGGCGTGGATCCGATCCTCGGCCCGGAGATGCGCTCGACCGGCGAGGTCATGGGCGTGGGCCAGAACTTCGGCGCCGCGTTCGCGCGGGCACAGGAAGCGGCCGGCATCCGCGCGCCGACGCCGGGCAAGGCCTTCGTGTCCGTGCGCGACCCCGACAAGAAGCGGCTGCTGCCGGTGGCGCATGCGCTGCTTGAACGCGGCTTCTCCCTGATCGCGACCTCGGGCACCGCACGCTGGCTGGGCGAGAACGGCGTGGCCTGCGAGCAGGTCAACAAGGTGGCCGAGGGCCGGCCGCATATCGTCGACCTGATCAAGAACGGCGAGATCGCCTATATCGTCAACACCACCGAAGGGCGCCAGGCGATCGCGGACTCGTTCTCGATCCGTCGCGAGGCGCTGCAGCAGCGGGTGACCTATTCGACCACCATTGCCGGTGCGAAGGCCTTGCTGCATTCTCTGGATTATCGCGGCAGCGGCCCGGTGTGGGCACTGCACGAACTGCATGAGGAGTTGAAGAAGACATGAGACCACCGATCACGGCACAGGGCGCGCAGCGGCTTCGCGCGGAGCTGGATGAGCTGAAGAGCGTCCAGCGGCCTGCCGTCATCAATGCGATCGCCGAGGCACGCGAGCACGGCGATCTGAAGGAGAACGCGGAGTACCACGCCGCGCGCGAGCAGCAGGGCTTCATCGAGGGCCGCATCAAGCAGCTCGAGGGCGAGCTCTCGCACGCGCAGGTGATCGACGTGTCCACGCTCAAGGTGGGCGACAAGGTGGTGTTCGGCGCCACCGTGCTGCTGGCCGACGAAGAAAGCGGTGCGGAAAAGCGCTACCAGATCGTGGGCGACCTCGAGGCCGACATCAAGAACGGCCAGATCGCGATCTCGTCGCCGGTGGCGCGTGCGCTGATCGGCAAGCACGCTGGCGACGTCGTCACCATCGAGGCGCCCGGCGGCACCAGCGAGTACGAGATCGTCGAGGTCAGCTACGGCTGATCCGGCGATGCCGGCCCCCAGCACCATCACCCTGCTGCTCCCGGCTGCCACGCGGCTCGGGCGGCAGCGCCTGTCCGTCGCGAACGCGACAGCGCTCGGGCGCGGCACGCGGCAGCCCGACGGCGAGCCCGGGCGACGCGCGCAGCTGCTCCGGTACTTCCCGCTGCGCGGCGAAGGCTGGCCGATCGCGGCGCTGTCGCGACAGGCCGAGGTCGGCGATGCCGAAGGCGCGGCCTGGCTGCGCGCCGATCCAGTGTGGCTGCGTCCGGACATCAACGGCGTGCGGCTGCTCGCGCATGGCGAGGCGCTCGCGCTCACGCGCGAGGACTGCGACGAACTGCTGCCCGCGCTGCGGCCGCTGTTTGGCGATGCCGGCTTCGCGCTCGACGCGCCGCACCCGGCGCGCTGGTACCTGCGCCTGCCCGGCGGCACGACGGTGCCTGCGTTCTCCGATCCGGGCGATGCGCTGGGCGAGGACCTCTTCGACCATCTCGACACCAGTCCCGAGGGCCGGCGCTGGCGCAGCCTCGCCAGCGAGGCCCAGGTGACCCTGCACAACCATCCGCTCAACGCGCGTCGCGCCGCGCGCGGGCAGGCGCCCGTGAACGCGCTGTGGTTCTGGGGTGGCGGTCGCCTCCCGGCGGTGGCCGGCGGCGGGGGCGAGACCGGCTACAGCGACGACGACACTGCGCGCGCACTGGCAGCGGTCGGCGGCTTGGGCGAAGCGCTGCCGGACCGGTTCACCGGCGCGCCCGGCGTGTACGACATCGAGGGCACGCGCGATCTCGAGTGGATCGAGCGCGAGTGGCTGCTCCCGGCGCTCGAGGCGCTGCGTGGGGGGCAAATCGCTGAGCTGCGGCTCGACGACGGCGACGGCTGGCGGCTTTCGCTCCGCCGCAGGCACCTGCTGCGGTTCTGGCGTCGCGCCACGTCCTGGCCCGCGCAGTGACGCCACCACGTACCATCCGCCGCCGGCAGGTCCCCGGCGTGCAGCCTGGCGCCGAGTGGCCGGCGGACGTGCCGCCACTGCTGCGCCGGATCTACGCCGCGCGCGGCGCCGCGGACATCGATGCCGCGCGCCCGCGCCTGGCCGGCCTGCTGCCGCCCGACGGCTTGCTCGACCTCGACCGCGCCACGAAGCTGCTGGCCACGGCCATCGCCGAGGGCCAGCGCATCCTCGTGGTCGGCGACTTCGACTGCGATGGGGCCACCGCCTGCGCCGTCGCGGTGCGGGGCCTGCGCATGCTCGGCGCGCGCGAGGTCCTGCACGCGGTACCCAACCGCATGATCCATGGCTACGGGCTGTCCCCGGCGCTGGTCGGCGAACTGGCGCCGACGCGCCCCGACCTCCTGGTCACGGTCGACCACGGCATCGCCTGCCACGCCGGCATCGACGCGGCCAAGGCGCTGGGATGGCGGGTCCTGGTCACCGACCACCACCTGCCCGGCGAACGCCTGCCGGCGGCGGATGCGATCGTGAACCCGAACCGGCACGGCGATGGCTTTCCCAGCAAGGTCCTCGCGGGCGTGGGCGTGATGTTCTACGTGCTGCTCGCGCTGCGGGCGCGGCTGCGCGCCGATGGACGGCTGGAAGGCAAGGGTCCGGACCTCGGGCAGCTGCTGGACCTCGTCGCGGTCGGGACGGTGGCCGACCTGGTGCCGCTGGACGCGAACAACCGTGCGCTGGTCGCCGCAGGCCTGCGCCGGCTGCGGGCGGGGCAGGGCTGCCCCGGGCTCAAGGCACTGATCGAGGTGGCCGGGCGCCGTGCGGAGTCGCTGGTGGCCGCGGATATCGGCTTCGCCGTGGGGCCGCGGTTGAACGCCGCCGGGCGCCTGGAAGACATGGCGCTGGGCATCGAGTGCCTGCTTTGCGACGAACCCGCGCGCGCCTACGAGCTGGCCCGCCAGCTCGACGCCATCAATCGCGAACGCCGCAACGTGCAGCAATCAATGCTCGACGAAGCAGAACGTGCGCTGTCGACGCAGGCCCTGGACGCGCTGGGGCGGACCGGGGCACTGCCTGCCGCGGTCTGCACCTTCGACCCGGGCTGGCACCCGGGTGTGGTGGGCCTGGTGGCCTCCAAGCTGAAGGAACGCCTGCATCGGCCAGTGGTGGCCTTCGCGCCCTCCGAACCGGGCAGCACCAGCCTGCGGGGCTCGGCGCGCTCGATCCCGGGCTTCCACATCCGTGATGCGCTCGCTGCTGTCGACGCCCGCCACCCCGGCCTGATCGAGCGCTTCGGTGGCCATGCGATGGCGGCCGGCCTGAGCCTCGACGCCGAGCGGCTGCAGGCGTTCGAAGCCGCCTTCCACGCCCATGCCGAAGCCACGCTCGATCCCGCTGCCTTGCAGGCCACCGTCGAAAGCGATGGCGCCCTGGCACCGTCCGAGTTCGATCGTGCCCACGCCCAGGCGCTGCGCGATGGTGGTCCCTGGGGGCAGGGGTTTCCAGAGCCCCTGTTCGATGGCGAGTTCGAGGTGCGCGACTGGCGCGTGGTCGCCGAGCGACATCTGCGGCTGACGCTGGGCGTGGATGGACTGCGTGCAACGCTGGCCGGCATCCACTTCGGCGCCTGGAAGGGGGAGCCGCCACCGCCCCGCGCCCGACTCGCCTATCGGCTCACGCCCGACGATTACCGCGGCGGCGATGCCATCCAGCTGGTGGTGGAACACCTCGAAGCCTGCTGACGCCGGTCCAGGGCTATCGCTGAATACGATAGCCCCGGATAATCCCGCGGCTTGGTCGGGCAATCAGGCCCTGCCGCATTTCGGGACCTCTTCAGCATGGAACACAAGCGACTGGCGGCACTGGCCGTTTCCCTCGGCCTTCTGGGCGGAGCACATACGGCACTGGCCACCGAGCCCGCGGCAACGCGCATCACCCCGGGACAGCAGGTCCGCGGGGAGATCACCAGCGCGGACGTGATCAACTGGCGTGACGGCTCCCGCAGCGAACTCTTCTCCTTCGCGCTCGACGCCGGACAGGCCGTCCAGTTCGCAGTCGAAGGCCCGCTGCGCGCGCAGCTCTCGGTGTTCCTCGATGGCCAGCTGGTGCGCGCCTCGTCCGGTGACGGGGAGGCCACGAACCTTTCGATCCGCGCCCCGCGTGCGGGCCGCTACGTGCTGGCGGTCAGCGGCCATGACGGCTCCGCGTACGGACCTTTCACCCTCGGCGCGACCGAACTGCAGGTGTACGCAGGAGGCGAACTGGCGGCCGGCGCGTCGATCAGCGACTGGCTGGACGGCAGCAAGCGCATCCCGCTGCGCATCGAACGCGAAGGCGTGTACGCGCTACGCATGGCCGCCGACGGCTTCGACACGGTGCTGGGCCTGGAAGGCAACGGTGTCTCGCTCAGCAACGACGATGCCGAAGGCAGCAATTCGCAGCTGACCGCGTGGCTGGCGCCGGGCGCGTACACGCTGGTCGCCTCCGGCTTCGGCGGCATGGCGGAAGGGCAGTACGAGCTTTCCGTGGCCGAACGCGAACTGCCGCCCGGCGTCGAGATCGCCGCCGACGGCGAACTGGAGCCGGGCAGCGACATCACCGCGCTCTACCAGGGTCGGCCGGTGTCCTATCGTCTGAGCGTGAACGAGCGGCAACTGCTCGAGCTCGACATGCGCAGCCCCGAGCTTGATTCGCGCCTGCGGCTCGCTGGCGCGGGCGTGGTGCTTGAAGACGACGACTCCGGCGAGCGCCTGGACGCCCGCATCGCCTCGGTGATCGAACCCGGCGAATACACCGTGCAGGCGTCGGCATTCGATGCCGAAGGTGGCGCAGGCGTGTTCACGCTGGCGGCGCGCCTGTCCCCGGTGCCTCACGATGCCGGCGGCGGCGTCCTCCAGGTGGGCCAGCAGCGCGAGGCCAGGCTGCTCCCGGGCGTGACCGACCGCTACACCTTCCGCATCGCGCGCGCAGGCAGCTACGCGATCACGATGGGGTCGAACGACGGCGTGGATGCCCACCTCAGGCTGTACCGCGACAACGAACTGCTTGCCGAGGACGACGATAGCGGTGGTGGTTTGGACGCTCGCATCGAGGACACCCTGCAGCCGGGTGACTACGTGCTCGAGGCGTCATCTGCGGTGGGCGGCGAGGGTGGCCGCTACCAGGTGCAGGTACGGCGCCGCTGAGGCGAGGCCTTGCGCTCCGGATAGCCGGAGCGCAGGAAACCGGCTGGCAGCCGGAAATTGCTAGAATCCGCCTCTTTCCACGCGGATCTACCAGCACATGATGGAGCTCAATCCCGTCCGCCAGCGCATCGCCGACCTGAAGGGTCGGCTGGATGCGCTGAGGGGGTTTCTTTGACTACGACACCAAGCGCGAGCGGCTCGAGGAAGTAGAGCGCGAGCTCGAGAATCCCGACATCTGGAACGATCCCGAGCGGGCGCAGGCCCTGGGCCGCGAGCGCTCGCTGCTCGACAAGACCGTCAACGGCATTCGCGACCTGACCGACGGCCTCGTGGGCGCGGCCGAGTTGCTTGACCTGGCCGATGCCGAGGATGACGAAGAGACGGCCCAGGCGGTCGAAGCCGACCTCGACGGCTTCACCTCCCGGGTGGAGAAGCTCGAGTTCCAGCGCATGTTCTCCGGCAAGATGGATTCGGCCAATGCCTTCCTGGACATCCAGGCCGGCGCCGGTGGCACCGAAGCCCAGGACTGGGCCGAGATCCTGCTGCGCATGTACCTGCGCTGGGCGGAAGACCGCGGCTGGAAGACCGAGATCATGGAGGCCAGCGGGGGCGACGTCGCCGGCATCAAGTCGGCCACGGTGCGCGTCGAGGGCGAGTACGCCTACGGCTGGCTGAAGACCGAGATCGGCGTCCATCGCCTGGTGCGCAAGTCGCCGTTCGACTCCGACAACCGCCGCCATACCAGCTTCACCTCGGTGTTCGTGTCGCCGGAAGTCGATGACGACATCGACATCCAGATCAACCCGGCGGACCTGCGCACCGACGTGTACCGCTCTTCCGGTGCCGGCGGCCAGCACGTCAACAAGACCGAGTCGGCGGTGCGCATCACGCACATCCCGACCAATACCGTGGTCGCCTGCCAGAATGGGCGCAGCCAGCACCAGAACCGCGATACCGCGATGAAGATGCTGGCGGCGAAGCTCTACGAACTTGAAGTGCAGAAGCGCAACGTCGAGAAGGACGCGCTGGAAGCCACCAAGTCCGACATCGGCTGGGGCAGCCAGATCCGCAACTACGTGCTCGACCAGAGCCGGATCAAGGACCTGCGCACCGGCATCGAGCGCTCGGACACGCAGAACGTGCTGGACGGCGACCTGGATGAATTCATCGAAGCCAGCCTGAAGTCCGGGCTCGAGGCGGGTTCGAAGCGGCTTGACGCGATCTGACGTCGGGTCATGACCGGCCGTGGACGTTCCACGGTCCGGTGTTCGCAGCTCCGGCTGCTTCCACAGATGGTTTGTACTTTCGAGGCGAACGTGACGAAGACCGACCCAACCCCCGCACCCGCAGCGCCCGCGGACGAGAACAGCCTGGTCGCGGAGCGCCGCGGCAAGCTGGCCACGCTGCGCGGGCAGGGCATCGCGTTCCCCAATGATTTCCGGCGCAGCGACCATGCCGGCGACCTTCAGGGCGAGTACGCCGATGCGGACGCCTGGGACGCCGCGGCGCTCGAGGCCACGGGTCGCAGCGTGGCCGTCGCCGGGCGCATGCTCGCCAAGCGCGTGATGGGCAAGGCGGCGTTCGTCGAACTGCAGGACGTCAGCGGGCGCATCCAGCTGTTCCTGCAGGCCAATGCGCTGGGCGACATCTACGATGCGTTCAAGTCCTGGGACGTCGGCGACATCATCGCCGCCGAGGGCGGACTCACGCGCACCCGCACCGGCGAGCTGTCGGTCAAGGCCGCGACGCTGCGGCTGCTGACCAAGTCGCTGCGCCCGCTGCCGGACAAGTGGCATGGCCTGGCCGACGTCGAGCAGCGCTATCGCCAGCGCTACGTCGACCTGATCGTGAACCCGGAAGCGCGCGACGTGTTCGTGGTGCGCTCGAAAGTGGTCGCGGCCATGCGCCGCTGGCTCGACGCGCGCCGCTTCCTGGAAGTGGAGACGCCGATGATGCATTACATCGCCGGCGGCGCCACCGCGCGCCCGTTCACCACCCACCACAACGCACTCGACCTCGAGCTCTACCTGCGCGTGGCGCCCGAGCTCTACCTCAAGCGCCTGGTGGTCGGCGGCTTCGAGCGCGTCTACGAGATCAACCGGAACTTCCGCAACGAAGGGGTGAGCACCCGCCACAACCCCGAGTTCACGATGCTCGAGCTGTACGAGGCCTACGCCTCGTATACCGAGATCATGGACCTCACGGAGCGCATGATCCGCGACGTCGCCCTGGAAGCCACCGGTGGCACCCGCTTCGAATGGGACGGCCACGCGATCGACCTTGCGCCGGACTTCCGCCGCTGGAAGATGGAAGATGCCGTGCGCGAGCTCAACCCGGAAATCAGCGCCGCCGACTGCCGCGACCGCGAGGCGCTGGCTGGGCATTGCGCGCGCCTGAAGGTGTCGGTGAAGCCGTCCTGGGGCTGGGGCAAGCTGCTGCTCGAGCTGTTCGAGGCGACGGTGGAAGAGGGGCTGGTGCAACCGACCTTCATCACCCATTACCCGGTGGAAGTGTCGCCGCTGGCGCGGGAGTCGGACACCGATCCCGGCATCACCGACCGCTTCGAGCTCTTCATCGGCGGCAAGGAGATGGCCAACGGCTTCTCCGAACTCAATGATCCCGAGGACCAGGCCGCGCGCTTCCGCGCGCAGGTGGAAGCCAAGGCCGGGGGCGACGACGAAGCCATGCACTACGACGCCGATTACATCCGCGCGCTCGAAGTGGGCATGCCGCCGACCGGTGGCCTGGGGGTCGGCATCGACCGACTGGTGATGCTGCTGACCGGCTCGGCCTCGATCCGCGACGTGCTGCTGTTTCCTTACATGCGCCCGCAGGGCGCTGTCCAGGAGTGACGCACAAGGGCAGGCTTTGCCCGATCCGTCCCGGTTCTGACGTATTCTCCGGATACAAGGGCCGCCAGTCGGTGGCCACGTCGGGCACGGAATATGCGTGCCTCCATATCGGGCGGCACCTGCGTGCCGCGCCGCGACCGACCGGGCTTGGGGACAGGATCAGGTGAACATCGTCATCGTCGACGACCAGACCTCAGCGCGCACGATGCTGCGGCACATCCTCGAGGACATCAGTCCCGAGCTCGAAGTGCTCGACTTCAGCGAGCCGCAGGAAGCGCTGCGCTGGTGCGAGGCCAACCGCCCGGACCTGCTGCTGCTGGACTACCGCATGCCGGTGATGGACGGCCTCGAGTTCGCGCGCCGCTTCCGGCGCCCGCTGCTGCACCGCGACGTGCCGATCGTGCTGGTGACCGTGGTCGGCGACGAGCCCATCCGCCAGGCGGCACTGGACGCCGGCGTGATCGACTTCCTCGTCAAGCCGGTGCGCCCGCGCGAGCTTCGCGCGCGTTGCCGCAACCTGCTGCAACTGCGCCAGCAGGCGGAGTCGGTCAAGCAGCGTGCGCTGTCGCTCGAGCAGCGGCTGCTGTCGAGCATGCACGAGGTGGAAGAGCGCGAACGCGAGACCCTGACCCGCCTGGCGCGTGCCATCGCCTACCGTGACGCCGGCACCAGCGCCAACCTCGCGCGCCTGGCCGCGGTGGCCGGCGTCGTCGCCGAGGGCCTTGGACTGAACGAGGACGAAGTCCGCACGATCGAACTGGCGGCGCCGCTGCACGACATCGGCAAGATCGCCATCCCCGACGCCGTCCTGCTCAAGCCCGGTCCACTGACCGAGGACGAGCTCGAGGTCATGCGCAAGCACCCCGAGATCGGGCACGAACTGCTCAAGGACAGCCAGAACCGTTTCGTCCAGATGGGCGCCAGCATCGCCCTGCGCCACCAGGAGCGCTACGACGGCAGCGGCTATCCCGGGGGGCTGGTGGGCGACGCCATCCCGCTGGAGGCGCGCGTGGTGGCGGTGGCCGACGTCTTCGATGCCCTCCTGTCCGAGCGCCCCTACAAGCGCGCCTGGACCATGGACGAAACCTTCGCCTACATCGCCGGGGAAAGCGGGCGTCTGTTCGATCCGCGCTGCGTCGATGCGCTGGTGGCCGGCCGCACGCGCGTGGAGGAGATCTGCGCGCACTACGCGGCAGGCGTGGCCACCGTCGAGGCCAGCGGGGCCTGACCGCAGTGTTCGCCGCCCTGCACTGGGCCAGGCAACGCCTGGCGAACCGCCCCGACACCGAGCACGGACAGGCGCTGGTGCGCCTGGCGATGCTGGTGCTGGTGGTGCTCTACCTGCAGGTGGTGGTCAGCGGACGCCCGGACGTCGCGCAGGAGCTGCGGCTTTCGCTGCAACTGCTGGCAGTCGAATTCGGCGTCTGCTTCCTGATCCTGGGCTGGCTGCTGGCGCGCCCAGGCGTGTCGTACCCGCGCCGCGTGCTGGGCATGATCGCCGACTACAGCCTGATGGGCATCGGGCTCTACCTGCTGGGCGACCTGCTGGCCTGGATGTACGTGGTGATCCTGTGGGTTACCGTCGGCAACGGCCTGCGCTACGGCCCGCGCTGGCTGTACCTCGCGATCGGCTTTGCCGCGGTGTCCTTCGGCGCGGCGCTGGCCACCACGCCGTACTGGCAGGAGAACCTGCCGCTGGGTTACGGCCTGCTGCTTGGACTGGCCGCGGTGCCGCTGTACCTCAGCTCGCTGCTGCGCAAGCTGGTGCAGGCCACGGAGGCGGCGCAGGCGGCCAACCGGGCCAAGAGCCGGTTCCTGGCCAATATCAGCCATGAGCTGCGCACGCCGCTCAACGGCATCCTCGGCATGTCCGAACTGCTGTCGGCGACGCAGCTTTCCGCCGAGCAGCGCGACAGCGCGGAAGTCATCCGCACCTCGGCCCGCGCCTTGCAGATGGTGGTGGACGAAGTGCTGGACCTCTCCAGCCTGGAGGCCGGCAAGTTCAGGCGCACCGACGCCGACTTCTCGCTTCCCGAGCTGACGCGCGGTATCCAGCTGATGCTGCAGCCCAGTGCCCAGGCGAAGGGGCTGGCGTTCGAAACGCGCCTTGGCGACAACGTGCCCGCGTACCTGCACGGCGACGGCAACCACCTGCGCCACGTGCTGGTGAACCTGATGTCGAACGCGATCAAGTTCACCGACGCCGGTCGCGTCTCGCTGGTGGTCGAGCGGATGCCGCGCGACGACGGCTTCGCCTGGCTTCGCTTCTCGGTGCGCGATACCGGCATCGGCATCGCCGAGTCCGCCCAGCAGCGGATCTTCGAGGCCTTCGAACAGGCCGACAGCGGCCGCGAGCGCCGCTTCGGCGGAACCGGGCTCGGCACGACGATCGCCAAGGCGTTGGTCGAGCAGCTCGGCGGCAGCATCGGGCTGGAGAGCCAGCCCGGCGCCGGCTCGCACTTCTGGGTGGAGCTGCCCTTCGCGCTGGCCGAGCCGGCGGTCGACAACGGCAACGTCATCGCCTTCAGCGATCCCTTCGTCCGCCATCGCGCGCGCGTGCGGCCGATGCGCATCCTGGTCGCCGATGACCAGAGCGCCAACCTCATGGTCATGCGGCGCCTGCTGGAAAAGGCGGGTCACCGCGCGCAGGTGGTCGACGACGGCGAGGACGTGCTGGCCGCGCTCGAGGCCCAATCCTTCGACGCGGTGATCATCGACCTGCACATGCCCGGCGGCAGCGGCGTGGAAGTGCTCAAGCAGGCCCACTTCATGGAAGCCGGCCGCAGGCGCACGCCCTTCATCGTCCTCACCGCCGATGCCACGCCAGAGGCCCGTGCCGAGTGCGAACGCGCAGGCGCATTCGCCTTCATGACCAAGCCGGTGGTCGTCGATCGCCTGCTCGAACGTCTTGCGGCGGTTGCCGAGGGCGAGGCTCCGCAGGCCGGGATGGCCGAACTGCAACCTGCGAGCACGGACAAAGGCGACGGCAGCGTGATCTCGCAGCACATCCTGGAGGAACTCCGGGAGATGGGGCTGGGCGAGGAGTTCGTGCACCGCTTCCTCGGCGAGTGCGCGCGCGATGCGCGCAAGTGCCTGGCCGAACTCGAGGCCGCCGGAACGGGGGGGCAGTGGGACGCTTTCCGCGATGCCTGCCACGCGCTCAAGGGCGCGGCCGGCAACATGGGCGCGGTGCGGCTTTCGGAAAGCGCAACCCAGGGGATGCGCATGCACAGTGATGAACTGGGCCGCGAATGGCCCGGCGTGGTGCGCCTGCTCCGCCAGCAGCTGGAGCAGGCGCTGACCGCACTGCGCGCGCGCGGCGACCTCGTCCGTGAGGCCGCGACCGGTCCCGAAAGCGCCTGAGGAATTCCGGGGTCAGCGGCCGCCGCGGGCGACCGTCGCTCCTGCCGCCTCGGGGCGTTGCAGCTGCGCGCGGACCAGTCGCTCCATCATGCGCAGCTGGCGGTCGCCAAGCTGCAGCGCGGTGTCCACCCAGATCCGGGTGACTTCCATCAGTTCGTCGTGCGATACCGGATTGACCGTGTCACGCACGCGGTGCAGGGCGAGCCGGGCGGCGGCAATGCGCCGGTTCTGCCGGATCACCTCGTTGACCGCGCGGACGCCTTCGCCGCGCTCGACGAGCACGTCGACGATGCCCATCTCATGCAGCTGCTCGCTGCTGTACATCAGGCCGTCGAGCATCATTGCCTCGGCGCGCTTGGGACCGACCCGCGGCGACAGCAGTGAATAGGCGCCCATGCCCGGGAACAGGCCGAACAGCACTTCGGGGAAGCCCATCTGCACGCCGCGTTCGGCGACGATGGTCTGGCAGGCGAGCGCGAGTTCGAAGCCGCCGCCCAGCGCGTCGCCTTCCACGAGCGCGATGGTGTGCGCGGTCGGGTGCAGGCGGGTATGCAGCAGGTGGATGCTGTCCACGCATTCGGTGGCGTAGCGCAGCAGGCCGTCGCGATCCCGCTCACGGATCAGCCGGGCGAACAGATCCAGGTCACCGCCGAGGTTGAAGACGTGCGCGTCGGAGCCGATCACGATGTGCGACAGGGGCGGGGCAGGGCCGGTCGCGTCGGCAACCGTGGCTTCGCAGCCCTCGATCGCCTCGCGGGCGAACAGGCGCAGCTCACGGAGCAGCCGGGGCGAGAAACAGGGGCGGTAGGAGGCGTCGCGGAAGGCCTCACTGGCATGCATATGGCACCAGTGCGAGGCGTTTGACGGATCGTGGGAGATGCGGATCGTGGCCAGGTCGGTGGCGGTGGTGCCGTGCAGCAATTCAACGTTCATGTGGAGGTCCCCTGACGAGCAGGACGCCTCCGGCCGGGCCCGCCGGCGGAGTCCTTGGAAAAATGATGAATGCCCGATACCGGGCATCTATGCGCCGTTTACCGCGCCGGGGCAAGCAGGAGGCGCCAAGGAAGGGGAGTCGGACTCCCCCTCGCGGGCAAAAGTGTGAACCCGGTCACATGTCAGGCGGACGGCTCATCCCGAAGTTCCCGGCGCAGGATCTTGCCCACATTCGTCTTGGGCAGCTCGTCACGGAACTCGATATAGCGGGGCTGCTTGTAGCCGGTGAGCTCGGTGCGGGCGTGGGCCTTGACCTGGTCGGCGGTCAGCGACGGATCCTTCTTCACGATCACCAGCTTTACCGCCTCGCCGGATTTTTCGTCGGGCACGCCCACCGCGGCAACCTCGAGCACGCCCGGCATCATCGCGATCACGTCCTCGATCTCGTTCGGATACACGTTGAAGCCCGAGACCAGGATCATGTCCTTCTTGCGGTCGACGATGTAGAAGAAGCCGCCTTCATCCATGCGCGCCATGTCGCCGGTGTGCAGCCAGCCATCGGCATCGATCGCAGCCGCGGTGTCCTCGGGTCGGTTCCAGTACCCGCGCATCACCTGCGGACCCTTGATGCACAGTTCGCCGACCTCGCCGACGGGAAGCATGCGGCCGTCTTCGTCCTTCACGCAGGCGTCGGTGGAGGGCACCGGCAGCCCGATGGCGCCGTTGTAGTCGGCCAGGTCCATCGGGTTGATGCAGGCCGCGGGCGAGGTCTCGGTCAGGCCGTAGGCCTCGACCAAGGTGACACCGGTGACCTTCTTCCAGCGCTCGGCCACCGAGCGCTGCACGGCCATGCCGCCGCCCAGCGTCAGCTTCAGGCGCGAGAAATCCACTTCGTCGAAGCCTGGCGTGTTCAGCAGGCCGTTGAACAGCGTGTTGACGCCGGTGATCGCGGTGAAGGGCTCGCGCTTGAGCTCCTTCACGAAGCCCTTCATGTCGCGCGGGTTGGTGATCAGGATGTTCTTGGCGCCGAACTTGGTGAACACCAGGCCGTTCGCCGTCAGCGCGAAGATGTGGTACAGCGGCAGCGCGGTGACGATGACCTCCTGGCCCGGGGTCGCCTGCTTGCTGACCCAGGCCGAGGCCTGCTGCATGTTGGCCACCAGGTTGCGGTGGGTGAGCATCGCGCCCTTGGCGACGCCGGTCGTGCCGCCGGTGTACTGCAGGAAGGCAATGTCCTCGCGGTCGATGTCGACGGGCGGCACCGGGTGCGCCGCGCCGGCCTTGAGGGCGTCGCGGAAGCGGGTCGCGCCCGGGATGGAATAGTCCGGCACCATCTTCTTCACGTTGCGGACGACGAAGTTGACGATGGCGCCCTTGGGGAAGCCGAGCATGTCGCCCAGGCCGGTGGTGATGACCTTTTCGATCTTGCTGTCGGCCAGGACCTTCTGCACCACGTCGCCGAAGTTGTCCATCACCAGGATGACGCGCGCGCCGGAGTCGACCAACTGGTGGCGCAGCTCGCGGGCGGTGTACATCGGATTGGTGTTGACCACCGCAAGCCCGGCGCGCAGCGCGCCGAAGGTGGCGATCGGGTACTGCAGGCAGTTGGGCATCATGATCGCGATGCGATCGCCTTTCTTCAGCTGCAGGACGCCGAGGAGGTAGGACGCGAAGCGGTTGCTGAGCTCGTCGAGTTCGCCATAGGTGATCGAAACACCCATGTTGGAGAACGCAGGCTGGTCGCGGTACTTGTCGATGGCTTCCTGCAGGAGGGCGGGGATCGACGGATACTCGTCCGCGTCGATTTCAGCCGGAATTCCGTCGGGATAGTTCGCCAGCCATGGCCGTTCGGTACTGCTCATTCATTCCCCCTCGGGCTGTGTGCCGCCACGATCCATGCCGTGGCGTATCGTCTGGATTGGATCACAGGCCTCCGCCATGCGGCAAGGCGCAGTGCAGCTATGCTGGCGCAGGGACGGATACGCAGCGGGGAAGCGGCATGCGGGGAGTTGGGCAAGTAAACCCAGCGCGGTGGTTCCGACTGGCGGGCGTATTGGTGTTGCTGTGCGCGATCGCGGCGGGCTGCGCACGCACGCCGCCCGAGCAGGCCCTGCGCAACGCTTTCGACGGCCTGCAGGTGGCGATCGAATCGCGCGACGCAGGCGATGTCGCCGACTTCCTGGCCGAGGATTTCATCGGTCCCGGTGGCCTCGACCGCGAGGGTGCGCGGCGCCTGGCCGCAATCCACTTCATGCGCCATGGCGATGTTGGCGTATTGCCCGGTCCGCTCGACCTCGAACTGCAGGACGCCCATGCCCGCGTGCGCTTCAGCGCCGTGCTGTCGGGCGGGAGCGGGCGCTTGCTCCCCGAAAACGCCCGTGCCTGGCAGGTCGATACCGGTTGGCGCCTGGTGGACGGGGACTGGCTGATGACCAGCGCCGACTGGACGCCGGCGCTGCGTTGAGCTGAACGGGCGGCGGGCCCCGTGACCCGCCGCATCGCGGATCAGGCCCCGTGCCCGCTGGCGAGCTGACGCAGAACGTAGTGCAGCAGACCGCCGTTGCGGAAGTACTCCACTTCCTTGGGCGTCAGCAGCATGACCTCGGCCTCGAAGGCCTTGCTGCGGCCGTCGGTCGCGGTCGCGGTCACCGTCGCGCGCCGCGCAGCACCGTTCTCGAGGCCGGTGATCGCGAAGGTCTCGGTGCCGTCCAGGCCCAGCGAATCCGAGCTTTCGCCTTCGATGAACTGCAGCGGCAGCACGCCCATGCCCACCAGGTTGGAACGGTGGATGCGTTCGAAGCTCTCCGCGATCACCGCCTTCACGCCCAGCAGGTTGGTGCCCTTGGCCGCCCAGTCGCGCGAGGAGCCGGTGCCGTACTCCTTGCCGACGATAACGACCAGCGGCGTGCCGTCGGCCTTGTACTTCATCGCGGCGTCGTAGATCGACATCTTTTCCGGAGGATTGCTGCCGAAATACAGCGTATTGCCGCCTTCCTCGCCCCCGAAGAATTTGTTCTTGATGCGGATGTTGGCGAAGGTGCCGCGCACCATCACGTCGTCGTTGCCGCGGCGCGAACCGTAGCTGTTGAAATCCGCCGGCTGCACGCCGCGCGACTGCAGGAACAGTCCCGCGGGCGAGTCCTGCTTGATCGAGCCGGCCGGCGAGATGTGGTCGGTGGTGATCGAGTCGCCGAACAGCCCCAGCACGCGCGCGCCGTGGATGTCTTCGATGTTGCCGACCTCCATGGTCATGCCGTCGAAGTAGGGCGGGTTCTTGATGTAGGTCGAGTCTTCGTCCCAGGGATAGAGCTCGCTTTCAGGCGACGCCATCGAGTTCCAGCGCGCGTCGCCCTTGAACACGTCGGCGTAGTTCCTGGCGAACATTTCCGGACCCACGGCGGCGGCGATGGTGTCGCCGATCTCCCTGTTGCTCGGCCAGATGTCGCGCAGGTAGACATCGTTGCCGTCGAGGTCCTGGCCCAGCGGGTCGTTGGTCAGGTCGATATCGACCGTGCCGGCGATCGCATACGCCACCACCAGCGGCGGCGACGCGAGGTAGTTCATCTTCACCTCGGCGTGGATGCGGCCCTCGAAGTTGCGGTTGCCGGACAGCACCGCGGCGACCGCGAGATCGTTGTCGGCGATGCCCTTCGACACCGCTTCGGGCAGCGGTCCGGAGTTGCCGATGCAGGTGGTGCAGCCATAGCCGACGACGAAGAAGCCGAGCTTCTCCAGTTCGTCCATCAGCCCGGCCTTCTTCAGGTAGTCGGTCACGACCAGCGAGCCCGGGCCCAGCGAGGTCTTGACCCACGGCGCCGGCTTCAGCCCCTTGGCCACCGCGTTGCGCGCGAGCAGGCCGGCGCCCAGCATCACCGCCGGGTTGGAGGTGTTGGTGCAGGACGTGATCGCAGCGATGACGACCGAGCCGTCGGCGAGATGGTGTTCGCCATCGTCGATGGTGATCTTCGATACCGGCTTCGCAGCCAGGCGTTCGGCCTGTGGCTGGTCGCCGCCGTCCTTGTCGAAGCGGTTGATCTGGCGATCGGTGGTGCCGTTGCGGCGCGCGACCAGCGGGCCGAGGTTGTCGTGGAAGTTCTGCTTCACGTCCTCGAGCAGCACGCGGTCCTGCGGGCGTCGCGGGCCGGCCAGCGAGGGCTTGACCGTGCCCATGTCGAGCTCGACGACCGACGAATACGTCGCTTCCGCCTGGCCGGCTTCATGCCACAGGCCCTGCGCGCGCGCATAGGCTTCCACCAGCGCGATCTGCTCTTCGCTGCGCCCGGACAGGCGCATGTAGCGCGTAGCCTCGGAATCGATCGGGAAGATGCCGCAGGTGGCGCCGTATTCCGGCGACATGTTGCCAATCGTCGCGCGGTCGGCCAGCGGCAGATGCTGCAGGCCCTCGCCGAAGAACTCGACGAACTTGCCCACCACGCCGTGCTTGCGCAGCATCTCGGTGACCGTGAGCACCAGGTCGGTGGCGGTTGCGCCCTCGGGCATCTTGCCGGTCAGCTTGAAGCCGACCACCTGCGGGATCAGCATCGACGAGGGCTGGCCGAGCATCGCCGCTTCGGCCTCGATGCCGCCCACGCCCCAGCCGAGCACGCCGATGCCGTTGATCATGGTGGTGTGGCTGTCAGTGCCGAAGACGGTGTCCGGGAAGGCCCAGGTCTCGCCTTCAACTTCTCGCTCCATCACCACGCGGGCGAGGTGCTCAAGGTTGACCTGGTGGACGATGCCGGTGTTGGGCGGCACCACCTTGAAGTCCTTGAACGCGTTCTGGCCCCAGCGCAGGAAGCCGTAGCGCTCCTTGTTGCGCTGGAACTCGATCTTGCCGTTGAGGTCCAGCGCGTCGGCACGGCCGAAGACGTCGACCTGCACCGAGTGGTCGATCACCAGCTCCGACGGAATCAGCGGGTTGATCTGCTCCGGGCTGCCGCCCAGGCGCGCGACGGCGTCGCGCATCGCGGCCAGGTCGACCACGCAGGGCACGCCGGTGAAGTCCTGCAGCACCACGCGCGCGGGCATGAAGGCGATCTCGGTGTCGGGCTCCGCGGCTGCGTCCCAGCGCGCCACGGCTTCGATGTGCTCCTTGCCGACCGTGACCCCGCCGTCTTCGTGCCGGAGCAGGTTCTCCAGCAGGATCTTCATGGCGTAGGGCAGGCGCGCGAGGTCGAACCGCTCCCCCAGCTTCGCCAGGCTGGCATAGGTATAGGACCGTCCGTTGACGTCGAGGCGGGCGCGGGTAGAGAAGGAATCGGCCATGGCTGGGCTCCTTGTGCGAATGGCGTGGCGGTCAGGCAGGCCGCCAGTGTACGAATGAATGAGTTACCGCTGTGTTCCGGTATGCGGCCTTGGGTATGCATCGGCAAGTATGTATAATTCCAGCATACCGTTCCACCCAGACCCGACCGCGCAGGAGGTCCCATGGAAGCCACCGTTGCCGAACGCGGCCAGATCACCCTGCCCAAGGCGGTGCGCGATGCCCTCGGGCTGACCAAGGGCACGCTGCTGAAGGTCGAACTGGAGGGCGGCCGCATCATCCTGCGCAAGAACGTGGACGATGCGATCTCCCGCGCCCGCGGCCGCTTCAAGCTGCCCGAAGGCGTGAGCACCGACGACGTCATGCGCGAGCTGCGCGGGCGAGCGCCGAGCGACCCGGTCGACCCCTGACCCGCCGATGATCGCGATCGACACCTCCGTCCTGATCGACCTCCTGGGCGACGACAGCGGCATGGCCGACGCCGCCGAGCAGTGCGTGCGCGACGCGCTCGCGCAGGGTCCGGTGGTGCTGTGCGACGTGGTGGTCAGCGAGATCACCGCCGGCCTCGGCCACGGCACCGACATCATGGACGTGGTGGAGGAGATGGGCATGCGCTACGTGCCCGTCGAACGCCGCTCGGCCATCCGCGCGGGGGAGATGCAGCGCCGCTTCAACCAGCGCCGCCGTGCCGCCGGGCAGGGCGCACAGGGCGGGCAGGCATCACCGCGCACCGTGCCGGACTTCGTCGTCGGCGCCCATGCCTTGCTGCAGTGCACGGCACTGATCACGCGCGACGCCGGTTTTTTCCGCGACTACTTCAAGGGCCTGAAGATCATCGTTCCCAAGGTCCCCTGATCGACCCCACGCTTCATATCCACCGCGACATTCCTGGAGTACCCCCACCATGTTGGAAGCCTATCGCCACCACGTGGCCGAACGCGCTGCGCTCGGCATCCCCGCGCTGCCGCTCACGCCGCAGCAGACCGCCGACGTCATCGAGCTGCTGAAGGACCCGCCGGCGGGCGAGGACGCGTTCCTGCTCGACCTCATCACCCACCGCGTGCCCGCCGGCGTGGACGATGCGGCCAAGGTCAAGGCCAGCTGGCTGGCCGCCATCGCCTTCGGCACCGAGATGAACGCGCTGATCACGCGCGAGCGCGCCACGCAGCTGCTGGGCACCATGTTGGGCGGATACAACGTCGCGCCGCTGGTGGAGCTGCTGGATGACGCCACGCTGGGCGCCGCGGCTGCCGACGGCCTCAAGCACACGCTGCTGGTGTTCGATGCCTTCCACGACGTGGAAGAGAAGGCGAAGGCCGGCAACGCGAATGCGAAGGCCGTGATGCAGAGCTGGGCCGATGCCGAGTGGTTCACCAGCAAGCCGGAGGTCCCGGAGTCGCTGACCATCACCGTGTTCAAGGTGCCCGGCGAGACCAATACCGACGACCTGTCGCCGGCCCCCGACGCCACCACGCGTCCCGACATCCCGATGCATGCGCTGGCGATGCTGAAGAACAAGCGTCCCGACGCGCCTTTCGTTCCTGAAGAGGACGGCAAGCGCGGCCCGATCCAGGCCATCCTCGACCTGAAGGACAAGGGCCACCTGGTCGCCTACGTCGGCGACGTGGTCGGCACCGGCTCCAGCCGCAAGTCGGCCACCAACAGCGTGCTGTGGTGGACGGGCGAGGACATCCCCTTCATTCCGAACAAGCGCTTCGGCGGTGTCTGCCTCGGCTCGAAGATCGCCCCGATCTTCTACAACACGATGGAAGACGCCGGCGCGCTGCCGATCGAACTCGACGTGTCGAAGATGGAGCACGGCGATGTCGTCGAGCTGCGTCCGTATGACGGCACGGCGCTGAAGAACGGCGACGTGATCGCCGAGTTCCAGGTGAAGTCCGACGTGCTGTTCGACGAAGTGCGCGCCGGTGGCCGCATCCCGCTGATCATCGGCCGTGGCTTGACCGCGAAGGCGCGCGAGGCGCTGGGCCTGCCGGCCGTCACGCTGTTCCGCCAGCCGGCGACGCCCGCCGACACCGGTCGCGGCTTCACGCTTGCGCAGAAGATGGTTGGCCGCGCCTGCGGCCTGGCCGAGGGGCAGGGCGTGCGCCCGGGCACCTACTGCGAGCCGAAGATGACCACCGTGGGCTCGCAGGACACCACCGGTCCGATGACCCGCGACGAGCTGAAGGACCTGGCCTGCCTGGGCTTCTCCTCGGACCTGGTGATGCAGTCGTTCTGCCACACCGCGGCCTACCCGAAGCCGGTGGACGTGAAGACGCACCACACCCTGCCGGAGTTCATCTCCACCCGCGGCGGCGTGTCGCTGCGCCCGGGCGACGGCATCATCCACAGCTGGCTCAACCGCATGCTGCTGCCCGACACCGTCGGCACCGGCGGCGACTCGCACACGCGCTTCCCGATCGGCATCTCGTTCCCCGCAGGCTCCGGCCTGGTGGCGTTCGCCGCCGCCACCGGCGTCATGCCGCTGGACATGCCGGAATCTGTGCTGGTGCGCTTCAAGGGCCAGATGCGGCCCGGCGTCACGCTGCGCGACCTCGTGCACGCGATCCCGCTGTACGCGATCAAGGCCGGCCTGTTGACGGTCGCCAAGCAGGGCAAGAAGAACATCTTCTCCGGCCGCATCCTCGAGATCGAGGGCCTGCCGGAGCTGAAGATCGAACAGGCCTTCGAGTTGGCAGACGCGTCCGCAGAGCGCTCCGCCGCCGGCTGCACCGTGCGCCTGGACCAGGCTCCGATCATCGAATACCTCACCAGCAACATCACGCTGCTGAAGTGGATGATTGCCGAAGGCTACGCCGACGCCCGCACCCTGCAGCGCCGCATCGCCAAGATGGAACAGTGGCTCGCGGACCCGCAGCTGCTCGAGCCCGACGCCGACGCCGAGTACGCCGCGGTGATCGAGATCGACCTGGCCGAGATCGTCGAGCCGATCGTGTGCTGCCCGAACGACCCGGACGATGCCAAGACCCTGTCCGACGTCGCCGGCAATACCATCGATGAAGTGTTCATCGGCTCGTGCATGACCAACATCGGCCATTTCCGCGCGGCGGCGAAGCTGCTGGAAGGCAAGCGCGACATCCCCACGCGCCTGTGGGTCGCGCCGCCGACCAAGATGGACGCCGCCGAGCTGACCAAGGAAGGCCACTACGGCACCTTTGGCGCGGCCGGCGCGCGCATGGAGATGCCAGGCTGCTCGCTGTGCATGGGTAACCAGGCGCAGGTGCGCGAGGGCGCCACGGTCATGTCGACATCGACCCGCAACTTCCCCAACCGCCTGGGGCGCAACTCCAATGTCTACCTTGGTTCGGCGGAGCTGGCGGCGATCTGCTCGCGCCTGGGCCGCATCCCGACCCGCGAGGAATACATGGCAGGCGTCGGCGTCATCAGCGACAAGGGCGCCGAGATCTACCGGTACATGAACTTCGACCAGATCGAGGAGTATCGGGAGGTCGCGGAGGCTGTTTCTGCCGGCTGATCCAGACGGCCGTTGCAGCACAGGAAGCGCCCGGCATCGCCGGGTGCTTCCTTTTCAAGCCCCTGTTCTTGTGGGAGCGGCTACAGCCGCGATCGACTCACCCAACCCGGACCCACCCATGCATCCAGCACAGCACCCCCTGTCACCCACCGGCAGGCTCTTCTCCGTCGTCGCCCTGATCGAAGCCTTCACCTGGGCGGGGCTGTTGGTCGGCATGTACCTCAAGTACGTCAGCGGCACGACCGAGCTCGGCGTCTGGCTGTTCGGTCGCCTCCATGGCGGCGCATTCCTGCTTTACGTGGTCGTCGCGTTCGTCGCAGGCACAAGGCTGCGCTGGCCGATGTGGGCCTTGCTGATGGCGGTGCTCGCCGCGATACCGCCGCTGGTGACGCTGCCGCTCGAATACTGGTTCCGTCGCCGGGGACTGCTTTCGGCAGTCACGCCCCGGGCGTTGCGTCACCCTTCTTCTGCTTCGGAATGAAGATGGTGATGGAGATCAAGGCTGCGATCGCCATCAACGCATTGAACGCCAGTCCCACCATGCCGGCCTCGCGCACCGCGACGTTGTCCTGCCGGCCGGAGAATTCGATCACCGTGCCCACGACATCGAGGCCGGTTTCCGACAGCGCGGTGAAGATGGCAGCCGAGGCCGCGACGCCGAACGCGGCGCCCAGCGAAGACGCCATCTTGTAGATACCCGATCCCGCGCCCGCCTGGTCGCCCGGGAGATTGGTCAGCGCGGCATCCGTAGACGGCGTGGCATAGAACGCCAGGCCGAGGCCGAACAGGGAGTAGGCGACGACCGCCAGGATGGCGTACTGCCACTGCATGGTGTGGGTGGCCATCAGCAGCAGGATCGAGCCGAGCACGATCAGCGAGCCCCATAGCATGGGCTTGCGCGGGCCGAAGCGCTGCAGCAACTTCTCGCCCACGCGGATGAAGGCGATGATGAAGATGGCGTAGCCCACCGTGAGGTATCCGGCCGTGGCCGCGGACATGCCGGCCGCGCCCTGCAGCACCCAAAGTGAGACCGTCAGCGCGCCGGCGGTGCCGTTGATCAGGAAGTTCGAGATCGTCGCGCCGGTGAACACCGGGTTCCTGAAGAGCTTGAAGTCCACCAGGGGGTAGTCCGCCTTGAGCTCGGCGTTGACGAAGATCCCGAAGGCCACCAGGAAGACCGCGAACAGCGCCCACGTCAGCAGGCTGGCCCAGCCGATGCTGGAGCCCTGGGTGACCACGATCAGGAGCGCCGCGAGGCCCACGGCCATCGAGACGATGCCCGTCCAGTCGGTCTTTCCGGGACGCCCGGCCAGCGGCGCGGACTCGGGGATCTGTCGCATCAGCACGATCGAGGCCACCGAGACCAGCGCGCAGATGATGAAGATCGCGCGCCAGCCGAGCACCGTGGAGGCCATGAAGCCGCCGAAGATGGCGGTCAGTCCGGAGCCGCCCCAGGAACCGATCGACCACATCGACACCGCCCGCTGGCGGTCCTTTCCGTCCCAGTAGACCTTCAGCAGTGCCATCGTCGAGGGCATGATCGCGCCCGCGGCCAGACCTTGCAGGATGCGGCCGAGGAGGATCATCGGCGTCGCGGCGGCATCGACTGCGAAGGCGATCAGCAGGGAGCCCGCAATGTTCAGGAGGTTGCCGAGGAAGACGATGCGCACCCGGCCGTACCTGTCGCCCAGGCCGCCGAGCACCACGATGAACATGCCGGAGAACAGCGCCGACAGCGAGATGGCGATGTTCATCACCGGCATCGGCATGCCGACGTCCTCGGCCATCAACGGGCCGATGTTCATGGTGGTCTGGGCGAACAGCCAGAAGGTCAGCACCGCCAGGACGATGCCCAGCAGCGCGGAGTCGTTGCCCTTGAAGCTGTTCGCCTGTGGCTGGGAAGCGGTCGCGGTGGCCATCAGCGGTCCTTCAGCAGCCAGGGGGACGCGGCGACGACGATCGCTTCGATGCCGCGGTCCAGGGTGGGATGGATGTCGGGCGCGAAGAAGGGCGAGTGGTTGCCCGGTGCATTCTTCCAGTCGGCGAAGCCCCCCAGCCCCCAGTAGGTGTACGGACAGCCGAAGGCATCGGGAATGATCGAAAAGTCCTCCGACGCCGGCACCGGGGACATGTCGACGGAGTCCTCGCCGAAGTACGCGTCGAACGCGGCGCGGACCCGGACGGTGGGCGCCTCGTGGTTGTCGGTCAGCGGGTACTGGTCGTAATAGCGGAACTCCGGCTCCGTCGGAGACCTGGCCGCCTCGCACTCCGCGCGCACGATGCGCTCGATCGCCTCGTGCAGGTGCTTCTCGACGTCCTTGTTGAAGGCGCGGGTGTTGAGCTGCAGCACGGCGGAGTCGGGGATGATGTTGGACTTGGTGCCGGCGTGGAAGCTGCCGACGGTGATGACGGCGGTCTCCCGCGGCGCGACCTCGCGCGCGACGATGGTCTGCAGCCGGGTCACGATCGCGGCGCCCAGCACGATCGGATCGACGCCGAGGTTCGGCATCGAGCCGTGCGAGCCTTTTCCGTAGAGGGTGATCTCGATCGAGGCCGCAGCCGAGAACAGCGGGCCGCTGCGGATGCCCACGGCGCCGCCTGGCAGCGAGCCCAGCACGTGCTGGCCCAGGTAGACATCGGGCTTCGGCAGCTTGTCGACGATCCCGGCATCGACCATGGCACGGGCACCTGCGGCGTTTTCCTCGCCGGGCTGGAATACCGCCAGGAAGGTGCCGGACCAGTCATCGCGGTGGTCATGCAGCGCCTGCGCCGCGCCCAGCAGGGACACGATGTGCACGTCATGCCCGCAGGAGTGGGCAACCGGTGTTTCCTTGCCCGTGGCCTCGTCGACCTGGGTCACGCCCTCGGCGGCGTAATCACGTCCGGAGCGCTCCGCCATGGGAAGGCCGTCGGTGTCGCCGCGCATCGCGACGACCGGGCCCTCGCCGTTCCTCAGGATTGCCACGATCCCGGTCTTGCCGATCCGCAGCACGTCTTCGATGCCGTAGGCCTTGAGCTCTTCCTCGATCCTTTCGGCGGTCCTGTATTCCTGCAGCGACAGCTCGGGGTGCCGGTGAAAATGCTTGTACAGCGCCTCCCGGGTATCCCGGTTGGAATCGAGGCCGGACAGGATGTTCTGCGTCGACATGGAGGCTCCTGGAGGAGGGTGCGGCCGGCGCCTCCAGAGTAGTACCAACCCGTTCCGGCCGCACTCAGCCCAGCAGGTCCTCCACCGCCTGCGCCATCGCTCCGCGCCGCAGCAGGAAATCCCAGGGGCTGCCGCCGAACTGCCGCCACAGCACGGCCGATCGCAGGGCGGCCAGCAGCATCGCGCGGATCTCGGCGACGATCGGAGCCTGCCCCAGGTAATGCGGATTGCCCTGCACCAGCACGCGCGGACGCAGCTGGCTGACTGTGTCGGCGTACAGCGTGCCGAGCTTCGCGAGTACGTCAGGGTGCGCGTTGCCCAGGCGCTCGGCGTCGATCCGTGCCGCAAGAATGCCCTCGTGCACGCGGCCTGCGATGTCGTCGTCCTGCACGAAGCGGCGTTCCAACTGGGTCACGGCCAGAGCCAGCTTCGGGAGCAGGGGATCCTGGCCACGGTTGGCCAGGTAATCGCGCACCAGCATCAGGCCCGGGCGCACGTTGGGCACGCCGCCGTAGATCTCGGCAGTGGAATCGGCATCGATCCGGAACACGCTTCCGAGCGCGGTCTCGAGCACGGTGCCTTCGGCCTGCCCGGTCTCCGCGACGCGGCGCACCTGGCGCAGCGCCTGCGCCAGGCCGGCGAGGGCGAGCATGCGGTCGTGGATCTCGCTCATGCCGGCACTCCCCTCGGGTCCGCAGGCGCGTCGGTGGCTGCGATCACGGCACCGCCCAGGCAGGCGTCGCCGGCGTACAGGACCACGGACTGGCCGGGGGTCACGGCGCGCTGCGGTCGGTCAAAGGCGACCCGCAGGGTCCCGGAATCATCAACGGTCACTTCGCATGGCTCCTCTTGCTGGCGGTAGCGCGTCTGCACCGTGCAGCTGAAACGGGTGGATGGTGGTGCGCCGGCGATCCAGTGTGCGGATTCGCTGCGCAGGCTCCGTGACATCAGGTAGGGGCTGTCGTGGCCCTGGTCAACCGTGAGCACGTTGGTGGCCACGTCCTTTCCGACCACGTACCAGGGCTTGTCGTCGAAGCCGCGGCGCCCGCCGATGTTGAGGCCTTCACGCTGGCCAAGCGTGTAGTAGAACACGCCCTGATGCGCGCCCACGACCTGTCCGCCAGGCGTGCGTATCTCGCCGGGGCGCGCCGGCAGGTACTGGCCGAGGAACTCGCGGAAGTCGCGCTCGCCGACGAAACAGATACCGGTGGAGTCTTTCTTGGCCGCGGTCGGCAAGCCGGCGGCCGAGGCCATCGCACGCACCTGGTCCTTTTGCAGCCCGCCGAGCGGGAACAGGGTGGCGGCCAGCTGCTCCTGGCCGAGCTGGTGCAGGAAGTAGCTCTGGTCCTTGCCGCGGTCGGCCGCGCGCAGCAGGCGCCAGTCGCGTCCGTCGTGGTCGACGCGCGCGTAGTGTCCGGTCGCGATGCGCGCGGCGCCCAGGTCGCGGGCGGCATCCAGGAAATGCTTGAACTTGATCTCGCGGTTGCACAGCACGTCCGGATTGGGCGTGCGCCCGGCGGCGTACTCGGCCAGGAAGTGTTCGAACACGCCGGCCCAGTATTCGCGCGAAAAGTCGCGGAAATGGATCGGTATGCCGAGCCGCCCGCAGACCGCCACGGCATCGCGCCGGTCCTCGTCGGCACGGCAGTGGCCGCTGCCGTCGTCGGCCCAGTTGTCCATGAACAGCCCGGCGACGGCCTCGCCGGCATCGCGCAGGAGCAGCGCGGCGACCGATGAATCCACGCCGCCGGACATGCCGGCGATGACCCCGGGGGTGGCCATCAGCGCACCGAGCGCAGCAGCGACAGCGGCTGCCGGCTGCCGCCGAGGTGGTCGGCCACGACCTGCCAGACCAGAGGACTGCGGTGGCGGTCGGCCTGGGCCTGGAGTTCGGCCGGTGTCAGCCACAGGGCGCGCACGATGCCCTGGTCCAGCGTCCGCGCCGGATCATGCGACAGCGGCCGCGCGGCGAAGGCGAAACGCAGGTAGTGGCGGCCGGGGCTGCCGTCGGGCAGGGCGGGGGAGGTCCACTGGTAGGCACCGATGAAGGCCGTGGGCTCCACGGTCCAGCCGGATTCCTCGAGCGTCTCGCGGACCGCAGCTTCGATCAGGTCTTCGTCGGGCTCGAGGTGGCCGGCAGGCTGGTTCAGCACCAGGCGCCCGCCGGAATGCTCCTCGACGCAGAGCAGCCGTCCGTCGTCGACCACCACGGTGGCCACGGTCACGTCGGGTTGCCAGAACCGCCCCTGTCGATATGTCACGGCCTGCACCGCCCACGCCTGCCCGCACGCACCGGGGCGTGGACGCAGTCGATCATCGCGGGGCTGGCAGGCTGCATGTGGAAACCTTGGGCGAGTGCGGCATTTTCCCCTGCGCGGCGGGGGCCGTCCACCGGGCACGTCGCTATAATCACGGCCATGAGCCACAACCCCGGACACGAGCGCGACCATGGTGTCGCCGTCGAAGTCGGCCGCCCCGAAGTGGCGCGGCCGCCGCTGTACTCCGTCCTGCTGCTGAACGACGATTACACGCCCATGGACTTCGTGGTCGAGGTGCTGCTGCGCTTCTTCGGCATGGACATCGAGCACGCCACCCAGGTGATGCTCCACGTCCACACCCGCGGCCGCGGCGTGTGCGGGGTGTTCAGCCGCGACGTGGCCGAATCCAAGACCGCCCAGGTCAACGAATACGCGCGGCTGAACCAGCATCCGCTCCTGGCGACGATCGAAAAAGCCTGAGCCGCGCGCCGCCGGTGGCGCGGCGCCTCACTCCCCGATGACAGCTCCCGGCGGGATACTGGAACCCGTGGATGGTGCTTGCCAACGACGCGGGCAAGGGCCTACAAGGAACCAGTCGCCGGATGGAAAAGTGGCTCGGGCACCCCCATCTGGTAAGCAGTGAATCCAGGAGGCACACCCCCCATGTTCAGCAAGGATCTCGAGTACAGCATCGGCCAGTGCTACAAGCGCGCCCGCGAGGCGCGCGACGAGTACATGACGGTCGAACACCTGCTGCTGGCGCTGCTCGACAACCCGTCCGCGGAGACCGTCCTGAAGGCCTGCGGCGCCGATTTCCATCGCCTGCGCTCGGACCTCGAACAGGCCATCGCCAGCTCCGTCTCGCGCCTGGCCGAAGACGACGGCCGCGACACCCAGCCGACGCTGGGCTTCCAGCGCGTGCTGCAGCGCGCGGTCTACCACGTGCAGTCCTCGGGCAAGAAGGAGGTCAGCGGCGCCAACGTGCTGGTGGCGATCTTCGGCGAGAAGGACTCGCACGCGGTCTACTTCCTCAACCAGCAGGACGTCACCCGGCTGGACGTGGTGAATTACCTGTCCCACGGCATCGCGCGCACCGGTGACGAGCCGCAGTCCGGCCCCGGGGACGAGGCCGAGGGCAAGGTCGAAGGCGGCGAGGGCGACGGCAAGGGCGATGCCCTGACCGAGTTCGCCACCGACCTCAACGCGCTCGCCCGCCAAGGGAAGATCGATCCGCTGGTCGGTCGCGCCGACGAAATCGAGCGCACCATCCAGGTGCTCTGCCGCCGCCGCAAGAACAACCCGCTGTACGTGGGCGAGGCCGGCGTCGGCAAGACCGCGATCGCCGAAGGCCTGGCCAAGCGCATCGTCGACGGCGAAGTGCCCGAAGTGCTGGCGGACGCGACCATCTATTCGCTTGACCTGGGCGCGCTGGTGGCGGGCACCAAGTACCGCGGTGATTTCGAGAAGCGCCTGAAGGCGGTACTGGCCGCGGTCGGCCAGCACGAAGGCGCGATCCTGTTCATCGACGAGATCCACACCATCATCGGTGCGGGCTCGGCGTCAGGCGGCACGATGGATGCGTCGAACCTGATCAAGCCCGCGCTGGCGTCCGGCGAGCTGCGCTGCATTGGCTCGACCACGTTCCAGGAATACCGCGGCATCTTCGAGAAGGACCGTGCGCTCGCGCGCCGCTTCCAGAAGATCGACATCGTCGAGCCCACCGTCGGCGAGACCTACGAGATCCTTCAGGGGCTGAAGCCGAAGTACGAGGCCCACCACAACGTCACCTATGCCGACGATGCGCTGCAGGCCGCGGTGGACCTGTCGGTGAAGCACATCGGCGACCGGCTGCTCCCCGACAAGGCGATCGATGTGATCGACGAGGCGGGCGCGCGCCAGCGGCTGCTGCCCGACGACAAGCGCAAGTCGCTGATCGACGTGGAAGAGGTCGAGATGATCGTCGCGCGGATGGCGCGCATCCCGACCAAGCAGGTCAGTGCTTCGGACAAGGATGTGCTTGAGCACCTGGAGCGCAACCTCAAGATGGTGATCTTCGGGCAGGATCCGGCGATCGCCACCCTGACCTCGGCGATCAAGCTTGCGCGCTCCGGCCTGGCGAGTCCGGACAAGCCGATCGGCAACTTCCTGTTCGCCGGACCCACCGGTGTCGGCAAGACCGAGGTCACCCGCCAGCTCGCGCTGCAGCTGGGTATCGAACTGGTGCGCTTCGACATGTCGGAGTACATGGAGCCGCACTCGGTCAGCCGCCTGATCGGCGCGCCCCCGGGCTATGTCGGGTTCGACCAGGGCGGGCTCCTGACCGAGAAGATCGTCAAGACGCCGCACTGCGTGCTGCTGCTCGACGAGGTCGAGAAGGCGCACCCGGATATCTTCAACATCCTGCTGCAGGTGATGGACCGCGGCATCCTGACCGATACCAACGGTCGCGAGGCCAACTTCCGCAACGTGGTGCTGGTGATGACCACGAACGCGGGCGCGGCGCAGGCGGCACGGCGCACGATCGGCTTCATGCAGCAGGACCACAGCACGGACGCGATGGAGGTGATCCGCAAGGGCTTCACGCCGGAGTTCCGCAACCGCCTGGACGCGATCGTGCAGTTCCAGGCGCTGGGCTTCGAGCACATCCTGCGGGTGGTCGACAAGTTCATCATCGAGCTCGAGGAGCAGCTGCACGAGAAGCACGTGAGCCTGGCGGCGACGCCGGCGGCGCGCGACTGGCTGGCCCAGCACGGCTTCGACCCGCTGATGGGCGCGCGCCCCATGGCGCGGGTGATCCAGGACAAGGTGAAGCGGCCCCTGGCCGACGAGCTGCTGTTCGGGAAGCTGGTCGCTGGCGGCAGGGTGTCGATCGACGCCGTGGACGGCGAGCTGGTGCTCGACGTGCAGGCGGAGCCGGAGAAGCTGCTGCCCGCGACGGTCGACTGAGCGGGCTTGTGGGCTCTCTTGTGGGAGCCGCTATAGCGGCGATCGCGGCCATGGCCGCTCCCACAAAAAGAGGCCCGCTCCACAGAAACGGAAAAGGCGGCCTGCGGGCCGCCTTTCTTCTTCGGGCGCGAATGGCGCCTTACTTCATGCGATAGGTGATGCGGCCCTTGGTCAGGTCGTAGGGCGTCATTTCAACCTTGACGCGGTCACCGGTGAGGATGCGGATGTAGTTCTTGCGCATGCGCCCGGAGATGTGCGCGATGATCTCGTGCCCGTTCTCCAGCTTCACACGGAACATCGTGTTGGGAAGCGTCTCGGAGATCGAGCCTTCGAATTCAATGACATCATCTTTCGCCATGCGTACTGTCTGACCAATTCAAGGGACCGGGCCGGGGCCCGAAAGACGGCAATTGTCGCATGGACGGGGGCGCCGTGCAAAATTCCCGTTAAGCGGGCGCGGACCGCCCGTCCACCGCGGTTGCCGTCGCGAGGCTGGCGGCAGGCAGGGCGAAGTCCATGTCCCAGCGGCCGACGCGTCCCGGCAACGCGGCCTGCCGTCGCACCTCGGCCAGGAAGCGGGGGCGCGGCCACGCCTGGGCCCCCATCCGCTGCAAATGCGCGTTCCCGACCTGGGCGTCGAGCAGCGGCCAGCCCCACGCGTGCAGGACCCTGGCCAGCGCCGCAAGCGCGACCTTTGAGCCGCCGCTCTCGCCGCTGAACATGCTTTCGCCGAAGAACATCCGGCCGACTGCCACGCCGTACAGCCCACCGACCAGGCGTCCCTCGCGGTCACGCACCTCGATCGAGTGCGCATGGCCCAGGGCGTGCAGGGCGGAGTAGGCGGCCCGCATCGCATCGGTGATCCAGGTCCCGTGCCCGCCGCGCCCCGGCGCGGTGGCGCAGGCCAGCATCACCTGGTCGAAGGCACAGTCGGCGGTCACGTTCCAGTCGGAACGACGCAGCTGGCGGCGGAAACGCGAGGACAGGTGCACGCTGTCGGTGGCGAAGACCGTGCGCGGGTCCGGCGACCACCACAGCAGCGGCTGCCCCTGCGAGTACCAGGGAAAGATGCCGGTGGCGTAGGCATTGAGCAGGCGTTGCGCGCTCAGGTCGCCGCCGATCGCCAGCAGGCCGTCGGGTTCGCGCAGCGCGGTCTCCGGATCCGGGAACGGCGCACCGGGGTCGGCGCCCAGCAGGGCGGGCAGCCTGCGGGTCACGTCGCTGGTCCCGCGTCGCGAAACGGCGAGCGTTGCATCAGTGCACGGGCCATGCCGTCGACCGCCGTCTCTTCCTCGCGGCACCAGTCACCCAGTGCGCGGCGGAACTCGGGGTCGGCGATCCAGTGGCGGCTGCGCACCGGCGTCGGCAGGAAGCCGCGCGCGATCTTGTGCTCGCCCTGCGCGCCGGGTTCGAAGTGCGTGAGCCCCTCGCGCAGGCAGTACTCGATGCCCTGGTAGTAGCAGGTCTCGAAGTGCAGGCCGGGCACCTGGCGCACGGCGCCCCAGTAGCGTCCGTACAGGGTGTCGCGCCCGCGCAGGCACAGCGCGCCGGCGATGGCTTCGCCGTCGAGGTCGGCGAGCACCAGCACCAGCGCGCGGGGCAGGGTGCGTGCCAGGTGGCGGACGAACTCGAAGGTCAGTGCCGGCGCGTTGCCGTAATCGGCAAAGGTCTCCAGGTAGAAGGCATGCATATGCGCAAGGTCGGTATCGCTGGCCTCGTCGCCATGCAGCACGCGGAAGCTCACGCCCGCACGTACGACCTTGGCCCGCTCCTGGCGGATGTTCTTGCGGTGGCGATGGTCCATGTCGCCGAGGAAGGCGGCGAAGTCCGGCCATCCGGCGTCGTTGCGCCAGTGGTACTGGATGTCGCTGCGGCGCATCCAGTCGGCGCCGAATGCGGCGTCCTCGCCGGCCTCATGGAAGTTGACGTGTGCCGACGACAGGCCCAGTTCGCCGGCGTGCGCCACGATGGCCTCGAGCAGTGCGCGTCGTGCGGCATCGTCGCGTGCCAGCAGCCGCGGCCCGGTCACCGGCGAGTAGGGCACCGCGCCCAGCCACTTGGGGAAGTAGTCGCGTCCGTAGCGCGCATAGGCATGCGCCCAGGCGTGGTCGAACACGAACTCGCCGTGCGAGTTGTCCTTCAGGTAGCCCGGTGCCGCGGCCACCAGTTCGTCGCCTACCCACAGCGTGATGTGCCGCGGCGTCCAACCCCAGCCCGCGCGCAGGCAGCCGCTGGACTCGAGGCCTTCGAGGAAGGCGTGCGTGACGAAAGGGTTGCCGCCGTCATGGAGTGCATCCCAGGCGGCGGCGGGGACTTCGGACAGCGAAGCGTGGATGCGCGCGACGGGCATGCGCGGACTCAGCCGGCCCGACCCGCCGCGCGACGCGGCTCAGGCATCCTTGTCGAGGAAGCGCTCGGCATCGAGCGCGGCCATGCAGCCGAAGCCGGCCGAGGTGATCGCCTGGCGATAGTGCTGGTCGGCGACGTCGCCGGCGGCGAACACGCCCTGGACCGAGGTTTCCGTCGCCCCACCCGACAGCCCGGAGCGGATCTCGAGGTAGCCGTTGTTCATCGCCAACTGGCCTTCGAACAGCGAGGTGTTGGGCGTGTGGCCGATGGCGACGAAAAAGCCGTGCACCTCGATCTCGCGGGTGCTGTCGTCCTGCACCGACTTCAGGCGCAGCCCGGTGACGCCGGCCTCGTTGCCCAGCACCTCGTCGACGACGTGGTGCCACACCGGCACGATCTTGCCGGCGTCGATCTTCGCCTGCAGCTTGTCCTGCATGATCTTCTCGGCGCGCAGGGTGTCGCGGCGGTGCACGAGGTAGACCTTGCGGGCGATGTTGGACAGGTACAGCGCCTCTTCGACGGCGGTGTTGCCGCCACCGACCACGGCCACGTCCTGGTCCTTGTAGAAGAAGCCGTCGCAGGTGGCGCAGGCGGACACGCCGCGGCCCTTGAACGCTTCCTCCGAAGGCAGCCCCAGGTACTTCGCGGTGGCGCCGGTCGCGATGACCAGGGCGTCGGCGGTGTAGTCGCCGTTGTCGCCCTTCAGGCGGAACGGGCGCTGCGACAGGTCGGCGCTGTGGATGTGGTCGAAGATCGTCTCGGTCTCGAAGCGCTCGGCATGCGCCTGCATGCGGTTCATCAGGTCCGGGCCCATGAGGCCATGGGCATCACCGGGCCAGTTGTCGACCTCGGTCGTGGTCATCAGCTGGCCGCCCATCTGCAGCCCGGTGACGACCACCGGCTTGAGATTGGCGCGTGCGGCGTAGACGGCGGCGGTCCAGCCGGCGGGACCGGAACCGAGGATCAGCAGGCGGCAGTGCTTGGAAGTGCTCATGTATACTCGCGGGCCATGGAATCACGGCGTTGGGAAGCCCATAGCTTGGCGGCGCCGGCGCGGCATGACAAGGCGCGGGGAGTGTCTTCGGCCGCAACGCAGGGTTCCCGTTGGCAATACGATGACTCGCCGCACATGCGGCGTTTTTTGTGCAGGACCTGAAGAGGACTCGACGGATGCGCATCGGTGTTGCCAGGGAAACCAAGACCCTCGAAGGGCGCGTTGCCCTCGTGCCCGCAGCCGCCGGCGACCTGGTGAAGCACGGCCATGAGGTGTGGCTGGAAGCGGACGCCGGGCTGAAGTCCGGATTCACCGACGCCGACTACGCGGCCCTGGGCGTGAACATCGCCCCCGACGCCGCCGCGCTTTACGGAAAGGGCGAACTGATCGTCAAGGTCAAGGAGCCGATCGCCGGCGACCTGCAGCACCTGCGCCGCGACCATCTGCTGTTCTGCTACCTGCACCTGGCCGCCGAGCCTGCGCTGACGCGCAGCCTGCTCGACATCGGCCTGACCGCCATCGCCTTCGAGACCGTCGAGCTGCCCAACGGCGACCTGCCGCTGCTGGCGCCGATGTCGATCATCGCCGGCCGCATCGCGGTGCAGGTCGGCACGCACCTGCTGCACCAGCCCGAAGGCGGCAAGGGCAAGCTGCTTGGCGGGCTGCCTTCGACCGAGCGCGGCAAGGTGGTGGTGTTCGGCGCAGGCAAGGCCGGCGGTGCATCCGCCGCGCTGGCCGCGGCCGGCGGCGCCAACGTCACCGTGTTCGAGATGCGCACCGACCGCATGGACGAGATGATGCGCCTGGGCGACAACGTCACTGCGTTGTACCCGTACCACGACGTTGTCGTGCGCGAGGTGGCCGCGGCCGACCTCGTGATCGGTGCGGTGCTGGTGACCGGTGCCAAGGCACCCAAGGTGCTGACCCGCGACATGCTCAAGGCGATGGAGCCCGGCAGCGTACTGGTGGACATCGCCATCGACCAGGGCGGCTGCTTCGAAACCTCGCGTCCGACTACCTGGAAGGATCCGACCTACGTGGAGGAGGGCGCGACCCACTTCTGCGTGACCAACATGCCGGGCGCCGTGCCGCAGACTTCGTCGCAGGCCATCTGCGCGGCGATCCTGCCCTGGGCGAACAGGCTTGCGGCCGGGGGCGACTGGCAGGCCGATCCGGCGCTGGCCCGCGGCATCAACGTCGCCGATGGCAAGCTGGTGCATCCGGCACTGCTTGGCATGGCTGTTTGACGCGCAATATGTTTAGAATCATCCCATTGCGGGAACTTCTTAAGGTCTGATCACACGTGGCAGCACGCCCGGCATCCGAACGCGGCACCCGGCGCCAGCGCAAAGCAGCGCCGCGCGCGGCTGTCTCGGCCCCCAATCCCAGGCGGCAGAAACTGCTGCGCGACATCGCACTGATCGCGATCGCGCCGCTGCTGGTCTACCTGCTGGTGTGCCTGGTGACGTATTCGTCCCAGGATCCGGGCTGGAGCAACTCCGGCAACCTGACCGCACCGCTGCACAACGCTGGCGGCAAGGTCGGCGCCTGGACGGCCGGCATGCTGCTGGGCCTGTTCGGTTACGTCGCCTTCGTGCTGCCGCTGATCCTGGGGGCGGTGGCCTGGATCGCGCTGTTCGGCATGGACACCGATGGCGACGGCCAGGCCGACCTGGGTCCGGCGCTGCGCCTGGTCGGCATCGTCGGCTTCATCATCTCCGCCACGGGCCTGCTGTTCCTCCGGTTCAGCGCCGTGGAAGGGCTGCCGGAAGGCGGCGGCGGCATCCTCGGGCGGCTGGTGGGCAATTCGCTGTACGCCGGCTTCGGCGGCATCGGTGGCAACCTGTTCCTGCTGGCGCTGCTGCTGGTGTCGGTGACGCTTGCCACCGGGCTGTCCTGGTTCGGCGTCATGGACACGATCGGCCGGTGGGTGCTGCGGCTGCCCGAGTTCTTCCGCCGCGGCAGCAAGCAGGCCAGCGAGTGGCAGGAAGCCCGCGCCAAGCGCGAGGAGCGCACCGAGGTGCGCAAGATCGACAGCGAGCTGCGCAAGACGCGTGCACCGGTGCGCATCGAGCCGCCGTCGGCCCCGGTGGTGGAGAAGAGCGAACGCGCCAAGCGCGAGCAGCAGATCCCACTGTTCAACGTCGGCGACGGCACCGGCATCCCGCCGCTGGCGCTGCTCGACGATCCCAAGCCGCAGCCCAAGGGCTACGACGAGGACACGCTCGAAACACTGTCCCGGCAGATCGAGTTCAAGCTCAAGGACTTCCGCATCGATGCCCAGGTGGTCGGCGCCTATCCGGGCCCCGTGATCACCCGCTTCGAGATCGAGCCGGCACCCGGCATCAAGGTCAGCCAGATCAGTTCGCTGGACAAGGACATCGCGCGCGGGCTGTCGGTGAAGTCGGTGCGCGTGGTCGACGTGATCCCGGGCAAGTCGGTGGTCGGACTGGAAACGCCGAACACGCACCGCGAGATGATCTACCTCAGCGAGCTGCTGCGGTCGAAGGAGTACGACAAGTCCCCCAGCCCGCTGACCCTTGCGCTGGGCAAGGATATCGCCGGCCGGCCGACGGTCGCCGACCTCGCGCGCATGCCGCACCTGCTGGTGGCCGGGACCACCGGCTCGGGCAAGTCGGTGGCGGTCAACGCCATGGTGCTGAGCCTGCTGTACAAGGCGTCCGCCAAGGACGTGCGCATGCTGATGATCGACCCGAAGATGCTGGAGCTCAGCGTCTACCAGGGCATCCCGCACCTGCTTGCGCCGGTGGTCACCGACATGAAGGAGGCCGCCAACGGCCTGCGCTGGTGCGTGGCGGAGATGGAGCGCCGCTACAAGCTGATGAGCGCGGTGGGCGTGCGCAACCTCGCCGGCTTCAACAAGAAGGTGAAGGACGCGCAGGACAGCGGGCAGCCGCTGCTCGACCCGCTGTTCAAGCCGAATCCGGAATTGAACGAAGTGCCACAGCCGCTCGAGCCGCTGCCGTTCATCGTCATCTTCATCGACGAATTCGCCGACATGATGATGATCGTCGGCAAGAAGGTGGAGGAGCTGATCGCCCGCCTGGCGCAAAAGTCGCGCGCCGCCGGCATCCATCTGATCCTGGCTACGCAGCGGCCGTCGGTGGACGTGATCACCGGCCTGATCAAGGCCAACATCCCCACGCGCATCGCGTTCCAGGTGTCGAGCAAGATCGACTCGCGCACCATCCTCGACCAGTCAGGCGCCGAGACGCTGCTGGGCCATGGCGACATGCTCTACCTGCCGCCGGGCACGGCGATGCCCGAGCGCGTGCACGGTGCCTTCGTTTCCGACGAGGAAGTGCACCGCGTGGTCGAAAACCTCAAGCAGTCGGGCGGCGGCCCGGACTACATCGAGGGCGTGCTCGAGGAAGTGCAGACCATGGGCGACGGCGTGGTGGTCGGTGCCACCGGCCTGCCGGAATCCAGCAGCAGCGGCGACGAGAGCGACCCGCTGTACGACGAGGCGGTCCGCGTCGTGACCGAGACCCGCCGCGCGTCGATTTCCGGCGTGCAGCGCCGCCTGAAGATCGGCTACAACCGCGCCGCGCGCCTGGTCGAGGCCATGGAGGCCGCGGGCGTGGTGACTCCGCCGGAGCACAACGGCGACCGCAGCGTGCTGGCGCCGCCGCCGCCGCAGTAGCCCCCCCCTGTGGGAGCCGCCATGGCGGCGATCGCGGCTATAGCCGCTCCCACACACCCGAGTCGCTCGCACCCCCCGCCTTTGTGGGAAGCCGCTATAGCGGCGATAAACCCGCACTTCGCGTGATCCCGCATTCAGCCGCCAGGCCGCACACTCGCGACGCATTCCGAGGAGACCCACCGATGATCCGCAAGCGCTACTGGCTGGCCGCGCTGGCCGCACTTTCGATGATTGCCGGCACCGCGTTCGCCGCCGGCGCACGCGACCACCTCGCCGCTTTCAGCAGCGGCCTGAAAGGGCTCGACGGTCGCTTCGAACAGAAGCTCTACGACCTGGACGGCCGCCTGAAGGAAACCTCCACCGGCCGCGTGGCGCTGTCGGCACCGCGCATGTTCCGCTGGGAGTACGCCACGCCCTACGAACAGCTGATCGTCGCCGACGGCGAAAAGGTCTGGGTGTTCGATCCCGACCTGGAGCAGGTGACCGTGCGCCCGCAGGGCGTGGAAGAGCAGAACAGCCCGCTCGCGGCGCTGATCGACCCCGCGAAGCTCGAGCGCGACTTCAACGTGCGCGAGGGCGGCGAAGCCGATGGCCTTTCGTGGCTGCTGCTGTCGCCGCGCCAGTCCGACCAGGCCAGCTTCAGCAGCGCCCGCCTTGGATTCAAGGGCAGTGCGCTGGTGCGGATGGAGGTCGTCGATACCTTGGGCCAGCGCACGAACGTCGTATTCAGCGACTGGAAGCGGAACCCGGCCTTTGATCGCGGCACGTTCCAGTTCGTGCCGCCCGCCGGCGTCGACGTGGTCGGCGAGGGCTGAGGTTCGCAGGGCTCGAGCCGTCAGGCGGCCGCGGTGTCCCCGCGGTCGCCGTTTACGCGTTACCCCGGACGTACCCCGCATCAGGGAAACGTTCCATGCCGGCACTCCGCCGCGCCAAGATCCTGTGCCTGGCCGTGTTGCTGGCCTCGGCGGCGCCGTGGGCATTCGCGCAGGCCTGGGACGATGCGGCCACCACCGCAGCTTCGCCCGAACCCGACTCCACATGGTTGCCGGCCGACGAGCAGGTGCAGGCGGCGGTCGCCGCGGTGCTGGTCCCCACGCTGGGCGGTGAATTCGGCGAGGCCGTGCTGGAGCTGAGGCTCGGCGAGGCCGATGTCGAGATCATCGGCCCCCGCGACCACGTCGTGCATGGCGCCGGCCAGCTGCGTTTAACCGGCGATGCCGGCAGCGATGACTGGCTCGCCTTCCGCTACCGCACCCGCTACGACCCCGTGTTCGCAACGGCGGGCTACCCCGAGATCATGCTGGGGGGTGATGGCGCGGGTGATGGCGAACACTTCGTCCCCAACGACGCCGGCCTGATGGCCGAACTCGAGGCGCGCGTGGGGGCCGAGCTCGAGGCGTATCCGGGCGCGGGGCGCGTGTTCCTGCAGCTGGATGACATCTCGAGCATGCAGTCGGGCCAGCGTTTCGTCCGCATCGAAGCCCATGGCCTGGCCGACTTCGGCCCCGGCGGCAGCACGACGGCGCGCATCGACGCCCTCTACGATCTGCACGCCTCTGCCTGGCTGAGCGTCGACCACGCGCTCGGCCCGAACATCGTCGCCAACCCGGATTTCGCCGCCGCCATCCGCTGACTTCGATCGCCGCGGCGGCGACCTTGGTATCGTTGCCTCCTGCATTTCCCTCTTGGATGCGACGTGTCCCGCAAGCACGCAATGGATGCCGGCACGCCCGGCCTCCTTCCCCCTGCCACCGACGCGCTGGCGCTGCGCCCGCTGGCCGAGCGCATGCGTCCGCGCACGCTCGACGAGATGGTCGGCCAGCGCCGCCTGCTGGCACCCGGCTCCGCGCTGCGTCGCGCCGTCGAATCCGGCCGCGTGCACTCGATGGTGCTGTGGGGGCCGCCGGGCTGCGGCAAGACCACGCTGGCGCTGCTGCTGGCCGAGTACTCCGACGCCGAGTACCGGGCGATCTCGGCGGTGCTCACCGGGCTGCCCGATGTCCGCAAGGTGCTTGCGGAGGCCGAGCACACGTTCGCGGGCGGCCACCGGACGGTGCTGTTCGTCGACGAGGTGCATCGCTTCAACAAGGTGCAGCAGGACGCGTTCCTGCCGCATATCGAACGCGGCACGATCATCTTCGTCGGCGCCACCACCGAGAACCCCTCGTTCGAACTGAACTCGGCGCTGCTGTCGCGCTGCCGCGTGCACGTGATGGAAGCGGTCTCGCCCGAAGACATCGGCATCGCCATGCAGCGTGCGCTCGACGACGATGCGCGCGGCCTCGGCGGGCGCGGCATCGCCATCGGCGACGAACAGCTGCGGCTCATCGCCAGCGCCGCCGACGGCGATGTGCGCCGCGCGCTGACCCTGCTCGAGATCGCGGTGGAGCTGGTGGGCGAGGGCGGCACCATCACCGACGAAACCCTGGCCCAGGTGCTGGCCGACCGCAGCCGACGCTTCGACAAGGGCGGCGACCAGTTCTACGACCAGATCTCCGCGCTGCACAAATCCGTGCGCAGTTCGAACCCCGACGCGGCGCTGTACTGGCTGGCGCGGATGCTCGACGGTGGCGCGGATGCGAGCTACCTGGCGCGCCGGCTGACGCGCATGGCGGTGGAAGACATCGGCCTGGCCGATCCGCGCGCGCTCACCATGGCCCTTGAGGCCTGGGATGCCTACGACCGCCTGGGCAGTCCGGAGGGCGACCTCGCGCTGGGCCAGCTTGCGATCTACCTGGCCAGCACCGCAAAGTCGAACGCCGCCTACGTGGCGATGGGCGAGGCGAAGCGCGACGTATCCGAATATGGCAGCGCCGAGGTGCCCATGCACCTGCGCAACGCGCCCACGAAGCTGATGAAGCAGCTCGGCCACGGCGCGGGCTACCAGTACGACCACGACGCGAAGGGCGGCGTGGCGCTGGGCCAGACCGGCTTCCCCGACGCGATGGGCGAACGCGTCTACTACCGCCCGGTGGAGCGTGGTCTGGAGATCAAGCTGCGCGAGAAACTGGAGCGGCTGCGGGCGGCGCGCAAGGGCGGCGGGTAGCGCCCGGCACCTGCACGCCCGGGTGCGACGTGCGGTGAAGCATGCTGCTCAGGGCGGCGGCAGGCAGCCCAGTGCCGCCAACGGTCCGGCAAGCGCGGGGATATGCATCAACCACGGCGCGGCAAGGGTCAGCACGCCCGCCGCGAGCACGAGCCCGCCAATGGCCATGCGCCAGGGTCCGCGTTGAAGCCACTGCCCCAGGCGCGCGCCCGACCAGGTCAGCGACACCATCAGCGGCAAGGTGCCGAGGCCGAAGGCGGCCATCGTCAGCGCGCCGTTGCGGGCATCGGCCTGCAGCCAGGCGGCCGCGAGCAGCGTGGTGCTGAGGCCGCAGGGCATCCAGCCCCAGAGCACGCCGAGCGCGAGCCGCTTGGCGGCGGTGTTGGCAGGCAACAAGGGCCGCTGCAGCACGCGCAGGTGCTGCCAGAGCGCGGCACCGGGGCGGCCGAGGAAGGACAGGCGGCCGGAGCGGTCGAGCAGCCGCAGCGCCACCAGCACCAGCACTGCGCCCACCAGCATGCGCGCGCCGAAAGCGAGCCAGGGGCTGCGCGCCGCGGCGAGGATGCCGCCGCCGATGCCGCCGGCGACCGCGCCGGCCAGCACGTAGCCACCCACGCGCCCGAGGTTGGGCTGCAGCGCCGGCCACCAGCCGCGGTGTCCGCCCATCGCCGAGAAGCCGGTGGCGATGCCGCCGCACATCGCTGCGCAGTGCACGCCGCCCATCAGGCCGGCCAGCAGCGCCGCGCCGATTGCGAGCCAGTCAGTCGGCATGGGTCCGGTCGCCCCGCGGTCGCCTTGCCGACTCGTCCGTTGGCACCGATGCGGCTGGCGGAGCGGCGGTGGGCGGGAGATCCGCGGCGTCATCGCGCAGGATGTCGATCGCCGCGGCGTCCAGGTTCTCGAACTGTCCCTTGCGCACCGCCCAGCGGAACGCCCAGACCGCCAGCAGCAGCAGCACCAGGCTCATGGGGATGAGGAACAGCAGGATGGTCATGCGGCCGGACTCCGCGCCAGGCGCAGCGCATTGACGGTGACGATGAGCGATGACAGCGCCATGCCCAAGGCCGCCACCCAGGGCGTTACCAGGCCGGCGGCGGCCAGCGGAATGGCCACCACGTTGTAGCCCAGCGCCCAGGCCAGGTTCTGCCGCACGATGGCACGCGTGCGCCGCGCCAGGCCGATGGCGGCGGGAACGCGCAGCAGCGACGGCCCCGTCAGCACCAGGCTCGCTGCGCGGTGGGCGAGGGCGGCCCCGCTGCCGATCGCGATTGACACGTCGGCCCCGGCCAGCACAGGGGCGTCGTTGAGGCCGTCGCCGACCATCGCCACTGTCCTGCCCCCGGCCTGGAGGGCGCGCACGCCGCGCAGCTTGTCCTCGGGAGACTGGCGCGATGCTGCACGGTCGATGCCGAGCTGGTCGGCGAACGCGTTCACCGGTGCCGCGGCGTCACCGCTGGACAGGTGCACCTCGATGCCCAGCTCGCGCAGCGCGGTCACGGCCGCGGCGGCATCGGCGCGCGGCGGTTCTTCCAGCACGAAGCGCGCGACCGCCTCGCAGCCATCGCCCAGCCACAGCGCACCGTCATCGGCGCGACCGGCCGCGAAGTCGGCGCGGCCCATCCGCCAGGCGCGACCCTCGACCGTGCCGGCGATGCCGAGCCCCGGGTGCTCCTCCACCGCCTCGACGGCCAGGCCGGCGTCCTGCCCTGTGAACGCACGCGCGATCGGATGCAGGCTGTCGCGTTCCAGCGCCGCGGCGATGCCCAGCGCGTCTTCGATATCGAGGCCGCTGAAGGCCTCCACGCGCGCGAGCGTGGGCTGTCCGCTGCCAAGGGTGCCGGTCTTGTCGAATACGATGTCGGTGGCCGCCGCCAGCGACCCCAGCGCGTCCGGGTTGGTCGACAACACCCCGAGCTTCGCCAGCGCCCCGTTGGCGACCGTGAGCGCCGTGGGCACCGCCAGCGACAGCGCGCAGGGGCAGCTGATCACCAGCAGGGCGATGGCGACCTCGAGCGCGCGCGACGGGTCGTACACCCGCCAGCCGAGATAGACCACGACCGCGGTCAGCAGGATGCCGGCCACGAAGCGGCTGGAGAAGGCGTCCGCCAGCTGAGCCGCGCGGGGGCGGTGCGACTGCGCGCGCTCGACCAGGGATTCCAGCTCCGACAGGCGGGTGCCGGGGCCAACCTGCTCGACGCGAATCCGCGCCGGCGCTTCGCGGCAGACGGTGCCGGCGAAGATGGTGTCGCCGGGAACATGCAGCACCGGATGCGCTTCGCCGGTCAGCAGCGCTTCCTCGAAGCGTGCGCTGGCCTCGAGCAGGATGCCGTCGGCGGGCACGGTGTCGCCGGCGGCGATGCAGGCGATGTCGCCAGCGACCAGGGCCGCGGTCGGCACGACCTCGCGGCTGCCGTCGGCCAGCTCGCGCGTCGCAAGCTCGGGCCGCGCCCGCGCCAGCGTGTCGACCTGGGCCACGGCGATGCGCCGCGCCCGCTGCTCGAGCATGCGCGCGCCCAGCAGCAGGAAGACGAACATCACCGCGGCGTCGTACCAGACATGGGTGCCGCCGCGGAGGGTTTCGAACACGCTGGCGAAGTAGGCCAGCAGGGTGGAGCTGGCGATCAGCGTGTCCATGCCCAGCTGGCGGTTGCGCAGCTCGCGCAGCATGCCGGCGATGAACGGCCAGCCGCACCAGAACACCACCGGCGTCGATACCAGCAGGGTGATCCAGCGGAAGAAATCGCGCGTGGCGATCGGCATCTGCTGGTAGATGTCGAGATACAGCGCCTCGGCGAACATCATCGCCTGGATCGAGACCAGGCCCGCGATGCCGATGCGCACGAGGTCGCGGTTGCGCTGCGCGCGGCGCTCGCGCTCGCGCGCGGTTCCCGAGGCGAGATAGGGCACGTAGCCCAGGCCGGCCAGGCGCCGCAGAGGGGCGGAGAGCGCGGTGCGCGCCGGATCCCACGCGATGCGGATGCGGCCGGTCACGGCATTGGCGACGACTTCGAGTACGCCGGGTTCGCGGGCCACCGCGCGGTCGACCAGCCAGGCGCAGGCCGCGCAGCGCATGCCGTCGGTCAGCACCGTGATCTCGCGGCCGCCATCGACGTCGCGCACATGCCCGGCCTGGACGTCGTCGCGGTCGAAGGCGGCGAGCTGGGCGTCGAGGTCGGTGGCGGCGCGGCCGCCCCGCTCGGTGCGCAGGCGGTAGTAGTCGACGAGGTTGGCGTCGCGGATCCACTGCGCGGCGGCGGCGCAGCCGTCACAGCAGAAGCGGCGCTGTTCGCCGTCGATGCGCGCGCTGGCCGGGTCCGGGGGCAGGGCGTCACTGCAGTGAAAGCAGCCTTCGCCCACGCCCTGCGCGTCGCGCACGGCGGTGGCCGTGACGACCGCGCCCGCGTTCACCTCACTCCTGCTCGCCGGAGGACACCGGCAGGTGCGCCGCGCGCAGATTCCTGGGCAGGCGGCCCTTCAAGCGCCAGGGCGTGCCCTCGGGCATCAGCTCGACGTTCCAGTCGTTGTCCTGACCCACTGTGGCCTCGGCGCGCCAGCCGTTGTCGCTGGGTTCGGCGCGCAGCTCGACGTCGGAGGCGGCCGCGATGGGATGGCGCAGCACCACCCGCAGCGGCTGGTCGCGCCTGAACTCGCCGGTCACGGGAAGCACTTCGACATAGCCTTCGTCGATGCGGATGATCGCGCTCAGGCCCAGTTCGCGCGCCCGGGCGTCGGGGCTCAGGTCGGAGACCTGGATCTGCGCGGTGCGCTGGACCACGTCGCCCACTGAATCGCTCGAATCGCGGAGCGCAAGGCTGAGCAGGCTCACCCCGGCAATCACGGACGCCAGCGGCAGCGCGATCACCAGCCACATCATGGGTTCGCGCCAGAAGGGGCGCTTTTTCTCGTCTGTCATCACATGGGTCCGAAGAAGCTGCTGTCGACCGTCTCGCTGGCCTCGCCGTCGATGGTCTCGACGCGGAAGGTCAGGGAGTGGCGGCCCTTGAGGGAGTCGGGGGCGGCGATGATCACGGGCACGCTGATCACCTGCTGGGCATCCGCGCGTACGGCGTCGAGGCCCGTGCCGCGCAGCTCGATGCCGGCCGCGCCGCCTTCGATGGCGATGCGATAGGTGCTGGCGCCGTCGCTCTTGTTGACCACCTTGATGGTGTAGTCGTTTTCCACTTGGCCATCGGCGACCACGCGGTAGAGCGCGTTGCGATCGCGCAGCACCTCGACGATCAGCGGGCTGCGCATCTGCACGCCCGCCACCCAGGCCACGCTCAGCGCCAGCAGCAGGGCGCCGTAGACCAGCACGCGAGGACGCATGACGCGGGTGGGCTTGCTGTCGATCGCGTTCTGGGTGCTGTAACGGATCAGCCCGCGCTCGAAGCCCATCTTGTCCATCACGTCGTCACAGGCGTCGATGCACGCGCCGCAGGCGATGCACTCGTACTGCAGGCCGTTGCGGATATCGATGCCGGTCGGGCAGACCTGCACGCACAGGGTGCAGTCGATGCAGTCGCCGAGCTCGTCGGTGGCGAACTTCGGCAGCGGCTCGGCCACCTCGCCGATGCCGCCAAGCGTGATCGTGCCCGCGGCCTGCACGCGGTTGTCGGCCGCGGTCGGGTGCAGTGCCGCGCGGAACACGTAGTCGTAGGCGGTGATCTGGTCGAGCAGGCCGCGCGCACGCTGGACAACGCTGCCCAGGCCGCGCTTGCGTGGCCCGCGCGGCTCGCCGCGCATCGGGTCGTAGGCGATGATCAGGGTATTGCGGTCGAACATCGCGCTCTGGAAGCGCGCGTAGGGACACATGTACTTGCACACCTGCTCGCGCAGGAAGCCGGCGTTGCCCCAGGTGGCCAGTGCGTAGAACACCACCCAGAACACTTCCCAGCCGCCCCATTCCAGGCGCGGCAGGCGCGCGGCCAGGTCGCCGATGGGCGTGAAGAAGCCGACGAAGGTGAAGCCGGTCCAGAGTGCGAACACCAGCCACAGCGTGTGCTTGGCACCCTTGCGCAGGACCTTCTCGCGGGTCCAGGGGCCGGCGTCGAGCTTGATGCGCTTGTTGCGCTCGCCCTCGGTCCAGCGCTCCATCCACAGAAACACTTCCGTCCACACCGTCTGCGGGCAGGCATAACCGCAGAACAGGCGCCCGGCCAGCGCGGTGAAGAAGAACAGCGCCAGCGCGGCGATGATCAGCAGCAGCGCCAGGAACAGGAAGTCCTGAGGCCAGAAGGTCAGGCTGAAGACGTGGAACTTGCGCGCCGGCAGGTCGAACAGCACCGCCTGGCGGTCGTCCCAGCGCAGCCACGGAAAGACATAGAACATGCCCAGCAGCCAGAACACGGCGGCCACGCGCAAGGTGTTCAGGCGTCCGGAGACTTCGCGCGGATAGACCTTGCGCTCGCTGACGTACATCGAGCCGCCGGTGTCCTCGGCGAGCTCCAGGGGAATACGACGGTTCATCTGTCGGGGGGAAGCGCCTTGTTGTACCGGCTTGCCGGGCGCAGCAGGATCCATGTGAAAAGGCTCGAGGCCGCCGTGGCGACCCAGAACATGAAGAAGGCGATCGAATAGCCGAGGCTGCGGCTGATCTCGACGTCCGGGAAGGTGATGTCGCGCAGCATCAGCGGGTCGACGAAGGCCGAGAACACCATCGTCGCGACGCCGGCGGCGAAGAAGCTGGGCCACAGGATGGCACCGACCCGCTGCGCCATGGGGCGCGGCGGGTGGTCGAAGCCGGGGCCCGGGACGTGGCTCACTGGGTGTCCGCGCTCTGCGCCTGGTCGCCCTCACCGCGGGACAGCGACCAAACATAGGACGCCACCAGCCGGGACCGGGTCTCGCCAAGCAGGTCGCGGTGCGCCGGCATGACGCCGTGGCGGCCCTTGTTGATGGTCTCCATGATCGACTCGACGGAGTTGCCGTACATGGTGTAATCGTCGGTCAGGTCGGGCGCGCCGAGGTCCTGGTTGCCCGCGCCGTCGATGCCGTGGCAGGCCACGCAGACGCCTTCGTACAGGCCCTTGCCCTGGGCGGCGAAGAAGTCGTTCTCCGGCACTTCACCGGCCAGCGCGCGCACGTAGGTGGCGACGGAGAGCACGGCGTTGTTGCCGCCCATGCCGGTGAGGACCGTGCCCCATTCCGGCATCACGCCCTGGCGGCCGTCGAGGATGCTTTCGAGGATGCGCTCCTCGGAGCTGCCCCAGTGCCAGATGTCGTCGGTCAGGTTGGGGTAGCCGACCGCGCCCTGCGCGGAGGATCCGTGGCAGGTCGCGCAGGTGTTGGCGAAGATCGCGTGCCCGAGCTCGACCGCACGCGGATCGCCCGCAAGCGCGGAGATCGGCTGGCCGTCATAGGGACGGAAGGTCTCGGCGAGGACGGCGTCCTGGCGGGCCTTGTCGGCGTCGTGTTCGCCGGCCGAGGTCCAGCCGCTGATGCCCTTGAAGTTGCCCAGGCCCGGATACCAGATCAGGTAGCCGACGGCGTACACCATGGTCAGGTAGAAGCCGATGATCCACCAGCGCGGCAGCGGCTTGTTGTACTCGGTGATGTCGCCGTCCCAGACGTGGCTGGTGTCGTCGGGCTTGGGATCGCCCGGGCGGCGCCGGGCGGTCCACGCCAGCAGGGCCCAGAGGCCGGCGATGTTCAGCACCACCAGCACGATGACATAGATGCTCCAACCGGTGGTCATTCCCGGGGCTCCTCGGAATCGTCCTCAAGGGGCAGCTGCGCGGCTGCGTCGAACTCGGCCTGGTGCATGGGCCGCCAGATCCAGATCCAGCCGCCGACGAACAGCAACAGCAGGGCCACGGTGATGATCCCGCCCATCATTGCGCGGCCTCCGTGGATGCCGTGGCGGCGGCGCCGGCCGTCGGCGCGTGCAGGCCCAGGCCCTGCAGGTAGGCGACCACCGCGTCGAGCTCGGTCCTGCCGGCAACGATCCCGGCGGCATCGGCGATCTCTTCGTCGGAGTAGGGATCGCCAAGCCGCTGCAGCTGCCGCATGTTGCGGCTGACCGCCCGGCCGTCGACCGGCGTGTCCGCGAGCCACGGGAAGGACGGCATGTTCGATTCCGGCACGACTGCACGCGGGTCGATCAGGTGCACGCGATGCCAGTCGTCGGAGTAGCGGCCGCCGACGCGGGCCAGGTCCGGCCCGGTGCGCTTGGAGCCCCACAGGTGCGGGCGATCGTAGACCGACTCGCCGGCCAGCGAGTAATGGCCGTAGCGCTCGGATTCGAAGCGCAGGGTACGGATCATCTGCGTGTGGCAGTTGGCGCAGCCCTCGCGCACGTAGATGTCGCGGCCTGCGAGCTCGAGCGCCGGATAGGGCTCGACGCCGGGCAGGGGCTCGATCGCCTCGGCCTGGTACATCAGGGGCACGATCTCGGCCAGCCCGCCGAAGGACACGGCAATCGCCACCAGGCCGATCAGCAGGCCGACGTTCTTCTCGATCTTCTCGTGCGCGTTGGGCGGCGGGGGAATCTTGTTCTGTTCGCTCATGTCAGGCTGCCTGGACTGGAACGCGGGCGTCGGACGGGTCGGGCGGCAGCAGCGGCTGCGGGGCCGGATTCCTGGCCATCTGGAATGTCTTCCAGGTGTTGACCGCCATCAGGAGCATGCCGACAAGGATCAGCAGGCCGCCGCCGAAGCGCACGAGGTAGTAGGGATAGGTGGCGTTGAGGGACTCGACGAAGCTGTAGGTCAGCGTGCCGTCGGCGTTGGTCGCGCGCCACATCAGGCCCTGCATCACGCCAGCGATCCACATCGCGACGATGTAGAACACCACGCCGATGGTGTGCAGCCAGAAGTGCGCGTCGATCCACTTGATCGAATACATCTCCTTGAGGCCGAGCACGCGCGGCATCAGCGAATAGATCGAGCCGATGGTGATCATGGCCACCCAGCCCAGGGCGCCGGCGTGCACGTGGCCGACGGTCCAGTCGGTGTAGTGCGACAGCGAGTTGACCGTCTTGATCGACATCATCGGCCCCTCGAAGGTGGCGATCATGTAGAACGACAGCGCGACGATCAGGAACTTCAGGATCGGGTCGGTGCGCAGTTTGTACCAGACACCCGACAGGGTCATGATTCCGTTGATCGCGCCGCCCCAGCTGGGCGCCAGCAGGATCAGCGAGAACACCATCCCCACCGACTGCACCCAGTCGGGCAGGGCGGTGTAGTGCAGGTGGTGCGGGCCGGCCCACATGTAGACCGCGATCAGCGCCCAGAAGTGGACGATCGACAGGCGATAGGAATAGATCGGGCGCCCGGCCTGCTTGGGCACGAAGTAATACATCATGCCGAGGAAGCCGGTGGTCAGCAGGAAGCCGACCGCGTTGTGGCCGTACCACCACTGCACCATCGCATCGACCGCGCCGCTGTAGACCGGGTAGGACTTGGTCCAGCCAGAGGGGATCGCGATGTTGTTGACGATGTGCAGCAGGGCGATGGTGATGATGTACGCGCCGAAGAACCAGTTCGCGACATAGATGTGCTGCACGCGTCGCTTGGCGATCGTGCCGAAGAACAGCACCGCATACGCGATCCAGACCACGGCGATCAGCCAGTCGATCGGCCATTCGAGTTCGGCGTACTCCTTGCTCTGGCTCATGCCCATCGGAAGCGTGATGACCGCCGCCACAAGCACTGCCTGCCAGCCCCAGAATACGAATGACGCCAGCCTGTCGGAGATGAGGCGGACATGGCAGGTGCGTTGGACCACGTGCAGGCTGGTGGCGAACAGCGCGCAGACCCCGAAGGCGAAGATCACGCCGTTGGTGTGCAGCGGACGCAGGCGGCCGTAGCTCAGCCACGGGATGCCTTCGGCGATGGTCGGCCAGTAGAGCTGTGCGGCGATGAACACGCCGACGGCCATGCCGACGATGCCCCAGACCACGGTCGCGATCGTGAACTGGCGTACCACCTTGTCGTTGTAGTAGCCGGACCTGGCTGCGTCTTGGCCGCTGGCGGCCAGGGCCGAAGCGGTGGCGGGGGTCGATGACATGGGCGGGAGACCTTGGTTGCTTGGTATGTATTCTGCGGCGCGGCGCGCGGCCCGGGATTGATCGTGATCAATGTGGACGTCGGATCCACCCGCCGGCAGCGTGCTGCCGGGCACGGGCCGGCAGCACGCTGCCGGCGGATGTTGCATCCGCACATTATAGGCCGCCGCCATGCGAAAGGGGCGCGCCAGGGCGCGCCCCTTGGGGCATGCAGGTCCGCGGCACCCGGCCGCGACCCTTGCTTTTTATTACGGAATGACGACCAGTTTGCCCTTCATCAGCGCGGCGTGGCCGGGGAAGGAACAGAAGAAGGTGTAGTCGCCGCCGGCAGTGAGCTTGCTGCCCGGGAACGATGCCTTGGTGCTTGCACCGCCGCCGATCATGTCGGTGGCGCCCAGCACCTTGGCGTCATTCTCGGGCAGGTAACCCGCGGCCGCACCCGCCTTGGCGCCGGCCGCGTTGACCGCGGACACGTCGGCCGTTGCGGAAACCACAACGTTGTGTCCCATCGCCACCACCGGCAGCTGGCCGGTGTGCGCGAGCTCGATGTTGATCGTCTTGCAGGACGCCGACACCGTGACCTCCTTCTGGTCGAACTGCATGCGGTCGTCGCCGTTGAGCTTGATCGTGCAGTTGGACGCCGCCGCGGCGCCGCCGAAGGCGAGCAGTCCGAGGCCGAGTGTGGCGATGATGAAACGCTTCATGGTGCATCTCCTTGGGGGTTTGATTGCGTGCGCCGGCGCAGTGGTCCGGTGCATGGGTGCATTATCCGGCCGCGGGGTGCCCGCGGCCATGACATGGGTCAAGCGGCAGTCAGCAGCCATGCCAGCCCGCCCGGGTGGTGCGTCCTGGCAATCGTGTACATGAAGCCGAACACCGCCAGCGCCGCGAAATAGCAGGCCACGCGCACGCGCGGCGTCCGCCCGCGCTTGAGCGCGAACGTGCCCAGCACCACGTAGACCACGAGCAGCGCGAGCTTGGCCGTCAGCCAGCCGTTGGCGAACATCGCCCCGGGAAGGATGGTGAGCAGCATCAGCGCCGCGGTCAGCAGCGTGGTGTCGATGGCGTAGCTCAGGTAGCGCACCGGCGCCGCCGTCGCCAAGCGCGGCCGTCCCGCCTGCACCAGCAGCCCGCGCAGCGCGAACAGCAGCCCGCTGGCCAGTACCGTGGCCACGTGCACCCATTTGATCTGGGGGTAGAACTCGATCATCGGCTCACCCCGGGCGCCCATCCTTGCGCGGCGACAGGTAGATCCCGCCGATCCTCGCAACCCAGGGGGCCAGTGCCAGCAGCCAGCCCAGCGCCGCCACCGCCCACCAGGCGCCGGCATCCGTCGAGACATCCGCCAGGATGCGCGCCACGGCCACCACCTGGATCGCAGCGAAGGCGAACCAGGCCACGCCAGTCATCTCGATCTTCCGACCCGAATGGCCATGGGTGACCCGCGTCACCATGGCCACCAGCACGCTGCCGAAGAAGCCCACGAACAGCGCGTGCGCAGGCGCCCGGCCAAGGATGAATCCGTCGCCGGCGAGGTAGACCAGGCTTTGCACGGCGTAGAGCGCGAAGGTCACCGGCAGCCAGGCCAGCCCCAGGAACAGCACTGCAAGGATTCCGGGCTTGGGCCCACGCGGCCACCAGCGCCCGAGCGCCAGCAGAGACAGCGCCAGCAGCGGCAGGTCGGCCAGCCACAGCCAGGCGTAGGCGTGCGCCAGCTCCAGTCCCAGATGAAGCAGGCAGAGCGCCCAGGCCGTGGCCAGCAGCCACATCGGACGCCATGCCACATAGCCCGGGACCACGTTGGCGGCGAAGAACGGGAACATGCGGTGCGCCACCGTGAGGTAGACCGGCAGCAGCAGTCCGAAGGTGCCGATCTTGATGCTGGCGAAGATCCACTGCGGGCTCCCGGTCAGCAGGGCGCCCCCGAACGCGGCCAAGCCCAGCCAGCCCAGCGCCAGCGCGGCGAAACAGGAGCGCGCATGCCATGTGCGGTTGCGGTCGCGCAGCACCAGGTCGCCGAGGAAGCACAGGCCCGCGGTCCAGCCCGCGAGCGTCATCGCGACGCCGACCTCGATGCCGGCAGGCGCACCCAGCGCACCCATCAGGGTCGCCACCTGTCCGCCGAACATGCCGATGCCCACCGGCACGTAGTGCCATCGCGCCGCGTCCGGCAGGCCCATCCACTTCGGGAAGGTGGTCAGCAGGAAGCCGAAGATGAAGCTCGGCAGCATCTGGTACTGCATGACGAGCGCATGCAGCCAGCCGGCATAGGGATCGGGTTGCGGCATCTGCAGCAGCCCGGGCCAACGCGCGGCGACCAGCCAGGCCGTCCACCACGCCATCGCCAGCAGCACGTTGCCGGCGCCGACGAAGAACATCAGCCTGTGCGGCGCCGCTGCGAGCTGCACGAACGGCGCCGAAGCGCCGCCGTGCCGGGTGTCGTTGCCCGCCATGCCTCAGGCCTGTTCCCGGCCTTCCGCGCCCGGCACCGGCTCGCGACGCGGAGCGATCCACAGCCGCAGCACGAACCAGGTCAGCGCGAAGGCACCGATGCTGAAGATCGTGTCGCCCGGCACCCGCATCCATACCAGCAGGTCGACGATCGGCTGCTGCATGAACTCGGCCGAACGTGCGTAGGCATAGCCATGCTCGATCGCCGCCAGCAGCTGCATCGTGCCCAGCGGCAGCAGTGTGAGCAGGGCCATGAGGGCGAGGCCGATGTTGAGGCACCAGAACGACACCTTCAGCGCTCCCGTATCCCAGACCATCTGCCCGCGCAGGCCGCGTAGGCAGAACAGCATCAGGGCGATGCCGAGCATGCCATACACACCAAACAAGGCGGTGTGGCCGTGGAGCGGCGTCAGGTTCAGGCCCTGCATGTAGTACAGCGACAGCGGCGGGTTGATGAGGAAGCCGAACAGGCCTGCGCCCACCAGGTTCCAGAACGACACCGCGATGAAGAACATCACCGGCCAGCGGTAGCGGGCCATCCAAGGCGTCGCCTTGCCGTATTTCCAGGTCTGGTAGCCCTCGAAGCCGATATAGGCCAGCGGCACTACTTCAAGCGCGGAGAAGCTGGCGCCCAGGGCGACCACCGCCGTCGGCGTGCCGACGAAGTACAGGTGGTGCAGGGTGCCCAGCACGCCGCCGGCCATGAAGATGATCGTGGCGAACAGTACCGCGACCGTGGCCGTGGACGTCTTCAACAGGCCGAGCTTGGTGAAGATCAGCGCCATCACCGCGGTCGCGAATACTTCGAAGAAGCCTTCGACCCACAGGTGCACCAGCCACCAGCGCCAGTACTCGACCTCGGAGATGTGCGTGTGCTCACCCCACATCAGCGCCGACGCGAAGAACAGGCCGATCGCGGCAGTGGCCATGAACAGCAGGCCGACGATGTGCCGAGTTTCGTTGTCTCGGTTCCTCAGTACCGGCCACAGCCCGCGCCCGACCAGCGCCACCCACAGCAGCAGTCCGACGAACAGGTACCACTGCCAGAAGCGGCCCATGTCGGCGTATTCCCAGCCCTGGTGGCCGAACCAGAAGTTGTGTTCAAGGCCGAGCTTCTGCATCACCGCGAACCACTGCCCGGCGAACGAGCCCACCACGATGATGATCAGCGAGAAGAACAGGAAGTTCACTCCGAAGCGCTGGAACTTCGGCTCGTGTCCCGACAGCAGCGGCGCGATGTACAGCCCGGTGCCGAGCCATGCCACCGCGATCCACAGCACCGACAGCTGCGTGTGCCAGGTGCGCGACAGCGAGTAGGGCAGGACCTCGGACAGCGCGAAACCGTAGGCGTCCTGGCCCTCCACCTGGTAGTGCGCGGTGATCGCGCCCAGCAGGATCTGCACCAGGAACAGGCCCAGCACCAGCCAGAAGTACTTGGCCACTGCCCGCATCGATGGAGTGATGCGCACCGCGGCGAAGGGATCGCTCGCCGGAATGGCGTGGCCGCGCTCTTCCTTGTCGTGGGTGACCGCGTGGTGCCAGCCGAGGAGCGCGATGCCCAGGATCAGGAACAGCACGCTGAACGCCGACCAGACCCACAGCGGTGCGGCGGGCGTGTTGCCGACCAGCGGCTCGGACGGCCAGTTGTTGGTGTAGGTGACCTGCTTGGGCACGACGCCGGTCCTGTCGGACACCATGTTGTCGCCGCTTTCGAGCGGACGCTCGGTGGTCGCCGCCCAGGCCGTCCACCAGAAGAACGCCGTCATCGCCTGCCGGTACTCGGCATCGTGGATGGTGTCGTTCTTCATTGCGTAGGCTTCGCGCAGCTCCGCCGTGGCCGGGTCGTTGCCGAACAGGCTCACGTAGTGCGCGGCGACCCGGGAAATCGCGGCGGCCCGGTCGGCGTCCAGGGTGACGGTGCCGGTGGCCGGGTCGTAGGTGTTCCGGCGCATCATTTCCTGCAGGCGACCCTGCAGGTTGGCGCGCTCGGCCGCCGGCAGGTCCGCCCAGGCAGCCGCGGTGCCGCCTTCGCTGGCCCAGCCGTCGAGCACGGCCACCGCTTCGCGGTGCAACCAGTCGGCGCTCCAGTCGGGAGCCACGTAGCCGCCGTGTCCCCAGATCGAGCCCAGTTGCATGCCGCCGATCGACTGCCAGACCTGGCGGCCGCGTTCGATGTCGGCACGGGTGTAGATGACGCTGCCGTCTTCCGAGACCACCTGCTCGGGGACCGGTGGCGCTGCGCGGAAGATCTCGCCGCCTGCCCAGAGCAGGACGGAGAACGATGAGACGAGGAGGACGGCCAGGCCGATCCAGAGCTTGCGATAGTTGCTCATGACGCACTCGTTTGACGGATGCCGCAATGCTCCGGATGCAGCCGGGACCCCGCCATGACGCAGGTCAAGAGTGCGTGCGACTCAGTCCAGGAGTGCGCTTCCAGCCCGGAAGCCGCGGGACGCTACTGCTTCCAGAGCACCGGTGCAGCGAGTGCGCCCAGCCGCGCCTGGTCGAGGATCTCGAGCTCGCGGCGGTCGACGTGCAGCAGCGCGTCGGCCTGGAAGCGTTTGAGCACGCGGCTGACGGTCTCCGGCGCCAGGCGCAGGTAGTTGGCGATGTCGGTGCGGGCCATGGTCAGCTGGAAGCGATCGGGCGAGAAGCCGCGCGCGGCCAGGCGGCGCGACATCATCACCAGGAAGGCCGCCAGGCGTTCGTCGGCCGTCCAGTCGCCGGCGAGCAGGGCGGCACGGCCGATGTCGCGACTGAGCAGGCGGAACAGGTGCTGTTGCAGGCCGGGCAGGCGCCCGGCGAGCACCGAGATCTTCGGGAACGAGAAGCGGCACAGCATCACCGTGTCGAGCGCGACCGCGTTGACCGGGTAGGTGTCGCCGTCGATGCCGTCCAGGCCGATCACCTCGCCCGGGAAATGGAAGCCGAGCACGTGCTCGCGGCCATTGGGATCGATGATGTAGGTCTTGACCGTGCCTGCACGCACCGCGGCGATGGCCTCGAACGGGTCGCCGACGCGGAAGACGTGGTCGCCGGCATGCAGCGGGCCGACGTGCTCGACCAGCATGTGCAGTTCGCCCAGCGACCCCTTGTCCATGCCCTGCGCCATGCACGCCTGCGAGAAGGCGCAGGTGGAGCAGAAGTGGAAGGCATCGCCGTCGTCGGCCAGCACGCTGGGATCGACGCGTGGGAACGCGACCTTGTCATTCACCACGCCGGCGCCTCCCCTTGCGTCAGATCGCGCGAGAGAAGCGGGGCCGTGTATCGGGGTCGGCGGGGGCAGGGGTGAGGTAGCGATCGAAGCACATGGCAATGTTACGCAAGAGCAGCCGTCCGCGCGCGGTCACCTTGATCCGGCCGGGCTCGATCCGCACCAGGCCGTCGTCCTCCAGCGGCTTCATCTTTTCCAGAGCCTCGGCGAAATATTCCCGGAAAACAATGGCATGCCGGCGCTCCAGCGCGTCCATCGGCACTTCCGCCTGGCACATCAGCTGCTGGATCAGGTCGGCGCGGATCACGTCGTCTTCCTCCAGGCGCATGCCGCGGAACACCGGCAGGCGGCCTTCGTCGATCGCGAACTGCCAGGACGGCAGGTCGCGCGGGTTCTGGCTGAAGGTGTCGCCGATGTGGCTGATCGCGCTCACCCCCAGGCCGACCAGGTCGCTGTCGGCGTGGGTGGTGTAGCCCATGAAGTTGCGGTGCAGGCTGCCACGCGCCTGGGCCATGGCCAGGTCGTCGTCGGGCAGGGCGAAGTGGTCCATGCCGATGTACTGGTAGCCGGCACCCGACAGCTTGGTGATCGCCAGTTCCAGCAGCGCGAGCTTCTCCTCCGGGCTGGGGAGGTCTTCGGCCCTGATCTGGTTCTGGGGGCGGAAGACCTCCGGCAGGTGCGCATAGCCGTAGACCGCCAGGCGATCGGGACGCATCTCCACCACGGTGTCGAGCGTGCGCGCGAAACCTTCCGGATTCTGCTTCGGCAGGCCGTAGATCAAGTCCACGTTGACCGAGCGGAAGCCGTTGCCACGGCAGGCATCGACCACCGCACGCGTTTCCTCGACCGACTGGATGCGGTTCACCGCTTCCTGCACGACGGGATCGAAATCCTGCACGCCGAAGCTGGCACGGGTGAATCCGATCCGGCCCAGCTCGGCGATGTCGGCGGGCGACACGAAGCGCGGGTCGAGTTCGATGGAGATGTCGCTTTCTTCCGGGCGCCCGAAATGGAACTGGCGGCGCAGCGCGTCGACCAGTTCGCCGATCTGGCCTGGATGCATGAAGTTCGGAGTGCCGCCGCCAAGGTGCAGCTGCACCACTTCGCGGTCGCGGTCGAAGAGCGCAGCGGTCATGTCGATCTCGCGGTACAGGCGCGCCAGATAGGTCTCGGCGCGCGACTTGTCGCGGGTGATGATGCGGTTGCAGCCGCAGTAGAAGCAGGGGCTGACGCAGAACGGAACGTGGACGTACAGCGACAGCCGGCGCGGGATCGGATCGCCGTTGCTGGCGGCAGCGGCGTCGCGCAGATGGTCCTCGCCGAACGCATTGTTGAACTGCGGTGCGGTGGGGTAGGAGGTGTAGCGCGGACCGGGCCGGTCGTAGCGGCGCAGGAGCTCGGCGCTGAAGGGGAGGGAAGCGTCCATGGGAAGGGATCGTGCCGCAGCCGCGGCGGGCACGCCTTGATTCCGGTCAAGCATGGGGCAGGGCGGTCGCGGGCTAATCCGACACGATCGGCTTGAGCTGCCTCAAGCACCGCACGTAGCGCTTCGGCTAGTATCCGCGCACACCCGCCCTCCGGGCATGCACGCACACATGGAGCCAACGATGAACGCGAAGCCGTCCGTTTGCCTGTTTCCTTTCGCCGCAGCGCTCGCGCTCGCCCTGGCCGCTACCGGCTGCAGCGCTGCCGTCGCCACAGACGCGGACCAGGTGGAACAGGGCACCGGAGACCAGGTTGAAACCATCGTGCAGGCAGAGGTCGCGGTGCGCGGAGCCGTCTCCGCCATCGATCTCGAACAGCGGCTGGTGACCCTGGATACCGGCACCGGCTCCCGCGTCCTGCCCGTCGACCCGCGCGTCGCCGACCTCGACAAGCTCCGCGTGGGCGACGTCGTGGACGTGCGTTACCACCGTTCGATCCTGTTCGACATCCAGCCCGGCGGCACGGCGGAGCCGGGCGCCTGGATCGCCGAAGACGGTCGCGCGGGCGACGGCCCTGACGGCGCACCCGCGCGCGTCGGCGAACAGGAAGTCACGGTGCTGGCAACTGTGGTGGAGGTCGATGGCGGGGCGGGCGCATTCACCGTCCAGGGTCCGACGGGCAATGTGCGCACCCTGCAGGCCGAGACGCCCGAGCATCGGGAAGCGGTCAGGAAGATCACGGTCGGCGACCTGCTGCGCGTGCGCTTCCGCGAAGGTTTGGCGGTGTCGCTTGCGCCGGTGGAGGTGCACTAGCGGATACGTTCCCGCGCCCTCGCTGGCGCGGGGAACCGGCATTCACCCGTTTGGCAGGAGGCCGTATGCGGGAAGCATCCAGGGAGGGTGGGTGGCTGGCGCTGTTGCTGGTCGTGGGCGTGGCGATGCCGGGATCGATCGCTCCAGCCGCTGCGCAGACCGTGCAGAAGTGCGTGGGCGCGGATGGCCACGTCACGTTCACCAGCGGTGCGTGTGCGGACGGTCATCTGCTCGCGAACACGTATGACGCCGTGCCGGAGCCGGCCGCGAACGCCGCGGCTGCGAGACCCGTCCCACAGCAGCGACAGACCGGCGCTTCGTCGCGATCCGCTACGACTGCCCGAACCGGCTCGCGGACCACGCGTCCGGCCCGGACGACGACGCGCGGCAAATCAGACCGTTGCCAGGCTGCCCGCGACCGGCGCGAGCAGACACTCCGGCGCGTGGGCCTGAAGCGGACATTCGATCTGTTGCGGAAGCTCGATGACGAGGTCTGGGCGGCCTGTCGATAGAGCGGGGTGGGCGACTCAGGTGCGCACCAGGCGCGCCACGGACTCAGCGACCGGCGCCTCGCCTTCGGGCAGCTCGATGATGATGTGGCTCACCGCCGGGTGTTCGATCTCCACGCCACCCTTGCCCGAGCCGCCGATGATGAAGACCTTGAGCATGATGAATGCCTCTTCGATGTGTGGAGTCCGGATCAGATCACAGCGGCCGTATGCGCTTGGTGTCGCGTCATTGGGGCAATCACCGGGCCGCGAACCCTTCCAGGACGATCTTGCCGCGCGCCTTGCCGCTTTCGATCAGGCCGTGGGCCTGTTTCAGCGTGGCCGCGTCGATGGGGCCGAGGCGTTCGGCCAGCGTGGTGCGCAGCGTACCGGCGTCGACCAGGCGCGAGACCTCCTCGAGCACCGCGCCCTGGGCGGCGATGTCGGGGGTATCGAACATCGAGCGGGTGAACATGTATTCCCAGTGCACCGACACGCTCTTGCGCTTCAACAGGCCGAGTTCGAACGTCACCGGGTCATCGATCAGCGCCAGCCGGCCCTGGGGCGCGATCAGCGCGGCGATCTGCGCCAGGTGCTCGTCGGTGTGCGTCGTCGAGAAAACGAACGCGGGGGCACCGAGCCCGAGCGCGGCGACCTGGTCAGCCAGTGGCTGGCGGTGGTCGATGACATGGTGGGCGCCGAGGTCCTTGACCCAGGCGTGGGTTTGCGGCCGTGACGCGGTGGCGATGACGGTCAGGTCGGTCAGCCGACGTGCAAGCTGGGTCGCCATCGAGCCGACGCCGCCCGCGGCGCCGACGATCAGGATGGCCGGTGCCGCGCCCGGCACCTGGTGATCGCGGACTTGCAGACGCTCGAACAACGCTTCCCAGGCGGTGATCGAGGTCAGCGGCAGGGCCGCTGACTCGGCCCAATCGAGGCTGCGCGGCTTGTGGCCGACAATGCGCTCGTCGACCACGTGGAACTCGGCGTTGGTGCCGGGCCGGGTGAGCGAGCCGGCGTAGAACACCTCATCGCCGGGCTTGAACAGGCTGGCGTCGGGGCCGGCCTCGACCACCACGCCGGCGGCGTCGAAGCCCAGCACCTTCCACGTGCCGGCCTCGGGTTGCGCGTTGCGACGGACCTTGGTGTCGACCGGATTGACCGACACCGCGCGTACCTGGACCAGCAGATCGCATCCGGACGCGACCGGTCGCGGCAGTTCGATGTCGACCAGGGCAGCGACGTCGTTGATGGGTCGCGAGGTCTGGTAGCCGACGGCACGCATGACGAAGTCCTTCAAGGCGGGGCGCATCAATGTGATGGATGGGCATGTTCTTCGCAAGAATGCACATGAATCATCCAAGTGTCGAAGGTGTATCCGCAAGGTGGAGTACAGCCTGGCCGAGCGCGGCCGCAGTCTGGCACCGGACTTCAGAAGGTATAGGACTCGCCGTCCGCCGGAACCAGCACGCGTTCGGGATCCATGCCCGTTGCCTTGATGTGGTCGTGCAGGTCCTGGCGCGTCTGCATGGCGTGATTGACGGCTTCCATTCATCGCCATGCTGTCCACCGGTGATGCTCAGCTGCGTACCGTTGAAGACGATGTTGCGGGTCAACACGCGCACGTCGGTGAAGTCATCCTGGCGGATGTCGACAAAAGCGCTGAAACACCTATACTTCAATAATTGAAGTAATAGGTACCGGCAAATTGAAAGTGAAGTCTTTCGCAGGAATGCGGTGTTCCATCGCGGGCGCGCTCGAGCTGATCGGGGATCGCTGGACGCTGCTGCTGATCCGCGACCTGTCGCTCGGGCTCCGCCGCCATGACGCGCTGCGCGAGAGCACGGGCATTCCCACCGCCACGCTGGCTGCGCGCCTGAAGCATCTGACGCAGCACGGCATCGTCGAGCAGTCGCGGTACCAGGAGCGACCACCACGGGTCGAATACCAGCTGACGGCCAAGGGCCGCGACCTGTGGAAGGTCAGCGTCGCACTGCGCGAATGGGGCGACCGCTGGGATGCGAGCGGCGTTGGCGCGCCGACCGTGGAGACGATCGATTGCGAGACCGGGCGACCGCTGCGCCTGGCGCTGGTCGACCCCGAGACCGGCACGGCCGTGCCCACGAACCGCATCCAGCTTCGCCCCGGACCCGGTGCCGACGACGGCGTTCGCCATCTTCTGAACAACCTCGCCACAGGAGCAGCCCGATGACGCAACCGCTCGAACTCTTCTACGATTTCCGCAGCCCATACAGCTACCTTGCCTTCACGCAGCTACGCGAGATGGGCGTCGACCTCGTGCTCAGGCCGATGATGGTGCTGAAGGTGATGGAGGCGGTCGGCAACGTGCCGACCACGCTCACCTGCGCCGCCAAGAGGCGTTACGCCCGCGACGACCTGGCGCGGTGGGCGCAGCGCTACGGCTTCGCTCTGAACCCGTCGGACATGCGCGCGAACGATGGCGATGCCTGTTCGCGCGCGGTGCTGGCGGCGGGCTCGCCCGCGGATGCCGCGACGATCACGCTGGCGCTGTACCGCGCGTGCTGGAGCGAAGGCAAGGCGCTGGCCACGAAGGACGACATCCTTGCCGTCATCGCCGCGGCCGCAACCGGGATCAATGTCGACGCCGACGCGATCGCCGCGCGGATCGATGCGCCCGAAACGATTGCGCAGCTGGAGGCCAACACCCGCGAAGCCATCGAGCGCGGCGTGTTCGGCTCACCGACCATGTTCGTCGGCGACGCGATGTTCTTCGGCAACGACCGTCTCGATTTCGTGCGCGAACATCTCGCGCACCTGGAGCAAGCTGCATGACCGACAAGACCACCAAACCGCTCGCCCTCGTGACCGGGGTCGGCCCCGGCACCGGCACTGCCCTGGTGCGGCGCTTCGCCGAGGGTGGCTACCGCGTGGCGATGCTGGCGCGCAACGCCGATCGCCTCGCGGCGCTGGAAGCAGAGATCCCCGACACCATCGCGGTGCCCTGCGACGTGACTGACGTGGCCGCGCTCGAGCAGGCCATCGCCGAGGTCGGCATGCCGAAGGTGGTCGTCCACAACGCCGTGGGCGGTGCGTTCGGCACGTTCATGGAGATCGAGGCGGAGACGCTGCAGAAGAACTTCGACATCAACACGATGGCGCTGTTCAACCTCGCGCGGCTGACCGCCCCGGCGATGGTGGAGGCCGGCGAGGGCGCGTTGATCGTGACCGGCAATACCTCTGCCCAGCGCGGCAGGGAGGGCTTTGCCGGGTTCGCGCCGACGAAAGCGGCGCAGCGGATCCTGGCCGAATCACTGGCCCGCGACCTGGGACCGAAGGGCGTGCATGTCGCCTATCTGATCATCGACGCGGTGATCGACGTGCCCTGGCAGCGCGAGCGGCTGCCCGAAGCGGCGGACGACTTCTTCATCTCGCCCGCCTCGATCGCGGGCGAGGTCTGGCACCTCGCGCACCAGCCGCGCGACGCCTGGTCGTTCCTCGCCGAAGTCCGGCCCTTCCACGAGCCGTGGTGAGCGCCGTGGACACGTGGGGAGACGACGCGCTCAACGGCCTCGAGCAGCTTCGCGCCCTGATGGTGGCCGGAGCCAACCAGCCGCCGATGGGCGAAACGCTCGGCTTCACGCTGGTCGAGGTCGATCGCGGCCATGCCGTGTTCGAAGGCACGCCCGACCGGACCGTCTACAACCCGCTTGGCTCGGTGCACGGCGGCTATGCGGCGACCCTGCTCGACAGCGCCTGCGGCATTGCCGTGCACAGCCAGCTCGACGCCGGGCGCGGGCACACCACCCTCGAACTGAAGGTGTCGTACCTGCGCCCGCTCACCGACAGCAGCGGCACGGTGCGCGCGGCCGGCCGCGTCGTCTCGATGGGACGGCGCGTCGCGTTCGCCGAGGCGACGCTGCATGACGGCGAGGGTCGCTTGTGTGCGACGGCCACGTCGACGCTGCTGGTATTCGATATCGAGCGCTGAGCGATCGCATTCCGTGCGCTCCTCCCGTTCGAGAATTCCCATGAGGCAACTGAGATGGACAAGACGATGAAAGGACTGGAACTGCGATCGCTGGCGACGTCCGATGGACAGCTTCGCCTGAGCCTGGAGATGGTCGTGCTGGATGAGCCCGGCCCGGATGAGCTGGTGGTGCGGGTCGAGGCCACGCCCATCAATCCATCCGACCTTGGGCTCCTGCTCGGCCCTGCCGATGTATCGACCGTCCGGGCCGAAGGCGCGCCGGAACGGCCGGTGCTGGTCGCCGACATTCCGCAGCAGCGCCTGGCGGCCATTCGCAGTCGGCTGGATCAATCGCTGCCGGTCGGCAACGAAGGCGCGGGCACCGTCGTCAAGGCGGGTCGCGATGTGCAGCATTTCCTTGGCAAAAAAGTCGGGATGCTGGGCGGCGGGATGTATACGCAGCTGCGCAAACTGCGGGCGCAGGACTGCATCCTGCTGCCCGATGACGTGGACGTCGCGGACGGCGCGTCGATGTTCGTCAATCCGCTGACGTCGCTTGGCTTCACCGAGACGATGAAGGCCGAGGGGCACAGCGCCATCGTGCAGACCGCCGCCGCTTCGAACCTGGGCCAGATGCTCAACAGGATCTGCCTTGCGGACGGGATCGGGCTGGTCAATATCGTGCGCAGCAGCGCGCAGGCGGCGATTCTCCGCGAGATCGGCGCACGCCACATCGTCGACAGCACGTCGCCCGACTTCCAGGCCGAGCTGACGGAAGCGATTGCTGAAACCCGCGCCACCATCGGCTTCGACGCCATTGGTGGCGGCAAGCTGGCCGGCCAGATCCTGCAGGCGATGGAAACGGTCGCCAGCCGCGGCGTCACCACCTACAACCGCTACGGCTCGGATGCGTTCAAGCAGGTCTATATCTACGGCGCCCTGGACACCGGGCCGACCGTGATCGATCGGACGTTCGGCTTTGCCTGGAACGTCGGCGGATGGCTGCTTTTCCCGTTCATGCAGAAGGCGGGCCAGGAGGTCGCGGCGCGGATGCGCCAACGTGTCGTGGATGAGCTGACAACGACTTTCGCCAGCCACTACACGAAGACCATCAGCCTCACGGATGCGCTCCAGCCAGAAATTTTGGCTGCGTACGAGCGCAAGTCGACCGGCGAGAAGTATCTGATCAACCCGTCCTTGCAGGTGTAAAGGGGTCACGTGGCGATACTTACGATCGCGATTGCAATACACGAACATGTGCAGGCGCTGGACGTCGCGGGGCCGGTCGACGTGTTTGCCGAGGCAAACGGTCATGTTCCGGCCGGGGATCATTACAAGACGGTCCTGGTTGCAGCGGATCGCAAGCCGCTGCGGACATCCGGCGGCATGCTGGTGGTGGCCGACATGACGTTCGAGGAGGCGCGACGCGACTTCGACATCATCCTGGTGGCAGGCGGGCCGGAGCTGCCGGACACGTTGCCCGATGCCGAACTGCTGGAGTGGGTGGGGGAAGCGCCGCGCAGGTCGACGACCTACGGTTCGATCTGCACGGGCGCGTTCGTGCTCGGCCATGCCGGCCTGCTCGATGGCCGGAGGGTCACGACCCACTGGCAGAGTGCCGCCCAGCTGGCACGCATGTTCCCCGAAGCGAAAGTCGAAGCCGATTCGATTTATGTCCGCGACGGCCGACTCATAACGTCTGCCGGTGTCACGGCCGGGATCGACCTTGCCTTGGCGCTGGTCGGTCAGCGTCATGGGCCGGAGGTGGCCGTGGCCGTCGCCAAGCGGCTCGTCGTGGTGGCGCAGCGCCAGGGCGGCCAATCCCAGTTCAGCCCCTATCTCACGCCTCCCGTCGATCCCACGTCGTCGGTGGCGCTCGTCCAGCAACACATCGCGGCGCATCCCGCCCAGCGGCACGCGCTCAAGTCGCTTGCCGGCGTGGCGGACATGAGTCCGCGCAACCTGATCCGCCATTTCGTCCAGGAAACCGGAATCACCCCGCACGAGTTCGTCCTGCGGGCACGGATCGACGCGGCCCGAAAGGTCCTGGAAAGCAGCGACCTGCCATTGAAGACCGTGGCATACGACTGCGGTTTCGGAACCGCGGACCGCATGCGGATCGTCTTCAGGGAACGCCTCGGCGTGACTCCCGCGCAATACCGCGCCCGGTTCCGGCACCAAGAAACATCCCCGGCGTCATGAAATCGCGCTGTTCTGTCACGATCCGGCGCAAGGGTTTGATTGTTGCCAGGCGGATAACTGCCGACACTTGAGGTCAGTATTTTCCAGGAGTGGATTTCCATGACCGAGACCATCGCCGGCATCCGCGTGCCCGACAGCCCGCTGGTGCGCGCCGCCACCCAGCTTGTGCGCGACACCGAAGACGACCTGCTCTACAACCACAGCCGGCGCGTATTTTTATGGGGGGCGCTTTCCGGCAACCGGCGCGGCCTCGAATACGATCCGGAGCTGCTTTACCTGGGTGCCATGTTCCACGACATGGGCCTGACGCAGCGGTACTCGAGCGCCGACTTGCGCTTCGAGGTCGACGGCGCCAACGCGGCGCGCGACTTCATGAACGGCTATGACGTGCCCGAGCGCGACGTCGAAGACGTCTGGACGGCCATCGCACTGCATACGACGCCCGGCATCCCTGGGCACATGCGGCCGACCGTGGCCTTGGTGACCGCTGGCGTCGAGATGGATGTGCTCGGCATCGCCTACGACGAGTTCAGCCAGGAGCAGCGCCACGAGGTCTGTGCCTGTCATCCCCGCGAGGCGAACTTCAAGGAAGGCATCATCGACCACTTCGCCGATGGCATCAGGAAGAAGCCGGACACCGCGTTCGGCAACGTGAAGGCGGACGTGCTGGCGCTGAAGGTGCCGGGATACCGGCGGACCGACTTCTGTTCCATCATCCGCGGTTCCGCCTGGCCGAACTGATCAGCGGAATTGAGCAGCGATCCCGCGCCACGAGGGAGCGCGTGAGGCCAATCGTATTCCTGGGCCTGAGCCTCACCGGACCGGAGGCGCGCGCGGTCCTGGATGCGGAGTACCGCGCGCCCATCGTCCGCGGCGACCTGGATGCCATCGCTGAACCGGCGCAGGTCGTGATCGTCGACGGCCTGCTTGACCCTGACCTGCGGCTGGACCCCGAAGAAGCCGCCAGGGCGCTCGCTCGCGGCCTCGACCTCCACGGGGCCGCGAGCATGGGCGCGGTGTTGGCGGCGCGGCTGGAACCCCTGGGCATGAAAGGTGCAGGGCAGGTGTTCCAGATACTGCGGACGCTGGGTGGCGACCGGGAGGATCTGGTCCAGACACTGTTTGCGCGCGACGGGTTGGAGTTCAGGCCGCTCACGGTGCCGCTGATCAACGTGGTGGCCGGCCTTTGGTCGAGCGGATTGGGAGCCGGCGAACTTGCTGCGCTCGTCCACGTGCTCCGCGCCATCGCGCTGGATGCGCGGACCTGGGAGAACATCGAGGCTGCCGTTGCCGGCGCGGGTTTCCACCTGCCACCTGAGATCCGCCTGATGGACGCCAAGCGTGAGGACGCGCTCTGCCTGCTTCGGCAACTCAGGTAGCCGAGGAAAGCCTGCGACTCAGGCGTGCACCAGCCGCGCCACGGACTCTGCAACCGGCGTGTCGCCTTCGGTCAGTTCGATGATGATGCGGCTCACCGCTGGCTGTTCGATGATCCCCAACAGCGTCGCGGCCACGTCGTCGCGCGGCACGTCGCCGTAGGGAATGGCCAGGCCCGTGCGCACCTTGCCGGTGCCGGGCGCGTCCAGCAGCGTGCCGGGGCGCAGGATCACCCAGTCCAAGTCGGACTCGGCCAGATGCACGTCGGCGAGTTTCTTCACCGCCATGTAGTGCTCGAACGTCTCCGACACCGCCTTGCCGCGGGCGGCCTCGGGGAAGGCCGAGACCAGCAGGAAGCGCTGGATGCCCGCCTGCTGCGCCGCCGCGACCGCCAGTTCCAGCCCGCGGCCGTCGATGGCGTCGATCATCTCCGCTCCGCCCTTGCCGCCGGCGCCGGCCGAGAAGACGACCACGTCGCTGCCGGCCATGCGCTGCGCCAGTCCGTCGGCGTCGAGTTCCAGCAGGTTGCCTTGGACCGGGACGGCGCCCAGGGCTTCGAGTTCGCCGGCCTGCTCCGGCTTGCGGTACAGCGAACGCGGCTCATGCCCGCGCGCCGCGAGCTGTTGGGCGAGGCGGCGGGCGACTTTGCCCGAGCCGCCGATGATGAAGACCTTTCGCATGATGGGTTCCTCTTCGCTGTGATGTTTCGCCGCAGTTGCCACGAGTTGCCGCGTCGATAACAGACATGCGCGCCAAATCCCGGCAATCAAGCCAGATAGGCGTTACCTCTTCAAAAGGTATAGGACTCGCCGTCTTCCGGAACCAGTACGCGCTCGGGATCCATGCCCGTTGCCTTGATGTGGTCGTGCAGGTCCTGGCGCGTCTGCATGGCGTGATTGACGGCTTCCATGTGGCTGCCGATCACCTTGGCCCGAACCGGCCCAGGGGCCGGCGAGTTCGATGCGTTGCTTCGTCGGGTCGATGATCAGCGTTTCCATGTCGCATTTCCCCCTGCAAGTGATTGATCTCAATCCATTTGCAGGCGAGGGCGGGAAGCGGCAAGGCCGATTGCTGCAACGATCAGGGCCATGAACAGGCTGACATAATGTGCATTATGCGAAGTGTTAGAACGGACGGCGCGGGTGGCACAGTGACTTGCCCGCTTCATTCTCGGAGGCTGGGATGGCCATCTGCTGGCACTGTAAAGCCGAGTCAAGCAACGACCACCATGCGCGCGTGGTCTATAACCAGACCGCGCTGCATGGACCGTGGCGCGGATGGCACATGGCTGGGCAGCGACTCGTCAGCCCAAGCGGCGATTGGGTCGCACCGCACCTGCTCGACCGTTGGCTGTACCAACACAGCCGCTTGCATCCCTACCGCTGAAAAGCCGTGCTGCATGCAACCGCGGCGACATTCAGGCCTGCGCTATGGTCGCAGCTGGTGATTCATTGGGGGAAAGCAGCATGGCACGCCGTCAATCGGATCCCGCGCCGTGGGGATTCTCTGCCACCGCTTGGCAAGCGCTCGCGTTCGTGCTGCTCGGATTGCTGGCGCTGACCAATGCAGCGTGGTTCTACAACGTGCGCGTCGCGCGTGCCGAGGCCGCGGCCGTTACGCCCGCAGCAGCGCCGATCAGGACCGAGCGAGTCATCTACCAGACGCCTGATGGCCAAGAGCTGGCAGGACCGAGCGCCTACCCTACCCCGACGCCGGCTGCACCCGTACAACGCCGCCCAACCGACCAGGCAAAGCCGCTGTCCGGAGACGAGAAGTGCATCGGAGGAACCCGCTTCCGCGTCAGCGGAAGCACCTGGACGCAAAACGGCACCTGCTAAGGCAGCGCGAACCGGACAGGCCTCCCTCAGCGGCAGGTGGTGTCGCCTAGGCGTCGGTGCTGCAGCGCCTGGTAGTACCGACGCTGTTGCGATAGGTCGTGTTGCCGAAGGCATTGGACGAAGCGCGGGTCGCGGTCCCATCGCTGTTGCGGCACGTGGTGTTGCCATACGCGTCGGTGGAGCAGCGGGTCTGCGCCAGCGCGCTGGAATGGGCCGAGATCAGCCCGACAAGCACGAGCGGAATGATCTTCATGTTTTCTCCTGCTCCTGAAGGCGCCCGAGCTCAGCGACAGAGCCCAAGACCAACTGCTCCAATACATCGGCATCGATACCGGAGAGCCGGCGGATGGATCGGCTTGGTCTTGTTCTCGGCCATGGTGTCGAGGTCTGTTCAGGCTTCCAACGAATCAGGCCAGAGGAAATAGGCCCCGTAACGCTGCCCCATCCGGAACTCCCCGCCGGCGGCCTTTCCAGCCTCGGTGAGGTAATGCTTCTCGCCCCTGATTTCCAGATAGCCGCGAGCGACCAGCTTGTCGAGCAACTCAGCCGTCTTCATGCCGAGCTTCCTTGCAAGCTTGGATGAGGTCAGCTTGCCCGTGTCGCCGGCCTCCTCCTGTCCTCCATCCTGCTCCGCCTCACCAGGCTCATCGACCGTCACCCGCTCCATCGAGATTCGCACCTCATCGCTGATGCGGATGATGCGCTGCGCCTCTTCGTAGCCGTCGCGATACAGCTCGGCATCATCCTGACGGCGGATCAAGATGCCCATCTCGTTGTTGTTGACCTGGCTGAACTCGTAGAGGTTGAGGCTGGTGACGATGCACAGCTCCTCGTTGAGATAGCACTTGGCATGCAGGTTCTTGCAGAAGCTCGTGCGGATGTAGGTCTGCTCGCGCAACCAGCTGATCTCTGCCGGCTGCAGCTCGCTCTTGCCGTAGACGATCCGCACGTCGATCTTCAGCCGGTTCTTGTCGGCTAGCAGCTCCTTTACCCGGTCGTTGAGCTTCAGGTAGGGGCTGATGAGGATCAGGCGATCCTTGGCGTCCTTGATGAGCTCTTCAAGGAAGTAGTTGGTCGCGCTGGTATTGAGGAACTTTGCCACGGGCTACTCCTGTTCCCGAAAATGCCGGACGCTGCGTCACGCCCGGTCGAAACGAACTGGCTCGGGTCCGCGGTTCTGCGCGCGGACCACGACGGTGCCGGCCAGCTTGTCGTGCCAGCCCTGCTTCTTCGGGTCAAAAGCGACCCAGATGATGCCGAGGAACAGCGGGATCGTGGACACGAAGTAGGCGATGTAACGGCCAATCGCCTGGCCGACGCTCATCGGATTTCCGGTTCGCGCATCTACTACGCGCGCCGAAACCGCCATCTTCCCGGGCGTCGCCTGCTTGTAGACCCAGAACAGGACCACTGCGACGAATGGCAGGACCCATGAGATCAGGAAATCCGCAGGACCAGCAAAAAATGGGGCTTCGTCGTTCGTGAAGTACTCCCATCCGTAAATCATCACGGTAAGCGGAAGAGTCACCAGCAGGATGATGATCCAGTCGATGATGGTTGCGCCAACGCGTGCCAAAAAGCCTACGTACTCCAGTTCCTGGTCCTGCATTTGAAGCCCCCTGTTTTAGTTGTGCTGCTCGATGTTCTCAATGCTGTCGCTCAGATGCACCCAGCTGCGCTGGTGGGCAGCATAGATGGACGCCCGGGTTGCGGAAAGCCGGGCAACGGCCTACCCCCGCAACATAGCCACCCTCCTGCTCCTGCGCTCTCCCCAGCGCCACCAATTCGGCAGCCGCTTCTTCCGCGGGCCGCGTGCAGTGCACTTGGCCGCGATCTCATCGATTGAGAGCGCCACTGGACTGGCAGCGAGGATATCGGCCACGGCGCGCACCTGGGCAACGGTGTCATTTGGCCATGGCTGAGGCTTGATCGCTGGGGCTGCAGCGGGTTCTTGGTCGGTCCCGGCTGCTCCTCCGGCTTTGCGGCCGCGATGATCTCTGCGCCGTCTGCTCGACCAGTGAACGTTGGCCGCGGGTCGGAACAGCCGTCCCGTACCCCCATAACCAACCCTAATCCACTGCCCGGGCAGACATCCACTACCGGCAAAGAGCGAACAGCCCACCTCGCTCGGCTCAGGACGGCTGGCCAGAGGAGCGCTCCGCCCTTCTCGTCCTGTGGCCCTGACGCCTGCCAGGCTATGCGACTCCTCTTTGATCGACCTGCGCGCAAGCGCCGCCCACCGCGCTGGAACGACGATGTATACCCGCGCAGGCGACGTCATAGTTCCGAGCCTCCTGGCGATCGTGCACCGGCAGGCTTCCGACTGGCCCCGCCGATGCGCGCAGCGGACAATAGTCACCATGAAACCCCACGACAGACCGGCCGAAGCCACGCCGGACCTGAGGAAATACGCCTGGCTGGCCATCGTGACCGCTGTGCTGACGGTCCTGCTCAAGGGCAGCGCCTGGGCCATCACCGGTTCGGTGGGCCTGCTGTCGGACGCCGCCGAGTCGATGGTCAACCTGGTGGCCGCGATCGTCGCCCTGGTCTCGCTGACGATCGCCGCCCGGCCGGCCGACGACGACCACCACTTCGGCCACAGCAAGGCGGAGTACTTCTCGGCCGCGCTGGAAGGCATCATGATCTTCGTCGCCGCGGCCTCGATCATCTACCTGGGCATCGATCGCCTGTTCAACCCGCGGCCGCTGGGATCACTCGGCATCGGCCTCGCCATTTCGATCGTGGCCGCTGTCCTCAACGGCGTCGTCGGGCGGATCCTGATCAAGGTCGGCACCCGACACCGCTCCATCACTCTGCGCGCCGACGGCAAGCACCTGATGACCGACGTGTACACCTCGGTCGGGGTCGTGGTGGGCCTGGGGCTGGCGTGGCTGACGGGCTGGAACTGGCTGGATCCGGTGATCGCGATCCTGGTGGGCGTGAACATCCTGGTCACCGGCTACCGGCTGATGTCCGAATCCGCCTCCGGCCTGATGGACGCGACCCTGTCCGCGGAAGACAACGCCAGGATCCATGCCATCCTGAACGCGCACGCCGAACCGGGTCGGATCGAATTCCATGCCGTGCGCACGCGCGAGTCCGGCGCCCGCCAGTTCATGGAGATGCACATGCTGGTGCCCGGTGACTGGACGGTGCTGCGCGGGCATGACGCCATGGAAGACCTGGTGGAGAAGATCGTGGCGGAGTTCCCGGCCATGCGCGTGACCGGGCACCTGGAACCGGTCTCCGATCCCCGCAGCTACGAAGACATGACCCTGTAGCCTGTCAAGGGGCCGGCTGCGGAAGCCACAGCTCCACGGCGTGCTGCGCATGGTCGTCGCGCAGTGGAACGACCAGCCCGGGCTGCTCCATGCCGTCGACCAGCAGTCGCGGCGGCATGCCTTTCCCGGCTTCCTGGCGCACGTGGATGCAGTAGACCGTGTCGCGGTAGCGATAGCGCACGCGGTAACCGGGCCAGTCGGGCGGGATGCAGGGCGACAGCCGCAGGGTGTCACCCTCGAGCCGCAGGCCCAGCAAGGATTCGACGACCAGCCGGTACATCCAGCCGGCCGAGCCGGTGTACCAGGTCCAGCCGCCGCGGCCGACGTGCGGTTCGACCGCGTACACGTCGGCGGCGACCACGTAGGGTTCCACCTTGTAGGTCGCGATGCGTTCTGCGGTGTCGCCGTGGTGGATCGGGTTGATCATGCGGAACAGTTCCCACGCGCGTGCATGGTCGCCCAGCTCGGCGAAGGCCATCGTCGCCCACACCGCCGCGTGGGTGTACTGGCCGCCGTTCTCGCGCACGCCGGGCACGTAACCGCGGATGTAGCCGGGGTCCTGCCCGGTCTTGTCGAATGGTGGATCGAGCAGCTGCACCAGGCCTGCATCGCGCCGCACCAGGCGCTGGTCCAGCGACTCCATCGCCTGCCTTGCGCGCACCGGATCGGCGGCGCCCGACAGCACCGACCAGCTCTGCGAGATCGAATCGATCCTGCACTCGTCGCTCTGCGCGGAGCCCAGCGGCATCCCGTTGTCGAACCACGCGCGCCGGTACCACGCGCCATCCCAGGCATGGTCTTCCAGCGCCTGGCGCAGCTGCGTCGCGCGTTCGAGGCAGCGTTCGGCGAACAGCAGGTCGCCGCGGTCGCGCGCCAGTCCGTTGAAGCGGTTGAGCACGTCGTACAGGAAGAACCCCAGCCACACGCTCTCGCCGCGGCCGCCCTCCCCCACCCGGTTCATGCCGTCGTTCCAGTCACCGGTGCCGATCAGCGGGAGGCCACGTTCGCCGAACAGGTCGAGCGCGCGCTGCAGGCCGCGCACGCAGTGCTGGTACAGCGTTTCACGCAGGCCGGAGCGCGAAGGCAGGTCGTAGTAGGACTCCTCGTCCGGGTCGACCTGGCGACCTTCGACGTAGGTCATGCGTTCGTTGAGCACGTCACGGTCACCGGTGGCCTCGACGTAGCGGCAGGTGGCCAGCGGCAACCACAGGTAGTCGTCGGAACACCGCGTGCGCACGCCGCGGTCCAGCGGCGGGTGCCACCAGTGCTGCACGTCGCCTTCCAGGAACTGGTGTTCGGCGCACAGCAACAGGTGGTCGCGCGCGAGCTTCGGATCGGCGTGCAGCATCGCCATGATGTCCTGCAGCTGGTCGCGGAAGCCGAACGCGCCGCCGGACTGGTAGTAGCCGCTGCGGGCGAAGTAACGGCAGCCGATGGTCTGGTAGAGCAACCAGCCGTTGGCGAGCAGGTCGACGGCTGGCTCGGGTGTTTCCACCTGTACCGCGCCGAGCGTGCGCAGCCAGCCGACGCGGACCTCGTCGAGGGCGTCCCAGGCCGCGTCGCGCCCGCGCGTCTCCTGCAGCGTCGCCAGCGCCTCGGCGCGCGTACGCCCTGCGCCGAGGCGGAATATCACGTCGCGCGACTGACCGGGCGCCAGGTCCAGCGGCACCTGGATCGCGGCGCAGGGATCGAGTCCAGCGCCAAGTCGCCCGGACAGGCGTTCGCGCGTCATCGCCGCCGGCGAGCGCAGGCTGCCGTTGCGGCCGATGAACTCGTTGCGATCGCCGCTGGCGCTGCGGCGCGCCTCCTCGCCGTGCCATCCCCCGGTTGCGACGTCGGCGGCGAAGAACGCGGCCCGGCCGCTGAATTCGGTGTTGTAGGCATTGCGCGCCAGCACCGCAGCGTGTTCCGTGGCGGGCTCGGTCACCACGTGCATGTGCGTGCGCGCGTGCAGGTCGCCGAGGATCCATTCCACGTAGCCGGTGGCACTGAGCCGGCGCGTGCGGTCGCCGGTGTTGCGCACGCGCAGCACGCTGAACTTGACGGCCGCGTCGCGCGCCACGTAGACCCACAGCTCGCTGGCGACATCGTCCTGCTCGTGCTCGTAGACGCTGTAGCCGAAGCCATGCCGCACCCGGTACACACCCTCGCCGCGGCAGGGCAGCGGCGTCGGCGACCAGAACCGCCCGGTCTGCTCGTCGCGCAGGTAGAACGCCTCACCGTTGCTGTCTCCCACCGGATCGTTGTGCCACGGCGTGAGGCGGAACTCGTGCGCGTTCTCCGCCCAGGTGTAGCCGGTGCCGGATTCGCTCACCACGCAGCCGAACTGCGGGTTGGCGAGCACGTTCGACCACGGCGCGGGCGTGTTGTCGCCCGGCTGCAGGTCGATCACGTATTCGCGACCGTCGGCCGAGAAGGCTCCGATGCCGTTGCCATCGCGCAGCGGTCCGGTGCCCGGGTCAAAGGGCCACGGGTCGAAGGCCGCGTCGCCGCCGCGGCCGGCGCTGGCGTGCTCGTCGGCGGTGGGCATCGGCATCAGCTCGTACTGGGTGGGCTGCGGCTGCAGCGGCGGCATCACCGCCTCCGGCGGCCGCCGATGCGCGATCTGTTCGGCCAGCGTGCCGTGCGCGTCGCTCACGATCACGCGTGCCACCGATTGCAGCAGGATGCGGTCCTCCTGCGGCAGCTGGTGTGCGGGTCGGACGAAGATGCCGCCGGGGCGGTCGATCACGTGGGCTTCCACGCCGGCCGATATCAGGCCCATGATCTGGTCGTGCAACTGCTGGCGATAGCCGCCCTGCTCGTCGTTCCAGATCACCAGGTCGACGGTCAGGCCCTTGAGTCGCCAGTACGCGTAGGCCTGCACCATCTGCCGCACCAGTTCGATGTTTTCCGCGTCCTCGATCTGTACCAGCACGATCGGGTGGTCACCGGAGATCGCCTGCCCCCACAGCCCCGACTGGCCGCGGCGGTTCTGCAGCAGCAAGGATGGCTCTGCGCGCAGCGCCGGGTTCCCGTGCAGCACCAGCCCGGCCAGGTGCTCGTACAGCTGCGCGTCGGCCTGCGAGGCGTTGATCTGGCGACGCACCACCTGGCTGTGGGTCCAAGCCAGGTCGAACACGCGGTCGGCCAGCCGGCGGTCCCGGTATTTGTCGACCAGCACCCGGCAATCGTCGCGCGCCGCCGCCACGCCGCTCACCATGTCGATGGTCGCGGTCTGGTCCGGCGCCAAGTTGATCCGGAAGCGGATCGCGACCACCGGGTCGAGCACCGAGCCCTGGCTGTTCGACAACGGCGCCGGCTCGAGCATGGCGCGCGGCGCGCGCGCGTCGTGGCCGCGACCGATGAACCGCGAGCGGTCGGTCTCGTAGGAGATTTCCACGATGTCCGCGTCGTGCACCGCGACCAGATGGAACATCCACGACGGCACCTCGTCGTGCGCGCGCGGGCGTCGTGTGCACAGGATCGCCTGCCGCTCGGGCACCAGTTCGGTCTGCACGAACAGATTGCTGAAGGCCGGATGCAGTTCGTCCGAGATCGCCGGCGCCAGTACCACCTCGGCGTAGGTGGTGACTTCGATCGTGCGCGCCGTGCGCGACTGGTTGGTCACGTGCAGCCGGCGCAGTTCGATGTCGTCCTCGGGCGACACGGCGATCTCAAGGTGGGTTTCGAAGCCCTGCTTGCGGCCGCGGAACTCGGCCTTGGCGTCGGAGAAGATCGCCTCGTAGCCGGACACCTCCACGGCCGTGGGCTGGTACGAGGCCGACCAGAACTCGCCGCTGTCCACGTCGCGCAGATAGCACCAGTTCCCCCAGGGATCACGCGTGCCGTCCTCGCGCCAGCGCGTCACCGCCATGTCGTGCAGGCGGCTGTAGCCGCCGCCGGCGGTGGTCAACATCACGTGGTAGCGGCCGTTGGACAGCATCTGGATCGCCGGCCGCGGCGAAGAGGCGTTGCGGAAGATGCGCAGGCGGGTTTCAGGGGTGTCGGACATCACGGCCGCGCCGGCGACTTCGGTCGTGTGCGGATGGAAGGCGCCGGTGCGCGGGATGCGCTCCTGCAGCAGCAGCAGCGTGGCCCTGAATTCGGGGTCGGCCACGAACCGGCGCTGCATCGGCTGGTCGTGGAGCAGGTAGTCCAGCGCCAGCAGCCCCATGCCCTGGTGGTGGGCCATGAACGAGCGCACCAGCGCGTGCGGCTGTCCGCGCGGCAAGCGCGCAGGTGTGTAGTCGATCGCCTCGTACATGCCGTAGCGTCCTGCGAAGCCGGCGGCGGCCATCTGCTGCAGGTTCCGGCAGGCCTCCCCGGGCGCGACCATCAACGCCATCATGCTGGCGTAGGGCGCGATCACCAGGTCCTGCGCCAACCCGCGCCGCAGGCCGAGTCCCGGCACGCCGAAGGCGCGGTACTGGTAGTTCATGCGCGCGTCGACGGCGTTGTAGCCGGATTCGGAAATGCCCCAAGGCACGTCGCGCTGGCGTCCGTACTCGACCTGCCTGGCCACGCTCACCTGCGCGGTCTGGTCGAGCAGCGAGCCCTCGTAGCTGGGCATCACCAGCTGCGGCATGAGGTATTCGAACATCGAGCCGCTCCACGACAGCAGCGCCGGGTCGCCGTCGATGTCGGTCAGCAACCGACTCAGCGCGAACCACGCCTCCTGCGGCAGCTGGCCCCGGGCAATGCCGATGAAGCTGGCCAGGCGCGCTTCGGACGCCAGCAGGTCGTAGTAGCCGGGGTCGCTGCGGTGCTCGTCGACGTTGTAGCCGATGGTGAGCAGATGGCGGCTGCGGTCGTAGAGGAAATCGAGTTCGCTCTGCGCGCACTGGCCGGCGACGTGGGCCAGGCGCTCGAACTCCACGATGCGGGCCCTTGCGGTGGCCTGCACCTGCGCGTCCGGCGAGGTGCGCGACAGTTCGCGCAAGGTCGGGATCGCCGACGTCGACAGCGTGGGCGGCAGCCACGCCAGCGCGGCGCTCGCGGCACGGCACTGTGCCAGCAGTTTCCGCCCCCAGTACGTGGCCTCCGTCGGCACATCCGCATCGGAATCCACGCCGGCCGGTGCGTCGTGCGCGGCCAGTGGTTCAGCCAGCACCGTGAGTTCGGCAAGCGCCAGCACGGCTTCGCCGCAGGTGACCGGCGATGCGGCGAGCAGCGCATCGATCCTCACGCGGAAGGCCTCGGCTACGCCGACGCCGGCTTCCTCCAATACCCCCGCGGCATCGCGCAAGCCCTGCCAGGTAGCGGGTGCCAGCACCGCCGAATCGGGCTGTGCCAGCAGTCCCTGGCGCAGGGTCAGCAGATGTCCGGAGAGGTTGCCGCTGTCGACGGTGGACACGTACAGCGGCGGCAGCGGGCGCAGCGTTTCGGTGTCGTACCAGTTGTAGTAATGGCCGCGATGCCGCGGCAGCAGCTCCAGTGTCGCAAGGGTGTTGCCGACGCGTTTGGCCATGGCATCGGCCTGCTGGTAGCCGAAGTCGTGCGCGGACAGGTTGGCGAGCAGCGACAGGCCGATGTTGGTCGGGGACGTGCGCCGCGCAACCGGCGGCGAGCGATGCTCCTGGATGTTGTCGGGCGGCAGCCAATGGTCGGCGGCGGTGACGAAGTCCTCGAAGTACGCCCACGTGCGCCGCGACAACCGGCCGAGGAACCTGCCCTGCTCCACCGACAGTCCGTGCGCCGCGCGCGCGCGCGGCCGCCCGGTCCACCAGGCCAGCCAGGGCGACAGCAGCCACAGCCCGAGCAGCGGCGCGGCCACGGGCAACGCCATCGGCTGCAGGCGGAAGAGCGCGGCCGCCACCACAAGCGCGAACGCGGGCGCGAACCACATCGAACGCAGTGACGCCGCCAGGCCGTCGCCCAGTGTCTTCTCGACTTCGCTGGAGGGACTCCACTGCAGCATGCGCCGGCGCGACACCAGCACCCGCCACAGTGTCCGCACGATGGCGTCGAGGCTGTAGAACGCTTCGTACGGCAGGAACGCCGCGCCCAGGACGACCCTCGCAAGATCGTGCCCCGCCGCCTGCACGCGATGCAGCAGGTGCGCGCGCAGCGGCAGCTCGTCCGGCTTGTCGAGCAGCGCGGTCATGGCCGTCACCAGCGGCGCCAGCAGCAGCGTCGACAGCACCCACAGCGTCCAGCGCAGCGGGTGAGGCGCGAGCAGCCAGCCAAGCACGAACAGCGACACCGTCGCCGCGGGCACGAGGCTGCGGCGCAGGTTGTCGAGCAGCTTGCCGCGCGAGAGCATCGACAGCGGGTTGCGTTCGCGGCGGCCTTCGCCGCCAGGCACCCACGGCAGCAGCCACGGCAACAGCTGCCAGTCGCCGCGGACCCAGCGGTGCCGGCGCTTGACGTCGAGTGCGTAGCGCGACGGATAGTCCTCGTACAGCTGCACGTCGCTGACCAGTCCGGCACGCGCGTAGCAGCCTTCGAGCAGGTCGTGGCTGAGGATCCGGTTGTCGGGGAAGCGCGCGTCCAGCGCCTGCCCGAACGCCGCCACGTCGTAGATGCCCTTGCCGACGAACGAACCCTCGCCGAACAGGTCCTGGTACACGTCCGAAACGGTGCGCGTGTACGGGTCGATTCCCGGCTCGCTGCCATACAGGCGCACGTACCACGAACGGCGTTCACCGCCCATGCGGGTGCCGACGCGCGGCTGCAGGATGCCGTAACCCCCTTCCACCACGCGCCGCCGCGGATCCAGCCGCGCCCGGTTGAGCGGATGCGCGAGCGTGCCGACCAGTTCGCGCGCGGCGTCGCGCGGCAGGTGGGTGTCGGTGTCGAGCGTGATCACGTAGCGCACGCCACGCAGCACGCCCGGCTCGCCGGCGATCATCGAGAACGCGCTGGCATCGCCTTCGTGCAACAGCGAGTTGAGCGCGGCAAGCTTGCCGCGCTTGCGTTCGTGGCCCATCCATCTGTATTCACGCGGGTTCCAGGTGCGCGGCCTGTGCAGGATGAAGAAGATGTCGTCGCCGCCGCTGGCGTGGCGCCGGTTGAGCGCTTCGATGTCGTTGCGCGCCGTCGCCAGCGCTTCGGCATCTTGTGGCAGTGCCTGCTCGTCGGCATCGAGGAAGTCCGTCAGCAGGGCGAAGTGCAGGTTGCGGTCGCGGTTGGCGAGGAACCTCACCTCCAGGGCGTCCACCAGCGGGCCCACCGTCGACGCGTCCCCGATCATGGTCGGCACCGCCACCAGCGTGCGCGCATCGTTCGGAATGCCGGCGGAGAAGTCCAGTCGCGGCAGCGCCCGTGGCAACACCAGCAGCGTCGCGAACCAGTTGACCAGGACCACGCCCAGCTCGCTGAAGGCAATCACGCACAGCACGCCCACCAGCCACAGCACGTCGCGCGCGCCAAGGATCGCCTGAGCGTCATGTACCAGCCCGGAGGTGAACAGCGCGACGATCGCGATGATCGGCACCAGATAGGCCGGCAGCGGCACGTGTCGGGTTCCGCGACGCAGCGAAGCAAACGGCCTGCCCTGCAGGGACAGCGCCCGTTCCAGCTGCGTGCGCCCGGCATCGATCAGGTAGTAACCCACGTGCGCGCTGCAGTCGTCTCTACCCGTTTGCTCCGCGCCTGCGCGCGCCAGTTCCAGCACGGCCGATGCGACTTCGGTCTCGGGCAGTTTGCCGCGACGGGCGATGTACTCGACCACATGGCGGTAGCGGTCGCGCGTGGCGAAGTCCATCCGCCTGTAGGTGCCGCCGGGGTCGTCGCGCAACGTGGCCTCGACCATGCTCAGTGTTTCGACGAACTTGCGCCAGTCGGTCATCGCCAGCAGACGCAGGCTGCCGATGCTGTTGCTGATCGACACCTGGTCGGCGGCCTGCTGCTGGCTTTCGGCCTGCACCAGTTGTGCGATGCCCTGCTCGTGGTCGGCCAGCCACTGTTCGATCCAGGTCAGTGGCAGGCCCAACGCCGCGCCTTGCCCCTGCAGGCGGCGCACGATCTCAGCGACGAACGCGCTGCTCGGCGGCGGCCGCGAACGCGCCATGTCGGCGATCACCAGCACCACGCTCTTGGGATCGGACTCTGCCATCGCCGAGAAGCGGTCGGCCCAGAAGTCGGCAAGGTCGCGGTCGATTCGGCCGGCAATGACCTGCGCGCTGACCCGGCGCAAATTCTCGATCAACGCCAGCCGCAGCATGATCGGGATCGCCCACAGCTCGCCAAGCGTGAGCGGCGTGACCGACTGGTAGGCGGCGATGAAGCGGTCCAGGCTCTCGACGTCGACGCGACCATCACCGTGCGAAATCACGTTGAGGGCGATGTCGTAGACCCGCGGGAGCTGATCGGACGGGCCGCCTTCCAGCCGCGGCAATTCGCGGCTGTAACCCTTGGGCAGGTGGCGGCGGGCGATGCGGACCTGTTCCTGGACCAGATACAGGTTGTCGAGCAGCCAGTCGCCGGCAGGGGTCAGCCTGCGCTTGGCGTGCGCGGCCTCGCCGAGCAGCTTGCTGGCGCGTTCGATCACCGCCTCGTTGGCGCTCAGCCGCGCCAGCAGCAGGTCGGCGCTGCGGTGTCCGCTCAGCCGGTGCGCCTGTGCCAGCACGCGGCCGTGCCGCTCCATCTGTTCGGCGCTGAACAGTTGGGCGCGCAGGGGTTGCTCGTGCACCGCGATCAACGGCCCAACTCGATGGCCACGCGGTGCGATTGGCCGTCGTCGCGCAGCGGGATCAGGCAGGGATCAACGTCCAGGATCCCGCCGTCGAGTTCGCAACGTGTGATGCCGCGGCATGCACCGTTCGGGTTGGCGACTTCGATCAGATAGCGGCTGCCGCCGTGGCGGTACTCGATCGAGAAGCCCGGCCACACCCGTGGAATGCAGGGATCCAGGCGCAGATGCGCGCCCTGCAGGTGGAAGCCCAGGACCGCTTCCAGCCCGGCCCGGTACAGCCAGGCGCCGGACCCGGTGTACCAGGTCCAGCCGCCGCGGCCGACGTGCGGCTCGACCGAATACACGTCGGCGACCGCGACATAGGGCTCGACCTTGTAGCGGTCCACGCCTTCGGGCGTGGATGCATGGTGGACGGGATTGATCAGCGAGAACAGTTCGAACGCGCGGTCGCCGTCGCCCATCTTCGCGAAGGCGAAGATCGACCACTGCGCGCCGTGCGTGTACTGGCCGCCATTTTCGCGTAGGCCCGGTGGATAGGCCTTGATGTAGCCGGGGTCGTGCTCGGTGTGCTGGAACGGCGGGGTGAACAGCAGCGCGACCTTCTCGTCGCGCAGGATCAGCTGCCGGTGGACCTGCTCCATCGCCGACTTCGCATGCGCCGGATCGCCGCCACCGGCGATCACGCTCCACGACTGGGCGATGGTGTCGATGCGGCATTCGTCGCTTTCGTGCGAGCCCAGCGGCGTGCCGTCGTCGTAGTAGCCGCGACGGTACCACTGGCCGTCCCAGCCGCCGTCGTCCAGGCCCTTGCGCACCGTGCTCGCGACATCTTCCCAGCGCGCTGCGCGCTCGTGCTCGCCGCGCGCCTTCGCGTATGGCGCGAACGCATCGATGGTGGCGCACAGGAACCAGCCCAGCCAGGAACTCTCGCCCCTGCCCTCCTCGCCAACGCGGTTCATGCCGTCGTTCCAGTCGCCGGTGCCGAACAGCGGCAGGTCGTGCGCGCCAAGCGTGAGGCTCACGTCGATGGCGCGTGCGCAGTGTTCGTACAGGCTGGCATCGCTGTCCGCGGTCGTGGGCCGGAAGTAGGCTTCGTCTTGCCCGGGCTCGAGCTGCGGGCCTTCGATGAAGGACTGGCGCGTATCGAGCACGTCGGTGTCGCCGGTGGCATCCATGTAGTGACAGGCGACGAACGGCAGCCACAGGCGGTCGTCGGTCATGCGCGTGCGAATGCCCTCGCCGCTCGGCGGCAGCCACCAGTGCTGCACGTCGCCTTGCTCGAACTGGCGGCCCGCGGCACGCAGCAGCTGCGCGCGCGCTTCCCCGGGGCGTGCGATGCAGGTGGCCATCACGTCCTGCAGCTGGTCGCGGAAGCCGTAGGCGCCGCTGGCCTGGTAATACCCGGTGCGCGCCCAGACCCTGCAGCACAGCGCCTGGTACAGCAGCCAGCGGTTGAGCAGCAGGTCCATCGCCCGGTCGGGCGTGCGCACCTGCACGGTGCCGAGGATGTCGTCCCACTGCGCGACGGCTGCCTGCAGGACGGCGTCGAGGTCCGCCTCGCGGTAGCGGCGCACCAGCTCGCGCGCGGCGCCGGCGTTGATCGCGTCGCCGAGCAGGAGCACGATCTCCTCTTCGCCATCGGCGGACAGTTCGAAGCGGGTTTGCAGCGCGCCGCAAGGATCCAGCCCGGCACCGTTGCGTCCGGACAGCGCTTCGCCTCCCTGGAGTGCCGCCGGCGCGGCCAGGTTTCCCCGCCGGCCGAGGAATTCGAGGCGATCGCCGCTGTGCGCGTGCTGGCGGCCACGCAGGTCCATGAACGCCACGCGTTCGCCAAACTCCGCGCGCCAGGCGTTGGCGGCGAACAGCGCGCCGGTGTCCCGGTCCAGAGAGGTCGCGACGAACGGCGCCGGCTGCGAGCCGTTCGGCCCCAGCGCCCACTGTACGAAGGCGGTCACCGACAGCCTGCGCGTGCGCCCCGAGCGGTTGCGCAGCCGCAGGCGCGAGATCTTCAGGCCATCGTCGACCGGCACGTACTGCAGCAGGTCGAGCTCGATGCCATGTTCGGCGTGCTCGAAGCGGCTGTAGCCGTGGCCGTGGCGCGCGACGTACTCGCCATCGTCGCCGCAGCGCGGCAGCGCGGTGGCGGTGAACAGCCGGCCATCCTCGTCGTCACGCACGTAGAGCACGTCCTGCGGCGGATCGGAGACCGGATCATTTGTCCACGGCGTGATCGGGTTGCGCTGGCTGTTGCGCGACCACGCGTAGCCACCGCCGGCCTCGGTGGCGGTGAAGCCGAAGTCCGGATTGGCGACGACGTTGAGCCATGGCATCGGCGGCAGCGCGCCGTTGCGGATGATCGTGACGTACTCGCGCCCGTCTTCGGCGAAGCCGCCGTGGCCGTTGAAGAACTCCAGGGTCGCCTCGATGCCGCCGCCCGATCCCCGCGACGGCGACCCGGCGGCCGCAGTCGGCTGGCGGGCGGCATTGTGCGGCAGGTCTGTCCCTGTCGCGGCCGGCAGCGCATCCACCTGTGCCGCGAAGCCACCGTCGCGCTGGTCGAGGGCAATCGCGGCCGCCGTCGCCAGCCCGGCCTGCAGTGCATCTGGCGCCTCGTCGGCGCGGAGTACGAACAGGTTCTGCCTGCCGCCCGGCGGCGGATTCCGCGTCGCGTGCCCCGTGAAGCGATCCTGCAGCGCGTCGTACGCCGCCGCCGACCCGGCGACGGCCACAAGGTCGGCCTCGAGACCGTGTGCGCGCCAGTACGCTTCGGCGCGCAGGACGTCATCCGCGAGCGCCAGGCCGGTATCGTCGTTGATGCGCAGCAGAACGATCGGGCGATCGCCCGAAATGCCGCCGGCCCAGAGCGTGGGCGCGCCGCCCTCCCCCTTCCCCAGCGCCGCGGGTGCGGTGCGCAGCGTCGGATCCGGGTACAGCAGCGCGGCCGCGAGACGCTGGAAGCGCCGCGCCTGCGCCGCATCCAGGCCCAGGCGCGACAGCAGCGCGTGCGCTCGCTTCGACGCGTCCCCGGACGCCTGCGCGAAGGCATCCGCGCCGCGGAACCGATCGACCAGCGTGAGCGCCTCGTCGCGGCCAGCGGCCGCCACCGTCCACAGCTGCAGCGTGGCGGTGTCCCCGGGCGCGATGCGCACCCGGCGCCGCAGGCTGAACACCGGATCAAGCACGGTGCCGACCGTACCCGAAAGCGTCTCCGATTCGAGCGCCGCCGGGGCGCGCACGTCGCGGCCGCGGCCGATGAAGCGCGCCCGGTCGGTCTCCCACTGCGGTTCGCCGCCGTCGTCGCCTTCGACCTGCAGCCACTGCGCGGCACAGATCGACGGATCGCCTGGCGTGCGCACGCGACGCGTGGCAAGCAGCACGCGTCGGTCGGCCAACCACTCGGTGCGCACGAACATTTTAGAAAACGCGGGGTGCGCGGCATCGCCCTGCTGCGGCGCAAGCACCAGTTCGGCGTGGCTGGTCAGTTCGATGATGCGCTCGCGGTCGCCGCTGTTGCGCAGGCGGACGCACCGGACCTCCGCATCGGCATTGCCGGCGACGACGACCTCGGTGGTGGTTTCGATGTCGCCGTCACGGCGGCGGATGCCCGCGCGGCCATCGGTGAATTCCAGCGCATAGGTATCGGGCACGGCCCCGGTGGGCTGCAACCCGGCCGACCAGGTCGCGCCGCTGTCGACGTCACGCAGGTAGAGCCAGCAGCCGTGGTCGTCGCCTGTCGGATCGGCGCGCCATCGGGTGATCGCGCAGTTTCCGAGATGGCTGTAGCCGGAGCCCGCGGCGGTCAGCATCACGGTGTAGCACCCGTTAGATAGCAGCTGCAGTCGGGGCGCCTGAAGGAGGAGGCCGGGCGGCGTGCTTCCGGATGCCTGGTCTTGCATGGAACGAGGACTCCGGAAGGTGTCGTCCCCTTATTGCACGTTGGCGGTCACGGTGGGGTCAACGTCATGACCTGCTAACACCGCGGACCCTAGACTGCAGCCAACGTGCCGAAGACGATACAAAACAGCATCGCGGAGGCCGGCGACCCCTTGCTGGACCACTACCAGCGCGCCGCCTTCGGCTACTTCCTGCGGCACCGCAACCCGGTCAACGGCCTGTACGCCGACACCTCGCGCGAATGGTCGCCGGTCAGCATCGCGGTCGTCGGGTTCGCGCTGTCGACCTACCCGGTCGCGGTCGAACGCGGCTGGATCGGGCGGGCCGAAGCGGTCGAACATTGCGCCGCCGCGCTGCGCTTCTTCCGCGACAGCAACCAGGACGGCAGTCCAGGTTCCACGGGACACAAGGGCTTCTACTTCCACTTCCTCGACCGCGACACCGGCACCCGCGTCTGGCGCTGCGAGCTGTCGATGATCGACACGGCACTGCTGATCGTCGGGGCGCTCATGGCCAGCCGCTACTTCGATGCCGACACGCCCGACGAGGCGGAGCTGCGCGCCATTGCCGATGGACTGTACCGCCGCATCGATTGGCGCTGGGCGCAAAACGGCGGCGAAACGATCATGCAGGGCTGGAAGCCCGAGTGCGGCTTCCTTCACTACGGCTGGGAAGGCTACAGCGAGGCGATCGTGCTGTACGTGCTTGCCCTGGGTTCGCCCACCTACCCGATCGGCGAGGACTGCTACCGGGCCTGGACCAGCACCTACCAGTGGGAGAATCTCTATGGCCACGGCTTCCTGTACGCCGGCCCGCTGTTCATCCACCAGTTCTCGCACGCGTGGATCGACTTCCGCGGCATCCGCGACAGCTTCATGCGCGGGAAGGCCTGCGACTATTTCGAGAACAGCCGTCGCGCCATCCATGTGCAGCGCGCCTATGCCTGCATCAACCCGCGCGGCCACCGGGGCTACGGGCAGGATTGCTGGGGCCTGAGCGCCTGCGAGGGACCGACCGACGAAGTACAGGGAGTGGATGCGGAGCCGCGGCACCTGTTCGGCTATGCCGCGCGCGGCGTGCCCTACGGGCCGGACGACGGCACCCTGTCGCCGCCGGCGGTGCTGGCGAGCGTGCCGTTCGAACCGGAACTTGCGCTCGAGGCCATCGGCACGATGTGCCGACGCCATCCGGAGATCGTCCACGAACACGGCTTCACCAGCGGCTTCAACGCCGACCTGCGCGACACGGACGGAAAGGCGTGGGTATCGCCCGGCCTGTTCGGGCTCGACCAGGGCATCATCGTGTTGATGCTGGAAAACCATCGGTCCGGCCTGCCCTGGGCGCTGATGCGTCGCTGCCGGTGCGTCGTCGACGGGCTGCGCCGCGCTGGCTTCGAAGGCGGCTGGCTCGATACCGCCGCGCGCGACGGGGAGCAAGGCTGATGCACCACCGCGACTCCGGCATCGGCACCGTGGTCGACCCGTTCGTCCGTGACGAACTGCGCGACAATCTGCGCCCGACCCGATGGCGCAATCCCAGGCCAGCCGAACGCTACGGGCTGGTCGTCGTCGGCGCCGGCGCCGCCGGCCTGGCGGCCGCGCAGGACGCTGCCGCCACCGGCGCGCGTGTTGCGCTGGTGGAGCGCGACCTGCTCGGCGGTGACCGCCTCAGCTTCGGCTGCGAGCCCTCCAAGGCCCTGGTGCGCACCGCCCGTGTGTACGCGGAAATGCGCGATGCCCGGAAGTACGGCGCCATCGCACCGCCACGGGTCGAGGTGGACTTCCACGCCGCGATGGAACGCGTGCTGCGGCTGCGCGCGCGCCTGAGCCGCGCCACCTCGCCGCGGATGTTGCGCGAAGCCGGCATCGACCTGTTCTTCGGCCATGCCATGTTCAAGGCCCCGGACCGGTTGGAACTGGACGGCGTGCAGCTGCGGTTCGACAAGGCGTTGATCGCGACCGGTGCCGAGCCCGACGTGCCCGACATTCCCGGCCTGCGCGACGTGGGCTACCTGACCAACGAAACGATCTTCGGCATCGCCGCCCTGCCCCGGCGGCTGCTGGTCATCGGCGGCGGCCCCCTGGGTTGCGAACTGGCGCAGGTGTTTCGCCGCTTCGGCAGCCGCGTGATCATCGTCCAGAACATGCCGCTGTTCCTGCCCCACGAAGAGCGCGATGCGGCGCAGATCCTGTCGGTGGCGTTCGCTCGCGACGGGATCGAGGTGCGCCTGAATACCGAGGTGACCGCCGTGCGCCGTGCCGGCGACGGGATCCACGCCGACCTGCGCACCGACGACTACGTGACAAGCGTGGTTGCCGATGCCGTGCTGGTCGGCACCGGGCGGCTGCCGCGCATCGACGACATGGGCCTGGAGGCGGCAGGTGTTGGACATGATGCGGTCGAGGGCATCCGGGTGGACGATCACCTGTGCACGGCAAACCCCGCGATCTACGCGGCCGGCGATGCCTGCATGGCCCACCGTTTCACCCATGTCGCCGTGGCCACTGCGCGCATGGCGGTGGCCAATGCCCTGCGCGGTGAACGGCAGCGCCTGGGCGATCTGGTGATTCCGTGGTGTACGTACACCGATCCGGAGATCGCACATGTGGGCCTGTACGTGCGCGAGGCCATGCTGCGCGGAATCCCCATCTCCACCAGCACGATCCCGCTGCACGCGGTGGACCGGGCGGTGCTCGACGGCGACGAGATCGGCTTCGTCAAGCTGCACGTCGCCGACGGCTCCGACCGCATCCTGGGGGCGACGATCGTGTCCCGCCGCGCCGGCGAGCTGATCGGGCAAGTTACCCAGGCGATGGTCAACGGCACCGGCGTGCGCGGGCTGGCGCGGGTCATCCACCCTTACCCCACCGAGTCGTCCGCGATCGGCGCGGCGGCGCGGGCCTGGTGCCTCGAGCATCCTGTGTCGCCAGGGGCGTGACGAGCAGCGCGGTTGCACAACGAGGAGGAAGACATGGAACTTGGCATGATCGGCTTGGGCAAGATGGGCGCGAACATGGCGCAGCGCCTGGTGCGCGGCGGCCACCGCGTGGTCGGTTTCGACCCGAAACCCGAGGCGCGCTCACTGGCCGAGGGCTTCGGCGCGGAGTCGGCCACCTCGCTGGAGGAGCTCGTCGGCAAGCTGTCGTCGCCACGCGTGGCCTGGATGATGGTGCCGGCCGGGGCCATCACCGGCAGCACGGTGGATGCGCTCGTCGAGCTGCTGGCGGCAGGGGACACCATCGTCGACGGCGGCAATTCCAACTACAAGGACACCGTGGATCGCGCGAGGGCCGTCGCCGGCAAAGGCCTGCACTACGTCGATTGCGGCACCAGCGGCGGCGTGTGGGGCCTGGCCGAGGGCTACAGCATGATGGTCGGCGGCGAAGCCGATGCGGTTGAGCGACTGCGGCCGGTGTTCGAGACGCTGGCGCCGGGCAAGGACCAGGGCTGGGGCCACGTCGGGCCGTCCGGGTCGGGGCACTTCACCAAGATGGTCCACAACGGCATCGAGTACGGACTGATGCAGGCCTATGCGGAAGGCTTCTCGATCCTCGGGCACAAGCAGGAATTCGGCCTCGACCTGCACCAGGTGGCCGAGATCTGGCGCACTGGCAGCGTCGTGCGCTCCTGGCTGCTGGACCTGACCGCTGACGCGCTGGGCAAGAACCCGACGATGGACGGCATCGCGCCGTTCGTGCCCGACTCGGGCGAAGGCCGCTGGACCGTGGCCGAGGCGATCGACCTCAACGTGCCGTCGCCGGTGATCACCCAGTCCCTGATCGCCCGCCTGCGCTCGCGCGACGGCGAATCGTTCGCCGACCGGCTGCTGTCGGCGATGCGCAACGAGTTCGGCGGGCATGCGATGAAGAAGGAATAGGCGCACCCGCCCCGCCCTGCGACGCCTCACGATTTCTTCTTCAACGCTCCGCCCTTGTGCACCGCGACGTGGTCGGTCTTGTCGCTCTTGATCTCGTACTGCGGATCGTCTTCGCTGCAATGCCGGGTATAGCCATGCCAGTTGAAGTCCTTGACGTGCACCTTGGTGATCTTGCCGCTGACATGACCGGCCTCGGAGTTCCACGTGACGTGGTCGCCAACCATGAAGTCGTGTGCCATCAGACTTTCTCATTTCCGAGCAGCGCACCGGCGCGTGCGCAGACGTTATCCACGGTGAACCCGTAGCGTTCCAGCATCTCGCTTCCTGGCGCCGAAGCACCGAAGCGGTCGACGCCCAGCACGTCGCCGTGGTCGCCGACGTAGCGGTGCCAGCCCTGCGGCGACCCCGCTTCCACCGCCAGTCGCGCAGGCACGGACGACGGCAACACGGATTCACGGAATTCCTGCGGCTGTTCGTCGAACAGCTCCCAGCACGGCATCGACACCGCGCGCGCGGCGACGCCTTCGCCCTGCAGTTTTTCCACGGCGGCCAGCGCGAGACCGGTTTCCGCGCCGGTGCCGATCACGATGACGTCGGGTTTGCCGCCTTCCGCATCGAGCAATACATAGGCGCCCTTGCGCAGGCCATCGGCCGATGCGTACTTGTCGCGATCAAGCGTGGGCACTTTCTGCCGCGAAAGCGCCAGCGTGACCGGCCGGTCGCGTGCTTCGATGGCCACGCGCCAGGCTACGGCCGTTTCGTTCGCATCCGCGGGCCGGATCACCAGCAGCCCCGGCACCGAACGCAGGCCTGCAAGTTGCTCCACCGGCTGGTGCGTCGGCCCGTCTTCGCCCAGCGCGATGCTGTCGTGGGTGAACACGTGCAGCACATGCAGGCGCATCAACGCGGCCAGGCGCATCGGCGGGCGCATGTAGTCGGAGAAGATCAGGAAGGTCGCGTCGTAGGGAATGATGCCGCCGTGCGCGGCCAGTCCGTTGCAGATGGTGCCCATCGCGTGCTCGCGAACGCCGAAGTGCAGGTTGCGGCCCGAATAACTCCAGCCGCCGCCGGCCGAGCCCTGCTCGTCCTCGCCCGGCGTGGCGCGCGGGTCGAAGTCGCCCAGGCCCTTCACCGCGGTGTAGGTCGAGGGATCGAGGTCCGCGGAGCCGCCGGTCAGCGCCGGCAGCTTCGGCGCGATCGCTGACAGCACCTTGCCGCCGGCTTCGCGCGTGGCCATGCCCTTGGCGTCCGCGGGGAACACCGGGATGTCCGCGTCCCAGCCGTCGGGCAATGTCGCTTCGAGGCTGGTGCGGAGCTCGCGCGCGTCATCGGCATAGGCATCGGCGTAGGTATCTAAACGTTGCTGCCACGCGTCCTGCCCGCGCTTGCCGCGGTCGAGTGCGGAGCGGAAGTGCGCCATCGCGTCGTCGGGCAGCAGGAACGCCGGCTGCTCGGGCCAGCCGAGCTTGCGCTTGGTCGCCGCCACGCCCTCCTCGCCCAGCGGCGAGCCGTGCGCCTTGTAGCTGTCCTGCTCCGGCGAGCCATAGCCGATGTGGGTGCGCACCAGCACCAGCGACGGCCGCGTGATCTCGTCGTGTGCCCGCTGCAGGGCCCGTTCGATCGCGGCCACGTCGTTGCCGTCGTCCACGCTTTCCACGTGCCAGTTGTAGGCGGCGAAGCGCGCGGCGCGATCCTCGGTGAAGGTGATGTCGGTGCCGGCGGCCAGGGTCACGCTGTTGTCGTCGTAGAGCACGTTGAGCTTGCCCAGCTTCAGGTGCCCGGCAAGCGATGCGGCCTCGGAGGCGACGCCTTCCATCAGGTCGCCGTCGCTGGCGATGACCCAGGTGCGGTGGTCGACGACGACGTGGCCCGGGCGGTTGTAGCGCGCCGCCAGCTGCGCCTCGGCCATCGCCATGCCCACGGCGTTGGCGAAGCCCTGCCCCAGCGGCCCGGTGGTGACTTCCACGCCCGGCGTGTGGCCGCGCTCGGGGTGCCCCGGCGCCTTGCTGCCCCACTGCCGGAACTGCTTGATGTCGTCGAGCGTCAGGTCGTAGCCGGTGACGTGCAGCAGGCTGTATAGCAGCGCCGACCCGTGGCCGGCGGAGAGCACGAATCGGTCCCGGTCCGACCACAGCGGATTGGCCGGGTTGTGCTTCAGGAATCGCTGCCACAGCACGTAGGCCATCGGCGCGGCGCCAAGCGGCAGGCCGGGATGGCCGCTGTCGGCCTTCTGCACCATGTCGACGGAAAGGAAGCGCAGCGTGTCGATGCAGCGCTGGTCGAGGGATGCGGATGCCTTGTCTGGTGCCATGATCCTGCTCCGGTGACTGGGTGGGAGCGGCCATGGCCGCGATGGCCTGCCTTGCGAACTGCATCGCGGCCATGGCCGCTCCCACAGGGGGATGCGGGTGTCTTCAGCTTTCGGCGAGCGCCGCATCGACGATGCCCTGCGCCTCGGCGAGGATCGCTTGCAGGTGATCGGGGCTCTCGAAGCTCTCGCCGTAGATCTTGTAGATGTCCTCGGTGCCCGACGGCCGTGCGGCGAACCAGCCATTGTCGGCGACGACCTTGATGCCGCCGATCGGCGCGCCGTTGCCAGGCGCCTTGTCCAGTACCTGGCGGATGTCGGCGCCCGCGAGCTTGTCGGCCTTCAGCTGCGCGGGCGAGAGCTTGCCCAGCAGCTCCTTCTGCTGTGCGCTGGCCGGCGCCTCAACGCGGTCAGAGAAGACCTCGCCGAGGGCCTCGCACAGCCCCCGGTAGTGTTCGGCCGGGTCGTGCCCGTGGCGCGCGGTGAGTTCGGCGGCGAACAGCGCCGGTGCGATGCCGTCCTTGTCGGTGGTCCAGACCGTGCCGTCGCGGCGCAGGAAACTGGCGCCCGCGCTTTCCTCGCCGCCCAGACCCAGCGAACCGTCGAACAGGCCGTCGGCGAACCATTTGAAGCCCACCGGCGTTTCGTACAGCCTGCGCCCGAGTCGCTTGGCGACGCGGTCGATCATGCTGCTGCTGACCACGGTCTTGCCCACGGCGGCGTTCGCGTCCCACTGCGGGCGGTGGTGGAACAGGTCGTCGACCATCGCGGCCATGTAGTGGTTCGACGGCAGCAGGCCCGCCTTCGTCACCACGCCGTGGCGATCATGGTCGGTATCGCAGGCGAAGGCGACGTCATAGCGGTCCTTCATCCCGATCAGCCGCTGCATCGCGTACGACGATGACGGGTCCATGCGGATCCGCCCGTCCCAGTCGAGGGTCATGAAGGCGAACGTCGGGTCGACCTGCTCGCTGACGACATCGAGATCCAGCCGATAGCGCTCGGCGATGCGCGCCCAGTAGTGCACGCCGGCACCGCCCAGCGGATCGACGCCCATGCGGATGCCCGAGCCGCGGATCAGGTCGAAGTCGAGCACCTTGGCGAGGTCGGCGACGTAGTGATTGAGGAAATCGTGTTCGCGCGTGGTATTCGCGGCGTGCGCCTGCGCCAGCGGCACGCGCGCCACGCCCTTGAGGCTCGCTTCTAGCAGCGCGTTGGCGCGGTCCTGCACCTGACGGGTGATCGCGGTGTCGGCCGGCCCGCCGTTGGCCGGGTTGTACTTGAAGCCGCCGTCGCCAGGCGGGTTGTGCGAGGGCGTGACGACGATGCCGTCGGCCAGGCGCGAGTCACGACCGCGGTTGTGGACGAGGATCGCATGCGACACGGCGGGCGTGGGCGTGTACTCGTAGCCCTGCGCGATCCGCAACTCCACGCCGTTCGCGGCCAGTACCTCCAGCGCGCTGTCGCGCGCGGGTGCGGACAGCGCGTGGGTGTCGATGCCGAGGAACAGCGGCCCGTCGACGCCCTGCGCCTTGCGGTAGTCGCAGATCGCCTGGGTGATGGCGAGCACATGGTGCTCGTTGAAACTGCCGTCCAGCGAACTGCCGCGGTGGCCGGAGGTGCCAAACGCCACGCGCTGCGCGGCGACCGACGGATCCGGCTTCACGTCGAAATAGGCGGCAAGCAGCTTGTCGATGTCGACGAGCTGCGCGGGCTGCGCCGGCCTGCCGGCCATCGGGCTGACATTCGTGTCCATGGCCACCTTGCTCAGCGACCGCCGGCCAGCGACCGCGCCTTGTCGGCGATGCGCTGCAGCAGCTGGTTCCAGGACTTGACGAAGGCGTCGGCGCCGTCGCGCTGCAGCTGCGCGGCCAGCGCATCGATGTCGACTCCGGCCGCGGCGATCTTCGCAAGCGTGGTGGCGAAGTCGCCGCCATCGTCGGCCAGCGCGCCGCGCACCTTGCCGTGGTCGGCGAAGGCATGCAGCGTCTTCTCGGGCACCGTGTTGATCGTGTCGGGTGCGGCCAGCGCTTCGACGTAGAGCGTGTCGGACGACTTCGGGTCCTTGGTGCCGGTGCTTGCCCACAGCAGGCGCTGGGGCCGCGCGCCCGCCGCGGCGAGCTTTTCCCAGCGATCCGAAGCCAGCAGATCGCGATAGGCGCGATAGGTCTGCTGCCCCACCGCAATGCCCAGGCGGTTGTGCAGTTCGTCCGGCAGTTGCTCCGCGCTGGCCCTGTCCCAGCGACTGATGAACAGCGAAGCGACCGAGCCCACCACCGGGTCCAGGCTGGCCTCGATGCGCCGCTCGATGCCGCGCATGTACGCGTCTGCCGCCGCGACGTACTGCTGCATGGAGAACAGCAGGGTCACGTTGATCGGCACGCCGGCGAAGATCGATTCCTCGATTGCCGACACGCCTTCCGGCGTGCCCGGGATCTTTACATACAGGTTGTCGCGCCCGGCCTGCGCGTGGATGCGCCTGGCGGCCTCGATGCTGCCGGTGGTGTCTGCGGCCAGCAGCGGCGAGAGCTCCATCGACACCCAGCCGTCGACGCCGCCGGTGGCATCGAACACGGGGCGGAACAGGTCCGCCGCCCGGCGCAGGTCCTCCAGCGCCAGCTCGACGAACAGCTCGGCGTCGCGCTTGCCGGCGGCGGATTTCTTGCCGATGCCGGCATCGTAGGCGTCGCTGTCGCCGATCGCCTGGTCGAAGATCGTTGGATTCGAAGTCAGGCCGGTGATCGCGTACTCGTCGATGTAGCGCTGCAGCGTGCCGTCATCGAGGATCTCGCGGGTGATGTTGTCCAGCCACAGGCTCTGGCCGAGCTCGCGCAGGGATTGCAGGTGGTTCATGACGACTCCTGTCGTGTCGATACGGATTCAGCGGTAGCGGGTTCAGGGGTGGCGGGCTCGCGGTCTAGCACGGCTCGCTCGTCTCGGGCTGCGGGTCGTGCCAGCCTTCGTCGTTGACTACGATTCCGGTCGCCGACGCCGGCCCCCAGCTGCCCGGCTCGTAAGACTCGACCGGCGCGTGCTCCTGCAGCACCGGATCCACGACTCGCCATGCCGCCTCCACCGCTTCGTCGCTGGTGAACAGGCCCGCGTCGCCGCGCACCGCATCGCCCAGCAGGCGCTCGTAGGGCGATTTCTCGTCGACGTGCTGGTGGCGCGCGGTCAGCTCGACGGCCTCGCCGCGCATCAGGTCCCCGGCGCGTTTGACCCGCACACCGGTCGAGATCACCACTTCCGGGCTCAGGCGCAGGCGGAAATAGTTTGAATGCGCCGGCTGGCTCTCGTCGAAGATCGACAGCGGCGGGCACTTGAGGTCCACCATCACCTGGGTCGAGGTGATCGGCAGGCACTTGCCTGCGCGGATATAGAACGGCACCCCCGCCCAGCGCCAGGTGTCGATGTACAGGCGCAGCGCGGCAAAGGTCTCCACGTCCGAATCCTTCGCCGCCCCCGGCTCGTCGCGATAGCCGCGGAACTGGCCGCGCACCAGCTCGCCGGGCTCCAGCGGGCGCATGGCGCGGAACAGGCGCAGCTTCTCCGCCCGGATCGACTCGGGATCGCCGCCGATCGGCGCGTCCATCGCCAGCAGCGCGACCACTTGCAGGAGGTGGTTCTGGACCACGTCGCGGATCGCGCCTACGCCGTCGTAGAAGCCGCCGCGGCCCTGCACGCCAAAGGCCTCGGCCATGGTGATCTGCACGTTGTCGACGTACTCCCGGTTCCACAGCGGTTCGAGAAAGGCGTTGGCGAAGCGGAAGTACAGCAGGTTCTGTACTGCTTCCTTGCCCAGGTAGTGGTCGATGCGGAAGAGCGAGGATTCCGGGAACACCTCGTGCAGGGTGGCGTTGAGCACCCGGGACGAGGCCAGGTCGCGGCCGAAGGGCTTCTCGACCACCACCCGCGCGCCCCGTGCGCAACCGCTGGCGCCCAGCGCGCGGACCACGGTCCCGAACAGGCTCGGCGGGATGGCCAGGTAGTGCAGCGGCCGCTGCGCGGCCCCGAGTTCCCTGCGCAGGCGCTCGAAGGTGCCGGCGTCGGTGTAGTCGCCGTCGATGTAGCGCAGCTGTGCGGCAAGCCGGGCGAAGGCGGCTTCATCCACACCGCCGTTGTGCACCAGGCTCTCGCGAGCACGTTCGCGCAGCTGGTCGACCGTCCAGCCGGCGCGGGCCACGCCGATCACCGGCATGTCGAAGCGGCCGCGCGCGACCAGCGCCTGCAATGCCGGAAAGATCTTCTTGTAGGCAAGGTCACCGGTGGCGCCGAAAAGCACGAATGCGTCGGAAACGGAAGTCAAGCGGACTCCTGTCCTGGGTGCGGTGCGCCCGCCATGCTACTGGGCCCCGGGTTAATGCCGGGTCATCGCCGGGGCGCCCGCCCAGCGCCGCAGCCTCATGCACCAGAGTTCGGCCAAGGTCAACTCCGGCACCGACGCAGTCGGCCTGGTGCATCGCACCGTTCAGACAGGGGCGGCTTCAGGCACCAGCGACGACTGTTCAAAGCACTCGATGAACAATTCGGTCAGAACCCGTACTTTCCGCCCGCCAGGCGCCACCCGAGGGTCAGCGGTCACAGAGCGCTCGTCACAGACCGACGCGGTATGCGGCATGGTCGGGAACCTTGGCAGATGGCGTGCTGCTCGGAGTTCTCCCGCTTGGCCGCGGGCACGCAAGTTGCGACCGCTGGGAGTTCAACATGGTCAGCACCTTCAATAAACGCGACGCAGATCGTGCACATTTGAAGGACCTTCACGGATATCTCCCGCTTGCGGGACTACTTTTGCATGACCTTTCTCGGTGACTCCGGGCACGAACCAAAAATCATGTCCCGCGAACCGATCAATGACTTGCCGCGCGCCACCCAGCTGGTGCCCCCCACCCGTGACCCGGATCGACTGATGATCATCGAGGGATCGGATCAGGTTCCGCGCGCAACCCTGCTCAAGCGTTTTCCAGTACCCCGCAATATGGGGGTAGCCCCCGAATCGCGTATCGAGAACGGCAAGACGTGGCCGGTGCCTGTCGGCGCGACGCGAACCAAACGGTTCCAGATCTACCGCTACGATCCAGATTCCACCGCCAATCCGCGCCTGGATACGTTTGAAGTCGATCTCGACGACTGCGGCCCAATGACGTTGGACGCACTTTTCTGGATCAAGAACAAGGTCGATCCAACCCTTACGTTCCGGCGCTCATGCCGCGAGGGCATCTGCGGCTCCTGCGCCATGACCATGGATGGCACGAACTGGCTCGCCTGCATGCGATTCATCACCGACCTGGCTTCGCCAGCAACCATCTATCCACTGGCGAACATGCCGGTCGTCAAAGATCTTGTTCCGGATCTCACGCATGTGTTCGCGCAATACACCGCGATCGAGCCATGGCTCAAGTCCCGAACGCCAGAACCCGAGCGCGAACGACTTCAATCGGTGGAGGAACGTCGCAAACTCGATGGCTTTTACGAGTGCATTCTGTGTTTCTGCTGCACGTCGGGCTGCCCCAGTCATTGGTGGAATGGCGACCGTTTCCTGGGCCCTGCGGTACTGCTCCAAGCTTGGCGTTGGCTTGCCGACAGTCGTGACGACGCAGCGGATGAACGGCTCGACGCACTCGATGACCCCTTCCGTCTTTACCGTTGCCACACCATCCTCAACTGCACCCGGACGTGTCCGAAGGGCCTGAACCCGGGCAAGGCCATCGCGGAGATCAAGCGGCAGATGATCGAGCGCAGGGGCTGACGGCGGACCTCATGGAAAAACCGTCAAATCCTGTGCGGAAACGACCGATGCCCCGATCTCCCAATATCCAGATCTATCGCCCGCAGCTGACTTCGGTCCTGTCGATCGTCAATCGCATCACCGGCGTCATGCTGAGCGTGTGTGCCATCGTGTTGGTGCTCTGGTTGCTCGCTGCCGCATCAGGACCGGGCCCCTATAGCCTCGTACAAAGCGTTATCGACTCCTGGGTCGGCCAAGCCCTGTTGGTGGCAGCCACCCTGGCGTTCTTCTTGCATCTTTGCGGAAGCATCCGCCATCTGCTTTTCGATGCCGTGCAGGGATTCGAGCTGCGTTTCATCTATCTGTCCGGCTGGGCCGTGGTGGTGGCGAGTGTGGTGTTGACGCTGTTGGCCTGGGTGCTCGCCATGCTCTTGAGAGGGAGCTAGGACATGGGCAGTCACGACATGCGATCCCCCGTGGCCCGTGCGGTCGGGCTAGGATCGGCGAAGGCGGGCGTCGAGCACTGGTGGGCCCAGCGCGTTTCAGCCGTGGCGCTCATCCCGCTCACGCTCTGGTTCGTCGCGTCGCTCATCGCGCATACCCACAGTGACCACGCCACCTTCCTGGCGTGGTTGAGGGCACCATTGAATGCCGTTGCAATGATCCTGTTGCTGCTGGCGTTGTTCCATCACACTGCACTCGGTCTGCAGGTGGTCATTGAGGACTACATGCACTCACGTGCCAGGTTCGCAGTGCTGGTAGCGATGCGTCTGACCTGTCTCGCATTGGCCGTTGCCGGTGCCATGGCCACCCTGCAAATAGTCTTCAAATGAACGCGAGCGTGAACCCGGAGGAGCACCATGATATTCATTGAAGCATCGCTGCCTGTAGCGCGCGAGCGGCTCGTCATGCTTGCCGACGACGCGCAACTCATTGAGGCCGCCAAACTCTTGCGCAATACCGGGACCGACCTTGTGGTGATTTGCGACGTGAATGGTGTGCTGGCGGGCGTCGTGACCAAGACCAACGTCGTCGACCAGATCAGCCGATGCCAAGGATGCGGCTGCACCACTGCGGTTTCATCTGTAATGGTGCGCGATGTTCTTGCTTGTCAGCCAGGAGATCGGATGGACGAAGTGTGGTCGAAGATGAAAACGCGTGGCTTGAAGAACGTTCCGGTGACAGACGAGGATTCCCGGCCAATGGGAGTGCTCAATGCCCGCGATGCGCTGCAAGCGCTCATGCAGGAAGTCGAGTACGAGGAATCGCTGCTTCGAGACTATGTGATGACCGTCGGTTACCACTGAATCCAGTGTACGAGCCTTGCTGCTTCGGAGCTTTTTATGTCCGAAGTGCCTCCTCTGACGAATGCGGAACTATCGCAACTGCACTGCCATTGATTGGGCTGGCTACAGCACATCGGCCTTTTTCATGCATCCTGCCGATCCTCAGCCCCTTCGGCGGTAATCCCCCCCCATTTTCAGCAGTCGCAAAAAGTGGAGCTATTCGGCATTCATGGGTCATGTTGCCGGGTTGATGGGCCTGGGAGTGAATACGCCGAAGGGTGCGTGCAAGGGACATGCCGACCGTCGTCAGGCCACTGGGCCCAGGCTGCGGCGAGCCTTGGATCAGGGGCGTGCCAGCCAACTGGCCGCTTGTGCGATTCGCCCGCGTCTATCCGGGAAACCGCGGGGAACAATGCCATGCGCTTCTCACTCTTTCTGCTCGCGCTGTTGCTGCCACCACCCGTGCTGGCCCAGTCCTATCAGGGGCCGATCATCGACGTGCACCTGCACGCCGGCCCAGCCGCTCCCGGTGCGCCGAACCCCGCGACCGGCAAACCGACAACCGCGAACACCGATGCCGATCGGCAGCGCCTCACGCTCGAAGCCATGCGCGAGCACAACATCGTGCTCGGTCTCGCCAGTGGACCCGATCCCCACATGGCCGCCCTCCGCCAGGTAGGCGGCGATGCGATCTGGGCCGGGGCCTTCCTCGATGACGGTCGCACTCCCCTGCCCTCGTCCGAGGTCGTGCGGGCTGCATTCGCCAGCGGCGATCTGAAGGTGCTGGGCGAGATAGGCGCGCAGTATCACGGGCTCAACCCGAGCGATCCGTGGTTCGAGCCTTACCTTGCGCTGGCCGAGGAGTTCGACATTCCCGTCGGCATCCACACCGGGCTCGGACCGCCCGCAACGCCGTACGGCTGCTGCCCGGACTTCAGCGTGGAGCTCGGCAACCCGAAGCTGCTGGAGCCGATGCTGAAGCGCCATCCCAAATTACGTGTGTGGCTGATGCACGCCGGCTGGCCCTACCTGCAGGAAACCAAGGCGCTGATGTACGTCTATCCGCAGTTGCATGCAGATGTGTCGGTGATCAACTGGATCATTCCGCGGCAGGAGTTCCACGACTATCTGCAGGCATTGATGACCGCAGGCCTGGGCGATCGCCTGATGTTCGGGTCCGACCAGATGGTGTGGCCGGAGGCGATCGGCCTTGCTGTTGACGGCGTTGACAGCGCGAGCTTCCTGACGCCAGAGCAGAAGCGGGCGATCTTCCACGACAACGCGGCGCGGTTCCTGAAGCTGCCGGTTCGCGACTGATCGCGATGCCGGGCGCGACCAGCCCCGTGCATACTCCACTGCATGATCGCGCTTGAACTGCAGGGTACGCTCGAGTTCCACCGCAGCCTAGTCCTGGTCCTGGACCTCTGCGGCACGTTCGCGTTCGCGGTCAGCGGCGCGACGGCCGCGGCGCGCCAGCGCCTGGATCTGTTCGGTGTACTCGTGGTCGCCTTCGCGGCCTCCACCTTCGGCGGCATCAGCCGCGACGTGCTGATCGGCGCCACGCCGCCAGCGGTGTTCCAGGACTGGCGCTACCTCGCAGTCGCCTTGGCGGCGGGCGTGATCGCCTTCTACTGGTCGAGTGCGGTCGAACGGCTGCGCAATCCCGTGCGGATGCTGGATGCCGTCGGGCTCGCGTTCTTCGCCGTCGCCGGCACGCAGAAGGCGCTGGTGTTCGGGCTCAGTCCGGTGATGGCCGCGCTGATGGGCATGCTCACCGGCATCGGTGGCGGCATGGCGCGGGACATCCTGCTGGCGGAGGTGCCGGCGGTGCTGCGCGCCGAGCTGTACGCGGTGGCGGCGCTTGCAGGGGCCGGAATCGTGGTGGTCGGCACGATGCTGGAAGCACCGGTGCTGCTGACCGCCATCCTTGGCGGCCTGGTCTGCTTCGGCCTGCGGATGGCGGCGCTGCGTTGGGGCTGGCAACTGCCGATGGCGCGTGGCGCGCAGCCACCGGATGACGGGAACCGCTAAACTGGCGACCGTGCGCACCCACGCCCTGCCCCTGCAGATCCTGCTGGCCCTCGCCCTGGTCCTGAACGGGATCGGGGGCGCGATGGCGGGCGTGCTCGCCGCGCTGCCGACGCCGGCGTCGCTGCAGCACGCTGCGGTAGATCGTGCCCCCGTCGAGCCGGGACAGCACGCCGATTGCGCCGATCAGGATCGCGGCGTTGCCGCCGCAGAGATTGAACTGCCTGCGTCGGACTGCCATTCCGTCACCGGGTCCGATTGCGGCGACAGCCCTCAGTGCCGGCAGGCCTGCATGCATGCGTCGGTCGCGATGGCACCGCTCCTGCTGGTGGGCGTCATCCAGCCGGCGGTGGATGCGGTCCTGCATCGCCTCGACTCCGGCCATCCGGCACCGATGCTGCCGAGCGCGATCCGGCCTCCCATCGCCTGACCGCAGCGCGTTCGCGCGCTTGTTCCCGGCTGTCGCCCGCATTGCAGGGCGGCGATCCCACCGAACCTCGATGCCGCGGCACGACCTGCCGGCATCGCTGCGTGATCCGGAGATTCCATGCATCACCCTCCTCCGCGCCCCGGCGCGAGCCTTCCCCGACGCCGCTTCGTGCAGGGCCTTGCGGCAGGCGGCGCTGTCACCGCGTTCGGCCTTGGTGCCCGCGCCAGCCACGCGGCGCCTGCGCTGCCGGTCCCGGTCCTCACCGGCAGTCATTTCGATCTCGCCATCGGCCGCTCCGCCGTCGATTTCACGGGCCGTCCGCGCCTGGCCACCACGGTCAACGGCAGCCTGCCGGGTCCGATCCTGCGCTTCCGCGAAGGCGACAACGTCACCCTGCGCGTGACCAACCGCCTGCGCGATGCGCAGTCCTCGATCCACTGGCACGGGCTGTTGTTGCCCGCGAACATGGACGGCGTGCCCGGGCTGAGCTTCGACGGTATCGCGCCGGGCGAGTCCTGGCTGTATCGCTTCCAGGTCCGGCAGTCGGGCACGTACTGGTACCACAGCCATTCCATGTTCCAGGAGCAGGCCGGCCTGTACGGCGCGCTGATCATCGACCCCGCCGAGCCGCCGCCGTACCACCACGACCGCGAGCACGTGGTGCTGCTGTCTGACTGGACCGACATGGATCCGGCCGCGCTGTTCCGCCGGATGAAGAAGGATTCCGCGTACGACAACTACTACCAGCGCACCGTCGGCGACTTCGTCCGCGATGCGCGCGCCGACGGCTTCGGAGCCACGCTGCGCGACCGTGCGATGTGGAACCGGATGCGGATGACGCCCACCGACATCTCCGACATCAACGGCCACACCTACACCTACCTGATGAACGGCACGGCGCCGGCCGGGAACTGGACCGGCCTGTTCCGTCCCGGCGAGAAGGTGCTACTGCGCTTCATCAACGGCTCGGCGATGACCTACTTCGACGTGCGCATCCCCGGCCTGAAGATGACCGTGGTGGCCGCCGACGGCCAGTACATCCATCCGGTGACGGTGGACGAGTTCCGGATCGCGGTGGCGGAGACCTTCGACGTGCTGGTCGAACCGGCCGGCGCGGACGCCTTCGCGATCTTCGCCCAGGACATGGGGCGCACCGGATACGCACGCGGCACGCTGGCCGCGCGACACGGCCTGGCCCCACCGGTGCCCGCGCTGGACCCGCGCCCGCTGCTGACCATGGACGACATGGGGCATGGCGGCATGGAGCATGGCGGTATGGATCACGGAAACATGGATCACGGCGGCATGGGGCACGCAGGCATGGATCACTCGAACATGCAGCACGGCACCGGGCACGGCAGTGTCGGCGGCCAGGCCGGGCATGCGGCGCACGGCATGGATCCGATGGCGCCCATGGCCGATGGCATGCAACGCCACCCACCGACCGAAGCCGGCAACCCGCTGGTCGACATGCAGGCGATGTCGTTGGCGCCGAAGCTCGACGATCCGGGCGTCGGCCTGCGCGGCAACGGACGCACGGTGCTCACCTACGGTGCGATGCGCAGCCTGTTCGACGACCCCGACGGCCGCGAACCCGGGCGCGACGTGGAGCTCCATCTCACCGGTCACATGGAGAAGTTCGCCTGGTCATTCGACGGCCAGAAGTTCATGGACGCCGCGCCCTTGCGCATGACCTACGGCGAGCGCCTGCGCATCGTGCTGGTCAACGACACGATGATGTCGCACCCCATCCACCTGCACGGGATGTGGAGCGACGTCGAGGACGGGGGTGGCGCCTTCCAGCTCCGCAAGCACACCGTGGACATGCCGCCGGGCACCAGGCGCAGCTTCCGCGTGCGTGCGGACGCGCTGGGGCGCTGGGCGTTCCACTGCCACCTGCTCTACCACATGGAGGCGGGAATGATGCGGGAAGTCCGCGTGGAGGAGCCGGCATGAGCGGCACGACACGAGGACTGCTGGCGCTTGCGATAGCGGCAGTCGTGACAGGCCAGGCCGTCGCCCAGGACCACGCGGGACACCGCGCCCATACGGCAGACACGACCCGTGCAGCGCACACGAGCCACGGAGCCCCCGATGCGAACCCCGCTGACGCGCATGCCGCGCACGAACCACTTCCCGCCCGCGACGCGCACGAAGGGCACGGGGCGCACGCAACGCACGCGCCCGGCATGCGCCATGAAACAGGGGCGCACGCACCACCGCTGACCGACGCCGACCGCGCCGCAGCCTTCCCCGAACTGCAGACGCACATGCAGCATGCGCGCGAACTCAACACCTACCTGCTCTTCAACCGGCTGGAAGCCTGGGACACGGACCCCGGCAGTGGCCAGGCCTGGGAGGCGGAGGGCTGGATCGGCAGCGACATCCACCGCCTGTGGCTGCGCTCCGAGGGCGAACGCAGCGCCAGCCGCACCGAAGCAGCCAACGTGGAGCTGCTGTACGGACGCGCCGTCTCGCCCTGGTGGGACGTGGTTGCCGGACTGCGCCACGACTTTGCACCCGGGCGTTCGCAGGACTGGGGCGCCATCGGCGTCCAGGGCCTGGCACCGTGGATGGTCGAGGTCGCGGTGACCGGCTACGTCGGCGCGTCCGGTCGGACGATGCTGGGTATCGAAGTCGAACGCGAGCTGCTGTTGACCAACCGGCTCATCCTGCAGCCTGTGCTCGAAGCCACACTGCACGGCAAGGATGACTTGGCGCGCGGTGTCGGTTCCGGCCTGTCCACGGTGGAAGCCGGCCTGCGCCTGCGCTACGAAATCAGCCGGCGCTTCGCGCCCTATGTCGGCGTGGTTCACGAACGTGCTTTCGGTGACACCGCCGCGCTGCAACGGGCGTCCGGTCAATCGGGACGCGACACGCACGTCGTTATTGGCGCACGGATATGGTTTTGAATCAATCTATTACAGGAAATATATGATGCAGTTTCTTAATAATAAGCCTGCCCTGCTTCTGCTCAGCTGCTTCGCCGTGGTCACGGCCTGCTCGGCCAGCAACGGCGCGCCAGCCGCGACCTCTACCGCCATCGCGACCCAGGCCCCGGCCCACAGCCCGGTGCCCGCGGCGCAGGACGAAGCATCGCTGCTGGTCGTGCACAAAAACGCCAGCTGCGGCTGCTGCGTGCTCTGGATCGACCACATGCGCGAGGCCGGCTTCGCCGTGCAGGTGCACGACCACGAGGACATGGGCCCGATCAAGCAGCGTGCCGGCGTGCCCTATGCCATTGGCTCCTGCCACACCGCCGAGATCGATGGCTATTTCGTCGAGGGCCACGTTCCGGCCGAAGACGTGAAGCGCCTGCTCGCCGAGCGCCCGGATGCCCGCGGCCTGACGGTGCCCGGCATGCCCGCGGGCTCGCCCGGGATGGAACTGCCCGATGGCACCGTGCATCCCTACGCGGTCGAGCTGGTGGGGCACGACGGCAGCACTACGGTGTACGCGCGCCACGGCGAGTGAGCGCCCCGGCGGTCAGCCCATGTGCTGGCCGCCGTTGACGGCGATGTTGGCGCCGGTGACGTAGGCCGCGCCTTCGCTGCACAGGAACGCCACCACGGCGGCGATCTCCTCAGGCTTGCCCAGGCGCCCCATCGGCACCTGGGCAACGATGGATTCCACGATCTCCGGCTTCATCGCCTTCACCAGCGCGGTGCCCACGTAGCCCGGCGACACGCTGTTGACCGTCACGCCCTTGCGCGCGAGCTCCTGCGCGAGCGCCTTGGTGAAGCCCTGCACGCCGGCCTTGGCCGCCGAGTAGTTGGTCTGCCCGAACTGGCCCTTGGTGCCGTTGACCGACGAGATGTTGACGATCCGCCCCCAGCCGCGATCGGCCATGCCGTCGACGAAGGGCTTGCTGACGTTGAACATCGAATCAAGGTCCGTGTGCAGCACCGCGTCCCACTTCGCCTTGTCCATCTTGCGGAAAGTGGCGTCGCGGGTGATGCCCGCATCGTTGACCAGGATGTCGACGGCGATGCCCGCGTCCTGCAGCCGCGCGCCCAGGGCCTGGCAGCTGTCGTAGTCGGCCACGTCCACCGGTTCGACCTGGAACGTGCGGCCGGCGGCGGCCTGCGCATCACGCCAGGTCGACGGCTCTTCGACGCCGGCGAAACAGGTCACGACCACGCGGTGGCCGGCGTCGTGCAGGGCCAGGGCGATGGCTTCGCCAATGCCGCTGGTGCCGCCGGTGACCAGTGCGGTGCGCAGGGCTACGGGATCTGACATTCGGTGCTCCATGTGGATGTTGGAAGCCGCGCAGTATCGCCGCCACGACCGCCATCGAAAATCTTTCGCGGCGATGTGTTGACGGCACCTACGCCGCCCCCTACAATTTCGAGCTCACCAACGTGGGGCCATAGCTCAGCTGGGAGAGCGCCTGCATGGCATGCAGGAGGTCGGCGGTTCGATCCCGCCTGGCTCCACCACTCATCGACCCAGGCCGGTCGTGAGTGCGGACAGTTTCAAGTCCCCATCGTCTAGAGGCCTAGGACACCACCCTTTCACGGTGGACACCGGGGTTCGAATCCCCGTGGGGACGCCATACATGAAAAAGCCCGCCTTGATGGCGGGCTTTTTCTTTGCGCGTCCAGCGTGCTTTCCGGTCGTTCAGCCGCTGCTGTCGCGCGCGGCGATCTCGGCCCAGTCGACCTCGATGCCCTTTCGATGGCCCTTCTCCACCAGCTTCAGCCCGGACGGGTCGATGGTGAGGGTGTAGGCCTTGTCGCCGATCTGCACTTCGCGCTTCAGTGGTTTGTCGAGCTTCGTCGTCATGGGTTCACCTTTGTGCTGTCGGGGGAACTGCCCGCCGACGATAGCACCGGCGGTCCTGGAGGACACAGCGGCAGCGGCCGCAGGGTGGCCACGCCGTGGCCCCGCTCGGCCAGGTACTGCAGCCACTTGCCCAGGAAGGTGTTCATCCGCAGCCGGTGGCCGAGTACTTCGGCCGGCGGCGGAAACATGCCGATCGCGTCCTGCCAGCGGCGGCCGACGTAGCAATGGGTGGCCTCCACCTGGCGCGCGTCGCGGTACAGGCGCAGGTAGGCGGAGGGATCGGGCTCGCCGGTCACCGGGTCGGGCAGGCCGACGTAGGCCAGGCGCAGCTGGCTGGTGTAGGCATGGCGTTCGATCACGTCCAGGCGCAGGTCGAGCCCGTCGCCGATGCTGGAGACGTAGGCGCCCTCGGCCAGGTCGCCGGGTTCGAGCAGCCGCACCAGGCGTGTGTGGTTCTCGGCGTACAGCGCCATCAACCAGCCGAAACGGCTGAGGGTGGGGAATTTCAGGCGGCGTGCGACGAGTTGCGACATGCCTCGATGCTACACGCCGCGCGCGTGACGGGGCAGCTTGACGCCCTGCTGCACGCGGCCCAGTCTGTGAAGTCTCCCGGCCGCTAGAACATGCCGCGGCGGATGCCCAAGGTGCTCATCACCTTGCTGGAGATTTCCTCGATCGACGTGTGCGTGGTGCTGAGCACCGGGATGCGCTCGGCGCGGAACAGCGCCTCGGCCGCCGCCACTTCCCGCTTACAGGTCTCGAGCTCGGCATAGCGCGAGTTCGGCCGGCGCTCCTGGCGGATCTGCTGCAGCCGCACCGGATCGATGGTCAGCCCGAACAGCTTGGCGCGGTGGGCGCGCAGCCGCGGCGGCAGGCGGTCGTGCTCGAGGTCTTCCTCGGTCAGCGGGTAGTTGGCGGCGGCGATCCCGTGGTGCAGCGCCAGGTACACGCAGGTCGGCGTCTTCCCTGCCCTCGAGACCGCCACCAGGATCACGTCGGCGTTGTCGTAGTTGATCGACATGCCATCGTCGTGGGTGAGCGCGTAGTTCATGGCGTTGATGCGCTTGTGGTACGCGTCGAAGTCGACCATGCCGTGGGCCTGGCCCACGCGCGGCTGCCGGGTCTCCCCCAGCTCCGCCTCCAGCAGGCTCATGAAGGGCTCGAACACGTCCAGCACCAGCGCGCCGCTGCCCTGTATGGCGGCGGTGAAGTCGGCGTTGACGCAGGAGTTGACCACGATCGGGCGCGTGCCGCTGGCCGCGCCTGCATCGCGGATCCGGCCGGCGATCTCGTGCGCGCGCTCGACGCTGTCGACGAACGGGATCCGCTCGGTGGCGAAGGCCGAGCTCCGGAACTGGGTCAGGAGGCTGTGGCCGACGGTTTCGGCGGTGATTCCGGTGCCATCGGAGACGTAGAAGACCGGACGCGGGCTCGACATGCGTGTTTTCCTTGGGGGCCGCGGGCGCCGCGGCGGGTTGGCTTGCTAAAATAGCCAAACTCGACGCCCGGCGCCGCAGGCCCGTGCAGCCTTCCCCACCGTTACACCGAAATTCCCCTGGAGTCCGCCTTGAGCGCCAACATCCTGTGGCTTGACGACCTTCGCCTCACCGACCTGGCCCAGGTCGGCGGCAAGAATTCCTCGCTTGGCGAGATGATCGGCAACCTGGCCCGGCTCGGCGTCTCCGTGCCCGGCGGCTTTGCCACCACCGCCGACGCGTTCAAGGACTTCGTCGCCCACAACACCCTGGAGCAGCGGATCTTCGACAGGCTGGCCACGCTCGACGTCGAGGACGTGGCCGCGCTCACCCGCGCCGGCGGCGAGATCCGCGGCTGGGTGATCGACGCGCCGCTGCAGCCCGCGCTCGAGGCCGACATCCGCACCGCCTACGCCAAGCTGTGCGCGGACAATGGCGGCCAGGATGTGGCTGTCGCGGTGCGCTCCTCGGCCACCGCCGAAGACCTGCCGGATGCGAGCTTCGCCGGCCAGCAGGAGACCTATCTCAACGTCACGGGCGCCGACGACGTCGTGGTGAAGGTGAAGGAAGTCTTCGCCAGCCTCTACAACGACCGCGCCATCGCCTACCGCGTGCACCACGGCTTCAAGCACGAGGACGTGTTCCTGTCCGCGGGCGTGCAGCTGATGGTGCGCTCCGACGTCGGCGCTTCGGGCGTGCTGTTCACGCTCGACACCGAGTCCGGCTTCCGCGACGTGGTGTTCATCACCTCCAGCTACGGCCTGGGCGAGAACGTCGTGCAGGGCGCAGTGAACCCGGACGAGTTCTACGTCTACAAGCCCACGCTGCGCAAGGATCGCCCGGCCATCCTGCGCCGCTCGCTGGGCTCCAAGCAGATCCGCATGGTCTATTCCGACCAGCCCGGCGAGCGCGTCCGCAACGAGGACACGCCCGACGAACTGAGCAACCGCTTCTCGATCAACGACGAGGACGTGCACGAGCTCGCGCGCCAGGCGCTGACGATCGAAGAACACTACGGCCGCCCGATGGACATCGAGTGGGCGAAGGACGGCAACACCGGCAAGCTCTTCATCGTCCAGGCGCGCCCGGAAACGGTGAAGTCGCGCGCCAAGGCCACGCAGATCGAACGCTTCATTCTCGGTGCGCGCGGTGACGTGGTCTGCGAGGGCCGTGCCATCGGCCAGAAGATCGGTTCCGGCGTGGCGCGCGTGGTGCGCTCGCTCGACGACATGGCCCGCGTGCAGCCCGGCGACGTGCTGGTCGCCGACATGACCGATCCCGACTGGGAGCCGGTGATGAAGCGTGCCGCCGCCATCGTCACCAACCGCGGTGGCCGCACCTGCCACGCCGCGATCATCGCGCGCGAGCTGGGCGTGCCGGCGGTTGTCGGCACCGGCAATGCGCTCGACATGATCGAGGACGGCAAGGAGGTCACGGTGAGCTGCGCCGAGGGCGACACCGGCTTCATCTACGCCGGCACCCTGCCCTTCGAGCGCATCACCACGGATCTCACCTCGATGCCCGAGGCGCCGCTGAAGATCATGATGAACGTCGCCAACCCCGAGCGGGCATTCGACTTCGGCCAGCTGCCCAACGCCGGCATCGGCCTGGCGCGCCTGGAGATGATCATCGCCGCGCATATCGGCGTGCATCCCAATGCGCTTCTGGAATACGACCGGCAGGACGCCGAAACGAAGAAGAAGATCGACGCCCGCGCCGCCGGCTACGCCGATCCGGTGTCGTTCTATGTCGACCGCCTGGCCGAAGGCATCGCCACCCTCACCGCCTCGGTGGCGCCGAACCCGGTGATCGTGCGCATGTCGGACTTCAAGTCCAACGAGTACGCCAACCTCATCGGCGGCCAGCGCTATGAGCCCGAGGAAGAGAACCCGATGATCGGCTTCCGCGGCGCCAGCCGTTACGTCGACAAGGCCTTCGCGGAGGCCTTCGCGCTCGAGTGCCGCGCCGTGCTCAAGGTCCGCGAGACCATGGGCCTGGACAACCTCTGGGTGATGATCCCGTTCGTGCGCACGCTCGACGAAGGCCGCCGCGTGCTCGAGGTGCTCGCCGCCAACGGCCTGCGCCGCGGCGTCAACGGGCTCAAGGTGATCATGATGTGCGAAGTGCCTTCCAACGCGCTGATGGCCGACGAGTTCCTGGACATGTTCGACGGCTTCTCGATCGGCTCCAACGACCTGACCCAGCTGACGCTCGGACTGGACCGCGACTCCGCGGTGGTCGCGCACCTGTTCGACGAGCGCGACCCGGCGGTGAAGAAGCTGCTGTCGATGGCGATCCAGACGGCGAAGGCCAAGGGCAAGTACATCGGCATCTGCGGCCAGGGCCCCAGCGACCATCCGGACCTGGCCGAGTGGTTGATGCAGGAAGGCATCGAGTCGGTGTCGCTGAATCCGGACACGGTGGTGGACACGTGGCTGAAGCTGGCGAAGTCGAAGGCGAAGTCGGCTGGCTGAGGCGGGTCCGTCTGTCGCAAACAAGGAAGGCCGGGCTTCGTAGCCCGGCCTTCTTTTTTTGCACCGAATCTTCTGTGGGAGCGGCCATGGCCGCGATCGAGCTTGTACAGGTGCGTCCATCGCAGCTATAGCTGCTCCCACACCAGCAGATGGCTGGCGGTCAGTCGTGGGGGGCGAAGGCGCCCATGGCGTTGCGGTAGTGGCGCAGTTCGGCGATGGAGTCGTGGACGTCGCTGAGTGCGGTGTGGGCGGCCTGCTTGCGGAGGCCGGCGTGCACCTGGGGCGCCCAGCGCCGGGCCAGTTCCTTGAGCGTGCTGACGTCGAGGTTGCGGTAGTGGAACCATCGCTCCAGGGCTGGCATGCGCCGGTGCAGGAAGCGCCGGTCCTGGCAGATCGAGTTGCCGCAGATCGGCGACTTGCCCGCGGGCAGCCACTGTTCCAGGAACTCCAGCGTGCGCGCCTCGGCTTCGGCCATCGGCACGCCTTCCTCCAGCACGCGCCGCCACAGCCCGGAGCCGCCGTGCTGGTTGCGGTTCCATTCGTCCATCGCTTCCAGCGTCGCCAGCGGTTGGGCGATGGCCAGCTCGGGGCCTTCCGCCAGCACGTTGAGGTCGGCGTCGGTGACCACGGTCGCGATCTCGAGGATGGTGTCGTGGTCGGTGTCGAGCCCGGTCATTTCAAGGTCGATCCACACCAGCCGGTCTTCGTTGCCCACCCTCGCTCCTCGTTGCCTGTCAGGACGCGCATGATAACGCGCCTCAGTCCGGCGCCAGGCCCCGTTTGGCGCGGAAATAGTTGCGGAGGCGGCTGCCGGCCTCGTCGCCCAGGACGCCGCCAACGACCTCCAGGCGGTGGTTGTGGCGCGGGTCGGCAAGCAGGTCGAACACGCTGCCCGCGGCCCCGGTCTTGGGATCGCTGGCGCCGTAGACCACCCGCGCGATGCGGGCATGCACCATCGCCATGGCGCACATCGCACAGGGCTCCAGCGTCACGTACAGCGTGCAGCCGAGCAGCCGGTGGTTGCCAAGCGCCCTGCCCGCCACGCGCATCGCCACGATCTCGGCGTGAGCGCTGGGGTCGTGGTCGCCGATGTTGCGGTTCCAGCCCTCGCCCAGCACCTGGCCGGCAGCGTCGACCAGCAGCGCGCCCACCGGAATTTCGTCGAAGTCCCGTGCCGCCCGATCGGCCAGCGCGAGCGCCTGGCGCATCCAGGCCTGATCGCGCTCGTCCTCGGCGGTGGGCGGAGTGTGTTCCGGCATGGCGGCCATTCTAGTGGCTACCCGCGGCGTAAAATGCCCGGATCGATCCGCCTGCAACCGTGCCGGGCCGGTCGCCGCCACGCAGCGAGGTCATCCATCGTGGGATCCGGTTCGCCTTCCCTCCAGCCGATGCAGATCGAGGTCGTCTCGGTGCAGTCGCAGGTCGTCTATGGCCAGGTCGGCAACACCATCGCGGTGCCGGCGCTGCAGGCCATGGGCCTGCGCGTGGCTGCGGTGCCGACGGTGGTGCTGAGCAATACGCCCCACCACGCCACCATGCACGGCGGCCCCATTCCGCTGGACTGGTTCCGGGGCTACCTGGACGATCTGCTGGCACGCGATGCGCTGCGCGAGCTGCGTGCGGTGGTGGTCGGCTATCTCGGCGGCCCGGCCCAGGCCGAGGTGCTGGCGCGCTGGATCGAGGGCCTGCTCCGCTCGCGCCCGGAGATCCAGGTATTCATCGACCCGGTGATCGGCGACGAGGACGTCGGCGTCTATGTCGACCCCGGCATGGTCGAGGCCTACCGTCGCCACCTGCTGCCGCTGGCCGACGGCCTGGTCCCCAATGCCTTCGAACTCGGCCTGCTGACGGGTCGGCCCGTGGCCGATATCGACCAGGTGGTGGAGGCCGCCCGCGCACTGCTGGTCGGACGCACGCGCTGGGTCGTGGCCACGAGCGCGGCGCCGGCGGGCTGGCGCAGCGGCACGATGCGGGTGGCCGCGGTGGATGGCGCCGGCGCCGGGATCATCGAGCATGCGCGCCTGGACACCACGCCCAAGGGCACGGGCGATCTCTTCAGCGCGACGCTTGCCGGCCGCCTGCTGGCCGGCGCCGGACTCGAGGACGCGGTGCGTGCCGCCTGCGACCGCGTGCTCGACGTGCTGACGACCTCGCACATCGCCGGGAGCGCCGAGATGCTGGTGTTCCCCGACCCCGATCCCGTCGCCTGACTCCGGCTCAGGCTGCGGGGCGCCGGCGGTGCATCACTATCCCCGCGACGCTCACGCCCAGTGCCACCAGCACCACGATGATCGTGGCCAGGGCGTTGATTTCCGGCGTCACGCCCAACTTGACCTTGGAATACACCACCATCGGCAAGGTGCTCGAACCCGGGCCGGAGGTGAAGCTCGCGATCACCAGGTCGTCCAGCGACAGGGTGAATGCCAGCAGCCATCCCGCCAGCAGCGCCGGCGCGATCAGCGGCAGGGTGATCACGAAGAACACCCGCCAGGGGCGCGCACCGAGGTCCATTGCCGCTTCTTCCAGGCTGTCATCCATGCCCGCCATGCGCGAACGCACGATGACGGTGACGTAGCAGGCGGTCAGGGTGATGTGCGCGAGCGTGATCGTCAGCATGCCGCGGTCGGGCCAGCCGAAGGCCTGCTGCAGGGTGACGAACAGCAGCAACGAGGACAGGCCCATCATCACGTCGGGCATCACCATCGGCGCCGAGTTCATCAGGCTGAGCAGGCCACGCCCCGGGAAGCGCCCGAAGCGCGACAGTGCCAGGCCGCAGGCGGTGCCGAGGCAGACCGCCGCGGTGGCCGTGATGGCGGCAATGGTGAAGCTGCGCTGCACCGCGTCCAGCAGCTGGTCGTTGGCAAGCAGCGCGGTGTACCAGCGTGTGGAGAAGCCGCCCCAGACCGTGGCCACGCGCGATGCGTTGAACGAGTACACCATCACCGACAGGAGCGGCAGGTACAGGAAGGCGTAGCCCAGGGCCATCGCCGTGTACAGGAAGAACGGCGTGCGCTTCACCCCTCGGCCTCCTGCTCCACGCGCCGGTTCTCGAAGTACTCGAACACCAGCGTCGGCAGCACGATCATCACCAGCATCGCGATGGTCACCGCGGCGGCCAGCGGCCAGTCGCGGTTGGTGAAGAACTCGATCCACAGCACGCGGCCGATGGTCAGCGCATCGGGGCCGCCAAGGATGTCCGGGATCACGAACTCGCCGACCGCAGGGATGAACACCAGCAGCGCGCCGGCGATGATGCCCGGCATCGACAGCGGCAGCGTGACCCGCAGGAACGCGTGCCAGGGCTTGGCGCCGAGGTCCTCGGCGGCCTCCAGCAGGGTGAAGTCCAGCCGCATCAGGGTCGCGGTCAGCGGCAGGATCATGAAGGGAAGATAGTTGTAGACGATGCCGATGTAGACGGCGATGTCGGTATGCAGCAGCGCGAACCCGGGATCAACCAGCCCGACGGCCGAGAGTGCCTGCGCCAGCAGGCCGTTGGCCTTGAGGATGCCGATCAGCGCGTAGGTGCGCAGCAGCGAGCTGGTCCAGAACGGCAGGATCACCAGCACCAGCAGCAGCAGGCGCCGCACCGGCGTCGCGCGCGCGATGCCGTAGGCGATCGGGTAGCCCAGCAGCAGGCAGAACACCGTCGACACCGAGGCGAACAGCAGCGACTTCAGGTAGGCCGCGACGTACAGCGGGTCGCTGAGCAGCATCGCGTAGTTCGACACGTGCAGGCGCAGCGAGGCGGCGCCATCGGCGGTGTGTTCGATCAGCGCGGTGTACGGCGGTGCCTGGCCAAACACCGCCTGCGAGAAGCTGATCTTCAGCACGATCAGGAACGGGACCAGGAAGAACAGGCCCAGCCACAGCATCGGCAACGAGGTCACCAGGAAGCGGCCGCGGCGCGTGCGGAACTCGTGGCCGACCGCGCGGAACCAGCCGAACAGGTTCCGCACGACATCGAACCAGAAATCCCAGAGCCCTACGTTACGCACACTGTTCATGCGGTCAGCAGCACCGCGCTGGCGGCCTCCCACGACAGCCAGAGCGTGTCGTCCCAGTCGTAGTGCGGCTCGGAGCTGCGCGCCACGTGCGTTTCCTGCACGCGCACGATGGCGCCGGCCTCGGTCTCCACCTGGTAGATCGACACGTCGCCGAGATAGGCGATGTCACGCACCTTCCCCACCACCACGTTCTCGGTGGCGGCGGTGCCGCGTGCCGGCGGCGCCTCGTGGACGTCGATCTTCTCCGGGCGCACGGCGACGCTCACCGCGGTGCCTTCGGGCAGCGGGTCGGCGTGGCGGGCCAGCAGCTCGGCGTCCAGCGCATCGCACTGGATCCTGGCCTGGCCCGAGGCCTCGTCGGTGCCGAGCACCCGGCCTTCGAAGATGTTGATGCCGCCGATGAACTCGGCCACGAAGCGCGTGGCCGGATACTCGTACAGCACCGCCGGCGTCGACACCTGGACGATGCGGCCGGTGTCCATCACCGCGATGCGCGACGACATCGTCATCGCTTCTTCCTGGTCATGGGTGACCATGATGAAGGTGGTGCCGACGCGCTCCTGGATGTTCACCAGCTCGAACTGGGTGTGCTCGCGCAGGCGCCGGTCGAGTGCGCCCAGCGGCTCGTCGAGCAGCAGCAGCTTGGGCTGTTTCGCCAGTGCACGCGCCAGGGCCACGCGCTGCCGCTGGCCGCCCGAGAGCTGGTGCGGCTTGCGCTTGCCCAGCTGCGGCATGCGCACCAGCTCCAGCATCGCCTGCACGCGGTCGCGGATCTCACCCGCGGGCAGCCGGTCCTGGCGCAGCCCGAAGGCGATGTTCTGCTCGACCGTCATGTGCGGGAACAACGCATAGCTCTGGAACATCATGTTCACCGGCCGCTGGTAGGGCGGCAGGTGGGTAACGTCGATCCCGTCGATCAGGATCCGGCCCTGGTCCGGCGCCTCCAGCCCTGCAAGGATGCGCAGCAACGTGCTCTTGCCCGAACCCGAGCCGCCCAGCAGCGCGAAGAACTCGCCGCGGTAGATGTCCAGCGACACGTCATCGCAGGCGTAGACCTTGCCGAAGGCCCGGGTCACGCCTTCGATGCGCACGAAGGGCTGCGTGGCGGGATCCCGCCACGGCTCCGACGCGACGCTGCGCGCGGGAACGGACATCGCCTAGCGACCGCTCTTGATCGCGGTCCAGGCGCGCACGCGCAGGCGCTGCATGTCTTCAGGCAGCGATGTGGGATCGACCAGCTTGGCGCGCACCGCTTCGGGCGGATACACGCCTTCGTCGCCGGCGATCTCCGGGTCGATGAGGCCGGTGGCGGCCAGGTTGGCGTTGGCGTAGGCGACGTTGTCGGTGATCGCCGCGATCACCTCCGGCTCCATCAGGTAATTGACGAAGGCGTGGGCATTGCCGGGATGGCGGGCATCCTTCGGGATCGCGATCACGTCGGTCCAGCGGATCGCGCCCTCCTTCGGGATCACGTAGCGGATGTCCGGCGCCTGGCGCCCGGTTGCTTCGGCCGCTTCCACCGCGACATCGCGCGCCTGGCCGATGTCGCCGGAATAGCCCATCGCCACGCAGACATCGCCATTGGCCAGCGCGTCCTTGTACTCGGCGTTGTTGAAGGTGCGCACGTAGGGGCGGATCGCGGCGTAGACCTGCTTGACCGCGTCGATCTCGTCGGCGGCGCCCGCGTTCGGATCGCGGCCCAGCCACAGCAGCGCGGCGCCGAAGGCTTCCTGGTCGTCGTCGAGCACGTTGATGCCGCAGGACGCCAGCTTGGCGGCGTTGGCGGGGTCGAACAGCAGCCCCCAGGAATCCAGCGGCGCGTCTTCGCCGAGCACGGCCTTGACCTTGTCCACGTTCACGCCCAGGCCGGTCGTGCCCCACATGTACGGCAAGACGTGCGCGTTGCCCGCATCGATGTCGGCCAGGCCGTCCATGATCGCCGGATCCAGGTGCGCCAGGTTCGGGAGCTTCGCCTTGTCCAGCGGCGCGAACAGGCCGGCCCTGATCTGGCGCTGCGCGAACGGACGCGCGGAGGGGAACACCACGTCATAGCCCGAGCCGCCGGCGGTCAATTTGGTTTCCAGCGTTTCGTTCTCGGCATAGACGTCGTAGTTGACCTTGATGCCGGTCGCCGCTTCGAAGTTGGCGATGGTGTCGGGCGCGACGTAGTCGGACCAGTTGTACACATTCAGCACCTTTTCCTCGGCGCCCGCGGGAGCGTCGGGGTCGGCGGATCCGGGCTGGCTGCCTCCGCAGGCGACGAGGAACAAGGCGCAGGCAAGCGGGGCGAGGCGCAGGGACACGGCGGTTCTCCGGAACGGTGGCAAGGCAGGCATGTTCGGAGTGCGTCCGGGCGGTGTCAACGCGAATTTACCCGCAGGCCGCGGGGGTGTATCGTCCCGCGCCTCGCCCGGGCCCGGGCACGGAGAAAAGACATGCCCAAGTTGCCACTGTGCGTCGCGCTCGCGGCCCTGGTTTCGACCGCCCTGCCCGCCCATGCGCAGGAGGCCGAGGCCGCGTGGTCGTTCAGTGGCGAGGTGGTCGCTGCCAGCGATTACGTCTGGCGCGGCGTGTCCCAGACCCAGGAGGATCCCGCGCTGCAGATCGAGGCCATGGTGGAGCACCAGAGCGGCTTCTACGTGGGCGCCTTTGCCTCCACGGTCGACTTCGGCGACCCGGAGGACGGCATCGACTACGAGCGCGAGCTCTACGTGGGCTGGAGCGGTGAACTGGGCGCAGGCACCGCGCTGGACGTGTTCGTCTCCCGGGTGGCCTACCCCGGCCACAACGGTGCGGACTACGACATCGACTACACCGAGATCCAGGCCGTGCTGGGCTTCGCCGACCACTACAACGTCGGCGTCGCGTACTCGCCCGACATCTTCAACCTTGGCGGCAAGGGCTGGTACTACTACGCGGGCGCCGCGTTCCCGCTGGGCGACAGCGGCTTCACCCTGGGCGCGCAGGCCGGCCACTACGACCTCGATGATGCCGCCGGCGACAGCTACAGCGACTGGCTGGTATCGCTTGACCGCGACTTCGGCCCGATCAACGCCAAGCTGCAGTACAGCGACACCTCGAGCTACGGCGAAATCCTGTCCGACTCCGTGGGCGACGCCGGCCTGGCCGACGGGCGCGCCGCGCTGCTCCTTACCTGGGCCTTCTGACCCGGCTCACTCCCACTCGATGGTGGCCGGTGGCTTCCCGCTGATGTCGTAGACGACGCGGGAAACACCCCGCACCTCGTTGATGATCCGGTTCGACACCCGGCCGAGGAAGTCGTACGGCAGGTGCGCCCAGTGCGCGGTCATGAAGTCGATGGTTTCCACCGCACGCAGCGCGATCACCCATTCGTAGGCGCGCGCGTCGCCGACCACGCCGACCGACTTCACCGGCAGGAACACGGCGAAGGCCTGGCTGGTCTTGTCGTACAGCCCCGCCTTGCGCAGTTCTTCGATGAAGACCGCGTCCGCCCGCGCGAGGATGTCCGCGTACTCGGGCTTGACCTCGCCGAGGATGCGGACGCCCAGGCCGGGGCCGGGGAACGGATGGCGGTAGACCATCTCGTGCGGGAGGCCCAGCGCGACGCCGATGCGACGCACCTCGTCCTTGAAGAGTTCGCGCAGCGGCTCGACCAGGCCCATCTTCATGTGCTCGGGCAGGCCGCCGACGTTGTGGTGGCTCTTGATGACGTGCGCCTTGCCGGTCTTGCTGCCGGCCGACTCGATCACATCCGGATAGATCGTGCCCTGCGCCAGCCACTTCGCGTTCGCGAGCTTGCCGGCCTGCTCTTCGAAGATCTCGACGAACAGGTTGCCGATGATCTTGCGCTTGGCCTCCGGATCGGTCACGCCGGCCAGTGCGCTGAAGTAGCGCTCGCGCGCATCCACGCGGATCACGCGGATGCCAAGTCCATGCGCGTCGGAAGCGTCGGCAAAAGTCGTCATGACCTGGTCGCCTTCCTGCCAGCGGAGCAGGCCGGTGTCGACGAAGACGCAGGTGAGCTGGTCGCCGATCGCACGGTGCAGCAGCGCCGCGACCACCGACGAATCAACGCCGCCCGACAGGCCCAGGATCACCTCGTCCGAGCCAACGGTCTCGCGCACGCGCGCGACCTGGTCTTCGATGATGTGCTCTGCAGTCCACAGCGTGTCGCAGCCGCAGACGTCGACCACGAAGCGGCGCAGCAGCGCCTGGCCAGACTTCGTATGCGTGACTTCAGGGTGGAACTGGACGCCGTACCAGCGCTTGTCTTCGTTGGCAAATGCGGCGACCGGCACGCGCGGTGTGCTGGCGGTGACGGTGAAGCCCGGGGGCGCCTTGGCGACGTGGTCGCCGTGGCTCATCCACACGTCCAGGCGCGCAGGCTGGCTTCCGTGGTCGTTGAGGTCACCGAACAGGGTATCGGCCGCGACCAGGGTGACCTCGGCGTGGCCGTACTCGCGCGCGTCGGCGGACTCGGTCTCGCCGCCCAGCTGCTTGGCCATGGTCTGCATGCCATAGCAAATGCCCAGCAGCGGCAGGCCGCTGTCGAAGGCTTCCTGCGGCGCGCGCGGGGCATTCTCGACCGTTGTGGACTCCGGGCCACCGGACAGGATGATTCCCTTGGCGCCGAAGGCGGCGATCTCCGAGGGATCGTGGTCCCAGGCCCAGATCTCGCAGTACACGCCCAGTTCGCGCACGCGGCGCGCGATCAGCTGCGTGTACTGCGCGCCGAAGTCGAGGATCAGGATCTTGTCGCGGTGCAGGTCGGTCATGGGGTCGGATTCGGGGGCGTCTGTTCGGGGAGCGTGAGGCGGAACGTGCACTGCTCGAGCTCGGCATTCCACTCACCGCCATTGCCGGTGCAGGAGTCGCGCAGCTGCCAGTCGCGGTAGAAGCCGTAGCCGTAGAGCACCACCGCGACCAGCACGGCCAGCGCGAGGCCTCGCAGCAGGATGCGGCGCGCCGGCGACTGCGTGCGGGAGGATCGCGAGCGGCGCATCAGCCGGCCCTGTAGTTCGGCGGTTCCTTGGTGATCTGCACGTCGTGGACGTGGCTTTCGCGCTGGCCCGCGCCCGTGATCTTCACGAACTGCGGCTTGCTGCGCATGTCTTCGACCGTGGCGCAGCCGACGTAGCCCATGGTCGCGCGCAGGCCGCCGAGCAACTGGTGGATCACGCCGCTCAGCGGGCCGCGGTACGGCACCCTGCCTTCGATGCCCTCGGGCACCAGCTTGTCGGCCGAGGCGGCGTCCTGGAAATAGCGGTCGCTGGAGCCCTTCTCCATCGCCGCCAGGCTGCCCATGCCGCGATAGCTCTTGTAGCTGCGGCCCTGGTAGAGCTCGGTCTCGCCCGGGGTTTCCTCGGTGCCGGCGAACAGGCCGCCGATCATCACCGTGGACGCACCGGCGGCCAGCGCCTTGCCGATGTCGCCCGAGTAGCGGATGCCGCCGTCGGCGATCAGCGGGATGCGGTCTTGCAGTGCCTCGGCAACCATGTCGACCGCGGTGATCTGCGGCACGCCCACGCCCGCGACCACGCGCGTGGTGCAGATCGAGCCCGGGCCCACGCCGACCTTGACCGCGTCGGCGCCGGCATCCATCAGCGCCAGCGCGGCGTCGCCGGTGACGATGTTGCCGCCGACCACCTGCAGCTTCGGGTAGCTCTTCTTGGCCCAGGCCACGCGGTCGAGCACGCCCTGCGAATGGCCGTGCGCGGTGTCGACGATGATGACGTCCACGCCCGCCGCTGCGAGGCGCTCGATGCGCTCTTCGGTGTCGCCACCGACACCGACCGCGGCGCCGACCAGCAGGCTCTCGGAGGCATCCTTCGCCGAATCCGGATTGTCCTGCGCCTTCTGGATGTCCTTCACCGTGATCAGGCCGCGCAGCTGGAAGTCGTCGTTGACCACCAGCACCTTTTCGATGCGGTGCTTGTGCAGCAGCTGGATGACCTCGTCGTCGCTGGCGCCTTCCTTCACCGTGACCAGCTTTTCCTTGCGGGTCATGATGTTGCGCACCGGGTCGTCGAGCTTCTTCTCGAAGCGCATGTCGCGCCCGGTGACGATGCCGACCAGCTGGTCGCCGTCGACCACCGGAACACCGGAGATGTTGCGCGCGCGGGTGAGGCGCAGCACTTCGCCGATGGAGGTCTGCGGGCTGACGGTGAAGGGTTCGCGGATCACCCCGGCCTCGAAATTCTTGACCTGCAGCACGTGCGCGGCCTGGCGCTCCGGGCTCATGTTCTTGTGCACGATGCCGATGCCGCCGAGCTGGGCCATGGCGATGGCGAGGCGCGCTTCGGTCACGGTGTCCATGGCGGCGGACACGATCGGGATGTTCAGGCGCAGGTCGCGCGTGAAACGGGTGGCGAGCGAAACGTCCTTGGGCAGCACGATGGAATGCGCCGGAACGAGCGAAACGTCGTCGTAGGTCAGTGCTTCAGCCTGGATGCGCAGCATGGCCGTGCCAGTGGTGGTGAAGCACGACATTGTACCCGGCCGCAGTGGCGCCGGCGCGCCCCGGCGGCGGGATGCGGCGTCCCGCTCAGGCGTCGGTGCCGGAGGCCTCGAGGGCTTCGGCGGCTTCCAGGGTGTTCTGCATCAGGGTCGCCACCGTCATTGGCCCGACGCCACCGGGGACCGGCGTGATCCAGCTGGCACGCTCGGCCGCCGCGGAAAAACCGACATCGCCGACCAGTCGGCCATCGTCAAGGCGGTTGATGCCGACATCGATCACCACCGCGCCCGGCTTCACCCAGTCGCCCGGGATCAGGCCGGGCTTGCCGACGGCCACCACCAGGATGTCGGCCTCGCCGACGTGGCGGCGCACGACCTCGGGCGGCGTGAACTTGTGGCAGCTCGTCACCGTGCAGCCGGCAATCATCAGCTCCAGCGCCATCGGCCGGCCGACATGGTTGCTCACGCCCACGATGGTGGCGCTCTGCCCGCGCACCGGGCGGTCGGTCCAGGCCAGCAGCGTGGTGATGCCGCGCGGCGTGCAGGGACGCAGGCCGAACTGGCGCAGCGCCAGGTGGCCGACGTTCTCCGGATGGAAGCCGTCGACGTCCTTGCGCGGGTCGATGCGGTGGATCAGGCGGGTGGCGTCGGGGATGCCCGGAAGCGGCAGCTGCACCAGGATGCCGTGGACCGTGGGATCGGCGTTGAGGCGGTCGATCAGCGCCAGCAGCTCGGCTTCCGTGGTGCCTTCGGGCAGGTCGAAGTCGAGCGCGCGGATGCCGACGATGCCCGCGGCCCGGCGTTTGTTGCGCACGTAGGAGCGCGATGCGGGATCGTCTCCCACCAGGACCACCGCCAGGCCGGGCGGTGCATGGGCGGCGGCCGTGCGCGCCTCGACCCGCAGCCTGAGCGAGTGCAGGAGCTCGTCGGCGATGCGCCTGCCGTCGAGGATGCGGGCCGTGGAACGTGTCTCGGACATGCCTGTATCGTGCGCGCGGAAAGCGGCATTGTCGCCGATCGCGCCCTGCCCGCGCGAGCCGACGGCGCTGCCGCCACGCCTCATCGCACCGGCTGCGACCCGTCCGCCTGCGGTTGCGACGCCCCTGCCGGGCAGCGGGGAATTCCCGAACCGAGCACGCAGTAGACGCAGCATCGGGGCGCGGCGGGCGCCGTTGCGGGCCCCTGCAACGGCGGCGCCGGCGCCAGTCGGGCCAGTTCAGCCTGGGGCCGCAGCTGCAGCAGCGCCGCCCAGTCCTGGCGATTGGCATTGCAGGCCTGCGGGGCATCGGGACTGCACTGCAGCCCTTCCGGTTGCCGCAGCGGGAGATCCTCGAAATGGCCTCCGGCGGTCAGCGGGAGGATGCGCATGGTCACGCCGTCGAGCACGTTGCCGCCAACCAGCCGTGCCACGCGGTCACCGCCCTCCCCGGCCGACACCACGATGTCGCAATGCATGCCCAGCCCGCCGCTGTCCGAGCTGAGCAGGGTCGCCAGGCCACCGAAGCCGTAGCTGCGCCCGGGCACCCGCACGTAGCAAAGCAGGTCCCCCAGGGATGGGCGCGCCGCGCGCGGATCGGCGATGCGGTAGGGGCTGCCTTCCGGGTTGCGGTAGGCGTCGCGCACGTAGTCGACATGGCTGGCCGAGGCGCGGAAGCCCGGAACCGCGGCGCGGCGCATCACCCACGACACGAAGGCGGCCGACCAGGGCGTGTCGACCACGAAGGCGCGGCAGGCTGGCGCCGCCAGTTGCTCGCCGGCGTGCACGCAGTCGGACGCGCCCGGGCGCTGCATCACCTGCCACAGCAGGCCGCTGCCTTTCCAGTAGTCGGTGACCCGCAGCCAGGCCGGCTGGCCGTTGGCCAGGCGCGCGCTTTCAGCCTCGCGCACGACCGAACCCGCAAGGCCACCGTCGCCACCGATGAAGGGCCGGAACCAGGCCTGGTGTTCTTCGCAGGCGGCAGCGGCTATCCGGGTGGCCGCCTCCGGTGCCGACTGCTGCGCGCGCAGCAGCGGACAGGAATCCGCGGCCATCGCGGGCGCTCCCGGCGCAAGCCAGGAGCCCAGCAGGCAAACGACAAGACAGGCCCGCACGTGCAGTGGATTCGCCATGGCATTGCTCCCCGGTCGTGCCGGCGAGCGTATCGCAGCCCGGTGGAAGCCGCGATCACGCGGCCGCTGGAGCGGATCAACCGGCGCAGAACGCCTCGTAGTCGATATATCCCGGGAATGCGGTGCCCGGCGCGCACACCGCGCAGTCCGGGTCCGGCGTCAGCCGTGTTTCGCGGAAACGCATGCCCATCGCGTCGTAGTGCAGCAGCCGCCCGCGCAGCGGCTCGCCCACGTGCAACAGCAGCTTCAGCGCCTCGGTGGCCTGCAGCATGCCGACCACGCCCGGGAGCACGCCCAGCACCCCGGCCTCGCTGCAGTTGGGCGCGGCCTCCGCCGGCGGCGGCTCCGGGAACAGGCAGCGGTAGCACGGCGCCACGCCGCGGTGGCGTCCGGCGTCGAACACGCTGACCTGGCCGTCGAACCGGTGCACCGCGCCGTAGACCAGCGGGATGCCGAGATGCACGCAGGCATCGTTGAGCAGGTAGCGCACGGGGAAGTTGTCGGCACCGTCGACCACGACGTCCACGCCCTCGAGCAGGCGCTCGACGTTGGCCGAGGTCACCCGCTCCGCGACCGCGTCGATCTTCATCCGCGGGTTGAGCGCGGACAGGCGCACCTCGGCGGAGTCCACCTTGCGCATGCCGATGTCGGCGTCGGTGTGCAGGATCTGGCGCTGCAGGTTGCTGCGTTCGACCACGTCGTCGTCGGCGATGCGCAGTTCGCCCACCCCGGCCGCGGCGAGGTAGAACGCCGCCGGCGAGCCCAGGCCGCCGGCACCGAGCATGAGGATCCGCGCCATGGCCAGCCGCTTCTGCCCGCGCATGCCGATCTCGGGCAACAGCAGGTGGCGCGAGTAGCGTTCGTGGAAGTCCTGGTCGCGCGGCTGCACTGGCGGTTCCGGCCGCGCCATCGGCAGGCCCTCCGCCGCCCAGCGCAGGGTGCCGCCGCGGATCGAACACACATTGCGGTAGCCCTGGCGCTGCAGCACCTCGGCGGCCAGCATCGAGCGGCCACCGCTCTGGCAGATGAGCATCAGCTCGGCGCCGCGGTCGTGGAAGTGGAACTCCGCGTCCCCCTCCAGCTCGTCGCGGGCGATGCCGCGCGCGCCTTCCGCCATGCCGAGTTCGCGCTCGTGTTCTTCGCGCACGTCGACGAGCACGGCCCCGGAGGTCTCCATGCGGCGCTGTGCTTCGCGCGGCGTGATTTCGATGATCGCCATGCCACGATTATCTTGCACCGCAAGACTCCTGCCGACTGCGGCTTGCCCCGATTGCGGTCTACGTTACGCCATGGCAGGCGCCTGCGCGGCGACGGCCCGGGAAAGCAGTGTTCAGCCCGGATCGAGGCCCGCGGCAGCGAGATCGCCCGGCGTATTGAGATTGCCGAAGCGCAGCCCCGCGAAGCGGACCCCCACCATATCCAGCCGCGCCTGCAGCGCCTGCACGGACAGGTCGCCGGAATCCAGCGCGGCCGGCAGGACCGCGCGCAGCGCCGATGTCCGCCACAGCGCCACCAGCGGCTGCCGGCCGTCGTCGTCCTCGGCCCAGGCACCGTTGCCGCCAGCGGCACGCAGGCTGCGCAACAGGCAGTCGTTGATCGAGACCAGGTCGACCGGCAGCGTCAGCAGCCACGGCGTCGTGCAGGCCCACGCCAAGGCATCGAGCCCACCCAGCGGGCCGAGGCCCGGCCGGCGATCCGCCACCGCGGTCAGCCCGTGGCTGGCGTAGCGTTCAAGGTCGCGGTTGGCCGATACCAGCACGGCGTCGACTTCGCCCCGTACGCGCGCAGCCAGGCGCAGCACCTGCGGCTCACCACCCTTCTCCATCCAGGCCTTGTCCAGGCCTCCCAGACGGATGGCGCGTCCCCCGGCCAGCAGACCGAGGGTGGTCGCCGCGGCGTTCACCTGCCGCGCTTGGAGTGCCGGATCAAGCGTTTCTTCTTGGCGACCTGGCGCTCGCTGAGGACGTTTTTCTTGTCCTTGTACGGGTTGTCGCCTTCCTTGAACACGAAGCGCACGGGCGTGCCGACCAGCTTGAAGCGCTTCCGGAAGAAATTCTCGAGATAGCGGCGGTAGCTGTCGGTGAGCGTGCGCAGGCGCGTGCCGTGGACGATGATCGTCGGCGGGCTTTCGCCACCGGGATGCGCGAAGCGCAGCTTGGCGGCGTGGCCGCGCACCACCGGCGGCGGATTGGTTTCCACCGCGATCTCGATGGCGCGGGTCACTTCGGCCGTGCTGAAGCTCTTGGTGGCCGAGCCGTGGGCACGATGGATCGCGCGGAACAGCTCGCGCAGGCCGGAACCGTGCAGCGCACTGATGCGCACGGCCTCGGCCCAGGGCACGAAGGCCAGCTTGCGCGACAGCAGGGCTTCCACCTGTTCGCGCTGGTAGGTGTCCAGCCCGTCCCATTTGTTGACCGAGATCACCAGTGCGCGACCGGCGTCGAGCACGGCGCCGAGCACGCTCGCGTCCTGGTCGGTCACGCCCTCCTGGGCGTCGATCATGACCACAGCGACCTGGCACTGCTCGATCGACTGCAGGGTCTTGATGATCGAGAACGTCTCCACCGCTTCGTCGACCCGTGACTTGCGGCGGATGCCGGCGGTATCGACCAGCCGGTACAGGCGGCCGTCGCGCTCGAGGTCGGCGGAGATCGAATCGCGGGTGGTGCCCGCGACTTCGGATGCGATCATCCGCTCCTCGCCGAGGATGCGGTTGACCAGCGTCGACTTGCCGACGTTGGGCCGGCCGACGAACGCCACCCGGATGCGGTCCGGGTCGTTGTCGAGCGCCTCGGTGCTGCCCTGCTCCGGCAGCTGCGCGCGGATCTCGTCGACCAGGTCGTCGATGCCCTGCCGGTGCGCGGACGACACCGCGATGACGTCCTTGAGGCCATAGCGCGCGAATTCCGCGAGCGCTTCGCGCGCGTCGATCCCGTCGGTCTTGTTGACCACCAGGAACGTCGGGCGGGCTGCCTTGCGCAGCCACGCCAGGATCTCGTCATCGACCGCCGACGGCCCTTCGCGGCCATCGACCACGAACAGTACGAGGTCGGCCTCGTCGGCGCCGGCGCGGGCCTGGCGCGCGGTGGCGCCGGCCAGGTCGCCCGTGACCAGGTGCACGCCGCCGTCGGCGATGCCGCCGGTATCCACCAGCGCGAACGGGCGCCCGTCGTCGATGCGGCACACGCCGTAATGGCGATCGCGCGTGACGCCGGGCTGGTCGTGGACCAGGGCGTCGCGCGTCCGCGTCAGCGCGTTGAAGAGGGTCGACTTGCCCACGTTGGGGCGGCCGACCAGGGCGACCAGGGGAAGCATGCGTTGGGCCAGGTCAGTCGATGCGCCAGGCGCTCAGGTCACCGTCGACATCCTGGACCACGAGGATGCCGTCGGCCACCGCCGGTCGTCCGGCGATCGCCGAACGGCTGGCACGGGTGCGCGCTGCAAACTCGCCATCCGACAGGCGCATCCAGTGCAGGTAGCCGTCGAGATCACCGACCACCGCATAGTCGCCGTGGACGGCGGCCGGGGCCAGGCCGCGACGCGCGAGCGCCGGCTGCTGCCAATAGGAGGTACCCACGTACTTGTCGATGCTCCAGACCGTGCCCGCGGCGTCACTGACCACCACGCGGTCGCTGGCCACGCCGACGCCACCGACGCCGCCGCTTTCGGCGGCCCACAGCGGTCGCCCGGATGGGCCTTCGAAGGCCACCGTGCTGCCCTTGTAGCTGCTGGCGATCACCACGCCACCATCGACCACGGGTGCGCCGTCGACATCGGCCATGCGCTCGAGCTCGGTGCGGCCGTCAGCCATGCCGACCGGCTGTTCCCACAGCACGCGTCCGTCGGTCAACGACAGGGCGACCAGGTTGCCCTCGTCGGTACCGACGAACGCCAAGCCCGGTGCGAGGGTGACCGCGGCGTTGCCGCGCACGGTCAGTGACGGCAGGTCGCGCACCCAGAACCAGCGGCGCTCGCCGCTGGCGGCATCGAGGGCGGTGACCCGGCCGTCGTTGGAGCGTACGACCACCAGGCCCTGGCCCACCGCCGGGCGGGCGATCACTTCGTTGGTGACCTTGGCCGTCCAGCGCTGGGCGCCGGTGGCGGCATCAAGCGCGACGACATCGCCATCGAGCGAACCCGCGACCACGAGGCCGTCGCCGGCGCCCGGTCCGCCGGACAGGCGGAGATCGGAGGCGTGGTGCCACAGGCTGCGTCCGCTCTGCAGGTCGAAGGCGCGGACACCGCCCTTCACCGAGGCGGCGTAGACCTGGCCATCGGCGATGTATGGCGCCTGGGCGACGCCGGTATTGCCGTCGCCCTTGCCGGCGCTCGCCGTCCACGCGCGCGCGGGCGTGGCCGAGGACTGGAAATCGACGAGCTTGGCTGGCTCGGTGTCGGCCTTGTCGTCGTCGTTCCCGAACCAGCCGCGCATGGTGCTGCAGCCTGTGGCCATGGCAATGCAGGCGAGGACCAGCAGCGCCCTCCCCGCAATACGTGCGTGGCGGGGCTGACGGATGGGCTGTGCAACGGTCATGGGGCCTGTTCCTCGCTGCGGTCGGGCGTGCCGCCGGCGTCGATGAGCTTGATCTCGAGCAGGTGGCGCTGGGTCACGGCGGCCTCGTCGAGTACGGCAAGGGCCCTGGCATAGGCGTCGCGCGCCTGCTCCAGGCGTCCCGCGGCGTGTTCCGCATCACCACGGACCTCGAGACTGCCGGCGTCGTCGGCGTCGCCAAGCGCGGCCAAGGCCTCGTCGGTCCTGCCGGCATCGACCAGCAGCACGGCAAGCCGGCGCGCAACCACGGCCGACAGCGTCGACTCGCCGGCGCCGATCGCGGACAGCGTGGCGATGGCGGCGTCGGTGTCACCGGCCGTGACCTGGGCGGACGCGAGATCGAGCGCGACCAGGGTGCCGTAGATGCCGTCGTCGAGCCCGGCGCTTTCGGCCAGCGCCCGCGCCTGGTCAAGCTCGCCTGCGGCGATGCTTTCGTTGATTGCCGCGTAGGTTTCGCCGGTGGCGACGCGCTTGGCCTGGAGGTGGTCCTGCCACTTTCCGTAGCCATAGACCAGGGCCAGCGCGATGGCGATGCCTGCAATGACCCCGACGGCGTTCTGGCGGATCCATTCGCGTACGCGTTCGCCCTGTTCGTGCTCGTCGAGCAACTCGTCTACTGCCATGTTCTTCCGATCATGCTGGGCGCCGCGCCGCCGTGGGGCGGGCGGACACCGGAATGGGAACGGCCCGCGAACGGGCCGCCGGTTTCATGCGCCGGGCCCGGTCCGGGCCGCCGCAGCCGCTGCGCCGGGCTCAGTGCCCTGGGGGCGCCAGCGAACCGTCAGAGGATACCGTAAAGCGGGCGACGTTCGCCCGCAGGTATGGGGAAATGTCCAGTTCGACGCCGTTGCGGCGCACTTCCACGGAGCCGGCGTTGCCCAGCACGACGCCGCCCACCTCGCCCGAGCCGAAGGCGCGCACGGTGCCGGCGCGCAGCAGGGTCTGCTCCACCACGCTGCCGTCCGGGGCGGTGATCTCGATCCAGCTGTCGTCGCCAAGCCGCAACTCCAGCCCGGAGGCCGGCGGCGGAACGACGAGTGCGGGCCGCTGCGCGACCGGAGCCATCGAGGCCACCAGCGGCGTGGGCGCGCGGGGGCCTTGTACGACCGCCGCACCGGGAATGTCCGCGGGCACGTCGAGCGAGCCCGATACGGTGTCCTGCTGCGTCAGGTGCGGCTGGGTACCGAACCAGACCGGCAGGGCAATGGCGGCGGTGATCACCACGTAGACCAGCCGGCGAGCCGACTGTTCGGCAATGATCCGCATCCGCGGAACATAGGTACGCGGGGTGAGCTCGGCCGGGCGGATCGGAGCGATCCCGGATGCGATGTGCACCGTGTCGGTGACCAGGCCCAGCAGGCGCCCGTAGCTGCGCAGCTGGCCCCGGATGAAGACCGGTGCGCCCAGGCGACTCCAGTCCTCGGCTTCCAGCGATTCCACCACGCGCACCGGCATTTTCAGGCGCGTGGCGACGTCCTGCACGGACAGGCCCGCGGCTTCACGTGCCGCGCGAAGGCGTTGGCCGCAGCCTTGGTTGGCATCGGTCGTATTCTGGTCTGGCGGCATCATCGTGAACTGCTGTCCCCGGGCAGCACTGCCTGCGTTTGCGGAAATTCCGTCCGCAAACGCTGAACATAACGAGCGGCGGCAGCCTTGTCGCCGAGCTTTTCCTCGATCTGTGACGCAAGTAGTAACGCGGCGGGCGTGGACCGACCCGCATCGAGGCGGCGCTGGGAAAACGCGCGCGCCTCGAAGTACTCCCCTTGCCCGTAAAGATGCCGCGCCAGCGCTTCAAGTGCAACGGTATTCACCGGGTCCAGCCCGAGCGCGGCACGCAGGTCGCGTTCGGCCCGGCCCGGCTGCCCTCCGTCCGCGGCGCAGGCGCCGGCATTGGCCAGCGCCGAGGCCGGGTGGGCGTAGCTGCGGTCGGCCAGCGCGCGGTCGAACCACGCCAACGATTCGTCCGCGCGACCGTTGAGGCAGAGCCAGCCGCCGTAGTTGTTGAGCGCGGGACCGGACGCCGGCGCCAGCTCGGCAGCCTTCCGGTAGTGCTCCCCGGCGGTCCCCGCGCGACCTTGCCGTTCGAGCGCCAGGGCCAGCAGGGTGTGGGCGAGTTCGCTGCGATCGTCGATCTTCAGCGCCTTGCGGGCCTCGGCCTCGGCGTCCGCCGCTCGGCCCTGGTTCAGGGCCTGCTCGCCGCGCAGCAGGTGGACATGCACGCTACCGGCGCGGCTGTCGCCGCCGCTGAAGTCATAGGTCGCAGCGACCTGTTCCGAATCACCACGCGCGGCGCTGGGCTTGATGAACGTCATCCGCGAACAGCCCGTGGCGAAGACCGCGGACGCCACCATCGACACCACCATGAGGTCACGCCCGCGCATTGCTCCCCTCCCCGCCCGCCTCGAGGGTCCGGCGGAAGTCGGCCTGGCGCCGGGTGCGGTCGGCGACCTGGCCCTTCAATTGCCCGCAGGCGGCATCGATATCGTCGCCGCGGGTGCGGCGCACCGGCGCGATCATGCCGGCGCTGTTGAGCAGTTTCTGAAAGGTCCGGATCACCGCCTCGTCGGGGCGCGCGTAGCGCGTGCCCGGGAACGGGTTGAACGGGATCAGGTTGATCTTGGCGGCGTCCTTCATCTGTACCGCGCGATCGAAGGCGCGCAGCAGCTGGACCAGTTCGAGCGCGTGCTCCGGCTGGTCGTTGACGTCCTTCATCAAGGTGTATTCGAACGTCACCGACTCGCCCTTCTTGCGCAGCGCATAGCGCACGCAGGCGGCCATGAGTTCGGCAATCGGGTACTTCTTGTTGAGCGGCACCAACGTGGTACGCAGCGCATCGTTGGGTGCATGCAGCGAGACCGCCAGCGACACGTCGCTCTCTTCCGCCAGGCGGTCGATCATCGGCACCATGCCGGCGGTCGACAGCGTCACGCGCTTGTTGGCCAGTCCGTAGCCCAGGTCGTCGCGCATCACGCTCATGGCGCGCACGACGTTGTCGAAATTCGCCAGCGGCTCGCCCATTCCCATCATCACCACGTTGGTCAGGCGGCGCTGCTTGTGGGGGATATTGCCGAGGTGCTTCGCCGCCACCCAGACCTGGCCGATGATCTCGGCGGTCGACAGGTTGCGGTTGAAGCCCTGGGTCGCGGTGGAGCAGAAGGTGCAGTTGAGCGCGCAGCCCACCTGCGAGGAGACGCACAGCGTGCCGCGCCCCTTGTCGGGGATGTAGACGGTCTCGATGGCGTTCTTGCCATCCATGCCCAGCAGCCACTTGTGGGTGCCGTCGGTCGAAGGTTTGTCGAAATGCACCTGCGGCACGATCACTTCCGCGCGCTCCTGCAGCTTGGCGCGCAGCGCCTTGCCGAGGTCCGTCATCTCGTCGAAATCCGTGACGTGGCGATGGTGGATCCACTTCATCACCTGGTGCGCACGGAAACGCTTCTCGCCGAGCTGGTCGGCGAAAAACTGTTCCAGCCCCGCGCGATCGAGGTCAAGGAGGTTCTGCTTGGGGGTTGCTTCGGTCACGGGCCTTCAGAAGGTCAAGAGCATTTGCCACGGATGACGCGGATCAAGAGCGCGTTTATCCGCGTCAATCCGTGGCAAAAAAATCAACGCGTGTAGACGTCGGTCGAGGGGAAGAAGTACGCGATTTCGACGGCGGCGGTCTCGGCGGCGTCGGAGCCATGCACGGCGTTGGCGTCGATCGAGTCGGCGAAGTCGGCGCGGATCGTGCCCGGCGCGGCGTCCTTCGGGTTGGTCGCACCCATCAGGTCGCGGTGCTTGAGGACAGCGCCCTCGCCCTCGAGGACCTGGATCATCACCGGACCGCTGATCATGAACTCGACCAGGGCGTTGAAGAACGGACGCTCGCGGTGCACGGCGTAGAAGCCTTCGGCCTCGGCGCGCGACAGGTGCTTCATCTTCGAGGCGGCGATTTTCAGGCCGGCCTTTTCGAAACGGGAATAGATTTCGCCGATGACGTTCTTGGCGACGGCATCGGGCTTGATGATGGACAGGGTGCGCTCCAGCGCCATGGGATTCTCCGGATTGCGGGGCCGGCCATCCAGGGCACGGCGCCCAAGGTAACAGAAAAACCCACGCCGGGGCGCGGGTTTAGCCGACAAGGCTGGAGTAATTCTAACGGATCGAACACGCTGCCTGCACGGGTTTTTGCAATGACTCGTCGTTGACCGGCGACCGCGCCTGCCCCTAGTATCCAAACAAGCGTTTGATTCAGGCAGGCCGCACCGCCCCATGGCAAGCAACCAGTTTTCGACCAAGGACCGGATCCTCGGCGCCGCCGAAGAGCTGTTCGCCCAGCACGGCTTCGGCGGCACATCCCTGCGCCAGGTGACCGGCCGCGCCGACGTCAATATCGCTGCGGTCAACTACCACTTCGGAAGCAAGGAGAACCTCATCAACGAGGTCTTCCGCCGGCGCATGGACGAGATGAGCGGGCAGCGGCTGACGATGCTGGAACAGGCCCGCAGGAACCATCCGGGGGAGCTGGAGTCGGTGTTGTCCGCCTTCGTCGAGCCGGCCCTGGCGCTGGCCCGCGACCGCCAGGGCGGCGTGGCCTTCATCCGGGTGATCGCCCGCGCCTATGCCGAGAAGAATGACGGGCTGCGCAAGTTCCTGTCGGAGCAATACGGCCACGTGCCGCGCGAGTTCGCGCGTGCCATCGGCGAATGCGTGCCCCACCTGGACAAGGAGCAGCTGTATTGGCGGCTGGACTTCCTTTCCGGCGCCCTGACCTATGCCATGTCCGATTTCGGACTGATCAAGCGACCCGCCGGGGTCAGCGAGATCGCCCACCGCAAGCGCGCGGCGGAAGAGCTGATCCGCTTCACGTCCGCCGGGATCAAGAGCTGAATAACTTTATGTACCAAGGAGTTACAAAACATGTCTGAGAAACTGCTTGTGCGCCGCGCCGCAGTCCTCGGCGCCGGTGTGATGGGAGCCCAGATCGCTGCCCAACTCACCAATGCCGGCGTCGACACCGTGCTGTTCGACCTCCCGGCCAAGGAGGGCGAGCCCAACGGCATCGTCAATCGCGCGATCGCCAACCTCGGCAAGCTCAGCCCCGCGCCGCTGGCCTCGAAGTCGCTGGCCGCGGCCATCACGCCCGCCAACTACGAGCTGGGACTGAAGCGGCTCAAGGACTGCGACCTCGTGATCGAGGCCATCGCCGAGCGCATGGACTGGAAGCAGGACCTCTATGAGAAGATCGCGCCCTTCGTGGCCGACCACGCCGTGCTGGCGAGCAACACCTCGGGCCTGGGCATCAACAAGCTGGCCGAGGTGCTGCCGGAAAAGCTGCGCTCGCGCTTCTGCGGCGTGCACTTCTTCAATCCGCCGCGTTACATGCACCTTGCCGAACTGATCCCGGCGCGCACCACCGACAAGGCGGTGCTGAAGGGGCTCGAGACCTTCCTGACCACGACGCTGGGCAAGGGCGTGGTCTATGCCCGCGACACGCCGAACTTCATCGGCAACCGCATCGGCGTGTTCTCGATCCTGGCCACCATCCACCACACGGCCGAAACCGGCCTGGGCTTCGACGAGGTCGATGCGCTGACCGGCCCCCTCGCCGGGCGGCCGAAGTCGGCGACCTACCGCACGTCCGACGTGGTCGGCCTGGACACCATGGCCCACGTCATCAAGACCATGGCCGACACCCTGCCCGACGACCCCTGGCACAAGTACTTCAAATCGCCGAAGTGGCTTGCGGGCCTGGTGGAGAAGGGCGCGCTGGGCCAGAAGGCCGGCGCCGGCATCTTCCGCAAAGTCGGCAAGGACATCATGGTCCTGGACCTGGAGAAGCAGGACTATCGCCCCGCCGACCGCAAGGCCGCCGACGAGGTCGTCGAGATCCTGAAGACGAAGGATCCGGTGGCGAAGTTCGCGGCCCTGCGCGCAAGCGACCACCCGCAGGCGAAATTCCTGTGGGCGGTGTTCCGCGACCTGTTCCACTACTCCGCCTACCACCTGGCCGACATCGCCGAGACCGCGCGCGACGTCGACCTCGCCATCCGCTGGGGCTACGGCTGGTCGCTCGGACCGTTCGAGACCTGGCAGGCCGCCGGCTGGAAGCAGGTGGCGCAATGGATCGCCGACGACATCGTCGCCGGTCGCGCCATGAGCAACGCGCCGCTGCCCGACTGGGTGTTCGACGGCCGCGACGGCGTGCACTCGGCCGAAGGCAGCTACAGCCCCGGCAAGAACGCCCGCCTGCCCCGCTCCGCCCTGCCCGTCTACAAGCGCCAGCGCTTCCCGGACCCGCTGCTTGGAGAGACGTTCTCCAAGGGTGAGACGGTATTCGAGAACGACGGCATCCGCATGTGGACCGACGGCGACGACATCGCCGTGGCCTCGTTCAAGACCAAGATGCACACCGTCTCCGACCATGTGCTGGACGGCCTGCAGGAAGCGGTTGCACGCGCCGAACGCGACTTTGCCGGCCTGGTGATCTGGCAGCCGAAGGAGCCCTTCTCCGCCGGTGCCGATCTCGCCGGCGCCCTGGGCCTGCTACAGGCCGGGAAGGCGGACGCGTTCGAGGCGATGGTCGCCAACTTCCAGGCGACCAGCCAGCGGATCAAGTACTCGCTGGTGCCGGTGGTGTCCGCGGTGCGCGGCCTGGCGCTGGGCGGCGGCTGCGAGTTCCAGATGCACTCGGCGCGAACGGTCGCGCATCTCGAGAGCTACATCGGCCTGGTCGAGGCTGGCGTGGGCCTGCTGCCGGCCGGCGGCGGGCTGAAGGAGCTGGCGGTACGCGCCTCCGACGCCGCGGGCGCGAACGGTGACGTGTTCGCCGAGCTGAAGGGCGTGTTCGAAACGGTGGCGATGGCCAAGGTCTCCGCCTCCGCGATGGAGGCGAAGGAGCTCGGCCTGCTGCGCGCCGGCGACCAGGTGGTGTTCAACGCCCACGAGATGCTGCACGTGGCCCGTGTCCAGGCGCGCGCACTGGCCGATGCCGGCTACCGCCCGCCGATGCCGGCGCGACGCGTGCGCGTGGTCGGCGACGTGGGCATCGCCACCTTCCGCATGCTGCTGGAGAACATGCTCGAAGGCCGCTTCATCAGCGAATACGACTACGAGATCGCCACCCGCATCGCCACCGTCGTCAGCGGCGGCGACGTCGACCGCAATGCCCTGGTCGACGAGGAGTGGCTGCTGCGCCTGGAGCGCCAGCACTTCGTGGAGCTCGCGCAGCAGGAGAAGACGCAGGCGCGTATCGCGCACATGCTCAAGACCGGCAAGCCGCTGCGCAACTGACGCGACCGACGACAAGAGGACAACCCAATGAGCAAGCAGATCCAGGACGCCTACATCGTCGCCGCCACCCGCACCCCGGTGGGCAAGGCGCCCAAGGGCGTGTTCCGCAACACCCGGCCCGATGACATGCTGGCCCACGTGCTGAAGGCCGTGGTCGCGCAGGCACCGGGCATCGACGTCAACCGCATCGACGATGCAATCATCGGCTGCGCCATGCCCGAGGGCGAGCAGGGCATGAACGTGGCGCGCATCGGCGTGCTGCTGGCCGGCCTGCCCGACACGGTGGCCGCACAGACCATCAACCGGTTCTGCTCCTCCGGCCTGCAGGCCGTGGCCCTGGCCGCGGACCAGATCCGCCTGGGCAATGCCGACCTGGTGCTGGCCGGCGGCACCGAGAGCATGAGCATGGTGCCGATGATGGGCAACAAGGTCGCGCTGTCCCCGGCCGTGTTCCGCGACGACCACGTCGCCATCGCCTACGGCATGGGCATCACCGCGGAGAAGGTGGCCGAGGAGTGGAAGGTCTCGCGCGAGGACCAGGACGCCTTCGCCCTCGCCTCGCACCAGAAGGCGCTGGCCGCGCAGAAGGCCGGCGAGTTCCGCGACGAGATCTCGGCGCTGGAAGTGGTCTCCCGCCAGCCCGACCTGGGCGGCAACGCCGTGCGCCTGAAGAAGCTGCTGGTCGAGCACGATGAAGGCCCGCGTGCCGACACTTCGATCGAAGGCCTGGCGAAGCTGCGCACGGTGTTCCGCAACGGGCAGTTCGGAGGTTCGGTCACCGCGGGCAACTCATCGCAGATGAGCGACGGCGCGGGTGCCGTGCTGGTGGCTTCCGAGCAGGCGATCAAGGACTACGGCCTGACGCCGCTGGCGCGCTTCGTCTCGTTCTCGGTCGCCGGCGTGCGTCCGGAAGTGATGGGCATCGGCCCGATCGCCGCGATCCCGAAGGCGCTCAAGCAGGCCGGACTCACGAAGGACCAGCTTGACTGGATCGAGCTCAACGAGGCCTTCGCGGCCCAGGCCCTGGCCGTCATCCGTGACTCGGGCCTGGATCCCGACAAGGTCAATCCGCTGGGCGGCGCGATCGCTCTGGGCCATCCACTGGGCGCAACCGGCGCGGTGCGCACCGCGACCATCGTCCATGGCATGCGCCGTCGCCAGCAGAAGTACGGCATGGTCACCATGTGCATCGGTACCGGCATGGGCGCCGCCGGGATATTCGAAGCCCTGTAACGGCGAAGGGGACGCCACGGCGTCCCCTTCCCTGCCTGCCGCGGCGCACTGCGGCAGTCGCGTCTTTCGCCACGCTCAGCGTGCGCGGCCGTAGATCTCCACGCCCATGCTGCCGTCGGGATTGCGTTTACGCGACACCACGGAGTTGGGCATCGAACTGCCCACGCTCGACATGTAGACGAGGATCCAGTCCTCGGCCTTGCCATTGCTTTCAAACTCGCCGTTGATCCGGCACATGCTGCTGCGGCAGTCGATGCTGAGGCTCCTGGGCTGGGCCCCGGCGACTTCGAATCCCGGCTGGTTGGCCACGTCCTTGAGTTCGCTTTCCTTCTGCGGCGCCCAGGCCGGGTCCACCTGCTCGCTTGCATAGCGCTGCGCCGACTGTTCGCGCAGCTCGCTGATACGCGCCTCGTGGTCGCGCCGCATCTGCGCGCGGCGCGCGACGTGGTCACCGCGCAGGTCCTCGGCCGACTGGCCGCGGCCGGCGTCGCCGGGGGAGACGGGAGGGGCCGGTGGCGGCGCGATGGCCGCGTCTGCCGGGGCGTCCTGCGCGGCCACGTTGGCATCGTCCAGCGTGGCCTTGTCGCGGCCGCGAAGGACGAAGGTGCCTGCCACCACGGCCAGCACCACGACCGTCGCGACGACGAGGGGGATCCTGTTGCTTGGTTTCATGTTCTGGGATTACCTGGTTCAGTCGTGTCTGTCCGTCGGCCCGCCGGCGAGGGGCAGGTGCGCCATGCGCACCGCCACATCATGCAACCGCATGCTCGGGCACGGCAACGGTGCATTTCCCGGAGGCCAAAAAAAGGGTGCCGGTCTCCCGGCACCCTTGATGCAACTAAAGCCGCGACGGTCGATGATCAGACCGGGCCGGCACCTTCCCACCAGATGTAGGTGTCGTTGATGCCGACGCCCGCCGGGAGGTTGCAGCTGATCGCGATCAGGCTGTATTCCATGCCACCAGCTTCGAAGTCCGTGTCGTACCAGAACAGGTTGCCCTCTTCCGGATCGGCGCTTTCGTTGGGGACCACGACCGAGAACGAAACGTACTCGTTTTCGCCGCCGGCGTAGCCGGTCACTGCGGTGCAGGAGACCTCGGCGTCGGCGCCGCTGAAGTTGGAGAAATACGTATCCAGCAGGATCGCCGAATTGTTGAGAGCCGCAGCACCGTCGAATGCGAAGGCGCAGGTGATGAAGGTGGCTGCGTCGCCCTCGTTCTGGACCGCGAGCGGACGCTTGCGGATCAGGGTGTCGAACACGGGCAGCGCGCTCTGGCAGCGTGCAGCCGGCTGCGACGAGTTCGCGTGGTATTCCTGCGCAGTGGCGGGGATGCTGTAAGCGGCTGCGACGGCGAGCGTCAGGCCCGCAATAGTTGTTGCAAGCTTCATGAAGCGGTCTCTCCCTAGGTGATGTGTGTCAAGCGATGCGGGGCACACTTACCGTCCCCCTCCTGACCGAACGAATATACCCCTGCCTTCCGGCTGATGTCACCCATCTGGCAGGAGGCGGTCATGAATCCACCACACCGAGCTCGGCCAGGGCCTCGCGCATGAAGCCCTGGGCCGCTTCGCTCAGCTTCTCGTGGTCCAGGGCGTAGCGGATCGTGGCCTCGATGAGGCCGATATGGGTGCCGCAGTCGAAGCGCGTGCCCTGGAATCGGTATGCGAGCACCGGCTCCTCGGCCAGCAGTGCCGAGATCGCGTCGGTGAGCTGGATCTCGCCACCCGCGCCGGGTCGCGTGGTCTCGAGCAGGTCGAAGATCCGCGGCGAGAGCACGTAGCGCCCGACCACGGCCAGGTTGCTGGGGGCATCGGCAGGCGCCGGCTTCTCGACCATCGCCGTGATACGGCCACGGCGGTCGCTGAATGCGTCGGTGGCCACGATGCCGTAGCTCGACACCTGTTCATGCGGGACCGCCTGGGTGGCGATCACGCTGGCACCCGTGGACTCGGCCACGTCGGCCATCTGCCGCAGCGCGCCGGGGCCCTTGTTCCAGATCAGGTCGTCGGGGAGGATCACCGCGAAGGGCTCGTTGCCCACGACCGGTTTCGCACACAGCACTGCGTGCCCCAGACCCAGCGCCTCGGCCTGGGTCACGAAGACTGCGCGCACGCCCCGCGGCAGCACGTTGCGCACCACCTCGAGCAGTTCATCCTTGCCCGCCGCCTCGAGCTTCTGCTCGAGTTCGTAGGCCTTGTCGAAGTAGTCGGCCACCGCGTGCTTGTAGCGGTTGGTGATGAAGACCAGGGTGTCGCAGCCGGCATCGATCGCCTCGTCGACGGCGTACTGGATGAGCGGCCGGTCGACGATCGGCAGCATCTCCTTGGGAACGCTCTTGGTGACCGGCAGGAAACGGGTGCCGAGTCCGGCGACGGGAAATACGGCCTTGCGGATGCGTGTCATGTCCTGCGTGCGTTCCTCGCTGGGAAGGCGACCACGGTGGCGGCCTCGGGGGTCTTGTACGCCTCCAGGGGCGCGAACTCGGGCACCGATTCCCGGAGCACCAGTCCCAGGGTGTCCAGGTCGTAGCCGGCGACCGCCTCGCGCATCCGGGCGATCGCGAATTCGATCCGCTCCGCTGACACGCTGCGCGCATCGGCCTGCAGGATCTTCGGGTGCGACGTGGGCCGGTAGCGCTCGTCGGCGTGGAAGAGGGTCTCGTGCAGCTTCTCGCCGGGACGCAGGCCGGTGTAGACGATGGCGATGTCGCGGCCGGGCTGCTTTCCGGCCAGCGTGATCATCTGCTCCGCGAGGAGTCGGATCGACACCGGCTCGCCCATGTCGAGGGTATAGACGGCCTGCAGCGAGCCTATCGCGACCGCCTGCAGGATCAGCTGGCAGGCCTCCGGGATGGTCATGAAGTAGCGGGTGACCTCCGGGTCGGTGACCGTCACCGGCCCGCCCTGGCGGATCTGGGCACGGAACAGGGGCACCACGCTTCCGGCGGAGTCGAGCACGTTGCCAAAGCGCACCGTCACGAACCGGGTGTCCTCGGGCCCCGTCATCGCCTGGCAGATCATCTCCGCCAGGCGCTTGGTCGCTCCGAGCACGTTCACCGGATCGACGGCCTTGTCGGTGGAAATCAGCACGAAGGTGCCGACGCCCGCGGCGCGTGCCTCGCGGGCCACGGTGGCGGTGGCCAGCACGTTGTTGCGTACGGCCTCGCGCAGCTGGGATTCGAGCACCGGCACCTGCTTGTACGCCGCCGCGTGGAAGATCGCTTCGGGCTGCGACAGCGATAGCGCGTGCCGGATGACCGCCGGATCGCCACAGTCGCCGAGCACCGGCACGCATTCGATCTGCGGGAAGTCGCGACGCAGCTCGCCCTGGGTCGTGGCCAGGGCCAGCTCATCGATCTCGATCAGGGTGATCTGCTGGGCACCGTGGCGCGCGCACTGGCGGCACAGCTCCGCACCGATCGAACCGCCCGCGCCGGTAACCAGCACGCTGCGTCCGCCCAGCCAGCCGCGGATGGCCTTCCAGTCGGGGGTGACCGGCTTGCGGCCAAGCAGATCCTCGATCGCGACTTCCTTCAATTCGCCGGGCAGCGATCGGCCTTCGAGCAGATCGTTGAGCCGGGGCACCGTGCGGAACGGCAGGCCGGTGCGCTCGCAGGCCGCGACCACGCGCCGCATCTCCGTCGCATCCAGCGAGGGCATCGCGATCACCAGCAGCTTGGCGGCGGTTTCCGGTGCGATGCGGCTGACGTCCTCGATCCGGCCCAGCACCGGCAGGCCCTGCAGGTAGCTGCCACGCAGCTTCGCTGCATCGTCGAGGAAGCCGACGGGCTGGTAGGCGCCGACCCGTCGCAGGTCGCGGACCAGGGCTTCGCCCGCCTGCCCGGCACCCAGGATCAGCACCCGCAGCGCGGACTTGTCGGTCCGCTCGTTGCCGTGGTCCTTCCATGCGCGGTACAGCAGGCGCGGCATGCCCAGCAACGCGGACAGCACGACCGGATAGGCCAGCATCACCGTGCGTGGCACCTGCCCGGCGCGGTCGAACACGAAGAACAGCAGGGGCAGGATGGCGAGCAGCCCGAACAGGCTGGCCTTCACGATGTTCACGAGGTCGGGGATGCTGGCGAAGCGCCAGACGCCGCGGTACAGACCGACCTGCCAGAAGATCAGGCCCTGCACGATCAGGATCAGCAGCATCTCCGGCGACAGCAGCGCCGCGCTGGCCGTGGTATCCAGGGTCGAATGCCGGAAATAGTTGAGCCCGGCCCACGCCGCCCACACCATGAACAGATCGTGCACGATCACTGCCGCGCGCGGCAGGCCGTTCCGGATCCGGTCACTCAGGCTGATCATCTACTCGCACTTCCTGTCTGGTGGGGGCCAGTTGCTCGTGATGATGCGCCAAGCCAATGTTCCAACGGCGCCGCAGCTCCCGGCGGCGGCCATTCTAGCCGTTAGACCCTGCCCGTTGACCGCACAGGCCAAGGCGATGGCTGCCAGGGTCCACCCTCCATAGGCAAGCGTCACCGGCACGTGCGACCCGAACCCCGCGGCCAAGCGCTGGTAGGCGTGCCCCACATGGGCGGTCCACCAGCGCTCGCGGCGGACGATGCGCCCAGCCAGCGTCAAGGCCGCGTCAATGAGGAATGCGGAGACCGGCAGGAAGAGCAGCGGGAGCAGGCCGGTGCCGCCTTCCGGCGGATCCTGAAGCAGTAGCAGGGCCCCGAGCACGGTCAGCGCGAAGCCCAGCACGCCGCTGCCCACGTCGCCAAGGAAGATCCTCGCGCGCGGGAAGTTGAACGGCAGGAAGCCCAGGCATGCAGCGGCCAAGGCGAGTGCTGGCAGCGCTGCCGGGGACAACCCCGACAGCAGCGCGAAGCCCAGGGCGGCCAGTGCCGCCTGGCTGGCGGCCAGCCCGTTGATGCCGTCCATGAAGTTCCAGACGTTGACCATGACCGGCACGCCGGCCAGCGCCAGCAGCGCCAACCACGGCGCGGCGCCGGCGCCGAGGAGTCCCGCCGCCAGCACAACGCCCGCGGCCACATGCGCCACCATGCGCCACCAGGCGGAGAGCGGGCGGTGGTCATCGACGTAACCTGCAGTACCCACCAGCGCGACGCCAAGCACGGCCGCCAGGGCGAGGGTGCCGGGCAGGATTCCGCCAAGGAAGAACGCGCCGCAGGCCAGCGCCCATGCCACGGCGATCCCGATCCCGCCACCACGCGGCGTGGGCACGTCGTGGCTGCGACGCTCGCCCGGCTGGTCGAGCAGGCCGAGGCGGAGTGCGTGCCAGCGGGCCAGCCAGGCCCCTGCCCCAGCCACACCCACCACGCCCGCCAGCCAGGGCAGCGCACGGATCCAGTCGATGCCGGCCACGGGGCTCAGACCACTGCGTAGTTCAGCAGCGGCTTGATGCTGCCCCATTCCTTGCAGGAGGGGCACTGCCAGTGGTGGCTGCGCGCGCCGAAACCGCAGCGGTTGCAGCGATAGGCGGGGTTGCGGACCAGCAGCTGGTCGGTGATGTGCCGCAGTTCGTGCAGGGTCGCGGCCTCGTTGCCGCCTTCGGCGAGCGTCAGGTCGATGAGCGCCGCCTCGCCGCGGACCGAGGGCCGGTCCTTGAGCTGCTGGGCCAGGAAGCGTCGGGCCGCCGACACCCCCTCCTCCGCTTCCACCAGGCGCGTCAGCGCAAGCACCGGCGCGACACCGCGGTAGTGCTCGCTCATCTCGGTCAGGAAGGCGCGGGCGCCAGGCGAATCGCCGACGCGGTCGTAGGCCGAGCGCAGCGGCGGCAGGATCTCGGGGAGGAAGTCGGGATCGTGGCGCGCCGCGCGTTCGTAGGCGCGGATCGCTGCGGCATCGTTGCCGGCGTCGAGTTCCAGGCGGCCCTCGAGCATGCCGGCGCGCACCGAGCCGGAATCCGCGGCATAGGCGCGCGCCACCGCGGCGCGCGCGGCCTCGCGATCACCGGCCGCGCGCAGGCGTTCGGCGAGCTCGCATTCGAACTGGCCCACCAGCTTGCCCATCGGCTCGCCGGTCACCTGCTCGTAACGGGTGGCGTTCTCGATCGCCTTGGGCCAGTCGCGCTCGGCCTGGTAGATGCCGATCAGATGCTTGAGCGCCTGCGGCGCGCGCTGGTCGATGGCGGCCAGCTCGGTGAACACCGTTTCAGCACGGTCGAGCAGGCCCGAACGCATATAGTCTTCGCCCAGCGCCAGCAGTGCCTGCACCTTCTGCTGGTCGTTGAGGTCGGGGCGCTGCACCAGGCCCTGGTGCAGGCGGATCGCGCGGTCGACTTCACCGCGGCGACGGAACAGGTGGCCGAGCGCAACCTGGGTCTCGAAGGTTTCCTTGTCGAGCTCCGCGATATGCAGGAAGAGTTCGATGGCCTTGTCCGGCTGCTCGTTGAGCAGGTAGTTCAGGCCGCGGAAGTAGGTGGTGGAGAGCTTGCTGACCTGGCTGTCGCTGTGGCGCTCGCCACCGCGGCGGCCGATGACCCAGCCGCTGAGCGCCGCGATTGGCAGGAGCAGGAAGAACCAGAACCACTCGGTGATGAAGGCCATGTCAGTTCGCGTCCGTGGCGCGTGGGCGGGCCGCCTCGCTGCGCCGGCGCTGGCGCAGCGGCAACAGGACCGAGGCCATGATCGCCATCCCGCCGGCGATGGCGCCAAGCAGGAGGCTCGCCAGCAATGCCAGGCCAAGCGTCGGCCGCAGGATTGCCAGGCCGAGATCGACTTCGACCACCTGGGGATTGAGAGCACCCACCGCGACCCCGGCAACGAGGCACAGCATGGCGATGAGAATGCGGATGGGGCGCATGGGCGGCTAGCTTAGCCGGCCCGGGCCCCGCAGTCAGCTGGAGCGTTCAGTCGTCGACGGGCAGCGGCATGACGTCGCTGACGCGTTCGCGCAGTTCCTTGCCCGGCTTGAAATGGGGAACGTGCTTGCCCGGCAGCGCAACGGCCTCGCCGGTCTTCGGGTTGCGCCCCGTGCGGGGCGGACGGTAATGCAGCGAAAAACTGCCAAAACCGCGGACTTCGATGCGATCGCCGTCGGCGAGCGCGCCACCCATCATCTCCAGCAGCGTTTTCACCGCGAGGTCGACGTCGTCGGCCTTGAGGTGCCCCTGGCGCTGGGCGAGGATTTCGATGAGTTCGGACTTGGTCATGGTGCAGTGGCTGGCTCCGGACAGCCGGAGCGGCCTGGCTTGCGCCAGGCCGCCCGGATGCCGCGGTCCTTACTCGGACTTGCCGCCCAGCTGCTCGCGCAGCAGCGCGCCCAGCTTGGTGGTACCGCTGGAGGCTTCCGCCGCCGCACGGTTGTACTCGGCCAGGGTGTCGGCCACTTCGGCTTCGTCCTTGGCGCGGATCGAGAGCTGCAGCGTGCGGCCCTTGCGATCCATGCCGGTGAACTTGGCTTCGATCGTGTCGCCCACCTTCAGGTGCTGGCTGGCGTCGTCGATGCGCTCGTCCGAGATGTCGCGCGCGGCCACGTAGCCTTCCACGCCGTCGGCGATCTCGACAACCGCGCCCTTGGCATCGACTTCCTTGACGGTGCCGGTGACCTTGGTGCCGCGCGGGTGCGCCGCCATGAACTGGCCGAACGGATCCTGCTCGAGCTGCTTGACGCCCAGGCTGATGCGCTCGCGCTCCGGGTCCACCGCCAGCACCACGGCCTCCAGCGTGTCGCCCTTCTTCAGCTCGCGCGCCACGTCTTCGCCGCTGGTGTTCCAGCTCATGTCGGACAGGTGGATCAGGCCGTCGATGCCGCCGTCCAGGCCGATGAAGATGCCGAAGTCGGTGATCGACTTGATCTGGCCGTCGACCTTGTCGCCCTTCTTGTGGATGGCCGCGAAGGTCTCCCACGGGTTGGACGTGACCTGCTTGATGCCCAGAGAGATGCGGCGACGCTCTTCGTCGACGTCGAGCACCATGACCTCGATGTCGTCACCGACCTGCACGACCTTCTGCGGGTTGACGTTCTTGTTGGTCCAGTCCATCTCGGACACGTGCACCAGGCCCTCGACGCCCGGCTCGATCTCGACGAACGCGCCGTAATCGGTGACGTTGGAGACCTTGCCGAACACGCGGGTGTTGGACGGGTAGCGGCGGGCGATGTTGTCCCACGGATCCTCGCCCAGCTGCTTGAGGCCCAGGCTGACGCGGTTGCGCTCCTTGTCGTACTTGAGCACGCGCACATCCAGCTCTGCGCCCACTTCCACGACTTCGGACGGATGGCGCACGCGCTTCCAGGCCATGTCGGTGATATGCAGCAGGCCGTCGATGCCGCCGAGGTCGACGAACGCACCGTAGTCGGTCAGGTTCTTGACGACGCCCTTCAGCACGGCGCCCTCGACCAGCTTCTCCATCAGCTGCTCGCGCTCTTCCGAATGCTCGCTCTCGACCACCGCACGGCGGGAGACGACCACGTTGTTGCGCTTGCGGTCGAGCTTGATGAGCTTGAACTCGAGTTCCTTGCCTTCCAGGTACACCGGGTCGCGCACGGGGCGCACATCGACCAGCGAACCGGGCAGGAACGCGCGGACGTCCTTGATGTCGACGGTGAAGCCGCCCTTGACCTTGCCGCTGATCTTGCCGGTGACGGTCTCGTTCTTCTCGAGGGCTTCCTCGAGCTCGTCCCACACCATGGCGCGCTTGGCCTTCTCGCGCGACAGCACGGTCTCGCCGAAGCCGTTCTCGAGGGAATCGAGCGCGACCTTGACGATGTCGCCCTCGGCGACGTCGATCTCGCCGGCGTCGTTACGGAACTGTTCGATCGGCACGATGCCTTCGGACTTGAGGCCGGCGTTGATGACGACGACGTCGGTGCGCACCTGGATCACGGTGCCGGTGACGATCGAGCCCGGCTTCAGCTTGGCGAGGTTCGCCTGGCTGGCTTCGAACAGTTCTGCGAATGATTCGGTCATTGGAAAATTACTCTGTTGATGAAACAGACCGGGCAGCGCCAGGAAGCGCGTGTGGCCGGTCCACCCGTTGTCGGCGTGCGCGGGATTGCGCCTTGCCGTGAGTGCTGGTTGGAAAGGAAAATCCGCACGACGGATGTCGCACGGGGCAGTCTGCTGCAGGGGCTTCAGGCCGCGCGGCCGGGCAGGAGGGCCAGGACGCGTTCGACCACGGCGCCGATGCCCAGGCCGGTGGTATCGATGCGGACGGCGTCTTCGGCCGGTCGCAGCGGTGCCACCGCGCGGCTGGCATCGCGCGCGTCGCGGGCCAGAATCTCCCGCAGCAGACCATCCAATGTAACGGAAACCCCCTTGTCCTTCAACTGTTTATAGCGCCTTTCGGCGCGTTCCTCGGCACTTGCGGTCAGGAACACCTTCGGCCAGGCATCAGGGAAGATCACGGTGCCCATGTCACGGCCGTCCGCGACCAGGCCAGGGGCGCGGCGGAAGAGCCGCTGGCGCTCCTTGAGCGCCGAACGCACCTCGGGAATGGCGGCAATGGCCGAAGCCGCCGCGCCGGCCGTCTCCGTACGCAGCTCATCGGTGGCATCGTGGCCGTTGACCAGCACCCGCAGCTCGCCCGCATCGTCGTCACGGAAGCCGATCTCGGTGTCGAAGGCACAGCGCACCAGGGTCCCGGCGTCGCCGAGGTCCAGGTCGGCCCAACCCGCGGCCACCCCCACTGCGCGATAGAGGGCGCCGGAGTCGAGGTAATGCCAACCCAGGCGTCCGGCCACCAGGCGACTGATCGTGCCCTTGCCCGAGCCCGAGGGGCCATCGATGGTCAGGACGGGAATGGCGGCTTCGGTCATGGCGGACTCCGTGAGGGGGCGCCATTCTAGACCGGTCGAACGACGTCGCCCCGCAGGTACTTGATCCGGGATGCCCGTGCCCGCTAGAATTGCCGGCTTGTTTGCCCCAACCATTTTCCGAGGTTCGTCATGAAGGTCCTGTCCTCCCTGAAGTCGGCGAAGGCCCGTCACCGCGACTGCAAGGTCGTTCGTCGCCGTGGCAAGGTCTTCGTGATCTGCAAGTCCAACCCGCGTTTCAAGGCGCGCCAGCGCTGAGTTACGCACCGCGGCGGTCCCGCGTGCCCTGCACGCGGTGGCAGCCGAGGGACGTCCGGAAGGCCGCAGAAATGCGGCCTTCCGCGTTTCCGGCGGCCGAGTGGGCGTGACCGATCGCCCGGTTCGCTGCCCCACCCGCGCCGGTGCCCCGCGCGATCTGTTAAAAACGCTGCGGCTGCAGCCGATGCAGCGTCCACGGGGAAATCCACCATGCGCCTGTTCCTTGCACTGACCACCGCCGCCCTGCTCGCCACCGCCGGCGGTGCCGCCGCCGACACCCTGCTCATCGACCGCGTGCAGCAGCAGGCAACGGCGCCAATGCCGAGCCGCGGCATGAGCATGCCCGACGTCGAGGCGCGTTTCGGCGCACCGAGCCAACGCCTGGATCCGCGCGGAGGCCAGAAGAGCCAGTGGCCGACCATCAACCGCTGGGTGTATCCCGGCTTCACCGTGTATTTCGAGAAGAGCCGCGTGATCGACGCCGTTGCCAACCAGGCCGCGCCGGGCGAGACCGGGCCCAAGCCACCGATCCGCTGAGACGATGACCGAGAAGACCCTGCGTTTCCCCGCGGAGTGGGAGCCCCAATCCGCGATCCTCCTGGCGTGGCCGCACGCCGACACCGACTGGGCCGAGCGCCTGGGCGAAGTCGAGGACACCTACATCGCGCACGTGGCGGCGATCGCCCGCTTCCAGCGCGTGCTCATCTGCGTGGCCGACGACGACGTCGAGGCCTACGCGCGCGCCCGCCTGGCCTCCAACCGCATCGACATGGCACGGGTGGGTTTCATCACCCTGCCCTACAACGACACCTGGCTGCGCGACACGGGGCCGATCACGCTGACGGGGGGCGGCGGCTTCAGGCTGCTCGATTTCCGGTTCACCGGCTGGGGCGGCAAGTTCGAGGCCGGCGAGGACGACCTGCTAGTGCAGCGCCTGCACGATGCTGGAATCTTCTTGAACAGTTCGACGCAATCCATTGATTTCGCAATGGAAGGTGGCGCCATCGAGACTGATGGCCAGGGCAGCCTGCTGACCACTTGGCGCTGCCTGCACGAGCGCCACCCGCAGGCCACCCGGGACGAGCTCGATGCCCGACTCCGCGGCTGGCTGCGCCAGGATCGCGTGCTCTGGCTCGACCACGGCTACCTGCAGGGCGACGACACCGACGCCCATGTCGACACCCTCGCCCGCTTCGCCCCTGGCGATGCCATCGTCTTCCAGGCCTGCCACGACCCCGCCGACCCGCACCACGCCGAGCTGGCCGCGATGGGCGACGACATCGCCGCCCTGCGTACGACCGACGGCCGACCGTACCGCCTGTTCCCGCTGCCCTGGCCGAAGCCTGTGATCCACGATGGGCGCCGGCTTGCCGCGAGCTATGCCAACTACCTGGTGATCAACGGCGCCGTGCTGATGCCCGCCTATGGCGATCCGGCCGACGACGTCGCCGCGGCGGTGCTGGCCGAAGCCCACCCCGGCCGCGAAGTGGTGCAGGTGCCATGCCGCTCGCTGATCTGGCAGAACGGCAGCCTGCACTGCATCTCGATGCAGCTGCCCGCCGGACTCATCTGAGGGACAGCGCGGCCGGCCTACAATGTCCGGCTCACGCGCATCACCGCCACAGGGTCCTGCCATGAAAACCAACACGCTTCCCGTCGCGCTCGTCCAGGAGCGCAACCACGGCGGCGCCGCGGAAAACCTCGAAGTCGTCGAGCAGCGCGTCGCCGAAGCCGCGCGCCAGGGCGCGAAGCTGGTGCTGCTGCAGGAGCTGCACAACGGGCCCTATTTCTGCCAGCACGAGAGCGTCGACGAGTTCGACCTCGCCGAGACCATCCCGGGCCCGAGCACGGAGCGCCTGTCGGCGCTGGCGAAGCAGCATGGCGTGGTGCTGGTCAGCTCGCTGTTCGAAAAGCGCGCCACCGGGCTGTACCACAACACCGCGGTGGTCTTCGATGCCGACGGCTCCACCGCTGGCAAGTACCGGAAGATGCACATCCCGGACGACCCGGGCTTCTACGAGAAGTTCTACTTCACGCCGGGCGACCTGGGCTTCGAGCCGATCGACACCTCGGTCGGTCGCCTGGGCGTGCTCGTGTGCTGGGACCAGTGGTACCCGGAAGCCGCGCGCCTGATGGCGCTCGCCGGCGCGGAGCTGCTGCTCTACCCGACCGCCATCGGCTGGGATCCCGACGACGACCAGGCCGAGAAGCAGCGCCAGCGCGATGCCTGGATCCTCAGCCACCGCGGCCACGCCGTGGCCAACGGGCTGCCGGTACTGTCCTGCAACCGCGTCGGCCACGAAGCCTCGCCGGTCGGCGCTTCGGGGATCGATTTCTGGGGCAACAGCCACGTGCTGGGGCCGCAGGGCGAGTTCATCGCTGAAGCCGGCGGCGACACCACCATCCTCACCTGCGAGGTCGACCTCGGCCGCAGCGAACACGTGCGCCGCATCTGGCCCTTCCTGCGCGACCGTCGCATCGACGCCTACGGCGACCTGCTGCGCCGCTACCGCGACTGACGCCCTGCCCGCCGCCCGACATCCCGGATGCCCATGACCGAGACTCCCGCCCCGCCTGCCGCGGCACCCGACCTTGCCGCAGTGGTGGAGACCGGTTTCGACCTCTCCACCCAGCCGCACGCCATCGTCGAACGCGACGGTGTGCGTTACACGCTTCTGGGCACCGCCCACGTCTCGCGCGCGAGCGTGGACGCCGTGCGCGCGGCGATCGCCACCGGTGATTACGACACCATCGCGGTGGAGCTCGACGAGCAGCGCCTCGCGGCGATGACCGACCCCGCCGCACTCGGGCGTCTGGACCTGGTCAAGGTGCTGCGAGAGGGCAAGACGCCGCTGTTCGCCGCCAACCTGGCGCTTGCCGCCTACCAGCGGCGCCTGGCCGAGCAGATGGGCGTCGAGCCCGGCGCGGAGCTGAAGGCCGCGGCCGCAGACGCCACCACGCGGGGCCTGTCGCTGCAGCTCATCGACCGCGACGTCGGCCTCACCTTCAAGCGCGCGATGCAGCGGCTGGGATGGTGGGGCCGCGCCAAGGTCAGTGCCAGCCTCTTGATGGGGCTGCTGTCGAGCGACGAGGTCGGCGAGGACGAGATCGAGCGGCTCAAGCAGGGCGACGTGCTGGAATCGAGCTTCACCGAGTTCGCCGGCCAGACCCCGGAGCTCTACGAAGCGATCATCAGCGAACGCGATCGCTACATGGCCGCGAAGCTGCGCGAGCTGCCCGAAGGCGCGCGCAACGTGCTGGCGGTTGTCGGCGCCGGGCACCTCAAGGGCCTGGCCGCGCATCTGCGCGAAGACACCGCGGCCCCGGTCGAGGTCCGCGAGTCACTCGAGCGCGTGAAGCCGAAATCGCGGGTGCCATGGATGGAGATCATCATCGGCACGGTGGTGGTGGGCGGCTTCGCCTGGGGCTTCTGGCGTGGCGGCTTCGACGTAGGCGCCGACCTGATGCTGCAGTGGGTGCTGGTGACCGGCGGCCTCGGCGCGCTGGGCTGCGCGATCGCCGGCGGCCATCCGCTGAGCATCCTGTCCGCCTTCGTGGCTTCGCCGTTTACGCCGCTGCACCCGGCGCTGGCCTCGGGCACGGTGAGCGCCGTGGTCGAGGCCGCGCTGCGCAAGCCGACCTACGACGACTTCATGGCCCTGCGCGAGGACGTCAACACCGCGCGCGGCTGGTGGCGCAACCGCGTCGCACGCGTGCTGCTGAACTTTTTCCTGACAAGCCTCGGCACCGCCATCGGCGTGTGGACGGGCGGGCTGAGGATGCTGGGGCAGGTTTTCGCCTGAGGCGCCCTGTGTGGACGCGGTTTTGGGAGCAGCTTTGGGAACTGCGTTGGGAGCAGTTGTGGGAGCGGCTATAGCCGCGATCGCGCCAGCACGGAGCGGCCATCGCGGCTATAGCCGCTCCCACAGCCGGCTTCCATAGCTTCAGGAGCTTCAGGCCGTGGCAACCACCGCCCCGCCCCGCGGCTGCCGCGCCCTGCGCAGCAACCGCGACGTCCCGCCGGCAAGGTCGTCGAGGATCGCGTAGATCGTCGGCAGGAACAGCAGGCTGACCACGGTCGAGAACGCCAGGCCGCCGGCGACCGCGCGCGCCATCGGCGAATACGCCAGGCCACCCAGAACCACCGTCTCGCTCAGCGAGATCGGCACCATCGCCAGGATCGCCGTGCCCATCGTCATCAGGATCGGGCGCAGGCGTTCGCGGCTGCCCTCGACCAAGGCGTCGGTGCGGGTCATGCCGCGACGGCGCAGGTTGTTGATGTGCTCGACCATGACGATGCCGTTGTTCACCACCACGCCCATCAGCACCAGGATGCCGATGAAGGCCATGATGGTGAACGAGGTTCCGGTGAGCCAGAACAGCCAGAACACGCCAAGGATCGAGAACAGCACGCAGCTCATGATCGCCGAGGGGAACAGCAGCGATTCGAACACCGCCGCCATCACCACGTAGATCATCACCAGCGCCAGCACGAAGTTGAACAGCATCTGGTTCATCGCCTGCTGGCCCTCCTCGAAGCCGCTGCCGGAGAAGGTGTGGCCGTAGCCCGCGGGCAGCGACACCGAGTCCAGCACGTCTTCCATTGCCTTGCGTGCGGCTTCCATGGTCGCCTCGCCCTCGAGGTTGGCCTGGACGCCGAGTGCGGTCTGGCGGTCGTGGCGCGAGATCTGCGTCGCGGACGCCGAAACCTCCATGTCGACCATGGCCGACAGCGGCACCTGGCGTCCGTCGGGCGAGCGCACCATGAAGGACGCGACGTTGGCGGGACCGTACTCCTGGGCGCCGCTGAAGCGGACCCAGACCGGGACCTCGCTGTCGCCGCGACGGTACTCGCGCAGCTGGGTGCCACGCAGCGCCATCGACACGAAGGACGAGACCTGTTCGGCGCTGAAACCGAACGCCGCCGCGCGCTCGCGGTCGACCCGGATGGCCAGCTCGTCGGTGCGGTTGCCATCGTCCACGCGGACGTCGCGCAGCTCCGGACGCGCCTCCAGCATTGGCACGACATCCTCGGCGATCTCGCGCAGCACCGCGGCGCTGTCGCCCACGAGCTGCACGCTGACGTTCTGGCCCAGGCCACCACCGCCGCCACCCTGCCCTCCGGGGCTGGACACACCGATTTCGGCGCGCGCCGATTTCGGCAGCGCCTTGCTGATCGCCTCCGAAAGCGGCTTGACGTCGGCAATGCCGTCTTCGAAGGTGATCATCGTCCCGGCGTCGTTGCCCTCGCTGAAATACGAGTAGATCTGCGTGATGCGGAACTCCTTCCGATTCTGCTCCAGGAAGGTCTCCACGCGCTGCACTTCATCGGACATCTGCGGCAGCGTGTAGCCACCATTCCATTTGTAGTACAGCTGGATTTCGCCCTGTTCGCCGCCACCGAACATGTCGAATGTGGTCTGCGTCGCCGGCACCATGCTCGCCAGCACGACCAGGATGATCCCGAACACGCTCCAGCCGCGGTGCGACAGGCTCCAGCGCAGCAGGCGTGCGTAGCGCTCCTGCATGCGACGGATCATGCCGCCCTTCTCCACCAGCGCCGGCGGGGTGCGCATGCGCGCCGACAGCATCGGGATCAGGCTCACCGCCACCAGCCACGAGGCCAGCAGCGAGACCGAGATCGTGATCGCGATCTGGGCCATGAAGATGCTGATGTCGTTGACCTCGCCCAGCAGGTTGGGCAGGAATACGATGCAGTGGCAAAGCGTGCCGGCCGAGAGCGCGATCGCAACATGCTTCGTGCCGTTGAGCGACGCCCGCACCGGATTGCCCGGATCGCGCTCGCGCTCCTGGTAGATGCTTTCCACGACCACCACGGCGTTGTCCACCAGCATGCCCACCGCCAGCAGCAGGCCCATCAGGCTCAGGACGTTCAGAGTCACGCCGAAGAAATGCATGAAGCCCAGCGTCATCACGAAGCAGATCGGGATCGCCAGCGTCACCATCAGCGTGGACGGCCAGTGGCGCAGGAAGAAGAACAGCACCGCGATCGACAGCAGCAGGCCGATCGCGCCGGCTTCGGCAAGCTCGACCAGCGAGCTGGTCACCTCCTCGCCCATGTCATGCATGACCTTGAAGTCGATCCCCTCCAGCCCCGACTCGCCGGCGGCGGCGCGCATCTCGGCCAGCGCCGTGCGCGAGACTTCCACCAGGTTCGCGTCCCGCTCCTTGAAGACCTCAAGGCCCACCGCCTTGCGGCCGTCCAGCCGGCGCGCGTAATCCATGCGCTCGGCCTTCAGATGCACCTCGGCGATGTCGCCCAGGCGCAGGCCGCTGGGGTCGATGACCAGTTCACGCAGCTGGTCGAGCGTCGTGATCTCGCCCTGCGGCTGCACGCGCAGGCGCATGCCGCCATCCTCGATCATCCCCGCCGACACCGAGAAGTTCACGGTGCGCAGGCGCTGGGCCAGTGTGTTCAGGGCCACGCCGTGGGCGTTGAGGCGATCGGGATCGATCGCGATCTCCACCTCGTTCGCCGGTGCGCCATTGATCTCCACCCGCGCCACGCCCGGCACCCGCTCGAGCCTGCGCTTGAGCAGGCGATCGAGCAGGTCGTAGGACGAGGACAGGTCGACGTCGCCGGCCAGGCGTACCCGCAGGATCGCCTGGTCGCCACTGGACCACTTGAACACGAAGTAGCGGCGGAAGTCGTCGGGCAGCTCGTCACGAATCGCATCCAAGCGCTCGCGCGCCTCGGATGCGGTGATCGCGATGTCGCGCTCCCAGTCTCGGAACTCCAGGAATATTCCGGCGCCGTTGGCACTCGCGTTGCCACGCATGCGCTTGATGCCGGTCATCGTGGCCAGCGCTTCCTCGGCCGGGCGCAACAGGTTCCGCTCGACTTCCTCGGGGCTCGAGCCCTCATAGGGCAGCTGCACAAACAGGAACGGCGCCGACACGTCCGGCAGCGCTTCCAGTGGCAAACGGAACGCCGCGATCAGCCCGATCACCACCAGCGAAATGAACAGCATCACCGTGGTGACCGGACGCCGCAGGCTGAACTCGGCGACGCTCATGCCGGCAGGCCCCCACCCTCTCCGTTGCCGTCTTCGCCGGAGGCCAGGCGCGCCCGGCGCCCACGCTCGAGGTAGTACGCGTCACCGCGGCGGTCGAGCAGGTCGTAGACCACCGGGATCACCAGCAGGGTGAGCAGAGTCGATACCAGCAGGCCGCCGATCACCGTGATCGCCATCGGCGAGCGCACTTCCGCACCCTCGCCAAAGGCCAGCGCCAGCGGCATGAAGCCGAACAACGTGGACAGCGTGGTCATCACGATCGGCCGCAGGCGCGAGCGCGCACCTTCGACCAGCGCCTCGCGCTTGGCCAGGCCGGCCTCGCGCAGCTGGTTCACCTTGTCAATCAGGATGATCGCGTTCTTGACCACCAGGCCGACCATCAGGATCAGCCCGATGAACACCACGACCGAGATCGTGTTGCCGGTCGCCAGCAACGCCAGGATCGCGCCCACCATTGCCAACGGGATCGTGAAGAGGATCACGAACGGATGCAGCAGCGATTCGAACTGCGACGCCATCACCAGGTAGACCATGAAAATCGCCAGCGCGAAGGCGAACAGCAGCGACGACAGCGATTCCGCCAGTTCCTCGCCCTGGCCGCCGATGTGCATGCCGATGCCGGCGCCCAGCGGGTTGGCGGCGACCAGCGTGCGCACCTCCTCCACCGCGGCACCGAGGTCGATGTCACGCAGGTTCGCCGACACCACCGCCACGCGCCCGAGATCCGCGCGATGGATCTCGCTCGGGCCGGTGGTGGCGACGACCTCGGCCACCGCGGACAGGCGCACAGGCCGCGCCGAACCCGGGTTCACGATCAGGTCGCGGATCGCGCGCACCGAATCGCGCTCGGACTCGCGGGCGCGCACCAGCACGTCGATCTTGCGGTCGCGGAAGTCGTAGCGCGTGGCCACTTCGCCGCGCACCGAATTCACAACCGCGTCCGCCACCTGGCGGGTGGTCAGGCCCATGGCCCCGGCGCGCTCCTGGTCGAAGACGATACGGATCTCTGGCGCGCCCTGCTCCACCGTCGACTTCACGTCGGCGTAGTGCGGGCTCTTGCGCAGCAGCGCCGCCAGGCGGCTGCCGGCGTTCGCCAGCTCGTCGAGGTCGTGGCCGCGCAGTTCGATCTCCAGCGGACTGGAGAAGCTGAAAAGCGCCGGGCGGCTGAAGTCGACCTGCACGCCGGGCTCGCCCGCCATGGTGCCGCGCAGCCCTTCGGTCAGCCGCGCTTCGACCTCGGCGCTGCCGCCACCCTCCATCACGATCGACAGGCGCCCGATGTTCTCGCCGCTGTCGGTGGGATTCGCATCCAGGCGGGTGCCGGTGCCGCTGACGCCGAACAGCACGGACGTGCCTTCGTCGTCCGCATGCGCCTGCTGCACGCGGCGCATCAGGGCATCGGTCTCGCGCAGCGGCGTGCCGGGCGGCAGCCGCATGGTCATCTCGAAGCGGTCCTGCGCGAGCTGCGGGATCAGGTCGGTGCCCAGCGTCGGCACGATCGCCATGCTCGCGATGAAGGCCGCCGCGGCCACGCCCAGCACCAGGCCGGGACGTGCCAGTGCGCCAGGCAGCAGGCGCAGGTAGCTGCGCTCGGCCCCGTCGTAGGGCGCCATGGCCATGCGGCTCGCCACGCCCATGGGACGTCCCACGACCACTGACAGAAGGCGCCCCGTGCGGATAGCCACCCATGCGACGCCAAAGGCCACCGCCCGGAAGGCCGTGCCGATCCAGCGCGCCACGAACGCGAACGGCCGCTGCCAGGGCGAAGTCGGGCGCCATTCCGGATGCGGTGCCTCTTCGGGGAACGCCATCGGCGCCTCCGACTTCAGCGCGCTCAGCATCGGGATCAGGGTCATCGCCACCACCAGCGAGATGCCCACGGCCAGCGCGATGGTCAGCGCCTGGTCGCGGAACAGCTGGCCGGCGATGCCTTCCACGAACACCAGCGGCAGGAACACCGCGATGATCGTCAGCGTCGAAGCCACCACGGCCATGCTCACTTCACGGGTGCCCGCGATGGCCGCGTCGAGGATCCCCAGTCCGCGCTCGCGCGCCTTGGCGATGCTCTCCAGCACCACGATCGAGTCGTCGACCACCAGCCCGGTGGCCAGCGCCAAGCCGCCCAGCGACATCACGTTGAGGCTGAGCCCCATCTGGTCCATGAAGAAGAAGGTGGTGATGATCGAGACCGGCAGCGACACGCCGATCACGAAGGTGCTCCAGCCGCTGCGCAGGAACAGGAAGATGATCAGGATCGCCAGCGTGCCGCCAATGATGGCGTCGTTGCGCACGTCGGAGATCGCGGCGCGGATGAAGCGTGCCTGGTCGTCCACCACATCAAGGCGCACGGCGTCGGGCAGCTCTTTGCGGATGCGCTGCAGCCGCGCTTCCACCGCCGCGGCGGTGGCGACGGTATTGGCGTCGCCCTCCTTGTAGATCGCGAGCTCCACCGCTTCGCGACCGTCGAGGCGGATGATCGCCTCGCGCTCCTTGTAGCCCTGGCGGACCTCCGCGACGTCGCCCAGGCGCACGGCGCGACCGTCGGCCACCGCGCGATTGGAGGCCGCCGCCGCACTCTGCGCCGACATTGCCGCGGCCAGCACCGAGGCGTCGCCGGACGCGGCCGCAAGGCGCGCGACCTCGTCGGCACCGCCGCCGCCGGAACCGGCCGACTGCGTCGCCACCAGCATGCCGCGGATCTCGTCGACGCTCGCGAACTGATTGACCGTGCGCACCAGGTAGCGCTGCGTGCCCTGCTCCAGGCGGCCGCCCGACAGGTTGATGTTCTCCTCGCGCAGGCGCTGCACCACCGCGTCGACCGACAGGCCGATGCGCGCGAGCGCCTGCAGGTCGAGTTCAACCTGGATTTCGTCCTCGAGTCCGCCGCCGACCTTGACCGCGGCCACGCCCGACACCGGCTCGATCTTCTTCTTCAGGTCGTCGTCGGCGTAGCGGCGCAGCAGGGTGAGCTGGCGGATGGCATCGCCCTCGCCGTCGTCGGCGCTGAGCGCCAGGCGCAGGATCGGCTCGGTGGAGGGGTTGAAGCGCAGGAGCACGGGCGGCTCGACCTCCAGCGGCAGCGCCAGGGTGTCGAGCTTGTCGCGCACCTCCAGGCTGGCCTGGTCCATGTCCGTGCCCCAGGCGAACTCGAGCACCACGTCGCTCTGGCCGGTGCGCGACACCGAGCGCAGCTTGCGCACGCCCTTGACCACACCCAGCGCTTCCTCGACCGGTTCGCTGACCAGGGTCTCGATCTCCTGTGGTGCGGCACCGGTGTACTCGGTGCGCACCGTCAGCGTCGGGTAGCTGATATCGGGCAGCAGGTTGACCTTGAGGTTGCCCAGCGCGATCAGGCCGAACAGCAGCAGGCTGACCGTCACCATCGCCACCGTCACCCGGCGGCGCACCGAGAAGCCGACCAGGCCGTCGGCGCGCAGCGTGCCGTCCACGCCGTCGTGTTCCCTCCCCGGGTCGCTCATCAGGGCGTTCCGTCGGTCGTTTCGTCGCCGGCGGCTTCGGCGTCGGCGCCCGTGTCGGCAACCGCCACCGGTGCGTCGCCGAGCACCTGCACCGTGCTGCCGTCGCGCAGCGCGATCTTGCCCGCGGTCACGACGCGATCGCCTTCCGCGAGCCCGTCACGGACCTCGATGAAGCCGCCATCCACGTAACCGGTGGTGATCGCGGTGCGCACCGCCTTGCCGTCGCGGACCACGAACACCGCCGGCTCGCCATCGTCCTCGAGCAGCGCGCCGCGCGGGATCGCCAGCGCCGCGGCGCGGGTGTCGTAGTCGATGCCGATGCGCGCGAACATGCCCGGCTGCAATGCGCCATCGTGTGGATCGAAGGCGCAGACCACGCGGAAGGTGCCGCTGCCGGCATCGACCACCGGGGCGATGCGGTCGACCACGCCGACGAACTGGCGCCCCGATAACGCATCGACCTGCATGCGGACCGGCAGGCCCTCGCGCAGCGTGGTGAGGTCGCGCTCGGGCACGTTGAGCGTGGCTTCCAGGCGGGAGTTGTCGACGATGCGGATGATCGGCGTGTTGATCTGCACGAAGTTGCCCGGCTTGATCGAACGCGAAGCGACGACGCCGGAGATCGGCGCGGTCACGTTGGTGTACGACAGCTCGAGCTGCGCCAGGCGCCAGGTGGCGCGGGCGTTCTCGAGGTCGTAGCGGAGCTGGTCGTGGTCGCCGACGCTGACCATCTGCTGTTTCACCAGTTCGCTGGCGCGGCGGAAGTTGGCCTCGAGCTTCTTCACCTGCGCATCGACCTGGGCGAGATTGAGCCGCGCGCGATCAGCATCGATCCGCACCAGGACCTGTCCGGCACGCACCACGTCGCCTTCTTCCACGAGCACTTCGAGCGCCACGCCCGACGTCTTGGCCACCACCTGCGCCTCGGCCCGCGCCTCCAGCGATGCGCTGCCGCTGTAGCTCGCGGCCATCGCCCGCGGCTCGGCGGCCACCGCTTCGACGGTGACCGCGGGCGGTGCCTCGTCATCTTTTCCGGCCTCGTCCTGGGCACGGCTGCCACAGCCTGCAAGCACGAACAGGGTGGCCACGATCGCGGCCGCGGTTGCAGCGACGGGACGTCGGGAAAGGCGAGGATTGGAGTGCATGGGAGCGGAGCCAGAATGGTGTGGTAGCAAGGTACATCACCAGTACCGATGATGAATCAGCCGAAGGTCATGCCTGCCAACGGCACGGGAAACAGGTGCGGGCACCGGCGCCCGATGACCCACAGCTTTAACAGGGCTTCGCTCCGTCGCTATACTGCGGCGATGGCCTGCGATGGGGAACAGTCGCCGGCACCAGCCCACTCCCACCAGAAACAGGACGCGGATACCCGACATGATGCGACCGTTGCCGATCGCCGCCTGCCTTGCCCTTGCCTTCGCCGTGCAGGCACCCGCCGCCCTTGCGCAGCAGACCGCCGTCGGCAATGCCGACAGCGGCCGCGGGCTGACCTACACCTGCGTTGGCTGCCATGGCATCGAGGGTTACAAGAACGCCTATCCGCACTACCACGTGCCGAAGATCGGGGGCCAGTCCAGCGAATACCTGGTCAATGCGCTCACCGAGTACCGCAGGGGCACGCGCAAGCATCCCACGATGGAGGTCCAGGCGCAGAGCTTCTCCGACCAGGACATCGCCGACATCGCCGCCTTCCTCTCGGGCCTGACGCAATGAGCCGCTCCATGAAGACGTCCGCACTCAGCCTGGCCGTAGCGCTTGGCGCCAGCCTTGTCCTCGTCGCCTGCGGCGGTTCCGCGCCGGCGGAGCCGGGCTTCGCGCGCGCCACGATCGCGTCCGCCCTGCCCGAAGGCCGCATCGCCGAAGGCGAACTCAAGGCCAACGAAAAGGGTGCCGCCACCGGCCAGTCCTGCGTCGACTGCCACGGCGCGGACGGCAACACGCCGCTCGACCCGAGCTATCCGAAGCTCGGTGGCCAGTACCGCGACTACCTCGCGCAGTCGCTGCAGGGCTATCGCAGCGGCGAGCGTGACCATGCGCTGATGTCGAACCAGGCCCGCGACCTCGACGACCAGCAGATCGCAGACCTCGCCGCGTTTTTCGCTTCGCGGCCGTCCCAGATCCGCGACCTGCACGGCGTGCACAGCATCAACTGAGTCACGCCACGCAAGGCGACACCCCTTCACGAAGCCCGCCTGCGCGGGCTTCGTGCCGTCCGGCCTCAGGATCCGGGCGGACCCAGGCTCTCCTGGTCTTCCTGCAGGTCGCGCTTGAACGGCACCTCCGGTGGCTTGCGCGCAGCCGCAGGCTGTTCCTGCAGGTTGGGATCCACGATGTCGCAGGCACCACCCAGCGCCAGCATCACGGTGACGCAGCGGATCGTCTTGCTCGTACCCGGGATCGGGATCCGCACCTCGGTCACGCTCTTGCGCACCCATTCCTCGAGCAGGCTCTCGTTCGGCATCCAGAAGCGATCGAACGCGGTCGGTTCGTAGTCGTAGGGCGGCCGCTTGAGCCAGGTGCCATGGCGATCGATGTTCTCGAAGTCCTCGGTGATGGTGCCCGGAGGCAGGCCACCGCCCACGCGCCCGCCGTCGGCCAGGCGCGGGCTGCCGTCGGCGTTGAACAGGCCCGATGCGCCCGGCGTGCCTGCCTGGCGTCCGGGCAGGTTGTGCGTCGAGTCACCCCAGTCGTCGGCGGCCCGGGCCGACGGCTGCGCGCCGGGCGGCTGGTCCGGCCGTTGCCCAGCGCCGGGCGCGATGCCCGCGCTGCGCGCGCCACTGCCGGCGTCCGGGCGGCCGCCGGGCGGGACCGCGGGACTGGCCGCAGTGCCCTCGCCGGCCGCCGGGCGCGTGGCGGCCAAGGGTGCCTGCCCGGACGCCGGGGTCCCGGCAGCGGCCGCAGCATCCCGGGGCGCCGCCGCCGGCCTTGCGGACGGCATGGGCACCTCGCGCGTGCGCACGGCCGGCGCCGTCACCACCGCCTCGCGGATGCCGGTGACCGGCACGTTGCGGGACGATTCCACCGAGACATCGGCGACTTCTGACAGTTCGACCCTGCGTTCGGCCACGGCCACGCCCTGCGGCGTGGAATCACGCACCGAGGTTTCCAGTTCGCGCGGCAACGTCGCGGCCCTGACCTGCACGCGCGTCGTCGCTTCGACGTCGATGTCGCGGCGGCGCACGGTGACGTCGGGCGCGGCGGCCTCGGGGGTTTCGACCGTAAGTTCACGCGGCGGCGGCACCACGAAGCGGCTGTCGGGAACATCGACCTCGGTGACCTGCAAATCCTGCGGCGCAGGGACCGACGGCGGCGCGAGCTGCGGCAGCTCGATGGCCAGGGTGCGTTCGGGCAGGGGCGGAGGCAGGACGTCGGTCGTTGCGTCCGGTTGCGCGTCTGCCGGTGACTGCACGGGGTCCGGCGCGGCTTTGGGCACGACCGGCGCAGCGCTCGCGGTCGAAGCCTGCACAGCGGCGGGCGCAGGCGCCTCGGGCGACTCCAGCGGCGCCTCCGGTGCACCGCCGCCGCTCTCGGCCGGCGTGCCCTCGCCGATGTATTCCACCTGCAGCACGTGCTGCTCGCCATCGCGGGCATCCTCGACCGCTCCCGGAAAATGGAAGGTGGTGAACATCAACCACGCCAGCGCGACCACGAACAGCAGGTGCAGCAACAGGCTCGCCGACATCGACGCGATGCGGGTCCAGCGCTCGTCGCGACTGGCCGGCTGCCAGTCCTGTCGCCAGAGGGAAGTGAAGGCCCGCCAGCGGCCCAGCACCTGGACCATGTCCGCCGATACCGCGGACTCGCGCGCAGCGACGACGGCGACGATATCGCTGGCGGCGGCACCGGAGACGTGCCCCGGCCGGGCCGCCATCGCGGCGAACCAGTCGCGCCAGGCGGGCGGGAACTCACCCGGGGGCGGGGGCGGACGCAGCGAGCGCCGCATCCGGCGGCGCAGCGCTTCGATCAGTTCGGCGGAGGTGAACATCCGTCGCAGTCGAAGCGCGTCTGGGGATCAGGCCGACGCGCGCGGGATGTACGGCGCCGCGCCGGTGTCGTGGTCGGTGGCATCGCGCACCGCGGTCACGCCCGGGACCTGTTCGAGCAGGGTCTTCTCGATGCCCTGCTTCAGGGTCACGTCCGCCATGCCGCAGCCGTGGCAGCCGCCGCCGAAGCTCAGCACCACCACGCCCTCGGCGCTGACTTCCTTCACGGACACATGGCCGCCGTGCGAAGCGAGCTGCGGATTGACCACGTGCTCGATCGTCCAGCGGACGCGCTCCACCAGCGACGCTTCGGTGTCCGGCTGCACGCCCTTGATCCGCGGCGCGCGGATCTGCAGCTGGCCGCCGGTGGCAAGCGCGGTGTAGTCGATCTCGGCGCCCTCGAGGAAGGGAACGCTCTCGGCGTCAAGCCACAGAGTGAAGCCTTCGCAATCCACCGCCCACTCGTCGCCATGCAGCTCATCGGGCGCAGCGAACTCCAGGCGCACGTCGGCCTGCGGCGTGCCCGGTCGCATCGCGGCCAGGCGCACGCCCATGCCGGGCACGGCCTCGCGCTCGACCAGCTTGCGGAAATGGGTCTGGGCGGAACTCGAGATCTGGATCATCCGGGTATTCTAGCCGCCCCGCCCCGGTTTGCCGGCAACGGTCGCCGGCTCCGCGCCGCGCGACACGCAGCGTTCAGCCGCCGGGAGCGATCCACCAGGAGCCGACCATGTCCGACCTCATCCCCCTCGCCCGCGCCCACTGCCTCCCGCGCCGCGGTTCCGAGCACCGTCTGGCCGACGCCCGCGTCCGCGAACTGCTGCCGGAGATCCCGGAATGGACGCTGGCCGAGGAAGGCAAGGCGCTGGTTCGCACCTTCCGCTTCCCCGACTACCGGCACACGATGTCGTTCGTGAATGCCCTGGCGCACATGGCCAATCGCGAAGACCACCACCCCGACCTCGGCGTGCACTACGACCGCTGCGAGGTGCGCTGGTCCACCCATGATGTCGGCGGCCTGAGCGAAAACGACTTCATCTGCGCGGCGCGCACCGACGAACTGGCGTCCTGAGTCAGCCCAGCCGGTCCAGGGCCTCGGTCAGCTCCGGCGCCAGCGGCGCGTTGAGCACGTAGGGCACGCGGCCGCCATCGAGCGCGAACTCCAGCGATGTGGCGTGCAGGAACAGCCGGCGCAGCCCGATCTTGTCGCGCAGGCGGCGGTTCGCCTCGGCATCACCGTACTTGTCGTCGCCGGCCACGGCGTGGCCGATATGCCTGGCGTGGACGCGGATCTGGTGGGTGCGTCCGGTCTCGATCCGGATCTCGCAGTACGACTGTCCGCCGCGGCGCTCAAGCACGCGGAAATGGCTGAGCGACGGCTTGCCCGCGGGATCCACCTGGACGTGGCGCTCGCCGCCCTGGCGCAGCCCCACGTGCAAGGGCGCATCGACGCTCATGACGCCATCGGGCATTCGCCCCAGCAACAGCGCAAGGTAGCGCTTGCGCAGGCCGGCACCCGCGTCCTCGCGCATCAACGCCTGCAGTTCGGTCAGGGCAGAGCGCTTCTTGGCGATCACCATCAGGCCGGAGGTGTCCCGGTCGAGCCTGTGGACGAGTTCCAGCTCCTGGTTCGGACGCAGCGCACGGAGGGTCTCGATGACCCCGAAACTGATCCCGCTGCCGCCGTGGCTGGCGACGCCCGAGGGCTTGTTGATCGCCAGCAGGCGCGCGTCCTCGAACACGATGCTCGCCGCCATCGCTTCGAGCAGGCCCGGCGCGGGGCTGCCCTTCTCCGCCGGATCCTCGAGCCGCACCGGCGGAATCCGGACCTCGTCGCCGCCTTCCAGGCGACGGTCGGCGCGGACCCGGCCCCCGTTCACGCGCACCTGGCCACTGCGCACGATCTTGTAGACCAGCGATCGCGGCGCTCCCTTCAGGTAGCCCAGCAGGAAGTTGTCCAGGCGCTGCCCGTCGCGGTCGTCTGAAATGCGCACGGTGCGTACGCCACCGGTTGCCGCGGTCTTGCCTGGTTCGGTCATCTGGGTCTTCCTGGGACAGTGATCGGACGCCTTCCGGGGACGTCCTGGCTGAATTCTTTTCTGCTACACTCGCCCGGCGAGATAAGGCCCTGATTTCGCTGGAAGTTCCCCGGCCAAAAGCCGGTCTTCCGCGAGTCCCTCCAGCGCGCGGCCACTGCCCTCGGGGTAGACATGTTAGCGGTTGGGCGGCAGGTCCTGTGATCGCCCGGTGCCACGGCACCGGCGCTGAACATGTCCCGTGCGGCGCGCAGGTCTCCCTACAAGGGTTCTGCGCAGCCGCCGGCCCAAAACGGTTTGATATGGAAACAAGCGCTCCCGCGGCCCGCCGTGGTGTGCAGCGCTGGAAGCAACCACGGTCGCCAGGCGCTCACGCGCCGGCGGCAGGCCACATCCAGGCGAAACGCCCCGGCGTTCCGTGTGCGAGAGCGCGCGAGGAACGCAACAATGAAGCGCATGCTGATCAACGCGACGCAGGCAGAGGAACTGCGCGTCGCCATCGTCGATGGCCAGAACCTTTACGACATCGACATCGAGCAACCCTCGAAAGAGCAGAAGAAGTCCAACATCTACAAGGGCCGGATCATCCGCATCGAGCCCTCGCTCGAGGCCGCCTTTGTCGAGTACGGCGGTGAGCGCCACGGCTTCCTGCCGCTGAAGGAAATCTCCCGCGACTACTTCGCCTCCGGCGTCGACCACAACAAGGCCGGCATCAAGGAACTCCTGCGCGAAGGCCAGGAAGTGGTGGTCCAGGTGGACAAGGACGAGCGCGGCAACAAGGGGGCGGCGCTTACCACGTTCATCTCGCTGGCCGGCCGTTACATGGTGCTGATGCCGAACTCGCCCACCGCCGGCGGCGTCTCGCGCCGGATCGAGGGCGACGACCGCGCCGAGCTGAAGAAGGCGATGGATGCGCTCGCGATCCCCGACGACATGGGCGTGATCATCCGCACCGCCGGCGTCGGCCGTGACGCCGAAGAGCTGCAGTGGGACCTCGACTACCTGCTGTCGATCTGGAAGGCGGTCGCCAACGCCGCGCTGAGCAAGCCCGCGCCGTTCCTGATCTACCAGGAATCGCGGCTGATCATCCGCGCCCTGCGCGACTACATGCGCGCCGACGTCGGCGAGATCCTGGTCGACACGCCCGAGATGTACGAGGAGGCAAAGGAATTCGTCGAGCAGGTGATGCCGCACAACCTGCGCAAGCTCAAGCACTACACCGACGACGTGCCGCTGTTCAACCGCTTCCAGATCGAGTCGCAGATCGAGAACGCCTACGAGCGCACCATCCGCCTGCCGTCGGGCGGCGCGCTGGTGATCGACCAGACCGAGGCCCTGACCGCGGTCGACGTCAACTCGGCCCGCGCTACCAAGGGCGGCGACATCGAGGAGACCGCGTTCCACACCAACCTCGAGGCTGCCGACGAAGTGGCCCGCCAGCTGCGGCTGCGCGACCTCGGCGGCCTGGTGGTGATCGACTTCATCGACATGTCGTCGAACAAGCACCAGCGCGAGGTCGAGAACCGCCTGCAGGGCGCGCTCAAGTACGACCGCGCACGCGTGCAGCTGGGCCGCATCTCGCGCTTCGGCCTGCTGGAAATGAGCCGTCAGCGGCTGCGCGCCAGCCTCGGTGAATCCACCCAGATCGTCTGCCCGCGCTGCGAAGGCCACGGCCGCATGCGCAGCGTCGAGTCGCTGGCGCTGGCCATCATCCGGCTGGCCGAAGAGCACGCGATGAAGGACAACACCGGACAGGTGCTGGTGCAGGCCCCGGTGGATATCGCCAATTACCTGCTCAACGAGAAGCGCAGCGCCCTGCGCGAGATCGAAGCGCGCCACGACGCGCCGATCGTGATCGTCGCCGACGAGCAGCTGCACACCCCGCACTACGAAGTCACCCGCCTGCGCTCCAACGAGCTGGACGACGACTCCTCGAAGCCGAGCTACCGCCGCGGCACACCACGCAAGGTCGCCACCATCGCGCTGACCAAGGCCAACCTCAACGTGCCCGCAGCCGCGGTCACCAAGGTCCAGCACGCGCGCCCTGCTCCCGTGCGCGAGCCGCGTCCCGAGCCCGCTCCGGCGCCCGCACCGGCGCCCGTCGCTGCGCCGCTTGCAGCCAGTGGCGGCATCGTCGGCTGGCTGAAGGGCCTGTTCGTGGGCCAGCCAGATACAGATGCGCCGAAGAAGCCGGCGACGGAGAAATCCTCCAGCGACCAGCGCCGCGGTGAGCGCACTGACCGCGGCGACCGCGGCCCGCGCCAGGAGCGTGAGGGGCGTGGCGGCCGGAACGGCGGTCGCGACGGAGGCCGTCGCGATGGCCGTCGTGGCAGCGGCAGCAGTGAACAGGCGCAGGCCCAGGGGGCCGGCAAGCAGCCGAAGCCCGCCGGCCAGAACGGCGAGGCCGCGGCGCAGAAGCCGCCGCGCGAGAAGCCCGCGCGTGAAAAGCGTCCGGAACGCCCGGAAGGCGAGCGCAACCCGCTGGGCCGCCAGCGCCGCGGCGAGTCGCCGCAGGCGTCCTCGTCCAACAGCGGAGTCGGTACCCAGGACGTGGCAGACAAGGCAGCAGACGCAGCCCTGGCCGCCGCAGCTGTGGCGCTTGACAGCACCGCGACGCAGGAAGCCCAGGCGCCGCAGGCCGCTGAAGGCAACCAGCACGACAGCAGGCCCGCGCAGTCCCCGGCCGACGGCACCGAGCAGGCCCGGCCGGCCGGCGTTGACGCCGGCGACCCGGACGCCACTGCCGACGAGGATGCCGGTGACGGCACGCAGAAGCGTCGCCGCGGTCGCCGCGGTGGCCGTCGTCGTCGCCGTGGCAACGGCGAAGGCAGCGCTACCGAAGGCGCATCGTCGGTCGACGGCGAGACCTCCGAAGACGCTTCCGAGGTGTCTGTCGCACGCAGTTCACAGCCGGAGTTCGACTTCGCCGACGACGCACCGCCTGCGCGCCCTGCCCCGGCTGTCGTCCCGGTTGCCGCCCCGGCCGCCGCAGTTGTCGCCGCACCCGCAAGCGTGCCTGCGGCGTTCGCGTCGCCGGCTCCCGAAGCAGCTCCGCCATCGGAGGGCGCGCCGGCTGCAGCCAGTGAGTCCATTCCCGCCGGAACCAACCCGGCCGAGACAGCGGCCGCAGCGATGGCGCCTGCACCAGCGCCGGAGAGCGCTACGCAGGTTGAGCCCGCTGTGGTGGCAGCTGATGCCGCAGTGGCGATGGATCCGCCCCCCCGGGTGGAGCCCGTGGTCGAGGCGCCGGAAGCGGTGGAGAAGATCGAAGTCACCCGTCCCGAACCTGCGGCGGCCTCGGCCACCGTGGCGAACGATATGCGAGCAAGCAGCGCTGTGGAAGCCGTGGACCCGCCCCCGGTAGCCGCCGAGCCCACGCCTGCAGCCGAGGTGCCGCGCGGCCTGTTCGACGTCGTCGAGCCGGCCCTGCCGGAAGCGGCGGTCGATGCGCCTGCGCACGACGCGGCGGCCGTCACTGACGTGGCGGACGTCACTGAGGTGGCCGTTGCCGAGATCGCCGACGCGGCGGAAGCCGCGGCAGACGCAGCTGCCGAAGCCGAAGTGGAAGAAGAAGCAAAGCACGACGACCAGGCGCCCTCCGGCGCCTGATCGCTGGCCCTGCCCCGCGTACGCTAGATGATGGCGTGCGCGGGGTCGGCCATGCCGTACTGGCTGGCCAGGCGCGCGAGCGCGATGCTGTCGTGCACCTGCAGCTTGTCGAACAGCCGCGTCTTGTGCGTATTGATGGTCTTGGCGCTGAGGCTCAGGCGTCGCGCGATCTCTTCCTGACGCATGCCCTGGATCAGCAGCATCGCAACCTCGGTTTCCCGGGGCGACAGCGCATCGAACGGCGACTCCGTCGCATCCAGTCCCGACAAGGCCAATGACTGCGCGACCTTGCTCGCCAGGAACCGGCGTCCCGAAGCCACCTCGCGCACCGCGCGCAGCAGTTCGCTGGCATCGCCACCCTTGCCGACGTAGCCGGCGGCACCCGCGGCGATCATGCGCTTGGGCATTGGTCCGTCCTCGAGCACGGATACCACGATCACTTTCGGCCCGTATTCGCCGCGCACGATGCGCTCGGTGACTTCCAGCCCGCTGACTCCGGGCAGGTGCAGGTCGCAGAGCACGATGTCCGGCTTGAGCGCACGGATCTGCGGCAGGGCGTCTTCGCCGCACTCGGCTTCGCCCACCACTTCGATGTCGGCCTCTGCCGACAGGATCATGCGCATCCCGGCGCGTACCAGTGCGTGGTCATCCACCACGTAGACCCTGATGGTCATCCTTGTCCCCTCATGACGCGTTCGTTAACCCCTGCGAGGGAGGCTAACCGCGGCGCAAGGGAGCCGCAAGCGAAGTAGCGACACAGTCCCGGATGCAATGTGACCATGCTAACAACCCGTGATCGAAAGTCAGGAAATCAGCCGATCCATGGCGGAAGAGGTGGGATTCGAACCCACGAATGGTTGCCCATTGCCGGTTTTCAAGACCGGTGCCTTCAACCGCTCGGCCACTCTTCCGGGGACTTTGCGCGGCATCGTCCTATAGCGTACTTGCGATCGGACCGACGCCTGCAGATGCCGCGGCGTCGATTGTCGCATGACGCGACACCGCGTCGCGCCTGCTCAGGCAGCGGCAGACCGGCCGTCGGCGCCCCCGCGGCTGCGGTTCTCACAGTCCAGCCGCGAGGCCTCGATCAGCGGCGGCAGCTTCTCCGCCAGGAAATCGATGAATACACGCACCGCCGGCAGCAGGCCACGGCGTGACGCGAACACCAGGTGCGCGATGCCCTGTGGAAGTCGCCACTGCGGCAGCACCACTTCGAGCTCGCCGTTGCGCACCGCTTCGGCGCACAGCGTTTCCGGAAGCATGGTGATGCCCAGGCCCTGGCGCGCCAGCGCCATCAGCATCGGGAAGTCGCCGCCAGCCACGCGCGGCTTGAGTTCGACGCGGCGGACTTCGCCATCGGTGCCCTGCAGGTCCCACCGCTGCCGGACCTCGTCCTCGTTCATGGTCATGGTGGTGTGGTCGTTGAGCTCCTCCGGCGTGGTCGGGCGGCCGGCGCGGTCGAGGTAGGTCGGACTCGCGACCAGCAGCTCCTGGATCTGCCCGAAGCTGCGCATCACCAGGCTGCCGTCGTCATCGAGCTTGTTGCGCACGCGGATGGCCACGTCGAAGCCCTCGTTGATGACGTCGACGCGGCGGTTGTTGACGTGCATCTGCACCCGGACCTGCGGGTAGCGGGCGAGGAATTCGGGCAGGAGCTGCGGCATCTGCTGCTGCGCAAGGCCTACCGGCACGCTGACGCGCACCACGCCGCGGGGTTCGGCGCTGAGGCGGTCAACCACCTCGCGCGCGGCCGTGGCTTCGGCAAGCATGGACTGCGTGTGGCGATACACGCTCTGGCCGACGTCGGTGACGGCGAAGCGACGCGTGGAACGCTGCAGGAGCCGGACGCCGAGCTCGGTTTCAAGCTGGCTGATACGGCGCGAGAGCCTCGACTTCGGAATGCCCAGAGCGCGCTCGGCGGCGGCGAAGCCACCGTGGTCGACGACCATCGCGAAGTAATAGAGATCGTTCAGATCCTGCATCTTTGCGGCTCCAGTGGAACAATGGAGCAGTATTTGATCACGCAAGTGGCACAAATGCAACGATGGAGCCAGGATCGGAGCCGGCACGGATCGCACCGCCAAACCGCCAATGTGGCGTAGCGTCGGCACGAAGGGCGCGGCCTCGGGCCAGACGGCAAAACGGCGCCCAGCCGCGAAATGCAGCGGGAAGCCGCGGAACCGGGGAGGATCCGCGAGAGGGAATCCGAGGGGCGCGTTTCGCCGCGCGCGTCAGGAAATCGCCGCCAGGCCACCCATGTACGGCCGCAACGCCTCCGGCACGGTGATCGAACCATCGGCCTGCTGGCCGTTCTCCATCACCGCCACCAGGGCGCGTCCCACGGCCACGCCGGAGCCGTTGAGGGTGTGCACGGGTTCGGGCTTGCCGCCCTCGCCGCGCCAGCGCGCCAGCATGCGACGGGCCTGGAAATCGCCGCAGTTCGAACACGAGGAGATCTCGCGGTACGTCTGCTGCGAGGGCAACCAGACCTCGAGGTCGTAGGTCTTGCGTGCCGCAAACCCCATGTCGCCCGAGCACAGCAGCATGCGGCGGTACGGCAGGCCGAGCCGCTCCAGCACGACCTCGGCGCAGCGCGTCATGCGCTCGTGTTCGTCGTCGCTGGCGTCAGGCGCGGTGACCGAGACCAGCTCCACCTTCTCGAACTGGTGCTGCCGGATCATGCCGCGGGTGTCGCGGCCGTAGGCACCGGCTTCGGCGCGGAAGCACATCGAGTGCGCCGCCATGCGCAGCGGCAGGCGATCCGCATCGACGATGGTGTCGGCGACGAGGTTGGTCAGCGGCACCTCGGCGGTCGGGATCAGGTAGCGCTTCGACGCCGCCTCGCCCTCGCCCACCATGGTCGCGAACAGGTCGTCCTCGAACTTCGGCAACTGGCCGGTGCCACGCATGGCGTCGGCATTCACCAGCACCGGGACGCTGGTTTCCGCGTAGCCGTGTTCGTCCACGTGCAGGTCGAGCATGAACTGGGCGAGCGCGCGGTGCAGGCGCGCCAGCTGGCCGCGGAGCACGGTGAAGCGCGCACCCGACAGTCGTGCCGCGGCTTCGCCATCGAGCCAGCCGTGGCGGGCGCCGAGGTCGACATGGTCGCGGACTTCGAAATCAAAACTGCGCGGCCTGCCCCAGCGATGCTGTTCGACGTTGCCCGACTCGTCGCTGCCGGCCGGCACGCTGTCGTCGGGCAGGTTGGGCAGCCCGAGGGCGATCGCCTCGAGTTCGGCCTTGATCCATTCCAGCCGCGCCTCGGACGTCTTCAGCTCCTCGCCCAGTCCGGCGACCTCCGCCAGCAGCGGCGCGGCGTCCTCACCCCGCGCCTTGGCCTGGCCAATGGCCTTGCTGCGCGTGTTGCGGAGGTTCTGCAACTCCTGGGTACGCACCTGCAGCGCCTTGCGTTCGGACTCCAGGCGCTCGAGCGCAGCGGCATCGAGTTCGAAGCCGCGGGTCTGGCGCAGGCGCAGGGCAAGCGCGGCGGGATCATGGCGCAGGAGGTTGGGATCGAGCATTGCGTCGCTTCACGGGAGTGTCGGGCCGTTGATTATCGCGTGTCACGGACGCGTTTGCCGGACGGCGCGTGGCAGAATCGGGGCCACGCGACTTGAACCGGCGAGCATGAGCGCAGAGCACAGACGCAGCACCCTCCCCCTTCCCAGCGGCCGCGGCTGGTGGATCGTCGCCGCCGGCGTCGTGCTCGGACTGGCCGTGTTCCTCGTTCTCTGGCTCGCCCAGCGCGACAGCGCGGACCTGTATCGCCCCGACCAGCAGCCACCGGCGGCGTCCGCCCCGGCCTTCAAGCCACTGCCCGCGCCGCCTGCGTCCGGGGCTGCGAGCGACGAGGCCATTCCCGCGGGGCCCGCATCCGGCGCCCGGCTCGAGCAGCCGTGGGAGCCGGCGGCCCCCGGAGTGCCATCGGCCCAAGCACCGGCCACCCCGGACGACGCCGGTACTGCGGCGCCTCCGCTGGAGCTGTCCGCCAGCTCACCGGTCCCCATCAGGTCACCCGGCCCGACTTACCCCGCACGCGCCCTGCGCCGCGGCGAGTCCGGTGAGGTCATGCTGCGGATCCACGTGGACGCCCGCGGCGTGCCGGACCGGGTCGAAATCGCCGCCAGCAGCGGCTCACGCGACCTCGACCGCGCCGCACAGCGGGCGGTGCAGCGCTGGCGCTTCCGTCCGGCCATGCGCGACGGCACGCCGGTCGCGGGCGTGGTGACAGTACCGATCAACTTCGACAGCGGCGGCTGAGCGGGCCCCACGCGCACACACGGTCTCAACCCGGCCTGTGGAACGCTCCCCGGACTGCACGTGCAGACAAGGAGCCGACGATGTCCGATCCGAACCCGAACATCCCCGACCACCAGCGCGGGCAACCGCCCCGGGACCCTGAACGCAAGTCCTCCTCGCCCCTGCTGTGGATCGTCCTGCTGCTGGCCCTGCTCGCATTCGGCTGGTTCATCTACAACCAGCGCGCAGGCGTATCCGACGTGCCCGAACCCCTGCCGCCGCCCGCCGCGGACATGGGTGATGCCCGCGACGCCGCCGCGGAGCGCGAGCGTGCCGCTGATGACGCACGCCGCGAGTCCCGCGAGCGCCCAGCCCAGCCCCGCGCCACCGCCGCCCCCGACAGCGAGCCCGAACTCACCAATCGCGTCCAGCCGGAATACCCGGCGACCGCCTATCGCGAGCGCGCGGAAGGCACGGTGCTGGTCGGCATCCTGGTCAATGCCAATGGCCGCCCCGTCGAAGTCGAGGTCGTGCGCCGCAGCGGCAACCGCGAGCTCGATCGGGCCGCCGTCGACGCGGTGCGCCAGTGGACCTTCCAGCCGGCCATGCGCGACGGCAAGAAGGTCGAAGCGCGGGTCGAGGTCCCGGTGACCTTCCGCCTCGACGCGCAGTAGCGCGCGGACTCAGGCGCGGCGCAGGCCGAAGCCGGCGGCCTGCGCCAGCGTCTCGAAGCCGGGGAACGAGGTCGCGACGTTGGCGACATCGCCGATGGTCACCTCGCCTTCGGCCCGCTGTGCCGCCACCGCGAACGCCATGGCGATGCGGTGGTCGCCAAGGCTGTCGACGGCACCGCCGCGCATCGGGCCGCCTTGCACCAACATGCCGTCCGGGGATTCGCGCACATCCACGCCCAGCGCCTGCAGCCCCGAGGCCATGGCGCTGATGCGGTCGGATTCCTTCACCCTCAGCTCCGCCGCGCCGGTGATGCGCGTGCGGCCGCTCGCACAGGCCGCGGCCACGGCAAAGACCGGGAACTCGTCGATCATGTCCGCCACCAGCGCCACCGGCAGGTCGATGCCGCGTAGCGGCGCGTGGCGCACGGCGATGTCGGCCACCGGACCGCAGATGCCGTCACGCCGACCAAGCTCACGGATGTCCGCGCCCATCGCGCGCAGGGCATCGATCAACCCGGTCCGACGTGGATCGACGCCAACCGAGCGCAGCACCAGGGACGAACCCGGCACCAGGGTCGCGGCCACGATGAAGAAGGCTGCCGAAGAGAAATCGACAGGCACTTCAATATCACGGGCATGCAGGCGATGGCCGCCTTCCAGACGGGCCATCCCCGGGGCGAAGTCCACCGGCCAGCCAAAGGCCGACAGCATGCGTTCGGTGTAGTCACGCGTCGGACGAGGTTCGCTCACCCGGGTCTCGCCTTCCGCGTACAGCCCGGCCAGCAGCAGCGCGGACTTGACCTGCGCGCTCGCCACGGGCGTCGCGTAATCCAGGCCGCGCAGCGCCTGCCTGCCGGTGATTCGCAGTGGCGGACGGCCGCCGTCATCCGAGTCGATCACCGCGCCCATCGCGCGCACCGGCGCTGCCACCCGCTGCATCGGTCGCTGCGACAGCGAAGCGTCGCCAAGCAGCACGCTGTCGAAGCGCTGGCCGGCAAGCAGTCCGGCGAGCAGGCGCATCGCGGTGCCGGAATTGCCGCAATCCAGTGGACCCGCCGGCGCACGCAGGCCATCGATGCCGACGCCGCGAACGATGCGGCACGAGGGTGACGCGGCCTCGATGCCGACGCCCATCGCCGCGAAGATCGCCGCCGTGGCACGCGTATCCTCACCCTCCAGGAAGCCGTCGATCCGCGAATCGCCGTCGGCCAGCGCGGCAAGCATCACCGCACGGTGCGAAACCGACTTGTCGCCGGGTAGCGTGAACTCGCCTGACAACGAACGACCTCGCGCCGCCACCCAACCGTCGCGCCCGCATCGGGGCGACCGTGCCGTCGGCTGCGACTGCCCCGCGCCCTCGCCTTCAGCCATGGCGGCGCTGGAAGTCCTGCATGAACGCGACCAGCGCCTCGACGCCTTCCACGGGCATGGCGTTGTAGATCGACGCGCGCATGCCGCCCACCACGCGGTGGCCCTTGAGTCCGATCAGTCCCGCATCGTGCGCCTCGGCGAGGAAGGCCGCGTCGAGCGCCTGCTCAGACAGCAGGAAGGGCACGTTCATGCGCGAGCGCACCGCCGGATCGATGTTGTTGCGGTAGAAGCCGCCGGAGGCATCGATGGCCGCGTACAGCGCCTTCGCCTTGGCCGCGTTGCGCCGCGCGAACACCTCCACCCCGCCCTCGTCGAGCATCCAGCGGAAGGTCAGGCCGGCCACGTACCAGTTCCATGTCGGCGGCGTGTTGAGCATCGAGTCCGCCGCAAGCTGCCGGCGGTAATCGAAGATGTCGGCCCGCGGCTGCCCTGCGCGCTCAAGCAGGTCGCGGCGCACGATGACCACGCCGATGCCCACGGGACCCAGGTTCTTCTGCGCACCGGCGTAGATCGCGCCGAAGCGTGAAACATCGATCGGCTCGGACGCGATGCTGGAGCTGAAATCAGCGAACAGCGGCACATAGCCGGTATCCGGGAACGGATGGCCGCCGGGCGCATCGGGGCGGAACTCCACCCCATGGATGGTCTCGCTGGCGGTGACGTGGACATAGGCCGCATCGGCCGACAAACGCCACTCCGACGCGGGCGGAATGCTGCGGTAACCCCCGGCTTCGCTGCTGGCAGCGATGTGCAGATCGACATAGGGCCGGGCCTGCTTCGTCGCCACCTGGCCCCAATGGCCGGTCAGCACGTAGTCGGCACGCTGCCCGTGCGCGGCGAAGTTCAGCGGCAGCAGCGCCTGCTGCGTGGTTGCGCCGCCGGGCAGGAACAGCACGGCGTAGTCGTCGGGAATCGACAGCAGGCTGCGCAGGTCGGCCTCGGCGCGGGCCGCGATGTCGATGAATTCCGGGCCCCGGTGGCTGATCTCGACGATCGAGGCGCCGGCGTCGCCGTACTCGAGCATGGTCTCGCGCGCCTGGCGCAGTACGGACTCGGGAAGCGTGGACGGCCCCGGGCTGAAGTTGTATGCGCGCGACATCGTGACATCTCGTTCAACAGTGACAAGCCAGTATGCCGCAATGCAGCACCTGCGCAGGCACGCACCCGGCGTAGGATCAAACTGCAGATCGCAAAGAGAACGTGCATGCCCCCCGGCCAACCTCCCTTCCCACGCGGCTCCGCCATCACCGATGAGACCGTCTACCGCGGGCGCCGCCGCCTGCTTGGCACGCTTGCGGCCCTGCCGGCCCTGGCCATGGCCGGCTGCCGCGGCGCCGAACCGCCGCCCGCGGCCGACGCAGCCAGGGCCGCTGCTCCCCGTGCCGCCGGCGCCAGCGGCTTCACGACCGACGAGCCGCTGACCCGCTACGAGGACGCCACCAGCTACAACAATTTCTACGAGTTCGGCAGCGACAAGGCCGCCCCCTCGCGCGCGGCGAAGACGCTGGTGACCTCGCCCTGGTCGGTGACCGTGTCCGGCGAGTGCGCCAGGCCCGGCACCATCCCGCTTGAAACGCTGCTCAAAGGCCTGGTGCCCGAGGAGCGCGTCTATCGCATGCGCTGCGTCGAAGGCTGGTCGATGGTGATCCCCTGGCTGGGCGTCCCCTTGGGCGACGTGCTCAAGCGCCTGCAGCCGACGTCCGACGCGAAATTCGTCGCCTTCACCAGCCTTGCCGACCCGCGCCAGATGCCCGGCGTGCGCGCGCCGATCATCGACTGGCCCTACCGCGAGGGCCTGCGCATTGACGAGGCTATGCATCCACTCACCCTGCTGGCCACCGGCATGTATGGCAACGCGCTGCCGCAGCAGAACGGCGCGCCGCTGCGGCTGGTGGTGCCGTGGAAGTACGGCTTCAAGGGCATCAAATCGATCGTCGCGATCGAGTTCACCACCAAGGCGCCACGCACGGCCTGGAACGACATGCAGCCGCGCGAGTACGGCTTCTTCGCCAACGTGAACCCCGCGGTCGACCATCCGCGCTGGAGCCAGGCCTCCGAGCGTCGCATCGCCGGCAGCGGCAACCGCCTGTTTGCCGATCGCATTCCGACGCAGCCCTTCAACGGCTATGCCGATCAGGTCGCAGGGCTGTACCAGGGCATGGATCTTGCCCGCTGGTACTGAGCATGCGTAGCGGGCGCGGCGTCGTCGCGGCCAAGGCCGCGGTGCACGCGCTGGCCCTGGCGCCGCTCGCCCTGCTGGGCTGGAAGGCCTGGCAGGTCGGCAGCGGCTCCGACATCGACGCGCTCGGCGCTGACGCCGTGGCGGCGATCGAACACGAACTCGGGCTGTGGGCGCTGCGCCTGCTGCTCATCACGCTGGCGGTGTCACCACTGCGGCAGATGCTGGACCAGCCGTTGCTGCTGCGCTTCCGGCGCATGCTCGGCCTCTGGGCCTTCGCCTATGCCAGCCTGCACTTCACGGCCTACCTCGTGCTCGACCTGCGCGGCTGGTGGACGCAGGTGCTGGTCGAGATCGTCGAGCGGCCCTACATCACCGTGGGCTTCGCGGCCTGGCTGTTGCTGTTGCCCCTGGCCGTGACATCCACCCGCGGCTGGATGCGGCGGCTGGGCCGCAACTGGGGCCGCCTGCACCGCCTCGTGTACGCCATCGCGGCGCTGGCAGTGCTGCATTTCTGGTGGGTGGTGAAGTCCGATCTCCGCGAGCCGCTGCTGTATGCGGTCATCCTCGCGACGCTGCTGGGGTGGCGCCTCGTGCGATGGCGGCGTCGCACGGCGGCAACCGTGAAGCGCGCGCCGCCCTCAACCGGCGCCAAACAGCAGTAGCAGCGCCAGCAGGCCGGCCAGCAGGGCCGCCGCGACCAGCAGCCACGGCAGGCGCATCGCGCCTCCGCCGGCCCGCGGCTGCGCAGACACCGGGGCCGGCGCAGTGGCAACGGCACGCGACGGCGCACCCGACGGTGCCTCGAGCACGAAGCGATGGTGGGCATCGAACACGACCTGGTCGCCGGGCTGGAGCACCGCGTCGCGCACGGTTTCGCCGTTGACCTGGCTGCCTTCGGCAGAACCGAGGTCGCGCAGCACGACTTCACCGCGCAGCACCTCCAGCCGCGCGTGGCGCTCGGCGAAGGCGGCCTCGTCGATGCGGATGTCCGCCTCTGGCGCGCGCCCGACCAGGCGTGGGCGTTCAAGCGTGAAGCTGCGCCCGTGGTAGTGGCCGCCGACGCCGCGCAGCACCACGCGCACGTCACCGGCCTCGCCGGTGCTGTCGCCGAAACCGGCCGCGGGCTGGCGCGGCGGCTGCGCCGACACCAGGCGGATGCCGCAGCCATCCACGAATACCGCGTCGCCCAGGCGCAACATGGCCATGCGCAGCACGGGACGGCCGTTGACGTGCACGCCGCGCGTGCCTTCGGGCACGGTCAGCCAGACACCGCGGCGGTCGACGCAGAAGTTCACGATCGGCGACGCTTCGACCAGCCCGAGGCCGCCGCCATTGGCGGTCCGGCCCACGCCATGCACGCCCACGGCAAGGGGATGATCTTCGCCACCCGGGTCGAAGCGGAGTCTGAGCTTGTCCATTGGCGAGGGAATCTAGCATGCAGCAGCGCTTGGATCGCGCGCGCCACGCAGCCAGAATAGCGCCCCCACCAAGCGGACCAGTCCATGGCAGGCATCGACATCCATCACCCGCACCAGCTGTCGCCGGAGCGCGCGCGCGACGCCGTGCAACAGGTCGCGGACAAGCTCGTCGAAAAATTCGGCGTCGACTGCCTGTGGCAGGGCGACGTGCTGCAGTTCAGCCGCCATGGCGTCGACGGCCGCATTGCGCTGCTGCCCGGCGAGGTGCACGTCACCGCCGAACTGGGCTTCCTGCTGGCGGCGATGCAGGGCCCGATCGAATCCGGGATCCGGCGCGTGCTGGACGAACGCTTCGCCTGATCGACGCGGCCGGCGCACGTCGGCATGCGTCTATGCTTCAACCATCCAGGAAACAGGGAACCGATATCCATGCTGCAGTGGCTGCTTGCAATCGTGGTCGCGCTCGCCGTCGGCGGCACTGTCGCCTGGCTGGCGCGCGGGCCGCTGCGCCGGCGTGACGAAACCGCCGCCGGCATCGCGGCGCTGTCGGCGATGTCGTGGCGCGCGTTCATCCGGGTGGTGCTCGAGGCCCTCTCGCGACGCGGCTACCACCGCCTGGTCGACCACGAATCCGACGCCGGCGACAGCGATTACACGCTGGTGCGCGATGGCGAGCACTGGTTGCTGTCGGCGAAGCACGGCAGCGCCTTCGTCCTCGGCCGCGCCGCGGTGAAGGGACTGACCGCCGCGATGGGCGTCGCCGGCGCCGCTGGCGGACTGCTGGTCACCCAGGGACGGATCGACGATGAGGCGCGCAAGGCCGCGCGCGGCCAGCCGGTCGAGCTTCTCGACGGCGCCACGCTCTGGCCCGAACTGCGGCCACTGCTGCCCGCCGCAGCGGTGCAGCCGATCCTGGACGCGGCCATGCATCGCGCGCGCGAGCGCGTCCTCGCCGGCGGGCTGCTTGCGCTGATCGCCGGGCTGGGCGTGTTCGCGATGGTGCCTGCACCGCGACCGCCCGCCTCCGCCGCGGGCAACCCCGGCCCGATGGCAACGCCCGCTCCCGGCCAGACGGCCAGCGATGCGGCCGCACCCGTCGCCGATCCCGACGCCGCCACGCTCCAGGCACAGCGCCGCGAACTGGCCAGCAGCGTGTCGACCCTGCCGGATGTGTCGAGGGCCCTGTGGACCAGCACATCGACGCTTCAGGTGTTCGTGCTCGCCACCAATGCGGATCCCTTCGCCGACATCTGCCCGCTCGTGGAGCGCTATCCGGCACTGGCCTCGTCGCGCATCCAGCTGACCCCGCCCGCGGACAGCGGCAGGCAGGTCCGTTTCCGGCAGTGCCGCAGCTACTGAGGCGCCACGGCACGCTGTCACCTGAGCGTCACCAATCCGACATCCGCGGGTCACCAGCGAGCGCTTGAATGGCGCCGAGGCTGGACAAGGCATCGATCGACGCTGTCCTGCGCCAGCCGCGAACCTCCTCGTCTCCTGGTATTCCTGCTTCATTTCCGGGCCCGCACGGGCCCGGCTTTTTCCCGGTTTCCGGCACCCGCGGCGGGCGCGGAGCGATGACCGTCATGAAGCTGTCACAAAAACATCATCCAATGAGCGTACGCCGCAACCCGGCCCCCGCCACATTGGAACCCCGCCATGACCCTCCCCAAGCTGCGTCTCGTCTCGCTCGCGCTCGCGTCGGCGCTGTTCGCCGTCGCCTGTCAGCCCTCCGGCAACGCCCCGGCCACTGACGCCGGTGGCGAGGCCATCGCCAACCAGGTGTCCGGCGCCGGCGCCTCCTTCATCTATCCGCTGGTGTCGAAGTGGTCGGCCGACTACAACGCCGCGACCGGCCGCCAGGTGAACTACCAGTCCATCGGCTCGGGCGGCGGCATCGCCCAGGTCAAGCAGGGCACCGTCGACTTCGGCTCCAGCGACATGCCGCTGTCGAGCGAAGAGCTGGCCGAGGCCAATCTGGGCCAGTTCCCGTCGGCGATCGGCGGCGTGGTGCCGGTGGTCAACATCGAAGGCCTGGCGCCGGGCGCGCTGAAGCTGACCGGCCCGGTGCTGGCCGACATCTTCCTCGGCAAGATCGAAACCTGGAACGCGCCGGCCATCACCGCGCTCAACCCCGGCCTCGCCCTGCCCGACGGCAAGATCAGCATCGTCCACCGCTCCGACGGCTCGGGCACCAGCTTCAACTTCACCAACTACCTGTCCAAGACCAGCCCGGCGTGGAAGGACCAGGTCGGCGAAGGTACCTCGGTCTCCTGGCCGCTGGGCGTCGGCGGCAAGGGCAACGAGGGCGTGGCTTCGTACGTGCAGCAGATCAAGGGCGCGATCGGCTACGTCGAGCTCGCCTATGCGCTGCAGAACACCATGCCCTACGCGTCGATGCAGAACGCCGCGGGCAACTTCGTCGAACCCAGCGCCGAGAGCTTCGCGGCCGCCGCACGTACCGCGGACTGGGCCTCGGCCACCGACTTCAACCTGGTGATCACCGACGCCCCGGGCGCCGACTCGTGGCCGATCACCGCCACCAACTTCATGCTGATGCCCAAGCAGCCCAAGGACCCGGCACGCAGCAGGGCCGCCCTGGACTTCTTCAAGTGGGCCTTCGAGAGTGGCCAGACGCAGGCCAGCGAACTCCACTACGTGCCGCTGCCCGAGGAACTGGTGGCGCAGGTCGAGGCCTACTGGGCCGCCGAGTTCAACTAAGGCACGCATGCCCGCCGCACGCGCGGCGGGCGGCCAAGGAACCCCGGGACACCGATGAACGCCACCGCCCTGCCCGCAACCGCCACCGCCCCCAGCAGCCGCGACCTGCGCGACGCACGCGCGGACCGCTGGTTCCGCTATGCCCTCGTGGGCACGGTCGCCTTCGTGTTGCTCGCCCTCGCCAGCGCGGCGCTTTCGATGCTCTGGGGCGGCCGCGACGCGCTGCAATCCCAAGGCCTGTCGTTCTTCCTGTCGGCCGAGTGGAACCCGGTCGAAAACCGCTACGGCGCGCTGGCACCGATCTACGGCACCGTGGTCACCGCGATCATCGCCATGATGCTGGCGGTGCCCGTCAGCTTCGGCATCGCCGTGTTCCTGACCGAGGTGGCGCCGCGCTGGATGCGCGGCCCGGTGAGCGCGGCGATCGAGCTGCTCGCCGGCATCCCGTCGATCATCTACGGCATGTGGGGCCTGTTCGTGCTCGTGCCGGTGATGACCACCCATGTCACGCCCTGGCTCAACGAACACCTCGGCACCGTGCCCGGACTGGGCATGCTGTTCCGCGGCCCGCCGCTGGGCATCGGCGTGCTCACCGCCGGCCTGGTGCTGGCGATCATGGTGGTGCCGTTCATTTCATCGGTGATGCGCGAAGTCTTCCTCACCGTGCCGACGCGGCTGAAGGAATCGGCCTACGCACTCGGCGCCACCCGCTGGGAAGTGTGCTGGGACGTCGTCCTGCCCTATACCCGCTCGGCCGTGATCGGCGGCATCTTCCTCGGCCTCGGCCGTGCGCTCGGCGAAACCATGGCGGTCGCCTTCGTGGTCGGGAACAGCGTGCGCCTGACGCCCTCGCTGCTCGAACCCGGCACCACGATCGCCGCGCTGATCGCCAACGACTTCGGCGAAGCGACCGATACCTACCGTTCGGCCCTGCTGCTGCTCGGCTTCGTACTGTTCATCGTCACCTTCGTGGTGCTGGCGCTGGCGCGACTGATGCTGGCGCGGCTGGCGCGCCGGGAGGGCAACTGATGTCGGCCTCCCACCCCGTCGCCGGCAGGCACCTTTATGTCCGTCGCCGCATCACCAATGCCATCGCGCTGTCGCTGTCGTGCGTGGCCGCGGTGATCGGACTGCTGTTCCTGGCCTGGATCCTGTGGACCCTGGTGTCCAAGGGCATTGCCGGCATCAACTGGGACCTGTTCACCAAGGACACGCCGCCGCCAATGACCGAGGGCGGCCTGCGCAACGCGCTGTTCGGCTCGGCGGTGATGTGCGGGCTGGCGATCCTGATCGGCGCCCCGCTCGGCGTCGCCGCGGGCACATGGCTCGCTGAATATGGCGCAGGCAGCCGAACCGCGACCGTGGTGCGCTTCGTCAACGACATCCTGCTGTCGGCGCCGTCGATCGTGCTGGGCCTGTTCGTCTATACGCTCTTCGTGATGCATGCCGGCGGCAACTTCTCTGCGCTCGCGGGCGCCGTGGCCCTGGCCTTCATCGTGCTGCCCGTGGTGCTGCGCACCACCGACGAGATGCTGCGCCTGGTCCCCACGCAGATGCGCGAAGCGGCGCTGTCACTCGGCGTGCCGCAGTGGAAGGTGATCGTGCAGGTGCTGTATCGCAGCGCGTCGGCAGGCATCGTCACCGGTATCCTGCTGTCGCTGGCGCGCATCAGCGGCGAGACCGCGCCGCTGCTGTTCACCGCCTTCGGCAACCTGTACTGGAACAGCAACGTCATGCAGCCGATGGCCAGCGTGCCGGCCGTGATGTACCAGTTCGCCGGCAGTCCCTACGAGAGCTGGCAGGACCTGGCCTGGGCCGGCGCGCTGGTGCTCACCACCTTCGTCCTCTTGATCAGCCTCGGCGCGCGCGCGCTCCTGCTGCGCAACCGCATCAGCCATGACTGACTCGACTACCCTCCTCCGGACCCCGCCGATGAACGACGCCCCCGCCCACATCGACTACGGACGCGCCACGCTGTCCACCGCCACCCCGCGCCGACCGGTCGTGGAGCCTGCGCCGGTGAAGATCTCGGTGCGTGGCCTCGACTTCCACTACGGCAAATTCCACGCCATCAAGGGCGTGGCGATGGAGATCCCCGAAAAGCGCGTCACCGCGCTGATCGGTCCCTCCGGCTGCGGCAAGTCCACCCTGTTGCGCGTGTTCAACCGCATCTATGCCCTCTACCCGGGGCAGGTGGCGAGCGGCAGCATCCTGCTCGACGGCGAAGACATCCTGTCGCCGAAGTACCCGATGAACCGCCTGCGCTCGAAGGTCGGCATGGTGTTCCAGAAGCCGGTGCCGTTCCCGATGACCATCTACGAGAACATCGCCTACGCGATCCGCCACCACGAGAAGCTGTCGAAGGCGGAGATGGACGACCGCGTGGAGGCGGCGCTCCGGCAGGGCGCGCTGTGGGACGAGGTCAAGGACAAGCTCGGACAGAGCGCGCTTGGACTTTCCGGCGGCCAGCAGCAGCGCCTGTGCATCGCCCGCGCCGTGGCCCTTCGCCCCGAAGTGCTGCTGCTCGACGAGCCGACTTCGGCGCTGGACCCGATCTCGACCAGCCGCATCGAGCAGCTGATCGAAGAGCTGAAGCTCGACTACACGATCGTGATCGTGACCCACAACATGCAGCAGGCGGCGCGCGTGTCCGACTACACCGCCTTCATGTACCTCGGCGACCTGATCGAGCACGATACGACCGCGACCATCTTCTCCAATCCCTCGAAGCGACAGACCGAGGACTACATCACTGGACGGTTCGGATGAACACCCCCCCGCATGAGCACATCGTCCGCAGCCACGACGAAGAGCGCGAGCGCCTGATCGGCGAGATCGTGCGCATGGGCGAACTCGCCATCGCCCAGCTGCAGGCCGCGCTGGACGTGGTGGAGCGCCGCGACGATCGCGCCGCCGGCCACATCGTCGCCAACGACGAGGCCATCGACGAAATCGAGCGCGTGGTCAGCCACGACGTGATGCAACTTTCGCTGCGCGGCCCGATGGCACGCGACCTCCGCGAGATCCTGGCGGCACTGCGCATCGTGTCCGACATCGAGCGCATCGGCGACTACGCCGCCAACATCGCCAAGCGCTCGATCGCGCTCAACCAGGCGCCGGCGCTGCCGGTGGCCGGTGGTCTCGCCCACGTCGGTGCCCTTGCCGTGCGCCAGGTGCAGGACGTGCTCGAGGCCTACCGAAACCACGACGCGGAAGCCGCCCAGGCCGTGCGCGACCGCGACGCTGCGCTCGACGCCGAGTACACCCGCCTGTTCCGCGAACTCCTGACCTACATGATGGAAGATGCGCGCGCGATCACCGGCTGCACCCACCTGCTGTTCATGGCCAAGAACCTCGAGCGCATCGGCGACCACGCCACCAACATCGCCGAGAACATCTGGTTCACGGTGCGCGGCGAAGACAACCTTCCCCCGCGCGCAAAGGCCGACGACACCAATACCGCGGTCTGAAACCGCCGCACGGCCCGTCGACACTGAGTGAACGGGGCTGCGGCATACTGGTGCCCCGAGCGGCCTCCTGCCGCAGATGAGGATCGCCAGCATGTCCAAGTCCCATGCCAAGCCCGTCGCCCTTGCGGTCGCCGCCGCCCTGGGCGGCATCGCGCTGTCCGGCGCTGCGTTCTCAATGGCTCCACTCGCCAGCGGCTACATGGTCGCTGCACAGGAAGCCGCCGACCCGGCCGTCGCGACCAAGGACGCCGAAGGCCGCTGCGGCATGTCCCGCGTGGACACCGATGGCGACGGCCGCATGTCGGCGGACGAGTTCAGCGCCGCGCACCCGGAGAAGGATCCGTCCTACTTCGCGACCATGGACGGCAATGGCGACGGCTTCGTCGACAAGGACGAGCACGACGCCCACCACGCGGAGAAGAAGGCCGCGTCCGGAGACAAGGACGCCGACAAGGCCGCGCAGGAGGGCAAATGTGGTGAGGGCAAGTGCGGCGGTTCCGGTGCCTGCGGTGGCGCAGCCTGATCGCGGCTTGAACCGGCCGTGCGGGCAGCCGCGTGGCGTTTCACGATGATCGACATCCCGCTGCACGCGCGCGCGGTCGGCCTCGGGCTGCGCCGCGCGCTGCTTGCAGAACTGCGCGCCGCGCCGGCGGGAAGCTTCGATTTCCTCGAAGCGGCGCCCGAGAACTGGATCGGCGTGGGCGGTGCACCGGGCGAGGCCTTCGCCGAGCTCGCCGCGCGCCACCCCTTGGCCTGCCATGGCCTGTCGCTGTCGCTGGGTGGCCCGGCGCCGCTGGACGAGACCTTCCTGCACAAGCTCCGCCGCTTCCTCGACGCGCACCGCGCGCCGGTCTACAGCGAACATCTCAGCGCCTGCGGCGACAGCCTGGGCCATCTCTACGACCTGCTGCCGCTCCCCTTCAGCGATGAGGCGGTAAGGCATGTGTCCGCGCGCATCCGCCGCGCGCAGGACATCCTGGGCCGGCGCATCGCGGTCGAAAACATCTCGTACTACGCAAGCTTCCCGCCCGCAGCCGGCGCGCGCCCGCTGAGCGAGCTCGAGTTCGTGAACGCGGTGCTCGACGAAGCCGACTGTGACCTGCTGCTGGACGTCAACAACATCGTGGTCAACGCGACCAACCACGGCTATGACACCGGGGACTTCCTGCGCGGACTGCCGGGCGCGCGCATCGCCTACATCCATGTGGCCGGCCATCGCGACGAAGCGCCGGGCCTGAAGATCGACACCCACGGCGCCGCGGTGGCCGACCCGGTCTGGGCGCTGCTCGCCGAGGCCTATGCGCTGTTCGGCCCGCGGCCGACGCTGCTCGAACGCGACTTCGATTTCCCGCCGTTCGAGGAGCTGCTGGGAGAACTTGGCGTCGTGCGCGGGCACCTCGCCGACGCCCCGGCCCGTAGCCGTGCCGCCTGATTTTCCCGGCCCGGTCGGCCCAGGCGGCGGGCACGTACGTGGCGCCGTGCCCGTGCAGGCTTCCCCACCCGAAGGACTCGCTGCCGCCAATGCGCTGTCCCTGCAGCAGGACGCGTTCAGCGCCCACATCCGCGATCCGGCCCGCCATCCGCCGCCGCCGGGCATCGACCCGCGCCGGATGCAGGTCTACCGCGACCTGTTCTTCAACAACGTCTCGCGCCTGCTGGCTGGCAACTTCCCGGTGATCCGGCGCATCCGCGGCGATGGGTGGCCAGCCCTGGTCCGCGAGTTCTACCGCGACCACGGCTGCCGCACGCCGCTGTTTCCGGAGCTGCCGCGCGAGTTCCTGCGCTGGCTGGAAGACAGCGGCGGCCATGAGCCCTGGCTCCCGGAGCTGGCGCACTACGAATGGATCGAGCTGGCCTTGCAGGTCAGCGAGGCGCGGGTGGACGACATCGCGCACGACCCGTTGCCCGCAACCGACGTCAACGACGGCCGCGACGCCATCACGAAGCTGCTCGCCGGGCGGCCCCTGCTGTCACCCCTTGCCTGGCCGCTGGCCTACGCCTGGCCAGTGCACTGCATCGGCCCCGACTGCCTGCCCGACACGCTGCCGGCCTCGCCCACGCTGCTGCTCCTGCATCGCGGGGAGGATGGCCGGGTGCACTTCCACGCGCCCAGCCCCTTGGCCTGGCGCCTGCTGCAGCGCCTGGACGAAGCGCCGGAGCTCAGCGGCCGAGCGCAGCTCGAAGCCCTGGCGACCGAGGCCGGGGCTGTCCCCGATGCGGGTTTCGTCGAGCAAGGCGTGGCCATGCTGCTGCGCTGGCACCGGGAAGGCATCGTTCCCGGCTTACGCCGCTGAGGCCGGTGTCAGCACTCGGCTAGACTAGCGCCGGTGACTACCCCGACCCCGACCCAGGCCGACGCGGCCCCGCCCGCCTTCGCCCCCATGTCCGCTCGCTTCCGCGGCTACCTTCCCGTGGTGGTGGACGTGGAAACCGGGGGCTTCGACTGGAATCGCCACGCGCTGCTGGAGATCGCGGTGCTGCCGATCGATCTCGACGATGCCGGGCGCTACATCCTGGGCGAAGGCGCGAGCGCGCACCTGATTCCCGCGCCGGGCACCGAGATCGATCCAAAGTCGCTGCAGATCACCGGCATCGACCTGGACCACCCGTTCCGGTTTGCGAAGCCCGAACGCGAAGCGCTGGACCACGTCTTCGCCGCCGTGCGCACCGCCGTGCGCAAGCACGGTTGCCAGCGCGCGATCCTGGTCGGGCACAACGCCCATTTCGACCTCAATTTCGTCAACGCCGCGGTCGCCCGCAGCGAGCACAAGCGCAATCCCTTCCATCCGTTCAGCGTGTTCGACACCGTGACCATGGCCGGCCTCGCCTACGGGCAGACGGTGCTGGCACGCGCGGTGCAGGCGGCGGGCCTGGAGTGGAACAGCGACGAAGCGCACTCCGCCGTCTACGACACCGAGCGCACGGCACAGCTGTTCTGCACCATCGCCAACAGCTGGGGGCGGCATGCGACACCGGCACCCGGCACAACGGATACCAGCGGGCATGGACCAGACGGCGGCAGCGCATCGGCCGCGCGCGACGTCGGCCCCCAGGGCAGTCTCCCGGCCTAGTACGCAGGCGCGGCTCCACAGTTGCGGAATCCGGCGCAGCGTGCGTTCAAACCCTCCCTGCTATCTTCGGATGATGAAGATACGCACTCGCTCCAGCCGGTTCACCGCGGCTTCGGCCACTCTGGCGCTGCTGCTGTCGTCCGCTGTCGCGGTGGCGTCCGGCGACGGGACCGCACTCGATCTCGACCTGCCCCGGGCGCCGCTGTTCACAAGTGCCGCGGCGTCCGCTGCGCCGGGTGTGCCCGACACCGATTACGACAGGGTGCTGCGCGAACGCGAACTGGCGCGCCGCGGTGACGTCGCGGCGGCTTCCCACTGCCCGCCGGCGCCGGACGGCAGCGAACGTAGCGTCACAGGCAGCTTCAGCACCGGCATCGGCCATTCCTCGCGCGGCGGCAACAGCCACTGGAATGCGGCCGACATCAATTTCTGCAAGGAATACGCCGGCAGCGCCGGCAACGTGAACACGCTGAACATGCGCATCCATGTCGGACAGTACGACGGTCCCGGCTACTTCCATGGCCCCGGCTACTACGGCACCGGGCCGCACGGGGTGAAGGGGCTCGGCGGTCCGTGGGAGATGGCCCCGTCCCGCGATTCATCGTGGAGCGAAGACCGCCGTCCCTGGCGGTGATGGCGCAGCAGGCGACCGCGCCAGCGGACGGTCCTGCGAATCCGTGCCATATCAGCCGAGTCGTTGCCTGACGACTTCGAACAGGCACACGCCCGCGGCCACCGAGACGTTCAGGCTCTCGACGCCGGACTCGGCCGCACCCGGCATCGGCAACGCCACCAACTGGTCGCAATGCTCGCGCGTCAGCCGGCGCAGGCCCTCGCCTTCGCCACCCAGCACCAGCGCCACGTTGCCGCGCAGGTCGATGCCGTACAGCGACGCGACGGCGTCTCCCGCCAGGCCGTAGATCCACACGCCCTGCTTCTGCAGGTCGCGCAGGCTGCGCGAGAGGTTGGTCACGCGCACCACGGGGATGCTGTCCGCCGCGCCGGCCGACGTCTTGCGCACCGTGGCGTTGACCTGCACCGCCTTGTCCTTGGGAATCACCACCGCGGTCACGCCCGCGGCCGCGGCGCTGCGCAGGCAGGCGCCGAGGTTGTGCGGGTCCTGCACGCCGTCGAGCACCAGCAGCAGGGCGCGCCCTTCCGCGGCCTCCACCAGGCCCGGCAGGTCGTCTTCGTCGTGCGTCTTCGCGGCCGCGTAGCGCGCGACCGCACCCTGGTGGCGCAGCCCGCCGGCGACGCCGTCCAACGCCTGCTGCGCGACTCGGCGCACATCGATGCCGCGGCGCCGCGCTTCCTCTTCGATCGAACCGATGCGCGGGTTCTTCGCGCCCGCCTCGACCAGCACTTCGCGCACGTTGTCGGCATCGTTCTCCACCGCCGATGCCACGGCGTTGATGCCGACGATCCACTGGTTCTGCTTGTTGCTCATCGCGTTCGGGTTCCTCAGTACTTCTTCTTCGTCCGCTTCGCAGGCTGCCCACGGGGCGCGGGAGGAGTCGCCCCCCCCTTCTGCCGCTGGCCTTCCTCGACGAGGCGGAAGTCGATCTTCAGGTCTTCCACGCTGGCCTTGAGCACGACGATGCGCGCGGGGTCGCCCAGCCGGTACTCGCGCTCCGAACGCTGACCGGTCAGGGTCTTGCGGATCGGGTCGAAGTGGTAGAAGTCGTTCGGCAGCTGGGTCACGTGCACCAGGCCGTTGACCTTGGACTCCGTGAGCTCGATGAAGAGGCCGAAGCTCGTCACCCCGCTGACCACGCCGTCGAACTCGCGGCCGACGTGCTCTTCCATCCAGGCCGCACGGTAGCGCTCGTCGACTTCACGCTGGGCCTCGTCGGCGCGGCGCGAACGTTCCGAGCACTGCAGCGACAGCGCCGCCATCTCGTGCGACGAGTACTTGTACTGCGCGGCGTTGCCGCCCACGAGCGCGTGCTTGATCGCGCGGTGCACCAGCAGGTCGGCGTAGCGGCGGATCGGCGACGTGAAGTGCGCGTAGGCCTCCAGCGCCAGGCCGAAGTGGCCGATGTTGTCGGGCGAATACACCGCCAGCGACTGGCTGCGCAGCAGCACCGATTCCAGCAGCGCCGCGTCCGGGCGCTCGCGCACGGTCTCGAGCAGCTTGCGGAAATCGCGCGGACGCACCTTTGCCCAGGTCGGCAGGCGCAGCTGGAACTCCTTCAGGAATTCGAGCAGGTCGGCGTACTTGCCCTCCGGTGGGCGGTCGTGGTCGCGGAACGGCGCCGGGATCGCGGACGCGAGCAACGCGTGCGCAGCGGCGACGTTGGCCGAGATCATGCATTCCTCGATCAGCTTGTGGGCGTCGTTGCGCTGGATCATGCCGGCCTGGGTGACCTCACCCTGCGGGCCGAGCACGAAGCGCACCTCGGAGCTCTCGAAGTCGATGGCACCTCGCTGCTGGCGCGCCTTCTCCAGCACCTTGAACAACTGGTGCAGCTGCAGCACCTGCGGCATCTGTGCGCCGATGAAGGCCAGCGCGGCCTCGCGGTCGGCATCGGGCACGCCATCGCCCACGGCGTTCCAGACCTGGTTGTAGGTCAGGCGCGCGTGCGAGTGCATCACCGCCTCGTGGAAGGAATACGAGACCACGTTGCCGCGGCGGTCGACCTGCATGTCGCAGGCGAAGCACAGGCGGTCGACCTTCGGTTTCAGCGAGCAGATGCCGTTGGACAGCGTCTCCGGGAGCATCGGCACGACATAGCCCGGGAAGTACACCGAGGTCGCGCGCTTCTGCGCCTCGACGTCCAGCGGTTCGTCCGGGCGCACGTAGTGGGACACGTCGGCGATCGCCACGATCAGGCGGAAGCCGTCGCGGTTGGGCTCGCAGTACACCGCGTCGTCGAAGTCCTTGGCGTCCTCGCCGTCGATGGTGACCAGGGCGAGCTTGCGGAGATCGAGCCGGCCCTGCACCTCGCGGGCCTCGACATCGACCGGAACCGCTGCGGCGGCGTCGAGCACCTCGGCCGGGAATTCGTGCGGAATGTCGTGGCCATGGATCGCGGCCTCGACCGCGATCGATGCGGTCAGCTTGTCGCCCAGCACCGCGAGCACGCGACCGATCGGCGGCCGGTGGTTGTCCGGCGGCGCGACGATTTCGCACACCACCAGCTGGCCGTCGCGCGCATCCTCGCGCGCATCGGTGGGGATCTGCACGTTGCGCTGGATGCGGCGGTCGTCGGGGACCACGAAGCTGATCCCGGACTCGATCGCGAAACGGCCGATCAGGCGGCTGACCCGGCGCTCAAGCACCTCCACGATCGCGCCCTCGCGGCGGCCGCGGCGGTCGACGCCGGTCACGCTGCCAAGCACGCGGTCGCCGTGCATGACCTTGCGCATCTCGAAGGGGGGCAGGAACAGGTCGTCGCCGACGCCACTTTCCGGACGCAGGAAGCCGAAGCCCTCGGGGTTGGCGATCACGGTGCCGGGCACCAGGTCGGCCTTCGCAGCGGGCACGAAGCCGCCGCGGCGGTTCTTCAGGATCTGGCCGTCGCGGACCATCGCCCCCAGGCGCTTGTCCAGCGCCATCGCACGGTCGGGATCGGCCAGGCCGAGGACCTGCTGCAGTGCCTCGGCGTCAAGCGGGCCGTCGGCATCGGCAAGCACCTGCAGGATGGCTTCGCGGCTGGCGATCGGATTCTCGTAGCGGTCGGCCTCGCGCGCGGCCTGCGGATCGTCCACTGCACCGCGCCGCTTCCGTCCACCAGTGCCCGGGCCCTGTGGCGACTCTTTCTTTCCGGCAGCCTTGCGCGGCGCCGCGGCTTCAACCGCCGGCACGTCCTGGCCACGCGGCTTCATTGCCCGCAACAGGCCGGGATCGGGCATCCATGCGGGCAGTGCGCCGGCCTTCGCCTTGCCTGCAGGCGCACGCTTCGCGGCAGGTTTCGCCGCAGCCGTCGTGCCCTTCGCGGGCTGGCCGGATGCACCCTTGGCTGTCCCTGGCTTTGCAGGGGTCTTGCCGCGGCCTGTGCCGCGCGTGTCGGTGGTTTTTGTCATCCGGCAATTGTACGCGCGCGCCGTCGATGCTCCGTGCGTGTCAACCGTTGACAGCGCTGCCGCCGCATTGCACCATACGCGCCCACCTGCCCAGGTGGCGGAATTGGTAGACGCACTAGCTTCAGGTGCTAGCGGGGGCAACTCCGTGGAGGTTCGAGTCCTCTTCTGGGCACCATCATTAGGTTTCAGCAGGTATCACTGAGACCCGAGGGATGACACGAAACCCCGCGCAAGCGGGGTTTTTTGTTGCCCGCGCGGCCGCTCACCCGGCGCGCGTGCGACGAATGGCAGCGCGTTGTGCGCATGCGTCGCCGCGATCGCCGCATGCCCAACCGCCACCGAGATCTGGTTGAGCCCGCTGACGATGTCGCCGATGGCGTACATCCCCGGCAGCCGCGTCTGCTGGTCGGCGTCGACGATGATCTCGCCCTCCTCCGTAAGCTCCGCGCCGGCGTCTGCCGCGATGGCCGCGCTCGTGTCGCTTCCCAGATAGGCATAGACCGTGTCGAACGCGACCGGGGGTTGCCCTGGCGGTGCATAGCTGCATCGCCGGCCGTCGAAATCCAGGCGCCCGGCGCCGGGCATCCACGCCACGCCGGCCGCCCGCGCGTCCGCTCCGGCGCCGCCGCCCTCGCCGGCATCGGTCGGGAGTGCATGGACGGCACTGGAATACGCGCGCAGGAACAGGGCGTGGGCACCGATCGCGTCGCTGGGCCCGTAGACGCCGATGGCCAGGTCGCTCGCTTCATAGGCGTCGCAAATCGCGCACAGCCTGAGCGCGCCGCACGCGACCGCGGGCTCGACCCAGTCATCGCGCGGCAGGCGGTCGCTGACGCCGGTGGCGAGGATGAGCCTGCGCGCCTCCCAGCGGCGCCCACCCGCATGGACCTGGAAGCCCTCCCCGCTGCGCGCGATCCGGTCCACGGTCGCCTGCTCGATGGGGACATCGACGGCGGCCGCCTGTTTGCGCAGGCGCTGCAGGAGCGCCTCGCCGGACACGCCCTGCGGAAAACCCGGGCAGTTGTTGCTCTCCGGGATCCAGCGCGCCCTGCTTTGCCCCGCATCGAGCACGACGCAGGAGCGGTGGAAACGGCGCAGGTAGGACGCGGCCGTAAGACCCGCCGGCCCGCCGCCGACGATGATGACGTCGATCATCCGCGAGGATCGGGTTCCGGCGGCGCTTTACGCTGCGTGCCGCCTTCGTGCTTGGGCATCGGATCCTTGCGGGTGGGCGACCACGCGTTGCGGTCGCCGCTGCCATGCGGATAGGGCCGCTGTTCGCGGTCGGGCTTGTCGCTGTCGGGTTGCTTGCGCTGCGGCATGGAAGCTCCCATCGGACCGGGGTCGAGTTCGGAACGGGCACCGTGCAACCGGACGCGGCAAGGCGGCGTGAGCACCCCACGTCAGTAACCAATGGACGGTCACGACGGGGACGCGGGGTTCATCGCGCGATCACCGCCCGTCCGTAGCGTGCCGCCATGGGCAATGCACGCAGCAAGGGACGCCGGCAGAAGGACGCGCTGCAGCCGGCCGAAGCCGTGGAGGCAGCCGAGGCCGGCCTGCTGTACGTGAACGACCGCGACCCGGGCATCCACCGCCTGCGCTGCGGCAGCGGATTCCGCTACCGCGATCCGGACGGCAGCGCGGTGCGCGACGCGGCAACGCTGGAGCGGATCCGCGCACTCGCCATCCCGCCCGCCTACCAAGATGTCTGGATATGCCGGTCGCCCCGCGGACACCTGCAGGCCACCGGGCGCGATGCGCGCGGCCGCAAGCAGTACCGCTACCACGCCGGCTGGCGCAGCTGCCGCGATGCCGGCAAGTTCGACCGCCTCCCCGCCTTCGCCGATTCGCTGCCGCGGCTGCGGCGTCGGCTGCGCACCGACCTCGCGCAGCCGGGCTTCCCACGCGACAAGGTCTTGGCGCTCGTGGTCCTGACCCTGTCGACGACCCTGCTGCGCGTGGGCAACGATGCCTATGCACGCGACAACGGTTCCTACGGCCTGACCACCCTGCGCAGCCGCCACGCGCGCTCCTCCGGCGGCGCGCTGCGCCTGAAGTTCACCGGCAAGGGCGGCAAGCAGCACGACATCGGCATCGACGACCGGCGGCTTGCGCGGATGCTGCGGTCGATGCACCAGCTGCCGGGCCAGCGCCTGTTCCAGTACCGCGACGACGCCGGCGAACTGCAGCCCGTGGACTCGAGCATGGTCAACGGCTACCTGCAGGACCGCATGGGCGCGCCGTTCACCGCCAAGGACTTCCGCACCTGGGGCGCGACGCTGGCGGCCTTCCGCCTGCTGGCCGCGACGCCGCCGCCGGAAGACGCCAGCGAGCGCGCCCTGGCTGGTTTGCAGCAGCAGGTGATCGCCGAGGTGGCGGCGATGCTGGGCAACACGGTGTCGGTCTGCCGCAAGTCCTACATCGATCCCTGCGTGTTCGAAGGCTGGCAGGACGGCAGCCTGGAACGCGCAGCGGCGCGCGCCAGCGGTGCGCGACAGTGGGAATCCGCCGCGCGGCGCTTCCTGTCCCGCGCACGCCGTGCCGCCGCCAGCCCCGGACGCCGGTCACGCCGCGACAACGCAGGCAAGGCTAAGAAACCAGCACCCCACTATAGAGAGACGCCATGAGCCGCGACCGCAAAGACCTGCCCAAGGACCACGATCCGCAGCAGCCACCAGAAAGCGCGGGCCAGCGCGAACGTCGCAAGGGCAAGGAAAGCGAGAACCAGGACGAGGCGCTGGAAGAAACCTTCCCCGCCAGCGACCCCACCTCCCCCTTCGTGCCCGCAAAGGTCCGCGACTGACCGTGTCCGTGGCCGGCAGGCCCGCCCTGCGGGCAGCCACCTTCAAGGTGCTCGAAGGCGCGAAGGCCACGGCCGTGATCGATGCCAGCCGCGTGATCGCCTGGTGCGGACGCGCCACGCGCTGACCCGTCGGCCTGCCGCCCTGTCCGCGACCTTGGCCTTGGCCCGGCGCCGCGGCTAGGCTGTCGTCACTGGGGGAGACGGAGCAGGACATGGGTGTACTGAAGGCCGCGCCGGCAGCAGTGCTGGCGATGGCGATGGCGATGGCGATGGCGATCGCGACCGCCGCCGCTGCGGAGAAGAACGTTTCGCCGCTGACGGGCGAGCTGCGCAGTGCGCTGAACGCAGCGGAGGCCGTCGCCGCGCGCGGCGACCCTGCGACCTCGGCGATGGCGTTCGAAGCCGTGGCGTCCCATGCCGACTTCGCACGTCTGGACGGACCCCGTCGTGCCGCCATCCTGCTGCGCGCGGCGCAGCTGGCCATCGATGCCGGCGAGCCCGGGCGCGCGCACCGCTTGGCAGAGGCCTCGGTGCACGCCAGCGACGGTGATCCGGACGCCTGGTACGTGTTCGCGCAGCTCTCGGCCAACCAGGGCCGGGATGAGGACGCCGCAGCGGCCTTCGCGCGCCTGGCCCGCGGCTGGCCGGAACTGGTCCAGCACCTGGCGCCCGAGTCCGTGAATCCTGTCGTCCACGGGCTGGACGTCGGGTCGCCCGCCCGCCTGGAGCTGCTCGAGGCGCTGTTCGCCGCCGACTGGACGGCGCATGGCATTCCGGTCGACCACGCCTGGGCCCAGCTTGCGCTGATGCGCGCCGATCGCGGCGATGCCCAAGGCGCGCGCGTCGCACTTGCCGGTATCACCGAGCCTGGGATCATCGCCTGGATGCGCAGCGACCGCCGCTTCGACCGACTGTTCGATCGCAAGGACCCGCGCTTCGACCCGGCGCTTGCATCCGAAGCCTGGATCACGCGGGTGCGCGCCACGGCGGCGGCCTCGCCGGCGACGCTGCCGCCGCTGCGCGAGCTCGGTTACGCGCTGCTGAGGAGCGGGCACGCCGGCGAGGCGCTGGCGGTGGCGGACCAGGCGCTGGCCGATCCCGGCCGCTTCGACGACACGGACGATCTCCACTGGATGCAGCACGTACGCGCCGTGGCCCTGCGTCGCCAAGGCCGCACGGACGAGGCGCTGGCGGCCCTCACCGAGGCCGCGGCGATGGACGAGTCCGGCGAGCCCAACGTCAGCCAGACGCTCAACCTGGGCACCCTGCTGGCCGACATGGAGCGCCCGCTGGACGCCCTGGCCGCGGTTGCCCGCGTGAAGGACATGAGCCCCTACGGTGAGATGGTGCAGTCCACCACGCGCCTGCGCGCGCACCGCCAGCTCGGACAGGCCGACGACGCCGCGGTGTGGTTCGATCGCATCCGCGCCAACCGCGACGAGAGCCCGGGGCACTATCTCGAAGCCCTGCTGTGGACCGGTCGCGACGACGAAGCCGCCGACTGGCTCGTCAGCATGCTCGCCGATGCCGACCAGCGCGTGGACGCGCTCGACTGGTGCGCGAACCTGCGGCGGTCGGAGCCGCTTCCCGGTCGCCTTGCGCTGGTCGAAGCCCGGCGCGCCCTGCTTGCACGCCCCCAAGTGCGCGACGCGATCGCCGCCGTGGGCCGCATCGAGGATACCGGCCTGTACAGCATCGGCATCAACTGAGCGCGGGCGGGGCGGCGACCGCCCTGCCCCGGTAGAATCATCGGTTCCCATGGCACAGCAGTCCCGATGAACGATCCGATCCGCCCCGTCTTCCACGGTTTCGAACAGATTCCCCTGCGTGAGTACGCCGAGCGCGCCTACCTCGACTACTCGATGTACGTGGTGCTCGACCGCGCCCTGCCCTTCATCGGCGACGGGCTCAAGCCCGTGCAGCGGCGGATCGTCTATGCGATGAGCGAGCTGGGGCTCCAGGCCTCGGCCAAGCCCAAGAAATCCGCGCGCACGGTCGGCGACGTGATCGGCAAGTTCCACCCGCATGGCGACAGCGCCTGCTACGAGGCCCTGGTGCTGATGGCCCAGCCCTTCAGCTACCGCTATCCGCTGATCGAAGGCCAGGGCAACTTCGGCTCGCCGGACGATCCCAAGTCCTTCGCGGCCATGCGCTACACCGAGTCGAAGCTGACGCCGATCGCCGAGGTGCTGCTGGGCGAGCTGGCCCACGGCACAGTGGACTGGACGCCCAACTTCGACGGCACGCTCGAGGAACCGACCTGGCTGCCGGCGCGCCTGCCGCACCTGCTGCTCAACGGCACCACCGGCATCGCCGTGGGCATGGCCACCGACGTGCCGCCGCACAACCTCAACGAGATCGTCAGCGCCTGCGTGCGCTTGCTTGACGACCCCGAGGCCACGGTGGCGGATCTTTGCGAGCACGTGCGCGGGCCGGACTATCCCACCGAAGCCGAGATCATCACGTCCGTCGCCGACCTGCGCGCGATCTACGAAACCGGCCACGGCAGCGTGCGCGCGCGCGCCACCTTCCAGAAGGAAGGCCAGAACATCGTCGTCAATGCGCTGCCCTACCAGGTGTCGCCGTCGAAGGTGATCGAGCAGATCGCCGCGCAGATGCGCGCCAAGAAGCTGCCCTGGCTGGAAGACATCCGCGACGAGTCCGACCATGCCAATCCGGTGCGCGTGGTGCTGATCCCGCGCTCCAACCGCATCGACGTGGACCAGCTGATGGGCCACCTGTTCGCGACCACGGATCTCGAGAAGAGCTTCCGGGTCAACCTCAACATCATCGGGCTGGACGGCCGGCCGCAGGTCAAGAACCTGCGCACGCTGCTACTGGAATGGCTCACCTTCCGCGCCGACACGGTCACCCGCCGCCTGCAGCACCGGCTGGACAAGGTCGAGCGCCGCCTGCACCTGCTCGAAGGCCTGCTGGTCGCCTTCCTCAACCTGGACGAAGTGATCCGCATCATCCGCACCGAGGACGAGCCGAAGGCCGTGCTGCAGGCGCGCTTCGCGCTCAGTGACGACCAGGTCGACTACATCCTCGAGACCCGCCTGCGCCAGCTCGCGCGGCTCGAGGAGATGAAGATCCGCGGCGAGCAGGAAGAGCTCGCCACCGAGCGCGACCACCTGATCGCCACGCTGGGCAGCAAGGCGAAGCTGCGCAAGATGGTCAAGGACGAGCTGCTGGCGGACGCAAAGAAATTCGGCGACGCCCGCCGCTCGCCGCTGGTCGCCCGCGGCGCCGCCCAGGCGCTGGCCGAAACCGATCTCGTCGCGGCCGAGCCGGTCACCATCGTGCTCAGCCAGAAGGGCTGGGTGCGCGCGGCCAAGGGCCATGACGTCGACGCCTCCACGATGTCCTACCGCGACGGCGATGGCCTGCTGGCCGCGGTGCGCGGACGCAGCACGCAGCAGGTGGCCTTCCTCGACTCCACCGGCCGCGCCTATTCAACGCTCGCGCACGGGCTGCCCTCGGCGCGCGGCAACGGCGAGCCCCTTACCGGGCGCTTCTCTCCGGGGGCCGGTGCGACCTTCGTCGCGATGGCCACGGGTGATGCCGAGGCGCGCTTCGCGCTGGCGAGCTCGGCCGGCTACGGCTTCGTGACCCGCTTCGACAATCTGGTCGGCCGGCAAAAGGCAGGCAAGTCGATGCTCACCTTGCCCGAGGGCGCGCGCGTGCTGCAGCCCTCCGTGGTGTCGAGCATGGACAGCGACCGCATCGTTGCCGTGACCAGCGCTGGCCACCTGCTCGCGTTCCCGGTCTCCGAACTGCCCGAGCTCGACCGTGGCAAGGGCAACAAGGTCATCGAGATCCCGAAGGCCAAGCGCGGCACCGAGCGCGTGGTTGCCGTGGCCTCGGTCCCCGACGGCGGCAGCCTGTTGGTGCAGTCCGGCGCGCGCACGATGACGCTGTCCTGGCGCGACCTGGAGGCTTACATTGGTGCCCGCGGCAGCCGCGGTGGCCTGCTGCCGCGCGGCTGGCAAAAGGTGGATACGCTACTTGTCGAATAAGGCCGCCTGAGCGCGGCTCCCTGGGGGTAGGGTTGCCAATGCTTCGATGGACCTTGCGCATCACCGCGCTGCTGGTGGTGCTGGCGCTGCTGGCCTGCCTGGCTGCCTGGTGGGCCCTCCGCGGTAGCCTGCCGCTGCTCGATGGCCGCGTGGACGTGGCCGGGCTCTCCACCAAGGCCACGGTCACCCGCGATGCGCTGGGCGTGGCCACCATCGACGCCGCGAACGAGTCCGACGCCATGCGTGCGCTGGGCTACGTGCACGCGCAGGAACGCTGGTTCGAAATGGACCTGATGCGGCGTTCGCCCGCGGGTGAGCTAGCCGCGCTGTTCGGCTCCGCGGCCGTGGACATCGACCGCAGCCACCGCGTGCACAGGATGCGCTCGCGTGCACGGGCGACCGTCGAGGCCGCCCCGGCCGACCAGCGCAGGCTCCTCGATGCCTATGCCGAAGGCGTGAATGCCGGACGCGATGCGCTGCGCGTGCGGCCCTGGCCCTACCTGCTGCTGCGCACGACGCCAGAACCCTGGACACCGGAGGATTCGGTACTGGTCGGCCTGGCTATGTACTTCGACCTCCAGGACGGCAGCAACGCCCGCGAACTCGCGCTGTGGAGAGCGCGCCCCCACCTGCCGGCAGCGCTGTTCGAACTGCTCACCCACGCCGGCTCGAGCTGGGATGCGCCGCTGGTGGGGGTGGAGATCGGCGACGCCGTCCTTCCGGGACCGGACCTTGTCGACCTGCGCACGCTGCCCTCACCTGCGCTGGACTCAGCGATTGCGGCCATCGAGCCGGAGACGGTCGGGAGCAACAACTTCGCGGTCGCCGGCACGCTGACCGCGCACGGATCGGCCCTGGTCGCCAACGACATGCACCTGGGCCTGCGCGCGCCGGGCATCTGGTACCGCGCGCGCCTGCGCCATGCCGACGAGCGCGCCGCGAACGGGCGGGTGGACGTCTCCGGCTTCACCCTGCCCGGACTGCCGGCGGTGATCGTGGGCAGCAACGGCCGCGTGGCCTGGGGCTTCACCAACAGCTATGGCGACTACCTTGACTGGGCGCTGGAGCGTCCCTGCACCGGGGGTGCCGACGGGGGCGATGCTGCCGGGGCCTGCGTGCGCCTGGTGCGCCATCGCGAGGTCATCGAGGTTGCCGGGGGCAAACCGGTCATCCTCGAGGTCGAGGAATCCGACTGGGGTCCGGTGCTCCACCGCAGCGACGATGGCCACGTGCTCAGCCTGAGATGGACGGCACACCTGCCCGGTGCGATCAACCTTGGCCTGGCGGGTTTTGCCCGCGCGCCTGATGTCGAGCAGGCGCTGCTGATGGCGCGCACGGTGGCCCTGCCCAGCCAGAACCTGGTGGTTGGCGATGCCAGCGGACGCATCGCGTGGCGGTTGCTCGGCCCGGTTCCGCTGCGCGGCGCAGGCTGCGATCCGGTCCAGCCGGTCGCCACCACGGGTCCGGACGCTTGCGCGCCATGGGCGATGAGCACGCGCCAGGGCCCGACCATCGCCTCCCCCACCGCCGACCGCATCTGGACCGCGAACGCCCGGGTGGTGGACGGCGCGGCGCTCGGACTCATTGGCGATGGCGGCTATGCGCTGGGCATCCGCGGCGCGCAGATCCGCGACACGCTGCGCGCTGGCGAACGCTTCGACGAACGCGATCTGCTGGCCATCCAGCTCGACGACCGTGCGGTGCTGCTGGAACGCTGGCATGCGCTCCTGCTGGAACGTGCCCGGGAGCAACAAGCGCCTGCCCTGCTTGCCCTGGCCGGCGCCGCCGCGGACTGGAGCGGCCACGCCTCCACGGACTCCACCGGCTATCGGTTGGCACGCGCGTGGCGCACGGCCGTCAACGAGCGCATCGCCAGGGGATTGCTTGCGCCGGCGCAGGTCGCGCTGGGCGATGACTTCGTGATGCCCGCGCTGTCGCAGCTCGAGGGCGTGGCCTGGCCGATGGTGACCGCGCAGCCCGCGCATCTGCTGCCTCGCCGCTTTGCGTCCTGGGACGCGCTGTTCGAAGACGCGGCAGTGGACGTCCGCGACGCGCTTGCACCACTGGGGCCGCTGGCGGAGCGCAGCTGGGGCGAAGCCAACACCGCACGCATCTGCCACCCGTTGGCGGGCGCGCTGCCGTCCTTCCTGCGTGGACAGCTGTGCATGGCTGCCGACCCCCTGCCCGGGGATGGCCTCGTGCCGCGCGTGCAGGCGCCGTCGATGGGCGCGTCGCAGCGCATGGTGGTGGCGCCGGGTCGCGAGGCCGAGGGCATCATCCACCAGCCCGGCGGCCAGAGCGGACATCCGCTGTCGCCGTTCTGGGGCGCAGGGCACGACGACTGGGTGCAGGGGCGCGCCTCGCCGTTCCTGCCTGGCGAGGCCGTGCACGCGCTGGTGCTGGAGGCGCGCTGAAGGAGACTGCTTTCGGCTCGCCCGCGCTTCTCAGTCGCCGAGCAGGCGCCGGATCAGCGAGAGATACAGACCGGGCAGCGCGTCCAGGTCGGCGACGGACACATGTTCGTCGACCTTGTGGATGCTGGCGTTGACCGGGCCGACCTCGATGCACTGCGCACCCAGCGGTGCGATGAAGCGGGCATCGGATGTGCCGCCCCCGGTGCTTTCCTCCGGCGCCGTGCCGGCGACATCGGCCAGCACCTCGCGCGCCGCGGCGCGGAGCGGACCCTCCGGCGTGAAGAACGGTTCGCCGCTGCGGTGCCAGCGCAGCTCGAAGTCCAGGCCATGGCGCGTGAGCACGGCCTCGATCTCGGCTTCCAGCCGCGGCGCGTCCCAGTGCGGGTTGTAGCGCAGGTTGAAGTCCACGCGCAGCCCGCCCGGAATGACGTTGCTGGCGCCGGTGCCGGCGCTGATGTTGCTGACCTGGAAGCTGGTCGACGGGAAGGTGTCATAGCCTTCGTCCCAGCGCCGCGCAGTCAGTTCGCCCAGTGCGGGCAAGGCCTGGTGCACGGGATTGCGCGCCTTTTCCGGATAGGCCACGTGGCCCTGCACGCCGCGCACGGTCAGCGCGGCCGACAGCGAGCCGCGGCGACCGACGCGGAGCAGGTCACCCAGCTTATGCGTGGAGGAGGGTTCGCCGGTGATGCACCAGTCGATGCGCTGCCCGCGACGGCGGAATTCATCGGCCACGCGGCGCACGCCGTCGATGGCGTCGCCTTCCTCGTCGGAGGTCAGCAGCAGCGCCACGGTGCCGGGATGGTCCGGATGCGCTGCCACGAACTGCGCCAGCGCCACCACGAACGCGGCCACGCTGCCCTTCATGTCCGCCGCGCCGCGCCCGTAAAGCAGGCCATCGCGGATTTCCGGGATGAAGGGGTCGCTGGCCCAGGCTTCGCGCGGGCCGGGAGGCACGACGTCGGTGTGGCCCAGCAGCACCAGCACCGGCCCGCCTTCGCCGTGCGTCGCCCACAGGTTGTCGACCGCGCCGAAGCGCAGGTGCTCGCAGGCGAAGCCGGCGCGGCGCAGGCGTGCGGCGAGCAGCGCTTGGCAGCCGGCGTCGTCGGGCGTGACCGATGGCCGCGCGATCAGCTCGCGGGCCAGGGCAAGCACCTCGCTCACCCGCCGATCCCGAAGCGCTTCTTGAAGCCGTTGTCACTGAAGCCCTGGCTCATGGCGCCGTCAGCGGTCACCACCACCGGCCGGCGCACGAGCTGCGGGTACTCGCGCAGCAGCAGGCTCCACTCGGCGTCGGAGCCGGCGGCCTTGCGCTGGTCAGGCAGCTGGCGCCAGGTGGTGGACGACTTGTTGACGAGCGCCTCGAAGCCACCGGCCTGCCGCGCCCACTCCGCGAAGGTGCCCGGCTCCGGCGTGTCCTTGCGGTAGTCGATGAAGTCGTGCGCGACGCCGAACCGGTCCAGCCACTTGCGTGCCTTGCGGCAGGTGTCGCAGTTGTCGAGTCCATGAAGCGTAGTAGTCATTGCATGCCTCCCCGCATCAGAGCGCGTGCCCGCGCAGCAGCTCGTTGACCGAGGTCTTGGAGCGCGTCCTCGCATCGACCTGCTTGACGATCACCGCGCAGTACAGCGAATGCGAGCCGTCGGCGGCCGGCAGCGAACCCGCCACCACCACGCTGCCCGGCGGCACCACGCCATAGCTGGTTTCGCCGGTCATGCGGTTGTGGATGCGCGTGGACTGGCCCAGGAACACCCCCATGCCGATCACGCTGTGGTGGCCGACGATGACGCCTTCCACCACCTCCGAGCGCGCGCCGATGAAGCAGTGGTCCTCGATGATCGTCGGCGCGGCCTGCAGCGGCTCGAGCACGCCGCCGATGCCGGCGCCACCGGAGATGTGGCAGTGCTTGCCGACCTGCGCGCAGGACCCGACCGTGGCCCAGGTGTCGACCATCGTGCCGGCGCCGATGTACGCGCCGATGTTGACGAAGGACGGCATCAGCACCACGTCGCGGCCGACATGGGCGCCGCGGCGTGCGATCGCGCCAGGCAGCACGCGCGCACCCAGCTTGCGGAACGCGGCTTCGTCGAAATCGGCGAAGCGCATGGGGATCTTGTCCCAGTACGGCGCCGGGTACTGTTCGCCCGTCTCCATCTCCTGCACGCGGAAGTACAGCAGCACGGCCTTCTTCAGCCATTCGTTGACCTTCCAGCCCCCGGCGCCGTCGGGCTCGGCCACGCGCAGGCGGCCTTCCTCGAGGCCCTCGATCGCCTGGTCGACCAGCATCCGCGTCGACCCTTCGATCTCTTCGGGCGTCAGCATCGAGCGGCGTTCCCAGGCGCTGTGGATCATGAAGGCCAGTTCGTCGTCGGGGCCGTTCGAAGGGACCGATGCCGGGAGCGTCTCCCCGGCCTGCAGTGAATGCTTCGCCTCCGGAGCCCCGGGCACGATCTGCTTCGCCGCGGCCTTTTTTGCGGCGGGCTTCGTGGTGGCTACCTTCGTGGCAGCGACCTTCTTCACGGCGGTCTTCCTGATGCCTGGCTTCGTCGCGGCGGACTTCTTCGCGGCAAGCTTCTTGACGACGACCTTCTTCGCGGCAACCTTCGTGGCGGCGCCCTCCGCGGTGACAGCCTTCTTGCCGGGGGCCTTCTTCGCGGCCCCCTTCGAGGCCACGACCTTCTTCGCCGCCGCCTTCTTTGCGGCGGACTTCTTCCCGGTACTCATCTGCGTCCTTCTCCGTCGATCCTTGCCAGCAAGGCGTCGCGCAAGCCCGCGCACGCCGCCTCGCCGAGCGGTTGTTTGTCATCTCCGGTCACCCGGAACACGTCTTCGGCGCGCGCGCCGAAGGTCGCGATGCGTGCGTCGTGCACGCGCAACCCCTGGCTGCGCAACACGTGCGCGACGTCGGCCAGCAGTCCCGGCCGGTCGGTACTGACCAGGCTCAGGATCGTGGCCGCGCCGTCGCCGCTGGTCGTGAACTCCACGTCCGGGACGATCCGGAAATGGCGCAGGTGCCGCGGCTGCGTGCGCTGCGCCGGGCGGACCCGGTCCAGCGGACCGGCCAGCACCGCGGCAAGCTTGCGCGCCACCGCCTGCGGATCACAATCGGCGCGGGTGTCGTCGGGCATCACCTGGAAGCTGTCGAACACCATGCCGCCCGGGCCATCCAGTACGCGCGCCTGCTGGATCGCCAGTCCAAGACGGTCCAGCGTGACCACGATCGCCGCGAACAGGCCGTCGCGGTCGGCGCCGTGCACGAACACTTCCATCGCCTGGCTGCCGGCGGCCACCAGCCGCGCCTTGACCACCGTGCGCGCGGGGTCTCCCCCTTCGGCCTCGTGCAGCGCCCCGGCCTGCCACGCGATCTGCTCGGCACGCGCGCGCAGGAAGCTGTGCGGGGGAAAGCGGTCGAGCAGCGCGCGGGCACTGGCGGCATCGATGCCCTGCCCCGCGAGCAGAAGCGCCGCCGCATCGCGGGTTTCGGCGATACGCTCGGTCGCGGCCACCGGATGCTCGAGCCCGCGACGCAGCGCCAGGCGGGTTGCGTTGCGGAGGTCGGCCAGCAGGCGATCCTTCCATGCGTTCCACAGCTTGGGCGACGTGCCTGCGATGTCGGCGCAGGTCAGCAGGTAGAGATAGTCCAGGCGTTCGCGGTCCGCGATTTCACTGGCGAAGCGGTGGATCACGGCCGGGTCCGCGATGTCCTGCTTCTGCGCGGTCACCGACATGAAGAGGTGGCGCAGCACCAACCACTCCACCAGCGCGGTGTCGGCCTCGCCGAGTCCGTGCGCCTCGCAGAACGCGCGCGCATCCACTGCGCCGAGTTCGGAATGGTCGCCACCGCGTCCCTTGGCGATGTCGTGGAACAGGCCGGCCAGTAGCAACAACTCGGGCTTGCGCAGTCCCTGCCACACCTCGTGCGCCCGTGAAAAGCGCTCGTCGGGCTCGCCGGTGGCAAAGGACGCGAGGTTGCGCAGCACCGCCAGCGTGTGCTGGTCGACGGTATAGACATGGAACAGATCGAACTGCATCCGTCCCGAGACCTGCGCGAACGCCGGGATCCAGCGTCCGAGCACGCCCAGCCGAGCCATACGCTCCAGGCCGCGCACCGGAGAGGGCCCGCGCAGCAGTCCGAGGAACGCGGCCCGCTGCGCTTCGGTGGCCGCGCTGTACGAGGGCAACGCATCGAGGGCCTCCGCCAGCGCGCGTGCGGTATGCGTGTGCAGGCCGCGCAGTTCACCCAGCCCGGCCCAGGCCGCGAACAGCGCGAACACCTCGCCGACGTCCCCATGGGGCCAGCCGTGATCGCGCGCGGCGAGGTAACCGCGACGGAGTTCGAAACGTTCGTCCACCGGCTCCGGCACGGCCGCGCCGTCGAAATGCTCCTCGAAGCGCTGCTGCAGGCGGTCGCCGATCCGGCGCACCACCGCGGCGCTGCGGTAGAAGCCCTGCATCATCTGCTCGACGCCGAGGTTGCGCGCGTCATCGGCGAAGCCCAGGCGCGCGGCCAGCGGCTTCTGGTGGTCGAAGCGCAGGCGCTCCTCCGCACGGCCCGCCACCAGGTGCAGGCCATAGCGCAGCCGGCCCAGCGCCCGGTGTTCGCGGTCAAGCGCGGCGGCTTCGTCGGCGCCGACGTGGCCGAGCGCGACCAGCGGCTCCATTTGGTGGGTGCCGAAAGCGCGGCGCGCCATCCAGCCCAGGGTCTGCAGGTCGCGCAGGCCGCCCGGCCCGTCCTTGAGGTTCGGTTCCAGGTTGTCGGAGGTGTCGCCAAAGCGGGCGTGGCGGCGTTCCTGCTCCTGCGCCTTGGCCACGAAGAAGTCGCGCGCCGGCCAGGCCCGGTCGGGTGCGATCGCCCGCGCCAGCGCCGCGCCCGCGCGCTTGCCGGCCGCAATCGGCCGGGCATCGAGCAGCGCGGTCATGACGGTCAGGTCCTCTGCCGCGGCCTCCGTGCACTGCTCCGCGCTGCGCACCGAATGGCTGGCCGGCAGGCCGCAATCCCAGAGCAGCGCGAACAGCCGCGCCAGCGCGGCCCCGGCGGCGGCGTCGGGCGCATCGTCGGCGAGCACCAGGAGGTCGATGTCGGACTGCGGGAAGAGCTCGCCGCGGCCATAGCCGCCGACGGCAAACAGCGCCAGGCCGGTGCCATCCTCGATGCAGCGCGCCCATGCGCCGGCGACCGCCGCGTCCACCGCGGCCGCGCGCTCGGCCGCGAGCCGGATGGCATCGGCGCCGGCGTCGAAACGCGCGGCAAACGCGGTATCCGCCGCCGCCAGGGCGTCGCGGGCGGCCTGTGCCCAGGCCGCGTCTCCGGCATCGTCCCCGCGGCCGGGCGCGTCGGAAGGCGCGGCCGCGTCCACGTCAGAAGTCGTTGTCGTCGCCGGGCAGACGCGTAAGGATGTCCACGCCGTCCGCGGTCACTGCGACCATGTGTTCCCACTGCGCCGAAAGCTTGCGGTCCTTGGTGACCACGGTCCAGCCGTCGGGCAGCAGCCGGGTATGGCGCGCGCCTTCGTTGATCATCGGCTCGATGGTGAAGGTCATGCCTTCTTCAAGGACCAGGCCCTCGCCCGGGCGCCCGTAGTGCAGCACCTGCGGCTCCTCGTGGTAGACGAGCCCGATGCCGTGGCCGCAGTACTCGCGCACGACGCTGAAGCGCTCGGCCTCGGCGTAGCTCTGGATCGCATGGCCGACATCGCCCAGGGTCGCGCCCGGCTTCACCGCGCGGATGCCGCGGAACATCGCCTCGCGCGTCACCTCGACCAGGCGCCTGGCCATCACCGACGGCGTGCCGACGAAGTACATGCGGCTGGTATCGCCGTGCCAGCCGTCCTTGATGACGGTGACGTCGATATTGATGATGTCGCCATCCTTCAGCACCTTGGCCTCGTTCGGGATGCCATGGCAGATGACGTTGTTGACCGAGATGCAGGTGGCCTTGGGATAGCCCCTGTAGCCGACGTTGGCCGGCGTGGCCTGCTGCACGTTGACGATGTGCTCGTGGCAGATGCGGTCGAGTTCCTCGGTGGTCACGCCCGGCACCACGTGCGGGGCCACCATCTGCAGGACCTCGGCGGCCAGGTGGCCGGCGACGCGCATCTTCTCGATCTGGTCTTGGGTTTTGGGTGTGATGGTCATCGGGCCATTATCGCCGATCCTGGCTCCGCCTGGTCCGCTCCTTGCCCCTGGGCGGCTCCCGGGCTAGAATTCGCCGGTTCCCCAGCCGGATTCCGGCCAGGACCGCCCACGACGGGCGTCACTGTCGAATACACACCTGCCGCAACAGCCCGTCCCGGGGTGTCCAGCAAGGCAGGGGCCGAAAGCCCCGCCACGCCGGATTCGGAGACGGAAGCAGCAGGGAGGCCCAACCCCGGAATCCATCGCCTGCCCCCGCGCAGGCAAGCCGCCCCTACCCTTCCGGCGGCCGGGTTCCACACCAGGAGTCACATCAATGTCCCAGGTCACCATGCGCCAGATGCTGGAAGCCGGCGTCCACTTCGGCCACCAGACGCGCTACTGGAATCCCAAGATGTCGCCGTACATCTTCGGCGCCCGCGGCAAGATCCACATCATCAACCTTGAAAAGACCGTCCCGCTGTTCTCGGACGCGATGAACTTCATCTCCGGCATCGCCCAGAAGCGCGGCATGATCCTATTCGTCGGCACCAAGCGCAGCGCGCGCGACGCGATCAAGGAAGAGGCCGAGCGTTGCGGCATGCCGTACATGACCCAGCGCTGGCTCGGCGGCACGCTGACCAACTTCCGCACCGTGAAGGGTTCGGTGTCGCGCCTGAAGACGCTTGAAGCCGGCGAGACCGACGGCAGCTTCGAGAAGCTCGTCAAGCACGAAGTGCTGGGCCTGCGCCGCGAGCGCGACAAGCTGCTGGCTTCGCTGGGCGGCATCAAGGAAATGAACCGCCTGCCCGACGCACTGTTCGTGATCGACATCGGCCATGAAGACATCGCCATCAAGGAAGCCAAGAAGCTCGGCATCCCGGTAATCGCGGTGGTCGACACCAACTACGACCCCAACCTGGTCGACTACGCCATCCCCGGCAACGACGACGCCATCCGCGCCGTGCAGCTGTATGCCCGCGCCGCCGCCGACGCCGTGCTCGAGGGCAAGGCCGCCGCGCCGAGCGCCGCGACCGTGCGCGAGGAAGAGTTCGCCGACGGCGCCGACGGCGACAAGCCGCGCCGCGGCCCGGCCCGCAAAAAGGCCGATGCCAAGCCTGAAGCCGCGGACGCCAAGCCCGCCGAAGCCAAGGCCGAAGCCAGCGCCGACGCGAAGCCCGAGGCCGTTGTCGACGCGAAGCCCGAAGCCGCCGAGTAATCCTCCGGCACACGCATCCCCACATCTTCTAGAGGTAGCAATGGAAATCACCGCTTCCATGGTCAAGGAACTGCGCGAGCGCACCGGCGCCGGCATGATGGAGTGCAAGAAGGCGCTCACCGAGGCCGGCGGCAACATCGACGCCGCCGCCGAGGCGCTGCGCAAGTCGGGCCTGGCCAAGGCCGACAAGAAGGCCGATCGCGTCACCGCCGAAGGTCGCGTCGCGTTCGCCCAGCAGGGCAACCGCGCCGCCATCGTCGAGATCAACTCCGAGACCGACTTCGTCGCCAAGGACGAGAACTTCCTGGCCTTCTGCGAAACCGTGGCCAACGCCGCGGTGGCCGTTGACGACGTCGAGGCCCTGAAGGCCGCGACCGTCGGTGGCCAGACGGTCGAAGAGGCGCGCGCCGCGCTGATCGCCAAGGTCGGCGAGAACGTGCAGGTCCGCCGCATGGTCGCGATCGAAAGCGGCGACACCGTCGCCGGCTACGTCCACGGCGGCCGCATCGGCGTGCTGATCGAGCTCAAGGGGGGCGACGCCGATCTCGCCCGCGGCCTGGCCATGCACGTGGCGGCGATGAACCCGCCCTACAACAAGGCGGCTGATGTACCGGCCGACTTCGTTGCCAAGGAAAAGGAAATCGAGCTGGCGAAGATGTCCGAGAAGGACAAGGCCAAGCCGGCCGACATCCTCGAGAAGATCATCGGCGGCAAGATCGCCAAGATCGTCAACGAGGTCACCCTGTACGGCCAGCCCTACGTGCTCGACACCGACAAGAACGTCGAGCAGGTACTGAAGGCCGCCGGCGCCGAGGTCCTGCGCTTCGAGCGCCTGGCCGTCGGCGAGGGCATCGAGAAGGTGGTGGAAGACTACGCCGCCGAAGTGATGAAGCAGGCCGGCCTGGCCTGATGACGGTAGCCGCGACGACCGTCGCGGCCACCTGAAACAACACGAAGGGCCGCGGAGCAATCCGCGGCCCTTCGCTTTCCGCTAGAATTCCACGCGTTTCCGCCGGAGTCACCACCATGTCGCAACTCGCCTATCGCCGCGTCCTGCTCAAGCTGTCCGGCGAAGCACTGATGGGCGACGAGGACTACGGCATCGACCCCAAGGTGATCCACCGCCTGGCCGCCGAGATCATCGAGGCGCAGGCCGCTGGCGCCGAGATCGCGCTGGTGATCGGGGGCGGCAACATCTTCCGCGGCGCGGGACTGGCCGCGGGCGGAATGGACCGCGTCACCGGCGACCAGATGGGCATGCTGGCCACGGTGATCAACGCGCTGGCGATGCAGGACGCGCTGGAAAAGCTCGGCGCAAAAGTGCGCGTGATGAGTGCGATCAAGATCAACGACGTGTGCGAGGACTACATCCGTCGCAGGGCGATCCGGCATCTCGAAAAAGGCCGCCTCACCATCTTCGCCGCCGGCACCGGCAATCCGTTCTTCACCACCGACTCCGGCGCCGCCCTGCGCGCGATCGAGATCGGCGCCGACCTGCTGCTCAAGGCCACCAAGGTCGACGGCGTCTACGACTCGGACCCGAAGAAGAATCCAGACGCCACCCGCTTCGAACGCCTGACCTACGACGAGGTCATCGGCCGCAACCTGCAGGTGATGGACACCGCCGCCTTCGCGCTGTGCCGCGACAGCGACATGCCGTTGCGCATCTTCGACATGGAACATCCCGGCCAGCTGCTGCGCATCCTGCAGGGTGAACCCATCGGCACCCTGGTCCAGGGCCGCAGCTGAGCCGCAGCACTGCTCTTGTGGGAGCCGCCATAGCGGCGATGGCGGGAGCCACCCTTGTGGGAGCTGGCCGATCCGCTCTTGTTGGAGCCGCTATAGCGGCTCCCACAGGGTCTTCGTGGCGGGGCAGGCACTGCAATAGTGTCCGGCCGACCCGCATGGCAGCCTCTGCACATGCACGCGCACCACGGCAAGCACGATCATCACAGCCACGACCATGGCCACGGCCACCCTCCCGTGCCGGCCGCCGGCAACGCCACGCGCACCTTCGCCATCATCACCCTGGTCAACCTCGGGTACACGGTGCTCGAGGCGACCTACGGTTTCATGATCAATTCGCTGGCCCTGCTGTCCGACGCCCTGCACAACCTCGGCGACGTGCTCGGCCTGGCGATGGCCTGGGGGGCGGCCGTCATCGCGCAGTGGCCGCCCACGGAACGCCACACCTACGGCTGGCGCCGCGCCACCCTGCTCTCGCCGCTGGCCAACGCGGTATTGCTGGTCGGGCTTTCGGGCGCCCTGGCCTGGGAGGCCCTGCGGCGGATGGGCGCGCCGCCCGAGGTCCCCGGCATGACCGTCATCGTGGTCGCCTCGATCGGGATCGCCGTCAACCTCGGGACCGCGCTGATGGTCCGCGGCGGCGGCCACGGCCACGCCCACGACCTCAACCGCCGTGGCGCCTACCTCCACCTGATGGCCGACGCCGGAATTTCCCTGGCCACGGTGGTGGCGGGCGCGGGCATGCTGGCCTGGGGTTGGGCCTGGCTCGATCCGGTGACCGCACTGCTGGTCGGCGTGGTGGTGGCGGTGGGCGCGACCAGCCTGCTGCGCGACAGTTTCAACGCGGCGATGGATGCGGTGCCTCCGGGCATCGATACCGCCGAGGTCCGCGACTTCATCGCCGGACAGCCGGGCGTGGCCTCGGTCCACCACCTGCACATCTGGTCGCTGGGGGCCGGCAACGTGGCGATGACGGCCCACCTGGTGCGGCCTGGTGGCGATGACGACGACGCCTTCATGCATGCCACCGGTGAAGCCCTGCAGGCGAAGTTCGGCATCAACCACGCCACGCTGCAGGTGGAGCGCGGCAGCGACGCCTGCAGCGGCCACGCGCACGACTAGCGGTCCGGGGACGCCTCGCCGCGGGCCGGCTTCGCCTATAATCCGGCGATTGCGAACAGGAACCGGCAGCCGATGCTCAACGAGATCAAGAAGGACACGCAGGCACGCATGGCCAAGAGCGTGGAGTCGCTGCGCCACGACCTGACCAAGGTCCGGACCGGCCGCGCATCCACCGCGCTGGTCGACCACCTCAAGGTCAACTACTACGGCTCCGACATGCCCCTGACCCAGGTGGCATCGGTGACCGTCAGCGATGCGCGCACGCTTACCATCACGCCATGGGAAAAGCCCATGGTCGCCGCGGTCGAGAAGGCGATCCTCGCCTCCGACCTCGGCCTGACGCCCAACACCTCGGGCACCACCATCCGCATCAACCTGCCGTCGCTCACCGAAGAGCGCCGCCGCGAGCTGAGCAAGCTGGTCCATTCCGAAGGCGAGTCGGCGAAGGTCGCGATCCGGAACATCCGCCGCGACGCCAACCAGCAGGCCAAGGATCTGCTGAAGGACAAGGCGATCAGCGAGGACGACGAGCGCCGCTTCGAAGGCGAGGTGCAGAAGCTCACCGACGATGCCATCAAGGACGTCGACGAGGTGGTCAAGGCCAAGGAGCAGGAGCTGATGGCGGTCTGATGGCGTCGGCATGAACGCCCCGTCCGCCACTTCGAGCATCCCCCGCCACGTCGCCATCATCATGGATGGCAATGGACGCTGGGCCGCGCGTCGCCGCAGGCCGCGCGTGATCGGCCATCGCGCCGGCGCGCGCGCGGTGAACCTGTGCATCGACTTCTGCCTCGAGCGCGGCATCGGCGCGCTGACCCTGTTCGCGTTCTCCAGCGAGAACTGGGGCCGCCCCGCCGACGAGGTGGGCGCGCTGATGAAGCTGTTCCTGAACGCCCTCGACCGCGAGGTCGGTGAACTCCACCGCCGCGGCGTGCGCGTGCGTTTCATCGGTGACCGCAGCCGCTTCGACGCCGCGATCACCGCGCGCATGGATGCCGCCGAACGCCTCACCGCCGCCAATGCCCGCCTGGCGCTGTCGATCGCGGCCAGCTATGGCGGCCGCCAGGACATCGCCGCCGCGGCGCGCGCGCTTGCGGTTGAAGTCGCCGAGGGCCGCCTGGATCCCGCGGACATCGACGAAGCCGCGATCGCGCGCCGTGTCGCACTGGGCGACCTGCCCCCGCCCGACCTGTTCATCCGTACCGGGGGCGACCTCCGGATCAGCAACTTCCTGCTCTGGCAGCTCGCCTACACCGAGCTCTGGTTCACCGAACGCCTCTGGCCGGACCTGGACGCGGCCACCCTTCAGCAGGCGCTGGACGACTTTGCCGCCCGTGAACGCCGCTTCGGCCTCACCGGTGAGCAGGTCGCCCCGGCGTCCTCCACGGATACCATGGCGCCATGACTCGCATCCGCATCCTTGCCGCCCTTTGCATGGCCCCCGCGGCCATCGCCGCCGTCCTGCTGCTGCCCACGCCCTGGCTGATGCTGGTCGTCGCGATTCTGTTCCTCGGCGCGCTGTGGGAGTGGTTCGCGCTGGCCGAGGTCGAGGATTCGCTGGCGCGCAGCGCGCTGCTGGTGCTCAACCTGATGCTGATGGTGGCCCTGGTCTGGGGCACCGGCGGCACGGCGGCCACCCTGGTGCTGTTCAAGCTCGCGGTGGTGCTGGGCGTGGTCTGGTGGCTGCTGGCCATGCTGTGGCTGGTGCATTACGACTTCGCGTCGGACCATGACACCAACGCGCGCGTGTTCAAGCTGGCGGCCGGCACCTTCGCCGTGGTCCCGGCCTGGTGCGCGCTGGCGCTGCTCCACAACGATGGTCCCGGCTGGCTGCTGCTGGCGCTGCTGATCGTCTGGGCGACCGATACCGGCGCCTACTTCGCCGGCCGCGCCTTCGGCAAGCGCAAGCTCGCGCCGCGGATCAGCCCCAACAAGACCGTCGCCGGCCTTGTCGGTGGCGCCGTGCTGGGCGTGCTGGTGGCCCTCGTCGGCGCCTGGATCCTCGGCGCCACGGCCTCGCAGCTGCCGCTGGTGGCCCTGGTCGCCCTGCTCGCGGTGCTGTTCTCCGTGGTCGGCGACCTGTTCGAAAGCCTGCTCAAGCGCCACGTCGGCGTGAAGGATTCCGGCAACCTCATCCCCGGCCACGGCGGCATCATGGACCGCGCCGACAGCGTGCTCGCCGCCCTGCCCGTGTTCGCCCTGGGCAAGATCTGGCTGGGCTTCTGATGCGCCGCGTCGCCGTCCTCGGCGCCACGGGGTCGATCGGCACCTCGGCGCTCGACGTCATCGCCCGTCATCCCGCCGAGATGCGCGCCGCCGTGCTCGCTGCCGGCAGCAACGTCCACGCACTGCTGGATGCCTGCCGGCGCCACCGCCCCGACGATGCCGCGATCGCCGACGAAGCCGCATGGCCTGCGCTCCGCGACGGGCTGCGCGACGCCGGCCTTCCGACGCGCGCGCATGCCGGCTCCGACGCCGTCACGGCACTCGCAGGCGACGCCGGCACCGACACCGTGGTCGCGGCCATCGTCGGCGCCGCGGGCCTGGATTCGACGCTGGCCGCCGCACGCGCGGGCAAGCACCTGCTGCTCGCCAACAAGGAATCCCTGGTGCTGGCCGGCGAGCTGGTGATGGCCGCCGCGCGCGACCACGGTGCCCGGATCATCCCCATCGACAGCGAGCACAACGCGATTTTCCAGTGCCTGCCCGCCGATGGTTCCTGCAGCGACGTGCGCCGGCTGGTGCTCACCGCCTCGGGCGGCCCCTTCCGCGGGCGCAGCCGCGAATCCCTGGCCTCGGTGACTCCCGCCCAGGCGGTTGCGCACCCGAAGTGGTCGATGGGCCCGAAGATTTCGGTCGATTCCGCCACCCTGATGAACAAGGGCCTGGAGGTGATCGAGGCGCACCACCTGTTCGGCCTGCCCTCGAACCGCATCGACGTGCTGGTGCATCCGCAGAGCCTGGTGCATTCGCTGGTCGAGTTCATCGACGGTTCCACGCTGGCGCAGCTTGGCCTGCCCGACATGCGCACGGCGCTGGCCGTTGGCCTGGGCTGGCCGCGACGCATCGAATCCGGCGTCGGCGGCCTGGACCTGCTTGCCCAGGGACGGCTGGATTTCGAGTCCCCCGACACCGAAGCCTTCCCCTGCCTGGCGCTGGCCTTCGGCGCGCTGGATGCCGGCGGCACGGCGCCGGCGGTGCTCAACGCTGCCAACGAAGAAGCGGTTTCAGCCTTCCTTCAGGGCCGGATCGGCTTCCTGTCCATTCCCGCGCTGGTCGAAGATGCGCTGGCCGCCCTGCCGGCGCGCCCCGCCACGTCCCTCGGGACGCTGCTGGAAGCGGACGCGCTCGCCCGCGACGCCACCCGCCGCGCCCTCGCCCGCCACGTCCACTGAGCAGCATGCAATGACTACGTTCCTCGGTTCGGTGTGGTGGATGATCGTCAGCCTGGGCGTGCTGGTGACCTTCCACGAGTTCGGCCATTACTGGGTGGCGCGCCGCAACGGCGTCAAAGTGCTGCGCTTCTCCATTGGCTTCGGCAGGCCGCTGTGGACGCGCATCGGCCGCGACGGGACTGAATACGTCATCGCCGCGCTTCCGCTGGGCGGCTATGTGCGCATGCTCGACGAGCGCGAGGGCGACGTGCCCGAGGCTGAACGCGACGCGGCCTTCAACCGCAAGTCGGTGTGGCAGCGCATCGCCATCGTGGCCGCCGGGCCCATCGCCAACCTGCTGCTGTGCCTGGCCCTGCTGTGGGCGATGTTCGTCATCGGCCGCCCCGACTACCAGCCGGTGCTGGGCCAGGTGCAGGGCATCGCGGCGGAGTCCGGCCTTGCCCGTGGTGACACCGTGCTTGCGATTGGCGACCGCTCCACGCCGACCTGGAGCGAGGCCGCGATGGCACTGACCACTGCCGCCCTGGACCGCAACGACGTGGAAGTGCGCCTGCGCACCGCCCAGGGTGACGACGCCTCGCGGACGCTGCGGCTGTCCGCGCTGCCGGCCAACGTCGACCAGCGCCGCCTGATCGCCGCCATCGGCATGGTGCCCAAGGCCTTCCTGCTACCGCCCGAGGTCGGTGTCGTGCGCGAAGACAGCGCCGCCTGGGGAATCCTGGCCGAGGGTGACCGCATCACCGCCGTGGACGGCGCCCAGGTGCATGCCTTCGCCGATATCGGGCCGCTGGTGCAGGAACTCGGCGCCCAGGGCGGCGTCGGCATGATCGAGGTGGAGCGCGACGGCGAGCGCCTGGCCCTGGAGATCACGCCGCGGATGACCGAAGACGCGGGCCGCGAGCCGTTCTGGGCCCTGGGCATCGAACCCGACACGTCCCGGGCCGCGGAGCACGACGCCACGCTGCGCCATGGCCCGCTGGCGGCGATTCCCGCCGCCGGCGCCGAAACCTGGCGCCTGGCCCGCGATACCGTGGGCATGGTTGGCCGCATGCTCAGCGGCCGCGCGTCGATGGAGCATGTTTCCGGACCGATCACCATCGCCCGCTACGCCAATGCCTCGGCCGGCATGGGCCCCGCCTGGTTCCTCAGCTTCCTCGCCCTGCTGTCCTTGAGCCTGGCGATCATCAACCTGCTGCCGATCCCGATCTTGGACGGCGGTCACCTGTTGTATTACCTTATCGAGTTGATCAAGGGCAGCCCCTTGAGCGAGCGGGCAATGGTCGCCGGGCAATATGTCGGCCTGGCCATGCTTGCGGGCCTGATGGGCCTGGCGTTCTACAACGACATCCTGCAACTGGTGCGCTGATGCCTGCATGCACGACCGCCGAGCCCATCGCCCCAACCCCACGCAACGCCAGACCCGGACGCCATTGATGACGCGATTCCCCAACCGCCGCCTGCTCGCCATCGCCCTTGCCTCGACGCTTGCCGCGCCGGCCTGGGCCCAGCAGCCGGTCGACCCCCAGGCCGCCTTCGGCTTCCCGGCCCCGCCTGCCGATGCACCTGCACCTGCACCGGCGCCGACGCCAACAGCCAGCGCCTTCACCGTCTCCGACATCCGCGTGGACGGCCTGCAGCGCATCGGCGCCGGCACGGTGTTCACCTACCTGCCGATCGAGCGCGGTGACACCGTCGACGGCGGTCGCGTGGCCGACGCCATCCGCGCCCTGTACGACACCGGCTTCTTCGAGGACGTCCGCGTCGGCCGCCAGGGCGACATCCTCGTGGTCCAGGTGACCGAGCGCCCGGCGATCAACAAGCTCACGCTGACCGGCAACAAGGACATCAAGACCGACGACCTGCTCAAGGGCCTGTCCGACATCGGGCTGGCCGAAGGCGAGACCTTCGACCGCCTGGCGCTGGACCGCGTCACCCAGGAACTCACCCGGCAGTACAACAACCGCGGCAAGTACAACGTCACCATCGCGCCCACGGTGTCGCCGCTCGACCGCAACCGCGTGGACGTCACCATCAAGGTCGACGAGGGCAAGGCGGCGCGCATCCGCCATATCAACCTGGTCGGCAACGACGACTTCGACGACGAGACCCTGACCGATTCGTGGGAGTCCGGCGAGAGCAACTGGCTCAGCTGGTACCGCCGCGACGACCAGTACTCGCGCGAGAAGCTCGAGGGCGACCGCGAGAAGCTGCGCAACTTCTACCTCGACCGCGGCTACATCGATTTCACCGAAGACAACATCCAGGTGGCGATCAGCCCCGACAAGCGCGACATGTTCATCACCGCCGGCCTCGTCGAGGGCGTGGTGTACACGGTGTCCAGCGTCGATGTCACCGGCGACACGGTGCTGCCCAAGGAGGACATCGAGCGCCTGGTGTTCATCAAGCCCGGGATGACCTTCTCGCGCGCGCTGCTTGAATTCAGCTCCGACCAGATCGTGGCCACGCTCAGCAACATCGGCTTCGCCTTCGCGCAGGTCAACGTGATCCCGGAGGTCGACCGCGAAAACCGCACGGTGGCGATCAAGCTGCAGGTCGAGCCGGGCCCGCGCGTGACCGTGCGCCGCGTGGTGTTCAAGGGCAATGCGCGCACCGCCGACGAAGTCCTGCGCCGCGAGATGCGCCAGTTCGAAGGCGCCTGGTATTCGCAGGCCGCCATCGACCGCTCGAAGGTGCGCCTGCAGCGCCTGGGTTTCTTCGAGTCCGGCAGCGTCAACGTCGAAAGCAAGCCCGTGCCCGGCAGCAACGACATGGTCGACGTCGAGTTCAGCGTCACCGAAACCACCTCGGGCAGCTTCATGTTCGGCGTGGGCTACTCGCAGCTCACCGGCATGACGACCTCGGTGCAGCTGTCGCAGAACAACTTCCTGGGCAGCGGCAACCGGGTCTCGGTCGAGGCCCAGCGCAACGTCTACCTGCAGCGCTACTCGTTCTCGTACATGAATCCGTACTTCAGCGACAATGGCCTGTCGCTGGGCTACAACATCTGGTGGCGCGAGTTCGACAACTCCGAATTCAATACTGCCCAGTACTCCTCGACCAGCCGTGCCGCGCAGGTGATGCTCGGCATCCCGATCACCGAGCACGACACCGTCTCGGCGATGGTCGGCGTCGACAGCAACCAGATCTTCGCCTGGCGCGGCGCCTCGCCGCAGTCGATTGTCGATTACATCGACGTCATCGGCCAGCGCACCTTCCACGCCTGGCGCGCCGAGGTGGGCTGGGCGCGCGATACCCGCAACGACTTCCTGCAGCCGACCCGCGGCACCCTGCAGCGGGTGACGGCGGAAGTCTCCCTGCCCGGCTCGACCGCCGAGTACTACAAGCTCAACTACGAGTTCTCCAAGTACTGGCCGATCTCCCGTGCCCTGGTGCTCAACACCCGGCTCGAGCTCGGCTATGGCGACAGCTACGGCGACGCGCGCTACGGCACCGTCTACGACCCCGACTCGCCCGAAGACACGGACGACCTGCCGGAGGCCCGCGAGGCGGTTGCCGACGGCCTGCCGTTCTTCGAGAACTTCTACGCCGGCGGTGCGCGCTCGGTGCGCGGTTTCCGTGACAACACCCTGGGCCCGCGCGAGGCGGCCTGGAACAGTCCCTTCCTGCAGGTCATCGGCGGCGCGGTGAAGACCGTGGGTTCGCTGGAGATGTTCTTCCCCACCCTGTTCGACTCACCGGCCGCGCGCATTTCGGCTTTCGTCGACTTCGGCAACGTGTTCAAGGACCTCGACGCGTTCGATGCCGGTGAACTCCGCGCCTCGGCCGGCGTGGCGCTGATGTGGCGGGCACCGGTGGGTCCGATCTCGATCAGCTACGCGATGCCGCTGCGCGAGCAGGAAGGCGACGAGCTCGAGCGCCTGCAGTTCACCTTCGGCGGCGCGTTCTAGCCGCCGCGGGGACGGGCGATGGAGTCCAGCACGCAGACAGCGGCGGCCTTGGCCGAACGCTTCGGCCTTGCGTTGCGCGGCGATGGCGGCGTCGTGATCGACGCCGTCGCCACGCTCGCCGGCGCCGGCCCGAGGCAGCTTTCGTTCCTGTCCAACCCGCGCTATCGCAGCCAGCTGGCCGGTTCCGGGGCAGGCATCGTCGTGGTGCACGAGGACGACGCCGAAGGGCTCGACCGCACCCTGCTGGTGGCGCGCGACCCCTACGTCGCATTCGCGAGGATCGCCGCGCTGTTCGATCCCCCGCCGGTGGCCAGCCCCGGCGTGCATCCCTCGGCCGTGATCGACGCCAGCGCCACGATCGACCCCGCGGCCGAAGTCGGACCCCTCGCGGTGATCGGCGCGCGCTCGCGCGTCGCGGCCGGCGCCATCGTCGGCGCCGGCTGCGTCATCGGCGATGACTGCGTGGTCGGTGTCGGCAGCCGCCTGGTCGCGCGCGTCACCCTCGTGCGCCGCGTGCGCCTGGGCGAGCGGGTGCTCATCCACCCGGGCGCGGTGCTCGGCGCCGACGGCTTCGGCCTGGCGATGGATGCCGGACGCTGGATCAAGGTCCCGCAGCAGGGCGGCGTGTCGATCGGCGACGACTGCGAGATCGGCGCCAACACCACCATCGACCGTGGCGCCATCGAGGACACCGTGCTCGAGGAGGACGTCCGCCTGGACAACCAGATCCAGGTCGGCCACAACGTCCGCATCGGCGCGCATACGGCGATGGCCGGCTGCGTCGCCGTCGCCGGCAGCGCCGTGATCGGCCGCTATTGTCTGGTCGGCGGCGCCGCGGGCATCGTCGGCCACATCACCATCTGCGACCGCGTCATCATCCAGGCGATGTCGCTGGTCACCAGTTCGATCGATGTTCCCGGGGAGTACTCTTCTGGCACGCCGTTGATGGACGCCCGGAGCTGGCGCAGGAGCGCGGCCCGGTTCAGGCAACTCGATGCGCTCGCCCGCCAGGTGCAGGCGCTCGACAAGGAGAAGAAATGACCGCCGGCAAGCTGACGTTCCCCATCGGCGTGGATGGAATCCGCAGGATGCTGCCGCACCGCTATCCGTTCCTCCTGCTCGACCGCGTGGTCGAGTACGACGGCCACGGCAAGCGCGTGCTCGCCTACAAGAACGTGACCGCGAACGAAGCCTATTTCCAGGGCCACTTCCCGGACCTCCCGGTGATGCCCGGCGTGCTCGTGATCGAGGCCATGGCCCAGGCCGGCGGCGTGCTCACCCAGCTGCTGCGCGGCGGTGCCAGTCCCGATGGCCGCCTGTCCTACCTGGTGAAGGTCGACAACGCGCGCTTCGCGAACATGGTGGTGCCCGGCGACCGTCTCGACATCGAGGTCACGATCAAGCGCGAGATCCGCAACATGACGCTGTACTGCGGCATCGCCAGCGTGGATGGCGCGAAGGTCGCCAGCGCCGACATCCTCTGCGCCGAGGTCGATGCCTGACGTGGCTGCCGCGGCGATCCACGCCACCGCGGCCGTCGACCCGACCGCGAGCATCGGCGAAGGCGCCTGCATCGGTGCCTTCACGGTCATCGGTCCCGGGGTCGAGATCGGCGCGGGCACGCGCATCGGCCCGCACTGCAGCGTCCTGGGCCCGACCCGCATCGGCCGCGACAACCACGTCCACGGCCACGCCGCGATCGGCGGCGAGCCGCAGGACAAGAAGTTCCGCGGCGAGACGGTGCACCTGGAGATCGGCGACCGCAACGTCATCCGCGAGTTCACCACCGTCAACCGCGGCACCGGCGACGGCGGCGGCGTGACCCGCATCGGCAACGACAACTGGCTGCTGGCCTACACCCACGTGGCCCACGACTGCGTCATCGGCGACCACTGCATCTTCTCCAACAACGCGACCCTTGCCGGGCATGTCGTCGTGGGCGACCACGTGATCCTGAGCGGCTTCGCCGGGATCCACCAGTTCTGCCGCATCGGCGACCACGCCTTCATCGGCATGGGCGCGTTCGTGAACGGCGACGTGCCGCCCTTCCTGATGGTGGCGCAGGACGGCTACGGCCGGCCCCGTGGCATCAACGCCGAAGGCCTGAAGCGCCGCGGCTTCGACGCCGACCGGATCGCGGCGATCCGGCGCGCCTACCGCACGGTGTACATGTCCGGCGGCACGCTGGATGACGCGCGCACGAAGCTGGTGGACCTGGCTTCGGACAGCGAAGACGTGCGGCGGATGCTCGATTTCATCGAGGGCGGCGACCGGCCGCTGCTGCGGTGACGGCCGCCGGGCCGCGCTTCGCGCTGGTCGCCGGTGAAGCCTCCGGCGACCTGCTGGGCGGCGACCTCGTCGAGCGCCTGCGGGAACGCTATCCCGACGCGGAGTTCGCGGGTGTCGGCGGCGACACGATGCGCGCGGCCGGCATGGAGACCTGGCACGACGCCAGCGAACTGGCGGTCATGGGCCTGTCCGAAGTGCTGTCCCACCTGCCGCGCCTGCTGCGCCTGCGTCGCGGCCTGCGCCGCCGCATCCTCGAATGGAAGCCCGATGTCTTCATCGGCATCGACGCGCCCGACTTCAACCTCGGCCTCGAGCGCCAGCTCAAGGCGCGCGGCACCTGCACCGTGCATTACGTCAGCCCGTCGGTCTGGGCCTGGCGACAGGGACGCGCGGCGAAGATCGGACGCAGCGCCGACCGCGTGCTCTGCCTGTTCCCGATGGAGCCGCCGATCTACGCCCGCCATGGCGTCGACGCGCGCTTCGTCGGCCACCCCATGGCCGATGCCATGCCGCTCAACCCCGACCGACGCGGCGCCCGCGCAGCGCTCGACGTCGACCAGGATGAGCCGGTGCTGGCGGTACTCCCCGGTTCCCGCCTGGGCGAGATCGAGCGCCTGGGGCCGGCGTTCCTGCAGGCCGCGTCCCTGGTCGCCGAGCGCATCCCCGGGCTCCAGATCCTGGTCCCCGCGGCCAATGCCGCCTGCCGCGACGCGCTGGCGGCGATGCTGCCGGCGGCCGGCGCGGTGGCGCCTGCAATCCGGCTGCTCGACGGTTCGGCGCGGGCGGCGATGGTGGCGTCGGACGTGGTGCTGCTGGCTTCGGGCACGGCCACGCTGGAAGCGATGCTGGCCAAGCGCCCGATGGTGGTCGGCTACCGGATTTCCCCGACCACCCACGCCATCGTCAAGGGCCTGGGCATGCTCAAGGTCGAGCGCTACGCCCTGCCCAACGTGCTCGCGGGTGAGACCATCGCGCCGGAGCTGATGCAGGACGACTGCACGCCGATCAATCTCTCCCAGGCGGTCCTGGCGTGGTTCGCCGACCCCGCTGCGGTGAAGGCGCTGGAGCCGCGGTACCGCGACCTGCACATCCTGCTGCGCCGCGACGCCTCGCGCGAGGCGGCGACCGCGATCTCCGAGCTGCTCGATCCCCGGCACGCAGCGGCAGCCACCGTCACCGGAGCCAGGCCATGAGGCAGCGGCCTCCACCGCCCCGGGTCCGCGTCCGCGCGGCGCCTGCCGACGCGTCCGTGATGCCGTCGGGCCTGGTGGCCGGCGTCGACGAAGCCGGGCGCGGGCCGCTGGCCGGCCCCGTGGTCGCGGCGGCCGTGGTTTTCGACCCCACCCGGCCGCGCATCAACGGCCTGGACGACTCCAAGGCGCTCACCCCAGCGCGCCGCGCCGAACTCTACGAACGCATCGTCGACCGGGCGCTGGCCTGGCACGTAGCCGTGATCAGCGTGGACGAGATCGACCGCATCAACATCTACCACGCGACGATGCTCGGCATGCGCCAGGCGATCCAGGCCGTCGCCCATGTCGCCGGGATCGCGCGCATCGACGGCAACGCCATCCCCGCCGACCTGCCCTGCGCGGCCGAGGCCTGGATCGGTGGCGACGCGCGCGACCGCAGCATCATGGCCGCCTCGATCCTCGCCAAGGTCACGCGCGACCGGGCGATGATCCTGATGCACGACGAATACCCGCGCTACGGGTTCGACGGGCACAAGGGCTACAGCACGCCCGGGCACCTGTCCGCGCTGCGCACGCACGGGCCCTGCCCGCAGCACCGCAGGAGCTTTGCCCCGGTGCGCGGCGCCGCGATGGCGGACCTGTTCGGACCGGCCTGAGTCCGCGACGCGGCACCGCGCCCGCCCACTGGCGCTAGATCTTCTCCGGTCCTCCGGGCTTCGTCTTGTGCTGCGGCTGCGCCTGCGCCGGCCGTACCGGTTGCGTCTTCTGCGCGCCGCCTGGCGGTGTGGGCTGCTTCACCGGTGCGTCTCCACCCGTGCCGAAACCGCCCTGCTTGGTCATCATCATCATCGTTCTCCGTCTGCGGTCCCTGACGACTCCGTCGCGATTCCGCCTACCCCGTCGCGGGGCGCTCCGTCGCACATCCCTGCGCGGCGACACCTGTCCGTCACAGCACCACGCTGGCGCGGATGCGGGGCTCGCCCATGCCGGCTGCACGCGCGCGTGCCAGTTCTCGTTGTGAAGCCTCACGCTCGCCGAGCACGGCGAGCGTTTCGGCGTTGCAGAGCGCGATCTCGGCGGGATCTCCACGCACGGCCGCCCTGGAGCGGCGCACCAGGTCCAGCGCCTTCGACCGGTGGCCCAGGTTGGCGCTGTACCAGCCCAGCGCGGCCAGCGCGTAGCCGTCGCCGTCCTCCAGCCGCAGATAGTCGCTGACCCTTCGAGCCGCCTCGCCGTAGGCTTCGCGCACGCGCTCGGGCGCCGCGCCGCTGGCAAGAAGACCGTCGCCCAAGTTGCCCCAGTTGATGTAGTCGTCCGGGTCGAGCTCGAGCGCGCGGCCGTACAGCGCCGCCGCGGCTGCGTGCTGGCCCGCCTGCGCCCGGAGGTTGCCGAGGTTGGCCAGTACGTCGGCGGTGGGTTCGATGGCCAGTGAACGCTCGAAGGCGCGCTCAGCCTCGCCGATGTCGCCGACGAGCAGCTGCAGGAAGCCGTAGGTGTTCCAGGTCCCGGCGTTCCGCGGCTCCAGTTCCAGCGCCCTGCGGTAGTGCGTGATCGCCTCGTCCACGCGGCCGCCGCGATAGGCCTGGAAGCCGACTTCAGCTCGCACCAGCGCATCCAGGGGCGCCTGTTCCAGCGCGATGCGGAACTGCTCGCGGGCGCGATCGACTTCGCCGCGCGCGGCCTCGACCTTGCCGATGCCGATCGCGGCGAGGGCGGCGGTCCCCGGATGGCGCGCCGCGCGTTCGAACTGGGCCTGCGCCTGCTCCAGCGCGCCGTCGACGCGATACAGGTTACCCAGCGCCAGGGCCGCTTCCGGGGGCGAGGGTTCAAGCTCGGCCGCGCGCCTGCAGGCCAGCCGCGCGCGGGCGTGCGCCTCGGCGTCGTTCCAGTATTCGAAGCGGCGCGTCTCGGTGGTGCACAGCGCCGCCTGCGCCAACCCGAAGTCGGCGTCCTCGGCGAGCGCAGCCCGGAAGGCCTCCGCGGCCTCCCAGTTGCGCTTGCGGTCAGGCGACGAACGCACCAGGTGCCGCCCGCGCAGGTAGGCGTCGAAAGCAGCGACATTCCGGGTCGGTGCCAGACGCTGGCGCAGCGTCTCCCGCGCGTCGGGCATGGCACCGAGCATCGATTCCACCACTTCGCCGGCAATCGCGCCCTGGGTGGCGAAGAGCTCGGCCATTGCGTGTTCGTAGCGCTCGCTCCACAGCACGTAGCCTGTGCGGGTGTCGCTGAGTCGGGCGTGGATGCGCACGCGGTCGCCTTCACGCCGGATGCTGGCGTCGAGGATCGCGTCGACGCCGAGCTCGCGCCCGATCTCGCGCACATCCGCGTCGCGACGCGGATCGTCGGCTGCCATCAGCGCCGCGACCTTGAGGCCCGGGACCGATGCGAGCGCATCGTGCATCTCGACCGCCAGCCCCTCGGCGAACCACTCGTCGTCACCGGGCCTGCCCAGGGTCGTGAAGGGGCGCAGGGCGATCGCCACCTGCGGGGCCGCCAATGTCCCGCGCGGCGCCCACTGCCACCACGCGGCGAAGGCGAGTGCGGCGAAGGCGAGCACGCCGAGGACCAGCACGATGGCGGCCGGTCGCAGCCCGGCGCGTGCCGGCAAGCCAATGGCCGCTGCGGCGGGTTCGCCACGGAGATCCCCGGACTCTGCGACGGAACCGGGTTGCAGTGAAATTTCCGCCGTCGGCAGGCTGGAAATTTCCGCCTCCGCCGCGTCCTCCACGATCGAAACCTCGGGGATGCACATGAAGCGATAGCCGACCGCGTGCAGGGTCTGGATGTAGCGTGGATGCTCGGCCTCGTCGCCCAGCGCCTTGCGCAGCTGTGCCACCACCCGGTTCAGCACGCCGGGCGTGACGTGGCGGTGCCCCCAGACCTGGTCGAGCAGATGGTCGCGCTCGATCGCGTGGCCGGGATGCGCGAGCAGCGCCAGCAGCACCCCATAGGCCTTCGGCTCAAGGGCAAGCGGCTCCCCGTTGCGCGCAACGCGGTGCGCGGCGGTGTCGACCTCGACGTCACCGAAGCGATAGATGCGCGCTTGATCCGGCATTCGAGCCCCTTCGACGGGTCCGCCCAGCAGCGAGCTACGGGTTGAACGCATGAATCAGGAAAAACCGGCTTCCATCGCGAATCCATCACCCGTTCCGCCGCTTTCCCTCAAGCATCGCGGCCACGGCGGCGTGATCCTGCAGTCGCGCCAGTCCGGCGCCCCCGATCCGGAGACAGCCATGTACGCCATCCTCGACACATTGCCCCTGCCAGCGGTTGCGCAAGCCGGCGGACGTCGTCATCGCATTGCCGGCCGCGAGCCCGAGGCGCGAAGCCTCGACCGCTTCCAGTCGGTCGCCCGTGCGCTGTCCGCACGCGGCGAGGTCCCGGCGCTGGACGGCATCGCCTGCGCCGCACGCAGCCTCTCGCAGCGCTACGCGGGCCATGCCTGGGCGCCATGCATCCGCCAGCGCCGGCGCTGCCTGCAGGCGCTGCGCATGCTGGTGCGCGAGCCCGGCTGGCACCTGGCGCCCGAACAGCTGCAGCGCATCGCACTGCTGGCCGACTACGCCCAGGGCGAGGAACGCCTGGTGCCCGACGCCGTGCCCCTGCTGGGCGGGCTCGACACCGCGGTGCTGTTCGACATCGCATGGCCGTCACTGGCCGCCGACGCCGAGGCCTACTTCGACTTCCGCCGCCTGCGCACGGAGGAAGCCATCCTGCGCGGCGAGCGCCGGGACCATTTCGCGTTCGGTCGCGAAGACTGGCTGGAAGCGCGCAGCGCGGAGATCGCGCTGTACGCACACATCGCCAGGCGCGGCGCGGAAAGCTACGTTCCCGCCGCAGAAGCCGCGCTGTTCCGCGTCCACTGAACGCCGCCCCGCGCGGGCCGGGCTGTCAAGCCTTGTCCGCACGGGGGCTGGGACCTAACCTGCGTGGCTGCACCCGCGGTCCCGCAATGTCCCGACGCTTCGTCCACCTGACCCTCCACAGCGAGTACTCGCTCGCCGATTCGACGATCCGCATCCCGGACCTCGTCAATCGCTGCGTGGCCCTGGGCCAGCCTTCGGTAGCGGTGACCGACCGCAACAACCTGTTTTCGCTGGTGAAGTTCTTCCGCGCAGCCGAAGGCGCCGGCATCAAGCCGATCGCCGGCGCGGATATCAGCGTGGCCGAAGGCGACGAGCCGCCCGCCACGCTCACCCTGCTCTGCCGCGACCATGCCGGCTACCTGTCGCTGTCACGGCTGCTGACGCGCGCCTGGATGGAAGGCCAGCGGCACGACGGCGTGGTGGTGCGTCCGCAGTGGCTGCGTGAAGTGCACGGCGGGTTGTTCGCCCTGGCCGGGCGCCAGTCGCCGGCCGGCCGGCTGGTCACCGCCGGCCGCCACGACCTGGCCGAGGCCTGGGTGAAGGACTGGCGCGGCGTGTTCGATGACGGCCTGCACCTGGCCCTGGCCCGCTGCGGCTTCAGCGACGAGGCGGCATTCAACGACTTCGCGCTGCAGGCGTCCTCGCTGCACTCGATCCCCGTAGTCGCCGGCAACGAAGTGCGCTTCATCGACCGCGAAGGCTTCGAGGCGCATGAGGCGCGGGTCTGCATCGCCTCGGGCCGCGTGCTCGACGATCCACGCCGCCCGCGCGACTACACCGCCGAGCAGTACCTGAAATCCGGCCAGGAGATGGCGGAGCTGTTCGCCGACGTGCCCGACGCGCTCGACAATGCGGTCGCGCTCGCGCAGCGCTGCAATCTCGAGATGCGCCTGGGCACCTACCACCTGCCGGCGTTCCCGGTGCCGTCCGACCACACCCTGGATTCGTGGATCCGCAGCGAGGCCCGCGACGGGCTCGCGCACCGGCTCGAACAGGCGCCGATGGCCGATGGCCACGACCGCGCCAGCTACGCGGCGCGCCTGGACACCGAACTCGACGTCATCATCCGGATGGGCTTCCCCGGCTACTTCCTGATCGTGGCCGACTTCATCAACTGGGCGAAGGAGCACGGCATCCCGGTCGGCCCGGGCCGCGGCTCCGGCGCCGGTTCGCTGGTGGCCTGGGCGCTGGGCATCACCGACCTCGATCCCCTGCCCTACGACCTGCTGTTCGAACGCTTCCTCAATCCCGAACGCGTGTCGATGCCCGACTTCGACATCGACTTCTGCATGGACCGCCGCGACGAGGTGATCGACTACGTCGCCGCCAAGTACGGCCGCGACCGCGTCAGCCAGATCATCACCTACGGCACCATGGCCGCGAAGGCCGTGCTGCGCGACGCCGGTCGCGCGCTGGGCTATCCCTTCGGCCTTGTCGACGGCATCGCCAAGCTGGTGCCGATGACGCTGGGCGTGTCGCTCGAGGACGCGCTGGGCCGCACCGAGAAGGCGCGCAAGGACGACGCCTGGCGTTCGGACGAGCTGATCGCGCGCTACCACGACGAAGACGACGTCCGCGACCTGATCGACCTCGCGCTGCAGCTCGAGGACCTGACCCGCAACGCCGGCAAGCACGCCGGCGGCGTGGTGATCGCGCCGACGCCGCTGTCCGACTTCTGCCCGCTGTTCGCCGAGCACGACGGCGACGGCGCCGGCCGCAACCCGGTCACCCAGTTCGACAAGGACGACGTCGAAGCGGTCGGCCTGGTGAAGTTCGACTTCCTGGGCCTGCGCACGCTGACGATCATCGACTGGGCGGTGAAGGCGATCAACAAGCGCCTGGCCGGGGAAGGCGGGACGCAGCCGGTGGACATCACCAAGCTGCCGCTGGACGACGCCGTCACCTACGAACTCTTCGCCCGCGGCAGCACCGTCGCGGTCTTCCAGTTCGAATCGCGCGGCATGCGCGAGCTGCTCAAGCGCGCGAAACCCGACCGCTTCGACGACCTGATCGCACTCGTGTCGCTGTACCGGCCGGGGCCGATGGACCTGATCCCGGACTTCATCGAGCGCAAGCACGGCCGCGCCGAGGTCCAGTACCCCCACAAGCTCCTGGAGCCGGTGCTGGCCCCCACCTACGGAGTGGTGGTGTACCAGGAACAGGTCATGCAGACCGCGCAGATCCTGGGCGGCTACTCGCTGGGCGGCGCCGACCTGCTGCGCCGCGCGATGGGCAAGAAAAAGGTCGAGGAGATGGCGCTCGAGCGCGCCAAGTTCGAGGCCGGCGCGCTCGCGACGCACGGCATCGAGCCGAAGGTCGCCGGGCCGATCTTCGACCTGCTGGAAAAATTCGCCGGCTACGGCTTCAACAAATCGCACGCGGCCGCCTATGCGCTGGTGTCCTACCAGACCGCCTGGCTGAAGGCGCACTACCCGGCCGAGTTCATGGCCGCGGTGCTGTCGAGCGACATGGACAGCACCGACAAGGTGGTCGGCTTCCTCGCCGAGGCGCGCGAGCTCGGACTCGAGATGCTGCTGCCGGACGTGAACCATTCGGGCTACATGTTCGAGGCCATCGACGCGCGCACGCTGCGCTACGGCCTGGGCGCGGTGAAGGGCGTGGGCCATGGCGCCTGCGACGCGATCGCGGACGAGCGCGGGCGCAACGGTCCCTACGTCGACCTGCTCGACTTCTGTCGCCGCAACGAGGCCGCGCGCCTGAACCGGCGCACCCTCGAGGCCCTGGTCAACGCCGGCGCGCTCGATGCCCTCGGCCTGAACCGCGCCTCGCTGATGCTGCAGCTGCCGGAAGTGCTGAAGGCGACCGATCAGCTGGCGCGCGAGCGCGAGGCCGGACAGACATCGCTGTTCGGCGGCTTCGCGGAGCCGGCGGCCGCCGCGGCGCAGATCACCCTGCCCGAGGTTCCGGAATGGCCGCTGGCGCAGAAGCTCGCCGGCGAACGCGACACCCTGGGCCACTACCTGAGCGGCCATCCGCTCGACCCCTACCGCAATGAGCTCAAGGCCCTCGTCGGCTCCGACCTCGGCCAGCTCGATGCCCTGTGGGAGTCCGGGAGTTCGGCGCGCAAGGGCGGGAACGGCAGCGGCGAAGGCGGTCGCGGCGGCTGGCGCCAGGAAGTCACGGCGATCGTCGCCGGCCAGGTAGGCGCCGTGCGCAAGCGCGGCGAGAGCCAGGCCTTCGTCGTGCTCGAGGACGGCCGCGGCCGCATCGAATGCGCCTTTTTCTCCGAAGCCTGGCTGGAGCACGCGCCACTGCTCGCCGGCAACCGCATCGTGATCGTCGAAGGCGGGCTGCGCGAGGACGAGTTCAGCGGCGGCTTTTCGCTGCGCGCGCGCCGCGCCTGGGATTTCCACGAGGTCTGCAGCCAATCGGCGCGACGCCTGTCGCTGCGCCTGGACCTGGCGCAGGCTGCGGTCCTCGACCGCGTCCAGGCACTGCTCTCCACGAATCGCCCCGGCGCCACGCCGCTGCGCCTGGACCTGCTGCTGCCCTCGGGCGCGGCCGGCAGCCTCGACCTCGACGGCAGCCATTCGGTCCGCGTCGACCCCGACCTCCTCGGCCAGCTGCGCGTCGAACCCGGCGTCCGCACCGTGCACGTCGCCATGGGTGCGCGCCCGTGGGCAAGCTGAGCCCACACCGGGACGTACGGTCCCCCGTGACCGTCTCCGCTAGACTGGCCGCTTTCCCGACCGTAGTCCGTCGATGAATCCCAACTACCTCGATTTCGAACAGCCCATCGCCGACCTTGAGGCGAAGATCCAGGACCTGCGCCAGGCCAGCTCCGGGCCCGGCGTCAACATCGACGCCGAGCTGCGCACCCTGCAGAACAAGCTGCGCCTGCGCACCGCGCAGATCTTCCGCGACCTCAGCCCGTGGCAGGTGTCCCAGCTCGCCCGCCACCCGGCGCGCCCGTACACCAACGATTACATCCGGATCATCTGCGACGAGTTCCAGGAACTCGCCGGCGACCGCGCGTATGCCGACGATGCCGCCATCGTGGGCGGCATCGGCCGCATCAACGGCCGCAGCGTGATGATCATCGGCCACCAGAAGGGCCGCGACACCAAGACCAAGGTGCGTCGCAACTTCGGCATGCCGCGCCCCGAGGGCTACCGCAAGGCACTGCGCCTGATGAAGATGGCCGAGCGCTTCAAGCTGCCGCTGCTGACCTTCATCGACACCCCCGGTGCCTATCCCGGCATCGGCGCCGAGGAACGCGGCCAGTCCGAAGCCATCGCACGCAACCTGATGGAAATGGCCGAGCTGAAGACGCCGATCGTGTGCACGGTGATCGGCGAAGGCGGCTCCGGCGGCGCGCTGGCCGTTGGCGTCGGCGATCGCACGGTGATGCTCGAATACAGCACGTACTCGGTGATCTCGCCCGAAGGCTGCGCCTCGATCCTGTGGAAGGACGCCGGCAAGGCCAAGGATGCCGCCGAGCAGCTCGGGCTCACCGCCAAGCGCCTGCTCGGCCTGGGCCTGGTCGACAAGCTGGTGCGCGAACCCATCGGCGGCGCGCACCGCAATCCGAAGCAGATGGCGCTGCGGCTGAAGGCGGTACTGGTCAACGAGATCGACGCCCTCGTGGACCTGCCCGTCGACACGCTGCTGGAAAAACGCTACCGGCGCCTGCGCGGTTACGGCGCGTACGAAGCCGCCTGAGGCGCCCGCGGCGCAGCGCGCGCCGGCGTATCGAATAGACTCTCCCTGCCGGCAATCCGCCGGCATGGGGAGCACTACTGCATGATCATCAAGCGTATCGATATCCTTTCCGCCGCGAAGATCGCCGGCATCATCACCGCGGCCTTCGGCCTCCTTGCGGGCCTCATCATCTTCCTGTTCGGCGGGCTGATCGGCAGCATTGCCGGCACCGGCAACGGTGGTGGATTCGCCATGTTCGGGGGCTTCATGGCGGTCATCCTGCTGCCGATCATGTACGGCATCTTCGGCTTCATCGGCGGCGCGATCCAGGCGTTCATCTACAACCTGGCAGCTGGCTTCATCGGCGGCATCCGCATCGAAACGGAGTAAGCATCCGGCGGCGCGCGGCGGCCTGCAACGCCGCGCGCCGCACCTTGCGCAACGCCATGGACCCGTACCTGCCCGACGGTCTCTTCACCCTTCCGGATGACGCCGGCACCGCGGTCACGGTTGCGCTGAGCGGCGGGCTCGACTCCACCGTGCTGCTGCACCGGCTCGCGGCGCTGCCTCCGGTCCGCGCGCGCGGACTGCGCGCCATCCACGTGCATCACGGCCTGCATCCCGGCGCAGGCGACTGGGCCGCCCACTGCGCTGCCGTCTGCGCACGCCTCGAGGTTCCGCTGGTGGTGCGCGAAGTCACGGTCGCCCGCGACAGTGGCCTTGGCCTCGAAGCCGCGGCACGGACGGCACGCCACGCCGCGTTCGCCACGGTGCTCGGCGAAGGCGACGTGCTGGCCCTCGCCCACCACCAGGACGACCAGGCCGAAACCTTCCTCCTGCGCGCACTGCGCGCCTCGGGACCCGAAGGCCTCGCGGCGATGCGGCCCTGGCGACGCTTCGCAGCGGGCTGGATGTGGCGGCCGCTGCTCGGCCAGCCGCGCGCACGCATCCATGCCTGGGCCCAAGCCGAAGGCCTGTCATGGATCGAGGATCCTGCGAACACCGATCCCGCGCACGACCGTACCCTGCTCCGCGAGCGCGTCCTGCCGCTGCTGCGCGAACGCTGGCCGACGGCGGATGCCGCGTTCGCGCGCAGCGCCGCGCTGTGCGCCGAGGCCTCCGAGCTGCTCGCCACGCGTGACGCCGAGCTGCTCGACGCACTATTCCCCCGCAGCGGTGCCAGCGATGATCGAAACGGCCGTGGTGACGGTGCTTCGCCGGACCTGTGCACGCAGCCGCTTCCGATGCAGCCGCTGCGCGCGCTGTCTTCAGCCGAACGCGCACGCGCGCTCCGCGCCTGGACCGCAAGCCTGTGCTTGCCACCCCTGCCTGCGCCCGCATTTCCCGCCATCGACCAGCTGCTCGATGCGCGCGGCGATGGCGATGCCGCGTATCGCTGGGCCGGCGCACTGATCCGCGCATGGCGCGGCCATCTCCACGCCGTGCGACCGGCACCGCCGCTCCCTGCGGACTGGATGGTCGAGTGGGACGGCCACCAGCCCCTGATGCTGCCGGGTGGCGGCAGCCTGTCGCTGGAAGGCGTGGACGCCTTCGACCAGCCGATGCACGCGCATTCCCGCCGCGGCGGTGAACGCCTGCATCTGCGCGGACGCGAGCACTCGCACGCGCTCAAGCACCTGCTCCAGGACGCAGGCCTTCCGCCCTGGCTGCGCGCGCGCATGCCACTGCTGTCCGACGCCCACGGCCAGCTCCTGGCGGCCGGCGACCGCCTGCTCGCGGCCCCGCTCGACGACTGGCTCGACGCCCGGGATGCACGCCTGCACTGGCGGGACTTGGCGTAAACTCGAGGGCATGCCACGCAAGCCCGAATCCGACAACAGCACGTCCCCGGTCGCCGACTTCGAAGCCTCGCTCGATTCGCTCGAGCAGCTGGTCGAGAAGATGGAGCACGGCGACATGAGCCTTGAGGACTCGCTCGCCGCCTACGAGCGCGGCGTCGGCCTCTACCGCCGCTGCCAGCAGGCGCTTGAACAGGCCGAGCTGCGCGTCCGCCTGCTCACCGACCCGCAGCAGCCCGACTCGGCCACGCCGTTCCCGGCCAGCGGCGACGATGCCTGAGGCGCTTGGCGGGGCCGAAACGGCGGCTCGCCTCGAGGCCTGGAGGCACCGGATCGACAAGGTCCTCGAAGCCGCCCTCGCGGCCCATCCCGCGGCCGAGCACCGCCTGGGGGACGCCATGCGGCACGCCGTCCTGCTTGGCGGAAAGCGCATGCGTCCGCTGCTGGTCTACGCGACCGGCACGGCCTTCGGCGCCGATGAATCCCTGCTCGACGCACCCGCCGCGGCGATCGAACTGATCCACGCCTATTCCCTGGTCCACGACGACCTGCCGGCCATGGACGACGACGCCCTGCGCCGCGGCCAGCCCACCGTCCACGTCGCCTTCGACGAGTCGACCGCGATCCTGGCCGGGGATGCGTTGCAGTCACTGGCCTTCGCCGTGCTGGCCGATGCCGCCGGAAGCGACGCGGCGCGCGTGGCGATGCTGCGCGAGCTGGCAGTCGCCGCGGGCGCAGGCGGCATGTGCGGTGGCCAGGCCCTGGACCTTGCCGCCACCGGTCGGAGCGCTTCGTCGGGCATCGACGAACTCGAACACCTGCACGCGCTCAAGACCGGCGCCCTGATCCGCGCCGCCGTGCGCATGGGAGCCATCGCGGCCGACGCCGACAGCGGCGAGCGCATGCGCCTGGATGCCTACGCCGACGCGCTTGGCCTCGCCTTCCAGATCCGCGACGACCTGCTCGACGTCGAGGGCGAAAGCGCCACCCTTGGCAAGACCGCGGGCAAGGACGCCGCGCAGGACAAAGCGACCTTCCCCGCCCTGATCGGCATCGACGCGTCGCGCACGCGACTGGCCGGGCTCGGCACCGCCATGGCCGGATCACTCGCGCCCTTCGGCGCGCGCGCGGCGGCGCTGGCCGCATTGGGCAAGCTGGCGATACACCGCTCGCACTGAGGCTGTCGCTTTTCGCCCCGGTTGGACGTTTACCTCCTGACAGGGCGAAGCCCGGGGGGAAACGTGTCGGGCAGTCTGGGTTACCGGGTGCGCAGTGCGATCGATTCGGCCATGGCAGGCGCCAGCGTCCGCTTCATGGACGCGTGGGCCGTGCTCGAGCGCGGCTATCGGCGTCCGCTGTCCTGGTGCTCGCAGCGGCTGCGCTTCGCGTTCTACCCGCTGCTGGCGCTGGCCATGCTCGGCGGGCTGGCGTGGGACTGGCAGCACGGGCGTTCGCTGGATGCCGCCGAGGACGCGGTCTTCGACCGGATCATCGGCCTGCGACCGCTTGAACCGGTGCCGAGCGGGCGCACCGTGGTGGTCGAGATCGACGAGTGCTCGATCGAGTATTACCGGGCCCTCGGCGAAGGCGGCTGGCCCTGGAGCCGCGAACGCCACGCCGACCTCCTCGATGCGCTCGACCGTGCCGGGGTGCGTGCGGTCGGCATCGATATCCTGTTTGCTGACCGCGCGCCCGCGGATCCCGGTGGCGATGCCCTGCTCGAGGCCATGGCCGGGGGAGGCGAAGGCCGCTTCGTCTTCGCCGCCACGCGCCTGCATTCCGATTTCGACGCCACGGCGTCCACGCGCGTGGACGCGGTCCCGGGCGCGTTCCGCCTGGTCCCCGATGCCGCGATCCCGGGCCCGCGCGTGGCCCTGCTCCAACCCTACGGCGCGGCGATGGCGCGCCACTCCGGCCTGGTCAACATCCAGCGCGGCCGCGACGGCGTGCTGCGCGACGTGCGCCTGTACGAGGCTGCGGGTGGATGGGCAATGCCGGCCCTGGCGCTGCGGCTTGCGCACGCCGCCGGCGCGGACTCCCGGGCCGCGGTGGCCGCGCGCGGCGGCGACCTGCGCATCAACTGGCGCGAACACTCGCAGCTGCCCTATGCCAGCGCCGCGGATCTCATCGAAGGCAGGCCGGTCTGCGGGCAGGGGCTGCCGCCGCTGGACGGGGCCGTGGCCGTGGTGGGCCACACCGCCGCCGGCATCAACGACGCCAAGCCGACGCCCGTGGACATGGCCATGCCCGGCGTCGCGATCCTCGCCGAGGCCACCGAGGCACTGATCGCCGACACCTGGATCAGGATGCCGCCCGGCTGGCTCAAATACGCGCTGGCCAGCGTGCTCGTGCTGCTGACGTGCTTCGTGTTCTGGCGCGGCGAGCCCCACAAGGACGTCGACCCGGTCTTCGTCGCCACCAACCTCACGCTGCTCGCAGCCGCCTTTGCCGGCCTGACCTTCTTCGGCTGGTTCGTCGACATCTTCGCCAGCCTCGGCTACGGCGCCCTGTGCTTCGCGCTGTGCCGCGGCTACGCAGCGGTGCAGCGCGGGCGCGCCTCGGGCAACTCCGATTACCTGCCCGAGTACGACCCGGCGGCACATCCCTGGCTGCTGCTGGCACGCCTGCGCATGGAGCCCGACGCAGGGTTGCCGATGCCGCAGGTCAAACGCCGGCGGCGCGAATATCGCCGCGTGCTGCGCAAGCTCGTCTACACCAGCGACGACATCGTGATCATCGAAGGCCTGGTCGAGCGCAAGCACTGGATGCAGCCGATCCTGGATGACCTCGTGCTGCTTACCTGGAAGGCCGACAGCGAAGACGCCGTGCGCGCACAGGCCACGCGCGACCTCGACGCCCTGCATGCCGCGCTCAACGCCACCGCCGAACGCCTGGATGGGCGCGGCCGGGTCATGGTGTGCGTGGCCACCGCGCGGATCGACGACGGCGCCGGAACCGGCACTGCCGGCCGCCGGCTGCGCCTGCGCGCGCTGCTCGGCCAGGACCTGGACCTGCTTGAACATCGGCCACTGGCTGCCAGCAACACCCTGCTCCCCTTGTCACAGGTATTCGAGGACACCCCATGCGAAACACCATCCGCTCCCTGAGCCTGGCGATGCTCGCCACCCTCGCCGCCAGCGGCCTCGCTTTGGCTGCCCTCTCGGCCGCGATGCCGGCCGTGGTGCACAAGCGCTCGGTCGAGGTGCGCAACGCTCCCGATCCCGCGGCGCCGGCCATCACCACGCTCGCACGCGACGCGCGCGTGGATATCAGCGCCCAGCAGGGCCTTTGGTATCAGCTTGCGCTGGGCGACGGGCGCAGCGGCTACGTCCGCGTCAACGAGGTCCGCATGGCCAGCGCCGGCGCGGAAACACCGGACACCAGCCGGCAGGCGCTCCTGCAGGGCCAGGCCGGCCGCGGGCGCGTGACCGAGACCGCGACCGTCCGCGGCATCGATGCCAGCGATCTCACCGGCGGCCGCCACGACGCTGCCGCCCTGGCACGCATGGAAGGCCACCGCGTCGATGCCGCCGCCGCATCGGCGCATGCACACGCGCAGGGCTGGCAGGCGCGCAGCGTGCCCTGGCCCGGCGAAGCCCGGGAGCTCGACACCTCGGGACAGCAGGCCACCCAGGCCGACAAGCGTCGCGGGCTCGCCTCCGCGCGCGGGCTCCTGTCGAAGATCGGCGGCGGGGCACTGGGAGGTTCGCAGGCCACGCGCGTCGCCGACCGGGCGATGGGCAAGTCCGACAAGGAGGTCGCCGAAGAGGAGCGCGCGCTCGGCCCCGCCGTGACCGGCCGCGTGCTTGGCGTCGCTCCGCTGTGGGCCGACGCCGCCGCGCAGCGCCGCGTGAACCTCGTGGGCCGCTGGCTGGCTTCGCAGACCTCGCGTCCCGACCTGCCCTGGACCTTCGGCGTACTCGACGACGGCGAGGTCAACGCCTATGCCGCACCCGGCGGCTACGTGATGCTGACGCGCGGACTGTACGAACTGCTCGGCGACGATGCCGAACTCGCGGCGGTGCTCGCCCACGAACTCGGCCACGTGGTCCAGCGCGACCACTTCGAGGTCATCCGCAAGCAGCAGGTGCGCGAAGCCGGCAAGGACGCGGTGCTGTCGCAGGTGGCCACGCCGGGCGCGGCGGCCTATGCCCGCGACTACGTCGACCGCCACGGTGCCGCCGTCCTGCTCACAGGACTCGACCGGGAGGCGGAATACCGCGCGGACGCCGCGGCTGGCATCTACCTGCAGCGCGCCGGCTTCGAGCCGCTCGCGTTCTATTCGGTGCTGCAGAAGATGGCGTCGCTCGGCACGCGGCCGGCACGGCTGGCGCAGCTCTACCGCACGCACCCGCCGCTGGAGGACCGCATGGACCGTTTGGACGACGCGATGGCGCGCAAAGGCCGCGGGCGCTGAGCAGCCCGCGGCCGGGCACGCCTTACTTGATCAGGCGCAGGGTCAGCGGATAGCGGTAGGCCACGCCGTCGTTGGCCTTGATCGCCGCGACGATGGTGAGCACCAGCCAGGCGATGCCGACGATGAAGAACAGCGGCCCGGTGATGATGATCCCGATGCCCAGCGTGAAGATGGTCATCAGGAACAGCACCAGGAAGATGATGGCCACGGTGATGTTGAAGTTCAGCGCTTCCTTGGCCTGGTCGTCGACGAAGGGCATCGTGTCCTTCTTGACCAGCCAGATCACCAGGGGACCGATGAAGCAGCCGAGGCTGCCGCCCCAGGCCGCGGTCAGCAGGCCGCCAAGCAGTGCGGACAGATGCGCGAACATCCCCCACTGCCGCTGCTGTGGATCGATGACGCCCGCGCCGGACACGGTCTGCCCCGCCTGGTCGTTGTTGTCTTCGTCGATCATCGCGTCTCTCCCCGGCGGACTTGCCGGCTCGAACGGTAACATGTCAGTCCGCGCCGGCAACCGTCATCCCGCCCAGCAGGATCGAGCCCGTGCGGATGTGCGAGCGCGGATCGACATCGTTGCCCACGGCCTCGATCGCCATGAACATGTCGCGCAGGTTCCCGGCCACGGTGATGCCATCGACCGGGTGGGTGATGGCACCGCCCTCGACACGGAATCCGGCGGCACCGCGCGAATAGTCGCCGGTGACGGTGTTCACGCCCTGCCCCATCAGGCTGGTGATGAGCAGGCCGTCGCCCATGCCGCGCACCAGGTCGTCGAAGCCACCGGCATTCGCCACCACGTCGAGGTTGTGCACGCCGCCGGCATTGGCCGTGGTCGCAAGTCCCAGCCGGCGCGCGGAATAGCTGCCGAGCACGTAGCGCTGCAGCACGCCGGCTTCGACCAGCGATGACTCGCGCGTGGCCACGCCTTCGGCATCGAATGACGCCGAGCGCAGGCCGCGCGGCAGGAACGGCCGCTCGTGGATCGCAAACCAGTCCGGGAACAGCTGCTGGCCCGCGGCATCGACCAGGAAACTGGCGCCGCGGTACAGCGCGCCACCGGACACGGCGCCGAGCAGGTGGCCGATCAGCGACCGCGCGACCTCTGCGGAGAACAACACTTGATAGCGGCCGGTCGCGACCGGCGACGGCGCCAGGCGCGACACCGCGCGCTGCGCGGCCATGCGGCCGATGTCGGCGGCGGGATCCAGGTCTTCGGGCGCCAGCGCGTAGCTGTACCAACCTTCGCGCTGCATGTCCTCGCCACGGCCGGCGATCAGCGCGCAGGACAGGCTGTGGTGGCTGGCGCGCTCGGCGCCGATAAAGCCGTGCGAGTTCGCATAGACGCCAAGCGAGGTGCCTGTGCCCACGCCGGCGCCGTCGGAATTGGTGATGCGGGCGTCGGCGTCGCGCCCGGCCTGTTCGGCCGCCAGGGCCAGCGCCACCGCATCCTGCGCATCCAGCGCCCACGGGTGCCAGGCATCGAACTCGCGCAAGTCGCGCGCCATCAGCTCCCCATCGGCCAGGCCGGCGGCGGCATCGTCCTCGGTGTGGCGCGCGATCGCGCAAGCCTGCTCCACCGTGGCCGCCAGGCTCTCCTCGCGCAGGTCGGCGGTGCTGGCGCTGCCCTTGCGCTGGCCGAAATACACGGTCACCGCGATCCCGCGGTCGCGGGTGGACTCCACCGATTCCACCTCGCCCATGCGCACGTTCACCTCCAGGCCCCGGTCCTCGCTGCAGGACACCTCGGCCTGGCTGGCGCCAGCGGCGCGACAGCGGTCAAGCAGCTGGCCGGCGATGCCCTCCAGGCGCGCCAGACGCTCGCGGCTGTCGTCGTGGATGGGGTTCGTGTCGGTGATGGCGGTGGTCAATGCCTTATCCTTCAGGGTTCTTGAACGGTTCAACAGGCGGCTGGAACGACATGCGCGGCAAGGACGAAGACACCGGCGATTTCCTCGGCCCCAGCCGCAGCGCGCAGCGTCGCGAGGCGCTGGACGTGCTGGAGCTTGCAAAGCAGCTGGTGGAACTCGACCCTGGCCGGCTGGCGAAGCTGCCGCTGGGCGAACACCTGCTGCCGCACATCGCCCAGGTCCGCCGCATCAGCTCGCACATCGCGCGCAAGCGCGAGATCGCCTTCCTGGCCAAGCAGCTGCGTCGCGAAGAGGACGAAGCGCTCGATGCGCTGCGTGACGCGCTCGACGTCGACGGCGAGGCCGCGCGCCTGGACACCGCGCGCCTGCACCGGGCCGAGGCCTGGCGCGAGCGCCTGGTGGGCGACGACGCCGATGCCGCGCTGTCGGCGCTGCTCGACGAATTCCCCGGCGCCGACCGCCAGCGCCTCCGCCAGCTGGTGCGCAACGCGCTGGCCGAACGCAAGGCCGCGAAGCCGCCGCGCGCCTTCCGCGAGCTGTACCGCGAAGTCCGCGCCCTGCTGGATGCGGACGGCGCCGGCGAGAACGCCCAGCCCGCCAGCGACGAAAGCGAAGACAGTCCCTTGTAGGAGCGGCTACAGCCGCGATTGCACCGCCGCATCGAAAGCGAAGACCGCCCCCTGTGGGAGCGGCTATAGCCGCGATCGCATTGCCGCACCACCGGAATCGCGGCTGTAGCCGCTCCCACAGCGCGTCGCGGGTTCACGCGCGCGTGCCGCCAACGGTAATGCCGTCGATCAGGAGCGACGGCTGGCCCACGCCGACCGGCACGCTCTGGCCGTCCTTGCCGCAGGTGCCGACGCCGTCGTCGAGCGCCATGTCGTGGCCGACCATGCGCACCTTCTGCATCGTCTCCGGACCGCTGCCGATCAGGGTCGCGCCCTTCACCGGCGCGGTCACCTTGCCGTCCTCGATCAGGTAGGCCTCGGTGGCCGAGAACACATACTTGCCGCTGGTGATGTCGACCTGGCCGCCGCCGAAATTGACCGCGTACAGGCCCTTCTTCACCGAACGGATCATGTCGGCGGGATCGTCCTGGCCGGCGCGCATGTAGGTGTTGGTCATGCGCGGCATCACCAGGTGGGCGAAGGATTCACGGCGGCCGTTGCCGGTCGGCTTCACGCCCATCAGGCGCGCGTTGAGCGTGTCCTGCATGTAGCCGGTGAGCACGCCGTCCTCGATCAGCGTGGTGCACTGCGTCGGCGTGCCCTCGTCGTCGACGTTGAGCGATCCGCGACGGTTGTCGAGCGTGCCGTCGTCGACGATGGTGACGCCGGGCGCGGCGACGCGCTGGCCCATGCGGCCGGCATAGGTGCTGGTGCCCTTGCGGTTGAAGTCGCCCTCGAGGCCATGGCCGACCGCTTCATGCAGCAGCACGCCGGGCCAGCCGCTGCCAAGCACGACCGGCATCACGCCGGCGGGCGCATCGATGGCCTCGAGGTTGACCAGCGCCTGGCGCAGCGCCTCGCGCGCGAAGTGCTCCGGCCGGCCGTCGCCAAGCAGCTCGGCATACGCGTAGCGGCCGCCGTAGCCGGCATAGCCGGTCTCGCGCCGCCCGCCCTGCTCCACGATCACCTGGATATTGAGACGCACCAGCGGCCGCACGTCGCCGGCAACCACGCCGTCCGAGCGCGCCACGAAGATGGTGTCGACGCCGCCGGACAGGCTCACCATTACCTGCTTCACCCGCGGATCGGCGGCGCGCAGCAGGCGGTCGACGCGCCGCAGGGCTTCGACCTTGGCGTCGTTGGCCATGCCGTCGATCGGATCCTCGGCCGGGTACAGCGTGCGCGCGCCGGCCGGCACCAGCGCCTGCACGCGGTGCTCGGTGCCGCTGCGCGCGATCGCCCGCGCGGAACCGGCCGCGGCCAGCAGCGATTGCGCATCGATGTCGTCGGCATAGGCAAAGCCGGTCTTCTCGCCGCTGATCGCGCGCACGCCCACGCCCTGCTCGATCGAATGCGCGCCGTCCTTGACGATGCCGTCCTCGACCGTCCAGCTCTCGCGCCGCGCGTGCTGGAAATAGATATCGCCGAAGTCGATGCCGGGCCCGAGCAGCGTTCCGAACGTGCGTTCCAGGCCGGCACCGTCGAGGCCCGCGGGCAGCAGCAGGCGTGATTCGGCGATCTCGAGGGCTTGGGTCATGGAGAGTTCCGGCTGGTGGACGTCGTTGTTCTACAAGGTGCGGGCGGCAACGCGGCGATCAAGGTCGGGGCGCGGGATCGCGATCGCTGGCCGCTCCGGCCGCGGGGTCCGGCGCGGCTGCGGGCGTGGCCGGCAGCTCGCGTCCTTCGACCACCACCTTCGGATCCTTCCAGGGCCCGGTGACGTGGTAGGTGCGCGCGCCCATGCGGCCCAGCGGCTTCTCGAACACCGCATTGGCCACCGCGCCGACCGCCGCGCCCACCGGCCCGGCAGTGATGGCGCCCACCGCAGTGAGCAGTCCGCCGGTCCGCGGGAAGACCTCGATCACCTGGTCGTAGGTCTGCGCGCGCATGTCGGCGCTGCCGCGGATATGGATTTCGGCCGCCGCGCCGTCGATCACCAGGTCCTCGCCGTGCGCGAGACCGTCGGCGAAGCGGACCGTGCCGCCGACGCGGTTGAACGCGAAGCCGCGCGAGAAAAGATCGCGGAAATCCAGCATCAGTCGCCGCGGCAGCTCGGCAACACTGAGCAGGCCGAGCACGCGGCCGGCACCGGGATCCACTTCGACCAAACGGCCATCCTTGACCGTGAGCGACAGGCTGCCTTCCAGCGCACCCAGCGTGAAGCCGGCGGGCGAGCCGGGCCACGCGCCATCGAAGCGCGCCGTGCCCTCACCGCCGTCGATGCGCCCGACCATTCCCAGACCAGCCAGCAAGGCACCAAAGTCTTCGCTCTGCACCGCGACCTGCATCCGCGTGCGCGCCTGCGCGCCGCGCCCGGTCCAGGCGCCGTCGACATCGATCGCCTGCCCCTTCGAACGCAGCTGCAAGGACTCCACCTGCAGGCCTTCCGCCGTGGGCCGCGTCCGCAGTTCCATCCGCCCCAGCGGCGCCGCGGCCACGCGCAGGTCGTCCACCACGATCGCCAGCGGGGGAAGGCCCGCCGGATCGATGTCTGCATCGGCGGCAGCGTCGCCCGCGGTCGCGTGGGCCCCTGCGGCCGACTCCACACTGGGGACGCCCGCCGCTCCGGCATCCGCGGTGCCCGTGCCGGCGCGCGCACTGCGCCAGTACAGGCGCTGCAGCTCCGCCGAGAGCGTCGCTCCCTCGCCGCGCGGGATGTCGACGCTGCCGGCCAGCGCTTCGCCGTCCAGGCGAACGCGCGTGGCGCCGCGCTCCTGTCGGGCGACCACCCGCGTCTCCGGAAACGCGGCGCCCAGCAGCTGCAGCCTGCCCGCGACGAGATCGATGCCGCGCAGCGCCAGGCCGTCGGCGCCGTCCTGCGCGTCGCCGGCAAACATCCCCGCCCACTCCATCGCGTCAAGCACCGGCGTGCGACCGGTGATGCGGATGCCCGAATCCGGCGGCGCCGCATCGACGCGGTCGCTGCCCAGCACCGCAAGTACCCCGGTGCGACCGCCGTGGCTGCGCGCGCGCAGCGCGACGCGCTTGCCCAGCACCACGTCGATGTCGTCCTCGCCCATGGGTAGCGTCAGGTCGATACGTGCTGCCAGGGGCTCCGCGGCCGTCTTGCCCAATGGCGCCGGCAGCGACAGGCGGGTGCCGACCAGGTCCGATCGCAGTTGCAGGCGTCCACCGGCGCCGTCGCCACCGGCGTCCTCCGGCAGCGCCAGTGCCAGGGTCCACGCCGAGCGACCGTGCAGGCGCGCCCCCAGCCAGGCCAGCTCCGGTGCGCGAGCGGCGAGTTCCGAAGATGCCAGGCTGGCTTCGAGTTCGGCCTCGAACGCCGTGCCGCGTCCGCGCACGTGCCCAACACCGGCGCGCAGCGACAGCCGCCCGGGCTGTCCATCCCGGCGCACGCGCAGGCCTTGGGTGTTGAAGCCGTCCTGGTCGTAGCGGGCGTCGCCATGGACATCGTCGAACGCCACATCCCAGCGCTTCTCTTCCAGGCGCGCGCCTGCAAGCGCGATGCCGCCGGACACGCGCAGGCCGCGGGCGCCATCGTCATCACCCAGCGGCAGCACCATCCCGAACGTGGCGCGCATCGGACCCGAGGCCGACAGCGCGTCAAGCATCTCCTCGCGCCCCTCGCGCAGCGGACTGTCCCTTAGCAGCGCCAACACGGGCGCGGCGTCGCTTGCGAACACAGCATCGACCCGCAGCGGGGCGTCGCCGAAGTCGGTGATCGCGGCACGCAGCGAACGCACGGGTACGTCGCCCAGGCGCGCAGTGCCCTCGACGCTGAAGCCGTTGGCGATGAAGTCGATATGGCCATCGAGCGCTTCGGCGGCCGGCCAGTCGGGATCGAAGCGCACCTCGGCGTCCTCGAGCCTGGCGCTGGCATGGAACCGCCCGGCACCGGCCCTGTCGCCATCGGATTCGAAAGGCCAGTCGTCGAGGTCCCCGGAAACCACCGCGCGCCCCTCCAGCACGCGGCCATCGACCAGCGCTGAATCCAGCCATTCCACCGCGGCCCCGGGCATCAGGTGACGGATCCAGAAGCGCTTCGCCACCGGCACGCGCGCTTCATCGACCTCGGCCACCAGGTCGATCCCCGGCCGCGTACCATCGCCCTGGAACACCATGCCGCCGCGGAGAGCAGCGCCGTAACCCTCGCCATCGATGCGCAAGGCCGGGGTGCGCACCTGCCAGCCGTCGGCGGCGTGCCAGGCCACCAGCTCGCCGCGAAGCCGCACGTCGTGCGCCGACGGACCGAATCCCATGGGCCAATCGACGCTGGCCACCGCATCGGGATCGGGCGTGAACACCAGCGCGGCTGCATCACCGCGGAGGCTGCCCGACAGTCCCGAGAGTCCGGGCGCTTCGCCCTGCACTTTGAAGCCCAGGCCTTCGATCCGCGCGCTTGCGCGCAGCGCACCTCCGGCGGCACCGGCGATGTCCACGTCGTGGAGCAAGCCGGTGGGACGCGCTTCGCGCAGCCAGCCGGCGAGTCCTTCGGGCATGGCGGGCGCCAGCGACGCCAGTGCAAGCAGCGCCCCGGCATCGATGCGTTCGGCGACCAGCGCGCGCCGCGCCCCGCCCGCCACGAGCAGGCCATCCAGCGACTGCGCGGTAGCGCCAGCGCCCAGGCGCAGGCGTGGCGCGTCGATGCGCCAGCCGCCTTCCAGTGCGGTCCAGCGCGCATCCAGATCAAGTTGGCCGAGATCGGCTTCGCCGCCGCTTCCCCGCAGGCGCAGGCCTTCCAGCTCGCCGCGCATGACCAGCGAATCGATGCGATAGCCGCGCAGGTCCGCCCAGGCCTGGAGCCGCCCCGAACCCGCCACCGGCCCGATGCCACCCGCCTGCAGGTCCGACCAGGCGGAAAGATCGGCGCGACGCAGCGCCAGCCAGGCGCGGGCGTCGCCGCTGGCGCGATCCAGCTCCGCAGTGATGTCCAGCGGTGAAACCCCCGGCACCATCCAGGCCCGCGCGGCGGCGCGCACGCGATTGCCGTCCACGCGCAGGCGCACGTCGACCTCGTCGAGTCGCGCCTGGATGCCAAGCGCCGGCGCATCCACCAGCAGCACGCCATCGACCACCTGCAGTTCGCCCAGGCCTTCCAGCGCGGCGAAGGGGTCGCCGTCGGCCTGCGCTTCGCCCGGAAGGCCGCGCACCTGCCAGCGGCCATCGTCGCTGCGCTCGAGCGTCAGCTCGAGGCCGCGCAGGCGCAGCTCGGTGAAGGAGCGCCCCGGGAGCAGCCCCGCGTACTGCGCGACCAGCACCTCGGCTTCGCCGATCGGGATGGCGTCGGCACCACTGCCGATGCGCAGGCCGTCCAGGCGCAGCAGCGGGCCGCGCCGCGTCCATTCGGTCTCCAGGCTGTCGAACGACACCGGCCGCCCCGCACGGGCGCCCAGCCATTCGGCGATGCGCTCTGGGTGGCGCTCGGCCAAGGGCAGCAGCTGGCTGGTGATGCCCGCGCCCAGCGCCATCACCACCAGGCCGATGGCGAACACGTACCAGGCGCCGCGCCGCGCGCGACGCAGGCCGCGGCGGAGCGGACCCGACATCAGCGACCCGCGCGCCGTGCGCAGCGCTCAGAGCAGGACGACATCGAACTGCTCCTGCAGGTATTGCTCGTCGGCCTGGAAGCGGATGCTCTTGCCGAGGAATTCCTCCAGCTCGGCCACCGCCGCCGATTCTTCTTCCGTGATCCGCGCCACCACCTTGGGCGAGGCGATCACCAGCAGGCGCTCTGCGTCGAACTGGCGCACGGCGCGCACGATCTCGCGGAACACCTCGTAGGTCACCGTTTCGGTGGTCTTGAGCATGCCGCGGCCGCCGCATTCGTGGCAGGTTTCGCTGAGCTGGCGCTCCAGGCTCTCCACGGTGCGCTTGCGCGTCATCTCCACCAGGCCCAGCGGCGAGAAGTCGTAGACCGTGGTCTTGGCGTGGTCGCGCGCGAGCGACTTCTCCAACGTTCGAAGCACCTGGCGGCGGTGCTCCGGATCGGTCATGTCGATGAAGTCGATGATGATGATGCCGCCAAGGTTGCGCAGCCGGAGCTGGCGCGCCACCGCCTGCGCGGCCTCCAGGTTCGTGCGGTACACCGTCTCTTCAAGGTTGCGCTGGCCGAGGAAGGAGCCGGTGTTGACGTCGACCGTGGTCATCGCCTCGGTCTGGTCGATGACCAGGTAGCCGCCGGACTTCAGCGGCACTTCCTTCTCGAGCGCGCGGCCGATCTCGTCCTCCACGCCGTAGAGGTCGAACACCGGACGCGCGCCGCTGTAGTGCTCGATCTTCTCGGCCAGCCCCGGCATGTACTGCGCGGCGAAGACCTTCAGGCGGTCGCAGGTCTCGCGCGAATCGACCTTGACCTTCTCCACGTCGCGGCGGATCAGGTCGCGCACCGCGCGCATCGGCAGCGTCAGGTCCTCGTAGACGCAGGCGCCCACGCGTGCGTCGGAAACGCTGCGTTCGACCAGCGCCCAAGCGCGCGCCAGGTAGGCGACGTCTTCGGCCAGGGCCTCTTCCGGCTGGCCCTCCGCGTTCGTGCGCACGATGTAGCCATGGCCGCCGGCCTGCGCAAGATCGCCGACACGTGCCTTCAGCCGCGCGCGTTCGGCGTCGTCCTCGATCCGCGCCGAGACGCCGATCACCCGCGACTGCGGCAGCAGCACCAGGTAGCGCGAGGGAATGCTGATCTGGGTGGTGAGTCGCGCGCCCTTGCCGCCGATCGGGTCCTTCACCACCTGCACCACGACTTCCTGGCCGTCACGCAGCAGCTCGCTGATCGGCGGCGTCGGCTGCGCTGCGCCCTGCGCAGGACCGGGCGCGCCAGCGGAGTCCTCGACGCCAAGATCCTCGGCGCGCCCGGGGCGCAGCACGTCGTTGGCATGCAGGAACGCCGCGCGCTCCAGCCCGATGTCGACGAAGGCGGCCTGCATGCCCGGCATCACCCGCTGCACGCGTCCCTTGTAGATGTTGCCGACCACGCCACGGCGCCAGCCGCGCTCGATGTGCAGCTCCTGCAGCATGCCGTTCTCGACCACGGCCACGCGGGTCTCGCGCGGGGTGACGTTGACCAGGATCTCCTCGCTCATGCGCCGCCATCCGCGCGCGGCGTGCGCGCGTGGATGCCGAACTCGCGCAGCAGCGATGCGGTCTCGTGCAGGGGCAGGCCCATCACGCCCGAATAGCTGCCCGCAAGGCGGGTGACGAAACGTTCCGCGCCGCCCTGGATGGCATAGGCGCCGGCGCGGCCCATCGGCTCGCCGCTGCCGACGTAGTCCGCGATATCGGCATCCGACAGCGCGGCGAAGGCGACTTCACTGGCGACCAGCGCACGCACTTCGCGCCCCGCGGACACCAGCGACACGGAGGTCAGCACGCGGTGCGTGCGACCGGACAGGCGGCGCAGCATCGCCTCGGCCTCGGCGGCGTCGGCGGGCTTGCCGAAGACCTCGTTATCGAGCACCACCTCGGTGTCGGAACCCAGCACCACCGCGCCGGGGACCGCGACCACGTGCAGCAGCCCGGCGCCGGCCTTCTCGCGGGCCACGCGGGCAACGTAGTCCTCCGGCGCTTCTCCGGGCGCGCGCTGTTCGGGAACGTCGACTTCGAGAACGCCGAAGTCGAGCCCGAGGCGCGCCAGCAGCTCTCGCCGGCGCGGTGATTTGGAGGCAAGGTGGAGCATGGCGGAAGGATACCGTGCCGGCGCTGCCCCGATCCGCGCGACCGGTCGCAACCCCGTTCCGGCTCACGACCCGTTCACTCCCCCGGACCAACCCTTGCCCCTGTCCCTTTCCGGAGACCACCATGCCCCACGCCACCCAGTCCCTTGCCCTCGCGTTCGCACTTGCCCTCGGAAGCCTTGCCATGCCCGCAGCCGCGCAGAATCCCGCCCCCCAGGCCAGCAGTGACGGCACCCTGCTCTCGGTGTCCGCCCGGGGTGAATCGAGCCGCGCGCCCGACATCGCGACCGCGTCGGCGGGCGTGGTCACACAGGCAGCCGACGCCAACGCCGCGATGCGCGAAAACGCCGCGCAGATGACGCGGGTGCTGGCCGCGATCCGTGCCGCCGGCGTCGCCGAGCGGGACATCCAGACCACCGGCATCAACATCCATCCCACCTACCGCCACGTCGACAACGAGGAGCCGCGGATCTCGGGCTACAGCGCCAGCAACACGGTCAACCTGAAGGTGCGCGACATCGCGAAGCTGGGCGAAGTACTCGACGCGCTGGTCGCCAGCGGCGCCAACAACGTCAACGGCCCGAGCTTCGGCATCGACCAGCCCGACGCCGTCTACGACGAAGCCCGACGCAAGGCGCTTGACCAGGCGCGCGCACGCGCCGACATGTACGCGAAGGCCCTGGACCTGCGCGTGCGCCGGATCGTGAGCATCAGCGAAGGCGGCGGCATGCAGCAGCCGCGACCGATGTTCGCCATGCGCGCGATGGCCATGGATGCTCAGGCCTCGACCCCGGTGGCCGCCGGTGAGAACACCCTGGAAGCGAACCTTGAGGTAGTGTTCGAACTGGGACGCTGAAACCCCGCGGCCGCCGGTCGCGCGTTGGCGTCGATGCACCCGGCACCGTGCCGGTACAACGAGGAGGTGGTCCATGGTCCTGCAGCCCGAAAACCGCAGTCCGTTCCCCGTCCTGCATGCGCGCCACGAGCCGCATGGCGCCGACCGGCCCGACCCGGTACGCATCACCGGAATCACCGGTGCCCTTCTGTTCAATGGCGCGGTGTTGCTGTTGATGCTGGTGCCCTTGAGCCGCCCGGCCACGGAGCCGGCAGCGCCCAAGGGCATCGAGGCGGAGTGGTTCGAGCCCCGCCCGGTTCCCCCGCCCGCGCCGCCGGTGATCGTGCCGGTGCAGCAGCCGGTCACGCCGGCTGCGCCCACCGCACCGGCACGGCGCAGCGTCACGCCCGAACCCGCCGTGGCTGCGCCGCCGCTTGTGGACGGCGGCACCATCGCCGCCGATCCGTCGCCACCACCCGCGAGCGGCGGCGACGACATCGCCCCGGCCGGATCGGGTCCGGCCGTCGGCATGCGCCTGGCCTATGCCCGGGCGAGCGCGCCGCCCTACCCGAGCACCGAACTGCGCGCAGGCCACCAGGGCACGGTGACCCTGCGCGTGCTGGTCGACGTCGACGGCCGCCCGCTGCAGGTCGATGTCGAGACCGGCAGCGGCTATCGCCGGCTCGACGAGGCCGCGCGCCGGCACGTGCTGCGCAACTGGACCTTCCAGCCGGCGATGCGCGATGGCCGCGCGGTGCAGGCCATCGGCCTGGTCCCGATCGAGTTCACGCTCGAGCGGGGCTGAACCCCGCGCTCAGGCGCGGTGGTAGGGATGGTTGGCGAGCAGCGCCGCGGCGCGGTAGAGCTGCTCGGCCAGCACCAGCCGCACCAGCATGTGCGGGAGGGTGAGCGGGCCCAGCGACCAGGTTTCGTCGGCGCGGGCCAGTACCTCGTCGGCGTGGCCTTCGGGCCCGCCGACGAGGAAGGCCAGGTCCCGGCCCTGACCGCGCCAGTGCTCCAGCCGCCCGGACAACGCCTCGGAATCCCAGGCGCGGCCGCGGCCGTCCAGCGCCACCACGTGCACGTCGCGCGGCAGCGCGGCCAGCACGCGCTGGCCTTCATCGAAAGTGGCACGCACGGCATCGCGGCCCTTGCCGCGCAGGCCGGGAGTGACTTCGACAAGTTCCAGCGGCAGCCAGTGCGACAGCCGCTTGCGGTATTCGGCGAAGCCTTCCGCGACCCAGCCCGGCGGGCGTTCGCCCACGGCCACCAGGCGTGCCTTCACCGCGTGGCCCGACTCAGCCCGCGTCGCGGGTCGGGTCGTGGAAGCCGTCCGCGCCGCCGGCGCCCGGCGGCTCGTCGCCGACCGTCCACAAGCGTTCCAGGGCATAGAACTCGCGCACGCGCGGCAGCATGATGTGGGCGACGACGTCGCCCAGGTCCACCAGGACCCACTCCGCCTCGCGCTCGCCTTCGACGCCGAGCGGCTGGAAGCCAAGGCGCTTGGCGAACTTCACCACCTCGTCGGCGATGGATTTCACGTGGCGCGACGACGTTCCCGAAGCGACCACCATGTAGTCGCAGACGCTGGTCTTGCCGCGGACGTCGATCTCGGCGACGTCGACCGCCTTGAGCTCGGCCACGGCCTCCAGCACGGTGGACAGCAGCACGTCGACCGACGGCGACGGATCGGGGTGGCTGGTCTTGATGACTTGGGCTTGGCTGGTCAAGGGGTGCGGGCTCGTGGGCGTGGCGGGGGATTATAGCGAAGGGGCCGTGTCCGCCCCGTATCCATACAGGCGGTGATCGCGGATGAATCCGGCCACCGCTGGCGGGAGCATCGCCTCCCAGTCGCCGCCGGCGGCGATCAGGGCGCGGACCGCGGTCGACGATTCCTGGCGCAGCTGCCCCAGGTCCAGCACGGCGAAGCCTCCGGCCGCGGTCTCCGCCAGCGCCTGCGCGGGCCTCCGCCGGGAATCAAGCTGGTCCTGGAGCTCCGGCGCACACGCTGCGATGGCGGCGGCGTCGAGCAGCGCACCCGGCCGCGCCACCGCCAGCACATGGCCATGCGCGAAAAGCTCCCGCCAGCGGTACCAGCGGTCAAGCTGCTGCAGGGAGTCGCCGCCCACCACCCACGCAATGGGCCGGTGTGGGCCCTGCCCCGCGCGCACCAGGCGCAGGGTGTCGATGGTGTAGGAGGGCCCCTTGCGATCCAGCTCCCGCCGGTCCACGCGCAGGCCCGGCTCGCCTGCGAGCGCCAGTTCGAGCATCCGTGCGCGGAGGCCGGCGGCGACGTGGGTCGCATCCTTGTGCGGCGGGTCGGCGGCCGGCACCAGGGCAACGTCCGCGTCCAGCGCGTCGCGAACGCCGCGGGCGATCGCAAGGTGGCCAAGATGGACCGGGTCGAAGCTGCCTCCGTAGCAGGCCAGCAGGTTCATGCCGCCAGCAGCGGTACGGCGCGTGCGTCCGCGACCGCGACCGCGAGCAGCAGGCGTTCGAGCATCAGCCATTCGTCGCCGGCGCCGCGGCCCTTGGCAACGCGATCGACCTCGCCCGCCACCGCCACGAAGCGCTCCCAGCGCGCGACCGGATGGCGCTCCAGCGCGCGCCGATAGGCGGCCTCCTTGGCATCCCATATCCGCTGCGCCTTGAACTCCGCGCCGAGGTTGCCGCCGCGCGCCTTGACCCGCGCCAGCGCGGCGGTGCGCTGCAGTTCCATCACCACCATGCCCATCAGCGCGGGCACGGCCTGTCCTTCGGCCCGCAGCCCGGCGAGCATGCGCACGGCCTGCGCGCCCTGGCCGTTGAGTGCCGAATCGACCAGGCGGAATACGTCATAGCGGGCGGCGTCGGCGACCAGCGCCTGCATCCGCGCCGCGTCCAGCATGCCGTCGCCGGCGAGCAGGGCCAGCTTGTCGATTTCCTGCGCCGCGGCGAGCAGGTTGCCCTCCACGCGCTCGACCAGCAGGCGCACGGCATCGCGGTCGGCACGCACGCCATGCTTGCGCAGGCGCGCCTCGAGCCACCCTTCCAGTTCGTGCGCCTTGATCGGCCAGGCCGCGGCGATGGACCCGACCGAGGCGATCGCTTCGCTCCACTTGCCGCCGTGGCGCTTGCTCCATTCGCCGCCGGTCACCAGCAGGCAGATGTCCGGGGGCGGGTGCGCGCAGAAGCCGGTGATCACCTCACCGCCCTGCTTGCCGGGCTTCGTCGTCGGCAGGCGCACCTCGATCAGTCGCCGCGCTGCGAACAGGCCGGGCGCGCGCAGGCTGGCCTCGAGGCCGTCCCAGTCGATGTCGCGGCCTTCGACTTCAAAGACCTCGCGCTCGGCATAGCCCTGTTCGCGGGCCGCCGCGCGGATCGCATCCGCGCATTCGAGCACGCGCAGCGCCTCGGCACCGGCCACCAGGTAGGCGGGCGCCAGTGCACCGCGCGCCACGCCTGCAGCCAGCTGCTCGGGACTCAGTTCACGGGCCATCGCGAAGTGACGCGGCGGCTCAGCCGCCGGCCGCCGGCGTGGTCGCGGCTTCCGGCGCCGAGGCGCGGTTCACCGCATCGATGCGACGGAGCACGGCCGCGGCCATCTCCCGCTGCAGCTCGCGCGACAGCATCTCGCGCTCGCTTTCCGAACCGGTGGAGTTTTCGGGCAGCGAGACGTAGTCCCGCGACAGCTCGATGACCTGCTCCGGCACGAGCTCCTCGCCATTGATGCCCTCCAGCGTGAACACCGCCGCATAGCGCAGGGTGAATTCCTGGGCACGGCCGAACTGGTCGACGCTGATCGCCTGCGAGTCCCAGCGCTCGGACAGGATCCGCAGCAGCGCCACGCCCGGGCCACGGCGCTCCGGGACCTCGACACCCGCGCGCTCGATCGAACGCGTCAGCGCCTGCGCCAGCGGGCTGTAAGGATCACGGGCCACGATCTGGACGCCGGTCAGGTCGGGCGGCAGCGTCAGCGGTTCGCGCAGGTGGAAGCCGCACGCGGACAGGAGCAACGCGAACAGCGCGGGCAAGGCGAGGCGGAGGCGGCGGCGGTCCATCGGAGGAGTCTGGACGAGGCCGGAACCCGCGGCAAGGCGCGCGGCGGCCTTCACGCGGCCACCACGTTCACGATCTTGCCCGGCACCACGATCACCTTGCGCACCGTCAATCCCTCGAGCATCCGGGCCACGCCCGGCTCCGCCAGGGCCTGGGCCTCGATCGCCTCGCGCGCGGCGTCGGCGGCGACCTCGATGGTGCCGCGGAGCTTGCCGTTCACCTGCACCGCCAGGGTGACCGCGTCGCGCACCAGCGCCGCCGGGTCGGCGACCGGGAACGGCACGTCGTCCACGACCCCTTCGGCATGGCCCAGCATCTGCCACAGCGCGTGCGAGGCATGCGGCGTCACGGGGTTGAGCATCAACACCATCGCTTCCAGCGCCTCGTGGCGGACTGCACGCCCGGCTTCCCCGTCATCGTTGAACTTCACGACGTGGTTCAGCAGCTCCATCAGCGCGGCAATGGCGGTATTGAAGCTGTGGCGGCGACCGTAGTCGTCATCGACCTTCTGGATGGCCGCGTGCAGCTGGCGCCGCAGGGTCTTCTGTTCCGGGGACAGGGACGCGGGCGGCGGCATGGCCGGGACCGCTCCGCCGCCATTGGCGAGCGCGGCGGCATGGTCGTGGACCAGGCGCCAGACGCGACGCAGGAAGCGCGACATGCCTTCGACGCCGGCCTCGTTCCACTCCAGCGACAGGGTCGGGGGCGAGGCGAACATCGAGAACAGGCGCACGGTGTCGGCGCCGTACCGGTCGACCATGGCCTGGGGGTCGACGCCGTTGTTCTTCGACTTCGACATCTTCTCGATGCCGCCCACCTTCACCGGCTGGCCATCGGATGCCAGGTGGGCCCCGGTGATGCGCCCGCGCTCGTCGCGCTCGACCTCGACGTCGGCCGGGTTGAACCACTCCCTGGCGCCGTTGGCGTCCTCGCGGTAGTAGGTGTCGGCCACAACCATGCCCTGGGTGAGCAGGTTCACCGCGGGCTCGTCGCTGTCCACGAAGCCCTGGTCGCGCAGGAGCTTGTGGTAGAAGCGGAAATACAGCAGGTGCAGGATCGCGTGCTCGATGCCGCCGATGTACTGGTCGACCGGCGCCCAGTACTTCGCGCGTCCGTCGACCATGTCGGCCGCGCCCGGCGAGGTGTAGCGCGCGTAGTACCAGCTCGACTCCATGAAGGTGTCGAAGGTGTCGGTTTCGCGTTCGGCGGCACCGCCGCAGGTCGGGCAGGTGGTCTTCCGCCACTCGGGATCGGCCTTGATCGGCGACTGCACCACGCCGGCCGAGAATGCGTCGGCCACGTCCTCGGGCAGCACCACCGGCAGCTGGCCCTCGGGCACCGGCACCGCGCCGCAGGCGTCGCAATACACCACCGGGATCGGGCAGCCCCAGTAGCGCTGGCGGCTCACGCCCCAGTCGCGCAGGCGGAAATTGACGCGGCGGCGGCCGATGCCCTCGGCCTCGAAGCGCGCGGCCAGCGCGGCGAAGGCGGCATCGAAGTCCATGCCGTTGTACTCGCCCGAATTGATCAGGGTGCCGCGCTCGACATACGCGCCCTGCCGCTCGACGCCGTCGAGGTACTGGCGCACCACGGCAACCGCCGCCGAGGCATCGTAGGCATCGACCGAGCCGCCGGCCAGCGCCGCCTGGAAGGGGTCGGTGTCCGCCCCGACGTCGTGCACGAGTTCGTCGAGCGCGTCGCGCACCGCGGCCGGCACGATCACCGGGCGCACCGGCAGGCCGTAGGCCTTGGCGAACTCCCAGTCGCGCTGGTCATGCGCAGGTACCGCCATCACCGCGCCGGTGCCGTAGCCCATCAGCACGAAATTGGCGACGTAGATCGGCACGTCCTCGCCGGTGACCGGATGGATGGCCCACTGCCCGGTCGCCATGCCGCGCTTTTCCTGCGCTTCAAGCTCCGCCTCGGACACGCCGCCGCGCCTGAGCTCGTCGAGGAACACGGCCAGCTCCAGGTTGTCGCGCGCGGCCTTGACCGCCAGCGGGTGCTCGGCGGCAATCGAGATGAAGGTCACGCCCATCAGCGTGTCGGGGCGCGTGGTGTACACCCGCAGCGGCTCGTCTTCGCCGTCGACCCTGAAACCGAACTCCAGGCCCTCGCTGCGCCCGATCCAGTTGCGCTGCATGGTCTTGACCGGGTCCGGCCAGCCGTCGAGCGTGTCCAGGCCGTCGAGCAGCTCCTGCGCGTAGTCGGTGATCTTCAGGAACCACTGCGGGATCTCGCGCTTTTCAACCAGCGCGCCGGATCTCCAGCCGCGGCCGTCGATCACCTGCTCGTTGGCAAGCACGGTCTGGTCGAGCGGGTCCCAGTTCACCACCGCGTTGCGGCGGTAAGCCATGCCCTTCTTCATCAACCGGGTGAACATGCGCTGTTCGTGCACGTAGTAGTCCGGGCTGCAGGTGGCGAATTCGCGCGACCAGTCGATGCCGTAGCCGAGCATCTTCAGCTGCTCGCGCATGTGGTCGATGTTGGCGTATGTCCACTTCGCCGGCGCGGTGCGGTTCTTGATCGCCGCGTTCTCGGCCGGCAGGCCGAAGGCGTCCCAGCCCATGGGCTGCAGCACGTTGTAGCCGCTCATGCGCTTGTGGCGGCTGATGACGTCGCCGATGGTGTAGTTGCGCACATGCCCCATGTGCAGCGCACCCGACGGGTACGGCAGCATCGCCAGGCAGAAGTACTTCGGCCGCGACGGGTCCTCGCTGACTTCCCAGGCGCGAGTCCGGTCCCAGTAACCCTGGGCCGCGCGCTCGGCCTTGGCGGGGCTGTAGGAGATCGGATCGGACGCAGGGGAAATAGGTTCGGGCACGTCGGTTTGGCCAGCAGACAGGGGGCCGTCAAGCCTACCGTAGTGGACGCTGCCGCCGCCACGCGACGCGTGGATCACCGTCCGCGGTTATCGGCTGCGTCCCCATCCGCAGCAGGCCAGCCACGCGAACCAGCACGCAAAGGCGGCGCGCTGGGCCAGCGCGACGGGAACGGCGTCGCCGACCAGCCAGGCCAGCGTGAACACCAGCGCGCCGGCAACAAGATGGCCAGCGGCCGCCCCGGGGCGCCTTGCCAAAAACGCCGCAGTCGCGAGTGCGAGCGCGGCAGCAACGAAGGCGATCGCCCACAGCCCCCAGGCAACGCCGTGCAACCGCCCCCTGCCCGCGTCGGGTTCGACGGGATCGAGCGGCAACAGGCCCTGGGTCGCGAAAGCCAGGGCCGACAGCAGCACCAGGGTCCAGCCCAGGCGCGCCGACAGCAGCGACGATGCCGACAGTTCGCCACGACGCCCCATGGCAACGCATGCCGCCAACAGGCCCGGCACGAGGAACGCAAGCAGGTTGAACTGCGTCGCGCGCGGCACACCCGCCGCACCGAGCAGCGCCACCGGGTACGCCATCTGGCTGTAGCCATCCAGTGCTGCGCCGAAACCCCACAGCGCAAGCGCGAAGCATGCGCCGGCCGCGATGCCGGCGACGCGCACCCACCCTGTACGTCGATGTCCGCCCGCTTCAGCCATGCGCCCGTTGCTCCCGTGGAACGTCGCATCCTCGCCCCGCGGACTTGCAAACGGCAAGCGCTGGCACAATCTCGGGTTCCATCGCATACCGGATCGAGCAATGTCCCCCGAACACGCATCGCCGCACGTTTTCGACGCCACCGCCGACAATTTCGAGGCGCAGGTCCTCGAGCGCTCGCTGCAGGTCCCGGTCCTGGTGGATTTCTGGGCCGAGTGGTGCGGGCCCTGCAAGACCCTGGGCCCGGTGCTGGAGAAGCTGGCCGCCGACTACAACGGCGCCTTCGTGCTGGCGAAGATCGACGTCGACCGCGAGCAGCAGCTTGCCGGCGCGTTCCAGATCCGTTCGATCCCCACCGTCATCCTGGTCAAGGACGGGCAGCCGGTGGACGGCTTTCCCGGCGCCATGCCCGAAGGCCAGCTTCGCGAGTTCCTCGCCGGCCACGGCATCGTGCCTGCCGACGCGCCGGCGGACGCCGAGCCCGCCAGCGAGGCCGCGCCGCCGCCCGATCCCCATGCCGAAGTGCAGCGCCTGCGTCGCGAAAGCGAGGCCGCGCCCGATGACGACGGACTGAAGCTCGACCTTGCCGTGGCCCTGCTCGCCACCGGCGTCACTGACGAAGCCGGCCGCCTGCTCGATGCCCTCCCCGCCAACCTCGCGACCGACGACCGCGCCCTGCGCGCCCGCGCCGCACTGGCCTTCGCCGCCGTGCTCCGCGACGCTCCGCAGGCGCCCGTGCTCGAAGCGGCGATCGCCGCCGATCCCGGTGACCTGCGCGCCCGCCACCTGCTTGGCGCACACCACATGGTCGCCGGACGCCACGAGGCGGCGTTGAAGGAATTCATGGACATGCTGCGCCGCGACCGCGGCTTCGACGACGGTCTGCCGCGCAAGGCCCTGATCGAAGCCTTCCGCGTGATCGACGACGGCGAGCTCGTGTCGCGCTACCGCCGGCAGATGTCGTCACTGCTGCTGTCCTGAGCCATGCGGGCTTCGATCCTGCGCCGCGGCATGAACACGTGGCCGCCCTTCCTGTTCGCGGGCATCCGCATCACCGCCCTCGAGGAGGATTTCCGGCATGCCAGCGTCGAGCTGCGGCAGCGCTGGTACAACCGCAACTACGTCGGCACCCACTTCGGCGGCAGCCTGTTCGCGATGACCGATCCGTTCTGGATGCTCCTGACCATGCGCTCCCTGGGGCGTGACTACTTCGTCTGGGACCAGGCTGGCGAAATCCGCTTCCTCAAGCCGGGACGCGGCACCGTGCGTGCGCGCTTCGACCTCGGCGACGACGTGCTCGGCGCCATGCGGGCGGGCACCGCCGAGGGCGGCAAGTACCTGCACTGGTTCGACACCGATATCCACGATGCGGCCGGCGACGTCGTCGCATCCGTCCGCAAGCAGGTCTACGTGCGTCGCAAGCCCGACCGCCAGGACGGGATTGCCGCGGCGTGACGGGAGTCGCGCTGGCGTTCATCCCATTCGAACGCGGTCCGGCTATCCTCATCCGCGCCTGAGGGGGGCCCGGGATGACGCAGTACAGCTCACGCGATGCCGACCATCCGTTGCCGGAAATTCCCGGCTACCGGCTCACGCACGCCGTGGGCGCGGGTGGCATGTCCACCATCTACCTCGGCGAGCAGCTGTCGCTCGGACGCGAGGTGGCAATCAAGGTCATGCTCCCCGAGGCCCTGGGCGACGAGGTCAGCCGCCGCCGCTTCGAGAACGAAGCGCGCACGGTCGCCCGCCTGGACCACCCCAACATCGTCGGCATCCACGACGTCGGCCGCACGCGCGACGGCCTCCCGTATTACTCGATGCCCTACCTGGCGCGCGGCCACCTCGGCCAGCGCGACCTCCAGGGCGACGAGCCCGCGGTCCGCGAGATCCTGCGCGGGCTGCTGTCGGCCCTGCAGTACGCGCACTCGCGCGGCATCGTGCACCGGGACGTGAAGGCCGAGAACGTGCTGTTCGACGACAGCGGCCGGCCGCTGCTGGCCGACTTCGGCATCGCGCTCCGCCGCGGCTACGGCGCGCGCGTAACCACGGCGGGACTCGCCGTCGGCAGCACCGCATACATGCCGCCCGAGCAGGCGCGCGGTGAAGGCGTCGACGCGCGCGCCGACCTCTACAGCGTCGGCGTGCTGGCCTGGGAAATGCTGGTCGGCAGCCTGCCCTACAACGCCGCTGACGCCCTGTCGATGGCGGTCATGCACGTGCAGGACCCGATTCCGCGCCTGCCGGGCAGGCTCCGCCACTGGCAGCCCTTCATCGACCGCGCGCTGGCCAAGTCCGCCGGACGCCGCTTCGCGGACGCAGGGCAGATGCTCTCCGCGCTCGAGCGCATCCCCGCCGGCGGCCGGGCCGGTGCCGGGGGCCTGCTCCGCGACCTCGGCGACCGGCTGCGCACGCTGCCCGCGGCCGCCTGGCTGATGGTGGTCGTGGTGGCCGCGGGTTCCATCGCCGGCGGCCTGTATCTCGACCGCCGCGACGACGCCCCCGGGTTCTACCGCGCCTCCGCCGCCGACGGCTCCACGACCCCCGCCACCCCGACCCTGGCCACGCGCCCGGCGACGGCCCTCGGCAACCCGGACGACGCCCTGCTGCGCGCGGCGCCCGCATCGGATGCCGAACGCTCGCTGGTGGCCGCCGAGCGCCAGCTGCGCGCCGGCAGGCTGACCACCCCGGCGGGTGACAACGCGTACACCAGCTTGCTGGACGCCTGGCAGGCCGACCGCAACCACCTGCGCCTGGGACCGGCCATCGATGCGCTGATCGCCGCCCTGGGCGAGAAGGCGGAACGCGATTTCGCTTCCGGACGGGTCGACGCGGCGCGCACCGGCGTCATGCAGGCCAACCAGCTCGCCTCGCGCACGTCGCGCGCGGACGGCGACGCACTGGATGCGCTCAGGAAGCGCATGGCCAAGGCGGTCAGCAGCCGCGTGGAGCACGCAGCGACGGAGTTCGATCGCGCAGCGGCACTTGCAGCCGTCGAAGCCGCGCGGCGCATGGGCCTGGATGGCGCCGCGCTTTCAGGATTGGAGCAGCGCGCACGCACGATCCCCATTGCCGGCGAGCGCCTGGGCGGCCCGGGGGTGGACATGGTGCTGGTGCAGCAGGGCGGCATCCGCCTGGGAGCCATGCGTCGCCTGGTCAGCCGCGACGAATACGCGGCCTTCGCCGAGGCCACCGGGCGCGAGCCCGCGCGATGCCGCGAGCGTGCATCGCTGCTGCGGGTCATCGCCCCGCGTACCTGGCGCTCGCCGGGCTTCGAACAGCGCGAAGGCGAGCCGGTGGTGTGCGTGTCATGGGAGGACGCCAGCGCGTACGCGAAGTGGCTGGGCGCGCGCGATGGCCTGGCCTACCGCCTGGCCACCGCATCCGAATGGGCGCGCCTGCCCGGCACCGGCGGCGAACGCCGCCTGGCGGAATGGAACATCGACTGCAGCGGCAGCTGCGAGCAGCGGGTGTCGAGCGGCGCGAGCTGGCGCGACGACACCGCCGCACCGGAGCCGCGCGAATCAAGCCGCGGCTTCGACGACCTCGGCTTCCGCCTGGTCCGCGACATCAACGGCGGAAACTGAGCGCCCTCAGGCGCTCGCACCGCTCCTGCTGCCGCCGCGGCCACGACCGCCGCGTCCACGCGAACCCGGGGCCTTCGGCCCGGCATGGGCATGCGCTGCCGCCGGCTGCGCCTTGCCGTGCCCGCCCTGGCGGTGGCCGGGCTTGCCGGCGGAACGCGACGGACGCTGCTCACCGGCGCCGTCCGCACCGGAGCGCTGGCCGCCGGCACGCTGCCCGCCCGGGCGCTGGCCGCCGGGCCGCTGGCCGGCCGGACGCTGGCCGCGACCGCCCTGCGGCGGGATCGGCGTATCCAGCCGGATCTGGCGACTGGGCTCATAGCCCGGCACCACGTCCATCACGATCGCCGCCTTGAGCATCTTCTGGATCTGGTTGAGCAGCCCGCCCTCTTCCGGCGACACCAGCGACAGCGCCTCGCCGGTCGCGCCGGCGCGACCGGTGCGACCGATGCGGTGGATGTAGTCCTCGGCCACCATCGGCAGGTCGTGGTTGATCACCAGCGGCAGGTTCGGGATGTCGAGACCGCGCGCGGCGACGTCGGTCGCGACCAGGATCCGGGCACGCCCGGCCTTGAACGCATCCAGCGCCTTCTGCCGCTGCGCCTGGCTCTTGTTGCCGTGGATCGCCACCGCCGGCAGGCCGGACGTCTCGAGCTGCTCGGCCAGCCGATTGCAGCCGTGCTTGGTCTTGCCGAAGATCAGCACCTGGTCCTTGTGGCGCGCGGACAGCAGGTCCACCAGCAGGTCGCGCTTGCGCGCCGCGTCCACGGGATGCGCGCGATGCACGATGGTCTCGGCAATGGTGTTCTGCGCGGCCACTTCGACCAGGCGCGGCTTGCGCATGTGCTCGATCGCCAGCGCCTTGATGCGGTCCTCGAAGGTGGCCGAGAACAGCAGCGTCTGGCGCTCCTTGGGCACGCGGGAGAGGATCCGCTTGATGGACGGCATGAAGCCCATGTCGAGCATGCGGTCGGCCTCGTCGAGCACCAGCACCTCGACGGCGTCGAGCTTGGCGTGGCCGCTGTCCATATGGTCGAGCAGGCGGCCCGGGCAGGCGACGAGCACGTCGACGCCGCGGCGGAGGTTCTCGATCTGCGGCTGCATCCCGGCACCACCGAAGACGGTCGTGACGTTCAGGCGCAGGTGGCGGCTGTAGTCCTTGATGCTCTCGGCGACCTGCACCGCGAGTTCGCGGGTCGGCACGAGGATGAGTGCACGCGGCTTGCGCGGGCCCTTGGGCGGCGTTTCCTTGGCCAGCCGCTGCAGCATCGGCAGGCCGAAGGCGGCGGTCTTGCCGGTGCCGGTCTGGGCGGCGCCCAGCACGTCATGGCCAGCCAGGATCAGCGGGATCGCCTGCTCCTGGATCGGGGTGGGTACGGTGTAGCCGCTCGTTTCAAGCGTGCGCAGCAGCGCGGACGAGAGCCCGAGGGCCTCGAAGGTCCGGATATCGGACATGGATGGAACTCCTGGTTCGCAGCTTGCCCGGCGCTTTCCGTGATCCGCGCGGCGGGCAATGGTTTTTTAACGGCGGCCGGACGTTCCGGGGCCGTGTCTGCGCGACGAGAGACGTGCGGGAGTTAAAGGGCCGGGGCGCCTTGCGGGGCCGCGGCTGGGCAATGACCGGATAACGGACTGCCGTGCGCCAACCGGTGCATCATACGGATAAATGGGCATCGCCGATACCTCGCAGCTCACCCATGTCGTCGTCCTGCTGGCCGCGGCGGTGGTCGCTGTGCCGCTGTTCAGGCGCCTGGGCCTGGGTTCGGTGCTGGGCTACCTCGCCGGCGGCGTGGCCATCGGCCCCTTCGGCCTTGCCCTGTTTTCGCAGCCGCAGGCGATCCTCCACGTCGCCGAACTGGGCGTGGTGCTGTTCCTGTTCCTGGTCGGCATGGAGATGCGGCCCTCGCACCTGTGGGCGCTGCGTCGGCAGATCTTCGGCCTCGGGCCCCTGCAGATCGGCGCCTGTGGCCTGGTCCTCACCGGCATCGCGCTGCTGCTGGGCATGCCGCCGCCGGTGGCCTTCATCGCCGCCTTCGGCTTCGTGCTCACCTCCACCGCGATCGTGATGCAGATGCTGGCCGAGCGTGGCGACATCGCGACCCCGCGCGGCCAGAGGATGGTGTCGATCCTCTTGTTCGAAGACCTGCTGATCGTGCCGCTGCTGGCGCTGGTGGCGTTCATGTCGCCGGCGCACGAAACCGGTGATGGCGGCTCACGCCTGCTGGCGATCGGCACCGCTGCGGCGACCCTGGCGGCGCTGGTCGCCGCGGGCCTGTTCCTGCTCAACCCGCTGTTCCGGCTGCTGGCCGCCGCGCGCGCGCGCGAGGTGATGGCCGCGGCCGCCCTGCTGGTGGTGCTGGGCGCGGCGCTGATGATGGAGATGGCCGGTCTGTCGATGGCGATGGGCGCGTTCATTGCCGGCGTGCTGCTGTCGGAGTCCACCTTCCGGCACCAGATCGAGGCCGACATCGAGCCCTTCCGCGGGCTGCTGCTCGGCCTGTTCTTCCTTGCCGTGGGCATGTCGCTCGACCTGGCCGTGGTCGCGGCCGACTGGCGCTTCGTGTTGCTCGCCGTGCCGCTGATGATGTTCGCCAAGGCGGCGTGCATCTATCTGATCGCACGCCTGCTGCGCGCCAGCCACGTCGACGCCCTCGACCGGGCGGTGCTGATGGCCCAGGGCGGCGAGTTCGCCTTCGTGCTGTACTCCGCGGCCCAGTCGGCAGGCGTCATCCCCGGCGCGGTCAACAACGTGATGACTGCGGTCGTGGTGCTGTCGATGGCACTGACGCCGCTGGCCATGCTGGCGGTCCGACGCGCCACGCGCCGCCGGGAGGCCGCGCTCGATGACAGCGTGGAGGCGGCGTCGGGCCAGTCGGGCAGCGTGCTGATCATCGGCTTCGGCCGCTTCGGGCAGGTAATGAGCCAGTCGCTGCTGGCGCGCGATGTCGACGTCACCATCATCGACAGCGACGTCGACATGATCCGCAGCGCCGCGGGCTTCGGCTTCAAGGTCTACTACGGCGACGGTACCCGCCTGGACGTGCTGCATGCCTCGGGTGCCGGCAGCGCGCGCGCGATCGCCGTCTGCGTCGACGACCGCGCCGCGGCCGACCGCATCGTCGAACTCGCCAGGTCCGCCTTCCCGCAGGCGCGGCTGCTGGTGCGCGCCTACGACCGTGCGCACAAGCTCAAGCTGGTGGCCGCCGGGGTCGATGTCGCCATCCGCGAGACCTTCGGCGCAGCCCTGATGTTCGGCGAGGCCGCGCTGCGCCAGCTCGACGTCGACCCCGAGGAAGCCGCCCGGATCACCGCCGAAGTGCGCAAGCTCGAGGCCGAACGCTTCGAGCTGGAGCGCTCGGCGGGCATCGGTGCAGGCGCGAGGATGATGCGCACCAACACCGGTCCGAAGCCGACTCCGCTGACCACGCCCCGGCGCCAGTCACGCGCGCTCGGACCCGACGGTGCCGCCGCGCCGGCCGACACCGACCCCGCCTCCGGGAAGCCCGCTGCATGACCTTCTGCACCCCCGGCCTGCCGCGGCCAGGCGTAGATTCCACACTTCGGCCGTCAACGCGGCTGGCCCCTTCCCATCGACCATGCCCTTCCGGGCGGAGTTCGCCGTGAGCCATCCTTCCAAGTCCGCACCCAAGTTCCTGCTGCTTTCGCTGGCCGTCACCGTCGCAGTCGCAGGCTGCCAGCGCGATGCCGCGACGCCCGTGGCCGATGCCGCCGCGCCCGCCGCCGCGCCCGCCTTCACCCTTGACGAGACCTCGCTGCCCGGCGTCAACAGCTTCAAGGCCAGCGACTTCAACGCCAACGGCAACGCCTGCACCGACTTCGGCGCCTACGTCAATGGCACGTGGCTGGCCGCCAACCCGGTGCCCGGCGACCAGACTTCCTGGGGTGCCTTCGAGATGCTCGCCGAGCGCTCGCAGGCCATCCAGCGCCAGCTGGCCGACCAGGCCGCGGCGATCGAGGGCGCCACCGGCGTCGACAAGATCGTCGGCGACATCTGGGCGACCGGCCTCGACGCCGAGGCCATCAACGCCCAGGGCATCGCGCCGCTGGAGTCCGAGCTGGCCGCGATCGCCGCGCTCGAAGCACCGGAAAAGATCGCCGACTACCTGCGTGCCAGCGCCGCCAAGGGCCAGTTCACCGTGTTCGGCTTCGGCCCCGAGGCCGACTTCATGGAGTCGTCCATGAACATCGCCTACGCCTTCCCGGGCGGACTGGGCCTGCCTGACAAGACCTACTACTTCGACGCCGACAAGAAGGACAAGCTCGCGGCCTACCAGCTGCACGTGGCGAAGGTGCTGGAGCTCTCGGGCGTCCCCGCGGCGGACGCCGCGACGCAGGCCGCCGACGTGGTCGCGTTCGAGACCCGCCTGGCGAATGTGTCGAAGTCCAGCGAGGAGATGTCGCGCGACGTCAGCCTGTTCTACAACCCGGTCAGCCCGGCTGACGCCGACGCGCTGGCCCCGAACTTCCCGTGGACCGCGTTCTTCGAATCCCAGGGCCTTGAAGTACCGGCGAAGTTCTCGTTGGCGATCCCGGCCTTCCACGCCGAGGTCAGCACCATGCTCGCCGACGTTGCGCCGGCGACCTGGCAGTCCTACCTGCGCTTCCACACGGTCGATGGCGCCGCGCCGTACCTTGCCGACGCCTTCGCCGAGGAACACTTCAATTTCTATTCGCGCGAAATGCGCGGCCAGAAGGAAATGAAGGAGCGCGGCAAGCGCGTGCTCGAGACCATCGGCCAGCAGACCGGCGAGGCGCTGGGCCAGATGTACGTCAAGGTGGCGTTCTCCGAGGAGTCCAAGGAGCGCATGGAAACCCTCGTTGCCAACCTCAGCGAGGCGCTGAAGGAGCGCATCCAGAACCTCGACTGGATGTCCGACGAGACCAAGGCCAAGGCGATGGAGAAGTGGGCCAGCTTCACGCCCAAGATCGGCTACCCGGACAAGTGGCGCGACTGGTCGGGCCTCGAGACCGCCCGCGACAGCTACCTGGCCAACGTGCTGGCCGCCAACGAATTCAACTACAAGTGGGGCCTGTCCAAGATCGGCAAGCCGGTCGACAAGACCGAGTGGGGCATGCCGCCGCAGATGGTCAACGCCTACTACAACCCGCTGGCCAACGAGATCGTGTTCCCGGCCGCCATCCTGCAGCCGCCGTTCTTCGACGCCAACGCCGACGATCCGCTCAACTACGGCGGCATCGGCGCGGTGATCGGCCACGAAATGACGCATGGCTACGACGACCAGGGCAGCCGCTTCGACGCCACCGGCAAGTTCCAGAACTGGTGGACCGAGGCCGATGCCAAGGGCTTCCTCGGCCGCACCGACAAGCTCATCGCCCAGTTCAATGGCTACGAGGCGGCGCCGGGCCTGCACGTCAACGGCAAGCTGACGCTGGGCGAGAACATCGCCGACCTCGGCGGCCTGGCCACGGCCTACGACGCGATGAAGAAGGCCACCGAGGGCAGCGAGGACCCGATGGTCGAAGGCCTGAGCCGCGACCAGCGCTTCTTCGCCAACTGGGCCACCGTGTGGCGCCGGAACTTCACCGACGAGGAGCTCAAGGTGCGCATCGCCACCGACCCGCACGCGCCGGCGAACTTCCGCGCGATGGGTGCACCGTCGAACCTGCCGGCCTTCGCCGCCGCGTTCAAGTGCACTCCGGACGACGCCATGGTCCGCGAGGGCGATGCACAGGTCGTGATCTGGTAGTTCCCGCCCTGGCACCCCGAAAAGGCCCGGCTCGCGCCGGGCCTTTTTCGTTGCGCGACCGCCGTCCCGGTTCGCTGCCCCGTTCATCGTCGCGACCGTTCCCTGCGGTCGCCCTTGATAGACTCCGCCGGACTTTTCGCTGGACCCGACAATGCCCAGGACCACCCCGCTCGCCCTTGCGTTGACCCTTGCCCTCGTCGTTGCCGCTCCCGACGCCGGCGCCCAGCGCCGCGCCGCCGCGAAGGCACCGCCCGGCCCCACCGCCTGCGGCGATTTCCACGCCTTCGCGAACAAGGACTGGCTGGCGGCGACTCCGGTGCCAGCCGCCGGGTCGACCTCCGCCCTGGGCGATCTGCAGGCACGCGTGCTCGAACAACAGCGCGAACTGTTGTCCACGGCGATGAATGCGCCGCAGGGCAACGTGCAGACCCTGCTCGGCGACTTCTGGGCCAGCGGCCTGGACGAGGCCGCCGTCGAAGCCGACGGCGCCAATCCGATCGCGCCCCTGCTCGACCGGATCAACGGCATCAAGCGTGCGAAGGACATCCCGCCGGCCGTGGCCGCCCTGCACCAGGTCGGCATCCCGGTGCTGTTCAACTTCAGCGCCGACCTCGACCTCGCCGACCTCGACCGCCATATCGGTTACTTCGCCCAGGGCGGCACCGGCCTGCCCGACCCCGCCTACTACACCCGCGAGGACGAGGAAGCCCGGGCCCTGCTCGGCCTGTACAACGGCTACGTGCAGAAGATCCTGGCGCTGACCGGCACCGCCGAGGCTGATCTCGCGGCCGAGTCACAGCTGGTCATCGACCTGGAGACCCGCATCGCGCGCGCTTCGCGTCCCGTGGCGTCGCTGCGCGACCCGCGCCAGAACTATGCGCTGGTGCCCACCGAAGGCCTGGGCAAGACCTGGAAGCGCCTGCAGCTGCCGGAGTTCCTGGCGGCCCAGGGCGTCAGCGACGACAGCGTGTCGATCTCGAACCCCGAGCTGTTCGCGGCCCTCGACGGCATGGTCGGCAGCCTGAAGCCCGCGCAGTGGAAGACCTACCTGCGCTTCCACGTCGGCGATGCCATGGCGCCGTATCTCTCGAAGAGCTTCCGCGACGCCGCCTTCGACTTCCGCGGCCGCGTGTTGCGGGGCGAGGTCGAGCAGCCCTCGCGCGAGCGCCTGGTCCTGCATGCCATCAACCATGCCGCGGGGCAGATGGTGGCGCGCGAATACGTCGCCCGCTACCTGCCGGCGGCCAGCCGCAGCCGCGCCGAAGCCGTGGCCGGCGAGGTGCGCGACGCCCTGCGCCGCGCGGTCGAGCGTGCCCCCTGGCTGGACGACGCCACCCGTGCCGAAGCCGTCGCCAAGCTCGCGGCGCTGAAGATCGAGGTCGGTGCACCAGTGCGCAACGTCGATTACACGGTGCAGCCGATGGGTCGCGGCAGCTTCGGCGGCAACATGCTCATCGCGTCCACCTGGCACCACCGCGAGGAAATGAAGCGCATCGGCCGCGGCAATGCCCAGCGACGCTGGCCCGTGCAGCCGCAGGAACCGGCGCTCGCCTACGACCCCGCCCACAACCGCCTGCTGGTCTCGGCCGCGGTGTTGCAGGCGCCGGTACTCGACATGTCACAAGACAGCGCCGCGCACTACGGCGCGTTCGGCGCCTTGGTGGCGCACGAACTCAGCCATGCAATCGACGGCAAGGGCCGCCACGTCGATGCCCGGGGCGAGATCCGCGACTGGTGGACGCCGGGCACCGACGCCGCCTGGACCGACCGCCTCAACGCACTGACCGTGCAGTTCGGCAATTACGACTATCCCGGCATCACCGGGCGCAAGGTCAACGGCAGCCTGACGCGTGAAGAGAACGCGGCCGACCTCGCCGCGGTCGAGATCGCCTGGGACGCCCTTGGCCAGGCCCTGCCCGGGGCCGAAAAGGCCGCGAAGGAGTCGTTCTTCAAGGCCTGGGCCGGGCTGTGGCGCGAGCAGGTGGCACCGGCGGTTGCCGAGCAGCGTGCCGGCACCGCGCTGCAGGCACCGGGGCAGTGGCGTATCAACGGCCCGCTGTCCAACCTGCCGGCCTTCAGCGAAACCTGGGGCTGCAAGGCGGCCGATGCCATGGTCCGCAAGGACGAAGAGCGCATCGGCATCTGGCGCTGACCCGCCACGGGCCATCCCCGGCGACAAGGCCGCGCCCGACCGGGCGCGGTCGACTCAGAAGCGCCGCGCGCGCGGGCCGCCGCGGCGGAACGGCGGCTGGCCACGCCAGTAGCGGATGAGCAGCCAGCCGAACAGCATGCCGCCCAGATGCGCGAAATGGGCCACGCCCGCCTGCGTGCCGGTCAGGCCCATGATCAGCGTGATCGCGCCGAACACGATGGCCAGCGTGCGCGCCTTCATCGGGATCGGCGGGATCAGCAGCATCACCCGCTGGTGCGGGAACAGCATGCCGTAGGCCAGCAGCAGGCCGAACACGCCGCCCGAGGCGCCCAGCGTCGCGTACGGAAGGCTTCCCTGCGCCACCGCCCAGCTCGCGATCGCCAGCTGGCACAGGCCGGCTCCCACCACGCACACCAGGAAGTAGGTCAGGAAGCGCTTCTGGCCCCAGGTGTATTCCAGCTGCGAACCGAACATCACCAGTGCCAGCATGTTGAACAGCAGGTGCGCCAGGTCGCCATGCAGGAAGCCGTAGGTGAGCAGCTGCCAGGGCCCGAACTGCTGCGCGCCGGCCATCACCGTGAACGCGTCCACGCCGATCGGCCACAGCATCAGCGGGTCCAGCGTGGTCCCGCCCAGCAGCCACTGCAGCAGGAACACGGCGACGTTGGCGATCAACAGGGCCTTGGTGGCGGGCGGCAGATTCGTCAGCATTCCGGGTCCTTGCGCGGTCAGCGCCAATGATAGCGTTTACATCGCCATCGGCTGCACGCCGCCGTCACCCAGGTCCCCAGACCTCGGCATCGAGCGAGCGCACGACCGCGACCATGCGGACGCGGCCGTCGACCACCTCAACGCCGTCGGCGCGCAGCCGCCGTGCCTGTTCTTCGCAGGCTGCAGAGCCGGCCGGGAACGCGATCCGCCCGTCGCTGCGGAGCACGCGGTGCCAGGGCAGCCCCGGGTCGTCGCTGCCGGCCAGCAGCCGCGCCACCCAGCGCGCGCGTCCCGGCAGCCCCGCCCGGCGCGCGACTTCCCCATAGCCCGCAACTTCGCCGCGCGGAATCGCGCGCACGGCGTCGAGGATGCGGGCTGCCGGGTCGGTATGCGCCATTGCGCTAGGATAGCCACCCCGTCCACTCCAGCGGGTATGCCATGCAGAACTTCGAACAGGTCCGCCGCCACGTCGCGACCAACGGCTTCAAGACGATCGTCAACGAAGCCTTCGTGATCGGCGTCGAGCTCAGCCTCGACGGCGGGCGTCGCCACCAGTCGATCTTCCTCTCCGAACTCCAGGACGACGACCACCGCTGCTACCTCCGCGTGAGCACCGCGGTGGCGCCGATCACAGGCATCGATGCGCGCCGCGCGCTGGCCTACAACTGGGACAGCCGCGTGGGCTACCTCGCCATCGGCGAACTCGACCAGGTGCCGTATCTGCAGCTGTGCGAGAACCGCCCCTACGACAGCCTGGACCCGGCCGAACTCGGCCGCCTGGTGCTGGAGATCGGCGGCATGGGCGATCGCCTGGAACGCATGCTCAACGCCGAGGGCGACCTGCTGTAGGAGCTTCAGAGCAGGCCGAGCCAGCCCAGCAGCCGGTACAGGGCGTAGGCGATCCCGCCCGACATCGGGATCGTCAGGATCCAGGCGCCGATCATCTTTTCGACCACCGTCCACTTGATGGCGTTGAGCCGCTTGGCCGTGCCCACGCCCATGATCGCCGACGAGATGTTGTGCGTGGTGGACACCGGGATGCCCAGCGACGACGCCGCGAGGATCACCGTAGCCGCGCTGGTCTCCGCGGCAAAGCCGTGGATCGGATGCAGCTTCACCAGCTTGTGGCCCAGGGTCTTGATGATCCGCCAGCCGCCCGCGGCGGTGCCCGCCGCCATCACCAGCGCGCAGGTGATCTTGATCCACAGGTCGATGTCACCGTCGGCCAGCGCGCCTTCCGAAGGATGCAGGAAGGCCAGCCAGCCGGGCAGCGCGTCCAGCGTGCCCACCGACTGCGCGCTCACCAGTGCCAGGGCGATGATGCCCATCGTCTTCTGCGCATCGTTCATGCCGTGGGCGAAGCCCATGCCGGCGGCGCTGACGATCTGCGCCTTCCCGAAGAAGCCGTTGACCCAGCGCGGCCGCGCGATGCGCGCCAGCCAGCCGCCGGCGCGCGCCATCATCGAGATCACGAAGAACAGCACGCCCATCATCAGGAAGCCGGCGACGAAGCCCAGCACGGGCGACGACACCATCGGCACGATCACCTTCCACAGCACGCCGGCGCTGTTGTAGACCGGCTCGGCCGGCTCGGACCAGATGATCGAATCCCAGTTGTTGGAGGTCGCGGCGAGTGCGGCGCCGATCAACCCGCCGATCAGCGCGTGCGAAGACGACGACGGCAGCCCGAACCACCAGGTGATCAGGTTCCAGGTGATGCCGCCCATCAGTGCGCACAGCAGCAGCTGCGAACCGACCTCGACCACGCCGGCATCGATCAGGCCGGACGCGATCGTCTTCGCCACCGCCGTGCCGGCCAGCGCGCCGATCAGGTTCATGCTTGCCGCGAGGCCCACCGCCTGCATCGGCGTCAGCACCTTGGTCGCGACCACGGTGGCGATGGAGTTCGCCGTGTCGTGGAACCCGTTGATGTACTCGAAGGTCAGCGCGACCAGGATGACCGCCAGCACCAGGGTGAGCATGGACCTGGCCTCAGCTGTTCTTGAGCACGATTTCGTAGGCCACCACGCCCGCCTCGCGGCAGCGGTCGATGGCCTTCTCGAGGATCTCGAAGAATTCCTTGAGCAGGAACATCTCGCGGGCGTCGAGCCGGCCCGAATAGATGTCGCGGTAGAGTTCGAGCATCAGCCGGTCGGCTTCGTTTTCCACCGCGCGCAGCTCGTCGTTGAGCGCCTTCATGGGCTCGAGCTTCAGCTGGCGCAGCTGCTTGACCATCTTCAGCACCACGCCGGCGGCCTGCTCCAGCATCGCCGCACGCGGCGCGAAGTCGATGTGCTCCAGGTGCGCCGTTGCCAGCGAATAGCGGTCGGCGAACTTCTCGATCTGCTTGGGGATCTTGTACAGCGCCGAACCCAGGGCCTCGATGTCCTCGCGCTCGATCGGGGTGATGAAGCTGTCGACCAGGGCCTGGCTGATCTTGTTGGAGGCTTCGCGCTCGCGCAGGCGCGCGAGCTTGAAGGCGTCCAGCGCCGGCTGGCGATCGGCTTCGCGCAGCATCTGGTGGAGTGCGACGGCGGCATCCAGGGCGGCCTGGGCGGAATCTTCCAACAGGGTGTAGAACTGCTTGCCCTGACCGAACATGGTTTGCAACGAGAACATCGGGAGGCCCCGCCGTCGTGGAGTGGACGGCCCAAGATGGGGAATTATGACGGCTTAATGACCGTTGTCGCCATCCGCGGACCTCCGGCCCGGCCCCGGTAGGGGGACATCGCGATCGTCCAGGACGGAAAGACGACCTGATATGATCGCTTGCCGCGCCCGACGCGCTGCCATATCCCATGGACGACGACTCTAGACCGCCCCCCCGCCAGCGCGGGGACCAGCCCGAATCCGATCCCCTGCTCCCGGCCATGGCGGGGAGGTCCCGGCCATGATCGAACTGATCCTGATCATTGCCGCGCTGATCGCGTGCAACGCCTTCTTCGCGCTCTCCGAGATGTCGGTGGTGACCTCGCGCAAGCCCCGCCTGAAGCAGATGGCGGTGGACCAGCGCAGCGCCGCCAAGGCACTCGAGCTGGCGGAGCATCCCGAGCGCTTCCTCTCCACCGTGCAGGTGGGCATCACGCTGATCGGCATCCTCGCCGGCATGTTCGGCGGCGACGCCCTGGGCGCCATCATCGAAGCCTGGCTGGCTGCGCAGCTGCCGGTGCTCGGCGGCCATGCCGGTGCCGTCGGCAAGACGCTGGCGGTCGGGCTGATCACGTACTTCACCATCGTCTTCGGCGAACTGCTCCCCAAGCGCCTGGCGCTGCTCGCGCCCGAGCGGCTGGCGAGCGTGGTGGCGCTGCCGATGCACTGGCTGTCGAGGATCGCCACGCCGGCGGTGTGGGTGCTCAGCGCCTCGGTGCGCGGCATGCTGCGCCTGCTGCGGCTCAACGACACCCAGGCCGCGCACGTCACCGAAGAAGAGATCCGCCTGCTGGTCAGCGAGAGCCACGAGCAGGGCGTGATCGACGCCGACGAACGCAACATGATGAACCGGGTGCTCGCGCTGGGCGACCGCGACGCGGAGAGCCTGATGACGCCGCGCACACGCATCGCATGGCTGGATGCGGCGGAGAGCTTCGAGGAAAACCTGGCGACCATGCGCGAAACCCCGTTCTCGCGCTACCCGGTGTACCGCGGCAACGATGACGAGGTCGTCGGCATCCTCGAGGTCAAGTCGCTGATCGAACGCTTCCAGGCGGGCGAGTTCGACCTGTTCGAGCACCTGCGCGAACCGCTGTTCGTATCCGAGTCGACGCCCGCTTTGAAGCTTCTGGAGATCGTGCGCGAGGAGCAGCAGTCGCTGGCCCTGGTGGTCGACGAGTACGGCGGCGTCACTGGCCTGATCAGCGTCAACGACGTGCTCGAGGCGGTCATCGGCCGCACCTCAAGCGGCGAAGGCGCCGACGCCCACCCGCTGGTGGTCATGCGCGACGACGGCTCGCTGCTGGTCGACGGCGTGCTCGATGCCGACTCGCTGCGCGAGCTGCTCGACGGCAAGCCCCTGCCCGACGGCGACGATCGCGACTACAACACGGCCGCAGGCATGACCATCGCCCACTTCGGCCGCATCCCGAGCGTTGGCGAACACTTCGAATGGGCCGGCTGGCGCATCGAAGTGGTCGACCTCGACGGTCCGCGCATCGACAAGCTGCTGCTGCAGCGGGTGGGCGGCAACCCGCCGGGCGATGGCTGAAGACACCCACGGCCCGCCCGCGCAGGCCAGCGTGCGGGCCGTGCTCGCCGCGCTGGCCGCGGGACCCGCCGATGACGTCGTCACCCTGCGCTCGGTGATGGAGGGGCTGGGCGGCAGCCTGTTCGGCATGCTGCTGTTCATCGCCACCCTGCCCGCCTTCCTGCCGATCCCCGGCGTGGCGGGCGCGCTCAGCGGCCCGCTGGTAAGCGTGATCGGCCTGCAACTCCTGGTGTGCATGCGCCGCCCGTGGCTGCCGCGCATGGTCGCCGACCGAGGACCCCGTCGCGGCACCCTTGCGCGCTTCGAGCACCGGATTGCGCCGTGGCTGAAGCGCCTGGAACGGGTGGTGCGGCCGCGCCTGCCGCGGATGATCTACCACCCCGCCGCGACCATGGTCACCGGCCTGCTCCTGGTGCTGCTCGGCATCCTGCTTGCGCTGCCGATCCCGTTCACCAACTACGTGTTCGGCCTGCTGCTGCTCGCCTACGCACTGGCCCTGGTGGAGCGCGACGGTGCGCTGATGCTGGTGGCCTGGGGTGCAGGCCTGGCCGCGATCACGGTCTTCGGGATCACCGGCGGCACCCTGGCCGCACTGGCCGCGGAATGGATGGACCGCCTGTTCTGAGCCTCGTCCGGGCTTTACAGGCACAGCCGCCACGGTGACACTCGCGACGGGGCGGCCCGGCGCAGGATGCCGGACCGCGGGGACGCTTCACCGGGGGACACATCCATGAATCTTCGCCTGATCATCGGGATCGGCCTGCTGTGCATTTCCATGCCGGCCCTGGCCGCGAAACAGCCGTTGCCCCTGCCGCTTGCCGGCGAACTCGGGGTCGAACTGGTGCAGGAGCAGCAGGAGCTGGCGGTCGACGTGCCCGACAGTTCCGGCGCGGCCATGCAGTTCGGGCTCCTCGGCGCCCTGATCGGCTCCGCGATCGAGAGCACTCAGGTCAAGAACGCGGAGCGCCGCGTGGCCGAGCTGCGCAACCTCCTGGTCGACTATCCCTTCCAGGCGCGGATGGAAGCGGCGCTGCGCGAACGGCTGCCGTCCGAAGGGATTTCGCCGTCGCCGGTGTTCGAACTGCGCGCGACGCCGTGGCTGGCGGCGGATGCGACGGGCACGCTTTCCGAGCCCGTGGAGCGCCTGGTGCTGATGCCGCGCTACGCGATGCGCAACGATTTCGAACTGATGTCGGTCGCCCTGACGGCAAGCTTCGCTGTCCGCGAGCCCAGGGCCAACGGCAAGATCAAGGTCCGGACACCGTTCTTCCGGCGCTATGCCTTCCATTTCCCGCTCGACGACATCGGCCTGGACGCCGACGGCGATGCCGGCCGCTGGCTTGAAATGGGCGCCCCGAGACTGGAGGCCATGCTCGACCGCGGCATCGACCACGTGGTCGACATGCTCGTCTACGATCTGTCCGCCGAAGGCCGCGCCGAGGCGGAAGCCAAGGTCAAGCGTGAATCCGCCCGCGCGCGCGGCCTCGAGTTCAACGGCCGCGGCCTGCGCGAAGGCGACGGCTGGGCCTGGGTGCGCAGCGGCAACGGCATTGCACAGAGCCTCTCGGGCTTCGAGCCGATCGGCAACGTGCCATCGGCGACGGAGGCCACCTTGATCGCGGCGCGCTCGCAACCGGCCGAGGCCGTGGACACCGAGGTGCAGGCGGACGTGTCAGCGGTGGGCGCGGTGGCCGAGGATGGGCCTGGCGCCGGGCTCGCGGTAGGCGATGCCGGGTCGGCGGATCCGATCGAGAGCCCGCCCGGTAGCCCTGACGCCTCCAGGATCGTCGACGCCACGGTCGACACCGTGGTGCAGGGCGAAACCGGTGACGACACCGTGCCTGCCGTTGCCGCCACGCACGACGGCCAATCCGCACACGACGACGCCGGCCCCGGCGACAGCGTGCCCACGACCGGGAACGATACGACTGAAGCCAGCGGGAACTGACGTGCGCGCCCTGCGTCGAGCCACGCTGCTGGCCCTACTGCCCCTGGCAGCCTGCGTCGGCCCCACCCGCGACATCCCCGTGGATGCCAGCCGCCTCGTGCCGGCCGCGCGCCACGACCCCGGCTGCTCGTACCGCCTGGCATCGCTGGTCGACGCCCGCCAGGCCGGTGCAGAAGCCGGTGGCCTGCACGGGCAGCGCTTCGCGCTCGAGGATCCGCTGCCGCTGGTTCGCGCATCGCTTGCGCGCGCAGGCATTTCCGCAGGCGATGCGGCCCGGGCCCGCGCCGTGGACGTCGAGCTGCTGCGCCTCTACATCGCGCGCAACCTGGGCAGCAAGGTTCCCGTGGTCGTCTACCGCACGCGTATGGCCGGCGAGTCCATCATCGTGCGCTCCCAGCTTCCGTCGATGAACTGGAACGGCACGGAGGACGAAGCCTATGCCGCGCTCGCGCGTGCCCTCGAGGACGCCAACGCCCGGCTCGCGCAGGCGCTGGGCGAACGCTGCGGTACGCCAGACGCCTGAGGCCAGCTTCCGTCAGCCCAGCAGGCCGCGGAAGTCGTGCACGTTCATGGGATAGCCGAGCCAGTAGCCCTGGGCCAGGTCGCAGCCGCGCTCGCGCAGCACGTCGTACTGCCCTTCCTTCTCCACGCCCTCGGCAACCACGGTGATGCCCAGCGAGTGCGCCATGGCGATGATCGCCGTGGTCAGCGCCAGGTCGTCGGGGTCTCGCAGCACGTCGGCGACGAAGCTGCGATCGATCTTGACCCCGTCCACCGGCACCCGGCGCAGGTGGCTCAGGCCAGAGAAGCCGGTGCCGAAGTCGTCCAGCCAGACCTTGACCCCGGCGTCGCGCAGGCGCGCGAGCAGGCTGCTCACGCGCAGCTCGTCGCCGATCACCGCGGTTTCGGTCAGTTCGATGTGCAGGCCGTCGGCGGGGAGGCCGGTCTGGGCAAGGGTGTGGTCCACCAGCGCGGCCAGGTCGCCGTTGCGCAGCTGCCGCGGCGAGACGTTCACCGAGACGAACAGGCTGCTACCCGGGAAGTCGCGTCGCCACGCCACCGCGTCCGTGCAGGCCGCGCGCAGCACCTGCGGCCCGATGGTTTCGATCAGGCCGCTCTGCTCGGCGACGTCGATGAACACTGACGGCGCGATCATGCCGTGCTCGGGATGGTGCCAGCGCAGCAGCGCTTCGGCGCCGACCAGGCTGCGGTCCTCAAGGCGGTAGACCGGCTGGTAGGCCAGGCTGAGCTCGCCGCGCTCCCAGGCGCCGCGCAGGTCCTGCTCCATGCTCACCCTGCGCTCCACGGCCTGGTCCATCGCCCGGCTGTAGAAACGGTGGCAGTTCTTGCCCGCGACCTTGGCCTGGTACATCGCGATGTCGCCGTTCTTCATCAGCATGGTGGCGCCGGCGGCATCGTCGGGGAACAGGGTGACGCCGATCGAGGTGCCCAGGAACACCTGCCGCCCGCCGACCACGATCGGCCTGCTGAGCTCGGCTACCAGCGTCTGGGCAAGGTGGCTGGCCTGCTCGCGCATGTCGGCCGAGTCGCTGCCGACGGCTTCGACCAGGATCACGAACTCGTCGCCGCCGAAGCGCGCCAGCACCGAGCCCTCGCCCCCCAGGCGGTCGACGGTTTCGCGGATGCGGTTGGCGAACTGCACCAGCACCTCGTCGCCGGCGTCGTGGCCGAGGGTGTCGTTGACGCGCTTGAAATCGTCGATGTCGGCGAACAGCAGCGCAAGCTGCCGGCTGGCGCCATGCAGCTCCATCAGCCTGCGGTCGAGTGATTCGCGGAACGCGAGCCGGTTGGCGAGACCGGTCAGTGCGTCGGTATAGGCCATCCGCCGCATCTCGCGGTCGTGGCGGGCGATGCTCTCGCGCATGCGGCTGAAGGCGCGCATGAGGTCGCCGACTTCGTCTGCGCGCTTGCTCGCCGGGAGCCCGGCCACGAAATTGCCCGACTCGATCTCGCGCGCGGCGTCGGCCAGCTGGCGCACGGGCCGCACCAGGCTGCGCTGCACCAGAACGCCCAGGCCCACCGCCAGCAGCACCAGCCCGGCCATCAGGGTCGCGATCCAGCCAGCGTGGCGCTGGCCGATGACCGCCAGGCGCTGGCCCATGCTGTTGGCGGCGCGCTGCTCGTCCGCCATGACCGAAGCCAGCGAATAGCCGACCCGCAGCCCGCCCAGGCGCGCGTCGCCGATGTACAGCGGCACGGCCACGTCGAGCACCTCGTCGCTGGCCTGGATATGCGGCGCGCGCGCGGTCACGACCTCGAACGCCATCGCGTCGTCCATCACCTGGCCGTAGCTGCGGATGTCGCGCGATCCGTCGTGGATCACGGCGCCGTCGTTGTCGTAGACCACCGCGTAGGCGACATCGGGCTGCTTGAGCATCGCCCGCAGCAGCACGCCGATCTGTTCAAGGTCGAAGTAATAGAGCGGATTGACCAGGCTGGTGGCGAGCTCGACGCCCGCGGCCTCGGAACGCTCGGCGAGGCGGTCGAAGGCCAGCGCATGCATGGACTCCTGCCCCAGCGCCAGCACCTCGTTGCGCATCACCTCCTGCCGGTGCAGCACCACCACCACCACCGCCAGCACCGCCAGCACCGCCGCCACCAGCGCGGCCAGGAAGCGGACATAGAGGCCGTTGCCGGGCTTCATTCGAGCACCGAGGCGACACGCGCCACGCCCGAGCTGAGCGCGTCCAGCGACCTGCGCGTGTCGCCGTCGATCGGCAGGAAGCGCGTCGTGCCGAAGAAGCGCTGCAGCGCCTCGCTGGCGGCGGGATCGTTGGCGGCCCCGGCCAGCACTTCGCGCAGGCGCTCCACGACCGCCGGCGAGAGGTCGCCGCGCACCATCTCCAGCCCCCGCGGGTACTCATCGGTGGCATGGAAGGCGACCAGGTCGCGGCGGTAGCTCTCGGGCATGCGCAGCATGCTTTCCCAGTCGAGGTTGCTGAAGGCGCCGGCGTCGACCAGGCCCTTGTGCACCCACGTGGAAATGTTGAATTCCGAGCGCGCGAACAGGTATCCCACCGAACCCGCGACCGGGCGGTCGAAGGGCGACAGCAGGATCTCCATCGGCAGGTCGAGCGCGATCAGCTCCATCGCCGGCACGAAATACGCACTGGTGGAACTCGGGTTCTGGAACGCGATGCTGCGCCCGCGCAGGTCGGAAAGGCTGTTGATGCCGCTGTCGCGACGGGCGATGAAAACAGTGTGGTAGGCCTCCACGCCGCTGCGCTCGGTCAGCAGCAGCGGACGCGCGTGCGCGCGGGCTTCCAGCGCCATCGCGCCGGCCGAGGTTTCGGTGACCCAGTCGACGCGACCCCGACGCAGGTAGCTCTCCATCTGTTTGGCGTCGCGCGCCATCAGCACGCGGCCCTCGCGGATGCCCACGTCGCGCATCCGAGGGACGACATAGTCCAGCAGCGGCTTGAGCTGGTCGTAGTGCGCTGCCGGGTCGTCGCTGATCCTGCCGAGCACCAGCACGCCAGGTTCACTGGCGGCGACCTGGCCACAGAGGAGCAACGACGCGGCCATCGCGGCCAGCAGCTGGCGGAGGCGGCGGAACATCGGGCTTCGGTCTGGACTCTGGGCGCGGATGACGGCACAGGGTAGCCGAAAACCCCGAGGTGGGCACACGGTCACGCTCCGTCCGTGCCCGGGTTCGCGGCCAGGCGCGCCATGCGCTGGGCGTCGGCGAGCACGCCGCGCAGCAGGCGGACCTCGCGTTCGTCCAGGGCGCTGCGCAGGAAGATCCGGCGCAGTTTGCGCAGCGCCGAATCGGGCGCCCTGCCCTTGTGGAAATCGATGGCGTCCAGGGTGTCGGCAAGCTGGGCGAAGAAGCCCTCGAGGTGGGCGTGGCTGGCCGGCGGTTCGCGATGGCCGTCGCCCCCGCCGGTGGGCAGGCTGGCGCGCTCAAGCAACGCGATCCGCAGCTCATAGGCCAGCACCTGCACGGCGGACGCGAGGTTGAGCGAGCTGTAATCGGGATTGGCCGGGATGTGGATCGCCGCGTGGCACAGCTGCAGCTCGTCGTTGTCCAGCCCGGTGCGCTCGCGGCCGAATACCAGCGCCACCGGCGCCTTCGGACCGGCGGCATCCAGCAGGCGCGCGGCCCCGGCGCGTGGCGCCAGCTCCTCGAGCGCGATGCGCCGGCTGCGCGCCGTGCAGCCCAGCACCAGGGCGCAGTCGGCCACCGCTTCGGCCAGGCTGCCGACGATGGTCGCGGCCTCCATGACATCGTCGGCCCCCGCCGCCATCGCCACCGCGTCGGCGTGCGGGAACCGCTCGGGGGCCACCAGCACCAGGCGCTCAAGGCCCATGGTCTTGATGGCACGGGCGGCCGAGCCGATGTTGCCGGGATGCTGGGTGCCGACGAGGACGATGCGGACTTCGCCCGCTGGGTGCGCAGTGTTCATGGAAGCGAATGGTAAACTGCGCGACGGCCTCGAGCCGACTGCTCTTTCCCCCTGCTGCCTTTCCCCACGTCGGAGCCCCCTGCGATGCAACAACCTGCCGTCAACATCATGGTCAAGGCGGCCCGCGCCGGAGGCAACATCCTGCTTCGGCACATGCACAAGCTCGACGCGCTCAACGTGGTCGAGAAGGACCGCATGGACTACGCCAGCGAAGTCGACCGCCTGGCCGAGGTCACGGTGGTCAAGGAGCTCCGCCGCGCCTATCCGGAATACGCCGTGCTTGGCGAGGAAGGCGGCGAGCAGAAGGGCAGCAAGGGCGCCAGCCGCTACACCTGGGTCATCGATCCGCTGGATGGCACCAGCAACTATCTCCGCGGCTTCCCGCACTGGTGCGTCTCGATCGCGCTGTGCGAGGGTCCCGAGCCGCTGCATGGCGTGATCTTCGATCCGCTGCGCAACGAGCTGTTCACCGCCAGCCGCGGCGGTGGCGCCCAGCTCAACGAGAAGCGCATCCGCGTGGCCGAGCGCAAGGACCTCGCCGGGACCACCATTTCCACCGGCTTCCACCCGCGCGAGCGCGCGCGCATGGCCGCGCAGTTCGACTGCATGCGCCAAGTGCTGTCGGTGGCCGAGGACGTGCGCCGCAGCGGCTCCGCTGCGCTGGACCTGGCCTATGTCGCCGCGGGCCGCAGCGACGGCTACTTCGAGGCCGGCGTGCAGGCCTGGGACATCGCCGCCGGCATGCTGATGGTGCGCGAAGCCGGTGGCAAGGTCACCGACTACCGCGGCGCGCCGATGGGCCCGGTGCACGTGGCGATGAACAGCCGCCAGGTCGTGGCCGGCAACATCCGCGTCGCCGAGGCGCTGCAGAAGACCATCGTCGCGTCCGGCTACGCCGCGGCGTTCTGAAGCCCGGGGCCATCCCGGCACCACGAAAAACCCCGCATCGCTGCGGGGTTTTTTGTCGGAGCGGCTACGGCCGCGACTGCGCTGGCACCTGTGGGAGCGGCTATAGCCGCGATTTCGCTTGCCGGGCTGCGGCATCATCGCGACCACGATCGCGGCTATAGCCGCGCCCACAGCATTCCGGCCACAGTATCGCGGCCACAGCGCGGCGCTCAGGGTCGGCGCGCGAGCTCCGCGTCGTCGCGGGCCTTCGGCAGCAGGTCCTGCTTGGTGACCTTCAGGAAGGCCATGGTCAGGAGCGGACAGGCGACGAAGATCGACGACAGCGTTCCGATCACGATGCCCATCATCATCGCCAGCGACATGCCTTCCAGCGAACCGCCGCCGTACATGAACAGCGCCAGCACGGTCAGGAACGCCACCACGGAGGTGATGATCGTGCGCGACAGGGTCTGGTTGATCGAGGCGTTCAGCACTTCCATCGGCGGCGCACGCATGGCGCGGAAGTTCTCGCGCACGCGGTCGAAGACCACGATGGTGTCGTTGATCGAGAAGCCCATCACCGACAGCAGGCCGGCGAGCACGGTGAGATCGAACTCCTTGCCGCTGATCGCGAACCAGCCGGCCACGATCAGCACGTCGTTGAGCGTGGTCACGATGGCCGCGACCGCGAACTTCCACTCGAAGCGGAAGCCGATGTAGATCAGGAAGCCCACGACCACGAACAGGATCGCGTACAGGCCGTTCCAGGCGAGGTCGCGCCCGACCTGCGGGCCGACGAACGCATTGCCCATGATCGTGGCCTGGTTGCCCTCGAGCGAAGCCGCCTCGCGCACTTCTTCCGCGGTGCGCGTGGTGGCATCGGCGCTGGTCTCGCCGTCGCGCGGCTGCAGGCGCACCAGCAGGTCGCTACCGCTGCCGAAGGTCTGCACCTGGGCGCTGCCGTAGCCGGCATCCTCCAGGCGCTCGCGCACGCCGTCGACGTCGGCGGGGGACTCGAAGCGCAGCTCGACCACGGTGCCGCCGGTGAAGTCGAGCGCGTAGTTGAAGCCCTTGCCGGCGATCGCTGCGATCGAGGCGATCGTCAGGAGCACGAACGCCGCCACCCACACCCAGCGCAGGCGCATGAAGTCGATGTTCGGGGTGGCCGGGATGAGGCGCAGGGGAAAAATGTTCATGTGTCGTGTGCCCGCGTCAGATGGCCAGGGTCTTGAGCTTGCGCTTGCCGCCGTAGACCAGGGTGGCGATGCCGCGCGAGACGGTCACCGCGGTGAATACCGAGGTCAGGATGCCGATCACCATCGTCACCGCGAAGCCCTTGAGGGGGCCGGTGCCGAAGGCGAACAGCGCCACGCCCGCCAGCAGCGCGGTCATGTTGGAGTCGAAGATCGTGCCCGAGGCCTTGTCGTAGCCGTTGGCGATCGCCCCCCGTGCCGGCATGCCGGCCCGGAGCTCCTCGCGTATGCGTTCGTTGATCAGCACGTTGGCGTCCACCGACATGCCGATCGACAGTGCAAGTCCCGCGAAGCCCGGCAGCGACATCGTCGCGTTGAACAGGCTCATGATCGCCACCACCATCAACAGGTTGAGCAGCAGCGCGACGCAGGTGAACAGGCCGAACATCCGGTAATAGACGCCGAAGAAGATCAGCGTGAACACGAATGCGTACAGGACCGCCGTGGTACCGCGCGCGACGTTTTCCGCGCCGAGGCTGGGGCCGACGATGCGCTCCTCGATGAAGTCCATCGGCGCAGCCAGCGAACCCGAACGCAGCAGGCGCGCGAGGCCGTCGGCCTCGGCCTTCTCGAGCCCGGTGGTCTGGAACTGCTTGCCGAACACGCCGTTGATGTTGGCGACCGAGATCACCTCTTCGCTGACGCGGAAGCTGCGCACTTCCTCGCCGGCCGCGTTCGTGCTGACCTGCGGCACGCGCTCGATGTAGACCACGGCCATCGGCTTGCCGACGCTCACCGAGGTGAAATCGAACATGCGCTGGCCGCCGACGTTGTTGAGCGTCACGCTCACCGCCGGCATGCCGTTCTCGTCGAGCGCCGACTGCGCCGTGACCATCTGTTCGCCGGACGCGATCACGCGCTTGGACAGCAGCACCGGGATCGGCCTCCCGTCGATGCCGGTGCGGCGCTCGTAATAGACCCGTGCTTCCGGCGGCACGTTGCCCGAGGCGACGGCATCGTAGGGATCGCCGTCGATCACCGCGCGGTATTCCAGGGTCGCCGTGGCGCCGATCATGCGCTTGGCTTCGGCGGTGTCCTGCACGCCGGGCAGCTGCACGACCACGCGGTCGTTGCCCTGGCGGGTGATCACCGGCTCGCCCACGCCGACTTCGTCGACGCGGTTGCGCAGCGTGGTGATGTTCTGGTCGATGGCGTCGGCCGAGATCTGGTTGAGCTCGGTCTCGGGCACGCGGATGGTGATGCGGTTGCGTACGGCCTGGCGCAGCAGGGTCGGCTGCGCGACGGCCAGCAGCGACATGGCGCGGTCGGCGTCTTCGGCGTCGACGAGCTGGGCCACGGTCGTACCGCCGGCGGTGCGCTCGACCGAGTCGTAGCGGATGCGGTTGTCGCGCAGCACGGCGCGGACTTCGTCGGCGTAGGCATCAAGGCGCTTGTCCAGCGCCGCCTGCTGGTCGACCTGGAGCACGAAGTGCACGCCGCCCTGCAGGTCCAGCCCAAGCAGCATCGGCTTGGCGCCGAACCACGTCAGCCAGTCCGGCACGGTGGAGGCGAGATTGAGCGCCACCACGTATTCGTCGCCCAGTTCCGGGCGCAGGGCGTCCGCGGCGCGGGTCTGGTCTTCGAGGCTGTGCAGCCGGACCATGCGCTCGCCCTCGCCGTCGGTGTCGACCGACTTCGGGGTCACTCCAGCCGCCGCCAGCGCGGCCTCGATGCGGGCATCGAGCTCGACGCCGGTGGCGGCGCCGCGGTTGGAGGTGATCTGTACCGACGGATCCTGGGGATAGATGTTGGGCAGCGCGTACAGCGTCGCCAACAACACCACCATGAGGATCAGGATGTACTTCCAGCGGGGAAATTCGAGCATGGTCAGGTCTTGCGCGAGGTCGTCCCGCGGGCGGGAGAGACGGGTTTTGCAGCAGGCGCCGGCGGCCGGCCGGCGCAGGCGCCGGCGGCAATCCCTCCGGCGGGCGTCAGGCGGACTTCAGCGAGCCCTTGGGCAGCACGTTGCCCACGGCGTTCTTCTGCACGCGGATCTCGACGTTGTCGGCGATCTCGACGGTGACGAAGCTGTCGCCAAGCTTGCGCACCACGCCGGCGATGCCGCTGCTGGTGATCACCTCGTCGCCAACGGCGAGCTTCTCGACCATGGCGCGATGTTCCTTCTGGCGCTTCATCTGCGGCCGGATCATCAGGAAGTACATGATCGCGAACAACACGACCATCATGATCGGGAACTGCCAGGGGTTGGGCGCTGCGGGTGCGGCGGCCTGGGCATACGCTGGGGCGATCAGGAAGTCGAGCAGGTTCATCAGGTCGGTCCAAGGCGGAAATCAGCTGGATAGTATGCCACGGCAACTCCACGGTGGCCGGGGCCGGACCCCGGACCCCGGATCCCGGCCCGGGACTCCCCCGGGTCCTGTGGGAACAACCATGCGGCGGTGGCGTGGTCGCAGCTATAGCTGCTCCTACAAAGGCAATGGCGTCGGGGCTCAGGGCGTGCGTGCTGCGATGAAAGACCGCCGGAAGGCATCAAAGGTTCCCGCGGCGATCGCGGCGCGCATGTCGGCCATGAGCTTCTGGTAGTACCAGAGGTTGTGCAGGGTGCCGAGGATCGGCCCGAGCATCTCGTTGCAGCGATCCAGGTGGCGCAGGTAGGCGCGGGTGTAGCCGCCGCTGCAGGCCGCGCAGCCGCAGCCCTCCTCGATCGGCCGCAGGTCGCGCTCGTACTTCGCGTTGCGGATGCGGACCGTGCCGGTGGAGGTGAAGTAATGGCCGTTGCGGGCGTTCCGGGTCGGCATCACGCAATCGAACATGTCGACGCCGCGGGCGACGCCGTCGACCAGGTCCTCCGGCCGGCCCACGCCCATCAGGTAGCGCGGGCGGTCGTCGGGAAGCTGCGGGCAGGTGTGCTCGAGCATCGCATTGCGCTCGGCCTCGGTTTCGCCCACCGCCAGGCCGCCGATGGCGTAGCCGTCGAAGCCGATGGCCTTCAACCCGTCCGCCGACAGGCTGCGCAGGTCCTGGTGCACCCCCCCCTGCACGATGCCGAACAGCGCCGCATCATTGCCTTCGTGGGCGCGCTTCGAACGCTCGGCCCAGCGCAGCGAGAGCTGCATCGAGCGCTCGACCACGCGCTTGTCCACGGGCCTGCCGTCCACCTGCACCGGCGGGCACTCGTCGAAGATCATCACGATGTCCGAGCCCAGCACCTTCTGGATGTGCATCGATTCCTCGGGCCCGAGGAACACCTTCGAGCCGTCGATCGGCGCGGAGAAGGTCACGCCCTGCTCGGTGATCTTCCGCCGGTGCGCCAGCGAGAACACCTGGAAGCCGCCCGAGTCGGTCAGGATCGGCCCGTCCCAGCGGGTGAAGCCGTGCAGCCCGCCGTGGGCTTCGATCACTTCGAGTCCCGGCCGCAGGTAGAGGTGGAAGGTGTTGCCGAGGATGATCTCGGCGCCGAGGTCGCGCACCTGGCCGGGCAGCATGCCCTTGACCGTGCCGTAGGTGCCCACGGGCATGAAGGCCGGCGTTTCCACCGTGCCGCGGGGGAACGTCAGCCGCCCGCGGCGGGCGGCGCCGTCGCTGGCGAGCAATTCGAACTTCATGCGGGACATCGTGATCCTGGCATCGAACGGGGCCGCCCATTGTCGCGGAACCGCGCTCCGCCCGCGCGCCTGCGGACCGGACGGGGTCGCGACGGGAAAAGCTTTTGCCACGGATTTGCGCGGATAAACGCGGATAGAGCAGAAGCGATGGAGGGCGGCTTCCTGCGAGCCGGCTGCCGTTCGCGTAGAAACACACCTCAAAGCATCTTCAAGTCTTGCTCCGGCCTGATCCGCGTTTATCCGCGCAAATCCGCGGCAAGAAAGCTCCTGCTCTCCTCAGTCGAACGCCACCATTCCGTCGTCAGCCAGGCGCAGGCGCACGGGAGCGCCCGCGACCAGCCCCTGCACGCCCGCCACATCCTCCAGGTCGACCTCGACCACGGTGCCGCCGGACAGGCGCAGGCTGGCCACGTGCCCCGGCCCGCGGAAGGCCAGCGCAACCAGTTCGGCCCGCACCGCGCCTTCCGGATCGGGCTGCAGCGCGTGCGGACGCAGCAGCACATCGCCGCCGCGGGCCAGTCCCAGCGCGGCCGCCGGCACCAGGGTGCCGCGACCGATGAAGCCAGCCACGAAACGGTCCTGCGGCCGCCGGTACAGCGCCTCGGCACCGTCCCACTGCAGGATGCGGCCGCCATCCATGACGCCGATCTGGTCGGCCATGGCGAAGGCCTCGCCCTGGTCGTGCGTCACCATCAGCACGGTCGCGCCCGAGGCCTTGAGCAGGTCGCGCAGCTCGGCGGCGAGGTGCTGGCGGGTATCGGTGTCGAGGTTGGAGAAGGGTTCGTCGAGCAGCAGCAAGGCCGGGCCGGGCGCAAGCGCGCGGGCCAGGGCGACGCGCTGCTGCTGGCCGCCGGACAGTTCGTGCGGATACGCGCCGCCGCGATCGGCCAGGCCGACGAGTTCCAGCATCTCCTCCACCCGCGCGCGCCGGGCATCGCGCGACAGCGCGCGCAGCCCGAAGGCGACGTTGGTGGCCGCGTCCAGGTGCGGGAACAGCGCGTAGTCCTGGAACATCATGCCCACGCTGCGCTGCTCTGGCGGCAGCATCAGCCCGGGCGCAGCCACGCGGCGGCCCCGCACCTCGATGCTGCCGGCCAGGACCGGTTCGAAGCCGGCCACCGCGCGCAGCACCGTGGTCTTGCCGCAGCCCGAGGCGCCCAGCAGGCAGCCGATGTGCCCTGCGGGGAGCGACAGCGACAGTTCGTCCACCACGACCCGGCTGCCACCGCGCGGTTCCGGATAGCCGACGCGGATGCCCGCGATGTCCAGCAGTGCATCCGTCACGACATCCTCTCCCGTCCATAGCGCACGCCCGCGCGCGCCAGCAACACCACCGGCAGCAGGCCGACGGCGACGATCAGCAGCGCCGCCACGGCGCCCTCTTCATAGGTCCCGCGCGATGCCTCGGCGTACAGCCAAGTCGCCAGGGTCTCGAAATTCAGCGGCCGCAGCAGCAGCGTGGCTGGCAGCTCCTTCATCGCATCCACGAACACCAGCAGCGCGGCCGCCGCCAGCGCGGGGCGCAGCAGCGGCAGGTGCACGCGCCGCAGCGCCTCCCCCGGGGCGTGGCCGAGGCTGGCCGCGGCCTGGTCCAGGCTCGGCGGGATGCGCGCCAGTCCGGCCTCGACGCCGCCCGATGCGATCGCCAGGAAGCGCGCCACGTAGGCCAGCACCAGCGCCGCCGCCGAACCCATCAGCAGCATCCGCGGTTCCATGCCGAAGGCGCCCAGCACCAGGTTGGCGCCGTCGTCGAACCAGGCCAGGGGCAGCAGCAGGCCGATCGCCAGCACCGTGCCCGGCACCGCGTAGCCCAGGCTGCCGCTGCGCATCGCGAAGAGCGCGCCGGCCGACCGCCGCCGCCCCTGCGCCAGTCGCAGCGCCCAGCCCAACACCAGGCCGGCGGCCAGGGTCACCACCGTGGCGGCCAGGGCGATGAGCACGGTGTTGCGGACGCTCGCCAGCAGCTGCGGCGACACCCCATCGTGGCTCAGGCGCGCCACGGCCTCCCAGGCCAGGTAGCCGGCCGGGAGCACGAAGCCGATCACCACCGGCAGCAGCCCCAGCGTCAAAGCCAGTGCCGCCTTGCCGCCACGCAGGCGGTGCGGGCGCATCGGTCGCGGACGGTCGCCGACGGCGTAGCGCTGGCGCCGCCGCGCATGGCGCTCGAGCGCCAGCAGCGCGATCACGATGGCCAGCATCGCCAACGCGATCTGCGCCGCGCCCGGGAGGTCGGCGCGCGTCACCCAAGTGGTGTAGACGGCCACCGTCATCGTCTGCACGCCCAGGAACTCCGAGGCGCCGATATCGTTGAGCACCTCCATCAGCGCGAGCGCGGTACCGATGGCGATTGCGGGCCGCGCCAGCGGCAGGGCCACGCGCCGGAACACCTGCACGGGCGTGGCGCCCAGCGAACGCGCCGCTTCCACCAGGCCCGCCGCCTGGGTCATGAACATCGCGCGCGTGGTCAGGTAGACGTAGGGATAGAGCACGAAGCCCAGCAGCACGATGCAGCCGGCCAGCCCGCGGATGTCGGGCAGGCGGAAGTCACGCGGGCTGTCGTAGCCCAGCACGTCGCGCACCAGGCCCTGCACCGGCCCGAGCGGATGCAGCAGGTCGAGGTAGGCGAAGGCGACGATGTAGGTCGGCACCGCCAGCGGCAACAGCAGCGCCCAGGCCAGGGTGCGCCGGCCCGGGAAATCCCAGGCCGTGACCAGCCAGGCCGCGCCGGTGCCGATCGCGACCACCAGCGCCCCGACGCCGAGGAGCAGCAGCAGCGTGTTGCGCGCCGCGTTGGGCAGCACGTAGCGGGCGACGTGGCTCCACAGCCCTTCCTGCCCGCCCTGCAGGGCGGTCCAGAACAGCGCGGCCAGCGGCAGCACCACCACGGCCGCGATCGCCACCGCGGCCCACTGCCAGGGACCTTCGGGCAGCAGCCGCCGCAGCCCGCGGCCCGGACCGCCGCGGGCTGCCGGATGCAGCGCAGCCGCAGCCATTCCAGTCGCCGCCACCGTCATGGATCAGTTGTCGAAGCCGACCCTGTCGACCAGCGCGCTGGCTTCGCGGCGGTTCGCGACCACCTCGGTGAGCGGCAGCGGATCCACGGTGAGTTCGCCAAAGCTCGCGACCACCGGATCGAGTTCGACGTCGGCCTTCACCGGATACTCGTAGTTGGCGCGCGCGTACAGGCTCTGCGCTTCGTCCGACACCAGGTACTCCATCAGCGCCACCGCGTTGTCGCGGTTGGGCGCGTGGCGGGCCAGCGCCGCGCCGCTGATGTTGACGTGGGTGCCGCCGCCGTCGACGTTGAAGGTCGGGCGGATCACCTTGATCGCCTCGCCCCACTGGTGCTGCTCGGAGCCGGGCTCGGCGTTCTTCATGCGGCCGACGTAGTAGGCATTGGCGATGCCGATGTCGCAGATGCCGGCAAGGATGTCGCGGGCGACGTCACGGTCGCCGCCGGCAGCCTTGCGTGCGAGGTTGGCCTTGACGCCGCCCAGCCACTGTTCGGTGGCTTCGGTGCCGTGGTGCGCGATCATCGCCGCGAACAGGCTGGTGTTGTAAGGGTGCTGGCCGGAGCGGATGCAGACCTTGCCCTTCCACTTCGGATCGGCGAGGTCCTCGTAGTGGAAGGACTCGAGTTCCAGGTCCTTGTGCGCGTACAGCACGCGGTCGCGCAACGACATCGCGAACCACTGGTCGTCCTCGCCGCGCAGGTGCGCGGGAATCGCCGATTCCAGCACGTCGGACTGCAGCGGCTGGGTGTGGCCGGCCTCGACCAGGTCGAGCATGTTGCCGGTGTCGACCACCATCAGCACGTCGGCCGTGGAGCGCGCGCCTTCGGCGCCCAGGCGCTCGAGCAGGCCGTCCTTCAGCAGCACGGTGTTGACCTCGATGCCCGAGCTTGCGGTGAAGGCGTCGAGCAGCGGCTGGATCAGGCCGGGCTCACGGGTGGTGTAGAGATTGACCTCCCCGGCGGCGGCCGGGGCGGTTTCGGTGCCGGGGGTGGTGCCGGCGGTGCCGGTTTCGGCGCGCTCGCCACCGCAGGCGGCAAGCAGCAGCGCCGCGCAGGCGGCGGCAAGGGCGGCGCGGGGGGCGCGGAAGCGGATGTTCACGTGCAACTCCTGGTCCAGGGGCCAGACCGGCGGCCTGGCGCAAATGAGAATGATACTCGACAACTTCCGTTTCAGTCGTTCCGCGACAGCAACATCGCGTCGCCGTAGGAGAAGAACCGGTAGCGCTCGCGCACCGCGTGCGCATACGCGGCCAACACCCGCTCGCGCCCCGCGAAGGCCGAGACCAGCATCAGCAGGGTCGACTCGGGCAGGTGGAAATTGGTCAGCAGCAGGTCGGCCGAGGTGATCCGGTAGCCCGGCACGATGAAGATCGAGGTTTCGCCGGCGAAGGGATGCAGCTCGCCCTCCACCGTCGCCGACTCCATCGCGCGCAGCACCGTGGTGCCGACTGCCACCACCCGCCCGCCGGCAGCGCGCGTGCGCCGCACCTGGGCGACCAGGGCGGCGCCGACGTTGATCCACTCGCTGTGCATGCGGTGCTCGCGGATGTCGTCCACGCGCATCGGCTGGAAGGTCCCGGCGCCGACGTGCAGGGTCACGTGCGCGGAATCGACGCCCCGCGCGCGCAGGGCATCGAGCAAGGGCTGGTCGAAGTGCAGGCCCGCGGTCGGCGCCGCCACCGCCCCGGACTCCCGCGCGAACAGGGTCTGGTAGCGCTCGGCATCGTCGGCGCCGGGCTCGCGCTGGATATAGGGCGGCAGCGGCATGCGCCCCGCTTTCTCCAGCCAGGGCTGCAGCTCGCCATCGACGTGGAAGCGCAGGCGGTGGAAGCTTTCATCGCGCGAGACCACCTCGGCCACGCCACCGGCATCGAGTTCGATCAGGTTGCCCGGCTTGGGCGTCTTGCTGGCGCCGACCTGGGCGCGGGCCTCGTTGCCCGGCAGCAGGCGCTCGATCAGGATCTCGACGCGGCCACCGCTGCCCTGCTTGTGGCCGAACAGGCGCGCGGGAATCACGCGCGTGTCGTTGAAGACCAGCAGGTCGCCGGCGCGCAGGAAATCCGGCAGCGCGTGCACGTGGTGGTCATGGAGGCCGCCGTCGCCCGGCGGCACCACCAGCATCCGGCTGGCGGAACGCTCGGCCAGCGGCGTCTGCGCGATCAGCTCCTGCGGGAGCTCGAAACGGAAATCGGACTTCTTCACGCGCGGCCTCAGCGTTGGAACTTGGTCGACAGCAGCAGGGTCGAGGTGGTGCGTTCGACGCCATCCAGGGCGCCGATGCGGTCGGTGAGCTCGTCCATGTCGCCGATGGTCTGCACCACCACCATGGCCACCAGGTCCCAGGCGCCGTTGACCGAATGCAGGGCGCGCACCCCGGGCATCTGCCGCAGGGCTTCGACCACCGATGGCGCCTGCTTCGGAAACACCGTGATCATGATCAGCGCGCGCACGCGTTCGCGCTCGTGATCGTCGCTGACGCGCACGGTGTACCCGGAGATCACGCCCATCCGCTCCAGGCGTTCGATGCGGCTCTGCACCGTGGTGCGCGACAGCTGCAGGCGGCGCGCGATCGCCGCGGTGGGGGCGCGCGCATCCTCGCGCAGCAGCGACAGCAGGGCTTCGTCGGCGGGGCTCAGCTTCATCCGGCAATTCTATCGTCGATCCGCCGAAAACTGCAGGGTTTCAGCGCAGATCGCACCTACCAAGCGACGAACGCATGCCGATAATAGGGGATCGCACCAGGAGAACCGACATGACCGACCACGTGACCGCCCGCCTCGCCCCGCTCCGCGCACGCAAGGGCCAGCGCCGCAGCCCCGGCCTCGATGACGCCACGATCGCGCGCTTTGCCGCCACCCATCCCGAGCTGGTCGCCGCCATCGACGCCGCCGCCGACGAGTTCGCGCGCATCGAGTCCGAGATCGCCGAGCTGCTCGACCTCGACGAAGACGCCCAGGTCCAGGCCGTGCAGGCCGGCTACGTCAACTTCTATCCCCAGGACGGCGTGAACCCCTACGTCGCCCTCGCCGCCCGCGGCCCCTGGATGATCACCCTCAAGGGCGCGGTGCTGTACGACACCGGCGGCTACGGCATGCTCGGCTTCGGCCACGCCCCGCAGCCGGTGATCGACGCCATGGCCAGGCCGCAGGCGATGGCCAACATCATGACCCCGAGCCTGTCGCAGCTGCGCCTGGACCGCGCCCTGCGCGCCGAGATCGGCCAGGGCCGCGACTGCCCGTTCGCCGCCTTCATGTGCCTCAACTCCGGCTCCGAGTCGGTGTCGCTGGCCGCACGCATCGCCGACACCAACGCCAAGACCATGACCGACGCCGGCGGCCGCCACGCCGGTCGCACCGTCAAGCGCCTGGTGGTCAAGGGCGCCTTCCACGGCCGCACCGAGGCGCCGGCGCTGTACTCCAACTCCACCCGCAAGGCCTACGAGGGCGCGCTGGCCAGCTACCGCCACGAGGACAGCGTGCTGGTGGTGGCGCCGTACGACATCGATGCGCTGAAGCAGGTCTTCGCCGACGCCGATGCGAAGGGCTGGTTCATCGAGGCGATGTTCCTCGAGCCGGTGATGGGCGAAGGCGACCCCGGCCGCAGCGTGCCGGTCGATTACTACGCCGCCGCGCGCGAACTCACCAAGGCGCACGGTTCGCTGCTGCTGGTCGACTCGATCCAGGCCGGCCTGCGCGCCACCGGCACCCTGTCGATCGTTGACTACCCCGGCTTCGAAGGCCAGGAGGCGCCCGACATGGAGACCTACTCGAAGGCGCTCAACGCCGGCCAGTACCCGCTCTCGGTGCTGGCGATGAACGCGCGCGCCGCCGCCATGTACAAGCGCGGCACCTACGGCAACACGATGACCGCCAACCCGCGCGCGGCCGACGTCGGCACGGCGGTGCTGGGCATGGTGACGCCGGAGGTGCGCGCCAACATCCGCGCGCGCGGCCAGCAGGCGCTCGACAAGCTCGAGACGCTGAAGGCCGAGCTGGGGGGGCTGATCACGAAGGTCCAGGGCACGGGGCTGCTGTTCTCCTGCGAACTCGCGCCGGGCTTCAAGGGTTACGGCGCGGGCTCCACCGAGGAGTGGCTGCGCGAGCAAGGCCTGGGGGTGATCCACGGCGGCGAGAACTCGCTGCGCTTCACTCCGCGCTTCGAAATGGGCGAGGACGAACTGGACCTGGTCGTATCCATGGTCAAGCGCGCCTTGCAGGAAGGCCCGCGGGTCAAGGCAGCAGCCTGAGCCTCATTTGGCTGCAGCGCGGAGGGTGCGTGGGGTACGCAGCCGGCATAAAGAGCACCACGTGCTCAGCCGGCGGAGTACCCCACGCACCCTCCGCCCTCGCGGCCCGAAAGATGATCCGGCGACGTCGCCAGTCGTCTCGGCGTGCGCGACGGGCGCTCTGCCCTACTCCCAGCAGCGGTCGATGCGGCCCTTGAGCGTTGCCGTGCGCCCGCAGTCGCGGGGGGCGATCCGGTCTTCCGGATGTTCCACGATCCTCCGCCCACCCCGGCTCTCTCCCACCAGCGAGAAGGCGTCGTACAGACGGCCGGTCACGGTGCGCGCTTCGTAGCTCAAGGTGTCGCCGTCGATGCGCACCACCTGGAAGAGCTGGGTGTCTTCGGCGACCGGCGCCATGGTGTCGCGTGCTTCCCGGGACAGCAGGTACTGCTTGGCGCCGGCCACCGAGACGACGTACTGGGGCGTGGCTGCTCCGGCGTCGCCGGCGCGGCGGCCGTAGGTGTGGTCGTGGCCCTGGAGGACCAGGTCGACGGCGTGGCGTTCGAGCACGGGCATCAGGTGCTCGCGCAGCAGGGCGTTGTCGCGCCCTTCGCGGGGGGAGTACATGGGCTGGTGGATGGCGACGATGCTCCAGGCACGCGGGTTGTCGCGCAGGACATCGTCCAGCCATTGCGCCTGGGCGGCGGCGGTGCCGAGGTCCAGGGCCGAGGTGCCGTCGAGCACGACGAAGCGGGCGTCGTGCATGTCGAACCAATAGGTAGTGGCGGCGGTGCCGGGCGCGCCGTTGTCGGGCAGCGCGAACATGTGGGCCCAGTGCAGGCCAAGTACGCGACGCTCCTGGGGGGTGTCCTCGAACTCTTCGAAGTACTCATGGTTGCCGGTCACCGGGGCGACCAGCATGGTCGCGGCGATGGGCGCGGTGATGTCGGTCCATTCGCCCCATTCGTTGTCGTCTTCGCCGTCGCCACCGCTGACCAGGTCGCCGGCGAACAGGGCGAGGCGCGCGCGCGGGGCGTGGCGCAGGGCTTCGAGGAGGACGCGGCTGCCGTGGCTGGCGTTCTTGTTCTGGGTGTCGCCGAAGTACAGGAACTCGAGCGCGGTGCCGGGTGCGGCGGCGGTGCGCAGCTGTCGCCACGGGCTCCACCAGCCGGTGCCGCCCTGCACGCGGAAGGCGTAGAGCGTGTCGGGTTCCAGGCCGTCAACGTCTACCTGGTGCTGGCTGCCGGTGCCGTTTTCGGTGGCGAAGACGATGCTGCGCGCGGGCAGGCTGCGCGGCTGACCCACGGCCGGCGAATCACCCGCCACCACGAGTTCCAGCCGCGGTGCCTCGATGCCATCGGCGGTTCGCCAGGAAACCTGGAAGCCGCGGGCCGGATCTGCCGCGGGCGAGGCGATGATGCGGTCCGGGCGCGCCGCAGATGCGTAGTGGAGATTGCCTGCCGGGACCAGCGTGTTGGGCTCCAGCACGATGATGCCGGGGCCAAACGTTTCATCGGCGAAGGCAGTGCCGGCCAGCAGCAGGGCGGGCAGCACCGCAGTCAACAGTCTCGCGCCGCAAGGCCTTGCCCAGGGCCTGGACTTGCTGACGGCTGCAGTCGTGCCGTGGAGTGGCGCCATCGACCCGCCGACGCGGGTCAGCGCGCGCATGCAGGCAGCTCCAGCGCCGACGCGATCTCGCGCCAGTCGATGGCCACCGCGCCCTGGTCGTCGTGCACCGCGTACAGCACGCCGTCGGGGAAGCCGCTGGCGGGCGCGTCGTGCAGCCAGATGCCGTCAGTGTTTGCGACCGTGGGACCGGCCACCGCGCCGACGTGCTCCAGCGAGCCGCGCTCGAACAGGTGGAAGGCCGTGCGGCCCTTGCCCTGCTCGGTGGTGATCCACCAGCCGCTGCCATCGGCGCAGGTCTTGAGCACGATGCCCTCGGCCTGCGCCTGCAGGAACTCCGCGCCGATGGTGCGCCCGCTGTAGGTGCCGGCGAGGTCGTAGACCTTGAACTCGTTGGCATAGGTTTCGTCTTCCTCGGCGATCAGCAACTGGTCGTTGTCCGGATCGCCCCAGAGCGATTCGACTACGCGCAGCGCCCCGTCGGGCGTGGTGTCGCCGAACGCGCCGACATGGCGGGCCGCGAAGCCGCTGCCCTGCGGCGCGAAGGCGAAACGGTGCACGCGGCGGTCGAGCTGTTCCAGCGGCGGCAGGATGTCTTCGCCCTCGGCGTCTTCCCCCACCATGTAGGCGTCGGTCACGTAGATCTCGTAGCCGCCGTCGACCTCGTTCACCCACAGGCCGTAGGGTAGCTTCAGCACGTCGGCGCCGAACTCGGCGACGGTCTGCATGCCCGGCAGGCGCAGCACCTGCACGCGGCGGTTGTCGCGCTCGACCACGAAGGCGAGATCGTCGGCGACGGCGATGCCGTTGGGCCGGTCGAACTGCCCCGCACCCGCGCCGCGCTCGCCGACATGGCGCACGAACGCACCCGTGGCACCGTCGTACACCACCAGGCGATGGGTGGACTTGGCGGTGGCGAGCAGCAGCACCTGGCCGTCGGGCGCGGTCCAACTGGCGACCGAGTCGATGTTGTCCTCCGGGGTCATCTGGGTGGCGAAGGCCTCGGGAACGGTCACGGCCTCCGCGGCCTCTGCACGTACCGCCTCGCGGGCGCGGTCTGCACGGTCCTCGGCGTCTTCAACCGTCGCGTTGCCGGCACCAGGTGCCGGGGCCCCGCCGCAGGCGGCGAGCGCCAGTGCCAGTCCGCTGGTGGCAAGCGCGCGCCAGGCTGCGCGCGGGATGGTCCGGTTCTTCATCATGTGCATCCTCAGAAATTGACCTTGACGCCAAGCGTGTAGCCGCGGCCATAGAGTTCGTTCTGCAGCGTGGTCGCCGGCGTGCCCTGGTAGAGCTCCAGCGGCTCGTCGAGCAGGTTGGAGGCCTCGAAATACAGGCCCCAGCTGTCGGTCACCTTGTAGTCCAGGCTGAAGTCGAGCTGGGTATTGGGCGCGACCCAGAGGTCGTAGCGGCTGTCGCTGCCGATCTCGTCCAGGTACTCGCTGCGATACACCGCGGCCAGGCGCGTGCTGACGCGGTCGTTCTCCCAACCGATGTGCGCGCTGTACAGGCGCTCGGACGACAGCGGGAGCATGAACTTCTCACCCGCGCGGTCCTCGGTGCCGGCCACGAACTCGGTATCGAGCCAGGTGCCGCCCAGGCCCACGAGCAGGCCGCTCCACGCACCGGGCAGGAAGTCGAGCTTCTGCTGCCAGTTGAGCTCGACACCCAGGACACTCGCGTCCTCGCCGTTGACCGGGCGGGTCACGTCATAGCCCGGGAAGGCGGGATCGTTGTTGGTCCAGGTGTCGACGATGTAGCCGTCGATCGACTTGTGGAAGATGCCGGCGGAGAAGATGCCCGAGTCGCCGATGTAACGCTCGAACGACAGGTCGAAGTTGAGCGACTCGTAGGGATCGAGCTGCGGGTTGCCCAGGTCGACCTCTTCGTCGTCGCGGTTGATGCTGGCGCGCGGCGTGATGTCGCCGAAGCTCGGGCGCGCGATGGTCTTGGTGACCGCGCCGCGCAGCACCCAGTCGCCGTCGGTGTCGTAGCGCAGGTGCAGGCCGGGCAGCACGCTGGTGTAGGACTTGGAGGCCGACGACGGCGCGGCGGTGAGCACGCCGTCCTCGTCCAGGTCGACCATCCAGCCGGTGGCGTCGAAGTCAGTGCGCTCCACGCGGGCACCGGCGACCACGCGCAGGTTGCCGAAGTCCATCGTACCCATGAGGTAGGCGGCGAGCACGTCTTCGCTTGCGGTGTAGTCCTCCACCAGCGAGACCATGGCGTTTTCCGCCACGTCGCCCGGACGCTCGGAGAACAGCTGGCGGTTCTCGCGCAGGTAGCGACGCATCGCGCTCGAAGACAGGCCGTCACCCATGTTGCCGTGGCGGTAGGACGGCGAGCCGGTGGTCCAGCCCGAAAGGTCGATATCGGGCCCGATGCGGAACTCGGCCTCGTCCACGTTGACGTCGCGGTCGCGCCAGCGGCCGAGCAGGCCGGTCTTCCAGGTCACCGCTTCACCGGCGTAGGTGAAGTCGAACTTCGCGCTCCAGGCCTCGTCGTCGACCTGCTTCGGACCCACCACCAGTCGGTCCAGGCCGTAGTTGGCATTGCGCAGCCAGGCATCGCCGCCCGCGGGATCGATCACGTCGAACGAGGGCACGCGGCCAGGACCGACGCGGATCGCCATGTCCTCGTCGCCGAGGTACTCGAAGCGCATCTCGACCTCATCGTCCACACGCTCGCGGACCTTGGTGTAGCCGAGCTGGTAGTCGAACTTCGCGTGGCCCATGCGGTTCATGCCGCCGGCGCTGACGGTGAAGGTGTCCTCTTCCTTGGTGCGGTAGCGCAGCCGGCGGCCGAAGTCGTCGGCGGAGATGTTCTCCACCGTCCAGCTGTTGCCGTCATAGCCGGCGATGTCGCCCTCGCCCACCGGGATGATGTGGTTCTGGCGGGTCTCGGCGTCGGTGAAGTCGGTGTAGAGCGTGCGCAGGTAGTACTGGTTGTCGTTGTCGGGGCGCCAGTCGAGGTTGAGGTTCACGCCGGTGCGCTCGCGGTTGATCGTGTACTTGCGCTGCTGGATCTCGACCGGGGTGAGGTCGTACTCGACCTCGATGTTGTCCGACTCGTAGTCGCGGTCCTGCCAGCTCAGGCCGAAGGCCACGCCGAAGGTGTCGTTGTAGACATCGCTGAAGTTGAAGGCGGCCTTGGGGCTGGTCTCGCCGCTGAGGTTCTGGTGGCTGGCTTCGGCCTTGAAGCGCATGTTGCGGCCCTCGCGGTCGAAGGCCGACGCGGATTCGACCATGATCGTCCCGCCCAGCGAATCGCCGGGCATGTCCGGCGTCGGCGCCTTGATGACCGTCAGGCGCTCGGTGGATTCGGAGGGAATGACGTCCAGCGGCGCGGCGCGGCTGCTGTCTTCCGGCGTGCCCATGGCGATGCCGTCCACGGTGACCGAGTTCTGCGCGGCGTCCAGGCCGCGGATCACCACGTAGCGCCCTTCGCCCTGGTCGCGGGTGACGCTGATGCCCGGCAGGCGGGACAGCGACTCACCCACGTTCTGGTCCGGGTACTGGCCCATGGAGTCCGCGGACACGGTGTCCTGGATGGCATCCGAGGCCCGCTTGAAGTCGATGGCGCGCATCTGCGATTCGAACTGGCCTCGGACCTCGATGGCGCCGAAGTTGACGGGTTCGGTGGTATCGACCGCCTGCACCGGCCCGGTCGGAGGCGCGGAAGCCGTTTCGGCCGCGGTCGCCGGCGCGGCCGGTTCCTGGGCGTGGGCTTGCGCGATGGCGCCGAAGGCAAGGCCGGCGAGGATGGCGAGATGCAGCGGATGGTGCTTGGACACGGCAGGACTCGGTGTGGTCGACGCCGCACACGATATTTCCGTTGTGTTTCAGGCAGGTTACCGACGTCATGAACGCTGCGGCCACGCTAGACTTGCGGCATGAAGATCGTCGAAGTCCGCCATCCGCTGGTGCAGCACAAGCTCGGCCTCATGCGCCGCGCCGACAACAGCACCAAGACCTTCCGCGAGCTGGCCGGCGAGGTCGCCGCGCTCCTGACCTACGAGGCCACCGCCGACCTGGAATGCGAGGACTCGGAGGTCGAGGGCTGGGCCGGCACGGTCCGCGTGCGCCGGATCAAGGGGCGCAAGATCACCCTGGTGCCGATCCTGCGCGCCGGCCTGGGCATGCTTCCCGGCGTGCTGGAGCTGATCCCCGCGGCCAAGGTCGGCGTGGTGGGCATCAAGCGCGACGAGTCCACGCTCGAGGCCATGGCGTATTACGAGAACCTGGTCGGCGACATGGCCGACCGCACCGCCCTGGTCCTCGATCCGATGCTGGCGACCGGCGGCACCCTCGTGGCCACGGTCGACATGCTGAAGAAGGCCGGCTGCACCCGGATCAAGGGGCTGTTCCTGGTCGCCGCGCCCGAGGGCCTGCGCGTGCTCGAGGCCAGGCATCCGGACGTGGAGGTCTACGTCGCGTCCATCGACGAACGCCTCAACGAACTCGGCTACATCCTTCCGGGGCTGGGCGACGCCGGCGACAAGATCTTCGGCACCCGCGCCTGAATCCACGCGGCGCTGGCCTGCGGTTGCCGCACCCCGCGTTGGCGGCTATGTGGCCACTGCTCCGCTCCCGCCGACAACGCCGGCCGCCACAGGCCGCAGCACGCCCGCGTGCAACCCGCCGTGTGAAGGCCAATGGCTGTTCGGCCGCTACCGGCTGGATCCCTCAAAGCAGCGCCTTCACGCCGATGACCGGACGCGGGATCTCGATGCCCGTGCCTGCGCGGTCCTGCTGTGCCTGCTCGACCACGCCGAGGAAGTGGTTCCGCGGGCCACGCTGATCGCCGAAGCCTGGCCCGGCGCCGAAACTGTGTTCGACAGCGCGGTATCCAAGGTGATGCGCCGGCTGCGCACCGCGCTGGGCGACCATTCCGGACACGTGCTGCAGACCGTGTACGGCGAGGGCTACCGGCTGGCGCTGCCGGCGGTGCTGTTGCCTCCCGCGCCAGGGACAGGGACCGGAGACGACGCGTCGCCGCAGGCCACGACCATCCCGGATCCGGTGCCTGTTCCGCCCACGGCCAACGCACCCCCCTCCCCCACGCCGCATCGGCTGGCCCGGGCATCGCCGGGCGGCTGGCCGCTGTGGCTACCTTGGGCGATCGCGGCCCTGGCAACCCTGGCGGCCACGGCACTGGCCTGGCTGCTGTTGACGCGCCCACCAGGCACCGGCTGAAAGGGGTTTATGCGCCCAGGCCGCGCGCCTGCAGGCGCTCGACCTGGTGGACGCCCTCGAAGCGGCCGCGCTCGCCGCGCCCCACCTGCGCCAGCGCGCAGCCGGGGTCGTGGGTGAAGAACAGATGCACCCCGCGCGCGAGCTTGTCGTCGAGGAAGGCCTGCTTCTCGTCGATCAGGGTTTCGGCGCAGCGGTCGTAGCCCATGGTGATCGGCACGTGCACCCAGGGCAGTCCGGGCACGAGGTCGGCGCAGAACACCACGCCACCATGGTGGCCATCGTCGCGCAGCTCGGGGCCAAGCACCTCGGCCAGCATCATTCCCGGCGTATGGCCGTGGCTCCAGTGGAAGCGCACCTCATCGCCCAGCGCCGGTGTGCGGTCGCCGTCGACCAGCTCCAGGCGCCCGCTGGCCTGGAGCAGCCCGGTGAGCTCGGGGATGTAACTGGCGCGGTCGCGCAGATGCGGATCCTGCGCGCGTTCCCACTGCTCGCGGCCAATGACGAAGGTCGCGTTCGGGAACAGCAGTTCCGGCGCCTTGCCCTCTTTCCATGCCGACAGCAGGCCACCGGCGTGGTCGAAGTGCAGGTGGCTGAGGACCACCACGTCGATGTCCTCGTGGCCGAAGCCGGCCTCGCGCAGCGAGTCCAGCAGCACGTGGCCGCCGCCGCCGATGGCATAGCGCTCGCGCAGCTTCGGCTCGAAGAATGCGCCGATGCCGGCCTCGAACAGCACCGTGCGGCCGTTGAGCGGCGTCGCCAGCAGTGCGCGCGTGGCCAGCGGAATGCGGTTGAGTTCGTCGGGCTCCATCCAGCGCGACCACAGCGCGCGCGGCGCATTGCCGAACATCGAACCGCCGTCAAGCCGCTGGGTATTGCCTTCGATCGACCAGAGCTTCATGTCGTCTCCTCTCTGCGCCACTTGGACTATGGGAGCGGCTACCCGTCAGGCCCCTGCCCCTGTGGGAGCGGCTATAGCCGCGATTGGAATCCCGCTCCGGTTGATCGCGGCTATAGCCGCTCCCACAAATGCGCGCGCACCCGCACAGGATCCTGCGCTTACGGCTCCGGCGATGCCCGGACCTCACCCTTGCCCACGGGATTGCGCGGATCGGTACCGGCCTCGAGCCGGTTGCCGGTGATATCCCAGGCCACGGTCTGGAAGTTGCCCCAGACGTCGCTGGAGCGGCGGCCCTGGCTCGCCTCTTCTTCGGGCAGCTGCAGCGTGTGCCCCATCGCACGCAGCGCCTGCACCGTGGCCGGCTCGAAGGTCCCGGTCTCGGCCTGGACCACGTCCGGCATCCACTGGTGGTGGTAGCGCGGCAGCGCCGCCACGTCGGCCGCGGACAGTCCGGCGTCGTAGCCGAGCACGCCCAGCAGCACCATGGTGATGATGCGGCTGCCGCCCGGGGTGCCCAGCACCGCGACCTTGTCGTCGGAGACCATGAAGGTCGGCACCATCGAGCTCAGCATGCGCTTGCCGGGCTCCGGCGCATTGGCGGCGAAGCCCATCACGCCGAAGGCGTTCGGGGTGCCCGGCTTGAGCGCGAAATCGTCCATCTCGTTGTTGAGCAACACGCCGGTGCCCGGTGCCACCAGGCCCGAACCGTAGAGCAGGTTCACCGTCTGCGTGGCGCCGACGCGGTTGCCTTCGGCGTCGATGATGGAGAAGTGTGTGGTCTCTTCATCCTCGAGCGGCGTCGGCGCGCCTGACAGCAGGTCGCTGGGCGTGGCCTTGCCGGGGTGGATCGTGGCGCGCAGGCCGGCGGCGTAATCGGCGCTGGACAGCAGGCGCTGCGGCACCTCCACGAAGTCGGGATCGCCAAGATAGAAGGTGCGGTCGCGGAAGGCGCGACGCATGGATTCCACCACCAGGTGGGTGCTTTCGGCCTCCGTCATCGCTTCCAGGTCGTACGGGGCCAGGATCTGCAGCATCTGCGCCAGCGCGATGCCGCCCGACGACGGCGGCGGCGCGGTCACGATTTCCCAGTCGTGGTAGCCGAAGCGGACCGGCTCGCGTTCGCGCACGCGGTAGGCGGCGAGTTCTTCCGCGGTCCACGCGCCGCCCTCGGCGTTGACGCCGGCCACCAGCTTCGCGCCGACGTCACCGCGGTAGAAGCCGTCGAAGCCGTGTTCGGCAAGGCGTTCGAGCGTCCGGGCGAGATCGGGCTGGCGGAACACGTCACCGATCTCGATCGGCCGGCCGGCGGCCAGGTAGACCTCGCGGGTGCCGGGATAGCGCTCCATCACCGCGCTGCGCGCCGCATAGCCGCGGGCCATGCGCGCGTACACCGGGAAGCCTTCGCGCGCGACGCGGATCGCCGGCGCCAGGGTACGCGACAGCGGCAGCTTGCCGTACTTCTCCTGGAGGTGGACGAAGGCGGCCGGCAGTCCCGGGATGCCCGCCGACCAGGCGCCATTGGTGGCGCGATCGCGGTCGAATTCGCCATCGGCGTCGAGATAGCGTTCGGGCGTGGCCGCGGCCGGCGAGGTCTCGCGGGCGTCGAGGAACACGTCGCGACCGGTGGCGGCGTCGTGCAGCAGGAAGAAGCCGCCGCCGCCGATGCCGGAGCTGATCGGCTCCACCACCGAAAGCACCGCGGACACCGCGATCGCGGCGTCGAAGGCGTTGCCGCCGTCGGCCAGGACCTCCATGCCGGCGTCGGTGGCCAGGGCGTGCGCGGATGCGATCGCCGCGCCCGGTGGCTTCAGCGGCTGCACCGCGGCTGCAGGCTCCGTGGCCGCCTGGCCATCGGCAGCGAGTGCCGCGCTGAAAGGGACGAGCGCGATCAGCAGCGGCAGCGCCAGGCGGCGCAACGGGCTTGTGATGTTCAAGCAGCCTGCTCCTTGAGCCGCAGGAGCTTCACCAGCAGCTGGTCATGGGTTTCGGGGATGTCGGGGTCGGGATCGATGCATTCGACCGGACACACCACCACGCACTGTGGCTCGTCGAAATGCCCCACGCACTCGGTGCAGCGCGCGGGTTCAATCACGTAGATGGTTTCGCCCTGCGAGATCGCGTCGTTCGGGCAGGCAGGCTCGCAAACGTCGCAGTTGATGCAGAGTTCGTTGATGCGCAGGGCCATGCGGCCATTGTAGACCTTGCCCGCGCGGTCCGCCGCCGGCCCGGAAGCCGGCGGCGGGGAAGCGGCTTACTTGGCTTCGACGAACACGAACTCGACGCCGGCCGGCGCCACGGCGGTGGCCACGCGCTCCTGGTCGGCGGCGCTGCCGATGAACACGACGCGCACGCCCTTCATGGTGTCGGGTGCCACCGCGGCGAACGACTCGACGACGATGTCGGCCATCTTGGCGGAATCCGACGAGGCGTAGGCCAGCATGTTGCCGCGCACGATGCCGCGCGCGACGTCGAGCCCGGCCTTGTCCTGGAGGCGCTCGTAGTTGCCGGTGTCGGCGGCCTCGTCACCGGTGGGCGCGGGCAGGTAGTACACGAAGGGCTGGTTGGCGATGCCCTCCATGTTGCGGGTCACCACGTCGGACACGTAGGCGCGCCAGGCGCCGTCGTCGGCCGTGGTGGGAGCGGTCAGCGGCGCCGCGACAACGGCAACCGGCGCTTCCTCCTTGTTGCAGGCCGCTAGCAGCGGCAGCGCCAGGCAGGCGGTCAGCATCAGGCGGGAGATCGTCTTCATTCGTGGTTCCCCAAGTGTTGCGTTGTGATGGATGTCAGTCTAGCTCGCGCCGCCATTCGGCCTGCAGCGCTTCGGCCACCGCAGCCGGCACGAACCCCGAAACGTCGCCGCCAAGGCGGGAGATCTCGCGCACCAGCGACGAAGAAATGAATCCGTACTGTTCCGCTGGCGTCAGGAACAGGGTTTCCACCTCGGGAATGAGGTGCCGGTTCATGCTGGCCAGCTGGAATTCGTACTCGAAGTCCGAGACCGCGCGCAGGCCGCGCAGCAGGACGCCGCCCCCCACTTCGGACACGAAATGCGCCAGCAGCGAGTCGAAGCCCATGACCTCGACGTTGTCGTGGGCGGCCAGCGCCTCGCGCGCCAGCTCCACCCGCAGCGCAAGTGGCAGTGCCGGACTCTTGCCCGGGCTTTCGGCGACGCCGACGATGAGTTTCTCGAAGAGCGGCGCGGCGCGATCGACCAGGTCGACATGGCCGTTGGTGATCGGATCAAAGGTGCCTGGATAGACCGCGATCCTGTTTCGAGCTGTGCTCATGCCTTGGCTGCGCCGTAGTTTGGGTGCTGTAGCCAGCGCGAGTGTAGCAGCGCCGCGCCGCGCCGTTTCAGGTCGCGGCCGCGCGCCGGAACAGCGCGTGCCGGGCGTCGCGGGTGGCGGCTTCGCGGTGCAGCCGCCAGCCCGGGCCCGGAGCGACGTGGGCGTCGGGTGCTGATTCGAGGTAGAGCCAGGCGTCGTCGGCAAGCCACGGTGCAAGTCGCGCCAGCGCGTCGTCCCACAGTCCGGCAAGGAACGGCGGATCGAGGAACACCAGGTCGAAGCGTCCATGCAGGGGCGTGCGAAGCAATTCCAGCGCGTCGGCCCGCAGCACGCTGGCGGCGGCGCCCGCGCCCAGCCGCTCGCAGGTGTCGCGCAGGGACTGCGCCAGTGCGGGATCGCGCTCGACCAGCAGCGCCTCGCTTGCACCGCGCGACAGCGCCTCCAGGCCCAGTGCTCCGCTGCCGGCGAACAGGTCGAGCACGCGCGACCCGGCAAGCATCGGCTGCAGCCAGTTGAAGAGGGTCTCGCGGGCACGATCGGACGTCGGCCGCAGGCCCGGCACCGAGGCCACTGGAAGCTTCGAACCGCGCCAGCGTCCACCGATGATGCGCACGCTCCCGGGGGGCGTGGATCGGGAAGGCGCGCTTGGGGCCGGTGGTACCATGACGCCGCATTGTCCGCGCTTGCGCGACGCTGCGCACCCTCCCCTTTCCTATCCCCGGTCCGTTCGCGATGGTCAGCTTCTTCCGCCGCTGGAAACCCGACGCCGACAAGGCCAAGCATGGGAAGGACGACACCACTTCGTTGAGCGCGGCCGCCGAAGCCATCGAGGCGGCACGGGCGATGGGCGCCGCGGCGAAATCGGTTGATGTCGCCTATGTGGATGTCGTTGGGGCGGTTGAAACGGTTGAAACGGTTGAAGCCGTTGACGCCGTTGAAGCGGCCGAAGTGCTTGATGCACCTGCTCCAGCGCCTGAAACCATCGTCCCGCCCCCGATGGCGGCTCCGCTCCCGGCGACCCCCGTGCCGCTGCCGCCGCCCGCTCCGCCACCGCCGGAAGTAACCCAGGCGACAAGCACGACCGCCACCACCACGCAGGACAAGCCGCCCGCCCCGCCCGGCAAGTCCGGCTGGCGCGACCGCCTCAAGGGCAGCGGCATCGCCCGCGGCCTCGGCGGCCTGTTCTCCCGCAACCCGCGGCTGGACGACGACCTCCTCGACGAGATCGAAACCGCGCTGCTCATCGCCGACGTCGGCATCAGCGCCACCACCGCGCTGGTGGATTCGCTGCGCAAGCGCATGAAGGCGCGCGAGTTCGCCGACGTGCCCGCGCTGCGCAGCGCCTTGCGCGCCGACCTGGTGGCGATGCTCGAGCCAGTCGCGCGCCCGCTGTCGATCGATGCCGCCGTGAAGCCCTTCGTGATCCTGACCGTCGGCGTCAACGGCGTCGGCAAGACCACGACCATCGGCAAGCTCGCCAAGCGTTACAAGGACGAAGGCCACGCCCTGATGCTGGCCGCCGGCGACACCTTCCGCGCCGCCGCCGTGGCCCAGCTGCAGGCCTGGGGCGAGCGCAACGGCGTGGCCGTGATCGCCCAGGGCCAGGACGCCGACGCCGCCTCGGTGGCGTTCGACGCCCTGCAGGCCGCCCGCGCGCGCGGCACCGACGTGCTGATCGCGGACACCGCCGGCCGCCTGCATACCCAGCAGGGGCTGATGGCCGAGCTTGCCAAGATCAAGCGCGTGCTCGGCAAGCTTGATGGCAGCGCCCCGCACGAAGTGCTGATGGTGATCGACGGCACCACCGGCCAGAACGCGCTCAGCCAGCTGCGCCACTTCCATGCGGCCGCGGCCGTCACGGGGCTGGTGGTCACCAAGCTCGACGGCACCGCCAAGGGCGGCGTGGTGTTCGCGCTGGCACGCGAGTTCGGCATCCCGATCCGCTTCGCCGGCATCGGCGAGCGCCCCGAGGACCTGCGCGTATTCGATGCCGAGGCCTTCGTCGACGCCCTGCTGCCGGAGGCGCTGGGGGCGTGAAGCTCCGCCGCGGGCTCGCGCTCGCCGCGGGCGTCGCCGCTGTCGTCCTGCTGCTCGCCATGCTGGCGGCGGCAATGCTGATGCAGCCGCAGCGCCTCGCCCGCCTGGTGCTGGACGGCGTAGGCAACGGCTTGGGACTCGAGATCGATTTCGAAGGCGACACCCGGTACCGGCTGCGCGGGACGCCGATGCTTGAAGTGCACGATGTCGTCGTACGTGATCGGGGAGACGGCGAGCCACTGCTCCGTGCCGCACGCGTGCTGGTGTCACTTCCCTGGTCCACGGTGCGCGACCGTCGTGCCCCGCTGGTACTGCAGCACATCCAGCTTGACGCCCCCGTGCTCGACCTGCCGCGACTGCAGGCGTGGCTGGCCTCCCGCCCGCCGGGCGACGGCAGCCTGCCGACCCTCTCCGACGGCATCACCGTGAGCGACGGTCGCGTACTGGCCGAGGGCTGGGAACTGCGTGGCCTTGCATTGCGACTCCCCGGTTTCGCACCCGACGCGCCGCTGGCCGCCGACATCCGCGGCACCCTGGCGATGGCACCGCCCACGCTGGTCCACTTCGACCTGCATCTCGCGGCAACGCATCCGGCCAACGGTGCCGGCGTCGGCGTCCGCGGCCACATGCGGGTGGAACACGATGACTGGGAGCTTCCCGCCTTCGTCACCGCCTCGGGATCGCTGCGTGCCGACGATGCGGCCTGGCACGTCGCCCCGCTGCGCTTCGGGGCGTCGGCCGAGTACCGCGGCGAAGGCACACCCCTGCAATTCACCCTGGGCGCGCACGGCCCACTGCGGCTTCGCGACAGCATATGGACGCTCGTACCGGCCACCGTGGTGCTGCGCGGTGAAGGCATCGTGCCGATGTTCGATGCGCACGGCCGCGCGGCGCTGGGCCGCGCGTTGCTGCTGGAGCTCGAAGGGACGTTGCCGGACTGGCCGCGAGCCTGGCCCGCGCTTCCGTCGCCGCTTGGTGCATCCACTTCACCCATCGCCATCGAACTCGCCTACGCGGGCGCATCCGACCTGTCCACTCCCCTTGTCCTCCGCATGGAGCGTGACAGCGTCAGCGCCCAGGCCGAGGCACGCATCTTCGAGATCCTCGACTGGATGGACGCCAGCGCCACGGGCTCCCCGCTGCCGCCCTTGCGCGCCCGTGCCACCGCGCCGCGCATCGAGATCCCCGGCGGCGTGCTGGAAGGCGTCGAGATCACCATCGAACCGGAGGATGCGCCGTGACTGCGGCACCGGCCGATACCTTCGCAGCGCCGCTCTTCGCCTGGTTCGACGTCCACGGCCGTCATGACCTGCCCTGGCAGCACCCGCGCACGCCATACCGCGTATGGCTGTCGGAGATCATGCTGCAGCAGACCCAGGTGCGCGTGGCTGCGCCCTACTTCCAACGTTTCGTTGCCGCCCTGCCCGACGTGGCGGCGCTTGCCGCGGCGCCGCTGGACGACGTGCTCGGCCTCTGGTCCGGGCTTGGCTACTACGCCCGCGCCCGCAACCTGCATGCCGCCGCCCGAACCTGCGCCGAACTGCACGGTGGCGAACTCCCGCGTGACTTTGCTGCCCTGGTCGCCCTGCCCGGCATCGGCCGCAGCACCGCAGGCGCCATCCTCTCCCAGGCCTGGGGCGAGCGCTTCGCGATCCTCGACGGCAACGTCAAGCGCGTGCTCTCGCGCTACCACGGGATCGAAGGCTGGCCGGGGCAGGCGACGGTCGAGAAGCAGCTGTGGCAGCTGGCGCAACAACATCTTCCGTCCACGCGACTGGCCGATTACACCCAGGCGCAGATGGACCTCGGCGCCACCCTGTGCACGCGCCATTCGCCTGCCTGCACGGACTGCCCGCTGCAGGGCGGCTGCACGGCGTATGCGCAGGGACGCACGGAAGACCTGCCCACGCCGAAGCCCGGCAAACCGCTCCCCACGAAGGAAGCGACGCTGCTGCTGCTGCGCGACGCCGAAGGCCGCGTCCTCCTGCAGCGCCGACCACCCACCGGCGTCTGGGCGCAGCTCTGGTCGCTGCCGCAGGCGGACGACTGCGACGCGGCGCGGGCGTGGTTCAAGGCCCACATCGATGGCGACTACGCGCAAGGGGAGGTGCTTGACACCATCGCCCACGCCTTCAGCCACTACCGCTTCAAGATGCACCCGAGGCGCTGGCACGCGGTCGCCACTGCGGCCACGGTGCGCGACAATGAAGACCTGCGCTGGGTCCCGCGCGGCGCGCTTGCCGGCCTCGGCATTCCCGCGCCCGTGAGGACGCTCATCCAGGCGCAGTTCGGACCGCCCCAGGAGAACCAGCCGTGAGCCGCATCGTCCATTGCGAATACGAGAAGCGCGAGACCGAAGGCCTCGACTTCATCCCCTGGCCGGGCGAACTCGGCAAGCGCGTGTTCGCCGGCATCGGAAAAACCGCCTGGGGCGCGTGGCTCGCGCACCAGACGATGTTGATCAACGAGAACCGGCTGTCACCGATGGACCGCGAGCACCGTGCGTTCCTGGAACGCGAGATGGAAAAGTTCCTGTTCGGCGGTGGGGCCGATAAACCCGCCGGTTACGTGCCCGCAGACGAGGCCTGAGCCTCTTCGCGGGCGGTCTTCTCCGCCGACTTGATCTTCGCGGTGTCGAGCGGCCGGATCTCATCGATCCGGCAGGGGAAGCCCGATGATCCGCTGTTGAGCGCCACCACCTTGTCGAAGCCGGCGTACACGCTGTTGCCCTGGTGGGTCACGGTGATGGCTGATGCCCACTCCACGTCGCGGCAGCTTCCGTTGAACGAGAGCAGCCATGCCTCCTGGGCCCGGGTCCAGACCGCGATGTTGCGATCGTCCAGCGACGTCCAGCCGCTGATGCGTCCGAAGTAGCGGAAGCTCTTGACGGGCTCGCCCGCGGCTGCCTGATAGGTCGCCAGCTTCTGGTCCGGGCTCATGCCACTGCTGGCACATGCCGACAGTCCGATCGAACCGGCCAGCGCCGCGGCGACAACGAACATCCTGTAGTGCTGCATGACTCCCTCCTTTAGCCGCATGGCGGCTCGATTGCCCGTCCCGATCATTGCCCAGGTCCAACTGGAAACGCGGCGGACCGGCAATGCCCGTTCAGGCAATGGTTGGTCTTGCCTCGCCGCCGCAGGCTCCCGTATCATTGCGGGCTCGCCAGTGGCCGGGTAGCTCAGTTGGTAGAGCAGGGGATTGAAAATCCCCGTGTCGGGGGTTCGATTCCCTCCCCGGCCACCATTGATTTCAAGGCGATACGGAACCCGCACCTGCTGCGGGTTTTTTGTGCCCGGGGATTTTCAATCCCCGTGTCGGCGCCATCGCGCGCCCGCTGCTGCGCCCGCGCTACCCTGTCCCGATGCCGCCCTTCCCCGACCCACGCGAAGCAGCGCTCCGGCGCCGCAAAGCCATCGCACTCGGGCTCCTGGGGCTTGCGGGCCTGGGCCTGGCGGTGGTTTCCGTTTTCGAGGCCACGCATCCGCACTGGGCCTTCAGCTTCCTGGCCGCGGTGTTCGAAGCGGCCCTGGTCGGCGGCCTCGCGGACTGGTTCGCGGTGGTGGCGCTGTTCCGCCACCCCCTGGGCATGCGCTGGATCCCGCACACCGCGATCATCCCGTCGAAGAAGGACGCGCTCGGGGCGAGCCTTGCCGACTTCATCTGCGACCACTTCCTCGGCACCCGGCAGGTCGCCGACAAGCTGCGCACGATGGACATCGCGGGCTCGATCGCGGGCAAGCTGGCCGACTCCGCGTTCTCGCAGACCATGGGGCGGGCGCTGGCGAACGCCCTGCCCCGCATCCTCGACGCGCTTGAAAGCGAGGAACTGCACCGCTTCCTGCATCGCCTGGCCGACACCCGGCTGCGCCAGGTGGATCTGTCGGGCGTGGTCGCGGTGGTGCTGCGGCAGCTCACCGACGAAGGCCGGCACCAGGCCCTGGTCGATGCCGGCCTGACCTATGCCGGCGAAGTGCTGGCCTCACCGGGCACCCACGAACGCGTATCGGAAATGGCGTCGCGCGAACTGTGGAAGGTGCTGCGCTACCTGAAGCTCGAGGGTGTCGTGGCCGACAAGGTGGCCGGCAAGCTGGTGGCGGGCATGACCGGCATGGTCAACGACATGGCCGCTGACCGGGACCACGAGATGCGCCAGCGCATCGGCGCCGAATTCGAGCGCCTGATCCTGCGCTTCGAAGACGACCCGGCGCTGCGCGAACGCGTGAACGCCTTCCGCGACCAGCTGATCGATGACTCGGACCTCTCGCGCTACCTGCGCAGCCTGTGGCGCGATCTGGCCACCTGGATCCGCGAGGACGTGGAACGTGAGGATTCAGCCATCTCCGTGCGCATCGCAAGCGTGGGTGCCGAGCTCGGCAGCCGGCTCGCGGCCGACGACGACATGCGCGCCTGGATCAACGATGGCGTCATCGACCTGGTGCTGCCGGAGGTCGAGCGCTACCGGGAAGGCATCCGCGACTTCATCGTCGAGCGCGTGCACCAGTGGAGCGCGGACGAACTCACCCGCGAACTGGAGCTGGCCGTGGGTTCGGACCTGCAGTTCATCCGCTACAACGGCACCGCGGTGGGCGCGCTGATCGGCGGCATCCTGTACGGCCTCGTGCACCTGATCCAGCGCGTGGTCTGAACCCTTCGCGGCTTATCCGCGTGGCCCGCCCATGACGGGCAGGATCGCGCCATTCACGTACGACGACATCACCGGCGACGCCAGGAACACAAAGGCGGGGGAGATCTCCTCCGGCTGCGCCGGCCGGCCCATGTCGCTGTCCTTGCCGAACTCCGCAACGTCCGGCGCCGCCTTGTCGGCCGGATTGAGCGGCGTCCACACCGGTCCGGGCGCCACGCAGTTCACGCGTATGCCGCGCCCGAGCAGGTTGCTCGCCAGCGACTTCGTGAAGGCATGGATCGCGCCCTTGGTCGCCGAGTAGTCGAGCAGCTTCGGGTTGCCGAAGATCCCGGTCTCGGAGCCGGTGTTGATGATGCTGGCGCCCTCCTCCATGTGCGGCAGCGCGGCGCGCGCCATGTGGAAATAGCCGGCGATGTTGGTCTGCAGCGTCTCCTGCAGGTGGCGGTCGTCCAGGTCCTCCAGGCGCTCGACGTGCTGCTGGAAGGCGGCGTTGTTGACCAGCACGTCCAGGCGCCCGAATGCCTTGGCGACCTGGCCCACGGCCTTCTTGCAGAACTCCGGATCGCGCACGTCACCGGCGATCACCAGGCAGCGGCGGCCTTCGGCTTCGACATGGCGACGCGTCTCCTCGGCGTCGGCGTCTTCGGCGAGGTGCAGCACGGCGACATCCGCGCCTTCGCGCGCGAACAGCACGGCCACGGCCCGGCCGATGCCCGAGTCGCCGCCGGTGACGATGGCAGCCATGCCTTCCAGCTTGCCGCTGCCCGCGTAATCCGGGGCCTGGAAGCGCGGCTCCAGCTCAAGCGCGTGCTCGTTGCCAGGCTTGGGCAGGTGCTGCGCAGGCATGATGGTCGGCTGGCGCCGGGATCCGGCCTGGGCGGGCTTCTTCTTGGCGGGAGCGTTCTTCTTCGCCCGCTTCGCGTCAGCCTCTGACTTCTTCTGGATGTCCCGCTGGCGTTCGACGGTCTTCTTCGCGCCATCGCTCTTGCCCGCCTTCTTGGTTGCCATCGAACGTCTCCATTACAAGGTTCACCGCGACGCTACCCGCGGCCGCGTTGGCGCACCGTCGTACGGTGTGCGGGTGGCGTCGCGTCGCCACCCGGGGGCGCGCATGACCCGACGCGGCGCGCTCCGCGCCCCCGCGTCAACCCGCCTTGCGAGATGCGCTCTTCGCCGCCTTGGCGGTCTTTTTCTTCGTGGCCTTCGCGGCAGTCTTCTTCGCCGCCTTCTTCACGACCTTTTTCACCACTTTCTTCGCGGCCGTCTCTGCCTGCTTGCCGCCCTTCTTCGCCGGCGTGCGGCGCTTGCTGCTGATGCTCTCCTGCAGCAGCGCCATGAAGTCGACCACGTTGGTGGCGGCATCCGCCGGGGTGTCGTGGTCGTCGTCATCGGGCTTGGCGACCACGCCCTGGGACTTCATCCGTTCGCGGATCACCTTCTCCAGTCGCTCGCGGAACTCGTCCTTGTAGCCCGACGGATCCCACTCGCCGCTCATCGACTCGATGAGCTGCTTCGCCATCTCGCGCTCCTTTTCGCTGATGCGGTACTCGCCGGTCGCGCCCTCGGGCAGGCGATGCTCGGCGGGATCCACCAGCTCCTGCGGATAGCGCAGCAGCATCAGCACCAGGGCGTCGCCCTGCGGCAGCACCGCGCACAGGTACTCGCGGGTACGCACCACCACGCGCGCGATGCCTGCACGCCCGGTGTCGCGCAGCGTCTCGCGCAGCAGTACGTAGCCCTTCTCCGCCTTCTTGGCCGGCACCAGGATGTAGGGCTTCTCGTAATACTGCGCGGGGATATCGTCGGCATCGACGAAGGCCTCCACTTCAACGGTCTCGTGGCTCTCGGGCGCCGCCGATTTGATGTCGTCCTGTTCGAGTACGACGTAGCTGCCCTTGTCGTACTCGAAGGCCTTGACGATGTCCTTCCAGGGCACTTCCTCGCCGGTCTCGGCATTGACCCGCTCGTAGCGCACCGGGCTGTTGTCGCGAGAGTCGAGCATGCGGAAGCTGATGTCCGTCCGGCGCTCGCCGGACATCAGGGATACCGGCACGTTCAGCAGCCCGAAGCTGAGGGTCCCGGTCCAGATCGGTCTTGCCATGGTCGCCTCGCGTCGGGGAGCTGATTCCCGACGCTAAGCGGCGCCCGGTGAGACGGGGGTGAAGCGCCCGGAAGCCTGCCCGGTGCCTGCAAAAACGCGTTCCGGGGCTTGCGGGGACCCGGCCTGGCTGCTGTATACTGCGCGGCCAATCCGGGCGGTTAGCTCAGCGGTAGAGCATTGCCTTCACACGGCAAGGGTCGCAGGTTCGATCCCTGCACCGCCCACCAGATCCAACGAAAAAGGCCACCTTCGCGGGTGGCCTTTTTCGTTGCTACGCGGCGAGCAGCCCGTCCCGCCTGCCCGGCCACGCTTCCAGCCACGCGGCGATGTCCGAAGCCGGCATCGGCTCCCCCACCAACGCGCCCTGGCCCAGGTGGCAGCCCAGCGCGCGCAGGCAGGCAAGATCTTCGATGGCGTCGAGGCCTTCCGCCACCGCCTGTACGTCCAGCTCGCGCGCGAGCGCGAGCGCGGCCTGCACGATGGCGCGGCGCGACGGATCCCCCGCCGCCCCGCGCACGAAGCCACGGTCGATCTTCAGTTCCGAGAACGGCATGTCGCGCAGTTGCGCCAGGTTGGAGAAGCCGGTGCCGAATTCGTCGATCGCAAGGCGCACGCCCTTGAGCCGCAGCCTGGTCATGATGTCGAGCTGCGCGTGCGCCTCCGCCGGCAGGCGGGTTTCAGAGAGCTCCAGCACCAGCCGCTCCAGCGGGAACCCCGCGGCAGCCGCCAGCGTGGCCACGCGGTCCGGGAAGTCCAGCGTGCCCAGGCTGGCCATGGACACGTTCACTGCGACGTCCAGCGATCGTCCGGAGGCGCTCCAGCGGCGCGCATCGTGCAGCGCGTTGGCCAGCACGACGCGCGCAAGTGGGAGCGCCAGCGCGACGCCCTCGGCCAAGGGCACGAACTCGGCGGGCATGACGATGCCGCGCGCGCGGTGCTGCCAGCGGGCAAGCGCCTCGATGCCCACCACTTCGCCGCTGCGCAGGTCGACCTTGGGTTGGTAAAGGTTGAACAGCTCGCCGGCGGTGATCGCGGCCTGGAGCGCCGCGGCGTCGGAGGCGGAGAACGGAGGCGCGGGCGCGCCGGCCTCCAGCGCCGGAACAACCGCCGCTCCGCGCGCCTGCAGCAGGGCGCGCAGCTCGGCGGGCTGCACCGGCTTGGTCAGCCTGCCCAGCACGTCGAGGCCCTGACCTCGCGCCAGCTGCTCGACCGCCTGCAGCACGCGCGGGTCGGCCCCGCTGATCAGCACCAGGGCGCCGCGGAAGCCCATCGCGGCGAGGTGCCGCACGAACTCCACGCCGTCCATCCCCGGCATGCGCAGGTCGCAGAACACCAGGCCGAATCCGCCCGGATCAGCGGACAGGCGCCCGATCGCGTCCTCGCCGCACGAGCAGAGCTCGATGGTTGAAAAGCCGCTGTCCCTCAGGCCCATCGCCCGCAGCTGGATATGCAGCAGCCGGGTGGTGAAATCATCGTCGTCGACTACCAGGATCTTCAAAGCGCGTACCTCGTCATCTGCACCGCTGCGGGGGTCTGTGCCCCGCGCCAGCAGCGCATCGCGGCCAGCGCCGCGTCCATTGCGTCAACAACCTCCGCCACCAGCGGCGCGACCATGTCGCTGCGCCCTGCCTCGCCGTGCTCATCCAGCGTCTCGCACAGGGCACCCAGCGGCAGGGCCCCGACCGAACGCGAAGACGATTTCAAGCGGTGCGCCAGCATGGCGGCCGCAGCGGCATCGGCATCCGCGGCCGCCCGCAGCAGTTCCGCGCGCATGCCGGTGGCCACCGTGTCGAAGCACGCGACGATCTCCAGCAGCACGGCCGGCTCGTCGCCGACGATGGCGCAGAGCGCTTCCACGTCGAAAGGAAGGGGATTCGCCGGTTCGGCGCCCGGGTCGAGCGTCACGGCGCGCCGTGTGGCAGCGTCCTCGACGTCCACGCTGTACCGGCCCCTCTCGGAAATATCCGTCATGCTCCCTCTCCATGGAAGCAGCGGATCCGTAATGCTGCCATGCAGCATGGTAACGGAGCGCCTTCCGGCACCCCGTGCGGCCTGTCACATACCGGTGCGCAGGCGGGTATGGACCTTAGTCGCAGTCGCCGATGCGCTCGAACGCGAGGTCTTCGTAGTCGTAGCTGAAGTCCGCGTCCGGGTCCACCTTGGCCATGGCCAGCCGCACCGCCCGCCCGTCCGTCCCGGCGGCGAAGTCCATCCAGGCGTCGGCATCGCTGCCGAGCGTGTCGAAATCCACCACCAGGCGCTCGCCAGCGAAGAGGACGGGGCCGGACAGGCGCGGCGACTTCATGGACTCGAAGCGCACGCCCTCCCCGGCCATGCAGACCGTTGCCTCGCCGAACCAGGGATCGCGATAGCGGCCGAGCCAGGTTGCGGCTTCAACGGCCGTCGCAGGACGGCGAACGGGATCCGTGGCCGGCACATCGTCCGCGTCGGCCGTGGCAGCGGCGGCCCTGGCCCGCTCGGCGGCCAGCAGGCCGGCGTAGTGCTCCACCAGGCCCGACGACGCTGCGCCAGGCGTGTCCCCATCTCTTCCAATGCCATCGGCGGTGAACTGCTTCGACAGCGCCTGCTCGAGCACCGTGCGCGCGTCGCCGGCCTCGGCATTGATGAGGATCACGAACCCGACGCCCAGCTCCGGCAGCAGGGTGACCGCCGAATACATCCCGGACAGCGTGCCCGTGTGGGCCACCTTCTGGGTGCCGTCGACATCGCTCAGGCGCCAGCCCAGGCCGTACGCCGAGTAGTGGCTGCGGTTCCACTCGCGCATGCGCCGCGACAGCGGCATCGGCATGTGCGCGGTCCAGGCGGCCTCGCGCTGCGCCTGTGACAGCCACGGCTTGCCGTCGGCGCCGAGGGTGTCCGGGTCAAGCCAAGCCTGCATCCAGCGCAGCATGTCGCCGAGCCCGCAGCGCACACCGCCGGCTGCGGCCATCGGCATGTCCGCGACCACGTCGCCGTCCGGGCGCGCCACCCAGGCGCCGTCGCGCCATGCGTGCGGCGCCGCGACGGGGCCGGCCTCCGCCACGCGCCACTCGCCGATGCGGCAGCCCACCATCCCCAGCGGCTCGAACACTTCGCGCCGCAGCAGGACGTCGAACGGTGCGCCGCCCGCGGCGGCCGCCACCTCGCCGGCCACGATGTACAGGGTGTTGTCGTAGGCGTAGCGCGACCGGAAGCTCCAGAGTGGCTTCAGGTGCGCCAGTCCCGCGATGACTTCGTCGCGGGTGAACGCGTTGGGCTCGGGCCACAGCATGAGGTCGCCGGCACCGGGGCCCAGGCCGCTGTTGTGGACCAGCAAGTCGCGCACCTGTATTTCGCGCGTGACCCAATCCTCGTGCATGCGGAAGCCGGGCAGGTGCTTCACCACCGGATCGTCCCAGGCCAGCAGGCCGGCATCGACCTGGCGTGCGAGCAGCGCCGCGGTCATCGCCTTGGTGTTGGACGCCACCTTGAACAGCGCGTCGCCGGTGATCGGCTGGCCGCTCCCGGCGGCCGCCTCGCCGCGCAGTTCCACCTGCCGCACTTCGCCGCCGCCCACCACGCCGACGGCAATCCCCGGCAAACCGTAACGCTCGACCGCATCATCCACCGCCGCGGTGATCGCAGGCGACGCCGGATGAGCGGCCGGCGCCGCTGCCGGGAGCCAAAAGAAAGCGGCCAACAGCGTGGCCGCGAAGGGGACCGACCTGGGATTCACGTTGCACCACTCCACCGCAGCGGACGAAACCGCCGCCGGCCTGCGCCGGCGACGGTCCGCCCGATCATCACCGATGCCCGGACGCAGGCATCAGAAGTTCCACGTGACCACCAGTTGCGTGTAGCGCGGGGACTGCCAGCGCGTCCCGGTGCCGAAGGTGTCGCGGCGCTCGCCCGGGTTGCCCTCGTAGCGGGCCCGCACGTTCACCACTTCCTGGTCGTTGAGCAGGTTGAACACCGACAGCCGGGCCTTCAGGTCGATGTTGTCGACCGGCAGGGTCCAGGTGACGTTCGCGCCGACGTTGTAGGTCCACGGCATGCGGCCGAAGGCACCGCGCTCGGTGCGCTCGAACACGCGGTCCCGCCAGGTATAGGGAACCCCGTTCTCGTCCTCGCCGGAGCAGCGGGCCACGCACAGCCAGCCGGTACCGCCGCCGCTGCCCTCGCTGGTGAAGCTCGCCGCCGCGAAGTCCTCGTCGGGCCAGGTGACGCCGAACGCCGTGATCGGACCGCCCGACATGGCGGTCAGCGTGCCGCCCACGCTCCACATCTCGTTGAACTTGTAGCTGCCGCGCATCTTGATCTGGTGGCGGCGGTCGTTGAACAGGTCGCCATAACGGTCGTTGTTCGCCGGATGGTCCCAGTGCTGGACCATGCCGGTGTCGCCGTAGTTGGTGTCGGAGTTCACTGGGCCTTCGTGGTTGCCCTCGGACCTCGACCAGGTGTAGGACGCGTTGAAGCCCCACTTGTCGTCCCAGGCGCGGTCGATCTGGAACTCGACCGCCTGGTAGGTACGCTTCGGCTTGGAGTAGCCGATAACGCGGTCGCTGCCGACGGTGATGTAACCCTCCTTCGAGGTGTCGATCGTCACCCAGCCATCCTGGGCGCAGCCCATGTCGGTGGTGCCCCAGAGCGTCAGCTGGTCGCCCGGGTTCGCGATCGGCCACAAGGTGCCGTGCCGCACGCCGCACAACGCGTTGATGCGGACGTCGTCGAGCGCGTTGGGCATGCGCCGGTAGGTGGCGTTGACGCCCCACGACCAGGCCTGGTTGATCATGGACTGGAAGCCCAGGATGGCCTCGTCCTGGTACACCGCGTCGATGTCGCGGTCCACGCTCTGGCGGTAGTCGCGGACACTGATGTTGAACTGGTCGTCCACCGGGCCGATCTGCGGCCCGATGATCGGCGCCATGTAGTCGGCACCCGTCACCGGGTTGATCGCGGGGCTCCAGCCTTGCAGCTCGTAGAACGTACGCTCGTCGAGCAGGCCACCGGCGAAGTTGTAGCTGATGATGCTGGTGACCGGCATGTAGTACCGGCCGAGGTTGCCGAAGAACTTGGTGGTGCCGTCGCCCTTCACGTCCCAGGAGAAACCGAACCGCGGCGAGACCAGGTCATCCATCTTGATGAAGCTGTCGCCGGCCGCGGTCTTGTTGTCGAAGGTGTCCACGCGCAGGCCGAGGTTGATCAGCAGGTTCGGCGTGATGCTCCAGACATCCTCCAGGTAGTAGGCGCTGGCCTCGATGTCGAAGACGCCGCCGTCCGCGCGTTCGCGCGCCATCAGGAAGGCGTCCACGCCCACCGGAAGGGGGGTGCCGTTGTCGAGCACCTGGGTGGGACTGGTCCGGCCGTACGCGACGTACTGCACGCCGTCGCCCGGGTAGAAGGTCACCCGGTCGGTGGTCATCAGCTCGTCATCCCAGCCGAAGCGCAGCAGGTGGTCGCCCAGCGTCCACTCGAAGTCCAGGCGCATGGCCTTGCGCTCGTCCTCGTGCGAGACCACGTTGGAGCCGGGATGGCAGCCGAGCGGTGGACTGCCCATGCCCCGGAAGACTTCGCCGTAGGAGGCATTGTTGTAGGAGACCCAGCTGCAGAGCGCGTCCTGGGGGGAACGCAGGAAGCTCGTGCTGCGATTGATGCCGTACATGGCCTTGGCGGTGAAGTTCTCGCCGAAGTGCCCGGTGTAGGTGAGCGATCCGCTCTTGCCGCCGTTCGACGTGTTGGACAGGGTGGGCGCGGCGTCGTCGACCTCGCGCGTGTCGAAGTCGTAGTTGTAGAGCAGCGTGTCCGAATCGCCCTCGTCGGAGAACGCGAGGAGCTCCAGCAGGTGGTCGTTGGACAGGTTCCAGTCGACCTTCGCGCCCCAGAAGCCGTTACTGCCATCGCGCTCGCTCCAGCTGCTGCCGCTCGCATTGGTGAAGCCGGAGGTGCTTTCGCGCTGCTCGTACATCGCGAACATGAAGAGCCTGTCCTTCACGATCGGGCCGGACGCCCAGACGTTGGCCTTGGTGAAGCTGCTGCGGTCGTGGCTCGAGCGCACGTTCACGCTGCCGTCGGCGTAGAAATGGTCGTCGCCGCTGCTCTGCCACGCGCTGGGCTCGAAGGTGAGTTCCATGCCGCTCTGGAACTCATTGCCGCCGGAGCGCGTCACGGCGTTGATCACGCCACCGGTGCTGCGTCCGAACTCCACCGAGTAGCCGCCGGTCTTGACCTGGAACTCCCGGTAGAACGCGAACGGCGCCGTCGAGTAGCCATGGCGGCGATAGAAATCCGTGACGTTGAGGCCGTTGATGAAGATCGAGTTCTCGGCGATCGACGAGCCCCCGAAGGAAATGCCGCCGAACGACGAGTTGCCGCCCATGACGCCCGGCGCGAGCAGTGCGACCGAGCTGAGGCTCTGGTCGACGGGGAGCCGCAGGATCTCCTCGCGGGTCACGTTGGTGGCGGTTTCGGTGGAGCGCACGTCCACGCGGTTCACCACGCGCTCGCCGATCACGGTCACCGCGGCCAGGTTGGCCACGCCGCCTTCGCTGCCGACGTTGACCGTGGTGGTGCCGCCCAGCGACACGCTGACCTTGATCGGATCACCCACCGCCTGGCTGCCCCGCATCACCTGCAGGTCGTAATCACCGACCTGGAGCTGGCCGAGGCGGTAGCTGCCATCCGATCCCGCCGTCACGGTGCGGGTCAGTCCGGTGCTGGTGTTCGTGATCATGATCTGGTCACCGGCGTTGGCATAGCCCGCCACCGAACCCGTGGCGCTCTGCGCCATCACCACCGGCGTCATCGCCGACAGGCACGCCCCCAACGCGATACACAGTGCGGCTCGGCGGAACTTGGTATGGCTGCCCTTCATTGCGATTTCTCCCCGGAACAGGTGTTGGCTGATGGTTGGCTCAGGCGTTCTCATCCGTGACCGGTGGCAGCAGTTGCCACTCGAAGTCGTAACTCCATTGATCGAAGTACAGGTTCCCTCCCTCCCACTCCGCTTCGCCGCGCTGCAGGTCGACGGTCTCCGAACGCGAATGCCGCTTGGCCGGCACGAACTCGCGTGAGTAATCGTCGTTGAAGGCGATGCGGTAGGCATCCATGCCGCCGAGGTAGAACCCGGCGATCCCGGCGTCCGCGCCAGGCAGGCGCCCGAAGGTGACGTCCATCGGCACCCAGCCGTACGGGGCCAGGTACATCCAGCCCCAGTCGTGCATGTTGTTGTATTCGCCGTCGGAGAAGATCCATCCGGACTGCCAGCGCGCGGGAATCCCGTTCATGCGCAGCAGGGTGATCAGCAGCAGGGTCTGCTGCCCGCAGTCGGCGTGGCCCTGCTCGAGCGCGTGCTCGCCGATGTTGGTGATGGTCGAGTACTCGCGGGCGCCGGCCCAGGGAATCGAGTCGACGGCGGCGAACAGCTTTTGCGCGATCCGATAAGGATTGGTTTCGTCCCCAACGACCTGCGCCGACTTCAGGCGCATCGCATCGCTGAACAACACATGCGGCGCGCGCTCGGCCACGTAGGGCGCAAGCTCCGGGGTGATCCCTGCAGGCACCACGCGCTCGGGATCGATATCGACGTACTGCGCCTTGATCGTGAGTTCGTAGGTGACCGAAAACTCGGTGGGCTCGCCCGCCACCGCGGGCGCTTCCATGTGGACGGTGCGCTGCAGCGTGGATGCGGGCGCGAGCTGGTGGCTCGCGGGCACCGTCGCCTGTAGCTGGATGTCTTCCTGCTGCCCGGGGATCGCGCGCGGGAACGGCAGCCATGCGCGCACGGTCTCCCCGGCCGGCACCGCGTCGGGCTTCACCGTCAGCGACTGTGTCACCCGCACCCGTCGCGGCGCCACCGCGTGCTCGCCGGTGGCCAGCGCGGCCTCGCGCACCTCGACATGGTGCGGGTGCGCGGCTTCCAGCGGACTGTCGTAAAACTTCAGCGGCGTGGACCGGCGCCCACGCGCCTCCTCGCTCAGCCGATAGAGGTTGGACGGCCCGCGGTTGAACCAGCGGCGCTCGCCATCGATCACGCGCGCCTCGACCAGGCCCGCGGCATCCCAGCGCGCGAACTCGGCGTCGGTCATGTCCGGGATATCGCGGCGCAGGCGCGCCTTGGCGCCCGCTTCGTCAAGTCGGAAATCCATCAGGATCCGGCGCATGCGCTCGCGCTGGAACTCCAGTCCCATGCGCTGGTCCGACGACAGCGATGCATCCTCGAGCGCCGCAGTGATCGCCGCATCCGCAGCCTTGAAGTCACCGGCATCCACCAGCTGCACGATCGCCTCCGGCGCAGCCAGGCGCGCGCCGATGTCGATGGCGGCCGCGCCGATATCCCCTTCTGTGGGAGCCGCTACATCTCCTGTGGGAGCCGCTATAGCCGCGAGCTTTTCTCCGGATGCCGGAACAGCCATGACCGGCGTGGGAGATGTCGCCGCTATAGCGGCTCCCACAAAAGCGGTTCCAACAAAAGCGGCTCCTGCAAGAACGCGGGCGATGGCGCGTGCGAACGCGGGTGGCGTTCGGCGTGGGCCAGCGCTTTGCGCCTTCAGGTCGGATTTGCGTGCGGCGATCACAGAAGCGTCTCTCCTCGCCCCGGGGGTGCTGCTGAGGGCTGTGTAACATGGCCTTCATGGAGCGTCAATAATTTATTCTTTTCGATTGATTTCCTTGAATGATGTATTCCATGATGGTTTCCCGCATCGAACTGCCGGGAAGGGGACGATCCATGCGATTCACGGCTCTGCTCTTCAGCCTGTTGCTTGCACTGCCGGCCTCCGCGGCCGCGCGCGAGCCCGCTCCAACGCCGCCACCGCTTGCCGTTCCCGGTCTTGCGGAAGCCCACCTCACGCCCGATCACTGGATCGCCGCGCTCGCTGAGCCTGACCGGGTAATCCTCACGCCCGCGCAGATCGCGGCGCAGAACGCGCGCATGCATGCCGAAGATGCGTCCATCCATGGCCTCGAGGCGCTGCCTGCCCGGATCGATGGCGCACGGGTGCGCGACTGGATCGAATCACTGTCCGCGCTGTCGGAGCGCGAGCGTTTCGACGTGCACGGCAAGCCCGTCACCCAGGGCGACCTCGAACGCATCCAGGCGAACCTCGCGCTCGACGCTGTGCCTGACAGCCAAGCGGCGCGTTACGGCATGGTCGTCCGCCGCGCCGACCTGCGCGCCTTCCCCACCCGCCTGCGCGTGTTCCACTCCGCCGGCGACACCGACATCGACCGCTTCCAGGAAAGCGCGCTGTTCCCCGGCGACCCGGTGGTGGTCGTGCACGAAAGCCGCGACGGCGCTTGGTACTTCGTCGTCAGCCAGCGCTATGCGGCGTGGATCGAAAAGCAGTACGTGGCCGAGGGCGACAAAGACGCGATCTTCGAATGGGGCCGGCGCGCGCCCTTCCTGGTGGTGACCGGCGCCACCGCGCGCACCGCCTACACGCCCGAGAATCCCGGCGTTTCCGACGTGCAGCTGGAAATGGGCGTGCGCGTGCCCGTGCTGGCCGACTGGCCGGCGATGGACGAGGTCAACGGCCAGCTGGCCGCGGCCGCGCACGTGATCGAGCTGCCGGTGCGCGGCGAGGACGGCGCGCTGTCGTTCGCACCCGCGCTGCTGCCGCGCTCGGCCGACGTCGCCAGTAACTACCTGCCGCTGACCGAAGCCAATATCATCCGCCAGGCCTTCAAGTTCCTCGGCGAGCGCTATGGCTGGGGGCATTCGTACAACGCCCGCGACTGCAGCGGCTTCGCGTCCGAGATCTACCGCAGCTTTGGCGTGCTGATTCCGCGCAATACCAGCGCGCAGGCGGTCAGTCCGGCGCTCAACCGGCTGCCCTTCGCTGCTGGCGACAGTCACGAATCCCGCCTGCACGCACTGCGTGAAGCGCGCCCCGGCGATCTGGTCTACATGCCGGGCCACGTGATGATGGTGATCGGCCACGTCGACGGCGAGCCCTTCGTCATCCACGACACCAGCGGCATGAGCTGGAAGCCCGAAGGCGCCGACGAGCTCGTACGCCTGCATCTCAACGGCGTGGTGGTGACGCCGGTCGTGCCGATGATGAGCAACGCGACCACGCCCACGATCGACCGCCTCACCAGCATCCAGCGCATCCGCCCCTGAGCGAGCCCACACGTCCATGAAAATCACCGACATCCGGCTCGGCATGCTGCGGGTCCCGCTGAAAACGCCGTTCAAGACCGCGCTGCGCACCGTCGATACCGTCGAAGATATCGTGGTGATGATCCGCACCGACGACGGCCGCATCGGCTACGGCGAGGCCGCGCCCACCGCAGTCATCACCGGCGATACGCACGGCTCGATCATCGAAGCCATCGGCAAGGTCATCGGCCCGCGGCTGATCGGGCGCGACATCGCCGACCTCAACCGCAACGTGCAGCTGGTGCAGGGCGCGATGGAGCGCAACACCAGCGCCAAGGCCGCGGTCGAGATCGCGCTGTACGACCTGTGGGCACAGCTCTATGGCGCCCCGCTCTACCGCATGCTCGGCGGCGGCGGCGATCCCGTGGTCACCACCGACCTCACCATCAGCGTCGACTACATCGACAAGATGGTGGCCGACTCGCTGGCGGCGGTGGACCGCGGCTTCGAATCGCTGAAGATCAAGGTCGGCAAGGACATCGGCCTGGACATCGAGCGCGTCAAGGCGATCCACGCCGCGGTCGACGGCCGCGCCCTGCTCCGCCTCGACGCCAACCAGGGCTGGACGCCGAAGCAGGCCGTATTCGCCATCCACGCGCTGGAAGATGCCGGCATCCACCTCGAACTGCTCGAGCAGCCGGTGCCCGCGCGCGACATCGAAGGCCTGAAGTACGTCACCGAGCGCGTGCACACGCCGGTGATGGCAGATGAGAGCGTGTTCGGCCCGGCCGAAGTGATCGACCTGATCCAGCGCCGCGCCGCCGACATCATCAACATCAAGCTGATGAAGACCGGCGGCATTTCCAACGCCGTGCGCATCGCCGACATCGCCGCCGTGCACGGCGTGGAGTGCATGATCGGCTGCATGATCGAGTCCGCGATCAGCGTCGCCGCCGCGGTGCACCTGGCGGTGGCCAAGGCCGGCATCATCACGAAGGTCGATCTTGACGGACCTTCGCTGTGCACCTTCGATCCGGTCGAGGGCGGCGTGGAATTCAACGAGTCCGAGATTGCGATCTCCGATGCGCCGGGGCTGGGCATCCGCTCCGTCCGCGGACTCGAGCCGCTGGCGGCAGGCTGACCGCGCCATGCCGCCGCTGGCGAAGATCAGAGGGGAGCGCGACCGGATGTCCGCCATCGAGCGGCGCATCGCCGACTTCATGATCGAGAACGCCCACCTGCTGCGCGACTACTCCTCGCAGCAGCTGGCCAATGCGCTCGGGATCAGCCAGTCGAGCGTGGTGAAGTTCAGCCAGAAGCTCGGCTTCAAGGGCTATCCGGACCTGAAGTTCTCCATCGGCGAATCGCTGGCGCGGAGCGAATCCGCCAACGGCGACGACGCCGAAACCACCGAAGCCGATCGCGGCGACGACCCGGGCGCCCTGCTCGCGGAGTCCCTGTGGCGGGCCAAGGGCGAGGCGGTCATGGTCACCCGGGCGCTCAACGCACATACCGACATCGCCGCGGTGGCCGAGGCGATCCGCGCCGCGGGCAAGGTCTACGCCATCGGCGTCGCCCACGACGGCCTCTACGCGCGCGCGATCGCGATCAAGCTGGCGCTGATCGGCCGCACCGCCATCCATCTCTTCGACCCGGCGCTGATGGCCGTGGGCACCTCGTCCACCGCGCCCGGCGACGTGCTGCTGGTGCTGTGCGAGCACGGGCAGGAGGCAGCGCTGTGCCACACCGCGCGCCTGTTCCGGAAGCGTGGCGGCCACGTGGTCACGATTACCCGCCACACCGCGAACGCCCTGCGCGCGCATGCCGACATCGCGCTGCTGGTGAGCGCCCACGACCCGCGGCCGCAGGTGGAGCTGCTGCTCTACCAGGCCGCACTGCAGCACCTGCTGGACCTGGTGTTCCTGCTGCTGTGCGAGGACGAGGCCCACCTGCGGATGCTGGTGGAAAATGCGGCGCCGATCGAGTGATGATGCGGGCATGAGCGAATACCAACGTTATGTCCCCGCAAGGTTGATCGCGGCTGTAGCCGCTCCCACAAACCACGCAACTGCAGGAACCCCGGCTTTTGTGGGAGCCCATGCTTTTGTGGGAGCCGCTATAGCGGCGATTGCCGCATCGCCCGGCGGGAACCACTGAGCATGCCCCGCATCTCCAACGCCGCCCGCGTGCTGATCGCCCTCGCGCTTGGCGCCATCGTCGGCCTCCTGCTCTCATACAACGATCCGGTGCTCGGTGCCCGCGCCGCCGACCTCGTGCAGCCGATCGGCCGGCTCTGGCTCAACGCGCTGCAGATGACCGTGGTGCCGTTGGTGGCGGCGCTGGTGGTGCTGGGCGTCAACGCCGCCACCGACGCCGCGGCCTCGGGCCGCACCGCGCGCCGGGCAATGGCTGTGTTCGCGGTGCTGTTGATCGCGTCGGGCACGTTCACCGCCTTCATGGCGCCGGGCCTGCTGTCGCTGGTGCCGCGCGACCAGGCGCTGGTCGACGGCTTCCGCCTCGCCATTGGCGCCGACGTGACCGTCATCGGCCGCGCGCCCTCGTTTGGCGAATGGATCACCACCGTGATTCCCAGCAATGCGCTGGCGGCGGCGGCAGCGAACGCCATGCTCCCGCTGGTGGTGTTCTCGCTGTTCTTCGGCTTCGCCGTCACGCGCATCGATGCCGAACGCCGCACGCGCCTGCTGGAACTCGTGCAGGGCATCGCCGACACCATGATCGTGGTCGTGCGCTGGGTGCTGTGGGCGGCGCCGCTGGGCGTGTTCGCCCTGGTGCTCGCGGTCTGCGCGCGCGTGGGACTCGCGGTGCTCGGTGCCCTGGGCTGGTACGTGCTGCTGCTGTGCACCCTGTACATCATGGTCACCGTGTTGCTGTACGGCGTGGCGCGGCTTGCCGCGAAGGAGCCCGTGCGCCGCTTCATGGTCGGCATCTTCCCGGCGCAGGTGATCGCCGGCAGCACCCAGTCCTCGCTGGCCTCGCTGCCCGCCATGATCGACTGCGCGCGCACCCGCCTGGGCTACCCGCTGCACGTGACCGCGCTGGTGCTGCCGATGGCGGTGTCGCTGTTCCGCATCACCAGCCCCGTCCAGTACATCGGCGTGGTGAGCTTCATTTCCTGGATGTACGGCATCGAGCTGGGCGGCGTGCTGATCGCCACCGCCATCGTGCTCTCGGCGCTGATCAGCATGGGTTCGGTGGGCCTGCCCGGGCAGGTCAGCTTCATGACCAACAACCTGCCCGTGACACAGGCGATGGGACTGCCGGTGGAGCCGCTCGGGCTGCTGCTGGCGGTGGACAACATCCCCGACATGTTCTCGACGGTCGGCAACGTCAGCGCCGACCTCACCGCCACGGCAATCGTCAACCGGATGGAAGATTCCGGCACGCCGTTGTAGGAGCAGCTATAGCTGCGATGGCGAGGTGTTGCGTGGCCTGTTGTTATCGGCGCTGCTGCGGCGTTGATCGCCGCTATAGCGGCTCCCACAAGAGCGGCGCGGCTCAGTGGCTCTTTGACATCCGCATCTCAAGCACGCTCGGCGGTGGCGCGAAGGTGTCGGGGCGCGACATTTCCCAGTAGTTCTTGAACACCGCATGCCGTTCCGGCACGCCGGCCAGGAGCTCGCCCTTCTGCAGGAACTGGTAGACATTGGCCAGCGAGCTCACGTGCATCTCGGATATCCGGCGCACGATGTGCTCGGGACCCAGCTCGGCCGGCGACGACAGGCCCGCCGCGCACAGCAGGTCGCGGAACGCCACCAGCGTGTTGCGGTGGTAGTGGGCCACGCGGTCGGCCTTGGCCTCCACGTCCAGGTGCTTCCAGCGGCGCGGATCCTGGGTGGCGATGCCGGTCGGACACAGGTCGTTGTGGCAGCTGCGCGCCTGGATGCAGCCCAGCGCGAACATGAAGGCGCGGCCCGCGTTGCAGAAGTCCGCGCCCATCGCCATGGTGCGCGCGAGGTCGAATGCGCTGGTGATCTTGCCCGCCGCGGCCACGCGAACGCGGTCGCGCAGGTCCACGCCCACCAGGGTGTTGTGGACCAGCATCAGCGCCTCGTTCATGGGCACGCCGATGTGGTTCATGAACTCCACCGGTGACGCGCCCGTTCCGCCTTCGGCCCCGTCGACCACGATGAAGTCCGGCAGGATCCCGGTCTCGCGCATGGCCTTCGCCACGCCGAACCACTCCCAGGGATGGCCGATCGCCAGTTTGAAGCCCACCGGCTTGCCGCCGGCCAGCTGGCGCAGCGCGGCCACGAACTCAAGCAGCCCGATCGGTGATCCGAACGCCGAGTGCTGCGCCGGCGACACGCAGTCCACGCCCACCGGCACCCCGCGCGCCAGCGCGATCTCCGCCGTCACCTTTGCCGCCGGGAGCATGCCGCCGTGCCCGGGCTTGGCGCCCTGCGACAGCTTGATCTCGATCATCTTCACCTGTGGGTCGGCGGTATTGGCCGCGAAGCGCTCCGGATCGAAGCGCCCTTCCGCATCGCGGCAACCGAAGTAGCCCGAACCGACCTCCCACACCAGGTCGCCGCCGTGTTCGCGGTGGTAGCTCGAGATCGAGCCCTCGCCCGTGTCGTGATAAAAGCCACCGCGCTTCGCGCCCAGGTTGAGCGCCCGGATGGCGTTGGCCGAGAGCGAGCCGAAGCTCATCGCCGAAATATTGAACACGCTGGCGTCATAGGGCGCACTGCCCTCCTCGCCTATGCGGATCCGGAAGTCATGGTCGGCCAGGTGCGTGGGCACCAGCGAGTGGTTGATCCACTCGTAGTCCTTGCCGTAGACATCGTGGATCGTGCCGAACGGCACCGTGTCCTGCTCGCGCTTGGCGCGCTGGTACACAAGCGCCCGCTGCTCGCGCGAGAACGGCACCTCCTCGGTATCGCGCTCGAGGAAGTACTGGCGGATTTCAGGCCCCACCGACTCCAGCCCGTAGCGGAAGTGCGCCAGCACCGGATACAGCTGCCGCAGCGTGCTGGTGCGCTGCATGACATCGGCCAGGCCCAGCAGCGAAAGCGCCCCGGCCACAACCGCAAGCCACCACCAGTGCCACGACACCGTGAGCGCGAGCGCGATGCCAGCGAGCGTGGCGACGATGCAGGCAAACCAGGCGGAATGGCGGTAGGTCATCGATCACAACAGGCGGTCACGCGCCCGGGCGGCGCGGAGCCAATGATCACACACACACCGCATCCAGGCAGCCAGTCGCGCCGCGAATGCGAGTGGTGCCCGGGGTGGGAATCGAACCCACATGGCCTTGCGGCCGGAAGATTTTAAGTCTCCTGCGTATACCTGGTTTCGCCACCCGGGCCGGTGGTGCGGCCTGGTTGCAGGCACGCATCCCGGTCAAACGCACGAAGCGGGTTGCAGCGGCCTCGGTATCGGGCCGCCACACGGGTTGGATGCAAAGCTGTGGTGCCCGGGGTGGGATTCGAACCCACGATGGCCTTGCGGCCCGGGGATTTTAAGTCCCCTGCGTCTACCGATTCCGCCACCCGGGCATGTGCGTCGGGGCTTCAAGCCCCGCTCGTACGCTCAGGCGACGTCGCGTAAACGCGGGCGCTCTTCGTCGTCGTCGGCCGACCCGCTGCCGGATCCGGTGGACGGGCCCTCCTGCGGGGCGGCATCGGCGGCATCGCCGCCGCCTTGGGCCGCAGCAGCGCGCGGGGCGGGTGTCCGCACGGCGGGGAACACGGGCAGCGCGCGGATGGCCGCGAAGAAACGCAGGGTGCGCGCGCGATTGGAGCTGAGCGCATACCAGCCCACGCACAGCGCCAGGAAGCCCACGAGGATCAGGCTGTTGGGCACGTCCATGCGCATCAGCTGGCCGGTGACCAGGCCGGTGCACAGGCTGAAGATCGCCAGCGCGACGGCGCACTGCGTGGGGCCGAAACCCGCGTCCTGCATGAAGTGGTGGATATGGTCGCGACCGGCCGAGAACGGTGAGCGGCCTTCGCGGGTGCGACGCACGGTCAGCACCAGGCAATCCATGACGGGGATCGGGATCAGCCACAGCGCGAGCACGGGATTCACGGGGTGTCCGGAGTTCTGGGTCAGGCGGAACACCACCCACGCCACCACCAGGCCAAGCCAGGCGCTGCCGGCATTGCCCATGAAGGTCTTGGCCCGCTGCTGCCACGGGAAGCGCATGTTGTAGAGCAGGAAGGCGAACACCACGCCGGCGACCACCAGCGAGATGCGGGCCAGCGACGGGTTGCCGGCGTACAGCGCGGCAGCGGCCAGCATCGCAAGACAGGCTGCAACCAGCGAACCCGCAAGGCCATCGGCGCCGTCGACCATGTTGATGGCGTTGATGATGCCCACCGTGGCGAACACGGTGAACGGCACCGAGATCCAGCCCAGGTCGCCCATACCAAACGCGCCGCCGAGGTTCTCGATGCGCACGTCGGCGCCGTAGATCATGATCAGTGCGGCGACTACCTGGGCCACCACGCGCCAGTACCAGCGCAGGTCATAGCGGTCGTCGTACAGGCCCACGCCCACCAGCAGCAACGAAGCGACGGTGAACGACAGCATCGTTGCAGGCGCGTGTCCCGGCACGGCCAGGCCCATCACCACCAGGAAGCCGACCACCATCGCCAGGCCACCGATGATCGGCGTCGGATGCGCGTGGTCCTTGCGGCCCTGGGGGAAGTCGAGCAGGTTCAGGCGCGGCGCCCACGGATGCAGGAGCTTCAGCACGGCCCACGCCAGTCCGGCCGCGAGCACCGCATGAAACACACCTATTTCCAGCAACAACTCCATACGACTCCATTCGTTCCCGCGGCAGTCGGCGGGACGCGCGCGACCGGTCGCGAGTCTTCCAAGCAAACAACGTACCAACTGTTTGTGACCGTCTGGCAAACCGGACGGCGCGCGCCGTGAGGGCACACCCTGCCACGCTACGTGCATACGCAAGGTGACAGCGGCGGCACAGGCGTTATTCTGTGCTTTTGCTGCAATGCAGCGAGCTCGCTGATGCAGCCTGCTGACGCAGCGCGCGGGAGCAATTACCGCCACGCGTCAGAAGCGACTTACCGGTAGTAGTCGCGATACCACTGGACGAAGTTGGCGACGCCCTCTTCCACTCCCACCGACGGCCGGTAACCGACGTCCTGGACCAGGGCCGACACATCGGCCTCGGTATCGGGCACGTCGCCGGCCTGCAGGGGCAGCAGTTCCATGACCGCCTTCTTGCCCAGGCACTGCTCCAGCACTTCGATGTAGCGCAGCAGCTCCACCGGCTCTTCGTTGCCGATGTTGTAGATCCGGTACGGCGCCACGCCGCTGGTGCCCGGATCGGGGGCCTGGCCGTCCCAGGCCGGGTCGGCGGCCGGCACGCGATCGAGCGCCCGCACCACGCCTTCCACGATGTCGTCGACATAGGTGAAGCTGCGGCGGTGGTGGCCGTGGTTGAAGACCTTGATCGGTTCGCCGGCCAGGATCGCCTTCGTGAACAGGAACAGCGCCATGTCCGGCCGTCCCCACGGGCCGTAGACGGTGAAGAAACGCAGGCCGGTGCACGGGATGCCATAGAGGTGCGCGTAGCTGTGCGCCATCATCTCGTTGGCCTTCTTGGTGGCCGCGTACAGGGTCAGCGGGTGCTCGGTGCCCTGATGCTCGTTGAACGGCATCGCCAGGTTGGCGCCGTACACGGAGCTGGTCGACGCGAACACCAGGTGCTGCACGCCGTGGTGGCGGCAGCCTTCCAGGATGTGCAGCGTGCCGGTGACGTTGCTCGATACGTACACATGCGGGTTCTCGGCCGCGTAGCGCACGCCTGCCTGCGCCGCCAAGTGCACTACCCGGTCAGGCTTGTGGCGCGCGAACACGGCTTCCACCGCCGCACGGTCGGACAGGTCGGCCTGAACGTGCGTGTAGCCCGGCTGGTCCATGAAGCGGGCCAGGCGCGCCTTCTTCAGGTTGACGTCGTAGTAGTCGTTGAGGCTGTCGAAGCCGATGACCTCGTCGCCGCGCGCCAGCAGCTTGAGCGCGACGTGGCTGCCGATGAATCCGGCAGTGCCGGTGACGAGGACTTTCATGTGCGTGGCTCCGGGGAAAGCTGGAATGATACCGCGCCACACAGCCTGCCCCGGGCGCGATCACGGCGGCACCACGGCGGCAGCCACACATTGCGCGCATGAGCCTCGTCGACTACCGGCGCAAGCGCAGCTTCGACCGGACCCGCGAACCGGAGCCGGGCAAACCGCTGCCACGCGGCCGTCGCGCGATCTTCGTCGTGCAGTTGCACCACGCCAGCCGCCGCCACTACGATTTCCGCCTCCAGGTCGGTGACGCCCTCAAGAGCTGGGCGGTACCGAAGGGACCGAGCTACGACCCGTCGGTAAAGCGGATGGCGGTCGAGGTCGAAGACCACCCGGTCGACTACGCCGCCTTCGAGGGCGAGATCCCCAAAGGCCAATACGGCGGCGGCCACGTCGCGCGCTTCGACCACGGCGTCTGGTCCACCGACGGCGACCCGGAAGCGCAGCTGGCGAAGGGACACCTGCGCTTCGAACTGTTCGGCGGCAAGCTCAAGGGTGGCTGGCACCTGGTGCGCTCCGGCAAGCCCGCGCGCCAGCCGCAGTGGCTGCTGTTCAAGGACAAGGACGCCTATGCGGGCACGCTCGAGGCCGATGACCTGCTGGCCGACGTCGCCGCGCCGCCCGCGGCCGACCTCAAGCGTGCCGGCGCCGGCAAGTCGGTCAAGAAGAAGCTCACCACCGCCCCCGCACCCGGCCGCCGCCGGCGCAAGGACTGGGCGAAGAAAGCGATGGCCCTGACCGGCGCCCGTCGCGGCAAGGCACCCACCGGCCCCTTCGAACCGCAGCTGGCCAAGCTCGGCAAATCCCCGCCCAAGGGCGAGCAGTGGCTGCACGAACTGAAGTGGGACGGCTACCGCATCCTCGCCACGATTGCCGGCGGCCAGGTGCAGCTGTGGTCGCGCAACGCGCTCGAGTGGACAGACAGGATTCCTGAAATCCGCGACGCCATCGCGGCGCTGGGCCTGGAGTCCGGCGCGCTGGACGGTGAACTCATCGCCGGCAGCGGCAGCAAGGAGGACTTCAACCTCCTGCAGGCCACCCTGTCCGGCGAGCGCCAGGGCACGCTCGCACTGGCGCTGTTCGACCTGCTGCATATCGATGGCGTCGACGTGGCCGCCGCACCGCTGATCGAACGCAAGGCCCTGCTGCAGGAGCTGCTTGCAGGCGTGCCCGGCCACCTCGCCTACAGCTCGCACATCGCAGGCGATGGCGACGCCGCGTTCAAGCTCGCCGGAGACACCCGTTTCGAAGGCATCATCTCCAAGCGGATGGACCGCCCCTACCACGGCGGCCGCAGCGACGACTGGCGCAAGACCAAACTGCTGGCCAGCGACGAGTTCGCGGTGGTCGGCTACACCGCGCCCAAGGGCAGCCGCGCTGGATTCGGTTCGCTGCTGCTGGCGAAGCCCGATCCCAAGCACGGCTGGCTCTATGTCGGTCGCGTGGGCAGCGGCTTCACCGACGCGCTGATGGCCGAAGTCACGAAGATGCTCGGCAAGGGCGGCAGCAAGACCCCCAGCGCCTACGTCCCCACGCAGGACACCGACCTGCGCAGCGCCACCTGGTTCGCACCGCGTTTCGTGGTCGAAGTCTTCTACCGCGGCATCGGCCGCCAGCAGCTCCTGCGCCAGCCCTCCCTCAAGGCCGTCCGCCGCGACAAGGACATCGCCGACCTCGCCGACAGCGATTCCTCCCCCACTACCCCCTCCCCTGTGGGAGCAACCATTCCTGTGGGAGCAGCTATAGCTGCGATTGGTACCGCCAAAATGCCCAAATCCAGATCGACCACCAAAGCCACCGCCAAGCCAGGCAAGACCACCAAGGACACGAGCAGCAAGAACACCCCCAAGACAGCCGCCAAGCGCGACCCCCCCACCCTCACCAGCCCCACCAAGATCCTCTTCCCCGACATCCGCGCCACCAAGCAGGACGTCTTCGACTACTACACCGCCGTCATGGACCACCTGCTGCCGGAAATCATCGGCCGCCCGCTGTCGATCATCCGCTGCCCCTCCGGCACGGCGAAGGCCTGCTTCTTCCAGAAGCACCACACCGCCGGCCTCGAACTGGTGTCGTCGGTGCGGCTGAAGGAGGAAAGCGGCACCAACGCGTACTACCTGGTGGTCGAAGACGAAGCCAGCCTCCTCGAACTGGTGCAGTTCAACTCGCTGGAATTCCATCCCTGGGGTTCGCATGCGGCCAATCCGGACGTCGCCGACCGCGTCGTGTTCGACCTAGATCCCGGCCCCGATGTGCCCTTCGCCGAGGTGAAGCAGGCAGCGCGCGACATCCGCAAGCTGCTGCAGCAGATGGAGCTGGAGTCATTCCTGCGCGTCACCGGCGGCAAGGGCCTGCACGTGGTGGTGCCCTTGAACCCCGGCTGCGACTGGGACCTGACCAAACGCTTCGCGCACGGCTTCGCCGACACGCTGGCGAACTCGCAGCCAGACCGCTTCGTCGCGACCGCCACCAAGAGCCGCCGCAACAAGCGCATCTTCATCGACTACCTGCGCAACGGCCGCGGCGCGACCGCGGTGGCCTCGTATTCGCTGCGCGCGCGCGATGGCGCGCCTGTGGCGATGCCGATCACGTGGGAGAGCCTGGGCAAGCTCAAGCGCGCGGACGCCTTCACCATCCGCGACGTCCCCGCCACGCTGAAGCGCCGGCGCAAGGATCCGTGGGCCGACATCGGACGCATCAAGCAAAACCTGGCGCGCTGGGCGAAGGACTGACCCTGCAGGAGCAGCCATAGCTGCTCCTGCAACAGCGCCAGCTCAGGCCGCCTGTTTCGCGGCCTTCTGGTTGCCACCACCTTCGGCGATCATCGTGAGCTTCTCGTCGGTCGCCTTCTCTTCCTCCAGCGTCGCCTGCAGCAGCGGGATCGCGTCCGTGTAGCCCAGCTGCTTCGCCAACGCGCACAGCGTGCCGTAGGCGGCGATCTCGTAGTGCTCGGCCTTCTGCGCGCCGCCGATCAGCGCGGCATCGCGCACGGGGCCGGCTTCGACTTCGTCGATGGTCTCCTTGCTCTCTTCGACCAGGCCCTCCATGGCCGCGCACTTGATGCGCTTGAGCTTGATGCCCAGCATCTCGGCGACCTGGTCGATCCGCTCGATCTGGCCCAGCGTTTCCTCCAGATGGGCCTCGAATGCACCAGCGAGCTTCTCGGACTCGGAGTTCTTCGCCAGTCGCGGCAGCGCCTTGCTCATCTGCTTCTCGGCACTGTAGATGTCCGAAAGCTCGTGGACGAAAAGTTCTTCCATCGTTTTGACAGCCATGGGGGATTGCCTCGGTGGTTGGGGGAGCGGTGGACGCTACGCCGCAGGGCGATAGGCCCGGGTGAAAAATCGCGCGAAATCCGTCTACCGCACGTGAATTTTCCGGGCCCGTCAGGGCGTCAGGACGATCTTCCTGCAGTCATCTTCCTGGGCGTTGAACATCTCGTAGCCCTTGGCCGCGTCGGCCAGCTTCATGCGGTGCGAAATGATCACCTCCGGCGCCAGCCGGCCTTCGCCGATCGCCTCCAGCAGCTCAGGCATGAAGCGCTGAACGTGCGTCTGGCCCATCTTGAATGTCAGGCCCTTGTCGAAGGCGTCGCCGAACAGGAAGCCGTGGATGAAGCCCGCATACACCCCCGGCACGCTCACCGTGCCGCCGCGGCGCGTGGCTGCGATGCACTGGCGGATGGCCTTGCCGCTGGAGCCTTCCAGCTTGAGATTGGTGAGCACCGTCTCGGTGACGCTGCCCTTGGCCTCGAATCCCACGGCCTCGACGGTGGCATCCACGCCGCGCCCGGCGGTGGCCTCGATGATCGCCTCCGCCGGATCGTCGACCTCGTCGAAGTTGATCGGGATGACCCCGTAGGTCGCCCGCGCGAAGTCCAGGCGATGCGCGTTTTCGTCGATCATGAAAATCGTCTCCGCGCCCAGCATGCGTGCGCAGGCCGCCGTCATCAGCCCGACCGGACCAGCGCCGAAGATCGCCAGCGTAGAGCCCGGCTCCACCCCCGCATTGATCGCGGCCTGGTAACCGGTGGGCAGGATGTCGGACAGGAACAGCACTTGGTCATCGGACAGCACATCGGGCACCACCAGCGGGCCGACGTTGCCCTGCGGCACGCGCACCAGCTCCGCCTGCCCACCCGGAATGCCGCCGTACAGATGGCTGTAGCCGAACAGCGCCGCCGGCGGCTTGATCGACTTCGCATTCATGATCGCGCCGCGCCCCGTGTTGGTGGTCTCGCAGCAGGCGTACTCGCTGAGCAGGCAGTGGAAGCACGTGCCGCAGGCGATGACGAAGGGGATCACCACCCGGTCGCCCACCTTCACCCGCGTGACCGCCGGTCCCGCCTCCTCCACCACGCCCATGAACTCGTGGCCCAGGATGTCGCCATCCTCCATCGCCGGGATCTTGCCGCGGTAGATGTGCAGGTCCGAGCCGCAGATCGCGGTGGCGGTGACGCGCAGGATGATGTCGTCCGCGGCCACCAGCGAAGGATCGGGCATGGTCTCGACGCGCACATCGCGCGCGCCCTGGTAGGTGAGTGCTCGCATCGGCGACTCCTGGGGAAGTGGGGAGCGCCCACCCTGCGCCCGGACCGGTGAGCTTCGCGTCGTGCGCCGGTCAGGTCAGCCCCGTCGCCGCGGACCCGAGACGTGCGCATGCCCCGGCACATGCCAGCGCCAGGGCAGCTCGACCGCGCGCGTGATGCCGACGCGCGGCCCGATGACAGGCGCCGTGGGCGGCGGCGTGCCATCCGAGACAATGGCGATGCCGCGATCCCCGCTCACCAGGTCCGCGCCGTCGAGTTCGCCGGTGATGCCCATCGCCTGTGACAGTTTTCCGGGCCCGCTGGCCAGGTCGCGATCGCGGCGTGCTTTCGGGCGCAGCGGACGCATGATGTCCAGGCCGTGCAGCGGCTCCAGCGCGCGCAGCAGCACGCCGGTGCCCTCGCCCACTTCGCCACACACCGCATTGCTGCCCCAGTGCAGGCCATAGGTGAAGTAGACGTACAGATGACCGGGCTCGCCGAACATCGTCGCGTTGCGCGCGGTGCGTCCGCGGAAGGAGTGCGCCGCCGGGTCCTCGCTGCCCGCGTAGGCCTCGACCTCGACGATGCGACCGGCACGGCCATCAGCGCGCACCAGGATCGCGTTCAACAGTTCGGGGGCGACTTCAACCGGGTGGCGGCGGTAGAACGCACGGGGAAAGCGCTCGCCAAGCCCGGACAACAACCATTCGGTCATGCCGATCTCCTTCGGGGGCTTCACGCTAGCGTCGGGTTCGTGATTCCGACGCGATGGGCCCGTGGGCGCTGTCGCATGCGCGCGAGCGCTTCCGGGTCGGTCACCGCCCGCACGCGATCAACGCCCAAGGCCTCGACGAGATAGCGCGCGTTCGCCAGGCGGCCATCGGCCCAGCGCACGCCCACTTCGCGCAGCAGCGGCGCCACCACGCGCGCTACCAGCACCGGCACCGGCAGCGTGGCGATCGCCACCGACAGGTCGCGGTCGAACACATCCACCTGATCTGTACACCCGCAAGTTGTACGGAACCGCCGCTGAGGCACGGCTTCGACTTGGCCATTCCGACCGCCCTGGTCTGGTTCCGCAACGGCCTCCGGTTGCGGGACCAGCCAGAGGCATCGGCGGCTGATCGAACGGGGATGGGGGACTATCCGCAGCGCCCGATCATCGACCTGCCCGCAAGCCGGCTGGAAGCGCTGGAGAGTTTCCAAGGAATGCGATCGCAGCTGGCGCCCCTTACCAAACCAGATCATCCGGCACCTGGAACTGCGCGTAGTACGCATCGTCCTCGGACGTGGCCGCTTCAGGCGCACTCCCCGCCGCCTGCCCATGATCCAGCACGATCATGTCCGCATCCCGCTCGCGCACCTTCTCCGCCGCCGCGCGCGGCAGCAGCTCATAGCGCTGGCCCAGCCGCACGATCACCACCGCCCCCGACGCCAGCATCTTGCGCAACTCCTCGTTGACCAGCAGCGTGCGGATGGCGCCGTCAGCGGTGAAGCGGTACTCGCTCTCGCCAAGGATCGGCAGCTTCTTGTCCTTGATGATTTGCCGCGCCTGCGCATGGAGCTCGGCGACGCGCGCCTGCGCCTTGCGCTCCGCCTCGAGCGCACGGTCGCGCTCGGCCTTCTCGATGCGCGCGCGCTCGGCCTCCAGCTGGATCTCGTTGGCCTCGACCGGCGCCTTCCCGTGGCGCGCCTTGTTCTGCTGCCGCGCGACTTCGGCGACCTTGGACTTCTTCACGAGTCCGGCCTTGAGAAGTTGTTCCTGGAGGGGGTTGGCCTTGGCCATGGTGGGGTTCGCCGTCGGGTCTGCCGCCCATCATACCGGCGGTCTGCAACGGCGCCCCCCGCGCATGCCCGGTTCCGGCGAGCTTCGTTGCAATCTGGCCGATCCGCTTCCGCGCGCCCGTTGACCCGATACCGGACCCGGGGCTGAGGTCCAGGAGGGGCAGCGATGAGCGACCACATGTCATGGGTCACCAGCTGGGAACTCTGGCGCAAGGCGATCGGCCCCCAAGGCAGCAGGCAGCGGCGGAACGTCGAGAAATTCCTCGAGACGCACCCGGCCATCCTCTACTGGGGCGATTCCTGGTTCAGCACCCCGCTCTACCTCAACCTTGCGCGGCAGAGCGCACGCCGGATCAACGGCTTCAGCATGATCATCGGCAAGCCCGGCGCGCTGGCCGCCAACCTCTTCAGCGCACGCGAAGTCGATCGCATCGGCGACCGCGTGGCCAACAACCCCTTCGACCTGGTGTGCCTGAGTGCCGGCGGCAACGACTGCCTCTCCGACCGCCTCACCGCGGCCTTCCGCGAGTGGACCACCGCGCCGGGCACGAAGCCGCCGAAGATCGACGCCGCCGCGGCCTTCGACATCTTCCGCGACGCGAGGCTGCTCGATCGCGTGGTCGACGCCTACGTGCGCGTGCTCGACCGCCTGCAGACGATCCAGGCCAATTCGAGGCCCTCGCCACGCGCTTCAACCATGCAGTGCGGACCGCCCTCCCGGCGCGGAAGCGCCATGCCGTGAAACCCTGAGCCAGCCAGCATGCAACCAGGACAGGATCCCCGCGTCTTCGGCATCGGAGCGCGCAGAGATGCACACCGCGAGTTTGACGCGCATGTGGACGCACGCAGGCAGAAGGCCGGCGTCAGCAACGACCCGCCCGGGCCGTGGGGTCTGGCGCTGTCGGGTGGTGGCATCCGCAGCGCCACCTTCTGCCTGGGCCTGGTCCGAGGCCTCGCGCGCACGGGCCTGCTCAGGCACTTCGACTATCTCTCGACGGTGTCCGGCGGCGGCTATCTCGGCGCCAGCCTGGGGCGCCTGTACAGCGGCCAGACCGATGCGGCGCAGGTCGAGGAAGGCGTCGCCAGCGACCATTCGATGTGGCTGTGGTGGCTGCGCAACAACGGCCGCTACCTGACGCCCGCCGGTGCGAAAGACCTGGGCTTCGCCACCGCGTCCATCGTCCGCGGCGTGATATCGACCCATCTGGAGATCGGCATCCTGGTCCTTGCGATGGCAGCGCTCGTGCTGCTGCCGCACTTTCTGGTCTCGCTCTTCCCGCCCTTCCACGCCGGCACCTTCTGGAACCATGAGCTCGCCAGCACCATGCCCAGCGTCTGGGGCTGGCTGCTGCTCCTGCCGCTGTTCGCCTGCGTGCACCAGGTCTGTGCCTACTGGTACACGCGCGACCCGCACACCGTGACCAGCGCCGGGCTCATCGGCGTCGTCGTGGCTGCATGCATCGCTTTCTCGGGCAAGGCGGGCATGGATGCCGCCGAGGCCGCGAAGACCATGGGTCAAGCGGATGCCACAAGCGATGCGCACGCCGTGGTGAAGCTCATCTTTGCCTTCCTGGTGCTCGCGCCGGTCACCGCCGCCATCTCGCACGCCAGGCAGCAACTGCGCGGCATCCCGCCCTCGACGCAACGCCTGGTGCGGACCAAGCGCCTTTCCTACGGCCTTTGGGCGCTCGCGATCGCATTCCTGCTGCTGCTGTTGGACTGGACCACCTGGCAACTGACGCGGCTGTTCTGGAGCGGCGACGTCCAGCACGCGGTCACCCGGCTCGGCGGCACCATCCTGGTGGTCGCGGCGGTCGGCCGGCTGGTGCTGCCGGAACTCCAACGCTGGATGGCGACCAGCAAGGGGCCGAGTCTCAACCTCGAGCGCATCCTCAACATCATCGGCATCGCACTGGGTCTGCTGCTCGCCGTGCTGTGGACCGCCCTGCTGAGCGTGCTCATCTTCCCGGAGGCCACACGGCTGGCCTACTGGGGGCCGGGTGCGGAATGGAGCAAGCTCTGGGACGGGTCGCCGCTTCCCTTCTTCGTCCTGGTCTGCGCGGTCTGCGCGCTCTACATCCTGGCGACCCTGCGCAGCTACGACCTGCTCAACCTTGCCTCGCTGCACAACTTCTACCGCGCCCGCATCGAGCGCGCCTACGTGTCGTCGGGCAACTGCGGTCCGGACGGCGGCGGGCGCTTCGGCGGTTGCGCGCTGGATCCGGTCAGCCCCGAGCGCACCAGCCGCATCGCGCCGCTCACCGAAGCCGTGCCGGGCGACGACATCGATCTCGGCGAGTACCGTCCGCACGAATACGGCGGCCCCATCCATCTGGTGAACTGCTGCATCAACCAGTCAGTGGACGATCGCACCGGGCTCTACAACGCCGACCGCAAAGGCGTGGCCATCGCGGTCAGTTCCCTGGGCGTGGAACTGGGAACGAACTTCCCGGACGGCGACACCGGCACGGCGCGACGCGCGAAGCTGTCGCAATGGATCGCCATCTCGGGCGCTGCAGCGAGCACCGGCATGGGCTCGCGCACCTCCACGGGATTCGCGGCGCTGTTGTTCATGTCGGGAATCCGCCTCGGCTACTGGATGCCCTCGCTGGTGAAACAGGCCGCCAAGGGGCCCATGGACTGGCTGCTCGCCAAGGCGCCCAAGCCGGCCGCGGTCGTAGCCGAATCGCTCGCCCGCTTCCCCGGCCTGGCCTCCCCGGTCTGGTACCTCTCCGACGGCGGGCATTTCGACAACACCGGCATCCACGCGCTGCTGAAACGCCGCGCGCCGGTCATCGTGGCCGCCGACTGCGGCGCCGACCCGAAGTACCTGTTCGCCGACCTCGAATCCCTGGTGCGCAAGGCCAAGATCGACTACTGCGCCAGGATCGAGTTCATCAGGCCCGGCAGCGGCGTCCTGCCCGAACCGCTGGACCAGATACTGGGCACGCCCGAGACCATCCAGCCCGGGCTTGGCAAGCAGTGGCTCGTGCTTGGCCGGATCAGCTACGACGATGGCGGCACCGGCGCCCTGCTGGTGGTGAAGCCGCGCCGCATGGATGCGATGCCCTTCGACATGGTCGCCTACGCCGACCGCGCCCCCGACTTCCCGCAGCAGACCACCGGCGACCAGTTCTTCGACGAAGCGCAGTGGGAGAGCTATCACCAGTTGGGCCTGCTCATGGGCGAAGCGGTCACCCCGGCTTTGATCGCCGACGCGCTGGCCGTGGTGCGCTCCGACAAGCTCGCCACGTCGAGCCTGGAAGACGCCGAAAAGCAGTCGGCCGCGTCGGCGCTGGCGGTGGCCAAGAGCGACCGCAGCAAGCGCGCCGGCCTGACCGCACGCGCCACCCTGGGCGCCGGCCTGTCGCTCAGCTTGCTGGTAGCGGCGTGGCAGGGCATCGAGCAATACCGCGAGGCCAGGCGGGACGCCCAAGGACTGTATGAGGAGCAGGCACTCGTGCTCAGCCAGAGGATCCAGGGCGAACCGGTGGAAGCCCTGCTGGAGGAGGAGTTCGCCCAGGTCGCAAACGGTTCCGCGCTGCGCGAGGACGGCCGCTTCCAGGTCGTGCTCGACCGGCTCGCTGCACGCTGCGATTCGCTGGCGGATGCCGATGACGCTTCGCAATGCGTGGCCCTGCACCGCAAGGTGGCGCCGCTGGTGAAGTACAGGCCCCAGCCGTATTACGACTACTGGTTCGCGGACAAGCGCTTCGCCTACGACGATGCGGTGTCCGCACGCGATGCCGAGGACGCCGCTGCGGCCGCGGCGCAGGGGGCAGCAGACGCAGCGGCTGGCGCGGCGGCCGACCCCGCGCCCCCGCCGCCCGCACCGGCAGACACACTCGCCGCACCACCTGCCCCCTGCGCCGACGGCGTCCGGCTGTTCCTGCACGCCTACGACGCCGGGAGCATTCCCTATGCGCAGGCAGAGGGCGCACGCCTGGCCTGGGAGCTGGGCGCGCCGCCGCGGCCGGTGGACAACGTGGTCGAGACCGCCAGCCGCAGGGGCACCGCCCCACCCTTCGTCTGGACGCGCACGGCCGTGGTCTATCCCGCCAACTCCAGCCCGGCCTGCGTGGCGCGTGCCCGGGCCGCCATGGGCGACGCCGTCCGCATGCAGCCGATCGGCTTCGGCACGCCCGATACCTTCGAACTCTGGATTCCCCCGCGCACCGTGGCATCGCCCGGGCCTGCGGCCACACAAGCGAGGTAGCCACCATGTCCTTCAACTCCCCTCCCCCGGGATGGACCTCGCGTCCGGCCTTCCCGGGACGCGTGATCAAACTCGGCGAAGCCGACAGCGCCATCGTCAAACTGGTGCAGGAGCGGCTCAACTTCACCGGCTGCGGCCCACTGCGCGTCAGCGGAACATTCGACCGCGACCACACCGAGCGCGCGGCCAAGCTGTTCCAGGCCCGTTACACCGATGTCACCGGCCAACCGCTGGTGGTCGACGGCAAGATCGGCAGCCTCAGCTGGGGCGCGATGTTCGGCGAAGACACGACGCCCGCAAGCGCCGGCCCGCCGTCGCGCCTCCTGGGGGACGTCCTGGACGTGGCACGCCGGCAGATCGGCGTGCTCGAGAAGCCGCTGGGTTCGAACCGCGGCCCCGAGGTCGACCTCTACCTGCAGGCTGTGGGCCTGAGACCCGGCCGCAGCAGTTACGCCTGGTGCGTGGCGTTTACGTACTTCTGCTTCGACACCGCCGCGCGGCGGCTTGGCTGTGCGAATCCCCACGTGCGTACGGCTGGCGTGCTCGATCACTGGAACCGCGCCCGGGACAACCGCGCGGCGAAGCGAATCACCCACACGGCCGCAGTCAACGACCCCGGCCTGGTGCAGCCGGGCCAGCTGTTCGTGATGGATTACGGCGGCGGGAAGGGACACACCGGACTGGTGCTGGAAGTCGCGAACGGTCGGCTGACGACGATCGAGGGCAATACCAACGACGGCGGCTCGCGTGAGGGCATCGGCGTGTTCCAGCGGGACGCGCGGAAGATCGCGGGGGTCAACAAGGGGTTTATCGATTACAGCGCGTTGTGAAGACCTGCAAGACAGAGCCATGAAAGCACCCCTCAGCTTCATGAGCACCCGCACGCATAGCCACCCCTATACACGACCTCACGATGGCATGCAGACCAGATGAAGGAGAACAGCGTTGTGAAACTTCTCGAAAATCTAGTTGCTGCAATTCCAGAGGCAGCACGTACGCCGCTCGGACTCGTGGCGTTCGTAGCCTTGCTTGCGACGATACTCACGCTCGGTCTTCGGACTCGCCGACTGGCCATCCTAAGCAGGAGCCTACGCGACCTTCCGGAGTCAGATCGCCGACGAACTCTCGAAATAGAGATGAATCAGCCATTGCCCGCCGATATCTCTGCGAAGCAATGGATAACGCATCAGGTGCACAAATTTGTTCTGATCGGCTTCCTTGCGCTGGTTCTTCTGGGTGCGTTCCTTGCAATTCTCACCACATCTCCGGACAAGGAGATCGTAGAGCTGCCGGACCCCGAAGCTGTGGCTAGTAGAACGCTATCCACGTTCTATGGAAGAGGAGACGACAGCCACATCTACGACATGTGGCTGGAGGTTTATAGATCCCAATACGGCTCCCTAAAGGCCTTTAGGAAAGCAGCAGACCAGGTTAGAACGCAGCTAGTTGAGGCTCCGGTCCAAAGAAAGCGTGTAAGCGTTGACGTAACGCCATCGGCGGCTCTTGTCATTTTTGACGCCGAAACCGAAAGCGGAATGGTCTGGCGTGAACGGGTTGAGCTTCATGCTATTGAAGGTGCCTGGAGACTGAGCGGGTTCAACATTGCTCCGCGAGACTGGAGCGAAATCAATCTCTCCTACGCTGAAGGAACTCTAGATCTCTTTTCGATCTCTTCCGCAGGCAGCACTGCTGTAATCCCTCCGGCTGGATGGAAGGTGCAGACAGTAGCGCCGCCCACAGCTTCCGATGCAAGCACGACAACCTGCGATGTCGAAGTCGTATCGAACCAGACACATGCCACCATGAACGATGTTTACGGCGTTTGCGGAGTCACCCCGGGAGCGAACTTGTTGGTCCTCGGCGTCGCGGAAAGAACTGATGGTGCGATCTCATTATCGAAAATCAGATTCTTCCCCATATAAGCACTGCCACCTGAGGCTCTCTCATGGAGGTCTAAAGTGAAGATCCTGGCCATTCTCCTCACCCTTCTAGCCGTTCTGGCCCCTTCTGCCTTCGCTCAACCTGCTCCGTTCTGGCACTCCCAGGCACTGCCCTCGCTGCCTCCCCCAGTCAGTCTTCCGATCATTAATCTTCGTCAGGAAACTGCTGTTTGGTGCTGGGCAGCAGTGGCCCAACAGGTCATTCATTGGCGCGTTGGACCCAACGGCACACCGCGCCAATGCGCATTGGTCTCACCCGATGGCGCTCTATCACACGTTGCTATCACAGAGGCCGGTGCTACTGCAGTTGGCAACGGGTCTGTCGACGACGCACGTCGTCCTGCTCGTCGGCATGCATTTTGAAGCAGGACCCTGGGGGGTCGAAGCGTTTCTCCACATCAATGACCCAATGTCGCATTACACGACGCCCGTCCCGTACTCGGCGATCTATCCGATCTGGATGGATGCGATGGTCGTGAATTGACCAGATCAGCCATGCGCGTCAATCGCTCTTCGCCTAGACCAATGCCGACTAGCACATGGAGATCGCTCTCGAGGGCGTGTTTCCACCTCGGCGCCCAGAATCAAACAGGCCGGGAATTCCCGGCCTGTTTTCCTGCAGCGATGCCCCGTGGGGATCAGAAATCGAAGCGCACCTGCACCTGTGCCAGGTCCACGTCCACGTCGTCCATCTCGAAGCGGCTGTACTCGCCGCGCAGCGCGAAGGTATCGGTGAAGCGGTACTGCAGACCAAGGCCGTAGGTCGGATCCATACCGTCGTCGGAGGCGCTGCCTATGCCGGCCGCGCGGGCGTCCGCGTCCCAGCTGTGCACGCCAGCCTTCGCGTAGCCCGAGAAGTTCTCGGTGAAGGGCAGCGTGCCGACCGCGACCAGGGACACCGTGTCGGCTTCCAGCGAGGCCACGTTGCCGTACTCGATCTTGCCGAAGTCGGTGTAAGCCAGTTCGAAGCCCCAATTCGGGTGCAGCTGGTAGCCACCGTAGACCTGGAAGCCGGTCTCCTCTTCGTCCAGCACGCCCTCGTCGATCATCGACTGGCCGACGCCGGCGCCGGCATAGAAGCCGACGGGCTCCGCGGCCTGTGCACCAAAGGACAGCGCGCCGAGGGCGGCGGCGAGGACGGTACCGGCAAGAAGGTGGGTCTTGTTCATGAGTGGAGCTCCTGTGTTGTGTGAGTCACGCCCAAGAACATGGAGTCCCAACGCATGGAACGAAGTAACGAAATCGTCACGAATCGTTCCACCAGAGATCTCGACTACCTTCCCCGGTACGGCTCGCACCAACCCCATCGTTGTCGCGATCCAGGTGCGCCCCATAGCCAGGATCGCCGCGCCGTGCGTCGCTCAGATCCGCCTTCGCTGCCGGACGCCACACAGCGCAATGATCACCAGGCCAATCAACAAGCCGGCCATTCCCCCAGCAATATTCAGCAGCACATCGTCGAGCCGGGGCTCCCTGCCTGGCGCCAACCCCTGTGCAAGTTCGGCTGAAACCGCAAGCACCGCGACCAATCCCCAAGCCTGCCAACCGCGAAGGTCCCGGCGGCACAGCCACACCAGCAACCCCAGCCAGACGAAGATCACGAAGTGCGTCCATTCGGACACGTCCCACGGCGTACTGGCAGCCATCTGCCGCAAGGCGCCGACTCCATCCTTCCCGAGGAACCCCGTGATCTGCTCGCCCGGCAGGAACAGCAGCGCCGATACCGCCATCGCGGACCCGAACAAGAGCAAGCGCGCGACGGGGCCGCTACGCCACGCCAGCAGTAGCCCAACAGCCAGGGCCATTGCGCCAAGCAACAGATCGGATGCACCCATCAGCCGAGCCCACCCGTGGCATCAGACCCGATGGACATAGACTTTCGACGGCTGGCCGCCGTGAACTTCAACCTGGCCCGCCACTTCCGCGCCCATACGCCGGTAGAACCGATGCGCGGGTGCCAGGGCCTCACCTACCGTGATGCGGAACGCATCGACCTGACGGTTCCGGAAATCCTCCACCAGCCGGCCATACAGCCGATCGGCAACCGCTTTCCCACGCCATTCGGGCGCCACCGCGATGCTCAGCAGCTCGGCCTCCGGCAGGCCTCCGGGCAGCACGCCAGCGCCGGAGTAGCGCAGGATCTCGAGGATGCGTCGCACCTTGGAGGGACGGACGAGTGCAGGGGCGATCGCCAGCGCGAGCCGCACAGGGCTGCGCAGCATCCGCTTGTAGATGGCGCCCATGCCGGTGCCACCGGTGACAAAGCCCTGCACCTGCCCGCCGTCTTCCTCAACCAGCAGCGTGGCTTCGTCGGCGCCGTCGATCGCCTCGTACATCAATGCGAGAAACCCTTCGCCCAAGGTCGCCAGGAAGCCCTGATCCAGGCATCGCACATGCAGCCGCGCAACCTGTCGGTAGCGCTCGGCCGGGCTCATTGCGGCGAAGCTTCCACCGCGCCCACTGCCCCACCCGCAGCCACCAGTTCTGCGGGCGGTTCCGGCAATTCATGGAACACCCGCCAAGCAATCCCGGAACCAGGTACCAGCACCACCCACGCCGTTACGGCGATGCTGCACAAGTAGGTCCACAAGCCCTGGTTGGCGACGTACCACTCTTCCAGCGCGCCCTTGTACGGCATGATCACGTCGTCGTAGAAACGCTCGGGTTCGGCGCTGGCATGCATCAGGTCCTCCTCGTCGCGGAAGACGATGGAGCCGATGCCGGACAGCCCCGGGCGCACCTTCACGATCTCGGCCTGCGACCGCGCCGGGAAGGCGTCGAAGCAGCGCTGCGTCTGCGGGCGCGGGCCGATGATGCTCATGTCGCCCTTGAAGATGTTCAGCAGCTGCGGCAGTTCGTTGATCTTGGTCTTGCGCAGCCAGCGACCCAGCGGCAGCACGCGCGGGTCGTGCTTCACAGTCACGGTGCCGGTGCCAAGGCTCGGGCTGTTCTTCAGCATGGTGGCGAACTTGTACAGGCCGAACATGCGGCCGCCGAGGCCGATGCGTTGCTGCACGTAGAACACTTCGCCTTCGCCGGTCAGGCGCAGGGCGATGGCGATCGGCACCAGCAGGGGGGAAAGCACCAGCAGGGCCAGGCCAGAAAACACAATGTCGAGCAATCGCTGCATGTCACATCCTGCCGTCGAGATACTTGCCCGTTTCCTTGTGGGCAAAGTCCGGGATCATGTGGTTGAAGAGGTCGACGATTTCGGGCTTGTCCCAGGTCTTGCCCCCGCGGATCGCCTCGATCGTGGTCAGGAAATACTCCAAACGCTCGTCATCGAACTCCGGCACGTTGAGGATCACGCCAATGTTCTCGAAGCGCTCCATGTCCAACGTCTCGGCATCGGTGAAGAACTCTTCGAAGTCCTTCTCGCCCGTGGTGTCGCTGGCAAAGAAGTACACCGGCCAGCGCTTAGCGGCGATCAGCTCGTCCGCCCGGTCGCGCGCCTCGTCCTCGCTCGCGCACTCGTAGGGCTCGAAGCCCAGCGACTGCAGGTAGCGCACAGCGATGTCCGAGAACCGGGTCAGGTCCAACTCCTCGCTCAGCTTCGGGAAGAAGATGTCCCGGTTGCCGCCCAACAGGCACGAGCTCAGGCACAGCTCGCCCGACTCCTGCGGCGTCACAAAGTAGCGCCGCACGTCATTGGGCGCCGAAATCGGCTGCCGCTTGGCAAACCGCTGGTTGAACCCGTGCAGCAGCGAGCCGTCGGAAAACGCCACGTTCGCAAACCGCGCCGTGGAGATCGGCAGCTCCAAGCTGGCGCGCATCAGGAACATCTCCATGATCCGCTTGCTGGCGCCCATCATGTTCACCGGGTTGGCGGCCTTGTCGGTGGACACACAGAAGTACTTGCGCGCCCCGCCCGCCTTCGCCTGGGCGATGGTGCTGATGGTGTTGAGCACGTTCACCTCGATCAGCCGCATCAGGGTGAACGGGTCCTTCTCGCTGCGCACGTGCTTGAGCGCGGAGAGGTTGAGCACGTAGTCGTAGCCCTGCCCGGCCGCCATCAGCGCGGCGAACTCACGGCTGCCGCAGTCGATGGCGAAAGTGCGGAAATCGCCGTCGATGTAGCCCAGCGTGCTGCGGATGTCCCGCACCAGCTCGACCATGTTGTTTTCGCTGATGTCGACCACGTGCAGCGCCCGCGGCTTGCGCTTGAAGATCTCGCGCGTGACGGCCTGACCGATGGAGCCGGCGCCGCCGATCACGAGGAAGCGGCTGGACTGCACCAGGCCGGAAAGCTCGGTTTCGTGGTGCTGGATGTCAGTGTCGAAGAGCGGCGCGGTGCGGCCGATCAATTCAAGAATGTTCAAGCACACAACCTCGGGAATTCGCTTTCAGGAACGCTGGACGGCAGGTTCACCACCCGCGCTTCCAGCCAACGGGAGTTCTCCAGCCCGTCGTGCTGGCAGTGCTGGAACATAGGCAGGCGCGACATCAGCCGCCAGACCGGGCGGGTCATCACGTCGCGGCTGTTGGTGTACTGCAGGAAGGCGTCGCGCTCCTCCTCCGATCCGAGCACGATGGCATTCAACCAGTAGTTGGCCGTGGTGCCCGGCACGGGGTCGACGAAGCGGATATCGGTATCGGCGAAGAACTCGCGGTAGCCTTGCGCCACCTCGCTCTTGATCTGCAGCATCTTCGGCAGCAGTTCCATCTGCGCACAACCCAGGGCCGCGTTGAGGTTGGGCAGGCGATAGTTGTAGCCGATCTCGTCGTGGACGAACTCGTAGGGGTGCGGGACCTTGGCGGTGGTGGTGAGGTGCTTGGCACGTTTCGCCAGCGCCTCGTCATCAGTGATGATCATCCCGCCGCCACCGGTGGTGATGACCTTGTTGCCGTTAAAGCTGAGCGTGGCCGACTGGCCGAAGGTGCCGGTGTGGCGGTCGCCCATGTAGCTGCCGAGGGACTCGGCGGCGTCTTCCACCAAGGGGATGCCCCACTCAGCGCAGATGGCGGCGATTTCGACGATACGCAGCGGGATGCCGAAGGTGTGCATGGGCACACACGCGGCGATGCGGCGGCCGGTGCTGCGGTTCCAGGCCTGGCCGGCGCGCTGCTCTGCGTGTTCGGAGAGCCAGCGGCGCAGGGCCTCGGGGCTCAGTCCCTGGGTGTCGCGGTCCACGTCCACGAAGACGGGATGGGCGCCGGCGTAGCTGAGCGCGTTGCAGGTGGCGATGAAGGTCAGGGCCTGGGTGATGACTTCTTCGTCGCGCTGGACACCCGCCAGCTGCATGGCGACATGCAAGGCAGCGGTGCCGTTGACCGTGGCGACGGCAAACTTCGCGCCGGTGAATGACGCGATGTGCTGTTCGAACTCCACGACCTTCGCGCCCACGGAGGAGACGAAGTTCGAGTCGATGCAGTCGACGAGGTACTGCTTCTCGCTGCCTTCGAAGACGGGACGGTGCAGCGGAATGAAGCCTTCACCGTACTGGCCTCGCACGTGGTCTACCAAAACCTGGATGTCCAAGTTCCCGACCTTCATGCCACACCCCGCCGGGCTTCCGGAGCTACCGTAATTCCCATCTCCCGCAGCATCACTGCATTGACCTTGTGCACGTCGTACTTGTCCTCTGCAATCTGCCGTGAGCGTCGTCCCATGCGATGGGCGAGCGTCGGGTCTTCGATGAACTTCAGCATGGCTTCCACCAGTGCATCTACCGACTGCACCGGGACCAGGAAACCATTGTCGCCGTCGATGACCGTCTCGCGACAACCCGGGGCGTCAGTGGTGATGATGGGGCGGCCCATGGCCATGGCTTCTAGGACCGTACGTGGCGTGCCCTCCCGGTACGAGGGAAGCACGTAGACCGTGCTGGCTGCGATGGCCGGGCGCACGTCGTCCAGCTTGCCGAGGAACTCAAGGGTGCCGTTGGCGACCCATTCATCCAGTTCCGACTGGTCAATGGCATCCGGGTTGCTGTCGATCCAGCCCACGGCGTGGAATCGAACCTCGGGGTGCAAGGCCTTGACCCTCCGCGCCGCCTCGGCAAACTCACGCACACCCTTGTCGCCCAACAGTCGGCCGATCAACAGGAAGACGGGGAAACTGTCAGGCAGCGGCGTGACCGGGAACGCCCCGACGTCCACGCCAGAACCGTTGACGACCACTGAGGGAATCCCAGGAGGCGCGATACCAAGATCACGGAACAAGCGCTCATCGTCGGGATTCTGGAAGAACACCTTGTGGGTGCGGCCGAGTGCGAACCGGTACAGCCCGCTGACCACCCGCTTGACGATGCCCTGGCGATTGCCCGTGAACGCATAACCGAGTCCGGTCACAAGTGCGAAGCGCCTGGGCACTCCTGCCATCCAGGCTGCGATGGTGCCGTAGATCACCGGTTTGATCGTGTACGGCAGCACCACCGTGGGCCGCAGCTCCCGCATCAGCTCTCGGAGCGCAAGAACCAGCCCGATATCCGCGACTGGATTTGTTCCAGTGCGGCTCAGTGGAATTTCATGCAAGGCAACGCCCATCGACGCGAGCGCTTCACGCGGTCCAGGCATGGAATCGACGCCCGGCGCCGCAATGTGCACGTCCCAGCCGGCAGCCACCATCGCCTCCAACAAAGGACCTCGGAACTTGAGGATAGAATCCGGATAGCTCGCGACGACCAAAGCCCGATTGATCCCGATTGAGTCCGGCTGCATCAACCCACCCGCGACGCGATGCTGTTCTTTACAAAGCGAAATTTGCCGCTTCGCTCGCGTGGGATCTCGTCGACCTGTTCAAGTCGAATGCGCATCCCCTGCCCCGTTCGTTGACGTAGTGCCTCCAGGAATCTATCCGCTTGATTCGAATCAAAACGCCTGTCGCCGACTACCCGGACCGTGATCTCATCCTCGACGTCCTGCACGACCTGAAAACTGAGGATCCCATCCACATCCTTTGTGCAGTTGCTCAAGTTGCCAAGATTGATGCGTCCCGTCTCGCGCGAGTAGACAAAGTCGCTTGTCCGCCCATCAATCCAGTCCACGAGAGGAAAATTCCAACCGCAATCGCAACTGTCATCGCGTGAAGCAAGCCGCAACCTGTCGCCCACGCGGTAGCGCACAAGCGGTGTGCCGTGCGTGGTAAACGATGTCACCACCATCTCTCCTTCGCGCGCAGCGTTGCCGCTGCCGTCCAGCACCTCGAACACACCAGTTAATGGATGGATATGCAGGCGGCCTTTTGCGCATTCCAGGATGAATGGTGCCCCTTCCGAAGAAGCATACTGATCGACCAACCGGCAGCCGAACACCTCACCAATGACCTCGCGATGGATGGGCAGAACAGTTTCCGCAGTTGGAAACATGACTTCAACCTTCCAATCAGCAACAAGGCCCCGCTCGCGCGCGACCATTGCGATATCGAGAACGCTGGACGGAAAGCCCACGATGAAGCGAGGCCGGAACGCTTGAAGCGCACTCCAGTAACTATCGAAATTGCGCTGATTGATCAGGAAGGTAGAGAAAAATCGAATGTTGTTGCGTCGATCATCACGATAGCATCGACCGTTATCAACATCGCGCTGCGTGGCAAGTGATTTCCCGCTGAACCACGCCGCCTTCTCACCTAGACGGTACCCGTGCGATTCCCGGAAGTGATCAAGCAGCGCGAACCGCTCTTGCATGTCTTCATGCGTGTAGATCACCTTCATTGAAGCGCCAGTCGTACCTCCGGTTAGGCTGACCAGCCCTTCCCGCTCCGAGATCGTTAAGATCCGAGGCAGCTCTTGGAGCAAGCTGACCTTTTCAAGTAGCGGAAACTCCGAAAGACCTCCCCCTGCCCCCGAGTACCAAGCTGAATTGGTGCGCGCGTGAGCCAAAAATCCATCCAATCGCTTGTTGGACTCAACGACCAAGTCCCCTGCAGACGCACGCTCCCAATGCGAGAAGTACTTTCGCATCTCTCCATAGCGACCCGCGTGGCGTTGACGATAGAGGCGAGTGTTGTACCAACCAACAGCAGCATCCTGAAGCCAGTAGGGCGCATATTGGAGACCTAAATCTTTCACGCCACTCACAGGCGCACTCTCCAGTCAACAAAATTCATGTTGTATAGCAGGTTTGGCGACCAATCCCGTAGAAAGTAAAAGTAAGCACCCGCAGCCCATCGCTGCATACACAAAATCATGATGCCGGCCGACCAAGCCTCCTAGTCGGCAAAACAAAAGATCAGTAGTGTGAATCGGCATGTCCATCAATGAGACCCCGAGCACCCTCCGCCTCCCGCACTTCATGGGCTGCATCCGCCTCCACTGAATCTCGAAATGGATTCCGTTGCTTCTGACTCATCCTGATCGCCAACGCAACAAATGCCACCATCAGCCAGAACTCGCGCTTTCTGAGATGGTACGTATAGCCCCACCCCACCATCAAGCCAATAGTCAGCGGAAGGAGAAGATAGAGGAGCCTTGCCCACATATTCGAAAGATGGAACTTTGATTCCCTATACATCCCCATTAGAAATGACACCATAAACCAGCTATAAGCAACAACCCCCGATGCGCCGCCATAAGCGGCAATGGCTAAGTATGTCGAATGAATCTCATGGCTCTGATAAACATCTCTAACATTGTCAAGCCCAACCCCAATAATAGGGGAATCAGAGAACGCTGACATCGTTGATTGAATATTCTCCGCCAAAAAACCATCTTGGAAAGAGTCTAGAGCCGACATTGCGAACTTTGTCTCAAGTCGCCATCTTAAACCTGAGACCTCACCCAGCGCCCACTGAAAGAGCGCAAGGCCGATAGTCCCGATAAGCGCACTGGCAACGACAAAACTGATCGCGGCCCTTTTGTCACGTCGCGAGGCCGAGCCAAAAAGCAGAACCAGGACTAGTACAACTACTCCTACAGCAAATGCCAGAATAGAGGCGCGCTTTAGCGTGAAAACGAGCGCTAAGAAAGTCACAATGCCGGACGCCACGTACAGAAACCTGCGCGGAACGATTCCGGACATTATCAGTGCTGTGATTACAAACACATGCAGGCCAAAGTACGCCCCTGCCTGCCCCGTGTTTCTGAAGGGGCCCTGTAAACCGCCTAGACTTCTGCTCGATATTAAGCCCGGCAATAGCAGAAAATCGGTCACGCAAACCAAGGCAAGTGCACCAATGACGAGCACATACCATCGCAGGAGTCGACTCAGCCATCCCTCCGGCAATCCCGCCAACAGGTTCACAATCACGATCGACCCAACCAAGCAAAAGACCAGGACAACCAACTCCATCAATGCCCGATCTTTGTTAACTGCAAGAACGGTCGCCAACAAGAACACCACGACCATCGGAAAAGCCGCTAAATGGACTCTTGGGAGCAGCAACCGTTTCGTTGCGATTGCATTGAAGGCAGCAATGCACATCAACCCAACAAGAACCAAGTCCGAAATCACTACACGCTGACTGTCATCCACCTCCAGGAATGCAGAGAGGGCAATGTATGTCAGCACAAGGGCGACAACGAGCAAATGCTTCATTTGTGATCCCAATCTTTGCGCCGGGATCCAGCAAGCATCACGTCATACAGAGCCATGGCCTGCCGTTCTCGCGTGTACGTCAAGATCGCAGCTTCTGACGGCGAGAACCAGGCCAAGTCTTCGCCAGCCAAGCGCGCTTTCAATGCAACAGAAATTGTCTCACGTGAGTCTTCGGTGCAAATGCCCGTACGAGTCTCTCTCAGTAGCGCACCAATTGCAGAAGAACGACGACTCCCGAGACTGAGAATGGGCACGCCGGTCGAAATATACTCAAACACCTTGCCTGTCAAAACGCCCGAGGCTTGTGGCAGCGGGCTTTCCATCAGAAGCAAGAGATCTGCACCTGACTGTGCAGCCAATGCTTCGTCCCGCCTTACATGACCGTGAACTCGAAGAAGATGACGAAATCGTTCGGTCCGCCGAACTGAGTCAAGGCCGTCTGTTTGCCCCCCGTACACGTGAACTTCAATGACACCTCGAGGTATGTCACCAGCGCTTTCTAGGTCGACAATCGTATCTAGAAGGGGCGAGATATCCTGAAGTCCAGGGTAGATTTTGCCTGTGTAGACGATTCGCAGCGGCAGGGTCGGCTGAGCAAGACTTCGCTTGAGCGTGGCGCGCAGCGCGTCAGGATCTACGTCAAAGCCATTCGTGATCGTGGCATATGGCTTCTGAAGCCAGGCCCCCTGCTGCTCGGCAAGCTCATCCGAGACGCTAGTGATGAAATCAGCATGCTCGCCCACCGTGGCCAGCTCAACATCACGCTCAGCGTGGCGCTGCGCCTCCGACCAATGAACGGCATGGTTGAAGCTCCACAAGTCGCGATAGTCAGCGATCCACATCAACCGGGGGCACTTCGCCTTCATGGCTGCGGCTATCTGATGCACGCCGCGCGGATCATATGTACTTACGACGAAGTCGCTTCGGTCTGCCCACTCAGCAATGTATGGGGCACAAGCCGCTACCCACCCCTCTCGTGGACTCCCTGCATTGACGCCTCGCGCAAAAATCGATCTAAGAGCCTTTTTGGCTAACGGCCGCAACCACCCGCCAAGGAGCCACCCACCCACCCTCTTGGCCTTGGAAGCATAATCAATTTCGATTACCTGAACCCCTGGCAAGTCAGGCAACTGCAAATCAAGTGGAGCATCGTATGCATACTTTCGCGCCGTAACGACCAGAACGTCGGCGCCGGCCAAACTCCAGTATTTTGCCCAACTATACGGCCTGTGAGCCGCGATCGAGTTGCGCGGCGGCCAAGCAAATGTAACGATGCAGATTCTTGGTTGATTCATAGTGGAAACAGATACTTTTACCGCTTGAAGTGCCGAGACGACCACCTACCAACTGCCCAATCAGAGCAGGCATAACGCCATATATGGTTGCAGTTGATACTTAGATCGCTTCTGGAATCAGTCGCAATCCGTGTGGAATGACCTTCGCCTGAGCTGAGCGGGCAGGCTCAAGATCCAAGCGCAACACATTGCTCTCGTAACGTCTTGCGCCTGGACTTTGCGCACTTCTGGCATATTGGCGTCGCGTTTCTTCCCACAATGCACGATGACATCCGCCACACCTTCATGAACGCGGATTGCCCGAGAGACGGCAACGGCCTTGATGACTACGGCCTTGCGCGGACTATCGTGACGATCTTCAGGCCTCTTCCGCTCTCGCCTCTATTAAAAGGAAATCAGAGACCGATGCCGACAGAAGCCACTGAGGCAAAGCGAAATTGAAACCAGCCAATGAAAACCTGACTGGCACTACATGCCACGTGAAACTGCGGAACCCCGCTCTCTGCAAATAACCACGCAAGCGCGAACGGTTGAAATCGACAACGTGGCCTGCGACCCAATTGCCGTCTTCCGAAAGAACACCCGACCCGCCGAGCGGCGGCCCGCAATCACCGGATGCCGCCATGTTCGGCAGACCACCAAGCAAGACCTTGAACCGCGACTTCAGCGAAGCGATGTTAGGTACGCTGATCACCGCCGCTCCGGTCGGCTTGAGCACACGCGCCATCTCTCTGACGAATGGACCGCCCATGGTCAGGTGCTCCAGTACTTCTGTGCAGATAACGACATCGCAGCTTTCGTCATCGAACGGGAGACGCACCTGGGGGTCGTTGATATCGATTCGTATGTCGGGTTCGCCAAATTTGTCCACCGTCGTCCAACTCCGCGCGGAGAAGTCGTTTCTGAAGGAAGCGTCATTTGAACCCACCTCCACAACATTGGATTCCGACGTCACAATGCGACGCAAGATGGATTGCGTTGCCTCCAGACGATGCTTGCCGATGACTTCATTTTGCATAATCAACCCACTCCATGCCTAGCCGCACCAATACTCCAAAGCCAACCCATCCGACCAAGGTGACGAGAGTCTTACGGGCTTGTTGTAGCAACGATCGCACTCCGCAGCCGGATAGCTTGTAGAACACGACGCTCAAGACCAGATAGTAAGCCGCCGCCGAGACAGCGTAGCTTTCAACTATGTGATCCGGCGTGAACTTCACCACGAGCAGAATTACGCCAACACGCAGGACAAGGCCGAATATTGCGAGGAGCAGCATTCTTGCCTGCTGCATTCGCACATGCATCACCATCGAAACCGGGGACGACAGGAACTGCAGTACAGACCATGGGGTCATCCAGGCAAGCAAATCTCCGGCCCTTCGCCATTCTTCGCCGAAGACCAGTGCGAATACCGGAGACGCGACGATACCCGCAAACAGGAGCGGCCCGACACCCGTCTTCACCAATCCACCGAAAATGCGTGCGGTGAATGCTGGAAGCGATCCCTGCCGCAATTCCTCAGGGGCCCGTGAAAGGTACACCTGTGCAACCGATGCCCCGATGAGCGCCATCGGAGCCGCCATCACCCTGGTCGCCAGCATCAGATAACCGGCTTCCGGCCCGATCGCCAAGGCGGCGATGATGATGACTGGCAACTGGCTGCCCGCCGTGTTGGCAAGCGCCTCCAGCGCGGAGTATTTGGGGAACCGCGAGTATTCACGCAATGCGGTGGTCATAGACGCGCGCGTGACCGACCGCAAAGCCGTGCGGTCCTCGCGCCAAGCATCGCGCGCCAGACCGAACAGACCGGCACCTCCGCTGATCATGTGGCCCAACAACAATCCGAACGGTCCTGCACCCAGCCAGCCTGCCCCAGCCTGCGTCCCCACGCCGCCAAGCGCCTGCACCATGCGCGTGCGCGCGATGCGTGTGAACTTTTTCTTCCGCGTCGACCAGTACTGGACCGCTGCATAGGAACTCGCAATCCAGACCCCGAGCGGCACCATCCACAGGTAGGGCGCGAACGCGGGCACCCCGAGGCGGCCGGCGATCCATCCCGGGAAGCAGGCAAGCGCCAGCACCACGATGAGCGCAAAGCCGAACGAACTGCAAAGCGCCACCACCAACAGGCTGGCAGCAGCCTCATCGCGGGCCGGTATCGGGATCGCGATTTCCAGCCGCAGGCAGGCCACGACGGTCAGAATCGCCAGCAATGACGCATAGACCGCCAGCACACTAAACTCGGCCGGCGTGTAAAGCCTCGTCAGGATCGGCAATGCCAGTAATGCAAGCGCTTGGGCGAATGCCGTCCCTCCGACCAGAGTTCCAACTGAGTGCACGAACCCATGCCGTGCACCCAACTTGGCCCGGATGGCTTTCAATGCAGAACTCGGCGACATTCCAAGGCCTAGGCGATGGCCCTGGCGATCCTGGCCAGGTCGGCTGCAGCAAGGTATGGATGCATCGGCAAGCTGATCACCTGCTCTGCCGCCAGGTCCCCATGCGGAAGCTTGACCGAGTCGTCCGTTACCGCGGGCTGCTTGTTCAACGGAAGCGGATAATGGATGGCAGTGGGAATGCCGGCATCCTGCAACCTCTGCTTCACGTTCGGCCTATCCCTTACCCGCACGGTGAACTGCGCCCACGCGCTGGTGTTGCTCGGCGCGACATGCGGCGTCTCGATACCGGCTTCGCACAGCATTCGCGCATACTCGTCCGCCACGCGTTGGCGCGCTGCTAGTTCATCATCCAGGATCTCCAGCTTGGGCAGCAGGATCGCCGCCTGCAGCGTATCCAGGCGGCTGTTCATGCCAACGCGAACGTGGTGATAGCGCTTTTCCTGGCCATGCCTCGCGACCTGCCGCATGATTTTCGCCAGTTCGTCGTCGCTGGTGAAGACCGCGCCGCCGTCGCCGTAGCAGCCCAGCGGCTTGCTGGGAAAGAAGCTGGTAGTGGCGATCGTGGTCAGGTTGCAACTCTTGCGGCCCTTGTAGGTCGCACCGAAACTCTGCGCGGCATCCTCGATCACGGGCAGGCCATGCTTGGCGGCAATGGCATTGATCGCATCGTAATCGGCGCACTGTCCATAGAGGGACACCGGAATGATGGCCTTGGTGCGCGGCGTGATCGCCGCTTCCAGCAATGCTGGGTCGAGGTTGTACGTCCGCGGGTCGATGTCCACATAAACCGGCCTGGCGCCCAGCACTGCGGCCGCCTCGGCCGTGGCGATATAGGTGAAGCCCGGGGTAATTACTTCATCCCCCGGCCCGACGCCAAGGGCCATGAGGGCGATCTGCAGCGCGTCGGTCCCGTTGGCGACGCCGATGCAGTACTTCGCGCCGGTGTAGGCGGCCAGCTTCTCTTCCAGTTCCGCCACTTCTGGGCCGAGGATGTACTGGCCATGGGCCAGCACGCGGGCTATGCCGGCGTCGATCTGGTCCTTGATCCGAGCCTGCTGCGACTTGAGGTCGATGAAGTCCATCAAGCGGCCTCCTGTCTCATCAATTGGCCGCCTCGCAGATGGTAGCGGCCGCCCGTGTGGCTACAGACCGCTTCGCCGTCCCCCGACAGAGGCAGATCGAGCTGCTCGCCGAACTCGCTCATCCAGCCGATCTGGCGTGCGGGAACCCCCACCATCAATGCATAGGCGGGGACGTCCTTGTTGACCACTGCGCCGGCCCCCACGAAGGCATACTCCCCGATGGTGACGCCGCAAATGATCGTGCAGTTCGCGCCCAGGGTGGCCCCTTTCTTCACCAGCGTGTCGCGGTACTCGTCCTTGCGTTCGATAAGTGACCGCGGGTTGTAGACGTTGGTGAACACCATGCTGGGACCACAGAACACGCCCTCCTCCAGATGCACGTTGTCGTAGACCGACACGTTGTTCTGGATCTTGCACTTGTCCGCAATGGTGACCTTGTTGCCGACAAACACGTTCTGTCCCAGCGATACGCCCTGACCGATCCTGGCGCCCGCGCAGATGTGCGCGAAATGCCACACACGGGAACCTTCGCCAATCTGAGCGCCTTCGTCGACGATCGCGCTGGGATGCTGGTAAAAGCCCATGCTAGTTACCTCCTTACGAAAGGGTGGTAGTCGCCGGTCAATGCCGCCGGTGTGGCGCCACGGATAGCAGCCACAGTTGCGATGGCGGTTCTGTTTTCCTCCAGCCCGAACCCTCGTCCTGCAAGTATTTCTTCGTAGCTGCGGACGTGCAGGTCGGTGAAGCCGCCGGAGAACTCGATCTCCTCGCCATCCACCGTGATCGATCGGTAGGTCCGCTGGCCGGCGCCCCGCGGACCTTCCGGGACGTCTTCGACATCCACCGACAGGAACCAGCGCACACGGGCGTGTTCGTATTCGAGGTATCCAGCCGCCTTGGTGTCTTCGTCCAGGTGCACGACGTTGTCCTGCAGTGCGCCAAAGATGAAATGCAGCATGTCGAAGAAGTGCACGCCAATGTTTGTCGCAATACCGCCGGACTTCTTGACGTCACCCTTCCAGCTCTGCAGGTACCAATTGCCGCGCGAAGTGATATAGGTCAGGTCGACCTCATGCTTCGTGTCGCGCCGCTCCGATTGCACGCGCTCCCGCAGCGCCATGATCGCCGGGTGCACGCGCAGCTGCAGGATCGTGTTGACCCTGTGCCCGGTGTCACGCTCCATCTCGACCAGGCCATCGATATTCCACGGGTTCAACACCAGTGGCTTCTCGCAGATGGCATCGGCGCCCGCACGCAGGGCAAAGCGCATATGCGAATCGTGGAGGTAGTTCGGCGAGCAGATCGACACATAGTCGATGCGCTTGTCGCCCTTGCTCCGGTGCATCTTGTCGACGTGGCGATCGAACCGCTCGAACTCGGTAAAGAAGTCGGCCTCTGGAAAGTGGCTATCGATGACGCCAACAGAATCGTTCGGGTCGTAGGCAGCGACGAGGTTGTTGCCCGTCGTCTTGATGGCCTGCATGTGACGCGGCGCGATGTAACCGGCTGCGCCGATCAGTGCAAAGTTCTTCATTTATTTCTCAAGTCTTGTTGTTCGAGACGAAGTATGGCGGCCTTGTCAAAGCCGCCCGTCCACCGCTTCCCGCGGCAACACATACTTCACGTCATACAGCACCGCCCCCGGCTTGCCGTGCGCGCGAATCCCCGCCGCACCCAGCTTCCGGAACTCCTCGTGCCCCACCGCCACGATGATGGCGTCGTACTCACCCTCGCCCGGCTTGCACAGCGACAGCCCGTACTCGTGCTTCGCCTCGCCCGCATCCACCCACGGGTCGCACACGTCGACGCGCGCGTTGTAACCCTGCAGCGCGCCGATGATGTCCACCACCCGCGTATTCCGCAGGTCCGGGCAGTTCTCCTTGAACGCCAGACCCAAGATCAGGATCCGCGCGCGCACCGGGTTGATGCCGTTGCGCACCATCAGCCGGATCACTTCGCCCGCCACGTACGCACCCATGCCATCGTTGGTGCGGCGCCCGGCCAGGATCACGTCCGGGTGGTGCCCCACTTCCTGCGCCTTGTGCGTCAGGTAGTACGGATCCACGCTGATACAGTGCCCGCCCACCAGGCCCGGGCGGAACGGCAGGAAGTTCCACTTGGTACCGGCGGCCTCCAGCACTTCCAGCGTGTCGATGCCGAGCTTGTTGAACAGGATCGCCAGGTCGTTGACCAGAGCGATATTGAGGTCGCGCTGCGTGTTCTCGATCACCTTGGCGGCCTCCGCCACCTTGATGCTGCTGGCCTTGTGGGTGCCGGCGGTGATGATGCTGGCGTACAGCGCGTCCACGAAGTCCGCGGCGGCCGGCGTGGAGCCGGAGGTCACCTTCATGATGGTGGTGACGCGGTGCTGCTTGTCGCCGGGATTGATGCGCTCGGGGCTGTAGCCGCAGAAGAAATCGACGTTGAACTTCAGCCCGCTCTCGCGCTCCAGGATCGGTACGCACACTTCCTCGGTGCAGCCGGGGTACACGGTGGATTCGTACACCACGGTGTCGCCGGCCTTCAGCACCCTGCCCAGCGATTCGCTGGCCTTGCGCAACGGGGTGAGATCCGGGCGGCGGGCGCTGTCGATGGGCGTGGGCACGGTGACCACGTACACGTTGCAGTCGCGGATGCCTTCGGGATCGCTGGTAAAGCCCAGCCGCGTGGCGCTGGCCAGGAGATCTGGCTCGACCTCGAGCGTGCTGTCGCGGCCGGCGCGCAGCTCTTCAACGCGCGCGGCGTTGATGTCGAAGCCCACGGTGGCGTACTGCTTGCCGAACTCCACGGCCAGCGGCAGGCCCACGTAGCCCAGGCCCACCACGGCGATGCGGGTGTCCTGAGGTGAAGGAAACTGGTTCATCGAATATTGTCCCCATGCAAGGTCAGCGATGCTTCCGGCGTGTCGGAAGGCTTCGCTATCGAACGTCGGTTACCACCGGTTGCGGCCTGCGACGCGGCGATGGCGGCCAGTGCCGCAGCCACCGCCAACAGCGCAGGGGTGCGTAGCGGATAGTCCACCACCGAGTGCGCCAGCACCGCGCCCAGTGCCACCAGCGCGGTCATGCCCAGGCCACGCGCGTGCGCGGACTGCTTGAGCAGCCCATGCAAGGTCAGTGCCAATGCCGCGGCGCCCAGCAGCATGGCCAGGATCGCAGGCACGCCGGCCTCGAGCCACCACTGCGAGTACTCGTTGTGGGCGTGGTTGACGTAGTTCCCCATCAGCAGGTCGCGCGGTGCTTCCTGCTCGAACACCGGCACGTAGCTGCCCACGCCGGCGCCCATGGGGGCGAAGCGTGCGGCGATGTCGCCGGTGACGGCGCGCAGCGGGGCGCGCAGCTCGTCGACGGCATCCACCTGCATCCAGCGCAGTGCGAGGAACAGGGCCAGCGCGGCGACGCCGAGCGTGGCGGCCAGGGCCATGCGGCTGCGGGTCCCGCCGCGCCAGGCCGGCCAGTGCGCGGCCACGACCAGGGCGCTGGCCAGGATGATCAGGATCACGCCCGCGCGCGAGCCGGTCAGCGGCAAGGCCACGGCCGCCAGCAGCATCACCAACGCGGCCACGACGGCGTGCACCACGCGATGCGGGCGGTCCTGCGGCCAGGCACCGATGGCCATCGCCAGGCGCGAACAGGCCAGCGTGGCCGCGACCACCAGCAGGGTGGCCTGGTGGTTGGGGTTGGCGAAGAAGCCGTTCATTGCCGGCTTCCACTGCGGGTAGGGATTGAGCGCGCTTTCCGGCGGCGCGCCGAGCTGCGCGATGCCCAGCAGCAGGCTGGCCATGGCCAGCACCACCACCAGCTGCACCACGCGTCGCTGGGCGGCGTGCGGCAGCGACAGGACCATCGCGAAAACCGCGAGTGCAGGCAGCAGGTGGAACAGCGCCGCGCGCGTGGCGGCGGGCGCCAGCGACCAGTGTGCGGGCGCCTGGGCGCCGAACTGCGCGAGATCCCCAGCCAGGGCCGCCCTGCCCGCTCCGCCGGCCACGGAGGCCGGCAGCACGGCCTGCAGCAGCGGGATGGCGACCAGGGCCACGGCAAATGCCAGCCAGGCACCATGGACAGGACTGCCCGGCCGCCGCAGCAGGCGCCAGCCAGCCCAGGCCAGCAGCGGCAGGGCCAGAAGCTGGGCAACGAAGTCGCCGCCCGAGGACTCCTGCGAGCTGCCCCCGGTCATCACGCACAGCGCGACCAGCACGCATGCGGCCGCCAGGCCCATGCGGGCCTGGAGATCGAGCGTGCTGTCGTGTTGGTGTGCCCCGGCGTCTGCGCCGCGCATGCTGTGTCCTGCCCCTGCAAACGAAAGCGGGACGGGTTACCCCGTCCCGCCGTTGATTCCGAGTTTACGCCTTGGGCGCGATCAGCGGCTGACCGGCGGCGGCTCCACGTAGGGGGTCTCGTCCATGGCGTTGAGCGCGGCGGCGCCGGCCACGGCAATGCCGCTGATGATGGCCGCACCACCCATGTCCACGCCGGTGGCGGTGCCACCCGCGGAGGCCGAAGCAGCGGCGACGCAGGTGGCCGGCACGCCATGCACGCCGGCGGCGGTCAGCGGCTGGGTGCAGCCGTTGGGATAGACCAGGGTGGCCTGGCTGCCTTCGGTCAGCATGACGCGGCTGCCGGGGGCGAGTTGGCTGCCCGAGGTTGCGGTCACGAACTCGCCGCCATTGCTGACCATGGCGCTGCCGATGTCGACGCGAAGCGTGGCGCCGCCCTGCTGGGCGAACGCGGGGGCTGCGAACAGCACGGTGGCCAGGGCAGCGGCGATCAGGGTGCGGGGCTTGTTCATGGAATCCTTCCAGTGATATCGGGTAAGTCCGGCAAATGTTGCACCGCAATAGAGACTACGCAGGAGGGTGCTCGGGTGCAACAGGTACTCGGCCGGATTTGTCTGTTTTATCAGCAGCATGCGACGGCTTTGTGAAGCCCTGCTATTCAGCTTACGGGCTGATCGGTGGAACCGGAGGGCTCGTCCCACCACCGCCGCCCCCACCACCACCGCCCGCCGCGGCCGCGATCACCGCCACGCCGCCCACCACGCCCGCGATCACGCCAGCACTGGGACCACCGGAGCGGGTGCCGGGAAGGCTGCAGTCGGCTTCAACGGTGTACACCCCGGCCGTGGCCAGCGCCTTCTGGCAGCCGCCGCTGTAGCTGAGCGTGGCCGAGCTGCCTTCCGACACCAGCACGCGGTCGCCTGCGGCCAGGACCTGGCCGGGAGCGGCCTGGGTGAACTCGCCACCGGTGCTGACCAGCACGGAGCCGCTGTCGATGCCGAGCGCGATGCCCGGATCAGCTGCAGGCTCCACTTCGACTATCGGGGTGGTGTCTTGCGCCTGGACCACGAACGCGGCGAGCGCCAGGGCGCTTGAAACGATGAAACGGGACAACGTACGCAAGGCGGTTCCTTCCCTGGGTGATGTGGATGCAGTGCCAGTCCGGCACAGCAGTCAATTATAACGCATAAACCGTGCCAAATCACCTTTCGATGCGGACGTCCGCGATGTGAAGCTCTCCGCGGAGGATCTGCGCCACGCCGCGGGGCGCCGGATTTGCCAGCCGGAGCCATTGGCCTTCGCAGCCCGGCGCCGCTGGAACGGTGAACGGCAGCTCCAGATCCACCCAGTCGCGCGCCTCGCGCACGCGGGCGCCGCTGGCGATGCGGGTGCGGCCGTCGCTGCAGACCAGGCGCCATTCCAGGCCCTGGTCGGAGCGCAGGCCGGAGGTGCGGGCACGCAGGCGGAGCACGTGCTCGCCCGGCGCCAGAAGCATCGGAACTTCGAAGCCGGGCTGGGCCACGGAACGCCCGAGGAAGCGCAGGCGCGCGGCATGGCGGCCGTTGCCGGTTTCGATGCGGTCGAACAGCACGCCGGGCGTGCGGCGCACGCGCCAGTCGAATCCGGACGATGACGGTGGGCGTCGGAAATCGCCGTTCCACGGGACAGGCAGGCGGTCCGGCGTCTGGTCGAGCCCGCTGACCCAGCGTGCGTATGCGCTACCCCAGCGACCGCCGCGGAGCATGCCGTCGATCCAGCGCGCGGTTTCATCCGCGTCCAGGCCGCCCTGCGCACGGAGCGCGCCGTGCAGGTTGTCGGCGGCCTCGGGCAGTCCGCTGGCGGTGGCGGCGCGGAGGATCGGGCCGCGCCAACGGGGGCGCTGCACGAGATGCGTGGCGAGCGCATCGGCGAAGGCCGGATCCTGTGTCAGCTGGGCGATGAGCTTGAGCAATTCGCTGCGCTGCGCGGGGGTGACGGTCAGGAGTGCATCGAGATGGTCGGCGGCCGCGGGGAAATCGCCCGACTGCAGGGCGTCGGTGGCCAGCCAGCCGCGGACGTTGGGATCGCGCGGGGCGCGGCGGGCGGCGGTTTCGTAGCGGGCGCGGGTGGCGGCGTCTCCGCCCTGCCCGTCCTCGGCGCGGGCGATCAGGCCGAAGGCGCGGCCAAGGGCCGGTTCGCGCGCGAGTACGTCGCGGGCGATGGTGGCGGCGCGCGCGGTATCGCCTTGTTGAAGCGCGGCGTCGGCGGAGACGAGATCGTCTTGAAGCTGCTGCTGTTCGCCGCGCGTGGTGAGCAGGGCCACGCCGGTGGCGATCAATGCAGCGACCAGGGCCGCGAAGGCAAACCAGCGGGCGGGGCTCATCGTGCCGACTCCAGGTGCAGGTCGACAACGCGCCACTGGCGGTCGCGACGGGTGAGGTCGATGCGCAGCACGCCGGTTTCCACGGTGCCGCGGCGGGCATCGAGGCGGTAGGCGGCGGACATCGAGGCGGCGCCGCTGTCGAGCGTCCAGTTGGGAGCGTCGAGCTCCATGCGCCTGGGTGCCCTGCCCTCGTGGCGCGTATGCAGCCGGCTGCGAAGCCCGGCGGCTTCCAGGCGGGTGGGCATGTCGATCCAGGCGGGCTCGGTGCTGCTGGTGGTGAGCAGGTAGTCGGTGATGCCGCGGATGGTGTCCTCGGCTTCGAGGAACAGCTGCATCGGATCTTCCGGGGCCGCCTCTGCCTTTGTAGGAGCAACTCTTGTGGGAGCAGCTCTTGTGGGAGCAGCTATAGCTGCGATTTCTCTCTCTTCAAACAGAACCGCTTCAGCCGGCACCACTGCCCTTGCAGGAGCAGCCATGGCTGCGATTCCTATCTCTTCAACCAGCACCGACTCCCTCGGCCCCACTGCTCTTGTAGGAGCAGCTACAGCTGCGACCTCTCCCAACATTTCCATCGCCGTCATTTCCACAGGCCTGTCCGGTGCAATCAGCGGGGTTGGAATCGCATCTATAGCTGCTCCCACAGGGGTCGGCGCAGCGGGCGCGGCGTGGGCCGTGGGGGCCGGCGTCGGTGCAGCCTGTGCGCGGGGCGCCATGGCGGGGTCTTCGAGGCTGTCCTGGCGGGTGATGGCCAGCCAGGCGAGGACGAGGCAGAAGATTCCGAGGACGGCCACGAAGGCGGGTGCGGCGTGTGCGCGCCAGGGGGGCGTGGGTTCGGCCAGCGCGGCGCCGCTGCCTGTGGGAGCAGCGATGGCTGCGATGTGCGCTGCGTTGTGGGCTGCGCGCTTTGGTCGGGGTGTGGGGGTCGCAGCTGTAGCTGCTCCCACAAGGGCAGGAGCGGGGGCAGGAATGGGGGGAAGGCTCTGGTCGTACTGGGCGCGCGCGGCGTCGGTGCGGAGCTGGTTCCAGGCCTGGTTGACGCGGCTGCTGAGGGCGGAATCCCACTGGGCACCCGGGCTCCGGTCGGGATGCAGCCAGCGCAGCAGCAGGCGGTGGTGGTCGCGCAGGGTGGCGTGGTCGGCGCCGCGGTCGGTGCCGAGCATGCGGTAGGCGTCGGCGTCTTCGGTCAGCAGGATCTGCTGCACGTAGAAGCGGGCGGCCTCGACCAGTTCGGCTTCGTGGTAGCCGGTGCGCCCGGCGGCGCTGTGGGCGCCTCCGGCGGAACCGGACGCAATCGCGAGCACTTCACCTACGCCGGGCGGCAGCGGGCGTTCGCGCAGGGCCGTCCGCAGCGCGGGCGCGCGCAGCAGGCCCAGTGCGACATCGAGTGCTTCGCCGCCCTCTCCCCTCATTCCTCCGCGGGCCCCCACCCCATCGCGCTACTTCCCGGCCAGCTTCGGCTGGGTCCCGTAGGAGTAGTACGAAGCGTAGTCGTAGCCATAGCCGGCCACCTTTGCATCGTAGTGGGTCATGAGCGCGCCGATCACCCGCGCGCGCGCGGCGGCCAGGCGCTTGATCGCGGCCTGGGCGGTCTTGATGCGCGTGTTGCCGGCCTGGATGACCAACAAGGTGCCGCCGGCGACGTTCGAGAGGATCGGCGCATCGGCGATACCGAGCACCGGTGGGCCGTCGATGATCACCTGGTCGTACTTCTCGGCGGCCACGGTCAGCATCGACAGCAGCCTGCTGCCCGAGAGCAGCTCGGCGGGATTGGGCGGCAGCGGGCCGGCCAGCACCACCTTCAGGCGCTCGTCGTCGGTGTCCATGATCACCTGGTTGGCGCTGGCGGCGCCGGCCAGCAGGCTGGACAGGCCGGTGTCGGATCGCACGCCCAGCACGCGGTGCAGCGACGGATTGCGCAGGTCGGCTTCGATCAGCAGCACGCGCTTGCCGAGCTGCGCGAAGTTGCGCGCCAGCGTGTGCGCGGTGGTGGACTTGCCTTCCGATGCGCTGGGGCTCGTGACCAGCAGGACCTTGGGCACGCCCTGGTCGGTGGAGAACTGCAGCGCAGTGCGCACCGAGCGGTAGGCCTCGGCAAAGGCCGAGCGCGGATCCGCCATGGCGGCGGCGACGCTCTGCTTCTTCAGGTGCGGGATGATGCCGAGCACCGCCAGCCGCAGATGCTGCTCGATGTCTTCCGGGCCCTTCAGGGTGTCGTCCAGGAACTCGAGCACGAAGGCGATCAGCACGCCCAGCATCAGGCCCAGCATCAGGCCGATGGCGAGGTTGAGCGGCAGGTTTGGCTTGAAGCGCCCGGTCGGCGCGATGGCGCGGTCGACGATGGAGATGTTGTTGGTGCCCACGCCCGCACCGGCAGCCACGCCGACTTCCTTGTAGCGCTGCAGCAGGCTGTCGTAGAGCTGGCGGTTGGTATCGACCTCGCGACGCAGGATGTTGTAGTCGATCGAGCGGCTGTCGACATCGAGCGTCCGGGTGCGCAGGCCGTCGATCTGGGCCACGAGCATGTTCTCGCGGGTCTGCGCGGCGTCGTATTCGGCCTTGATGGACGCGCGTACAGAGGCGCGCTCCTGGCCGATCTGGCGGTCGACTTCGTCGATCTGGCCCTTCAGCGCCTGCATGCTCGGGTAGTCGGGCTTGAAGGTCTTGAGCTGCTGCTGGTACTGCGCATTGAGCGTGGCGCGCTGCTGCTGCAGGGTGTTGAGGATGGAGTTGCCGATCGCACCCGCCGGCAGCGCGCCGCCGCCCGACACCTGGCTCCATGCCGCCTGCGCGGTGATGCGGTCGTTCTGGGCCGAGGCCAGCGCAGCGTTGAGCGCGCCGAGGTTCTGGCTTTCCAGGCTCTGGCTGCCCTCGCCGCTGGTGACGATGTTTTCCTTCGTGGCGAAGGCGACCAGCGAACGCTCGGATTCTTCCAGCCGGCCCTTGGCCAGCGCGAGCTGCTCTTCGATGTACTTGCTGGCGTAGGACGACGCATCGAACTTGCGCTCGATGGCGTGGGCGATGAAACCGTCGGCCACGGCGTTGACCACCCGCGCCGAGAACGCCGGCAGCGTGGAATCGAAGTGCACGCGCACCAGGCGCGAGTTGCGGATCGGCTCAACGGTCAGGCCGTTGCGCACGATGCCGACCGCCTGGCCCAGCGCGACGAGCTCATCGCCGACTTCGCCTTCGCTCCCGTCCATCGCCGCGTCCGCCGTGTCCTGCACCTGCGGCCGCAGGGCGCCGGTGGCCCGCTGCCACCATCCTGTGGAGTCGAGGCGTTCGACGGTGGTGCCGTCGATATTGAGTTCGTTGGCGACGCGCTCGGCCAGGGCGCGGCTTTTCAGCAGCTCGTACTGGGTGGTGAGGAAGTCGGGCGCGGCGGCTTCGGCATTGCCCATGCCTTCCGCCTGCAGGATCTGCACCGACTCGCGGTCGATCTGCAGCACGGCGGTGGCGCGGTACACCGGCGGCATCATCAGCGTGGCGATCAGCGCCAGCGCGACCACCGTGCCGAGCACGCCCAGCACCAGCCACTTGCGCTTGACCAGGATGCGCCAGTAGGCGAGCAGGTCGATCTCGTCCTCGTCGCCACTGCGCTTGTCGTCGAACATTTCCAGCGCAAGCGCGCGCTGGCCGGCCGGCTGCAGCGCCTGGTCGCGCCGTGCAGGCAGCCTGTCATCGCCGGCATCTCCGCCTCGTGCCACCGGCAGCTGGTCGTCATGCATCCGTTCGGTACCCCGTCGTCATTCCGTTCAAAGCGCGAAGAACAGGCCCAGCGCCGGCACCGTCCGCAGGAACTCGCGGAAGGCCGACTTGCTGCCGGAACGTTCGATCACGATGATGTCGTCGCCATACACCTGCGGATCGTCCATGTCGCCGCGACGCACCGCGGCCAGGTCGAAGGCGGCCGCCATGCGCTCGCCGTTGACGTGCCGGAACAGCACCACGCCCTCGAGGTCGGCGAATTCGTCCAGGCCTTCGGCCATCGCCACCGCCTGCAGCAGCGTGGTCTTGCCGGTGAGCGGATAGATGCCGGGCTTCTTGACCGCGCCCTCCAGCGTCACCCGCTGGCTGGTGTATTCCTTGACGAAGATGCTGACCTGCGGGTTCTGCAGGTAGCCGTCGGCGTATTTCGCCGCCAGTTCCTTCTCCAGCTCCGGCACGGTGCGGCCACCGGCCATGACGCCGCCCACCAGGGGCACGTTGATCATGCCGTTGGAATTCACGCGTGCCTGGTGGTTGAGTTCGGTCACGCCGAAGACGCTGATCTCGAGCAGGTCCTGGGCCCCGACGCGGTAATCGGTCGCACCCTCATAGGCGCCCGAGGCGGAGGTGGTGTCGGGCGGCGGCAAGGTCACGCCCATGTGCGCGCGATGGGCGGCGCGGTTGGGCGACGCACACGCGCCCAGCAGCAAAGCAAACACGGCCGCGATCAGGAATCGGCTGGCTTTTTTCATGGGGGTACCTCGGAAAATCGTGACGGCGCTCAGGCAGTGCGCAGGAACCGCGCCAACAGGCCACGGCGACGGGACGTGGGCTCCGGCGCCTTCAGGGGCGGCAGTGTACCGGGTGCTGCGTCCGCCACGATGCCTGCAGGGCGCGTATTCACCATGTGATTGGCCTCGTCGGCGCCCACCAGGGCGGTCGCGGCCTCGCGCGCTTCCGCCAGGAACGGGGGCCGGCGCTCAGGATGATGGGCGTCCGTGGCAAGGATGTGGCAGTGCCCTTCGCCCACGAAACGCTCGCCCCAGTGCTTCGCACGGCGGCCGTGGCGGCCGGTGAGCGCGCCGGCGGTGACCTGGATCCAGGCGCCGCGGTGGGCCACGCGGACGAATGTGTCGTAGTGCTGCTCCACCCAGGTGAGACGTTCCGGATGTGTGATCACCGGCACATAACCTGAGGCGAGCAGTTCGAACAGCGTCTCTTCCAACCGCGGCGGGGCGACGTGGTGCGGCGGTTCGAACAGGAGATAGCGCGAGCCGGCGATGGTCGGGATGCGGCCGCTGCGGATGCCGGCGACCAGGTTCTGGTCGAGGTGCACGTCGGCGCCTTCCACCAGCTTCAGCGCGATGCCCTCGCGATCGAGCTCGCCCTGCAGGCGGGCGATGGCCTCGCGGATGGCGGGGCCGGTGTTTTCGTACAGGCCGGGATAGATATGCGGCGTGCAGGCGGTCAGCGTGATGCCATCGGCCACGGCCATGCGCGCCATCTGCAGCGACATCGCCAGATCGGTGGCGCCGTCGTCGATGGCGGGAAGCAGGTGGCAGTGGAGGTCATACAAAGCCGTGATTCCCTGGGTGGGTTCCGGGCAGCCCGAGATTTTACAGTTCCCAACCTCGCCGTTGCGTGAGCAGCGATCGCTGCTCCCACAGAAACAAAAACCCCGGCCGCATGCCTGCCATGGCAGGTGGGACCGGGGTCTGTGCTGGAGGCCTGAGTCGGAATCGAACCGGCGTACGCGGATTTGCAGTCCGCTGCATGACCACTCTGCCATCAGGCCGATGGGCTGATACAACAAGACCCCGTTTCCGGGGCCTTGTCAAAATCTGGAGCGGGAAACGAGACTCGAACTCGCGACCCCGACCTTGGCAAGGTCGTGCTCTACCAACTGAGCTATTCCCGCGTTGAGCCGGCTATTTTAGGGCTTAAAGGGAAAGTGTCAACACCTTGTGTCACCCGCGTTCGCCTTCGCGCAGGGCCGGCCAGGCGGCGCGCAGGTACAGGAACGCGGACCACAGGGTCAGCAGCGCGGCAACGGCCAGCATCCAGTCGCCGATGTGGAAGATCGGGCCGCCCAGCCAGGGCTCGGGCCGCGGCGGGTTCTTGTCGGGGGTCACGGCGTACAGCAGGCACAGCAGCGCGACCATCTGCACCACGGTCTTGAACTTGCCGATGGCGGCGACCTTGACGGTGGCGCGCTGGCCGAGCTCGGCCATCCACTCGCGCAGCGCGGACACGGCGATCTCGCGGCCCACGATCACCGCGGCCCAGAACGCCATCCACGGCGTGGGATGCCCCTGCACGATCAGGAACAGGGCGGTGGCGACCATCAGCTTGTCGGCCACGGGATCGAGGAAGGCGCCGAAGGCCGAGGACATCTGGAAGCGGCGGGCGATCCAGCCGTCCAGCCAGTCGGTCAGGGCGGCCAGGCCGAACACGCCCGCGGTGACGAAGTTGCTCCACTGCCAGGGCATGTAGAACGTCGCCACCATGATGGGGATCAGCAGCATGCGCAGCAGCGTGAGCCATGTGGGAAGGGTGAGCTTCATGGGTCCTTCTGGAGTCGCGTTGCACCCGGCGCGGGGGCGTCGAGGCCGTGCAGTGTGGCGTAAATCCGTTCGGCGAGCGCGTCGCTGACGCCTTCGACGCGCGCGATTTCCTCGACGCCGGCCGCGCGCAGGCCGCCCAGGCCCCCGAAATGCTTGAGCAGCGCGGCGCGGCGGCGCGGGCCGATGCCGGGGATGTCTTCCAGCCGGCTGGTGCTGCGCACCTTCTGCCTGCGGCCGCGATGGCCGGTGATGGCGAAGCGGTGGGCTTCGTCGCGCACCTGCTGCACCAGCTGCAGGCCGGGAGACGCGGCGCCGGGCTTGAGTTCGCGGCCGGGCTGTCCGTCAACGCCCGGCAGCAGCAGGGTTTCGTCGCCGGCCTTGCGCGCCTCGCCCTTGGCGACACCCACCACGACGATGCCGGGGATGCCGAGCTCGTCGAGCACGGCGTGTGCCTGGGCCACCTGCCCTGCCCCGCCATCGATCAGCAGCAGGTCGGGGAGCACGGCGTCGTCGTTGCCGGCGGCGCGCTTGAAGCGGCGCATCAGCGCCTGGTGCATGGCGGCATAGTCGTCGCCGGGCTCGATGCCGGTGATGTTGTAGCGGCGGTACTGGCCGCGCACCGGGCCTTCGACATCGAACACCACCTGGGACGCGACGGTGGCTTCTCCCATGGTGTGGCTGATGTCGAAGCACTCGATGCGCTTCGCGGGTTCGGCCAGGCCCAGCAGCTCGCGCAGGGATTCGACGCGCGCGGCCTGGGCGGCCTGGCTGCCGAGCATGGTGGCCAGCGAATTCTCGGCGTTGCGGCGCGCGAGGTCCACGTAGCCGGCGCGCTCGCTGCGGACGCTGGTCTTGATGACGACCTTGTGGCCGGCGGTCAGCGCGAAGGCTTCCTCCAGCAGTGGGACGTCTTCGATCACGCGGTCGAGCACGATCTCGCGCGGGGGTTGCTGGCCGGTGTAGTACTGGGCGACGAAGGCGGCCAGCACTTCGGCCGGATCATCGGCACCGTTGGTCTTCGGGAAGAAGGCGCGGGTGCCGAAGTTGCGGCCGTCGCGGAAGGCCAGCAGCAGCACGCAGGCATGGACGCCCTGCATGGCGATGGCGAGCACGTCGAGGTCGGCGGCGCGGCCGTCGACGTACTGGCGGGCCTGCATGCCGCGCAGGCTGGCAAGGATGTCGCGCAGGCGGGCGGCCTCCTCGAAGTCCAGGCGCACGCTGGCGGCTTCCATCGCGTTGCCGAGTTCGTCGAGCAGTTCGTCGCTGTGGCCTTCCAGGAACAGGCGCACGCGGCGCACGGCGGCGGCGTAGTCGTCGGCCTCCACCAGGCCCACGCAGGGCGCGCTGCAGCGGCCGATCTGGTACTGCAGGCAAGGCCGGCTGCGGTTCTTGAAAACACTGTCTTCGCAGCTGCGCAGCTTGAACAGCTTGTGCAGCAGGTTGAGCGTTTCGCGCACGGCGACGACGCTGGAGTACGGGCCGTAGTAGCGCCCGGGCACCGACTGCGGGCCGCGGTGCAGCGCGATGCGCGGCCACTCCTCGCGCGTCATGAGCAGGTGCGGGTAGCTCTTGTCATCGCGCAGCAGCACGTTGTAGCGCGGCTTGAGCGACTTGATCAGCTGGTTTTCCAGCAGCAGCGCCTCGGCCTCGGTGCGGGTGACCGTGACCTCCATGCGCGCGACCTGGCCCAGCATCGATGCGATGCGGGCGCTCTTGGGGCTCGCGCTGAAGTAACTGGCCACGCGCTTCTTCAGCGCCCCGGCCTTGCCGACGTAGAGCACGCTGTCGTCGGCCGCGTACATGCGGTAGACGCCGGGCGCGGTGCTCAGGCCGCGGACGAAATCCTTGCCGTCGAAGGCGGGCGCGATGGACGCGGCGGGTTGGCCCGCTGCATCGCCGGCCGTGGTCATTCGCCGATGGGAACGTGCTTCAGGCTGCCGTTCCCGATGTCGTAGCGGAGCACGGCATGGGCGTCGGTGTCGGCGATCCACACCGCGCCACCGGCCACGGCCATGCCGCAGGGTGCGTGCAGGCGCTGCGGCAGTTCGATGGTGGTCAGTTCGCCGCCGCCCAGGCGCAGCGAGCGCAGGCAGTCGTTGCCGCTGTCGGCGATCCACAGCACCGGCGCCGCGGGATCGAGCGCGATGGCCTGCGGCTGCTGCAGGCGGGCGTCGCCGCGGGCGCCGTCGGCATTGCCGTGGCTCCAGGCATCCTGGCCGATGACGGTGGTGACCTGGCCGCTGCGCGCGTTGGCCGAGCGGATCGCGGAGCCGGCGGAATCGCAGACATAGACCACCTGCTGCACCGAAGCCAGCGAGGAAGGTTCAGCGAAGGCCGCCTTGCCGCGGACGCCGTCGACCACCGCCAGCTCGCCCGACCCGGCCACCAGCGACAGCGCCGGCGCGCCGAGGTCGAAGTGCCAGACGCGGTTGTCGCCGGCGGTGGCGATGTACAGGTTGCCGGCGGCCAGCGAGACCGCGCGCGGCTGGTCGAGCGCGACCATCCGCGGGTCGCCCACCGGGCCTTCGGTTGGCGTGCCGGGACGGCCGGCGCCGATCACGGTTTCGATGTCGCCGCCGCGCAGCTGGATGCGGCGCACCGCGTGGTTGCCGGTGTCGGCGATGTAGAGCGTGTCGCGCTCGATGCACAGCCCCTGCGGGCGGTTGAACGCGGCAAGCTCCATCGGGCCATCGATGAAGCCCGCGCCGCCGCTGCCGAACTGGCGCAGCACGCGGCCGCTCAGGTCGCACTCGAGCACCCGGTGGTGGCCGCTGTCGGCGACATAGAGATAGTTGCCCGACAGCGCCAGGCCGATCGGGAAGCGCAGCGGCAGGATGGGCTCGCCGCCGCGGCGGAGCTCGACGCGCTCGACGTTGAGGGAGCGCGGGGTGGCTTCGGCCTGCAGGCGGCTAACCGCGGCGTCGATGTCGCGCAGCTGGCCGTCGCCGACGAAGCGGTCGCGCACCTTGCCGGTGGCGTCGATCAGGACCACGGTCGGCCAGGCTTCGATGCCGTAGTGCTGCCACAGCGCCCAGTCCGCATCGTGGCCGATCGGGAACTCGAACCTGTTGCGGGCGAAGCGCTTGACCACGCGCCGCGGCTCGCGCTCATGGTCGAAGCGCGGCACGTTCACCGCGACCACGTTGAGGCGGTCGGGGTGACGGTTGCGCAGGTGGCCGAGGTCGACCAGGGTCTGGGTGCACCAGGCCGAACCCGAGCTCACGAAGGCCAGCGCCGTGACACGGCCAAGCAGCTGCGACATGCGCAGCGGCTCGGTGATGTTCAGCCAGTCGATGCCTGGCGGGAATTCGGGCGCGGGCACGGCCTCCATCCGCTCAGAAGCCGAGCTTGGCCCTGGAACGGCCCGCAGCTTCCAGGTTGCGGCGCGAGTCGTCCTGCAGGCGGCGGCGTTCGGCGACCGTGCGGCACACCGTGGTGGGCATGCGGGTGCCGACCGGCGTCTCGCGGTTGCAGACCAGGCGACTGTCCTTGCTGGCCTGGGTGAGGATGTTGTTCACCTGCTCCTGCTCGTTCATCAGCGTGGCGCGGTCGTTGGGGTGCAGCTCGCTCGCCGAGGCATGCGTACCCAGCAGCCTCTGCATGCGGCCCAGGCCGGCGACGACTTTCTCGCGGTCCTCCGGCGCGAGTTCGGCGTAGGTCTCACCATCGGCGAGATCGGCCATCACCTGTTCACGCTGTTCGGCGAAGCTGGCCTTGCCGGCAATGTCGATCGACGCACCCTTGCTGGCCAAGGCCGGGCCGGCGAAAAGCAATGCCGCCAACAGAATCAGTCCCTTCCCCATTCCCTTCCCCTGCATTGTTTGGTGATGAGCGGCGATCTTACTGCACCTCCGCGAAACCGGCAGCCGCGCGGACAGGCCGCGCCGTGCGTCGACGCGGACGCCGGCTCCGGCGCGTTCAATGAATAGGGGATTCGCCGCGCTGGTCGGTCAGCCGGCGCTCGGCACGGGCAAGGTCTCCGAGTGTGTCGACGCCCGGCGGGAACGGCTCCGGTGACAGGGCCACCGCGATCCGGTGCCCATGTTCCAGCGCCCGCAGCTGCTCCAGCGATTCGGTCCGCTCCAGCGGCGTCGGCGGGAGCGCGGCGAAGCGCTTCAGGAAACCGGCGCGGTAGGCGTAGATGCCGATGTGGCGCAGCCAGTGCTGGCCCGATGGCAGTCCGTCGCGGCCGGCCGGCGTGACCCACGCATCGCGCGGCCACGGAATCGGGGCGCGGCTGAAATACAGGGCGTCGCCGCTGGCGGCGCGGACCAGCTTCACGGCGTTGGGATCGGCCAGGGTGGCGGCGTCCTCCACCGGCGTGGCGAGGGTGGCCATGTCGGCACCGGAGTCGACCAGGGCGGTGGCAACGGCGCGGATGCCGGCCGCCGGGGCGAAGGGTTCGTCCCCCTGCAGGTTCACGACCACGGTGTCGTCGGACCAGCCGGCGATCGATGCGCATTCCGCCAGGCGGTCACTGCCCGATGCATGGTCGGGCGAGGTCATGGCGATGCGCACACCACTGCCGGCCAGGGCCTCGGCGATGCGCGGATCATCGGCGGCCACCCAGACCGCCTCGGCGCCGGCGGCCAGCGCGCGGCGGGCGACGTGGAGCACGAGCGGTTCACCGGCGAGGAGGCGCAGCGGTTTGCCCGGCAGGCGCGAAGCGGCATAGCGGGCGGGGATGGCGACGACGAAGGGGGCGGTCATCGCCGGATTGTGCCATCCCCCTGTTTTTGTGGGAGCAGCCATAGCCTTTGTGGGAGCAGCTATAGCTGCGATCCGGGTCCGCTGAGACCTCGCCAGCCATCGCTCCGCTCAGGGATTGCGATCGCAGCTATAGCTGCTCCTACAACAGCTGCTTCTGGGGCAGCTTCGCCAGGAACGCTACCCAGAACGCCTCCGGCAGCTCCGCGCGCACCGGCACGGCGTAATGCCGCTCGGTCACGAACGCGGCGCACTTCACTGCGTCCTTGGCGGTCATCAGCACCGGCAGGTCGCTGCCGAAGCGCAGGTCGTCGGCGACATAGGCGTGGTGGTCGGCGAAGGCATGCGGCACCACCGCGATATCGAGCGCGCGCAGCATGCTGAAGAAACGTTCCGGATCGCCGATGCCCGCGACCGCGTGCACGCGCTGGCCGGCGAAGGCGGACAGCGGACGATTGCGGCCGCCAAGCAGCGGCACCGCGTCGCCGGGCGCGAGCCACATCGGCCATTCGCCGAAGCCCGCGGCGATGTCCGGATCGCTGCCGGCGTTGAGCACGCGGAAATCGCAGCCCGCGCCGCGCTCGGCGGGTTCGCGCATCGGCCCGGCGGGCTGCGGCAGGCCGTTGCCGTGGCGGCGGCGGCCGTCGATGACTTCGATCTCGATGTCACGTGCCAGTGCGTAGTGCTGCAGGCCGTCGTCGCAGACCACGATGTCGCAGCCGGCGGCGGCCAAGGCGCGGGCGGCGGCGGCGCGGTTGCGGTCGACGCGCACCCGGGCTTCGGCCTGGCGCGCGATCAGTACGGGTTCGTCGCCGCCCTGGCTCGCGGGCGTGGTCGATTCGACCCATAGCGCCCTGGATTCGTCGGCGCGGCCATAGCCGCGACTGGCGACGCCGGGCGTCCAGCCTTCGGCGCGCAGGCGCTCGACGATGGCGATGGTCAGCGGCGTCTTGCCGCTGCCGCCGGCCACCAGGTTGCCGACCACCACGACCGGCACGCCAACCTTGTGCCTGCGCAGCAGGCCGATGCCGTACAGGCGCACGCGCAGCGCGACCAGCGCCGCGTACAGCTGCGATACCCCGCGCGCCCACAGCGGCACGCGCGCCCCGGGCTCGTACCACCAGCGCGGTGCCTGGCGCCGGCTCATGCCGCGCCGCCTTCGCGGAACTGCATCGCGTGCAGGTGTGCGTACAGGCCACCCTGCGCCAGCAGCTCGGCGTGGGTGCCCTGCTCCACCATCCGGCCGCGGTCGAACACCAGCACCTGGTCGGCGTGTTCGATGGTCGACAGGCGGTGCGCAACCACCAGCGTGGTGCGGTCGGGCATCAGCCGCTGCAGCGCGTCCTGCACCAGGCGCTCGGACTCGGTGTCGAGCGCGGCGGTGGCTTCGTCGAGGATCAGGATCGGCGCGTCGCGCAGGATCGCGCGGGCGATCGCCAGGCGCTGGCGCTGTCCTCCGGAGAGCAGCGAGCCGTTCTCGCCGATCGGCGTGTCCAGGCCCTGCGGCAGGCGTTCAATGAACTCCCAGGCGTTGGCCGCTTCCGCCGCGGCGCGGATGGATTCGCGCGGGGCGTCGACGCCGTAGGCGATGTTGGCGGCCACGGTGTCGTCGAACAGCGCCACGCGCTGGCCGACGAGTGCGATCTGCCGGCGCAGGTCGGCCAGCGGGTAGTCGCCCAGCGGCACGCCATCGAGGGTGATGCTGCCGGAGCTGGGCTCGTAGAAGCGCGGCACCAGGCGCACCAGGCTGGTCTTGCCGCTGCCCGAGCGGCCGACGATGGCGGTGACGGTGCCGGGCGCGGCGCGGAAGCTGACCTGCTCCAGCGCGCTGCCGTCGCCGCGCTGGTAGCGCAGGCCAACGTTGTCGAACACGAGTTCGCCGCGCACGCGCTCGACGGCGTGGCGGCCGCGATCGTCTTCCTCGACATCGTCGAGGATGGAGAACAGGCGCTCGGCGGCGGCCACGCCGCGGCCGATCACGCTCTGCACGTTGGTGATGCGGCGCAACGACGGGATGATGCCCATCATCGCGGTCATCAACTTCATGAACTCGCCGGGATCCAGGCGGCCGTCGAGCGCTTCGTGGATGGCGACCCAAACGATCGCCGCCAGCGCCAGCGCCGCGAGCACCTGCACCAGCGCCGAGGACATCGCGCGCGTGGCCTCGACCTTCATGTTCAGGCGCAGCACGCGGTTGGCCAGCGCGGAGTAGCGCGTCTGCTCGAAGCCCTGCGCGCCGTGCACCTTGACGTCCTGCTGCGCGACCAGCGACTGCTCGGCGCTGTGTGCAAGATCGCCCATGCCGCTCTGGATGCCGCGGCTGATGCGCCGATAGCGGCCGCCCACGTACCAGACCAGGACGCCGATCAGCGGCGCGATCAGGATCATCGCCATCGTCACCTTGACGCTGGTGTACAGCATCATGCCGAGCAGGAAGGCGATGGTCAGGCCGTCGGAGATGATCATCTTCAGCGCGTCGGCGCTGGCCTGGGTGACCTGCTCGGTGTCGAAGTTCAGGCGGCTGACCATCTGCGGCACGGCTTCGGTATCGAAGCGGCTGCTGGGCAGGCGCAGGTACTTGCCGAGCACCAGTTCGCGCAGGTCGCGCACCACGCTGCGGCCGGCGCGGGCGATGCCGTAGTCGGTGCAGAAGGTGGCGGCGCCGCGCAGCAGGAACAGGCCGATGATCGCCAGCGGCAGGATCACCGCCATCTCCGGCTTGGGATCGACGAAGCCGTCGTTGGTCAGCGGCTCCATCAGCCACACGAATCCGGCGCCGGCGGCGGCCTCGATCACCATGCCGACCATGGCGATGGTCAGCAGCGGCCAGTAGCGGCCGGCATGGCCGAGCAGGCGGCGGTAGGTCTGCCAGGGGCTGGGCGGCGGCTGTTCCGCGACGCTGGAACTCATCGCGCCGGATCCTGCACGACCGGCGCGCTGGCTTCGGGCGCGGTCGCGATCGAGATGCGGCGGAAGCCGAGCTGGCCGAGCGCGTCCATCGCGGTGACCACGGCCTGATGCGGGGTGCGGGCATCGGCGCGCAGCAGCACGGGGCGCTCGCGATCCTCACCCGCCACTTCGAGGATCGTGGACTTGATCGCTTCGACGTCGGTGCGCAGGGCCTCGCGGTCGTCGATGAAATAGCGGCCCTCGGCGTTGACCAGCACGGTCAGCGCGGGCTCTTCGCTGTCAGCCGCGCGTGCATCGGCACGCGGCAGCTCGAGCTTGAGCATCGATCGCGTGTCGAAGGTGGTGGTGACCACGAAGAAGATGATCAGCACCAGGATCACGTCGATCAGCGGCACGAGGTTGATCTCGGGGATGTCCTCGGCGCGGCGGTCGCGGATGCGCATGCGGGGCTCAGGCCTCGGCGGGGATGGTGGCGGGGGCGTGGCTGGCCTGTCCGCCGTGCACGGGCGCGGCGGCGCGGCGGTTGCGCGGATCGAGCGCGTCCATCAGCGCGATCGCCTCGTGCTCCATCTGCACGATGTAGCCGTCGATGCGGCCGCGGAAGTAGCGGTGGAACATCAGCGCCGGCACCGCCACCACCATGCCCGCGGCGGCGCAGACCAGGGCCTTGCCGATGCCGCCGGCAAGCTCGTTCATTTCGCCCATGCCGACGTCCATGATGCCCAGGAACATCTGGATCATGCCGACCACCGTGCCGAACAAGCCCAGCAGCGGGCCGACGCCGGCGATGGTGCCGAGCGCGTTGAGATGGCGCTCCATGCGATGCGCGAGGTGGCGTCCGACGTCTTCGACGCGCTCGCGCATTTCCTCGCGCGGGTGGTTGCGCATGTCGAGCACGCTGGCCAGCAGCGCGCCCAGCGGCGAGTTGCCGCGCAGGGATTCGACATGGGAAGGATCGAGCTGCCCGCCGCGACCAACCCAGTCGCGCACCTCGCGGCCCAGGTCCGGAGGCAGCACCTGGCTGCGGCGCAGCGTCCAGAACCGCTCGACGATGATTGCCAGCGCCACCGCCGACAGCAGCAGCAGCGGCAGCATCGGCCAGCCGCCCGCCTTGACCAGTTCCAGCACGTATCGACTCCTGGGGCCGTGGGGCCCGCCGGGAAAACAGGACCCCTAGGATACTGTGGGAGCGGCCCGTGGTCTGTGGGAGTCGCTATTTGTGGGAGCGGCGATTTGTGGGAGCGGCTAGAGCCGCACCATGGCCTCTGTGGGAGCGGCTATAGCCGCTCCCACAAAAACAAAAGCAAAAGGGCGGCTACCTGATGCGACCAGCGTCCCAGAATCGCGGCCGGCGCTGGCGCTCGGTCTGGTGCCGCAGCCCTTCCCCGGTCAGTCGCACCCGCACCGCGCCGTCCTCGGGCGTGGCCACGACCGCGGCCCCGGATCGCTCCCAGCGCGCGACCGCGCCGGCATCGGGATGGCCGAAGCGGTTGCCGTGGCCCGCCGACACCAGCGCCAGCCGCGGCGAGGTGGCGGCCACGAATTCGCCTGTCGATGAATGCCGTGAGCCATGGTGCGGCACCAGCACCACGTGTGCCGGCAGGTCTTCGGGTACGCGGCCGACCAGGCGCTGCTCGATGGCCTCGCCGATATCGCCCGGCAGGAGGATCGCGCCGTGCGCGGTCTCGATGCGCAGCACGCAGCTGGATTCGTTGCGCAGGTAGGGAAAGTGCAGCGGCGGATGCAGGAAACGGAAGGTGACGCCGTCGCGCTGCCAGCCGCTGCCCGCCAGGCAGTCCGCAGCGTCGTCGATGTCCGCGCCATCCGGCGCCAGCAGGCGTTTTCCGGGGAAGCGCCGGCGCACCGCGTCGAGGCCTCCAGCGTGATCGGCATCATCGTGACTGACCACCAGGGCATCGACGCGGCGCACGCCAAGCGCGTGCAGCGCCGGGACCACGGCGCGCTCGCCGGCGTCGTAGCCATCGCGGACCGCCGGCCCCATGTCGTAGAGCATGGCGTGGCTCGCCGTCCGGACCAGCACCGAGCTGCCCTGCCCCACGTCCAGCACCACCAGCTCGACCTCACCGTGCCCTGGCAGCTGGCGGTCGGGCCACAGCAGCGGCAGCCACAGCAGCAGCGCCAGCGACTTGCCCGGCACTCCACGTGGCAGCAAGAGCCAGAAGGCGGCGAGCAACGCCATCGGCAAGGCAAACCCGGCCGCTTGGGGCAGCCACACGAGAGACAGCGGACTGCCGCCCAGGCGATCAAAGAGCGGCCAGGACAAGTCGAACGCGGCGGCCGCCAGACGCCAGGCGCCGCCACCCCAGCCCGCGTGCAGGCCCTCGAGCGCCGTGCCGAGCAGCGACAGCGGCACCACGACCAGACTCCACCAGGGGATCGCCACCAGATTGGCCAACGGACCGGCCAGCGACGCCTGGCCGAAGAGGATGGCGGTCAGTGGCAACAGTCCGAGGGTGGCCACCCACTGCGCCGACAGGAAGTCGCGCAGCGGGCGCCCGCCGGCCTGCGGAAGGCACCACAGCAGCCAGGCCACGCCGCCGAAGCTGAGCCAGAAGCCTGCGGACAGCAGCGCCAATGGGTCGACCAGCACGATCGCGATCGCCGCCAGCGCCAGCGATTCAGGGATCCGCAGCGGGCGCCGCCACAGCCGCGCGGCGACGACCACGGCGATCATCAGCACGGTACGCACGGTGGGCAGCGCGAAGCCTGCGACCGCGGCATAGCCCAGCGCACCAAGGAAGGCCGCGGCGGCGGCGGCCTGCGGTCGCGGGACGACCGTGCACAGCCCCGGGAACAGCCGCCACAAGGCCGCACCCAGCAGCGCGAAGAAGCCGGCCACCAGGCCGACATGGAATCCGGAGATCGCGATCAGGTGGGTGAGGCCGGTGGCACGCAAGAGCTCCCAGTCGGCATCGGCCAGCGCGCGGGTGTCGCCAAGCGCAAGCGCACGCACGTAGCGCGATGACGCACCCGGCACGGCCGCGGCGATGCGCGTGGCGATGCGGTCGCGCCAGGCATCGATGCCGCGTGCCGGCCGCAGCTGCTCCGCCGTGGCCTGCTCACGCACGTAGCCGGTCGCGGCAATGCGCGCGGCCATCGCGTTGCGCTCGCTGTCGAAGCCGCCGGGGTTGCGCAGTCCGCGTGGCGCGCGCAGCCGCAACTGCATGCGCCACGCCGCCCCGGGCTTGAGTTCGTGGCGCCGCGTGGGTTCGTCCGACCACTCGTTCTCGTACCAGGACAGGCGCAGCTTTTTCCCGCGCAGGAATGCAGGCAGCGCCGGATCGTCGTCGACGCGGAGCTGGAAGCGCGTGCGCCGCGGTTCGTCCTCCGGCAGACCGATGACGTGGCCGGTCACGGTGAAATCGCCGCGTTCGTGCTCCGCGGGCAACTGCGCGCCCAGCGACGCCGCCGCGTGCAGACCGCACAGCGCGAAGCCCGCCAGCATCGCCCCCGCCCATCGCCACCGACCACGGATGCGCCACCACGCCGCAAGTCCGATGACCAGGACCACTGCGAACAGCGCTATCGACGGCAGTGCCGGCAGCCGCAGGCAGCCCCAAGCCCCGACTACAAGCGCAGCCGCCGCCCCGACCCCCAGCGGTGAAGCCCCGATCCCAACCCTAATCCCAACCCCACTCCCAACCCCACTCCCAGCCCCACTTCCAGCCCCAGCTCCAGCTCCAGCCCCAGCTCCAGCTCCAGCCCCAGACCCTTCTGTGGGAGCGGCTATAGCCGCTCCCACAGGCGCTGCTGGCCCCGCGGGTGCCGCCGATCCCACAAGGATTGAAGCCTGCTCGTCGTCGCGATTCACGATGCACGGCCAGCGTCAGCGTCGATCCATATGGCATCCCGGAACGGATAGCCGCCGAAGCTGCGCGAGAGACCGGCGCGGATGGGATTGGCGACGATGTAACGTGCGACGGCCAGCAGGTCGTCCTCGGCTCGCAGTGCCCGGTCATGGAAGCCGGGCTGCCACAACCGGCTGCCATCGTCGGGCTTCCAGGTCCGCGTTGCATGGGCCTTCGCACGACCGACGCTGCGGGATAGGGGCGGATTCCCGCCAAGCTGGACCACGCCGTGCCAGTGATCGGGCATCAACACCCAGCACAGGAGGCTGGAGCCGTGCCAGACGGCAGGATCCGCCAGGGCGCGGGATACGCGGGACGCGGGATCCCAGGCGTTGAACCACGGACGACGGCGGTCTGTGACGAGGGTCAGGAGGTAAATGTTTCCGGCCTCGGACCAGCGTCCGGTGCGAAGGGTTCGGGAGCGTGGCCTGGGCATGCGACTAGGCTGACGGGGCAAGGCCGCGGCGGCAGTTGCGCCCGCTCCTGATTCCGTGTCGGGGTTGTGCGCAAAAGAACGCAGCAGCCTGCTTAGGGAGCGACCCTTTCTATTGTGGGAGCGGCTATAGCCGCGATTGATGTCCCGGAATCGCGGCTATAGCCGCTCCCACAAAAGCATCACCGCTCCCGCAAAAAAGGCGGTCAGGCGGTCGCGGGGGGGATCTCGCGCAGCTTGCCTTCGTGGAGTTCGAGGACGCGGTCCAGGCGGCGGGCCAGGCTCCGGTCATGCGTCACCAGCACCAGACTGGTGCGCTCGGCGCGGTTGAGCTCGAGCATCAGTTCGAACACGGTGGCGGCCGTCTTCTCGTCAAGGTTGCCGGTGGGCTCATCGCCCAGCACGCAGGCGGGCCGGTTGACGAGGGCCCGCGCGACCGCCGCGCGCTGGCGCTCGCCGCCGGAGAGTTCACCCGGCTTGTGCTCGAGGCGGTGGCCGAGGCCCACGTTCTCCAGCAGGCTGCGCGCGCGCTGCGCGGCATCCGGTACGCCCGCGCCCGACAGCAGCACCGGCAGCATCACGTTTTCAAGCGCGGTGAACTCGGGCAACAGATGATGGAACTGGTAGACGAACCCCAGCGCGCGGTTGCGCAGCCGACCGCGCTCGGCATCCGACAGCGAGCCCATGCGCTGGCCGGCGACGAACACTTCGCCCGCGGTGGGCGTGTCGAGACCGCCCAGCAGGTGCAGCAGGGTGCTCTTGCCCGCCCCGGAGGCGCCAAGGATGGCCACCGTCTCGCCGGCGAGCACGCTCAGGTCCAGGCCGTCGAACACCGGCGTGCGCATCCCGCCCTCGGCATAGGTCTTGCCCAGGCCGTCGGCACCCACGACCTCGTCGGCCACGCGCCCGGCCTCGCGGCTCGCGATCTGCTCACTCATAGCGCAGCGCCTCCGCCGGAGCCGTCCGCGCCGCGCGGCGCGCCGGGTAGATGGTGGCCAGGAAGGCCATCACCAGCGCGACCGCGGCCACGATGGCGATGTCCTGGCCGCTGAGCTCGGTCGGCAGCCCGGTGATGTAGTAGACGTCGGCCGGCATCAGCTCGGCGCCGGTGACCGCTTCGATCACGCGCAGGATGCGTTCGAGGTTCAGCGTCAGCACGAGGCCGCCGATCACGCCCAGCACGGTGCCGAACACGCCGATCAGCGTGCCCTGCACCATGAACACCTGCATCACCCCGCGCGGAGTGAGTCCGAGCGTGCGCAGGATGGCGATGTCGGATTGCTTGTCGGTGACCAGCATCACCTGCGAGGACACCAGGTTGAACGCACCCATGGCGATGATCAGCGACAGCAGGATCGCGATCATGGTCTTTTCGAGCTTCAGCGCGCGGAACAGGTGCGCGTTCTCGCTGGTCCAGTCGCTGACCATGTACGGCCCTTCCAGCGCCAGCGCGAGGTCGCGCGCGACCATGAAGGCCTGGTCCATGTCGTGCATCTGCAGGCGCACGCCGGTGACGCCCTCGCCCATGCGCAGCAGGCGTTGCAGGTCCTGGATGTTGACGACGGCCAGGCCCTTGTCGAACTCCTGGTAGCCGGCCTCGAAGATGCCGCTGACGGTGAAGCGCTTGAGCTGCGGCACCGCGCCCATGGGCGTTGCCTGGAAATCGGTGGTGGCGACGACGCTGTCACCTACGCCCACGCCCAGCCACAGCGCCAGTTCACGGCCGAGCACGATGTTGTAGCTGCGCGGCGCGAGCGTATCGAGGCTGCCCTCGACCATGCGCTCGCCCAGGATCGACACCTTGGCCTCGTCGGCGGGCACGATGCCGCGGACCATCGCCGGTTCGCGGCGCTTGCCCGACAGCAGCGCCTCGGTGGAGATGTAGGCCGCGGCGCCGGCCACGCGCGGATCACGGTTCGCGACCTCGATCGCCTGCTGCCAGTTCTGCATCGGCTCGCCGTGGGCGCTGACCGTGGCGTGCTGGGTCATCTGCAGCATGCGGTCGCGGATCTCGCGCTGGAAGCCGCTCATCACCGCGAGCGTGGTGATCAGCGCGGTCACGCCGATGGCGATGCCCAGGATCGAGGCCAGCGAGATGAAGGAGATGAAGCCGTTGCGGCGCTTGGCGCGCAGGTAGCGCAGGCCGATGGCGACTGGGAGGGGTTTGAACATCGGGTCTCGCCGGCTCGAAGGCCGCTATGGTGCCACCGATGGCCCCGCGAGCGCAGCGGGCAGCCTGTCGACGGCCAGCCTGAGTTCACGCCGCCAGCGCGACGGCAGGGTGTCGGGCCACCACGCGAGCCGGTGACGGCGGCCGTCGGGATCGTGCCAGGTGAGGAAGGCCAGCGGTCCGCGCCACCCCAACTGCACGCCGGACGCCTCGACATCGTCGACCAGCAGGCGGCCATCGGCGGTGAACAGCAGGCTCCGCCGCGCGCGACGCCCTTCACGCCGCGCCAGGTACAGGCCGTGCAGCAGCGCGGCCGCCGCCAGCGGCCAGGCCACGGCGCGCGGCAGCTCGCTCGCCAACACCGCAACGGGGGTCAGCAGCGCCAGCAACAGCAGCGCCGCCGTCAGGCAGCGCGAGGGCCGCCACTCAATGCGGCAGGGCGCGGATGCGTTCGACCAGGGCTTGGAGCCCGGCGTCATCGGAAGCTTCGTGGCCGAGGAACCATTTCCACAGCCTATCGTCCTCGCTGTCGAGCAGCCGCAGGAACGCTTCGCGCTCGGCCGTCGGGGAACTCCGCCATTCGCGCTCCAGCCAGCGCTCGAGCAGCTGGTCGAGTTCGCGCATGCCGCGCCGGCAGCGCCAGCGCAGGCGGCGGAACTCGGCCTCGTCGGCGTCGTGCGCGCTCATGCGATGAAGAGGTACCAGGCCAGGCGGATCCAGAGCAGCGCCAGCACCAGGAAGCCCGCGATGAACACCTGGAAACGGTGCATGACCTTGTTGTAGCTGCACTGGATGGCGCTGTGGGCGATCCGCAGGGCCACGAAGCCCCAGGCCAGGGCGAGCACCCAGGGATCCTGCACGCGGGCCGCCACCGCGAGCGCGATGGCGAAATAGAACAGCACCGGCAGTTCGAACAGGTTGCGGTAGTTGTCGGAGGCGCGGGTATCGGTGAGCCGCTGCGCGATCTGCGCCGACAGCGCCACCGACTGCGGGTGGATGCGCTCACGCTTCATCGTGGCCACGCGCCGGCGGTACATCACCACCGCCACCAGGCAGGTCAGGACGACCATCGCCACGCCCGGCCACAGGATCAGGTTGCTTGACATCACGTATCCCCGGAAACGATCGCGCCGGCAACTGCCGGCGCGGTGTGGATCAGACCTGGCGCGCCAGCATCAACTGCTTGATCTCGCCGATCGCCTTCGCGGGATTCAGCCCCTTCGGGCAGGTCCGCGTGCAGTTCATGATGGTGTGGCAGCGGTAGAGCTTGAACGGATCCTCGAGGTCGTCCAGGCGCGCGCCGGTGTCTTCGTCGCGCGAGTCGACGATCCAGCGGTAGGCCTGGAGCAGGATCGCCGGACCAAGGTAACGGTCGCCGTTCCACCAGTAGCTGGGGCACGCGGTGCTGCAGCAGGCGCACAGGATGCACTCGTACAGGCCGTCGAGCTTGGCGCGGTCTTCCTTCGACTGCAGGCGCTCGCGGTCCGGCGGCGGCGCGCTCTGGGTGCGGATCCAGGGCTGGATCGAGGCGTACTGCGCATAGAAGTGGGTCAGGTCCGGGACCAGGTCCTTGACCACCTCCATGTGCGGCAGCGGGTAGATCGGCACCTCGCCCTTGCCGCAGTCATCGATGGCCTTGGTGCAGGCCAGCGTGTTGGTGCCGTCGATGTTCATCGCGCAGGACCCGCAGATGCCTTCGCGGCACGACCGGCGGAAGGTCAGCGTGGGGTCGATCTCGTTCTTGATCTTGATCAGCGCGTCGAGAACCATCGGGCCGCACTTGTCGAGGTCGACCTCGTAGGTGTCGGTGCGCGGGTTCTCGTTGTCGTCCGGGCTCCAGCGGTAGACCTTGAACTCGCGCACGCGGGTGGACCCCGCCGGCGCGGCGAAGTGCTTGCCCTTGTGGACCTTGGAGTTCCGGGGAAGTGAGAATTCGGCCATCTGTCTTCGATCCTAGTAGACGCGCGCAACGGGCGGGACGACTTCGACCTCGTCGTCGAGCGTGTACATGTGCACCGGGCGGTAGTCGATGCGGGTGTTGCCGGCATCGTCCACCCAGGTCAGCGAGTGCTTCTGCCACTCGGCGTCGTTGCGGTCGGGGAAGTCCTCGCGGGCGTGGGCGCCGCGCGATTCCTTGCGGTTCTCGGCGGCCACGATCGTGGCCAGCGACAGGCCCAGCAGGTTCTGCAGCTCGAAGGTCTCGATCAGGTCCGAGTTCCAGATCAGCGAACGGTCGCTGACCTTGACGTCGGCGAACGAGGCGTTGATCTCGCGGATCTTCGCCACGCCCTCGGCCAGGGTGCTGCCGGTGCGGAACACCGCGGCATCGGCCTGCATGGTGCGCTGCATGTTGTCGCGGATCACCGCCGTCGGCGTGCTGCCGTTGGCATGGCGCAGCCTGTCGAGGTTGGACAGCGAGGCGTCGCAGGCGTCGCCGGCGAGCTGCTTGTGCGGCATGCCGGGCTTGATGGTGTCGGCACAGCGGTTGGCGACCGCGCGCCCGAACACGACCAGATCCAGCAGCGAGTTCGAGCCCAGGCGGTTGGCGCCGTGCACCGACACGCAGGCCGCTTCGCCGATGGCGTACAGGCCCGGGATCACGTGGTCCGGGTTGCCGTCCTTCAGCTGCACCACTTCGCCGTGGTAGTTGGTGGGCACGCCGCCCATGTTGTAGTGGACGGTGGGAATGACCGGGATCGGCTGCTTCTCGACGTCGACGCCGGCGAAGATCCGCGCGCTCTCGGCAATGCCGGGCAGCTTCTCGTGGATGTCGGCCGGATCGAGATGGGTCAGGTCGAGGTGGATGTGGTCCTTGTGCTCGCCAACGCCGCGGCCTTCGCGGATCTCGATGGTCATCGAGCGGCTGACGACGTCGCGCGATGCGAGGTCCTTGGCGTTGGGCGCATAACGCTCCATGAAGCGCTCGCCCTGCGAATTGCGCAGGATGCCGCCTTCGCCGCGCACGCCCTCGGTGATCAGGCAGCCAGCGCCATAGATGCCGGTCGGGTGGAACTGCACGAACTCCATGTCCTGCAGGCCCAGCCCCGCGCGCAGCGCCATGCCGCCGCCGTCGCCGGTGCAGGTATGGGCGGAGGTCGCGGAGAAATAGGCGCGGCCGTAGCCGCCCGTCGCCAGCACCGTGCCCTGCGCGCGAAAGAGGTGCAGGGTGCCCTCGGCCATGTCGATGGCGAGCACGCCGCGGCAGACGCCCTCATCGTCCATGATCAGGTCGAGCGCGAAGTACTCGATGAAGAACTCGGCCTGGTGCGCGAGCGACTGCTGGTACAGCGTGTGCAGCATCGCGTGGCCGGTGCGGTCGGCGGCGGCGCAGGTGCGCTGCGCGGTGCCCTTGCCGTAATGCGTGGTCATGCCGCCGAAGGGACGCTGGTAGATCTTGCCGTCCTCGGTGCGCGAGAAGGGCACGCCCTGGTGCTCGAGCTCGATCACCGCCGGGATGGCCTCGCGGCACATGTACTGGATGGCGTCCTGGTCGCCGAGCCAGTCGGAACCCTTGATGGTGTCGTAGTAATGGAAGCGCCAGTCGTCCTCGCCCATGTTGCCCAGCGCGGCCGAGATACCGCCCTGCGCCGCGACCGTGTGCGAGCGGGTCGGGAAGACCTTGGTGATGCAGGCGGTGCGCAGGCCCTTGTGGGCGAGGCCGAAGGTCGCGCGGAGGCCGGCGCCGCCGGCTCCCACCACGATCATGTCGTATTTGTGTTCGGTGATCTTGTAGGCGTTGGTCATTTCAGGCGTCTTCGTCAGGCCAGCAGCGCAATGCGGGCGATCGCATACAGCGACGCCAGCGCGCCGAGGACGCAAAGGAGGAGGTTGAGCACCAGCAGGGTGAGCTCGACCGCGCGGTTGTGGACGTAGTCCTCGATCACCACCTGGACGCCGAGCTTGGCGTGCCAGAACAGGGCGATCACGAACAGGGCCATCAGGATGGCGTTGTACGGACGGGAAAAGACCTCGTAGACGCGGCCGAGGTCGGCGCCGACCAGCGACACCAGCGTGCCCACCAGCCACGGCACCAGCAGCCCCAGCACCACGGCGGTGACGCGCTGCCACCAGAAGTGGCCGGTGCCGGACTTGGCCGAACCCAGGCGGCGCGCGCGCGACAGCGGCGTGCGGTAATCAGGACGTGCCTTGGCCTCGCTCATGCCGCACCTCCCAGTGCCACGAACCAGATCAGCGCGGTGAACACCACGGTGAGCACGAACACGGCATAGCCGGAACGGTAGAGCTCCGGGATCTCGAAGCCCCAGCCGATGTCCCACAACAGGTGGCGGATGCCGTTGAGCAGGTGGTAGACCAGCGCCAGCGAAAAGCCGAAGAGCGCGATCCGTCCGAACGGCGAAGCCAGGCAGGCGGCGGCGGAGGCATAGGCCTCACCACCGGCGGCGACGGCGAGCAGCCACCACGCAAGTCCGAACGCGCCCACGACCAGGGCGATGCCCGTGGCGCGGTGCAGGATGGACGTGAGCATGGTGATCTGCCAGCGGTACACCTGGAGGTGTGGCGACAGGGGACGGTTGGGGTGGGTCATCGCGGCGGGCATCTCTCGCTGGGCGGCCGTGTGGCCGCGTTGGCTTCATTGACAGGTGGTGGCTGCGAGCTGCAGCCGGGCGCATCAAAAATCGATGCAGCGTCCGTTCTTCTCCCAGTCTCCGTAGCGGGTGGGATCCGGGCCGTCGCGCCCACCGTATTCGGGCGCTGGCGGTGGCACCACCGGCGTGGCCGGGGATGTCTCCGGGGCCGTGTCGGGCGGCGTTTCGCCTATGATTGCGGGATCTGGCACGAGCCGAAGTTTACGTCCCGGAGCACTGTTTGGACAAGCCAACGGCCCCCAAGGCCCCGTTTTTCGCCCTTTCCGACCATGCCCTGCTTGCGCTTGAAGGGCGCGATGCGATCGCTTTCGCGCAGGCGCAATGCATGAGCGACATCGCCACGCTCGCCGACGGCCAGTGGCAGTGGAGCGGCTGGCTGTCGCCGAAAGGGCGCGTGCAGGCGCTGTTCGCGCTGCTGCGCGTTGGCCCGGAAACGATCTGGCTGCTGCTGCCCGATGGTGACGCCGAAGCGCTGAAGGCGGCCATGGAACGCTTCGTGTTCCGCAGCAAGGTCAAGCTTCGGGTGCCTGAAGAGGCGTCGGTATGCGGATCCTTCACGGCGCCGGCCGAGGCCTCCGACGCGACCACATCCACTGACGCGAAGGGCCGGGTCGAGTTCGACTTCGGCGACGGCGCGCAGCCGCGCACGCTGCGCGTGTGCCACGGCTGCACCGCCCCGACCGATGCCGATGCCCTCGCCCGCTGGCGTGCATACGACATCGCCCACGGGCTGCCCCGTCCTGGAACCGCGACGCTCGACGCCTTCACCCCGCAGCAGCTGTCGCTTGATCGCCTGCGCGCCTACAGCGTGCGCAAGGGCTGCTACCCGGGCCAGGAGATCGTGGCCCGCACCCACTTCCTCGGCCAGGCCAAGCGCGGCCTGGCGCTGTTCGGCTGCAGCGACGCCCCCGCGCCGGGCGCACAGGTCATGGAAGCGGACCGCGCCATCGGCACAGTGGTGGCCGCAGCCACCTCGGCGGGCGAGTCCGCGACCCACCCTGCCCTGGCGCTGGCGGTGCTGCCCTTGGAGCGGGCCGACGACGCCCCGGACCTGCGGATCGACGGGACAGTCCTCACCCCCCTGCCCCTGCTTGACGGCTTGGCCCGCTGAGTCCCCGGCGGAAGCCCCGAAACGCGACCGCGGTTGCAGCACGGACACAATCCTTGGCTATGCTCGGTGCGGGGATCCGGAGGGGATGCCAGGCATCGGGCCAGGCGCCGCTGCAACGCAAGGGGAAATCAATGTATCGCCAGTCGAAGCCGATCCTGGCCGCGTTCGCGGCCGCCTGCCTGGTTGCGGCCTGTGCCACTGCACCTGCACCCGAACCCGCGCCCGAGCCGGCACCGCCGCCACCGGCCTCGTTCAACCACACGCTGTCGGGTGACGCGCTGTTCGCTTTCGGCAAGGCCAGCGTCGAGAACCTGAGCGATGCGGGCCGCGCCGAACTCGATGCGCTCGCCGCACGCGTGCTCGCCACGCCGGACATCGAGGCGGTGCGGGTGATCGGCCACAGCGACCGCATCGGCAAGGACGCGGCCAACGTCGAACTCTCGCGCAAGCGCGCGGCGGCCGTGCGCGACCATCTGGTTGCCGCCGGGGTTCCGGCAGAGAAGGTCACCGCAGTGGGCCGGGGCAGCGTCGAGCCGATCACGAGCTGCGACGGCGAACGCAGCCAGGCGCTGATCGATTGCCTGGCGCCGAATCGGCGGGTTGAAGTGAGGGTGATGGCGCTTTGAGGGCGTGATGGTGGGGGCGGAGGGTGTGTGGGTACTCCGCCGGCTGAGCACGTGGTGCTCTTTATGCCGGCTGCGTACCCACACACCCTCCGCTGCCATCCGCACTGTGGGCTGGAGGGGGAGGGCTAAAAGCAAAGGCAAAGGCACCAGCACCAGCGGCCGTGCGCCGCGCCCGGACCATAAGCTTTTGTGGGAGCGGCTATAGCCGCGATCGCTCAACCGCTAACCGCTAACCGAAGAAGCATTCGCGGCTATAGCCGCTCCCACAAGAGCCGGCCCCCCACAAGAGCCGCTGCGGCTAGCCCCCCGCTTTTCCCAACGGCCGCGAAGGTGTACCCATCCGCCTGCCACTCCGCGACCCGGAGGCCACCAGTCGCCCGCGGTTACTGTGACCTCAATTCGCAGCCAGCCGACCCGCAGCCGCCACGATTTCTTCTTCCGACGGAATCACCAGGAAGGCGGCACCCGCCAGCGGGGTGAAGGTGTCCGCGCCCGTCACGCGAAGCAAGGGCGTCGTGCCGAAGCCGCCTTCCACCAGCGCCGTGATGATGCCCTCGCCTACGCCCGCGCTGCGGCGGCCCTCGTCGACGACCAGGATGCGCTTGGCGCCTGCGGCCTGGGCGCGGATGAAATCGTCGTTGAGCGGCACCAGCCAGCGCAGGTCGACCACGCGCACCTTCCAGCCGTGTGCGGCCTCGATGGCCCGCGCCGCGCGCAGGCTCATCGGCACGCCGTTGCCGTAGCTGTACACCACCAAGTCGTCACTGCCCTCGCCATAGACCCGGCCTTCGCCGAGCGGCATCGCCTCGCCCGGCGCCGGGAAGGTGGTCTGCCAGCCGCCGTCACCGGCTTCGTACAGGTCCTTGGCCATGTACAGCGCGATCGGCTCGAGGAAGGCGCAGACGCGACCATCGACCTTCGCCAGCGCCATCAGCGTGCGCAGCATGGTGACCGCGTCGTCGCCTCGGCTGGGACAACCGACCACCAGACCCGGGATGTCGCGCAGCGCGGTGATCGAGTTGTCGTTGTGGAAATGCCCGCCGAAGCCGCGCTGGTAGCCCAGCGACGCGACGCGCATCACCATCGGGTTGCGGTACTGCCCGTTGGAGAAGAACTGCAGGCTGGCCGCCTCGCCGCGGATCTGGTCGCAGGCGTTGTGGAAATAGGCCAGGTACTGGATCTCCGGCATTGGCAGCAGGCCCATGTTGGCGTAGCCCTGCGCCAGGCCAAGGATCACGGTCTCGTCGAGCAGCGTGTTGAACACGCGCCGCGCGCCGAAGGCCTTCTGCAGGCCCTTGGTGACGGTGTAGACACCGCCCTTCTGGGCCACGTCCTCGCCGAACAGCAGCGCTTCGGGGTATTTCGCGAACAGGTCGTGCAGGGCCTGGTTGATCTGGACCGCGAGATGCTTTGGCGGCTGGTTCTCGGGCAGCTTGGCCTCGCCGCCGAACACCTCGAGGCGGCGCTCGGCGTAGTCGGCGCGCGCGGCTTCGGCCTGCACCGCGTCGGGCGTGTACGGCGCCAGCGGCGCCATCACGTCTTCGAGATTGTCCAGGCGTGGACGGCGGTCGGCGTCTTCCGCCGCGGCGAAGCACTGGACGCGGGTGGATTCGTACAGGTCGAGGACGTCGTCCTTCGACATCAGTCCCGATTCCAGCGCGATCGCCGCCGAGCGCAGCAGCGGGTCGGTGGCCTCGACCGCGCAAAGCTCTTCCAGCGAACGCCATTCGATCTCGAAGTCGGTGCCGGCGTGGCCCATGATCCGGGTGGTGCGCAGGTGCAGGAAGGTCGGGCGACGGGTGCGGCGGCAGTGTTCGACCGCGCGCTGCACGTCGCCATAGCCGGTGGCGAGGTCTAGCCCGTCGGCAGCGAAGTAGTCGAGGTCCGGGCGCTGCGCGAAGTTGCGCGCGATCCAGCCATCCGGCGTCTTCACCGAGATGCCGATGCCGTTGTCCTCGCAGACGAACAGCACCGGCGCTGGCAGCTTCTGGTAGGCCGTCCAGCCGGCGACGTTGAACGCGGTCTGCGCGGTGGCGTGGTTGCTCGACGCATCGCCGAAGGAACAGATGGCGATGCTGTCGGCGGGGATCGGCAACGCATGGCCGATGCGACGCGCCTGCTCGATCGCGACCGCCGTACCGAAAGCCTTGGGCAGGTGCGAGGCGATGGTGGACGTTTGCGGCAGCACCCACAGCGGCTTGCTGCCCCAGACCTTGTGGCGGCCGCCGGAGGCCGGATCATCCTTGCTGGCCGCGAACGAGAGCGCCGAATCCATCACCGGGTCCATGCCCGGCAGCTTGCGGAAGCGCTCGGCCATGAAACCGCCCGAGCGGTAGTGCAGGAAGGCGGGATCGGTATGGCGCGTGAGCCGCGCGACCATCGCATTGCCCTCGTGGCCGCTGGAACCGATGGTGTAGAAGACCTTGTTCTGCACACGCAGCACGCGCGCCATCAGATCGAGGTGGCGGCTGATCAGCTGCGACTCGAACAGCTCGCGGAAGCCGCGGGCGTCGAGCGCGCTGCCCGGCAGGATGGCGTCATCGACCGCGGGACGCATGCCCGCGTGGCCATTCCAGCCGCGAATGAACTCGCTGAAATTGACGTCGCAGATCTCGGCGCGGTTGAGGCCGCGCATGCGCGCGGGAATGGGCTGGGGAACTACCTGCGGCATGGTGTTTCGGTTTCCGTGGTCAGGGCATCGCCAGCAGCGCGGCGACGTCGGGCGTGGGAGGCGGGAGCGACACGAAGCCCGGCGTCTGGCGTACGCGCGCGAGCCAACGGCCGAGCGCCGGATAGGAAGTGAGATCGAAGCCGCCATCGCCGGCGACGTCGGTGTAGGCGAACAATGCGATGTCGGCGATGCCGTAGCCCTCGCCGCTGAACCAGTCATGCGCGGCCAGGTGCTGCTCCATCACCGCCAGCGCCTGGTGGCCGCGCTCGAGGCAGCGCGCAAGCTCGGCGGCCCGTCGCGGCGAATCTGCAGGCGTCCAGCCGCGGATGAAGCGGGCCACGGCCACATACGGTTCGTGGCTGTACTGCTCGAAGAACATCCACGACAAGGCTTGGGCCCGCTGCCACGCATCACCGGCGAAGTACGGCGTACCCTCCGCCAGCCAGCACAGGATGGCGTTGGACTCGGCCATGCGGCGCCCGTCCTCGAGCTCGATCAGCGGCACCCGGCCGTTGGGATTGAGCGCCAGGAACGCCGGCGTGCGCGTCTCGCCGCGGCTGCTGTCGGTTTCGATCCAGCGGTAAGGACGGCCCAGCTGCTCGAGCAGCAGCTTCACCTTGTGGCAGTTGCCCGACGGCGAGAAGCCGTGGACCGCGATCACGCGCCGGCTCCCGAACGCCGGGCCAGCCATTGCCCACGCGTCTGCCCCCAGATGTCGACGGCCGCGTCCTCGTAGGGCGGCGGGATCTTCCCGGCCCCCCGCAGGGTCGAACCCAGGCGCTTCGCCACCTGTTGCGATGCGAGATTCGTCGGCGCGATGCAATGGATGAAGTCGTCCCAGCCCAAGTTGGCCAGCGCCCAGTCGATGGTCGCCGGCACGGCCTCGCTCACATAGCCCTTGTGCCAGGCATCGGGATGCAGCGAATAGCCGATCTCGTTGCCCGGCCACCCGTCGGGCTTCCAAGGGCCCGCCTGGCCAAGCCAGCGACCACTGTCCTTTTCGATGATCGAAAACATGCCGAAGCCCTGCAGTGCCCAAGCGCCGGGCTGCTGCAGGAACTTGCGCCACGCCGCGGCGCGGGGCTGCTGGCCGCCGATGTGGCGCGCCGCCTCTTCGTCACCCAGCAGCTCGGCAAAGCGTTCGAAATCGCCGATCTCCGGCAGGCGCAGGAGCAGGCGTTTCGTTTCAATGCGGGGGCCGGCCAGGGACATCGGGACGCACCTCGATCTCGTGGAACGCGGGCCGCGAGCGCGGCCCCGCGTGTTGTCAGCCGCCGAAGGCGTTGATGCCCGTCAGCTCGCGGCCCACCACCAGCTGGTGGACGGTCTCGGTGCCCTCATAGGTGATCACCGATTCCAGGTTCAGCGCGTGGCGGATCGGGCAGTGCTCGGTGGTGATGCCCGCGCCGCCGAGCAGGTCACGCGCTTCGCGGGCGATGTCGATGGCCATGCGGCAGTTGTTCCACTTCGCCAGCGACACCTGGGTCGGCTGCATCTTGTCGGCGTCCTTCAGGCGCCCCAGCTGCAGCGACAGCAGCTGCGCGCTGGTGATGCGGCGCGCCCAGTCGGCCATCTTGATCTGCGCGCTCTGCGTGGCGGCCACCGGGCGGCCGAACAGGATGCGTTCCTTGGAATATTCCAGCGCCTCGTCAAGGCAGGCGATGGCGGCGCCGATCGGGCCCCAAGTGATGCCGTAGCGCGCCTGCGTCAGGCAGCCCAGCGGACCCTTCAGCCCCTTCACGTTCGGCAGCCGGTTGGCCTCGGGCACGCGGACGCCGTCGAAGAACAGCGCGCTGGTCACCGAAGCGCGCAGGCTCATCTTGTGCTTGACCTCCTGGGCCTTGAAGCCGGCGAAATCCTTCTCCACGACGAAGCCCTGGATCCCGTCCTCGGTCTGCGCCCAGACGATGGCGATGTCGGCCAGGTTGCCGTTGGTGATCCACATCTTGGAGCCGTTGAGGATCCAGTCGTCGCCGTCGCGCTTGGCGTGGGTCTTCATGTTGGCGGGGTCGGAGCCGCCGTGCGCTTCGGTCAGGCCGAAGCAGCCGATGACCTTGCCGGCGGCCATGTCGGGCAGCCAGCGCATTTTCTGCTCTTCGGTGCCGTAGGCGAAGATCGGATGCATGCACAGCGACGACTGCACGCTCGCGAAGCTGCGGATGCCGCTGTCGCCGCGCTCCAGCTCCTGGCAGATCAGGCCGTAGCTGACGTAGTTGAGTTCGGACCCGCCGTACTCCGCCGGCAGCGTCGCGCCGAGCAGGCCAAGGCCTGCGATCTCGGGGATCAGCTCCTTCGGGAAGCGGCCTTCGTCGAAGCACTCGCCGATGATCGGCAGCACGCGTTCGTCGGTGAAGCGGGCCACCGTGTCCTGGACCGCGCGCTCCTCTTCGCTGAGCAGGGAGCGGACGTCGTAAAGATCGTAGGGGTTCAGGGCCATGGACTCGCTACCGGTGGGCGGGAAACCCCGCATTGTAGCGGCGCCTGCGGCCTCCGGGCAGGTCGATGATCCTGGCCCCGGAACGGCCACGGCCGCCACCGGGGAGCCGGGGCGGCCGTGGGATATCGACAGCGCGAGGGACCGGCCGGGCGGCCGGGCGCGATCAGCCGCGCTGGGTGGAGCCGTCGACCGCGGCGACCTGGGTGACGACCTGCCCGTCGATCACGGGGAGACGGTCGCCCGGGCGCTCGTCCATGCGGATGCTGCGCTCAACGCCGTCATAGCTGTAGGTGACGTCATAGCCAACGGTGACCTCGGCGTCGCCCAGGGCGATGCGGTTGGCGGGCTTACTGTCGGTGCGCATCGTCCCGGTGGTGCCATCGGGGTTGCGGTAGGTCACGTTGTAGGCCACCACGCGCGAGGACTGCGAGCTGTCCTGGACGGTGTGGCACTGGCGATCGACGCGCTCGACCACGCGGCCACCAACGTGGCGGCGATCGACCTCACGCCCGGCGAAACCGCCGCCGACCGCGCCGGCCACCGTGGCCAGCTTGCGACCGTTGCCGCCGCCGACCTGGTTGCCGACCAGGCCGCCGATGACCGCGCCAGCCACGGTGCCACCGACGTTGCCGTCGCGCTCGGGCAGGCGCTCCTGCACCACAACGTCGTTGCAGACCTCGCGCGGGGAGCTGGTGGTGCTGGTTTCACGGATGGCTTCGCTGCCGATCACGGTGGCGAACTGCGGCTCACGCTCGGTGATGGGCTCGATGGCCAGCACGCGCGCGTACTCGAGGCGGCCCTCGGCAGGAACCGCGGCATCGTCGGCAAATCCGAGCGCGCCATCGCCGGCAACCGCCGCAGGATTGGCGATGTCGGAGCGCGGCGCATCGTCACGGTTGCCCTGGAACGCAGCGACCGCGACGCCGCCGACCAGCAGCGAGGCAAGGGCGATGGCGAGCGTGTTGTTTTTCATGGGGAGCTCCTGGGGGCGGGACGCCGGTTGCTGGAAATTCGGGGGTAACGGGATTCGAACACTTGCCGCCTGAACGCGCCCCGATCACTGGTCGCGGGACTGAGTGGAACGTGAACCCCGTCGCGATTGCCCGCGTGATAGCGTGCCGGCAAACGCGATCCACGGAGTCCGGCGGTGCCCAATCCCATCCTCGCTCCCCTGTTCCGCTGGCTCGGCCGGCTGAGCTATCCAAAGCTGTTCCTGGTGGCCGTGGCGCTGTTCACGGTCAATCTGTTCATTCCCGATCCCCTGCCCTTCGTCGACGAAGTGCTGCTGGGCATCGGCGCCATGATGATCGCCCGACGCAAGCGCAAGCCGGAGCCGCTTGGCGACCAGGTGATCGACGGCGAGGCCCGCCGCGGCTGAGCGCAATGCTGGTCGATTCGCACTGCCATCTCGATGCCGGGGAGTTCGCGCATGACCGCGCCGCAGTCGTGGCGCGTGCGCGCGCCGCGGGCGTGCATGCGCAGGTCCTGCCTGCCACCCACGCCGATGAGTGGCCAGGGCTGCGTGAAGCCGCCTGCGTCGATGACGGCCTGTACCCCGCCTACGGACTGCACCCGACCTTCCTCGAACACCACCGTGAAGCGCACCTGGCGCAGCTGCGCGACTGGATCGAACGCGAATGCCCGGTCGCCGTCGGCGAATGTGGCCTCGACTTCTTCGTCGAGGGCCTGGATGGTGACGCCCAGGCGCACTTCTTCGAAGCCCAGCTGCGCATCGCGCGCGACGCCGACCTGCCGGTGATCGTCCATGCGCGGCGTGCCGTGGACCAGGTCACCGCGGCGATCCGGCGGATCGGCGGCCTTCGCGGCGTGGTGCACAGCTTCTCCGGCAGCCGGCAGCAGGCGGAAACGCTGTGGAAGCTGGGCTTCCTGGTCGGGCTCGGCGGACCGGTGACCTACGAGCGCGCGAACCGCCTGCGCACCCTTGCCGCGACCATGCCGCTGGAGTTCCTGCTGCTCGAGACCGACGCCCCGGACCAGCCCGACTCGGGCATCCGCGGCCAGCGCAACGAGCCGGCGAGGCTGGCCGTGGTCTGCGAAACGATTGCCGCCCTGCGCGACGTGCCCGTGGCGGAAGTCGCCGCAGCGACAGCGGCCAACGCGCGACGCCTGTTCGCCCTGCCCGCGCTGCCTGCCCCCGTCGACACGCCCGCCTGAGCCGGCTACGCCGCGTGCGCAATCAGCCGGCGGATTCCCCGGCGGGGTCCACCGGGGAGGCCTCGCGTACGGGGGCGCGTGCCAGCAGCATCTCCAACGCCTTGCCCGCGGCGGCGAACGCGAATGCACCGGTGATATGCGTGGCCGCGCCCAAGCCGCCACCGCAGTCGAGCTTGAAGCCGTCCTCGCCGCCGACCTGTGGGCGCAGGCCGCAAACGCTGCCGTCCGCCTGCGGGTAGCGGACGTTCTCCAGCGAATACACCGCAGGCACGCCGAAGTAGCGCTTTGGACCCTTCGGGAAGTTGAACTCGCCGCGCAGCTTCTTCCGCACCAGGGCCAGCATGGCATCGTGCTCGGTCTTCGACAGGTCACGTATGCGCACCAGCGTCGGATCGACGCGCCCGCCGGCAGACCCCACCGCCACCAGCGGCAGCTTGCGGCGCCGGCACCACGCGATCATCTCGACCTTGCTGCGGAAGCTGTCGCAGGCATCGACCACCAGGTCGTAGCCGCGATCAAGCAGTTCGCCCAGGTTGGACGGCGTCAGGAAGCTGGGCACTGCGTGCACCACCATCGCCGGATTGATGGCACGGCAGCGCTCCGCCATGGCCTCGACCTTGGCGCGGCCGTACTGGCCGTCAAGGGCCGGCAACTGGCGGTTGGTGTTGGACACGCACAGGTCGTCGGCGTCGATCAGGGTCAGGGTGCCGACGGCGCTGCGCGCCAAGGCCTCGGCCACCCAGGAGCCCACGCCGCCCAGCCCGACCACGGCGACGTGGCAGGCGGCAAAGCGCTCCACCGCGCCGCGGCCATAGAGGCGGTCGATGCCCGCGAAGCGTTCGTTCCAAGCACTGTCCATCCGACCATTTTAGCGGTGGCGCCGCATACAATCCCTACTTTCGCCAATCCACCGGAAGCCAGAGCATGTCGACGCCCAAGCCCCAAGCCACGCCGATTGACCCGTCCGCGCCGCGTCCGCCGCGCAAGCCGCCGTCGGCCGCGGGGCGTTACCTGTTCCTGTTCCTGCTCGGCCTGGTGATCGGCGTGGTCGCGGTGGTGATGCTGCTGCGCGCCCTGGAGAACCGGAAGGGCTGGCAGGACCACTACCCCGTGGCGGCCATGCAGCTGATGTCGGCGCACACCGCCCAGCTGCGGCAGAAGCTCGATGCGAACCGCTGCGCGGCCACCGACGTGCTGCCCCACCTGCAGGCGCTGCGGACGCTCGGCAACGACCTCGACCCGGCGTTCGCCGACCTGCGCGACAACACGCGCTTCGCCGCGCATACCGGCAGCTTCCGCGCCACGCTCGACAAGGCACTGACGGCGCCGCCGATGAACTGCGCCGGCCTCAAGAGCACGCTCGACGACATCGGCAAGGACTGCAAAGCCTGCCACACCGACTTCCGGGGCTGAGCGCGCACGCCGGCGCGTCCTGCGCCGGCGGATGAATGCTTCCTGCACGCGGCGCCGTGATGGCGCCGCGGGCGCGTGCGATTGATCGGCTGTTCACGGCCCGCGCCCTAACGTCGGCATCCACAGGCATTCCCCCTGTCGTCTGGAGCCAAACCATGAAAATCCGCATGATGAGCGCCGCCGCGATGATCGCCGCCACCGCCCTGGTCGGCTGTGCCAGCACCTCGCCCGGCTATTCCTCCGGTGGCTACGGCAGCGGGTACGGCGGTTCGCAGGGCGCGTACTGCGACACCTGTGGCGTGGTGACCCGAATCGAGCAGCGTGGTCGTGCCTCGAACACCCCGAACGCGACCGGTGCGGTGATCGGCGGCATCGTCGGCGCGGTGGCCGCGCGCGAGATCGCCGAGCGCAACACCGACAGCGACGGCCGCGCCAATACCGCCACCGTGGCCGGCGCCGTGGGCGGCGCGGTCGCGGGCAACGCCATCCAGAACCGGGTGCAGAACCAGTCGACCTACGACGTGCACGTGCGCCTGGACAACGGTCGCACGACGGTCGTCTCACAGAACGACCTTGGCGGCATCCGCGAAGGCTCCTACGTCAACGTCGCCAACGGCCGCGCCCATATCCGCTGATCCCCTCGGCCCCGCGTCATCTCTCTCTTTACGGCCCGCACTGCGGGCCGTCTTTCTGTGGAAGACTCGCGCCATGGACCTGCAGCTCATCTATTACATCGTGGCCGCCGTGCTGGTCGTCATCGGCATGGCCGGCACCATCCTGCCGGCGCTGCCGGGCCTGCCGCTGGTGTTCGCGGGCATGGTGCTGGGCGCCTGGGCGGGCGACTTCGAGCACATCGGCATCCCGGTCCTGGTGGTGCTGGGGCTGCTGACGCTGCTGTCGCTGGTGATCGACTTCTGGGCCACGGCCCTGGGCGCGCGCCGGGTCGGCGCCAGCGGCAAGGCGGTGGCCGGTGCGGTGATCGGCACCTTCGCAGGCATTTTCTTCGGGCCGCTCGGCCTGTTCGCGGGCCCATTCATCGGGGCGCTTGCCGGTGAATTGCTGCATGGCCGCGACGTGGCCAAGGCGACGCGCGTGGGCTTCGGCACCTGGCTCGGGATCGTGTTCGGCACGGTGCTGAAGCTGGCGCTTGCGTTCACGATGATCGGGCTGTTTGTGCTCGCCTGGATTTTTTAGGGGTTGGCGGAGAGGGTTGGCGGAGGCGGAGGGCGCGTGGGGTACTCCGCCGGCTGACCACAGTGGTGGTCTTTATGCCGGCTGCGTACCCCACGCACCCTCCGCTGCCACCGCTGCAGCGAGGTTGACGGCGCCCGGCGCCACGATCGCAACCGCAGCGCGATCTCCGGTCTTGCCATCCCTCAACCCGCGATGACGATGGGACGGCGGGATGATCGGGTACGCAGCACGCATAAAGAGCAGCGCAGCTGCTCAGCGTGCGGAGTACCCGACCATCCCGCCGTGCGTTCCCGCCATGCATCCACACGCCACCCGCTAGACTCCGCGACTCCGCGATCACGAGGGCCACCGAATGCACCGAGGTCATCTGAAGCAGGCGCTGCTGCCGCTGCTCTGCGCACTGCCATTGGCCGTGCAGGCCCAGGCCGTGGATGAGGTGGCGTCGCCCACATCGCCCGAAGCCTGCGTCGCCATAGAGACCGCCGCCGAGCGCCTGGCCTGCTACGACAAGGCCATGCAGCGCGTCGGACCGTCGCCCGAGGACGCGGATGCGGCGGCCGCCCAGGCCCGGGTTGAGGTGCGCGACGCCACCCGTTCCCGCGGCGACACCAGCAGTGACGTGTTTCCCCACGACAACGACCCGCGCCGCGCGCTGGCCAATGCCGGCCGCGGTTCGCTGCTCGACAGCCGCTGGGAGCTGGCGCGCGACTCGAAACTGGGCACGTTCAACATGCGTGCGTACAAGCCCGTGTACCTGCTGCCGGCGTTCTGGAGCAGCAGCCCGAACACCACGCCGACGTCCTCGGCGGACGGCCAGGAGTTGCAGCTGCAGGGCGTGGACGACGTCGAGACCAAGTTCCAGCTCAGCTTCAAGACCAAGGCGGTGGAGAACCTGTTCGGCGACAACGGCGACATCTGGCTGGGCTACACCCAGAGCTCGCGCTGGCAGGTCTACAACACCGAGGATTCGCGGCCGTTCCGGGAAACGAATTACGAGCCCGAGGTGTTGCTGGTATTCCGCAACAACTACAGCATCGGCGGCTGGAAGGGGCGCATGGCCGCAGTGGGCATCAACCACCAGTCCAACGGCCGCGGCGATCCGCTGTCACGCAGCTGGAACCGGGTGATGTTCAACGTCGGCCTCGACCGCGAGGACTGGGCGATCACGTTCCGGCCCTGGATCCGCCTCTCCGACGGCAGCGATGACGACAACCCCGGCATCGAGGACTACCTGGGCCGTGGCGACGTCACCCTGGTGCACACCCGCGGCGACCAGACCTTCGCCCTGATGGCGCGGCACTCCCTGCGCAGCGGCGACCGCTCCCACGGCGCCCTGCAGTTCGACTGGGGCTTCCCGCTCAGCAGCCACCTCCACGGCCACCTGCAGCTGTTCAGCGGTTACGGCGAGAGCATGCTCGACTACGACCACAAGGCGACCTACGTCGGCTTCGGCATCTCGGTCCTCGACTGGTTCTGACCGGTCCGGCTTCACGCGCCGCTGAATGCGCCTGCGGCACAGTGCGACCTCCGGCGCCTCGACGCCGAGGATCCCGATGAGCCGCAGAACCTGGAGCCGAAAGCGCATGGCGTGGACGATCGTGCTGACTGCCGCCATCACGGCGCTGGCCGTGGTGCTGGCGATGAACTTCTCCACGCCCGAGAAGAAGATCGAGCGCAAGATCGCGCACCGGCACGCGATCGCGGACCCGCAGTTCCGGCGCGAGATGTCGGTGCTGCTCGGCCCGGCCATCCTGCCCGGCAACCACGTCGTCGACTATGAGAACGGCGACGAAATCTTCCCGGCGATGCTCGAAGCCATCGCCTCGGCGCAGCAGACGATCACCTTCGAAACCTATATCTACTGGTCGGGCGACATCGGCCAGCGCTTCGCCGATGCGCTGTCCGAGCGCGCGCGCGCCGGCGTGGCCGTGCATCTGATGATCGACTGGGTGGGCAGCATCAAGATGGACGACGAGATGCTGGACGAGATGAAGGACGCCGGCGTGCTGGTCGAGCGTTATCGCCCGCTGCACTGGTACAACCTCGGCCGCATGAACAACCGCACCCACCGCAAGCTGCTGGTCATCGACGGCCGCGTCGGCTTCACCGGCGGCGTCGGCATCGCCGACCAGTGGACCGGCCACGCCCAGGATCCCGATCACTGGCGCGAGGCGCACTTCCGCATCGAGGGGCCGGCCGTGGCGCAGATGCAGTCGGCCTTCAACGACAACTGGATCAAGACCACCGGCACCCTGCTCAACGGCCCAGCCTATTTTCCGCCGCTGGAACCCGCCGGCGACATGGATGCGCACCTCTTCATTGCATCGCCCGCGGGCGGCAGCGAGAGCATGCATCTCATGTACCTGAGCGCGATCGCCGCTGCCGACCACACGATCGACCTCGCTGCTTCGTACTTCGTCCCCGACGAATTGATCACCAAGGCGCTGATCGCAGCACGCCAGCGCGGCGTCAAGGTACGGGTGGTGCTACCGGGCGAGCACATCGACTCCGAGACGGTGCGCCTGTCGTCGAAGGCCAGCTGGGGTCCGCTGCTGCAGGCGGGCATCGAGATCCACGAGTACGAGCCGACGATGCTGCACGTGAAGTTGCTGATCGTGGATGGTGAACTGGTCTCCCTCGGCTCCACCAACTTCGACATCCGCTCCTTCCGTCTCAACGACGAAGCCAGCCTCAACGTCTACAACCGCGACTTCGCGGCGCGCATGACCGAGGTCTTCGAGGCCGACCTCGAGCACGCAAAGCAGTATTCGTACGAGATGTGGGAACAGCGTCCGTTGCGCGAGAAACTCGCCGAGAAGTTCGTTCGGCCGCTTCGCTCCCAACTGTAGTTGGGCTTGGCGCTGTGGCGTGCGTCGGGGCCGCGACTGCGACGCGAAGCGTCGCCAACCCGCCCAACGGCCGCAGCGGGGGGGCGTGGGGTGCGCAACCGGCATAAGGACCACCACTGTGGTCAGCCGGCGGAGTACCCCACGCACTCTCCGCCGCCCGAAGCCCCAGCCGTAATAGCCTCCGCCGCCGTAGCCAGGCGGCTCAGGCGGTTTCGACCACCGTCAAAGGAATCATCCCGATGCGCGACTGCCACTCCCGCGGCCCGGTCTCGTGCACGGACTCGCCCGTGGAATCCACCGCCACCGTCACCGGCATGTCCTGCACCGTGAATTCGTAGATGGCCTCCATCCCCAGGTCTTCGAATGCGAGCACCTTTGCCGCCTTGATCGCCTTGGACACCAGGTAGGCCGAACCGCCCACCGCCATCAGGTAGGCCGACCTGTGCTTGCGGATCGCCTCGATCGCCGCCGGGCCGCGTTCGGCCTTGCCGACCATGCCGAACAGACCGGTTTCCGACAGGATCTGCTCGGTGAACTTGTCCATGCGCGTGGCCGTGGTCGGGCCGGCGGGGCCGACGACCTCACCGGCGACCGGGTCGACCGGACCAACGTAGTAGATGAAGCGGCCGGCCAGATCCACCGGCAGCGCCTCGCCCTTGTCGAGCATCTCGACCATGCGCTTGTGGGCGGCGTCGCGGCCGGTCAGGAGCCGGCCGTTGAGGAGCAGGGTCTCGCCCGGTTTCCACGAGGCGACCTCCTCGCGGGTGACCGTGTCGAGGTCGACGCGGCGGCCCTTGGAAGCGTCGTATGTGATCTGCGGCCAGTCTTCCAGCGAGGGCGGGTCCAGCATCACCGGGCCGCTGCCGTCCAGGGTGAAGTGTGCGTGGCGGGTTGCGGCGCAGTTGGGGATCATCGCCACCGGCAAGTTGGCGGCGTGGGTCGGGTAGTCCTTGATCTTGATGTCGAGCACCGTGGTCAGGCCGCCCAGGCCCTGGGCTCCGATGCCGAGCGCGTTGACACCCTCGAAGATCTCCAGGCGCATTTCTTCCAGCCGGTTCGACGGGCCGCGCGCCTTGAGGTCGACGATGTCGATCGGCTCCATCAGCGACTCCTTTGCCAGCAGCATCGCTTTCTCGGCGGTGCCGCCGATGCCGATTCCGAGCATGCCCGGCGGGCACCAGCCGGCGCCCATGGTCGGCACCGTCTTCAACACCCAGTCGACGACGGAGTCGGAAGGGTTGAGCATGGCGAACTTGGACTTCGCCTCCGAGCCGCCGCCCTTGGCGGCCACGATCACGTCGACCTTGGCGCCGGGCACTACCTTCACGTTGACGATCGCCGGGGTGTTGTCGCCGGTGTTGCGGCGCTTGCCGGCGGGGTCCGCCAGCACCGAGGCGCGCAGCTTGTTCTCGGGCAGGTTGTAGGCGCGACGCACGCCCTCGTTGACCATGTCTTCGACGCCCATGGTGGCATCCGACCAGCGCACGTCCATGCCGATCTCGAGGAAGACGGTGACGATGCCGGTGTCCTGGCAGATCGGGCGGTGGCCCTCGGCGCACATGCGCGAGTTGATCAGGATCTGCGCCATCGCATCCTTCGCGGCCGGGGATTCCTCGCGTTCGTACGCGGCCGCGAGGTTCCGGATGTAGTCCACCGGGTGGTAGTAGCTGATGTACTGCAGGGCGTCGGCGACGCTCTGGATGAAGTCCTGCTGGCGGATCTCGGTCACGGCGGGCTCGGAGTGCGGGCGTAGGCGCCCATTTTAAGCCGCGCCGGCCCGGGTGCTTAAACCTTTTGCCGCGACGCTGCATCCGACTGGGTATGCTCGATGCCGCCATGACCGATAGCCCGCAAGCCCCGGCCTCCGATGCCGGGGACGGCGACCACGCCCTGGCGCTGGCGGCAGCCGCCGGTGATACCGATGCCTTCGAGGCGCTCTACCGCCGCCATGCCGGCCGCGTTCACGGCGTGGTGTTGCGCCTGGCGGGCTGGCAGCGTGCCCGCGCCGAGGACCTGGTGCAGGAGGCCTTCCTGCGCGCCTGGCAGGCGCTGCCGCAGTGGCGCGGCGAAGCGGCCTTCGGCACCTGGCTGCATCGGCTGGCGGTGAACACCGCGCTGATGGACCTGCGTGCGCGGCGCGTGCGGCCGACGCTCGATGGCGATGACGACGCAGCGCTGGACGCCCTGCCCTCTACCGATGTCTCCGGCCACGGCACCGCCACGGCCATGGACCTCGGCAAGGCCGTCGCCACCCTGCCGCCCCGCGCGCGCGCCGTACTGGTGCTGCACGACATCGAAGGCTGGACCCACGGCGAGATCGCCGCCGCGCTGGACATGGCGGTCGGCAGCTCGAAGGCCCAGCTGCACCGCGCGCGCGGGCTGCTTCGCGCGCGACTTGGAGAGACCCCATGACCAGCGGCTCCCCCCGCCCCGACCACGACGACACGCCCCTGCCCCCGGACCTGGCTGCCGATCTCCGCGCCCTTCGTGGCGAGGTCCAGCCCACCCACGACCTGTGGCCGCGGATTGCCGCCCGCATAGCGCCGCGGGCGGACGCGTCAACATCCAGGTCCACGCCCCGGCCCGGAAAGGGGACTGGAACCGGGCCCGGATCCACGATCGCGGCGTCGGCCGGCCCGGCACGCCCGATTGCCGCGCGTCGCGACTGGCGCCGTTATTTCCGCCGCCGCAATGCCGGCTATGCCGCTGCGGCGACGGTAGTCCTGGCCGTCGCCGGCACCTGGCAGTTGCTGCCCGTGAAGACCGCGGTCGACCCCGCCGCCGACCCCACCAACGTGGTCGCCACCGCCGCCACGGCTGCCGGGGAAGCGCCGCTGCTGCGCGCCGCCGATGCCCTGGCCCGCGAATACCAGGGCGCCCTGCGCGAGGTCCAGGCCACGACGGGCAGCAGCACGGCGCGCGCCAGCGATGACCACGCGACCGCCGCGACGATGCCCGACGGGCTCGACGCCGAACTTGAACGCAGCGCCGTCGAAGTCCGCGCCGCGCTCGCCCGCGATCCCGATGCGCTGCACCTGTTCCACCGGCTGCAGCGCATCTATGCCCACCGCCTGGCGCTCAGCCTGCGCCAGGCCTGACCCGAGGAGTCATCCATGAACCGCCATCTCATCGGCCTTGCCCTTGCCGGCCTCGCCTTCCCCGCATTGGCCGCGACGCCGATCAACGAAACCCGCCCGCTCGACGCCCGCGGCGAAGTCGAGGTTTCCAACCTCAAGGGCCACATCGAAGTCCGCACATGGGACCGCAACGAGGTGCGCATCACCGGCAGCCTGGGCGAGGGCGTCGAGCGCCTGGAGATCGGGGACGGTGGAGCCAAGCTGGTGGTCCGCGCGCGCTACCCGCGAAACAGCCGCAACAGTGAACCGACCTCGCTGATCCTCGAGATCCCCCGCCACGCAAGCCTTGACGTCGATTCGGTCGCGGCCAACGTCGACGTGCAGGGCGTGGCCGGTGCCGAGCTGGAGATCGAAAGCGTCAGCGGCGACGTGGTCGCGGTCGGGGCGCCGCACAAGGCCAGCATCGACAGCGTCAGCGGCGACCTGAAGCTGACGCTCAACAGCCGCGACGTCGACATCGAGAGCGTCAGTGGCACGGTGTCGCTGCGCGGGCGCATCGCCGGCAGCATCCAGGCGGAGACCGTGTCCGGGAACATGGACATCGATACCCGTGGCGAGCGCCTGGCGCGGCTGGAGGTCAGCACCGTGTCCGGCGACACCGGTGTCCGCGGCGGCATCGCCGATGGCGCCCGCTTCAGCTTTGAATCCGTGAGCGGCGACATCCGCCTGGCACTCCCCGCCGACGCCTCCGCACGCGTGGAAGCCACCACCTTCAGCGGCGACATCGACGCCCCCGGTGCCAACGTGGTGCGCAAGCGCTACGGGCCGGGTGCCAGCCTCGAGCACAGCTACGGCACCGGCAGCGGCTCGATCGCCATCGAGACCTTTTCCGGCAGCGTGAAGCTGCTGCTTGACTGAGCTCCGCGAGGCCCGCGGCCAGGCGCCGCGGGCCGGGTAGTCGCGTCCTGCACGACAGTCGCGGCATGATGGCCCGATGTCGACCGCCACCCGCGCTGCAGCCGCCCCCGATCCGCAGGCAGGACGCCCCTCGTTCCGAGAGCGCCTGAACGCCCTTCGCAACCTGCCCCCGTTCCTGCGTGAGATCTGGCGCACCAGCCGCCCGCTCACGGTCGCCACCCTGGGCCTCCGCCTGATCCGGGCGCTGCTGCCGGTGGCGATGCTGTACCTGGGCAAGCTGATCATCGACGAAGCGATCCGCCTGGTCGGCACCGGCGTGATCGGCGACGGCTTCGCCCAGGCATGGGCCAGCGGCCAGCTCGACCACCTGGCGTGGCTGCTGGCGGCCGAGTTCGGGCTGGCGATCCTGTCCGACCTGCTCGGCCGCGTGGTGGCCTATTGCGACCAGGTGCTGTCGGAGATGTTCACCAACGCCGCCAGCGTGCGCCTGATGGAACACGCGGCCACGCTCGACCTCGAGGACTTCGAGGATCCCGAGCTGCAGGACAAGCTCGACCGGGCCCGCCGCCAGACCATGGGGCGCATGAACCTGATGGGGCAGCTGTTCGGCCAGGCCCAGGACATCGTCACCATCATCAGCTTCTCGGCCGGCCTGCTGGTCTATGCGCCATGGCTGATCCTGCTGCTTGCCATCGCGCTGATCCCCGCCTTCATCGGCGAGTCGCACTTCAACGCCCTGAACTACTCGCTCAACTTCCAGTGGACGGCGGAGCGGCGCCAGCTCGAATACCTGCGCCAGACCGGCGCCAGCGTCGACACCGCCAAGGAAGTGAAGATCTTCGGCCTGCACCACTTCCTGGTGGAGCGTTTCCGCACGCTGTCACAGGCCTTCCTGGTCGCGAACCGCAAGCTGGCGCGCAAGCGCGCCTTCTGGGGCACCCTGCTCGCTGCGCTGGGCACGGCGGGCTATTACGTGGCCTATGCCTATATCGCCTGGCGCACCGTGCACGGCGATTTCAGCATCGGCGACCTGACCTTCCTGGCCGGCAGCTTCCGGCGCCTGCGCCAGCTGCTGGAAGGCCTGCTGGTGGGCCTGTCGCAAGTCGCCGGCCAAGCGATGTTCTTGGACGACCTGTACTCGTTCTTCGAGATCCAGCCTGAAATCGTGTCGAAACCGGGCGCCGCGGCGATCCCGCGCCCGATCGCCACCGGCTTCGTGTTCGAAAACGTCGGCTTCCGCTATCCCGAGGCCACGCGCTGGGCGCTGCGCGGTGTCGACCTCGAGCTGCGCGCGGGCGAGGTGTTGGCCCTGGTCGGCGAGAACGGCGCCGGCAAGACCACGCTGGTGAAGCTGCTGGCGCGCCTGTACGACCCCGACGAAGGCCGGATCCTGCTCGACGGCCGCGACCTGCGCGACTACGACCTCGACGACCTGCGCGCCAACATCGGCGTGATCTTCCAGGACTTCGTGCGCTTCCACATGACTGCCGCCGAGAACATCGGTGTCGGCCAGATCGAAGCCATGGACGACCGCGCCCGCATCCAGGCCGCCGCCCGCCGCGCCATGGCCGAAGAAGTCATCGCCGGCCTGCCCGCCGGCTACGACCAAGTGATCGGCCGCCGCTTCAAGACCGGCGTGGACCTCTCCGGCGGCCAGTGGCAGAAGATCGCCATCGCCCGCGCCTACATGCGCGAGGCCCAGGTGATGATCCTCGACGAACCCACCGCCGCGCTGGACGCGCGCAGCGAGTACGAAGTGTTCCAGCGCTTCCGCGAGCTCTCCGACAACCGCACCGCGATCCTGATTTCCCACCGCTTCTCGAGCGTGCGCATGGCCGACCGCATCCTGGTGATGGCCGACGGCCGGATCGAGGCCAGCGGCACCCACACCGAGCTGATGGCCGCCAGCGGCCGCTACGCCGAACTCTTCGAACTCCAGGCCGCCGGCTACCGGTAGCTCCCGCGGCGTACAATAGGCAGGTTTCCCTCCCCGACCAAGATCGCCGCATGTCCTCCGCGTTTGGCACCGAGACGGTGCTGGACGTCCGTCACTGGACGGACGACTACTTCAGCTTCACCACCACCCGTGACGACGGTTTCCGTTTCGACAACGGCCAGTTCGTCATGATCGGACTGGACCTGCCGCGCCCCGAGGGCGGCAGCAAACCGCTGATGCGCGCGTACTCGATCGCCTCCGCGAACTGGGAAGAGCAGCTCGAGTTCTTCAGCATCAAGGTCGCCGAAGGCGCCCTGACCTCGCGCCTGCAGCATGTCAAACCGGGCGACGAAGTGCTGATCGGCCGCAAGCCCACCGGCACCCTGCTGATCAGCGACCTCCATCCCGGCCGCAACCTGTACCTGCTGGGCACCGGGACCGGCCTGGCGCCGTGGATGTCGATCATCAAGGACCCGGAGACCTACGAACGCTTCGAGCGCGTGGTGCTCTGCCATGGCGTGCGCCGCGAGGCCGACCTCTGCTACCGCGACTACATCGTCAACGAACTGCCGCGCCACGAACTGCTTGGCGACATCCTCGGCGAGCGCCTGCTGTACTACCCGGCAGTGACCCGCGAGGACTTCGTGTTCGACGGCCGCCCGCACCGCGGCCGCCTCACCGACCTGATGGCCAGCGGCCAGATGATGGCCGACCTCGGCCTGGAACCGCTGGATCCGGCCCGCGACCGCGCCATGGTCTGCGGCAGCCCGGCCATGCTCGCCGACTTCCGCACCCTGCTCGACGGCCGCGGTTTCACCCCGTCGATGCGCATCGGCGTGGTCGGCGACTATGTCTTCGAGCGCGCCTTCGTCGAGAAGTAAGCCCGCGCGCGCCGCGCCCGCGGGCCGGCCACCGCGTAGAATCCCGTGTTTACGCACCGAGTTGAGGACACCTGCATGAAGATCCTGGTCGCCGTCGACGGCAGTGAGATCAGCGTCCGCGCCGCCAAGCACGCCAACGTACTCGCCAGGAGTCTCGCCAAGCCGGCGAAGATCTTCCTGGTCGCGGTGGACGCGGCACCGTTCCCGGGCGTGGTGAGCAAGATCGGCAAGGAAACGATGGACAGGATCCACGCCGAGAACCACCAGCGCATGCTGGCGCCGGTGCGCAAGGCGCTCGCCCGCAGCAAGGCCGACGTGCGCGAACTGGCCGTGGTCGGCGAACCGGCCGAAGCCATCCTCGCCGCCGCACGCGACAACAAGGCGGACATCGTGGTGATGGGTTCCCACGGCCGAGGCTCGGTGAAGGGTCTCCTCCTGGGCTCGGTGTCGAGCAAGGTCATCGCCCAGACCGAACTGCCGGTCACCATCGTCCGCTGAAGAAACACGCCCATGCCATTCGTCACGGGAGGCCTCCGCCCGGGCGGGGTACCCTAGGGGACTCAGTCCTGCTAGGAACCACCCGATGAAGCATCCGCTGACGCTCGCCCTGGCCGTCGCCCTCGCCGGCGCCATGTCGCCCGCCCTTGCCCAGTCCACCCCCGATGCGGAGCCGGCCATGTCCGCCAGTGCCGACGCCCTCAAGGGCAATCCGTTCGCGGTCGAAAGCACGCTGCCGCTGCAGTACCCCCATTTCGACCGCATCCGCGACGAACACTTCGCCCCGGCCTTCGACGCCGGCATGGCGGAGCAGCTGGCCGAAGTGCGTGCGATTGCCGACAACCCCGAGCCGCCGACCTTCGAGAACACCATCCTGCCGCTGGAAACCAACGGCAAGACGCTGGGCCGCGCGATGCGCGTGTTCTTCAACCTGGTGGGCACCGACACCAACGACGCGCGCAAGAAGCTGCAGGCCGACTATTCGGCGAAGTTCGCCGCCCACCGCGACGCGATCTCGCTGGACCCGAAGCTGTTCGCGCGCATCAAGACGCTGCATGACAACCGTGCCGACCTGGGCCTGGACGCCGAAGGCGTGCGCCTGGTCGAGGAGTACTACAAGGACCTGGTGCGTGCCGGCGCCGCGCTGGACGAAACCCAAAAGGCGCGCCTGAAGGAGATCAACGGCGAGCTCGCGCAGCTCGGCACGACCTTCAGCCAGAACGTGCTGGCCGAGGTCAACGATTCCGCCGTGGTGGTCGATACCGCGGCCGAACTCGACGGCCTGACGCCCGAGCAGATCGAAGTCGCGGCCAATGCCGCCAAGGCCCGTGGCCACGAGGGCAAGTACGTCATCACCCTGCTCAACACCACCGGCCAGCCGCCGCTGCCGCAGCTGAACAACCGCGAGCTGCGCCAGCGCATCCACGAGGCCTCGGTCGTGCGCGGCGCGCGCGGCAACCAGTGGGACAACCGCGAGATCGTGGCCACCGTGCTGAAGCTGCGCGCCGAGCGCGCGAAGATGCTGGGCTTCGACACCTACGCCGATTACGTGCTCGACGGTGAAACCGCCAAGACCACGGACGCCGTGAACGCCATGCTCGGCCAGCTGGCCCCGGCCGCGGTGGCCAACGCCCGCAGCGAGGCCGCCAAGCTGCAGGCGATGATCGACGCCGAGCAGGCCGCCAAGGGCAAGCCGACCTTCCAGCTCGAAGCCTGGGACTGGGCCTACTACACCGAGAAGGTGCGCAAGGCCGAGTACGACTTCGACGAATCGCAGCTCAAGCCCTACCTGGAGATGAGGAACGTGCTGGAGAACGGCGTGTTCTTCGCCGCCACCCAGCTGTACGGCATCACCTTCAAGGAACGCACCGACCTGCCGAAGTACCACGCCGACACCTGGGTGTACGACGTGTTCAACGCCGACGGGAGCCCGCTGTCGATCTTCATCTTCGATCCCTACGCGCGCGACTCCAAGCGCGGCGGCGCCTGGATGAACTCCTACGTGTCGCAGTCGGGCCTCGAGGACACCCTGCCGGTGGTGGCCAACCACCAGAACATCCCGAAGCCGCAGGCTGGCCCGACCCTGCTGACCTGGGACGAGGTCACCACGATGTTCCACGAGTTCGGCCATGCGCTGCACGGCATGTTCTCCGACGTGAAGTACCCGTACTTCAGCGGCACCAGCGTGCCGCGCGACTTCGTCGAGTTCCCGTCGCAGGTCAACGAGATGTGGGCTGACTGGCCGTCGATCCTGGCCAACTACGCCAAGCACCACGAGACCGGCGAACCGATGCCGCAGGCGCTGCTGGACAAGGTGGTCGCGACCGCCAAGTTCAACCAGGGCTTCGCCACCACCGAGTACCTGGGCGCGGCGATGCTCGACCAGTACCTGCACCAGCTGCCGGCCGACAAGCTGCCCGCCGCAAAGGACGTGCTGGCGACCGAAGCCGCGGCGCTCGAGGCCGCTGGCCTGGACTTCGCCGCGGTGCCGCCGCGCTACCGCACCACGTACTTCAGCCACATCATGGGCGGCTACGCGGCCGGCTATTACGCCTACATCTGGTCCGAGGTGCTGGACGCCAACACCGTGGCCTGGATCGAGGAGAACGGCGGCCTGACGCGCGCCAACGGCGACCGCTTCCGCGCCACGCTGCTGTCGCAGGGCGGCAGCAAGGACGCGCTGCAGCTGTTCACGGACTTCTCGGGCAAGGATCCGGACATCCAGCCGCTGCTGGTGAAGCGGGGCCTGGACGGCGCCGTCGAGGACGGCGCGCCCCCGGCCGGGGCCACCCAGTCCGAGTAACAACGAGCCACATATCCTTCCCCCGCTCCGGCGGGGGAAGTTTTTCGGGGCCTGCAGTCATCAGCCTGCCGCGGGGCCGGCTTCAGCTGCTGGTGAACAGGGCCCGGTATTCCGGCGCCAGATGCGGCAGCAGCACGGCCGCCGGCACTTCGACCGTCTGCACGCCGTCCGAGTACGGCCCCACCTGGTAGGGCGGGAACACGAAGCGCAGCCCACGCAGGCGGCCACCGGTGCTCGGCACCGGCTCGAAGTGCGCGAAGTTCCCGGCCTCGGGCGCGGTGCCCTCGTCGATCATCCGGGCACCGGTACGCATCAGGCGGACGCGATCCTGCGGGTCGATGTCGTCCGCGTCCAGGCGTTGGGACAACGCCGCGTGCAGCGATTCGCGCACGAAGGCGGAAATGTCGTCCCAGCCCCCCTGCCCTTGGAACAAGGCCTCGGCCCGGAGCATCTCTCCGCGGGTGGGCAGCCAGGTGAAGCGCGCCACCAGGGGGTTGCCATGCGCACCACCGGTGTAGCTGGTGCCGGTGGCCTGCACGGCCACGATCTCGGGCGTCTCCATCACCATGTCGAAGGGCAGCGCGAGGTCATAGGGGGCAGCGGCGGCATCGGTCGACGTGGGTTCCCGCGCTTCCACCGCCTCCATGAGGTCGGTGCGTGCGGCGTCGGCATACCGCTGGAGTTCAGCGGCCAGTTCCGGATAGCGGTTGATCCCCGGCGGATAGCTGATGCCGATGATGTAGCGCGGGTCGGACTCCATCACGTCGTCAAGCACCACGGGGGAGTCCGCCTTCGAATCCGCGGAAGGCGGCGCTTGCGCGCTGCCGTCGACGGCATCGCCGGGCACCTCGGCCTCGCGGCGGCAGCCGGCAAGCGCGAGCGCCACCAGCAGCGCCAGCGGCACGATGCGATAGCGGATACGGCTCATCCGGGAACTCCCCCTGTCCAGTGCACGAGGCGCACAGGCTAGCGGCCCGCGCGTGATGCCGACGCTCACGCAACGGCCCGCGCGCCGCACACGAAAAAGCCCCGGACGTTGCCGTCCGGGGCTCTTGGTCCAGCGGTGCGAGCCTTACTCGGGCTGCACTTCGTCGGCCTGCAGGCCCTTCTGGCCCTGCACAACCTTGAACGAAACCTTCTGGCCTTCCTGCAGCGACTTGAAGCCGGTGCCCTGGATCGAACGGAAGTGGACGAAGAGGTCCTGGCCGCTCTCGGGGGTGATGAAGCCGAAGCCCTTGGCGTCGTTGAACCACTTGACGGTGCCGGTCTGACGATCGGACATGGTGTTACTCCTTGGAACAGTTTTTGAAATGGCACGGTCCGCCCGGCGGATCCGAGACTGCGAAGCAAGGGGTAACACAGGAACGATGGAGCGGATCGTCGGACGCAGCCGTTGCCGGCCTTGAAACCTTTGATCTACCGCACCGGAGCCACGATGTACCGTGATCCCGCTTTGAACAGTGGGCGAACCATACCCTACTTTCCATTGCAAATGTGAATTGCCGCCGGCCGTTCATCGGCAGCCCGGGCCATTCAGTCCCCTACCACCCCTCGTGGCGTGGCAGCAGGGCGGCCAGTTCGGCGTCGCCCAAGTTGCGCCAGCCCCCCGGCTTGAGGTGCCCCAGCTTGACCGGACCGATGCGGACCCGGACCAGCCGCTTCACCCGATAGCCGAAATGCGCGGCCATCAGGCGGACCTGGCGGTTGAGCCCCTGCACCAGGGTGACCCGGACTCCATAGCGGCCGAGCTTGCCGGTCCGGCATGGCAGGGTGAGCTCGCCGTGCACCGGCACCCCGCGGGCCATGCCGCGCACGAACTCGTCGGTGACGGGGTTGTTCACCGCCACCAGGTACTCCTTCTCGAGCTTGTTTTCCGCGCGCAGGATGGCGTTGACGATGTCGCCGTTGCTGGTCAGCAGGATCAGGCCTTCGGAATCCTTGTCCAGGCGGCCGATCGGGAAGATCCGCTCCTGGTGGTCGACGAAGTCGGTGATGTTCCCCGCGACACCGGTGTCGGTGGTGCAGGTGATGCCGACCGGCTTGTACAGCGCGATATAGACGTGGCGGCGCTTGCCGGGCGCGGCGCTTCGCGCGCGCAGGGGACGGCCGTCGAGGAGGACCTCGTCGCCCTCGCCCACCTCGGCGCCGATCCCGGCGCGCTGGCCGTTGACCGTCACCCGGCCCTCGCCGATGAGGCGGTCGGCCTCGCGACGCGAGCATGCGCCGGTCTCGCTGATGTGCTTGTTCAGGCGCATGGGTGGCAGATAGACCTCGAAAAGGGGCGCAAGTCTGCCAGATTGCGCGCCCGGCCGTTCACTCCAGCAGGTCGGCGTACTCCGCGTGCCGCTTCACCCAGGCCTCGGCATAGTTGCACAGCGGCCGGACCTTCCAGCCCTCCGCCCTGGCGTGGTGGAAGGCCGCCTCGACCAGCTTTCCGGCAATCCCGCGCCCGCCGATCGCCTCGGGCACATGGGTGTGGGTGATGTGCATGATGCCGTCGGCCATCTCGTAATCGAGGTTGGCGACGTGGCCCTCGACCTCGGTCACGAAGCGACCCGGGATGCCGTGGTGGGTGATATCGGGTCCGCTCATCTGCGTGTCTCCTTACTCGCTGCCGCCATTGCGATGGTCGCGCTTGCCCTGGTTGCGGCGATCTCGCGTGGAGATGCTGCCATGGATCGGGACCAGCCGCGCCTCGCCCGCGTGCAGTTCCTTGGCCTTGCTGGCGGCCTGCGGCGACTGGTAGCCGGGTTCCGGGGTGTGGTCGGCGACGGGGTCCAGCGACTGCCACGGCTGCGGCGTGCGGTCGCGCTCATGCTTGGCCTCGAGCAGGCTGCGGGTGTTCTCGAGCGCCCGCTCCGGGGTCAGGGCGCGGCGCGAGGCGCGCTTTTTCGCCGGTATCTTTTTCACGGCGGGCTTTCTGGTGGTGGCCTCCTTCGTGGCGGCCCCGGCCCCGGTCGCGGCCTTCCTGGCCACCACCTTCTTCGACGCGGACTTGCCGGACGCAGCTTTCGCAGCCTTCGCAGCCACCGTCGCCTTCTTTGCAGGCGCGTTCTTTGCAGCGGCCTTCTTCGTGGCGGCCCCGGTTCCTGTCGCGGCCTTCCCGGCCACCTTCGCGGGCGCCTTCTTTGCGGGTGCCTTCGTCGCCTTCTTCGCCGCCTTCTTCGCCATCACCGCCGGTGCGTCGCGGCGCGCCTCGACGAATCGCTGCAGCAGTTCGACCAGCAGCGCCTCCTTGCGGGCCGTGCGCGCGGCGATGCCGTCGGCCTTGCCCTCGCCACGCTTGCGCGCCGCCAGCCGCTGGCGCTTCAGCAGGTCGCGCGCCCGGTCGCGCGCGGCCCGCGTGCGTTCGACCCGCCCGGCCAGCGCAGGGCGATCCAGGCGGCGCAGGGCGTTGGCGCGGCTGTCGTCGAACAACGCCATCTCCGACTTGTTGAGCAGGGCGCTCGCTTGGGCACGGGTGAAGGCCATCTGCACTCTCCATATTGGGGATGTGCCAATGGGTATCACGGCAGGGATTCAGGCGCGGTGAGCGGCGCCAACCCGCGTCGATTGCCGCCGGACGGTGCGCGCGACTGACCAAACGCGTCACCCGCCGCCCTTGGACCGACGGCCCCGGAGCGGTTGGCACGCTTGATGCATGCACTACGGGCACGCACCCAACGTATGGAGACCACCATGCCGCCCATCGCCGACACCAGCGCCGGACACGAGGCCGTCACCCGCCTGTTCGACCTCGTCCGTTCCGGGGACGTGGACAACGTCGAATTCAACCAGCTCGACTCACTGGTCTATTCGCGCCTGCTCGAGACCTACGCCTGCGACCAGGGCGGGCTGGGCTGCGGCGGCGAGTCGATCTCCTGAGTCAGGACATCGGGGACATGAGCCGCGCGAGGAAGACACTGACCACGCGCGGCTCCATCATCACCGTGAAAAGCAGGCCGTAGCCCGCGCCCCAGAGATGGGCGCTGTGGTTGATGTTGTCGCCGCCCCGGCGATCCATCCAGATCGAGTAGCCGACGTACAGCACGGCATAGACGATCGCCGGCACCGGGATGAAGAACACGAAGATCAGTGCCCAGGGCTGCACCAGGATGAAGGCGAACAGCACCGCCGATACCGCGCCCGACGCGCCCAGGCTGCGGTAGTTCGGATCGCGGCGGTGGCGCAGGTACGTCGGCAGGATCGCCACGACGATCGCCGACAGGTAGAACAACGCGAAGCCGATCGGGCCGATATAGGGCGCGAACATCCGTTCGACGTGGCGCCCGAAGAAGTACAGCGTGATCATGTTGAACAACAGGTGCTGCCAGTCGGCGTGCACGAAGCCGTGCGTGACCAGGCGGTCGTACTGGCGATGCCGTTCGATCGCCGGCGGCCACAACAGCAGCCGGTCGAGCAGGCGCCGGTTGCCAAAGGCCTGCCACGAGACCAGCACAGTCAGCGCCAGGATCGCCAGGGTGACCATGCCCCCGCCGCTCATGCCGCCACTCCGCCGGAGACGCGGTAGTTGTCCTGCATCGGGTATCTGCGCGCATAGGCCGCGAACGCCAGCGCCGCCACGAACGCGAACAGTGCGAAGAAGAACATCAGGAACGCGTTCTCGCTGAGCCCCGTGGAGGCGATAGCCGACGTCACCGCATCGTTGCGCACACCGGCATTGGTCAGCAGCACCCAGAGGCTGCCGAAGGTGCTGGTGAGGTACCAGAACGCCATGATCACGCCCTTCATCGCGTGCGGCGCCTGGCTATAGGCGAACTCCAGCGCGGTGGCCGAGACCAGCACCTCGCCGAAGGTCAGCAGCAGGTAGGGCAGGCTCTGCCATGCCAGCGAGACCTCGGCGCCGCCGTCGAGCCACAGCTGCAGCACGCCGGCGGCGATCCAGGCGACGCCCGAGAACACGATGCCCCAGCCCATCCGGCGCAGCGCGGTGACGGTAAAGCCCATCCGGCGCAGCAGCGGGTACAGCACCAGGTTGTTGAACGGGATCAGCAGCATGACCAGCAGCGGGTTCAGCGCCTGCATCTGCGCCGCTTCCTTCACCAGCCAGCTCGGCCACCACCAGGCGGCGTGCGGGATCAGCATCGCGTTGCCCTGGATGATCCAGGTCGATGCCTTCTGGTCGAACAGCGACCAGAACGGCGTCACCAGCGCGAACACGATCAGGATCCGCAGCACCGCTCGCACGCCGTCGACCGCCGCGTCGGGGTGCAGGCCCCGCGCGCGCTCGAGCTGGAGCGACGCGCCCCAGCCGACGCAAGCGATCACCACGCCCAGCGCCAGGCACGCGGTGATGACGAAGCCGAAGGAGTCCGGCCAGGGCAGCGGCACGCCAATCGCGTCCAGCGCCCACAGGGCCAGCATCAGCACCGCGAGCGTGATGCCCGCGCGCGCGATCAGCGTGCCGGAGCCGCCCTGCCCTGCGCTGCCCCGCAGCGCGGTGCGCACGACGTTGAGGAAGGAATCGGGATCGCGCCCAGACGGCGGCACGTTGACGTACTCCTTGCGGCCCAGCCAGAACACGACGGTGGCAATGAGCATCAGAACGCCCGGCACGCCGAAGGCCACCGCCGGCCCGTAGCTGCGCAGCAGCAGCGGCGCCAGCAGCGAGGCGAAGAACGAGCCGAAGTTGATGATCCAGTAGAAGGCGTCGAAGACCACCTTCGCCTTCGACTTGTTGGTCTGGTCGAACTGGTCGCCGCAGAACGAGACCACCAGCGGCTTGATGCCGCCCGAGCCCAGCGCGATCAGGAACAGGCCGGTGTAGAAGCCGTTGCGGCTGTCCTCGAACAGCGCCAGGCAGGCGTGGCCCGCGACGTAGATCAGCGAGAACCACAGCACGGTGTTGTACTTGCCGAAGTAGCGATCCGACAGCCAGCCGCCGAGCAGCGGGAAGAAATACACGCCGATGACGAAGCTGTGGAAGATGTCCTTGGCGGCGCCCTCGCGCTCCGGGCCCGCGGGCAGGTAGGCCAGCAGCATCGAGCTGATCAGGAACGGGATGAGGATGTTCCTCATGCCGTAGAAGCTGAAGCGCTCGCAGGCTTCGTTGCCGATGATGTAGGCGATCTGGCGCGGCATCCTGCCGGCGTCGGGGGCAACGGGTGCTGTGCTCATGCGGGTCGGCTGTCTTGCGGTCGAAAGCGTGAAGGCTAGCGTATCCATGGCCCCCGCGCTTTGGCCGGAAGCCATGGGCCGGGCATCATGGGCGACCTTGCCGCCCTCCGATGCCCACGCCATGTCGCGATCCCTCGTTGCCGCCCTGCCCCTGGTCCTGCTGCTGGCCGTCGCGGTCGCACCCCTGGCCGCTGCCCATCAGGCACCCGCCCCGTCCGCCAAGAGCCCGCCGCCGTTGTCCACGATCGCGGAACGCTCGGGATTCCTACGCACCGGCCGCTACGAGGAGGTCGCCAACCTCTGCACCACGTTCGCGCAGCGCTACCCCGATGCGGTCCGCTGCATCGACTTCGGCACCACCCCCGAGGGGCGACCGATGAAGGCCCTGGTGGCTTCGCGCAGCGGCGCGCTGACGCCCGAAGCCGCGCGCGCGGCGGGGCTGCCGGTGCTGCTGGTCCAGGGCGGCATCCATGCCGGCGAGGTGGACGGCAAGGACGCCGGCTTCCTGGCCCTGCGCCAGGCGCTCGATGGCGAGGCCGCCGCCGGCACGCTGGAGAAGCTGGTGCTGGTCTTCGTGCCGGTGTTCAACGTCGACGGCCACGAGCGCTTCGGGGCCTGGAACCGCCCCAACCAGCGCGGCCCCGAGGAGATGGGCTGGCGCACCACGGCGCAGAACTACAACCTCAACCGCGACTACCTGAAGGCCGACGCACCGGAGATGCGGGCAATGCTCGCCCTGGTGGAGGCCTGGGATCCGATCGCGACCGTCGACCTGCACGCCACCAACGGCGCCCAGTTCGAGCACGACATCTCGGTCCAGATCGAGCCCCTGCACTCCGGAGACGCGGAGCTGGCCGGCGCCGGCCTGGCACTGCGCGACGCGCTGCTCGCCGATCTCGCCGCACAGGGCTCGCTGCCGCTGCCTTTCTACCCCTCGTTCGAAACCTATGACGACCCCGCCTCGGGCATCGTCGACGGCGTCTCGCCGCCCCGGTTCTCGCACGGCTATTTCCCGCTGCGCAACCGCTTCGGGATCCTGGTCGAGACCCATTCCTGGAAGGAGTACCCGGTCCGGGTGGGCATCACCCGCAACCTTGTCATCGGGATGCTGGAGCAGACCGCCGCGCACGGCCGGGAATGGCTGGATATCGCCGCCGCCGCGGATGCGCGCGCGAGCGCGCTCGCCGGCCAGGACGTGCCGCTGGACTACGTCGCCACCGACCGCGTGCGCACCGTCGACTTCCGGGGCTACGCCTGGACGCGGACGCCGTCCGAGATCTCCGGCGCACCGGCCACGCGCTACGACGAAGCCACGCCCCAGGTCTGGAAGATGCCCCTGCGCGACGAGATCGTGCCCGGCCGCAGCGTGACCGCACCGGCCGCCGGTTACATCGTGCCGGCGCGGCATGCCGACCTGGCCTCGCGCTGGCTGGACGTGCACGGGGTGCAGTACCGCCGGCTGGAGTCACCGCTCACCGGCGCGGCACTGGAAACATTCCGCGCCGACGCCACCCGCCTGGCCGCCGCTTCCACGGAGGGCCACCAGCGGCTTGAGCTGGACGGCGAATGGCGGCCCGAGACCCGCGACCTCGCGGCGGGGGCGCTGTTCGTTCCCATTGCCCAGCCGCGCGCACGCCTGGCGATGGCGATCCTCGAACCGCAGGCACCGGACTCGATGGCAGCCTGGGGCAGGTTCAACAACGCGTTCGAGCGCAAGGAATACATGGAGGCGTACGTCGCCGAAGCGGTCGCCGCCGAGATGTTGCGCGACCGCGCCGTACGCGACGCCTTCGAGGCCCGGCTCGCGGAGGATCCCGCGTTTGCCGCCAGCCCGGGGGCGCGACTGGACTGGTTCTACCGCCGCCACGCCAGCTGGGACGAGCGCTTCGGCCTCTACCCCGTCTTCCGCACCGCCAGCGCGCCGCGCTGAGGGCAGTCCGGCTCGACCCGGTTCCGGCCACCGGCCTTCGCCCGGTACATCGCCGCATCCGCGCGCTGGAGCCACTCGTCGGCGGTGATGACTGAGAGGTCGACCTCCGCCAGGCCGATGCTGAGCGTGCACTCCAGCGCCGCTGCTTCGGCCGGCCGCTGGTCGAGGAAGGCGATGCGCACGCGCTCGGCCACGCGCATCGCGCCCACCAGGCTGGTCTCGGCCAGCAGCACCCCGAATTCGTCGCCGCCGTAGCGCGCCGGGGTGTCGATGTCGCGGGTGCAGGCGGCCAGCACGCCGGCGACGCTGCGCAGGACCTCGTCACCGACGACGTGACCGTGGTTGTCGTTGACCGCCTTCAAGTTGTCGACGTCCACCAGCATCAGCACGGCGGGCCTGCGCGTGCGCGCGTGGCGTGCGAGCTCCGCGATCAGCGCTTCGTTCCAGCCACGGCGGTTGCGAAGCCCGGTGAGCACGTCGATGCGGTTGAGGCGTTCGAGCTGGCGGTTCTTGGCGGCCACGCTGCCCCCAAGCGCATAGGCGATCGTGGCCAGCGCCACCGGGTAGACGAACAGGAACGGAAGCGTGGCCAAGACCACCGGCATGCTGCTGTGAAGCTGCACCGGGAACCCAAGCGCAGCGGAGACCAGTACGCAGGCCGCCACCAGCGCGGGCGCGGTGCGGCCCAGGAAGCGCCAGCCGCCCACGGCGACCTTGTCCGTGGTCACCATCGCCAGCAGCACCGCGCTCGGCACCAGGTTGACCTCCATGATCGCGATCCAGGCGCCCGCGGCCGCGGAATCAAACACCAGGTGGCGATGCGCGGCATGCGCGGGGTCCGCCGAGCGCAGCATCAGCCAGCGTGCCAGCAGTGGCCAGGCGAAGCCGTTGAATGCCCAAAAGGCCCAGATCCACGGCGTTGCGTCATTGGATGCAAGCACGGAGGCCACCAGCAGTGCCGACAACGCTCCCCCGAGCGTACGCATCTGGTGGACGCGTCCAGCGAAACGCAGTTCACGCTCGCGCACGTTGGCTGGGTCGGACAATTGCATCATCTCAGGGTGGCCGCTATCCGCGCCGCCAGCAAGTGCGCGCGCCAAGGCGCGAACGCAATCCTGAACTGCGTCACGCTCCTGCTGCGGTCGATGCCGTCCATCCCTGCTCGCCTTGCGACCCGCGGCGTCAGGCGGACGACGCGTCGAGCGCTTCCCAGCGTGCGTACGCGCCGTCGAGTTCCGCCTGCACGTCCGCCATCGCCGCGTTGTGTGCGGTGATGGCGGCGCCTTCCCCGCGGAAGAACGCCGGATCGGCCAGCTTCGCGGTCATTTCAGCCAGCCGCGTTTCCAAGGCCTCGATCCGCGCAGGCAGCTGCTCGAGTTCCCGCGCCTCCTTGAAGCCGAGCTTGCGTCGCGCCGGCTCCGCCGCGACCGGGGGCGCAACGCTGGCGGGGGGGCTGGCGGCGTCGACACGCGCTGGCGCTCCGGCACCGGCACCTGTCGCCTGACCGCCCTGCGGCTTCTGCCGCAGCCAGTCGCTGTAGCCGCCAACGTATTCGCCGATGCGGCCTTCGCCACCGTCCTGCATCACGATCGTGGAAGTCACCACGTTGTCGAGGAAGTCGCGGTCGTGGCTGACCAGCAGCAGCGTGCCCGGATACTCGCCCAGCAGCTCTTCAAGCAGCTCCAGGGTCTCGACGTCGAGGTCGTTGGTCGGTTCGTCCATCACCAGGAGGTTGGACGGCTGCGCGAACAGTTTGGCCAGCAGCAGGCGGTTGCGCTCGCCGCCGGACAGGCGGGTGATCGGCGCGCGCGCGCGTTCGGGGGTGAACAGGAAGTCCTGCAGGTAGCCGATGACGTGCTTGCGCTTGCCCCCGACCTCGACGAAATCCTGGCCCTCGGCCACGTTCTCAAGCGCGTTCCAGTCCTCGCGCAGGGTGGCGCGGTACTGGTCGAAATAGGCCACCTGCAGCTGCGTGCCGATGCGGATCTCGCCGGCCTGCGGCTGCAGCTGGCCGAGCAGCAGCTTCAGCAGCGTGGTCTTGCCGCTGCCGTTGGCGCCGATGAGGCCGATGCGGTCGCCGCGCATGATGGTGGTGGAGAAGTCGCGCACCAGCGGGCGGCCATCGAACGCGAACGACACCTCTTTCGCCTCGATCACCTTCTTGCCCGAGGAGCCGGCCTGCGCGGTGTCCATGCGCACGTTGCCCGTCTGCTCGCGGCGCGCGGCGCGCTCATTGCGCATCGCCTCGAGCCGGCGCACGCGGCCTTCGTCGCGGGTGCGACGCGCCTTGATGCCCTGGCGGATCCACACCTCCTCCTGGGCCAGCAGCTTGTCGAAGCGCGCGTTTTCCTGCGCCTCGGCGTTGAGCCGCTCTTCCTTGCGGCGCAGGTAGTTGTCCCAGTCGCCGGGCCAGCTGGTCACCTGCCCACGGTCGATCTCGACGATCCGCGTGGCCAGCTGGCGCAGGAAGCGCCGGTCATGGGTGATGAACACCAAGGCGCCGCTCCAGCCCTTGAGGAAGCCTTCCAGCCAGTCGATCGCGGCGATGTCGAGGTGGTTGGTCGGCTCGTCGAGCAGCAGGACATCGGGCGCCGACACCAGCGCGCGCGCCAGCAGCACGCGGCGCTTCATGCCGCCGGACAGGCGAGCGAAGGCAGCATCGCCGTCGAGGTCCAGCCGCGCGAGGGTTTCGACCACGCGCTGGTCCAGGCTCCAGCCGTCGGCGGCCTCGATGCGCTCCTGCACCGCGGCCAGGCGGTCCATGTCGACGTCATCGGCGTGGATCAGGTGGTGGTACTCGGCCAGGTCCGCACCGATGCCGCCAAGGCCCTCGGCCACGACGTCGAACACGCTGCCGTCGGCCGAAGCCGGGACTTCCTGCTCCAGCCGCGCCACGCGCACCGCGCCTTCGCGGCGGACCTCGCCGTCGTCGGGTTTGAGTTCGCCGTCGAGCAGGCGCAACAGGGTGGATTTGCCGGCGCCATTGCGGCCGATCAGAGCGATACGCTCGCCGGCGTCGATCGCGAGGTCGACGCGTTCGAGCAGGAGCGGGCCGCCGACGCTGTAGTCGACGGCATTGAGGGTCATCAGGGGCATCCGCATATTCTACCGGTGCGGGACGCCCCGATCCGCGTTCAGGAGCTGCAGGACAGCATCGAGCAGCCGGGGCGGTTAAGCGCCCAGTCCGGGCGCAGCGCCGCGAACGCCTCGCGGCCGGGCTGCTCTGCATAGGGATCGCGCAGGACATCCAGCAGTTCGCCGATGCCGGCCTCGTCGCCTGACTCCGCGCGCTCGATCGCCTGTTGCGCCAGGTAGTTGCGCGGCACGTAGCGGGGGTTGGCGGCGTGCATATGGGCCACCCTCGCCTCCCGCGGCAGGCCGTCGGCGCGGCAGCGGGCGGCGTAGCGAGCCAGCCAGTCGCCCATGGCATCGGCGTTGGCGGCCAGGCGTGCCGACTCGTAGAAGGCACCCTCCAGGGGTTCCAGCGACGGCTCGATGGCGTCCACGTCGATATCGGCCAGCGCGCGAAAGAAGCGCGTCATGTCGGCACCCGAGCGCTGCATCAAGGCCTGCAGCTCCCGCATCAGCGCCAGGTCGCTGTCGTCGCACTGCTCGAGCCCAAGCTTTGCGCAGGCGTTGTCGCGCTCGCACTCGGCCCAGGTCGCGGCGTAGGCATCCAGACCTGCCTGCAGCGGCGCCGCGTCGGCAAACAGCGGCGACAACGCGCCGGCCAGCCGCCCCAGGTTCCAGTGCGCCACCCGCGGCTGCCAGCCGAAGCGGTAGCGACGGCCTTGGGCATCGGTGGTGTTGGGTGTCCAGTCGGGATCGTAGTCGTCGATCCAGCCGTACGGGCCGTAGTCGATCGTGAGCCCGAGGATCGACATGTTGTCGGTGTTGAGCACGCCGTGGACGAAGCCGATTCGCATCCAGTGGCCGACCAGCGTCGCGGTGCGCATGCAGACCTCGCGGAACCAGGCCGTGAACAGCGTCTCGTCAAAAGCGCCGTCCGCGCGCAGCCGCGCCAGAGGTTGCGCGGCGCGGTCGCCCAGCAGCCAGGGAAAGTCACGCCACACGCAGAATTCGGCCAGCGCGCGCAGCAGGTCGATGTCGCCCCGCGACGCCGGCAGCTCGAAGCTGCCGAAGCGGATGAACGACGGCGCCACCCGGCAGACGATGGCACCGGGTTCCGGCCCGGCGTGGCCGTCGTAGAACATGTCCCGCACCACCGCATCGCCGGTGGCCACCAGCGAGAGCGCACGCGTGGTCGGCACGCCGAGATGGTGCATGGCCTCGCTGCAGATGAACTCGCGGACCGAGGACCGCAGCACCGCGCGCCCGTCGGCGCCGCGGGAATATGGCGTCCGTCCAGCGCCCTTGAGCTGCAGCTCGTGTCGCGTGCCGTCGGCTGCTATCGCCTCGCCCAGGCTGATCGCGCGGCCGTCACCAAGCTGGCCGGCCCAGTGCCCGAACTGGTGGCCTCCATAGTTCGCCGCCCAGGGATCCATGCCCTCCAGCAGGCGGTTGCCGCCGAACACCTGCGCAAACGCGGGCGCGGCAAGCGCTGCCTGGTCCAGCCCCAGTTGCGCCGCCACCTCAGTGGAATGTGCCACCAGCCGGGGCGCTGCCACCGGAGTGGGCACGACACGCGACCAGGCCGCACCGTGCACCTGGCGTACGTCCGCGCCGGAGTCCGGATCGCCGGGCAGCTCGCGGAGGAACGCGTTGTCGAAGTCCAGGTGCATGCGGGCAGTGTGGCAGGCACCGCGCGATGGCACCGTGCCGGTCAGCCGCCGCAACCCTCCAGGCGCAGGCGCTGGCCAGCGCGGATCGCATACGACGGCGCCTTGAGCCCGTTGGCCTGGGCCAGCTGGCGCGCCTCGCAACCGTAACGCCGCGCGATCGCGACCAGGGTGTCACCGCGCGCCACGCGGTGCTCGCGCGGGGACCGTGCCGCTGCGGGCGCGGGCGTGCCCGTCGTCGCGGTGGGCCGCACCACCTCGATCGGCCCGGTGCGCACCAGCGCGGCGTCGACGCGGCTGCCCACCAGCTGCCTGGCGAGGTCCGCACGGCGGCCCTGGGCGCACCAGCGCTTGTACAGCGCGGCCATGCGCGTGGTGCCTTGGAGCACGGCACCCGCGGGGATCACCTGGTCGGCTTCGAAGCGCGGGTTGAGGTTGCGCAGCTGGCGCATGTAGCCATGCCGGCTGCCGCTGTCGCCCATGCACACGGTGAGTTCGTAGATCGAGGCCGGGCGCGCCAGCACGAAGTTCGCCGGCCGCGCGTCGACCTTGGGAAAGCTCAGGCCGTACTCCCTGGGATGCAGGTACAGCCAGGCCGCGGCGATCACCATCGGCACGTAGTCGCGGGTCTCCGCGGGGAACTGGTTGTAGACGTCGGCGTCCCAGAACTGCCGCCCGCCGCTGGCATCGTGGATGCGCCTGGCCCGGCCCTCGCCGCCGTTGTAGGCAGCCAGCCACTTCTCGACCTCGTCGCCGAACTCCGCGAAACGCTCGCTGAGATACATGGCAGCGGCATCCGCGGACTGCGCCGGGTCGTAGCGGGTGTCGAAGCCGCTGGCATCGGGCCCGAGCCCGAAGCGGCGCCCGGTGGCCGGCATGAACTGCAGCGGGCCGACGGCACCGGCGCGCGAGCCCACATGCACGCGACCCGTCGATTCCTTGGCCATGATCCCGAACAGCAGCGCCTCGGGCAGGCCACGCTCCTCGAACGCGGGCGCCATCAGATGGCGCATGTACTGATAATTCTCGTGGCTGGTGATGAGCGACACGCGCATGTCGGTCAGCCAGCGGCGGATGCCTTCCTGCACCGCGGGATTGAACTGCACCATGCGCACGAAGCGCTGGCCGTCCTCGCTGAGCAGGGCCGCGGCGTTGGCGCCCTCGGGCACGTCGCCGGTGGGCAGCTCGCCTTCGGCAAGGAGCTCGGCATCGAGATCCTCGCCTTCCGCGCCTGAAGCCTCGTCCGCCTGCGCCTTCAGCAGGCGCTTGAACGCCGGCATCAGCGTCGAGACCTGGCAGCCGCGCTGCTTCTCGCAGTCCAGCATCACGTCTTCCATGTCCTCGAGCGCGGCATCGCCCTGGGCAATGGCTTCGGGGTCGGCGTTGGCCGCCTTCACCAGCGACTCGCGATAGCGGGCCTCGGCGGCAGCCATGCGCTCGGTCAGCTCGGTGGCGGCGGCGCGGTCGCGCCTGGACTGCGCGGACGCATCGGGAACGTGGAGGGCGAGCACCGCGACGGCCGCGGCGAGCGCCAGCCTCGGCAGGACAGCGGAAAGTGGGGGCATTCTTGGACCGGGGACTGCGACTGCGAGCAGGCAGGGTAACGACCGCCCGCAGCCAGCGCAAAGCCCTTGTCCGCAACCGCACCGTGGCCCCTTGTCGCTAGAATCCGCTCTTCACGCACAGGAGCTTCCATGGACCCGATCCTCGTCGGCAAGGCCGTCACCCAGCCAGACGCGCTCCCCGAAACCGGCGGCCGCGTCTTCCTGCAGCCGAAGTTCGGCAACCGCCACGGGCTGGTTGCCGGCGCCACCGGCACCGGCAAGACGGTGACCCTGATGACGCTGGCCGAGGGCTTCTCGCGGATCGGCGTGCCGGTGTTCCTTGCCGACGTGAAGGGCGACGTGGCCGGCCTCGCGGTGCCCGGCGAGATCGGCGACAAGCTGCGCGAGCGCGCGGAGATGATCGGGGTCGACGCCTACGGGCCCGAAGCCAGCCCGGTGGTGTTCTGGGACATCTACGGCAAGTCCGGCCACCCGGTGCGGACCACGGTCAGCGAGATCGGCCCGACCCTGCTGGCGCGCATGCTCGAACTCAACGATACCCAGTCGGGCGTGCTCGACATCGTGTTCAAGCTCGCCGATGACCGCGGCCTGCTGCTGCTCGACCTCGCCGACCTGCGCGCGCTGCTCGGCCTGGTGGCCGAGGAACGCAAGGCAGTGTCGACGCAGTACGGCCTGGTCAGCACGCCATCGATCGGCGCCATCCAGCGCGCCCTGCTGCGCCTGGAATCGGACGGCGGCGAGGCCTTCTTCGGTGAACCCGCGCTGGAGCTGGCCGACATCATGCGGACCACCACCGACGGCCGCGGCGTGGTCAGCATCATGGCCGCCGACCGCCTGATCCTGAAACCGCGCCTGTACTCGAGCTTCCTGCTGTGGCTGCTGTCGGAGCTGTTCGAGACGCTGCCGGAAGTCGGCGACCTCGACAAGCCGAAGCTGGTGTTCGTGTTCGACGAAGCGCACCTGCTGTTCAGTGATGCGCCGTCCGCGCTGCTGCAGCGCATCGAGCAGGTGGTGCGGCTGATCCGCTCCAAGGGCGTGGGCGTGTACTTCTGCTCCCAGTTCCCCGATGACGTGCCCGACAACGTGCTGGGCCAGCTCGGCAACCGCGTGCAGCACGCCCTGCGCGCCTACACGCCGCGCGACCAGAAGGCGGTGCGCACCGCGGCCGAGACCTTCGTGTCCAATCCTGGGCTGGACGTGGCCAAGGCCATCGGCCAGCTCGGCACCGGCGAGGCCCTGGTGTCGACACTGCAGGGCAAGGGCGCGCCGATGCCCGTGGAACAGACCCTGGTCGCGCCGCCACGCTGCCGCATGGGCGCGATCACCGATGCCGAGCGCGCGCGCGTGCGCTCCGGCAGCCCGGTGGGCGCGAAGTACGACACCGCGGTCGACCGTGAATCCGCCTTCGAGATCCTGGCGAAGAAGGCGGAAGACCTGTCCGCACATGCCGATGCGCCAAAGGCGCGTACCGCGAAGCAGGACGAAGAGGAATCGGGCGGCGGCTTCGCCCAGTCGGTCAAGGACGCGGTGTTTGGCACCAAGCGCCGGCAAGGCATGATCGAAACCATGGCCAAGCAGTCCGCGCGCACGGTGGGCAACCAGATCGGCCGGCAGATCCTGCGCGGGATCTTCGGCGGCATCACGGGCAAGAAGTGAGCCCGTCCCGCAATGCTGGCGGGCGCTGAGGCGGCGATGTCTCGCTGGCGCCCCCCGCCCGAGAAATCCACCGCGCTGGTCACTCCGGAGGGCCACGCGCGCCTGAAGGCCGAGCTCGACGATCTCTGGCGCGTGCGACGCCCGGAGGTGGTGCGCGCGCTGTCGGCGGCCGCCGCCGAGGGCGACCGCTCCGAGAACGCCGAGTACACCTACCGCAAGAAGCAGCTCGGCGAGATCGACCGCCGCGTGCGCTACCTCAGCAAGCGCCTGCAGGCGCTGCGGGTGGTCGACACCGTGCCCAGCGATCCCGCGGCGGTCTACTTCGGCGCGCTGGTGGAGGTGGAAGACATCGACAGCGGGGAGATCGCGCGCTACCGCATCGTCGGACCCGACGAAACCGACGCCGTACGCGGCTGGATCAGCATCGACTCGCCGCTGGCGCGCGCGCTGCTGAAGAAGCGGGTGGACGACGAGTTCGAAGCCGAACTGCCCGGCGGGCGCCACGCTTTCGCCGTGGTCGCAGTGGACTATCCCGCAGGTTGAGAGCGTCGCGGGTGGGCTCGCGGTACGGCGGGTTGGTGGGTACTCCGTGGGCTGACCACGTGGTGGTCTTTATGCCCACTGCGTACCCACCAACCCGCCTTGCAGCGCGTCCCTGCAGGCCGAGAGAAAAAAACAGAAGCGCGATGCTCTCCCCTCACCCCACGCACCCTCCGCCTCAAGCGCTGTATTCAACCTCGCCGTAAAGATCGTGCTCGTCGCTGCCCATGATGCGGATGTCGGCGAACTCGCCGGGGCGCAGCCCTGCTTCGCGGCCGTCCTGCACCTGCACCAGGCCGTCGATCTCAGGCGCGTCGGCCATCGACCGGGCGATCGCGAGGTCGCCGTCGATGGCATCGACGATGCAGCGCTGCACCGTGCCGACCTTGGCTTCAAGGCGCGCGGCCGAGATATCCGCCTGCCGCGCCATGAAGCGCGCCAGGCGCTCCTGCTTGATCTCCTCGGGCACCGGGTCGGGCAGCGCGTTCGCGGCCGCGCCCTGCACCGGCGAATACGCGAAGGCGCCGACGCGGTCGAGCTGCGCCTCGTCCAGGAAATCGAGCAGGGATTCGAACTCGGCCTCGGTCTCGCCCGGGAAACCGACGATGAAGGTCGAGCGCACGGTCAGCTCCGGGCAAGCGGCGCGCCAGGACTGCACGCGCTCAAGCGTGCGCTCCACGGCGCCCGGCCGCTTCATCAGCTTCAGGATGCGCGGGCTGGCATGCTGGAACGGGATGTCGAGGTAGGGCAGCAGCCGCGGCTGGCCGTCGGCGCGGCGCGCGGTCATCAGCTCGATGATGCCGTCCACGTGCGGGTACGGGTAGACGTAGTGCAGGCGCACCCAGGCGTCGAGCTCGGACAGGCCTTCGCACAGTGACTTCATGCGCGTCTGGTAGGCCTTCCCGCGCCACTCGCGCTCCGCGTAGCGCACGTCGACGCCGTAGGCCGAAGTGTCCTGCGACACCACCAGCAGTTCGCGCACGCCGCCGCGCACCAGGCGCTCGGCCTCGCGCAGCACGTCGTCGACCGGGCGCGACACGAGGTCGCCGCGCATCGAGGGGATGATGCAGAAGCTGCAGCGGTGGTTGCAGCCCTCGGAAATCTTCAGGTAGGCATAGTGCTTCGGCGTCAGCTTCACGCCGTCCGCGTAGTCCTCGCCGCCCAGCCGCGGGGCCGGCATGAGGTCGACGAAGGGGTCGTGGCGCGGCGGCAGCGCGGCGTGGACCGCGGCCATGACGCTGGCATAGTCCTGAGGGCCGCTGATCGACAGCACGCCCGGATGCGCTTCGCGGATCACGTCTGCGCGCTTGCCCAGGCAGCCGGTCACGATCACCTTGCCGTTCTCGGCCATCGCCTCCCCGATCGCGTCCAGCGATTCCGCAACGGCCGAGTCGATGAAGCCGCAGGTGTTGACCACCACCACGTCGGCGTCGTCATAGTTGGGCGACAGCGCATAGCCCTCCACCCGGAGCTGGGTGAGGATGCGTTCGGAGTCGACGAGGGCTTTCGGGCAGCCGAGGCTGACGAAGCCCACGCGGGGGGCGGTCGGGGTGGCGATATCGTTCATGCGCTGCAGCGGGCTCGGCGTGGGTCCGCGCGGCGGCGGAGGGGTCTGGCGGTTTTCGCGCCGCGATTATACCGGGGCGCTAGAATCAACCCGAGGGCCGGAACCTGAACCGGCCGCCCACCCGGAGGCGACGATGGGGACGCGAGTCAGGCTGGACAGCGCGGAAGTCGGCGAGGTCGGCGGCTGGTTGGCGCGCCCCGAAGCGGCGCCTCGCGGCGGACTGGTCGTGGTCCAGGAGATCTTCGGCGTCAACGCGCACATGCGCGCGGTCACCGAATGCTATGCCCGCGACGGGTTCCTGGCGCTGGCGCCGGCCCTGTTCGACCCCGTCCAGCGCGATGCCGAACTCGCCTATGACGAAGCCGGCTTTGAAGGTGGCCGCGCGCTTGCCGCGGCCCTGGGCTTCGACCGCGCGGTGGCCATCGTGGATGCCGCCGCGGCGCAGCTTCGGACCCTGCTGTCCGAAGAGGCGCTCGACCGGAACGCCGGGATCGGGGTGGTCGGCTTCTGCTGGGGCGGCAGCGTGGCCTACCTCGCCAACGCGCGCCTGGGCCTTCCGGCGGTGAGCTATTACGGTGCCCGCACCGTGCCCTTCCTCGACGAACCGCTGCGCGCGCCGATGCTGTTCCACTTCGGCGCCCGCGACCACAGCATCCCCGAGGCCGACGTCCAGGCGCATCGCCGCGCCCGGCCCGAGGCCGAGCTGCATGTCTATGACGCCGGCCATGGCTTCAACCGCGACGTCGACCCCCGCCACTTCGACGAGGCCAGCGCCCGCCTGGCCCACACCCGCACACTGGACTTCCTGCACCGTGCACTCGCGCCCGCAGGCCGCGCCTGAAAGGAACCCGCCATGTCCCGGCACCGCAACACCCAGCCCGAACCCTATGCCCTGCACCCACAGCTCGCCGCGGACAGCCACCCGCTCGCCGCGTTCGAGCTGTGCGACCTGCAGCTGATGGACGACAGCAACTATCCGTGGCTGGTGCTGGTGCCGCGCGTGCCGGGCGCCCGCGAGCTCCTCGACCTGGACGCCGCCCAGCGCGCGGCGCTCATGGAGGAGGTCCTCCGTTGCGAACAGCTGCTGGTCGATGTGTTCCAGCCGCACAAGCTCAACGTGGCCGCGCTGGGCAACCTGGTGCCGCAGCTGCACGTGCACGTCATCGCCCGCTTCGAGAGCGACCCGGCCTGGCCGGCGCCGGTCTGGGGCCGGGTGGCCTCGCGGCCCTATCCACCCGAGGCCCTGGTCGACCGCGTGCGCGACCTGCAGGCCGCGCTCGTCGCCTGAGCCCGCTCAGGTGCGGGGCAGCGTGACCCCGGTCTGTCCCTGGTATTTGCCACCACGGTCCTTGTACGAGGTCTCGCAGACATCGTCGGCCGCGGCCTGGAAGAACAGCATCTGCGCCACGCCCTCGTTGGCGTAGATGCGCGCCGGCAGCGGCGTGGTGTTGCTGAACTCCAGCGTCACATGTCCTTCCCACTCCGGTTCCAGCGGCGTGACGTTGACGATGATCCCGCAGCGCGCGTACGTGCTCTTGCCCAGGCACACCACCAGGGTGTCGCGCGGGATGCGGAAATACTCCACCGTGCGCGCCAGCGCGAAGGAGTTCGGCGGGATGATGCATTCGTCCGCCTCGATGTCCACGAAGCTCTTCGGATCGAAGTGCTTGGGATCGACGATGGTCGAGTTGATGTTGGTGAACACCTTGAACTCGCGCGAGCAGCGCACATCGTAGCCGTAGCTCGATGTGCCGTAGCTGACGATACGCTCGCCGTTTCCGGCGTGCTTGACCTGGCCGGGCTCGAAGGGCTCGATCATGCCCCCTGGAGTTTCGGACATGCGGCGGATCCAGCGGTCGGACTTGATGCTCATACGGTTCCCGGATGCGGCGTCCCGGCGGCGCGGCGCCCCGGGGCAAGACCCGCGATTGTAGGGACTCGCCGCCGCCACGGCACCCCGCCGCGCACCGGGAACGCCTGCCGCCGGGCTACAGCAGCGATGCCGAGATCGTCGCGGGCGCGCGCGGCCGCTTGGCGAGCTCGGCGGCGACGTTGCGCGCCAGTTCCCGATAGGCATCGGCGGCAGCCGAGTCCGGCGCCGAGATGACCACCGGCGTACCGGCGTCGCCCTGCTCGCGGATCGTGCGTTCCAGCGGCAGCGATCCCAGCAGCGGCAGCCCGTACTGCGCGGCCATCCGCGTCCCGCCGCCATCACCGAAGATGTGTTCGGCGTGGCCGCAGTTCGAGCACACGTGCACCGCCATGTTCTCGACCAGGCCCAGCACCGGCACCTCGACCTTCTCGAACATCTTCAGCGCCTTGCGCGCGTCGAGGGTGGCCACGTCCTGTGGCGTGGTGACGATGATGGCCCCGGCCACCGGGATCTTCTGCGCCAGGGTCAGCTGGATGTCGCCGGTGCCGGGCGGAAGGTCGATCAACAGGTAGTCCAGGCTGTCGTCCCCACCCCAGCGGGTGTCGTTGAGCAGCTGGGTCAGCGCCGAGGTGGCCATGGGGCCGCGCCAGATCATCGGCGTGTCCTCCTCCACCAGCAGGCCGATCGACATCGCCTCCACGCCGTGCGCGCGCATCGGGGTGATCGACTTGTTGTCGGGGCTGTCCGGCCGGCCCGACAGGCCGAGCATGGTCGGGATGCTGGGGCCGTAGACGTCGGCGTCCAGGATGCCGACCCGTGCGCCATCGGCGGCGAGCGCCAGCGCGAGGTTGACGGTGGTGGTCGACTTGCCCACCCCGCCCTTCCCCGAACCCACCGCGATGATGTTGCGCACCCTCGGCAAGGGCCTGAGGTCCCCCTGCACCGCGTGCGCCGGCATGCGGCCGGGCGTTGCCGCCGTGTCCGGCTCCTTCCTGAAAAATGCCACTCGACCTTCTCCGCTTCGCTTTTTGACAGACGGCTAGCTTGCGCCAAAGCGCGCATGCAGGCGAGACGAGTGGGCCTATTGCGGGCTTTTGAGTTCTGTTAACGTCGGGTGAACAGCGCCATTCGACGTACGCACGCAACAGGACACTGCCAGATGACAAAGAAGCCACTCCTCATCCTCGCCTGCGCCACCCTGTTCGCGGGCGCGGCAGAGGCCGCCAAGCCGATTCCGATCCAGGACCTCGCGCAGGTTCCCATGATCCAGTCGCCCTCCATGAGTGCCGACGGCAAGCAGCTGGTGGCGATCGTCGCGCTGCCCGGCAGCGACCGCCAGGACACGGCCTTGGCCACCTGGAACCTGGACGACATGTCCAAGGGCGCAACAGTCACTCCTTCGGGAGACCGCATGAAGTTCATCTATGCCAGCGCCCTCAAGGCTGACCGCCTGCTGGTCCTGGGACGGCAGGAATGGACCGGCCAGCTGGGCGGCTGCGGGGAAGGCAGCGTCTCGGGGGCGACCCGGACCTTCGTTTCCAAGGCCTACCTGACCGACGCCACGCACGCCAAGTTCGCCGACGCCTTCGCGGACAACACCCGCCGGATCGGCGTGAGCGAACAGACGCAGCGTTGCCTCGAGATCGCAGGCACCGCCTCGCTGGTGCACTTGCTGCCGCTGGATCCCGAGCATGTGGTCGTGGCGCAGACCAACGAGATGACGCTGTCGGCCAACTACTACAAGTACAACCTCCGCACCGGGGCCACGGAACTGCTGCTGCGCGCCGGCGGCCGGACCAGCCCGGGGCTCTTCCATCCGCGCACCGGCGAGGCGGTCACCCGGGTGGAACTCGTCTCGGCCGGCACGGACGAGTACGAGCAGAAGGTCTCGGTCCGCAAGCCCGGGACCAGCGAGTTCGTGGCACATCCGGAGCTGAGCCAGCGCCTGAGCGAACGCTACACGGTCGATGTCGTCGGCATCGACGAGACGTCTGGAAAGCTCTATGTGCTTACCGACAAGTACTCAAACCTGGTCCAGGCCCGGATGTACGACCCGGAATCCCGCCGCTTCGACCCGGAACCGCTCGCGGCCCATCCCGAGTTCTCGATTGGCGGCCTGATCTTCGGGGACACCCCAAGCAACTTCAACAAGGTCCTGGGGTTCGTCGTCGATGGACTGAGCCGCGAACAGGTGTTCGTGGACCCGGAGATGAAGGCGATCCACGACGGCCTCGTTCAGGCCTACCCGGGCCAGCGGGTCAGCATTGGCGGTTACAACGACGACCGCTCCAGGGTCCTGTTCACGACGTCGAGCAACCGCAAGCCGCCCTCGCATCACCTGCTGGTCGACCGCAAGCAGGTCATGCCGCTGGGCGAAGAGCGCCCCGGGCTCGACACCAGCGGCGTGGGCGAGCAGCGCCTGGTGAAGTACAAGGCACGCGACGGTCGCACCATCCCGGCCATTCTTGACCTTCCTGCGGGTTGGAAGAAGGGCGACGCGCCTCTTCCGGCGATCGTGCACCCGCACGGTGGCCCATGGGCGCGAGACTACGGCGGCTGGGATGTCTCGGGCTGGGTGCCCTTCCTGACATCGCGCGGTTACGCCGTGTTGCGTCCGCAGTACCGCGGGTCGATGGGTTTGGGCCGCGACCTCTGGCTGGCAGGAGACAACCAGTGGGGCCTGCGGATGCAGGACGACAAAGACGACGGGGCCGCATGGATGGTAGCGGAGGGCATCGCGGCCCGGGACCGGATCGCGATCTTCGGCTATTCGTATGGTGGCTTTGCCGCCGCCGCCGCGGTGGTCCGGCCGAACTCTCCGTATCAGTGCGCCATCTCTGGCGCTCCGGTAACCAATCTCGGCCGGCTCGGCACGACCTGGAGCGAAAATCGCATCCAGCGCATCCTGCAAGGCCGCACGGTGACGGGCATGGATCCGATACGGCAGACGACGCAGGCGGCAATCCCGGTCCTCCTGTTCGTAGGCGACCGTGACGTGCGCACGCCCGCGTTCCACGCAAAGGATTTCTACAACGGCGTGAAGGGCAACGTGGATGCCAAGTTCGAACTGATCGCCGACATGCCCCACTCGATGCCCTGGTACCCGCGGCACCAGGTGACCTCGCTGGGGCTGATCGACTCGTTCTTGCGCGAGGATTGCGGGGAAGGTGGCCTGTGAGGAGAGGCCAGCCGGCGCGGGTCAAGAAGCCCGCGCGATGTTACAGGGGGTGTGTTGCGTAACCGTTAATTGCCTCATATAGTCATTAAGTTCCAGTTAAAACCACCTAGGGGAGTCATCAAGCATGCGTAGTTCCCGTCAGGCGTTCCGTCGCCTTCCGCTGGTCGTCGCCATTGTCGCCGGCCTGAGCATCACCGCTGCACAGGCCCAAGAGCAGCAGCCCGCTCCGGCCGAGGAAGAGCAGCCGCAAGAAACCAGGGCCAATGCCACCCAGCTCGACACGATCACGGTCACCGGCTCGTTGCTTCGCCGCACCGAGTACGAATCGACCTCGCCTATTCAGGTGATCACTGCGGATACGAGCATCGCCCTGGGTCAGGTTGACACCGCGGAATTCCTGCAGAAGTCGAGCATTGCGGCGGGCTCCATGCAGATCAGCCAGCAGTTCTCCGGCTTCGTGGTCGAAGGCGGCACCGGCGTGCAGTCCCTGTCCCTGCGTGGCCTGGGTGCCAACCGCACCCTGGTCCTGCTGGACGGCCAGCGCCCCGGTCCTGCCGGTACGCGCGGCCAGGTCGGCGCATTCGACCTCAACGTGATTCCCTCCTCGATCATCCAGCGCGCCGAGATCGTGAAGGACGGCTCGTCCTCGATCTACGGTTCGGATGCCGTCGCCGGCGTGGTCAACGTGATCACCCGCAAGACGGTGGATCGTCCGGAAATCACCGTCAACGCCCGCGTTCCCTTCGAAACCGGCGGCGAGATTTTCACCGTGTCCGGCGCCACCGGCTGGAACTTCGACAGTGGCAGCATCGTGTTGGCCGGTGAGTACTACCTGGCCGAAGCCCTCAAGGATGGCGACCGCGACTTCTTCCGCTGCCCGCAGGAACTGGTGTGGGACGCGGACGGCAATCGCATCGACCGCGAAGACCGCTCGATCCTCGCCGGCACCTCGCTCGGCGGCTGCACCACCACGCGCCTCTATGCCAACTCGATCAACGACGCCATCACGGGCGTGCGCTACATCCCGTCGCCCGACGGCGTGACCATCGGTCCGTTCCCGGGCTACCGCCCGCGCACGAACCAGAACTTCACGGCCACCAATCCGCAGGCGTACTACGAGGACGTCACCAACTTCGACTTCCTCAACACCGCGGACATCATCAACCGCCAGGAGCGCTTCAACCTCTTCGCGTCGTCCGACTTCGGCTTTGACTCGTTCAACTGGAAGACGACGTTCCTGTACAACCACCGCGAGACCGAAGCACGTGGCTTCCGCCAGTTCTTCCCCTACGTCGGCGGTCAGAACGGCCCGTACCAGTATGCGAATTCGCCCGGCTTCGTGAACCCGCTCGCCGGCGGCCTCGCGCAGGTCATCATGCCGTTCCGGTCCGACCAGGACATCTCGATCGATTACATGTACCTCGCCACCAAGCTCGACGGCCTGCTGTCGTTCACCGACACCTGGGCGTGGGAAGCCAACGCCACGGGTTCGCGTTCGGACGGCGACTACAGCGCCTTCTCGATCGTCGGCTCGCGCACCGGTGACTGGCAGTGGAGCGACGATGCCCCCACCCTCGACTACTTCGATCCCGGCTTCCTGAGCGGCGAGCGGATGGACGAGCTGGCTTCCGTCATCGGCGAGTGGCACACCGGCAACACCGTCTATGACCAGTACACCGTCAACGGCCTGGTCACCGGCGAGGTGTTCGAGCTGCCGGCCGGCCCGGTAGCGGCCGCCGTCGGCTTCGAGTACCGCCGGTACAGCATCGACGACCAGCCGAGCGCCCTGTCGCGCAACGGCGACCTGTGGGGCCAGAGCTCCGCCCAGGTCACGAAGGGCAAGGACTCGGTGAAGGAAGCGGTCCTCGAGTTCGAGGTTCCGGTGCTCAAGGGCGTCCCGGGCTTCGAGTCGCTGACGTTCAACGGTTCGACCCGCGTATTCCAGTACGACACGGTCGACGGCACCGACAACGTCTGGAAGATGGGCCTCAACTGGCAGATCATCCCGTCGCTGCGGGCGCGCGCCACTCGTGGCACCTCGTTCCGCGCACCGGGCCTGTACGAGCTGTACCTGGGCAACCAGACCGGCTTCCTCGCGCAGACCGCGGTCGATCCCTGCGTGGAGTGGGGTGACAGCACCAACGACTTCATCCGCGCCAACTGCCAGGCCGCGGGCATTGCCCCGACCTACACCGGCCTGGGTACGTCTTCGGCGACGGTCGTCTCGGGTGGTGGTGTCGGCATCCTGAAGCCGGAAACGTCGATGGCGAAGACCGTCGGCGTGGTGTTCACGCCCGAGTTCGCGAACATCAGCATCGCCGTCGACTATTTCGACATCGATGTCCGGGATCAGATCGCGCAGCTGGGCGCCTATGACATCCTGTTCGGCTGCTACGGTTCGCCTGTTTACCCGAACAACTTCTGCGACCTGTTCGAGCGCAACCCGGCCAACCACGCTTCCGAGCCGAACAAGATCACGACCATCGACAGCCAGTACGTCAACGTCAACCGCCAGCGCACCCGTGGCTACGACCTGATCGTGAACTACGACGACGACTTCTCGTTCGGCAAGCTGCGTTTCGAGAGCCAGCTGACCTACACCAAGGAAGACGTCTCCCAGCTGTTCGACTCCGCTGCCGCGAGCGGCCAGTCGAAGTCGGACAACCTCGGCTACATCGGTCGTCCGCGCCTCGTGGGCTCGCTCTCCGCGCAGCTGGTGCGTGGCGACATGACCTACACCTGGGGTACCGAGTACGTCGGCTCGACCAAGAACCTCGACATCAACGAGGAGTTCATCTACCTGGGCCGTCCGAACAGCTTCCGTGACATCACCGCGGAAGACGCGTTCTACCATTCGGCCTCGGTGCGTTACGACCAGACCGACTGGAGCCTGCTGGTTGGCATCCGCAACGTGTTCGACAAGCAGCCGCCGCAGGTGTCGACCGGTACCGCCACGCGCTATGGCAACGTGCCGGCGTTCGCGACGCAGTACGACTACTTCGGCCGCACCGCGTTCGCACGCGTGACCTACCGCTTCTGATCCAAGCAACACGGCAAGACCGGAAGGGCGACGGCAACGTCGCCCTTCTTTTTTGTGGCAATCGACGGCGTGGCGTGCGCGCCGCAGCGCGAAATGCAATTCCCTCGAGCCAGCTGTTTCAAGGCCGTTCTCTTCGGTCCACGCAGCGGGTATAACGGGCGTAGCCGCCACGGCGGCGCCGCACCCACTGGAGGCAACAATGCGTACCCCCCACCTTTCCTGCCTTGTGTTCGCACTGGCGGCGCTCTTCGCCACTGGCGCCAACGCGCAGACCACCGCCCCCACCGGACGCTGGAAGACCATCGACGACGAGACCGGCAAGGTGAAGTCGATCGTGGAGATCACCGAGTCCGGCGGCACGTTGCGGGGCCAGGTGGTGGACATCCTGCAGTCGGACCGCGGCCCCAATCCGACCTGCGACAAGTGCAAGGGTGCGAACAAGGACAAGCCGATCAAGGGCATGACCATCCTCTGGGGCCTGGCCCCGGGTGGTGACGGCTGGGAGGGCGGCACCATCCTCGACCCGGCCAAGGGCAAGACCTACAAGTCCAAGCTCAAGCTCATCGACGACGACAAGCTCGGCGTTTCGGGCTGCGTGGCCTTCATCTGCCGCGAGCAGGTGTGGATCCGCGAGTGACACGGCCTCCGCGCTGAGTCGCCTTCAAGGGCCCGGCAATCGCCGGGCCTTTTCTGTTCCCGGGCGTCCCAGGTACTCTTGGGACCGCGTGCGATAATCACCGGCCGTCCGTCACCGACTGCCCACATGCCCCGCCCCGCGCTCGTCACCAACGCCCTGCCCTACGCCAACGGTCCCCTGCACATCGGCCATCTGGTCGGTTACGTGCAGGCCGATATCTGGGTGCGCGCGCGGCGAATGGCCGGCGGCACGGTGCACTACGTCTGCGCCGACGACACCCACGGCACGCCGATCATGCTGGCCGCGGAAAAGGCCGGGACCACACCGGAGGCTTTCGTCGCCGGGATCCAGACCGGGCATGAACGTGATTTCGCCGACTTCGGCGTCGCCTTCGACCACTACGACTCGACCCATTCCGAGCGCAACCGCGCCCTGACCGAGGCGATCTACACGCGCCTGGACGAAGCCGGCCACATCGCCAGGCGCTCGGTCGCGCAGCTCTATGACCCGGTCAAGGGCATGTTCCTGCCCGACCGCTACGTCAAGGGCACCTGCCCGCGCTGCGGCACCGCCGACCAGTACGGCGACAACTGCGAGCACTGCGGCGCGACCTATTCGCCCACCGAGCTGATCGACCCGACCTCGGTGGTCAGCGGCGCCGCGCCCGAGTTGCGCGAAAGCGAACATTTCTTCTTCGAACTGGGCCGGTTCGAGTCCTTCCTGCGCGAATGGCTGGCCGGCGATGTGGCCGTGCCCGGAGTCAAGGCAAAGCTGCAGGAATGGCTCGACGGCGAGGGCGGCCTGCGCGCCTGGGACATCTCGCGCGACGCGCCCTACTTCGGCTTCGAGATCCCCGGCCACCCGGGCAAGTACCTTTACGTCTGGATCGACGCGCCGATCGGCTACCTGGCCAGCTTCCAGGCGCTGTGCGAGCGCGACGGCCTGGACTACGACGCGTTCACCGGCGCCGACAGCCAGGCCGAGATGCATCACTTCATCGGCAAGGACATCATCAATTTCCACGGCCTGTTCTGGCCGGCGGTGCTGCACGGCAGTGGTCACCGCGCGCCGACGCGGCTGCACGTCAACGGCTACCTGACCGTCGACGGCGCCAAAATGTCGAAGTCGCGCGGTACCTTCGTGATGGCCCGCAGCTACCTCGACGCGGGCCTGCCGCCCGAAGCGCTGCGCTACTACTTCGCCGCCAAGTCGGCCGGCGGCGTCGACGACATCGACCTCAACCTCGCCGACTTCGTGGCACGCGTGAACTCCGACATCGTCGGCAAGTTCGTCAACCTCGCCAGCCGCTGCGCCGGCTTCATCGGCAAGCGCTTCGACGGCATGCTGGCGGACGCGCTGCCGGAGCCGGCGATGTACGTGCGCTTCGTGGAGGCGTTGGCGCCGTTGCGTGAAGCCTACGAGCGCAACGAGCCGGCCAGCGTGCTGCGCCAGGTGATGGCGCTGGCCGACGAGGCCAACCGCTACATCGACGAGCGCAAACCGTGGGTGATCGCGAAGCAGGACGGCGCCGACGCCGAACTGCAGGCCGTGTGCACGCAGGGCCTGAACCTGTTCCGCGTGCTGGCCGGCGCCCTGCGTCCGGTGCTGCCGGCAATGAGCGCACAGATCGAGGCCTTCCTCGACGCGCCGCTCGCCCGGTGGCAGGACCTCGACGCACCGCTGACCGGCCATCGCATCCAGGCCTACCAGCCGCTGTTCACCCGCATCGACCCGAAGCAGATCGCCGCCATGACCGAAGCCAGCAAGGAAGACCTCAAGCCGACCGCTCCCACCGCTACCCCGGGGGGAGCGGCTATAGCTGCGATCGCGCCCCCCGGAATTGCAACCGCGAAATCCAACGCCGCCGCGACCCCTGCCGCGAAACCCGCCACTGGCACGGGTACCGACGCCGCTGCCCCAACCATCACCATCGACGACTTCACCAAACTCGACCTGCGCATCGGCAAGGTGCTCGCCTGCGAGTTCGTCGAAGGCTCCGACAAGCTGCTGCGCTTCGAACTCGACGCTGGCGAACTCGGCACGCGGCAGATCTTCTCCGGCATCCGCGCCAGCTACGGGGAACCTGCTGCGCTGGTTGGCCGCAACGTCGTCTTCATCGCCAACCTCGCGCCGCGCAAGATGCGCTTTGGCCTGAGCGAGGGGATGATCCTGTCGGCGGGCTTCGATGCCGGCGAGCTGGCCCTGCTGGGCGCCGATCCCGCGGCCGCGCCCGGGATGCCGGTGCGCTGAGGCCAGTGGGCGGCCACGACGCCCTGATCGAACGCCTCGACCGGCTGCTGCCGCAGACCCAGTGCGGGCAGTGCGGCTATGCCGGCTGCCGTCCCTATGCCGAAGCCATGGCCGCGGGCCAGGCGGATACCGACCGGTGTCCGCCCGGTGGCGACGCCGGCGCCCGCGCCCTGGCGAAGCTGCTGGCGGTGCCGGCCCTGCCCTACGATCGCGGACTCGGCGAGCATCGCCCGCCGGAACTCGCGCTGGTGGTCGAGGCCGACTGCATCGGCTGCACCAAGTGCATCCAGGCCTGCCCGGTTGACGCCATCATCGGCGGCAGCAAGCGCATGCACGTGGTGCTGGAACCGCTGTGCACCGGGTGCCGGCTGTGCCTGCCGGCCTGCCCGGTGGACTGCATCGTCATGGTGCCGCCCCGGCCCTAGGGCGACGCGCAGGCCGAGCACACGCGCTCGACCGCATACCCCTTCGCGCGCAGCTTTTCGACCACGCCGTCCTCGCCCAGCAGGTGCATGGCGCCCACGACCACCAGGGTGTCGTCCTCGCCGTCCTCGCGCAGGCGCGCCTCGAGCTTCGGCAGCCAGGCGTCGTTGCGGCCGACGTTGATCGCCTGGTACAGCGCCGGGAAGTCGCGCCGCATCTCGGTCACGGTGCCGTCGAGGATCGCCTGTGTGTCGCCCGCGCGCCACGCGCCGTGGAGTTCAAGCATCAGGTCCGCGCCGGCTTCGGCCTGGTCGAGCGCCTGCTCCAGCATCTGCAGCTGCTCGGCCGGATCCATGCCGTCCAGGAAGGTGATCTGCTGGGCACCGGTTTCCAGTCCGGCGGTCGGCTTCTGCGCGTTCTGCGCGAGTCCGCCCATGTGCGCGTCCAGACCGATCGAGGGATCGAAGCCGAGCGCCATCATCTGCGACACCGTGATCATCGTGCCGACGAACCACGGCTCGAAGCGCTGCAGGACCTCGACGTTCATGCCGGTCGCGGCCAGCTGCGCCGCGTTCTCCCTGCCCCAGCTCGCGAGCTTGGCGGCAAGCTCCGGACCGAGTTCATCGTTGAGCGTGCGGCCGTCGGTGCGCAACGCCGCCTGCGCCATCTGCAGGCCGAGCTGCGGCGAGGCCAGTTCGTCGGGGGATATCTCGAACAGCAGCTTCTCGGCGTCGGCAAAGGCCATGTCGACGTCGCGCGACAGCGGGTAGTCGTCGGGCAGCAGGAGGTGGAACGAGCCCAGCAGGTACAGCGAGTTGTTGTCGTCGGACACCTTCCACAGCAGGGGCACCGGCGGCGCCTTGGCGGTGGCGGTGGCGGCCGGGACCGGCTTTGATCCGGCCTGCGGGGCGGCCACGGCCGCGGCAGTGGCGCCAATGGCGACGCTTGCGGCCAGGGCCACGATCAACATGGGCGAACGCGCCCGATTCCCTGTCTTGGTCATGGAAGTCCTTGGTGGTGTTGTGTCAGCTGCCGGATGCCGCGGATGCGGGCCTGGCATAGGCCTGTTCGCCCGCGGTCACGGCGAGGTCGAGGCGGTTGTCCGGCGGCGGCAACGGGCAAGTGGCGAAGTCGGTGAACGCGCACGGTGGATTGTAGGCACGGTTGAAATTGAGCGTGACGCGGCCCTGCGCGTCGGGGGCCGCGGTATCGAGATAGCGGCCGGCACCGTAGCTGTCGTGGCCGCTGGTGCGGTCGGCGAGGATCAGGAACAGTCCGCCATCGCTGCCTTCCAGCGCTTCGAGCCGGTAGTCCACGCCGTCCCGGCTGAACTCGACCACGCCCGGGTTGGGCATCGGATCCGTGCCGCCGACGATGTTGGCTATCTCGATCGTGCGGCCTGCGGGATGCGGGACGAAGCGTGCGTCCAGCACCCAGCCGGCATCGACGGGCCAGTAGGCGATCGTGCCGAAGCCGGTACGCGCAGGCGCATCGGCGTGCTTCACGCGAAGTGCGCGGCGGCCGGCGCGGCTGATCATCGACAGCCTGCCGCGGCCTTCGTCGAACACCAGTTCGACCGGACCGGTATCGGGTTCGTCCCGCAGTTCGATGCGCCCTTTGACCGGCGCTTCGTCAACGGTGACCGCCACGTCGCGCTCGGGCGTGAAGTACACGCGCCCCGCGTCCTGCTGTACCAGGCCGAGCTTCTCCGGCCCGTGTGCCAGGCGGATGCCGCTGGTCTGGCTGCTGCCGATGTAGTGCGCCCTCAGCTCCAGCCAGTGCAGGCCGACCACGCTGGCCCAGCCGTCTTCGGCCAGCAGGCCTTCGCGGCGTTCGTCGCGCCACTGCTGCTCGGCAGCGCGCAGCTCGGGGCTGGCCTCCGGCACGGGGGCGGCATCGTCGTCCGCCTCGAGGGATGGGGCACCGGAGCCGCAGGCGGCGAGTACGGCGGCAAGAACGAGACAAGTCGCGGCGGTGGCCGCGCGCAGCGTGGATCTGGTCATCAACGTCCCCTCATGAACCAGCGATCGATGTCGGCTAACGGAATGCGCGTCCAGGTGGGACGGCCGTGGTTGCACTGCCCGGAGCGTTCGGTTGCTTCCATGTCGCGCAGCAATGCGTTCATCTCGGCAATGGTCAGCCGCCGGTTGGCGCGCACCGAACCGTGGCAGGCCATGGTCGACAGCAGCTCATCGCGGGCGGCGCGGACGCGACGGCTCTCGCCGTGTTCGCGCAGGTCGGCGAGCACGTCGCGCAGCAGTGATTCGGTGTCGCCCTGCGCCAGCAGCGCGGGCACGCCGCGCAGCAGCAGCGACTGCGGGCCGGTGCGCGAAACTTCGAAGCCGAGTTCGGCAAGCGTGGCCGTCTCGCGCTCGGCGATGTCGGCCTCGCGCTCGCTCACCGCCACCGCCTGCGGCACCAGCAGCGGCTGCACGCGCAGGCCGGCGCCGTCGTGCGCGGCCTTCAGCTTCTCGTAGCCGATGCGCTCGTGGGCGGCGTGCATGTCGACCACGACCATGCCGTCGGCGGCCTCGGCCAGGATGAAGATGCCGTGCAGCTGCGCGATCGCGAAGCCGAGCGGCGGGATGCCGTCGTCGCCGGTGTCCGGCATGGGCACCTGCGTGGCGGGCATCTGCGCCCACGCGGCGTGCGTCGCGCCGGGCACGGCGGTTCCGCCCTCGCCGATCGCCGCACCGGCGCCGTCCACGACGCTGCCTGCGGCACCGTAGAGCAGCGCGTAGGCATCGCGCACGCCATCGCCGCGCAGCGACAGGTTCGACTGCTCGGCCACGCGCGCGGCCAGTTCGCGCGAGACCTGGGCCTGGGTGGTGACCGCGGCCACCAGCGGCGCGTTGCCGGCGCGCGTGCCGGCCAGGGCCTCATGCAGGGCGCGATAGACGAAGTCGTGGACCATGCGCGCGTCGCGGAAGCGAACCTCGTGCTTGGCCGGGTGCACGTTCACGTCCACCCGTGCGGGGTCGAGTTCGAGGAACAGCACGTAGGCGGGCTGGCGACCGTGGAACAGCACGTCGGCATAGGCTTGCTTCACCGCGTGCGCGACGCTTCGGTCGCGCACGGCGCGGCCGTTGACGTAGAGGTACTGCTGGTCGGCGCTGGCACGCGAGTACGTCGGCTGCGCGATCCAACCGTGCAGGCGCAGCGCGGGGGCGGCGTCGCGGCCTTCGTCCACAGGGCGTGGCAGGGTCGCGTGCTCGACCCGCAGCGCGGCCTGCGCAAAGCCCTCGCCCAGGGTCTCGACCAGGCGCGCGGCGCCATCGTCCAACGCCAGGCCTACGCCTTCGCCCCCGCGATAGCGGCGCGAGGCGCGGCCGTTGTGCGACACCCGCAGCTCGACGTCGGGGCGGGCCAGCGCCAGCGAGCGCAGCCACTCTTCGATATGGCCCAGCTCGGTACGCTCGGCACGCAGGAACTTGCGCCGCGCGGGCACGTTGTAGAACAGGTCGCGGACTTCCACCGTCGTGCCCTGTGGATGCGCCCTGGGCGCGACCTCGCCCACCCGCCCGCCATCCACGGACAGCGCGGCCCCATGGTCGGCATCCACGCGGCGCGAGCTGATCGTGAAACGGCTCACCGATGCGATGGAAGGCAGCGCCTCCCCGCGGAAGCCGAGCGTGGCCACCACTTCCAAGTCATCGAGCGATGCGATCTTGCTGGTCGCATGCCGCGATACCGCCAACGTCAGTTCATCGGGCGTGATGCCAAGGCCGTCGTCGCGCACGCGCACCAGGCGCACGCCGCCTTCCTCGAGGTCGATGTCGACGCGGCGGGCGCCTGCGTCAAGCGCGTTCTCGACCAGTTCCTTGACCACCGACGCCGGGCGTTCGATGACCTCGCCTGCGGCGATCTGGTTGACGAGGGTGTCGGGAAGCTGCCGGATGCTCAAGAAGCTGCGGGGGTCCGGCGCGGTGCGCCGGCCTGGTATGGGCCAGCCACGATGATAAGCGAGCTTGCCGCCCTCAGCGGCTGCCGCCGCTCGCCGCCACCGAGGATGCGCCGCCGGTTGCGGCCCGCGTCGCGAACAGCGTGCCCGGGGGCGGCTGGCTGGTGAAGTAGGTGTTGACCCCGTCCAGCACCGCGCGCGCCACCTTGGACTGGAACGCCGGGTCGATCAGCCGACGCTCTTCCTCGGGATTGGACAGGAAGGCGGTCTCGACCAGCATCGCCGGCATGTCGGACGTGCGCAGCACCGCGAAGTTGGCGCGTTCGATGTGCGGCTTGTGGTTGTTGCCGATGCGCTTGAGGCCTTCGAGGATGTGGTTGCCCGCGTCCTCGGACGCCTTCATCTGGCCGCTCTGGGTGAGGTCGAGCAGGACGTTGGTGAGCATGCTGTCGGAGGTGGCGATCTTGCCGCCACCGATCAGGTCGGCCGCGTTTTCCTTGTCGGCCAGCCAGCGCGCGCGCTGCGAGGACGCGCCCTTCAGCGACAGCACATAGACCGAAGAGCCCTTGGCATTGCGGTTTTCCGCGGCGTCGGCGTGGATCGAGATGAACATGTCCGCGCCCGCCGCGCGCGCCAGCTGGGCGCGGCGGTTGAGCGGGATGAAGACGTCGGCATCCCGCACCAGGTGGGCCTGCAGGCCCGGCGTGGCGTTGACCTGACGCGCGAGTTCGCGGGCGATGGCCAGGGTGATGTCCTTCTCGCGCTTGCCGGTGGGTCCGACGGCGCCCGGGTCCTGGCCGCCGTGGCCGGCGTCGATGGCGATCACCAGCGGACGCGTGGCGCCGCTGGCGGCCGACTGCACTGCGTTGGCGGGGGTGGGCGGCTGCGCGGCGGGCGCGCGCTGCACCGGCGTGGGTACACCAGTGGCGATGGTGGTCGGCACCGCCTGCCGCGGCGACGGGTCGCTCGATGGCTGCGGCCGCTGCGGCGATGCCGTGGACGGGGCCGCGGGCGAACGTGCGCCGGCGGCGGGAAGGTTTGCGATCAGACGCGAGGTGGCGTCGTTGGACGCCTGTGCGGCGCCGGCCTGGTTGGCGGCTGCGATCTGCGCGATCGGGTCGGCCGTCGACGTGGACGCGGGCGATGGCGTGGCTGCGGCAGGTACCGCGGCCGTCGTCGCTGCGCCGTGGTCACCCGGCCATTCCAGCACCAGGCGCACGCCGCCGCTGCCGGTCTCGAAGCGGGGCGCAAGCGCGACCACCGGCATCGCCAGGTCGAAGACCACGCGGGTCGTTCCGGGCGTCGGCTGGCCCGTGCGCACGGCCTTGATGACGCCGGCGGCGGCCGGGACCGTCAGCTTCGGCGCGACCCGGCTGCCCGGGAAGTCGACCACGAGGCGGTCGGGGTTGGACAGCGGAATGAGCGTGTACTCGGCTTGCGCGTCGAGCCCGAGTTCTGCCCGGGTCCCCGTTGGACCTGCACTCAATCGCAAGTCATTGATCTCAGCCGACTTGGCCACGTTCCAGACCAGTGCGGCCAGCAGGGCCGCACCGAGCAGGATTTGCTGGAGATGGATGGCCCGGACGCGCATGGCCGCTAGTCAAGCACCAAGTCGCGTTCTTTGCAACAGGTTTTTCCCTTATGAATCCGGCACCTGCCCGCCCTTCCTGTGGTTACGGTTCAGGAAGCCCCTGCAAACGTCGCTGCTCGTCCAGTGCGGCCACCCACGCGTCGCCCGCGGCGCTCCGGAAGCGCAGGCGGCATGCCCGACCCTGCCCCAGCACCACGAGGCCGACCTCCAGGTCGGGTGCCGGCAACGCACCCAGGCCCCGTTCGGGCCACTCGACCAGCCAGAGCCGGGGATCGGCGTCGTCCAGGCCGAGGAATTCCAGTTCGCCGGCGTCGCCGATGCGGTACAGGTCCAGGTGCAGCGCTTCCCCGCCGGTCGCGAGCGGATACCGCTCGACCAGGGTGTAGGTCGGGCTGCGCACCGGGCCGGTCACGCCCAGGGCGCGCAGCCAAGCGCGGGCCAGGGTCGACTTTCCGGCCCCGAGATCGCCCTCGAGGTGCACGACGGCACCGGCCGGAGCCGTGGCCGCGAGGGCTGCAGCCAGGGCGGCCGTGGCCTCCGCATCGGGAAGGACCGCACTGCGTACCGCGGCCATCAGTCCCGCTCCCGCTGGCGCAGCGCCGCGATCAGGTCACTGGGCAGCATGCCGCGGGCACCCCCGTCCGCCGCCGCGCGATCACCGGCGACTGCATGCTGCAGCGCACCGGCCACGGCCGCGTCCGCCGCTGGCAGCCCCTGTGCGCGCAGCGCCGCGATGATGCCGGTGAGCGCATCGCCCATGCCGCCGACGGCCATGCCTGGGTTTCCCGCATCGATGATCCAGGTGCCGGCGCCGGGCGCCACAACGACCGTCCCCGCGCCCTTGAGCACCACCACGCAGGCGTAGCGCTCGGCCAGCGCGCGTGCGGCGGCGATGCGGTCACGCTGGACGTCGGCCACGCTGCGCCCGAGCAGGCGCGCGGCTTCCCCCGGGTGCGGGGTCAGGATCGCGGTCGCGGGCATCTTCCCGGGGCTGGCAGCGAGGAGGTTCAGCGCGTCCGCGTCCACCACCAGGGCCCTGGCCTTGGCCATCGCCGCATCGAACACGTCACTCGCCCACGCGTCGCGGCCCAGTCCCGGCCCCACGGCGCAGACCTCGGCCGCCTCCAGCAGTGGCGTCATGCCTGCGGGATCCTCGAGCGCGTGCGCCATCACTTCCGGCGTGCGGGCCAGCAGGGGCGCCACGTGCGCCGTGCGGGTGGCGACGCTGACCAGTCCTGCGCCCGCCCGCAGCGCTGCGCCCGCCGCCAGCAGCACCGCGCCACCCATGCCGTGGTTGCCACCGGCCACCAGCACATGGCCGGCTGTGCCCTTGTGTGCGGTGCGCGTCCGCCGCGGCAGCAGCGATTCCAGCGCAGGGCCGCGCAGGCGCCAGGCCACCGGGTCCACCCCGGCGAACGCTTCGGGCGGCAGATCGAGCGAGGCCACGTGCAGCGCGCCGACATGGTCGAGCGCGGCACCCGTCGCAAGACCCGCGTGGTCGCCGATGAATTGCAGCGTGCGGGTGGCCCGCACCGCGCTGCCGGGCACGTCGCCGCAGGTGGCGTCGACGCCCGAAGGCAGGTCGAGCGCCAGCACCGCGGCGCTGCTGGCCGTAATGGCTGCAAGCAGTACCTTGCCTTCATCGTCCGCCCGATTGTCGAAGCCCAGGCCGAAGACGGCATCGACCAGGACATCGCACTCCGGCAGCTGCGCATCCGCGATCGCCACCCTGCCCCCGGCGTCGCTGAAGGCCGCGGCCGCCCGCCGCGCCAGCGCCGTGCGCGGGGCGTGGCCTTGCGCGTGCAGCACCTGCACGTCGCGTCCACCCGCGAGCGCGTGGCAGGCCAGCACGTAGCCGTCGCCGCCGTTGTTGCCGGGGCCGCAGGCGACCACGATGCGCTGCGCGTCCGGCCAGTGTTCGAGCAGGCAGCGCCAGGCGGCCAGGCCCGCGCGCTCCATCAGGATCGACGCATCGCCGCCAAGCAGCGCGATCGCCTGCGTCTCCACGCGGCGCATCGCGGCGACGTCGTACAGCGGCGTGGCGGCATCGGTCCCGGTTGCGTGCATCGCGCTGATTCTATACTCGCGCCACCATGCCCACGCGCACCGCCGACGCCAGCGGCGCGGTGCCTCCACAGGCCCACGCCAACCCGCCCGACCCGACCGCACTCGCGGCGCGGATCCGTGCCCTGGTGCGCGAAGCCGGCTTCCAGCGCTGCGGCATCACCGGCATCGACCTGGGCGACGACGAAGGACACCTGCGCGACTGGCTCGCGCGTGGCTTCCACGGATCGATGGACTGGATGGCGCGCCACGGCGACAAGCGCTCCCGCCCGCAGGAACTGGTGCCGGGCACGATCAGCGTGCTGTCGGTGGGCCTCGACTACGGCCGTCGCGACGACACCGAGGCCTGGGAGACGCTGGCCGACGGCGAGCGCGCCTATGTCGCCCGCTATGCCCTGGGCCGCGATTACCACAAGCTGATGCGCAACCGCCTGCAGAAGCTGGCCGACCGCATCGCCGCCGAGATCGGCCCGTTCGGCCACCGCGTCTTCGTCGACTCGGCGCCGGTGCTGGAGCGGGCACTGGCGCGCAACGCCGGGCTGGGCTGGATCGGCAAGCACACCTGCCTGATCGACCGCGACGGCGGCTCCTGGTTCTTCCTCGGCGAGATCTACCTCGACGTCCCGCTGCCGCCCGACCCGCCGGCAACGCCGCACTGCGGCAGCTGCACGCGCTGCATCGACATCTGCCCGACCCAGGCGATCCTTGGCCCGAATGTGCTCGATGCGCGCCGCTGCATCAGCTACCTCACCATCGAACACGAAGGCGCGATCGACGAGGAACTGCGGTCGCTGATGGGCAACCGCATCTTCGGCTGCGACGACTGCCAGCTGGTCTGTCCCTGGAACAAGTTCGCACGGCGCAGCGATGAGCCGGACTTCCGCGCGCGCAACGATCTCGACACCGCGACCCTGGCCGAACTGTTCGCGTGGGAAGAGGACGAGTTCCTGCGCCGCACCGAAGGCACCGCCCTGCGCCGCAGCGGACACGCGCGCTGGCTGCGCAACATCGCGATCGCGCTGGGCAATGCGCCGACCACGGCGGAGGTGCTGCAGGCGCTGGAGACGCGCCGGGACCATTCCGATCCGGTCATCCGCGAGCACGTGGCCTGGGCGATCGCGCAGCACGGAACCGGCTGACGGCTGGGCACGACGGCGCTGCTGGGCACTGCGGCGGCGTCTCCCACAGCTCCGCGCCCCTGGCATCTCCTGTAGGAGCAGCCGTGGCTGCTCCTACCGGGGTGCGGCGAAGGACATGGAATGGGCCAGTCCGATCCGCATGCTTAGTCGACTGTGACGGGCCAGCAACCGGCGGTCAGCGGCGCGAGCGGATCTCTTCAAGCAGGGCCCGGGTCACCACGTCGCCCGCCTCGCCCTCGCCGCGCAGCGCGGGCAGCAGCTCGCCGGCAATGCGCTTTCCAAGCTCCACGCCCCACTGGTCGAAGGCATTGACGCCCCACAGCACCGACTGCGCGTAGACGCTGTGCTCGTACATCGCCAGCAGCGCACCCAGCGAATGCGGCGTGAGTTCGTCCAGCAGGAAGAGCGTGGATGGACGGTTGCCCGGATACGCCTTCTGCGGATCGTCCGCAGCGTGGCCGTTGCCCAGGGACTCGGCCTGCGCCAGCAGGTTCGCCAGCAGCGCGTCGTGGTTGCCGCGATAGCCATGGGCCGGTCGCACGACACCGATGAAGTCCGCGGGCACGACGTCGGTGCCCTGGTGCAGCGCCTGGAAGAAGCTGTGCTGGGCCCCCGTGCCGGCGCCGCCCCAGACCACGGGCACCGTCGCCACGCCGGGTGCACGGCCGTCGCTGCGCACCGACTTGCCGAGGCTCTCCATCACCAGCTGCTGCAGGTAGGCCGGCAGGTGCGCGAGGCGCTGGTCGTAGGGCAGCACCGCCTGCGTGGGCAGGCCCAACGCGTTGCGGTTCCACACCGCCACCAGCGCGTGGCGGATCGGAAGGTTCGCCTCCAGCGGCGCCTCGACCGCATGCGCATCCATCTCCGCCGCGCCGGCCAGCAGCGCCTCGAAGCCATCCATGCCGACCGCCAGCGCGATCGCGAAACCCACCGCCGACCACAGCGAATAGCGTCCGCCGACCCAGTCCCACATCGGCAGCACGCGGCCGGCCTCGACGCCAAAGGCCTGGGCCGCGGCCACGTTGGCACTGACCGCGTACAGACGCTCGCCGCCACCCAGCCAGTCGCGGACCAGGGCACCGTTGAGCAAAGTTTCCTGGGTACCGAAGCTCTTGGACACCAGGATCGCCGCGGTGCGCGCCGGATCCAGCCCACGCAGTGCGTGCTGCACCTCGCTGCCATCGACGTTGCTGACGAAATGCAGGCGGAATCGGCCGTCGTTGAAGTCCTTCAGCGCATCGACCACCAGCCGCGGGCCGAGGTCGGAGCCGCCGATGCCGATGTTGATGATGTCGGTGACGCCCGATTCCCGCAGCGAGGCGACGAGTCCGGCCATGCGCTCACGCGCAGCCAGGGCGGCGGCGTGCGCCGCGTGCGCGATGTCGCCTCGACCAATGCCTGAGCGCAGCGCGGTATGCAGCGCGGGACGGCCTTCGGACGCGTTGACCTCGGCGCCATCGACCAGCGCGCGCAGCGCCAGCGACAGGCGCACGTGTCCGGCCAGCTCGCCGAGCGTGGCCAGGGTGGGCGCATCGATGCGCTGCCGCGCGAAGCTCGCGTACACCGGCCCGACGCGCAGCGCCATGGTTCCCGCTCGCGCGGGGTCCTCCGCCACGAGGTCGGGAATGCGGGCGCCGGCGAGGCGCTCTGCGTGGTCGAGGAACTGCCGGACGAGCGCTTCGCCGGCCACGCCTCAGGCGGCCTGTGCCGGGATGGCGTCGTTGGTGTGGGTCATCCGGTTCTGGCGGTCGACGTAGACCAGGCTCGGCTTGAACTTCGCCGCCTCGGCTTCGTCGCAGGCGCCATAGGCGCAGATGATCACGAGGTCGCCGGGTTCGGCCTGGTGGGCGGCGGCACCATTGACCGAGATGATCCCGCTGCCGTCTTCGCCGCGGATCGCGTAGGTCGCGAAGCGCTTGCCGTTGTTGATGTTGTAGATCTCGATGCGTTCGTACTCGCGGATGCCCGACAGGTCGAGCAGGCGGCCGTCGATCGCGCAGGAGCCTTCGTAATGGAGCTCTGCGTGGGTGACGGTGGCGCGGTGGATCTTGGCTTTGAGCAGGGTCAGGAGCATCGTGGGGAACCGCGTGGGGCCGTGGGAACCGGCGTCAATCGGGATTCTACAAGATGGCGTCCGGGAGGCTTTGCCGTGGGGCGCCGCACTTGAAGACTGTTCAGCGTGGCTGCGGAGGCGTGAGGGGAACGCGTCGTGCTTTTGTCTTTCCCGGCGGGTCGCGGGGAGGCGCTGCGAGGCGGGTTGGGGGGTACGCAGTGGGCATAAAGGCCCGCGCAGCGGGACAGCCCACGGAATACCCACCAGCCCGCCGTCTAGCCGCCGGCTGCCGCCCACCTCCCGTACGAAGATCAACCTGCGGTGGAGAACTCGAGGTTGTCGATCAGCCGCGTGCGCCCAAGGCGGGCGGCGACAAGTGCGACGCGCTCGCCGTCGGCGCCGGGCGTGGGCGCGCCGGAAGGCTCTGCCAGTAGCGGCGTGCGGATCACTGCGTAATCGACGGCGAAGCCGGCTGCCTGCAGCCGGGCCGTGGCGTTGGCCTCGGCGCGCTGCCAGTCCTGCCCGCTTTGCAGGGCATCGCGCATGGCGAGCAGCGTGCGGTGGATCTCCGGTGCGAGCGCGCGCTCGTCCGGGGACAGGTACTGGTTGCGCGAGCTGCGTGCCAGGCCGTCGGGCTCGCGCACGATGTCCGCGCCGAGCACGTCCAGCGGGAACGCGAGGTCGAGGACCATGTGGCGGATCACGGCGAGCTGCTGGTAGTCCTTGCGGCCGAACACGGCCAGGTCGGGGCGGACCTGGTTGAACAGGCGCGCCACCACGGTGCATACGCCGTCGAAGTGGCCGGGGCGGTAGGCGCCGTCGAGCACGTCGGTGATGCCAGGCACCTGCACGCGCACCGCGCGCGCGGTGCCCAGGGGATACATCTGCTCGGGCGTGGGCATCCAGGCGAGGTCGCATCCCGCGCCCTCGAGGCCGGCCACGTCGGCCTCGGGTGTGCGGGGGTAGCTGTCGTAGTCCTCGCCCGGGCCGAACTGGGTGGGATTGACGAAGATGCTGGCGACCACGCAGTCGGCGTTCGCACGCGCCTGCCGGACCAGGCTGAAGTGCCCTTCGTGCAGGTTGCCCATGGTGGGCACGAAGCCGATGCGCAAGCCGTCGCGCTTCCAGGTGTCGATGCGGGCGCGAAGCGCTGCGATGTCGTGCGCGACTTCGATCGCGGCGCTCATGCGTAGGAGTGGGCCGCGTCGGGGAAGCTGCCGTCGCGTACTGCGGCCACGAAGGCGCGTGCGGCGCCTTCGACCGAGCCGCCTTGGGCGAGGAAATCCTTCACGAACTTCGGGCGCCGATGACCGGAGTCGAGTCCGAGCATGTCGTGCATCACCAGCACCTGGCCGTCGCAACCGGCACCGGCGCCGATGCCGATGGTCGGCACCGTGCTGTCGCGGGTGATGGTGGTGGCCAGCGGCGCCGGCACGCCCTCAAGCACGATCAGCGCCGCGCCCGCCTCGGCGACGTCGCGCGCTTCGGCGCGCAGGCGTTCGGCCGCGGCCTCCTCGCGCCCCTGCACCTTGAAGCCGCCGAAGCGCAGTACCGACTGCGGCGTCAGGCCGAGGTGCGCGCACACCGGGATCTCGCGCTCGGCCAGGAAGCGGATGACGTCGAGCTTCGGGCCGGCGCCTTCGAGCTTCACCATTTTCGCGCCCGCCTGCAGGAAGCGGGTGGACGCATCCAGGGCACGCTCGGACGTGGCGTCGGCCTGGAACGGCAGGTCAGCCACCAGCAGCGCGTTCGTGAGGCCGCGGGCGACGCAGGCGGTGTGGTAGGCGATGTCGTCGACGGTCACGGGCAGCGTCGAATCGCGGCCCTGCACCACCATGCCCAGCGAATCGCCGATCAGGATCAGCTCCACGCCCGCGGCGTCGAACACCCGCGCGAAGCCGGAATCGTAGGCGGTCAGCATCGAAAGTTTGCGCCCTGCGGCGCGCGCCTCGGCCAGGCCGGGCACGGTCATCGGCCGGCGGTCGTCCCGCGCTGCAGGCGTGTTCTTGCTCATGGGGTTTCGCGTCCGGAATGTGGGGATGGACCGTGCAATCTTACGCCGCAGCGGTGACGTCGAGGCTTCAGGCCGGGTGGATCCCGCCGGCGTCGACGGTCGCGAGCAGCGCATCGACGCGGCCATGTCCAGGTACCTCAGCGTCCGGCATGACCTCTGCCAGCGGCACAAGCACGAACGCGCGCGCATGCAGGTGTGGATGCGGAACGACCAGGCCGGGCTCGTCGATCACCGCGTCGCCATACAGCAGCAGGTCGAGGTCGAGCGTGCGCGGCCCCCAGCGGCGGCCGTCGGCGGCGCGCTCGCGGCCGTGGGCGCGCTCGATACCCAGCAGTGCTTCAAGCAGCGCGTGCGGCGACAGCGCGGTGTCCAGCACGGCCGCGGCGTTCACGAAGTCCGGCTGCGCTTCCAGGCCCCAGGCGGGCGTGCGGTAGAAGCCCGAAGCGCTCAGCAGGCGCGTGCCTGGCAGCGCATCGAGCGCGGCCAGCGCCTCGCGAAGCACCGCGGCAACGTCGCCGATGTTGCCGCCAAGCCCGACGCAGGCCCGGACGGGCGCGCTCATCCCGTCGCCGTGGACCGGCGCCGGCGGCGACGCGGGGCGGGCGCGCTGCCGTCGTCCTCGTCGTGCGGGGTGTGGGCGATGGCCATGTCGGGATCGAGCTGGGCCTCGCGCCAGAACGCGATGTCCTCGGCATGCTCGTTCGAACCCGCCTGCCGCACCTGCAGGAAGTCGAAGGCGGCACGGAAGCGCGGGTGCGCCAGCATGCGCATCACGCGCTTGCGCTGGCGCAGGCCGAAGCGCGATTGCAGCAGCCAGATCTCCTGCATCGGGATCGAGAACCGCCGTGGCACGGCGATCGTCGCCAGCTCGTGCACCGTGACCCGGTCCGCGGCGCGCCGCTGCGCCTCGGCCGCCGGCATGTTCTGTGCCTGCAGCGCCATCAGCGTGCGGCAGTAGGCCGGCCACAGCAGGAGCGCGAACAGGAACGCCGGCGATACCGGTTCGTCCTCGGACACGCGCTTGTCGGTCCCGCGCAGGCCTTCCAGCACCACCGTGCGCAGCGCGCCGCTGCGGTTGGCCTTCATCGCCGCGGCCGCCTCGGGCAGCATCACGTCCAGCAGGCCGTGGCGCTCGAGGCTCTCGAAGCTGGCCACGGCATGCCCGGACAGGAACATTTTCAGGCACTCCTCGAACAGGCGCGCGGGCGCGGCTTCGGACAGCAGCGGTGCCAGTTCGCGGATCGGCGCCGCGGTGGCCGGCTCGATGCTGAAGTCGAGCTTTGCCGCCAGGCGCGCCGCGCGCAGCATGCGCACCGGATCCTCGCGGTAGCGGGTCTCCGGATCGCCGATGAGCCTGAGCACGCGGTTGCTCACGTCCTCGAAGCCACCGGTGTAATCGCGGACCGAGAAGTCCTCGATCGTGTAGTACAGGGCATTGGCGGTGAAGTCGCGGCGGACCGCGTCGTCCTCGACCGTGCCGTAGACGTTGTCGCGCAGCAGGCGGCCGTCCTCGTGGGTCTGGCGGTCCCCGCTGCCGTCGTCGACATTGGCGCGGAAGGTCGCCACTTCAATGATCTCGCGGCCGAAGACCACGTGCGCCAGCCGGAACCGGCGCCCGATCAGGCGGCAGTTGCGGAACAGCGCCTTGACCTCCTCGGGCGTGGCGCCGGTGGCGATGTCGAAGTCCTTGGGGCTCCCGTCGACCAGCAGGTCGCGCACGGCGCCGCCGACCAGGTAGGCCTCATGCCCGCCTTCGCGCAGGCGATAGAGCACCCGCAGCGCGTTGGGGCTGATGTCCTTGCGGGAAATGGAGTGCTGCTCGCGCGGGATCGTCCGCAGCAGCGGTGTGTCGGATGGTGTGTCGTTGCGCATCTGCAAAAAAGTACCTGCTCTGGTTGCCCAGTGGCAGCCTGTGGTTGCTATACTAGCAAGCCGCATCGCAGCCTGGCTGCAGCGGGTCCGGTCGTCCAGCCGGTGTCGCCCCACGAAGGCGGCAAAGCAACACCGCTCCCTTCGTCTAGAGGCCCAGGACGTGGCCCTCTCAAGGCTAAAACACGGGTTCGAATCCCGTAGGGAGCGCCATATCCCCAGGGCCCGCACCGGCAACGGTTGCGGGCCCTGCTCGTTTGCGGCGCCCACGGGACGCAGTGAACCCCGGCGCGCGGCTTTGGCGGCGCCCGCGGGCGCTACAATATGCGGCCTTCACACAGCCAGCGCCGCGAACCATGCCCTTCGTCGTCACCGAGAACTGCATCAAGTGCAAATACACCGACTGCGTCGAGGTGTGTCCGGTCGACTGTTTCCACGAAGGCCCGAACTTCCTGGTGATCGACCCCGACGAGTGCATCGACTGCACGCTGTGCGAACCGGAGTGCCCGATCGGCGCGATCTACGCGGAGGATGACGTCCCCGCCGGCCAAGAGGGCTTCGTCGCGCTCAACGCCGAGCTGTCGAAGGAATGGCCGGTGATCACCACCCGCAAGGACGGACCGCCCGACGCCGTGGAGTGGGAAGGCAAGCCGAACAAGCTGCCACTGCTCGAACGCTGAGCCGCCGGAGCGCGTCTGCGCGCAGGTTGCCCGCCCGCAAAAAAGGAACGCGGCCGTGTCCGGGCCGCGCTCCGGGGTCCTGCGCCCGCGACGCGCGTTACTGCGCCAGCCCTGCGCGCAGCGTTGCGATCACGCGCACCGCGTCCGCGCTGGTCGCGGGCACACCGCGCGGATCGACCGCGGACACGTAGGCGCCCTCCCCCGACTGTGACACCCGCACCAGGAACCGGCTGTCGCCGGCGTCGATGTCGTAGGTGCCCAGCAGCTGCGCCTTGCTGACCACGGTGACGCCCTCGATCCCGGCCAGCAGCGGCTCGACGCGCTGGAACACGTCGTCGCGCGGGGCCGCCACGTTGAAGCCGCTGTTCGAGGCCTGCGCCGCGGGCGCCGCTGCCCCCATGGTCGAGCGGGTCACGCTGGACGTGCCCGCCTCCGGCACGGCCATGGCCGAGCTGGTGTCGGGGCGGTCGAGGTCGGGCGGGACCTCGAGCGGGCGGTCCTGCGGGGCAGGCGCGTACAGCGCGCTGTCCTTGCGGAACCAGCTGCAGCCGGCGGTGGCGATCAGGGCGGTGACGATGGCGACCGCGATGGCCGGGCGGAGCATGGAACGGGAAGGCTGCATGGATGTCTCCTGGGAAAACGGTTCAGGCCGCAAGCGCGTCGCGACAGGTCTGTTCGAGTGATTCGAGGCCGGCGGCGATCGCGTCCGCCGCCGCCACGTGGGCCGCCGACAGCGGCAGCAGGGGCAGGCGGATGCCGTCACGGTGGCCGAAGCCGCGCCGCGCCAGCAGTGCCTTGACCGGGATCGGATTGGATTGGATGCCGCAGAAGTCGATCAGGTCGGCAAGCCGAGCGACAAGCGCATCGCAACCCACGGCGTCGCCGGCCCGGGCGAGATCGCACAGGCGCCGGAATGCGACCGGCGCCGCGTTCGAAGCCACCGACACCAGGCCGTCGGCCCCGGCCAGCATCGAGCGCGCCGCGGTGCCGTCGTCGCCGCTGAGAATCGAGAAGCCCGGCCCGCCCAGCGGCAGGAGCGCGCGCACGCGCGCTTCGTCGGCGACTGCCTCCTTGATGCCGACGATGGCGGCGTGGCCCGCCAGTTCCCCCACCGTGTCGGGCTGCATGTCGCAGCCGGTCCGCGGCGGCACGTTGTAAAGGATCACCGGAAGGGCGCCATCGTCGGCCACCGCACGGTAGTGCGCGAGCAGACCGGCCTGCGTCGGGCGCACGTAGGGCGGCGTGACCACCAGGGCGGCGTCGGCACCGCAGGCGGCGGCCAGGCGGCTGCGCTCGATGGTGTGGGCGGTCCCCGACTGCCCGGTGCCCGCGATCACGGGCACGCGACCGGCAACGTGCTCGACGGCAGCGCGCAGCAGGGCTTCATATTCGGCCACGGTCAGCGCGGCGGCCTCTCCCGTGGAGCCGGCCACGACCAGGGCCTGGGTGCCGCCCGCAAGCTGGGCGTCGACCAGGCGCAGCCATGCGTCGGTATCGGGTGCGCCGGCGGCCGTGAACGGCGTCGCCAGCGCGGTGATGCTGCCGGAAAGGTGCAATCTGGGCCTGCTTGGGGGAGCCGTGTGGGAGGCCGCGCGAGGTCCGCGCAGCGCCATGATCTTACTTGCGGCCTCGAAGCACGGGCAAGTATGCTGGCTGCAGCCTCAGGGCGGCCACAGCACCCGCGTCCAGGGCCCGCACGGCAGCCGGACCCGGCTCCCCCGCCATCGCAGCACCTCCGTGGACCCCGCTTTGACCGACACCGATACAACCCGGCCCTCGCCGACCGAGAACCACCTCCTGATCAACGCCTATACGACGCATCCGCGCTCGCCCCTGCTGGCGGTGTCGCGGCGCATCGCCGACAGCGGCTGCAACCTGGTCGACACCCGCCTGTCCACCGTCGGCCGCGATGTTTCGGTCACCGCGCTGGCCACCGGCTCCTGGGATGCGGTCGCGAAGCTCGAAGCCATGCTCTCGCGCCTGGAGCGCGAAGAGGGCCTGAAGCTGGTCTGGTACCGCACCGGCGCCAAGCCCGTGCAGTCAAACCTGCTGCCCTACATCGTGGAAGTGGTGGCGTCGGACAAGCCCGGCATCCTCTACCAGCTGGCCGATTTCTTCGACCGCCAGGGCATCACCATCGAAAGCCTGCACTGCTCGCGCTACCGCGCGATGCAGACAGGCGCCGACATGTTCTCGGCCCAGGTCACGATCGGCGTGCCGGCAGACATGCACATCGCCGCGCTGCGCGACGATTTCCTCGAGTTCTGCGACCACCTCAACCTCGACGCGATCATGGACCCGATGAAGTTCTGAGCGCGCAGGGATGGACATGAACGAAGGCGACACGCTCGACCGCAATATCCTCAAGCTTCCGCTGCAGCTCTCCGGCGGCGCTACCGCCGCGCTGGCCGACCACGCCGGCCGCTGGCTGGTCCTCTACTTCTATCCCAAGGATTCCACGCCCGGCTGCACTACCGAGGGCCTGGACTTCAACGCCCTGCTCCCGGAGTTCGAATCGCTCGACGCCGGGGTGCTGGGCGTGTCGCGTGACTCGGTGAAGTCGCACGACAACTTCTGCGCGAAGCAGGGCTTCGCGTTCCCGCTGGTGAGCGATACCGACGAAGCCCTCTGCCGCGCCTTCGACGTCATCCGCGAGAAGAACATGTACGGCCGCAAGGTGCTGGGGATCGAACGCAGCACCTTCCTCATCGACCCCGACGGACGCATCGCGCGCGCATGGCGCAAGGTGCGCGTCCCGGGGCATGCCGCGGCCGTGCTCGAGGCGCTGAAGGACATCCGCGCCCGGTGATCCCCTGCCACGCCATCCCGGACGGACCGACACCACGATGAACCACGGCAAGCGGATCTACGTGCTCGACACCAACGTGCTGATGCACGACCCCACGGCGCTGTTCAAGTTCGAGGAGCACACCGTCTACCTGCCGATGCAGGTGATCGAAGAGCTCGACAACGGCAAGAAGGGCACCACGGAGGCGAGCCGAAATGCACGCCAGGTCAGCCGCTTCATCAACGAACTGATCGAGTCCCAGGGCGCCGACCGCATCGCCTCGGGACTGAGGCTGGAACGCCCGGGCGGCCTGCAGCTGCGTGGTGCCGGTGCCAGCGGAGTGCTCCGCTTCCAGACCACGGTGCCCAAGGAGGACAAGACCTCGTTCGGCGCGGTCGCGCCCGACAACCGGATCCTCGGCGCGATCCTGGACCTGAGCCGCGATGACTCCAACGACCCGGTGGTGTTCGTCTCCAAGGACATCAACCTCCGCATCAAGGCCGCGATTGCCGGCATCCCCAGCGAGGACTACGAGAACGACCGCGCGCTCGACGATTTCAGCCTGCTCTACACCGGCGCCACCGCGCTGCCGGAGGATTTCTGGCAGCGCCACGGCAAGGACCTCAAGTCCTGGACCGACAAGGGCCGCACCTATTACGAACTGCGCCACGAGGAAGACGACGACTGGCACCCCAACCAGTACCTCTACCTGCCGGGTGACGAGGAAGCCGAGTTCCGCGTGGCCTCGGTGGAAGGCGACCGCGCGGTGCTGCAGATCGTCGACGACTACCGCAGCCACCAGCACGCGGTCTGGGGCATCGTTGCCCGCAACCGCGAGCAGAACTTCGCGCTCAACGCGCTGATGGATCCCGAGATCGATTTCGTCACCCTGCTCGGCACCGCGGGCACCGGAAAGACCCTGCTCGCCTTGGCCGCGGGCCTTGCGCAGACCATGGACGCGCAGCGCTACCGCGAGATCATCATGACCCGCGCCACGATCAGCGTGGGCGAGGACATCGGCTTCCTGCCCGGCACGGAAGAAGAAAAGATGACGCCCTGGATGGGCGCGCTGACCGACAACCTCGAAGTACTGCTGCCGCACAACAAGGAAGGCGGCAGCTGGGGACGCGCCGCCACGAACGACCTGCTGGCATCGCGCATCAAGATCCGTTCGCTCAACTTCATGCGCGGCCGCACCCTGCTCGACCGCTGGCTGATCCTGGACGAAGCGCAGAACCTGACGCCCAAGCAGATGAAGACCCTGATCACGCGCGCGGGCCCCGGTACCAAGATCGTCTGCCTGGGCAACGTCGAACAGATCGACACGCCCTACCTGACCGAGACCACCTCGGGCCTGACCTACGCCGTCGACCGCTTCAAGCACTGGGCGCACAGCGCGCACGTGACCTTGCGGCGGGGCGAACGCTCGCGCCTGGCCGATTACGCGTCCGAAGTCCTGTAGGAGCCCTTGCGGCTGGGAGCGTGGGTTGGCGGGGGCGGAGAGTGCGTGGGTACTCCGCCGGCTGAGCACGTGGTGCTCTTTATGCCGGCTGCGTACCCACACACCCTCCGCTGCCATCGACACTGCGGGCTGGAGGGGAAGGGCAAAGGCAAGAGCAGCAGCAAAGGCAGAAGCAGACGCAAAGGCAGAAGCCACAGCAAGAGCAACTGCATGCCTCGCCTGATGCTTTTGTAGGAGCGGCTATAGCCGCGATAGACGAGCCGCGGCAGTGAGTCACGCGCCGAGCGTGAACCGCGAACCGAAGCATTCGCCGCTATAGCGGCTCCCACAACAGCCGCCTCTGCGACGGTCCCTGCCCCGAAGGCCGGACAATCAATCGTCGACTGCAGGCTCCACCGCGTCACGCTGGGCCTCGATGTAGAGCAACGCCTCCGACAGCGTCTTGAAGTAACTGCCCGGATCATCCCGACCCACGATGTCGGCACGTACCAGCTTGCGCAACACTCCCATGCTGGCGCCGTTGAGCAGCACCGTCACGCCCCGCGCGCGCAGGCTCGCGATCGTCGACTCCAGGCGCTTGAGGCCCGTTGCATCGATGAACGGAACCCGCTCCAGGCGCAGCGCCACGTAGCGCGGCGGCGCCTCGCGTGACCATGACAGCGCGCGTTCGAGCGAATCGACCGAGCCGAAGAAGAACGGCCCGTCGATGGAATACACCGCCACGTCCTTCGGCAGGGCGGATAGCCCGGCCTCCTCGAGTTCCTGCCGCAGGCTGGCCTGGTGATGCTCGACCACCTCCACCGCCAGGCTCATCCGGCGCATGAACTGCATCATCGCCAGGATCACGCCGATGTTCACCGCCACCACCAGGTCGGTGAGGATCGTCAGGCCGAAGGTGATCAGCAGGATCGCAACGTCTGCCCGTGGCGCGCGGCGCACCATGCGCAGGAAGCGTGGCGCCTCGCTCATGTTCCAGGCGACGACGAACAGGATCGCGGCCAGTGCGCTCAGTGGAACCCTGCCGGCGTAGGGCGCGATCACGAGCAGGATCAGCACCAGCAGCAGCGCGTGCACGACGCCGGCGATCGGCGCGTTGCCGCCATTGCGGATGTTGGTCGCGGTGCGCGCGATCGCGCCGGTGGCGGCGATGCCGCCGAACAGCGGCGAGACGATGTTGGCGATGCCCTGGCCGATCAGCTCCTGGTTGGAGTCGTGCTTCGTGCCGGCCATGCCGTCGGCCACCACCGCCGACAGCAGCGATTCAATCGCGCCGAGCATGGCGATGGTGAACGCGGATGGCAGCAGCAGCATCACGGTATCGAAGCTCATCGATGGCACCGCGAAGGTCGGCAGCGCGCGCGGGATGGCGCCGAAGGTCGATTCGATGGTGGCGACGCCGGGCAGGTCGAATGCCGACACCACCAGGGTCGCCGCGATCATCGCCAGCAGCGGCCCCGGCACCCGTGACAGGCCGCGAATGCGCGGTCCGTAGAGCGCGAGCGCCAGGCTCCCGAGTCCAAGCAGGGTGGTCGCCAGGTGCAGTTGCGTGAACGAGCGCAGCAGCTGCCAGGCCTTGAGGTAGAACGGGCCCTCGCCCGGCAGCGGCAGGCCGAAGAAGTACTGCCACTGCCCCACCCAGATGATCATTGCGATGCCGGCGGTGAAGCCGACGATGACGGGATCCGGGATGAAGCGGATCACCGCGCCCAGGCGCGCAAGGCCCATCACGACCAGGATGACGCCGGCCATCAGCGTCGCCACCAGCAGGCCGCTGACGCCGAACTGGGCGACCACGCCGGCGAGGATGACGATGAAGGCGCCGGTCGGGCCAGCGATCTGCACCCGCGAGCCCCCGAACAGCGACACCGCGATGCCGGCGATGATCGCCGTGTACAGCCCCTGCTCCGGCTTCACGCCCGAAGCGATCGCGAAGGCCATTGCCAGCGGCAGCGCGACCACGCCGACGATCAGGCCGGCGACGATGTTGCGCGGCCAGTTGCCGGGACGCAGCAGGCCGGCGCGCCTGGCTTCCAACAGGGCGATCACGCGTCGCCCTCCGCCTTCAGGCGCACCCCGCGGCCGCCGGCGGGGCTCGGGCTGTTATCACCGATCAGCTCGACACCGGCGCTCTCGAGCGCCCCGACCACTTTCGTCAGCGAACCGATGACGCCGCGCACATCGCCGCTGCTCGCCTCCATGCGCTGGATGGTGGGCACGGACACGCCGGCCAGGCCCGCCAGGGTGCGCTGGTCGATGCCGAGCAGGGCCCGTGCGGCCCGCATCTGGGCAGAGGTGATCATCGGCTGACTCCAATCTGGAACATGCTTAATGATATCTACGATATCAACTGAGCTATATTGTACTGCAGCCTTGGTTCACAGGCCCTGGCAGCTCCCCACCGCTGCGTGCGCCCCCGTATCCTTGCCCACGACGTTCCAGGACACCGCTCCCATCACCATGACCCAGCCCATTTCCGCACTCGCCATCGCCGGCTCCGACTCCGGCGGCGGCGCCGGCATCCAGGCGGACCTCAAGACCTTCGCCGCCCACGGCGTCCACGGCCTGTCGGCGATCACCGCGCTCACCGCACAACACACCCGCGGCGTGACCGCGGTGCACGTGCCGCCGGTGCGGTTCCTGCGCGCGCAGATCGACGCCTGTTTCGACGACTTCGCGATCGGCGCGGTCAAGCTCGGCATGCTGGCCTCGGCCGAGGTGATCCACGCGGTTGCCGACGCGCTCGAGGTACATCGTCCCGCACAGCTGGTGGTCGACCCGGTGATGGTGGCGACCTCCGGTGCGCGGCTCCTGGAAGAAGACGCCCTCGAGGCACTCCGCACGCGCCTGTTGCCGATGGCGGGCATCCTCACCCCCAATATCCCCGAGGCCGAACTACTGCTTGGCTGTCGCATCACCGATGCCGCGGACGCGGACGCGGCGCTGGACGCGCTGCTCGCACTGGGCGCCGGCGCGGTGCTGCTCAAGGGCGGTCACCTGGACGAGGGCGCCGAGGTGGTCGACCGCTATGCCGATGCGGGCACGCGCACCGCCTTCCGCGGCCCGCGCATGCGGGTGGACGGACACGGCACCGGCTGCACCCTGGCGTCGGCCATTGCCGCCAACCTCTGCCGCGGCCGCGGCATGCGCGAGGCCTGCAGCGAAGGCGTGGACTACATCCGCGACGCACTGCGCCAAGGCGTGCGCCCGGGGCGCAGCGACGTGCTCGTGCTCGGGCACTTCGCCGCGCGCCGACCGGCATGACGTCCGGCACCGAGGCGCGCGCCGAAGACGCGACGGGCCTGGCCGACACCACCATCGCGCTGGAGACCAGCGACGGCCACCACTACGAACTGCTGGCCTGCATTCCCGACGCCCCGCAGCGCAGCCTGCTCTGGCTGCCGGCACTGGGCGTTGCCGCGCGCCACTACCAACCGTTCGCGCAGGCGCTGGCACGGCGCGGCGTGGCCGTGTTCCTGCATGAGTGGCGCGGCCACGGCAGCAGCAGCCTGCGTGCCGGCCGCACGTGCGACTGGGGCTATCGCGAGCTGCTCACGCGCGACATTCCCGCCAGTGAAGCCGCAGTCGCCGCCGCAACGCCCGGGCTACCCCGCATCGCCGGCGGGCACAGCCTGGGCGGGCAGCTCGCGTGCTGCCGCCTTGGCCTGGATCCCGATGCCTTCGAAGCACTGTGGCTCGTCGGCAGTGGCGCGCCGTACTGGCGTGCGTTCCCTTTGCGGCACAGGCTGTGGCTACCGCTGGTCTACCGCCTGCTGCCGTGGCTGGCCGAACGCGCCGGCAGCCTGCCCGGCCGACGCCTCGGCTTTGGCGGCAACGAAGCACGCGGCGTGATGCGCGACTGGGCCGGCACCGCCACCAGCGGTCGCTACGCCGCGGTGGGCCTGGGCGACCTGGAGCCCGGGATGGCGGAGACCGATGCACATGTGCGCGCGGCGCTGCTCGAGCATGACTGGTTCGCGCCGGCCTCCTCGTTCGACCAGCTGCTGTCGAAGCTTCCACGTGCCGGCGCCGACGTCGTGACCCTGGGCAGCGACGCGCTGGGCGTGCCCGCCGATCACTTCGAATGGATGAAGTCACCCGCAAGCGTGGCCGACTGGCTCAGCCAGTAGCGCCGCGACGCCACGCGCTCCGCCCTCACGGGCGCGCGACCACCTCGGCCCTACCCTGCGCCGGCATGGATACCCGGATCGTCATCTGTCTCGATCGCCTGCGGGGAACTGCGGGGAGAAGCGGGCGCCGTGGCCGCTGAAGGCGACAGCGCGCAGGCGATCTGGACGATCGGCCACTCCACGCGCCCCTTCGAAGAATTCCTTGCCCTGCTTGCGGAGCATCGCGTCGGGGCGATCGCCGACGTGCGCCGCTTCCCCGGCTCACGTCGCCATCCCTGGTTCGCCAGCGAAGCGCTGGCCACCAGCCTGCCTGCCGCCGGCATCGAGTACGCATGGATCCCGCAGCTTGGCGGACGCCGCCGCGTCGTGCCGGGTTCGATCAACACCGGCTGGCGCAATGCGTCCTTCCAGGGCTATGCCGATCATCTCGAGAGTCCGGAATTCGCCGAAGGCCTGGGCATCGCCCTGGCCCTGGCCGCCCGGAAGCGCACGGCCCTGATGTGCGCCGAAGCGGTCTGGTGGCGCTGCCACCGCGCGCTGATCTCGGACGTGCTGAAACTGCGCGGCCTGGAGGTGTTGCACATCCTCGCGGCCGGCAAGGCGTCGCCGCACCCGTACTCCTCCGCGGCGCGGGTGGTCGACGGGCGCCTGGACTACGGTCCGACGCAGGGCAGCCTGCTCTAAACGGCGGGAGGCGCCGGAGTGTCGTCCTCGTAACCGCGCGGGTTGCGCGACTGCCAGCGCCACGCATCGCGGCACATGGCATCGATATCATGCTCCGCCCGCCAGCCCAGCAGCTCTTGCGCCAGCGACGGATCGGCGTAGACCTCGGCCACGTCGCCGGTCCGGCGCGCGACGATGTCGCAGGGCACGGAGCGCCCGGACGCGCGCTCGAATGCCTGCACCAGCTGCAGCACGCTCACGCCCCGCCCCGTGCCGAGGTTGACGGTGAAGCCGTGCTCCCGGCGCTCCAGCGCGTCGATCGCGTCGGCGTGCGCACGCGCCAGGTCCATGACATGGATGTAGTCGCGCACGCCGGTGCCGTCCACCGTCGGCCAGTCGCCGCCGAACACGCTGAGCTTCGGGCGCAGCCCCACCGCCACTTGGCAGATGTAGGGCATCAGGTTGTTGGGGACGCCACGCGGGTCCTCGCCGATCAGCCCGGACTCATGGGAACCAACGGGATTGAAGTAGCGCAGGAGCGCGGCCCTGAATGCGGGCTCGGCCGTGCACAGGTCCCCGATCAGCTGCTCCATCACCAGCTTCGTGCGCCCGTAGGGGTTGGTGACGTCGAGCGCGGCGTCTTCGCGTACCGGGACCTGCTCGGGATCGCCATAGACCGTGGCGGATGAACTGAACACCAGCCTGTTCACACCAGCCGCCTGCATCGCCTGCAGCAGGTGGATGGTGCCGGCGATGTTGTTGTCGAAGTAGTCCAGCGGCCGCTCGCAGGATTCGCCCACGGCCTTCAGCGCCGCGAAGTGCACGACCGCGTCGAAGCGCCCCCCGGCCAGCAGCCTGTGCACGTCCTCGCGACTGCGCAGGTCCACCTGCTGGAATTCCACCGGCGCGCCGATGATGCGCTGCAGCCGTCCAAGCACACCCGGCGAACTGTTGCTGAAGTTGTCGGCAACCACCAGCTCGTGCCCGCGCCCGGCCAGCACCACGCAGGTATGGCTGCCGATGTAGCCGGTACCGCCGAAGACCAGAATGCGCATGCGAGTCCCGTCCCCGGATGAGGGCACCATTATCCATCACCCGAGGCCACTGCCGCGGACATCGATGATCGCGTTCCGCGTGACCCATGCGACGACCGTTCTACGTTGTACATGGCATCGTCAACAAACGGGGACCCCAGATGCGCATGTTCAGGCAAGTGATCGCGGTGCTGCTTTTTGTCGCGCTGGCCGCATGCGCCAGCGGTGGCGGGCTGGCCGAGGCGCCACCGGCGCCGCAGCAGGCCTCGGTACAGGACTACGCGATCGGCGTCGACGATGTGGTGCAGGTCACCGTCTGGCGCAACCCGGAACTCGGGATCGTCGTGCCGGTGCGACCGGACGGCAAGATCTCAGTCCCGCTGGTCGGCGACGTGATGGCGGGCGGACTCACGCCGAGCCAGGTGGCGACCGACATCCAGGAGAAGCTGGGCACCTTCGTCCGTGATCCCCAGGTCGCGGTCATCCTCACCGACCTTCGCAGCCACGAGTACCTCTCGCGGGTGCGGGTGACGGGGGCCGTGCGCCAGCCGGTCTCGATCCCCCACCGGCAGGGCATGACCGTGCTCGACGCGGTCCTGGCGGCGGGCGGCGTCAACGAGTTCGCAGCGTCGGACCGCTCCAGCCTGTACCGGAAGACCGGCGGCGAAACCCGGAGCTATGCCATCCGCCTGGACCGGATCATCAACCGCGGTGACCTGTCGACCAACTTCACGGTCGCACCCGGCGACGTCATCACCGTGCCGGAGCGCGCGTTCTGATGCAGCCGAACACACTGCCCGTTCCACAGCGGTCCCCCAGCCAGGGGGCCGCCACCCCGGATGTCCTTCCGATCGACTATGCCAGGCTCCTGTTCAAGGAAGGACGCCGGCGCGTCATTCCCCTGTCGCTCATTTTCACCGTGATCGCGGTGCTGACGTTCCTGCTGGGCATGTTCGTCATCCGGAGCCAGTACCAGGTCTCGGTCACGATCCTCGCGCAGGAAAGCGACATCATCGGGCCGCTGCTCGAAGGCCGTGCCGTCCCGACCGGCGTGACCGATCGCGTCGGCATGGCGCGCCAGATCATCTACAGCCGGAAGGTCCTGTCGGAAGTCGTCGCGATCGGCGGCTGGGACAGCGAGGGCGAGCTGAGCCCGGTGCAGAGGGACCGCCTGTTGGAAGAAATCCGCGGACGCACCCTGGTCACCAGCCCGCGCCCCGACCTGGTCCAGATCACCTATCGCGACAACGAACCGGAGCGCGCGTATCAAGTAGCCGATGCCATGGGTTCGCTGTTCATGAGGGAAACACTGGCCACCAAGGAACGCGAGAGCCGGGAGGCCTACGAGTTCATCGACAAGCAGGTGCAGGCATACCACCGCAAGCTCACCGATGCCGAAGACAACCTGCAGGAGTACCGGGCCAACGACATCGATGCGCAGCCCGGCAGTGCGGTCGACGCCAACTCGCGGATTTCCGCCCTGCGCACGCAAGTGGAACAGACGCGCATGGCGCTGCTCGAGCAGGAGTCGCGCGAATCCTCCATCACCTCGCAGCTGTCGGGTGAATCCGCGGTCACCTCGGTACAGACGCGCGAGACCCTGCATCGGAGCCGCCTCATCGAACTCCAGGCCGAACTCGATCGGCTGCTGCTGACCTTCACCGACCGCCACCCCGACGTCGTCCGTGTGCGGCACCAGATGGAAGACGTGCAGCGCCAGCTCGAGCAGGAGCGCCGTCGCGCCGCGTCGGGGGTGGCCAGCTCCGCCAGCGAGGACTCCCGTGCAAACCCGCTGTACCAGGAGCTGCGCAGCCAGCTCGCGCAGGCACAGCGCGACGTGGTGGCGACGCGCTCGCGGATGGCCGTCGCGGAAAGCCTGCTCAGCGGCGAGCTCGACCGCAGCCGCCGGATCGCCGCATCGGAAAGCGCGCTCGCGGAGCTGACCCGGGACTACGAGGTCAATCGCGAGATCTACCAGGACCTGCTGCGCCGCCGCGAGAACGCCCGCGTCTCGATGGGGCTCGACCAGGCGAACCGCGGCCTGACGCTGCGCGTGCAGGATCCGGCGACGATGCCGCTGCTGCCGACCGGCCTGCGCTTCATGCATATCGCCGGCGCCGGGTTGCTGATGGCGATCGCCGTGCCGCTGGGCCTGCTCTGGCTGCTGGTGCGCTTCGATCCGCGCGTGCGCAACCCCCGGCTGCTTGAATCGAAGATCCGCTACCCGCTGCTGGCGACTATTCCGGCCTACCCGTCGCCGCGCGAGCGCCGCAGGCAGCTGCTCAACGTCGGCATCGGCACCATGCTGGTGCTGTCGGTACTGCTGCTGTACCTGCTGACCTATGTCCAGAAGATGTCCCACGGATGAGCGACACCAGAGCCACCACACCCAATGCCATGGAGCAGATCGTGAATGCACGTCGTGATGCGCTGGACACTCCGGCGCCGGATGAAGCGGGCTCCCGCTCCATCATCCGCACCGACTCGGGCCTTCAGCCGCTGACATCGCGCGCGCTCGAGGATCGCAAGCTGATCCACCGCAACGATTCCGTGCGCTCGCAGGCGGACGCCTTCCGCGGCCTGCGCACCAAGCTGCTCGCGCTCGGCCAGGATCGCAACTTCATCACCCTGGTCGCACCCGTGCAGCCCGGCTGCGGCGGCAGCTTCGTCGCGCGCAACCTCGCGGCGGCGTTCGCCTTCGACGACACCAAGTCCGCGCTGCTCGTCGACTGCGACGCCCTGCATCCGACGCAACACACGGCGCTGGGCGTCGATGTCGCCAGCGGCGGGATGATGGACTACCTCGATGGCAGCATCACCGACCTCGGCGCCATCCAGTACGACACGAGGCTGCCGAGGCTGTGCCTGGTTCCGAGCGGCACGCCGCGCGAAACGACAGGCGAGTATTTCAGCTCCGGCAACATGCGCATGATGATCGACTCCCTGCGCGGCACCCAGTCCAACCGGTATGTGATCCTGGACGGCCCGCCGACGCTGGACTCGCCCGATGCCAGGATCCTGTCCGACCTCGCCGACCTGATCATCGTGGTGGCCGGGTACGGGCAGGTCACGGTGGACCGCATCGAGGACGCCGCCTCGAACTTCGATCCCGACAAGCTCGCGGGCGTCGTGTTCAACAACATCTACTGACCGGTCCCGCGTGACGGAGGCGACACCATGAGAACCCGCAGGACCCGCCTTTCAGCCTTGTGCGCGGCGATCCTTGCCACGGCGTCCTTCCATGCGCACGCGGTCCGCATCGACTATTCGCTCGATGCCGGCGTCGAGCGCAATGACAATATCCTCATGTCATCCACCGACCCCGAGGAATCGAGCGCACTGCGCGCGGGCTTCGGATTCGTGGTCACGCAGGAGAGCTCGACCGTCCAGGCCAATTTCGGTGGCCGCCTCGAATACTGGAACTACATCGACGGCCCCCAGTCCAACGCCTTCGAATCCACTCTCTCCGGCCGCCTGAACTGGTCCATCCTTCCTGAAACGCTCAGCTTCACGGTCGAGAACAGCCTCGAGATGCGGCCGATCGACCGGTTCGCGGCCGACACGGTCGACAACCGCCAGCGGGTGAACGTGCTGGCGCTTGGGCCCAACGTGGATTTCAACTGGAACCAGGCGGTTCGCGGGCGGGCCGAGCTGCGCTGGATCGACAGCCAGGCCGAGGAAGCCGATGCGCTCGAGTCGCAGCGGGTCAGCGCCGCACTGCACGCCATCCGCACCCTGGATCCGACCAGCAGCCTGACGCTGAGCCTGCGCGGCCAGGACGTCGACTTCAGGAACGACACGATGGCCCGCGACTATCGTCGTTATGACGGCTACATGCGCTACGACAGGCAGCTCTCGCGCCTGGGTTTCGGCTTGATCGCGGGCTACACATGGGTCGATTACGCAGACGGCGATTCCACCTCGCATCCGCTCTTCCGCGCCCATGCCGAGTGGGCGATCAGCGCGCGTACCGCCCTGTCGCTCAGCGCCGAACACCAGCTGACGGATGCGTCGGATTCGGCGATCGGAGGTATCTCCGTTGCCTCGACCGTGCCAGACAGCCTGTCCGGCGGATCCTTCGTGGTCGATCCATCGATCTATGAGGAAGACCGGATCGAGCTCACGTGGGCCTACCGCCACGACCGGGTCGGATTCACCGTAGGACCCTATTACGAGCGCGTCGATTTCATCGATGCGCCTTCCGTCGACGAGACCCGTCGCGGCGTGGTGATGCAGCTGACTTACCGACTCGCGCCGACCTGGGACCTGCGCACGTTCGCGGATGCCGCGCGTACGGAATTCCCGGACCTGGGCCAGCGGACGGAAGACAGGCGCTTCGGCCTCGGCGTGGGCAAGACGTGGTCGCGCCACTGGAGCAGTGCACTGGACTATGTGCACTACGCGCGGCGCGATGACGGGCCGGTCGGGAACAGCCGCCAGAACGTGTGGTACCTGACCGTGACCTATCGCAACCGCTGAGGCACGCCGGCGTCATCGTCGCCCACGGGATGATGCGACCGCCCGGACCGGGTCGTGGCGTGTCCGAACCCACCCCGCTCGACACGGTGTTTCCCGAGGCCACATCACGATATTCCCACCCAGCGCTTGACTCCCGGGCCGCATTCAGCGTGTAGTTCGCGGGACGACGCTCCTGTCGCCCATGCTCCGCGCCGTCTTGTCAGGGGAAAGACGACACGTTCGAGGGAGTCCACCCGCGCCGCGACCACGGCCCGGGCCGGCCACTTTCGATCGGGAGGAAGACAGGGACGCCGCCGACTTATCTCCGCGCAGGCGGCCCCAGGCGTTCCGGAAGGACTTCCCCATGACACCCGTTTTCCGCGTTTTATGCCTGCCGGCACTGGCCGGCCTGCTCTTAACCCTGGCCGGCTGTTCGGCCCAACTCCAACCAGACACCGCATCATCCGATGAACCGCCGCAAGCCGGCGTGACCCGAGCCACGGCTCCCGCGCCACCTCCACCTTCGATGGCAGGCGCCCCCGTCATCACCAGTGCCGTCACGAACCCCATCCTGTTCGTCACCCAGGTTCCCACGCTGGGCGGCGACCCGTTCGCCAGCCGACTGTCCACGTTTGCGAACCACCTGCCGACCATGAACTCGACGCTGCGCGGCGGCGACCTGATGATCCGCTACGCCAACGGCACGCTGCGCAACCTGACCCGGGATGCCGGCTACGGCATGGAAGGCCTGCAGGGTGCGAACGCCATCGCAGTGCGCGAGCCGACGGTCCACTGGAGCGGCACCCGCGCCATCTTCAGCATGGTGATCGGCGCGCCCACGCAGCGCTACGGGTCGACCAGCGGGAAGTGGCAGCTGTACGAGGTCACCGGCCTCGGGCAGAACCAGACGGCCAGCGTTACCAAGGTCGCCGGGCAGCCGGCCAACTACAACAACGTTTCGCCGCTCTATACGAGCGACGGCGCCATCCTGTTCACGTCGGACCGCCCACGCCTCGGGGAAGCCCACCTTTATCCGAACCTGGACGAATACGAAAGCACGCCGACCATCACCGGCATCTTCCGCCTCGATCCGTCCACGGGCAGCCTGACCATCCTCAACCACGCCCCCAGCGGGGTCTTCAGCCCGACCATCGACAGCTACGGCCGCGTCATCTCCACGCGCTGGGACCACCTGCAGCATGACCAGCAGCAGGATGGCTCGATCGACCTCGGCTACACCTTCGACCCGTTCAACTATTCCAGCGAGGCATCCAACGCCACCAGGCTCGGCCTGTTCCGCGACACGTTCCCGGAACGCAGGCAGCAGAACAACGGCCCATACGGGCGGGTCACGGGGCATACCTACAACCTTTTCACGCCCTGGCAGATGATGCAGGACGGCACTCACGAGCTGACGCTCAACCACATCGGTCGCCACGAGCTGGTGGGTGACTACACCTACCTGCCGCGCGCATTCATGGACGACAGCGCGCTGTCGGACAACGTCAACCTCGCCAACTTCGCCAACCGCAAGCACATCCGCATGGACGGCGGCATCTATCACATCCGCGAAGACCCGCTTTCGCCCGGCACCTACTACGGCATCTACGCCCGTGAATTCGCGGAGGGCAGCACCAACCAGATCGTGCGCTTCAACGGCGCACCGACGCTCAACGCCGAGCAGATGGTGATCACCAACGCCAGCCCCGCGCCCGTCACCGGCGGCCTGCCGGGAGGCCGCTTCCGCAACCCCTTGCCGCTGACCTCGGGGGACATGGTGGCCAGCTACACGCCGGACGCGACGTTCGGCGGCTCCTCGTCGCTGCGGCTGCACCAGCTCCAGGCCAACGCAGCGGGCATGTTCGTCGCCGGCACCGCGCTGACGCCCGGGATCAACAAGACGGTCTCGTGGTGGACGGACAGTGCGTCGCCACGCGTGTACAGCGGCCACCTCTGGGAGATCGAGGCCGTAGAGGTGGTGGCGCGGACGCCTCCGCCGGCGACGGCCCTCCCCGAGATCCCCGCGCCCGAGCGCGCGGTCCTCGCCGCCGAGGGCATCAACGTGGAAGCCTTGCGCGCCTGGCTGCTGAACAACGACCTGGCCCTGATCGTGACCCGCAACCAGACCAGCCGCGACCGCGCTGATACCCAGCAGCCATACAACCTGCGGGTCCCCGGGGGTGAAAGCACGACCCGCGGCAGCGGCCGGGTCTACGACATCGCGCACTACCAGATCGTGCAGGCGAACCTGGTGCGCGCCTACGGCAACAACATCAACGGGCGCCGCCCGGTCGCGCAGCCGATGTCGGTGCCGGGCAACCTGGCGAATCCCGGAGGCCCGGCGGGCAGCGTCAGGATCGCCGCCGACGGGTCCACCGCCGCCTTCGTGCCCGCACGGCGCGCACTGAGCTGGCAGACGGTCGATCCCGATGGAGAGCCGGTCGTGCGCGAGCGCGTGTGGCTCACCATGCAACCTGGCGAGATCCGGACCTGTGCCGGCTGCCACGGGGAGAACAGCCGCAACCAGGCCGGCGAGCCGGCCCCGGTCAACCAGCCGCAGGCCCTGCACGCGCTCATGCGCCACTGGAAGCAGACCCATGGCAACGGGCCCGACATCCGCCACGGATCAAGGCCGCTCCTTCCTCCCCCGACCTAGGGGCTCACGCAACCAGCCCGGGCCACCACGCCTGGGCTTTCTTGTCCGTGCCACGCCTCCGCCTTCCGGAATCCCGGCGGGGCCGGTCCGGATTGGACAGCAGTTCGCGTTCGATATGGACGAGGGACGAAATGGGCTGCACACGCAGTGCAGGCCGAGCGTCCCCGTTCATCCGGTTCCGGTTCGACGCAGGGGGGGAAATGGCCAGGGGAGAATCCAAGAGTCTGCCGCACACCATGCCGCTGGCAGAGGGTGCCCAGGCTGGCCGCATGCCGCGGCTGATGCGCGGCACCGCCGCACGCTTGCGCACGCTGATCGTGCTGTCCGAAGCGACGCTGCTCATCTGTGCGGTCTTCCTGGCCGTGTACCTGCGCTACATCGCGCACCCCGATCCATTGCAGACCTACGCCACGCTCTCCCTGCAGGCCGTGCGGGCAGGCGTGTTCGCCGCAATGATGATGCTCGGCATGACCGCCATGGGCATGTACCAGACCCATCTGCGGGACACCTGGTTCGGTGCGGTCGCACGCCAGGCGGTCGCATTCCTGCTGGGTACGCTGGCCCTGCTGGTGCTCTACTACATCGTCCCGACGGTGCAGATAGGCCGCGGTGTCCTGGCGCTGGCACTGACCCTCGGCTTCCTGCTGATCACCGCATTCCGCTTCCTGTCCGCACGCCTGGTCGATGTCGAGACGCTGAAACAGCGCGTGCTGGTGATCGGTGCAGGACAGCGGGCCGCGCTGATCGAGCAGCGCTTGCGCCGCCGCGCCGACCGCCGTGGCTTCAGTCTCATCGGCTACGTGCCCTACGGACCCGAAAGCCCTGCAGTGGATGCCGACAAGATACTCACGATCGGCGTCCCCCTGTCGCAATGGGCGGTGGCCCACCAGATCGACGAAATCGTGTTCGGCCCGGATGACCGGCGCGGCTCCCTGCCCATGGAAGACCTGCTGCAATGCAGGCAGGTCGGCATCAAGATCATCGACCTGGTGTCATTCTTCGAACGCGAAGCGGGCAAGATCAAGCTCGCCCTCGCGGATCCGTCCTGGCTGGTATTTTCAGGTGGTTTCAACGGCTCCCCGTTACGCATGCTCAGCAAGCGCGCGTTCGACATCTTCGTCGCGGTCGCGATGTTCGCGGTGATCTGGCCGCTCCTGCTCCTCACGGCGGCCGCCATCTGGATCGACTCCGGCCCGGGACAGCCGATCCTGTACCGCCAGGAGCGGGTGGGCCTGCTCGGCACCGCGTTCCAGCTGGTCAAGTTCCGCAGCATGCGCACCGACGCGGAGAAGGACGGCGTCGCCCGGTGGGCGGGCAAGGGCGACAATCGCATCACGCGCGTTGGACGGTTCATCCGGCGCACGCGGCTGGATGAGCTGCCGCAGCTGTGGAACATCCTCAGGGGCGACATGAGCATCGTCGGCCCGCGGCCCGAGCGGCCCGAGTTCGTGTCGGAGCTCGACGACTCGGTGCGCTACTACCGCCTGCGCCACTGCGTGCGTCCCGGGCTCGCGGGCTGGGCGCAGCTGCGCTACGCCTACGGGGCGTCGAAGCAGGATGCGGAAGAGAAGCTGAAGTACGACCTGTTCTACGTCAAGAACCACAACCTGCTGTTCGATCTGCTGATCCTCGTGCAGACGTTTGAAGTGGTGATCTTCGGGCGAGGAGTGCGCTGAGGCGGACCAGGGGCCCGCGGCGTGGTCACCGCGGTAGCAGCGAGCGCAGGGTCCGCTTGCCGGCGCTCGGCAACAGGCGGAACAGTCGTCGCCGCAGCGCGCCGTCCGGCCCCAGCGCCCACGCCTTGCGTACAAGCGACCAGCCATCACGATAGCACCCGCGCCAGACGCAGCTCTCCGCGTTCTTGATGTAGGCGGTCGCCAGCGCCTGCCTGCGCAGATCTTCGGGAACCCGACCGATGGCGGCCTCGGCCGCACGCTCCATCACCCGGATGTAGTCGACTTCCGTGGACGGCAGCGAAGAGAGTCCATCATGTCCTCGCAGTGCCCGGGCCAGCGGCGCGGCGACAACACCGATCGGCCACCGCGCGGCGACGCGCAGGTGGAAGTCCAGGTCTTCGGCGGTACGCAGGCCCTCGTCGAAGCCGCCGACGGTGTCGTACACCTCGCGCCTCATCAACACCGAGAGCGGAGCCAGCGCAGGGTCGCGCAGCACCCAGCGCAGCGCCGGTCCGTCGTCGGGAATCTGCCGTCGCCGGTCGAACACGTCGATGAGCGAGCCGTCCGGATTCACGCGGAGGACATTGCACAGCACCATGCCGATGTCCGGATGGGCCTCGAGGAATTCAACCTGGCGCTGCGTCTTTTCCGGCAGCCATTCGTCGTCGCTGTCGAGCAGTGCCAGGTAGCGTCCGCGTGCAAGTGCGAGGCCGCGGTTGCGGGCCGCCGAGACCCCTGCGTTGTCCTGGTACACGTAGACGATGCGTTTCCCGTAGCGATCGGCGAGGTATTCGCGCGTGCCGTCGCTGGAGCCGTCGTCGACGACGATGATCTCCTCGACCGCACGCGTCTGCGCAAGCACCGAATCGATGGCCCGTGCGATCAGGTCGCGCCGGTTCCAGGTCGGTATGATGACGGAGGTTTCGGGGATGTCGGCCATGGCGACGGATCTGGTCAAGCGTGCACTCTATCGCAGCGGCCTGCTGGGGCTGTACCACCGGCTGCGCAACCGCCGTGCGCTGACGGTGATCATGTTCCATCGCGTGCTGACCGAGCAGGATCCGCGCTGGGCATCCTGCGACCCCGACTACACCCTGGAAGCCGGCCTGCTCGAGCGCTGCCTGGCCTTCTTCGGCCGGCACTACAACGTGGTCTCCGCAGACGAGGTGCTGGCGTCGCGGCGCGACGGCACGCCGCTGCCCGACCGCGCCCTGCTGATCACCTTCGACGACGGCTGGGCCGACAACCACGCGCACGCCCTGCCCCGCCTCCGCGCGGCCGGCCTGCCGGCGCTGCTGTTCGCGGTGGCCGACGTCATCGACCGCAACGAACCCTTCTTCCAGGAGCGGCTGGTCGCCGCCTTCCGACTCGGGCGCGTCCGCGTGCCGGCCCTGCTGTCGGCGCTGGCCGATGCCGGACATCGTCTGTCTCCGGCTCCCGTGGATTCGATCGACGGCCTGCGCAAAGTCATCGCCGCCCTTGAAGCGCTGTCGCCGTCGGAGCGGACGCAGGTGCTCGCACCGTTCGCCGATGCCATGGATGACGGCGTGCGCCAGATGGTGACGGCTGACGAGTTGCGCGAGCTGGCGGCCGGTGGCGTCGCCATCGGCGTGCACGGCAAGACCCACACGCCCATGCCGCGCGCCGAGGACCTCGATGCCGAACTCGCGACCGCGCGCCGCATGGTCGGCGATCACCTCGGCACCGGGGCACCGGTGACGATGTCCTATCCACACGGCCGCTACGACGACGCCGTGCTGGCGCGAACGCAGGCCGCCGGCTATGAACTCGCCTTCACCAGCAACCCGGTGATGAACGCCATCGACGACAGGCCGTCATGGCTGCTCGGCCGCCTCGGCTTCGAGCAGTCGGGCATCATCGATCGCCTGGGGCGCTTCCGTCCGGACTGGCTGGCGCTGCACCTGTTCCGCGCGCCGCGACGACGGCTCGCCGCCTGAGTCCGGCCGCGACGTTCAGTCCGCGCCGCGGATGCGGTACAACCCCCCGTTCTCGTGGTTGACGAACCACACCTCGTTGTCCTCGCCCTCGCCAAACGACGCCACGGTGCCGTAACCGGGCGCGATGCCGCTGGCGATGGATTCAACCTCGAGCGTGCCGCCCTCGGACATCCTGCCGACCAGGAGTTCGCTCGAGCACGAATCCGAGAACACGTACGCCCCCTTGAGACCCGGAAGCGCGCCGCGGTACACGAGGCCGCCCGTGACCGCACAGCGGTCGTTGACGCCGCGATCGTAGTCGTACACCGGCGCGATGGTCCCTGTTTTCTCCGGACAGTCGGATGCGCCCGTTGAGGGATAGGCATGACTGCCCTGGCACGCGGGATAGCCCAGGTTCCCGCCGGCGGCCGCGGGGACCAGGCTGATCTCTTCGCGATCCTTGCCGACATCGCCGATCCACAGGTTGCCGTTGGATGCGTCTATGCCGAAGCGCCACGGGTTGCGCAGGCCATGGACCAGGATTTCCCCGCACTCGCCCCGCTGTCCGGCAAACGGATTGTCAGCGGGCACCGCATAAGGCGCGCGGCCCTTCTCGCCGCAGGCGTTCCCTGCCCCGGCAGCGCCATCGCGCACGTCGATCCGCAGGATCTTGCCGAGCAGGTTGTCGGTCTTCGATGCGTGGACATGATCCGCCGGTTCGCCGGTACCGGCGCCGATCGCCCAGTACAGCATGCCGTCGGGGCCAAAGTGGATGTCGCCGCCATTGTGGTTGCCGACCAGCCCCCCCACCCGCATCAGCAGATGCTCCTTGCCGTCGAAGCGGTTGGCGGACGGATCGGATGCCTGCAGCCTGTGCAGCACCAGGCCGTAGCGTTCACCCTCGATCGCGCCGCTGTAGGCGATGTACATCCGGCCGTTATCGCGGAACGCCGGATCGAAGGCGAGCCCGAGCAGCCCCTCCTCGATGTCTTCGGTTCTCACGGCACGCGTGTAGTACGGATCCGGCAGGAGAGTGCCGTCGCGGTCGAGCACGCGGATGCGGCCTTCGCGCTCGAGCACGAACATGCGCCCGCTGCCGTCGCGCGGGCTGGCCACCGCAGTGGGAAACCGCAGGCCTTCCCTGACGACCTGTTCGATCCGGATGCCGCCTCCACCGCCACCGACTGTGGCCCCGATGGCCGCGTGGCCCGTGGCCGTTACGGTCGTCGGCGGCGGGGCGGATTCGGCGCAGCCGGGCGACAGCGCGGTGAACACAAGCAAGGCGGCAAGTCTCGCGTCCATGGGTCCTCTCCGTGCGGCACTGCGGATAGCCGCTCCATCATTGCATCATGTGGGTGCCAACCTGGCCGCTACTCGTCTTCGTCGGCCGCGGTCAGCCACAGCTGGTCCGCCGTGACCGTCTCCAGCGACGCTCCGGACGGGCGCCAGAACACCGGTCGCGCCTCGCGTGCGGCAAACCCCTCCGCATGCCAGCCGCCGCCGGCGGCCGCGGCACCGAGCTCGATCGAAACCGACGCGTGGCCCGCCGTGCGTGCGCTGCGCAGCAGCGTTGCGACTTCCGCCGTGGACGGGCCGGCCACGCCGCGGCGCGACCAGAAGTCCTGCACATACAGGACGTTCCCGCGCGACTCGCAGGCGAACCAGGCCAATACAGCTCCATCGGCATCGCGCAACACCAGATAACGCACATCGATCAAGGGCGACTGGTCGAAACGCCAGCTCAGGAACGTCAGGTCGCGTATCGCCACCGGACCGTCGCCGGCATGGTCGGGAGACCACAGCGCGGCCAGCTCGGCGTCCGCACGCTCCTGCCACTGCGCGCGCAACCCTGCGCCACGCGCCCGCAAGCGCAGGCGATCGAAGGCATCCAGCATCCATCCCACGGGCGCAGCAAGCAGCGCCGGCACCCGCCGGCGCGCATAGTCGCCATGGCGCAGCATGCGCGCGTGCCGCACCAGTTTGCAAAGCGGTATATAGCCGACGCGCTTGAACACGGCGGCAGCCTTGGGATTGGGGAATCCATAGAGCAGCTCGAAGCGCTTCGCGCCCGCCTCCATCAGCGCCATCTGCAGCGACAGTGCCGGCCACAGGGAACGGTGCGCGGGCAGCACGGTGAGGTCGACCAACACGCCCGCGCGCACCTCGCGGCCGCCCAGCAGCAGGTGTCTCGGCGCGGCGCTGGCAACGCCGACCCATGCGCCGCTCTGCTCGTGGCGCAGCAAGAGCGTCAAGGGCGCGCCGTAGGGACAATGGCGATAGAACCAGTCGTACTTGCGTGCCATCCGCGCCTCGTCGCCGAGGTTGCCGCGCCACAGGCCGAGGATGAGCTCGCGATCGCGCTCGACGTCGGCTTCGTGGACGCTGTAGGCAGGCTCCGTGGCCATGCATCAGTGCCCGTGGGGTTCGGGCACCGGGTCGACCAGCACCGGTGGCCGGTGCAGGTACGCGGTGGTCCGGCGCTTGGCGCGGATATCGTCGTAGATCGCCTGCGCCTGCGCTTCGCCCAGGCCAAGCGCCTCAGCGAGTTCCGCCGCGGGGCGGTCGTGGTTGAGCGCCCACAGCGCTAGGTCCATCTGCGCATAGGGCAGCGCGAAGTAAAACTCGTCCTGCCCCTGCGCCAGCGAGTAGGTATCGGTGGTGGGCGTGGCCGAGGTCACGCGCTCCGGCAGGCCGAGGAACCGTGCCATGCCATACACCTGGCTTTTGTAGAGGTGCGCGATCGGCTTGACGTCGGCCGCACCGTCGCCATTCTTGACGAAGAACCCCTGGTCGTACTCGAGCCGGTTGGGCGTACCGGTCACCGCGTAGTTGAGCCGGTCGGCATGGAAGTACTCGAGGGTCTTGCGGATGCGCTGCTTGAAGTTGGTGGCGGCCACGATGGTCAGGTAGGCATCGAGCGGCAGGTCCTGCTCGTGGCGAGTGCCGGCCGGATCCTCGGCGACGATGCGGAAGCGGTTGATGAGGCCCTGCGTGCCTCCGGCGATGGCGATCTTGAACTTCCATCCCTCGCCATAGGCCGGCAGCACCGCGCGCACGGCGGCGTCGCGCGCTTCGTAGCAGCCGATCGCGGCCAGCGCCGGCGCGATGTCATGGGTCTGCACCCGCACGCCGAGGTGCTGCGCCAGCAGGTTCGCGCGCACGGCACTGTCATCGCTGGAATCGCGCTCGGGCAGGATCAGGCAGAAGACCCGCTCGGGCCCGAGCGCACGCACCGCCAGCGCCGCGCAGGTGGTGCTGTCGATGCCGCCGGAGATGGCCACCACCAGTCCCCGCCGGTGCAGGTCGCGCGCGACGATGTGGCGCAGGCGCTGCGCGATGCGATCGGCCTCGGTCGCGTAGTCGAGGTCCAGCACGGTCGAATCAAGCGTGGTCATCATGTTCCCTGTGTCAATGCCGTGCGCCGGATCTTTCCGGACGCGGTCTTCGGCAGCTCCGCCACGAAGGCGACCTGCCTGGGGATCTTGTAGCCTGCCAGCCGCTTCCGGCAGTGCGCCTTGACCGCCATCTCGTTGGGCGCATCCCCGTCCCTGACGAGGAACGCGGCGACCACCTGGCCCAGCAGCGCATCGTCGAGCCCGGTGACCGCCACCTCGCGCACGCCCGGGAGTTCGGCGATCACCTCCTCCACGTCTTGCGGATGCACGCGGTGGGCACCGGTCTTGATCATGTCGCTGCGGCGGCCGGCAAGCCAGAGGAAGCCCTCGGCATCGAGGTGCCCGAGGTCGCCGGTGCGCAGCCAGCCGTCGACCAGGACGGCGGCGCTTGCCTCGGGGGCGTTCCAGTAGCCGGTCATGACGTTGTCGCCGCGGGCCCAGACCTCGCCGCCTTCGCCCGACGCGGCGTCGCTGCCATCCTCGCGCCGGACCCGGATTTCGACGCCGGCGATCGGCGTGCCAACGGAGCCCAGCTTGTCATCCAGCCGCTCGGGCGCGAGCCGGGTCAACCGCGCACTGGCCTCGGTCTGCCCATACATCACGAACAGCCGCGCCTGCGGGAAGGCCGCACGCACCTGCCGGGTGAGAGCCGGCGCCATGGCGCCTCCGGCCTGGGTCAGGTAGCGCAGCGACGACAGGTCATGCTCATCCATGCGGCCGCGATCGAGCAGCAGCGCGAACGTCGAGGGCACGCCGGCGAAGCCGGTGGCACGTTCGCGCGCGAGCGCTTCGACGATGAGATGCGGGAACACGAGGTTGTCCTCGAGCACCACCCTGGCGCCGACCGCGAGGTGCGTATGCAGCACCGACGCGCCATAGGCGTAATGGAACGGCAGCGCGCTGACCGTGCTGTCGTGCGCGGCCAGCTGCAGGTAGTCGATGATCGCGGCCGTGTTGGCGGCGAGGTTGCGATGGCTCAGCGCCACGCCCTTGGGTGCGCCGCTGGTGCCGGAGGTGTAGAGGATCGCAGCAAGCATGTCGGCGTCGGGCATGGGGACATCCACGCCCGCGCCGCTTTCCGCGGCGGCAAACGCGTCGGCCGCCGGCGCCGCAGCCGACGCGGGGACCAGCGTGGCGACGCCGGCGTCGCGCGCCGCGTGCTCCGCGTCGGCATGTCCCTGTGCGTGCACCAGCAGTTCCGCGCCGCTGTGCCGGAGCCAGGACGCGAAGTCGCGTTCGCGCGCCTGGAGGTTCAGGGGCACGACCGCTGCGCCCGCGCGCCAGATGCCGTACCACGCAATGACGGCCTCGATCCCGTTGGGGAGGGCCAGCGCGACGCGATCACCCGGCCGCACGCCACGCGCGCGCAGCGCACCGGCGAACCGCAGCGCCTTGGCGTGCAGCTCGCGGTAGTCGATCCGGCGCGGGCCGTGCTGGATCGCCGTGCGCGCCGGCATTGCCGCCGCGGTGTCCTCCAGGCGTGCGACCAGGACCTGCATCGTGGCCCGCTCAGGCAGCCAACTGGCCGTCGAGATAGCGATCGATGGCCCCGAGGCTGTCGAAGTTGGACGGAGTCATGTCCTCCGGAGGAACCCGCACCGGCCAGCTCTCCTCGATGAAGCCGATCAGCTCGAGGATGCCGGTGGAGTCGACGATGCCCTCCCGGATCAGGGAGGTATCATCGCTGAACGCGGATTCGTCGTCGGTGAAAAGGAAATTACCGAGGATGAACTGCTTGATCTTTTGCCGCCGGCCCATGTGTATCGATTCCCTCGTTCGAGCAGATTGATGAAGCTTCCAGATCCGCGCGCCAAGCATCTTGGCTCCACGCGCGCCCTGCGTGCCGGCATCGCCGTCGGAGGCGCTTGCCTCCTGCTTGCTCTTGCCGCATGTGGAATTGAACGGGATCCGCAGAGTGGTGAGGACATCGTGTCCGCGCCGCGCAGCCTCGGCGATGCGAAAACCGAGGTCCTGGAAGGCGAGCACGGCAGCTTTTCCGTGCGCGTGCTGGCCGAAGGTTTCGTGCATCCGTGGTCGCTTGCCTTCCTGCCCGATGGCGACATGCTGGTGACCGAACGCCCCGGCCGGCTGCGCCGGATCAGCCCGGACGGCGTGATCTCCGCCCCGCTGGCGGGCGTGCCCGGCGTGTTCCTGCAGGGCCAGAGCGGCCTGCTCGACGTGGTGCCCTCGCCCGGCTTTGCCGAGGACCGCCTCGTCTACCTGAGCTACGGGGAGCCGAACTGGCGCGGCAACAAGGGCGGCACCACGGTCGCGCGCGGGCGGCTTGGCGAGCGCGGACTCGAGGGCCTGGACGTCGTGTTCCGGCAGGAACCGAAGCTGTCGAGCGGAAGCCACCTGGGCTCGCGGATCGTGTTCGACGACCAGGGTTTCATGTACGTCGGCACCGGCGACCATCGCTCCAGCAGCACCGCGCAGCTGCTTGACCACCTGCAGGGCAAGGTGGTGCGGCTGCGCCCGGACGGCGGCATCCCGGACGACAACCCCTTCGCCGGGCAGCCAGGCGCGCGGCCGGAAATCTGGAGCTACGGCCACCGCAACATCCAGGGCATGGCCCTGCACCCGGTCACGCGCGCGCTGTGGATCCACGAGCACGGCCCCATGGGCGGCGACGAGATCAACGTTCCGCTGCCGGGCCACAACTACGGCTGGCCGCTGGCGACCCATGGCCTCGACTATTCGGGCCAACCGGTGGACGGGGCGATCGGCGCCACCGCCGAAGGCACCGAGCCGCCACTTCACTACTGGCAGGTCTCGCCGGCGATCAGCGGCATGGCGTTCTACAGCGGTGACGCGTTCCCGCAGTGGCAGGGCAACCTCTTCGTCGGCGCGCTGGCCGGACAGGCGCTGATCCGCCTGGAGCTCGACGGCGACCGCGTGGTGCACGAGGAACGCCTGCTGCAGGGCCGCCACCGCATCCGCGACGTGCGCACCGGGCCGGACGGCTTCATCTACCTGCTGACCGACGGCACCGACGGCAAGCTGCTGCGGCTGGAGCCCGTCGAGCCTTTCCCGATTTTGTAGGAGCGGCTATAGCCGCGATGGCCGGCAGTCCCGATCGCAGCTGTAGCTGCTCCTACACGGCTCGCGGGCAGTTGCGCAGCAACAGCAGCGTCGACAGCACGCCGACGAAGGCCTGGTTGTCGGCGAACCCCACGACCTTGCCCGCGCGCGCCTTGGCGAACAGCCGCGTAGTCGCCTTGACGTCGAACAGGCCGCTGGAGCGCAGGTTGTCCTCGGCGAACAGGTCCGCCACGTAGTCCAGCGGCTTTCCATCGACGAAGAAGCTGGCGCTGTCCGGCGCGCGGTAGGGCTGCTTGGTGCGCCGCGCGATGTCGTCGGGCAGCAGGTCCGCGAGCGCAAGGCGCAGGATGTGCTTCTCCGTCAGGCCACGGATCTTCCACGAAGGCGGCAGCGTGTTGGCGAACTCGATCAGGGTGTGGTCCAGATAGGGATAGCGTCCCTCGATGGAACCGGCCATGGCGGCCCGATCACCCTGCGCGGCAAGCAGGTAGCCAGCCATCAGTGTCTTGGCTTCGACGTACTGGTCGCGCGCCAGCGGCGACCAGTCGAGGATGTTCGCCGGCAGGCGCGACTCGGCGAACGCCAGCGCGTCCCAGCCCGCGGCCTGCGCGCGCAGCTCCGGCGACAGGAAGGCGAAGGCGCGCTGCGACGTGGTCCAGCGCGGCACGTGCGCAAAAATCGCGCGGTCGATGTGCTCCCTGCCCTGGCCGAAGAACGAGGCGGCGAACGCCGGATTCGCCGCCGGCGAGTTCTCCAGGTAGCCATACAGCCGCGACAGCAGCTTCGGGCGCAGCGTCGAGTCCGGCTGGCGCGCCCAGAAGCGCCGGACCTTGGCTTCCTTGAACAGGTCGTAGCCGCCGAATACCTCGTCGGCACCCTCGCCGGTCAGGACCACGGTGTAGCCGTGGGCGCGCACGGAATCGGCCAGCAGCATCAGTGGCACGGCCGCAGTGCGCAGCACGGGCGTCTCCGCGTGCGCGACCAGGCGGGGGAAGGCCTCGCCGATGTCCCTGGTCGAGATGCGCAGCATGGAGTGGTCGGTGCCCAGGTGCCGGACCATGGCCAGCTGGTGCTCGCTCTCGTCGAACTCCGGCTGGTCGAACGCGACCGAGAAGGTGCGCACCGGGGTTGTCGTGAAGCCCCGGGCCAGCGCGACGATGCCCGAGGAGTCCAGTCCACCGCTGAGGTAAGCCCCGACCGGCACGTCGGAGCGCAGCTGCAGCCGCACCGCGTCGATGAGCCGTTCGCGCAGCTCGCCAGCCGCCTGCTCCACGCTGACGAAGCGTTCCGGCCGCGTGGCAGATGCATCCGGGAAGGTCCAGTCCCAATAGCGGCTCAGGGTTTCGCGACCGTCGGACTCGACGGCCAGCACGTGGCCGGGCGGCAGGCTCTGGACGTCCTCCCATGCGGTATCGGGATCCAGCGGCGCCCAATATGTAAACGCCTGCAGCAGTCCGCGCACCGACAGCCGCGCGCGCTCCGGCACGGCCGCGAACAGGGCCTTCGCCTCCGACGCGAACCACAGTGCGCCATCCGCCCTGGTCCAGTACAGCGGCCGGATGCCCGCACGATCGCGCGCCAGCACCAGCCGCCGGCGCGCGCCATCCCACAGTGCGATCGCGAACTGGCCGTTGAGGTGTTCCACGAAGCGGTCACCGTAGCGGTCGTACAGGTGCACGATCACCTCGGTGTCCGAGCGCGTGTAGAACACGTGCCCGCGGGCCTCGAGGTCGGCCCGCAGCTCGACGTAATTGAATATCTCGCCGTTGAAGACCGTCCACACCGTGCGCGCCGGGTTGTGGATCGGCTGGTCGCCGGTGGCCAGGTCGATGATCGACAGACGCGCATGCGCAAGGCCCACGCCGGGCGCGACATGGAAGCCGTAGCCGTCCGGCCCCCGGTGCGCGAGGGTGTGGATCATCCGCTGCAGCAACTCGCGTTCGTCGCCGCCCCGCACCGGTTGGCCCAGGTAACCCGCCAGCCCGCACATGCGTCAGCCCCTCCTGCGCGCGAGGCCCGCGCGTGGCAACGGAGCAGTCATTCCGGGTTTCGCCACCAGCACACCAGCCAGGTCTCGCCGCGGTGCTGCACCCAGTCCTTGTGCAGCCCCGGAATCTCTTCCAGGTGCGGGCCGACACGCGCCAGCGCGGGGGCGAAGAAGGTGACCAGGCAAGCGCGGCCAAGGTGGTTCATGCGCGCCAGCGTCGCCGGGATGTCCTTGATGTAGTACAGCACTTCGCAGGCGACCACGAGGTCGAAGCGCCCCGGCTGTTCGCCCCAGGGCTGGTGGTGGATGTCGGCCACCGCGAACTGCGCGTCCGGGGCGCGCACGCGCGCGCGCTCGATCGCGATCGGGCTGACGTCGATGCCGTGCACCTCGTCGGCCAGTTCGCGCAGGGCCAGCGTCTGGTGGCCCTCGCCGCAGCCCACTTCCAGCAGCGTCCGCACGCGTCCGAACGTGCGCATGGCCAGGGCATTGGTCGCGGCGAACCGCGCCTGCTCCAACTCGGATTCCATGCCCCAGGGATCGCCGAGCCGGTAGGCCAGGTCGAGGCGCCCGTAATCGTCGGCGCCACCGACGCCGCGCATCGCGTATTTCATCCACGTGCGGCGGACGGCCTTCCTCAGCTTCGCGTTGAACCGGTTCATGTGACTCACCACTGGCTGCTCGACGCGCCGACGACCTGCGGGCAACGGCGCGTGCCGGCGTTCGTCCCCGAGGCCGTCGCGTCGGAGGGGCGGGACCGGGACGCTTTCAGCGGACGCAGCGGCGAACTGTACCAGTCAACGACCTCCGCACATTCGAAGCGCACCCACGACGACCCGTAGTGCCAGTGGGTGTCTCCGAGTTCGCGGCTGACCGGATCGCCCAGGATCGCGACCACGTCATGCGCGGGCATTCCCAGTCGCAAGGCCATGGCCGTGGGGTGCGTCATTTTCCGTTTGTCTACGGCAACACCATCAGGAAATCCCGGCAGTGGAGCGTCGGTGCGCGAAAGCCACCAGACGAGCAACGCCGCCAGCAACAAGATGCCGTACACGACCATCCTCGGCGGCCTGCGCGTCTCCGGCTCCGGCTGCACCACATCCTCTTCCATCCATTGCTGCGGCCCGACAGGATCGCGGCGGCGCTGCGTTGAAGGCGCCGGCGGCGCACCGGGCAGGCGCCCGTAATGGCGATGGAAATCGAGTGCGGCGGCGTAGCCGTGGTTCAGGGCCTTGAGTTCGTCCTCGCCCGAATCACCGCTTCTATCGGGATGCAGGTCGGCAACCCTGCGCCTGTAGGCCAGCCTCAGACCGTCCAGCGAGCAGTCGGGTCCGATGCCCAGCTCGCGGTACAGGACGATGAAGTCTGTCTGGTCGGTCATCGCATGGCTCAAGGGGCGATTGATTCTTGGCAGCGTACGCGAAAGCAGCCGCCTGCCGGCCACCCGGCACCACGTCGCGCGATGGCGGCACTTCCGCCGACAGCCTATATTCCCACGCAGCGTTCGCGCCACGACGGCGGGGGAACGGACGCTCGCACGATGATCCGGATCCTGTCCGCAATCGCCACCAGAGGGAGCCACGTGCGCCGCGCCCGGCGCGGGCAGCGGCTTGCCAGCGTCCGGGTTCGCCCGTCGACCCATGTCGAGTGATCCCGCCACCGCCGCGGTACCCGATCCGCACGCGGCAACGGGCCAACGCCAGCGGCTTGCGGCCCGCGTCCGCGCCTGGCGGCTGCTGCCCGCCCTGCAGACGGTGCGCCGCCTGTTCCGGCGTGACCTGCGGGTGCTTGCCTACCATCGTGTCCGCGACATCGACCACGGCTTCGCATTCGACCCCGCCCTGGTCAGCGCATCGCCAGTCGACTTCCGCAAGCAGATGCGGCACGTGCGCGACCGGTTCCACCCGGTCACCTGCCGCGACGTGGTCGCCGCGCTCGACGGTGGTCCGGCACTGCCGCGCGATGCGGTGCTGGTGACGTTCGACGACGGCTACGACGACAACCATGCGATCGCCTTCCCGATCCTGCGCGAACTCGGCGTCCCCGCGACGTTCTTCGTCGCCACCGGCCACATCGACACCGGCCTGCCCTACGCCTATGACTGGCTGGCGCACCTGGTGGTGACGATGGAGGCCGACCGGCTGCGCCTGCCGGGACTGGGAATCGATCTTCCGCTGCCGCCGGACCTCGACGCGCGGCGCGCGGCCGCCGGCACGCTGCTCGACCGGCTGAAGTATCTCGACGATGCCGGCCAGCAGGCCGTGATCGGCGGGCTCGAGCGCGACTGCGGTCGTCCGCGGACATCCGGGCACCTCGACTGCCGCCCGATGACCTGGGACCAGCTGCGCGAAATGCAGGCGGGCGGCATGGAGATCGGTGGCCACGGCGTGCACCACCGCATGCTCGCGAAGCTGCCCGACGCAGCGCTGCGCGACGAGGTGGCCGAATGCCAGGCCCGGCTGACCGCCGAGCTGGGCGTGCCTGCGATCGCGATTTCCTATCCGGTCGGCGGTCCCGACACCTTCGATGCGCGGGTCATCGACGCGGTCCGCGCGCAGGGGTTCCGGGTCGCCTTCAGCTACGTCAACGGCGTCAGCGTGCCGCAGGCCGGCAACCGCTACCAGCTGCTGCGCACGGCCGTGGAAACCCATATCGACCCGGCCTGGTTCGAAGGCATTCTCGCCGCGCCAGAGCTGTTTTCGCATTCGTCCAAGCTGAGGAAGTACCCGAGGTGATGCTGTTCCTGTTGACCTGGCTTGGCCTGGTGCTGATCCGCCCCCAAGAGTACCCCGCGCTGGTCGATCTCGGGATCCCGATCCTGCCGATCGCGATGCTGGGCGCGCTCGGCACCTGGGTGATCAGCAACGAGCGGAGGAGGTTCAACCAGCCGACCTACCTGCTGTTCGCGGCGTTCATCGTCGTGGCCCTGTTCACGGTGGTTGTCAATGGCTGGGCCGGCGGCGCCGTGGTCCGCTTCTTCCAGTTCCTACCGACCCTGCTTGCCCTGGTGCTGATAGCGCAGGCCAGCTACCTGCAGAAGAACTGCTTCCGGATCATGTGGGTCATCGCGCTGTGCGCGGTCGTGTTGACGATCCACGGCATCGAACAGGTGAAGCTCGGCCAGGGGTGGACCGGCATGCCGACCGTGCAGGACGGGCGCATCCAGTACGTCGGCATCTTCAGCGATCCCAACGACCTGGCCATGTTGTTCATCATCGCAATCCCGATGGCGCTGCTGATGGCCGGTCGCGGCGGGGCACTCGGAATGCGACGCCTGTTCTGGTGGTCGGTGGCGCTGCTGCTGCTGTACGGCGTGTACCTCACCGACTCGCGCGGCTCGTTCCTCGCCGTGATGGCCATGGCGGGCGTGTGGCTGTGGCTGCGTCGCGGCCTGGTCGTCGCCGGCACCCTGGGTGCGGCGGGCATGGCGGGCCTGATGATGCTGCCCACCCGCATGCAGGAACTCGACGCCGGGGAATCGTCCGCCTACGGCCGCATCGAAAGCTGGTACGACGGCATCCAGATGTTCACCGCCAACCCGCTGTTTGGCGTCGGCGTCGGCAACTTCACCGAGCACACCTTGCTGACGGCGCACAACTCGTTCGTGCTGGTGCTCGCTGAAACCGGGATCATCGGCTACACGATCTGGCTGGCGATGGTGGGCTACTGCTTCCTGATGCCGGTCATGGTGCTGCGGCTGCCCGCGACCATGGCCGATCCCGAACACCAGCGCCTGTGGACGGAAGAGCGGCGCATGGCGATGACGATGCTGATCGCAATGGTCGGCTTCTTCGCCTGCGCCTTCTTCCTGAGCCGCAGCTACGTGATCCTGCTCTACATCCTGCTGGGCCTGGTGACGGGCTGGTATGGCGGCGCGCAGGAGCGCTGGGCCGGCCTGCCGGTCTTCGACGTGAAACGCGACTGGGTGAAGTGGTGCGTGTTGTCGGTTGCCAGCGCGGTCGCACTGTGGGTGCTGGTCAAGGTCCTGTTCGTCATGGCGGCGTCATGAGCACGCGCAGCCAGGTCATCCGCAACACCCTGTATTCGTCGGTAGGCATCTATACCGAGTACTTCCTCGGCATGCTGACATCGATCATCATCGCGCGGCACCTGGGGCCCGCGGACTTCGGCGCCTACAGCCTGGTGATCTGGCTGGTGGCCACCGGCGTGGTGGTCACCAACTCGGGGGTGTCCAGCGCGGTCATCAAGTTCGTCGCCGAGTTGCGCGGCGCCGGCCGCGATGGAGAGATCCGCGCACTGCTGTCTTGGGCCAGGCGCGTGCAGGCGGGCTTCCTGGCGGTGGTGCTGGTGACCGGAGCGGCGCTGTTCATGCTGCAGGGCCAGCGGCTGATGCCCGGCTTCAGCCATGGCGTGCTGCTCGCGATCCTGCTCGCAACGACCGTGTTGCGCGCGATGTACATGTTCAACATCAGCACCGCGAAGGGTTACGAGAACTTCCGCGTAACCGCCGCGATCGCGGTCATCGTGGCGCCGCTCAACCTGCTGATGATCCTCGTGGTCTGGTGGCTGGACGGACCGATGGAATGGTTTCTGGGGTCGTTCACCGCGTCGAGCTTCCTGTTCTGGTGGATCTCGCGCCGACAGGTCGCGCCCCTGCTCCCGCCTCCCGGGGCGCGGGAGCCGCTCGACGCAGCGACCCGCAAGCGCTTGCGGAGCTACACGTCGCTGGTCGCGGTCACCGTGGCGGTCAGTTTCATCACCGCCAGCGAAGTCGAAGTCCTGTTCCTGACCCTGTTCGATTCCACGGCCTCGGCCGGCCAGTTCAAGGTCGCGTTCCAGCTGTCGAACGGCGCGCTGCTGCTGGTCCCCGGCGTGTTCGGCGCGCTGCTGCTGCCGATGATGGCCAAGGCCTTGGCCCAGGGTCGCGAGATCGCGGGCCGGCGCCTGTCGATGTCGACCACCTACCTCACTGCGCTGGCGGCGCCGCTGGTCGCCTACGGCATGGTCTTCGCGCACGAGATCATCGGCCTGCTGTACGGCCCCGCGTTCTCGCCCGCCGCCCCCATGTTCGCCGTCTGCCTCCTCGGAGGCGCGGTGGGCGTGGTGTGCCAGGGCGCGTCCAGCTACCTCCTGGGCGCGGACCGGCAACGCACGCTCATGATCGCCGTCATCGCCTGTTCGATGGTCAAGGTCGGGCTCGACGTGGCCCTGATCCGCCAGTTCGGCCTGGCGGGCGCGGTGGCCGCCTTCGCCGCGACCAGCACGCTGATGGGCGCGCTGCTGGTCATCCTTGCGCTGCGTTACAGCGGCGCAACCCTGCAATGGGGGCGCATCGCACGGGTCGTGGCCGCGGCCGCGATCGCGGGCGGCGCGGCCTGGACCCTACGGGGCCACCTTGCGGACCTGCCTACGCTGTTGATCGGCGGCGCTATGGTTTCCGCGCTGTACGCAGCCGGGACCGTATTGCTCGGTTTCTGGAGCGCGGCGGACCTGCATCATTTCCAACACCTGCACGCGCGCCTGGGCAAGGGCCGGCCGGCGTTCGTCGGCCGCCTCCTGGGCTGGGCCGTGCGCCGCGCGGAGACCGCCGCATGAGCCTTTACGAACACGCGTTCCGCCATGCCCTCCTTCCCTCGTACGAGGCGGTGCGGGGACGCCACACGCTGCGCTACCTGGGCGAGTACGAGGCCAACCAGTGGCGCTCCCCGGAAGAGATCGCGGCCATCCAGTGGACCAAGCTCAAGGCACTGGTCGCGCACTGCTGGGACGACGTGCCCTTCTACCGCGAGCGCTGGCGCGCGGAGGGGTTCGAGCCGGGCGACCTCGGGTCGATGGATGATTTCGCACGCCTGCCGGTGCTCACCAAGGCCGACATCCGCACCCACAACGACGACCTGAAGGCGCGCCGGTTCCGCGATGGTCTGCTGTACAAGGCCACCGGCGGCTCCACCGGCGAGCCGCTGCGCTTTGGCTTCACCCGCGAAAGCAACGACCGCCGCACCGCGGTGATGTGGCGCGGCTATCGATGGGCAGGCGCGCGGATGGGCCGGCGCACGCTTTACCTGTGGGGCGGCGCGGTCGGCGATCCAGGCCGTGCCACGCAGCTGAAGGAACGGCTGTACCACGCCGCCTTCCATCGCCGCATGCTCAACAGCTTCCTGATGCGCGAGGACAACATGGCGGCCTATGCGGACGCGATCGCGGCCTGGCGACCGGACGTGATCGTGGCCTATGTCGATCCGATTTTCCGTCTTTCAAAGTGGCTGCTTGCGCAGGGCCGCAGCATCCCGGGGGTGGTTTCGGTGCTGGGCGCCGCGGAGGCGCTGCACGACTACCAGCGACAGGTCATCGAAGCCGCGTTTCCAGGCGCGAAGGCCTACAACACCTACGGGTGCCGGGAATTCATGCTGATCGCCTGCGAAGCGGAGGATCGCGACGGGCTGCTGGTCAACGCCGACCACCTGGTGGTCGAGCTGGTGAACGCGGCACGGGGCGACGACGGCAACGAGACCGGGGAACTCGCCATTACCGACCTGCACAACATGGGCATGCCCTTCATCCGCTACGTCAACGGCGACATCGCCAGCCGCAAGGATCCCTGGCACGCGACCGGACGGCGCGGACTGCCGCGCCTGAGCCGGATCGACGGACGGCGCCTGGATGCCATCCGCACCACCGACGGCCGCGTGCTGCCGGGCGAATTCTTTCCGCACATGCTCAAGGATGTCGCCGGCGTGCGCCGCTTCCAGGTCGTGCAGGAAAGCCTCGAGCGCTTCACGCTCAGCGTGGTGCCCGGCCCCGAATTCGGCGCGGAGCAGGAAGCCTATGTGAGGCGCGAGGTCTCGAAGGTGCTTGGCAACGATGCCAGCCTCGACCTCCAGCGCGTCGACGACATCCCGCTCACCGCCACCGGCAAGTTCCGCGTGACCGTGTCGAGGCTGCCGTGAGGATCAGCCATATCGTCGACAACCTGAATCGCGGTGGCCTCGAGCGCGTCGTCATCGATCTCGCGCGCTCGCAGGCGGCCGCGGGGCATGACTGTCAGGTCGTCTGCCTGTTCGAGGCGGGTTCGCTGGCAGGGGAACTCGCCCCGCACGGCATACCGGTGATCGCATGCGGAAAGCGCAAGGGCGCCGACCCGCGCGCACTCTGGCGACTGCGGCGGGCACTGGCGTCGCAGCGCACCGAAGTCCTGCACAGCCACAACGGTGTCCCGCACTACTACGCGATGGTCGCCGCGCTCGGCCTCGGCCTGCACCGTGTGGTGAACACGCGCCACGGCATGGGCGATGCCAGCGCGGCCAGTCGCAGGGAGTGGCTGTTCCGGCAGTCGATGCGCAGGACCGACGTCGCGGTCGCGGTGTCGCATGCGGCCGGGCAGCGGCTTGCCGACAATGGTCTGGTCCCGCCGCACAAGCTGCACGTGTTGCCCAACGGCATCCACGCCCACGCCTTCCACGAGCGCGATGCCGGGCTGCGCGCGCAGCTGGCCGCACGCCTGGGGCTGGCCCCCGACACGCAGCTGGTGGGCTTCGTGGGCCGCCTCAACTGGGCCAAGGACCTGGGGACCATGGTCGCCGCCTTCGCCCAGGTCCATGCCAGGCACCGCGACGTGGCCCTGGTGCTGGTCGGGGAAGGCGACGACCGGGCCCTCGTGGAAGCCGCGATCGCCCAGGCCGGCATCGGCGACCGCGTCTTCCTGCTGGGCGACCGCAACGACGTGCCCGAACTGCTTCCGGCGTTTTCGATGTTCGCGATGTCGTCGATCTCGGAGGGCTACTCGATCGCGCTGCTTGAAGCCTGTGCCTGCGCGCTGCCCATCGTGGCGACGCGGGTCGGGGGCAACGGCGAGATCGTCACCGACGGCGTCAACGGCCTGCTCGTGCCCGCACGCGACCCGGGAGCGCTGGCCAACGCGATCGACAGCCTCCTGGGCGATCCGGAGCGCGCCGCGGAGATGGGCCGCGCGGGCCGCGACTGGCTGCTGTCGAATGCGACCTTCGACGTGATGGCGTCGCGCTACCTCGATGTGTACGCGAACGGGCGCGCATGAAGATCCTTGCGCTGACCAACCTGTTCCCCAGCGCGTGGGATCCGCTGCGCGCCAGCTTCAACCGCCAGCAGTTCGACAGGCTTGCCCGGTTGCACAGCCTCGAGGTCATGGTCGCGGTCGACTTCCGCGAGCGCCGACGGGGTCCGCGCGGCGTGGCGCCCGTGCTGGAGCACGCGCGGACCTCGGACTTCACGTTCTGGTATCCGCCGCGCATCGGCCGCTGCCTGCACGGGATGGCCTGGTATGCCTCGCTGATGGCGCAGCATGGCGCAAGGCTGCGACGCGAGCGCTACGACCTGCTCTTCGCCAGCTGGGGCTACCCCGACGCGGTGGGCACGGCGCGGCTGGCCGGGACGCTGGGGCTGCCGTACGTCGTGAAGGTGCATGGCAGCGACCTCAACGTGCAGGCCAACTATCGCCTGCGTCGGCCGCAGATCGCAGCTGCGCTGCGTGGCGCGCGGGCGGTGGTGACGGTCAGCAGCGCGCTTGCCGACAAGGCGCGCGCCCTGGGCGCCGCGAAGGATCGCGTCCACCTGCTCTACAACGGCGTCGACGGTGCGTGCTTCCGCCCCGGGGACCAGGCCACGGCACGCGATGCGCTGGGCCTCCAGTCCGACGCGCGGCTCGTCCTCTACGTCGGCAACCTCAAGCAGAGCAAGGGCTGCCTCGACCTGCTCGAAGCGTTCCCCGCGGTCCTTGCGCGGCACCCCCGGGCGCGACTCGCCTTCGTCGGGAGCGGTCCGGCCGGCCCGGTGCTCGAACGGCGCGCGCGCCAGCTTGGCGTCGCCGACCGGGTGCAGCTTGCGGGCGCACGCCCGCACGAAGAGCTGCCGGCCTGGATGCAGGCGGCGGACCTGCTCAGCCTGCCCAGCCACAACGAAGGCGTGCCCAACGTCGTGCTTGAAGCGATGGCCTGCGGCCTGCCCGTGGTCGCGAGCGACGTGGGTGGCATCCCGGAAGTGCTGCCCGCGCATGCCGGCGTGCTGGTGCCCGCGCACGACCCGGCGGCACTCGCCCTTGCCCTCGCCGATGCGCTGCAGCGCGACTGGCAGCGCGACGCGATCATCGAACATGCCGGCACGTTCCGCTGGGACGACAATGTCCAACGCCTCGACCGCATCCTGCGCGATGCGGCCAGCGCCCCCCTCCCCGGATGAGCCCACCCGTGCAGCCCCGATCCCGCAAGACACGCCTGCTCGGCCTCCTGCCCGCGCGCCTGGTGACCACGCGCGCGCCGGCCCGTGGCAGGACGCTCCACCTGACCTTCGACGACGGCCCGCATCCGGAGTTCACACCGCCCGTGCTCGACCTGCTCAAGGCACACGGCGCGACCGCAACCTTCTTCCTGATCGGCGAACGCATCGACCGGCATCCCGAGCTCGTGCGCCGGATCCTCGACGAGGGCCACGCCCTGGGCAACCACTCCTGGAGCCACCCGCGGATGGGCGAGCTGCAGCTGTCCGCCCAGATCGACGAGATCGCACGCACCGACGCCGCACTGTCCGCATTCGACGGTCGTCCGACGCATCCTTTCCGCCCCCCCTGCGGCGCGCTGCCGGCGAACCTGCTGCTCCACTTCGCCCGCGTCGGCCGCACCATCGCGTTCTGGTCCTACGACAGCCTCGACTACCGGCTGCTGCCAGCGCCGACCCTGCTGGCGCAGATCCGCAGCGATCCGCCACGGCCGGGCGACACCGTGCTGATGCATGACGACACCGCCGCGACGGTGGAGCTGCTGGCCGATCTCCTGCCACAGTGGCACGCAGACGGTTTCGCGGTCCGCGCCATGCCGGAGGGCCGCGGATGAAGGTCCTCTACCACCACCGCACCCAGGGCCGGCGGGTCGAAGGCGTCCACATCCGCGGCGTGGCCAACGCGCTGCGCGAGCTGGGCTGCGAGGTCAGCGTGCTGTCGTTCCCCGGTGCCGATCCGGAGGTCGCGCCGGGAAGCGAAACGGTTCCAGCCACGGCGGCCGGAGCCACCGCGGCGCCGGCAGAGGACAAGGGCCGCCTCGCCGGCCTGGTCAGCCGCCTTCCGGGCGTGCTGTTCGAGTTCGCCGAGCTCGGCTACAACCTCGTCACCTGGTGGCGCATCCGCAGGGAGGTTTCGCGTGATCCGCCCGACTTCATCTACGAGCGCTACTCCCTGTTCCTCTTCATGACGGTGTGGATCGCGCGACGGCGCGGCATCCCGGTCATCCTCGAGATCAATGACTCGGCCGTGGTCCAGCGCCTGCGTCCGCTATGGCTGAAGCCGCTGGCCCGGCGCATCGAAGCCTGGTGCATGACCCGCGCCACGGGCATCGTCTTCATCTCCACCTATTTCAAGGATCTGCTCACCACGCAATACGGGCAGCTGCCGCCGTCGGTGGTGTCGCCCAACGCGGTCGATGCCCGTTTCGACCCTGCGTGCCACGACCGCGACGCGCTGCGCCGCCGGCACGGCCTCGAGGATCGCGTCGTCTGCGGCCACATGGGCGTGTTCGCCCGCTGGCACGGCGTGCCGGCGTTCGTCGAGGCGATCATCGACCGGCTGCACGAGGCGCCCGCGCTGACCCTGCTCATCATCGGCGACGGCGCCGACCTGCCGGCCGTGCGCCGCGAAGTGGAAGCACGCGGACTCGGCGACCGCGTTCGCCTGCCCGGCCGTGTGCCGCACCACCAGATCCCCGAATGGATTGCCTGCATGGACTACGCCTTCCTGCCCGACTCCAACGAGTACGGATCGCCGATGAAGCTGTTCGAACTGATGGCGATGGGCGTGGCCGTGGTCGCGCCCGACTACGAGCCCATCGGCGAAGTCATCGACTCCGGCGCAACCGGCTGGCTGTTTCCCCGCAAGGACGTGCAGGCCTGCGTCGACCAGGTAATCGATCTGTGCGACCGCGCGGACGAACGGTGGCGCGTGGGCGCAGCGGCGCGCGCCTATATCGAGCATGAGCGACGTTGGCGCAACAACGCCACGCAGCTGTTGTCGCTGGTACCGGGAGCCGGACGGTGATGGACATGACCCCGTTGTCCTGGATGGCCGCGGCGTTGCTTGCCACCGTGCTGGTCGCTGTCCTGGTGGCCGGGCTGGTGGTGGCGCGCTTCATCCGCGCGCGCAACATGCAGATCTGGCTGCCGGCCTATCTGCGCCGCAGGGCGCGGCCAGCGCACGCCGGCCCGACCCACGTGATGTTCTGCTTCGTCGACCATTACGAACCGATGCACGGCAATCCCGACCTCGAGACCCAGCGCGCGCGGGTCGACCGCTGGTGCCGCGACTACCGCACGCTCGCCGACCGCCACCGCGACGCCGATGGCCGCCCTCCGCAGCACGGCTTCTTCTACCCGGAAGAGGAGTACCTCGAGGAACACCTGGCCAAGCTGGAAGCGCTGTGCCGCGACGGCTATGGCGAGCTCGAGGTGCACCTGCACCACGACAACGACACCGAAGCCAACTTCCGCGAGTCGATCACGCGCTTCAAGCAGCTCCTGCACGATCGCCACGGTGCCCTGCCCCGGCATCCCGGCACCGGTGAACTCATGTTCGGGTTCATCCACGGCAACTGGTGCCTGGACAACTCGCGCCCCGACGGCCGCTGGTGCGGGATCGACAACGAACTGATCCTGCTGCGCGAGCTGGGCTGCTACGCCGACTTCACCATGCCCTCGGCGCCCAGCGACACGCAGACCAGCACGATCAACTCGATCTACTACGCCACCGACGATCCGCTGCGGCCGAAGTCGCACGATCGTGGCGTGCCCGTGCGCGCCGGAGGAACCCCCTCGGGCGACCTGCTGTTGGTGCAGGGCCCGGTCGGACTGAACTGGCGCGACCGCCGGCACGGCGTCGTGCCGCGGGTCGAGAACGCGGACATCCGCGCCAACTACCCGCCCACGCCGGCGCGCGTCGACGGTTGGGTCGAGACCGGCATCCACGTCGAAGGCCGTCCCGAGTGGATCTTCATCAAGATCCACACCCATGGCGCGCCCGAGAAAGAGGCGGACGTCGTGCTCGGTCCGGCGGTGGACGCGATGTTCAGCCACCTCGGGAAGCACTACAACGACGGTGAACGTTTCGTCCTGCACTACGTCAACGCCCGCGAGGTGTTCAATATCGTCAAGGCGGCGGAAGCCGGCCATGGCGGCAACCCGAACGATTGGCGCGACTTCATCCTGCCGCCTCCGCCCAACCGGCGCGTGTCCGCGGCGGCCGGTCCGGACGCCCCATGAGCACGCGCCCGTCCTCGTTGGCGAACCACGGAAGACACTCGCCTTGAGGGTCGCGAGCCTCATGTACCACGACGTGGTCGACGCGGGCGCGGACGACGCAAGCGGTTTCCCGGGTCCTTCCGCGGCCTCGTACAAGCTGCCGTGGCCCGAGTTCGAAGCACAGGTCGCTCGCCTCGCCGCCAGCGGACTCGCCTTCCCGCGCGTGGACGCCGCCGACGCGTTCGAGCCGGGCGCCTGCCTGCTGACCTTCGACGACGGCGGCGCCAGCAGCCTGGCCGCGGCGCGGCTGCTCGACGCACACGCGATGACCGGGCACTTCCTCATCACCAGCACGCGCATCGGCACGCCCGGCTTCGTCAGTGAAGCCGACCTGCGCGCCCTGGCCGCGGCCGGGCACGTGGTCGGCAGCCATTCGCACACCCATCCGGCCGACATCTCGCGCCTTCCCGCCGCGGCGATGTCGGCCGAGTGGCGTGACAGCGTGGATCGCCTCGCCGATGTCCTTGGCGTGCCCATTGAAGTCGCATCGATTCCCGGCGGCTTCTATTCGCCGGCGGTCGCGGCGTCCGCCCTTGCCTGCGGAATCCGTTATCTCTTCACATCGGAACCCACCACTGTCGTGGCCAAACGGGGACAGGGGCTGCTCATTGGCCGCTATGCGCTCCAGCGCGGCATGGACGCGGAAACCGTCGCTGCGCTCGCGCAGGGCGCCGGTACCGCACGACAGCGGCAGTGGCTGCTGTGGAACATGAAGAAGCCTGCGAAGCGCTGGGCCGGGCCCGCGTACCGTTGGCTGAGGCGACGCAACTTCGGGGGAGCCTGACGCCCTGACTCACACAGGAAGCAAACGGATGAACCAGGACGTCACCATCATCATCACGCCCCGCGACCGCTACTCGGGGCTCGACGAGTGCGTCGATGCGGTCTACCGCCACACGCCGCAGCCGTTCCGGCTGTGGATCATGGACCTCGACTACCCCGCCTCGATCATGGATCCGGTGCGCAAGCGGCTGCAGGGGCGACCGGAAGTACGCTTCTTCGCGCTCGGGCTGCGCACGCCGATGGACGCGCTGCGCGAGGCTCAGCCGCTGATCGATACCCCTGCCGTGGTCCTGCTCGACAACGATTCGCGCGTCACCGAGGGCTGGCTGCCGCCGCTGCTCGACGCCATGGCCGACGGCCATGCCGTGGTCACGCCACTGATCCTCGAACGCGAAGGCGTCGACCGCGGCGCCCCGCTGCGCAACCACCTCTATACCGGCGAACTGCGCGTGGTCGACGTCGAGGGCACGCCCTACCTCATCGAGCACAAGCACTTCCGCCGCACCGAGGTACCCGACCTGCCGGACGAACGTACGGGGACCGGCACCTTCGAGCTGCATTGCGTGCTGTTCGAAGGCGACGTCTTCAAGCGCATCGAGCTGCCGTCGATGGTGATCCGCGAGCACCTCGACATTTCGCTGCAGGTCGCGGCGATGGATCGGAGCATGGTGGTCGAACCGAAGTCGGTGATCCACTTCGACAACCTCGGCACGCGCATGGCGCTGTCGGACATGCGCTTCTTCTTCTACCGCTGGGGCCGGAAGCTGACCAGCCCGTCGTCGCGCCTGTTCGAGCGGCGCTGGGGCTACAACTTCTATTCCGAGCAGTCGATGTACAACTGGGTCGTGCGGCGCAAGGCCTTCCTGGTCGCGCGCTGGCTGGGCGCGCCGATCGGCATCGCCAACCGCGCCACCCAGGTCGCAAAGAAGCTGTTCTGCAAGGACTGGGATCCGCTGCCCGATCCCGATGCCGCCTCACGTCCGTTGCTTGTCACCGGCGTCCCGCTCCAGCGCAGCCACGACCTGCACTGAACTCCGGGCGCCGCGGCACGCCGGGGCGCGCCTCACCACAGGTGCAGCCTACGGTTCCCGATCCAGGTGAAGAACGCCTGTGCGGCATAGAGGTTCATGTGCGCGAACGCGGACGCGACCCGCACCGGCAGCAGGGCCGCCATCGAAGGAACGGCGCGCGCCAGCACCACCAGCGTGGCGAACAGTGCGAGACCCGCGGCCGCCAGCAGGTAGACGCCGTGGAGGCCGGCCAGCGAAACACTGGCGACCGCCGATGCCAGCAACAGCCATGGCGACAGCAGGCGCAGCAGCTTGTGGCTGACGAATCGCAGCCACGCCGGATTGACGCCGGGCACCAGCAGCCACGGCGCCAGCGACACCAGCTGGAAGTTGCCGGCCAGCGTGCGCAGCTTCCGTCCGCGTTCCTGGGCGCTGCTTTGCGAAGGCCGGTCCCAGGCCACGGCGCCGGCCTCGAGCACCACGCGATGACCCGCGCGCAGGACCTGCATGGGCACGAAGACATCATCGAGCACGGTGCCCGGCGGCACCACCGGGAAGAGCCCGCGGCGCACCGCGTACAGCGCGCCGCTGACCCCGATCGCCGACCCGGAAGCGCTTTCGGCCAGGCGGATCGCCTTCTCGTACCGCCAGTACGCGTCCACGCTGGCGGCGAAGCCCGTCGCCGCCTCCTCGAAGCGCAGCTCGCCCGCCGCCACACCGACGGCCGGGTCGCCGAGGCAGGCCACCAGCCGCCGCAGCACGTCGATCTCCAGGCGCTGGCGGACGTCCACCATCAACAGCAGCTCGCCGGTGGCCGCCACGACCGCATCGTTGAGGCAGGCCGCCTTGCCGCGCCGTTCGGCGAACTCGAGCACCGTCACCGCGCGTCCGACATGGGCGCGGGCGATCGCCGCCGACGCATCGCTGCAGCCATCGCATGCCACCACGATATCCAGCCGATCGGCCAGGTAGTCGAGCGCTTCCAGGTTCGCGAGCTTGATGCCGAGATCGGCAGCGCCGTTGTGCACCGTCATCACCACCGTCACGGTCGGCAGTGCACTGCCGCGCACCACCGGCCTGGGGCGCACGCGGGCCAGCACAAGGACCAGGGCGGGATAACCGACATAGGTGTAGCCGAGCAGCAGCGCGGCAACCCAGAACACGATGGTGGCGATCATGGCATCCCGCGCGGCACCCGCTGAGGTTGGACGCAGGCGGATCGGTGATGACGACCGGGATCCGCCCCGTACCTGCTACAAACGGAAACCGCCCGGGAATGCGGACCCGGGTTCAATCCCGGGCCACGGTGCCAAGTGCGCGGGAACGCCGTCCGGCTACTGCAGTTCGGTCAGGACGTTGCGCAGCCAGAGCTGGAAGCCCCGCCACCAGACAAGCGCCCTCGGCGTGATCCACAGCACGCGACCGGCCATCGCCGCGCCATCCTGCACGGCACCCGACGGCGCCGCAGTACCCGTAGCGGTGTCGACGATGGCTGGAGCCGTCGCAGACGCCGGTGCGGGGCCGGGCCCCATGGTGCCTTGCGGCGCAATCCCCGGGATGAGCGGCGCCGAGCCGTGCAGCGGCTTCAGTGCAGGCGGCGGCGGAGGGGGTGGAGCGAGGCTGCAGTTCTGCGGCGCCTGCAGCGGCCAGCCATGTCCCGGCTGCCATCCGGTGAGCATGCAGCCGTTGCGGTAGACGATGACTTCCTGGTTGCTGGCGACATTGGGGAAGCGATGGACCGGCCCGCCGTTCGGGAAGCGGACCTCCAGGTCGGCGGCCTGCAGTGCGCCGAGGCCCGTATGCAGGTGGGTCTGCGGATTCTGCTCCGCGGCCACCACATGCAGGTGCGACAGCAGCTGGGTGGTCCCCGGCCGATACCAGCGCACGCTCGCGCCGACGCCGTCGCTGTTGCCGCCGCCGCCACGCACGCGCACCTTCATCCAGCGGTTGCCGTCCGTGCTGGTGCCGTTCCTCCACAGCCCGATGTTGCTCTGGAACTGCGTCTTGATGATGTCCAGGCGGCCATCGTTGTCGAAATCGGCGACGTCGGCACGCGGCTTGCCGGACTGCCAGCCCCCGGGGCCATCGCCGGACGAGGTCCCGAAGTTGGTGGTGGTGGACGCAGTGAACGTCATGTTGCCGTTGTTGCGATACAGCCTGACCGAGTCGCCCACGCCGGCGACCATCAGGTCCTGGTGGCCATCGTTGTCGAAGTCGGCGGCGACGATGTTGCCGTAGTCGCTTGCCGACACGCTGGCCAGGCCCGACCCTGCCGACACGTCGGCGAAGCCGCCGGAGCCGTTGTTGCGGAAAAGAACGCCGCGGGTGCTGTTGCTGAACTGCGGACCGTCCAGGTAGAACAGGTCGAGGTGTCCGTCATTGTTGAAGTCGGCCAGCAGGATCTGCATGTTCTGGCCGCCGGAGAACGCCGGTACGGCCACCCAGCTCAGCACGCCGCCGTCGTTGCGCCAGTAGCCGCCGTTCGCCGGCTGCACGATGTCCGGCCAGCCATTGCCGGTGACGTCACCGACGACCTGGTAGGCGCTGTTGCCCGTCGCCGGCCGCAGTTGGGCGCCCGTCGCGATGTTCGACACGTGCCGTTTGTCGGTGATCAGTTCGAGGTTGCCGCTCCCGGTGATGTCCGCGAACGCGCAGTAGCCTTCGCAGCCGTTCTCCTTCGCGGCGAAGCGCGGCAGGAAGGCGCCGGCCGTCGAACCGTTCCGGTAGCGGGCGCCCATCGCGCCGCCATGGCGGCCCCAGAAATCCTGCTTGCCGTCGCCGTTGAAGTCGAGTCGCGTGACCCAGCCCGAGATGAGGGGCTGGCCTTCGATGTAGTACCTGGCGTCGCTGTTCTGGACGTACTGGAAGGTGCCGCTGCCGTCGCAGCGATTGTTCCAGAGCCGGGTGGTCGCGCCCCAGTCGCTGTGCGACACGATGAACGCATCAGGACAGCCATCGCTGTTGAAGTCGACGAACAGCGCGTCGAAGCGGTAGTTCGAATCGTGCAGCGTGTCGATCCGCTGCGACGCTTCATTGGTGAATGTCAGTGGTCCCGCGGCCCTCGCATCCGTACTGGCGCCGATGACGCCAAACAGCAGCGAAGCCGCGATCGGTAAGAGGTGGCGTTGATTCAATGCACTAGCAACCATGTGGACTCCGGGTTTCGATTTTGCCAATTGAATGCGCGTGCGGTGTGCGAGACCGATGCGCAAGCGGGGTTGAGATATCGGGAAAGCTGTTCGGCCCGCAGCGACAGCGCGCGCTGCCACTCCGGGTCCGTCTCGAAGTGGCGCGCCGCGGCGATCGCCATCAGAAGCTCGGGATTGTGTGCATCGGATCCATAGCCTTCGCTGTCCTGGATCCGGACGATCGTCTCTTCCGGCGCGGTGCCCGACGAGAAGTACCAGCCGACGATGCCGCCGACGTTGCACGTCGAACGCCAGTTGCCGGCCAGCGTGTCAGGCGCGAAGCCATGGCGGTCAAGGTAGCGGCCGAAATCGCGCAGCATCACCGGGATGCGCTCGTCCTGCGTCACCAGCCAGGCGCGCCACAGTCCGCCAACGATGTTCGCGCTCATCCAGGGCGAAGCCCCGCGGACATCCGTCGCCGGGTCGTAGGTGCTGCCTTCATGCGCCTGCCAGGAATGGGTCCAGGCGCCGGTGACCGGATCGCCTTCGGGCGGCGCCTGCTGGTGGTCGTGCAGCCAGTCCAGCACGTCGACGATGTGCTGCTTCGTCGCCGGCGAGCCCGTGAGCTCGTAGGCCGACACCAGATGCTCCAGCGCCAGGCCGGTGTTCCGCTCGGTCCATGGCTGGCCGGCGCCCTTGTAGGGGCCCAGCGGCTGCCCCCATCCGCCCTTCACCTGGTTGTCGACCATGTGCTGCACGGTGGCGGCGCCGAGCCGGGTATCGTCGCCCGCCAGCGCCACCAGCAGCAGGTGGGGGGTGATGTAGCTGTACTTGGTGTCGCAGGCGTTGACGCCGTCCAGCTCCCAGCCACCCGTGCAGTCGGGCCAGCCGCCACCGCGCCCTGCGGTCTTGATCCCGGACAGGTAGAACGTCGCCGAGTTGTAGAACTCGGCGAAGACCTCCGGACGCCCGTTGCGCACGTACTGCAAGCCGATCACCGACGCGCGATCGAACAAAAATCCGTGGGTCCCGGTATAGGCGACATCCTTCGCCCACTGCCATTGGCGGTCGATGTAGCGGTCATAGGGCTGCTTGCGGTCGTACGCCAGCTGATGCCCGGCGATACGCGAGCGCACCAGCCACTGCGGGTCCAGCGTGGCGATCACGCGCGGAACGGGCGCGCCCATCTTGCCGGGCCGCGTGCCCCGGTCATACGGCTCCTCGTCGATCGACGCCGTGCGCCGCTGGTCGGTGCGGAACGCGTAGTTCCGCCGCGGGTCGGCGAAGAACTGCACCTTGACCGCGCGGATGCTGTCGTCCAGCCAATACCAGCGCAGCGTCGGCTTCACGAACGCCGGGACTTCCGCGCCGTCGGCGTCGATGATGCGCACCAGCGCAGCGTCACCCAGCTCGCCGGGCGCGAACGGAATTCCAAGGCTCACCAGTTCGCGGTCGAGAACCTTCGCGTTGGGCGTCAGCTCGATCGTGCGTGGCAAGGCCTGCGGTGACCCGGCCACGGACGTCGCCGCGCCGGCCCTGATGGTCGTGGACTCCGTGACCTGACAGCTCGCAAGCGCTGGCAGCGCCACGAGCGCGCACAGCCAGAGTGCGCGGATGACTGCGCGACTGATGCCATGGCTATGGTGGAACGACCGCATGTGGGTAGGTGTCTCCAGCCGTCGCGTGCCTCACGGCCCACGGCAGTACGGTGATGGAACCAGTTCCCCAAGCGGCCAGTATATGAATGCAACGGCTGCCGCAAGCAAATGCAATCCCCATCCCGTGATGGGGATCACAGTTGGAAGTCAGGAATTCGACAGGCGGGGCAGATGAAGGGGCGCAGCGCGACCCCGACACGCTGGCGTCAGACAGCCGGCGGAACAGCCCCCCGGGGCTCGGGACAGGGGACGCCTGAGAGCCGCACGTAGGTCTGCAGGTAATCCTGTGCGTAGCGCCGCTGGCTGAACTGACGATGCGCGTGCTCGATCGCCTCGCGGGCGAACGCCTGCCGCCGTGGCTCGTCGGCCGCCAGTTCCTCGAGCGCATCGGTCAGCGCTTCCAGCGTTGCGGTCGGCGCCAGCACTCCGGTCCGGTAGTCCACCACCACTTCCGGAATGCCACCGACCCGCGCCGCCACGACCGGCACCCCGCAGGCCTGGGCTTCGGCAAGCACCAGGCCGAAGGCTTCGCGGCGCGCACCGTGAATCAGCACGTCGAATCCCGGGAACCAGCATTCGGGATCGGTCTGGAAGCCGAAGAAGGCGATGCGCCCGGCGAACTCCGGCGCGACCAGCGAACGGATGTGCGATTCCTGGGCGGCGTCGCCGCTGCCCAGCACCGCCAGCCGCGCATCGCGCCCGGGATTGCGCCGCAGGAACTCCTGGAACGCGCCAATCGCGAGATCGACGCCCTTGTCGGCGCCGAAATGCCCCACGGCGCCGAGCAGCAGCGTGTCCTCCGTCGCGCCCGCCAGCCGGCGGGTGCGCTCGCGCAGGGCGGGATCGGGCTTGAACCGGGCGAGATCGATGCCGAGCGGGATGCACGACACCTTGCCTGCACCGAAATAGTTGTTGTCGATGTAGTGCTGCCGCCGTTCCCGGGATGCCGCGACCACGGCGCCCACGCGCAGGCCCACGAAGGCATTGCGCAGGCGGTCCCGCAGGCGCGCCGACTCGAATCCGCGGGTCCGATGGAAGGTCATCAGCAGCACGGGACCACGACACGGCATCGCCAGCGCGGCCATCGCCTCGCTGGCAGCGTCGTGCGCATGCACCACGTCGATGGCGTGCTCGCGGCAATAGTCCGCCAGGCGGCGGAGCGCAGCGATGTCGAACACGCCCTTTCGATCCAGGCTGAAGCTGTTCTTGAACAGGGCGCGCTCGGACGGTCCGGAGCCGAACTCGTCCAGGCATCCAAGATGGCTGCTGACGCCCAGTTCCTGGAGCCCCCGCGCCAGCGCCGCGATCGCCTCGCGCCTGCCGCCGTTGTTGTAGGACAGGGTCAGGTGCAGGACATTCATCGCGGCGACCGCCGGCAGCGTCCATCCGCCAGGGAGGGCGCAGGGAGGATGGGGTTTGCGGGGGATCGGAATGAAGCGCAGCTCATACAGGGGCGAAGCCGCCTTGTCTTCTCGATTCGTTCACGCGCGAAATTCCGGCTTGGCAGGTCACACCCTGATCGAACGCGAAGCGGTGCCGGGACCGGCCCGCCTTCATCGCTCGACGGCCGCATTTCCCCGCCGATCGCGTGCATGTAGATGGCCCCCACCCGGCCTTGGAAAGGATCACCCATGACACCCGACTACGCCTGCGGCGGATTGGCCGACGTCCCGGCGCACTTCCACCGCGACGCGCCACTGGACCCGCACCAGCGCAGGCGCCATGACGCCGTGCTGGCCCTGCTCCGCGAACTCCCGCCCGGGCGCGTGCTCGACTACGGCTTTGGCTGGGGCGACATCGCCTGGCAGGCAGCGAAAACGCACCCCGACATCCACGCTGTCGACGTCGAGTCTCGTCGCGTCGACTTCGCGCGTGGGCAATACGCCCCGATCCCATTCGACCTGTGTCGTCCCGATGGCCTCGACTTCCCCGACGCCAGCTTCGACATCGTGCTGTCGATCGTGGTGCTGCCCTTCGTGCCCGACGACGCGGCGTACATGGCCGAGATCCGTCGCGTGCTCCGGCCGGGCGGCCAGCTGATCCTGGCCACCAAGACCTCGCAGTTCCTGCCGCGCCTGTGGAAGCGCATGAGCGGACGGCGCGAACTCGACCGCCACCCTGCCCCGGGGATCCGCCATCACGACGCCGCTGACGCCGCCGCACTGCTTGAGCGCCATGGTTTCGCGATCCTGCAGCGGGGCGCCTTCTACGACCCGCCGTTCGAAGCCCGCAGGAACATCGCCGACCTGGTCAATGGCGTGTTCGAAGTGGCCGGCAGGGCGCTGGACATCGTGGACGTCGCGCCCTACCCGCTGTTCCTCGCGCAGCGCGGGGACTGAGGCGCCCACCACCATCCCGGAGCAGCAGCACGGGCTCAGCGTGCTGCCGTGGCATCCGCTTCGGACAGATCGTGGATCCAGCGGCTGAACCTTCGCCACAGCTTCACGATGGGCGGGGTGATCCTGACTGCCCCGTTGCGCACGGCGGGGTTCCTCGCAATCCGTGCGCCGGCTGCGGCACTGGCGTCAGCCCTGGCAACTCCAGCCGCATTGGCTGGCGACAGCTGCACGCTGGAACTCCGCTCCATCGGCGCGCGGACGGGAGCCGAGGCGCCGTTCAGCGGGGGCGGTATCAACGGGGCCGAGCCGTTGCGAGGCGTGAGCATCGGGGCACTGTTCGCATTCTCCAGCGCACCGATATCGATCCGGGTACCAGGCAGACGCGCCACTTCCGCACCGATGGCCATCTTGGCGCGCACGGGCGGGTCGAACAGCGGCAGGGTCAGCGGTGACGGGAAGGGGAACCCGGGAGGCGTCGCCGGCGATGCATTACCTGCAGAGACCAACGGGCTGTTGGCCGCAGGACGCAGCTGGAACTGGGCGATATTCGCCAGCAGGGGATCCGCACCGCGGAGCGTGCTGCTCAACTCGGCCGGCACCAGGGTCGCCGACGACTGGACCCAGTTGTTCGATCCCGCAACCTTGCGGCCGCTCGACCATGGTTCCCGGCTGGTCGGCGCACAGTAAGGCGTCTCGACTTCCGACGCCTCATGCACGCGCAGGACGTTCGGTGCGGCCCCCGCGCCCGTCTGGAAGATCACGTTGTTGTGCATTTCCAGCGATTCCTGCCCCAGCTGCACCAGGACCGCATTGGCGATGCCCGGGCGGGTGAACAGGATCGTGTTGTTGACCATCCGCAGCCGGCCGGAGCTGCGGCCGTTGAGGTCGCCGCCAGTGCGGATGGCATTGCGCCAGGACGACGTATGGATGATGACGTTGCCGACCAGGTCGACATCCTCGCGGCGCAGCCCCGGTGACCATCCGGCCTGTTGCGTCTCGCAGTCCGGACCGATCAGCTCGAGCTCCTGGTAGGCCGAACCTTCGAACCAGTTGTAATAGATCAACGCGCGTTCGTGCCGGTTCTTCAGCAGGCTGCCGCCGTTGCCGCTGTGGACATGGTTGAAGCGCATCGTGAACACCGAACCGGGGTAGGCCACCTGGTCGGACTGCATGTAGATCGGGTGCCGGTGCGTGCCCGCGCCCGAATTGAAGACCTCGCTGTATTCCAGCGTGAACGAGCCCGAATTGGTGTCGGCACCAAGGATGCCGTGGGATGGGCAGTCGCGGATGATGGTGTCGCGGACGACCACGTCGTGGGCTTCGCTGAACAGGCATGAGGACGTACCGCCCCTGACGTCGAACCCTTCGAAGACGACATGGTTGGACTGCTGGAACTTGATGGTGTGGCTGCCGCCTTGCAGCACCGGGCGCGTCGCCCCAACCGACCGGTTCCAGCGGAATGTCACCGGGTTGCCCTGCGCGCCACGATCCGCGCTGCGGACCACGATGTTGCCGTTGTAGGTCGTACCGCCGTCGACCAGGACGATGTCGCCGGGCCCGAGATCCACGCTGTCGACCAAGGTGGACAACTGCGTGTATTGCCGCCCCGGTCCGACGTTGTAGGTCGCGGCAAGCGCCACGGACGGCAATACCAATCCGGCGCAAGCCAGGGCGAGGGCGGTGGATAATCGGTGCATCGTTCGGCTCCAGGAAGCGGTTGTTCTAGGCGACCCCCTGTCCCCTCTCGACACCATGGATACCTGGCCGCGATGGACCAGGGCATCGACGTGGCCCAAGCCGGGCAACTATTGCACGGCCTGACTTAACCCGAAGGCGCATGCTAGTCCCCTTGATCCACCAAGTGCAAAAATGCAGCCTTGGATCACCGGGGAACCGCGAGGGCACGCACGTCGGGAGCTGGCTCGGCGCCTGCGGGAGCCGCCGCCATCGGATGGAACCCGGTCAGAAGCCGGGCGTGGGCGTGGACCTGCCGGGCCTATGCGTCCGCAAACAAAAAAGGCCAACGGGCATTCACCCGTTGACCCATTTGCTTTACAGATGGTGCGCCCGGAAGGATTCGAACCTCCGACCCCCAAGTTCGTAGCCTGGTGCTCTATCCAGCTGAGCTACGGGCGCGTTTGCGCAGAAGCGGAATTATGCAGGGGCTGCTTTGCCCCGTCAATCCTGTTCCGCCTTGGAACTGGCGGAGAGTGAGGGATTCGAACCCTCGATAGAGCTATAAACCCTATACTCCCTTAGCAGGGGAGCCCCTTCAGCCACTCGGGCAACTCTCCGGGTGATGCGGTTACCGCGAGACTTGTGGGCCGGCGCGGTGCGTAAGAATACCGGCTCGACCCGCAGCCGGCAAACCCCGCGTGCTACTCCCCTTCGCGTTCACCGGCAGGTGCCGCCGGTTCGTTGCGCTGGATGCGCTGGTAGATCTCCTCGCGGTGGACCGAGACATCCTTCGGCGCGGTGATACCGACACGCACCTGGTTTCCCTTGACGCCGAGCACGGTCACGGTGACCGAGTCTCCGATCATGAGCGTCTCGCCAACCCGCCTGGTCAAAATCAACATTTAAGGAACTCCTGGGGCCGGGTCTTGCGCCCGGTCTCGCGTGAAAGGCCCCGGCCGGCGGCTTTTCGTGATGGTTCACACAAGTGAACCATGATAGCGATCCACTGGCCCGCGGTGTGTATGCAGAAAGTAACGGAAGCCACCCGGCTTCAGGACAGGCGTGCGGCGACCCAGGCCGGTACGGCCGCCAGCGCGGCCTCAAGCGCGGGACCGTCGTCGCCGCCACCCTGCGCCATGTCTGGTCGCCCGCCGCCCTTTCCGCCCACCTGGGAGGCGACATGGGACAGCAGTTCGCCGGCCTTGACCCGCCCCAGCGCCGAACCGCTGACGCCAGCCACCAGGGCCGCACGCCCGTCGTTGGCCCCGGCCAGCAGCACCACGGCGTCGCCGAGCTGCTGCTTGAAGCGGTCCAGGGCATCGCGCAGCGCACGGGCATCGAGGCCTTCGATGCGGGCCGCGAGCACCTTGATCCCGCCCACGTCCACCGCGCCCGAGGAGAGGTCGGCCGTGGCACTGCTGGCGGCACGGGCCTTCATGGCCTCGAGCTCGCGCTCGAGCTTCTTCTGGCGGTCCAGCAGCGCCCGCAGCTTGTCGGTGACTTCCGCCGTGGTGCCACCCAGCAGGCGCGCGGCTTCGGACAGGCGCGCTTCCTCCGCCGCGACATGATCGAGCGCGGCCCGGCCGGTCAGCGCTTCGACACGGCGCACTCCGGAAGAGACGCCGCCTTCGGACACCAGTTTGAACAGGCCGATCTCACCCGTGCGACCCACGTGGGTGCCACCGCAGAGCTCGACCGAGTCGCCCATCTTCACCACCCGCACGCGCTCGCCGTACTTCTCGCCGAACAGCGCGATGGCGCCGGCGTCGATCGCCTCCTGCATCGCCATCTCACGGGTCTCGACGCCGTGGTCGGCGCGGACTTCGTCATTGACCTGGAGTTCGATGGCGCGCAACGCGTCGGCGGTGATCGGTTCGAAGTGGGAGAAATCGAAGCGCAGGCGGTCGGGCGCCACCAGCGAACCCTTCTGCGCCACGTGCGTGCCCAGCTGCCCGCGCAGCGCGCCGTGCAGGAGATGGGTGGCGCTGTGGTTGAGCACGGTGGACGTGCGACGCCTGCCGTCGACGCTGGCGAGCACGCGGTCGCCCACCGCCAACACGCCGGCGCGCAGGTGGCCGATGTGGCCGTGGAACTGGCCGGCGAACTTGCGCGTGTCCTCGACGGTGAATGACACGTCCTTCTCGTCGAGTTCGCCCGTATCGCCCACCTGCCCGCCGGATTCGGCGTAGAACGGCGTGCGATCGAGGAACACGATGGCGTCCTCGCCCGCCTCGATGCGCTGCACCGGACGGCCTTGGCTCAGCAGCGCGATTACCTCGAGGCCACCGGCCTGCAGGCTGTCGTAACCGAGGAAGTCCGTCGGTGCCATGCGCGCGACGAGTTCGGCGGGCAGCGTGGTGCCGCCGCCAAACTTGCCGGCTGCGCGCGCGGTTTCGCGCTGTTGCTCCATGGCGGCATCGAAGCCGGCGGTGTCAACGTCCATGCCGCGCTCGCGCGCCATGTCGGCGGTCAGGTCCAGCGGGAAGCCATAGGTGTCGTACAGCCGGAAGGCGTCGGCGCCGGGGATCGTGCCGGTGCTGCGCGCGGCCACGTCGTCGAAGATGCGCATGCCGCTGTCGAGGGTTTCGGCAAAGCGCTCCTCTTCCGCGAGCAGCGCGCGCTCGACCAGGGCGCGCTGTGCGCGCAGCTCCGGATAGGCATCGCCCATCAGTGCGTCCAGGGTCGGCACCAGGCGGTGGAAGAACGGCTTGCGCACGCCCAGCATCCAGCCATGGCGCAATGCGCGGCGGATGATCCGGCGCAGCACGTAGCCACGTCCCTCGTTCGAGGGCAGCACGCCGTCGACGATGAGGAAGCTGCAGGCACGGATGTGGTCGGCAATCACGCGCAGCGACTTGTTGCCGGTATCCGCGGTGCCGGTCAGCGCGGCCGCTTCGCGGATCAGCGCCTGGAACAGGTCGATCTCGTAATTGCCGTGCACGCCCTGCAGCACCGCTGCCAGGCGCTCCAGGCCCATGCCGGTGTCCACGCAGGGCGCAGGCAGCGGGTCGAGGCGACCATCGGGCTGGCGGTCGAACTGCATGAACACCAGGTTCCAGATCTCGATGAAGCGATCGCCGTCTTCGTCGGGCGAACCCGGGGGACCGCCGGGGATATGGGCGCCGTGGTCGTAGAAGATCTCGGTGCAGGGACCGCAGGGGCCGGTGTCGGCCATCTGCCAGAAGTTGTCGGAGGCGAAGGGCGCGCCCTTGTTGTCGCCGATGCGGATGATACGGTCTTCCGGCACACCGATGACGTCACGCCAGATGGCGTGGGCCTCGTCATCGGTGTGGTAGACGGTGACCACCAGGCGCTCGGCGGGAATCTTCCACACGCCGGTCAGCAGTTCCCAGGCCCAGGCGATGGCGTCGCGCTTGAAGTAGTCGCCGAACGACCAGTTGCCCAGCATCTCGAAGAAGGTGTGGTGGCGCGCGGTGTAGCCGACCTGGTCGAGGTCGTTGTGCTTGCCGCCCGCCCGCAGGCAGCGCTGCACGTCGGCCGCGCGCACGTAGCCGGGCTTTTCGGCGCCAAGGAACACGTCCTTGAACTGGACCATCCCCGAGTTGGTGAACAGCAGGGTCGGGTCGTTGCCCGGCACAAGCGACGCCGAGGGCACGATGGTGTGGCCGCGGCTGCTGAAGAAGTCGAGGAAATCGCGGCGGATGTCGGCCGTGGTGGGCCGGGTGGAGGTCTGTTCGGGGGCTGGCATCTGGGGGCTTGCTGGAGAGTGGGAGGCGGCGATGCACCGGCATCCAGACGCCCGGGGCGGGCGATGGGTGCCGGGCGCTACGCTCGGATTCCACTAGGTTAGCAGGACGCGGCAGGCTGGAAGCACCCTGCCCCCGGCGGTCAGTCCTCGTCGATATCGAAGGCGGTGGCCGCCCGGACGGTGTCACCGCCAAAGCCGCGCCGGAACAGGAAATCCGCGGCCTTGCGGCGCAGCGCCATGTCGTCGGCCACGCCCGGACCGTAGCGCCGCCGGACCAGGTCACGGGCCACGGCCCGCCAATCGTCGTCACCGGCCTCGGCCAGTGACTCGAAAGCGGCCCGGATGGCGTCGTCGCCAAGCCCGTGTGTGGACAGCTCCGCGCGGATGCGCAGCGGGCCGTAGCCGGCCTGCGAACGCATGCGGGCAAGGCCGACGGAGAAACGACCATCGTCCTGCCAGCCGGCCTCGGCCAGGCGTTCGACCGTGGCCTCGGCCTCGTCCCCATCGACTCCGCGCGCCTCGAGCTTTCGTGCGAGCTCCTTGCGCGAATGCTCGCGCCGCACCAGCAGGCCCATCGCGCGCTGCGCAGGCGTCAGCTCCGGCCGCCGCCTGCGCTGCTTCTCAGCGCCCTGCCCGCCCGGATCCGCGGCTCCCTCGCGGGACCCCTCGTCATGCCCGGCGCCGCCGGCACGCCGCCGCGCCATGCTCAGGCCTTGGCGTCCTTCGCGGCCTTGCCGCCCTTGGCCGGGGCTTCATCGGCCTCGGGCGCGTCCTCGGCCTTGGCCTTGGCAACCACCACCGGCGCCATCTTCGCGCGCAGTTCGGCTTCGATGCGCTGCGCCACCGCGACGTTCTCCTTGAGGTACTGGCGGGCGTTTTCCTTGCCCTGGCCGATGCGTTCCTCGCCGTAGCTGTACCAGGCGCCGGCCTTCTCGATGATCTTGGCCTCCACCGCCATGTCGATCACCTCGCCCTCGCGGCTGATGCCCTCGCCGTAGAGGATCTCGGTGATGACCTGCTTGAACGGCGGCGCCATCTTGTTCTTGACCACCTTGATGCGGGTCTGGTTGCCGATGATCTCGTCGCCCTTCTTGATCGCGCCGATGCGGCGGATGTCCAGGCGCACGGAGGCGTAGAACTTGAGCGCGTTGCCGCCGGTGGTGGTCTCCGGGCTCTGGCCCGGCATCATGATGCCGATCTTGTGGCGCAGCTGGTTGATGAAGAACACCATGCAGTTGCTGCGCTTGATGTTGCCGGTCAGCTTGCGCAGGGCCTGGCTCATGAGCCGCGCCTGCAGGCCGGGCAGCTGGTCGCCCATCTCGCCCTCGATCTCGGCGCGCGGGGTGAGCGCGGCGACCGAGTCGATCACCACCATGTCGACCGCGTTGGAGCGCACCAGCATGTCGGCGATCTCCAGCGCCTGCTCGCCGGTATCGGGCTGCGACACCAGCAGGTCGTCGACGTTGACGCCAAGTTTCTGCGCGTAGGTGGGGTCGAGCGCGTGCTCAGCGTCGATGAACGCCGCCACGCCGCCAAGCTTCTGGCACTCGGCGATCGTCTGCAGGGTGAGCGTGGTCTTGCCCGAGGACTCCGGACCGTAGATCTCGATCACGCGGCCACGCGGCAGGCCGCCGATGCCCAGCGCGATGTCGAGCTGCAGCGAGCCGGTGGGGATCACCGGCACCACTTCGGCGACGCGGTCGCCCATGCGCATCACCGAGCCTTTGCCGTACTGCTTCTCGATCTGGCCCAGGGCCGCTGCAAGCGCGCGCTTCTTGTTCTCGTCCATCGTTGTGTCCTCAGCTCGTGTATCCGGGAATGTGTGCAGTGTGTCCGTCGGGGGTCGCAGGGGCTGCGACTCCGCGGCGGGCACTTGAAACTAGTGCTGCCGGCGCGCCCACGGCAGCGGTTGACGCCGCAGGTGCCGGTGGGGAATTCCCGCGCACCGGGTTCGGCCCGCGGGCCATCCGGGGAAGGCGGCCAGGCCTGCCGCAACAGGCGAACATCCCGCCCTCACCGGTTCGGCCTCACCAGCCCGCAGTACAGGCCTTCGATGGCGAAGTCCTGCCCGGGCGCGACCTCGATCGGTGCGTAGTCGGGATTACGGGGCAGCAGGCGGATGCGGTCCTTGCCGAGCTTCAGCAGCTTGACGGTGACCTCGTCGTCGATGCGGGCGATGACGATCTGGCCCGAGCGCGCATCGGCAGTGCGGTGCACGCCGATCAGGTCGCCGTCGAAGATGCCCTCGTCGCGCATGGAGTCACCGCGCACGCGCAGCAGGTAGTCCGGCGCCGGAGAAAAGAACGCGCGGTCCATCAGCACCATCTGGTCGCTGCCGATGTCGGCACCGATGGGGACGCCGGCGGCCACCTGGCCGAGGACGGGGAGCTCGAGGATGTCGTGTGGGGGTGCCGGCGCGGCCGGGACATTCGCAGCTGCAGCTGCTCCCACAAGAGCGAATGCTCCCTGTGGCGGCTCCGGTGCCCGCAGTACTCGGATCCCTCGCGCGCGCCCCGGAACCCGCTCGATGGCGCCCGCGGCTTCCAGCGCCTCCAAGTGGTATTGCGCGGCCCGTACGCTGCTGAAACCGAAGGCGCGGGCGATTTCCGCCTGTGAAGGGGGCATGCCCTCCTCCGCGATGCGCTCGGCGATCAAGGCAAGGACGGCCTGCTGGGTGTCGGTGAGATCCATGGTTAGTAGTAATACTACTAACGGCACCGGGAATCAACGCCTGTGTGCGCCCTTCCAGATCGAGTACACGATCCACACGCCCAGGGCCGCGGCCCCGATGAAGCCAGCCACGCCCAGCGCCATCAACCAGGTATTGCGGGCGCCGCCGCCCACGCTGTTCATCACGATCGACGAACCGATGATCAGCGCCGCGGTGATCACGCCCATGGTCAGCCGGCTGGCCGCGCGATCGACCTGGTCGCCAAACGCCTGCAGCGTGGGGATTTCGATGCGCGCGCCCAATCGGCCGCCGCGTGCCGCGCGTATCAGCCGGCGCAGGTCGCGCGGCAGTTCCGCCCCGAATTCGAGCATCCCGGCCAGTCCGCGGCGCCCGCGGCGGGCCAGCGCGGACGGCGCGAACCGGCGTCGCATCACCCGCTCCAGCCACGGCCGCGCCTCGGTGGCCATGTCGAAGCCGGGATCGAGCTGGCGGCCGAACCCTTCCAGCGTCAGGAAGGCCTTGATCACCAGCGCCAGGTCCGGCGGCAGCACCAGGCCGTGGCTGCGCAGCAGGCCGGCGGCATCGGACAGCATCGTGCCCATGCGCAGGTCCTTCAGCGGCACGCCGCGGTAGCGGTCGACCACCCCCGCCGTGTCGGCCTCCAGACGCTCTTCGTCGACGTCGCCGCCGATGCTCCAGTCCAGCAGGATGTCGGCGACCGCCTCGGCGTCCTGCATCACCATGCCGTGCAGCAGGCGCGCCATCTCGATCCGCCGGCGCTCGCCCAGGTGGCCGACCATGCCGAAGTCGATCAGCGCGATGCGCCCGTCGCGGAGGAAGAAGACGTTGCCGGGATGCGGGTCGGCGTGGAACAGGCCGTCTTCGAGCACCATCTTGAGCACGATGCCGGTACCCGCGCGCGCCAGTGCGGAGCGGTCCAGCCCCGCTGCGTCGACCGCGGCCAGATCGCCGGCGGGGATGCCGTCGACGAAGTCCTGCACGTTGAGCCGCTCCGAGGTCCACTGCCAATGCACCTGCGGCACCACCACCCGGTCGTCGTCGGCGAAGTTGGCCCCGATGCGTTCGGCGCTGCGACACTCCGCCGCGAAGTCGAGTTCGCGCCGCAGCGACGTGCGGAACTGGCGCACCACCTCCACCAGGCGATAGCGGCGCAGGTCGGCCAGCTGCGACTCCACCACTTCCGCCAGCCGCGCCATCAGCCGCAGGTCGGCTTCGACCACGTCGACGATCCCGGGTCGCCGTACCTTCAGGATGACCGGCGTGCCGTCATGCAGCCAGGCGCGGTGGGCCTGCGCCAGCGACGCCGCCGCCACCGGCACCGTCACCACCCGGGCGAAGGCGATTTCCGGGTCGACGCCGAGATCCTCCACCAGCTGCGGCCGCACGTCCTCCCACGGCAGCGCGGGCACGGCGTTCTGAAGCAGGCTCAGCTCGGCGATCCACTCGGGTGGCAACAGGTCCACGCGTGTGGCCAGGACTTGGCCGAGCTTGACGAAGGTCGGTCCGAGCTCCTGCAGCGCGCGGCGCAGGCGCTGCGGCGGCTTCAGCTCACGCCGCTCCACGGCCTGCTCCCAATGCAGCAGCCGGCCGGCGCGCTCCAGCACGCCCGCCATGCCGCTGCGGCGCACCAGGTCGCCGAAGCCGTGGCGCACGAACACGCTGGCGATTTCCTGGAGCCGGCCGAGATCCCTGACGCTGGCCAGGGCGTCGAGCATGCTCATCGCGTGTCGCTCACAGCAGCTGTTCCAGGCCGCGCAGCGCTTCCACCACCGTCTGCCGGCGTACCGCATCGCGGTCACCGCCGAACGCGAATGCCTGCGCCCGCGGATAGCCGCCGCGCCGCTTCCACGCGATCCACACCGTGCCCACCGGCTTGTCCTCGGTACCGCCACCGGGACCGGCGATGCCGGTCACCGCCACCGCCAACGTGGCGCCGGAGTGCACCAGCGCGCCGGACACCATCTCGATCACCGTTTCCCGGCTGACGGCGCCGTGCTCCTCCAGGGTCTGCGGGCGCACGCCAAGCAGCGCCTGCTTGGCCTCGTAGCTGTAGACCGCCATGCCGCAGTCGAACCATTCCGACGACCCCGCGATGTCGGTAACGACCTTCGCGATCCAGCCGCCGGTGCAGCTCTCGGCCGTGACCAGCATGTGGTGGCTCTCGCGCAGCTGCGCGCCGGCAAGGACAGCGAGCTCGTGCAGCTCGTCATCGGAGGGAATCGGTGTGGGCATCGGGAGCAGCTGGGGGGAAAGCCGCCGTTGTACCGCAATCGCTCCGGCCTGTCGCGCCGGCACGCACTGAAAAGCCCGCGCATCCGGGGATGCGCGGGCTTCGGGTGCCGCGTGGATCAGTAGCGTACGCGCAGGGTCACGCCGTACATACGGGGCGCGGCGGGGAACGCGTTGTAGGTGTTGAACGGATTACCCGGATCGGGGAACAGGGCCTGCAGCGGACCGTCGAAACCGACTTGCACGTAGTCGGTGTCGGTGAGGTTGGTGCTCCAGAACTCCACCATCCAGCGATTGTCGGCGCGACCGATGCCGAAGCGCGCGTTGACCACCGTGTACGAGTCCTGGTGCTTCTCCACGTCCAGGTCGGAACCGGTGTTGTAGTCGCCCATGTACTTGGCGCCGATATTGAAGCGGCCAACCAGGTTGCTGGAGAAGTCCCACTCGTAGGTCGCCGACAGCGAACCCGACCATTCCGGCGCGAACGGCATCGTGGCACCGGTCAGCTTGTACAGGGCCCCGGAGGTGCTCGCCGGCGTGCGCTCCTCGAAGTCCGGACCGGGGATGTTGTCCCCGAATTCGGTCTTCGCGTACATCAGGCCGCCCTGCAGCATCAGTCCCGGCACCGCGGTCGGCTGCCAGAGGATCTCGGCGTCCAGGCCCGTCGAGGTGACTTCCGGGATCGAGCGCACCACGAAGCTGGTCCCCAGGAAGCTGTTGAGCTGGAAATCCTCGTACTCCTGGTGGAACAGCGTGGCGTTCAGCAGCAGCGTGCCGCCGGCCCATGTGGTCTTGGCGCCGAGCTCGAAGCTGTCGACGAACTCACCGCCGAACGAGGTGTCGTTGACCGGAATGATACCGGCGCCGCTTTCGGAGAGGCCGTCAGAGGACTGCACGCGGTCGAGGTTGAAGCCGCCGCCCTTGTGGCCACGCGCGAACGAGCCGTAGGTCATCACGTTCTCGTTCCAGCGATACGCGGCCTTCAGCGTGCCCGACCACTCCTTCTCGTCGCTTTCCTGCAGCGTCGAACGCCCGTTGTGCAGCGCGTTGGCCCACGGCAGGCAGGAGTACCCGATGATCTGGGAGGCCGCGCCGCCGATGATCTGCGCCTGCAGCTCCGGCGGCAGCAGCGCCAGCCCCGGGATGCGCTGGTAGAGCGCGCCGCCGACGCGCGCCGCCGGATTGGCCAGCATCGAACCGCAGCCGATGCTGCCGTTGGGGTTGCTGTAGTCGGAACTCAGCTCCTTCTTTTCACGCGTGTAGCGAAGCCCGAGGGTGAGATCGAGCGCGTCGGTCGCGTGCCAGGTGTTGTTCGTGAACAGCGCCAGGCTCTCCGCGTTCTGCTCGTAGCGGTCATTCGCGCCCAGCCCGGCGAAGTTCGTGCCGAAGGGCTGGCCGCTGACCTGCGACAGGAACAGCGCGGGATTCGTCATGTCGACCGGGATGCCCAGCGGCCCGAGCTGCTGTGCCAGCGCGCCAAGCACCAGGGTGCTGATCAGCGAGGACACGTAGGGCTCGTAGTGGGGGCCGAGGCGGTAGGTCTCGGTGCGGTCGAGGTCCTCGTCCGAATAGAACAGGCCGAACATCCAGTCGACGCTGTCGGTCGACCCGGTCAGGCGGAACTCCTGGCTGAAGGTCTTGAAGCCGGTGAACGACTCGTCCTCGTTGGGGTTGCGGTAGAGGATGTCGGCCGTGCTGAAGTCGTAATCGAGGCCGTTGACGCTCTCCCACTCGCGCGAGGCGGTGATCGAGGTCAGGGTCGCGCCACCGAACCAGCCCGGATCCCAGTTGACCTCGGCACTCACGCCGCTGTCCTTGATCTTCTGCGTCGTGGGGCGATTGCTGTAGGCGACCCGGTCGAACGGATCGTCGCCAGGCGCGGCGACCGCCTGGTGGCCAGCCACGGCGTTGAGCACCAGGGCGCTCTGGCCGACCACCGTCTGCACCGCGGTACAGCAGTTCTCGTCGCGGCTGGTGAAGTCACCGGAGAACAGGATGTCGAGGTTCTCCGTCGGCTCGAACAGCAGCTTGCCGCGCAAGGTGTGGAAGTCCTGGTCGTAGTCCTGGTCTTCGGTGCGCGGGCCGTTGCCGGTCTCCACGTCCATCCAGCCGTCACGCTTGCGCTTGGCTGCGTAGACGCTGAAGGCGGCCGTTTCACTGAGCGCGTCGTTGTAGCTGCCGGCGATGCCGAGCGCGCCGTAGTTGCCCGCGGAGATCTCTCCTTCGGCACTCTGGGTGTAGCTCGGCCGGCGGGTCACGATGTTGATCACGCCTGCGGAGGTGTTCTTGCCGAACACCGTGCCCTGGGGGCCCTTCAGCACCTCGATGCGCTCCAGCTGGCCGAGGTCGCCGAAGCCGACGCTGTTGCGCGGACGGTAGACACCGTCGATCACCACGCCCACCGACGACTCGAGGCCGACGTTGTCGCCCACGGTGCCGATGCCGCGGATGCGCGCGGTGGTGATGGCTTCGTTCTGGGTGCTGGTCACGGTCAGGCCGGGCACCAGGATCTGCATGTCCTTGATGTCGCGGACGCCGGTGTCCTGGAGCAGCTGCTCGTCGAGCACGGTGACCGAGACCGGCACGTCCTGCAGCGCTTCTTCGCGTTTCTGGGCCGTGACCGTGATCCCGGCGAGCGTGGTCGGGCGTTCTTCGGCGGCTGGAGCGTCCTGGGCATGCGCCGTCGACACCAAGGCGGGGCTTGCGAGGATGGCAAGGAGTGCGGTTGCGAGCGCGTGGCGTTGCAGATGGCCTGAGACCATGGGTGTCCCCCTACTGATGTTGATTGCGCAGTCGTCGATATCGGCACGGACGCCGCCATGGAACACCATGGCGGCACGCACCGGGCCTGCGTGGGGGGACTGGCCCGGGCGGCGATTCCGCTGCCTTGAGGCGACGCTAGCACAATTCCGGACGCATGCGTATGTGCGCCGCTGGAGCCCCCTTCCGGGGCACGTTCAGCATTCGCATTGACCGGCGTAAGACAATAGCGGGATGACCTCATCCCCAACCACGGGTAGCGCCCTCCCGGGCCCCACCGCCCCACTTGACCCCCGCCTGAGCGCCGACTGGGTCCGCCGCCTCGAGGCCGTGACCGAGGACGTGCGCACCCTACTGGTCGCCGTGGCCGCCGACACGGGCCCCATCCTGGCAGACCACTTCTACGGACACATGCTTGAAGACGCGCGGGCATCGCGCTTCCTCAGTCCCGGCCAGGTCGCCGAACGCCTCAAGCCTTCGCTCCAGCGCTGGCTGCGCGAGCTGCTCGCCGCACGATCCACCGACGTCGCCACCCTCCAGGCCACGCAGGAACACGTGGGCCACGTGCATGCGCGCATCGACATCCCGGTCGACCTGGTGAGCCGTGGCGCACGCATGCTCAAGGACGATCTCCGCGCCAGAATCCGCGCCCGCGCCGCCAGCGATGCCCAGGCACTGGAGGCCGTCATCTGCGCCGACAGCCTGATCGACATCGCGCTGGAAACCATGACCCGGGCCTACGTCCGCTCCCGCGACGCCGCAGGCGCGCTGGACGGATCCTTCCGGCTGTTCTCGCTGATCCAGAACATCGGTACCGAGCGCGAACGCCAGCGTGCGCTGCTGCTGGCCTGGGAAAACGCGCTGATCTACGCGCTGACCGACGAGAACCCCGGCCCGGCGCGGACGTTGCTGGTCTCGCGATCGGAATTTGGACTGTGGTTCCTGCACAAGGGCATGGCCAGCTTCGGTGATGGCGCCGAGACCCGCGAAGTGAACCTGCTCGCCGAACGCATCGACACCGCCCTGCGCGAGCGCCTGCCGCAGGCCGCCAGCGCCGCCGAGCGCCGCGCACTGCTCGACGACCTGCGCGCGGCCGCGGATTCGATCCGCAACCTGATCTCGATGATGTTCGACGGCATCGGCGACCTGGAGTCCGGTCGGGACACCCTGACCCGCCTGCTCAATCGCCGCTTCCTGCCCACGATCCTGCGCCGCGAAATCGCGCTGCAGGCCAATACCGGCCGCCAGTTCGCGCTGCTGATGATCGACCTGGACCACTTCAAGGCGATCAACGACAGCCACGGCCACGAGGCCGGCGACCGCGCCCTGCAGCACGTCGCTGCGCTGCTGGTCGAAAACACCCGTGGCAGCGACTACCTGTTCCGCTACGGCGGCGAGGAGTTCGTGGTGGTGCTCGGCTCGGTGGGCGAAGCCGAGGCGATCACCATCGCCGACGGCCTGCGCAAGGCGATCTCGGGTTCACCCGTGTCCCTGTCGGATGGCCGCAAGCTGCCGCTCAGCGCCAGCATCGGCGTCGCCCTGCAGGACGGCCATCCCGACTACGAGCGTGTGCTGGTCCGTGCGGACGCGGCCATGTACCAGGCCAAGCGCGGCGGTCGCGACCGTGTCAGCGTGGCCGGCGAAGCCACGCCGGAGACGCCGGGCGCCCGCGCACTGCAGCGCTGAACGCGCTGCCTGCCCGGCTACAATCCCGGGTCGGGCGCGTCCGTTGCGCGCCCCGCCCGCCGGACAGATGACGCTGGACAAGACGCCCGAACACACCCCTCTGATGAAGCAGTACTTCGCCGCCAAGGCGGAGCACCCCGACGTGCTGCTGTTCTTCCGCATGGGCGACTTCTACGAGCTGTTCCATGACGACGCGCGACGCGCGGCGAAGCTGCTCGACATCACCCTGACCCAGCGCGGCGCCTCGGGCGGGGCGCCGATCCCGATGGCGGGCGTGCCGCACCACGCGGCGGAGGGCTATCTGGCGCGGCTGGTGGCCCTGGGCGAGTCGGTGGCGATCTGCGAGCAGGTCGGCGACCCGGCCACGAGCAAGGGCCTGGTTGAGCGCAAAGTGGTGCGCATCGTCACCCCCGGCACGGTCACCGACGAGGCGCTGCTGAGCGAGCGCCGCGACACCCTGCTGCTGGCCGTCAGCCGCGGAAAGTCCGGCTACGGCCTCGCCTGGGCCGACCTGGCCGGAGGCCGGTTCCTGGCCAACGAAGTCACCAGCGACGATGCCCTGGAAGCCGAGCTGGCGCGCCTGGATCCCGCGGAGCTGCTGCTGCCCGACGAGGAAGGCTGGCCGGTGTTCGCGACCACACGCGGTGGCCTGCGCCGGCGCGCGCCCTGGCTGTTCGACGCCGACAGCGGCCGCCGCCAGCTGCTGCGCTTCTTCGGCCTGCACGACCTCACCGCCTTCGGCATCGACGACCGCCCGCTGGCCATCGCCGCGGCCGGCGCGCTCCTGGGCTACGTCGAGGAGACGCAGAAGCAGCGCCTGCCGCATCTGACCTCGATCGCCGTGGAGGCGAGCGACGGCGCCATCGCCATGAACGCCGCCACGCGACGCCACCTCGAGCTCGATACGCGCGTGGACGGTGAGCAGAAGCACACACTGCTTGGCGTGCTCGACAGCACCGTGACGCCGATGGGCGGACGCCTGCTGCGCCGCTGGCTGCACCGCCCGTTGCGCGATCGCACCGTGGTGGCCCAGCGCCACCATGCCGTGGGCGCGCTGATCGACGATCGCGTCGAGCGCGACCTGCGCGAGCAGTTCCGTGCGCTGGGCGACGTCGAGCGCATCCTCTCGCGGATCGCGCTGCGTTCGGCGCGGCCGCGCGACCTGTCCACCCTGCGCGACGCGCTGGGCCTGCTGCCGGCGCTGCGCCGGCTGCTGGCGCCAGTGGATTCACCGCGGCTGCAGGCGCTGGTTGCCGGTCTGGGCGAACACGAGGCCCAGGCCCGGCTGCTCGCCGATGCGCTCGTCGGGCAGCCGCCAGTGCTGGCCCGCGATGGCGGCGTGTTCGCCGACGACTACGACGCCGAGCTCGCCGAGCTGCGCACGCTCTCCACCCACGCCGACCAGTTCCTCGTCGACCTCGAGGCGCGCGAGCGCGAAGCCAGCGGCATCGCCACGCTCAAGGTCGGCTACAACCGCGTGCATGGCTACTACCTGGAGATCAGCAAGGCGCACGTGGCGAAGGCGCCGACGCACTACACGCGCCGCCAGACGCTGACCAACGCCGAGCGCTACATCACCGAGGAGTTGAAGGGCTTCGAGGACAAGGTGCTGTCCGCCCGCGAACGCGCACTCGCCCGCGAACGCCTGCTCTACGAACAGCTGCTGGACGAGCTCAACCTGCACCTGGAATCACTCAGGCGCTGCGCCGGTGCGCTGGCCGAACTCGACGTTTTCGCCGGCCTGGCCGAGCGCGCGCAGGCGTTGGACTGGTCGCGCCCGGAACTGGTCGACGCGCCCTGCCTCGAGATCGAACGCGGCCGCCACCCGGTGGTCGAAGCGGTGCGCGACGAGCCCTTCGAGCCCAACGACCTGATGCTCGACGACGACCGCCGCATGCTGGTGATCACCGGCCCGAACATGGGCGGCAAGAGCACCTACATGCGCCAGAACGCGCTGATCGTGCTGCTCGCCCACATCGGCAGCTTCGTGCCGGCGTCGCGCGCACGCATGGGCCCGATCGACCGCATCCTCACCCGGATCGGCGCCGGCGACGACCTCGCCCGCGGGCAGTCCACCTTCATGGTCGAGATGAGCGAGACCAGCCACATCCTGCATCACGCCACGGCGCAGTCGCTGGTACTGATGGACGAGATCGGCCGCGGCACGTCGACCTACGACGGCCTGGCCCTGGCCGAGGCCTGCGCCCGCCACCTCGCTGCGCACAACCGCTGCTACACGTTGTTCGCCACGCATTATTTCGAACTCACCGCGCTGGCGACGCCGGGCAGCGGCATCGCCAACGTGCACCTCGACGCGGTGGAGCACGGCGACGCGCTGGTGTTCATGCACGCGGTGAAGGACGGCCCCGCCAACCGCAGCTTCGGCCTGCAGGTGGCGGCCCTGGCCGGTTTGCCGAAACCCGTGCTCGGCCAGGCCCGCGCACGCCTCGCGGAGCTCGAGCAGCAGGGACCCGCGGCGTCGCCGCCGATGTCGGCGGAGATGCTGGATGCGCCGCAGCAGTTCGGCCTGTTCGCGCCGTCGTCCGCGGCGCTGGAGGCACTGGCCGGCATCGATCCAGACGAACTCACGCCGAAGCAGGCACTGGAAGCGCTGTACCGCCTGAAAGCACTGTCATGAGCGACCCCGGCGCCAGCGTTCGCGTGGACGCCCTGCTGACGGGCGTCGCCGTGCCCTACACGCGCCCCGGCAGCCGCAGCGGCATCGCCAAGACACCGCGCAGCGGGGCTGTGCGCATCGGCGAACTCGGCCTCGATGGCGACGAACAGGGCGACCTGCGCGTGCACGGCGGCATCGACAAGGCGGTGCACCACTATCCCTTCGAACACTACGCCGCCTGGCGCGCCGAACTGGGTGACCTGCCCCTGCTCGCCACGTCCGGCGCCTTCGGCGAGAACATCAGCAGCCGTGGTCTCGATGAGGGCACCGTCTGCATCGGTGACCGCTACGCGCTGGGCACCGCGATGCTGGAAGTCAGCCAGGGCCGGCAACCGTGCTGGAAGCTCAACGATCGCTTCGGCGTGCCGGACATGGCGCGTCGCGTCCAGGACACCGGACGCACCGGCTGGTACTACCGCGTGCTGCAAACGGGCCACGCGCAGGCCGGGGATGTGCTGACGCTGGTCGAACGGCCCTGGGCCGGCTGGCCGCTGCGACGACTCACGCATCTCCTTGCCGGGCGCGTGCTGGATCCTGCGCAGCTGGGCGAGGCACTCGACCTGCCGCTGGTGCCGTCGTGGCGGAAGCTGCTCGAACACCGCCTCGCTTCCCGCCAGGTCGAGGACTGGGGGCGACGCATCGACGGCCCGCCGCAGGACTGAGCCGCGCCACGCCGCCTCGCGCCGGCGCTACTATCAGGGGCCATCTGCAGGAGTCCGCCATGGCCACCCTCACCGACGACCTCGCCGCCCAGCTTCGCGGCGCGCCCGCCAGCCAGCTCGCCCAGCAACTCGGCATCAGCCAGGAACAATCGTCCGCGGCGATCAGCGCCGCGCTGCCCCTGATCATGGGCGCGCTCGGCAGGAACGCCAGCCAGCCGCAGGGCGCGCAGTCGCTGTTCGGCGCGCTGCAGAAGGACCACGCCGGCGCCGACATCGGCAACGTGCTGGGCGCGGTGCTCGGCGGCGGCGGCCAGGGCGGCGCCATCCTCGGCCACATCTTCGGAGGCAACCAGGCGCGGGCCGAAACCGGCGTGGCGCAGGCGACGGGACTTGGCGAGGGCCAGGCGGGCCAACTGCTGAAGATGCTGGCGCCCATCGTCATGGCCTACCTCGCCAAGCGCGCGATGGCCGGTGGTGGTGCCCGGGACGCGAACGGTGCCCAGGCACTGGGTGGCCTCCTTGGCCAGGAACAGCAAGAGATCCGCCAGCAGGGCGGGCTCGGCGGCGGCCTCCTCGGCGCGGTCCTGGACCAGGACGGCGACGGCCAGCTCGGCATCGGCGACCTGATGAAGCTCGGCGGACTCTTCGGCAAGAAATAAGACGATAGCCTTGCGCTATCAATCGAGTTCCTTAATTCGATTTCATATTTCTATCAGGGGGACGTAGAGTCGATTCCAGGCTCCGTCCACCTCCAAGCAAAGGGGAACCAGCACCATGAGCAATCCGTCCGACACCGGCAAGAAGTGCCCCGTCACCCATCTCACCACGCAGTTCGGCGCCCCGGTGCCCGACAACCAGAACAGCCTCACCGCCGGCCCCCGCGGTCCGCTGCTTTCGCAGGACGTGTGGCTGCACGAGAAGCTGGCCAACTTCGTGCGCGAGGTGATCCCGGAGCGGCGCATGCACGCCAAGGGCTCGGGTGCCTTCGGCACCTTCACCGTCACCAACGACATCACGAAGTACACCCGCGCCGCGATCTTCTCGCAGGTGGGCAAGAAGACGGAGATGTTCGCCCGCTTCACCACCGTCGCCGGCGAGCGCGGCGCGGCCGACGCCGAGCGCGACATCCGCGGCTTCGCGCTGAAGTTCTACACCGAGGAAGGCAACTGGGACATGGTGGGCAACAACACCCCCGTGTTCTTCATCCGCGACCCGCGCAAGTTCCCCGACCTCAACAAGGCGGTGAAACGCGACCCGCGCACCAACATGCGCTCGGCCACCAACAACTGGGACTGGTGGACGCTGCTGCCCGAGGCCCTTCACCAGGTCACGGTGGTGATGAGCGACCGCGGCATCCCGGCCAGCTACCGCCACATGCACGGCTTCGGCTCGCACACCTACAGCTTCTGGAACACGCAGGGCGAGCGCTACTGGGTGAAGTTCCACTTCCGCACCCAGCAGGGCATCAAGAACCTGACCGATGCCGAGGCCGCCGAGATCGTCGGCAATGATCGCGAAAGCCACCAGCGCGACCTGTATGACGCCATCGAGCGCGGCGACTTCCCGAAGTGGAAGCTGTATGTCCAGATCATGCCGGAAACCGAGGCCGACACCGTCCCGTACCACCCCTTCGACCTGACCAAGGTGTGGCCCAAGGGCGACTACCCGCTGATCGAGGTCGGCGAGTTCGAGCTCAACCGCAATCCGGAGAACTTCTTCGCCGACGTCGAGCAGGCCGCGTTCGCACCGGGCAATCTGGTGCCGGGCATCGCCCCTTCGCCGGACAAGATGCTGCAGTCGCGCCTGTTCAACTACGCCGACGCGCAGCGCTATCGACTGGGCGTGAACTACCACCAGATCCCGGTGAACGCCGCGCGCTGCCCGGTCAACAGCAACCACCGCGACGGCGCCGGGCGCATGGACGGCAACTACGGCAGCCTGCCCCACTACGAGCCCAACAGCTTCAACCAGTGGCAGGAGCAGCCGCAGTTCCGCGAGCCGCCGCTGAAGATCAGCGGCAACGTGGCCGACTGGTTCAACTTCCGCGAAGACGACGCCGACTATTACAAGCAGCCCGGCGACCTGTTCCGGTTGATGACGCCGGAGCAGCAGCAGGTCTTGTTCGACAACACCGCGCGCGCCATGGGCGATGCACCGGACTTCATCAAGCAGCGCCACGTCGGCAACTGCACGAAGGCCGACCCGGCCTACGGTGCAGGCGTCGCTGCCGCGCTGCGCAAGCTGGGCGCCTTCGCCGCGGAGCAGTCGCCGAACAGCCTCGGCCAGGAATAACGCTCCAGCGTCCTTCCCCGGCCGACCGGGGAAGGACGGTTCCAGCGTGCACCCAAGTACGGCCGCGTCCCTTCACGAAGGGATGCGGCTTTTCTTTTGGACGCTTCAGCTGGCGTCGATATCCCCCAGCGCGCGGATCAACCGCCGCGCCCGCTTGTCCGGACGATGTTCGGGCGCGCGATAGCCGTCACGCGCCGCGCGCCGGGCCAGCGCCGCCTCTTCGCGCGTGCTTCGCGAGGCGTCCGACTCGCGGTAGAGCCCGCGTGCAACCGGTGCCGGTCCACGATCGTCCGACAGGCCAAGCACCTCGACTTCGAACACCTCGTCCGCGCGGACCACGCGCAGCGCATCGCCCACGCGCACCGTTCGCGAGGCCTTGGGCCGCTGCCCGCCGACCTCGACCTTGCCGGTATCGACCGCCTGGCGTGCCAGCGTGCGCGTCCTGAAAAAGCGTGCGGCCCATAGCCACACATCGATGCGGACGCTGTCGAGCGCGCCCGGTTCGCCTGATCGCTCTGCCATGCGCGGATTCTAGCGCCGGCGCGGGACTTCCAAGGCTCGCAAACGCGGACGGCCGCCCTGGGGCGGCCGTCCGGCGAAACACATTGCGCGCGTGATGCGCGCGTGCCGCTTACTCGGCAGACGCAGCCGGTTCGGCGGCGGCGGCAGCGGCTTCGGCAGCCGCCTTCGCGCGGGCCTTGGCGTTGCCGGCGAGGTCTTCCTTGATGCGCGCCTTGCGGCCTTCGAGCTCACGCAGGTAGTACAGCTTGCCCGCGCGCACGGCGCCGCGGCGCTTGACCTCGACCGAGTCGATCGCGGCGCTGTGGCTCTGGAACACGCGCTCGACGCCGAAGCCGTGGGAAATCTTGCGCACGGTGAACGACGAGTTCAGGCCGGCGTTCTTCTTCGCGATGACCACGCCCTCGTAGGCCTGGACGCGCTCGCGCGTGCCTTCCTTGACCTTGACGTTGACGATCACGGTGTCGCCGGGACCGAAGACGGGGAGCTGGCGCGTGACCTGCTCGGTCTCGAAGTTCTGCAGCAGCGTATTGAGCGAGGGCTTGTTCATGATGGTGGATGCCTGTTGGTAGTGCCCTGTGGGCTGTTGTAGCGCGAGTGCACGTGGACCCGCGTCTTGGCGTGGTTGTAGCTAGCCGCGCATTGTAGCGCGCTTTTTCCCTTGCGCGCTAGAGGCTTAGGCCTGCCCGGCGGGCGGCAAGCCGGCTTCGGCCAGCCAGGCATCGAGCAGGCGCCGGTCGGCGGGCGACAGGGCCTCCAGGTCGATCAGGTCCGGGCGACGCAGCCAGGTCCTCCCGAGCGCCTGCTGCCGGCGCCAGCGGGCGATCCCGGCGTGGTTGCCCGACAGGAGCACCGGCGGCACGGCCCCGAGCGCGTGCTCGACCGGTCGCGTGTAGTGCGGGCAATCCAGCAGCAGCGGCCCGTCCTCGCCGTCGGCGGGCGGCTCGAAGCTGTCCTGGGCCGCGGACTCCGCATCATTCAACGCCCCCGGGAGCAGCCGGGCGACGGCATCGACCACCACCGCCGCAGCCAGTTCGCCACCTGACAGCACGTAGTCGCCGATCGACAGCTCCTCGTCGACTTCAGCGACCAGCAATCGCTCGTCCACGCCTTCATAGCGTCCGCAGAGCAGCACCAGGCGCGGCAACGCGGCCAGCTCGCGGGCCTTGGCCTGGTCGAGCGGCCGCCCCTGCGGGCTCATGTAGACCACGCGCGCCGGGGCCGGATCGGCTTCGCGGGCGGCGGCCAGGGCCGCGCGCAGCGGATCGATCAGCATCACCATGCCGGGGCCGCCACCGAAGGGGCGGTCGTCGACCCTGCGGTAGTTGCCTTCGGCGTAATCGCGCGGGTTCCAGCCGTGCAGGGCCAGCAGGCCGCGCTCGCCGGCCCGCCCGACCACGCCGTGTCCGGCGACCTGGGCCACGAAGTCCGGGAACAGGCTGACGACGTCGATGCGCATCGCAGGCTGCGTGACGCCTTCCGCGGCCATGCCTAGAAGTCCGGGTCCCAGTCGACGGTGACCAGGCCAGCCTCGAAATCGACCGACACCACGTAGTCGGGCGTCACGAAAGGAATCATGCGCTCGCGGTCGCCACGCGCCACCAACACGTCATTGGCACCGGTGGAGAACAGGTGCGAGACGGTGCCGAATTCGACACCCTCCACGTTGACCACGCGCAGGCCCTCGAGGTCGACCCAGTAATACTCTCCCGGTGCGGGCGGCGGCAGCGCTGAACGCGGCACCCAGATCTCGCTGCCGCGCATCGCCTCGGCGGCGTCGCGGTCCTCGATGCCGGGCACCGTCGCCACCAGGCCCTTCGCGCCCTCGCGTCCGTTCACGTCGGACAGCGCGCGCTCACGACCCTGTGCGTCGCGCAGGATCCAGGGCTGGTAGCGGAAGATGGCCCGCGCCGGATCGGTGAACGATTCCAGCTTCAGTTCGCCACGCACGCCAAAGGCGCCGTGGACCCTGCCCAGCAGGATGCGGCGCCCGGAGGTGTCCATGAAGGAGATGGCCGCGCCCGGAGGCGCGGCCGGGCCGTCAGGCGGCGGCCGCCGCCGAGGCCTTGACCGCGTCCTTGTACAGGTCGCGGACCTTGTCGGTCAGCTGCGCGCCCTGCCCGACCCAATGGTCGACGCGGGCGGTGTCCAGCACCACGCGCTGCTCGCCGCCCTGCGCGACCGGGTTGTAGTAACCCACGCGCTCGATGTTGCGGCCGTCCCGCGCGCTGCGCGAGTCGGTGACGATGATGTGGTAGAAGGGGCGCTTCTTGGCGCCGCCGCGGGTGAGGCGGATCTTGACCATGGTGTTTTTCCGTATTGCCCAGTCGCCAGGGTGGCGAGGTAAGCCGCGAATTGTAGCGGAAGCCATGGCGCAGCGCGATACCCTCCCGGGATCGGCGGGGCATTCACCGGCTCTCGTCCGTGCCTCCCTCCCCGCCGCGACCCGGCGGCGGCACGCCTGGATCCCGGCCTGCGGCCTGGCCGGCGCGCCGTGCCGCCTCGATTCGCCGCGCCGTCGACGGATGCGAGGCGACATAGCCCAGCACGCCATCGTCGGTGCCGGCCTCGCCGGCGATGCGGCCCAGGATCGTCGCGAACGCGCCGGGGTCGATACCGCGCCGCGCCAGCAGCTCAAGCGCGTAATCGTCGGCCTCCGTCTCGTGTCCACGCGAGAATGCGCTGCCCATCACCGTGGCCGGGATCGACACCGCGAGCGAGGATCCGGACGCGTCGCCGAAGGCCAGGCCCACCATCAGCATCGCCGAGGCCCCTTCCAGCGCGCGCCGCATGCCGTGCCTGTGCACATGGTGGCCGGCCTCATGCGCGAGCACCGCGAGCACTTCGTCATCGCTCCCGGCCACTTCGACCAAGGCGTCGGTCACGTACAAGCGTCCATCCGGCAGTGCGAAGGCGTTGGCACCGATCACCGGCGCATGCACGAACGCGACCCGCATCTGCTCGCTGCGCGGCTCGCCGTCGACCAGCGCCTCGAAGCCCCGCAGCAGCCCCTCGCGCCGGGCCGCCGGCAGCCGGCTGTCGTCGAAGTACAGGCGCCCGAGCAGCGCGTCGGCCTGGTCGCTGGCGGCGCGCTCGACGGCCACCGGCACGCGCTCGGCCGCAAGCTTCGCCATCCACGGCACGCCGATGTTGAAGAACACTGCCACGAACGCGACCGCAACCAGGGCAGCCACCGCGATCGCCGCGCGCCGGCGCTCAAGCCAGTCCGCCATGGCTTCGATCCGACTGGACGGTCTCGGGAACCACGCTTCCAGCAAGGGGGAGTGCGCGCACTCCAGCTGCCCGTGTCCTGGGCGGCGCAGCACGCGCGGCGTCGAGCCCAGCCGCGGCGCGAGTGCCACCTCGACCAGCGGCCAGTCCACGCTGCCGCCGCCGTCGACATGCAGGCGCAGCAGCCCCGCACCCACGCGCTCGATGCGCACCGCTTGCGACGCGGTGCTCCGACCGTCATGCCACTGCGCAGGGATCGCGGTCACAGGCCGATGTCGAGACCCATGTCGAGCGCGTCCACCATCTCCGCGCCCACCGCCCCGCGCTCGCCACCAACCGCGGCGCTGAACGCCGCAAGTCCGCCATCGCTTTCCAGCATCAGATGGTCGGCCCGGTAGCGGGCCAGGCGGATCATCGCCCACGGCGTCGCCAGGCCGAGCGTGCACAGGATCGCGACCAGGTTGCTGAAGTAGAGCCAAGCCACGTCGCGTACGCGCAGGGTCGAAGTGAATCGCACCCCCGACAGCGTGCTGTGGTTCCAGAGCAGGTTGACCTGACGGGTGCGCAGGTAGGTCAGCAGTCCGAACAACCCGAGGTAGAACACCGCCATGGGAATCATGACCGCGGCCTGGACTGCCGCCACATCGGGTTCACTGCCTTCCTCGGCCCCCAAGCCTGCGAACACGACTCCAAAGACCACCGCCACCACCACGGCCAGCACGAAGCCCAGGCCCACCGCCACCAGCCACGGCCGGTAATAGGACTCATCGCGCCCGTCGTAGGCGAAGCGTGCGGAGCCGAATCGGTGGCCGCGAGCCAGCCACGCGTGCTGCTTGCGCTTGGCGATCGGAGACAGCACGCCCAGGGTGACGCCGGCCAGCACCACCCAGCCCAGGAACGGTCCGTATGCGCTGCCGACCGTGGCATCGAAACCGAAGCGGACCCCGCGCCAGGCCGAGTAGCGCGCGCGGAAGCGGACGGCGAGGCAAACGATCAACGGCGCGCACAGCCACAGCAGAAGGATCAGCACCATGTACAGCACCGGCATCGACTGTGAGCTCACCACCAGCGCCGCCACCACCGCGTACGCGACCAACCGCCCCTTGAGGATGCGGATCGGATCGGCGAGGTACTCGAACGAGGAGCCGTCGATGCGGGTATTCGCGTAGAAGTAGCGCTCGGTGCGCACCTTGGCCCAGGCCGAGTAGATGCCGAGCGTGAGGATGGTCAGTACGACATTGACGATCCAGATGCCGAAGTACTCACCGGCGGTGCCGGAGAACTGAGGACGATGGCAGACCGTTTCAGGCAAGTGCGTCGTCTCCGCGCCGTCTTCCGGCGCGGTCGGAATGATTTCGAGCATGTTGGTTTCCCCCTAAAACCGGGGCCATCCTAGCCGGGACCCGCCCTGCTTGCGAGCCGGCTCCCGCGGTCGCACTCAGGGCGCGTGTCGGGGGATGTCCGCAAGCAGCGTGCGCAGCGTGGAAACGAAGTGCGCGTCGCCGACGAGTGCATGGCGGTCGATCGACGCGATGTCCTGTACGCCACGGGAGTTGAGCGCCACCGCAGCGCGCATCCCGGAGATCGCATCCAGTGCCAAGGGTCGATGATGCTGCGGCACGCCTGCCGCCGTCAGCGCACCCTGCAGCAGGCGTCGGGTGACGCCGTCCAGGCTTGGCGCGTCCGGCCACGTCACCACGTTACCGTCCCAGAACGCGACATTCCAGAACGTGCCTTCGGCGATGCAGCCATCGGCAGCCACCAGCAGCGCGTCGTCGAAGCCCGCGGCCTGGGCGGCGCGGCGTGCGTCGAGCTGGGCACCGATGGCGAGGTGCTTGAGCCCCGGGCGCACGCGAAGTCCGCGATGGGCGCGCAGGCGCAGGGAGCTGGAGCGGGGTTCGCGCGAAGGTTCAATCTCCACGTCGACATCGATGCCGGCCTTGCCGTCGACCACGTCACCCCGGACCACCACACGCAGCGTGCACGCATCACCGCTGCCCGCCAGCGCCGCCCGCATGCGCGAACGCAGCGCGTCGCCATCAAGGGCGATGCCATACATGTCGAGGGTCGCATCGCGCAGCCGGGCCAGGTGCAGGGCAAGGCCCTGCACCGCGCCGTGGCGCACCTGCATCGTGGTGAAGTGGCCTGCGGCCGCGGGATCGCCCACGTCCATTGCGGCCACCATCGTGCTCAGCGGAACGGCATCGCGCCGCGGCCGCCCATCATGCCCTGCAGGCCGCGCATCATGCCTTTCATGCCGCCGCGGCCCAGCTTGCCCATCATTTTTTCCATCTGCTGGTACTGCTTCATCATCTTGTTGACGTCGGCCGGCGTGACGCCGGAGCCGGCGGCGATGCGCTTGCGCCGCGAACCGTTGAGCAGGGCCGGGTTGCGTCGCTCTTTCTTCGTCATCGAATTGATGATCGCGACCATGCGCGGCACTTCCTTGCCGGTGACCTGGTTCTTCACCGCATCGGGGATCTGGCCCATGCCCGGCAGCTTGTCCATCAGGCCATGGATGCCGCCCATGCCCTGCATCTGCTCGAGCTGGTCTCGCATGTCGTTCAGGTCGAACTTCTTGCCCTTGGCGACCTTTTCGGCAAGCTTCTGCGCCTTCTCCTTGTCGACCTGGCCCTCGACCTGCTCGACCAGCGACAGCACGTCGCCCATGTCGAGGATGCGGCTGGCGATGCGGTCGGGGTGGAAGACGTCGAGCCCGTCGACCTTCTCGCCGGTGCCGATGAACTTGATCGGGCGGCCGGTGATGTAGCGCACGCTGAGCGCCGCGCCACCGCGGGCGTCGCCGTCGGTCTTGGTCAGCACCACGCCGGTCAGCGGCAGCGCTTCGCTGAAGGCCTTGGCGGTGTTGGCCGCGTCCTGGCCGGTCATGGCGTCGACCACGAACAGGGTCTCGACCGGATTGACCGCGGCGTGCAGCGCCTTGATCTCGGCCATCATCGCTTCATCGATGGCGAGGCGGCCGGCGGTGTCGACCAGCAGCACGTCGATGAACGACTTGCGCGCGTCGGCAACCGCGGCGCGGACGATGTCCACCGGCTTCTGCGAGGCGTCGGATGCGAAGAAGCGCACGTCGACCTGTTCGGCCAGCGTCTTCAGCTGTTCGATGGCGGCCGGCCGGTAAACGTCGGCGCTGACCACCATCACCTTCTTCTTGCGCTTTTCCTTCAGCAGCTTCGCGAGCTTGCCGACGGTCGTGGTCTTGCCCGCGCCCTGCAGGCCGGCCATCAGGATGACGGCGGGCGCAGGCACGTTGAGATTGAGGTCCGCGGCGGCGGCGCCCATGACCGCGGTCAGCTCGTCGCGCACGACCTTGATGAGCGCCTGGCCCGGCGTCAGCGACTTCAGTACTTCCTGCCCGACCGCACGCACCTTGATGCGCTCGATCAGGGCCTGCACCACGGGCAGCGCGACGTCGGCCTCGAGCAGCGCGATGCGGACCTCGCGGGTGGCCTCGCGGATGTTTTCCTCGGTGAGCCGGCCGCGGCCGCGCAGGCGCTCGATGGTGCCGGAGAGTCGCTGGGTCAGTGATTCGAACATTCGGGAGCCTGGGAACGACGGGACTGCGGACCGGCAAGTATAGCTTTCGGGCCCACGGGACCGGGATGGCGAGGCTGGGCGGAAGGGTACATCCGCGCCGCGCCAACGTCGGCGGCGCACGTGGGGCGGGTCGTTCAGCCGGCGCGGGGCACGCGGCGCGCTGGCGGGCCGCGCCGGCGCACGCTGTCGCGCACGTCCACCTCAAAGGCCAGCTGCAGCGTCGCGTCCGCGCCCGGAAGCTCGAATTCCAGGGCGTCGCGGCAGGGCAAGCGGCCGACATAGTCGCGCACCGGCCCCTCGGGAAGGGCGAAGATCCAGTCACCGCCATCGCTGGACAGCGTGGGGGCTTCTTCGCCAGGCGCGATCCGCAGCAGCTGCCGCAGCGCCACGCCTGCGGCCCGCGTTTCGTTCGCGATGGTTTCGCCGTCCAGCAGGCGCGCCAGTTCGTCCTCGCCGATACGCAGGCGCAGCGATTGGCCCTGCAGTTGGACTTTCACCGCGTTGCGTCCGCGTGCGCGTGGTCGTCGCCGCACAGCGAGCAGCCTTCGCTCCAGACGCTGTCACCGTCCTCGTAGTGCTCCTGCTTCCAGATCGGGCTGGTGTGCTTGACCCGTTCGATCAGCTCGCGGCAGGCGCGAAAGGCCTCGTCGCGGTGCGGCGTGCCGGCGGCGATCACCACCGCCAGGTCGCCCACGGCCAGGCGGCCCTTGGCGTGTGCCACGTAGAGCTTCACCTTCGGGCCGAAGCGGGTGTCCATGTCCTCGCAAATCGCGCGGAAGCCGTTCAGCGCCAGCGGTTCGAACATGTCGTAGCTGACGCCGGTGACTACGCGGCCATGGTTGAGGTCGCGCACGCGGCCCGCGAACATCGCCATGCCGCCAAAGCCGGGATCGGAGACGAAGTCGATGGCGGCGGCCGGATCGAGCGGGCCATCGGCGATGTCGGTCACCGCGCAGTGGAAACGGTCCATGCTCAGCCTCCGCTGACCGGCGGCAGCACCGCCATCGGCACGCCCTCGGGCAACGTCTCGGCGTCGCGCAGGACCGTGGTTTCGCTGGCGAAGGCCGAGGCCTTGAGCAGCTCCGGTCGGTAGGCCGGCCAGTGTTCGCGGGCGTAGCGGTCCAGCGCCTCGCGCAGGTCGGCGACACGCGCGCCCTCGGGCACTTCAAGTACCACCTGCGCGGCGGAATCATGGCTGCGGAACGCGCCGAACAGGCTCAACTCCACCTTCACTGCCTCACCTCGTCGATCTGCAGGGCCTCGGCGTGCCCCAGTGTGTAGACATCCACCATGCCGCCGGCATCGAGTTCCATCGTCTCCGCAGGCACCACGATCCAGGCGTTCGCCTGCAGCAGCGGCAGCACCTTGAACGACTCCTGGCCCGTCAGCACGCGCGCCTGCAGGCGATCGCCGTCCAGCTCAACGCGACCCTTGAGGTGGAAGCGCAGCGGCGCGCGCTTGCGGTACGCAGCGGCCAGCGGCAGGCGCAGCGGACGCTCCGGCGCCATGCCCGTGAGCGCGCGCATCGCCGGCTCGGCGAAGAAGCGCAGGCCTACCGCGGCCGAGACCGGGTTTCCCGGCAATCCGAAATACAGCTGCCCGCCCGCCAGGCGCGCGAACAGCAGCGGCCGGCCCGGACGGATCGCGACCTTGTGGAAACGGATGTCGGCACCGATCCCGCGCAGCGCGTCGGGCACGAAGTCGTGGCGGCCCATCGACACCGCGCCTGTGCTGAGCACGATGTCGGCGCCGGCCTGCAGCGCACGGCCCAGCGCCGCGAGGAAGACCTCGGGCTCGTCGCTGACGGTTTCCCTCAGCACCAGCTCCGCGCCCGCGGCCGCGACGCGAGCGGCCAGGAACGGCCCATTGCTGTTGCGGATCTCGCCCGAGCCCAGCGGCTGGCGCGGATCGTCGACCAGTTCGCGGCCGGTGTTGAGCACGGCCACGCGCGGACGGCGCCGCACGGCCACGGTGCCGGCGCCCAGCGAGGCCAGCACCATCACCTGCGCCGCACCGACGCGCGTGCCCGGCTGCAGCACTTCCGTACCGTGGGCGACGTCCTCGCCGGCCAGGCGCACGTTGTCGCCGGGCCCGACCTCAAACGCCAGGCGAATCCGACGCGGACGGCCTTCGGCGTCCTGCGCCAGCACCTCCACGCGCTCCACCGGCACCACGCTGTCCAGGCCCTCGGGCATGCGCGCACCGGTCATGATTTCCCAGGCGCCGACGCCCGCGGTCGTGCCGTCGTCGCCCGCGACCTGCAGCCCGGCGACGTCGAACTCGGTGCCCGCCGCGATCGATTCACCCGCGGCACGCAGCGCGAACCCGTCCATGGCCGAATTGTCGAAAGGCGGCAGGTCGGCATCGGCTACCACCGTTTCCGCCAGCACCAGCCCGGTCGCATCCGGCAGCGTGCGGCGTTCGATCGCGAACGGCGCAGCCTCGCGCAGGATCGCCGCCAGCGCGTCCGCGTAAGCCGTCACGGATGGCCCTCGCCGTCGACCATCGCCAGGGCGTGCGCCAGCAGCGGCGCGAGAATGTCCATCCCCTGCTGCGCAGCGCGACGGCTGCCCGGCAACGCGAACACCAGCATGCGTTCGACCTGCACCACTTCGGCGCGGCTGAGCCAGGCCAGCGGCGTGTGCTTCGCGCTTTCGCTGCGGAACATCTCGGCGAGGCCGTCGACGCTGCGGTCGGCGACCGAGCGCAGCGCCTCGGGCGTGACGTCGTCCGCGCCAAGACCGGTGCCTCCGGTGCACAGGCAGATGCGCACGCCTTCGGCGGCCAGCACGCGCAGACGGCCGGCCAGCGGTTCGATCCCGTCAGGCAACACTTCGGCATCCGGCACACGCGCGCCAAGGCGTCTCAGGCCGTCCACCAGCACGGGTCCGGAGCGGTCTTCGTACTCGCCGCGGCTGGCGCGGTCGCTGAGCGTGAGCACGGCGCAGTCGACCTTGTCCAGGCGCGCAAGATCGCGTGGCCGGTAGTGGGCGAGTTCGCTCTCGTCCATGCCTTCGGGATGCAGCCAAAGCCCGCTCTTGCCGCCCTCCTTGAACAGCAGGCGGATGCCACCAATGCCCAGCGCCGGCTCAACCGGCTTGGTCAGGTCGTACAGCGTCAGCAGCGCCGCGTTGGCGCCGGCCAGCGCCTCCATCTCCACGCCGGTGCGGGCTTCCGTGGCGCATTCGCAGTACACGCGGATCGCGTTGCGCTCCGGCACCGGCACGCAGCGCACCTGCACCAGCTCCAGCGGCAGCGGATGGCACAGCGGCATCAAGGCCGAAGCCATCTTCGCGCCCTGCAGCCCGGCCACTTCGGCCATCACCAGCGCATCGCCCTTGGGCAGGCGGCGTTCGACGATCAGCGGGAACGCGTCGGCCCCCGCCAGCAGTTCGCCCACCGCCACTGCGCGCCGGCGGGTGGGTCGCTTGTTGCGGATGTCGGCCATGTGGAAGGCCGCTGCGCGCTCGTGCGTCATCGTGTCGTTCATCCTCCGATGGATGCCAGGTGCGGGGTGAGCCCGGTCTCGCCCTGGTGCAGGCCGTGGCCGGCAGCCTTGAGTCCAAGCTGGGTACTGATGCGAGCGACCAGCGCATCGAAATCGTCGTCGGACTGCAGCAGCGGGCGCAGCCCGATGCCGAAGTCGCCGAACAGGCACAGCCGCAGGTCCCCGCGTGCGGTCACCCGCAGGCGATTGCAGCCGGCGCAGAAGTCCTTCGAATACGGGGCGATGATGCCGATGCGGCCGCGGAAGCCAGGGTGCGAATATTCGCGCGCGGGACCCGCCTCCGGTGCGCGCTGCCGCAGGGTCCAGCCACCGTCCACCAACTGCTCTTCCAAGGCTTCGGCGCGCACATGGTGCCGTTCGAAGAACTCAAGGTTGTCGCCGGTGCGCATCAGCTCGATGAAGCGGATGGCGATGTCGCGCTCGCGCAGGTAGTCGAACCACGCCGGCAGCTCGTCGTCGTTGCGGCCGCGCAGCAGCACGGCGTTGAGCTTCACGGAATCGAAGCCCATGCCCAGCGCCATCTCCACGCCTTCGGTGACCTCGGCGAAGCGGTCGTGGCCGGTGATGGCATGGAAACGCACGGGATCCAGGGTATCGAGGCTGACATTGAGCGCGGTCAGCCCGGCCTCGCGCCAGGCCCCGATGTGGCGCGGCAGCAGCGTGCCGTTGGTAGTGATCGCAATGCGTCGCACGCCGGGCACCGCCGACACCGCGGCGATGATCGGCACCAGGTCCTTGCGCAGGCTGGGCTCGCCACCGGTCAGGCGGATCTTGCTCATGCCCAGGGCGGCGAAGCCGCGGACCAGGCGCCGGATCTCGTCGAGTTCGAGGAAGCGCGCGCGCCCCTCGGCAAGATAGCCGTCCGGCAGGCAGTAGCTGCAACGGTAGTTGCACGCCTCCGTCAGGGAGAGGCGCAGGTACGGGAACGACCGCCCGAAACGGTCGACCAGGGACGCCATGTTGTGCTCCATTCCGATACAGGGAGGCCGACCCGTTTCCGGTCCGACCCGGTGGCCCGAAAGCCACGGCCCGGTTGCCATATCACTAGGACACAGGCGACCGGGCTTGGAGGTTCACGGGGCGCCGGAGCCCCGCTTGCCGCCAGCATAGCGGCTCGATGGGCGTGACGTCGCCCACCCGTTCAGGTCGATCACGCGCTATGCGACACTGCGCGGATGATTCCCGTCCTCGTTTCGATCGCGCTTTACCTCGTCGCCAGCGGCCTGCTCGTGGCCGGGATCCGGCGTGGTGGCGGCGGTCGCGCCTGGCTTGCGGCCGCGACGGTCGCCATGCTGCTGCATGCCCTGGAGCACGCCCTCGCCTGGCGCGAACTGGGCGGCGCGGACATGCACTTCTACGCCGCGCTGTCCCTGGTCATCCTGGGCATGGCGGCCCTGACCACGATCGTCGGCGCGCGCGGACGAATGGCTTCGCTCGGCGTGCTGGTGTTCCCGCTCGCCGGATTGGCCCTGCTGGCCAACCACCTGCGCGGCCACCTCCCGCCCGAGCCGCTCGACTGGCGCCTGCAGCTGCACGCCTGGATGGCCCTGCTCGCCTACGCCACCCTCGCCGTGGCCGCCCTGCTGGCGGTGATGCTGTGGCTGCAGGAACGCGCCCTGAGCCGGCGCGAGATCCACGGCTGGCTGCGCGCGCTGCCGCCGCTGGTCGAGCTGGAAACGCTGCTGTTCCGCACCATCGCCACCGGCTTCGTGCTGCTCACCGCCACCCTGCTGACCGGCGCCCTGTTCGTCGAGGACCTGCTGGCCCAGCACCTGCTGCACAAGACCGTGCTCAGCGTGCTGTCGTGGCTGGTGTTCGGCGTGCTGCTCATCGGCCGCTGGGGCCGCGGCTGGCGCGGGCGCGCCGCCGTGCACTGGACGCTGGCGGCGATGGCGCTGCTGGTGCTCGCGTTCTTCGGCAGCAAGTTCGTGCTGGAGCTGTTGCTGCAGCGGGTCTGACCGCTCCAATCGTGGGAGCGGCTATAGCCGCGATCCGGCAACACCTCGCAATCGCGGCTGTAGCCGCTCCCACAGGGGCTGCGTACTAGCCCGCGGCTTCGATGGCGTCGGCCAGGCGCTCCACCGGGACCACTTCAAGCCCCTTGTAGGACCCGGACTTGGGCGCGTTCGCCTTGGGCACGATCGCCCGCCGGAAACCGTGGGTCGCGGCTTCCTTCAGCCGCTCCTCGCCGTTGGGCACCGGCCGGATCTCGCCCGACAGGCCGACCTCGCCGAAGGCCACCGTCTTCTCGGCCAGCGCCCGGTCCTGCAGCGACGACAGCACCGCCAGCAGCACCGGCAGGTCGGCAGCGGTTTCCTGCACGCGGATGCCGCCGACCACGTTCACGAACACGTCCTGGTCGCCCACCGCGATGCCACCATGGCGATGCAGCACCGCCAGCAGCATCGCCAGCCGGTTCTGTTCCATCCCCACCGCCACGCGGCGCGGGTTCGACAGCGGGGAGGAGTCCACCAGCGCCTGCACCTCGACCAGCAGCGGCCGCGTGCCCTCGCGGGTCACCATCACGCAGCTGCCAGGCTGGCGCGAACCGCCGGACAGGAAGATCGCCGAGGGATTGGGCACTTCCTTCAGGCCCTTGTCGCCCATCGCGAACACGCCGAGCTCGTTGACGGCGCCGAAGCGGTTCTTGAACGCGCGCAGCACGCGGAACCGGCTGCCGCTGTCCCCTTCGAAATACAGCACCGCGTCGACCATGTGCTCGAGCACGCGCGGACCTGCGATGCCGCCCTCCTTGGTGACATGTCCGACCAGGAACACCGCGGTGCCGGTTTCCTTGGCGTAGCGCACCAGCCGCGCGGCGGATTCACGCACCTGGCTGACCGAGCCCGGCGCCGCGGTCAGGGTTTCCGTCCACAGCGTCTGCACGGAGTCGGCCACGATCAGCTTGGGCCGGAGCTTGGCGGCATGGCCGAGGATGTTCTCGACGCCGGTTTCGGCCAGCGCGTTGAGTCCGTCCAGCGGAAGTCCCAGGCGGTTGCCGCGGCCGGCCACCTGCGCCAGCGATTCCTCGCCGGTCACGTACAGTCCCGGCAGGGTCGGCGCCATGCTGGCCATGGCCTGGAGCAACAGGGTGGACTTGCCGATGCCGGGGTCGCCACCCACCAGCACCACCGCGCCCTCGACCAGGCCGCCGCCGAGCACGCGGTCGAACTCGCCGATGCCGGTGGACACGCGCATGTCGTCGGCCTGGCGCACGTCCTTCAGCGGCGTGACCTTGGGTGCTCCGACCTTTCCGGCCCAGCCGCCGCGGCGCGCTGGCGAGGCCGCCTTCACGGAAGCGGCGGACTCGAGCACGATTTCCGACAGCGTGTCCCAGGCCCCGCACGCGCCGCACTGGCCCTGCCATTTGCCGGAGTCGGCCCCGCATTCAGTGCAGACGTAGGCGGTGCGTGCTTTGGCCATGAAAGAGTCCCGGAAGGAAGAAACTCAGGATACCGGCCGCCCGTCGCGCGGGGCGAGACCCGTCGGCGGCGCGCATGCACATGTCCGTTGCCGGCAGGGCTCTCCGTTTCACTGATCGGTGCCCTCGCCACCTTCGGCGGGGCACCGTCGCGAAGGAGCCGCCTTGATCCTCGACTACCTCGATCCATCGGCGCCCAACGACTACCAGTGCCATCTCTGCGTCATTGGTGCCGGGCCCGCGGGCATCGCGATCGCAAGCGCCTTCGCCAACAGCCGCTTCAGCGTGTGCGTGGTGGAAAGCGGTGGGCTGGAGAGCGAACGCGAGACCCAGGCACTCAACGACGGCGAATCCATCGGCCCGGTCGACATCGATCCCGGCCTGTGCCGCCTGCGCGCGCTGGGCGGCAGTTCCAGGCTGTGGGGCGGTGGCTGCGTGCCGCTGACACGCCTTGACCTGGAACCTCGCGACTGGGTGCCTGGAAGCGGCTGGCCGATCGACTTCGACGAGCTCGCGGCGTGGGGCGACCACGCCGGGAACGTGTTCGGGATCGACCCGCGGCACGAGGCCGGCGATGGCGGTTTCAGCAACGCGGATTTCGTCAAGTCGCTGTCCCTCCGGGAAGAGCACACGGTCCAGCGCGTCTGTTTCCTGAGCCCGGTGCTGTTCCAGTCGCGGTACCGGACGCTGCTCGAGGATGCCGCCAACATCACCCTGCTGTTCCACGCCAACCTCACGGAGCTGGTGGCGGCATCCGGCGCCGACCACGTGGAGGCCGCGGAGATCGGCAGCCTGGCCGGCCGCCGCGGAACGGTGCATGCGCGCCACTACGTGCTCGCCACGGGCGGCATCGAGAACGCGCGCCTGCTGCTGCAGTCCGACCGCGTCGAGCCGCAGGGCCTGGGCAATCGACACGACCAGGTCGGGCGCTACTTCATGGACCATCCGCGCTGCGTCGCGGGCCGGGTCGTGGACGGCGACTTCAATACGCTGCTGCGCCCGTACGACAGCGGCGACCAGCGCAGGAACCGCTCGCTGTACCGTGAGTTCGCACTGGCCGATGCCGCGCAGCGCAAGCTCGGCCTGCTCAATGCGCGCGCGCGGCCGGTCCCGGTCGCCGGCGCGACTCCATCCGGGCTGCAGGCGCTGCGCGACCTGCGCGACACCTTCCGTCCCGCCGCCACCGGTGACGACGACGGCGTCGAGGACAGGGTGGAGCGCGCCCTGGCCACTGGCCTGCCGAAAGTGTTCCATCCCACGCCCCAGGGGGGCGTACGCCGCGCCCGCCTCGCGCTGCGCGTGGGCATGAACGCCGGCCATGTCGCTGGTGCGGTCGTACGCAAGCTTCGCCACCGCCCGGTGGACACTTGCCGGCACCTGGACTTGATGGCCTTCTTCGAGCAGTCGCCCAATCCCGCCAGCAGGATCACCCTGTCCGACTCGGTCGATGCGATGGGCATGCGCAAGGTCCGCGTGGACTGGCGCTTCACCCAGCTCGACTACGCGTCCTACCGCGCTGCCGCGACCATCCTTGGCGACGAAGCGGCCCGCTGCTCCCGTGGCCGCTTCGAGCCCGAACCCTGGCTCGGCGACCCGGCGCTGCGCCCCGCGCTGATGGGCACCGCCCACCACATCGGCACCACGCGCATGTCCGCGCGCCCGGAGGATGGCGTGGTCGATCGCGACTGCAAGGTGCATGGGATCGACAACATGCACGTGGCGGGCAGTTCCGTGTTCCCCACCGGTGGCTGGGCCTTCCCCACCTTCACCATCGTCGCGCTGGCCCTGCGCCTCGCCGATCGCCTGCGCACGCAGCTCGAGATGGTGGGCATCTGATGTTTTGACCGCAGAGCGGGCACGGCCCTACAATGCGCGGCCATGCCGGAATAGCTCAGTTGGTAGAGCGGCGCATTCGTAATGCGTAGGTCGTAGGTTCGATTCCTATTTCCGGCACCAAGGTAATCCAGCCCCGGGAAGCCCAGCTTCCCGGGGCTTTTTCCGTCCTGGCCTCCGGTGTCCAGCGAACGCGCCTGCCCTTCAGCGCGGGGATCTCGCCCTTGCGGGCTTGTACTGGCGCCCCTCGCCGGCCGGCTGTCCATCGGGATCGACGTTCACGCACACCCGGCCGCCACAGATCACCGCATCCGACGCGTAGAACGCCTGGACGACGGGAACCGCCTGTTCGTAGCGCCTGAGCTCGGCTTCGATGCCGGCCAGCTCGCGCCGGTGGTAGCCCAGCACCGCCCAGGCGGTGACCAGCACCAACAACAAGGTGGCGGCCAAGGCGCCAAACCACAGCCAGATCATCTGGCCGGCTCCGCGCAGGCGCGCCGATGTCGCGGAGACGGCACCGTCGTACCCGGCCACGAGCGGGCCCAGCGCCCCCTTGGCCTCCTCCGTGATGCGGTTGCCCGCGCCGCCGACGAGACCCTCGATGTCGCTGCGGAAATCCCGCGCCTCCTGCTGCAGCGCCTGGATGTGCCGGTCCAGCGCGGCGCTCATCCGCGCCTCGCGCTGCGTCATCTCCGAGCGCAGCATGAGGATGGCCTTCACCGCCTCCTGCAGGTCCGCTTGCGTCATCGCCCCGCCCCCTTCGCCTCAGCGCGCCTGGGCAAGTGCCTGCTCCTGCTGCTCCGGCTCCGCGGCCCGCTGCGCAAGCCGGTCGCCCTCACGCGCCATCTCCTGCCCCTCCTCGGAACGGGCGAAGGTCATGGCGATCCGGTCGAGCAGGTCGCTATTCCCGTCCCTCAGCGCCGCGTTCAGCGTGTCCAGACCCGGAGGTCCGGGCGTGCCCGCCGCGTCAGCGCGCTCGGGGGCGTCCTGCACCGGGAAGCGCTCGAGATCGATGCTTCCGGCATTGAAGCGTGCCTCGGTGAACTCGCCGGCATGCTCCGGGTACTGCTGCTGCAGGTGCTCCAGCAGCACGGTACGCGCAGGCTCCAGCGATTCCGAGAGGGTCTTGACGGAACCATAGTCGGCCACGATCGCCGGATAGTCGCGATTGGCATGGGCAATGCGGTTGGACCGCGCCTCGTCGCCGTCAAGCGTGACCCCGAAGGCCGCTTCCACGCGCGTGATCTCCTCGCGGTTGGACTGGTACATGCGGTATACGTCGGCGGCTTCCTCGAGCCCGACGCTGTCGCGGTCATCGTAGAGGCCGAACACCTCCGACTCGGCGAAGCGGCGCTTGCGCAGGCCGCCCTCCATGTCCTCCCGGCTTCCCCAGCAGTTGTAGCGCATCTGGTACCAGGCTTCCGCTCGGTCGCCCTCGGCGATCGCATCGAGGACGGCATGGCCCTGCATGGCACCCACCCCTCGGTTGTAGGTCACCGAAACAAGCGCGATCCGCTCGTCCGACAGCGGCATGCCCGCCGCGATCGCATGGCCTTCGTACTCCTGGACCGAAGCCCGGAACAGGCTGTCGGCCTCGCCTTCGTCCAGCTCGCGAGTCAGGGTCAGGCCGATGCGCGTCTTCCCTGACAAGGTCGGCTCGGCGTCGACACGCCGGAGCGTGTCCCACTCAGCGTCGCTCAACTCGATGCCCGACCGCTCCCAGATCTCGACGTTGTTGTTCCGGTTGAGGGTGTATCCCCAGCCGATGGTGGCGCGGTTGTCCCCGACGTCCATCGCACGCTCGTGGAGGCCCTCGGTACCCACGATCACGGTGCGCAGCCGGGCGTCGTACTCGTCCTGGGTCAGCTCCCTGAAATCCATTCAGCCCCCCCGCGTCGCATCGGCCTGGCCGCCGCACCTGCGGGGCAGGTCCAAGCGCTCGGACTGGACCTTCGCCAGCGTGTCGTCGGTCGCAATGACCGCGGTATCGGTATCGCCCCGCCTGATGTTGTCCACTTCGCGCCAATGGAGCGCGCCGCCATGCAGTTCGGCGCGAACCAGGGCGATCATGCCGTTGCGTCCGCTCTCCACCGCCAGGACGGCGGTGTTGCCCACGACGGTGCCGACGATATCGCCTTCATCGACCTGTCTCTGGTTGACCAGCGCGCCACCGTAGTCACCGCAGAGCTTTTCGCCGTCCTGGACAAGGGTGACGTTGAAGCCGCCACAGTCCAGGTCCGGCTGCGACCGGTCGCACCACTCGACGGACCAGTTGCCGCCGAGATCCGCCGGGGCCGGTGTCGCCGCAAGGGTCGCCAAGGCCGTGGAGGCGTCGCGGGGTGTTTCGGTGTCCGCGGTCCGCTGCGCCGCGGACTGCGAACAGCCGCCCGCGATCAAGGCAAGCAGCAGCACGCCTGCCACGGGGATTCGTTTGGCCACTTCCATATGTCCTGCTCCTGTTTCGGGGTACGCCGCCGGGCCGACGCACCCGGCGTCCGAGGATAGGCCATCCCGGACCGCCCGCTTTGAGCACGGGATCAGGTTTTCAGCAGCCCGCAGCCCACGACCGGCCCGACGACGCGGATGGCTGGCGGCGGCCCCTACTCCACCAGCTGCAGCCGCAGCTCCTTGGGCAGCGCGAAGACCATGCTTTCCGGCTCGCCCGACAGCTCGCGCACGCCGTCGGCCCCGAGTTCGCGCAGGCGTGCCAGCACGCCCTCCACCAGCACGTCCGGGGCCGAAGCGCCCGCGGTCACGCCAACATGGCGTCGGCCCGCGACCCAGGCCGGATCGATCTCTTCGGCGCCGTCGATCAGGTAGGCTTCCACCCCCTCGCGTTCGGCAAGTTCGCGCAAACGGTTGGAGTTGGAACTGTTGGGCGATCCCACCACCAGCACCAGGTCGCACTCGGCGGCGAGTTCGCGCACCGCATCCTGGCGGTTCTGGGTGGCGTAGCAGATGTCGTCGTTCTTCGGCCCCTGGACCGCGGGGAACCGCTCGCGCAGCGCCTGGATCACGCCGCGGGTGTCATCGACGGACAGCGTGGTCTGGGTGGTGTAGGCGAAGTTGTCGGGCTGTCCGACCACGAGCGTCGCGACGTCCTCGACGTCTTCCACCAGGTAGATCGTGCCCCTGCCGCGCTCGCGGTTCCACTGCCCCATCGTGCCTTCGACCTCCGGATGCCCGGCGTGGCCGATCAGCACCACGTCACGGCCGGCGCGGCAATGGCGCGCGACCTCGAAGTGCACCTTGGTCACCAGCGGACAGGTCGCGTCGAAGACCTTCAGGCCGCGGCGGTCGGCTTCGCTGCGCACCGCCTGCGAGACGCCATGCGCGCTGAAGATCACCGTGTTGCCGTCAGGCACCTCGTCGAGTTCCTCGACGAAAATCGCGCCGCGCTGCTTGAGGTCGTCGACCACGTAGCGGTTGTGCACCACCTCGTGGCGGACGTAGATCGGCGCACCCAGGGTCTCGATGGCGCGCTTGACGATCTCGATCGCGCGGTCGACGCCGGCGCAGAAACCACGGGGATTGGCGAGGACGATATCCATGCCGGCCATTCTACCCCCGCCCGGGGGAACGGCAGCCGGACGGGCCTCGCTCGTGGGAGTGGCCATCCGCGCCAGCCGGCCCTGGCGTTGTGGGAGCGGCTATAGCCGCGATGGCTGTTGCCCGATCGCGGCTATAGCCGCTCCCACGGGGGAAGGCGCGGACAAGCCGGCTCCCGGGCCAGGGATCAGCCCTGCGGCTTCTTCGGCGCCAGGATGCCGAACAGGGCGATGCCGATCGCGCCGCCGACAATCGCGGCGTCGGCGATGTTGAACGCCGGCCAGTAGTGGTCGCGCCAGTGCCACTGGATGAAGTCGATCACGTGGCCGTGCAGCAGGCGGTCGATCACGTTGCCGATGGCGCCGCCGATCACCAGCGCGAAGGGCAGCGCGGTGCGCCAGTCGCTGCGCGGGGTGCGAGACAGCCAGGCCGCGAGCAGGCCGCTGATGCCGAAGGCCAGCGCGGTGAAGAACCACTTCTGCCAGCCGCCGGCGTCGGCCAGGAAGCTGAACGCAGCGCCGGTGTTGTAGGTGCGGTACCAGTTCCAGAAGCCCTCGATCACCGGGATCGCGGTGTATTCCGGAAGGCTGGTGAGCACCCATTGCTTGCTCAGCTGGTCGAGCACCAGCACCAGCAGCGACAGCAGCAGCCAGGACAAGGCGTTGGGGCTGGGCCTCAGAACCATTCGCGGTCCTCCCCGGGGCCATCGACGTTGGACACGCAGCGCGTGCACAGCCCCGGGTGCTCCGCCACCGCGCCGATGTCACCCCGGCGCTGCCAGCAGCGCACGCACTTGGGCTTGTCCGTGGCCGCGGCCGTGACCGTGATCGCCTCGGCGTCATCGTCGGCCACCAGTGCCACGTCGCCGCTGATGAAGAAGAAGCGCAGTTCATCGACCAGGCCCGACAACCAGTTCTGGTCGGCCACGCCGCAGGTGAGGGTGATCTCCGCATCCAGCGCAGCGCCGATCTCGCCGCTGGCGCGCATCGGCTCCAGCACCTTGGACACCTGCTCACGCAGGCGCAGCAGGTCGTCGAACTCGCGCGTCGACAAAGGTGCACCGTCGGCAAGCGGCGCCAGGCCCTCGTACCAGGTGGCGAACAGGACGTTGCCTTCGCGCTTGCCAGGCACGAATCCCCACATCTCGTCGGCCGTGAACGCCAGGATCGGCGCGATCCAGCGCACGAAGGCTTCGCTGATGCGGTACATGGCGCCCTGCGCGCTGCGGCGGCCGCGCGAGTCCTCGGGCATCGTGTACAGCCGGTCCTTGGTGACGTCGAGGTACAGCGAACCCAGGTCGACGCTGCAGAAATTCAGCAGCAGCTGCACGATCTCGGCGAAGTCGTAGCGCGCATAGGCAGCGACGATCTTCTCCTGGGTTTCCCAGGCGCGATGCACGATCCAGCGGTCGAGCGCGAGCATGTCGTCGAGCGCCGGCAGGTGCACGGCGGGATCGAAGCCGTGCAGGTTGCCGAGCAGGAAACGCGCGGTGTTGCGGATGCGGCGGTATGCGTCGGCGTTGCGTTTCAGGATCTCCTTCGACAGCGACATCTCGTTGCTGTAATCGGCCGAGGCGATCCACAGGCGCAGGATGTCGGCGCCGAGCGTCTTCATGATTTCCTGCGGCTCGATGCCGTTGCCCAGCGACTTCGACATCTTGCGGCCGTGCTCGTCCACGGTGAACCCGTGGGTCAGGCACTGCCGGTACGGCGCGGCCTTGTCGATCGCGATGCCGGTCAGCAGCGACGACTGGAACCAGCCGCGGTGCTGGTCGGAGCCTTCCAGGTACAGGTCGGCCGGCTTGCCGATGCCACGCGCGGCCAGCACGCATTCGTGGGTGACGCCGGAGTCGAACCAGACGTCGAGGATGTCGGTGACTTTCTCGTACTGCGACGCGTCATCACCCAAGAGCTCGGCGGCATCCAGCGCTTGCCAGGCGTCGATGCCGTCCTGTTCGACCCGGTCGGCCACGGCGCGCATCAGCTCGCTGGAGCGCGGGTGCGGCTCGCCGGTCTCGCGGTGGATGAACAGTGCGATCGGGACGCCCCAGGTGCGTTGGCGCGAGATCGTCCAGTCCGGGCGGCCCTCGACCATGCCGGCGATGCGCGCCTCGCCCCAGCCCGGGAACCACTCCACGCCCTCGATCGCGGCCAGCGCGTCGCGGCGCAGCCCGGCCTTGTCCATCGAGATGAACCACTGCGGCGTGGCGCGGAAGGCCACCGGCGTGCGGTGCCGCCAGCAGTGCGGATAGCTGTGTTCGAGCTTCGCCTGCGCCAGCAGCGCACCGCTGGCCTGCAGCACCTCGATGAGGGCGTCGTTGGCCTTCCAGATGTGCGTGCCGGCGAGTTCGACGCCATTGGCCGCCGGCGTGGACGGCAGGTAGACGCCGCGTCCGTCGACCGGGTTGAGCTGGCCGGCGGTGTAGCGGTCGTTGATGCCGTACTGCTGGGCGGCCGCGAAATCCTCCTGGCCGTGGCCGGGCGCGGTGTGCACGGCGCCGGTGCCGTCGTCATCGGTGACGTGGCCGCCCAGGATCAGCGGGATGTCGCGTTCGGCGTAGAAGGGATGCGCAAGCAGCATGTGCGCAAGCGCCGAGCCCTTGGCATGGCCGTGCACCACCACTGCTTCGACGCCGTAGCGCGCCAGCACCTTCTCTACCAGCGACGCGGCAAGCACCAGCCAGCGCGAGCGCCCGTCGTGTTCCGGGCCCTCGACCAGCGAATACTCGATGTCGGGGCCCAGCGATACCGCGAGCGACGCCGGCAAGGTCCAGGGCGTGGTGGTCCAGATCGGCACCGCGACCTCGACGCCCTCGGGCAGCACCGCGCCAAAGGCGCGCGCCAGCGCCGCCGGATCGCGCGCGGGATAGGCCACGTCCACCGCCGGCGACACCTTGTCCTGGTATTCGATCTCGGCCTCGGCCAGCGCCGAGCCGCAGTCGAAGCACCAGTACACCGGCTTCGCGCCGCGCACCAGGTGGCCGTTGTCGATCACCTTGGCCAGCGCGCGCATCTCGTCGGCCTCGAAGCGCGGGTCCAGCGAGAGATAGGGATCGTCCCAGTCGCCGAGCACGCCCAGGCGCTTGAAGTCCGCCTTCTGCAGCTCGACCTGCGCCAGCGCGTACTCGCGGCAGGCCTGGCGGAATGCCGCGGCGTCGAGCTTCACGCCGACCTTGCCGTGCTTCTTCTCGATCGCGATCTCGATCGGCAGGCCGTGGCAGTCCCAGCCCGGGATATAGGGCGCGTCGAAGCCGGCGACCGTCTTCGAGCGGACGATGATGTCCTTGAGGATCTTGTTGACCGCGTGGCCGAGGTGGATGGCGCCGTTGGCGTACGGCGGACCGTCGTGCAGCACGAAGCGCGGGCGCCCCGCGGCGTGCGTGCGCAGTTGCTGGTACAGGCCGCCGGCCTCCCAGCGCGCAAGCGTGTCCGGCTCCCGCTTCGGCAGGTCGCCGCGCATCGGGAACGCGGTTTCGGGCAAGAGGATCGTCGGCTTGTAACGCTGGCTGTCGTCGGTCACGCGGTCGCTCGCTGCGGGGTGTGCATCAGAATGTGGCGCGCCTGGGCGGCGTCGCGGTCCATCTGCGCGACCAGGGTCGGCAGGTCGGGGTACTTCTCTTCGTCGCGCAGGCGCGCGACGAACTCCACTTCGATGCGGCGACCGTACAGGTCGCCGGAGAAATCGAACAGGTGGGCTTCGAGCAGCGGCTCGACGCCGTCCACCGTCGGCCGGGTGCCGAAGCTCGACACCGAGGGCCATGGCGCGGCGCCCACGCCGTGCACGCGCGTGGCGTAGATACCGCGCAGCGCCGGCGTCTTGCCGCCGAAGCGCAGGTTCGCCGTGGGATAGCCGAGCGTGCGCCCGAGCTGGCGGCCGCGCACCACGCGCCCGCCGATCGCATAGGGACGCCCGAGCAGGCGCGCGGCGACGTCGAAATCCCCCGCCCCGAGGGCCGCGCGGATGCGGGTGCTGGACACGCGCTCACCGTCGAGCAGCACGGGCGCGATCTCGCCGGCCTGGAAGCCCATGGCCTCGCCGGATTCGCGAAGGGTGTCCAGGTCGCCCGCACGGCGATGGCCATACCGGAAGCCGGGGCCCACCCAGACCTCGCGCACCCGCAGGCGCGCGGACAGCACGCGCACCGCGAACGCTTCCGGCGCCATGGCCGTGAAGCCGGCATCGAAGCGCAGCAGGCCCACCACATCCGCGCCCAGCGCACACAGGCCTTCGGCGCGGGCACGCGGCAGCATCAGGCGCGGGGGCGGCGTGCCATGGGCGAAGAATTCTCGCGGCAGCGGCTCGAAGCTGAGCGCCGCCAGCGGCAGGCCGAGCAGGCGCGCGCGCTCCGCCGCGTGGCGCACAAGCGCGCGATGGCCCAGGTGCAGGCCATCGAAGGCGCCGATGCAGGCCACGCTGCCTTCGGGGCACAGGGGCCCGCCGTCGACATCGCGGAACAGCTGCTTCATGGGATCCAGTTGGTGTGGCGCCGCCGGCGGCAGCGCGCCCATACAGGGTACGGCCGGCCAGTATAACGGCGCGCCGCGGCCCCAGGCCCGCTGGCCCAGGCTCAGTGGCGCAGGTCGCGCGGACGCAGCCCCAGCACCAGCAGCGCGGCGCCGTAGGCCAGCGCACCGGCGGCCACGACCACCAGCAACAGGGCCGCGCGCCACAGCAGGCTTTCCATCACCGTCCAGTCGCCGATCCAGACGCGCAGCGCCAGCACCGCAGCAGCCATCACCGCGCAGGCCACGAGCAGGCGCAGCCAGAACCGGCCCCAGCCCGGCTGCGGCCGCATCAGCCCGGCACGTCTCAAGTACCGCCACAGCAACCACGCGTTGATGATCCCCGCCAGCCCGGTCGCCAGGGCGATGCCGCCGTGCGCGCCCTGCACGTCCCATAGCCACAGCGGGGTGGTGAAGGCGACGGTCATCACCACGTTCGCGACCACGGTGATGATCGCCGCGCGCATCGGCGTCTTCGTGTCCTGGCGGGCGTAGAAGGCCGGTGCCAGCACCTTGGTCAGCATGAAGGCCGGGATGCCGATGCTCATCGCCGCCAGGCTGATCGAGGCCATGCGCGTGTCGTGCGGCGTGAACCGTCCGCCCTGGTAGACCACGGCGGTCAGCGGCTCGGCCAGCAGGAGCAGCCCGATCGCCGCCGGCACGCCCGCCAGCAGCGCCATTCGCAGCGCCCAGTCCAGCGTCGCGCCGTAGCCCTCGCTGTCCGCGGCCGCATGCCGGCGCGACAGGTGCGGGAGGATGACCGTGCCGATGGCGACGCCGAAGAGACCCAGCGGGAACTCCACCAGGCGGTCGGACAGATACAGCCAGGTCTGGCTGCCGGTGACCAGCAGCGATGCGAACACCGTGCCCACCAGCAGGTTGAGCTGCGCCACCGAAGACGAGAACAGGGTCGGCACCATCAGCTTCGCGACCCGGCGCACATCGGGATGTCGGAAATCCGGCTTGAAGCTCGGCCGCAGCCCGAGCCGCCCGAGCGCCGGCCACAGCACCGCCAGCTGCAGCACGCCCGCCACCAGCACGCCCCAGGCCAGCGCCTTGACCGGCTCGGCGAACCAGCGCGAGACCCAGACGATGGCGACGATCATCACCACGTTGTGCAGCACCGGCGTCACCGCCGGCAGTGCGAAGCGGCCGAAGCTGTTGAGCACCGAAGCCACCAGCGCCATCAGCGAAATGGCCACCAGGTAGGGAAAGGTGATGCGCAGCATGTCGACGATGAGCGCCAGCTTCTCCGGCTCGTCGATGGCCCCTGGCGCGAACATCCGCGCCAGCAGCGGTGCGGCCAGCATTCCCACCGCGGCGAACACGAGCACCACCGCCAGCAGCGCGCCGGCCATGGCATCGAGGAAGTCCTTCAGTGCGCGCTCGTCGCCGCGCTCGCGCAGTTCGTTGAACACCGGCACGAAGGCCATCTGCACCGAGCCCTCGGCGAAGATCCGGCGCAGGTAATTCGGAATCCGGTAGGCAATGACGAAGGCGTCCATCGCCACCGAAACGCCGAACACGCGTGACTGCAGGGCGTCGCGCAGGAAGCCGGCGATCCGCGACAGCAGGGTCATGGAGCTGAAGACCGCGGTGGAGCGCAGCAGCCCGCCGCGACGGCCTCCTTGTGCCCCGCTCACGGGCCCCGCTCCACGAGCGGGTGATTCTTGACCCAAGCTCCTGATTCCCCCATACTTTCCTGCTCGCTCGACCCGAATTCCGTCTTTACACCCGCTCCCAGGATCCCATTGTGGCCAACATCAAGTCTTCCAAGAAGCGCGCCAAGCAGGCTGTCGTGCGCAACCTGCGCAACAACAGCCAGCGCTCGCAGCTGCGCACCGCCGTCAAGAAAGTGCTGAAGGCGCTCGACGCCAACGACGCCACCGGTGCCCAGGAGGCCTTCACCTCCGCACAGCCGCTGCTCGACCGTTTCAGCGCCCGCGGCCTGATCCACAAGAACAAGGCCGCCCGCCACAAGAGCCGCCTGGCCGCGCGCATCAAGGCGCTCGCCACCGCCGCCTGAGGCAAGCCGCAGCGCGTGACCTGAAAGCCCGGCCCTGGCCGGGCTTTTCGCGTGGGCGGGACCAGAAGCTCCAGCCACGGATTCTCGCTGATCTCTACGGATGGGCGCGGATAGGGCAAGAGCTTTCTTTGCCACGGATTTGCGCGGATACACGCGGATTGGTTCCAGGCAAGCGAAGGGACCACGCCTCCGGACCTGCTTTTTCTTCTGGTTTGGCTTTTGCCCCTGATCCGCGTCCATTCGCGCAAATCCGTGGCAAAAGATCGCTCCTGCCCTTTCCACCCCGCCCGCCTCAGCCCAGGGCGGCGTCAGCGGCATCGGCGGCGTCGCGGGCCTGCTCGTCGATGAAGGCCTGGACGCGGAGCATGACTTCGCGGGTGCCGTCGCTGGCGAGGCCAGAGACGACGAACCATGGCGCGGTCCAGCCCAATGCCGCCACCACGCGCTCGGCATGGGCGAGGGCGTCTTCGCGCGGCAGCAGGTCGGCCTTGTTGAACAGCAGCCAGCGCGGCTTGTCCATCAGGCCGGCGTCGAACTTCTCGAGCTCGTGCTCGATCGCGCGCACCTGGTCGGCGGCGTCGGAGCCGTCCAGCGGCTCGACCTCCACCAGGTGCAGCAGCAGGTGGGTGCGCTGGATGTGGCGCAGGAACAGCGCGCCCAGGCCGGCACCGTCGGCGGCGCCCTCGATCAGGCCCGGGATATCGGCGATCACGAAGCTGCGCGCAGGCTCCACGCTGACCACGCCCAGGTTCGGATACAGCGTGGTGAACGGATAGTCCGCGACCTTCGGCGTGGCCGCGGAGACCGCGCGGATGAGCGTCGACTTGCCCGCGTTGGGAAAGCCCAGCAAGCCGACATCAGCCAGCAGCTTCAGCTCCAGGCGCAGCGCGCGCTCCTCGCCGTCGCTGCCCGGCGTGGCCCTGCGGGGCGCGCGGTTCACCGATGTCTTGAAGTGCATGTTGCCCAGGCCACCCTGGCCACCGCGGGCCACCAGCAGGCGGTCGCCGTCGCCGACCAGGTCGCCGATCACCTCGTCGGTATCGATGTTCAGCACCTGGGTGCCCACCGGCACCATGATCACCGTGTCCTCGCCGCCCTTGCCGTAGCGCTGCTGGCCCATGCCGTCCTGGCCGCGCTGGGCGCGGAACATGCGCTGGTGGCGGAAGTCGACCAGGGTATTGAGGTTGCGGGTGGCTTCCAGCCAGACGTCGCCGCCGTTGCCGCCATCGCCGCCGTCGGGACCGCCCAGCGGAATGTACTTCTCGCGCCGGAAGCCCACGCAGCCGTTGCCGCCGTTGCCGGCGATCACGGTGATTTCGGCTTCATCTACGAGTTTCATTGGTTGGTGGCCTGGAGTCTGGGGCGGTTTTGGGCGATGCGGACACGGGCTCCGAAGCTGGTCCGGAACGCCGCCACCCGGAGCCCGGGCAGTGTAGCGGGTGCCGGGATCGATGCCCCGGCAAAGAAAAGCCCCGCCGGAGCGGGGCCCTTCGTGGAGCGTGGCGCGGGGCTCAGGCCTCGGCGACCACGTTCACGGTGCGGCGCTTCTTCGGACCCTTGGTCGTGAACTCGACCTTGCCGTCGATCAGCGCGAACAGGGTGTGGTCGCGGCCAAGGCCGACGCCCGAACCCGGGTGGAACTGGGTACCGCGCTGGCGGACGATGATGTTGCCGGCATCGATCGCCTGGCCACCATAGATCTTCACGCCGAGGTACTTCGGGTTGGAGTCGCGGCCGTTGCGCGAGGAACCTACGCCTTTTTTATGTGCCATGGCTGCTGCTCCTTACTTCTTGTCGCCACCGGCGATGCCGGTGATCTCGATTTCGGTGTAGTGCTGCCGGTGGCCCATCTGCTTGCGATGGTGCTTGCGGCGGCGGAACTTCACGATGCGCACCTTGTCGGCGCGGCCGTGGGCCTTGACGGTGGCGGTGACGGTGGCGCCGGCGAGGGCGTCGCCGATCTTGATGCCTTCGCCGTCGCCGAGCATGAGCACGTTGTCGAACGTGATCTCCTTGCCCGCCTCGACGTCAAGCAGCTCGACGCGGAGCGTCTCGCCTTGCATCACGCGGTATTGCTTTCCGCCTGTTACCAGGACTGCGTACATGACCAAGCTTCCTCTGTAGTTATTGTGGTCGCCTGCCGCCATCGAGGGCGGACAGGAGCGGAATTGTAATTGGATCAGTGGTTTCGGGTCAAACAAGGCTGAATGGGAGCTTTACTGTTGCGCACCGCACCCGGTATCCGGTAGGTTCGGCCTGGTCGGACGGGTCACAGGGGACCGTCCGCTGCAAGGACAGCAGTTGAGCTACCCGCATCGGCGCCGCTACCGCGCCGGGAGGGTCGTTGACGGTCTCTTACGGAGCGCCTCTGTACGTGCATTGCCTGGCACCAGGTACATCGCGCAAGGCCACGACAGCCCCCGGGGCTGGCACCACGCCGTGCGGTCGCGCACCTGCTTCCCATCTTGATTTCCGGGCCCGTCGCGGCCCGGCTGCCGGCTTGGCGCATCGCGCCGCCGCATCGCATTTCGCCCGTTCGCCGGTCGCCGACCCAGGTCGCGCCGCGAACGCGCGTGCAGGTTCCACTGAAGTAGCGACAGCCACTGCGTGGATGGGGCCGACGCCCTAGGGCGTTCGGATCGACGAAAGGAGAGAGGACCGAAATGACAAGCAATATCCGGAACACCACTACAACCGCGCTCGCCGTGGCGATCACCGCCGCGCTCTTCGCGGCGCCGTCATATGCGGCATTGAAGTCGCCCGCAAGTGACAGCGTCGACGCAAGCAGGATCTCGGCCAGCCGGGTCGCACCGCCGCAGAGGGCGGCTGTGAAGAAGCCCGTGTTCGGCAAGCCTGCCCAGGCCTACGGCGCGAACCTCAAGGCCCCTGCCGACGACAGCTACCGGGAATTCATCGTCAGCTTCCAGAAGGGCGCGAAGCCCGCCGCGGACCTGCAGCGCCAGCTCGACGCCGTCGGCAAGCTGATCGGTGCCCGCATCAACATCGAGCGCACCCTGGGCACGGGCGCGCAGCTCATCCGCCTGGACCGCGAGATCGACGTCGTCGCCCGCAAGCAGCTCGAAGGCGTGCTGATGCAGCGTTCGGACATCCGCGCCGTCGAGCCCAACGGCTTCGCACATCGCCTGTTCGAGCCCAACGATCCGCTCTTCCCGCAGCAGTGGCACTACCAGCCCGGCCCGATGGGCATGAACGCCGTCGAAGCCTGGGACACCTATGACGGCACGGGCTCCATCGTCGCCGTGCTCGATACGGGACAGGTCGAACACGAAGACCTGACCGGCCAGTTCATCGCCGGCTACGACTTCATCACCGACCCGGAAAACGCCCGCGACGGCGACGGCCGCGACGCGGACCCGAACGACGAAGGCGACTGGGACAGCAAGTACGACAGCTCCTGGCACGGCACGCACGTGGCCGGCACCATCGCTGCACTGACCGACAACAACATCGGCGGTGCAGGCGTGGCTCACGGCGCCAAGGTCCAGCACGTCCGCGTGCTCGGCAACCTGGGCGGCGCCTGGACCGACGTCAGCGATGCGATCATCTGGGCGTCCGGCGGCACCGTCGACGGCGTGCCCGACAACGCGACCCCGGCCGACGTCATCAACCTGAGCCTGGGTGGCGGCGTTGCCTGCCAGACCTTCATGCAGGATGCGATCGACATCGCCGTTGGCAACGGCACCACGGTGGTCATCGCCGCGGGCAACTCCAACTCGGACGTGGGCAACTTCAGCCCCGCGAGCTGCAACGGCGCGATGGCGATCGCGGGCACCGGCCCCGACAACACCAAGTACAGCGCGTCCAACTACGGCCTGGGCATCAGCGTCGCCGCTCCCGCGGGCGCCGGCAGCGGTTTCCCGGAAACGTCGCAGGTGCTTTCGACGATCAACCTCGGCACCACGGTCCAGGCGGGTGACGGGTATGCCTGGTATGCGGGCACCTCGATGGCGGCCCCGCACGTGGCCGGCACCATCGCGCTGATGTTGGAAGCCGCCGAAGGCGACCTCGGCCCGACCGAGATCGAGACGATCCTGCAGAACACGGGCTATGCGTCCAACGGCACGGTCACCAACTGCGATACGAGCTCGCGCTGGTGCGCTTGGCTGATCGACGCCCGCTACGCGGCCGCAGTCGCTGCGGGTAACGAGGACCTGCCGCCGACCCCGCCGGGCCCGCCGCCGCCGCCGCCGCCGGTCGAACTCGAGAACGGCGTCACGGTCGAGCTCGGTTCGATGACCGCCACCAGCGAGAAGTTCTACGTCCTCAACGTGCCGGAGGGTGCGTCCCCGCTGACCTTCGCCATGGCTCCGGGCACCGACGCGACGGGTGACTCCGACCTGTACGTGCGTTTCGGCTCGGCCCCCACGGACAGCGATTATGACTGCCGTCCCTGGACGGGCGGTGTGGTTGCCGAGGACTGCAACTTCACCAGCCCCGCAGCGGGTGAATGGCATGTCCGCATCGTCGCGTACAGCGCCTCGAGCGGCTACAGCCTGACCGGCACCTACGGTGACGACCCGCCGCCGCCGCCGCCGCCGGGCGCCGTCGAACTCGAGAACGGCGTCACGGTGACCGGCATCGACGTCGGCACGACCGAACAGGCGATGTTCTACATCGACGTGCCCGAGGGCGCGACCGATCTGAGCTTCGACATGTCCGGTGGTACCGGCGATGCCGACCTCTACGTGCTGATGGGCCAGGAGCCGACCGACACCAACTGGAATTGCCGCCCGTGGGATGTCGGCAACGAGGAAACGTGCTCGTACCCAACGCCGGATGCCGGCCGCTGGTACGCCCGCATCTACGGCTACGAGGCTGCGACCGGCGTCACGCTGACCGCCAGCTTCGTGGATGTGGGCGGCGGCGTTGCTCCGCAGGACCTGGCTGCCCGCCACGTGTTCCCGCTCAAGGGCCAGCGCATCCGTACGCAGCTCGAGTGGGTCGGTGGCGAGGGTGAACAGGTCGACGTGAAGTTCAACGGTGAGGTCGCGGCGACCGCGGTGAACAGCGGCTTGTTCACCCACACCTTCACCGCCGCCTCGACCGGTGCCGGCAGCGCGACCTACCAGGTCTGCAACGCGGGTACCACCGAGTGCTCGGAGACCATCACGGTGAACTACTCCGCGCGTCGCTGATCCAGGGCGCAGGTGTCTGACGAGGGGCCCGGTTCGCCGGGCCCCTTTTCTTTGCCCGCGGCGTGGTGTAAATCCGGTGGATTGCCCCCATCCATGGGGCTGGGTAGGCTGGTTGATCGTCCACCCTCCCCTCCCCTTCCTCCGGACCCCACCCGATGGCGTTGGACCTCATCCGCATCCGCGGAGCGCGCACCCACAACCTCAAGAACATCAGCCTCGACCTGCCCCGCGACCGCCTGATCGTGGTTACCGGCCTGTCGGGCTCCGGCAAGTCCTCGCTCGCCTTCGACACCATCTATGCCGAAGGCCAGCGTCGCTATGTCGAGTCGCTGTCGGCGTACGCACGGCAGTTCCTGAGCGTGATGGACAAGCCCGACGTCGACCAGATCGAAGGCCTGTCGCCGGCGATCGCGATCGAGCAGAAATCGACCTCGCACAACCCGCGCTCGACCGTGGGCACGATCACCGAGATCTACGACTACCTGCGCCTGCTGTACGCCCGCGTCGGCCAGCCGCGCTGCCCCGACCACCAGTACCCGCTTGAAGCGCAGACCGTCAGCCAGATGGTCGACCAGGTGATGGCGCTCGCCGGCGATCCCGCGAACGCCGAACGCCGCTGGATGCTGCTGGCGCCGGTGGTGCGCGAGCGCAAGGGCGAGCACGCCCAGGTGTTCGAACAGCTGCGTGCGCAGGGCTACGTGCGCGTGCGCGTGGACGGCGAGGTGCATGAAATCGACGCCGTGCCGCCGCTGGCGCTGCGCCAGAAGCACACCATCGAAGCCGTGATCGACCGCTTCCGCGTGCGCGAGGACATGCAGCAGCGCCTGGCGGAATCCTTCGAGACCGCCCTCAAGCTGGGCGACGGCATGGCCGAGGTGCGCGCGCTCGACGGCGACGCGGCCGAGCCGCTGCTGTTCTCGTCGCGCTACAGCTGCCCGGTCTGCGATTACGCGCTGCCCGAACTCGAGCCGCGCCTGTTCTCGTTCAACGCCCCGGCCGGCGCCTGCCCGACCTGCGACGGCCTGGGCGTCAGCCAGTTCTTCGACCCGACACGGGTGGTGGTCCACCCGGAGCTGTCACTGGCCGCGGGCGCGGTGCGCGGCTGGGACCGACGGAACCACTACTACTTCCAGCTCATCGCATCGCTGGCGCGCCACTTCGGCTTCGACGTCGACACCCGCTGGCAGGAGCTCGGCGAGGACGTCCGCCAAGCCGTGCTCTACGGCAGCGGCGACGAGATGATCGCCTTCACCTACGTGACCGAAAGCGGCGTGCGCAGCAAGCGCCGGCACCGCTTCGAAGGCATCGTGCCCAACCTCGAGCGCCGCTACCGCGAGACCGAATCCGCGGCCGTGCGCGAGGAACTGGCCAAGTACATCAGCGAGCAACCCTGCCCCGACTGCGGCGGCGCGCGCCTGAACCGCTCCGCGCGCAACGTGTTCGTGGCCGAGCGCGCGATGCCGTCGATCGTGGTGCTGCCGATCGGCGAGGCGCTGCGCTTCTTCAGCGAGCTCGTGCTTCCCGGCTGGCGCGGCGAGGTAGCCGAGCGCATCGTGAAGGAGATCCGCGAGCGCCTGGGCTTCCTGGTCGACGTCGGCCTCGATTACCTGACGCTGGAACGCAAGGCCGACTCGCTGTCCGGTGGCGAGGCCCAGCGCATCCGCCTCGCAAGCCAGATCGGCGCCGGCCTGGTTGGCGTGATGTACGTGCTCGACGAACCCTCGATCGGCCTGCACCAGCGCGACAACGAGCGCCTGCTGGGTACGCTCACCCGGCTGCGCGACCTCGGCAACACCGTGATCGTCGTCGAGCACGACGAGGACGCGATCCGCCTGGCCGACCACATCATCGACATCGGGCCGGGAGCCGGCGTGCACGGCGGCGAAGTCGTCGCCCAGGGCAGCTACGAGGACATCCTGGCCGCACCGCGATCGCTGACCGGCCAGTACCTGTCGGGCCAGCGCAGCATCGCCATCCCGGCGACGCGCCACGCGCCGAACCCGAAGCTGGAACTGCGCCTGCTCGGCGCCACCGGCAACAACCTGAAGGATGTCGACCTGGTCATCCCCAACGGGCTGTTCACCGTGGTCACCGGCGTTTCCGGATCCGGCAAATCGACGCTGATCAACGACACCCTGTATGCGCTGGCCGCCAACGAGATCAATGGCGCCTCGCACAAGCCGGCGCCGTTCCGTTCGGTCGAAGGCCTGGACCTGTTCGACAAGGTGGTCGACATCGACCAGTCGCCGATCGGGCGCACGCCGCGCTCCAACCCGGCGACCTACACCGGGCTGTTCACGCCGCTGCGCGAGCTATTCGCGCAGGTGCCGGAGTCGCGCGCCCGCGGCTACGGGCCGGGACGCTTCAGCTTCAACGTCCGCGGCGGCCGCTGCGAGGCCTGCCAGGGTGACGGCCTGATCAAGGTCGAGATGCACTTCCTGCCCGACATCTACGTGCCCTGCGACGTCTGTGGCGGCAAGCGCTACAACCGCGAGACGCTGGAGATCCGCTACAAGGGCCTGAACGTGCACGAGGTGCTGGACATGACGGTCGAGGCCGCGCTCAACCTGTTCCACGCGGTGCCGGCGCTGGCGCGCAAGCTCGAGACCCTGGCCGATGTCGGCCTGGGCTACATCCGCCTCGGGCAGTCGGCGACCACGCTCTCGGGCGGCGAGGCGCAGCGCGTGAAGCTGTCGAAGGAGCTGTCGCGCCGCGACACCGGCCGTACGCTGTACATCCTCGACGAACCCACCACCGGCTTGCACTTCCACGACATCGACCATCTGCTGGGCGTATTGCACAAGCTGCGCGACGACGGCAACACCGTGGTGGTGATCGAACACAACCTCGACGTCATCAAGACCGCCGACCGGGTCATCGACCTCGGTCCCGACGGCGGCCACCGCGGCGGCGAGATCATCGCCCAGGGCACGCCCGAAGAGGTCGCGGCGATGCCGCAGTCGCATACCGGGCGCTTCCTCGCGAAACTGCTCGCGGAACAGACGGCGCGCACGACCACGACTCCGGTGGCCGACGCACCACGCCCGCGCTCGCGCGGCAAGACCGGCACCCCCACCCGCCGCCGCAAGGCCAGGGACATCTCCTCATGAACCGTGAGCCCGCCGAGCACGGCAAGCTGCTCCACCGCATGCCCATCGCGCTGCGCTGGCGCGACCTCGATGCCTTCAACCACGTCAACAACTCCAACTTCATGACTTACCTCGAGGAGGCGCGGATCCGCTGGTTCGAGTCGCTGGACGAGCCTTGGGTGACCGATGAAACCGCTCCGCTGCTTGCGGCGGTGCAGATGAACTACCGGCATCCGATCCCCTACCCCGGCGCGATCGTGGTGGAGCTCACCGCCGACCGCGTGGGCACCAGCAGCGTCACCATCGGCCACCGCATCACCAGCGCCGACGGCACCGTGCTGCACGCCGACGGCCACGTGGTCATGGTCTGGATCGACCGCCGCAGCGGCCGCCCGACCCCGCTGCCCGACGCCGTCCGCAGGATCGCCGGCGACTGAAGGCGCGCGGCTCAGCCCGTCCCCACCCCGTCGGCCTGGCCACGCAGGCCATGGCGGTTCATCAGCCTGTACAGCGTGACCCGCGAGATGCCGAGCTCCCGCGCCGCAGCCTGCAGTCGGCGGCCGTTGCGGGCCAGGGCGCGCTCGATGGCCACGCGCTCACCCTCCAACCGTGCTTCGACCAGTGTCTGCGTCACGGGCGGAGCATCCTCGAGCCGCAGGTCGCGGGCGGTGATGCGGGATCCCTCGGCCATCACCAGCGCCTGGCGCACGCGATTGACCACCTCGCGGACGTTTCCCGGCCATGGATGGTCATGCAGTGCCCGCCGGGCTTCGGGGGTGAATCCGCGCACGCGGCCACCGCCCTCGCCAGCATGCCGCGCCAGCGCCCAGTCGGCCAGCAGCGCGATGTCGCCGTCGCGCTCGCGCAGCGGCGGCATCCACAGCTCGATCACCCGCAGCCGGTGGTAGAGATCCTCGCGGAAGCGGCCGCGTTCCATCGCCTCCCCCAGGTCGACGTGGGTCGCGCAGATGATGCGCGCATCCACGGCGATGTCATCGTGGCCGCCCAGGCGCTGGATCGTGCCCTGCTCGAGGAATCGCAGCAGCGAGGCCTGCGATTCCAAGGGCAGGTCGCCGATTTCGTCGAGGAACAGGGTGCCGCCGTCGGCATGCTCGAAGCGGCCGCGCTTGCGCTGGATCGCGCCGGTGAAGGCCCCGCGTTCGAAACCGAACAGCTCTGACTGCAGCAGGCTGCCGGGGATCGCGCCGCAGTTGATCACCACCAGCGCTCCGTTCCGGCGCGTGGAGTGGCGATGGATCGCCGCGGCCGCCAGTTCCTTGCCGGTGCCGGTTTCCCCACCGATGCAAACCGGCGCGCCGGTCAGGGCCACGCGCCGCAGCTGCCGGTACAGCAGGCGCATCGCGGGGCTGTCCCCGATCATCCCGTCCAGCGAAGGCGGTGGTGGCACAAGGACGTCCTCGTGCCTGCCCAGGCGCGCCATGCCGTGGGCGTGGCCGAGCACCGTGGCCAGCAGGCCATCCTCGCAGGGCAGGACGACGTAATCGTGGCAGAGATCGCGGACCAGGTTGCGCACGACGTCCAGCCGCACCTGGCCTGGCGACAGTCCCGCGACCCAGGCGCGCTCGCCGCGGCCCAGCACCTCGCGGATGCACTGCAGCGCCGCCGGCGCCGGCTCATGGCAGCCCCGCAAGTCGACCAATCCGGCACAGCAGTGGCGGCCGCCATCGGCGAAGAGCTGCGGCACCGCCTGCGCGCCCGAGATCATCAGGGGCTGCCAGCCGCGCTGGCCGAGGCTCGATGGCAGGGTCGCATCCGTGCGATCACCCGCCACCACCCAGTGGATGAAATCGCGCACTCCGCTGCATCCCGGCATTCGCCTGCGCTGCACCCGCCCCCTGCGGATGGCCTCCGTCCCGTGTCCACCCCAAGCAACGCGGGGCCGCGAAGCGGCCGGACACCGGCGTGCCTGAACAGGGCTCAGGCGCTTAGAAGCGGATCGGAAGCCGCGCCACCAGGGTGACGTCCGGGGTATCGCGGGTCATGCCCGCCCCCAGTGCGATGTTGATGCTGGTGCGATCGCTGATGCGATAGGTGCCGCCAAGCATCAGCGTGCCCAGCACCAAGCGCACCGAGCCCGGCAGGTCGCTGCCGTTCTGCCGCGAGCGCTGGACCATGCTGTGGTCGTAGCCGATGCTGATCGCGGCGCGGTCGTTGAGCGACAGGCCGACACCGAGATTGAAGCCGAGGATGTCGCCGGCGTCGATTTCGCCTATGAACTCGGTGGTGGTCTGCGGGAAGCCTTCGGGTGCCCCGCTGAGCGTGGTGCGCGAGACGTCCTCGCGGGCGAAATTGTGCAGATAGCTCAGGCTGCCGAAGAACACCACCGGGTCGGATGCGTACATCCAGGTGACCCCCGGCTGCAGCGAGGCGAAGCCGCTGCCGGTGGGCAACTCCAGCGGCAGCCCCGTGCCGGTGGCGTTGGCGACGCAGCGCGTGACGCAGTCGGTGACGACCTCGAACAGGTCCTTGCCGGTGCGCGTCTTGTAGCGCAGCCAGGCCACGTAGAACGGCCGGTCCGCGCCCTTGTTCGGCAGCTGCCAGCGCGCGGTCAGCTCGAGGTCGCCCACGCCGCTGCCGTCGGCGCTGAACACGCTGTCCTGCGCCGACCCGGTGAAAATCTCGCGACTCACCGTGTCGCTGCGGATGTACATGTACGGCACCCTGAGCTCGAGTTCAAACCGGTTGCCGACGCCATAGCGCGCGGCCAGCCCCGCGGTCGCGCTGGTGATCTTGACCTGGCGGACGTCGATCAGGCCGATCAGGATCGCCGGGATCACGGTGTAGCCGATCAGTGCCACACGGTCGTTGGAGTAGTAGCCGGTCTGCAGCGACGGCTCCAGGATGAACGTGCCGCGCGGCGTCAGCACGCCGGGCTGGTCGAAGATCTGCGCCACCTCCGGAGGCCGCGTCGATTCCTCCGGTGCCTGCCCGACCGGCACCGCCTCGCCGGCCTGCTGCGCCACGGCCACGGCCACCGCGGCGGGCGCAGCGGCGGGCAGCGCGCCCGCGACCCCGCCCCGCGCACGCAGCCCATCGAGGCGCCAGGCATCGACGCCCGCGTCGCCGCCGTCCCAATCGGCCTGTTGGCCCTCGAGGTAACTGCGCAGGGCTTCGATCTCGCGCGCCTGCGCATCCAGGCGCGCCTCCAGTGCGCTGATGCGGCCTTCCGTGTCCGCCGCTGGCGCCGCCTGCGACCACGCGGGCAGGGGCACGGCCAGGGCCGCGGCGACGAGTGCGATCCCCTTCCATCCCCCGGCACGCATCATGGCGTCCCGGTCGCAGACAGGCCCGAACGGCCGAGGGCGTCGCTGAAGTTGATGGCCTGCAGCAGGCCCAGGGTATTGCTGGCCGCATCGATCGTGGTGGAGACGCGGATATGCACGCCGTCGAGGGTGTTCTGGAGGACCAGCCCCGCGCCGCCGCCGGCGGCATCGAAGGCATTGCCGGGCCCCACCTGCACGACCTGCAGCTGGCGCAGCTGCTCGAGTTCGCGCGCCTGCGCGGGCGTGATGCGCGCGATGTCGGGAATGTCGATCCGCAGCGATGCGACCAGTTGGCCGTCAACCCAGGCCATGCGTTCGAAGCCGAACGAGACCACCAGCCCCGACGGCAGCGCGAAACCACCGCGCATCGCGTCGAGCGTGGCCGCATCCAGCGGCGTCCATCCTGCCGGCGGCCCGCTTTCAGCGGCCCGGCCGTGCGACGGCCAGCCCACGGCCGCCAGTGCCAGCAGCGCGGTGACGATGACCTGCCACCCGATCCGGATCGTGGTTGGACTCTTCATGTCAGATGTCCCCGGGCCCGCGACGGCGCATGACCACGTCCTGCAGTCCCTGCCGCTGGACCGCGCTGGCCAGTGGCGCCAGAGGTGCCAGGCGCCAGTCGCGCGGATGATTGAAGGCCGCCAGTGCACGGCGGTTGTGGACGACGAACAGCACCCGGTTGTCCCACAGGCGATCGAAGTCGCGCCGTGTCAGCAGCCGCGTCCCGCGCGCCGGATCGCCGATGAGCACGCGCCCGTGGCGCATGCCTTTCACCACGACGAAGTGCCGGTAGCCGCGATCGTTGAGCAGGACGATCGCCGGAAGCCCTTCGGCGAGCAGGCGGTCGAGCGGCACTTCGAAACCATCGGCCGCGTAGCCCTGCGCTTCGAGATACGCACGCATGTCCAGCAGCGAGAAGCCCTCGCGGCGGATGCGGGCCTGGTCACCGCGCAGGTACATGTGCTGGAACACGTCCGCCTCGCTGACCGCTTGCCCGTACTGGAATGTCAGCAGCGTGGCCACCGCGGCGGAGCCGCAGCTGTAGTCGTACTGCTGCGGGATCGTGGTGCGGTAGCGCGCCGCCTTCAGGCTGGTGACCTGCAGCGAGTAGCTGCCACCGTAGGGCACGTGCACTTCGGTCCGCCCTGCCAGCGCCACGGCGGGAACCGCCGCCAGCCCCGCCATGCAGGCGGCCGCCAGGCAGGTCCCGAGCGCGGCGCGGGCGCGGGTCACGGGCCCGGTCCGCCGAACTGCACGTTGACCGCGGTGCCGTTCTGGATCAGCACGTTGGCACCGCTGTTCTGGATGACGGTGTTGATGCCCGCGGCGTTGCCGAAGGCGCCGCCGGTGATGGTGTTGGGGCCGCCGACGGTCCCGACGGCGGTGTTGCCGTCGACCTGGCCCTGGTTGTCGACGTCGACCACGGTGATGGCCGTGGATTCGCCACCCCGCATGGCCTCCAGCGCCGGGACGGCCACCGCCGGTCCGAAGCCTTCGACGGCTGCCGGTTCAACGGGCGGGGATGCCAGCGCGAGCACGCTGGCGAGGACAGGAATCGCAATGGCAGGCATGGCGCCCTCCTTGACAGGATGAAGCGACGCACCGCGAGCATGCCGCGGTGCGCGCCCATGCCCGGACTACGGACCGCTGGTACCCAGGTTCAGGTTGGCCTGCACGGTCACGCCCTGCTGGATCAGCGAGGATGCGCCGCTGTTCTGCGCAAGCACCATGATGCCCGCCGCCGCGTTCGCCGAACCGTCCATCGAGTTGGACATGTCGAAGGCGCCGCCGTGGGCCCAACTGGTTCCGCCCGCGCCGCCAGCACCGCCCATCCCGTCGCCGCCGGTCGCGCTGCCGCCCGAGCCGTCGCCGCCGTCGCCGCCGGTCCCGGCCGTGGCCGTCGCGTCACCGCTGCTGCCGGAGTTGTCGGCGCTGCTGTCGCCGCCGGTGGCGCTGGCATCAGCTGCCGCGCTGCTGTCGCCCGACGTCGCGATCGCATCCCCGATGCCCTCGACGTATGCGTCTGCGTCACCGGAGTCCGAGCCGGCAGCACCCAGCGCACCTGCGAGGCCCGCTGCAGCGGCATCGCCGTCGCGCGCGCTGATCGCACCGGCATCGCCGCCGTCGCCACCGTCTCCACCGTCTCCACCACCGGCCAGGGCAAGGCCACCCAGGCCAGCACCACCGTCACCGCCATCGGCGCTGCCGCCGTTGAGCGCGACGTTGCCCAGCACCAGCACGCTGTTGCCGGTGACCGCGCCGAGGAGGTTGGTCTCGGCGACCGCCGTGGAGGTGTTGAACGAACTCGCGATGCTCGTGCTGGCGCTGCTGCCGTTGTTCGCGGATGCGTTCGACAGTCCGATGCCGGCCGCGCTGCCGGCGTTGTCGCGGCTGTCGCCGCTGCTGTTGTCTTCGGTATTGCTGGCGTTGTTGTCGCCGTCACCGGTTTCAGTCTGGTCCTGTGCCCATGCCGGGGCGGACAGGCCGATGCCGAGCAGCACTGCCGCGGCCAACATGCTCTTGTGGATGCGCATTGTCATTCTCCTAGGGGGATGTCGCGCCAGCGCACAAGGGGGAGGTACGGCACGCCGGCGCGAACCTGTCTATCGCAGGTTTGGTGCCAGACCGGGAAGGCGGGCGCATGTGCTTGATCGCGCAGAATTTTTTCAGCGCCGATCGAGCGACGAACCGGGCACCCCGTATTCACCGGCACCGTCGACGCCGAAAGTGTTGCAGCGCTGATACATGCGCCCGCACGCCGGGGCGCAGGAACCGCGTGGCAGCGGCGCCGGATCCGCACGAAACGTGGCGCAGCGCGCCCACGAGGCGCCCTGCCACGATGTTTCATTCCTGGGAATCGAGCCCCCGGCCGCTGCGCGCGGCCGTCCCGGGAGCCCTCAGCGCGCGTCGGCGGCGCGCACCTCGAAGTCAGCGCCGACGCTGCGGCCGTCGGCCAGGGTGAATTCGATGCGCGCGATGTCGCCCGCCGCCAGCGGCGAGACCGGCCGCATCAGCATCAGGTGCAGTCCGCCAGGACGCAGCACGACATCGCCGCCGGCGACCACCGGCAGCTCCGCCACCTCGCGCATCCGGCTCACGCCGTCCCCCACCCGCGTTTCGTGCAGTTCGACGCTGGCGAATGCATCGCTGCGCGCGCCGGTGACGATGGCCTCCGCCGCGCAGGGGTTATCGATGCGGGCGAAGCCCGCCATCATCGGCATCGGCATCGGCGGCGAACGCAGCCAGCCGTCGATCACCCGCGGCATGCAGGTGGCATCGGCGCCGGCGCTCGCCGGTTCCGAAGCGGACGCCCCCGCAGTCGCTGCACACAGCGCCACGGCGGGAAGGACGACGCGAAGAAAGATGCCCATGCACCTATGATAACCGTCCACCCAGGCGCGGACGCGACGACGCATGACTGCACTCATCGACACCATCGCGCATGGCGCGATTACCGAACTCAGGCTCGCGCGCGCGCCGGTCAACGCGCTCAACCCGGAGCTTTGCAGGGCGCTGGCAGAGGCGGTGCCGGCGGCCATCGTGGCGGGTGCGGAAGGCATCGTGCTGTCGGGCGGCGAGAAAGCCTTTTCCGCCGGGCTGGACGTGCCGCACCTGCTGTCGCTGCAGTCGCGCGATGGGATCGGCGCGGCGTGGTCCGACTTCTTCTCGGCAGCGCGCGCGCTGGCGGCATCCACGGTCCCCGTGGTGGCGGCGATCACCGGCCACTCGCCCGCCGGCGGCTGCGTGCTCGCACTGTGCTGCGACTACCGGGTGATGGCCGAGGGGCCGTTCCGCATCGGCCTCAACGAAACCCAGGTCGGACTGGTCGCGCCGGACGGCATCCAGCACCTGATGCGGCGGACCGTCGGCATCCACCGCGCCGAGCGCCTGCTGGTCGGCGGCGAGCTCGTGGAAAGCGCGCGCGCGTTCGAGATCGGCCTCGTCGATGAACTCGCGCCGCACGCCGCGGTGGTGGCGCGCGCGGTCGCCTGGCTTGAAGCGCTGCTGGCGCTGCCGCGGAAGCCCGTGCTGCGCACCCGCGCGATCGCGCGCGCCGACCTGCACGCGGCGCTGGCGCCGGAGCGCATCGACATCGACACCTTCGTCGATGCCTGGAATGACCCGGACACCCAGGCCGGGCTGCGCGCACTGGTGGCGCGACTGGGCAAATAGACGGGGCTCAGCCGGGACCGGTGGCCACCGGGCGCGCCGGATCCTCGATCCAGCCGCTCCACGAGCCGGTGTAAAGCCCGGCGCCTTCGAGCCCGGCGTGCGCCATCGCCAGCAGGTGGTGGCAGGCGGTCACGCCCGAGCCGCACATGGCGACCGCGTCGGATGGGGAGCGCGCGTCCAGCACCCCCGCGAATTCGTGCGCCAGCGCCTCGCGCGACTTGAAGCGGCCATCGGCGATATTGAGCGCGTATGGGCGCGACACCGCACCCGGCACATGGCCCGCGCGCGCATCGATCGGCTCGACATCGCCGATGAAGCGTTCGCGCCCGCGTGCGTCGAGCAGCAGGCCGCCGGCGTCAAGATGCGCCTGCACGCGTGCGCCGTCGTATAGCCGCGCGTGGTCGAATGCCACCGGATACGGTGCGGCCGGCTCCGCCACGGGGACGTCCACCTCGACGGGCAAGCCCTGTTCGCGCCAGCCGTCGAAGCCACCGTCCAGCACCGCCACCCTTGCGTGCCCGGCCAGCCGCAGCAGGCACCAGGCCCGTGCCGCGAAGGCGCCATCGGCTGCGTCGTAGGCGACGACCTGGTGTGCCGGAGTGATGCCGCGCGTGCCGAGCACGCGTCCGAAGTCCAAGGCGTCCGGCCACGGATGGCGCCCGGCGCCGGGCACGTGCGTGCCCGACAGCTCGCGGTCGAGATGCACGTAGTGCGCGCCGGGCACATGGCCGGCACGCCAGGCAGCTTCGCCGGCGGACGGATCTGCGAGCGAGAAGCGCGCGTCGAGCACCACCAGCAAGGGGTCGCCCAGGCGCGCGGCAAGGTCGGAGGGCGGGACCAGGGTGGTCCAGTCGGGGAATGTGTTCACGGCAGGCCTCCGGCGGCCAGCAGGCGCTGGCGCAGGTTGTAGAGGATCGAGGCGGTCGCACCCCAGACGCGCTGCCCGGGAGCGGCCTCATGGCGACGGTACTCGAACACCTCGCGGTCGCGGCCCTGGTAGCGCACCGCGATCCGCTCCAGGTTCTCCGGCGCCATCAGCCAGCGCAGCGGCAGGCTGAAGACCTCGGCCACTTCGCCGGCCCGTGGCCGCGGTACGAATCCCGACGGGACCCGCGCAACCACCGGCAGCACCTGGAAGCCCGTGATCGTGGCCAGCGGATCGAGGTAGCCGAGCACATGCGCATCGACCGGGCGCAGGCCGATCTCCTCTTCCGCTTCGCGCAGGGCCGCGGCCAGCGGGCCGGCATCCCCCGGATCCACGCGTCCACCCGGAAAGCTCACCTGTCCGCCGTGGTGGCGCAGCCCGTCGTCGCGGCGGGTCAGGATGACGCGGGTTTCGCGAAGGCCGACCAGCGGCACCAGCACCGCGGCATCGGCCAGCGCGGCGCGTCCTGGCAGCAGGTCGCGCAGCTCGTCCAGGTTCCAGGCCGGACCAGCGGGCACGGCGTTGAGCGGTTCCAGCGCGGCTTGCAGCGCAGCGTCGGCAGGCCGGGGGACCATCAGCCGCGACGGGCCTCGCGCGCGGGGAGTTCCGAATCCATCATCGCCTCGCGCTGGGCATCGTCCATCGCCAGCCAGCCGGCGATTTCGTCGCCGGTGCGCAGGCAGCCGTCGCAGAGGCCGTCGTCGTTGATCGTGCACACGCCGATGCAGGGACTCTGCACGGCGCGGAAATCGGTGCTCATCGCATCCACCGGATGATTGCGGGGGCTTGAAACGCGAACGCGCCGGCACTGGGCCGGCGCGTCCGTGGAGCAGTCGCGTGCGCGGCGGTGGCCGCGCGGTGGTGCAAGGGGCGCCGGCGGCGCCCCGGGGTCACTTGACGCTGACCAGCTTGACGTCGAACACCACGGCCTGGTTGGCCATGCGGCCGGCGCGGATGTCCGTGCCATAGGCCTTGTTGCCCGGCAGCACGACTTCCCAGCGCGAGCCGGCCGGCATCTGCAGCAGCGCCTCACGCAGGCCTTCCAGCGGGATCTGGCTGACCTTCAGCTCGATCGGACCCGGGGTCTGGCCCTGCGGCACCTGGTTGGTGTCGATCAGCACGGTGCCGTCGGGCAGCGAGCCCTTGTAGCTCAGCGCGACATCGCTGGCCTGGGTCGGCTTGGCGCCGTTGCCGACTTCGATCACGCGGTACTGCACGCCGCTGGGCAGGGTCTGCACGCCCGACTTGGCGCGGTTCTGCGCAAGGTAGGTGTCGCTGGCCGCCTTGTTGGCGTCGGAGACGCGCTTGAACTCGGCCTCCATCTTGGCCTGCTGGCGCTTCTGCATGTTCTCGACGGCGGTGCGCAGGTCGTCCACGGCGACCGTGGGCTCCTTCTTGCCGTAGGCGTCCTGCAGGGCCTTGACGACCGTGTTGACGTCGATGGCTTCACCGCGCTCGGTCAGCTCCGCAAGCTCCGCGCCGGTGTTGTAGCCGATCGCGTAGCTGAGCTTCCCTTTCTCGGAAGTGGTGTCCTGGGCGGCGGCGGTACCGGCGACCAGGGTGGTGGCCGCAAGGGCGGCGGCGAGCAGGCGCAACTTCATTCGTGGGACTCTCCGGAATTGCAGATTGGGTGGGTCCAAGACGCGGCGGGGCGGTCTGGCCGCCCCGTCTGGACACGTTAGGATACTGGCCCCAGCGCTTAACCGCCACTGACACCGCAGCATCCGACCCCGCCCGGCACGGGAAGTTCCCGCCCCGGGCCCGACCACGGGAATCCCATGTCCGAACTCGTCCTGACCACCGACCGCGGGGCCGTCCGCGTCCTCGCCGTGAACCGCCCCGACAAGCTGAATGCGCTCAACCGGGCCACGCTTGAAGCCCTGCACGCCGCCTTCGACGCCGCCGCGGCCGACGACGCGGTGCGTGCGCTGGTCCTCACCGGCAGCGGCAACAAGGCCTTCGTCGCCGGTGCCGACATCGCCGAGATGTCGGAACTGAGCGCGGTCCAGGCCCGGGACTTCTCCCTGGTCGGCCAGCGCCTGATGCGCCGCATGGAGCGCATGCCCAAGCCGGTGGTGGCGATGGTCAACGGCTTCGCCCTGGGCGGTGGCCTGGAGCTGGCGATGTGCTGCCACCTGCGCATCGCCGCCGACACCGCGAAGCTGGGCCTGCCCGAAGTCACCCTGGGCCTGCTGCCGGGCTTCGGCGGCAGCCAGCGCCTGCTGCGCCTGGTCGGCCGTGCCTTCGCACTGGAGCTGACGCTCACCGGTGCGCCGGTGGACGCCGCGCGTGCGCTTGCGCTTGGCCTCGTCAATCGCGTGGTGCCCGCCGACGGACTGGAGGCGGAGACCATGGCCCTGGCCACGAAGCTCGCCGGCAACGCGCCGCTGGCGATGCGCGGGATCCTCGATGCCATCCACGTCGGCGGCGAGTGCGCGATCGACGACGGCCTCGAGTACGAAAGCGCGCAGTTCGGCCTCGCGTTCTCCACGCAGGATGCGCGCGAAGGCATGAGCGCCTTCCTCGAACGCCGCAAGCCGGCGTTCAACAACCGCTGAGCCGGGGCATGGTGGTGGACCATCCACGCAGCGGGCCCGATCTTTCGGCCGCCAATGCCGCGTTGGCGCCGGACGCGGCACAGGCGCAGCGCATCCTCGCGCTGCTCCGCGGCGACGACGTCGATGCGGCGATCGCGGCCGGCCTCGCCGGCTTCGTGCCCCTGGGCGAGCTCGACGACCTCTCCAACGGCGCGCTGGTCGCGGCGCGTGATCGCCTGCTCGCGGCCTGGGCTGCGCGCGAACGCCACCGCGCGCGCGCGATGCGCCTGGAGCGGATCGCGGACGAGCGCAGGCGGGCACGATTGCCTTCGCCCGGCCCGGTCGCGGTCGACGAGGGAGTGACCGCGGACGTTGCCGCTCCGACCCGAGCACCCAGCCCGTCCCTGCCTCCCGCGGCGGCCGCCGCACTCGCCCGCGCGAAGGCTCGGGCATCGGGGCGCGAATCGTGAGCGTCGTGCGTGAACGCCGCGGCCGGGTCATGCCCAATGCACACGTGCGCGAGATGTTCGCGCGCCTCTCGGAGCTCAACCCGAAGCCGACCACCGAACTCGAGTATTCGTCGCCCTACGAATTGCTGGTGGCGGTAACGCTGTCGGCGCAATCCACCGACGTGGGCGTCAACAAGGCCACGCGGCGCCTGTTCCCGGTGGCCAACACGCCGGCCGCCATCGCCGCGCTGGGCGAGGACGGACTGAAGCGCTACATCAGCACCATCGGCCTCTACAACGCCAAGGCCGCCAACGTGGTGGCGATGGCCAAGCTGCTGCTCGAGCGGCATGGCGGCGAGGTGCCGCGCACGCGCGCGGAGCTGGAGGCGCTGCCGGGCGTGGGGCGCAAGACCGCCAACGTAGTGCTCAACACCGCGTTCGGCGAGCCGGCCATGGCGGTGGATACGCACATCTTCCGCGTCTCCAACCGCACCGGCCTGGCACAGGGCAAGGACGTGCGCGCGGTGGAGGACCGGCTGCTGAAGCGGGTGCCGGCGGACTACCTGCACGACGCCCACCACTGGCTGATCCTGCACGGCCGCTACGTCTGCAAGGCACGGCGGCCGGAGTGCGGGCCCTGCGTGATCCGCGACCTGTGCACGTATCCGGACAAGACGCCGCCCGCCGCCTGAAACGGCGGACGGTTCGCGGGGCTCAGCGCGCCGCGGTGTACGTCACCGTGACGTTGGGATCCAGCGGCAGCACGGTCTTGCTGGAGAAGCGCAGCGCGTCCGGGCCGGTCCAGCTGCAGGCCGCGGTGTCGGACGTCGGGCCGAGGTAGCACACCGGCCACAGCAGGGTCGACGGCACCGCCTTTCCGGCGACGTGCTCCGGCGAGAAGCGCCACTGCCGCGATACGTCCGCGGCGGCCGCCGCCATCGCACGCGAGACCGATCCGGTGGCGGCGTGGACGTCGGATGCACGCACCGCGCCATCGGCGCCGACTTCGAGCCGCAATACCACCATGCCCTCGTGGCCGGCCAGCTGGTCGCGCATCGGATAGTCGGGCGGAGTCATGGCCGCCAAGGCCGGACCGGTCGTGGCCGAGACGACGTCATAGGCGCCTCCGGCCGTCTCGTCGACCACCACGCGCAGGTAGGTGCTGGCGATGCCGTCGTCGGGCGTGCCGGAGTTGAACACCCAGCCGCGGATTTCCGACGCCAGGGCATCGCCGGCGGCGCCCGGGGCAGAGCCGTATGGCGACAGGCCCGCGATCTGGCCATCGGCACCGAGTTCGATGGCGAAGGTGTAGACCTGCTGCGTGGACGCCGGCGCGACGTCCGACGCCACGGCCGCGAACGGCAGTGCCAGGAAGAGGAAAACGGGAAGGGCGATCCGCTGCATGGTGGTGCTCCGCGCGCTGGCGCATAGAGGTGATGCACCGATCACACTACGCCCGCAGATGTCGTGGGTTACACCTCCATGACAAAGACCTTCGGTATTGACCAACGGTATCAATGTGCCGACAAGCGGTCGATCAGGCGTGCCTCCCAACCCGCAGCCACTTGGTGGCCACCCACTTCTCACCCTCGCCCACGGGCGCGCCACCGTGCAGGCTCCCGGTCATGGGATGCGGCCGGTCGTAGGCGAAGAACACGGCATTGCCCTTCACCGCCGCGACCTCGAAGCGCGCATCCGGGAACGTCGTCGCGCCGCCCCGGACCGGCGTGTTGAGGTACATCACGATCGAGGCCACGCGCTGGCCACCGCGCGACAGCGCGACATGCGCACCGGGCCGGTCGGGATCGAAATAGTCGTAGTGCGGCTTGTACTGGGCACCGGGACCGTAACGCAGCAACTGAAGTCCTTCGCCGTTCTCGAGCGGCCAGTCGACCAGCGCCGCCAGGCGGCGCTCGATCCGTGCACACAGCGCGTTCTCGCCGCGGCGGAAGAACGTGCCTTCGCTGCTGCGCGCCTCGTGCGCCTCATCGGCGCCGGTATCGGGATTGAACACCGCCGAAGGCCGGAGGCGCTCCCGCCCCATCGCCACCAGCGCATCGCACTCGTCGTCCGACAGCACGCTGCCGAACACGACCACGCGCGGGTGCAGCATGTTCGCCAGCACCACGACCTCGCGGTCACCGGCGTCGATCACCGAAGGCCCGTTCATCACCAGGGGTGACGGCACCTTCTCGGGCGGCGGCAGGCCATGGTCACGCGCATGCGCTGCGAGGTGCGCGCGCATCGCATCTTCCAGCGCAGCCACGGCCCCGTCCTCCGACCAGCCGCGACCGACCATGGCCCCGACCACGTCTTCGGGCGACGCGCCCGCCTGCACCTGTCCGAGCAACCACTGCAACGTGGCGTCATCGATACCGGACTTGTCCATGCACGCACCTTCGAACCCTGTGTGTCAGTGCGCCAGCAAGCCCCGCGGACATGACAAATGGATGACAGGCGTCGCGCGGATGTCATCGACCCGCCATGAGCGACGGAACGCACAGCCGTAGCACGGCTGCAAGAAAGCTGTCACCGACGGTCCCTATCGTCAGCGTCGATTCATACGGAACGCAGCGGAGCCGCCCAGCCAGGCGCCCAAGGCCGCGGTTCCTTTGCTGCGTCCGCAGTCCATTCCTCCGGAGACCAACCAGATGTCCATGCGCCACAGTTCCAAGGCCCTTCTCATGACGTTCGGTGCCGTGCTCGCGCTCAGCGCCTGTGGCGGTGGCGCCGATCGCGTCGCATCGCCCGGCGAAGGCGCGTTCCCGCCTCCGCCGACCACTCCGCCCCCGCCGCCGCCGACTACGCCTCCTCCTCCGCCGCCGGGTGGCGAGGCCGCCGCGGATTGCCCCGACGGCTTCTCCAACATCGGCACCATCGCCGATGGCAGCCTCCGCGCCTGCCGCCTGCCCGAGCAGATCGTTGGCAACTTCGTGATTCCCGCCCGCAGCGGCACCGCGTACGCGATCAGCGGCCGCGTCGAGGTCGGCGACGACCGCGGCGGCGACGCCAACACGCCGATCGCCGGCGCCCAGCAGGGCATCCTCACCATCGAGCCCGGCGTGACGCTGTACGGCTCCGCCGGTGCCGACCTGCTGGTCGTCAACCGCGGCTCGCAGATCTATGCCGAGGGCACCGCCACCAGCCCGATCACGCTCACCGCCCGCGCCGACCTGGAAGGCCAGACCGGCGCCGATTCGATCGGCCTGTGGGGTGGCCTGGTGCTGCTCGGCCGCGCGCCGATCAACGCCTGCCCGGGTGAGACCGTGTCCGGCACCCCCGAGTGCCAGGAGCAGATCGAGGGCACCGACGGCTTCTACGGCGGCAACGCCCCGCGCGACAACTCCGGCATCGTGAAGTACCTGCGCGTGAAGCACTCCGGTTTCGAAGTCACGCCCAACAACGAACTCAACGGCATCACCCTGGGCGGCGTCGGCGACGGCACGCTGTTCGAATACGTGCAGGTGCACAACAGCTCCGACGACGGCATCGAGTGGTTCGGCGGCACGGCCAACGGCCGCTACATCGTGGTCACCGGCGCCGACGACGACAGCCTCGACACCGACACCGGCTGGAACGGTTCGCTGCAGTTCGGCATCGTGGTCCAGCGCGCTGGCGGCGGCGACCGCATGAACGAGTGGTCCAGCATCCGCCGCGAGCCCTGGTCGAACCCGAAGGTCGCGAACTTCACCTTCGTCGGCCGTGCCGGTGGCGGCGCCGCCATCACCCTCAACCAGGGCACGCAGGGCGAGTTCTACAACACGGTCGTCACCCGTCCCACCGGCGGTACCGGCGCGGGCGCCCAGTGCCTGAGCATCTCGGATGAAAACACCACCGGCACCTTCGGCTCGGTGCATTTCTCCTGCCCCACGGCCTTCGCCGACGCGCGCGCCGAAGCCGCGTTCAACGCCGGCACCGGCAACGTGGTCGGCGAGTCGACGTTGACCGGCCTCTTCGTCAACGGTGCGAACGAGACCGCGGTGGCCGCGTTCCAGGGCCTGCAGTCGGTCGACAGCTTCTTCCAGCAGGTCGACTACATCGGCGGCGTGCGCAACGCCTCCGACACCTGGTGGCAGGGCTGGACCTGCGGCCTGAGCGCCGACACCCCCTGCTGACCGGCTGGCGCTCCAGACCGGGGGCGGCCCACGTGGCCGCCCCCGCCTTGCATGAAGCACAGCCCCGCACCCGCACAGCCCAAGGTCAAACAATGAAGCGCATTCCGACACGCAGCGGCCTGGCCGTCGCGATCACCACCCTCCTCGCCTGCCAGGGCGCGTGGGCCCAGCAGCCCGATTCCCCGGGCGGCCAGGCCGCGATCCCGTCCCAGGCCACGATCGTGCACGCCACCGTCGCCCAGTCGGCACCCGCGGCCGCCGCGGCATCGCCGGCCGGCGACGACCAGCCAGCGCAGCTCGATGCGGTCGAAGTGCGTGGCGAACACATCCCCGAACCCATGCTGCAGACCGCCCAGGTCGCATCGTTCATCAGCCGCGAGGACTTCGAACGCACGGGGGATTCCGATGCGGCGTCCGCGCTGCAGCGCGTCTCGGGCGTCAGCATCGTGGGCGACAGGTTCGTCTACGTGCGCGGCCTGGGCGAACGCTACTCATCGGCGCTGCTCAACGGCTCGCCGCTGCCCAGTCCCGAGCCCATGCAGCGCGTGGTGCCACTGGACCTGTTCCCCGCGGAAGTCCTGCAAGGCATGACCGTGCAGAAGACCTATTCCGCGAAATACCCCGGCGAGTTCGGCGGCGGCATCGTCGACCTGGAGTCGCTCACCATCCCCGACGAGCCCTTCTTCAAGATCACCCTCGGCGGTGGCGCCAACAGCGTCACCACCGGCGAGAAGGGCCTGACCTACTACGGCTCCGAGGACGACTGGTCCGGCTACGACGACGGCACCCGCAAGATGCCGCGCGAGCTCCGCGACGCCATCGCCACCGGCAAGCGCGTGGACCTGGGCAACTTCGGCCGCGAGGAGATCCGCAGGATCGGACGCAGCTTCCAGAACGCCAACCTCAACCTGCTGCAGGAAAACGACAGCATCGACCCGGACAGCAACGTCAGCTTCAGCGCCGGTTACTCCGCCGACATGGGCGACGACGCCCGCATTGGCTTCGTCGCGGTGGCCGGCTTCGAGAACGAGTGGCGCACCCGCCATGGCGACCAGGAGCAGGGCTTCTTCGTCGGCGACGTGCTCGAGTACGACTCCGACTACGAGTTCCTGTCCACCCAGAACAACGCTCGCACCAACGCCCTGCTCGGCGTGGGCTACGAATGGGGCCGCAACAGCATCGGCCTGACCACGCTGTACGTGCACGACACCATCAAGGAAGCGCGCAGCCGCTCGGGCCTCGACAACCTCGCCGGCTTCGAGGTGCGCGACGACTACACCGAGTGGTTCGAGCGCGAGATGATCAACCACCAGCTCCGCGGCTCGCACGCGTTCGGCGAATACGACGACCTGAAGGTGGAATGGCGGGCCGCATGGGCCCGGGCCACGCGCGACGTGCCCTACGAGAAGGGCATCCGCTACGAGAACGTCGACGGCTACTGGGCCCACGACGCCTCGCGCGTGCAGAACTACACCCGCTTCAGCGCGGTCGAGGACGAGGTTGCCAGCGGCGGCGTGGACCTCACCTGGCGCCTGCCGGTCGAACGCGACATGACCCTGAGCGCCGGTGCGTCCTACATGGACAACGACCGCAGCGCATGGTCGCGCGAGTTCAAGTTCCTCGCGCTCGACGGCCCCCTGCCCCACTACAACCGCTACCAGCGCCCGGACTACCTGTTCTCGGACTACAACCTGAGCCAGGACCTGCTGACGCTGCGCGAGACCACCGGCGGCTTCGGTGCGGCCGCCTACGACGCCACGCTCAAGGTGCTGGGGGTGTACGCCGAGGTCGAGACCGAGCTCACGTCCAACCTGCGCGGCACCTTCGGTCTCCGCTACGAGGACGCCACCCAGGCCGTCCACCCCCATGACATCTTCACCGGCGCCCGCCAGGCCAGCCCGGAGCCGCTGCGCAATGACTACATCCTGCCGGCACTGACCCTGACCTGGAACGTGGGCGAGAACCGGCAGCTGCGCTTCGGCGCGTCGCAGACCATCGCCCGTCCGCAGTTCCGCGAGATGGCGCCGCAGCAGTACACCGACCCCGACAGCGACCGCCTGTTCTCCGGCAACCCGTACCTGGTCGACAGCGAGCTGACCAACCTCGACGCGCGCTACGAGTGGTTCTTCGGCTCCGGCGAGTACTTCACCGCCGGCCTGTTCTACAAGATGATCGACAAGCCGATCGAGTCGAACGTCAACTTCGCCGGCGGCACCACCTTCCAGAGCTACCTCAACGCGCCCGAGGCCACGGTCTATGGCGCGGAGCTCGAGTTCAAGAAGTACTTCGACGCCGGCATCGCCGCCGACTGGTGGACCGGAAACCGGCTCTACCTCGCCACCAACTACACCTGGACCGAGTCCGAAGTGAATGCCGGCGCCGGCGACACGGTGCAGCCCTACGGCTTCGCCACGCCCGTCGAGGCCCGCCTGTTCGTGCGCGACGGCAGCCGGATGCAGGGCCAGTCGGACCACATCGCCAACCTGCAGTTCGGCGTCGAGAACGAAGACAAGGGCCTGCAGGCCACGCTCATCACCAACTACGTCAGCGAGCGCGTCTCGGCCCGCGGCCGTCCCGGCCAGCCCGACTACATGGAAGAGCCGGGCGTGACGATGGACTTCGTGCTGCGCAAGACGATGACGTTCGGCGAACGCCCGGTGACCTTCGGATTCGCGGCCCGCAACATCCTGGAGACCGAATTCCACGAGTACCAGGAACGCGCCGGCCAGAAGGTGCACGTGCACCGCTACGACCCCGGCGTGTCGTACTCGGTGAGCATCTCCACCGAGTTCTGATCGAAGGGGACATCGGATCCGGAAGGCCGCCGCATCCCGGCGGCCTTCTGCTTTCCACCGGGGCGGATGACGACGGCAGGCGCGCTTCGCGACGGAAATGTGTCAGTTGAAACACGGGTGTCACGAAACATTCGCATCCTGTCGCAACGGCGAAACACCCCGCGCCACGACACCACTGCCCGTGCCTGCATTCCCGATCATTCGCGCCCCCCGTGCTGCGCTTGCCAGGCTTGGCGGCGCCGATGGGCTGCGCGGTGCCGTGGAGGTCTGCATCGTCGTCCTGCTGGCCGTCCAGGTCGCGCGCCTGGCCTGGCTGCTGTTGCCGCCGGCCCCGCTGGGCACGCTGCCGGCGACGGCGGCGGCTCTCGCCCCCCCGCGCCCCGACCGTCTTCTGGTCGACGCCTTCTATCCTTCCAGCGGCCCCGCTCCCGCGGGCGCGGACGTTTCGGGCCTGCGCCTGTTCGCGGTGCGTCCCGCACAGGCCGGCGGCAGCGCGATCCTCGCCAGCCGCGAGGGTCAGCAGCGCGCACACGCGGTCGGCAGCGAAGTCGCACCCGGCCTGCGCCTGGCCGAGGTCCATGCCGACCACGTCGTCCTGGATGCCAACGGCCGCCGCAGCGAACTGCGCTTCGCCTCCATGGAAGGGCGCGCTCCGTCGCGGCCTGCGGCATCGCCGCGCACGGCCACAGCCACAGCCACGGAGGCAGGCGAATCCGCCATCGATCCGGCGCAACTGCTTGCACAGGCCGGCCTCAGCCCGGTTGAAACCGGCGGCCGCGTCACCGGCTACACCGTCATCCCGCGCGGCGACGGCGCCGTGCTGCGCCGGGCCGGGCTCCAGGCCGGCGACGTGCTGCTCTCGGTCAACGGCCAGGAGCTCACGCCGGAACGCTACGCCGCGCTGGCGGACGACCTCGCCGGCGCACCCGCCATCACCCTCACCTACCTGCGCGACGGCCAGACCCGCAGCGCGACCCTGCAGGCCAAGACTCCGTGAAACAGCGACTCATCGCCGCCGCCCTCGTCCTCGCGCTGGTCGCCCAGCCGATTCCCTACGCCCACGCCCAGGCGGCGGCCGGCAGCAGCGTCACCGCGCAGGACGCCGACATCCGCGCCTTCATCCAGGACGTGGCACGCGCGACCGGTACCACCTTCATCATCGACCCCGCCGTGCAGGGCAGCGTCAGCATCACGCGCGACGTCGCGATGGACGAGGCCGAGCTGCTCGGCGTCCTCCTCGCGGTATTGCGCGCGAACGGCCTGGTCGCGGTCAGCGCCGGTCCGGGTGCCTACCGCGTGGTGCCCGACACCAGCGCCGCGCAGCTGCCCGGCGGTGGCCGCGGCGGTTCCGCGTTCACCACCCAGGTGCTGCCGCTGGCGACGGTGGACGCGCGCATCGCCGCCGAGACGCTCAAACCCCTCATCGGCCGCGGCGGCGTGGTGGTGCCGACGCCGCAGGGCAACGCGCTGCTGATCGCCGACTACGCCGACAACATCCGCCGCATCCGCGGCCTGGTGGCGCAGATCGACAGCGACACCGCGGGCATCGACACCGTGACCCTGCGCAACACCTCGGCGCGCGAGATCGCCGGCACCGTCAACCAGCTGTTCGGCGGCGGCGCGGACGGCCGCGGCGGGCAGCTGTCGATCCTGCCGGTGGAGGGCAGCAACTCGATCGTGGTGCGCGGCGCGCCGCAGGCCGTGCAGCGCGTGGTGCAGACCATCCTTGAACTCGACCGTCGCGCCGAGCGCACCGATGGCGTGCACGTGATCCGCCTGCAGCACGCCAGCGCCGAGCAACTGCTGCCGGTGCTGCAGCAGCTGGTGGGGCAGACGCCCGAAGGCAGCGACGCCTCCGGCACGGTAGCCGCGAGCACCGTGAACCCGGAGGCGGACACTGCCCAAGTGATCACTGCCGTCCCCGGCAAGCGCCCGACGATCGTGCGCTATCCCGGTTCCAACGCGCTGATCATCAACGCCGATCCGGAAACGCAGCGCCTGCTGGCCGACGTCATCACCCAGCTCGACACCCGCCGCGAGCAGGTGCTGGTGGAGGCGATCGTGGTCGAGATCTCGGACAACGCCGCACGGCGCCTCGGCACGCAACTGCTCATCGCCGGCAAGGAGGGCAGCAACGTGCCCTTCCTCGCCACCCAGTACCCCAACAGCCGTCCGGGCATCATGCCTCTGGCAGGCGGCTACTACGCGCAGCGCGAGCGCGATGCCGGCGACGACGACAGCGTGCTCGACCTCGCGCGCAACGCCGCGGTGCAGTCGCTGCTGGGCCTCAACGGCGCGCTTGGCGGCATCGTCGGCAGCAACGACAACGCCACCTTCGGCCTGATCATCGACGCAGTGAAGAGCGACACCGCATCGAACCTGCTGTCGACGCCATCGATCCTCACCCTCGACAACGAAGAGGCGCGGATCCTGGTCGGCCAGGAAGTCCCGACCACCACCGGCGAGGTGCTGGGCGACAGCAACAGCAATCCCTTCCGCACCATCCAGCGCCAGGACGTCGGCATCCAGCTCGAGGTCACGCCGCAGATCAACGCCGGTGGCGGCATCACGCTCACCCTGCGCCAGGAAGTGTCGTCGATCGCCGGCCCCGTCAGCGATGACTTCGCGGAGCTGGTGCTCAACAAGCGCGAGCTCGAAACCCGCGTACTGGTGGACGACGGCGCGATCGTTGCGCTCGGGGGCCTGCTGGACCAGAGCGACCGCAACACCGTCGACAAGGTGCCGCTGCTGGGCGACATCCCGATCGTCGGCAACCTGTTCCGCCACAAGTCGCGCTCCAGGGACAAGACCAACCTGATGATCTTCATCCGGCCGACCATCGTGCGCAGCGCCGCCGATGCGCAGGCCATGACCGCGCCGCGCTGGGACCACATCCGCCGCAGCCAGGCGCCGGTGGCCGGCGAGCAGGAGGCGGCACTGGACCAGCTGGTGCGCGAGTACCTGCGCACGACACCACCGGTGATGCCCGTCGCTCCGTCGGCCACGGGTTCACCGGGGGCCGCCGCGCAATCCGCACCGATATCCACGATTCCGCCGGCCGCCCCGGCGGAAGCCCCTGCCACGGCCGACGACGCACGGTGAGCGAGCCCCTGCCTGCCTTTGCTTACGGCTTCGCCAAGCACCAGGGCGTGTTGCTGCTGGCGCTGGGCGAACGCGCGCGCGTGGGCCTGCGCGAAGACGCCGACCCGGCCGCGCTGCTGGAAGCGCGGCGCAGCCTGGGGGTGGAGCTCGACGTAGAAGTCCTGCCGCGCAGCGTCTTCGACCGCCGCCTGTCCGAGCTCTACGCGGATGCCGCGATGGCCGGCGGCGCTGGCGAACTCGAACTTCCAGGTGACCTCGACGCGCTGGCGGGCGACATCCCCGCCACCGCCGACCTGCTCGACGCCCAGGACGACGCGCCGGTCATCCGCCTCATCAACGGCCTGATCGCCGAAGCCGCGCGCATCGGCGCCTCCGACGTCCACATCGAACCCTTCGAGTCCGGCCTGGTCGTGCGCATGCGCGTGGACGGCGTGATGCGCGAGGCGCTGCGCCTGCCCGGACGCATCGCGCCGCTGCTGGTGTCGCGCGTGAAGGTGATGGCGCGCCTGGACATCGCCGAGAAGCGCCTGCCGCAGGACGGCCGCATCGGCCTGGCCATGGGCAGCAAGGCGCTGGACGTGCGCGTGTCCACCCTGCCCGCGCGCGGAGGCGAGCGCGTGGTGATGCGCATCCTCGACAAGGACCAGGGCACGCTCACGCTGGAGGGCCTGGGCATGCAACCGCACGTGCTCGAAGCGCTCCAGCGCGCGCTGCGGCAGCCCAACGGCATCGTGCTGGTGACCGGCCCCACCGGCGCCGGCAAGACCACCACCCTGTATTCGGCGCTGGCCTCGCTCAACGACGGCCGCCGCAACATCCTCACCGTCGAGGACCCGGTGGAGTACGCCATCGACGGCGTCGGCCAGACCCAGGTCAACGCGCGCGTGGGCATGAGCTTCGCCACCGGGCTGCGGGCGATCCTGCGGCAGGATCCGGACGTGGTGATGGTCGGCGAGGTGCGCGATCCGGAAACCGCGCAGATCGCGGTGCAGGCAAGCCTGACCGGCCACCTGGTGCTGTCGACCGTGCACACCAACGACGCGCCTGGCGCGGTGACGCGGCTGCGCGACATGGGCATCGAACCCTTCCTGCTGGCGTCGAGCCTGCGGCTGGTGCTTGCGCAGCGTCTGCTGCGGCGCCTGTGCGCCGCGTGCCGCGAACCCGTCGCCGGGGAGACCCGCGCATCCGCGCTGCGACTGCTCGGGGCCGGCTCCCGAGTGGATGCCGGCGCCTGTGCCGACACCCACGCCAATAGCGACACCGAGGTCGACCCCCAAGCCACGCTCTACCGCGCCGCCGGCTGCGCGCTGTGCAGCCACACCGGCTACGCCGGCCGCCTGGGCATCCACGAAGCGCTGGAAATCGACGAACGCATGCGCCAGCTGATCGGCGCCAATGCCGACGAGGACGCGCTGGCCGCCGCGGCCTTCGCCGGCGGCCAGCGCCTGGGTGATGCCGCCCGTGCGGCCGTGCTGCGCGGCGAGACCACGCTCGAGGAAGCCATGCGCGTCACCCGCCAGGAGCTGCAGGACCATGGCCGCGTTTGAGTATTCCGCACTCGACGTGCAGGGGCGCAGCCGCGACGGCGTGATCGACGCCGGCAACGCCGCGGAGGCGCGGCGTCTGCTCGAAGCCCGCAAGCTGCTGCCCGTGCGCGTGGAGCCGGCCACCGTGCGCGCCGGGCAGGCCTCGCGCGGGGGCGGCCGCTTCCGCGCCAAGGACCTGGCCCTGCTCACGCGTCAGCTCGCGACGCTGGTGGCGGTGGCGCCGCTGGAGGAGGCGATGCGCACCATCGGCAGCCAGTCCGAGCGCCCGGCCGTACGGCGCGTGTTGATGGCCACCCACGCCCGCGTGGTCGAGGGCTTCCGCCTGTCCGACGCCATGGCGCGCGAACCCCGCGCGTTCCCGCCGCTGTACCGGGCAATGGTCGCCGCCGGCGAGGGCACCGGGGCGCTTCCCGCCATCCTCGAACGCCTGGCCGACCTTAACGAGCGCGAGCAGCAGGTGCGCGGCAAGCTGGTCTCGGCGCTCGTGTACCCGGCGGCGCTGGCGGTGACCGCGGTGCTGGTGGTGATCGCGCTGATGGTCTTCGTGGTGCCGAAGGTGGTCGAGCAGTTCGAGTCCATGGGCCGCGAGCTGCCGCTGCTGACCCGGATCGTGATCGGCATCTCCGAGCTGCTCTCCACGTGGTGGCTGCCGATGGCCGTGCTGCTGGCCACCGCCGCGATCACGGCGACGCGGCTGCTCCGACGCCCCGCCCTGCGCCGCCGCTTCGACGCCGCCCTGCTGCGCCTGCCTCTGCTCGGACGCATCCTGCGCGACGTCCACGCCGCACGCATGGCACGCACGCTCGCCACGATGTCCGATAGCGGCCTGCCGCTGATCGAAGGCCTGGCGATCACCGCGCGCACGGTCGGCAACACGGTGCTGCGCGAAGCCACCGAGGCGATGGTCGAGGTCATCCGCGAGGGCGGCAGCCTGTCGGGCGCGATGAAGCGCGCCGCGGTGTTCCCGCCAACCCTGCTCTACATGGCCACCAGCGGCGAGGACAGCGGCCGCCTGGCGCCGATGCTCGACCGCGCGGCCGACTACCTGGAACGCGAGTTCAACACCTTCACCACGGCGGCGATGAGCCTGCTCGAACCCCTGATCATCATCGTGCTCGGCGCGGCGGTGGCGGTGATCGTGCTCGCCATCCTGCTGCCGATCCTGCAATTCAACGCCCTCGTGGCCGGCTGACCGGAGGCCTCCATGCACCACCGCACCATCCACACATCCACCTCACGCCCCCGCATGCAGGGATCCGTAGCGGGCCGCAACGGCACGCGCGGGCGATCCGCCGGCTTCACGCTCGTCGAGTTGATGGTCGCGATCGTGATCATCGGCCTGCTGTCGACAGTGGTGATGATCAACGTCATGCCCAGCCAGGACCGCGCCATGGCCGAGAAGGCCCGCGCCGACATCTCGGTGCTGGAGCAAGCGCTGGAAACCTATCGCCTCGACAACATGGCCTACCCGACCGCGACGCAGGGCCTGGGCGCCCTGCTCGATGCGCCTTCCGGCCTTGCGCGCCCCGAGCGCTACCGCAAGGGCGGCTATATCCGCCGCCTGCCCGAGGATCCCTGGGGCAACGCCTATCAGTACCGCCAGCCGGGCCGCAGCGGCGGCTTCGACGTGTTCTCCCTGGGCGCGGACGGCACCGAAGGTGGTGACGGCGACGGCGACGGCGCCGACATCGGCAACTGGCGCTGACAGCGGCCATGCGGCGCGCGCGCGGATTCACCCTGGTCGAGCTGATGGTGGCGCTGGCCGTCATCGGGCTGGCTGGTGCCGCCGTGGCGCTGACCCTGCCGCCCGCCGACGACGTGCTGGCCAAGGAGACGGAGACCTTTGCGGCGCGCCTCGCCCACGCGCGCGACGAGGCCATCCTCGGCATGCGCACGATTGAAGTCGACGTGACATCGGTTGGCTATGCGTTTTCGCGGCGTCGCTTCGGGGGCTGGCAGCCGCTGGAAGGTCGCGCCTTCGCTCCCGTCGACTGGGCACCGGGCACCAGGCCGCAGCTTCCGGGTGGCGACGCGCGCATCGCGATCCGCTTCGACCCGACCGGCGCCACGGAGCCGCGCAGCCTCGCGCTGCTGCGCGAGGGCCAGCGCATGCGCGTGTCGGTCGACGGCGGCGGCGAGGTGACTATCGATGGCATCGCGCGCTGACACAGCGGCCGTCCGCCGGCCACGCGACGCGGACGCGGGCTTCTCCCTGATCGAAACGCTGGTCGCGCTGGCGGTGTTCGCGCTGGCCGTGCTTGGCCTGCTCAACCTCGCTGGCGAAAGCACGCGCACCGCGGTCGCGATCGAGGAGCGGGTGCTGGCGGCCGTGGTCGCCGACAACGTGGCCGTGGACGCGGCGACGCTCGACGTCCGCGCGCTGGCCGACGAAGCGAGCGGCACCGAGGACGCCGGCGGCATCACCTGGCGCTGGACGCGCCGCACCACGCCCACGGCCGATCCGTCGCTGCTGCGCGTGGACATCCGCGTGTCGCCACCTGGCGAGGAACGCGTGGCTGCCGACGTCGCGCTGTTCCGGAGCCTGCCGCGATGAGCACCCCGCATCCACGGCGCAACGCCCGCGGCTTCACCCTGCTGGAAGTGATGGCTTCGCTGGCCATCTTTGGCCTGATCGCCGCCGCAGGCGTTGCCGTGATGGCCTATACCGCCGACAGCCAGGCGGTGCTGCGTGAACGCATGGCGCGGCTAGGCGAGTTCCAGCGCACCCGCGCCCTGCTGCGCGCCGACCTGTCGCAGGCCGCCGTGCGGCTGGTGCGGCGCAGCGACGGCAGCAGCACCCGCGACGCCTTCACCGGTGGCCGGCCGGATGTCTCCGGGCCGCTGTTCGCCTTCGTCCGCCGCGGCCGTGAGAACCCCGGCGGCGAAGCCCGCGCGTCGCTCGAGTACGTCGAGTACCGCATCGTCGACGGGCGCCTGGAACGCAGCGCGCGCGCCGCCGTCGATGGCGCGGCACCGCCGCCGGCGCGTGTGCTGATCGATGGCATCGGCCTTGCGCGCGTCGCCTACCTGTCCGGCGACACCTGGAACGACGGCTGGCACGGCGGCGCCACCTCGTTGCCGGCGGCGGTCGAACTCGAGCTCGACCTCGACGGCATCGGCACCGTGCGCCAGCGCTTCCTGCTCCCGGGAGTCGAGCGGTGAACCGCCCGCGCATCGGCGCCGGGAATCGCCCGAAGACCGAACGCGGCGCGGCCCTGCTCACCGTGCTGCTGCTGGTCGCGGTGATGACGGTGCTGCTGGTCGTGGTGCTCGACGACATCCGCTTCGGCCTGCGCCGCACCGGCAATGCCCAAGCGCTGGCGCAGGCGCAGTGGTACGCCCTGGGCAGCGAGGAGCTGGCGCGCGCGCGCATCCACCAGCTCGATGGCAACGATGGCCGCACCACGCTCCAGGGTGGCTGGAACGGCAAGCCGTTCGTGTTCCCCATCGACGGCGGCGCGATGCGCGTGCGCATCGACGACGCCACCGCGTGCTTCAACCTCAACAGCGTGGTCGAGGGCGCCGTTGGGCAATGGTCGCGGCGCGAGGCCGGCGCGGGCCAGTACCGCGCTCTGCTGCGTGCGCTGGACTTCACCCCGGCGCAGGCAGCGACCATGGCCGACGCCCTGGTGGACTGGATGGACAGCGACCAGGTGCCCGGGCCGGCCGGCGCCGAAGACGCGGCCTATGCGACGCGCGGCCCCGGTTACCGCACCTCCGGCGCACTGCTCGCGGAAACCAGCGAACTGCGCGCCATCGCCGGCCACGACGCCGCGCGCTATGCGCGCCTGCGCCCGCACGTCTGCGCGCAGCCGGACAACGCGCTGTCGCCGGTGAACATCAACACCCTCGAGGAAGACGACGCGGTGATCCTCGCCATGCTCAGCGACAACGTGCTCGACCGCGACGCCGCGCGTCGGATCATCGCCTCGCGGCCGGCCGCTGGCTGGCTCGACGTCACCGAATTCGCGGCGCAGCCGGCCGTCGTGGCCGCGATCCTGCCCGATCACGCGCTGCAACAGCTCCGGCTGCGCACGCGCTATTTCAACCTGCGCACCGAGGTCGAGTACGACGGTGCCGAGGTGCTGCTCAGCGCGCTGCTCGACAGCGACCCCTACGGCCCCGTGCGCCTGGTGGCGAGACGATGGACACACGACGAATGACCAACCGCATCCTGTTCCTGCCCACCGACCCCGCCGCCGAGGCCATCTGCCTGGACGTGGACGACTTCGGCCAGGTGCTGTCGCGCTCCACACTGCAGCCTGATGCGCCTGCGCGCATGCCACCCGCTGCGCGCACCGTGATGGTCGTGCCCGGCGGCGCCATTCGCATCGACCGCCTGGAATTGCGGGCCCACAGCCCTGCGCAGGCGCAGGCCGCGGCGCGCGCCCTGCTTGCCACACGGCTGGCGATGCCCGGCGAGCCGCATGTCGTGCTGGATGCTGACGCCACCGCGACCGTCCGCACAGTCGCGGCGGTGGAGCCCGGCCTGCTGCGCGCATGGGTGGCGCAGGCGGCGACCTTGGGACTGCATCCCGACGCCGCGGTGCCGGAGCAGCTGCTGCTGCCGGAGCCGGCCGACGCCGGAACCGTGCACCTGCTCGTCGCCGCGGACCGCTGGCTGGCACGCGGCGACGGCCTGGCGTTCAGCGCCCCGTCCACGCTGGCCGCACAGGTGCTCGGGGACCGCCCGCTCGCACGCATCGAGGGCGACATCGAGAGCTTGGCAGGACGCGCGCTGCGTCCGGAACTCGACTTGTTGCAGGGGGTCTTCACCCCGGCCGCGGCGCGCGCGAAGCCGGCCAACCGGCGGCGCCTGGCGTGGCTTGCCGCAGCGTTGCTGGCCTCGCCGCTGGTGCTGGTCGCAGCCCAGGCCCTGCGCCTGGAGCTTGCCGCGCGCGCGCTCGAATCCCGTGCGGCAACCGTCGTGCGCGGGGTCCTGCCGGCCGCCGGCGATGGCGCCCCGGATGCCCTCCGCTTGCAGCTGCAGGCCGCGCGCGCACCCCGCCTGTTCGCGGCCGCCAGCGGCGCGCTGTTTTCCGCCGTGGCGGCCCGCGCCGGCAGCCACCTCGCCGGGCTCGACTACCAGCGCGGCGACCGGCTGCGCGCGGTGCTGTTCCATCCCGGCCCCGAAGACATCGAAGCCATTCGCGGCGCGCTCGCCACGGACGGCTGGCAGCTGGTGGAAGGCGGCAGCAGCGCAGTGCCCGGCGGCCTGCACACCGGTCTGGTACTGGAGCCCGCGCCATGACCATGAACACTCGTATCCAAGCCTGGTGGCGCCGCCGCGAACCGCGCGAACACGCAATGCTCGCCGCGATGGCCGTGCTGCTCGCCGCCTTCGCCTGGTGGTACGGCCTGCTGTGGCCGCTGCGTGCGATGCGCGATGGCGCCCAGGCGCATCACCACCGCGCGGTCGTGGCCCTGCAGGCCGCACAGGCCGACGTCGCGGCGCTTGCCACGGCCGGCGCCACGCTGCCGGACGCGGCGACCGGTGATGCCCTGCAGCGCGTGATCCTGGACAGCCTGCGCGATGCCGGCCTCGCCCCCAGCCGCCAGCGCACCGCCGCCGACGGGGCGTTCCTGCTCGAGTTCGAGCGCGTGGCGTCGCCCGCGCTGTTCGGCTGGCTCGGCCGCCTGGCCGACGAAGACGGCCTCGCACCCGCGTCCCTGCGCGTCGAGCGCGCCGACGGCTGGCTGCGGGTCGAAGTCGGCTTCGGCGGCGGAGCGGCGCCATGAGCCCTCGACGCCTGGCCTGGTGGTTCTCGGGGAGTCTCGTACTGGGCCTGCTCCTGTCGCTCCCCCTGCAGCTCGTGCTGCCCCGGCTGTCCCTGCCGTCCGGACTCTCGGCCATCCGCGTCGAGGGCAGCCTCTGGCGCGGAACCCTGCGCCAGGCGCAGTGGCGCGGCGCCGCACTGGGCGACCTGCGCATGGGGCTCTCGCCGCTGCCACTTCTTGCAGGCCGACAGAAGCTCTGGCTGCACGGTCCGGATGCAAGGCTGGCGCTGCAGGGCGGCCGCGCCAGCGGCATCGGCGATGCCCACGGCGTGGTGCCGCTGCCGCCGCTGGCGGGCCTGGCGCTGCGCGCGTCGCTGGACGGCGCACGCATGCTGTTCGACGGCGATGGCTGTAGCAGCGCCGGCGGCCGCGTGCGGATCGAGGTCAGCCTGCCCGGCGACGCACTGCCACCGGTGATCCTCGCCGGCACGCCCGCCTGCGACGGCCGCAGCGGAACGCTCGCGCTACTCTCCGAAGACACCGGCGGGCCGCTGGTGCTGGAAGCCACTTTCACCTTGGACGCCGACGGCAGCTACAGGCTGCAGACCCTGGCCCGCAGCGACGACCCCGGTATCCGCGCAGTGCTGCTCGCCGCCGGCTTCCAGGCCGCCCCCGGCGGGCTCAGCCGCGTCGACGCGGGCCGGCTCGAAGGCTGAACGTCGAAGCGGGGCCCCGGAACACATCGTGCCGCGGGCGGCCCCGCATGTGGCGGGGCCGCTCACGCCCCCCGGGCTAGACTGGGCCTCCCCCGAAAAGATGACCGGATCGCGTCGAATCCATGAAATTTCTGTTGCTGCCGATAGCGCTTGCCGCCGCCTGCCTCGTCCCCGCCCACGCCGAGGTTCCCCTGGGCACCGTGGCCGGTTCCGACGTGTCGTTCGAAGGCATGTTCCAGGTTGACGGCTACTGGTTCGACAACGACGTCATGGACCTCGATGGCCGCCCCGACGGCCGCGACCGCGCCACCGGCATCCGCCGCTTCGAGCTCGCGCTCAAGGGCAGCGGCCCCGGCGGTTTCGCATGGGCGCTGGGATATGACGTGGAAGGCGAGAACTATCTCGACAACAACGTGTCGTGGAGCTTCGGCGGCGACGGTTCGCCCAAGCACACGCTGCTGCTGGGCCAGTCCAAGCAGGCCAGCGGACTCGAAGAACTCTCGTCCGCGCGCACCAACGATTTCATCGCCAAGGCCTCGGCCACCGGCACCTTCGCCACCGGCCGCCGCCTGGGCGCGTCCTGGAGCTACGACGCCAGCAGCCACGGCGCCTCCCTGGGCTGGTTCGGACGCAACCTCGACGATGACGCCGGCGGCCCCGGCTATGTCGCGCGCACCTGGTGGGCACCGATCCGCGACGACGGACAGGTGCTGCACCTGGGCCTGAGCCACGTCGACCGCGACACCGACAGCGACCAGCTGCGCCTGCGTTCGCGGCCCAACGCCGACATGGCCGCCGTGCGCCTGGTCGACAGCGGCGCCCTGTCCGACGTCGACCGCCTTGCCACCACCGGCCTGGAAGCGATGTGGATCCGCGGCCCGCTCAAGCTGCAGGGCGAGTACTTCATCGCCAGCGGCGACCGCATCGGCAGCGGCAACTACGACACCGAGGGCGGCTACGCCAGCGCGCTCTGGACGCCGGGCGGGACCAGCTGGGGCTATCGCGGCGGCCTGCCGCGCACCACGGTCGAAGGCGCCGGCCTTTGGCAGTTCGGGCTCCGTTACGACTCGCTCGACCTCGACGACGGTGCCGTCCGCGGCGGCCGCATGGAGGCCTGGACGGTGGGCGTGAACTGGTACTGGCGCGACAACGCCAAGCTGATGCTGAACTACGTCGACGTCGCCAGCCGGCGCGCCGTGGCCGGCGGGCCGGTGGTCCACGACGACCCGTCGATCGTCGAGGCGCGCGTCCAGCTGCACTGGTAGGCGCGTCACGCAGCGGTCAAACAAGTGTAATAGGCGCGACACCGCATCCGGTCAGGCTTGGGTCAAACCGGAGCCCCGCATGCGCTACACGATCGTCACCGAGACCTATCCGCCGGAAGTCAACGGCGTCGCGCTCACCGTGCAGGATCTGGAGCACGGGCTCCGTGGCCGCGGCCATGAGGTGGACGTGGTGCGGCCGCGCCAGCACCGCCGCGACCGCGCCGCCGACCACGAGATGCTCACCGCCGCCGGCCGGTTGCCGTTCTACGCCGGCCTGCGCTTCGGCCTGCCCTCCGCCTCGCGGCTGCAACGCCGGTGGCAGCGCCAGCGCCCCGATGCGATCTACATCGCCACCGAGGGCCCGCTGGGCTGGTCGGCGATGCGCGCCGCGACGGCGCTCGGCATTCCCGTCGCGTCCGGCTTCCACACCCGCTTCGACCGGTACATGCGTGACTACGCCGCGGCCTGGATGCAGCCGGTCGCGCTGGCGTGGATGCGGCGCTTCCACAACCGCTCCGCAGCCACCCTGGTGCCGACCCGGGAGCTGCAGGGCGAACTCAACAGCCTGGGCTTCGAGAACGTGGTGCACCTGCCTCGCGCCGTGGACACGCGGCGCTTCGATCCCGCGCACCGCGACGAGGCCCTGCGCGCCCGCTGGGGCCTGAAGCCGGGCGACCTGGCCGTGGCCTGCGTCGGGCGCATGGCCGTTGAAAAGAACCTCGACCTCGCGATCCATGCCTTTCGCGCCCTGCAGGCGCTGCGTCCGGATGCACGCTTCATCTGGGTCGGCGAAGGGCCCGAACTGGGCGCCATCCGCGATGCCAACCCCGACTTCATCTACTGCGGCATGCAGCGCGGCGACGCCCTCGCGCGCCACTTCGCCAGCGCCGACCTGTTCCTGTTCCCGAGCCTGTCGGAGACCTTCGGCAACGTCACCATCGAGGCCATGGCCAGCGGCGTGGCCACCGTCGCCTACCGCTACGGCGCCGCCGCCGAGCACCTGAAGCATGGCCTGCATGGCGCCGCCATCGCGCTGCACGACGAAGCCGCCTTCATCGACGCCGCCTGCCGCCTGTCGCTCGAGGACACCTCGCGCCGCGACATGGGCTGCAACGCGCGTCGCGCGGTGCAGCCGCTGCGCCCGGCGCAGGTCGCGGCCGACTTCGACGCCATCCTCCAGGGCATTGCCCACAACAGGAGCCATGCCGATGTCCACGCTGCACTCGCCTGAGCGCCACCGCGCCGACCGCTTCCTCTGCCTGCGCACCAACGACTGGTGCGCGCACGCCGGCGTGCTGCGCATGTTCGCCGCCACCAGCCGCCTTGGTGATGGCCTTGCCTGGTATGCGCTGATGGCGGCCATGGTGCTGTTCGACGGCGTCGACGGCCTGCGGGCCTCCGCCCACATGGCGGCCACCGGCGCCATCGCACTGCTGCTGTACAAGGGCCTCAAGCGCTGGACGCGGCGCCCGCGGCCCTTCGCCGCCGACGTCCGCATCCGCGCCTGGATCGCGCCGCTGGACGAGTTCAGCTTCCCGTCCGGCCACACACTGCATGCGGTCTCATTCACCATCGTGGCCCTTGCGTACTACCCGCAGCTGGCTTGGGTGCTGCTGCCGTTCACCGCGATGGTGGCGCTGTCGCGGGTGGTGCTCGGACTGCACTGGCCCAGCGATGTGCTGGCCGCGACGCTGATCGGCAGCGGCCTTGCGGCGCTGTCGCTGTGGCTCGGCGCCGCGCTGCCCTTCCAGGCCTGAGGGCGAGCCACTAGCGTGCATCGGGGCGCATCGACGTCTGGTACCAGTCGACCCTGCGCGTCACCACCATGATCGCGGCCAGCACCACGAACAGCAGCCCGGCGCCGAGCACCAGGGCGTTGTCCTCGGACACCAGCAGGCCGTACAGCGCCGCGTACAGCGTCGCCAGCATCCCCGCGAAGGCCGCGCCCCGCAGCGCGCCGCCGAGCACCGCCGCCAGGTAGAACCCGATCAGTCCGATACAGGCCGTGGCGGCCGACAGGTAGGCCAGGCCGAAGGGAATGTGTTCGCCAAGGCTGACCAGCAGCAGGAAGAAGACCGCGATCGCCAGGCCCACCAGCCCGTACTGGATGGGGTGGATCGGCTTCTGCCGCATCAGTTCGAACATGAAGAACGCGACGAAGGTCAGCAGCACGAACAGCAGCCCGTATTTGGTCGCGCGCTCCGCCTGCAGGTAGGCGTTCACGGGGTCGACCAGGGTGAGGCCGGCCGCATCGGGGTCGGGACTCCACATCTGGTACGGGTTCACGTCCCGCGCCAGGGAGGCCTGCCTGCGATAGCGGCGCTGGGCATCGGTGGACAACGAAGCCACCTTCCACTGCGCGCTGAAACCGGCGACGTCGAGATCGTGCACCGGCGACAGGCCTTCGAAGCGCGGGTGCGGCCAGCTCGAGCGCAGGCGCAGGTCGTTGTCGCGCGCCAGCGGCATCATCGCGAAGGACTCGGTGCCGCGCAACTGCAGGTCGACGCGACTCGCGAAGGCCAGCCGCGCGCCCGATGCCGGGGCCCGGAGCCGCGCGTGCACGCCGGGGCCGTCGTCGTGGCCGATGCCCTGCGCCAGCTCGACCGCGCGTCCGTCGACCTGCATGCGCGGCAGTTCGCGCAGGCCGCGCACGTCGGCGATGCCGAAGGCCAGCCAGGGCTCCCCGATGCTGCGGTCGGCACCTTCGGGCGCGTCGTCCGGAATCTGCGCGTCGAAGCGCGCCTGCACCGTGCCCTGCCACTCGTAGACGCGGACCTCGTGCAGGCCACGCTTGCGGGTATCCGGCGCCATCGCGCCGTCGACCACCAGGGTCTCGGGGAAGAAGGTCCAGTGCCGCGTGCGCCGCCGCTCCGTGGTGCGCATGATGCCGGCCGCGTCGGCCGCCTGTTCGCGCACGTTCTCGGTGTAGGGCACGACCAGCACCGGACCCGACACCGTCTGGCGCCCGCCGTAGCTCGCAGCGATGTTCGACACCGCTTCGGCGCGCCGCGCCTGGCGCTCGTCGATCACCCCGCGCACCATCGTCAACGGCACCAGGATCGCGATCGTCATCGCCGCCACCATCAATATTTTTACCCACAGACGCATGACCGCACCTCCCTTGGAAATTGCAGGCAGGTTGCGGGCGCCCAGTGTGGCCACCGCGGGGCGGGGGTGAGGCGGGTGTGAAGTGGCGGGCCCTCAGGCCGTCGGCAGCTCGATGCCGGCGAGCGCACCGCCGCCGTCGCGGTTGCGCAGCCAGGCGCGGCCACCATGGAGCTGCGCCACCTCGGCAACGAAGGTCAGGCCGATGCCGCTGCTGCGGCCACCGCCGCCGGGACGCGGCAGTGAATAGAAGCGCTCGAAGACCTGGTCGAGGGCGAAGTCCGGCACGCCAGGCCCACCGTCGGCCACTTCGATCAGCACGCCGCCATCCTGCGCCCGCAGCGCGACCGAGACCGTGCCGCCCCCGGGCGAATGCGCGATCGCATTGTCGACCAGGTTCTCCAGCGCCTGCCGCAGCAGGAAGGCATCGCCCGCAGGCGACGGCAGCGGCTCGTCGGCCTCCAGCGCCAGGGTGACGCCGCCGGCGCGCAGCCGCGGCGCCACCGCCTCGGCGACCTCGCGCGCGACGGCCGCCAGGTCCACCGGTGCGGGATCCTCCAGCCGCTGGCGATGCTCGACCGCGGCCAGTGCCAGCAGCTTGTCGATCATGGCCGCCATGCGCTCGCTCTGCGCGCCGATGTTGGCGGCGAACCGCTGGCGGTCGGCCTCGGGCAGCGGCGACTCCAGCAGTTCGGCCGAGCCGCGGATGGCCGCCAGCGGCGACTTCAGCTCGTGGGTGAGCGTGTGCACGTAGCGCTCGACGTAGCGGCGGTCCTCGAGCCGGTCGCGCATGGTCTCCAAGGCGCGCCCGAGGTCGGCGAACTCGCCGGCGGAATCGGGCAGCACCGCGCGACGCCCGGCGGTGACCGCGTCGGCATAGCCGCGCAGCCCGCCCAGCTGCCGCGACAGCCACCAGGCGGCAAACAGGCCGACCAGCAGCGCGGCGCCCAGCAGCACCAGGCCCCAGCGCAGGATCACGCCCTCGCTGCGGGCGATGAACGGCGCCATCGCGCGGTTGGGCTTGGACACCGTCAGCACGCCGGCGATGCGTGCGCCGTCGCGGATCGGCGCCGCCACGTGCATCACGGAGCTGGCGTCGTCATCGGGATCGCTGCGCGTGGAGCGCGCGCCGTAGCGGCCGCGCAGGGTCAGGTGGACGTCGTTCCACCGCGAGTAGTCGGCACCGACGTCGCGCCCGGCGGAATCGAAGAGCACGATCCCGTGGGCATCGGTGACGGTGACGCGATAGCTGGCCTCGCGCTTCTCGAAGCCCCAGATGCCGGCGCCGATGTCGCGTCCGGCCAGCGCCCTAATGCGGGTGGCGAACTGGCCGTCCGCGATCCGTCCCGCGAGCAGGTCGTCGGTGGCGAGCTCGGCGAGCACGTTGGCGGTGTCCACCAGCGTGTCTTCCATCGCCTGGCGCACCCCGGGCTTCACCTCGCGCAGGAACACCTGGCCCAGCAGCAGCGCCGCCAGCGCCACGATCAGGAAGTAGCCGAGCAGGATGCGCAGCCCGATGCGCATGGGTCAGTCCGTGTCCAGCGAATAGCCGATGCCGCGGTGGGTGCGGATCGGGTCGGCGGCGGGATCGAGCTGGCGCAGCTTGGCGCGCAGCGTCTTGACGTGGGTGTCGACGGTGCGTTCGCCGCTGTCGGGCGCATCCGCCCAGGCGCGGTCGAGCAGCTGCCCGCGGCCCAGGATCGCGCCCGGGCGCCGCAGCAGCTCGACCAGCAGCGCGTACTCGTTGCGCGTGAGGTCCAGCAGCTGGTCGTCGAAGCGGATCCGCCGCGCCTGGGCGTCATGTTCGAAGCGCCCGTGCCGCCGCACGCCGTTGTCGGCGGCCGGGTGCCGCCGCAGCCGCGCGCGCACGCGCGCCACCAACTCGCGCGGCGAGAAGGGCTTGGCGATGTAGTCGTCGGCACCCAGCTCCAGCCCGAGCACGCGATCGACCTCGTCGCCGCGCGCGGTCAGGAACACCACCGGCAGCGCGCTGAAGCTGCGCAGCTGGCGGCAGACCTCGAAGCCGCCGATGTCGGGCAGGCCCACGTCCAGCAGCACCAGGTCGACGCCTCCGGCACGCACGCGTTCGGCCACGCCGGTGCCCAGCATCCGGTGCTCGACCACGTAGCCGTCGGCGCGCAGTGCGTAGAGCACGGCCTCGGCGATCGCCGGGTCGTCCTCGACCAGCAGCAGGGTGGACGGCGTCGGCGCGGCGTCGGGAGGCATCGCGGGAAGCATACCGGGCGCCGCAGGCCGGCGGCGGACCGGTATCCTGCAGCGATGAATTACCGCCACGCCTTCCACGCCGGCAACCATGCCGACGTCCTCAAGCACGTCGTCCTGCTTGCGCTGTGCGATGCGCTGGTGGCCAAGCCGGCGCCGCTGTTCGCGCTCGACACCCATGCCGGCCGCGGCCTCTACCACTTGGGCGGCGCCAGCGCGCAGCGCACCAACGAGGCCGACGACGGCATCGCCCGCCTGATCGCGGAAACGCCGCGCGACCCGCTGCTGCGCCGCTACCTCGATGCGGTGTCGGCCTGCCGCAAGCAGCACGGCGCCGATGCCTATCCCGGTTCGCCCTGGCTGCTCGCGCACGCATTGCGCGACGTCGACCGCATCGCTTGCTGCGAGGTGCAGCCGGAAGAAGCGAAGGTGCTGGCGGCGACCCTCGCCACCGACCGCCGCGTGCGCGTGCACGAAAGCGACGGCTATGCCGCCGTTCGCTCCCTGCTGCCGCCGCGCGACGGCGAAGCACGCATCGGCCGCGGCCTGGTGCTGATCGATCCGCCCTACGAAACCCAGATGGCGGAGTTCGACACCTCGCTGGCCGCGATCCGCGAGGGGCTGCGCCGCTTCCCGCAGGGCGTGTTCGCGCTCTGGTATCCGATCAAGCTGCGGCGCACGCTGGGCCCCTTCCAGCGCCGTGCCGCCGACCTGCCGGCGAAGTCGGTGCTGGTGGCCGAGCTGCTGGTCCGCCCCGACGACTCGCCCCTGCGCATGAACGGCAGTGGCCTGCTGGTGGTCAACGCGCCCTGGCAGTTCGACCTGGCGCTGAAGCCGGCGCTGGCGGCGCTGGCCACGGCACTCGGCGAACGCGGTGCGTCATCCCGCCTGCACTGGCTCCGCAGCCCGCCCTGAGCCTGCCCGGGTCAGCGGGTCCGAGGATGTAGAGGCCGGCTTCACTTCGACCGTGCCAGCATCCGCCCCATGGTCGCCAGAAACCGCCTTCCCCCGTGGCACGAGGAGATCCGCCTCGGCAACGGCCGTGATGTGCTGATCCGTCCCATCCGTCCGGAGGATGCGCCGGTCCTGCGCGCCAGCTTCGAACTGCTGCAACCGGATGAGATCCGCAGCCACATGCTGGGCGGCGTCCATGCGATGAACGCCGACATCTCCCGCCAGCTGTCACAGCCCGACACCCGCAGCGAGTTCACGCTGGTGGTCGCCGAGCAGCTGCCGCCCGGCGAGGCCATGATCCTGGGCGTGGCCCGCGCCGCCGTCGCGGCCGACAGTCGCAACGCGGCGTTCTCCATCCTCGTCAGCCGCAACGTCGCCAGCATGGGCCTGGGCCGGCATCTGATGCGCCGGCTCGCGAAGTGGGCCCGCGGCAAGCGCCTCGATGCGCTGCAGGGCGATATCCCCGAGGCGAACGGGCCGCTGCTCGATCTCGCACTGTCCATGGGCTTTGGCCAGGTGGACGGCGCGGATCCGGGCTTCACGCGTATCCTGCTGCCGCTGGCCGCGACGACGCCGGTGGCCGACGCTGAAGGCGGGGCCTGAACCACGGTCCCCCTGCGCGGCGGTGGCGACAATGCGCCCGCGTTAAACTGCGCGTCCCTGCGCCGGGTGCGTGACCGCATCCGGCGCTTCCGTTGTCTGCGTGCCGATGACCGACAAGACCCCAGCTTCCCCCGTCCTCCTGCCGTCCTCCCCTCCGCCGCTGCCCGGTCCCGGCCGGCCGCGTGCCTGGTGGCGTGCGCCCGCCTCCCGTTCGGCGCTGGCCTGGTTCGTGGCCGCGGCCGCGCGTGCGCATGAGGGCATGCTGCTGGCGGTCACGCGCGACAACCACGCGGCCGCCCAGCTGGAAGCGGACCTGCAGACCCTGGTCGGCGCCGACCCGACACTGCCGGTGCTGGCCTTCCCCGACTGGGAGACCCTGCCCTACGACCGTTTCAGCCCGCACCCGGAGATCGTCTCCCAGCGCCTGGCCACCCTGCGCCGGCTGCCATCGCTGAAGCGCGGCGTGCTGGCGGTGCCGGTGCAGACGCTGATGCAGCGCCTGCCGCCGCTGTCGTACGTCATCGGCAACAGCTTCGACCTGTGCGTGGGCCAGCGCCTGGACCTGGACGCCGAGAAGCGCCGCCTGCAATCCGCCGGCTACCGCAACGTGCCGCAGGTCTACGATCCCGGCGACTTCGCCGTGCGCGGCGCCTTGCTCGATGTCTATCCGATGGGCGAAGCCGCGCCGTTCCGGGTCGAGCTGCTCGACGACGAGATCGACACCATCCGCGTGTTCGATCCGGAGAGCCAGCGCTCGCTGGACAAGGTCCAGGCCGTGCAGCTGATGCCCGGCCGCGAAGTGCCGCTGGACGAAGCCTCGCGCGGCCGCGCATTGGACGCGCTGCGCGAGCGCTTCGACATCGACACCCGTCGCAGCGCGCTGTTCCAGGACCTGAAGGCCGGCGCCGCGCCCGCGGGCATCGAGTACTACCTGCCGCTGTTCTTCCCCGACGGCGCCACCGCCACCCTGTTCGACTACCTCGGCAACGACGCGCTGCCGCTGGTGGATGACGGCACGCCGGCCGCGGCCGACCACTTCTGGATCCAGGCGGGACAGCGCCACGAGCAGCGCCGACACGACGTCGAGCACCCGGTGCTGCCGCCGGATGCGCTGTGGCTGGCGCCCGACGCGCTGCGTTCGCGCTTCAACGAGGCACCTCGGATCGAGATCGCGGGCGCCGACCACCCGCGCCATGCCGAAGCCGCGCGCCTGGGCGAACAGCCCGCGCCCCAGCTGCCGGTCTCCGCCCGCCACGACGCCACCGCCGCGCCGCTCAAGGACTTCCTGGGCAGTTATCCGGGCCGCGTCCTGGTGTCCGCCGACAGCCCCGGTCGCCGCGAGGCGCTGCTGGAAGTGCTCGACGCCGCCGCGCTGCATCCGCAGGTCGTGCCGGACTTCCGCGCGTTCGCCGCCGGCGACGTGCGCTTCGCGATCTCGGTGGCGCCGCTGGAAGACGGCTTCGCGTTGGACGGCGGCGTCGCCGGCGCACTCCCGCTGGCGGTGCTCACCGAACGCCAGCTGTTCCCGGAACGCGCCGCGCAGCCGCGCAGGCGCAAGCGCGTTGGCCGCGAGCCGGAAGCAATCATCCGCGACCTGGGCGAGCTGTCCGACGGCTCGCCGATCGTGCACGAGGACCACGGCGTTGGCCGCTACCGCGGACTGGTGAAGCTCGAGGCCGGCGGCATGCCCGCCGAGTACCTCGAGATCGAGTACGCCAAGGGCGACCGCCTATACGTCCCGGTTGCGCAGCTGCACCTGATCAGCCGCTACTCGGGCGCCTCGCCGGAAACCGCGCCGCTGCACTCGCTGGGCGGTGAACAGTGGACGAAGGCCAAGCGCAAGGCGGCCGAGAAGGTCCGCGACGTCGCCGCCGAGCTGCTCGAGATCCAGGCCAAGCGCCAGGCCCGCGCCGGCCTGGCCATCGACATCGACCGCGGCATGTACGAGCCGTTCGCCGCCACCTTCCCGTTCGAGGAAACCCCCGACCAGCATTCCGCGATCGAGGCCGTGCTGCGCGACCTGCAGTCCTCGCAGCCGATGGACCGCGTGGTCTGTGGCGACGTGGGTTTCGGCAAGACCGAAGTCGCGGTGCGCGCGGCCTTTGCCACCGCGGCCGCCGGCAAGCAGGTCGCGGTGCTGGTGCCAACCACGCTGCTGGCCGAACAGCACTTCCGCAACTTCAGCGACCGCTTCGCCGACTGGCCGCTGCGGGTCGAAGTGCTGTCGCGCTTCAAGAGCACGAAAGAGATCAAGGCCGAACTGGAGAAGGTCGCCGAAGGCACCATCGACGTCATCGTCGGCACCCACCGCCTGCTGCAGAAGGACGTGCGCTTCAAGGACCTGGGCCTGGTGATCGTGGACGAGGAGCAGCGCTTCGGCGTGCGCCAGAAGGAGGCGCTGAAGGCCCTGCGCGCCAACGTGCACCTGCTCACCCTTACCGCGACCCCGATCCCGCGCACGCTCAACATGGCCATGGCCGGCCTGCGCGACCTGTCGATCATCGCCACCGCCCCGGCCAACCGCCTGGCGGTGCAGACCTTCGTCGTGCCCTGGGACGACGACCAGCTGCACGAGGCCTTCGACCGCGAACTCGCGCGCGGCGGCCAGCTCTACTTCCTGCACAACGACGTCGAGTCGATCGGCCGCATGCAGCGCCAGCTGCAGGAGCTGGTGCCCGACGCGCGCATCGGCGTGGCCCACGGGCAGATGCCCGAGCGCGAGCTGGAACGGGTGATGCTCGACTTCCAGAAGCAGCGCTTCAACGTCCTGCTGGCCTCGACCATCATCGAGTCCGGCATCGACATCCCCAACGCCAACACCATCATCATCAACCGCGCCGACCGCTTCGGCCTGGCGCAGCTGCACCAGCTGCGCGGCCGTGTCGGCCGCTCGCACCATCGCGCCTATGCCTACCTGGTGGTGCCGGACAAGCGCTCGATCACCGCCGATGCAAAGAAGCGCCTGGACGTGATCGCCTCGATGGACGAACTCGGCGCCGGCTTCACACTGGCCACCCACGACCTCGAGATCCGCGGCGCCGGCGAGCTGCTGGGCGAAGACCAGAGCGGCCAGATGGCCGAGGTCGGCTTCAGCCTGTACACCGAGCTGCTGGAGCGCGCGGTGCGCTCGATCAAGCGCGGCGAACTCCCCGACGTCGACGGCACCGCCGCGCGCGGTGCAGAAGTCGAGCTGCACGCACCGGCCCTGATCCCCGACGACTACCTGCCCGACGTGCACACGCGCCTGACGCTCTACAAGCGCATCAGCTCGGCGCGCGACACGGACGCACTGCGCGAGCTGCAGGTCGAGATGATCGACCGCTTCGGGCTGCTGCCCGACCCGGCCAAGCTGCTCTTTGCCATCGCCGAACTGAAGCTGCGCGCCAACACGCTGGGCATCGGCAAGATCGACGTCGGCGCCAGCGGCGGCCGGGTCAAATTCGTCGAGAAGCCCTCGGTCGATCCCATGGCCATCATCCAGCTCGTGCAGTCCCAGCCGAAGAGCTACCGCATGGACGGCCCCGACACCCTGCGCCTCACGCTCGAACTGCCGACGCCGGAAGAACGCCTGCAGGCCGTCCGCGGACTGCTGGCCTTGCTGGCGCCCGGGAAGGGCTGATTTATCGCGCGGAGGCGGCGGGCATGCACGCCACTTCGCGCGTCAGGCTGGCCGCGGAGTGATGTGCCACTGGCCTGCCCCCGCCATTGACACCCACTCCTCCCCTCTCCAAGCTTCGCGCGCCCACGAATGGGCGCATCGACGTTCAAGGAGAACGCACCACATGAAGACCCACCACCTCGCTCTCGCCTGCGGCCTCGCGCTTGCCGCCATCGCCCCTGCCGCCCTCGCCGTCGACGGCGGAGCCGGCTTCCTGCGCGCCGAGATCGGCCAGAGCGACATCGACCTGTCGTATGACGGCATCTCCGCCAGCGAGGACGACACCTCCGCCGTGCTGTCGGGCGGCTACTGGTTCAACCGCAACTTCGCCATCGAAGGCCATGTCGGCACCCTGTACACCGAGTACCTGGGTTACGACACCGACCTCGACCTCGTCAGCTTCGGCATCGGCGTGGCCGCCAAGCACAACTTCGGCGCCGACGGCCTCGGCTTCTTCATCGGTGGCCGCGCCGGCATCGCACGCATCACCGCGCAGCTGCGCGAGGACGATTGGGACGTGATCGACGACGAGCACTCCACCAAGCCCTACTTCGGCGCAAGCGTGGGTTACGACTTCAACCGCCGCTTCGGCCTGTCCCTGCACTGGGACCGCCGCCAGGCGGACTTCGACGGTATCGACCTCGACATCGACACCATCGCCCTCGGAGGCGAATTCCGGTTCTGAGCCCCCGGCCAGGACTGCTCCGCATGGCCGCCTCCGGGCGGCCATTTTCGTTGGTGTTGGGCTCTGCGAAGGCGGCGGGCAGGCGCGTCACTCCGCGGCCAGCCAATGGGGGGCTTCGCGGAGGCGGCGGGCAGGCACGCCACTCCGCGGCCAGCCAGTGGGAAGCCGCTGCGTGACGCGCCTGCCCACCGCTTCCACCTTCGCGGCGAGGTTGGGTTCGCAAGCCCACGCACCCCAACGGCCCAGCCGCACCACCCCATAAGCGCCCGCGCCTCCAATCTGGCCAGCTTTTCCTCCCACCCTCGCGGGAAAGATGAAGGGCAGGCCAGCGGCGCATCACGCAGTGGCTTCCCACTGGCTGGCCACGGAGTGATGTGCCGCTGGCCTGCCCCACGCAGCCCTCCCGCCTTCACTCCTGCGAGCGTTTCGTCGCCGCCTTCCCCACGTTGAGCGAGTCCGCGATCCGCCACAGGTACAGCCCCGCATGCGTCCGGAACGGCCCCCAGCGTTCGCCGCGCGCAGCGAGTTCCCGCGGCGTCGGCATCGCCTCCGCGCGGTCCAGCACCTGCACACCTTTGCGGATGCCCAGATCGTCCACCGGCAGCACGTCCGGCCGCCCCAGGCGGAACATCAGCATCATTTCCACCGTCCAGCGCCCGATGCCCCGGACCGGCACCAGCGCCGCCACGATCGCGTCCTGGTCCATCACCGACATCCGCCGCAGGTCCGGAATCTCGCCGCGCGCCTCGCGTGCGGCCAGGTCGCGCAGCGCCAGCGTCTTGTTGCCGGAGACACCGCAGGCGCGCAGCGTGGGGTCGTCGACGCGCGCCAGGGTGTCGCAATGCAAGCGGGCGGCACCAATGGCGGCCTCGACCCGCGACACGATCGTCGCCGCGGCCTTGCCGCTCAGCTGCTGGTAGAGGATGGCCCGGGCCAGGGCGTCCGCAGGGTCGAAGGAGCGGCGCCAGCGCGGGTCGGGTTCGATCGGGCCCAGGCGGCGGATCCAGGTGCCCAGGCGGCGGTCCCGGCGGGCCAGCCAGGCCTCGGCTTCAAGCGTGTCGTACCCGCGGCTGTAGCGTGGCATGGCCTCAGTCCCGTAGCGCGGCGGCAGCATGCAGCAGCCAGCCGAGGATCATCAGGCTCCCGCCCGTGGGCGCAAGCCGGGTCGGAAGATCCAGGAAATGGGCGCCGACCAGCGAGCCGGCGAACAGCAGCACGCCCAGCAGCAGTGCCCACAGTGCCGCCTTCGCCAAGCGTCCGGCCGCGCGCGGTGCCAGCGCCGCCAGGGCGAGGCCGTGGCCGAAGGCGAAGGCCGCCGCGAGGCCAAGCCGCGCGCCAGCATCGGGCCCCGCGGCGTGCGAGGCGTAGGCCGCCAGCGCAACCGCCGCCGCGGACAGCACGGCGCCGGCGGATGCCAGCAGGCGGCGGCCCGCCACGGATCGGATGCCCACCTGCGATGCCATCGGAAACGCCTCCTCCAGAACGCGAAACGCCGCACCTTTCGATGCGGCGTTCCGGGATGTCACACGCGCGGGCCGGGGCTCAGCGCTTGAGGTTCCAGAACACCTGGAACTGGCCGTCCGCGGTGAACGCGGTGTCGACGCCGTTGAGGTAGTACTCGTACGGGCGACCGATGGCCTCTTCGCCCTGGGTCATGGCCCAGGCGCGGGTGGCGTTGCGGGCCACGTCGAGTTCGGCCATGAAGCCCTTGTAGTTGGCGCGGACCACGCGCGTCGGCTCGCTGCGCACGTAGGTGACCGGACCCAGCAGCTCGATGGACGCCTCGTCCAGCGCCTCCGACTCTGCCACCACGAAGCCGGGTACGACGGGGGCCTGCTCGCCCTCGGCCGCATCGCCCGTTGCCTCGTCCGCGTCGGCAACGGCATCGGTGCCGGCCTCGGCGGCGCCGGTGCCCTTCGGGCGCACGGCCTGGACCACGTCGAAGGTGTAGGTCTCACGCGCGAACTCGGTGGTCACGATGCGCAGCGGGCCGATCGCCTCGAGGTCGTTCGCCTCCATCGTGCGCTTGATCCACTCGATGTTGTCCTTCATCGCCTTCTTGATGACTTCGTTGCTGCGCTCGATCGCGCCGGCGTTGACGACCAGCAGGTTCTCGGCGGGAAGCTCCACGATCTCCAGGCCCGTCAGGTTCGAGCCCTCCACGCGGTAGTCGAAGTTGGGCACCGAGGCCAGCATGCTGCTCAGGCGGCCCAGGCCGAACTTCATGGTGTCGCCGACGTTGCGGCTGACATACAGGCCGGCGTAGCGGCCCAGCAGGTTCCAGCCGTAGTCGACCTTGAAATCCTGGGTGATCTCGATGTTGCGGCCACCGCGACCGGTCGGCTTCAGGGTGAACGTGCTCGACTTGTCCGAGCCGCGCTTGTTGTCCTCGATCTTGTAGACCACGCGCGAATCCTGGTCGGACTCGACGATCTCCCAGCTGCCCTTGCCCACGCCCGACACTTCGGAGTCGTAGTCGATGCGCGCACCGACGCCCTCGTCGGGACCCGAGCGGTTCAGCTTCACGTTGCCCAGCGCAAAGGGGTGCCAGTCGTCGAACCGCTTGAAGCTGTTGATCGTGTCGAACACGATCGCCATCCTGCGATTGGTCTCGACGCTTTCGGTCAGGTAACGGCTGGACGGCAGCAGCACGCCGACGATCAAGAACAGCACGGCGACGATCGCCATGGAAATCAGGAGCTCAAGCAAACGGGTCATTCAGGGTTCTCCGGGACCAGGACCGGCCGAGGCCGGGGCGCAGACGCGCAATCCTAGCAAGATTGCCGGCGTCGCCGCGACCTCCGCGGCATGCATTTTTCCACATCGCGTGACGGCCGGGCCCGGGGGCCGGCGGCGCGCCAGCGATCAGACCAGCTGCAGCTCGAACGCCTTGAGCACCGCGCGGGTGCGGTCGCGCACCCCGAGTTTGCTCAGGATATTGGACACGTGGTTCTTGATCGTGCCCTCGGCCACGCCCAGCGAATTGGCGATCTCCTTGTTGGAGAAGCCCGAGGCCATCAGTCGCAGGATCTCGGTTTCGCGGTCGGTGAGCGGGTCCGGGCGGTCGAGGCTGACGAAATCGTTGCGCATGTGCTCCAGGCCCGACAGCAGGCGCTGGGTGACCGCCGGCTGCACCAGCGAGCCGCCGCCGGCCACCGTGCGAATGGCCCCGACCAACTGCTCCAGCGACACGTCCTTGAGCAGGTAGCCCTTGGCCCCGGCCTTGAGCCCGGCCAGCACCAGTTGGTCGTCGTCGAAGGTGGTGAGGATGATCGTGGGCGGCAGCGTGCCGGCCTGGGACAGCGCCTGCAGCGCCTCCAGCCCGGACATCGCCGGCATGCGCATGTCCATCAGCACCACGTCCGGGGCGATGCCGGGGATCATCTCTACCGCCTGGCGGCCGTCCACGGCCTCGGCCACCACTTCAATGCCGCCGTCCAGCGCCAGCAACGAGCGGATGCCCTGGCGCACCAGGGTCTGGTCGTCGACCAGGCAGACGCGGATCACGCGGCCGGGATCCGCGGGAGTTGCGGGGGTCGTCATGTCGCCTCCGTTGTGGTTTGCGGCGGGCCGGACGGCTCCGCCACGGGTACCGCGATGTCCGCGATGTCGTCCAGCGGCAGTCGCAGCCGCAGGGTGAAGCCCTGTCCCGGCGCGGTTTCCGCCTCGACCTCGCCACCATACGCCGACAGCCGCTCGCGCATGCCGCGCAGGCCGTTGCCGGCGGTGAAGCCGTCGGCGCCGCGGCCGTCGTCGCGGGCCACCAGCCGCACCGCGCCGCGCTCCAGCGCGTACTGCAGGTGCAGCACGCTGGCCTGGGCGTGGCGCACGGCGTTGGTGATGATTTCCTGGGTGCAACGCAGCAGGACGTGGGCGCGCTCGGGGTCTTCCATCGGGAACGGCCGCGGCAGGCGCATCTCCACCGACAGTCCCGGGACGTTGCCGGCCAGCGGTTCCAGGGTCGCGGCCATGTCGATGGTCTCGTTGCCGCGGATCTGGCTGACCGCGTCGCGCACGTCGGACAGCAGCAGCCGGGCCAGCGTGTGCGCCTGCCCGACGTGTTCCTGGGCCTTGCCCTCGGTCAGGTGGTTGGCCACCTCCAGGTTCAGGCTCAGCGCGGTCAAGTGGTGGCCGAGCAGGTCGTGCAGCTCTCGGGAGATCCGGGTGCGCTCGTTCACGCGCACGCTCTCGGCCAGCAGGGCGCGGGTGGCGCGGAGCTCCGCGTTCAGGCGGCGCTGCTCGTCCCGGGCCTGGGCCTGCTGGCGCGCGACGAGGCCGGTGACGAAGGCGAAGCCGGTGAAGCCCACGTACAGGCTGGCCTGCAGCACCGCTTCGGCCCAGGAAAAGTCGAATCCGCGCACGTACACCGGCACGATCACGAATTCGCACAGCACCAGCAGGGCCACGCCCTGCCAGACCGGCAGCAGCCAGGGCAGCACGCTGGCCACCACCATCAGCAGGATGCTGCCCAGGCCGCTCTGGCTGTAGTAGCTGATCGCGATCGCGCCGCCGGCCAGCCCCGCCAGCAGGGCCCGGTCCAAGGCCCCGACCCGCTGCCGGCCCAGCCCGCGGGTGAGCCAGGCATAGCTGGCCCCGAAGACCGCCCACGCCACCCAGGCCTGGACCGCCCCTGGTGCGACCGCGGAGGGCACGCCGTCGCGGTCGGGCTGGGGCAGGGTCAGCAGCAGCAACGGCAGGCCGATCACCGCCCAGGTGAACAGTCCCGCGTAACGCAGCAGACGGTTGTGGTCGAAGCGCTGGAGCATGCCTGCATGGTAGGCGCAAGCGGCGCCCGGACTACGGTCCGGAAGTCATGCATGCAGTCGCCGGCCACGACGGGGCCATGCGATAATGGCTCGCAGTCGACGACCGCGACGCGCTGGCCCCGGCCCCGCGCGCGCCACGTTGGCGTCATTGGCCACACCACGGAGTCTGGAATGTCGATTGTTGTCCGCGACGTGCGCGAGCACGAGCTGGATTCCGTCCTTGCCCTGAACAATGCCGCCGGTCCTTCCATCCTGCCGCTGGATTCGGCCCGACTGCGCCAGTTCTTCGACACTGCCGATTATTTCCGCGTCGCCGAGCGCGACGGCACCCTGGCCGGCTTCCTGGTCGGCTTCGGCTCGCGCCGCGGCCATGACAGCAGCAATTTCGACTGGTTCGCCGCGCGCCACCCGGACTTCATGTACATCGACCGCGTGGTCGTCGCCAGCCGCCGCCGCGGCGGTGGCGTGGGCCGCACGATCTATGCCGACGTGCAGGGTTATGCCGAGCTCCGCTACCCGGTCCTGGCCTGCGAGGTGTTCGTCGAGCACGACAGCGACACCGCGCGCATCTTCCACGGCAGCTTCGGCTTCCGCGAGGTCGGCCAGCACGTGATGCCGGGCACCGGGATCCGCGCCTCGATGCTGACCAAGGAAATGTGCAGCTACGGCTGGGTCCGCGATACCTACGGCGAGGACCTGCCCGACGCACCCTGGCTCACGCAGCCGCGTCCGGCCGACGAAGCCCGCCTGGCGACGGGGACCCGATGATGGCGAAGGCCCAGGGCGCGCCCGTCGTGAGCTTCGAGCCCGCCGGTGAACTCAAGATCGGCCAGGTCGGCATCGCCAACCTGCGCATCCGCAGCCTCGACGTCGAGCGCCTCGCAGCCGAGATGCGCGAGCGCGTACAGCGCGCGCCCAAGCTGTTCGGCCGCGGTGCGGTGGTGGTCGATTTCGGCGGCCTGTCCGCGCTGCCCGACGTCGCGACCGCGCGCGCGCTGCTCGACGCCCTGCGCGAGGCCGGCGCCCTGCCGGTGGCGCTGGCCTGGGGCAACAGCGATAACGAACAGCTGGCGATCGAGCTCGGCCTGCCGCTGCTGGCCAAGTTCCGCGCCCAGTACGAACCCGTCGGTGGCACCACCGCCGAGGCAGCGCCCACGCCCGAAGCGCCCGTGGCCGCGCCGTCGGCGGCGGAGCGCCCCCGCTCGGCCAAGCCGGCCACCTCGGCGTCGTCCGAGCCTGCCGCGCGCAGCGGTGACCCCGGCCTGATGCAGGCCACCGCGGTGCGCTCGGGCCAGCAGGTCTATGCCGACAACCGCGACCTCACCGTGCTGGCCGCCGTGGGCGCCGGTGCCGAGGTCATCGCCGACGGCTCCATCCACATTTACGGCGCGCTGCGCGGGCGTGCGCTCGCGGGCGCGCAGGGCAACACCCGGGCGCGTATCTTCTGCCGCGAGTTCCATGCCGAACTCGTGGCCGTCGCGGGACACTACAAGGTGCTGGAAGACATCCCCGCGGACCTCCGCGGCAAGGCCGTGCAGGTCTGGCTGGATGGCGACCAGCTGAAAATCGCAGCGCTCGACTGAAGCGCGCATACAGGAGACAGACTTTGGCCGAGATCATCGTAGTCACGTCCGGCAAGGGCGGCGTCGGCAAGACAACCACCAGCGCGAGCCTGGCCTGCGGCCTGGCGCGGCGCGGCAAGAAGGTCGCGGTCATCGATTTCGACGTCGGCCTGCGCAACCTCGACCTGATCATGGGCTGCGAGCGCCGCGTGGTGTACGACTTCGTCAACGTCACCCAGGGCGAGGCCACGCTCAAGCAGGCCATGATCAAGGACAAGCGTTTCGAGACCCTGTACGTGCTCGCCGCGTCGCAGACGCGCGACAAGGACGCGCTCAACCGCGACGGCGTGGAGAAGGTGCTGAAGGAACTCGACGCCGACGGCTTCGACTACATCGTCTGCGATTCCCCCGCCGGCATCGAGAAGGGCGCGTTCCTGGCGATGTACTTCGCCGACCAGGCGGTGGTCGTGGTCAACCCGGAAGTGTCCTCGGTGCGCGACTCCGACCGCATCATCGGCCTGCTCGATTCCAAGACCCGCAGGGCCGAGGCCGGCGAGCCGATCAAGTCGCACCTGCTGGTCACCCGCTACAACCCGCAGCGCGTGGGCGATGGCGAAATGCTGTCGATCACCGACGTCGAGGACGTGCTTGGCCTGAAGACCGTGGGCGTGATCCCGGAATCGGGCGACGTGCTCAACGCCTCGAACAAGGGCGAACCGGTGATCCTGGACATGGAATCCGAGGCCGGCCAGGCCTATGACGACGCCGTGGCCCGGATCATGGGCGAGGAGCGACCGATGCGCTTCATCCAGCTGGAGAAGAAGGGTTTCTTCAGCAAGCTGTTTGGAGGTTGAGGCATGGGCATGTTCGATTTCCTGAAGCCGAAGAAGAACACCGCATCGATCGCCAAGGAGCGGCTGCGGATCATCGTCGCGCAGGAGCGCAGCTCGCGCGGCGCGCCGGACTACCTGCCGCTGCTGCAGCGCGAACTGCTCGAGGTCATCCGCAAGTACGTCAGCGTCGACGTCGACGCGGTCAAGGTCGACCTGATCAAGGATGGCGACCACGACGTGCTCGACATCAGCGTGGCCCTGACCGACGAGCGCGCGGCCGCGGCCAACTGAGCCTGCCGTGGAAGCGGAGGCCGCGCCCGTTGAAGCAGGGCCTGTTGAAGCAGGGCCTGTGGGAGCGGCTATAGCCGCGATTGCCGGTGGCCCCATCGCGGCTATAGCCGCTCCCACAGGGGAAAGCACCTCCGCGGAGGTGCTGCGGCTGCGCGACATCGGTTTCCGCGATGCCGCCGCGCTGCTTGCGCGGCACGGGCTCGAACTGCTACGCGTCGACGACGGCGCACCGATTCCCGGCAGCTACTGGGGCGAGCCCGAGGCCGGGATCATCGGCAACCACGTGTACGCGCGCGGCGATACGCCCGTGCATTCCATGCTGCACGAAGCCTGCCACCTGATCGTGCTGCCGCCCGAGCGCCGCGCGCTCGTGCACACCGATGCCACCGACTCCGTACCTGAAGAAGACGCCACCTGCTACCTGCAGATCGTGCTCGCCGATGCCCTGCCCGGCGTCGGGTGCGACCGCCTGATGGCCGACATGGATGCCTGGGGCTACAGCTTCCGGCTCGGCTCCACCCGCGCCTGGTTCGAACGCGACGCCGAGGACGCCCGCGCCTGGCTGCAGGCGCGCGCCCTGCTCCCGGCCTGACGCGGCCGCCACTTGCGGCCGCGCCACCCGCCTACTAGCCTGCGTGGGTTTCGCGCCCGAGCGGGCGCCACCGGAGATCCACCAGTGAAGCCACGCACCCGCATCGCCATCGCCATTGCCGCCAGCCTGTTGCTCGCCGCCTGCTCGCGCCCGTCCACCGCGCCCGGCCCCGACGGCACGCCGTCGCAGGCGCAGCTCGAGAAGGAAACCGCGGACGAGTTCATCGCCCGCGTGAACGAGGAGTTCGCACAGCTGATGCCGGAGATGACGGCGTCGCAGTGGATCGCCGCCACTTACAGCAACGGCGACAGCGAACTGCTGGCGTCCAAGGGCAACGAACGCTTCCTCGCGCGTACCCAGCAGTGGGTGGAGCAGTCGCGCCGCTTCGAGGGCAAGGAGATGTCGCCGGCCACCGAGCGCGCGATCAGCCTGCTGAAGCTCGGCACCGCGATGCCGCCGCCGCGCGATCCCGCGAAGCTGTCGGAGCTCACCACCCTGGCCACGAAGATGGAAGGCATCTACGCGCGCGGCGAGTACTGCACCGGCGAAGGCGACGCGCGCTCCTGCCGCCAGCTCGGCGAGCTCGAGGACGTGCTGCGCAACGACCGCGACTACGACGCCCAGCTCGACGCGTGGCAGGGCTGGCACACCATCGCGCAGCCGATGCGCGCGGACTACGAGCGCTTCGCCACCCTGGTCAACGAAGGCGCGCGCGACCTCGGCTTCGCCGATGCCGGCGAGCTCTGGCGTGCCGGCTACGACATGACCCCGGCCGAACTGTCCGCCGAAACCGACCGCCTCTGGAGCCAGGTCGAGCCGCTCTACGAACAGCTGCACTGCTACACCCGCACCCGCCTGGAAGCGGAGTATCCGGGCAAGGGTTCGATCAACGGCATGCTGCCCGCGCACCTGATGGGCAACATGTGGCAGCAGGACTGGAGCAACCTCTGGTCGCTGGTGGCGCCCTACCCCAACGCCAGCCAGATGGACGTGACCGGCGCGCTGGAGCGGCAGTACCAGGCTTCGCTCAACGAGCGGCTGATGCGCGAAAGCGCGCTGCTTGAAACCGACGGCCGGGTTGAAGTCGCGCGCGGAGCGCAGCTCGAGCACGCGAAGGCCATGACCCGCCAGGCCGAGGAGTTCTACACCTCGCTGGGCATGCCGGCGCTGCCCGAGGGCTATTGGGAGAAGACCCAGTTCATCAAGCCCCGCGACCGCGACGTGGTCTGCCATGCCAGCGCCTGGCAGATGAACCCCGATGCCAGCGACGTGCGCACCAAGATGTGCATCAAGCCCAACGAGGAAGACTTCACCACCATCTACCACGAGCTCGGCCACGTCTATTACTACCTGGCCTACGGCAAGCTGCCGCCGCTGTTCCAGAACGGCGCGCACGACGGCTTCCACGAGGCCATCGGCGACACCATCGAGCTGGCGATGACCCCGCAGTACCTGCAGTCGATCGGACTGGTCGAAGGCCAGGTGCCCGGCGAGGAGGCGCTGATCAATTCGCAGATGCGCATGGCGCTGTCCAAGGTCGCCTTCCTGCCCTTCGGCCTGATGATCGACCGCTGGCGCTGGGGCGTGTTCGACGGGACGATCACCCCGGACAACTACAACAAGGCCTGGTGGGACCTGAAGGCGCGCTACCAGGGCGTCGCCCCCGCCACCGCGCGCGGCGAGGAATTCTTCGACGCCGGCGCCAAGTACCACGTGCCGGGCAACACCCCGTACACGCGCTACTTCCTCTCGCACGTGCTCCAGTTCCAGTTCTACAAGGCGCTGTGCGACGCCGCCGGCCACGTCGGCCCGCTCAACGAATGCACCTTCGCCGGCAACCAGGCGGCGGGCGAGAAGTTCTGGGCGATGCTGTCCAAGGGCAACAGCCAGCCTTGGCAGCAGACGATGAAGGAGCTCACCGGCGGCGAGACCATGGACGCCTCGGCGGTGCTGGAATACTTCGCGCCGCTGAAGGAGTGGCTGGTCGAGCAGAACGAAGGCAAGACCTGCGGCTGGCAGGCGTCCGCCGTGCCGGTCGCGGCCGCGGAGTAAGGCAAGGCCTGCCCCGTCTGCCCGCGCAGCGGGGGATGGGGCAGCCACGCGGGGAACCTACACGTGTTCGGTAGGGTCCGGCATTCCCGGCTCGCACTGCCCCTCAGGCAGGCGCTTGGTCCGATACCGCTCCAGGCGCCACACCAGCCAGCCGGCCAACGTGAACACCGCGGCGGCCACCGCGAGCGTGGCGGTCGATCCGCTGACCATCGGCGACAGCAATCCAGCCACCACCGCGTTGAGCGCCAGGCTGGTGAAGGCCTGCAGCGACGAGGCCGCGCCGCGTTGGCGCGGATACATGTCGAGGATGGCGAGCGTCAGCACCGGGAACACCAGGGCCACGCCGAAGGCGTTGAGCGCCACCGGCAGCACCGCCCACGGCACCGTGGGCACGTCCACCAGCAGGCCGTAGGCAACATTGGCCACCGCCGCCAGGCCGCAGCAGGCGAAGCCCAGGTTGACCTGCAGCACGTGCGACATCCGCCCGGCCACGCGCCCGGAGGTGAAGGCACCGAGCATCATCCCGCCGATCATCGGCGCGAAGAACCAGGCGAAGCTGCGCTCGTCGAGCCGCAGCAGGTCGAGCACGAACGCGGGGGCGGAGGCGATGTACAGGAACAGCGCCGCAAAGTTGAGCGCGCCCGCCACCGCCAGGCGCTGGAAACGCCGGTTGGCGAGGATCAGCACGTAGTCGCGCAGCATCCGCCGCGGCACCGGCGCGCTGCGATTCTCCACCGGATGGGTTTCGGGCAGCCAGGCCCAGGTCGCCGCCAGCAGCAGCACGCCGAAGCCGACCAGGAACCAGAAGATGTCGTGCCAGTGGCCCCAGCCCAGGATCCAGCCGCCGATCACCGGCGCGATCGCCGGGGCGATGCCGAAGATCATCGACACCTGGCTCATCAGGCGCTGGGCGTCGTCGCCGTGGAGCACGTCGCGGATCACCGCGCGGCCCACGATCAGGCCCACGCCCGCGGACAGGCCCTGCAGCGCGCGGAACGCGAGCATGGTGAACAGGTCGTCAGCCAGCGCGCAGCCCACCGAGGCGCCGATGAACACGATCAGGCCGCCCAGGATCACGCGGCGGCGGCCCAAGGCATCCGACATCGGGCCGTGCACCAGGCTCATCAGCGCATAGGCCACCAGGTAGACGCTGATGGTCTGCTGCATCGCCAGCTTGTCGGCGCCCAGCGCCTCGCCCATCACCGGGAAGGCCGGGAAGATGGCGTCGATCGAGAACGGGCCGAACATCGACAGCCCCGCCAGCAGCAGGGCCAGCCGGCCGGTGGATTTGGGCAGATGCGGGGGCATGGGCAGGCGCAGGTAGGCGGCCGCCAAGGATACCGGCTGCCTCGCTACCCTGCGTGGGAGCGGCTATAGCCGCGACGGGCCAATCGCGGCTGTAGCCGCTCCCACAGGCTATAATCCCCGGGCAAGACCCTCCAGCGGGAGAAGCCGTCCCAGTCCACCGGACCGGCTGCCGAAGGCGCAACGCCCGTAATCGCTCAGGCCCACGTACCGCCGACGGGGACAACTCTGGAGAGACCGGTCAAACCCGGCGCCGAAGGTGCATGGATGGGGGCTCGCGCCCCATCCCGAACTCTCAGGCAAAAGGACAGAGGGGCGCCCCGCGTGCGTGCACGCGGCCCATCCGCGCCCGCGAGGTCCCTGCCATGTCCAAGTCCCCTTCACTCCGCTCGCTCGAACACCACGACGCGTTCGTTTCACGCCACATCGGCCCCAACGAAGACGAGATCGCGCAGATGCTGCGCGTGGTCGGCCACGAATCGCTCGATGCGATGACCGACGCCATCGTCCCCGGCTCGATCCGTTCCGGCGATGCCCTCGCCCTGCCGCCGCCGATGACCGAGGTCGACGCGCTGGCGAAGATCCGCGGCATCGCCGAGCGCAACACCGTCCATCGCAGCTTCATCGGCCAAGGCTACTACGGCACCCACGTGCCCAACGTCATCCTGCGCAACATCCTCGAGAACCCGGCCTGGTACACGGCCTACACGCCCTACCAGGCGGAGATCTCGCAGGGCCGCATGGAGGCGCTGATCAACTTCCAGACCATGCTGGCCGACCTGACCGGCATGGAGATCGCCAACGCCTCGCTGCTCGACGAGGCGACCGCCGCGGCCGAAGCGATGACCCTGGCCAAGCGCTCGGCGAAGTCCAGGTCCAACGTCTTCTTCGTGTCGAAGAACGTGCATCCGCAGACGCTCGAAGTGCTGCGCACCCGCGCCGGCGGCCTCGACATCGAGCTGCACGTCGGCGACGACGCCGATGCCGCCACCGTCGACAGCTACGGCGTGCTGCTGCAGTACCCCGACACATTCGGCCGCATCCACGACTACCGCGCCGTGGCCGAGGCCGTGCATGCGCGCGGCGGCGTGGTGACCGTGGCCGCCGACCTGCTGGCGCTGACCCTGATCGCCGCGCCCGGCGAATGGGGTGCGGACATCGTCATCGGCAACACCCAGCGCTTCGGCGTGCCCTTCGGCTTCGGCGGACCGCATGCGGGCTACATGGCCTGCCGCGACGCGTTCAAGCGGCAGATGCCGGGCCGCCTGATCGGCGTCTCGGTCGACGTCGAGGGCAACCCCGCCTACCGCCTGACCCTGCAGACCCGCGAGCAGCACATCCGCCGCGAGAAGGCCACGTCCAACATCTGCACCGCGCAGGTGCTGCTGGCGGTGATGGCCAGCATGTACGTGGTCTACCATGGCCCCGACGGCCTGGTGCGCATCGCGCGCCGCGTGCACCGCCTGACCGCGATGCTGGCCGCCTCGCTGCGCAAGTGCGGGATCGAGGTCGGCGGCGATTTCTTCGACACCCTGCACGTCACCGGCGTCGACGCCGCGGACATCCACGTCAAGGCGGCGAAGGCCGGAATCAACCTGCGCCGGATCGATGCCACGTCGGTGGGCATCAGCCTGGACGAGACCACCACGCGCGACGAAGTGGTCGCGCTGGCACAGCTGTTCGACGCCATCATCGACGACATCGACACGCTCGACGCCGCGACGCCCGACGCGCTGCCGGCGGGGCTGCCGCGCAGCTCGAAGTTCCTGACCCACCCGGTGTTCAACACCCACCACAGCGAGCACGAGCTGCTGCGCTACATGCGCGCCCTGGCCGACAAGGACCTGGCCATGGACCGCACGATGATCCCGCTGGGCTCGTGCACCATGAAGCTCAATGCCACCGCCGAGATGATCCCGATCACCTGGCCCGAGTTCGCCGACATCCATCCGCTGGCGCCGGCCGACCAGACCGAGGGCTACAAGGAGCTGATCGACGGCCTGGAACACATGCTTGCGGAGATCACCGGCTACGACGCGGTCAGCTTCCAGCCCAACTCGGGCGCCCAGGGCGAGTTCGCCGGCCTGCTCGCGATCCGCGCCTGGCAGGAGTCACGCGGCGAAGGCCACCGCGACATCTGCCTGATCCCCGAATCCGCGCACGGCACCAACCCGGCGTCGGCGCAGATGTGCGGCATGACGGTGGTGGTGACGCGCTGCGATGCCAGCGGCAACGTCGACGTCGAGGACATCCGCGCCAAGGCGGAGAAGTACAGCGACCGCCTGGCCGCGATCATGATCACCTACCCGTCCACGCACGGCGTGTTCGAGGAAGACGTGGTCGAGATCTGCGAGATCGTCCACGCCCACGGCGGCCAGGTGTACACCGACGGCGCGAACATGAACGCGCTGTGCGGCGTCGCCCGCCCCGGCAAGTGGGGTTCGGACGTCAGCCACCTCAACCTGCACAAGACCTTCTGCATCCCGCACGGCGGCGGCGGTCCCGGTGTCGGACCGTGCGCGGTGAAGTCGCACCTCGCGCCGTTCCTGCCGCGCGCCTTGGGCGGCACGGGCGAGGTGGGCATGGTGTCCGCGGCCACCCACGGTTCGGCCAGCATCCTGCCGATCAGCTGGATGTACATCACGCTGATGGGCGCCGAAGGCCTGCGCCGCGCCACCCAGGTGGCACTGCTCAACGCCAACTACATCGCCACGCGCCTCGAGTCGCACTACAAGACCCTGTACACCGGCCGCAACGGTCTGGTGGCGCACGAGTGCATCCTCGACCTGCGCCCGTTGAAGGACGCCACCGGCGTCGGTGCCGAGGACGTCGCCAAGCGCTTGATCGACTTCGGCTTCCACGCGCCCACGCTCAGCTTCCCGGTCTCGGGCACGCTGATGGTGGAGCCGACGGAGAGCGAGTCGATGCACGAACTCGACCGCTTCATCGACGCGATGATCCAGATCCGCGAAGAGATCCGCGCGATCGAGGACGGCAAGCTGGACCGCGAGGACAACCCGCTCAAGCACGCTCCGCACACCGCGGAGCAGGCCAGCGCCAGCGAGTGGACGCACGCCTACCCGCGCGAACTGGCGGTGTTCCCGCTGCCCTCGCTGCGCCGCCAGAAGTACTGGCCGCCGGTGGCGCGCGTGGACAACGTGCACGGCGACAAGAACGTGTTCTGCAGCTGCATCCCGATCGGCTCGGCCGAGGATGAGCCGGAAGCGTTCAGCGAACCGGACGTCGCATAAGGAACCGATGGGGGCGGCCGCGAGGCCGCCCCCATTTGCTTCGGGAACTCCCCTGCCGTAAAGCCCGCTTCACACGCGCAGCGCTACCCTGCGCCCATGCCAGCCCTCCCGGCAGCCGACGCCCTCGCGCCCCCCACGGCGGACGCGATATCCGACCTCCGCCGTCGCTATGCGGACGTCCGTACGCGCACGTGCGCGTTGGCCGCGCCGCTGTCGCCCGAGGACGCCCAGCTCCAGTCCATGCCCGACACCAGTCCGGCGAAGTGGCACCTGGCGCACACCACCTGGTTCTTCGCACGCTTCGTGCTGGACGACCCCGCCGCGATCCCCGAAGGCTGGGACTACCTCTTCAACAGCTATTACGTCGGTGCCGGCGAACGCCATGCGCGATCGCAGCGTGGCCTGGTCTCGAGACCCTCGCTGCACGAAGTACTCGCCTGGCGCGACGCCATCGATGCACGGATCCTGCGCGGCCTCGACGACGGCCGCCTCGACGCCGCCACGCGCGACGTGCTGCTGCTCGGCACCCACCACGAGCAGCAGCACCAGGAACTGCTGCTGACCGACATCAAGCACGCGCTGTGGTGCAATCCGCTGCAGCCCGCATACCGCAGCGACCTGCCCACGCCGCGGGCGCGCACGGGAACGCCCACGGCCGATGGCGATCCGCGCTGGCTGCGACGCGACGAGGCCATCATCGAGATCGGCGCGCCGCCCTGGCCGGCCGCCGCTGCGCCCTTCGCGTACGACAACGAAACCCCGCGCCATCGCGTGCTGCTGCCCGCGCATGCACTGGCCGAACGCCCCGTATCGAATGCCGGCTTCGCCGCCTTCGTCGCCGACGGGGGCTACGCGACGCCGGGCCTGTGGCTGAGCGACGGCTGGGACACCGTGCAGCACGAAGGCTGGTCGCGGCCGCTCTACTGGCACGAGGACGGCGCGCGCGAATTCACCCTCGGCGGCTGGCGCGAGCGCGACCCGCACGCACCGGCGTGCCACCTCAGCCTCTACGAGGCCGATGCCTATGCGCGCTGGGCCGGGGCGCGCCTGCCCACCGAGGCCGAATGGGAGGCGGCCGCGGCCGGGCTGCCCGTGGAAGGGAATTTCAGCGATGCCGATGCGCCGCTGCACCCCGTCGCGCGCCCTGACACGGAGGCCCACGCCGGCCTGCGCCCCGCCGTCACGCCGCTTCCCCCGCTGGGCCTGTTCGGCGACGCCTGGGAATGGACCCGCAGCGCCTACGGGCCCTACCCCGGCTTCCGTCCGCTCGCCGGTACGCTGGGCGAATACAACGGCAAGTTCATGAGCGGCCAGCTGGTGCTGCGTGGAGGCAGCTGCGCCACGCCGCGGGGCCACGCGCGCGCCAGCTACCGCAACTTCTTCCCCCCGCACGCGCGCTGGCAGTTTTCCGGCCTGCGCCTCGCCAAGGACATCGATTGAGCCCCCATCTCAGGTTGACCGACCTCCATCCCAGCGCGGACGACATCAGCGGCGACGTGCTGCGCGGCCTCGCGTCGACGCCCAAGCGCCTGCCGTCGAAATATTTCTACGACCGCCGTGGCTCGGAGCTGTTCGAGGCCATCACCCGCCAGCCCGAGTACTACCCGACCCGCGTCGAACTGGCCCTGCTGGCCGACCTCGGCCACGAGATCGCCGCCGCCGTCGGTCCCTGCGCCCACGTGGTGGAATACGGCAGTGGCAGCGGCCGCAAGACACGGCTGCTGCTCGACGCGCTGGAAGATCCGGTGGCCTATACCCCCATCGAGATCTCACGCTCCGCGCTGACCGCGAGCGCCGAACGCCTGGACCGCGAATTCGGCGATGTCGAGGTGCTGCCGGTGCTGGCCGACTTCACCCGCCCGGTCCGGCTGCCGCAGCCGTCGCGCCCTGCGGCGTCGGTACTGGTGTTCTTCCCGGGCTCGACGCTGGGCAACTTCGGCCGCGACGAATCGGTGCGGCTGCTGCAGGCGATGCACGACACGATGGGCGGCAACGGTGCCGCGCTGGTCGGCATCGACCTGGAAAAGGATCCCGCGGTCATCGAGGCCGCGTACAACGATGCCGCCGGCGTCACCGCCGAGTTCACCCTGAACCTGCTGCACCGGCTCAACCGCGATGTCGGCAGCGATTTCGATCCGGCGGCGTTCGCCCACCGCGCGCGCTACGTGCCTGAAGAGGGCCGCGTCGTGACCACGCTGGAAAGCCTTCGGGAGCAGACCGTCACGGTGGAAGATCGCGGCTTCCACTTCACCACGGGCGAGCAGATGCACGTCGAGCAGAGCCAGAAGTACACCGATGCGCGCATCACCGCGCTGGCCGCGGGCGCGGGTCTGCGCGTGGCCGCCCGATGGAACGACCCGCTCGACTGGTTCGGCCTGCGCCTGCTCCGCCCCGCATGAGGCGGAGCAGGCGCAGGCGGCGTCAGGCGGACGCCTGCTGCGGCCGCTGCCGGGGCACGGCGTTCGGCGGCAGCATGATCTTCGCGCCCTTGAAGTACATCATCCGCAGCTGGCGTCCACGCGGCGACCAGCCGATGAAATGCGCCCTGGCCTCTTCCTCGAACATGTCCTGGTAGCGCACGGCCATCTCGTCGTTCTGCAGCTCGATCATCACGCCCACCGATTCCGGCTTGGGCAGCGAGGCGTTCCAGGCCTCCAGCGTGTCGCGGATGCAGTTGAGGAAGGGCATGGTCTGCTTCAGCCCGCGCGCGCCGACGTCGAAGAACTGGCGATAGAGGTAGGTCGGCTGGCCGAACGACGGCACGATGCCCAGCACCGCGGTACCGACACCCCACAGCGCGCCGGTGTCATCCCGGCCCACGGCCACTGCCTGCTGCGCGCGCTCGGCCGCCCTGGTCGGGTCGGGCAGCGCGTTGTTGCGCGCCCACATCGCGATCAGCTGCGAACCCAGCTCCGGGGTCACGTTCTTCCAGACGGGCACGATGTCCATGCTCACTCGCCTGCCCCGCTGCCATTCTCGACCAACACCATCGTTCGCTCTCCTCCCTGGATGGCCTTCGATCATGGCGCAAGCGCCGCCGGCGGCGCAACGCGGCGGCCGGACCGGGGCACGCATGCGGGTCCGGGCGGCCTTGCAGCTTCCCGCGCACGTCGGGAGTGGCGCGCCCAGCGGCGTACCATTCCTGAGTGAGCCGTCCAGCCTCCGCCTTCCAAGGCATGTTCCAGTTCAAGCCCGCACCGCCCGACCGGGTGCGTTTCTCGCTGCGCGCGGGCGCCTGCATCGGCGCGCCGGTGCTGGCGGGCTGGCTGGCCGGCGACATCTCCGCCGGAATGATGGTCGCGATCGGCGGCTTCACCGCGCTGTACGGCGGCGGGCGGGCCTACGCGCACCGCGCGCTGCAGCTGGCCGTGATCGCATTCGCCTTCGCGCTGGCCACCGCGCTTGGAATGTGGAGCTCGGCCGGTGGCTGGTCGGTAGCGCTTCCGGTGATCGCGCTGGTCGCCGTGGTGGCCACGTGGATCGGCAACGCGCTGCGCATCGGCCCTCCCGGCGCCTACATGTTCATGCTGGCCTGCGCCGCGGCCACGGCCATGCCCGCCGGCCCCCTGTCACCGACGCTTGCCGCGCTGCTGGTGGCCGCCGGCGGCGGCTTTTCGTGGCTGGTGCACATGTCCGGCGCCCTGATCGACGTCCGCGGACCCGAGCGCAAGGCCGCGCGGGGCGCGGGCAACGCGGTGATCGCCTACGCTGCCGCGATCGGTGCGCCTGGTGAAGGGGCCGCAAGGCGCCAGGCCGCATACGCCCTGCAAAACGCATGGGACGTGCTGGTCAACCAGCAACCGCCCCGGGTTCGCGGCAGCGTCCCGGTCGGCCGCCTGCGGACCCTGGTGCGCGGGCTGCACCTGGCCTTCGCCGACGCCATGGGCACCGCCAGCAGGGGCGCCGCGCCCGACCCCGCGCTCGCACAGCATCTGCAACAGCTGCTTTCGGCGATCGACACCACCGACGACGTGGAGGTCACCGGCCACGACGAGGTCCCGCCCGGCCATCCCCGCGCACGCGAGGCGCTGCTGGATGCGCTGCGACCGGGATCCAGCGCCCGCCGGATCCTTGTGCGCGTGGCCATCGCGGCGCTGCTCGCCGGTGGGCTGGCATCGCTGCTGCACCTGGAGCGCGCCTACTGGGCGGTGGCGGCGGCGGTGCTGCTGCTGTTCCAGGGCTTCGACTGGGTGCGCATGGTGCAGCGGAGCACGGAGCGCCTGATCGGCACCTGGGTGGGCCTGCTGCTGGGCGGCGCCATCCTGGCCTGGCATCCGCAGGGCCTGTGGCTGGTGCTGGTGATCGTGGCCCTGCAGTTCACGGTGGAGATGCTGGTGATGCGCAACTACGCCATCGCCGTGATCTTCATCACCAGCGCCGCGCTGACCCTCGCCAGCGGCGGCCATCCGGTGCCTGACGTGCCGCAGTACGTACTGGCGCGGGGCGTGGACACCCTGCTCGGCGTGGTGGTGGCGCTGCTGGTGTACCGGGCGCTGCCGCCGCGACCCGCCACCGTGACCCTGCCCGAGCAGCTCAGGCGGACCATCGCTGCCGTCGCCGCACTCGTGCCGACGCTGGCCAGCGGCAACGTCACCGCGCCGGAGGCACGCGCCCTCCGCGGCACGGTGCAGCAGGCGGCCATGGCCCTCGTCGCCGCGCACGAAGCCGGGCTGGCCGGTTCGCGCAGTGAAACCCGCGCCGCGGAAGAAGCCTGGCCGGCGATCGTGTCGGCCGACCGGCTGGCCTATCGCGCACTGTCGGCCTGCTGGGCGCTGGAAGGCCTGGGCGGGCGCAGCGCGATGGAATCGGCCCGGGCGATGTTCGCCGATGGCGGCGCCAGGCGCTTGCAGGCCGCCCTGGCCGCACTTGCGGATGCGGTCGGCAACGACAGCATCCCGCCCGATCCGGGACCGCTGCCCCATGTGCTTGAAGTGGAGGTGCGCAGCCTGCGCGAGTGCCTGATCCGCGAGCCGGCGGAAGTGGTGCCGGCTGTCAGCTGATCGCCAGCCTCACGGCGAGCGCCGCGAGCGTCGCGAGCAGCACGGGCAAGGTGAGTACAAAGCCGACCCTGAAATAGTAGCCCCAGGTGATGCGGATGCCCTTGCGTGCCAGCACGTGCAGCCACAGCAGCGTGGCCAGGCTGCCGATCGGGGTGAACTTCGGTCCCAGGTCGCTGCCGATGACATTGGCGTACACCATCGCTTCGCGCACCGCGCCTTCGGCCTGGCTGGCGTCGATCGACAGCGCACCCACGAGCACGGTGGGCAGGTTGTTCATGACCGATGACAGGAAGGCCGTCAGCAGGCCCGTGCCGAACGTGGCGGCCCACAGGCCGTGGCCGGCGAACCAGTCGAGCAGCGTCGCCAGATGGTCGGTCAATCCATTGTTCCGCAGGCCGTAGACCACGAGGTACATGCCCAGCGAGAACACCACGATCTGCCAGGGGGCTTCGCGCACCACCTTGCGGGTCGAGATCCTGTGCCCCTTCGCCGCCACGCCGAGCAGCGCCAGCGCGCCGGCGCCGGCCACCGCGCTGATCGGCACGCCCAGCCTCTCGAGCGCGAAGAACCCGACCAGCAGCAGTGCCAGCACGATCCAGCCTGCGTTGAACGTGGTGCGATCGACAATCGCCGACGCGGGATCTTCGAGCTGGCTGACGTCGTAGCTGCCGGGGATGTCACGGCGGAAAAACCAGAGCAGGACGGCCAGCGTCGCGGCCACGGACACCAGGTTGACCGGGAACATCACCGACGCGTATTCGGCAAAGCCGATGTCGAAATAATCCGCCGAAACGATGTTGACCAGGTTGGAGACGACTAGAGGCAGGCTCGCGGTATCGGCGATGAATCCGGCGCCCATCACGAAGGCCAGGGTCGCGGCGGGACTGAACTTCAGCGCCAGCAGCATGGCGATCACGATCGGCGTCAGGATCAGCGCCGCGCCGTCGTTGGCGAACAGGGCCGCGACGGCCGCGCCGAGCAGCACGAGGTAGACGAACAGCCTGCGTCCGCTGCCTCGGCCCCAGCGCGCGACGTGCAGCGCGGCCCATTCGAAGAAGCCGGCCTCGTCGAGCACCAGGCTGATCAGGATCACCGCGACGAACGTGAAGGTGGCGTTCCAGACGAAGCCCCAGACAACCGGGATGTCAGAGAGCCCGACCACGCCCGTGGCCAGGGCCAGCACCGCGCCGAACGAGGCACTCCACCCGACCCCCAGCCCCTTCGGCTGCCAGATGACCAGGACGATGGTGGCGATGAAGATCAGCAGCGCGAGCAGCACGTCTCAGGCTCCGCGCACTTTGCGGGCGGCCTTGGCCGATGGACGCGACGCCGGGGCGCAACGGCCACGGTCGCCACCGCAGCAGTTGCGGGTCAGGAATTCGACCAGGCCGTTCATCGCATCGAATTCGGCGCGATAGGAAATGGATCGGCCCTGCGCCTCGCCTGCGATGAGGCCGGCCGCCGCGAGTTCCTTGAGGTGGAACGACAGGGTGGCGCCAGGCAGGGACAGCGCCTCGGCCATGTCCCCGGGAGTGCGGCCTTCGGGACCGGCCTCGACCAGCAGGCGGAACACGGCCAGCCGCGTGGAATGCCCGAGGGCGGCCAAGGCGATGGTTGCGCTTTCTATTTCCATTTTTCTAGAATAGTCGAAACGTTTTGCGCGAAGCAACCATGACCACGCCCCTCGACCTGCCCAACCTGGCTCCCGCAGCCATGCACGCGCCCAGCCGCGACACACTCGCGATGGAAGCCGGCAGCGCGCACGCGCCGCGGATCCTGATCCTCTACGGCTCGCTGCGCCCGGAGTCCTACAGCCGCAAGCTCGCGCTGGAGGCCGAGCGCCTGCTGCGTCACTTCGGCGCCGAGACCCGCGTGTTCGACCCACGCGGCCTGCCGGTGCAGGGCAGCGTCGAAACGGAGCATCCGAAAGTGCAGGAACTGCGCGCGCTGTCACTGTGGTCCGAAGGCCAGGTCTGGGTGAGTCCGGAGCGCCACGGTGCCGTGAGCGCCGTGTTCAAGAACCAGATCGACTGGCTGCCGCTGGAGGAAGGCGGCGTGCGCCCGACCCAGGGCCGCACGCTGGCGGTGATGCAGGTCTGCGGCGGCTCGCAGTCGTTCAACGTGGTCAACGCGCTGCGCGTGCTCGGGCGCTGGATGCGCATGGTGACGATCCCGAACCAGTCGTCCGTGCCCAAGGCCTGGCAGGAGTTCAACGACGACGGCCGCATGAAGCCCTCGCCGTATTACGACCGCGTGGTCGACGTGATCGAGGAGCTGCTCAAGTTCACGCTGCTGGTGCGCGGCCGCAGCGACTACCTCACCGACCGCTACAGTGAGCGCAAGGGCGACCTGGTCGCCCGGCAGCTGGCGGCCGCGAGCGCCGCGATCGAAACCCAGTCCTGACGCACCCGAGGAGCACCCCCATGCACGCCATGATCTATCACAACCCCCGCTGCGGCACGTCGCGCAACACGCTGGCGCTCATCCGCCACGCCGGCATTGAGCCCGACATCGTTGAATACCTGAAGGACACGCCCACGCGCGAACAGCTGGCCGCGCTGATCCGCGACGCCGGCATCGGCGTGCGCGATGCGATCCGCGCCAAGGAAGCGAAGTACGCCGAACTCGGCCTCGCCGATCCCACGCTGTCCGACGACGCCCTGCTCGACGCCATGCTCGCCGAGCCGATCCTGATCAACCGCCCCTTCGTGCGCACCGACAAGGGCGTTCGGCTGGCACGGCCGTCGGAAGCGGTGCTCGACATCCTGCCGCCGCTCCCCGCGCCGTTCACCAAGGAGGATGGCGGCATGGTGGCGCCGAAGTAACTGCGCCACCCTGCCCCGCCTCGCACGCATCAGTACGCGTAGCCCACCCGCAGCCAGAACGTGCGGCCCGGCTCGTTGATCCGCACCGCGTCCGCCGGATAGCCGAAGTCGGCATTGCCGGCCAGGTTCAGGTGCTCGCTGTACGCACGGTCGAACAGATTGTCGACGCCGGCCGTGAGCTGCACGCCGCTGGCGAACCGGTAGCCACCGTTCAGTGCGATGGTGGCGAAGCCGGCACTGGGGCCGATGTCCTGGCCGACCACGTTGCCGTAGCCCTCGGCCACGCGGTCCTGGCCGGCGACCACGCGCAACAGCGCGCCGGCCGACCAGGTGCCGTTGTCCCAGTCGGCGCTGAAGCGACCTTCAAGCGGCGGCATCTGCGGCAGCGGACGGCCGCTGTCGCGGTCCTTGCCGCGCGCATACGCCAGGCTGCCACCGAACTTCCAGTCATCCGAGGCGCGGTAGTCCACGCCCAGTTCGGCCCCGGCGGTCTGGGCATCGATGTTGGTCACCATCGACATCGGGCCCATCATTCCGTCGATGTAGCGGAACTGGATGAAGTCGTCCACGCGACCGGCGTAGGCCGAGATCCAGGCGTCGAAGCGCTCGCCGCGGTACTGCAGGCCGACGTCGAGCTGCGTGGTCTTCTCGGTGTCCAGGCCCGCGAAGGCGTTGGGCGCGCCCATCGGCCCCAAGTCGGCGGAGAACAGCTCCCAGTAGTCGGGCATGCGCTCGGTGTGGCCGATGCCGGCGTACCCGCTCAGCTTGCGGTCGATGTCGCGTTCGAAGCGGACGAAGCCGGCCTTGAGCGTTTCATCACGCCCTTGCCCGGCGGTGGGATTGGGCATCGCATGGCCGCCGTGGCCATGGCCGCCCGAGACCGTGGCGCGTCCATCATCGACGCCCGCGCGGTCCACGCGCGCACCGGCGATCCAGCGCGTGTCGTCGCCCTGGAACCAGGTGCCCTCGCCGAACACACCGAGGTTGTCGAAGCGCGCATCCACCACCCACGGCGCCGCAAGATACGCGCCGCGCCCCATCGCGCTGCGGCGGCGGTGGCGGCTGTCCTGCGCATCGATGCCCGTCACCATCTCGAACTCCGCGCCGCGCCAGGTCGCCGCCGCGCGCCCTCCGCTCGTGCTGCGTTCGACATTCGACGCCATCGGCATCGGCATCGGACCAGCCGGGTTCGGATCGCGCAGGCTGTAGTTGTCCATCACGTGGTCGGCGACGTTGTGGAACACGCTGGCTTCGAAGGCCTGCAGGCGCTCGCCGATGTTGTCCTTCTCGAAGCGCAGGCTGGTGTTCGTACGATCGAACCGGCTGCCGTCCATGCCGCGCGTGGCGTAGCGCGCCTGGCCGTCGCCGACGCCGACGCCGAGTTCAAGCAGCGTGTCCTCGTCGGGCGTCCAGCCGAGTGCGAAGTCCGCGTTCCACTTCTTCCAGGCCGAGCCCACGCGGTCGCCATTGCCGTCGTCGTAGTCGCCGGACTCGGAGCGGTTGGCGCTGATGCGGGCATAGCCCAGCGGCGCGCCCCAGGTCGCATCGATCACCTGGTCGTTGCGGCCCCAGCTGCCGCCCAGCGCGCTGCCGGCGACCTTCCAGGTGGGGTCCGCGTAGTACTCGCGGTCGCGCTCGAAGCGCACCGTGCCCGCCGATGCGCCCGGCCCCCAGAGCACCGTCTGCGGCCCCTTGATGACCACCAGCGCGTCGTAGGTTTCCGGCGCGATGTAGGACATGGCGTTGTCCATGCGCGACGGGCAGGCGCCCGGCATCGCGCCATCGTTGGTGAGCAGGTTCAGGCGCGAACCGAACATGCCGCGCAGCACGGGATCGCCGTTGCTGCCGCCGTTGCGTACCGCGGTGAAGCCGGGAATCGTCTTCAGGTAATCGGCGCCATCGCTGGCGGGTACCGGCTGGCGCGGCAGCTTCGGGCTGGTTTCCCAGGTGAGCGCCGAAACCGGTGCCGCAGCGGTGACGACGAGCGTGTCGAAGTCGACCGTGCGCGTGGCATCGGCAGCGGTGTCGGTGTTCGCGCTTTCGACGGCGAAGGCGGATGGGACGGCAAGCGCGGCGGCAATCGCCACGAACAGGCAGGACGAGCGGATCGCCGGGCAATACGGGATCGACATGGCAGGGGACTCCACGGGCAAGGCTTGGGATGTGCGCGCGGCGGATGCCGCGCGCGTGGGCGGTCTTCAGCCGTGGAGTGGCGGACCGCGGGAGCCAAGCCCGCTCGGGTGGAACCAGGGAAGCCGCGGCGCGGCGTACGCCGGGAACACTGCCCATGCCGTACTGCCCCGCGGCAGCACGAACCCCGGCTGCGCGACCGCCACCAGCGAAGCGAGCAGCGGGCAGTAGTCGCAGTCGGGACCGTCGACCGGCCCCGGCGGAAGCACCGGCCGCTCGCCGTCGCCCGCAACCTGCGTGGCGTGGTGGCCGTGGTGCGCGTGGGCGGCCCCCGGGGCGACGTGATCGCTTCCGGCGTGCCCTGAAACAATCACCGACGCCGCCGCGCCAGGCGCCTGCAGCATCCGCCCCGCGGTCGGCAGCACCAGCAGGAGCATCACTGCCGTCAAGCCGATCCGGCTGAACCATCTACTGGGCGCGGGGCGTTTCATTTCGAGGTCGATGATCCGCGCCGCCCGGCACGGCCGCCGTGACCCAGGTCAAGCCGATCCGATTTCCATACGCGAACGTATGCGCTTGACCCAGATCATGGTGGCGACGCGGGCAGCGGGATAACTTTCCTCCCAACGGCGAAGGAGCCCGCTCCACAGCCCCACGGCCCCACAGTTTCTTTTAACCGCTAAGGAAATCCGCAATGAGGAACCTTGTACTGCTGTTCGCACTGGCCGCCGCCGGCGGCTTCGTCCCGCACGATGTTGCTGCGCAGGGCTCGGCCTCGGTCGATATGGTGGCCGACGTCACCTTCAGCATGCGCACCGAGATCACCAACGGCCAGATGGTCTTCATCGGCAACGCCGGTGCGATCAAGGACGTGGTCAACCCCGACCTGCGCGTGGCCGAGGGCGCGGTGGTCGCGATCACCATCACCAACAACGACGGCGCCATGCACGACATCGCGGTGCCGGAGTTCGGCGCCCAGTCCGACCAGCTGGTCGGCGTCGGCTCGGCGACCACCATCGTGTTCCGCGCCACCAAGAGCGGCAACTTCGAGTACATCTGCACCATCCCCGGCCACAAACTGGCGGGCATGGCCGGCAACCTGATCGTCGGTGACGTGAAGGAAGAAGTGAGCACGGCGCTCGACGTGGCCAAGAACCCGGCCGAGGTCGGCACGCCGGTTGGCGACCGCGCCCCGCAGCACGTTACCTACGACCTGCTGACCACCGAGGTCGAGGGCCGCCTGTCCGATGGCAGCAGCTACCGCTACTGGACCTTCGACAACACCGTGCCGGGCCCGCTCCTGCGCATCCGCCAGGGCGACACGGTGACCATCAACCTGAAGAACGCCGAAGACAGCATCAACATCCACTCGGTCGACTTCCACTCCGTGACCGGCCCCGGCGGCGGCGCGGCGGTGACCCAGGTGCGCCCGGGCGAGACCAAGAGCTTCACCTTCAAGGCCCTGCACCCCGGCCTGTTCGTGTACCACTGCGCCACGCCGATGATCGCCCACCACATCTCCAACGGCATGTACGGAATGATCCTGGTCGAACCCGAAGGCGGCCTGCCCGCGGTCGACAAGGAGTACTACGTCATGCAGGGCGAGCTGTACACGGCGCAGAAGCACGGCTCGCGCGGCCTGCAGGAGTTCTCGGTCGACAAGCTGCTCGACGAGAAGCCCGAGCACCTGATGTTCAACGGCTCGATGGACGCGCTGACCAAGACCTTCGACATGAACGCGAACGTCGGCGAGGAGGTGCGCATCTTCTTCGGCGTCGGCGGCCCGAACATGACCTCGAGCTTCCACCTGATCGGCGAGGTCTTCGACCGGGTCTACAACCTGGCCTCGTTCACCAGCCCGCCGCTGCTGGACGTGCAGACCACGCTGGTGCCGCCGGGCGGCGCGACCATGGTCGAGTTCAAGGTCGACTACCCGGGCAAGTACATCCTGGTCGACCACGCCCTGTCCCGCGCCGAGAAGGGCCTGACCGGCATCCTCACGGTGCACGGCACGGCGGACCCGACGATCTTCAACAGCGACGAGCCGATCGACGCCGCCTCCGGCCACTGACCGGATCCAGGCTGGCATGACACGGAACGGCCCCCTCGGGGGCCGTTTCTTTTGCGCGCCTGAACGCCGGTGTCAAGTCCCGCGCGGCATCGATTGCTACGAAAGGGTCATGCCGCAGTCACGCCGGGTGAGACGAAGGCGGGGACAATACGCGCCATGCAATCGATGATCGAACTCCATCCGAAACCCGACGCCCTCCACGGCCTCGGCCTTCCCGCCATCCCCTATCCCGTCGCCCTGCCCGCCTTCCAGGCCGCCGTGGCCAACGACGGCGAACTGCCGCTGGCCGACATGCTGCACGGACTGCAGCTGCGTGCCGCCGCCCCGGCCGCGGACTGGCAGCGCATGGCGCCGGCGATGGCGCGGCTGGCGGAACTCCTGGCACCGGAAGGCACGCCTGGAATCGTCACTGCGGGTGGCGGAACGTGGCTTGAGATCGGGCCGATCGACCTGGGTGCGGACGTCGTCACCCTGCAGCGTGGTGAGCTGCTACTGGCCGCGATCACCCCGCGCGATGACGGACGCCTGCGCCTGGCCGCCTATCGTCCACTCGACGGACATGCCCTCAGGATGCTGCTCGCGCTTCCGCGCCCCTCGACGTCGCCCGGGTCAGCGGACCAGCGTGGGCACTGGGAACGAGCGCAGGATGCCGCGGCCGGCGATGGTCCACGCCAGGCCGGCAACGAGGGCCTGAGCTACCTGGCGCACTGGACACGAGGGCTCGGCATCGCCGATGACGGCCGCGAGCTTCCCGAGTGGCGCTCGCAGACAGAGCTGCCCGCGCGCGAGTCCGGCTGTGTGGCAGCAGAGATCGATACCTTCCTCGCGCTCAGTGGCGGCACAGCCTGACGCCTGCCCGTCAGGGGCCAGCGGCGCGGTGCGTCTCCAACCGTGCCACCAATGACTCGCTGGCCTGGTTGAGGCCCACCACGTCCACCTCGGCGCCGTGCCTGCGGAGCTTCAGCACCACGCGATCCAGCGCGGCCACGGCGCTGGTGTCCCAGAAGTGCGCGTGGCGCAGGTCGATCACCACCTTCGCCGGTGCGTGCAGGTAGTCGAAGCTGTTGCCGAACTGCACCGCGGAGGCGAAGAACACCTGTCCACGTACCGCATACACGCGGCTGCCGTCGTCCGCATCCCGGGCGTCCACCGCGAGTAGCGCGCTTACCCGGCGGGTAAACGACAGCGCGGTCAGCAGCACGCCCGTCAGCACGCCCTTGGCCAGGTCGTGGGTGGCCACGGTCACCACCACGGTGCCGATCATGATCAGGTTGGCCGTCTTCGGATGGGTCTTGAGCTCGATGAAGCTTTTCCAGTGGAAGGTGCCGATGCTCACCATGATCATCACCGCCACCAGCGCCGCCATCGGGATGCGCGACACCCACTCCGAGGCATAGACCACCAGCAGCAACAGCACCACGCCCGCCACGCAGCACGACAGCCGTCCGCGGCCGCCTGAAGACACGTTGATCACCGACTGTCCGATCATCGCGCAGCCGGCCATGCCGCCGAAGAAGCCAGTGACGATGTTCGCCGCACCCTGCCCCGCGCATTCGCGGCGGCGGTCGGTGGGCGTATCGGTCATGTCCTCGACGATCTGCGCCGTCATGAGCGACTCCAGCAGGCCGACCACGGCCAGGGTCGCGGACACGGGCAGCAGGATGCGCAGCGTCTCCAGCGTCCACGGGATATCGGGCAGCAGGAACACCGGCAGGCTGTCGGGCAGTTCGCCCATGTCGCCCACGGTGCGGATGTCCAGGCCCATCCAGATGCAGGCGATGGTGAGCACCACGATCGCGACCAGCGGCGACGGCACCGCGCGCGTGACGAGCGGCAGCAGGTAGATGATGGCCAGACCGGCCGCGCAGACCGCGTACACGGTCCACGGCATGCCGATCAACTCCGGCAGCTGCGCCAGGAAGATCAGTATCGCCAGGGCATTGACGAAGCCCACCACCACCGAGCGCGACACGAAGCGCATCAGCGTGTTGAGCCGCAACGCCGCCGCGAGCATCTGCAGCAGCCCGGCGAGGATCGTGGCCGCGAACAGATACTGCAGGCCGTGGTCGCGGACCAGGACGACCATCACCAGCGCCATCGCGCCGGTGGCGGCGGAGATCATGCCGGGCCGCCCACCGGCAAAGGCCGTGACCACCGCGATGCAGAACGAGGCGTACAGGCCGACCTTGGGATCGACCCCGGCGATGATGGAAAACGCGATCGCCTCGGGAATCAGCGCCAGGGCCACGAGCAGGCCAGACAACAGGTCGCCGCGCACATTGCCGAACCACTGCTCGCGCAGCGGATAGGTGACAGACATCAGGAGGACTCCGGAGGCGCGCGGACCGCACGCCCGGCCCGTCAGGGCGCAGTCATCGCGGCATGGCTGCGGGCAGGCCTGCCAGTATATTGCGGCGCAACATGGCGCTCAAGCAGACGGCAGCGCCGCCCGCAGCGGCGCGAGGTCCGCGGCGGAGACAGGACGCACCACCCGGGCAAGTTCGGCACCCGACTGCAGCAGCACCAGCGTCGGCCACAGCTTCACGCCGAACGAGCGCCCCAGCGGCTTGCCGCGACCATCCTCGATCTTGACGTGCCCCACCCCCGACAGTTCCGACAGCAGGGATTCGATCGCTGGCTGCGCCGCCATGCAGTGTCCGCACCATGGCGCGCCGAACTCGAGCAGCACGGGCTTGGATTCGGCGTCGACTGATGCGCGCTCAGGCTCCGCTCCCGCATAGGCCGCCTGGTAGCTCACGCCGCGGAGCCGCGCAGCGCCTGTTCGATGTCGCCCAGCGGCGCATTGGTCAGCGTCTTGGCGATCTCCGACACGATGCGCGCCTGGACTTCCTTGTGGAGCTGCGGGCGGATGCGGCCCAGCGTTGCCGGGTCGGCGATCAGCACCAGATGTTCGTACTGCTGTTTCAGCGCCCCCTGGTTGAGGCCGTGCGCCAGCTGCTTGGCGAAGGTGGCTTCGTCGATGTCATGGCCAGTGGACTCCTGCGGCATGCTGCCCGACGGTCCGTCGTCGTCCATGTTCATCAGCTCCAGCAGGTCGACCTGGTGCAACAGGGGCGCGCGCTCGTCCCCACGGTTGCGGAACACGCGGGCACCTGTGCCATCGGCAACAACGACCAAGGCGTCGGAAGGAACAATCGTCATGTGAAACTCCGTTCGTTGCGATGGGAACCACCTTCAATGACGCCCCATCAACAACGCGTGACCTACCGTGGGGTCCAGCCGTCCCCGGTTGACGAAGGATTAACGGGTGAACCCATACCGTGCCCGCTCAGGGGGATCGATGCATCCTATTCAGACACGACCGGCGAGCGAGCTGGAAGACGAGACTCGCCAGTTCGCCCTGCTCCTCAATTCGGTCACCGACTACGCCATCTACATGCTGGACGCGGGCGGATTCGTGCGCTCGTGGAACCCCGGTGGCGTGCGGATCAAGGGCTACAGCGCGGACGAGGTCATCGGCACGCACTTCTCGCGCTTCTACACGCCCCCCGACGTCGAGGCCGGCCTTCCGCTGCGCAACCTGAGGACCGCCGAAGCCGACGGCCGCTTCTCCGCCGAAGGCTGGCGGGTGCGACGCGACGGCACGCAGTTCCTGGCCAGCGTGGTCATCGACCCGATCTGGGGAGACGACGGTTCGCTGCTGGGCTACGCAAAGGTGACCCGCGACATCACCGAGCGCGATGAGGCCGCCCGGCGCCTCCAGGAAGCGCAGCAGGCCCTGTTCCAGGCCCAGAAGATGGAAGCCATCGGGCTGCTGACGCTGGGGCTCGCCCACGACTTCAACAACCTGCTGACCGTGGTGGTGAACAGCCTGGATCTCATCGGACGCAGGAACGCGGACGAGAGGACCGCCAAGGTGCTCGAAACCGCCATGCGGGCGACGGACCGCGGCGTGCTGCTCACGCGGCAGCTGCTGACCTTCGGCCGCGGCCAGGTGCTGGCGACGGAATGCGTCGACGTCAACGCGCTGGTCCGCGAATCCGAAGACCTGCTGCGCCGCGCGGCCGCCGACCTCGTCGACCTGGGCCTCGCGCTCGTACCGGGGACGGCGCCCGCGGAGATCGACCGCGGCCAGTTCGAAGCCGCCCTGCTCAACCTGGTCATCAACAGCAGGGACGCGATGCCCGACGGCGGGCGCATCACCGTGTCCACGTCCATGCGCCGGACGCGGCTTCCGGCCGCTCCGCAGGACGAACCCCGGCTGTTCATCCGCGCGTCCGTCACCGACGACGGCCCCGGCATTCCAGTCGAGCACCAGAGCCGTGTGTTCGAGCCATTTTTCACGACCAAGGAGGTGGGACGCGGCAGCGGCCTCGGGCTCAGCCAGGTGTTCGGCTTCGCCGCGCAGTCCGGTGGCTTCGCCGAACTCGACAGCACGCCGGGCCACGGCACCACCGTGTCCATCCACCTCCCCGCAAGCGAGGACTGCTGATGTCCCAGACCCGCCTCCTGTTCGTCGAAGACGAAGACGACCTCAGGTTCCTCATCTTCGAGGCGCTCTCCGACCTGGGTTATGACGTCACCATGGCCAGCAACGGCAAGGAAGCGATCGAGAAGCTGCAGGGTGATGCCGTCTTCGACCACGTCGTCACCGACGTCAGCATGCCCAAGGGCGTGACCGGCCTCCAGGTTGCGGAGGAAGCGGCCCGGCTGCAGCCCCAGGCCAGGATCGTGCTGGTGTCCGGGTACCAGCGCTCCCAATTGCCACCGATACCGGAGGGCGCGCAATTCCTGCCCAAGCCCTACCGGCTGCACCAGCTGCTCGGCGTACTGGAAAGCTAGGCGCGCCCGGTCAGGAACACGAAACGCCCGGGAATCCCGGGCGCTCGCTTGATCACACCCTGGTTCAGCGCTTGCGTGCTGGCGCGTCGCCATCGTCCACGCCATCGGCGGACAGCGTTGCTTTGGTGGTCTTCGCCATCGTGCCTTCGTCGCCGCGACCGGCGCTACCCTCGGCTTCGACGCCATCGGCGGCGGCACGCTCTGACGTCCGAGCTCATTGCGGCAAGCGCGGTCGACGTGCCACTGGCACGGGCAGCGGAACGGCTCCTCCGCAGTGGCGAAAGCATGCGCGAACTGCTGGACAAGCTGCTGGTCTACAACCGCTCGCAGATGGGCCTGGGCTTCGAGGTCGACCGGGCGAACGTCGACCTGGCACAGGCCTGCCGCGACGAGATCGAGCAGCTGCAGGCGTCCATCCCCGGGGCCCGCATCCGTCTGCATGGCCCGGACGCCGTGCACGGCATGTTCGACGCCAGGGCCATGCGCGAAGTGCTCGCGAACCTGGTGGTGAACGCGCACAAGTACGGCGACTCCGGCGGCGAAATCCGGGTGGAGCTGCGTGACGGCAACTCCGCGGTGGAACTCTCCATCAGCAACGAGGGCGACACCATCCCCCCGGAAGCGCTGGACCTGATGTTCGAACCCCTCAGGCGTGGCGGCGTGTCTGGAGGCGACCTGGAACATGCCAGCCTCGGGCTGGGACTGTTCATTGTGAGCCAGATCGTGAAAGCGCATGACGGCACGATCCGCGCGGAATCCGCCGCGGACACGACCACCTTCAGGATGCACCTGCCCCGGGCCTGACAAGGCCCCCGTACCAGGCCAACAGCGCCGCGGCTCGCGCCACCACGTACACCACGAACGCCGCCCACAACCCGTGGTTGCCCCAGAGGGCCGCCAGCGGCCATGCGGCCAGCAGGAACACCCCCAACGACACCAGGCCGGCCTGCCGCATCTCCCGCGTGCGGGTGGCGCCGATGAACACGCCGTCCAGCTGGAACGCCGCCACCGAGAGCAGTACGTACAGCGCGGCCCATGGCAGGTGCGTCGCAGCGGCTTCGCGCACCGCGGGCAGGCTGGTCAAGGCCATCACCGCGGCTTCGCCCAGCACCAGGACCAGCACCGCCAGCCCCAGCGCAGTGCCTCCGGCCAGCTCGCTGGTCAGCCGTACCGCGCGCTTGAACCTGCCGCTGTCGCGCGCACCCCAGGCCGCGCCCACGTGGGCTTCGGCCACGAACGCGAAGCCGTCCAGGAAGAACGCACTGAACGACACCAGCTGCAGCAGGATGTGGTTCGCCGCAAGGGTCACGTCGCCGAAGCGTGCGCCGGCGTTGGCGAACCAGCCGAACGCGAGCAGCAGGCACAGCGTGCGTACGAGGATGTCGCGGTTGGCGGCCAGCGACGCGCGGATGCGCTGCCAGTCGGCGATGCGCGCCCAGGGCAGGAACGGCGCCGCATCGCCGTGGCGCGCACGCAGCACGCGCAGCACCACGATGATGGCGACGGCGAACGTGCTCCATTCCGCGATCGCCGTGCCCAGGCCGATGCCGCGCGCGCCCATGCCAAGCGCGCCGGCAAACCAGATGTCCAGCCCGGCGTTGAGGCCGTTGAGCAGCAGTTGCACCAGCAGCAGTTCACGACTGCGGCCCAAGCCGATCAACAGGCCGCTGATCGCGAACAGGGCCAGCGCCGCCGGCGCGCCCCAGATCCGGGCGCGGAAGTATTCGCCAGCGACCGCTTCCACCGCGTCACTGCCGTCCATCAGCGAGAAGTACAGCCAGGTGACCGGCCACTGCAGCAGCAGCAATGCGATGCCCAGGCCAATGGCCAGCAGCACCGCGCGCGCAAGCGTGGCGCGCACCTCGGGCTCGTCGCCGGCGCCGGATGCCTGCGCGACGAAGCCGGTGGTGCCCATGCGCAGGAAGCCGAAGCTCCAGTACACAAAGTTGAAGAGCAGCGCGCCCAGCGCCAGTGCGCCCAGCTCCACCGCGCTGCCGTAGTGGCCGATGACGGCGGTGTCGACCAGACCGAGGCTGGGCACCGCGGCGTTGGCGAGGATGATCGGCCACGCCTGACGGGCGATGGCCGTGCGGGTCAGGCCCGCTGCCTGCGGTGACACCGCCGCGCTACAGGTTGGATTCGTCCGCCGGGACGTTGGCCGCCAGTGGCGCCGCGCCCGCGGTGACGTCGCTGTCGGGCGGGCACTGCGCGCCCACGGTGTACGACGTCATCGACAGCGAGCCGTAGGCCGGGCCTTCCACCAGCACGTCGGCGCCCTTGCCGCTCGCCGCCGCAATCCCCGCCAAGTACAGCAGCGGCAGGAAGTGTTCGTCGGTCGGCGCTGCGGCGGCAAAGTCCGCGTGCCGCATCAGCGCGGCCGCGTCACCCGGCCGCTCGGCCAGCACCTGCTTCGCCGCGGTGTCGAAGCGCTCGTTCCAGTCGAACGCAGAGTCGGGCTGCTTCCAGTCGATCGCGTGCAGGTTGTGCACGACGTTGCCGCTGCCCACCACCAGGATGCCGTGCTCGCGCAGCGCAGCCAGGCGCGCGCCGAGTTCGATGTGGAACTCGGGCGGCTTTCTCGCATTGATGGAAAGCTGCACCACCGGTATGTCCGCGTCCGGGAACGCATGCACCAGCACCGACCAGGTGCCGTGGTCGAGTCCCCAGCCGTCATGGTCGGCGCCGACGAAGTCCGGCTTCGCGACATCGGCCACCTCTTCCGCGAGCTCGGGCAGGCCCGGCGCCGGGTACTGCACGTCGAACAGCGCCTGCGGGAAACCGAAGAAGTCGTGGATGGTCTTCGGGCGCGACATCGCGGTGACCGCGGTGGCGTTGACATACCAGTGCGCCGACACCGCCAGGATCGCGCGCGGGCGCGGCACCGATGCACCGAACGCGCGCCAGGCTTCGGTGTAACGATTGCGCTCCAGCGCGTTCATGGGACTGCCGTGGCCGAGGAAGGCGGCGGGCATCAGGGGCGGCAGGGCCATGGCGACCTCGATCATCCGGGGATGCGGCCAGTATGCGACCGTCCGCGCCGCGCTGCGCCCTGGCCCCTGCCCCAGTAGTAGCCCGCGATGTTGATGAACCAGCCGCGGTGGTCGTACTCGAGGTCGGTCAGGTCGTCGCTGAACGAGGTGAAGTTGTAGCCGGCGCCGATCTTGAAGTTCTCGGCGATGCGGCGGTACGCCATACACTGGAGCTCCCGCACCCATCCCTGCCGCAGCACGCGATGCACGCCTTGAAATACCTCGCCGGCTACCCGCAGCACCTCCAGGCGCAGGTGCGGGGGCTGATCGACCAGGACCGGCTTGGCCCGTTCCTGAGCGGCCGGTATCCCGACGCCCACGCCGTGCGCACCGACAGCCAGCTGTACGAGTACGTGCAGGCGCTCAAAAGCCGCTACCTGCGGAAGTCCGCTCCGCTGGGCAAGGTGCTCTACGACGGCAGGCTGCAGGTGCTGAAGCACGCGCTCGGCACCCACACCACCATCTCGCGGATCCAGGGCAGCCGGCTCAAGGCCAGCCGCGAGATCCGGATCGCCAGCGTGTTCAGGGACGCGCCCGCTGCCCTGCTCAAGGCGATCGTGGTGCACGAACTCGCGCACCTGAAGGAGTCCGACCACAACAAGGCGTTCTACCAGCTGTGCATGCACATGGAGCCCGACTACCACCGGCTCGAGTTCGACATGCGGCTGTATCTCACCTGGCTGGATGGCGCCGCACCCACGGCGCGAGCAGCCGCAGGCGACGGGGTCGACTTGAAAGGATGAGTGCCGTTGCGGCGGCCGCGGCAGCCAACAGCATCAACCACACCAGCACCGCCATGGTCGCGTGGTCGCTACCCAGGCAGCAGGACAGCGCAAGCAGCACCGCGACCATGCCCAGGCGTCGCAGCCGCGTCAGTTGCACGGGCGGCTGCAGTCGACCCCACGCCTGCAGCGCGTGCACCGGCATCGCCAGCGCCAGCCAGCCCATGCCGACGAAGGCGCACAGGGCCGCCGCAACCAGCCAGAGCGTGGCGCCGGGCTCATGCATGGCGTGGCTCCGTGGCGGTGACAGCCGCCTGCCGCACGAGCGCGCGATGGCCCAGCCTGTGCGCGACCACGCCCGCAGTTGCGGCCACTGCCAGCAACGCCAGGTCCACGCCGGCCACCGGCCAGTAGCCATTGGCCAGCGTGCGCAGCAGGTGGTCGCCGGTCGTCACCCAGTTGAGCACCGCGGCCGCGACCGCGAGTACGGCGATCGCCCACGCCTGTTCGCGCCACGCCGGGTTCGACAGCCCGCGCGCCACCGGCGCGCTGCGCCAGCCGGCGTGGAGCAGCGCCAGCACCCAGGTCAGCCAGAACGCGCGCTGCTCCCAGTCGCCGCGCGCGGGCAGGTCCACGGGCAGCAGGCGGTTGGCGATCAGGATCCCGAGTGCCGCCAGCACCATGCCGGTCACCGTGGTCACCGCCAGCGCATCGACCACGCGCGCGCCCTGCACGCCGCGCGCCGCGTGCTGCCGCTTGCGCTTCTCGACGAAGAACACGAAGCCCGTCGCGATGCACACCGCGCCCGCCAGCCCGCCAAACACGTACAGCCAGCGCAGCAGCCAGTGGCGGAAATGCTGCAGGTGCAGGCCGGTGAGGAACTCGGCCACGCGGCCCACGGCGGTGGGCGGCGGATCGACGCGGATCAGTTCGCCCGTCGCGGCCTTGAAGTGGATGCCGTCGCCGACCAGCGCGATGCGGTCGGTGCCGGCGCGGTACACACTCACGTAGCCGTTGGCGTCGCCCACATGCATCAGCACCAGGAAGCCGACGTCACCCGCCTTGCCCGCCGCCTCCCAGCGCGCGCGCGCGTCGGCCACCATCGCGTCGACGTTGGCGAGGTCGGCCGGCACGCCGGCGCGCTCGTGCGGCAGCCCGGTCTGTTGCGCTTCAAGTGCGGCGGCGCGGTCGTGCAGCTCATGCAGCTGGGTGTGGCCGAGCGGGAAGAAGTAGGTCGCCGCGAAGATCAGCAGGCCCGTGAGCGCGAAGAAGAAGTGGAACGGCAGCGCGACCACGCCGGTCAGGTTGTGCAGGTCGAGCACGCTGCGCAGCCGCTGCTTGCCCGGACGGAAGGTGAAGAACTCGCGGAAGAGCTTCCGGTGCATCACCACGCCGCTCACCAGCGCCGCCAGCATCACCAGCGCCGAGAAGCCGACGATCCAGATGCCGAGGTTCTTCCAGTCCAGCGTCAGGCCGTAGTGCATGGGATAGAAGAAGCCGCTGCCGACCTTGAGCCGGTCGTCGGGCAGCACGTGGCCGTCGCGCGGGTCGACGGTGGCTTCGGCATAGATCTGCTCGCCGGGATGCTTGGCGTTGGGCACATCGAAACCGGCGAACAGCGCCACCACCGGGTCGCGGTGGGTGGTGTAGGCGCTCCAGTAGGCGATGGTGTCGAAGCGGTCCGGCAGCTCACCGTTCGCGCGTGGGCGCATCGCGTCGATGGCCTCGGGCGTCGGCTGCATGCGCTCGAAGGCCGGGCGCAGCACCGCCTCATAGGACGGCATCGGCTGCGGCTCGATGCGCGTTGCCGGGATCGCCCAGCGGTCGAACTCGCGGTCGAACACCGACAGCGCGCCGAAGAAGAACGCGGCCATCAGCACGAAGCCCAGCACCAGGCCGAACCAGGTATGGAGCCAGGCCATCGCCTGGCGGAATGTGGCGAACATCGGCTGCATCCTCCTCAGACCAGGGCCGCCTGCACCAGCGAGCCCACGCCGGCCAGCACCGCGCCGCCGACCAACAGCACCGCCCACACGCGCCACAGCCGCCGCGCCGCGATCGCCCACAGCAGCGCGGCGAGGAAGGCCAGCACCCCGACGAGGCTCGACAGGAACTCCGCATCGTGGAAGCCCATGCCGGCCGCGACCGCCAGGCTGGTGCACGCGGCCACCAGGCCCCAGGCGAAGCCGTAGCCGCCGAGTACGGCGGCGGCGATCTGCGCCACCAGGGCAAGGCGCGGCGAAGTGGCATGCAGGGCGGGCGTGACGGACATCAGAACCTCCAGTCGAGGCTGAGCGTGTAGTTGGCGGGCGCACCGTAGTAGCCGCTGTAGCGCAGGGTGTTGATGTACTTCTCGTCGGTGATGTTGTTGGCGTTGAGCCGCAGCGTGGCGTCGGGCGCGAAGTCCCAGGCGACGAACGCGTTCGCCACCGCGTAGCTGTCCTGCTGCACCCGGAAGCCGCTGGCCTCGGTGTTGAAGATCCCGCTCTGCCACCGCCCGCCGATGCCCCAGGACAGCGCCTCGTAGGCCGGGAAGCGCCCGCTCAACAGCAGGTTGGCCGTGCGGCGTGGCACCCAGGGATAGGTGTCGCGGCCGTCGAGGCCGTCCAGGCGCAGCGCGGTGTAGCCGGCCACGAGATCGAGGCTGTCGGTGATCCGCCCCACCGCCTCCAGCTCCACGCCCTTCGATCGCACATCCACCGGCGCATAGATCGCCATGCCGAACTCGTTGTACTGGCCCGTCGGCGTGGCCAGGCCTTCCTGGTCGGCCTTGAACACCGCCACCGTGGTCAGCAGCCGCGCGTCCAACCAGTCGGCCTTGATGCCGGCCTCGTAGTTCACGCCCTGGCTGGCATCGAGGTAGCGGTCGTTCGCGTTCACCTGGTCCTGCGGCTGGTAGATGTCGGAGTAGCTGACATAGCCGAGCACGCGGTCGGTGAAGTCGAAGGTCAGGCCGCCGTAAGGACTGGTGTGCTTCGTGGTCTGGTCGAAGGTCAGGTCATAGGAATTTCCGCTGCGGCGGTAGCGCGCGTGGTTGGCGCCGACGATGGCCTTGAAGCGGTCTGTGAGCGCGATGCGCGTCGCGGCGAAGGTGCGCGTGAGCTCCTGGTCGAGTTCGGAGTAGAGGTTGGGCTCGCTCCAGGCGGGCTCGGGGATGGCGTTGGTCGGATACGGGAACGGCGGCAGCGGGCCCCAGGCCGGCGACGAGAAGTCCGCCGTGCGCTCGCGGTTGTCGGTGGTGCTGCGCGCGCGGGCCAGGCCCACCATCGCCTCGTGCTCGCGCCCGAACATCTGGAACGTGCCGTTGAGCGTGGCCGTGCCGAGGTGCGCCGTGGCCTCGTCGTCGCCGCCCCAGGGATAGCCGGACAGGCCCAGGCCGGTCTCCGGGTCCAGGCCCGTGCCCATCCCGTCGAAGGCGTAGAACATGCGCTCGTCACCGGTGTTGCGGCGGTAGTTGTACGACAGCTTCAACTGCCAGTCGTCGGCCACGTCGTGCGTGTACTCGGCGAACGCCGTGTGCGCGGTGGTGTCCCAGTAGGTCCAGTCCTGGGTGGTGCTGGTACTGCGCGGCCACACCCGCTGCGTGCCATCGCTGTTGGTGAAGGGCAGCGCGCCCCACATGATCCCGTCGGATTCCGCGCGCTGGTACGAGTAGCCCAGCGTCAGCGTGCCGCGATCGCCGACCTGGCCATCGACCACGCCGTAGAAGAAGTCGCGGCTGTTCTCGTTGGCGCGCAGCCAGGAATCGCCGTGCTCGTGCGCGGCCACCACGCGCCCGGCCCAGGTACCGTCGGCGGTGAACGGCGTGGAGTAGTCCACCTCCGCGCGCAGCGTGTTCCAGGAGCCATAGGCCAGCCCCACCCTGCCCTCGCGTTCATTGGTGGGGCGCTTGCGCACGTAGTTGATGGTGCCCGCCGCATTGCCCACGCCCGTCAGCAGCCCGTTGGCGCCGCGGATCACCTCCACCTTCTCGTAGCCGGCGGCATCGACCGCGCCGGTGGTCACGCCCCAGCCGTTGGGCAGGCCAATGCCGTCGACCTGCGTGTTGAGGATGTCGAAGCCGCGCGCGCTGTAGCTGGTGCGGTTGGTCTCCCACTCGTCCACGCGCACGCCCGTGGCCAGGCGCAGCGCGGCGTTGACGCTGTTGGCGCCGAACTGGCGCATCTGTTCGGCGGTGACCACGGAGATGGACTGCGGGGTCTCGCGGATCGAGAGGTCAAGGTTGGTGGCGCCGTTGCTGACCCGGTTGGCGCGCTGGCCGACGACGCGGATGGTGTCGAGGTCGGTGGCGGCGAGGGTGCCGGTAGTAACGGGGGCCTCGGCGGCAGGTTGCGCGGCGGGCTCGGCGGACTGGGCCGCGGCCAGGCCGGGAGCTGTGGCGAGCATCAGCGGCAGGGCGAGCGCGATGGCGGTGCGGAGCGGGCTGGCGCGGAACGCGGGATCGGTGATGCGATCGCGGGAGGGCCGCGAAGGGATCTGGCAGGTGGGGTGCATTGAGGGTCGCTGGTTGTCGGACGTAGGGATGAAGCCCTGTGTCCGCTGGCGACCGCAGCTGGCGGGACGAATCGGGTTGGCGGTTCGCGGCGGCGTGGACCGGGGCGACTGGACGTATTAAATGCGAATGATTCGCGTTTTGCAATCCGCGCCGGTTTGGCGAGGCTCCACCCTCACCCGCCGCCTATACTCGGCCCACGTCAGCTCCGGGGGAGACGGGTGAGCCAGGACATCGAGGAACTGCAGGCCGCGCTGCGCCGCTTCGCCGACGAGCGCGACTGGGGCCAGTTCCATTCGCCCAAGAACCTTGCCGTGTCGCTCTCCCTTGAAGCCGCGGAAGTGCTGGAGCACTTCCAGTGGCTGACCGAAGAACAGAGCCGGACCCTCGACGATGCGCGTCGCCAGGCCGTCGCCCACGAGATCGCCGACGTGCTGCTGTACCTGCTGCAGCTGTCTGACAGGCTTGGCATCGACCCGCTGGACGCCGCCCGCCAGAAGCTCGCGCTGAATGCCGAGCGCTACCCCGCCGACAAGGCCAGGGGCACGAGCCGGAAGTACACCGAGCTCTGAACCCCGCGAACGACGGAGGGAGGCTGTCGTGATCGTCTACCAGGCAACCAAGCAACGATTCCTGCACGACAACGATCACGCGCAGATCGAGGACGAGGTGCAGCGCGCGTTCGTCAAGAAGGTCGGGCATTACGTGTCGCAGGGCGAGTTCAAGTCTTGGCGCCACTCGCTGGCGGCCATGGCCCGCGTGCTGCGCGACCGCGACATTCCGGACGACATCGGCGTGGGCATCGAGTTCGGCATCGCCCAGACCGCCAAGCGAATCGACTTCGTGATCTCAGGCGCCGCCGATGACGACACGCCGCACCTGGTCATCGTCGAGCTGAAGCAGTGGTCCAACTCGCGCATCAGCGAGAAGGACGGGATCATCATCGCCAACCGTGGCGGTAAGGCCGAGATCGAAGGCCCGCACCCCAGCTACCAGGCGTGGTTGTACGCCGCGCTGCTCAACGGCTTCAACGAGGCCGTGTACGAGTCAGGCACCGAGCTCAATCCCTGCGCCTACCTGCACAACTACCGGGATGACGGCGTCATCCGCCATCCGCACTACGCGCCCTATCTGGAGAAGGCGCCGGTCTTCCTCGATGGCGCGGACGAGCTGGACAAGCTCCGCGCCTTCATCAAGCAGCACGTGCGCAAGGGCGACCGCGGCAAGCTGCTGTACGAGATCGCCGAAGGCCGCATCCGCCCGTCGAAGATGCTGGCCGACAGCCTCGCGAAGATGCTCAAGGGCAACCGCGAGTTCGTGCTGGTGGACGACCAGAAGGTGGTCTACGAGACCTGCCTCGCCAAGGCCCAACAGGCCAACGACGCGCGCAAGCAGGTGGTGATCGTCCAGGGTGGTCCGGGCACCGGCAAGTCGGTGGTGGCGGTGAACCTGCTGGTCGAGCTGACCAAGCGCGGGCAGCTGGCCAAGTACGTGTCCAAGAACGCCGCGCCGCGGGCGGTCTATGCGCAGAAGCTGGCAGGAACGCTGCGCCGCGTCGAGATCGGCAACCTGTTCGGAGGCTCGGGCGCCTTCCACGAAGCGCAAGCCAACACCTTCGACACCTTGGTTGTGGACGAGGCGCACCGCCTCAACGAGAAGAGCGGCCTGTACGGCAACCTCGGCCAGAACCAAATCATGGAGCTGATCCGGAGCGCCCGCTGCACGGTGTTCTTTGCCGACGACGACCAGATCGTGACGCTTTCGGACATTGGCCGCATCGCCGAGCTGGAGCGCTGGGCGCTGGAGATGGGCGCGGAGGTCACCCGGCTGGAGCTGGCATCGCAGTTTCGCTGCGGAGGCTCGGACGGATACATCGCCTGGCTGGACAACTTCCTGGGCATCCGCGAGAGCGCCAACACCGACTTCGACCGCGACGCGTTCGACTTCCGCATTGTTGATTCACCCGTCGAGCTGCATGACCTGATCCGGGAGAAGAACAAGCTCAACAACAAGGCGCGCGTGGTCGCGGGGTATTGCTGGGACTGGAAGAGCAAGAGGAACCCGGACGCTTGGGATATCGAGTTCCCGGAGTTCGGCTACAGGGCGAGATGGAACCTGGACAAGGATGGAAGCCTCTGGATCGTGGCACCGGACTCCGTGGAGGAGGTTGGCTGTATCCATACCTGCCAAGGGCTGGAACTGGACTATGTCGGCGTAATCATCGGACCAGACCTGCAGTGGGTCGATGGTGTGCCAAGCATGTTCCCTGAGGCGCGGTCATCGATGGATCGCACGGTTCGCGGGTACAAGAAAGCACTCAAGGAAGACCCGGACGCCACGCGCGACCGGTTGGAGCTCATCGTGCGCAATACCTACAAGACGTTGATGAGCCGGGGGATGAAGGGGTGTTACATCCATATCGTGAGATAGGCGTCATTCGCAAAGTCTGCTTCCGACCCATAGCAGACATAACTTTTACTGACCCTCTGCGTGATCCTGTCACTGCAGGGTGGGCGGGTATCGATTGGATCAAGAATACTTCTGGCGACCAAAGACGCGAATGGACCTATGATTCCCTTTAGGGACGCGCCGAGGCGGCGGGGTGAAGTTGCAAGGTGTCTGGGGGAGGCGCTTGATGGGGTCGGCGCAATCAGAAGTTCGTCAAGCAGACCACACGGGGAAGTCAATGCGATTGATAAGGCGACCAAATCCGCATTGGAATGGCAGTGATGAATCCATGCTCAGCCAGTGCCTCCAAGCGGCGATGCGGTACAGGGGCGAGTTTGAATCGATTGCCGCTGCTGTAACTGCACCCAAAGCTAACGGCAAAGTCGATCAGTGCATATTGCCTGGCAATATCGCTGTTGCAGCGGCTACTCTTCAAAGTGCTCGAACGAACGAAATAATCCCTGTGACGCCGCATTTTGTTGCAGCCAGCCACAATGGTGTGGAAAACGCATCGGCCAACCTGAACTACGACGGTAATACGCCTTACTTTGTGCGGTCGATGAAAGGTCTGCGCGATTTTGGGATTACGTCTGCGGCCCAAGAATATGGGGAGACTGACCTGGAGTTTCGTGCTCGGTACTGGCCGAGAGGACGAGGACGCAGCGATCTATTCAGTGATTCTGAATACCTTCTTATAAACGCGATAGACTCCTACTTTAGAAATGTTCTGGATTTCGCGGGAAAACATGCATTTCGTCGAGCTGGTGCAATCTATCTTTTTAGCGAACGACTGCCATGCGACCATTGCATCAATGTTATTGGGCAGTTCTTGAGCAAGTATCGTCGCTTCCGTTTGGTGGTGGGATTTATGCATGCCCACGGCCAGCAGCTGGTTGATCAGCTGATCCGAGGTCTGAGTTCTGAATCGAGTGTCTACCGGTACGCCCCGCCTCCACCGCTGTTGCCAAATTCAGGCCAGGCATGCCAGATCACGTTCGAGCTTAGGGCGCAGCAGATTTCTGGCCCCGGGCTCAGAGAACCGGAGCTATCGACAGGCGGTCAGGCGAGTGTGATCGGGTAGCTGGGGTCCAGGTGAACGATGTTCGGGTTAGCGACATGCACTTCTCTGAGGGCGACTCGAAAGGGTCCTATCTTGCGGCCGTTTGTGGCTACTCATGCGATTGTCCGCTTCTGGCCGGAAGGAGTCTTCAGCGCACGATCACGCTAAGCCTCGGCGATGCTTCCTGCCCTCCCCCGCCGCACCTTCGAAACCACCCACTCCTCCACATCATCCACCAACGTAAACGCCGCCGGCACCACGATCAGGCTCAACACCGTCGAGGTGATCAGCCCGCCGATCACTGCCACCGCCATCGGCATCCTGAAACTCGCATCCGCCGTCAGCCCGAGCGCGATCGGCATCATGCCCGCGCCCATCGCCATCGTCGTCATGATCACCGGCCGCGCGCGCTTGTGGCAGGCGTCCATCAGCGCCTCGTGGCGGCCCATGCCTTTCTCTTCGGCCATGACCGCGTAGTCCACCAGCAAGATCGAGTTCTTCACCGCAATCCCGATCAGCAAAATCAATCCGATGAGCACCGACAGCGAGATATCCAGCCCGGTGATCAGCAGCGCGCCAAATGCGCCTCCCGCGGCCAGCGGTACCGCCACCAGGATCGTGATCGGCTGGCTGGCGTGGTTGAACAGCAGCAGCAGCACGCCGTAGACGCAGAAGATGCCGGCCACCATGGCCATGGCGAATCCGCCGAACATCTCGGCGAAGATCTCGCTGTCGCCGGCGGCCTGGCGGTCCACGCCCACGGGCAGGTTGATCAGCGACGGCAGCGCGTCGATCTGCTTCTCCACTTCGCCCATGGCCATGCCGTTCAAGTCGACGGTGATGGTGACGTTGCGGCGGCGGTCGAAGCGGTCGATCTGCGAGGGGCCGCTGGCGGTGGTGATCTCGGCCACGGACGACAGCGGCACGCTGCCGCCGGTGGCGGTGGGCACGCGCAGTTGGCCGAGCAGTGACGGGTCCGACAGCGCGCGTTCGTCCAGCTGCACGCGGATCGGTACCTGGCGCTCGGGCAGGTTGAGCTTGGCGAGGAACTGTTCGTAGTCGCCGCGGGTGGCGACGCGCGTGGCGGCGGCGATGTCAGCGGTGGAGACGCCCAGGTCCGCGGCGCGCGCGGGGTCCGGGCGCACGATCACTTCCGGGCGCACCAGCGAGGCCGATGAGCCCACGGTGCCGAGGCCCGGCAGCTGGCGGATCTCGCGCTCCACGTCGCGCGCGGTGGCGGCGAGCTTCACCGGGTCGTCGCCGGCCAGCACCAGTTGCAGCGCGCGGCCGGGTTCACCGCCCTGGAAGCTCAGGCGCACGCCGGGAAGATCGGCCAGACGCTCGCGCACCACCGTTTCCAGCTCGTACTGGGTGAGGTCGCGGTCGTCGGTCCAGCGGATGGTGAGCGTGGCCTTGCGCAGCTCGGCGCTGGTGAGGTCGCCGGCCGGACCATTCGCGCCGGAGTTGCTGCCGGCGGTCACGAACACGTGCTCGATCTCGGGGATGTCGGCGATGCGCTGGCGCGCGGTCTCGGCCACGGCTTCGGTGGTGGCGAGCGCGGTGCCGGGCGGCAGTTCGATCAGCACGTTGCTCTGGATGCCGTCGGTCGGCGGGATGAAGGTGACCTTGAGCAGCGGCAGCAGCGCCAGCGAGCCGATGAAGATCGCCAGCGCGATCAGCAGCGTGCGGTTGCGGTGCTTCAGCGAGTTGTCGACGAAGCGCAGGTACCACTGCATCAGCTTCGAGTCGCCCTTGTGCTCGGGCAGGGGCTTGAGCATGTAGGCCGCCATCATCGGCGTGATCAGGCGCGCCACCAGCAGCGAGAACATCACCGCGGCGGCGGCGGTCCAGCCGAACTCGCGGAAGAACTTGCCGGGGATGCCGGGCATGAAGGCCACTGGGATGAACACCGCGGCCAGCGTGCACGAGGTGGCGATCACCGCCAGGCCGATCTCGTCGGCGGCCTCGAGCGCGGCCTGCTTCGGCGTCTTGCCCATGCGCAGATGCCGGTCGATGTTCTCGACCTCGACGATGGCATCGTCCACCAGGATGCCCACCACCACGGCCAGCGCCAGCAGGGTGATCATGTTGAGGCTGAAGCCCAGCCAATGCATCACCGCGAAGGTCGGGATGATCGACAGCGGCAGCGCGATGGCGCTGATGAAGGTGGCGCGGAAGTCGCGCAGGAACAGGAACACCACCAGCACCGCGAGCGCCGAGCCCTCGTAGAGCATGTGCATCGAGGATTCGAACGAGTTCTCGGCCACCTGGGTGGTGGATGCCACCTCCACCACGCGCACGCGCGGCTGCTCCTGCTGCAGCGTCGCCACGCTGTCGCGCACGGCGTTGCCGACGTCCACCTCGCTGGTGCCGGTGGTGCGCTGCACGGCGAAGCCGATCACGGGACGGCCATCGAGCGTGGTGCGCTGGCTGACGGTGGCGTTGCCGTCGCTCACGGTGGCCAGCGTCGACAGCCGCACGCTGCGGCCGTCGGGCATCGAGATCGGGAAGTTGGCGAGGTCGGCGGCAGTGTCGACGGTGCCCAGCGTGCGCACGGCCTGCTCGCTGCCGCCCACCGTGGTGCGGCCACCCGGCTGCTCCTGCTGGATGCGCGCCAGCTGCTGGCTGATCAGCGCCGGGCTGACGCCGAAGCCCTGCACTGCTTCCGGCCGCAGGGCGACGCGGATCTCGCGGTCCACGCCGCCGATGCGCCGCACCGCGCCCACGCCAGGCACGGCGAACAGGCGCTTGGACACGGTGTCGTCGATGAACCAGCTGAGCTCCTCGTCGCTCCAGCCGTCGGCGGTGACGGCATAGGTGAGCATGTCGCCGCCGGTGACGTTGACCAGGGAGACGATCGGCGGCTCCACTTCGGCCGGCAGGTCGATGCGCACGCGGTCGATAGCGTCGCGCACCTCGTCCTTGGCGAGGGTGCCGTCCTTCTCGATCTCGAAGGTGAGGATGGTGGTCGACACGCCCTCGTTGACGATCGATGCCGTGTTGCGCAGCGCGGGGATGCTGGCGGTGGCGTCCTCGACCTTGCGCGTGACCTGGGTTTCCAGCGTGCTGGGGCTGGCGCCCGGAAGCAGCACGGTGACGTTGACCACGGGCACGGTGAGGTCGGGGAACTGGGAGACGGCCAGCCGGTTGAACGCCAAGAGGCCGGCGGCCGTGAGCAGGATGAAGACCAGGATCGCCGGCAAAGGCCGGTGGATCGAAAAGGCGGAGAAGTTCATTCGGCGACGGTCCCGGTCGCGGCGTCAGCGCCATCGACCACGCGCACCAGATCGCCATCGCCGAGGAAGCCCGCGCCACGCGCAACCACGCGATCGCCCTGCGTCAGCCCATCGCTCACTTCGACCATGTCGCCATGCGCCCCGCCCGTCACCACGCCGAGCTCGCGCACGCGGTTGTCCTCGGCCACCGTGAACACATAGGCGCGGCCGTCGCGCCGCACCAGCGCCTCACGCGGCACCAGCAGCGCCTGCGCGCGACCAAGCACCAGCCGCCCCTGCGCGAACATGCCGGCGCGCAGTCCACCCGGCTCCGGCAGGTCCACGTACACCGTGCCGGTGCGGCTCTGCGCATCCAGCCCCGGCGACACGGTGCGCACGCTGCCTTCGATGAACCCGGCCGGCGACTCCACGCGCACCGGCGTGCCCACGTCCACGCGCAGCAGGTCGCCCTCGGCAAGTTCAGCGCGCCATTCCAGGCGGCCGTCGCGGATCAGGCGCAGCAGCTCCGCGCCCGCGCCCACCACCTGCCCCGGCTGCACGCTGCGCGCCGACACCACGCCCGCCACCGGCGCGCGCACCACGGTGAAGTCCCGCTGCACGCGCGCGGCATCGCGGCTGGCAATAGCGGTGTTGAGGCGCGCTTCGGCATTGGCGCGTGCGGCCTCGGCCTCCTCGGCATCTTGCAGCGCCACCATCTGCGAGTCGGCAAGCTCGCGGATGCGCGCGGCCTTGCGGCGCGCGGTCTCCAGGTTGGTCTGCGCCTCGCGCACCTGGGCATCCGACTGCGCCAGCTGCGAGGCCAGCGTGCGGTCGTCCACGCGCAGCAGCACGTCGCCCGCGGCCACCACGCTGCCGACCTCCACCTCCACGCTCGCCACGCGCAGCCCGGAGAGCTCCACGCCCACCGACACCTCTTCCCACGCCGCCACCGCCCCGGAGGCCACGACCTCGCGCGCAACCTCGCGCATCTGCGGCGTGGCGAGGCTGACCGTCAGGCTGGGCGTCGACTCGGGCGGCGCATCGTCCCCGCAGGCGGCCAGGGCCAAAACGAGGGCCAGGAGGGTGAGGGCACGCAGGAATGGGTGCATCGCGTCGGGAGCCTATTCAGGGATGCGGCACGCTAGCAGCCTGCAGATCATTGCGCGATGACGGCGCCGGCCCTCCCGGCCCGCAGATGCGAGGGATCCCGGGCCGCTCCCGGGACGCCGCGTACCGCTACGCACCGGGTGCCATGGCCCTTGAGGGGGAAGTCAAGGAGGAGGCGATGGCCGCAGGCCGTCGCCGGGGGACATGAGCCCTCAAGGGCCATGGCACCCGGCGCCTGAAGAAGCCTCAGGCAAACGGATCCTGCAGCACCATCGTGTGCTTCCGGTCCGGCCCGGTGCTCACGATCGACAGCGGGCACCCCGCCAGCTCCTCCAGCGCGCGCAGGTAGGCACGCGCGGCCGGCGGCAGCTTGTCCCACTCGGTGATGCCGTGGGTGTCTTCCGTCCAGCCCGGGAACTCCAGGTACACCGGCTCGCACTCGGCCCAGCCCTGGGCGTCGAGCGGCGCGTACTCGGTCTGCTTGCCGCGGTACTGGTAGCCGATGCACATCTTCAGCTTGTCCAGGCCGTCGAGCACGTCGAGCTTGGTGATGCACAGGCCGCTGATGCCGTTGATCGCCACCGCGCGCTTCAGCGCCACGATGTCGATCCAGCCGCAGCGGCGCGGGCGGCCGGTGGTGGCGCCGTATTCCTGGCCCCGGTCGCGCAGGCGCTGGCCGTCTTCGTCGTCGAGCTCGGTCGGGAACGGACCGCCGCCCACGCGCGTGGCGTAGGCCTTGCAGATGCCCAGCACGTAGTCGATCGCGTCCGCGCCGACGCCGGTGCCGGCGAGCGCGCCGCCAACGGTGGTATTGGAGCTGGTGACGTAGGGATAGGTGCCGTGGTCGATGTCGAGCAGCGAGCCCTGCGCGCCTTCGAACAGCACCTTTTTCCCCTGCTTGCGCAGGTCATGGAGGATGCCGGCGACGTCGGACTTCATCGGCTCGACGTACTCGCCGAATTCCAGTGCCTCGTCATAGGTCTGCTGGAAGTCGACCGCGTCCACGCCCAGGTAACGGGTCAGGACGAAGTTGTGGTAATCCAGCGCCGTGCGCAGCAATTCTTCCAGCTGCGCGGGATAGTGCAGGTCGGCCACGCGGATGCCGCGGCGCGCCACCTTGTCTTCGTACGCCGGGCCGATGCCGCGCCCGGTGGTGCCGATGGCCTTGCCGCCGGCGGCCTTCTCGCGGGCCTGATCCAGGGCGATGTGGTACGGCATGATCAGGGGCGTGGCCGGGCTGATCTTCAGGCGGCTGCGCACTTCCACGCCGGCTTCTTCCAGCTCGGCGATCTCCTTCATCAGCGCGGCGGGCGAAAGCACCACGCCGTTGCCGATCAGGCACAGCGCGTCGTCGCGCAGGATGCCGGAGGGGATCAGGTGCAGCACGGTCTTCTTGCCGCCGATCACGAGCGTGTGGCCGGCGTTGTGTCCGCCCTGGAAGCGGACCACGCCGCCGATGTCCTGCGTCAGCAGGTCGACGATCTTGCCCTTGCCTTCGTCGCCCCACTGGGCGCCCAGCACCACTACCGACTGGCCCATGGCCACTACTCCTGAATAGAAAGGTTCAGCCCTGCCGCAACCACCACAGCGACAGCAGGCCCGCCGCCAGCACCACGGCCCCGATGGTCCGCAGCTGGCGCTCGGGCGTGGCCAGCATCTGCGCCATCGCCCGCTTCCACGCGCCGGGTGCTGCGAACAGCACCAGGCCTTCAAGCACCGCCACCAGGCACAGCGCGGCCCAGAGATCCTTCACCGGGGCGCCCGCCTGCTCAGCGGTCGCTGCGCATGTACTGCAGGAACGGGTCGTTGCGCTCCAGCACCATCACCGCCTCGCCGGAAGAGAAGGCGCGGCGATAGGCGTCCAGGCTGCGCTGGAAGGCGAAAAACGCGGGGTCGCGGTTCGCAGCGAGCGCATAGATGCCCGCGGCCTCGGCATCGCCCTCGCCTCGCAGCACCTGCGCGTCGCGCTCGGCCTCGGCCAGCAGCACGGTCTGTTCGCGGTCGGCCTCGGCGCGGACGATGCGCGCCTGCTCCTCGCCCTCGGCGCGCAGCGCGGCGGCCACCTGGCGGCGCTCGGCGCGCATGCGGTCGTAGACCTGGCCGATCACTTCGCTGTCGGTGGGCAGGTCGATCTGCTTGAAGCGGATGTCGACCACCTGCATGCCCAGGGTGCGGGCACCCTCGTTGATGCCGGGCAGCTGGCGGTCGATCAGCTCGGCGCGGTTGCCCGACACCAGCTGGGTCAGGGTCTGCGAGTTGATCTCGTTGCGCAGCGATTCCTTGATGATCGGCGCCAGGCGCGCGGTGACCAGCTCTTCATTGCCGCCGGTGGCGCGGTAGAAATCAGCGGCGTCGACGATGAAGCCGATGGCGACGAAGTCGACGCTGATGTCCTTGCGCTCGGACGTCAGCGAGCGCTCGGGCGGGAACTCGTTGGCCTGGAAGCGGCGGTCGAACACGCGCGCGCTTTCCACCAGCGGGATCTTGAAGTGCAGGCCCGGACCGAGGTCCGTGCGCGCCACGCGGCCGAGGTTCAGCACCAGGCCGACCTGGCCCTCGCGGACCACGAACATCGAGCCGAGCAGGCCGAGGATCACGACCAGCACGATGGGAACGATCAGCTGCGGCTTCATCGGGTGCCTCCATCGCGCGAGGGGCGCGGCAGGTTGCTGGTGGCGGCGGGCACGGTGGCCTCGGCTTGCGGCCTGGGATCGAGCGGCGGCGTGACGATGTCGGGCGTCAGCAGGGGCGGCTGCGATGCGCCCTGCCCTGCCATCGGCACGTAGATCAGCTGCTGGCCGTCGCCACCGACGACCGTGCGGTTGTCGGCCAGGACGTCTTCGACCGTCTCCAGCCACAGGCGCTTGCGGGTGACTTCGGGCGCCTTGGCGTACTCGTTGACCAGCAGGGTGAACCGTTCGGCGTCACCGGTGGCACGGGCCACGGACGCGGTCTTGTAACCCTCGGCCGTGGTGCGCACGCGCTGCGCCTGGCCGCGGGCCTCGGGCACGATGCGCGCGGCGTAGGCACGGGCCTCGTTCACCAGGCGCTCGTTCATCTGCTGGGCGCTGTTGACCTCGTCGAAGGCCGGCTTGACGGCCTCCGGCGGGCGGGCGTCCTGCAGGCTGAGCTCGGTCACGATCAGGCCGGTGCGATAGGTGTCGAGCGAGGCCTGCAGCGACGTCGCCGCGGCGGCCGACAGCGGGCCGCGCGCGTTGAGCGCGGAGTCGAGGTTCGAGCGGCCGATCTGCTCGCGCACCGCGCTCTGCGAGATCTGCTCGAGCACCCGGTCGGCATCACGCGAGCCGAACAGGTACATCTGCGGATCGCTGACCCGGTACTGGACGTTGAACGACACGGTGACGATGTTCTCGTCGCGGGTCAGCACCGGCAGGCTGTTGCTGAAGGTGCGCACGCCGGTGGTGTTGAGCTTGGTGACCGTTTCGATCGGCCACGGCAGCTTGAAGTTCGGGCCGGGCTGCATGACGCGGGCGAACTTGCCGAAGCGCAGCACCACGCCGCGATCCTGCTCGCCGACCAGCACGAAGCAGTTGAAGGCCAGCCACAGCACCAGCGCGATGCCGATCCAGCGCAGCGGGTTGCCACCACCGCCGCCGCCGCCGAAGAGGCCGCGGAGCTGGTCGAGGATGCCGTCGAAGGGACCACGGCCGCGGCCACCGCCGCTGCGGCGCGGCGGCCAGGGATTCTGACGGCGGCCATTGCCGCTGTCGCCGCCCGAACCGCGGTCGTCGTTGTTCTTGCCGGGGATGTTCCAGGCCATGCTGGCTCCAGTCTGGGGATCCCGCCGCCGGGGCCCGGCGACGAATAAGGACATTCTACAAGGTGCGGGCGCGGCAGGTCCTGCCCGCCCACACCGGGAAACTCAGGCCGCGGGCAGCAGCGGCCGCAGGGGCTCGCCGTCATCCTGCGCCGCCAGGCGCCGGGCGTCGCTCAGCGGCAGGTCGATGGCGAGCGTCCAGCCGTGCTCGTCATGCGACTCGCCGCGGATGGCGTCGACTTCGTGCAGGCGCGCGCGCAGGCGGCCGGCATCCGGCGGCAGGCGCAGCTCGCCCTGCAGGCGGCGCAGGCCCAGGCGGCGGCCCAGCGCGCTGCGCAGCAGGTCGATGCCGTCGTGGTCGCGCGCGGAGACCCACACCCGCTCGCGCACGGCGGCTTCGTCGGGATGGTCGCTGGCATGCGGCTGGTCATGGCGCGCGGGCACGCCCAAGCGGTCGACCTTGTTGTAGACCAGCAGCTGCGGGAGGTCGCCGGCGCCGATCTCGCCCAGCACCTCGTCCACCTGCGCCACGCGCTCGTCGCGCAGCGGATCCGAGGCATCGATGACGTGGATCAGCAGGTCGGCCTCGCGGGCCTCGCTGAGGGTCGAGCGGAAGGCGGCCACCAGCTCATGCGGCAGGTCGCGCACGAAGCCGACGGTATCGGCCAGCACCACGTAGCCGCCCGGCAGGGTGATCTTGCGCACGGTGGGGTCCAGCGTGGCGAACAGCTGGTCGGCGGCGTAGGCGTCGGCGCCGGTCAGGGCGTTGAAGAGCGTGGACTTGCCGGCGTTGGTATAGCCGACCAGGGCCACGCGCGGCAGTTCGCTGCGCACGCGGGCGCGGCGCATCTGCGTGCGCTGCACTTCGACCTTGGCCAGACGCGCCTGCAGCTGTTCGACGCGCTTCTGCAGCAGCCGGCGGTCGGTCTCGAGCTGGGTCTCGCCAGGGCCGCGCAGGCCGATCGAGCCGCCGCGCTGGCTGTCCAGGTGGCTCCAGCCGCGCACCAGGCGCGTGGCCATGTGCCGCAGCTGCGCAAGTTCGACCTGCAGCTTGCCCTCGTGGCTGCGCGCACGCTGGGCGAAGATGTCGAGGATCAGGCCGGTGCGGTCGACCACGCGGCGCTCGAGTAACTTCTCGAGGTTGCGTTCCTGACCCGGGGACAGGGGATGGTTGACCAGCACCAGGTCGGCGCCGGTGGCGTCGGCCGCGGCCTTGATCTCATCGAGCTTGCCGCTGCCCAGCAGGGTGGCGGGGTTCGGGCGGCCGATGCGCGCGGGCATGACGTGGGCCACGGTCGCGCCTGCCGAGCGGGCAAGCTCGGCGAACTCTTCCAGCGCGCCCTCGTCCGGCGGACCGCCGGAATGGGGCTGGACCAGCAGCGCGTGCTCGCCCTTGCGGGAACGTTCAAACAGCTGGGTGGGCATGCGGTCGGCGGCGTGTTGTCATGGCCCTGAGATGGGGCCGGATGGCGCCGACGCAACCGTCATTCGGACTCGTCGTCGCCCGCTTCGCCGCCAGTGGCATCGTCGGAGGCCTGCACGACGCCGCCGCCCGGGCCCACGCGCACGTTGCGCGCCGGCACGACGGTCGAGATCGCGTGCTTGTAGACCATCTGGCTGACGGTATTGCGCAGCAGCACCACGAACTGATCGAAGGATTCGATCGTGCCCTGCAGCTTGATGCCGTTGACGAGGTAGATCGATACCGGCACCCGCTCGCGGCGCAGGGCGTTCAGGAAAGGATCCTGCAAAGACTGTCCCTTGGACATTCGGTGTTCCCCAACTGGTTTCTTGTTGTTATGGATGAATACGGCTTCGCGCCACGTTGCCCGACCGCTCCCCGGTGGCAACGCTCCGATCTTATACGACCTGCGCTGCTGCCGACGGTTGAAGGCATGACGCCGTGACCATGCGCACGCCCGGATCCGGCCCCGGGCGCCTCAGCGGAGGAAGGCGTCGACCGCGCGGGCGGGGGCGCGGGCGTCCACGGTGGGGTCGAACCTGAGCGCGTCGAATTCCCCGCGCAGCCAGGTGAACTGGCGCTTCGCCAGCTGGCGGGTGGCGGCGATCGCCCGCTCGCGGAAGCCCCGGGCGTCGGTGGCACCGTCGAGGAATTCCCAGGCCTGGCGGTAGCCAACCGCGCGCAGCGCCGGCAGGTCCAGCGGTGCGGGATGGTCGCGCAGCTCCGGCAAGGCGCGCAGCACTTCGACCTCGGCCAGGAAGCCGGCTTCGAGCATCGCGTCGAGCCGGCCGACGATGCGTTCGTGCAGCACCGCCCGGTCGCGCGGGGCCAGCACCAGCTTGAGCACCCGGTACGGCAGACGCACCGGTGCCGGGTCCGCGCGCCAGTCGCTGATCGCGCGCCCGCTCAGGCGATGGACTTCCAGCGCGCGCTGGATCCGCTGTGCGTCGGTGGCATGGATGCGCTGCGCGGCCGCGGGATCCACCTGCGCGAGCTCTGCGTGCAGCGCCGCCCAGCCGCGTTCGTCCGCCTCCCCTGCCAGCTGCGCGCGCACCGACGCATCCGCGGATGGCATCGACGACAAGCCCTGCAGCAGCGCGCGGAAATACAGTCCGGTGCCGCCGGCCAGGATCGGCAGCCGGCCGCGCGCGGCGATGGCGTCCATCGCGACCCGGGCGTCGGCGGCGAACTCGGCGGCCGAGTACGGCTCCCAGGGTTTGCGGATGTCGACCAGGTGGTGCGGAACCCCGGCGCGTTCATCGGCCGTGGGCTTGGCCGCGCCGATGTCGAGGCCGCGGTACACCAGCGCCGAATCGACGCTGACGATCTCCCCGCCCAGGCGCCGCGCGCAGTCGATCGCGAACGCGGTCTTGCCCGACGCGGTCGGGCCCATCAGTGCGACGGCACAGGGACGCCTGTCGATCGGCATCTCCGGCCCCGCGCTCAGTAACCGGTTTCGCGAAGCGAGGCCCGCACTTCGTCATGGGTGCTGCGGATGTCCTGCGCCGGCGCGCGCCCCAGCAGACTCACGGAGACGATCGCAAGGGTCGCGGCGGCGAAGCCGGGCACGATCTCGTACAACTGGAAATCCATCCGCTCGACCGCGATCTGCTTCCAGGCGATCACCACCACCGCGCCGGTCACCATGCCGGCCAGCGCGCCGTCGCGCGTCATCCGGCCCCAGAACAGCGACAGCACCAGCACCGGCCCGAAGGCGGCGCCGAAGCCGGCCCAGGCGTAGGACACGAGGCCCAGCACCCGGCTGTCCGGATCGCGCGCCAGCCACAGCGCCACCAGCGACACCGCCAGCACGCTGGCGCGCCCGACCCAGACCAGCTCGCGCTGGCTGGCCTGCTTGCGCAGGAATCCGCGATAGAAATCTTCCGACAGCACGCTGGAGCACACCAGCAGCTGGCTCGACAGCGTGCTCATCACCGCCGCCAGGATCGCGGACAGGATCACGCCGGCGATCCAGGGGTTGAACAGCAGCTCGACCGCGGCGATGAACACCCGCTCGGGGTTGGCCTCCACCGGACCGGCGGCATCGGGGTGGAGGTGGAAGAAGGCGATGCCGAAGAAGCCCACCATCAGCGAGCCGAGCAGGCACAGGATCATCCAGGTCATGCCGATCTTCCGCGCCTTGGGAATCGCGTGCACGCTCTCGGCGGCCATGAACCTGGCCAGGATGTGTGGCTGGCCGAAATAGCCCAGGCCCCAGGCAATCGCAGACACGATCGCGAGCATGCCGCCGGCGCCCACCCACTCCAGCCGCGCGGGATCGATCTCGCGGATCAGCTCGACGCTACCGTCGAAGCCACCGCTGGCCACCACCACCATCACGGGCGTGACGATCAGCGCGAACAGCATCAGCGTGCCCTGCGCGACGTCGGTCCAGCTCACCGCGAGGAAGCCGCCCACCATCGTGTAGAGGATGGTCACCGCCGCCCCCCACCAGATCGCCTGCGCGTAGGACATGCCGAAGACGCTCTCGAACAGCCGTGCGCCCGCCACGACGCCCGAGGCGCAGTACACCGCGAAGAACACCAGGATCACCAGCGCCGCCAGCACCCGCAGCACGCGGTTGCGGTCGCTGAAGCGGTTGGTGAGGTAGTCCGGCAGGGTCAGCGCGTTGCCGGTGCGCTCGGTGTAGACGCGCAGCGGGCCGGCGACGTAGCGCCAGTTGAGCCAGGCACCCAGCGTCAGGCCGATCGCGATCCAGGCTTCGGCCAGGCCGCTGGCGTACAGCGCACCGGGCAGGCCCATCATCAGCCAGCCGCTCATGTCGGACGCGCCGGCCGACAGCGCGGTCACGACCGGTCCGAGCTTGCGGCCGCCCAGGATGTAGTCGTCGAAGTTCTTGGTCGAGCGCCAGGCGAACACGCCGATCAGCACCATTCCGGCGAGATAGACAAGGAAGGTGATGATGAGCGGCGTGCTGGTCTGGAACATGAGTGCTGGAATCCCCCGGGTCGACGCCACCGCCCCACCGGCGCCAGCGGGGGCAGCCTAACGCAGGCCTGCAGGCCGATGCACACCGGGCCGCGGCAGTGCGCCGCGGCAGGCGCTCAGGCGTCGTCCGGCCAGGCGATGGCTGGCGCGGGCGTCGCGATGCGCGGGACCGGCACCGCATCCACCGCCGCCCAGACCTTGAGCGCGTCGACGGTAGCGGCCACGTCGTGCACGCGCAGCAGCATTGCGCCGCGCTGCGCGGCGATGAGGTGCGCGGCCACCGAGCCGTGCACGCGCTGCCGCGGTTCGTCGCGCCCGGTGACCTCGCCGATGCTGCGCTTGCGCGACAGGCCGGCGAGCACCGGCACGCCGAGTTGGATGAAGCGTTCGAAGCGCGCCAGCAGGGTGATGTTGTGCGCGGTGGTCTTGCCGAAGCCGAAGCCCGGGTCGGCCACGATGTGCTTGCGCGGGATGCCGGCCATCTCGGCGGCGAAGATGCGCTCGGCGAGGAAGCGGTGCACCTCGGCGACCACGTCGTCGTACGCCGGCGCCTCCTGCATCGAGCGCGGCTCGCCGAGCATGTGCATCAGCACCACCGGCACGCCGGCCGCGGCGGCCACGTCCAGTGCGCCCTCGGCGCGCAGCGCGCGGATGTCGTTGATCATCCCGGCACCGGCGTCGACCGCGGCGCGCATCACCTCCGGGCGCCAGGTGTCGATGCTGATCGGAACCGGTGTCTCGCGCGCCAGGCGTTCGATCACCGGCACCACGCGGCGGATCTCCTCCTCCACGCCCACGCTGTCGGATCCGGGACGGGTGGATTCGCCGCCGACGTCCAGGATGTCGGCGCCTTCGCCTGCGAGCTGCAGGCCGTGCGCGACCGCGGCGTCGAAGTCGAAGTGATCGCCGCCATCGGAGAAGGAATCCGGGGTGACGTTGACGATGCCCATCACGCGCGGGCGGTCCAGGCGCAGGGGGCGGCCGGCGCAGTCGAGGGTGGCGACGGTGTCGAACATCCAGGAACTCCTTGGCGACAGATAACGATTATCACCCGGCGCAAACGAAACGGGGCCCGCATGAGCGGGCCCCGGTCGCAGCTATAGCTGCTCCTACGGTGGTGGTCGAGGAGGAGTGGATGTCGGTCAGGCTTGGGGCGCGGGATCGGTGATCGGCGGCAGCGGGCGCTTGCTGCCGCTGTCATCGTCGTCACCCTTCGGCTCCGGCTTGATCCAGCCGATCGGCGGCGGCGGGTCGCGGCCTTCCATGATGGCGTCGATCTGCGGCACGTCGATGGTCTCGTACTCCAGCAGGAGCTTTGCCATCGCGTGCAGCTTCTCGATGTTCTCGGTGAGGATGGCCTTGGTGCGGTTGTAGGCGCTGTCGAGGATGTCGCGCACTTCCTCGTCGATCCTGCGCGCGGTCTCGTCGGACACGCTCTTGTGCTGCGTGACCGAGCGACCCAGGAACACCTCGTCCTCTTCCTCGCCGTAGGCGATCGGGCCGAGTTGTTCCGACAGGCCCCACTTGGTGACCATGGCGCGGGCCATCTTGGTGGCGCGCTCGATGTCGTTGGAGGCACCGGTGGTGACCTTGTCGGTGCCGAAGATCAGCTCTTCCGCCACGCGGCCGCCGTACAGCGTCGCCAGGCGGCTGTGCAGGCTTTCACGGGTGGAGCTGTAGCGATCGCCTTCGGGCAGGAACTGGGTCACACCCAACGCGCGGCCGCGCGGGATGATGGTGACCTTGTAGACCGGGTCGTGGTCGGGCACCAGGCGGCCGACGATGGCGTGGCCGGCCTCGTGGTACGCGGTGTTGGTCTTTTCTTCCTCGCTCATGGCCATCGAGCGGCGCTCGGCGCCCATCAGGATCTTGTCGCGCGCCTTGTCGAAGTGGTCCATGCGGACGTCCTTCGCGTTCTCGCGCGCGGCGAACAGCGCCGCCTCGTTGACGAGGTTGGCAAGGTCCGCGCCGGAGAAGCCAGGCGTGCCACGCGCGACCACCATCGGCTCGACGTCGTCGGCCAACGGCACCTTGCGCATGTGCACCTGCAGGATCTGCTCGCGGCCGCGCACGTCGGGCAGGCCCACCACGACCTGGCGGTCGAAGCGGCCCGGGCGCAGCAGCGCGGGGTCGAGCACGTCGGGGCGGTTGGTGGCGGCGACCACGATCACGCCCTCGCCGCCCTCGAAACCGTCCATCTCGACCAGCAGCTGGTTCAGCGTCTGCTCGCGCTCGTCATGCCCGCCGCCCAGGCCGGCACCGCGGTGGCGGCCGACGGCGTCGATCTCGTCGATGAAGATGATGCACGGCGCGTGCTTCTTGGCCTGCTCGAACATGTCGCGCACGCGGCTGGCGCCGACGCCGACGAACATCTCGACGAAGTCCGAGCCCGAGATCGAGAAGAACGGCACCTTGGCCTCGCCGGCGATCGCCTTGGCCAGCAGCGTCTTGCCGGTGCCGGGCGGGCCGACCATCAGCACGCCGCGCGGGATCTTGCCGCCGAGCTTCTGGAAGCGCGAGGGATCGCGCAGGAACTCGACCAGCTCCGACACTTCTTCCTTGGCCTCGTCGCAGCCGGCGACGTCGGCGAAGGTGACCTTGACCTGGTCGTCGCTCAGCAGCTTGGCGCGCGAGCGGCCGAAGGACATCGCGCCCTTGCTGCCACCCTGCTGCATCTGCCGCATCATGAAGAACCAGAAGCCGATGATCAGCAGCACCGGCAGGAAGTTGAGCAGCAGCGACCACAGCGTGATGCCCGACTCCGGCGGCGCCTGCTTGATCTCGACGTTGTGGTTCATCAGGTCATCGACCATGCGCTCGTCGCGGCGCGGCGCGGTGGTGATGCCGCTGGTGCCGTCCTTGCGCTGGAACTGGACCGAGCGCTCGTCGCTCGCGATGTCCACGGACTGGATGCGGTCGGTGCGGACCTCGGTCATGAACTGCGAGTACATGACCTCCTGGCTGCCGGGCACGGTGGGGCTGAAGCTGTTGAAGACCACCATCAATACGACGGCGACCACCACCCAAAGCATCAGATTCTTGACCAGGTCGTTCATTCTCGATTCCGCTCCGCGGCAACGCCGCTAGGTTACTTGATCCGTTCCAGCTTGCCCTGCGCCAAGGCATAGACTTCCGGCGAACGCTGGCGCGAGGCCGCCGGCTTGCGGACCGCGACCTTCGCGTACCGCCGGCGCAGCTCGCGCACGTAATCGTCGAACCCGGTCCCGTGGAACAGCTTGATCAGGAAGGCGCCACCCGGACGCAGGTGCCGGTCGGCGAAATCCATCGCAAGCTCGGACAGGTGCATGGCCCGGGGCTGGTCGACGGCTGCTACACCACTCTTGTTGGGGGCCATGTCGGACAAGACAAGGTCCACGGGCGCCCCGCCAAGCATCGATTCGAGCTGCGAGAGCACCACATCGTCCCTGAAATCGCCATGAAGGAACTCGACGCCGGCGAGCGGCGGCATGTCCAGGATGTCCAGGGCGATCACCCGGCCGCTGTCGCCCAGGGCCTGGCGGACCCATTGCGACCAGCCCCCGGGGGCGGCGCCAAGGTCGACCACCGTCATGCCCGGCTTCAGCAGGCGGTCGCGGGCGACCAGTTCCTCGAGCTTGTACGCCGCGCGCGAACGCATGCCCTCGGCCTGCGCCTTCTTCACGAAGGGGTCGGCGAAGTGCTCCTGGAGCCAGCGCTGGCTGCTTTTACTGCGGGTGGCCATCGCCTGCGGACGGAGCAATTGCGGGCCGCCATGATACCCTGCGTGGCCCTCCGCACCTGACTGCAGCCCACATGACCGCCGACCTTACCGCCGCCCAGATCCGCTTCCTGCGCGGCCAGGCCCACGGGCTCAAGGCGATGCTGCAGCTTGGCGGAAAAGGCCTGACCGACGCCGTGGTGGCCGAGGTCGAAGGCGCACTTGGGCACCACGAGCTGATCAAGGTGAAGGTGGCCGCGGCCGACCGCGAGGCGCGCGACGCCCTGATGGCCGAGCTGGCCAAGCGCAGCGGTGCCGTGCTGGTCCACCGCATCGGCCACGTCGCCGTGCTCTACCGCCCCAACAGCGAGAAGCGCCAGATCGTCCTGCCGCGAGGCTGAGCCCGGGAGGCCGCGCGATGGATCTCGTCCAGGAACGCCCGGATTACGACTACGTGCTGCGCGCCGCCGACGGCCGTTCGGCGCGGGTGAATGATCGCCAGCTCTCCGCCAGTTTCATCATCTCGCCCGATCGCCTGGTCGAGGACTGGGCGGCCGCGCCCATCGCCGGACTCACGCCGGAACAGCTCGAGCCGCTGCTCGCACTGGATCCCGAAGTGCTCGTGATCGGCACCGGCGACACGCAGGGTTTCCCGCCGCCGCGCACGATGGCCGCCTGCCTTGCGCGCGGCGTGGGCCTGGAAGCAATGACCAACGCCGCTGCCGCGCGCACCTTCAACGTGCTGGCCAGCGAAGGCCGGCGCGTGGTGGCTGGATTCATCCTCTCCGGCAGCTGAGCACCGGAACGTCGCGGTCGCGCGCGCTCAGCGGCGCGGCAGGTAGCGCAGCGGATCGACCGGCTTGCCGTTGTAGCGGATCTCGAAGTGCAGCATGTCGCGGTCTGCGCCGGTGCGGCCCATTTCCGCGATCTGCTGGCCGGCCTTCACCCGGTCGCCCTCGCCCACCAGGCGCTTGCGGTTGTGGCCATAGGCCGACAGCCATTGCTCGTCGTGCTTGATGATCACCAGTTCACCGTAGCCGACCAGGCCGGAACCCGAGTACACCACCACGCCGTCGCCGGCGGCACGCACCGCCTGCCCCGCCGAACCCGCCACGCCGATGCCCTGACGGGTCGGATCGCCATCGACATACCGGCTGACGAGAGACCCGTCGGCAGGCCAGCGCCAGGACACGGCGCTGCTCGCAGGCGCCGAGCCCGTGGGCTGCGGCGGGGCCTGCGTGGGCTGCACGGCCCTGCCGCGGCTGTCGGTGACCGGGCGCGAAGTGCCGCTCGTGCCGCCACCCGACGCGGTGGACGTGCCGGCCGTGCGCGTGTTGCCGCCCATGCCCGACGACGGATACAGGCGCAGCCGCTGTCCGGGATAGATCGTGTACGGGGCCTGGATGCCGTTCCACATCGCCAGGTCGAGCGGACTGATGCCGTTGTTGACCGCCAAGCGGTAGAGGTTGTCGCCCTTGCGCACGGTGACCGTCTGCCCCGGCTTCGGCGCCGACGCGCGCGTCGCCGAAGCGCCACCTTCGCGGACCACCTTGCTCGTGCCGCAGCCGGCAAGTGCCAGCATCAGTGCGACGGCGGGAACCAGGGCGATGCGGGCGGTGCGACGGATCGGGAGCATGCGCGAGGGAACCTCCAGGCTGGGCATGGTGTGTGGATTCAACCTGCGAAATGCTGCCACAGGTGCGTCAGGGCCAGTCCGCTGCTTCCGATCAGCACGCTGAAATAGATCACGGTGCAGATCGTGGCGAGATGGCCGAGCAGCACCGCACCGCCATCACGCTGGATGAAGCCCACAGCGTAAAGCAGCAGCGCGATCGCGGGGATGGTGTTGCTGAACGGAATGAGTCCGAACGGCGCCATCAGCAGCAGCGCGGCGAAAATGAAAGCGAGGTTGTTGAACACCCGCTGCGGGCGGCCGTCGACCACGGCGGCCATGCGGTGCGGACGGCTGATGCGCTCCAGCCGGCGCACCCAGGACATGCCCGCGGTGAGTGCGGGGCGCAGGCGATCGGCGGGCAGCTGCCGTTCCGCCAGCCGCTTCGGCACCCACAGCGGGCGTCCGGACAGGCGGCTGATCCCGACCAGCAGGATCGCCGCGCCGAACACCGTGCTCACGCCCGGGATCGATACCGGGATCAGGAACACCAGGGTCAGCAGGATCGACAGCACCAGCAGGCCTTCGTCGCCGATGACGCCGAGCAGTTCGCCCAGGCTCATCGAACCCGTTGGCAGGCGCGCGATGACCGCTTCGAGCTGGGTACGCAGCGAGGCGTCGCCAGCGGGGCCGGACGGGGGCACGGATGCGGTCATGCCTAGTCCACCAGTCCGGAGAGCAGGGGCACGAAGGCAACGCTGGCCAGCGTGTCCTGGGTGATGTGGCCTTCGGCGTCCTTGCGCAGGCGCAGCAGCGACTGCGCGCCGCCCGCGCCGACCGGTGCCACCAGCACGCCGCCCGGAGCCAACTGCGAGGTCAGCGCCTCGACCAGGGCCGGCGCACCCGCGGTGACCAGGATGCCGTCGAAAGGCGCTTCCTCCGGCCAGCCGATGCGGCCGTCGTCGTGCTTGCTGCGCACGTTGAGCCCGAGCGAGCGGAAGCGCTTGCGCGCGACCCGCAGCAGGTCGCCGATGCGCTCGACGGTGAACACCTCCAGCCCGAGCGCGCCAAGGATCGCCGCCTGGTAGCCGGAGCCGGTGCCGACCTCGAGCACGCGCTTGGGCTGGGCGCCGTCGAACAGGGCTTCGGTCATCCGCGCCACCACCCAGGGCTGGGAGATGGTCTGGCCGTGGCCGATCGGCAGCGCGGTGTCCTCGTAGGCGCGGGTGGCCAGCGCCTCGTCGATGAACAGGTGCCGCGGCACCACGCGGATGGCGTTGAGCACGCGCTCGTCGGTGATGCCGTTGCCGCGCAGGCGTTCGATCAGGCGGTCGCGCACGCGCTGCGAGGTCATGCCGACACCGAGCGCTTCGGGCTGCAGCCGCAGCCGCGGCGTCACGCCGGGCCTCCGTTGCGCAGGGCTTCTTCGAGCCCGCCGACCCAGGCGGCGACCTGCTCGAGCGCCTGGTAGCGCGTCAGGTCGACCTGGATCGGCGTGATCGCGATGTGCTTCGTGCGCACGGCGTGGAAATCGGTGCCCGGGCCCGAGTCGGCCTCGGCGCCGGCGCCGCCGATCCACCAGAAGTGGCGGCCGCGCGGGTCCTTCGCCGGAATGCAGGCTTCCGCGCGATGGCGGTTGCCCAGGCGCGTGACCTCGAAGCCCTCGATTTCCGACCAGGGCAGGTCGGGCACGTTGACATTGAGGATGGTGTCGGCGGGCAGTGGATCAGCCTTCAAGCGGGCGACGATCTCGACCGCGGCGCGCGCGGCGGATTCGTAATGCCGGCCAACATGGTCGCGCGTCACCAGCGACACCGCCACCGCGGGCAGGCCCAGGAACCGGCCTTCCATCGCCGCGGCAACGGTGCCCGAATAGATGACGTCATCGCCCAGGTTGGCGGTGTTGTTGATGCCCGAGACCACGATGTCGGGATCGTGGTCGAGCATGCCGGTAATGGCGACGTGGACGCAGTCGGTCGGCGTGCCGTGGACGCGCCAGGTCGACGCATCGAGCTGCACCGCCTGCAGCGGCAGGTCGAGGGTGAGGGAATTGCTGGCGCCGGAGCGATCGCGATCGGGGGCGACGACGGTGACCTCGTGGCCGGCGGCACGCAGGCCTTCGGCGAGTGCGCTGATGCCGGGGGCGTCGACGCCGTCGTCGTTGCTAACGAGGATTTTCATTGCGTCGATGATAACGGAACGCGACGCCCGGGGTCCCTCGCGCTAGGCTTGCACCATGTCTGGACCGGGCGGAAAACACGACGACGACGAGGACGATGCGGCCCTGTTCCGCGCCGCGGTCGGCCCGGTGCGCGAACTGCCCGCAGCTCCCGCCCCGCCCGGGCGCCCGCGCCCACGGCCGCGGGCCCGCATGGCCGAGCGCGACGAAGCGCAGGCGCGCGAGGATTTCCGGCTGGGCCGCGGCGAGGCCTTCGTGATCGAACGCGGCGACGTGCTCTCGCACCGCCGCGACCAGGTGCCGCCACGCACCCTCAAGCGCTTGTCACAGGGGCTCTACGCCGCCCAGGACGAGCTCGACCTGCACCACACCGATGCCGGCACTGCCGAAATCCTGCTGCGCCGCTTCCTGGCCGAGGCTCGCGACGCCGGCCACGGCTGCGTGCGCGTGGTCCACGGCAAGGGACTCAATTCACCAGACAGCCTGCCGGTGCTGAAGAACGTGGTCGACCGTGTCCTGCGCCATCGCGCGGACGTGCTGGCCTTCCATTCCGCGCCGCCCGCCCAGGGCGGGACCGGCGCGGTGCTGGTGCTGCTGGCCCGGCGCTGACTATTCGTCGGTGTCGGTGCTGGCGACGGCCCGTGTCGGCGGCTGCACCCAGTACACCTCGACGCCGCGGCTGAGCGCCTTTCGCTCTACGTAGGCGACGTATTCGGTGTCGGTGACGAGCCTGCCCTGGTGCTGGGGCGTGGCTTTCGACAATTGGCTGCCATCCGTGGCGCAGGCTGCCAGCATCACGGCCGCCATCGCCATCAGGACCATACGGAGATGCGTTCTCATGATCGTCTCCCGTCATTGCGCGCCAACGCGGCGCGCAGCCCAGCTCTATACCCGGCAGTGCCGCCGGGCCAGTGCCTGGGAGCGGTTTCCGACAGGCGGCGGCTCAGGCTGCGTGCGGATCGGCCACGGCGCCCAGCTCGGCCAGGACGGAGGTGGCGTAGGTGCCGGCGGGCAGCGCGAACCCGAGCTCCAGGACATCGCCCGCCAGCCAGCGCCAGGCCAGTCCGTCGGGCCGCAGGCGGGTCGCGCGGCGCTCCTGCTTCAGGCCGACGCCTTCCAGTCCGGCACGCAGCGCCATGCTGTCGTCGTCCGCCAACGTGGCCAGTTCCAGCGCCCGTGCGTCGTCCACGCTGCGCAGCTCGCCGCGGCCCCACAGCGGCGCGCTGGGGTGGATGTCGAACGCGGCAAGCCGCACCGCCAGCGCGTCGCTCCACGGCTCGGGTCCGAACACGCTGCGGCTGCCGTCGAGCATCCACGCCTCGCCTTCGAGGCCGCGATCCCAGCGGCCTGATTCCACGCGCGCGGCCAGCACCCGGTTGAACAGCTCCGAGCGCGCGGCCGACAGCAGCAGCGCGCGTTCGTCGCGGCGCACGCGCATCCCCGCAAACATACGTCGCACCTTGTCGACGTTGCCGCCGCCGCGGCCGAAGCGCTGCACGCCGAAGTAGTTGGGCACGCCGCGGGCGGCGATGGCCTGCAGCCGCGCCTCGATGGTGGCGGCATCGCCTTCGACATCGCGCAGCACCAACACGAAGCGGTTCCCTACCAGTGCACCGCGCGGCAGCTTGCGTGCATGCCGGGCATGGTCGAGCACCCGCAGCGCCTGCCCGGTGGCCGGGTCACTGCGCTCGAGCGTCGCGATGTCCGGCGCCTCCCGCCCCGGCAGCTGCACGCTGAAGCGCTGCCGCGTAACCGCGTGGCGGTCCTTCAGCCCCGCGTAGCCGACCGTGCGCTCGTCCACGCCGGCCCACTCGGCCAGCAGGCGCGCGACGAAGGCGGTGTTCATGCCTCGCTTCTCGACCGTCAGCAGCAGGTGTTCGCCGGCACCGCTGGCGTCGAAGCCGGCAATCTCGGTGACGTCGAAATCTTCCGGAGTGACCCGCATCCGCGCGGCCAGCACCGGCGCGCCGTGGGCGCGCGGAAGCTCCATGCGACGCGTCGCTTCGCTCACGCCGCCACGAGCAGGCACACGGCCTGCGCGGCGATGCCCTCTTCGCGGCCGATGAAGCCCAGGCGCTCGCTGGTGGTGGCCTTGACGCTGACCGCGTCCAGCGCGATGCCGAGGTCCGCCGCGATCGCCTCGCGCATCGCCTGCGCGTGCGGACCGACCTTCGGGCGTTCGCAGATCACGGTGGCATCGACGTTGCCGGCCTTCCAGCCGCGCTCGGCGGCCAGCGCCGCGCAGTGGCGCAGCAGCACGCGACTGTCGGCACCCTTCCAGCGCTCGTCGGACGGCGGGAAATGCACGCCGATGTCGCCCAGCGCCAGCGCGCCGAGCATGGCGTCGCAAAGTGCGTGCAGGATCACGTCGCCGTCGCTGTGCGCGACCAGGCCGCGGTCGTGCGGCACGCGCACGCCGCCGAGCATCACGTGATCGCCCTCGCCAAACGCGTGGACGTCGTAGCCGTGGCCGATGCGGATGGTCATTGGGCTGGATTCCTGAAGATCGGGACTGGGGCCGGCAAGTATGAAGCGAACCTGCCCAATCCGCCCCCGAGACCCTGTGGGAGCGGCTACAGCCGCGATCGCGGCCATGGCCGCTCCCACAGTAAGCGCACACCTCCTACCGGTAGCAAAGGCGCCGCCGTCGCCGCGATTTTCTTCCTCGCCGCGAACCGTGCTACAGGGAAACCGTTGGCGCCCGGGGAGTTGCATTGGAGCGCCGCCGTCCCGCTCAACGCTTGGCCGGTTGATCGGGGCCACATCCACGGTCGGCGTGCACTGCGGCCGGCAGATGGAGGGGACCATGAACGTCGCATCCCGACTGCTCTTCCCGCTGGCTCTGCTGGTCGCGTCACCCGGCCTCTTTGCCCAAGACGCCATCGAGCCCTACGTCGAGTACCGCAAACGCGTCGAGACTGCCCAGAACATTTCGCCGCTCGAGCACGGCCTGTTCGGCGAGCAGGTCAGCCTATACAACGGCAGTACCGCCTTCGCGGTCACCGACATCGACGTCCCGGGCAACAACGCTCTGCCGGTGCAGCTGACCCGACGTTTCTCGGTCGAGCTTCAGCCGCAAAACCTGATTCGCAGCTACGACGCCCTGCTCCGTGGCATGGGCAACTGGGACGTGGACGTGCCGCACATGGCCGCAACCTATCTGGTTTCCGCCGGAGCCGCGTTGCGCTGCGATGGCGGATACGTGCCCAGCGGAGCCCCACAGGGTTTCCATCGTGGCGACATCTGGCAGGGCGTGACCGTCAACGTCCCGGGCCGGGGCAGCATGAACGCCCTGGGCATGCTGGCCGAACTTCCGCGCCCCACCGGGGGCGCGACGTACAAGCTGACCACACCCGACCGCGACGTCTTCGAGTGCATTCCGATGAAGCCGGGCTTCACGGGCCAGGGTTTCCGGATGACCACCGTGTCGGGACTTCGCTACCACTTCGATACTCCGACCACGCGTACTGCAGCCACGCTGGAAGGACTGGTCAAGCGGTCCGGCCAGATGCCGTTGACCGTCTACGCACCGCGCAACCGGCTGTACCTCCTGGCCAGCAAGATCGAGGACCGGTTCGGCAATACCGTGGAGCTCCAGTACAACGCGAATGGACACCCGACCCGGATCTGGTCCAACGACGACCGCGAGATCACGCTGACCTACACCGGCGGACGCTTGGCGACGGCCGCGAGCCAGGGCCGGACGTGGCACTACAGGTATACCCACACTGGCAGCGGGCTGAATGCCCGTCTTTCAGAAGTCGAACGACCCGACCACAGCACCTGGAAATACACCTACTCAAACGACCTGATGCCGCCGCCCGACTCCGTCGGGGTGCCGACGCTGCCCTGGTGCGCCGGCTTCCCTCTGCTGCAGGAAGACTCCCTGGTTCTGACCTCCACGCACCCATCGGGAGCCGTGGGTACGTTCGAATTCAACAACCGCAGGCACTCCCGCAGCGGCGTCCATGTCACCGAATGCGAGCGCACCGGAGATCTTTACGATCCCAGCTACCGTCTCCGGGTACCGCACTTCTTCGACGTGATGAGCATCGACAGCAAGACCCTGAGCGGCCCTGGGCTGCAGGCGCAGGAATGGACGTACAGCTATGCCGCCCACCTGCAGAGCCTCTGGGGCCTGCCGACCGAGCCCCCGTCGTATCCCTGCACCACCTGCACCGCGAGCAAGACGGTGACCGTCACCCATCCTGACGCCAGCGCCACGCGCTACACCTTCGGCATGCGCTACCACGACAACGATGGGCGCCAGCTGAAAGTGGAAACGTTGCGCGCGCCAACACCACGGTGGCGCGGAGCGAGACCAGCACATACATGACCGAAGCACAGGCCGCAGCGCAGCCGTTCCATGGGTTGCAAGGGTCGAACCTCGGCGGAGTCGGCGACCCCGCCAGCGTCCGCCAGCGGCCGGTGACCAACCGGACCATCCAGCAGGATGACATCAACTTCATCTGGCAGGCCAACACCTTCGACACCTTCGCCCGGCCGAAGAGCGTAACCAGATCGAGTACCCTTCCGGGCAACCCGACTCGCCAGGAGGAGACGTTCTACTGGGACAACATGGTCAAGTGGGTCCTGGGGCAGGTCCACCGCGCGGTCTGCATTGGTCCGTTCACTGCGCTGCCGGCCGGCTGCGGCGGCGGCACGGAGATGTTCAAGCGCAGCTACGACCCCACCTACGCCCTGCCCCTGGTCACCGAACGCTTCGGCAAGATCGAGCAGACGTTGGGCTGGAACACGGCCGCACCGCTACCCGGCGGCCAGCGCGGCACCGCCGCGAGCGTGGCCGACGGCAATGGTCATGCCACCACCCTGGCCGACTGGAAGCACGGCATCCCGCAGCTGATCACCTATCCGGCCACGCCCGAAGCGCCGTCCGGCGCGATGCACGCCGCGCATGTGAACGACCGCGGCTGGATCGACTGGATCGACGACGAGAACGGCTCGCGCACCTGTTATCTCTACGACGCCATGGGCCGGATCAGCCAGGTCACCTACCCCTCCGAAGCTGCGGCCCATACTTGCAACACCAGCACGTGGGCGGCCACCACCCAGGCTTTCCAGCAAGTCGACAGCACCGAATACGGGATCCCGGCCGGCCATTGGCGGCAAACGGTGGCGACCGGCAATGGCCGCCGGGTCTCCTACTTCGACGCCCTGTGGCGCCCGCTGGTGACGCGCGAGTACGACACGGCCAACGCGGCGGGGACCCAGCGCTTCCAGCGCTTCGCCTACGACCACGAGGGGCGCACCACCTTCGCCTCCTACCCGGCCACCGTGCACAACCCCACTTCCGGTTCCTGGACGGAGTACGACGCGCTGGGCCGCGCGACCTCGGTCTCGCAGGATAGTGAGCAGGGCCTGCTGACCACCACCACGCTCTACGAGTCCGGCTTCCAGACGCACGTCACCAATGCGGAGAACCAGCAGACGCTGACCCGCTATCTGGCCTGGGACCAACCGACCACCGACCTCCCGGTGCATATCACCCATCCGGAGGGCGCCTTCACCCACATCGCCCGAGACGTGTTCGGCAAGCCGACGCTGCTCCGGCGCAGCAACCACACCAATCCTGCCGGCGGAACGCTGGCGGTCGACCGGACCTATGCCTACAACCCGCATCAGGAGCTGTGCCGCAGCGTGGAACCAGAGACGGGCGCCACCCTGATGGGCTATGACGGCACCGGCAACCTGGCGTGGTCGGCCGCGGGCCTGCCGGCGGCCACGGCCTGTCACCTGGCCGGCACCACGCCCACCATCAGCGCCCGCCGGGTGGACCGCACCTACGACGCGCGCAGTCGGCTGAAGACCCTGTCCTTCCCCAAGGACAGCAACGGCAACGGCAATGGCGACCAGGCGTGGACCTACTTCCGGGACGGCAAGCCGCACCAGATAAGTACCTGGAACATCGGCGTCGAGGGCGGCGATCCCAAGGAAACCCGCAACCTGTACGGCTACCACCGGCGTGGCCTGCTGACTACCGAAGCCATCGCGGTACCGGCCTGGTACATGTTCCTGGTCGGGCACGCATACGACGCCAATGGGCACGAGATCAAGCTGACGTATCCAAGCGGCCGCGTGGTCACGACCGCGGTCAACGCCCTGGGCCAGCCCACGGCGATCACCAGCGCCGGCGCGACCTACGCCAGCGGCATCGGCTACCACCCCAACGGCGCGGTCGCAGGCTTCACCTATGGCAACGGCATCGTGCATGCGATGGCGCCGAACGCGCGCCAGCTGCCGGGCACGGTGTCGTCGGTGTACGGGGCCGAGGAGTTTCTGCACGACGGCTATGCCTACGACCGGAACGCCAACGTCACTGCCATCGCCGACCTGCGCCTGGCCAAGGGCGGCGCCCGGTCGCGCACGATGACGTACGACGGACTGGACCGGCTGACGTCCGTCGCCTCGGAGATGTACGGGCCGACCGGCGCGAACTACGTCTACAACGTGCTTGACGACCTCACGCAGGTGAACGTGGGCGGCCCCACGGGCCGCAACCACCATTACTGCTACAACGCCAAGCGCCAGCTTGGTGGCATCAGGGCGGGAGGCTGCAGCGGCACGTCACTCTTCACGCTGCAGTTCGACGCGCAGGGCAACCTGCAGTCACGCGAACCCACCGGCGGCACCGCGCAAACCTACCGCTTCGACTTCGGCAACCGGCTGCGGGAAGTCGATGGTGTGGAACGCTATCGATACGACGGCCATGGCCGTCGTGTGTTGGCCATGCAGATCGATGCGGGAACAGTGTTCTCGCAGTACGGGCTGGACGGCAGGCTGCTGTACCAGAAGAGCGAGAAGACCGCGCTACAGACCGATCACGTCTTTCTTGGCGGCACCCTGGTTGCCATCCACGAGAAGCCTTCGCTCGGCGCAGGCCCGGAACCGGTGAAGTACCAGCACACCGACGCATTGGGCAGTCCGGTGGTGGTGACGCGGCAGGACCGCTCAAGGGCGGAGGAAAGCGAGTACGAACCGTATGGGCAGGTGATCAACCGGGCGTTGCGCGATGGGCCCGGATATACGGGGCACTTGGAAGACGCGGCGACCGGGCTCGTGTATATGCAGCAGCGCTATTACGATCCGATGCTGGGCGTGTTCCTATCCGCTGATCCGGTGACGGCGTATTCAAACCCGGTAGGGCAGTTCCATCGATATCGGTACGCCAGCAACAATCCATACACCCGAGTTGATCCGGATGGGCGTCGTGACATTTACATCGGTGGCGGTGGAGACAAGAACGGTTCGCAGATTGTTCAGTCGTATGCTGCAGCTCAACAACAGTTGCACCCAGACCGCGACATTCAATACTTCAGCTGGAGAGAGTCTGGAAGTATTTCGGAAGCCATGTCCAAGGGGTTGGCCGACGGCGAGCCTCTCAATGTGATTGGACACAGCTTGGGTGGTAGTCAAGCGATTAAGCACGCCAATGATTCCGGTGCGACGATAACCAACCTGGTTACGATTGATCCAGTGGGTGAGCAAGCCGGCAATGGCGTAAAACCCGCCAACACTGAGAACTGGGTGAACATCGCAGCAGATCCTGGAACCGGCGATCGCTCAGACAAGGTCGCAAGTGTTGGTCATGCGGTTTTCGGAGCGACTAACACGTCAGGAGCCACCACGTCCCAGACATCCAACGCACATCACGGTTATTTCAATACGATGATGAACGAGGCCAAAGCCACGGAGACCATCGACGCCTCTTATCAAGAAAAGCGGAACCCCTAATCATGCGACCGAATTATACAATCACAGTTTGCGCGTTCGCATTGATTTTGACCGCGTGCACACATAGCGCAGACCCGACTTCGACTAGCGCACGCATTATCGACGCGAATGTAATTGTTGAAGTTATGCTTGACCAGCGTGATGTCCAAGTGATCAAAGAACGGGAGTTATACTTTTCGATTGTTGTGGTTGAGTGTGCGGACAACTCTAAGAAGTTTCCCTTGCAGCCATTCTTGGATGGCAAGAGGATTGAGGGCGGCAATTTCCCGAGCGCGAGACCTACCACGGTCTACGGCACCATGCCTATCAATAGCTTTCAACGCTATGAGAAGCCTTGCGTCTTTCTTGAAGGTGGCGGCTACTTCTCCGGAAAAATATCGAGCCCGTTGGTTCCTATAATTCTCGCTGCGAACAATTGAAGTGATTACCGAGGACCAACTAACCGGGTCAGCTTCACGCCTTTTGCGCGCCCGCAACCAACGGCGGCGATGCTCATTGCATCCCCACAGTTGGGCTTGCGTGGGGGGGGCAACGGGTGGATAGCGTCCTTGACGCTGCGACGCTGGCAGCCGAAAGTCGCTTCAAGAGCTTTGGCGAGAACGGCAGGGGTGCTTCAAGGGCAGTTGGCGGCGGCAGGCCGCATGGCGTCGGGGGTTGATCGCAGCAACAGGCGGAATCCGCGTCGGGTCAGAGTGTTCAGCGCTATTACGACCCCGAAGTTGGACTATTCTTGTCCACGGATCCCGTGTCCGCGCACTTAAATCCAGTTGGGCAGTTCCACCGATATCGGTACGCGAACAACAATCCGTACGGCTTGATCGACCCCGACGGCCGACAAGCTGTAGATGGGGATGATCAAAAGACCACGGGCTCGCACTTACGAGGAAGTGAGGTTGCGAAAGGAATGCTGTCGCATGGCGCTATGAGTGCACAGGGGGGAGTAACAAGCGTCTCCAGAAGTCAAACGGGGACCCAGCCGCAGATCCCGCTGGCAAACAACGTCATGGAACTTGCGAGCAACATCACTGAGCGCGGAGCCAGGCGCACCTCATTCTCCGCAAGTGGCGCAGGCGCAGTAGGGGTTGGTTTTGAAGCGATAGCGATCAAGACCACTCGACCGTGGCAAAGCGATCGGGTTGGAGTCTATAAAGTCATCGGACTTGGAGCATTCGTTGGTGCCAACGCAAACTTCAGGCTGTTCTCGTGGGGGGATGCAGAGGGAACAACGGATATCACTATGAAGGGTAACCCCATGGGATACGCAAAACTAAAGATCGGCGGTGGACTTGCCGTCGGAATAGTAGTCAAATTTAACGACCATGGTGGTGGGAGCTTGTACGTCTCCACAGGCGGTGGGCTCGGGGGCGAATTAATTGTACGGCCACCAGCAACGCTCGGCTGGGAGAAGGAACTTTGAATACTCTGCTGAATTTTCTGCTCGTTTTAGGCTGGCTTGGCATGCTTGTGACTGCCCCGATCTACTTCATTTCGTTGCATTCACTGCGAACATCATTTATTGAGTTCAACGATCTGCTCGCCAACAAATTGCGCACCCGGACAGGGCTTGGTTGGGCTCATGGTGCTTATCAAGCCATGCAGAACGTAAAGGGCGACGAACTCTATGGCATCAAGCTGCCAGCTGAAATTGTAGCCATGGCCACGAAGACTCGCCGCCGACTATATATATCTATGGCTTGGTTTCTTCTTACGTTGGCAGCCGGGCTCTCGTCATCTGTTTTATATGGCCAAGCCTAGCGCCGAGACGAAGCCCACTCATCGGGCGCTTCGCACCTTCTCGCCAGCAGGAATTCGAAATAGGCCAGGTCGTCTGGCGTCGTGATCTTGATGTTGTCCGCGGCGCCTTCGACCAGCAGCGGCCGCGCACTCTGGCGCTCCATGGCCATGGCTTCGTCGGTGACTTCGACGCCATCGGCAGCGGCGGCCTCCAGCGCACGACCCAGCTGCAGGCGCCGGAACAGCTGCGGCGTCAACGCGCGCCACAGGCGGTCGCGGGGCTCGGTGCGGTCAATGCCGCCATCGTCGCCCGCGCGCTTGAGCGTGTCCCGCACCGGGCTGGCGAGGATGGCGCCCACCGGATCCTCGCGGCCGCGCTCGAGCAGGGCCGCAAGGTCCAGCAGGCGCAGGTTCGGGCGGGCGGCATCGTGCACCAGCACGAAGGCATCGGGGCGCACGTCGTCGGGGAGTGCGGCGAGGCCGGCCAGCACCGATTCCGCGCGCGTGTCGCCACCGGTGCAGGCGATCACCGGACGACCACTGCCGTCGCTCCAGCCCTGCCAGCGGGTGTCGCCCTCGGTCAGCGCCACCACCGCGCCCTTGACGCCGGGGTGTGCGAACAACGCGCGCAAGCTGTGCGCGATCAGCGGCTCGCCAGCGACCTCCAGGTACTGCTTGGGCACGGCGCCGCCGAAGCGCGCGCCGCGGCCAGCGGCCGGGACCACGACCCAGGTCACTGGGCATCTCCGTCGTTGCCAGAAATAACGGTCCGGTTCATTGCGACTCTTCCTCCGCGTCCGCCGCCGGCTGCGCGTGGTCGACCACCCGATAGAACACCTCGCCGGGCTTGATCATCCCCAGTTCCGCGCGCGCGCGCTCCTCGATCGCCGCCTCGCCGGACTTGAGGTCGGCGACCTCGGCGGCGAGCGCGGCGTTGCGCTCGCGCAGGCCATCGTTCTGCCGCGCCTGCTGCTCGACCTGCGCCTGCAGCTGGGCAACCTCGTTGTTGCCGCCGCTGCCAAACCACAGGCGGTACTGCAGCCACGCCAGCAGCGCGACCAGCACCACCAGCACGATCCGCAGCGTGCGCATGGCGGTTCCGTCAGCGCTTCAGCGAGACGAAGGCGTCGCGGCCGGCAAAGCGCGCGCCCGCGCCCAACGACTCCTCGATACGCAGCAGCTGGTTGTACTTGGCCACGCGGTCGCTGCGGCACAGCGAGCCGGTCTTGATCTGGGTGGCCGTGGTCGCCACCGCGATGTCGGCGATGGTGGTGTCCTCGGTCTCGCCGGAGCGGTGCGAGATGACGGCGGCGTAACCGGCGGCGTCGGCCATGGTGATGGCCTCCAGCGTTTCGGTCAGGGTGCCGATCTGGTTGACCTTGATCAGGATCGCATTCGCGGTGCCGGTGTCGATGCCCTCGCGGAAGATCGAGGGGTTGGTCACGAACAGGTCGTCGCCGACAAGCTGCACGCGGTTGCCCAGGCGCTGCGTGAGCAGCTTCCAGCCGTCCCAGTCGGCCTCGGCCATGCCGTCCTCGATGGTGACGATCGGGTACTGGTCGCTCCACGAGGCCAGGAAGTCGGTGAACTGCTCCGCCGACAGGCGCTTGCCCTCGCCTACCAGGTGGTACTTCCCGTTGTCGTAGAACTCGCTCGAAGCCACGTCCAGGCCCAGCAGCACGTCGTCGCCGGCGCGGTAGCCGGCCTTGCCGATGGCTTCGAGGATGGTGTCGAGCGCCTCCACGTTGCTGCGCAGGTCGGGGGCGAAGCCGCCCTCGTCGCCGACCGCCGTGCTCAGGCCATGGCCCTTCAGCACCGACTTCAGCGCGTGGAAGATCTCGGTGCCCGCGCGCAGGCTCTCGGAGAAGGAGTCGAAGCCTACGGGCAGCACCATGAATTCCTGCAGGTCGACGTTGTTGTCGGCATGCGCGCCGCCGTTGATGATGTTCATCATCGGCACCGGCAGCACGGGCGCGCGGTCGCCCGCGAGCAGCTGCCACAGCGGGATCCGACGCGAGGCCGCCACCGCGTGCGCCGCCGCCATCGAAACACCCAGCAGCGCATTCGCGCCCAGCCGGCCCTTGTTGTCGGTGCCGTCCAGATCGATCAGCCGCTTGTCGAGGCCCGCCTGGTCGGCGGCATCGAAGCCCTTCAGCGCATCCGCGATCGCGCCGTTGACGTTGGCCACCGCCTGCGTGACGCCCTTGCCGAGGTAGCGCGTCTTGTCGCCGTCGCGCAGCTCCACCGCCTCGCGCGTACCGGTCGATGCGCCCGAGGGCACCATCGCGCGGCCGAATCCGCCATCGGCGAGGGTCACCTCGGCTTCCAGCGTGGGATTTCCACGGCTGTCGAGGATTTCACGGGCATGGATCTTGGCGATATTGGTCATGGGCTCGCTTTGTCGCTTTATGTGGGATTACGGGAAGAGCATTTTTTGCCACGGATTTACGCGGATAAGGCGGATTTACACGGATAGAGCAAACATCTTGCGAATGTAGGAGCAGCTATAGCTGCGTTCCCGAGCTGGGGTCCATGTGCGGTCGCAGCTATAGCTGCTCCTACAGCAAGGAAGATTCAGTTCTTGATCTATCCGTGTAAATCCGCCCTTATCCGCGTAAATCCGTGGCAAAGCTTCTAGATCTGACTTTCCAGGAAGCCGCCACGCTTGGTGACCGCATCCAGTTCGAGCATCGTTTCCAGCAGGGCGCGCATCTTGTCCAGCGGCCAGGCGTTGGGTCCGTCGCTCAGCGCCTTGGCGGGATCGGGGTGGGTTTCCATGAAGACGCCGGCGACGCCGACGGCGATCGCGGCACGTGCGAGCACCGGCACGAACTCACGCTGGCCGCCGCTGGAGGTGCCCTGCCCGCCCGGGAGCTGCACGGAATGGGTGGCGTCAAACACGACGGGGCAACCGGTGTCGCGCATCACCGCAAGCGAGCGCATGTCGCTGACCAGGTTGTTGTAGCCGAAGCTGGCGCCGCGCTCGCAGACCATGATCTGGTCGTTGCCGGTCGACTTGGCCTTCTCGACCACGGGCTTCATGTCCCAGGGCGACAGGAACTGGCCCTTCTTGATGTTCACCGGCTTGCCGGCGGCGCAGACCTTCTTGATGAAATCGGTCTGGCGCACCAGGAAGGCCGGCGTCTGCAGCACATCCACCACGCTCGCCACTTCGTCCATCGGCGTGTACTCGTGGACGTCGGTGAGCACCGGCACGCCGATCTGCCGCTTCACCTCGGCCAGCACGCGAAGGCCTTCCTCCATGCCGGGACCGCGGAAGGCCGTGCCCGAGGTGCGGTTGGCCTTGTCGAAGCTCGACTTGAAGATGAAGTTGATGCCGAGCGCTGAAGTGATCTCCTTGAGCCGACCCGCGACATCAAGCTGCAGCTGCTCGCTCTCGATGACGCAGGGGCCGGCGATCAGGAAGAACGGCTGGTCGAGGCCAACTTCGAATCCACAGAGGTTCATTGACAAGCCTTTTTTTGCCACGGATTTACGCGGATAAACGCGGATAGAGCAAAAGCCATGATTTTGTAGGAGCAGCTATAGCTGCGATAGCTACTGTCACCGACCCACGACCTAGCTCCCGGGTCGCAGCTATAGCTGCTCCTACGGGTTTTCGCTTGATCCGCGTTTATCCGCGTCAATCCGTGGCCAAAAACGCTCATGCCGTTGCTTCTTTCAGAAGCTTCCCGCCAGCCCTGCGCTCGCGCGCGGCGCGGACGAAGCCGATGAAGAGGGGGTGGCCGCCGCGCGGGGTCGACAGGAACTCGGGGTGCGCCTGGCAGGCGATGAACCAGGGGTGGTCGGCCAGCTCCACCATTTCGACCAGCAGGTCGTCCATGGACTTGGCACTGATCACCAGGCCCGCGTCTTCCAGCTGGGTGCGGTAGCGGTTGTTGAACTCGTAGCGGTGGCGGTGGCGCTCGGCCACCACGTCCTTGCCGTAGAGCGCGCGCGCCTTGGTGCCCGGCTTCAGGCGCTGCTCCTGCAGGCCCAGGCGCATGGTGCCGCCGAGGTCGCTCTCTTCGCTGCGGCGCTGCACTTCGCCGGCCTGGGTGCGCCATTCCGTGATCAGGCCGATCACGGGGTGCGGGGTCTTGCGGTCGTTCTCGGTGCTGTTCGCGCCCTTGAGCCCGGCCATGTTGCGGGCCACGTCGACCACGGCGGCCTGCATGCCGTAGCAGATGCCGAAGTACGGCAGCCCGGTCTCGCGCGCATGCTGCGAGGTCAGCACCTTGCCCTCGAAGCCGCGGTCGCCGAAACCGCCCGGCACCAGCACGCCGTCGGCGCCGGCCAGCACGGCCACCGCGCCGTCGCGCTCGATGTCCTGCGACTCCACCCACTTCAGGTTCACGCGGGTGCGCTGGCGGATGCCGCCGTGGCGCAGGGCCTCGGCCACCGACTTGTAGGCGTCCTTGTGGTCGACGTACTTGCCGACCACCGCGATGTTCACCTCGTCGATCGGATGCTCGGTGGCATCGACCACGGCTTCCCACTCGGACAGGTCCGCCACCGCCGTGGCCTTGCCTTCCAGGCGCAGGCGCTCGAGCACGATCGCGTCCAGGCCCTGCAGGTGCTGCCACATCGGGATCTTGTATATGTTGTCGAGGTCCACCACCGAGATCACGGCCTTCTCGGAGACGTTGGTGAACAGGGCGATCTTGCGGCGCTCGCTGTCGGGCAGCGGCTGCTCGCTGCGGCACAGCAGCACGTCGGGCTGGATGCCGATCGAGCGCAGCTCCTTCACCGAGTGCTGGGTGGGCTTGGTCTTGAGCTCGCCGGCGGCGGCGATGTACGGCACCAGGGTCAGGTGCAGGAACAGGGCCTTGTCCGGGCCGCGCTCGGTGCGGATCTGGCGGATCGCCTCGAGGAACGGCAGCGACTCGATGTCGCCCACGGTGCCACCGATCTCCACCAGGGCGACGTCGAAGCCCTGGGTGGCGGTGTCGATGCAGCGCTTGATCTCGTCGGTGATGTGCGGGATCACCTGCACGGTGGCGCCCAGGTAGTCGCCGCGGCGCTCCTTGCGGATCACGCTCTCGTAGATCTTGCCGGTGGTGATCGAGTTCTTGCCCGACAGGCGCACGTTGACGAAGCGCTCGTAGTGGCCCAGGTCGAGGTCGGTTTCGGCGCCGTCGTCGGTCACGTAGACCTCGCCGTGCTGGAACGGGCTCATGGTGCCGGGGTCGACGTTGATGTAGGGGTCGAGCTTCATCATCGTCACCCGCAGGCCGCGGGCTTCGAGGACGGCCGCCAGCGACGCCGCGGAAATGCCCTTGCCCAGCGAGGACACCACGCCGCCGGTGACGAAAATAAGGGGAGTCATGGTCATGCTGCCGCAGGAAAGCCATAGTCTAGCGGCTGGCGGTTGCAGGGGCGACCTTGACAGGGCACCGGGCGGGGTATCGCGGCTATAGCCGCTCCCACAGGCGGCCGGCCCCGTTGGCCCCTGGGAGCGGGCCGGTGGGAGCGGCTATAGCCGCGATGCCCTTGACTCGTGACACCTGCCTTGACCGGCCTCCGGCAGGCCGCCATTCTGGTCGGCTTCCCTCCCCACGCAGTCCCTGCCCCGCGCCCGATGAGTTCACGCTACGACGCCGCCGACATCGAAGTCCTGTCCGGCCTGGATCCGGTCAAGCGCCGGCCCGGCATGTACACCGACACCACCCGCCCCAACCACCTGGCGCAGGAGGTCATCGACAACGCGGTGGACGAGGCCTTGGCCGGCCACGCGCGCGCGATCGCGGTGACGATGTTCAAGGACGGCAGCTGCGAGGTCTCCGACGACGGCCGCGGCATGCCGGTCGACATCCATCCCGAGGAAAAGGTGCCGGGGGTCGAGCTGATCCTGACCCGCCTGCACGCGGGCGGAAAGTTCAGCAACCGCAACTACGCGTTCTCCGGCGGCCTGCACGGCGTGGGCGTGAGCGTGGTCAATGCGCTGTCGACCCTGGTCGAGATCCACATCAAGCGCGACGGCAACGAGTACCGCATGGCCTTCCGCGACGGCGACCCGGCCAGCGGGCTCGAGATCGTGGGCGTGGTCGGCAAGCGCAATACCGGCACCCGGCTGCGCTTCTGGCCCGACCCGAAGTATTTCGACACCCCGAAGTTCAGCCTGCGCGCGCTGCGCCACCTGCTGCGCGCCAAGGCGGTGCTCTGCCCCGGCCTGACCGTGACCCTGCATGACGAGGCCAGCGGCGAGCGCGACGAGTGGCACTACGCCGATGGCCTGCGCGACTACCTGGCCGGCGAACTCACCGGGCGCGAGTCGCTGCCGCCCGACCTGTTCATGGGCAGGCTGAAGAAGGACACCGAGATCGTGGACTGGGCCGCGGCCTGGATCCCCGAGGGCGAGCTGGTGCAGGAAAGCTACGTCAACCTGATCCCCACGCCCCAGCACGGCACCCACGTCAACGGCCTGAGGTCGGGCTTCACCGACGCGCTGCGCAAGTTCTGCGAGTTCCGCAGCCTGTTGCCGCGCGGCGTGAAGCTGGCCCCCGAGGACGTCTGGGACCGCGTGTCCTTCGTCCTCAGCCTGAAGATGAGCGACCCGCAGTTCAGCGGCCAGACCAAGGAGCGGCTGAGCTCGCGCCAGGCCGCGGGCTTCATCGAGGGCGCCGCCGAGGATGCGTTCACCCTCTGGCTCAACAGCCACGTGGAGCTGGGCGAGAAGATCGCGCAGCTCGCGATCGACCGCGCCAGCGCGCGCCTGAAGACCGAGAAGCAGATCACCCGCAAGAAGGTCACCCAGGGCCCGGCCCTGCCCGGCAAGCTGGCCGACTGCATCAGCCAGGACCTGTCGCGTACCGAGCTGTTCCTGGTCGAGGGCGATTCCGCCGGCGGCTCCGCCAAGCAGGCGCGCGACAAGGATTTCCAGGCGATCCTGCCGCTGCGCGGCAAGATCCTGAACACCTGGGAGGTCGCGTCCACCAGCGTGCTGGCGTCGGAGGAAGTGCATAACCTCGCCATCGCCATTGGCTGCGATCCGGGCAAGGACGACATCTCCGGCCTGCGCTACGGCAAGGTCGTGATCCTGGCCGACGCCGACTCCGACGGCCTGCACATCGCCACCCTGCTGGCGGCGCTGTTCCTGCGCCACTTCCCCGCGCTGGTGCGCGCCGGCCACATCTTCGTGGCGATGCCGCCGCTGTACCGCGTCGACATCGGCAAGCAGGTGTTCTACGCCCTGGACGAGGAAGAAAAGCGCCTGCTGCTGGAGAAGATCGCGCGAGAAAAGATCAAGGGCCAGGTCAACGTGACCCGCTTCAAGGGCCTGGGCGAGATGAACCCGCCGCAGCTGCGCGAATCCACGATCCACCCCGACACCCGCCGCCTGGTGCAGCTGACCATCGACGACGCCGACCAGACGCGCTCGCTGATGGACATGCTGCTGGCCAAGAAACGTGCGTCGGATCGCAAGTCCTGGCTGGAGGAAAAGGGCGACCTGGCTTCGCTGGAGGTCTGACGCCGCGCGCACGGCCCCCGCAGGAGCAAACGTGACTCTGTGGGAGCAGCTTCCACAAGGACGGCGGCAAGGCGCCAGGTTCAGGCCCGCAGCGCGGCTTCCAGCAGCGCGCGCAGCACCGGCTGCAGGGCAGCGGCCCGCTCCGGCAGCCACTCGAACGTTGCCTCGTCCATATAGGCACGCTGCGCGATCTCGAGCTGCACCGCCTCCACGCCCTGTTCGGGCCGGCCGTAATGGCGCGTGATATGGCCGCCCTTGAAGCGGCCGTTGGCGACCCAGTCGTAGCCGTCCTGCTTCGCCAGCACCAGCGCCAGGCGCTGTGCCAGCTCCGGTGAGCAGCTGGCGCCTCCAGCGGTGCCGAGGTTGAGGTCCGGCAGGCGGCCCGGGAACAGCCAGGGCAGCTCGCCGCGGATCGAGTGCGCTTCCCACAGCACCACGCGGCCGTGCGCCTGCTTCAGGCGATCGATCTCCTCGCGCAGCGCCGCGTGGTAGGGCCGCCAGTACGCGTCGACGCGCTGCAGGACATCCCCGGGCGCGGGTTCCTGGCCTTCAAGGTAGACCGCGCTGCCATTGAACTGCCGCACCGGGCACAGGCCGGTGGTGTTCTGCCCGGGATAGAGCGAGGTGTCGTCTTCGCCGCGGTTGAGGTCGACCACGTAGCGCGAATGCGTCGGCACCAGGATCGAGGCGCCGAGATCGCGCGCGAAGTCGTACAGCCGCGCCACGTGCCAGTCGGTGTCGGGCACGCCGCGCGCGCTGGCGGTCAGGCGCTGTGCGATCGCATCCGGGACATGGGTGCCGTCGTGCGGCAGGCTGACGAGCAGCGGCGTGCTGCCGCGGTGCAGGGTGAAGGTCTCCATCCCCCGATCCTAACCGCTCAGCGCAGCAGCACGATCTCTTCGGCGCTGGTGGGATGGATGGCGACGGTGGCGTGGAAGTCCGCAAGCGTCGCGCCCATCTTCACCGCCACCGCGAACCCCTGCAGGATCTCGTCGGCGGCCTCGCCCACCAGGTGCAGGCCGACCACGCGCTTCTCTTCGCCCACGCAGACGGCCTTGAACATGCTGTGCTGCTGCACGTCGGCCAGCGCGTGCAGCATCGGGCGGAAAGTGGTGCGGTGGCAGCTCACGGCATCGCCTCCGAAGCGCTCCCGCGCCTCCGCCTCGGTCAGCCCGACCTTGCCCAGCGGCGGATGCGAGAACACCACCGTGGGGACGTTGACATGGTCGACGCGGGCATCGGGGTCGCCACCGAACACGCGGTCCATCAACCGCCGGCCCTCGGCGATCGCCACGGGCGTCAGCGCCAGGCGACCGGTGACGTCGCCGACGGCGTAGATCCGCTCGGCGCTGGTGGACTGGAAGTCGTCGACCTCGACACGGGCATCCGCGGTGACGCGCACGCCGGCGGCATCAAGGCCGAGGCCATCGGTATTCGGGCGGCGCCCGGTGGCGAAGACCACGGCGTCGAAGGGCTCGCCCGCGTCGCCATCCTGTTCGCGCAGGCGCACGCCGTCGTCGCTGCCTGCGGCTTCGAGCGCCGCCAGCGAATAGCCGAAATGCAGCGCGATGCCGGACTGGTGCATGTTGCCCTGCAGGCGTTCGAGCACGTCGGGATCGAAGCCCTTGAGCAGGCCGTCCCCGCGCACGAACAGCTCCACCTGGCTGCCAAGTCCCTGCATCACCCCGGCCAGCTCGACGCCGATGTAGCCGCCGCCGATGATCGCCACCCGCTTTGGGGCCGCCGACAGGGCGAAGAAGCCGTCGGAGTCGATGCCCAGCCCGGCGCCGGGGATGTCGGGCCTGACCGGCCGGCCGCCGGTCGCCAGCAGGATGTGCTCCGCCTGCACCTGGGTGCCGTCATCGCACTCCACCAGGCCGTCGCCGGCCAGGCGGCCGCGCGTGGGCAGCAGCGCGATGCCGGCCTCGTCCAGGCGCTTGCGGTAGCTGGCGTGGATGTTGGCGATGTAGCCTTGGCGGCTTGCGACCAGCGTCTTCCAGTCCGGGCAGGCCGGCTGTACCGGAAACCCCAGCGCCGGCGCCAGCGCGATGCGCGCACCCAGGTCGGCGGCCAGCCACATTGCTTTCTTCGGCACGCAGCCGACGTTGACGCAGGTGCCGCCGAGTTCGCCCGGTTCGAGCAGCACCACGCGCGCGCCATGGTTGGCGGCGCGGAAAGCCGCGGCCAGCCCTCCGGAGCCGCCACCCACCACGACCAGGTCGACGTGCAGGCGGCGCGCGGCGCTCACCGGAAGCGCGCCGGGGAGTACGGGGCGGGATCGATCCGCGGTTCGCGACCGCAGATCAGGTCGGAGACGAGTTGTCCGGTGCCGGGGCTCATGCTGACGCCGAGCATGCCGTGCCCTGTCGCTATCCAGGCGTGACGACGCCCCGGCACGCGGCCGATGATCGGCACGTCGTCGATGCTCAGCGGGCGCCAGCCGTACCACTCCTCGTGCTTCACCGCGCCCACGGGCTCGTGCAGGAAGCTGGCGGCGCCGCGCTCGAGCGCATCGAGCCGGCGGCGGTTGAGGCTGGTGCTGTAGCCGGAGAATTCCATCGTGCTGCCCAGCCGGTACCCGCTGCCCCACGCGGTGACGCAGACGCCGGGTTCGTGCAGCGACAGCGCGCGCCGCGGCACCAGCGCCGGCCGGTCGTAGGTGATCGAATAGCCCTTGCCCGGCTGCACCGGCAGCGCGCCCAGGCCCGCCGAACGCATCAGCGTGGGCGACCAGGCACCGGTGGCGAGGACCACGTCGCGCGCGCGCACCGTGCCGCGGCTGCCGTGCACCACCACGCCGTCCGTGTCCTCGTCGATGCGCTGCACTTCCCAACCGTCTTCGATCACGCCGCCTGACGCGCGCAGGGAACTGGCCAGGCCCTCGACATAGCGGTCGGGCCGCAGGCTGGCGTCGCCAGGGAAGCGGATCACGGCATGCAGGCCCGCCTTCAGGGCGGGATCCGAGCGCTCGTATTCGCCGCCGTCGATCACTTCGGCGGCGATGCCGACTTCGGCCAGGTGCGGGAGGTCGCGCGCGCCCGCATCGAACCCGGACGCGGTCTGGTAGAGGTAGTCCACGCCGTCGGATGCGTATTCCGCGTTCGGGGCATGGCGCGCCACCCAGTCGGGATAGGCGGCGATCGAATCGTTGAGGATGGCCGCGCGCGCGACCAGCGCCGTGCGCCAGTCGCGGGCATTGCAGCGGCGGGCAAAGCCGAACAGCCAGCGCCACAGGCCCGGGTCCAGCCGCGGCGCAACGTAGAACGGGGCGTCCGGCGTCAGCATCCAGCGCAGCGCCTGGCTGATCGCGCCGGGCGCGGCCAGCGGCGCGGCGTGGCTGGGCGTCAGCGTGCCGCAGTTGCCGTGCGAACTGCCGCTGCCGACGGTCTTCGCCTCCAGCACGCGCACGCTGCGCCCGGCTTCGACCAGGCACAGCGCCGTGCACAGCCCGATGACGCCGCCACCCACCACCACTACATCGACGCGTTCGTCCATGGCGAAAGTGTAGCGGCGCGCTGGCCGTCAGTCGGCCTTGGCGGCGTCTTCGCCCGCGTCGGCGGCGGGCTCGCCGTGGCCGGCGTCGCCGTGGTCGTGGCCGCCCTCGCCGTGCACGTGGCCGTGCTCGATCTCGACCTGCTGGGCCTCGCGCACGTCGACGATCTCGACGTCGAAGTGCAGGGCCTTCCCGGCCATCGGGTGGTTCAGGTCGACATCGACCACGCTCATGCCGATCTTCTCGATCGTGACCGCACGCGGACCGAAGTTGGTGTTCAGCACCACCTGGTCGCCAACGGACAGCTTCTGGCCGCCGAAGTGCTTCTTCGGCACGCGCTGGGTCAGACCGTCGCGGCGCTCGCCATAGGCCTCGGCGGCCGGCACGTCGGCGCTGAAGCTGTCGCCGGCGACGTGGCCTTCCATCGCCTTCTCCAGGCCCGGGATGATGTTGCCGTGGCCGTGCAGGATGGCCAGCGGCTGGCCGTTGTCCTTGGAGCTTTCCACCGGCTCGCCGCCCTGTTCGGACACGGTGTAGTGGAAGCGGACGACGCGGTCTTTCTCGATCTTCATGGGCTGTGGATCCGATGGCGCGGCACGCGGCCGCTTGTAAGGAAGGCGGGTGGTCGGCCAAGATGCCGGCCGATGGGCAAGACCACGCATTATCCAGACACGGGCCGCCGTGCGCCAATCGCGATCGCGGGGCTTGCGGCCATGCTGTTTGCAGCGGGTTGCGGCCGGGACGATGTCCGCCCCGCCCAGCCCCGGCCCGTTGTCGTCGGCGAGCGTGAGTGGCCGCAGGTCACGCCGGTCGACCCCGCGGCCGCGAACGCGGTGCTGATGCGCGCCATCAGCCTGGTCGGCACGCCCTATCGCTACGGTGGCAACACGCCCGAAGGCGGCTTCGATTGCTCCGGCCTGGTCAATTACGTCTACAGCGACATGCTCGACCTGAAGCTGCCGCGCACTTCCCGCGACCTCGCCGCCTATCAGGGGCCGCGGATCGAGCCGCAGAAGCTGGCGACGGCCGACCTGGTGTTCTTCGGCAGCGGTGGCAACGTGTCCCACGTCGGGATCTACGTCGGCGAGGGCCGCTTCGTCCACGCCCCCAGCACCGGTGGCACCGTGCGACTGGATCACCTGGACGGAAGCTACTGGCGGCGCAACTACAGCGGCGCGAAACGGATCCTGCGCTGAATCGGGGACACCGATCACGGCCGATTCACGTCGAACTTACGAAAAGTTAACAAATCAGGCAACCCGGTCGGTCACCATCCTGCGCTGCTGCTCTGACTTGTGAAGACTGCGTGACTTTTTCCGCACCCATCGAATCTCATCGCCGCCGCACCGCACCACGGGCGCATTCCATCCTTTTCACGATCCTGCTGTCGTTTGCCGCGGCGCCTGTACTGGCGGCCCCGCTGGCAGCGGATTCGGCCGACCAGATGCTGGGCGGCTCCACCAGCCTGGCCCTGGTGGGCAGCCTGCTGGCGCCCGACCGCGACATGCTGAGCGCGGCCGACGTCAACCAGCTGATCGAGGCCGGGGCCCCCGCGTCTGACGCCACCGAGCCCCCCAGCCGCATCCAGGCCCTGCTCCGCCGCGCCAAGGGCTTGCTTGGCACGCCCTACCGCTGGGGCGGCACCTCGCCGGACTCCGGCTTCGACTGCAGTGGCCTGGTGAACTACGTGTTCCGCACCGCCCTGGGCATCGAACTGCCGCGCGTGTCGCGCGAGATGGCGAGCAACGGCGAGAAGGTTGATCGCGCGGCGTTGATCGCAGGCGACCTGGTGTTCTTCGGCCGCCGCGGCAAGCGCGTCGACCACGTCGGCATCTACGTCGGCGACGGCCAGTTCGTGCACGCCCCGCGCACCGGCCGTGACGTCACCGTGTCGCGCCTGGACACCGGCTACTGGGCCGGCAGGTTCCTGCAGGCGCGCCGGGTCGAAGGCCTCGACAGCTGAGGCACGCCCTCGCACGCCGCTGCATCGAAGGCCGCCCCCGGGCGGCCTTTTTCGTGTCCGGCCCGGCCGCGCTGCAGCGCGGCGTGCACGACACGGGGACGGCAGGCGAAGCTCGACCAGATTCGATACCGGGACGGAAGGGATACCGATGCAGGCTTCTTTACTGACCAACCTGCTCCTGCCTCTGGCGCTGGGCGTGATCATGCTCGGGCTTGGCATGGGCCTCACGATCGAGGACTTCAGGCGCGTCGGGCGCTACCCGAAAGCCGTCCTCGTCGGCCTCGGCCTCCAGACCCTGCTGCTGCCCTGGGTGGCGTTCGGCCTGGCGCTGGGCCTGGGCCTGCGAGCGGAACTCGCGGTGGGACTGATGCTGCTGGCGGCCTCGCCGGGCGGTGCCACGGCCAACATCTACAGCCACCTCGCGCGCGGCGACGTCGCGCTCAACATCACGCTCACGGCGATCAACAGCCTGCTCTGCCTGCTGACCCTGCCGGTGATCCTCAACCTCTCGCTGGAATTCTTCATGGGCGCCGGGCAATACGTGCAGCCGCCGGTGTCGAAGGTGCTCGAGGTCGCGGTGATCATCCTGCTGCCGGTGGCCGCGGGCATGACGGTGCGGCATTTCGCGCCGGCGTTCGCGGCGGCCTCGACCAAGCCGCTGCGGCTGCTCTCGGTGCTGGTGCTGGCGCTGCTGGTGGCGGTGGCGGTGGCGCAGTCCTACGAGGTGCTGCTGGCCTCGATCGCCACGGTCGGGTTGGCCTGCCTGCTGTTCAACCTCGCCAGCCTGGGCACCGGCTACGCCGCGCCGCTGGCCCTGCGGCTGCCGCGGCCGCAGGCGATCGCCATCTCGATGGAGATCGGCATCCACAACGGCACCCTGGCGATCTTCATCGGCCTCAACGTACTCGGCAACCCGGCGATGTCGATTCCCGCGGCGGTCTACAGCCTGCTGATGTTCTTTACGGCGGGCGCGTTCGCGTACTGGCTCAACCGGCCCCGCGGAGTGCCGGTGCCCGCGTAAGCCCACCACGACTCCCTTCCCCCGCTTGCGGGGGAAGGTGCCCCGCGGAGCGAGGGAAGAGGGTCGGGTCTATTCGACGTTCTGGAACTCGCCCCACTCGGCCAGCTGCTCCGCAATCGCCCCACCATCGCCCACCACGATGATGCTCTGGCGCTCCGGTGCGAAGTACTTCGCCGCCATCGCCTGCACCTGGTCCGCGCCCACCGCGCGGACCTTGGGCACGAACTCGCCGAGGTATTCCGACGGCAGCCCGACCAGCCAGTTCGACGCCAGCGTGGCCGCCACCGAAGCCTGCATCTGGTTGCCGATCAGATAGCCGCCGGCCACGTAGCGCTTGGTGTCGTCGAGCTCGGTGGCGGGCACCGGTTCGCTGCCGATGCGCGCGTATTCCTTGAAGAACTCGGTCAGCGATGCGCCGGTGACTTCGTTGCGCACGTCGGCGGATCCGCTGACGAGGCCGCCCTCGGCCGAGGTCGCAAGGCCGGCGCGGGCACCGTAGGTGTAGCCCTTATCTTCGCGCAGGTTCTGCATCACGCGGCTGGAGAAGCTGCCGCCCAGCACGGTGCCCGCCAGCTGCAGCGGGATCGCGTCGGGATCGGTGGCCGCGACCGCGGGGCTCGCCAGGCGCAGCGTCGACTGCACGCTGCCGTCGCGCTGCAGCAGCAGCCGCTGCGCCTTGGCATCGCGCGGCGCGGCCGGCGTGGCGGGGACATCGGCCACGCCGGAGGCATCCCAATCGCCAAAGGCCTGCTCCGCCAGGCGGAAGGCGTCGTCGGCGTCGATCCGGCCGGTCACCACCAACAGGCTGCGGTCGGGATGGAAGCGACGCTGGTGCTCGCTGCGCAGTGCCGCAGGCGTGACCGCCATGATCGAGGCTTCGGTCTGCTGGGTGCGTGCATACGGGTGGTCGCCGTAGACCGCCGACAGCAGCGCGCGATTGGCGCGGAAGCCCGGCTGCGCTTCGGCCGCCTTCAGTGCCTGCAGGGCGTTGGCCTGCGCGAGCTTGACCTCGCTGTCGGGGAAGGCCGGCGTGCGGACCACCTCGGCGAGCAGGGACAGCATCGGGCCGGCGTTGGCGGCCAGGGCATTGCCATAGACCAGCGCGCCGTCGCTGCTGACCGAGGCACCGACGCCGCCGCCCTGGGCTTGGGCGAACTCGGCGATCTCGCGCGAATCGCGCTGAGCGGTGCCTTCGGTCAGCAGCCCCGCCATCAGCGATGCGAAGCCGGGCGCATCGGGCGCATCGGCGACGTAGCCGGCATTGCGCACCGCGAGCACGTAATCCACGCGCGGGATGCCGTCGCGCGGCACCACCCAGACCTCGAGGCCGTTGGCCAGGGTCTTCTTTTCGATCCCGGGCACCGGCAGCGGCTTGTCGGCCGCGTAGGGCGGCAGGTCCTTGGGGAGGTCGGCCGACGGGCCGGCGACGGCGGCACCGCAGGCGAGCGCGGAAACGGCCAGGGCGAGCAGCGTGTGCTTGAAGTGGGTCATGGTCGTCTCCTTCAATCCGTGGTCGCGTCAGTGGTGGCGTCTGTGGCGGCAGCGGCCTGCAGCATGGCCTCCGGCTTGCGGTCGATGACGGTGCGGTTGTCGCGCGTCAGGTAGGTGCGCGCGGCGCGCTGCACGTCGGCCGAGGTCACGGCGTCGATCCAGCCGGGGATACGATTGACCACTTCGGCGTCGTCCCACATCAGCTGCAGCTTGGCCAGGGCGTCGGCGCGGGAGATGAAGGACTCCAGGCCGTTGTACCAGTCGGCGAGCATGCGGGTCTTGACGCGTGCGAGCGTGGCGTCGTCGACGCCTTCGGCGACGACCTGCGCGATCTCCTCGTCGATCGCGGCCAGCATGGCGTCGGCGTCGGTGGTCGGCTTGTACAGCGCGAACACGGTGAACAGCGTCGGGCCGTCATATTCCCACTCGCTGGTCAGGCCGTAGAGCGAGTCGACGTTGAGCGCCAGCTCGCGTCCCTTTACCAGACCCTGGTACAGCCGCGAAGCGTCGCCGTTGGCGAGCAGCGCGCCGAGCACCGCCATCGGCGCCTGGTCGGCGCTGCCGCGGTCGGGCATCTTCCAGGCCACGGCGATGGCAGGCACCTGCGCCAGCTTGTCGCCCTGCTGCAGGCGCGTTTCCTTGGTGTTGAGGCCTTCGCTGAAGTCCGGCGCCGGCGGCGTGGGACGCGAGGCGATGTCGCCGAAGTACTTCTCGGCCAGCGCGAAGCCCTCTTCCGGAGAGATGTCGCCGGCCAGCGACAGGATCGCGTTGTTGGGGCCGTAGAAGTCGCGGTGGAACGCCTTGACGTCATCGAGGTCGGCGTTTTCCAGGTCCTCGAAGCTGCCGTAGCCGTCGTGGTTGTTCTCCCACTTCTGGAACGCGTGCTGGCCGATGTCGATCCACATGAAACCGCCGTAGGGCTGGTTCTGCACGTTGTTGCGGATCTCTTCCTTCACCACGTCCTGCTGGTTTTTCAGCGTGCTCTCGCTGAAGTCCAGCATGCGCATGCGGTCGGCCTCGAGCCACAGGATGGGCTCGATCGCCGACGAGGGCGCGATCTCGATGTAGTTGGTGAAGTCGGCGCGGGTGGAGCCGTTGTTGCGGCCGCCGCCGCCGGTGATCACGCGGTCGAACACGCCCTCGGGCGCGTTGGCGGAGCCTTCGAACATCAGGTGCTCGAACAGGTGCGCGAAGCCGGTGCGGTCGCGCGGCTCGAGCCGCATGCCGATGCCGTAGACCACGCTCACGCCAACCACCGGCGCGCTGCGGTCTTCGGACACGACCACGGTCAGGCCGTTGTCGAGGACCTTCGTCGCCACCGGGATGTCCCAGCGGTCGGTGTCAGCGGCGAACGACGGCGCCGCGAACAGCAGCGCGCACAGCCCTGCCGTGTGCCAGTACAGCTTCATGAGGCCCTCTCCCGTGTGGACAACGCATCACCTTACCCCGGGCCGTTCCGCGCAGTGCCGGCCAGAAGTCATGTCCGGGAGCGGCCGAACACGCCAGGGATCATCGGCGATACTCGACGCCCCGCCGGAGCATCCAGACACATGTCCCCAAGCAGCCTGTCCGCCCCCACCGTCTCCGCTTTGGCGCTCGCCCTGGGGATCCTGCCCACGATGTGCGCCACGGCCGCCGAGCCGCCGCTGCCGCAGCTGAAGGCCTATACCGTCCATGACAGCTGGCGGCAGCCGATCGCGCCGGTGAAGATCGCAGACAACACCTGGCACATCGGTACGGCCAACCTCAGCGCGCTCCTGGTGAAAACCACGGACGGCGCAGTGCTGATCGACGGCGGCATGCCGCAGGCGGCCGACATGCTGCTGCAGCACATGGCCGACCTGGGCGTGGCACCGGCCGACCTGAAGCTGATCCTCCTCAGCCAGGCCCACGCCGACCACGTCGGCCCGCTCGCCGAGCTGCGCCGGCGCACCGGTGCGCGCGTGGCCGCCAACGCGGAGTCCGCGGTGCTGCTGGCGCGCGGTGGCAGCGACGACATCCACTTCGGCGACGCCATCGTCTACCCGCCGGTGCAGGTCGACCGCCTGCTGCTGGACGGCGAAGTCGTCGAACTCGGCGGCATGCGCTTCACCGTGCACTTCATGCCCGGGCATACGCCGGGCAGCATGGCCTGGACCTGGACCGACCGCGAGGGCGCCAGCCCCGTGCGCATCGCCTATGCCGACAGCCTGAGCGCGCCGGATTACCAGCTGGTGGACAACCCGCGATACCCGCGCATCGTCGACGACTATCGCCGCAGCTTCGACGTGGTCCGGGCCCTGCCCTGCGACGTGCTGCTGACGCCGCACCCGGGCTCAAGTGGCCGCGACTACGTGAATCCCGCGGCATCGAAGCCGATGGACTGCGCCGGGTATGCCGACCAGGCCGAACGCAGCTTCGACGCCCAGCTCCAGGCCGAGCGCGAAGCCCTTCGGTAACCCGCCCCTGCAGGATCAGCCATGGCTGCGATCCCGATCGGCGATCGCAGCCATGGCTGCTCCCACACGACAACGCTCCGCTGCCAGGCAGCGGCCCTACCGCTCCGTCTGAGACTCCAGCCCGACGTTGCTTGATGCGGCCGCGTACACCTCTTCGTCGAGGATCCCTGTCTGCTTCGCCACGAGCACCGGCACCAGCACCTGCCCGGTGACGTTGGTCATCGTGCGCATCATGTCGAGGATGCGGTCGATGGCGACCAGGTAGCCGATGCCTTCCAGGGGCAGGCCCGCGGCGCTCAGCACCAGGGTGACCATCACGATCGCGGTGCCGGGTACGCCGGCGGTGCCGAAGCTGCCCAGCACCGAAGCCAGCAGGATGATGAAGTACTGCGACATGTCCAGTTCGATGCCGAAGTACTGCGCCACGAACACCGCGGTCAGCGCCGGATAGATCGCGCCGCAGCCGTCCATCTTCACGCTCGCGCCCAGCGGCACCGCGAAGGCCGCATAGTCCTTGTCGACGCCGAGGTTGTGGGTGGCGCTGCGCAGGCTGGCCGGCAGCGCGGCGAAGCTCGACGAGGCCGCGAACGCCACCTGCATCGCCGGCGCCGCGCCGCGGAAGAACTTCAGCGGGCTGAGCCCGTGCGCCAGCAGCAGGCTGCTGTAGACGAACACGATGTGGATCGCGCAGGCCAGGTACAGCGCGCCGATGTAGCTGCCCAGCGGCAGCAGCTTCTCGAAGCCGTAGGTGCCCACAAGCGCGGCGATCAGGCCGAAGGTACCCAGCGGGGTCATCTCGAGCACGAAGCGGGTGACCTGGATCATCGCCTCGCTGCCTTCGGCCATCAGCGCGCGCAGGCGCTGCGTGCGCTCGCCCAGCTTGACCAGCGCGAAGCCGAGCAGCGCCGCGAAGAAGATCACCTGCAGGATCCTGCCCTCGGTCAGGGCGCGGAACGGGTTGGTCGGCACCACGTCCACCAGCACCTGCACCGGGCCGGGCACGTCGCGGACCACGTAGTCCGGCGCCACCACCAGGCCGCTCACGCCGATGCCGGGCTGCAGCACCAGGCCGACGCCCAGCCCGACGCAGACCGCAAGCACGGCGGTGATCGCGAACCAGGCGAAGGTGCGCCCGCCCAGCGAGGCCATCGACTTCTGCCCGTGCAGGCTCGAAATCGCGCTGGCCACGGCGAAGAACACCAGCGGCGTCGCGATCATCCGGATCAGGTTGACGTAGACGTCGCCCAGGGGCTTGAACCACACGCCGGCGGCGGGCCCGAACGCCCAGCCGGCCAGCGCACCCAGCACGAAGCCCGCGGCGACGCGCTGCCAGAACGGGATCTTCAACCACGCGGAGACGAGCTTCATCGGCGTCCAGGGGAGGGGCAATGACGCACCTTAGCCGATGGCCGCTGTGGCGACGACCGCCGTGGCGGAACGCCGACGTGTCATCTTCGGGACGCTGTGCGCCGGTCATAATGAATACCTCATCCGGCCGCAGGACGCTCGACAGACCCATGACCCGCACGCTCCGCTTGTCCCTTCCCGTCCTGTGCGCCTGCCTTGCCGCAGCCTGTGCCGTCCCCGCCACCCGCGCTCCCGCGCCAGCCGCTTCCACCGCCATGGGCGCGATCCACGTCGAAGTCCCGGCGGTCGCGCACCCCGAGGGAGAGACCCCCGCCTGGTGGTACCGCAGCGGCGCCGCGCGTGCGGCCGGCAACGGCGCCATGGACGGGCGCGCGAAGAACGTGATCGTGTTCCTGGGCGATGGCATGAGCCTGACCACGGTGGCCGCGGCGCGGATCTTCGCCGGCCAGCGCGCCGGCAACCCGGGCGAAGAACACCTGCTGGCCTGGGAGCAGTTCCCGGCCACGGCGTTTTCCAAGACCTACAACACCGATGCCCAGACCCCGGATTCGGCCGGCACCATGACCGCCATCGCCACCGGCGTGAAAACCCACATCGGTGCGATCGGCGTCAGCGCCGGCGGCCACAACGACTGCGCCCAGTCGCGCGGCAACCGCCTGCAGGGCTGGCTGGCGCTGGCCGCCGACGCCGGCATGGGCACCGGCATCGTCACGACCGCGCGCCTGACCCACGCCACGCCCGCCGCGACCTATGCCCACGTGCCCAACCGCAACTGGGAGAGCGACGCCTCGCTGCCCGACGCCGCGCGCGAGGCCGGCTGCAGCGACATCGCCAGCCAGTTCCTCGACTTCGCCCGCGAACGCGGCGGTCCGCAGATCGTGCTCGCCGGCGGCGCCCGCGAGTTCCTGCCCAACGAAGAAGTGATGCCCGGCGTGCGCGGCAAGCGCAAGGACGGCCGCAACCTGGTCGCGGAGTGGCTGGAGCTGCATCCCGGGGGTGCGTTCGTCCACACCAGCGAGCAGTTCGAGGCCGCGCGCGGCACGTCGCCCGTGCTGGGCCTCTTCGAGCTGAGCCACATGCAGTACGAGCACGACCGCGACCGCGGCCCCGAAGGCGAGCCCGATCTCGAAGCCCTGACCCGCTTCGCGATCGAATCGCTGGCGGGGAACGACCAGGGCTACGTGTTGCTGGTGGAAGGCGGCCGCATCGACCACGCCAACCACGAAGGCAACGCCTACCGCGCCCTGGACGAGACCGTGGCGATGTCACGCGCCGTGCAGGCCGCGGTCGACATGACCTCGGCCGACGACACGCTGATCGTGGTCACCGCCGACCACTCGCACGTGCTCAACTTCGTCGGCTATCCGCAGCGCGGCAACCCGATCCTGGGCAAGGTGCACGAGGGCGGCGAAGGCCCCGCGCGCGACGCCCTTGGCCTGCCCTACACCACCCTCAGCTATGCCAACGGCCCCGGCTATCCCGGCGCCAGCGCCAGCCAGCCCCAGGGCCCGAAGCGCCACTTCCACGCCGCCCGTGACACCCGGCCATCCACCGGCCGCCCCGACCTCACCGACGTCGACACCACCGATCCCGACTACATGCAGGAAGCGATGGTGCCGCTGGCGTCGGAAACCCACGGCGGCGAAGACGTCGGCATCTGGGCGCGCGGCCCTGGCAGCGCCGCGTTCCGCGGCACGCTGGAGCAGAACGTGATTTACCACGTGATCGTGCAGGCCACGCCGACGCTGCGCGGGCAGCTGTGCGCGAATGGCGTTTGCGACGCATCAGGCGTGCCGGTGGAACTCCCGAAGGTGCAGCCCCCCGCCCACTGATCCATCCGCGGGAACCCTGTGGGAGCGGCTACAGCCGCGATACCGGGCCGATCGCGGCTGTAGCCGCCCCCACAACCACAATCACATCAAAGTGACTCCACCGACCGAGCGGGTCAGAACGGCTTCGCAAGCACCAGCCACACCACCACCAGCAGGATCAGCACCGGGATCTCGTTGCGGATGCGCAGCATCTTCGTGGACGGCATCGCGCCGCCACGTGCGGCGACCTTGAGCTGGCGACCCTCGACGATGTACATCGCGAACATCACCGCCACCAGCAGCAGCTTGGCGTGCAGCCAGCCGGTGCCGCTGCCGACCATGGTCGGGAAGTCGGGAATCACCCGGTAGCCCATCCACAGCACCAGGCCCGCGACCACCGCGAGCCCGAACATCACATGGCCGAAGCGGTACAGCCGCCGGCCCATCAGCACCAGGCGGTCGCGCACCGCGGCGTTGCCGCCGTCCTCGACGATGTTGATCAGGATGCGCGGCAGGTAGAACGCCGCGGCCACCCAGGCCATCACGAACACGATGTGCAACGACTTGATCCAGATATAGCTCTGCATTGCTTCCCGCCCCTATGTAGTTGTCTACAGGATCGCACGGCGGGCGCCGCAGCCGGTATCGTGCCCGCCCATGGACAAGACCTACGACCAGGACTATTTCGACCGCTGGTACCGCGGCGGCGGCATCGGCGGGCGGCAGCGGCTGGCGCGCAAGGTGGCGCTGGCGGTGGCCACCGCGGAGTACCACCTTGAACGCCCGATCCGGACCGTGCTCGACATCGGCTGTGGCGAAGGCGCCTGGCGCGCTCCGCTGCTGAAACTGCGGCCCAAGGCGCAGTACATCGGGTTCGACAGCAGCCAGTACGCGATCGAGCGCCACGGTGCGCGCCGCAACCTGCACCACGCGCGCTTCGCCGACTTCGCCGAGCTGCGCCCCTGCCCGCCGGCCGACCTGGTGGTGTGCAGCGACGTCCTGCACTACCTGCAGGCGCGCGAGATCGATCGCGGCCTGCCGGGCCTGGCGGAGCTGTGCGGCGGCGTCGCCTTCCTCGAGACCTTCGCCCGCGAGGACGCGGCCGAGGGCGACGAGCACGGGTTCATCGGCCGCCCGGGCAGCTTCTATCGCAAGCGCTTCGAGGCCGTGGGCTTCCGGGTCCTCGGGTCCCACTGCTGGCTCTCGCCCGGGCTGGCGGCCGGGGCGACGGCCCTTGAACTGGCCTGACACGGCGGGGCGGGCCCCGCCTGAACGTGGCCGTGAGGCTATGACCAATGGCCACCTGTTGCTCACGGCCCGCTGCGTTATGCTGCAGCGCGTCAGGAACAGGGGCCACCTCCGCCGATGATGTACCAACTGCACGAATTCAATCGCAACCTGCTTGCGCCCTTCACCGAGCTGGCGCAGGCGAACGCGAAGATCTTCGGCATCGAGGGCACCTGGCTGTCCTCGCTTCCGGGCGCGGCCCGCGTGGCCGCCACCAACGAACTCCTGCACCGCATCGGCAAGGATTACGAGAAGCCGCCCTTTGCCATCCACCAGGTGGTCAAGGACGGCCACGACGTGCCGGTGGTGGAGAAGGTGGCGCTCGACAAGCCCTTCTGCCGCCTGCTGCGCTTCAAGCGCTATACCGACGATGCGCAGAACATCCTCGGCATGAAGGACCAGCCCACGGTGCTGGTGGTGGCGCCGCTCTCAGGCCATCACTCCACCCTGCTGCGCGACACCGTGCGCACCCTGCTGCCCGACCACAAGGTCTACATCACCGACTGGATCGACGCGCGCATGGTGCCGAAGGAAGCGGGCGCGTTCACGCTCGACGACTACATCGCCTACATCCAGGAGTTCATCCGCCACATCGGCGCCGAACGCCTGCACGTGATGAGCGTCTGCCAGCCGACCGTGCCGGTGCTGGCGGCGATCTCGCTGATGGCCGCGCGCGGCGAATCCGTGCCGCGCTCGATGGTGATGATGGGCGGGCCGATCGACACCCGCGAGTCGCCGACCGCGGTCAACAACCTCGCCACCACGAAGCCGCTGTCGTGGTTCGAGAACAACGTCATCCAGGTGGTGCCGCAGAACTATCCCGGCCGCGGCCGCCGCGTGTACCCCGGATTCCTGCAGCACACCGGGTTCATGGCCATGAACCCCGAGCGCCACTTCATGTCGCACTGGGACTTCTACCAGGACCTGGTGAAGGGCGACCTCGAAGACGCCGCGTCGCACCGCCGCTTCTACGACGAATACAACGCCGTGCTCGACATGCCCGCCGACTATTACCTCGACACCATCCGCGTGGTGTTCCAGGAGCAGCTGCTGCCGCGCGGCGCCTGGGACGTGGCCGGCGAGTGCGTCGACCCGGCGGCGATCACGGGCTGCGCGCTGATGACCATCGAGGGCGAGCTCGACGACATCTCCGGCCTCGGCCAGACCCGTGCCGCGCACGTGTTGTGCACCGGCGTTGCCGAACGCGACCGCGAACACCTGACCGTCGATGGCGCCGGCCATTACGGCATCTTCAGCGGCCGCCGCTGGCGCACGCAGGTGTATCCGCAGGTGCGCGACTTCATCGCGAAGCACGATGCAGTGCCGGCAGGAAAGCCCGTCGTGCGCAAGACGGCACGCAAGCAGTCCTCGAAGCACTGACGCATCCCGCCGAGCCACTCGGTCCCCGGGGAGGGCGGCGTTACCCGCCGGGCTGCTCGTGCAACGGCACGCGGACGAGGCTGTCCGGGTGCCATTCGATTGTCAGCGGCTTGCCCGCGTCGGCGATGGATTCGTCACTGACGTCCTTTCCGGTGCCCAGGTTCACCTGGTGCCATGCATCCTTCAACACATCCACGACCACCAGCAGGCGGCTGCCAACCTCCATCCTGCGCCCCGTCATGCGGGTGCGTTCAAACGGAACCGTGGTCCATTCGCCGGGAACCAGCAGTTCGCGGTGCGTCATGTCACGGGCATGGCTCGCCCGACCGACGTAGTAGGACAACTGCATGGTGGCGCCATCGGGTTTCAGCTCATAGAGCGACACGCTGAAATCGAAGTCGCGCTTGTCGATGCGCACCTTGAGCGCGCCCGAGAACGTGCCGACCACCGAGGTCGGCCGTGCGAACGGTGCGCTGGCGAAGGCGAAGCCGCTGCCGAGTTCCAGCTGGTCGCGCACCACGGGATCCGGGTAGTAGCCATGGTTCTGTGTCGTGCGGTCGGAAAAGTCGACGACCTGCGCCAGCGGTAGCGTTGCTCCGGCCGTGCGCGACAGGCACCGGTATGGTCCGCATGCCGCACCGGAAAGGTGAAACACGCTCACCCTTGCCGCAGCCTCCAGCGACGGCGCGCTGTGCCACTCGTCGGCGCCCATCAGCTGGTAGTTGACCCTGTCGCGCAGCAGGGCCGGGCGCGGCCCGCCGCGGAGCACATGGTCCAGCCACTGGAACGTGATTTCGTGCGTGTCGAACTGCGCGACGGGATCGATCCCGTAGCCACCCACGCTGCGTGGCTTCATCGGCGCCTGCGCGCCAAAATGGTCGTAGGGCCCGATCAGCAGGTAGTGCTCTGCGCCCGGACGGTGCCGCAGGTGTTCCTTGAAGTACTGCAGCGCCGAGATCTGGCCGTCATCGTAGTAGCCGGTGATCGACAGCACCGGGATGTCGATGCGCGCGAACTCATCGCCATAGGGCACCATCGCCTGCCAGTAGGCGTCATAGGCCGGATGCGAGAGCCACCGCTGCAGCCACGGGTTCGGCGTGCCGTCCACCCGGTCGATTTCGCGGTATGGCCGCCCGCTCCCGTACCAGGCCAGCGGCAAGCGTTGCCAGCGCTCGCGGTCGAAGTAGGTGTCATCGTCCAGGAGCCGGTTGTTGGCGACATGGAACGGCCATCCATAGTTCGCAAGCAGGAAGACGTTGTTCTCCATCGGCAGGCCGAGGCCCGGTATCGCCGCCGCGTACGGCACGATGGTCTTCAGCGCCCGGGGCATGCGCTTGGCAGCCGCCCACGCGGCAAACCCGGAATAGCTGCCCCCATACATCGCCACGCGGCCGTCGCTCCATGGCTGCCCTGCGATCCATTCGACCGCTGCGGCGGCATCGTCGGCTTCTGTCTCGTATGGACGGATCGCGTCGTCGCTCAACCGCTTTCCACGCGCATCCACCACCACGCCTGCGTATCCGTGCGCGGCCGCCTGCAAGGCCGTCGCACGGTTGGATTCGGGCTCGGTGTAGATCGTGAACACCATTGCGGCCGGCAGTGGCGACGTGGCTTTGCGGCTCCGCACCACCACTGCGGACAGGGTGGCGCCGTCCGGCGCATGGATCAGCACGTCCTCGTCTACGAGATAGCGCGCCTCTTCATCCGCGGCGATCAAGGCACCGGCCGTCGCAGCCGCGGCAAGTGCGTCCACGAAGGCCTGCCGGCGTGCGAGGCCGAGGGCATCGTCCAGCGTGACCTCCGCCATATCCCCCAGCTGCGACGCGGACTCTCGGAGATCGGCCCTCGCACGCTCGAGGGAGCCACCAAACCAGTACTGGGTGCGCTGCGCTTCAAGATCGTCCAGCTTCCCGAAGTAGCTCTCGAACGCCGTGGAATACGCCTTGTCGAGCCCTTGCCGCCGGTCCGCCCGCGCCTGTGCATGGAGCAGATAGGGCACCCAGCGTCGCGGGCGCTCGTGTTCGCCCTGCGAAACGAGGCCAGCCATCACGTCCCGGATGGCATCTACCGCCTCGTGGTCCTGACCGGCTGCGATGCGCAGGTGCGCGAGACCGGTCGCAGACACCTGCAGCCTTCCTTCCTCGCGGGCCGACAGGACGTCTTTCGACAGCTTGGCAACCGCCCTCCCGATGCCGGCATCGTCGACATCCGGCGGCAGCGTGAACGCGAACCGCGGCCCCGATGCCAGCGCGATGCCGCATGCCAGTGCCAAGCCGAGGAATAAACATGCGCGCACCGCCCTGACCATCATGAATATTGCGCCGTCTTCACCAGCAGGTGCTTGGCCAGCAGCCCATGGCCGCGGCCGATGACGCGCGCCAGGTGCAGGGTGGCGAACAGCAGCAGCACGCCGATGACCAGCATCAGCACCAGCCCCCAGCCGTCGATCGGCACGTTGTTGATGCCCACCAGGACGACATCATTGGCTTCCAGCCAGGTTTCGCCCACGCCGGTCCAGGTCGCGATCGGCGCGAGCACGAGGGTGATTCCGGTCACCAGCAGGGTCGTGGCCAGCGTGAAGTAGACGATACCCAGCGGCAGCATCAGCAGGAAGTACAGCATCGTGCTCCAGGTGCGCGGGTCGGTGAACATGTCGCCGATGCGCTGCCAGATGCTGCGCCCGCGCACGGTGTACAGGGGGCGCCGCGGCATGCGTTCGCCGAGCATCACTTCCACGATCCGTCCTTCCACCAGGGACAGCACCCGCACCGAGCCGAAGAACAGGATCAGCAGCGGGATGCCCACGATCGTGATCGACAGGCCGGCCGTCGTTGAAAAGCCGGCCACCACCCAGGTGAAGTAGAAGATGCCGGTGGCCAGCGCCAGCACCATGTAGAACAGCGACGCATACGTGCGCGGATCCGCCACCACGCCGAAGAACCGGCCAAGCGCCGACTTGCGCCGCGGCGGTGCCGGGGATCGCAGCGCGGTCTGCACCGTCACCTCGGTGTCGCGGTAGATGTCGGCCACTTCGTCCGGCGCGCCGTAGCTCGACGCGACCGCGGCGATGACCTCGGCCTCGGACTTGCCGGGGTTCTCCGCAAGCTCGGAGCGCAGGTATTCCTCGGCGTCGTACAGCGCGTCCTGGATCATCGCCGGGTCGGCGCCGGCCAGGGAGCGCCGCAGCTGCTCCAGGTACTCGGGGATGGTGCGCGGCAGTGTGTTCATCACGGGGTTCCCTCCAGAACGGTGTCGACGGAATCGCGGGTGGCGCGCCAGGCGGCGGCCCATTCGCGCAGGGTGGCCTGCCCTGCGTCGGTGATCTCGTAATAGCGCCGCGGCGGGCCGGCATCGGACGGTCCGACGTGGCTGGCCAGCAGCCCCGTGCCCTCCAGGTTGCGCAGCACCGGGTACAGCGCGCTCTGCTTGCCGCTGAGCACACCGTCGCCGAAGCGCTCCAGGGTCTTGGCGATCTGGTAGCCGTACATCGGCTCCTGCGCGCGCGACAGCACCGCAAGCAGTGCCAGCGCCACGGTGCCCGTGCTCAGCTCGCGCTGGAACTTGCGCAGGGCGGCTTCGGTGTCCGGCGGGGGCGGTCGATCGCTCATGGAACGGATGCTATTGCGAACCTGCATATAGTGAATGTGCCGATAGTCAGCCCACCCACCGGATCGGCAACAATCGTGGGAACCCGACCGGAGTTCCGACGTGCGCCCAGACCACCGCTTTCGCCGCCTGTCCCTGTTCATTTCCATGCTCTGCGCCACCGCCACGGCGACCGCGACCCAGGACCACGCCACCACGGCCGAAGCCGAACGCCCGAAGACCACGCAGGAGCTGCTCGACGCCTCGCTCCCCACCGACTGGCGCAGCCCCGACCCGGCCAACACGCTCTACATGGAGCTGGCCGGCGGCCGCGTGGTGATCGAGCTGGCCCCTGCCTTCGCCCCCGAACACGTCGCCAACATCCAGACCCTGGCGAAGGAAGGCTTCTGGGACGGGCTGACGATCTACCGCTCGCAGGACAATTTCGTGGTCCAGTTCGGCGACATCACCGACGAGGGCGGGGCGCCGAAGCCGATCGGCAGTGCGAAAGCAACGCTGCCGGCCGAGTTCGCACGTCCCACGGAAGGTCTCGCCTTCCACGCACTTCCGGATCGCGACGGCTGGGCGCCGGAGACCGGTTTCGCCGAGGGTTTCCCTGCCGCGCGCGACCCGGGCGCGGGCCAGGCCTGGATGGCGCACTGCTACGGCACCCTCGGCGCCGGCCGCGACATGGCCGCCGATTCCAGCAACGGCACCGAGCTCTACGTGGTCATCGGCCAGGCACCGCGCCAGCTCGACCGCAACATCACCCAGGTCGGCCGGGTGCTCCAGGGCATGGAGCTGCTGAGCGTGGTGCCGCGCGGCACCGGCCCGCTGGGCTTCCATGAAGAAGCGGCGCAGCGCGTGCCGATCAAGGCCGTGCGCCTGGCATCCGAAGTGCCGGAAGGCGAACGCAGCGACGTCCGCGTGCTGCGCACCGACACGCCACTGTTCGACGCCGTGGTCGAGTCGCGCCGCAACCGTCGCGACGACTGGTACCTGCAGCCTGCCGGCCACATCGACCTGTGCAACATCAGCGTGCCGGTGCGCATCGCGGAATGAACGCCGGAACCGTCACGCGGTCTTTGCCGGCGGCTTCCTAGCCTGCAAGCGGGGTTCGCCCCTCCCCCGCCGACCCGCCGACCCGCAGACCTTCCAGAGGACCCCACGATGGTCATGCTCCGCATCCGACTCACCGGCAGCGACGACACCGCGCGCGCCGTCATCAACCTGCTGCAGAGCCTGGAAGGGATCGAGCACGTGGAAGAGGTCGACGACCTCATGCCGCAGCTCGACGACGCCGACTCCAGCTCCGCCGGCCTCAGTGACGTGAGCGGCCCGCAGGGCCACACCATCGAGATCGACGCACCGAACGCCTCCACCGCGCGCAAGGTGCGCGAAGCGGTGGAGGCGCTGGCCTTCGACCTGGATGCATTGGTCGAGTTCGACGAGGACGACGAAGGCTGAAGCCGCGTCACCCCGACCACGCGTCGGCTCGACTACTCAGCCGCGGCGGCGCCTGCGCCAGCGGCGGACCAGCGCCACCAGCACGCCCAGCACCACCAGCAGCGGCAGCAGGAACGCGGTGGCCCGGATCATCCAGGCGGTGCCCGTGGCGAGGATGCCGCCGAAGTCACGGAACGCGCGGGTGACCTCGCCCTGCGCCTCCTGGGTCCGGGTGGCGCTGAAGTTGAACGTCAGCAGCTGGGTATCGATGCGGCGGCGGTGCTGGGCGGCGTCGCGTTCGGCGGACTCCAGCTGCGCTTCGGTGGCGGCCATGCGCTCGGACAGCGCGATCATGTCCGCCACTGCAAGGTCGCGCCGCGCCTGGAAGCCGTTCAGGCGTTCCAGCTCCTTGCGCAGGCGCTCCTGCGCGAGCGCGTTGTCGCGGACGACCACGGCCAGGTCCTCGGCACGGGTGGAGCGGCTGCCGGTTTCAGCGCCTTCACTGGCCAGCGCGATCATCGGCTCCACGCCCGCGGGCACGATGCGCATGCCGATGCTGCCGCCGGGATGGTCGCCGCCCTGCTGCCAGACGTTGAGCACCACGCACTGCCCGAAGCGCGCTTCTCCGCACGCAGACTGCAGCGCTGCCACGCGCGGGGAAATGCCGGCCGCCGGCAGCGAGATGCCGACGGTGTGCTCATAGGCCAGGTAGGCTGCCAGGTCGTTGCCACCGGCCTTGCCCGCGTCGGCCGCGGCCACCGCAGCCTCGCGCGCGGACCCGGTGTCCAACTGCACTTTGTCACTGCATGCAGCGAGCAGGGTCAGGCAGGCTGCAAGCCACAGCGTGCGCGCAGCGCCTCCAAGCGGTCTGGAACATGATTGTCCATTCATGGTTTCGATCCCCCTTCTCCCCAGTCCAGCGAAAGGTAACCCATCGACCCGTGCGCGGCGCGGACGTCCGGCATATGCTGCCGCGTCCCCACCAAGCCGAGATCCGCATGTCCCGTCCGCTGCTCGCCGCATCCCTGCTCACCCTCGCCCTCGCCGCCTGCCAGGGGCAGACGGCCCCCACGTCACCGGCGGCTGCGGCAACGTCGACCGACGCCGTCGCTGCAAGCGAGCAGGACCGCGCATTCGCCGCGCTCTCCGCGCGCTTCCTCGACGAGGGCCTGGCGCTGTCACCGGTATCGGCCACCCAGATCGGCGACCACCGCTTCGACGCCAAGCTCGACGACCTCAGCGCAGCGGGGCGGCAGAAGTCCGCCGACTGGACGCGCGGCATGCTGGCTGAACTTGAGGCCATCGACGCCTCCGTCCTCTCGCGCGAAAACCAGGTCGATGCGCTGATCCTGCGCAACGCCCTGGAAGGCTCGCTGTGGGATCTGGAAACCATGCAGAGCTGGGCCTGGGATCCGCAGGTCTACAGTGGCCTGGCGGGCGGCGCCATCTACAGCCTGATGGCGCGCGAGTTCGCGCCGCTCCCCGAGCGCATGAAGTCCGCCGCCGCGCGCATGGAGAAGATCCCGGCACTGCTCGCGCAGGCCCGCGAGAACCTCGATCCGGCGCGCGTGCCCAAGACCCACGCCGAGACGGTCGCCCGCCAGAACAAGGGCATCTTCACCCTGATCGACACCTTCATCACCCCGAACGCCGACCAGCTCGAAGGAGCCGACCGCGAGCGCCTTGACGCCGCCATCGCCGCGCTGCGCCCCGCAGTGGAGGAGCACCAGGCCTGGCTTGACGGCACGCTGGTGCCGAACGCGAAGGGGGAGTTCCGCATTGGCGCCGAGCGCTACGACCAGAAGCTGCGCTTCTCGCTGAACTCATCCCTGGGTCGCGAAGAGATCCGCCGCCGCGCCGAGGCCGAACTGGCGCGCGTGCGTGACGAGATGTATGACGTCGCGAAGGTCGTGCTGAAGGACCGTGAAGGCGCGCCGGCCACGCCCGACCAGCCCAGCGAGGACCAGCGCCAGGCCGCGATCGAGGCGGCGATGGAGCTGGCCAACGAGGACCGACCCGGCCGCGACGAGGTGGTCGACTTCGCCAAGTACACGCTCGAGGTGGCCACCGACTTCGTGCGCGAGCACGACATCGTCACCGTGCCCGACGACCCGGTGAAGATCATCCTGATGCCCGAGTTCCAGCGCGGCTTCTCGGTCGCCTACTGCGATTCGCCGGGGCCGCTCGACAAGGGCCTGGACACCTACTACGCGATCTCGCCGATTCCCGACGGTTGGGACGAGGCCCAGGTGACTTCGTTCCTGCGCGAGTACAACAAGCGCATGATCCACGTCCTCAGCATCCACGAAGCCATGCCGGGACACTACCTGGAAGGCGCGCATTCGGCACAGCATCCTTCGACGCTGCGTGCGGCGCTGCGCTCGGGCCCGTTCGCTGAAGGCTGGGCGGTCTACACCGAGCGCGTGATCGCCGATGCCGGCTACCTCGACAACGACCCGCTGTTCCGCCTGATGCAGCTGAAGTTCTACGCACGCTCGGTCGGCAACGCGATCCTCGACCAGGGCATCCACGTCGACAACTGGACGAAGGAACAGGCCATGGACCTCATGGTCCGCCAGACCTTCCAGCAGGAGAGCGAAGCGGAGGGCAAGTGGATCCGCGCGCAGCTCTCGTCGACGCAGCTTGCGACCTACTTCGTTGGCGCGCAGGAGCACATGGACATGCGCCGCGCGGTGGAAGAGAAGGAAGGCGCGGACTTCGACATGAAGCGCTACCACGACAGCGTGCTGGCGACGGGCGCGCCGCCGGTCCGCTTCGCCCGCCAGCTGCTCCTCGACGAACCCATCCTGTAGAAGCAGCCCCGTAGGTGCAGCACAGCTACGCCCCTGTGGGAGCAGCTATAGCTGCGATCCAGCCTCGCTGAAGACTGCTGCCACCGCGCGCCCCGGAGGGCGCATCGCAGCTATAGCTGCTCCTACAGGTCCTTTGCGGGGACCGGTGCCAGGCGCAGGTCGTGGAAGTCGAAGCTGAAATCGGTCAGCGGCGACACCGCCTCCATCCTGGCCTCGCGCACCTTGCCGTCGTGGTCGAGGCTGAAGTCGACGAAGGCGTCGGCGTTCAGCGTGCGGTCGCGCCACCGCACGATGAAGCTGTCGTGCTGCCAGTGCTCGAGATCGCCGACCAGCTGCGGGGTGCGCGTGAAGCGCATCTCCAGGCCCTTGCTGCCCTGGGCCACGACCACGTCGCCGTACCACGGGTCGCGGTAGGTGGCCGCGTAGCCACTCAGCGGCAGCGCAGGCTTCGACCGCGTATCCCGCGCCGCGACGTGCTTCTTCCAGTCTTCGTCCGCCCTGTCGCCACCCTTGGCGATGGCCGCGGCATAGGCCGCGACCCAGTCGGTGGCCGGCGCCTCCATGTAGGCGTCGAGCACGTGCATGGTGATGGCGTTGAAGGCCGCGCCGGTTTCCTGGTTGGTCAGAACCACGATGCCCAGGTCGAGCTCTGGCACGAGCGTCAGGCGCGAGACCATGCCCGGCCAGCCGCCGGTGTGCCAGACCAGCCGGCGGCCGCGGTAGTCGCTGAGGCTCCAGGCCTCGCCGTAGCCGGCGAAGTTCGGCTTCGTGGCGGCAAGCTCCGGCACCACGGGCTCGCGGATCGGGATCGGCGTCACCAGCGACCACATCGCCTCGTGCCGCTTCTCGCTGAACAGTCGCTTCGCATCCTCGCCCTCACCCTCCAGCACACCGCTGTCCAGCTGCACGCGCATCCACTTCGCCATGTCGTTGACGCTGGAATAGATGCCGCCGGCCGCGGTGTTGTTCGACCAGGACATCGCCGGCACCGGCTCGGGATCACCGGTGAAGCCGGCGCGTGCGTGGCCGGTGGCGACGTTGGTGTCGGTGGGACGCAGCGCGTTGCTGTCGATGCGGGTGTCGCCCATGCCCACTGGCTGGAACAGGCGCTCGCGCACGAAGTCGGCATACGGCTGCCCCGAGGCATCTTCGATCACCAGCTGGGCCACGGCGTAGAGCACGTTGTCGTAGGCGTAGCGGTCGCGGAAGCCGCCGGCGATGGGCACGCGCGCCAGGCGCTCGACCACGTCGCGCGTGCTGTAGTCGCTCGGCGGCCAGAACAGCAGGTCGCCCGCGCCCAGGCCGAGTCCGCTGCGGTGCACCAGCAGGTCGCGGATGCGCATCTCGCGGGTGACGTAGGCGTCGTCCATGCGGAACCAGGGCAGGTGGTCGATCACCCGGTCATCCATGTCGAGCTTGCCCTCGTCGGCCAGGATCGACAGCGCGGCCGAGGTGAAGGCCTTGGTGATCGAGGCGATCGAGAACAGCGTGTCGGCGTCGACGGGGTCCGGCTTGCCGACCTCGCGCTCGCCCCAGCCGCCGGCGAACACCAGCTCGCCATCCTTCACCACCGCCACCGCGATGCCCGGCACCTTGAATGCTTCGCGGACCGACTCGACCTGCGCATCCAGGCCGGCGAGCGGCGCGGGAGACAAGGCATCCGCGGCATGTGAGCCGCGTGCGATCGGGAACAGCAGCAGCGAAACGGCAAGGGCAAGGGTCGGTCTGCGCATGGGCAAGGCACCTGTCTGGACTGCCGCGCAGTATCGGCCACGACGCGACGCATCGGAACACGCAGCTATGATCGGCCTCCAGCCGGCCCGCCGGCGGCAGGCATCGGCACCATGGACAGCCTCTTCGACAACGCAGTGCCGCCGGTCGACGGCATCCGCACCGGCATCGGTGGCTGGACCTTCGCGCCCTGGCGCGACAACTTCTATCCCAAGGGCCTGGTGCAGCGGCGGGAGCTGGAGTTCGCCAGCCGCCACCTGTCCGCGATCGAGGTCAACGGCACCTATTACGGCACCCAGAAACCGGCGACCTACGCCAAGTGGCGCGATGAGACACCGGCCGACTTCGTGTTCTCCGCGAAGGCGCCGAAGCGGATCATGCAGTCGCGCACGCTGGCGAGGACCGGGCCGCAGGTCGAGGATTTCATCGGCGGCATCGTCGAGCTCGGCGACCGCCTCGGTCCGCTGGTGTGGCAGTTCGACCGCGGCACACGCATCGACCGGGACGACTTCACCGCCTTCCTCGCGCTGCTGCCGCGCGAGTCCGGCGGACGCAGGCTCAGGCACGTGCTGGACGTGCGCGATCCCGCGTTCGTCGATGCCGGCTACATCGCACTTGCGCGTGAATACGGCATGGCCACCGTGTTCACGGACTCCGACGAGCATCCGTCCTTCGCCGATGTCACCGCCGACTTCGTTTATGCGCGCCTGATGCGCTCGCGCGCCGGGATCGCGACCGGCTATCCAGAGCCGGAGCTTGCGCGCTGGGCTGAACGGGCCCGCGCCTGGGCCAGCGGCAGAGAACCCGGCGACCTGCCCCGCATCACGCCGCCCGACGCCTCGCCGGCCGGACCACGCGAGGTGTTCATCTTCTTCATTTCCGCCGCCAAGGAGCGCAATCCGGCCGCCGCCATGGCGCTGCACGCCCTGCTTGTGCGAAGCTGATCCGACCCTCACGCATGCTTCGGCCCATGCTCGCCAAGCGTCCCGTGGCGAGCCCGTTCCAGCAGGAGGATTCGCCATGACGTCACGACGTGAGTTCCTGTCCGTCGCCTCGCTCGCCGCCACCGGGATCGTGCTCTCACCGCTGGCCGCGTGCAGTCGCGACGCGACGCCCACCGGCTCGGCCGCCGGCCCCGCTCCCGCTTCGCCAGCCTCCCACGGCCCGATGCTGACCCGCGCGATCCCGTCCACCGGCGAGCAGCTGCCGGTGATCGGCGCCGGCACCTCGGGCAGCTACGAAGTCGCGATGGACTCGCCCGAGTTCAACGCACTGAAGGACGTGGTGCGCACCTTCTTCGAAGGCGGGGGCAGCGTCATCGACACCTCGCCCAACTACTCCAACGCCGAAGACGTGGTCGGGGCACTGCTCGACGGCGGCGGCTGGCGCGACCGCTGCTTCCTCGCCACCAAGCTCGCCGCCGACAGCCGCGCTGAACTCGAAGCACAGTGGGCGGACTCGCTGCGCCGCCTCCGCACCGACCACGTCGAACTGCTGGCCGTGCACAACCTGCGCAACATGGCCGAGGCCCTGCCCTTCGCCCGCGAACTCAAGGAACAGGGCCTGGTGAAGTACATCGGCCTCACCCACTACCAGGCCAGCGCGCACGGCGAGCTGCTGCAAGCGATGCAGGCGGAACAGCCGGACTTCATCCAGATCAACTATTCGGTGGCATCGCCCTCCGCCGCCTCGCGCCTGTTCCCCGCCGCACGCGACCAGGGCGTCGCGGTGATGGTCAACCGCGCCTTCGAGGACGGCCGGCTGTTCGGCCGCGTGGGCGGGCGCGCGCTTCCCGGCTGGGCGGTGGAAGCCGGCATCGGCTCGTGGTCGCAGATGTTCCTCAAGTTCGCGATCAGCCATCCCGCGGTGACCGTGGTGATCCCGGCCACCGGCAAGCCGGACCGCCAGGCCGACCAGCTGCGCGCGGGGCACGGCGAGTTGCTGACGCCGTCCCAGCAGGACGAACTCATCGCCATGTTCAGCTGATCGATGGCCACCGCCGCCACGCGCTGGCTGCAGCGCGCCTTCAACGTGGAAGACGACGAAGCCGGCGCCGTGATGGCCGGCTTCGCCATGTTCTTCCTGCTGTTCGCGGGCTATTTCATGCTGCGGCCGGTGCGCGAAACGATGGGCATCGCCGGTGGCGTGCGCAACCTGCAGTGGCTGTTCACCGGCACCTTCGTCGCGACGCTGGCGGCGATGCCGCTGTTCGGCTGGATCGCCGGCCGGGTGCGCCGGCGGAACATCCTGTACTGGGTCTACGGATTCTTCGTCAGCAACCTGCTGGCGTTCGCCGCCTGCTTCGTGGCGATGCCGGGCGACCCCTGGATCGCGCGCGCGTTCTACATCTGGCTGTCGGTGTTCAACATGATCGCGATCTCGGTGGCCTGGAGCGTGCTGGTGGACGTGTTCACCACTGCGCAGTCCCGCCGCCTGTTCGCGCTGATGGCGGCCGGCGCCAGCCTCGGCGGCCTGGTGGGGCCGCTGCTTGGCGTGTTCCTGGTCGGACCGCTGGGCTATGCGGGGCTGTCGCTGCTGTCGGCGGCGCTGCTGGCCGCGGCCGCGATGGCGGCCTGGCGCGTGCACCGCTGGCGCGACGCGCGCCCCCTGACCGGCGACGCCGACATGCCGCGCCAGCAGCCGCTCGGCGGCAGTCCGCTGGCCGGCGCCATCGACGTGCTGCGCTCGCCCTACCTGCTCGGTATCGCCACCTTCGTGCTGCTGCTGGCCAGCGTCACCACCTTCCTCTACTTCGAGCAGGCGGCGCTGGTGGAAGCGCGGTTCCCGGACCCGAAGGACCAGACCCGCGTGTTCGGGATCATCGACACCCTCGTGCAGACGCTGGCCATCCTGTCGCAGCTGTTCATCACCGGGCGGGTGGCGAAGTCGCTGGGCGTGGGCGTACTGCTGGTGGCGGTGCCGCTGGTGGTGGCCGCGGGTTTCCTGTGGCTGGCGTTCGCGCCGGTGTTCGCGGTGCTTGCGGTGGTGATGGTGGTGCGCCGCGCCGGCGAGTACGCCTTCGTGCGACCGGGCCGGGAAATGCTCTATACCGTGGTCGCGCCGGAAGCCAAGTACAAGGCCAAGAACTTCAACGACACCGTGGTCTACCGCGGCGCCGACGCGGTCAGCGGCTGGGTCAAGACGGGCATCGACATGGTGGCCCAGCAGCCGGCGGTGGCCATGGTGATCGGGTCCGGCATCGCCCTGGTCTGGGCGGTCAACGGCGCCTGGCTTGCAAGGGCCCAACGCCACCTCGCCGCCGGGCCCGTTCCCCGCCGATAATCGCCTCACCATTCCTGGCGATACCCCATGACCCCGACAACCAGGGCCCAGCTGCAGATCCACCTGTGCGTGGTGCTCTGGGGCTTCACCGCGATCCTCGGCAAGCTGATCACGCTGCAGGCGCTGCCGCTGGTGTGGTGGCGCATGCTGCTGGTGGTCGCAGCGCTGGCGCTGCTGCCGCGGGTCTGGCGCGGGCTGCGCGCCCTGCCGCGGCGATTGCTGCTGTCCTACGCCGGCATCGGCGTGCTGGTGGCCCTGCACTGGCTGACCTTCTACGGCGCGGTGAAGCTCGCCAACGCCTCGGTGGCGGCCACCTGCATGGCGCTGGCCACGGTGTTCGTGGCGATGATCGAACCGCGGCTCGCGAAGCGGCGCTTCTCGCGCGCCGAGCTCGCACTGGGCATTTCGGTACTGCCAGGCGTGGCCCTGGTCGTGGGTGGCATTCCCGACGGCATGCGCATCGGCGTGGCGGTGGGGGCGGTATCGGCGCTGTTCGTGGCCCTGTTCGGTTCGCTCAACAAGCGCCTGGTCGACCATGCCGATCCGCTGGTCGTGACCGCCGTTGAACTCGGCGCCGGCACGCTCGCGTTGACCCTGCTCGCACCGCTGATGCCCTTCGTGTTCCCGGCCCTGGCCGGCCCGCTGTTCACCCTGCCGGGCGCGGCGGACGCCAGCTACCTGCTGCTGCTGGCCTTCGCCTGCACGCTGTTCCCGTTTGCGCTCTCGCTGGTGGCGCTGCGCCACATGAGCGCGTTCTCGGCGCAGCTCGCGGTCAACCTGGAGCCGGTCTACGCCATCGTGCTGGCCATCGTGCTGCTGTCCGAGCAGCAGGAGCTGAGCCTGCCGTTCTACCTGGGGGTGGCGATCATCCTCGCCGCCGTGCTCGTGCACCCGGTGCTGGCGCGGCCGCGGCGCATCACCCATCCCGAGGCCCTGGCGGTGGGCGAAGCGCGCGACGTGACAGACTGAGCGCATGTACCTCGAGCACTACGGCCTCACCGAGCCACCGTTCTCGATCACGCCGGATCCGCGCTTCGTCTTCCTTGGCGAGCGCCACCGCGACGCGCTCGCACACCTGCTGTTCGGTATCACCCAGGGCGGCGGCGGCGGCTTCGTGCAGCTCACCGGCGAAGTCGGCACCGGCAAGACCACCCTCAGCCGGCTGCTGCTGGGGCAGCTTCCGGACAACGCCCGCGTGGCGCTGGTGCTCAACCCGCGGCAGGATCCGGTGCAGCTGCTGGAAACGGTGTGCGAGGAGCTGCGCATCGACCTCGACGACCGCCGCGGCAACGCCAAGGCCCTGGTCGACGCGCTCAACGTCCACCTGCTTGAAGCCTATGCACAGGGGCTGCGCGTGGTGCTGCTGGTCGACGAGGCGCAGGCGCTGCCGGTGGAAACGCTGGAACAGGTGCGCCTGCTCACCAACCTCGAAACCGATACCCAGAAGCTGCTGCAGGTGATCCTGATCGGCCAGCCCGAGCTGCGCGACATGCTCGCGCGCCCGGACCTGCGGCAGCTGGCCCAGCGCATCACCGCCCGCTTCCACCTCACCCCGCTCGAAGCCGCCGGCACCGCCGACTACCTGCGCCACCGGTTCCGCATCGCCGGTGGCCAGCACTTCCCCTTCGATGCCGGCGCGGTGCAGCGCATCCACCTGCGCAGCGGCGGCATCCCGCGCCTGGTCAACGTGATCGCCGAGCGCGCGCTGCTTGCCGGCTACGCGCGCGACCGCGCGACGATCGACGCCGTGCTGGTGGAGGAAGCCGCGCGTGAAACGCTGCAGCCGCTGGCATCCACGCACAGCCGGCCGCGGCCCTGGCTGCTGGCGGGCGCCGGCATCGCGGCCACGGCGGTGGTCGTGATCGCAGCGGCGGCGCTCTGGCCGCGTGCGGACAGGCCGGCCGATGCAGTGGCGCTTACGGGCGGGAGCACCACGGATGGCACGGCCGCATCCGGGGCTCACGACAGCGCGACCAGGCTGGGAATCGGCGGCGGCGACGGCGACGGCGACGGCCACGGCATCGTCGACGATGCGACGACGGCGGACGGAAGCGATGCGCGCCCGTCGCCTGCGATCACGGTGGACGAAGCCGGCCTCGCCGCACGCATCGACGCCGCATCCAGCACGACCGCGCGCGATGCCGCCTGGCAGGCATTGCTGGCCGCCTGGTCGCTGCCGCACACCGCGGAGGACGCACGCGCGGCAAGCGGCTGCGCGCCGATGCTTGCGTCGGGCACCTATTGCGTGGGCGCCACCGCGCACCTCGACCGCCTGGCCGCCATCGGACGGCCGGCGCTGCTCCAGCTCGAAGCCGACGGCGGCCGCACCTGGGCGCTGCTGCTCGGTTCGGACGGCCATCGCGCGCGCCTGCTGCTTGGCGATGCCACGGTCGATGTCGATCGCAGCGCCCTCCAGCGCGCTTGGCCGGGGCGCTATGCAGCCGTGTGGCGCGCGACCGTGGATCTCGTGCCCGCACCCGCACGCGGCGACAGTGGCGCAGCGGTGGACTGGCTGCGCGAACGCCTGGTGCGCGAAGGCGTGGCTGCCGAAGCCGCCGTGGGCGCGCCCTACGACCCCGCGCTGACGGATTCGGTGCGCCGCTTCCAGCGCGCGCGCGGCCTCGCGGTCGACGGCGTGGTCGGCCCGGAAACCCTGTTCGCGCTGGCCGCCGGTGATGCCGGACCACGCCTGGCCCGGACCCTGGACTGAGGCGCGCGCATGTCCCTGATCCTCGAAGCCCTGCGCAAGTCGGAAGCCGAACGCCGCCGCGGCGAAGCGCCCGGGCTGCGCGTGGAGCTGCCGCCCGTGGCGGCGTCCAGGCGCCCCGCCGTGCCCGCGTGGACGTGGATCGCCGGCGTGGTAGTCGTGTTGTCCGCCATGCTGTATGCGCTCTGGCCGCGCGATGGCGGCTCTGATGCCGACGACCGCGCGGACACGACACCAGCCGCCCCCATGCTGGCCGTAGTGCCGCCAGCCGACGGACCTGCGGAGCGTGTGGGCACCGGCACTGACGCAATCGGGGTCAGAGACGCCTTTCCCAGGGTCGAACGTATCGCGCCGACCACGCCGCCTCCTGCCGGAACGGTTGCCATGGACGAACCCGCGCCTTCCGAAGGGTCCGCATCCAACCCGCCCGCTGCACCCGTGGCTGCAGCGGCTGCGGATCCTTTGCCCGCAACCCCCGCGGCTCCGCCTTCCCGGGCCGCTGCCGGATCCGTGACCACGGACGCTTCCACTGCTGCAGCGCCGCGACCCGACACACGCCCCGACGCCGACATCCCGCGCATCACCGAGCTCGCCTCCGCGCAGCGCCAGCGCCTGCCGGCGATGAAGCTCAGCATGCACATGTGGAACGAGGATCCCGCACGCCGCTTCGTGGTCATCGACGGCCAGCGCAAGGTCGAAGGTGACCGCGTCGGCGAGGCCACGATCGCCGCCATCGACCGCGACGGCGTCGTGCTGGATCTCGACGGCCGCCAGGTGCGCGTCCCGCTCCCCTGACTCAGAACAGCGCGAGCAGCACCATCACCACGCCGATCAGCGACACCGCCCAGATCGCGCTGCGCACGTAGGGCACGCCGGAGGCATAGGCCGGGATGTAGGCCAGGCGCGCCCAGAAATAGAGCTGCGCGCCGAGCACCGTCTGCGCATCGCCGCGCCCCGTGGCCACCACCGCCAGCACCGCCGCGGCGAACAGCGGGAACGTTTCGAGGAAGTTCTGGAACCCGCGGTTGACCCGCCCCGCGACCCCGTCCAGCGGTTTCGGCTCGCCGTCCCGGGCGCTGGCGTTCCAGGCCAGGCCCCGCTGCGAGGTCTTGAGAGTGGCGTCGAGCATCAGGTGGAACAGGCCCAGTGCGATCGCCCAGGCCAGCATCTGCAGTTCGGTACTCACGCGGTCGTCTCCCTGCGCGTCCCGGCGGGACGCTCGCGCCGAGGTTAACGCGGTCCGTGGCGCTGGGTTACGCTCCTGTACCGATGGATGACGGAACCCCCATGCAACAGATCGATTTCGAGCTCGAAGGTGAACACGTGGAGCTCAACCAGCTGCTGAAGCTGTCAGGCCTGTGCGACAGTGGCGGCGCCGGCAAGGCACTCGTGGCCTCGGGCGCGGTGCGGGTGGACGGCGCGGTGGAGTCGCGCAAGACCGCCAAGATCCGCGCCGGCCAGGTGGTGACGCTGGGCGACATCGCCGTCCACGTCCGCGCGGAGGCGCCCGCGTGATCGCACCGATCCTCGCCGGAGTGGTCACCGCCGCGTTCGTGGCCTGGGCGGTGATCGCCTACAACCGCCTGGTGCGCCTGCGCAACCAGGCCGCCACCGCCTGGTCGGACATCGACGTGCAGCTGCAGCGCCGCCACGACCTGGTGCCGCAGCTGGTGGCATCGGTACAGGGTTACGCCACGCACGAAGGCGCGGTACTGGAAGCGGTCACCGCGCTGCGCACCCGCGCGCTCGGCCTGCGCGACCCGGCCGAACTGGGCCAGGTGGAAACCGAACTCGAGCAGGCGCTGGGCCGCCTGCTGGCCCTTCGCGAGGCCTATCCGGACCTGAGGGCCAGCGAGAATTTCATGCGCCTGCAGGACGACCTGGTCGACGTCGAAGAACAGCTGCAGTACGCCCGTCGCTACTACAACGGCGCCGTGCGCGACCTCAACGATGCCGTGCAGCGCGTGCCCGACGTGCTGGTCGCACGCACCTTCGGCTTTGGCCAGGCCGCGTTCTTCCAGGCCGCCGCCGACAGCCGCGCGGCGCCCGCGGTGGAATTCGAGGAATGAACCCCCGGCGCGCGGCGCTGCTGGCCTGGCTGCTGGCGGCCGCGCTGCTGCTGCCGGCCTGGGCGGCCGCGTCCGAACGCATCCTGGCCTACGACATCACCGTCGACGTCCAGGCCGATGGCAGCCTCGACGTGACCGAACGCATCCGCGTGCGCGCCGAAGGCCGGAACATCCGCCGCGGCATCTATCGCGATTTCCCGGTCCGCTACAAGAACGCGCAGGGCAACAACATCGTCGTCGGATTCGAGGTTCTTGGCGTCGAACGCGATGGGCGGCCCGAGCCCTGGTTCACCGAGGGCCTGCACAACGCCGTGCGCGTGAACACCGGGAACGACGACATGCTGCCGGTGCCGCTCGACACCACCTACACCCTGCGCTACCGGACCACGCGCCAGCTGCGCTTCTTCGACGACCACGACGAGCTGTACTGGAACGCCATCGGGCAGTTCTGGGATTTCACCATCGATTCGGGCAGCGTCGAGGTCCGCCTCCCCGAGCCCGTGCCCGAGGCCCAGCTCTCCGCCGAAGGCTATTCGGGCCGCTACGGCGTGCGCGGAAGCGACTACCAGGCCACGGTCACGGCCCCCGGCGTGGTGCGCTGGACGCTCACCAACCCGCTGCAGGCGCGCGAAGGGCTGACCATCGTGCTGTCCTTCCCCAAGGGCATCGTCGAAGCGCCTTCGCGCGCCGCAAACGTGCTGTGGCTGCTGCGCGACAACCTGTCGCTGGTGGCGGCGCTGTCGGGCCTGCTGGTGCTCCTGGGCTTCTGCGCAAGGCGCTGGCACCGCGTTGGTCGCGACCCGAAGCCCGGCGTCGTCATCGCCCTGTACGAGCCGCCGCGCGGCGAATCGCCGGCGGCGCTGCGCTACATGCTGCGCCGCGCCTACGACACCACCTGCATGTCCGCCGACCTGCTGGCCTGCGCGGTGAAGGGCGCGCTGTCCATCGAACACGAGGACCGGCTGCTGGGCGATCGATGGACGCTGCGCCGCAGCGGCGTTCCGGCCTCCGCCATTGCCAATGACGACGAACGCCGCCTGCTGGAGGCCCTGCTGCCACCTTCGCTGCCGCGCCTGGAGCTGGACAAGGAGAACGCCGCCCACATCCAGGCCGCGATCGGCAAGCACTCCAAGGCGCTGGCCAAGCGCTTCCAGCCCGCGATGTTCCGACACAACGGCGGCAGCATCGCGATCGCCTTCCTGATCTTCACCGCCACCACCGTGATGACCCTGCTGCTGACCGCCGCCAGCAACGGCGGCGGCATGCCCTGGGCGCTGGTGCCGCTCGCGCTCGGGCTGGCGGTCGCGCTGCTGTTTGCGTTCACCGTGGGCGCGCCGACACCGGACGGACGCCGGCTGCTCGACGAGATCGAAGGCTTCAAGCGCTACCTGGAGGTCGCCGAGCAGGACGACCTCGCGCGCCTCGAGGGTCCCACTGGCGACCGCCCGCCGCCGCTCGACGCGACGCGCTTTGAGGCATTGCTGCCTTACGCCGTCGCCCTTGACGTCGAAGAGGCCTGGACGAAGAAGTTTACCGTCGCCGTGGGCTCGGCCGCAGCGGCCGCGGCCACGGCCGGCATCGCCTGGTACCACGGCAGCGGGAACGTCGGCGACATCGGCAGGTTTGCCGGCTCGATCGGCAGCGCGCTCAGCAGCCAGATCACGACCTCGTCCGCGACGCCGGGCAGCGGCTCGGGTGCCGGCGGCGGCGGCTTCTCCGGCGGTGGTGGCGGTGGTGGAGGTGGCGGTGGGCGCTGAAGATCGGCCGCAGCGCGGCCTGTTCGGCTGGTTCGAATCGCGCCTGGATCCCTTTCCGGAAGCAGCGCCCCGACAGCCCCCGCGCGGCCTGGTCGCCTTCTGCCTGCATTACACGCGCGGCACCGGTGGCTGGCTGGCGCTCATGGCCGTGCTCGGCGCACTGATCGCCGTGGCCGAGCTGGGCATGTATGTCTATCTGGGCGCGCTGGTGGATCGCCTCGGCGAGCACACGCCGGCCACCTTCCTCGCCGCGGAGGGCCCGCGCCTGGTCTGGATGGCGGCGCTGGTGGCGATCGGCCTGCCGCTGCTGGTGTTCCTGGACAACCTGGTCCAGCTGCAAGTGCTGCTCGGCAACTTCCCGATGCGCATCCGCTGGAACGTGCACCGCTACCTGCTGCGGCAGTCGATGGGCTATTTCCAGGACGAGTTCGCCGGGCGCATCGCCACCAAGCTGATGCAGACCTCGTTGGCCGTGCGCGAGACCGTGGTCAAGCTGCTCGACGTCGGCGTATACATCCTCGTGTACGTGTTCGGCGCGATGCTGGCCGCGGCGGCCGCGGACTGGCGGTTGATGCTGCCCTTCGCCGGCTGGCTGATCGGCTACATCCTGCTGATGGCGTACTTCGTACCGCGCATGGAGCGCGTCTCGCGCGAGCAGGCCGACGCCAGGTCGGACATGACCGGGCGCATCGTCGACAGCTACACCAACATCGCCACCGTGAAGCTGTTCTCGCACTCGCGGCGCGAGCAGGCCTATGCGCGCGAAGCGATGGACGGCTTCCTCGGCACCGTGTACCGGCAGATGCGCCTGGCCACGCGCGTGGGCGCCGGCAACTACACGCTCAACATGGGCCTGGTATTCGCGGTAGCCGCGATCGGGCTGTGGCTGTGGATGGGCGGCGCGATCAGCGCCGGCGCGCTGGCGGTCGGCATCGCGCTCGCGCTGCGCCTGGTCGGCATGAGCCAGTGGGTGATGTGGGAGCTGTCGGCGCTGTTCGAAAATATCGGCACCGTGCAGGACGGCATCAATTCGATCTCGCTGCCGCCGACGGTCGACGATGCGCCCGACGCACCGGAGCTGCCGGCGATCACCGGCGACATCCGCTTCGAGTCCGTCGGCTTCCACTACGGCAAGGGCTCGGGCGTGATCGAGCACCTCGACCTACACGTACGCCCGGGCGAGCGCATCGGCGTGATCGGCCGCTCGGGCGCCGGCAAGTCGACGCTGGTGAACCTGCTGCTGCGCTTCCACGACGTCGAGTCCGGCCGGATCCGGGTCGACGGCATCGACATCGCCAGCGTGCAGCAGGACAGCCTGCGCGCGCGCGTGGGCGTGGTCACCCAGGACACCTCGCTGCTGCACCGCTCGGTGCGCGACAACATCCTCTACGGCCGTCCGGACGCCACCGAGGCCGAGATGATCGAGGCCGCGCGCCAGGCCGAGGCCCACGACTTCATCCTCGAGCTCTCCGATTCCGCCGGCCGCCGCGGTTACGACGCCCACGTCGGCGAGCGCGGCGTGAAGCTCTCGGGCGGCCAGCGCCAGCGCGTCGCCATCGCGCGCGTGCTGCTCAAGGACGCGCCGATCCTGGTGCTGGACGAGGCGACGTCCGCGCTGGATTCCGAGGTCGAAGCCGCGATCCAGGGCAACCTGTACCGGCTGATGGAAGGCAAGACGGTGATCGCGATCGCCCACCGCCTCTCGACGATCGCGGCGATGGACCGGCTGGTGGTGATGGATCGCGGCGCGATCGTCGAGGAAGGCACGCACGAGGAACTCGTGGCCCGCGGCGGCATCTACGCGCAGCTTTGGCGGCGGCAGTCCGGCGGCTTCCTCGCCGAATCCGGGGGCTGAGTTCGCCGGGCCTGAGTTGGCGGGGTGGAGGGAGAGCGTCGCGCTTTTGCTGTTTCCGGCGGCCCGCGGGAAGGCGTTGCGAGGCGGGTTGGGGGGTACGTAGTGGGCATAAAGACCACCACGTGGTCAGCCCACGGAGTACCCACCAACACGCCGTCCCGCACGCCGCCCCACAGCCCCGCGGTCTTCCTAGGGAGAACCACTCGCGCCATTGGCGGGCGTGGACTCGACCCGTGCAGCAGCCGAATCGCCACCGCGGCTGTCCTCGTCCTCGCGCGGTTCACGCGCCGGCGCGCGGCGCTGGAAGAACGCACTGCGCACCACGTCGAACTCGCTCATCGGACTGTCGTCCGGACAGGTCTGGTCCGGGAAACCGTACTGCTCGCGCATCGCCAGACCGCAGTCGGTAAGCTCCTCGAGCTCCCGGTCGGGCATCTTGCACTGGTGGTCGAAGTTGCGCTGGAACGCATCGCGGCGGCGCACGAAGTCTTCGCCGCACTTGCGCATCAGCTGCAGCCGGTCGAGATCGTCCTGGGCCGGATTGGTGCCGTCCAGGCCGTATTCCAGCAGCTCGTCGGCGGTCAGCAGGCGGAGGTTGCGGTTGGGCACCGCCATCATCATGTCGGCCACGGCCACCGCCACGCCGTTGCGCGCCAGGAATTCCTTGACGCGTCCGTAGACCGCCTGCAGTTCTTCGTTGAGCTGCGCACGGGAGGTGGCGGTGGAGCTCATGCGGATGATGCGGTGGATGCCGACGGGGCCCGAGATCATGCGCACGTCGCCGGCGCCGAGGATCAGCACGCAGGCGCTGTGACAGCTCGCGCCCTCGCGCACCCAGATCGTCCAGCCGGAGGCGCCGATGGCGTCGCCGGCCTTGATCGCGTCTTCCACCTGGCCACCGCTGGAGTCGATGTCGAGCACGCGCTTGCCGATCTCCATGCGATCGGCGATCGCGGCCACGCGCTCGACCAGGGCGTGGAAGCCGGCGTTGATCTTGCCCTGGTAGCGCAGGCGCACCAGGCCGACGTCCTTGCAGGGGGTCAGTGCATCGACCACACCGAGGAATGAGAGGTTGGCCAGCGGCGTGCCGTCGCCCAGGTTGGCGTAGTCGAGTTCGCAGCTGACCGAGGCGGTGCCGTCGGCCAGTGCCGCGTCGGGCCAGTCGGTGCCCTTGCGCACGTCATAGGGCTTGGGCGGCGCTTCGACGGGCGTACTGATGAATTCGCCCGTACCGTTGGCCTCGGCGATCGCCGCGGGCTCTGGCTCGGGTGGCGCCGCGGGTGACTGCGCGCCGCAGCCGGCGAGCAGGACACACAGGGCGAGCGCACGGAGCAGGGTCGGCATGGACGCGGGTTGCATGGGCATGGCTCCACAGTCTATGGCCTGCCCGGCCCCGCGAAAGGAACGCCGGGTGAACTTCAATGAAAATCGCGGGATTCGGTGCGCAGGCCGCCGAGCAGCGGCGACAGGTCCTCGAGGTCGCCGGCCACCAGGTGCTCCACGCCATCCACCCGCTCCCAGCGGCCCCGCACCACCAGCAGCGTCGCGCCCAGCAGCGCCTTGCGCCGGCGCTCGGCCACCCGCGGCCAGACGATCACGTTGACCATGCCCCCCTCGTCTTCCAGGGTCACGAAGATGGTGCCGCTGGCGGTCTGCGGACGCTGGCGCTGGGTGACGATGCCGGCCACGGCCACGTGGCTGCCGTGGCGGCGGTCGCGCAGCTCGTGCGAGGCCAGCAGCCGGCGCGCGCGCAGCTGGTCGCGCAGCAGTGCGAGCGGGTGCTGGCGCAGGCTCAGGCCCAGCGCGCGGTAGTCCGACAGCACGTCCTCGCCTGCGCCGGGTGCCGGCAAGGCCACCGCGTCTTCGTCGGGACTGCCCGGCAGCAATGGCCGCTGGCGTTCGATGCCGGCCACCACCCAGCGCGCGTCGTGGCGATGGCCGGCGAGCGACTGCAAGGCGCCGGCTTCGGCGAGCGCAGTGCGGGCTTTTTCCTCGAGCCTAGCGCGGCGGCAGAGGTCGGCGATGTCGCGGAAGGGACGCTGCGCGCGCGCCGCCACGATGGCGTCCGCGACGGCTTCGGAGAGGCCGTGGATCATGCGCAGCCCCAGCCGGATAGCCAACTGCTTTTGTGGGAGCAGCCATGGCTGCGAATGGGCTTGCAGAGACGGTCGCCCGTGCGGGTCGCAGCCATGGCTGCTCCTGCAGGGTTCCAGCGTGCAGTCCCACTCGCTGATCGCCACGTCCACGGGCAGCACCTCCACGCCCACCCGCGCCGCCTTCCCCCGCCGAGCGTCCTGCACGATCTGGCTCGGCGAATAGAAGCCCATCGGCTGCGAGTTCAGCAGCGCGCAGGCGAACGCCGCCGGCTCGTGGCGCTTCAGCCAGCAGCTCGCGTACACCAGCTTGGCGAACGAGGCCGCGTGGCTTTGCGGGAAACCATAGGAACCGAAACCCTTGATCTGTTCGAAGATCTGGTCGATGAACTCCGACGCGTAGTGCTTCGCCTCCATCAGCGCGCGGATGCGCTGGCGGTGCGGCTCCATGTCGCCGCCGTGGCGCCAGGCGGCCATCGAGCGGCGCAGGTGGTCGGCCTCTTCGGGCGTATAGCCCGCATGGATCACCAGCTCCATCACCTGCTCCTGGAACAGCGGCACGCCAAGCGTGGGGCCGAGGATCTCCTCGATCCCGGGGGATGGATACGTCACCGCCTCCTTCTGCATGCGCCGGCGGAGGTAGGGATGCACCATGTCGCCCTGGATCGGCCCGGGCCGCACGATCGCGACCTCGACCACCAGGTCGTAGAACGTCTTCGGCTTCAGCCGCGGCAGCATCGCCATCTGCGCGCGCGACTCGATCTGGAATACGCCGACGGTGTCGGCGAGCTGGATCATGTCGTACGTGGGCTTGTCTTCGACCGGGATGGTCGCAAGCTCCAGTTCGCGGCCGCGGTGCGCCTTCACCAGGTCCAGCGCCTTGCGGATGCAGGTAAGCATGCCCAGCGCCAGGCAGTCGACCTTGAGCAGGCCCAGCGATTCGAGGTCGTCCTTCTCCCACTGGATGATGGTGCGATCGTCCATCGCCGCGTTCTCCACCGGCACCATCTGCCACAGCGGCGCATCGGAGATCACGAAGCCGCCGACGTGCTGCGACAGGTGCCGCGGCTTGCCGCGCAGCATCGTGGTGACGGCAAGGATGCGCGAGACCAGCGGGTTGTCGATGTCGAAGCCGGCATCGGCCAAGCGCTGCTCCATCGGCGTTTCGCCGTTGCCCCAGCCGAAGCACTCCGCGAGCAGGGTGACCTGGTCCGGCGGCAGGCCGAAGGCCTTGGCCACGTCGCGCACCGCGCTTTTTCCCCGGTAGCGGATCACGGTGGCGGCCAGCGCGGCGCGTTCTCGGCCGTACTTGGCGTAGACGTATTGCATGACCTCTTCGCGCCGCTCGTGCTCGAAGTCGACGTCGATGTCGGGCGGCTCCTTGCGTTCCTTCGACAGGAAGCGCGCCATCAGCAGCCGGCTTTCCGTCGGATTGACCGCGGTGATGCCCAGCGCATAGCAGACCGCGGAGTTGGCCGAGGAGCCGCGGCCCTGGCAGAGGATGTCGCGGCTGCGGGCGAAGCGGACGATGTCCTCGACGGTGAGGAAGAACGCCTCGTACTTGAGCTCTGCGATCAGCGCCAGCTCGCCTTCGATCTGCTTGACGACCTGAGGCGGCGTTCCGTCCGGCCAGCGCTTGCGCATGCCGGTTTCGGTCAGCTTGCGCAACTGGCTGGCCGGAGTCTCGCCTTCGGGCACCAGCTCCACCGGGTAGGTGTATTTCACCTCCGACATCGAGAAGTTGCAGCGCCTGGCGAGCTCCACCGCATTGGCCAGCAGCCCGTGTGGATGGATGTTGCCCAGCGCGCGCCGCGTGCGCAGGTGGCGTTCGCCGTTTCGGAAAAGATGCGCGCCGGCTTCGGCCAGCGGCAGGCCGTGGCGGATCGCGGTGACGGTGTCCTGCAGCACGCGCTGGCGCCGGGTGGCCATGTGCACGTCGCCGCTGGCCAAGGGCGTGAGCCCGAGGTTCGCGGCCAGCGCCAGCAGGTGGTGGAGGCGCGCATCGTCGTCCTGTTCGCGCTGCAGTTCGACCGCGAGGTATGCGCGATCATCGAACACGTTGCGCAGCCAGGCGCCCTCCTCCACGTCCGGCTCGCGGCCGGGCAGCCAGAGCGCAAACAGTCCGCACCCCGCGACTTCCGTGGGAGCGGCTACAGCCGCGATGGCCCTGGCTTCCGTGGGAGCGGCTACAGCCGCGATTGGCGAGCCATCCAGGGTGGTGGTGCTTTTATCGCGGCTATAGCCGCTCCCACAGAGGGTTTCCACATCGGTGCGGGACAGACGGTAGTCGCCCTTGGGCGCCGCGCGGCGTGCGGTGGTGATCAGCCGGCACAGCTGCGTGTAACCCATGGCGTTTTCCACCAGCAGCACCAGGCGCAGGCCGTCCTCGAGCCGGAACTCGGCACCCACGATCAGCTTCACCCCGGTGATCTTCGCCGCCTCGTGCGCGCGCACGATGCCCGACAGCGAGCACTCGTCGGTGATCGCCAGGGCTTCGTAACCGCACTGGGCGGCGCGGGTGAACAGTTCCTCGGCACTGGCGGCACCGCGCAGGAAGCTGAAGTCGGAGAGGCAGTGGAGTTCGGCGTAGGCCGGCAATCCCGCCCCTGTGGGAGCGGCTACAGCCGCGATCCGGGACAGACGGCCATCGCGGCTGTAGCCGCTCCCACAGGGAGGCATCGGGGCGGGGGCGGGATCGTTGGCCGCCCCGGGCGGCATCTGCAGCTGCATCCGCCGTTGCATGCGCACGATGCGTGGCTCGCGCGCGCCGGGGGTATCGGGCGCGACGCCGGGCGGCAGGCCATGGTCGTCGTCGTGGCTCATGCGAACCAGCCGTGCAGCATCCAGTCGCCCTGCACGCCCGGTGGCGCGAAGGCCCAGGCGCGCTGCCCGCGCGAGGTCTCCAGCACGTAGTAGTCGCGGCGCGCGTCGTCGCCGTCCCACCAGCCGCTTTCCAGGCGTTCGGGGCCGGACACGATGCGCAGCCGCGGATCGCGCAGGGGCACCGGGCGCGGCAGCAGCCAGGCCGGACGTGGCGGGCGCGGCGGCGCCGGAGCGGCACACGCCGCATCGTCATCGACGCCGGCACGGCGCCAGGCACGCTCCGGCCGCGGATCGCCCGACGGTGCCACGCGATGCACCGCTTCGTCGCCCAGTCGCGCACGCAGGCGCTCGCGCAGCTGCGGCCACGGCACCGCCTGCGCCGGGCGGGTATCGAACAGGTCGCGCGCGGCGGGTACGAAGGGCGGCAGCTCGCGCGCCAGCAGGCGCACGGCGATCACCGGTGCCGGCAACGCCGCCTGCTCCAGGCGATTGCGGGTGAGGTCGAACAGCACGGTCGCGTCGCGCTCGGCGGCCAGCAGGCCGACCGGGACGTCGGTATGCAAAGCCCCCGCCACCTGCATCTGGTCGGCTTCGTGCGAAGGCAGCGCATGCCGCGCCTCGTGCTCCAGGCGCAGGGTGAAGCGCTGCACGCCACCATCGCGCGCCGACAGATACGTGGCGAGGTCGGCGATCAGCCGCCGCAGCGGAAACAGCAGCGCCTGGTGGCTTTCGACCTCGAAGCCGAGTTCGATGCGGCCATCGAAGTGGTCCGGCGGCGCATAGCAATCCAGCGGATCATCGGCGTCGCCGTGGAGGCGGTCGATGTGGTCGAGCAGCGCGACGCCAAAGCGTCGACGCAAACCATCGCGCGGCATCGCCCGAAGCGCAGCGAGCGTGCGCACGCCCATGCGGTGCAGGCGTTCGCCGGCGTCGTCGGGCAGCGCCGCGCGGCGCACCGGCACCCGCGCCAGCGTCTCGCGCATCGCCTCAGCATTGGTGACCGCGAAGCCATCGCGCAGGCCTGCGAACACCCACGCCGCGCGCGGCGTCGGTGCCAGCGCGATGCGGTGGCTGAAGCCGAGGCCGTCCAATTCCTCGCGCAGCCGCGCCTCGAAACGCGGCCACGGCCCGAACAGGCGGAAGCTGGCGCGCACTTCCAGCACGATCGCACCCGGCCACTGCGCGCTGACCTGCGAGCTGTGGCGATACGCCCAGGCGGCGAGGAAGCACTGCCAGCGCACTTCAGACGCCGGGTCGTGCTCGACCATGGCGACGTCGGACAGCAGCGCATGCGCGGCCGACAGCCGCATGCCCGATTTCAGGCCGGCGGCTGCCGCCGATGCGTTGACCGCGTGCAGATGGCGCAGCTGCGCCGGGCCCGACACCAGCGCCAGCGGGCGGGATGGATCCGGCGCACGGCGGAGGACAGCGTCCAGCGCCAGCCGCGGCAGCGCAATGCAGGCCCAGAGCATGGCGGCCTCAGGGGCACACTGTGGGAGCGGCTACAGCCGCGATGGAGCGTCTGTCTGCACGGTCAGGGATGGAGGCGACTGCCTTGCATGTTGGAATCGGGGCTATAGCCGCTCCCACAAAAGCCGCCGACCCCACAAAGCTTGCTCCCCCGGAGGCTGCTCCCACAGAAGCTGCTTCCACAGGCAAGGGGATGGCGAACGGGCGGGTGGGCGGATTGGCGCCTCGGCACTTGCGCACGTGCCAGGCGCCTTTGCCTTCGCGGCCGCAGGCGTACTCCAGCCGCAGCGCCGCCGGCGAGGGATTGACCGCGTGCTTGGCATCGCGGAACGCGAACCCCAGGCAGTCGCCGCTGTCCGCAGCCACCTGCAGCCGGCGCAGCGCCTGCGCATCGGCCTGCAGCGGCCAGCCCATTACCGCGGCGCAGGCCGCGCTGCGCAGGCACTGTTCGAAGGCCCACAGCGCACCACGCGCGTCGGCCTCGATGATCTCGAGATGGCGCAGGTCCACACCCGCCGCCTGCCAGGCTGGCGCGTAGGGCAGGTACGGCGGCGCCACCACCGCGACCACATCGCCCGCCTGCGTCAGCCGCGCCAGCGTGGGCAGCAGCAGCGCCAGCTCGCCGACGCCGTCGGCCGGCAGCAGCAGCTCGGTCAGCGCGGCGCGCGGCCAGCCGCCCTGCGGCAGCAGCGCGTCAAGCCCGGCATGACCGGTGGGCTCGCCATCGGCTTCCAGCACCGGCGTACGGCCTGCGCGCCACACGGTGCGCGCCGACAGCATGGCGTCGAGGCTGGGCAGCGAAGCAAGCGCGGGCGCCAAAGTCATCGCCATGCCCTCACGCCGTGCGCACCAGGCCGCAGTACAGGCCTTCGATCGCGAAGTCCGCGCCCGCCGGCACCTCGATCGGCGCGTAGTCGGGATTGCGCGGCAGCAGGCGGATCCGGCTGTGCGTGCGCTCCAGGCGCTTGATGGTGATCTCGCCCTCCACGCGCGCCACCACCACCTGCCCGTTGCGCGCGTCGCTGGCGCGCTGCACCGCCACCAGGTCGCCGTCGAAGATGCCGTCATCGCGCATCGAGTCGCCCTTCACCCGCAGCAGGTAATCGGGCTTGCTGGAAAACAGCGCGCGGTCGAGCAGCAGCATGCGCTCCACGCCCGCATCGGCGCCGACCGGCGCGCCCGCGGCCACGCGGCCGAGCACCGGCAGTTCGAGGCGGTCGTCGCGGACCTTCAACCGCGTGCCGGGCACGTGGCGCGCGCGCCCTGCCCGTCCCGCCGCACCGGCCTGCGCCATGCCGCCGACCACGCGGATGCCGCGCGCCTCGTTCGGCCGCACTTCCAGGTAACCGGCGGCCTCGAGCCGGCGCACGTGCTTGTGCGCCGCGCAGGCCTGGCGGAAGCCGAAGGCGTCGGCGATCTGCTGCAGCGTGGGCGGCGCGCCCTCGGCCTCGGCATGGGTCTGGATGAAGGCGAGCACGTCGCGCTGTCGGGGGGTGAGGTCGTCGGTCATGGGTAAAAATCTATTTACCTTGTCGGACATAAGCAAGCCCGGCGGTCGGAAGATTCCAGCGCCGGGCGGTCTCAGACAGTGAGAGCGGTTTCAGATCAACGGCTTAGGCCGACCACCGCGAACCCGAGACTTGCGACGCCACCGCCGCCAGAGCATCCACACCGCCAGCGGCAATCCCATCACGGTCGCGAGCGCCGCCAACGCCTCCCCCCGGCCGATACCGAGCGCGAGCAGCAGCAGCTCGAACTTGCTTGTGGCAAACGCTGGCGGCGGCACCTCCAGCACGGCGTCGTGTACCGGGCGGCCGGCGAGAAAGTCGGCGATGCGTCCGGCAATCTCCGACTGACCCAGCCAGAGTTCATCGTCATGGCTGGCACCGCGCACCAGCAGGTGCCTGCCGTCACTGAAGCCGGGCAGTAGCGCCTGCGCATTTGCCGGCGGCGTGCGCCCGTCCAGCGTGCCGCTGACGAACAGCACCGGCACGGCGCTTCGCAACGGTGCACGGAATACCTCGCCGAGGTCGACGAGTCCGAGGCCGTCACCGAGCATCGGGAAGGGAAAGTTGATCGCGTCGCCGAACAGGCTGTCGCGCGCCTGCGCCTCGACCAAGGCCCTGCGGTGCGGGCTCTGGCCGGACGCCACTTCCATCGCCAGCGGCATGGCGCGGAACTCGCCGAGCTGCTCGCGCACTGCCAGCACGATGTCCGCCATCAGGCCGTAGTCGCCGCGCTCGGCGTCGCGTAGCGCCAACGGCAACAACTGCTGGGTAGAGCGTCGCCCGAGCGTGGCCGCGATTGCCATCTGCGCGTCGTACTCGCCGATCGTCACCATCCTGCCGCCATGCATGAGGCTGCGGCCCTGGCCTGGCTGGTGGCGCAACGCCTCAAGCACGCGCCGTGCCGATCCGGCCAGGTCATCGAATCCGTCACCTTCGGCGACGACGGCCAGCTCGGCCAGCAAGGCATCGGCCGCCAGCGGCAGCTTGAGCGTATCGTCGGGCCCCTCGGCGCCGATCAACACGATGCGGTCAATGCCCGCCCCGTGCAGGCGGACACTGGCCAGGGCCAGGTGGGTGCCGTAACTCATGCCCCACAGACTGATCCGCTGCACACCCAGCGCGCGTCTCAGGTGCTCGATGTCGCCGGCACTCTCGGCGGTGGTGTAGGCAGCCAGATCGATGCCCTCCTGTTGCCAGTAAGCGATGCAGCGCGCGGCCGTGGAGCGCAGCGCCGCCAGCGCGGCGTCCCGCACCACTGGCTGGGCGTCGTCGAAACGATGCACATGCGGGCATGGCGGCGGCGGTTCCGAGAGGCCCGTGCCACGCTGGTCGAGCAGCAATACATCGGTCTCGCGCCGGACCCGGTCGAACACCGGCCAGCGCGGACCGCGCGCCGTCCCGACACCGGATCCCCCAGGGCCGCCGGCCAGATAGACCACGGGCGCAGCGCGGCCATCGCCGCCCGTGGCCGGCAGGCGCACCACCCGCAAGCGCATGCGCGGTCCCTCTGGCTCACCATGCCGACGCGGCACATCCAGGAAAGCGACCTCGGCCGCGATGGTGCCGTGTTGTGCGGTTTCGAACGCATAGGGCGTGAACGCCAGCGGTGCGTGCACATCGCCCGCCAGTACGGGCATCGCACCGGCAAGCCACAGGCACATCGCCGCCAGCAGCCTGGCCGCTGCCCGAGAGTGCAGGCAGCGACCACGAAGGCGGGAAACGGAAAGCGATACGGCGGACATGACGGACTCCACGGCACAGGTCACAGCCGCCAGCATCTCCTCCGGCGTTGTGGTCCAGGCCGCCCCGTCCGCCCAACAGCTCCAGCCGGGGGACCAGCGTCTCCGCGCAGCAGATACGATGAACGCATGCAGCTTCCGCGCACCCTGATCGCACTCGCCATGTTGCTGGCCGCCATCGCGGCCTGGCTGTCAGTTTCGGCGCGCCACCCGGCAACGTTGCATGTGCTGGCCGCGGAAATGGCTCCCGCCTTCGACGTTTCGGGGACCGTGCCGCAGACGCCGCCGGACGACCTCGACTGGCGCCCGCTCGACCAGCGGGAACTGGCCGGCTGGCGCGATCCCTACTGGCTGCGCTGGCGATTGCCTGCGCCCAGGGAGCAGCACAGTGCCGACCGTGCACTGCGCCTGTCGCTACGCGCCGCCAGCCAGCCTTTCTGGAATGGAGAACCATTGGCAGGCAACGGCATCGTGGGGCGTACAGCAGAGGAGGAACGAGCCGGCCGCATCGACATCGTCCGCGTGCTGCCGCCATCCTCTCCCAGCGGCACGGACGAGTTGGTCGTGCTCGCTTCCAGTCACCACCAGTGGTTTCGCCCACATAGTGCGGACGCCGCCGTCGAGGTGGCGCCGGTCGAAGCGATCTACAGCCATCGCCTCCAGCCGTGGCTGATCGCGGCGTTCGCCACGGGTGCGCTCGCGGCGGCATTCCTGTATTTCCTGGCAGTGCAACGCGGCCGGCTGCGCGTGCCCGGTGCTCGCCTGCTGCTCGCGCTTGGCGCGGTCGGCCTTGCATTGCCGGTCATCGAGGCCTGGCGCCCGTTGCTGGGCTATGCCTATCCCTGGCACGGTCCACGCCTGCTCACACTGCAGGTGCTGCACCTGGCGGCCGCGGTCCTGCTGCCGGCCTACATCGCGCGTCGCTTCGACGCTGCGGTGCCACTTCACACACGCATCGGCTACCTCGCAGCGCTCGCGGGGGTGACCGCATTCGTGCCGAGCTTCGATGGCCGCGGCGCGGCCGTACTGCTGCTGAGCCTGTTCGCTTCGGCCTGGCTGTTGCTGCGCGCCCGGCGTGAGCAAGAGGAGCGCTGGCCCATCCTGACGCTGGTACTGGCTGGCGCGTTGACGATGCCCTTCGCTGGCAGCGCCTTCCTCGACGGCCCGTACTTCCTGTTCCTGGCGGTGTTGATGGGTTTCCTGCTTCTGCGCCACGCGGCGCAGCTGCGTGCACTGGACCGGCATAACGCCTTGTTGCGCGAAGAGCGCGCCCGCCTTTCGCTGCAGTTGCTGCAGCGGGGCATCCAGCCGCACTGGCTCATGAACACCTTGACCTGCCTGCAGGAACTGATCGAACAGGCCCCGCCGCGCGCCAGCCGTCTGGTCGAGTCGCTGGCGGAGCAGTTCGATCGCCTGCGCGAGAGCAGCAGCCGCCAAAGCGTTCCGCTGGAGGACGAGCTGGCCCTGTGCCGCAGCCACCTCGACATCGTTGGCCTGGCCCAGAATCGCCCCATCAGCTTCGAGATCGACGCCGACGACACTGGACTGTCACTGCCACCCGGCGTTCTCCACGCCCAGGTCGAAAACGCGCTGACCCATGCCGGAGCCGCCGCCTGCGCGCAGCATCCGTTCCGCCTGCGCGTGCGTCGCGAGAACGACCACTGGGTCCTGGAACTCCGCAGCGCACGCGGGTCCGCACCGCACCGCGGCCATGGAACCGGCACGCGCTACATCGAGGCCAGCCTGGCGGCCAGCTGTCCCGGCGGCTGGCGCTTCGTCCAGGGCGTGGATGGCGCGGACTGGTGCGGCCGGATCGAGCTGGCATGCGCATCCTGATCGTCGAGGACGAGCCGCTGGTACGCCAGCGTCTGTTGCGTCTATGCACCGAGCTGGCCGGCGCACGTGCACGCTTCGACGCCGTCGCCGACCTGGAATCAGCGGGCGACCGCCTCCAGCGCAGCGTCTACGACGGGCTGCTGCTGGACCTGAACCTGGGTGGCGAGGACGGCTTCGAACTGCTGCGGAACGCGGTGGCGGGCCGCTACCACTGCGTCGTGGTCTCGGCCCATCGCGAGCGTGCGCTGCAGGCCTTCGAGCACGGCGTACTGGATTTCGTCCCCAAGCCGTTTTCCCGCGAGCGCCTCGGCCAGGCACTCGAGCGCCTGCTCGATGTCGGCCGCTACCGTTCCGGCCGCGCCCGCTACCTCGGCGTCTGGCGTGCGCAAGGCACGGCACTCGTCGAACTGGCGGATGTGCTGTGGATCCGCGCCGACGGCGACTACAGCCAGTTGCGCATGCGCGACGGCCGCAGCGAACTGCACGACAAATCCCTGGCCAGCCTGGGCGCCGTATTGCCGCCAGATTTCGTGCGCTGCCACCGGTCCTACCTGGTCAACCTGCGCCATATCCGCACCCTGCATGCCGGATCTGGCAGCCGTTACTGGCTGGTACTGACCGACGGTGCGGAACTGCCCGTGGGCCGCGCCCACGTCGCGGCGCTGCGCTGCGAACTTGCTCCTGGATCCCCAAGCCCCGGCAATCAGGAAGTTTGAAATCCGCTTGATATGGCGGCGCGATCCTGTCCTCCCCTGGATGCCACTGGAACCGCCATGCGCCGCCTGCCCCTTACCTGCCTGCTCGCCGCCGTCGTGCTGCTGTATCTCCCGTCCGCGTTCGCACGCGACACCGTCCTGGTCGTGCTCAGCGGCGAAGGCCGCGACGCCGGCAAGACCCGCCCCGGCTACGAGTTCGACGAACTGTCCCAGGCCTGGCTGATCTTCAAGGCCAACGGCCTGTCCGTGGAAGTCGCAAGCCCGCAGGGCGGTGCGATCGAGGCCGACAAGTACAACCCCGACGAGCCCTTCAACGCTGCGCTGCTGGCCGACGCCGGGGCGATGCGCCAGCTGGCCGACACGCGCCGTATCGACGCGCTGCGCGCCGAGGACTACGCCGCCGTCTACGTGGTCGGCGGCAAGGGCGCGATGTTCGACCTGCCGCGGAATGCCGCACTGCAAGGCCTGCTCGCCCGGGCATGGGACAACGGAGCGGTCGTTGCCGCGGTCTGCCATGGCCCGGCCGCCCTCGCCGACGTCCGCCTGGCCGACGGCAACGCGCTGGTGGCCGGCCGCCGCATGACCGGCTTCAGCAACGAGGAGGAGGCGGTGTTCGGAAAGAAGTGGGCGTCGCAGTTCCCGTGGCTGCTGGAGGATGCGCTGCTGGCGCGCGGTGCGATGTGGGACGAAGCGCCACTGATGATGCCCAAGGTGGTGGTGGATGGACGCCTGGTCACCGGCCAGAACCCCTACTCCACCACCGCGGTGGCCGAAGCGATCGTGCGTGCCCTGGGCCGCACCCCGGTCGCGCGTACGCCGTGGCGCGACGAGCTGAGCATGGCCCTGGTGGAACGCCTGCGCAGCGGCGACATCGCCGGCGCGACCGCGGCGCTGGAACAGGACCCCACGCGCTATCACGTCGAACTGATCGGTCTGCTCGGCTATTACCAGGCGCAGGTCGCCGGCGACGATGCCGCCCAGCTTCGGCCCGCGCTGCAGACGATGGAACTGGCCCTGCCGCACATGGGCGAGCCGCAGCTGAAGCTCGGTGCCGCCGAAGCCCACCTTCGCCTGGGCCAGCGCGTGCAGGCGCGCGCCCTGGTCCTCCAGGTACTGGAAGCGGCGCCGCAGATGGAAGAGGCTGTCACCCTCCTGAAGCGGATCGACGGCTGAGCCATGCACCTGCCCGCGCTGCGCATCCTGGTGATCGAGGACAACCCGGTGCTGCGCGACAACCTGGCGGCGATGTTCGCCGGCCACGGCATCGCCGCCAGCTTCGCCGCCGATGGCCTGAGCGGGCTGCAGGCGGCGCTGGCGGATCCGCCCGACGTGCTGGTGCTCGATCTGGGCCTGCCCGGGCTCGACGGCCTGCGCGTCTGCGAGCGCCTGCGCGCGCAGGCCGATCGCCACATCCCGGTGCTGATGCTCACCGCGCGCGACGCGCTGGACGACAGGCTGCTGGGCTTTGCCAGCGGCGCCGACGACTACCTGGTCAAACCGTTCGCCGGCGCCGAGCTGCTGGCGCGCTGCCTGGCGCTGTCGCAGCGCCACCGCGCCGGCACGCCGCACCTGCTGCGCATCGGCAGCCTGAGCATCGACCGGCGCAGCGGCGTGGTGCAGCGTGAGGGCCATACCCTGCAGCTGCAGCACACCGCGCAGCTGCTGCTGCTCGCGCTCGCCGAAGCCTGGCCGCGCACCCTGACCCGCAGCGAACTGGTCGAACACATCTGGGGCGATGCCCCACCCGACTCGGATCCGCTGCGCACGCACCTGTACATGCTGCGGCAGGCGCTGGATCGCCCGTTCGCAGTGCCGATGCTGAAGACCGTGCATGGCGTCGGCTTCCGGCTGGAGGCCGACGCGTGAGCACCACGACGCGTCCACGCCGCCGCCTGCAGCACCGGCTGATGCTGGCCTTTGGCGGCTTCGCCCTGTTGGTGGCCGCGCTGTACGGCTTCTACGTGGTGCTGTTCGTCTACCTGGTCGAAGACCGCTTCTTCCATGGCCTGCTGCAGCAGGAAGCACAGGCGCAGCTGGCACACCACGCCGCGCACGGCGACTGGACGCGTCCGCAGCTGCACTTCGTCGCCGTGCATGCCGATCCGGCCGCCCTGCCTGACGGGCTCGACGCCTGGCTGGCCGAAGAGCCCTTGCGCCGCGAGTTCCCCGGCCACGGCGGCCGCCACTACCACCTGCAGGCGCTGCAGCCACCGGCGCCGGCCGCACCGGCGTGGCTGGTGGCCGAGGTCAGCCAGCAGCTGGCGGTGCGCCCGATGCGCAGCGGCATCCTGCAGTGGCTGGCCTGGTCCAGCCTGGCGGTGCTGGCGCTGGCGCTGCTGCTCGGCGCCTGGCTGGCCCGGCGGATGACCGCGCCGCTGTCGCGCCTGGCGGCGCTGGTGGACGAGGCCACGCCGTCACGGCTGCCCGCGGGATTCTCGGATGCGTTTCCGGACGACGAGGTCGGAACGTTGGCGCGCGGGCTGGAGCGCCTGATCGCGCGCATCGACGACTTCGTTGCACGCGAACGGGAGTTCAGCCGTGACGCCAGCCACGAGCTGCGCACGCCGCTGGCGGTGATCCGCAGTGCCTGCGAACGCCTGGCCGCGCGCGATGACCTCGATGTCGAATCGCGGCTGCAGCTCGACCATGTCCGCCAGTCCGCATACCAACTCGAGCAGACCGTCGCCACGCTGCTGGCCCTGGCGCGCGAGGAGCACAGCGCCGAGGCCGTCAGCGAGGTCGCCGTGCTGCCGCTGCTGGAGCGCGTGATCGTCGACCAGGCACCGCTGCTGGACGGGCGTGCGGTCGAGGTCCGGTTCGACGTGGCCGCCGGCACGCGGGCGCACCTGCCGGCGACCGTGCTGCACATCGTGCTGTCGAACCTGGTGGGCAACGCCTTCGCCCACACCCCTGCCGGCGAGGTCGCGATCGACGTGGACGGCGACTGGCTGCGCATCGCCAACCCGGGCGGCGGCATCGCGGCAGGTGCATTCCAGCCCTTCGTCAAAGGCGAGGCCAGCGCCGGCTTCGGGCTGGGGCTGGCCATCGTGCGCCGCCTGGGCGAGCGCCACGGCATCGCCCTGCGCTTCGACACCGATGGCGCGGGCACGGTCGCCCGGCTTGGACTGACGGCTCAGCCTTCCCCGCGATCGAACGAGAACAGCGCCGCCAACGGATGCTTGCGCCGCTCGATCAGCGCCCGCACCAGTCCGGCGCCGATCATCGAATAAGTGATGCCGTTGCCACCGTAGGCCATCGCGAAATGCACGCGCGGTCCGTGCTGCGCGTGCGGGCCGAAGAACGGCAGGCCGTCGCGGGTCTCAGCGAAGGTGCCCGCCCATGAGAACGCCGGCCGCAGCGGCAGGTGCGGGAACAGGGCCGCGGCCTTGTCCAGCAGCTTGCGCGACTTCTTCTCCACGCGGGCGTCGCGTCGCGCAGGCACGTCGACGTTGTCGTCCTCGCCGCCAACCAGCAGGCGCCCGTCACCGGTCGTGCGCATGTACAGATAGGGACGCGCCGTCTCCCAGACCATGGTGTCGACCAGCGGGCCCAGGGCGTCCTTGCCGAGCGGGTCGGTGATCATGGCGTAGCTGCTGCGATCGGCGGCGACGCGCTTGCGCAGCCACTTCTGGCTGGCGTAGCCCGCGGCGATCACGACGTGGCCGGCGCGCACCGCGTGGCCGTCGGCGGTGGTGAGGAGCACATCGCGCGAACGCGGCTGGATGGTGTCGATGGTCGTGCGGTCGAACACCGCACCGCCGCGCTTGCGCAGCCGCGCGAACAGTCGGTAGGCCATGCGATACGGGTCCACGCGCGCGGCCAGCCGGCTGAGGATCGCCGCCGGCGAATCGAAGCCGAACTGCTCGCGCACCGCCTCCGCCTCCAGCCACGCCATGTCGAAGCCGTGGCGCTGGCGCAGCGCGAACTCCGCGCGCAGCGCGCGGACGTCGCGGCGCCGGCTGGCGTAATAGAGGCTCCCGGCGCGTGCGAAGTCCACGTCGCGCACGTCCGCCGCCTTCGCCTGCAGCAGCGGAATGGCCTCGGCGCAGGCGCGGTAGGCGAGCACCGCATTGTCCTCGCCGTAACGCTTGGCCAGGTCGACCATATGCGTGTCGATCTCGTACTGCAGCAGCGCCGTGCTGGCGGCGCTGCTGCCCCATCCCACGTCGCGCTGCTCGAACACCGCGACGTCATGCCCATGCGTGGCCAGCTCGTCGGCGATCAGCGCCCCGGTGATGCCGCCACCGATCACCGCCACGTCGCAGCGATGGTCCGCCTGCAGCGCCGGGAAGGCGTGCATCAGGCCGTTCTTGACCGCCCACCAGGGGTAGCCGCTTTTCAGGTCCATCGAGGTGTCGATTCCAGTCGGGATACGGTGGCGCATATGACTGCACGGCCGGGCGAGAAGAACCGGTGAATTCGATCTCCAGACCAGGCCCGCGACCCATCGTCGTTGCGGGCTACCATCCACCGATGAAGGACGACCTCACTACGACGCTTCGCGAGCGCCTTGGCCTGGCGGACCCTGTCCCGATGGAATTCCAGCGAGGCAAGGCCGAAGAGACCGACGGATTCGCCCGTGAAAGGATCGGGTACCGCGGACTCGAAGGTGATCTCATTCCCGCCTTCCTGTTCACGCCCAGAGGGCGCGACACGCTCGGCGGAGTGGTTGTCTTCCACCAGCACAACGGCGAGTTCCACTTCGGCAAGAGCGAGGTCGCGGGCGATGTGGGCGACGCCTTCCAGGCCTTTGGGCCGGCGCTCGCCCGCAGGGGCGTCGCGGTCCTGGCCCCGGACTCCATCACGTTCGAGGATCGACGGGGAGCGGTCCAGGGGGTGGAGCCGGACTACTACGATTGGCTCCAACACTACAGCGCCATGAGCTACCGGCTGCTGGATGGCGACCTGCTGATGAGGAAGTGCCTGGATGACGCCCAGCGCGCCCTGAGCGTCCTGCTCCAGGCCGCTGACCTGGACGAGCGGCTCGTGGGCGTGGCGGGACACTCGTACGGTGGCTACACGGCGCTCTACCACGCGGCAGTCGATTCGCGATGCCGGTTCGCATGCGTCAGCGGTGCGGTGTGCAGCTTCGAGACGCGACGTCGGGAGAACACCGGGATCACTCTGTTCGAGGCCGTGCCCGGGCTCGCTCGCCAGATGGACACGCACGATGTTCTTTCAGCCATCGGACCTCGACCAACGCTGGTCGTATCGGGTACCGGGGACAAGTACTCGCGGGATGCGGACCAGGTCGTGGCCAAGGTCGCCGGCGACTTCGTCACCGAGCTCCGCGTCGACCGAGGACATGCGCTCGATCAGGAGAGGTTCGACGCGATCGTCGAATGGATCGTCGGCCGCGTATCCAATCCGTGAGAATGGACACCTGGCGGCCAGCAGCGGACATCAGGTTTCGGTACACGCAAAGAGACGCGTTGCCACGCCGCTCCGGAAGTCTGCGGTTGAATGGCGGCGACTGCCCGACCTGCCGCCCCTTATCCGTAGTCGGCTACCGCGTCATGGAAATCGAACTCGTGCACGATGACGACCCGGGATCCTGCCTTGCGAAGCTGGACCGCCTTCTCCACCTTTCGGCCGTAGCACGCGAATGCCCAGCACGGATTTCCCTCGGCTCCAATCACGAGGTAGTGCACCTTCTTCGAGGGGCTCCCATGGGCTGTTCCGCCAAGTCTCTCGACAATCCCTGCGAACTCCGTGCGCACGAATCGAGACGACGCACCCGTGAAGCAGAATCCCCTGTCAGTGAAAGTGATCTCGGGGTCGACTGCACAGAGACCCACCACTGACCCAGCCTCGGCTAGAGGTGCGCTGGTGATCGTCCGTCCACCTAGCAAGGCGGTGAACTCAGAAAAGTACGCGTGGAGCATCTCGTGCTCTTGCTCGTCAATCTTCTTGTCGAGAAGCACAGATGTGATGAGACTGCCGATCTCGTCGTAAGGCCAGCAAGTTTCAGGTGATCGTGCTCGCCCAGCCAGTCGGATAGACCACGGAGCTCCGTCTCCGAAATGCGCGTGTCAGCAACGATTCCGCCAAGGATTGCGTGCAGGCGCTGCAGGTCAGCGGTGGTGCGATCGTAGAACTCTTCCGATCGGAGGCGTTCGCACAGCCACACGATGTCGTCCCGCTCATCTTGGCTGAGGACGTGATCTGCGACAGCAGCCGTGACGACTGGGACGAACTCGTTGTACGGGTGGAGATCTCGGAGCTCCTCGTGCTCGGAAAGCCAGAGCTCTAGATACCCCACCTCCAGTTCATTGATCTCCCCGTCGATCGAGATGCCTTCAATGATCCCCAACAGGGAGTTCACTGATTTATCCAGGCGAGCCCGCGTCGTGAACTTCGCGTACTTGCGATGATCCTCATGCATGTCGTCCCCCTTGTCTGTCCCTGCAAGGCCAGACTAGCCATCGCTGGGCTCGCCAACAACAGCAGCGGGCGACGCCCCCAAGAAAAGCCTCTGCCGTGCCCGGAGAAAGAAATGGCCCCGCCTCCGCGGGACCACCCCTCATCCCTTGACGCACACCACCTGCCGCAAGGTATGCATCACCTCCACCAGGTCCTGCTGCGCCGCCATCACCGCCTCGATGTCCTTGTAGGCCGCAGGCGACTCGTCGATCACGCCCTGGTCCTTCCGGCATTCAACATGCGCCGTGGCCTCACGGTGCTGCTTCAGCGTGATGCTGTTGCGCGCCGCAGTCCGGCTCATCACCCGCCCGGCCCCGTGGCTGCAGCTGTGGAAGCTGTCGTCATTACCCAGACCGCGGACGATGAAGCTCTTCGCGCCCATGCTGCCGGGAATGATGCCGAGCTCGTCCCTGCCCGCCCGCACCGCGCCCTTGCGGGTCACGAACATCTCCTGTCCGCCGTGCACTTCCTTCTGCACGTAGTTGTGGTGGCAGTTGACGGCCATGGCCTGCAGCTTGAACTTCGGCAGCTCCGCGCGCATGGCGTGCAGCACGCGCTGCATCATCGCCTCGCGGTTGGCGCGTGCGTAGTCCTGCGCCCAGCCCACGGCCTCGACGTAGTCGTCGAACAGCGCCTCGCCTTCCATGAAGAAGGCGAGGTCCCTGTCGGGCACGTGGTAGCCGAGCACGCGCTTGCCCAGCTCATCGCGGGCCGGTTGGATGAAGTACGTGCCGATCAGGTTGCCGGTGCCGCGCGAGCCCGAATGCAGCATCACCCACGCGGCTTCGCTCTCGTCCAGGCAGACCTCGATGAAGTGGTTGCCGCCGCCGAGCGTGCCCAGCTGCTGCTCCACCTTGTCGAGCCGGATCCGCGGATGCTTCGCCTTGATGCGTTCGAGCCGCTGCCACAGGCCGGAGCCGGCCAGGGCCGACTCGACGCTGTCGGGCGTCTTGCGGTGGTTGCCGCCCGGGCCGTTGCCGACGGGAATCGCGCGCTCGATCGCCGAACGCAGCCGCGCCAGCGAGTCCGGCAGGTCGCGCGCGTTGAGCGTGGTACGCACCGCGGCCATGCCGCAGCCGATGTCGACGCCGACCGCGGCCGGAATGATCGCGCCACGCGTCGGCACCACCGAGCCCACGGTGGCACCGATGCCCAGGTGCACGTCCGGCATCACCGCCACCCACGGCCCCACGAAGGGCAGGCTCGCGATGTTGCGCAGCTGTGCATGCGCCTTGTCTTCCAGCTGCACGCCACGGACCCACCCCTTGATCGGGGTCTCGCCTTCCCGGTGCAGCCATTCGTAGTTCGAAGTGTTCACGCGTTCCATTCCTTGAAGGGCCCACGCGCCGCGTCCATTCGACGCGCGGGGTGTTGCTACTTCAGCGTCACCAGTTGCTTGATGACGCCATCCAGGCCGCCGAACACGGTCAGCCTGTCGATCTTCTCCGTCACCTTTTCCAGGGCTTCCAGCTCCTTCAAACGCATCAGGACCGGGCTTTCCTCGATCAGTTTCGCGGTGTTGAGCAGCGATCGCGTGGCGTTCGCCTCCTCGCGGCGGCGGATCACGTTGGCCTGGGCCAGCTTCTCCGCCTGTACCACCCCGTTGAGGATCTCGCGCATCTCGCCCGGCAGGATCACGTCCTTGACGCCGACACCCAGCACCTCGATGCCGAGCGCCTCCACGCGACCACGCACATGGCCGAAGATCTCCGCGTCCAGCGTGGCCTTGTCGCCAAGCAGCTCATCGAGCGTCTTGGCGGCCACGGCCTTGCGCAGACCGTACTGCAGCTCGCGGTACACGTAGTCGCTGTACTTGGCCACCTGCGTACGCGCGGCGACCGGGTCGGTCACGCGCAGCGAAGCAGCCAGGTTCACGCGCAGGCTGACCTTGTCACGGGTCAGAAGCTCCTGGCCCGAAACCTCCATGGACTGCACGCGCAGCTCGATGGTCTCCACCGCTACGTTCTTCTGGAAGTTCCAGAAGGCGTAGCTGCCGGCGCCGACCACCTGCTCCAGCGTGTTGTCGACGAACACCAGGCCCGCCGACTCCACCGGCACATCGAGCACCACGGCCACGCGGCCCAGCATGCCGAGCTGGCGCAGGCGACGCGTCACGTCCGGCGCGACGCGCAGGCCTTCGGCAAGCGAAGCCTTCTCGACTTCGACCTGCACCAGGCCACGCCAGTACAGCTTGCGCAGGCCCGGCGGCAGCACATCCTCAAGGCGGCCGTTCTTCGACACCAGTCCGACTTCGTCCATGCCGATGTCGGCCAGCACGAAGGTCTCGCCCAGCCGGGCGCCGAGCGCGGCGATCAGCGCCTCGACGTCGTCGCCGGCGTACTCCGCCTTGCGGATGTCGTGCACGACCACGTCCAGCTGGTCGCGCCACGCGAACAGGCGATGCACGCCCGGCGCGAGGACGCGCTCGAAACGGCGGTTGCGATACACCAGGCCGCGTTCGGCGTCGCCGATCACGACCCTTCGGGTCCAGAACATCATGGGTTTTCTCCTTGTGAATGGCTCTGGTGATCCGGCTCGCTGGGTGCGGAGAGCCGGTTGCCGCCTTGTGCCGGACGCGCGATGCGGCCGACTGAAGAAGTGGGAACGCCCCTGACAGGTAGCGGGCGGGCGACCGGTGCTGGTGGTGGCGTCTGCCGTGGATCCCCGGTCGCACCCGCATCGGCGCGCAACCGCCTTCCCACGTTGTCTGCCACCGCCAGGACGCGGTGCCGGCGCGGTACCCGCTGCGTGCTTCGTTGCGCATCGCGATCCACTGCGACGCCTGGCGGAACAGGCACGGGACGTTCCCGATTCGGGCTTGCGCCCTGTTGTGCTGATGACAATCAGCGATCGTTGGAGCGGGATTCGAACCCGCGACACATGGACTACAAGTCCATTGCTCTACCCGTCTGAGCTATCCAGAGGTCAACGTGCGGGACTCGAACCCGCAATCGACAGCACATGGCTGTTGCTCTCCCAGTTGAGCCAACGTTGTCGCAGCCGCTTCGAAACGGCATCGGCATACGCCACGGCAATGCCGCGCGCACCGGACGGAACGCAAGCCCGTACCGCTGTCACCGATCGAGATTCGACTGCGTATTGCCGCTTCTTTCCAAGCGGCAATTAATTCGCGCCCCACCGCTGCCGATGCGCTGGCAACACGGTGCACGCGTGTGCTTGGTCGTCCTTTGCGAACGCGTAAAAGAAAATGCCCCCGGCATGGAGTCCGAGGGCATTCGCCGTGCCTCGGAAGATCGGGGTGACCGATCTCCCGTGGAGGAGCCGGTCAGTTCAGGAGTGCGCCTTCATGCGCGAACCACGCACGCAGGCCCGCATCGCGCTTGGGCAGCGATGGCAGCAGGCGGTCGGCTATGCGGTTCTGCGTGGACATGGTCGAAGTGCGGCTTGAAGTCAGGAAAGGGGCTGCGGATATCCCGCAACGGGAGCGCACCTTACGCGCAGGGATGCACGTGCGCAAGAGAAATATTGACGTGGCGACGAATGGTCGGCCTGCGCAACCCGGCGGCGCCGGAACCCGCTAGGCGCCACCGTCACCCACCGCGACAGGGTGCCTGTCGACGTCGAGCGCGATCATGACGAAGGTCCCGCGCGTGCACAGTCGCCGTTCGCCCGTCAGCAGATCCTCCGCGACCAGATCCACCCCCACCCGGATCGAGCTGCGGCCGACGCCATTCACACGGGCCAGCACCTCGACCAGCTGCCCCTGCTGGATCGGCAGCTTGAAGTCGACCTGCTCGGAGCGTGCGGTCACCACGGTACGGCGTGCATAGCGGGATGCCGCGATGAAGGCAGCCTTGTCCATCCATGCAAGCGCCTGGCCTCCGAACAGGGTGCCGAGGTGGTTGGCATGGTCCGGAAAGACCATCTCCATCAGCCTGGCCTCGGTTGGCCGCCCGTCCGGCGATGCCGTCATGCCGAAACCTGCGCGAAACCCTCGGCGAGGGCGCGCATGATCTGCGCCGGGGCCTGGAATCCGGGCAGGCGCGCGATCTCCACGCCATCCGCGAACAGCGAGAGCGTCGGCGTCTGCCGCAGGCCGAGGCCGCGGAACAGCGCTTCGCCGACGACCTCCAGCTGCACCTTGAGCACGGGTATGTCCTGGATCAGGCCGGAGGCGGCAGCCTTCTGCAGCGAGGCATCGAGCATCCGGCAGCCGGGACAGTCGTCCTTGCAGTAATCGACCAGCAGGCGTGGATGCGCTGCCAGCATGGCGGCGTAGTGATCAGGCGAAGTGGCGTGCAGGATCCGCATGCGCAGTGATTCCTTCATGTGTCGTGGTGGCGGACAGGACCAGGTCGGTCCAGCGTTCGATCGCCAGGGCGTCGCCGGCGCCATGCGGCATCTGCTCGATTTCCAGGGGCGGATAGCGGCTACCGAAGAACTTCGCCATGCGCCGGACCGCACCGCAGTAGTACTCCTCGCCCCACTGCGTCTCGCCGGTGCCGAACACCGCCAGCCGGTCGGGCTTGCCGACCGCACCCATCAGCTCGGCGATGAATCGCTTCATCTCGGCAGGCGTGCGACCTGCGTTGTCGGTCCAGGAGCCGAGCAGGTACAGATCGTGCCGCGGGCCGGTCCCCGCGGCAGCCAGGCCATCCATGTCCACCTCGATCCAGGTCACGGCGTGGCCCAGCGCCTCGCAGCGCGCGCCGACTTGGCGCGCGACCTCGCGGGTATTGCCGCTCAGCGATGCGATGGCGAGCAGGATCCGCATCGGCTCAAAGATCGTCGAAGCCATTGTCGGAATTCGTCTTCTTGTAGCTGGCATTTCGCATCTCGAAGAAGTCGGTCTTGGTCTCGGTGAAGTTGTCGGCGTAGGCCTTGATCCAGGGCATCACGTTCTCGGTGGCCTCGGAATACAGCCTCTCGATGCCCAGCATCCCGGCCATCTTGTTGGCGCGGTACTTTACGTAGCGGACCATTTCGTCGACATCGATGCCGTCGATGCCGTCCAGTACTTCGCCGGTCCACTGCACTTCCAGCTCGATGGCGTGCTCGAAGGCGCTGTGCACGTAGGCGGTCAGCTCATCGGTCTGCAGCTCCGGGTTCTCGCCGACGATGGCGCGGATCAGCTCGCTGATGAACTTGGTGTGCGCAAGCTCGTCGCGGTTGATGAAGCTGATGATCTTTCCGGTGCCGGCCATCCGGTTCTGGCGCACCAGGTTATAGAAGTAGGCGAAGCCGGAATAGAAGTTGATTCCCTCCAGGATCGAGGACTGGATCAGCGAGCGCAGCAGGGTCTCGGCGGTCTTTTCGCGCATGAAATCGTCATACGAGTTCATGATCGGCGCGTTGCGCTTCTGGATCGTCGGGTGCGTGCGCGCGATCTCGAAGATCCGGTTCTGGTTCTGCAGGTCGGTGATCGAGGCCAGCACGTAGCTGTAGCTTTCGTTGTGGATGACTTCCTGCTGCCCGATGATCGCCGCGTTCGCGTGCGCGGCCGGGTCGGTGATGTATTCGGCGACGTTGTAGATGAAGCGCGTCTGCGGCGAGTCCAGCGTGGCCAACAGCCCGATGATCGAGTCATAGGCGTTCTTCTCCCGTGCCGACAGCTCGCCGTACTGCTTGGCGTCGCTCTTCATGTCGACCTCGTCCGGGATCCAGAAGTTGGTCGAGAGCTCCTTGTAGGCGCGGTAGAACGACGGATACGGGATGTCGTTCCAGTTGAGGATGCCGCTGGTGCGGCCGTTGATGATCCCGGTCGAGCGGTTGGGATGGCGCGGCTCGAGGATGCGAATGCGGTCGAGCGGCGTGGAAGTAAGCGGTGCGGTGGCGGACATGTGGTCTTCTCGTGTTTCGGGCGTCGCGGGACGAATCGATCTGGAGGAAAGCCCCCCCTGAGTCAGGGGGGCGCGCCGAAGGCGCGGGGGTCTGGGTGCTGGTGATGCAGGGTCCACGGTTCGCCACGCGAACCGTGGAAGCGAAAGCGCGAATGCGCTTCAGCTACTGCACCACTCGCACTCGGCGATGTCGATGTCGTTCGAGCGCACGTAGTAGGTGGTCTTCAGGCCTTCGCGCCATGCCGTCATGTGCAGCTCAAGCAGGGTGCTGGCGCGGATGGTGCTGGGGACGTAGAAGTTGAAGCTGATCGACTGGTCGACGTGGCGCTGGCGGCGCGCGTTCTGGCGGACGCTTGCGAACTGGTCGACGCGGTAGGCGCCTTTCTCGTAGTAGGGCCAGGTATCGAGCGACAGACCCGGGGCCGCGACCGGTCGCCGATAATCCTTCTTCTCTTCGTAGTAGAACGCGGAGTAGATCGGGTCGATGGATGCGGTGGAGCCCGCGATCTGCGCGGTGCTCATGTTGGGTGCCACGGCCATCAGCCAACCGTTGCGCATGCCGCCCGCGGCCACCCGGGTAGACAGCTCCCGCCACTCCGGGCTGTCGTAGCCGCGGTCGCGGAAGTAGGCGCCGGTGTGCCAATCGCTGCCCTCGAACGCCGGATAAGCGCCCTTCTCCTCCGCCAGCGCCATGCTGGCCCGCACCGCGAGCTGGTTGATGCGCTCGTACAGCGCGTCGCTGCAATCCTCGGCCCCGGGCGCGTTCCACTCGATGCCCTTCAGCGCCAGCAGGTGGTGCCAGCCGAACGTGCCCAGGCCGATGGCGCGGTACTTCTGGTTGGTGATCGTGGCCTGCGGCACCGGCAGCTGGTTGAGGTCGATGACGTTGTCGAGCATCCGCACCTGGATCGGCACCAGGCGCTCGAGCACGTCGGTGATGAGGTCGCCCTGCCCGTCCGGTGGCACGACGGCGCGGCCGAGGTTGATCGACGACAGGTTGCAGACCACGAAATCGCCGGCCTGGCGCGTGGTCACGATCTGGTTGCCGGAGATGATCTCCTGCATGAGCCGCGTCGGGCTCATGTTCTGCAGGATCTCCGTGCACAGGTTTGACGAATACACCATGCCGGCGTGCTTGTTCGGGTTCTTCCGGTTCACTTCGTCCCTGTAGAACATGAACGGGTTGCCGGTCTCCAGCTGGCTGACCATGATCCGCTTGAAGATGTCGATCGCCTTGACCGTCCTGCGGCTCACGCGTTCGTCGCCCACGACCTCCGCGTACTTCTCGCGGAAGCTGCCCGCACCGCGGGATTCGTCGAAGAAGTCCTGCAGGTACCAGCCCTTGAGCCGCTTCACTTCATGTGGATCGAACAGGTACCAGTCGCCGCGGCGCTCGACCGCCTCCATGAAGATGTCCGGGATGCAGACCGAGGTGAACACGTCGTGTGCGCGCAGGCGCTGGTCGCCGTTGTTGAGGCGCAGGTCGAGGAAGGCCTCGATGTCGCGGTGCCAGACGTCCAGGTACACCGCCACCGCCCCCTTGCGCTGGCCGAGCTGGTCGACCGAGACCGCGGTGTTGTTGAGCTGCTTGATCCACGGCACCACGCCACCCGAAGAGTTCGGCACGCCGCGGATCGCCGCCCCCGAGGCGCGGACGTAGCCCATGTAGGCGCCCACGCCGCCTCCGCCCTTGGACACGCGGGCGATGTCGGTGTTGGAGTCGTAGATGCCCTGCAGCGAATCGTCGACGGTGTCGATGAAGCACGACGACAGCTGCCCCCCGGTCTTGCCGGCGTTCTGCAGCGTCGGCGTGGCGACCGTCATGTACAGGTTGGACAGCGCCCAGTAAGCCTCGCCCACCAGCTGCATGCGGCGCTCGCGCGGGGCTTCGCGCTGCATCAGGTACAGGGCGATCGTCAGCCACCGCTCCTGCGGCAGTTCGTACACCGCGCGGCTGGTGTCCGTCGCCAGGTAGCGGGTGGCGAGCAGGTACAGGCCGTTGTAGGCGAACAGCCTGTCGCGCTCCGGATCGATCATCTTCCCGGCTTCAACGAGTTCCTCCTTGGAGTAGGCGCGCAGGATGTCGTTGGAATACACGTTGCGGTCGGCCAGGCTTTCCTGGAGTCCGACGTAGGAGCCGTAGCGTTCGCCGACGTCGTAGAAGCGGTTGCGACTGGCGCGCTTGTACAGGCGCTGCAGGTACAGGCGTGCGGCGAACATCTCCCACTCGGGCGCGGCCACGTCCACGCGCGCTTCGGCTTCGCGCACCAGGTGGTCGACGAGGTCGTCCGCGTCCACCACGTCCTTGCGTTCGACGAACCCGCACACGCTGCGCGTGTAGTCGGCGACATCGAGCTGCGGAAACTCGGCGTGGATGCGATCGATGCTGCGCACGAGCCGTGCGCGGTCGTAGGGCATGCGGCGGTTGCCGGCTTCCTTGGTGATCCATGTGGCAACGCATCCGCTTTCGCCGTCGCGCGGGAAGGCAGCCGGGGCTGGAACGGCGGCGATGCCGTCGTGCTTGTCCATGTGTGTTCCTGGATGAGGGACGCACGGCCACCTGTCCCGCGGCAGGAGGCGGGCGGCGTCATCACAGGGTCGGCAAGCGGCGTCGCAACGGACACGCCCGATCCGACAACGAATCGCGGGCGCATGCGCGCTTCACCAGCCATCTCCCCCCGGAGATTCCGCAGCCGGCACCGCGCGATGTGCTTGCGCGCGGCTGTCGGCAGGTCTTCGGGCTCGTGGATCCGGGAGCTGGGCTCCGCGCCTCGGTCGCCGCTTCCCGGAACCACCGTTCCAGTGCGAGTGCGACCTCGTTTCCACCTACCGCTGCGGGGCAGCGCCGGAATGAGTGGGACTGGATGTTTCTCCGCCCCACCGCACCGGCTTCCCTTTTCATCCCGCGCCCTGCGGCGCGCGAACCGACGACCACAACATATCGTGGCGCCAAGGAACCGTCAACGCAAAATGTTGTGACAAGACGTCGGGGAGATTCCGGCTGCCGCGGAAGCGAATGCCGGACGCCCACCGCACCGCAGCGGTCATTCGCCTTTGCACTGCCTGGGCTAAAGTGCCGGTTCCCCACCTCGAGACCGTCATGTTCGACCGCTTTCGATTGCCCCGGACCTATTGGGCCGACCGGTCCGTCCTGGCCCTCCTGATCGCCACCACGGCCTGGCTCTCGCTGACGTTCGCGCGCGGCCCCGGCGAACTCGCCGCGATCTGGGTCGGCAACGGCATCCTCACCGGCTGGCTGCTGTCCAGGCGCAGCGCGACGTGGCCGGGCTACATCGCGATCGCGTTCGCGTGCGAACTGCCGGCCCGGATGCTCGCCGGCGATACCCCCGTCTACGCGTTCGCGATCGCGGCATGCAACATCGTGGAAGTGCTGGTGGTGGCCGGATTCGTGCGCAGCCGCGTCCCGGACATCCGCCAGCCGCGGGACTGGGTGCGCCTGGGCGGCATCGCGACCGGAGCCACGCTGCTGGCCTGTGCCTTGTCCGGACTGCTGGCCGCGGGCGTGGCATACGCCATGCACGGCCAGGCATTCGTGCGGTCCTTTGCAGGCTGGTATGCCGCCCACGTCGTGGGCATGGTGATCCTGGCCACCACCACCCTCGTCGTGCAGCGCGAAGGGCTGGGCCTGTTCATTGCGCGCGGCCGGGGCTGGTCGCTCGCGGCCAGCATGACCTTGCTGGTGGCGGTGGGCATCGGGGTGTTCATCAGCGCCTACCCGGTGATGTTCCTGACCTATCCCGCCCTGCTGCTCGCCGCGATGCGCCACCAGTTCGCGGGCGTGGCGCTGGGCGTGATCGCGTTGGCCCTGATCGCCGCCATCGCCACCACGCTGGGATACGGTCCGCTGTGGCTGCAGCATGACCTGGGGGACGGCGGCAGGATCGCGCTCCTGCAGCTCTACCTGGCTGGCGGCTGCGTGATGACCATCCCTGTCTGCCTGGCCATGGCCGAACGCAAGCGCCTTGCCATGCGCCTGGGCGACAGTGAGCGCCGCTACCGCATGCTCGCCGACCATTCGCATGACGTTATTTCCCGCATCCGGGGGGACGGTGAACGGCTGTATGTCTCTCCCTCGGCGCTGGAGATGCTGGGATGGACGCCGGACGAGATGCTCGGTTCGCGGTGGGACAGCGTGCACCCGGACGACCGCGCGACCCAGCAGCAGGCGATGGCCGACGTGCTCGCCACGGGCAACCCGCGCACCGACATCTACCGCGTGCGGCACAAGGACGGCCACTACGTCTGGGTGGAAGCGGTGTCGCGCTGCATTCCCGCCGACGACGGCAGCGATGCGGACGATCTCATGCTGACCGCGCGCAACATCAGCCGCCGCGTGGCCGCCGAGCAGGCGCTCGAGGAGAGCCGGCGCGAGCTGGAGCGGCTGACGCGCGTCGACACCCTGACCGAGCTGGCCAACCGCCGCCAGTTCGACGAGCGCCTAGCGCTGGCGCTGAAGCGGCTGCACCGCCACGACACCCCGATCGCGCTGCTGTGCCTGGACATCGACCACTTCAAGGCCATCAACGACGGCCATGGCCATGCCGCCGGCGACGCCGTGCTGCAGGCCTTTGCCGGGCGCCTGTGCGACAGCGTGCGTGAGACCGACCTGGTCGCGCGCCTGGGCGGCGACGAGTTCACGATCCTGGTCGAGGATGCGCAAGCCGGAGCGGCCGAGGCGATCGCGCGCAAGGTGCTGGAATCCACCGCCGCGACCATCGAAGCTGGCGGCACGCCGCTGATCGTGACCACCAGTATCGGCATCGCCTACGCGCAGCGGCCCACCGATGCCGCGACGCTGATGGAAGCGGCGGACGCGGCGCTGTATGCGGCCAAGAAGGCGGGGCGCAACGGCTATCACGTGGGCGAGGCATCCTGACGCCACGTCCCGGTCCGGGAACCACCGCGACATCCGGCGGTCCCGGGATTCAACGAGTCCACGTTGCGGCCGATGGCGCCGCCCGCCACGGCACCGGCCACCGTCGCGACCTTGCGTCCGCTTCCGCTGCCCACCTGGTTGCCGACCTATCGCGTGCAGTGCGTCCGCCGGACCCGCGCCGCCCCGGATCGCGATGGCCGTCATCAGGTCCGGCATCACGCACCTCCCTGGTACTGCTTCTCCTCGATGAATTCGGAGCCCGCCAGGCGATTGATGTCGTTCTTGATCGCGATCCGCTCGCCGTTGCGCATGGCCACCGCGCGCGCGAGCTGGATGAATCCGTCGTCGAAGTCCTTGGCGGCTTCCCTCGCGCGCAGGCCGTCCTGCACGTCCCACATCAGTTCATTGACCGCCTTCAGGCGGTCGTAGAACCCGTCGAGCTCCGGTTTGGCGTCCACCAGCGCCTGCCAGATCGGGCGCAGGCCCTCGAGTTCGACCGCGACGTGCGCGCGCTTGTCGGCATCGGCGATGCGCTCGTGCTTGATGTGCAGGATCGAGATCTTGTCGGCCAGCTCGCCGACCGACACGGGAACGGAAATGGTCTGCTGCATGTTCACTCACCCGGCCTTGCACTGGATGGGAACCATACGGCCGATTTCCACCGTGAGGTCGTCGCCCTTGCCGCGGATGGTGTTGGGGCCGTTGCTGTAGACGAAACCCGAAGCGCTCGGCTGCTGCGCGAGTTCGATCGCGTCGCCATTGCGCAGCAGGACCGCGCGCTCCTGCGCGGCATGGAAGCGCACGGACAGGGACTCCCCGTTGTCGCAGCTGAAGGCGACCTCACGCATATCCGGCGGAGACGGGTCCACCGCGGCGGGCGGTGAGCTGCAGGCGCAAGCCGCGCAGGCTGCGAGCATTGCCATCAAGGGCACTTTCATCGAGTTCTCCAGCTTTGGCGCACGCTGGCGCCGGACGGACATATCGATACCGTAAACTCCGGCAGGCCCCACCGCCACCCTGGTGACAACATGTTTTCCACTGTATTGCGCACTCTTTTCGCTGCGACCGCCCTTGGCCTGGCCATGCCTGGGCATGCGGCCGCGGAGTCCCGCACGCCCCCGGCACCGCAGTGCCTGGACGCACGCGAGGTCAGCGAGGTGTTCCAGTCCGACGCGCGCACGCTGGCCATGGTGCAGTCGGATGGCAGGCGCTTCCGCGTGGAACTGGGCGCCGAGTGCCCCGAGGTCACCGCCGCCAGCAACACCCGCATGTTGGCCGCCAACGGCTGGATGTGCGGCACCGGCAACGAATACGTGTCGGTGGACTCGCAGCTGTGCCCGGTCGCCGCCGTCGCCCCGATCACCTCGGCCGAGTACGCACAGCACGCGCGCGCCAGCCAGACCAGCGCGGACGGCAGCACCACGCTGGCGACGGTGGTGGTGAAGGGTGAGCGCCGGCACGGCTTCGCGGCGTCCCCCAACTACTGCTTCAACCCAAGGCATGTGCGCGGCTGGTCGGAGGACCCGAAGGGCGTCGTGGTGGAGGTGAACCCGCGCCGCTCCGGTGGCAACCGCTACTACCGCGTGGAACTGGTGCGCTCCTGTCCGCATCTTGCCGGACCCGTCCAGATCGCCTTCCGTTCGGGCGTGGGCATCGGCCTGATCTGCGGCAACCCGGGCGACGATATCCGCACCGGCACCCGTGGAACCGGAACCATCGGCGGCGGCCTGGGGGAGCCTTTGGCGCTGGCGGACGGCAGGTCGACGGAATTCCTCATGACCGGCTCCGACCGCATGCAGATCCTGGGTGCGAAGTCCGGATGCCCGATCCGCGCGGTGTATCCCATGGAGGTGGATTGATCCACGCGTCATCCCGGCATGACGCGGCTTGAACACGCCCCGCCCCACACTGGCTCCAGGCGGCACACACGCCCGCCAACCCCACGGAGGCCAGACGATGACCCGATCCACGACCGGCAGCGCCAGCGGCGAGTTCCGCGATGTGGCGCGTGATGCGATGAAGCTCGGCGGTCGCTGTGCCAGCGCCGCGCGCGACTGGCTGGGCGAAAAGCGCGAAGAGTTCAACCTTGGCCGCGCGGCCGGCACGTCCGACGTGTCCGTCCACGGCTATCGCGGCGTCGGTCCCCGCGGCTACCGCCGCGACGACACGCGGATCCATGACGATGTCTGCGATGTGCTGGCCGAGAACGATGCGCTCGACGCCGGCGACATCAGCGTGGAGGTGACGGAAGGCGTGGTGCGACTCGCGGGCTCTGTGCCGCACCGCATGATGAAGCGCCTGGCCGAAGACCTCGCCGACGGGTGCAAGGGCGTGCGCGACGTGGAGAACGCGCTGCGCGTGGGGATTCCGCCATCGGGCGTTGTTCCCGGCGCGCCGCCGTTCGACGCGGCGCCCTGAACCTCGCAGGAAACGGAGCCGAGGTGCGGGGGTCGCTGCCATCACGTGGCGGCGGCGGCCTTGCGCTCCGCGATGAAGCGGCGCACCTCTTCTTCCAGCACCGGCAGCGGCACCGATCCCAGGCGCAGGATCGTGTCGTGGAAGGCCTTCTGGTCGAAGTCCGAACCCAGTGCCTGCTCGGCCTCCACGCGCAGGTCGCGGATGGTCTTGTAGCCGATGTAGTACGACAGGGCCTGGCCCGGCCACGAGATGTAACGGTCGACCTCGTTGACGATGTCCGGGCGCGAGAGCGCGGCGTGGCTGGCGAGGTATTCGATCGCCTGCTCGCGGCTCCAGCCGTACTCGTGGATACCGGTGTCGATCACCAGGCGCGCGGCGCGCCACATCTCGAAGCTCAGGCGGCCGAAGTCCTCGTAGGGCGTCTCGTAGATGCCCATCAGTGTGCCCAGCCATTCGGTGTACAGCGCCCAGCCCTCGCCGTAGCCGGAGAAGTAGGTGCGCTGGCGGAAGTCCGGGCGCTCCGGCGCTTCGAGCGCCAGCGCGGCCTGCAGGCTGTGGCCGGGCGAGCATTCGTGCAGGGTCAGCGCCGGCAGGTTGTACAGCGGTCGTGACGGCAGGTCCCAGGTGTTGAACCAGCAGGCATCCAGTCCGCCGCGGCCCGCGGTGTAGTTGGGCGCAATGTCGTCGGCCACCGGCAGGATGGTGAAGCGGTAGCGCGGCAGCGTGCCGAGCACGTGCTTGAGCTGGCCGTCGACCTTCTTGGCGACGTACGCGGCGGTGGCCAGCAGTTCGCGCGGCGTCTTCGCGTAGAACTTCGGGTCGCTGCGCAGGTAGGCCAGGAACTCTTCAAATGAGCCTTCGAAACCGGCACGCGCCATTACCTCGCGCATCTCCGCGGAGATGCGGGCGACTTCCGCCAGGCCGAGTTCGTGGATCTCGCGCGGATCCATGTCACGGGTCACGTACTCGCGGATCTGGCCGCGATAGAACGCTGCGCCGTCGGGCAGGTCGGCGGCCGAAATCGAAGTGCGGGTGCCCGGCAGGTAGTCCTCGCGCATATAGGACAGCAGCCGCCGGTAGGCCGGCACGGCCTGCTCCAGCACCACCTTGCGCCCGTCCGCGCGCAGCTGCGCGCGCACCGCTTCGGGCAGCGTCGCCGGGATCGTGTCGAAGGCGGCGAGCAGCGGGTTGGCCGCGTCATCCAGCGTGTACGGCACGATGGTGTTGTCGCGGTTGTCGAGCGACGCGCGCGGGACGCTCCAGCCGCGCGCCAGGCCGCGCTCCATGTTGGCGATGTGCTCACCGAAGGCACGCGGCAGCTCGCCCAGGCGGCCGATGTAATCGCGCCATTCCTGCTCGCTCTGGTAGGGCTGGCGCGGCGCGAAGCCGGTCCAGAAGAAGGTGTCGCTGTTGAACGGCGCCTCCCAGGTGCGGCGCGTGGCGTTCTCGTGGTCGGCCTGCATCGCGGTGCGGAACACCGCCAGGTTGACCTGGTCCTCGCGCGCAAGCGCGTCGACAGGGATTGCGTCCAGCTTTGCCAGGGTCGCGGACCAGTGCGCCGCGCGGCGCTCCCAGGCTTCGGGCGTGTTCGATGGCAAGCGCGCCGACTGCCGCCAGCGGCCATCGACTTCGGTATAGCCGTATTCCTGCTGGCGCCATGTGCTGTCGGCTTCGAACAGCGCGTGCAGACGCGTGGCTGCGTCATTGGCAGGCACGGCGGCCTGCGGCGTGGCGCCGGCCTGCGCCAGCGCGACACCTGTGGTCGCGCACGCCAGCGCCAGGAAGCAGATCGTGGAAAAACGCAGGCGGAAGCGGCCTGTTGGGGACATGCGGGGGCTCTCCGAGGTGATGGATGACTGCGCGGGCCGAAGGCGCTTCGCACATTGGCAGCCTTGAAGTATGCCTGTGCGCCCGGCCGGGGTCCGACACAGTGGATGGATCAGGACGCGGTGGCCATGCGCCACGCCGTGTCGCCATGACCCACCAGCTCACCGCCGGCGCACGCGATCCAGGCCTGGTCGTCCGGAAGCAGCCATCCCCCGGTGAAGGCCGAGAACGCGGGCAGGATCGCCTGGTGCGCATCCAGCGCCAGTGCGGGGTGCCTGCCGGGCAGCCCCGGCAAGCGCACGACCGGATGCACATGGCCGCAAAGCACGTACCCGCGGGGGGGATCAGGCGCTTGGAGCGGGAAATGGCGGAAGCGGAACGGGCCGTCGCGGACGTCGTCGGGCAGGTACACGACGCCGGCGGCATCCGCCACCAGGGCGCGGTCGTGGTTGCCGGCCACCACGCTCGCCACGCAGTCCGGATGCGCGGCGAGCAGCGCCCGCCATGCCGTTTCGACGCGCGCGTGCCGGCGGCCGTGCAGGAAGTCGCCCAGCACCCACAGTTCACGCGCCCCGGTGGCGTGCAGCAGCGCGTCCAGGCGGGCAAGGTCGTGCCCGGTGCCGCCGCTGGGCACCGGGATTCCGGCCGCGCGCATGATGTCGCCCTTGCCCAGGTGCAGGTCGGCGATCAGCAGGCGCCCGCGCGCGGGCCAGTACAGCGCACGATCGGCGAGCAGCCGCATCGGCTCACCGGCCAGCAGCAGGTCAATCGCGCCGGGCATGGCGCTGCTCCAGCTGCAGGGCGGCGCGCGTCACGCGCGTACGCCAGTCCTCGGTGCTCAGCTGGCCGCGCATCGACTCCGCCCACAGCGGGAAGGCCAGCGGTGTCAGTCCGCGCGGGCGATGCAGGAGCAGCGTGCGCGCACCGCAGCGCTCCAGCGCCTCGCGCAGGCGCCGCACTTCCAGCTGCGCCTCCAGCACTTCGCGCTCGGCCTGCGCCAGCAACACGTGTTCCGGATCATGGCGGGTGAGCACGTCGAACAGGAGGCTGCTCGAAGCCTGTAGCTGGCGCAGTGACTTGATCGCACGCCCCGGCAGCGACGGCGCCAGCAGGCCGGCGACGCGCGCGATCTCGCGGAACTGCCGCCGCGCGAGCTCGGCCAGGTTGAGGCTGGCGCGCAGGTCGTCCATCAGGCCCTCGACGGACAGCATGCATGTGAGCAGCACTTCGTCCGGAACGGCTTCGGCCTGGGCTGTCAGCACCAGCCCGTAATCGTTCATCGCCCAGGCGAAGGTGTTCGGCGCCTCGCGCGCCCAGCGCAGGGCCAGCAGCGGTGCCAGGCCTTCGTGCACCGCGCGCCCGGCGAACGGAAACAGGAACAGGTGCCAGCCTTGTCGCGTCTTCACGGCTTCGGCCAGCAGCGTGCCCGGCGCAGGCAATGCGGACAAGCGCGACTGCAGTGCAAGCAGCGGCGCCAGCGCGCGCATCTCCGGACTGTCGGCGGGCTGCGACAGGATCGCCTCCACTTCCGATGCGAGCTCGCTCGACAGCGGCATGCGCCCGCCCTGCCAGCGCGGCACCATGCCGTCGTTGCGCTTGGCGACGCGTACGTAGGCGGTCATGTCGCGCAGCTGCACGAGCTCCAGCGTGCGCCCTGCAAACTGGAAGCGATCGCGCAGGCGCAGCCGCGACACGAAGGCCTCCTCCACCGCGCCGAGGCCTCCGCCCTTGAGATAGCGCACCTGCACGCTGCCGTCGCTGGTAATGGTGCCGATGGAGAGGCGGTGACGGAAGGCGACGCGGCGGTCGTGCACGCGATGAATGCCGTCCTCGTCGCGCACCACGCGGCGGAAATCGGGGTAGTGCTCGAGCGCGCTGCCGCCGCGCACGATGAAGTCGAGTACGGCCGTCCAGGCCTCGTCCGAAAGCGCGGCGAAGGCATGGGTGCCGCGCACCTCTCCGAGCAGCGCGTCGGCGTCGAAGCCACCACCAAGGGCCAGGGTGACGCAATGCTGGGCCAGTACGTCCAGCGACAGCCGCGGCGGTGGACGCGCTTCGATGCGGCCGGCTGCGATGGCAGCACGCGCCGCAGCGTATTCGGCCAGTTCGAACGCGTGGGTCGGTACGCACACCACATGGCCGGCCTCCCCCGGGCGGTGACGCGCCCGCCCGCCGCGCTGCAGCAGCCGCGCCATGCCCTTCGGGCTGCCGACCTGCAGCACCTGGTCGACTGCGGGGAAGTCCACGCCCAGGTCGAGGCTGGAGGTCGCGACCACGCAGCGCACGCTGCCGTCGCGCAGGCCGGCTTCGGCGATGGCGCGCAGCGATGCATCCAGTGAACCGTGGTGAAGGGCCAGCGTGGACGGATCATCCAGCCAGACCGACTGCAGCGCGCGGTGCCAGAGTTCGGCCTGCGAACGCGTGTTGGTGAACAGCAGGCTGCTGCGTGCGCGCTGCAGCACGGCAGCAACACGTTCGAGCTGCGACAGGCCGAGGTGCCCGGCCCAGGGGAAACGTTCGCCCTCACCCGGGATCAGCGTCTCCAGCGTCATCTTCCGTGGCCGTGGCGCCGCGAGGATCGGCGCGTCCGGGACGTGCGGCAGCAGGACGTCTCGCGCCTCGTCGAGGTTGCCCAGCGTCGCCGACAGTCCCCAGGTGCGCGCGCCGGGCGCCAGCGTGCGCAGCCGCGCCAGGCACAGCTGCAGCAGCACGCCGCGCTTGTTGCCCAGCAGCTCATGCCACTCGTCGACCACCACGGCGCGCACGCCGGCGAACAACGCACCGGCATCCGGATACGACAGCGACAGCGCGAATGACTCCGGGGTCGTGACCAGCAGGTCGGCCAGGCCCTTGCGCGCCAGGCGCCGGTCTCGCGCGCCGGCATCGCCGGTGCGCATGGCGACCGTCCACGGCACGCCGAGCGCTTCGATCGGCCCGCGCGCGGCGCGCACGGTATCGACCGCGAGTGCGCGCAGCGGCGTGATCCACAGCACGCGTAGCCGCGGCGTGGCGAAGGCACCCCGACGCGTGGATGCGGGTGCGTCGCCCAGGCTCAACGCTTCCAGCAGTGGCCCACCGAGCGCGGCGAGGGTCTTGCCGCTGCCCGTCGGCGTGACCAGCAGCCCGGACTCGCCCGCAAGGTAGCGGCGCCAGGCCTCGCGCTGGAACGTGGCCGGTCGCCAGCCCTGCGCCGCGAACCAGGCGCTGAGCGGGGCATCAAGGCGGCTCCGCGCCCGAACGCTCATCGCGCCAGCGCCTTCAGTGCATCGAGGCTGTCCGCCTCGCGCGCGAGCTTGTCCTCGCGCCAGCGCAGGATGCGGGGGAAGCGCACCGCGATGCCGGATTTGTGCCGCGCAGACCGGTTCACGCCCTCGAAGCCGAGTTCGAACACGTGCACTGCTTCCACTGATCGCACCGGTCCGAACCGTTCGAGCGTGTGCGCGCGGATCCAGCGGTCCAGGCGCAAGATCTCGGCGTCGTCCAGACCGGAATACGCCTTGGCCACCGGCACCAGCGCGTCGCCGTCCCAGAGCCCGAAGGTGTAGTCGGTGAACAGGGTGCTGCGCCGGCCGTGGCCGCCCTGGGCGTACATCAGCACCGCATCGATGCTCAGCGGGTCGACCTTCCACTTCCACCAATCGCCTCGCTTGCGCCCGTGGCGGTAGGGCGAGTCCGCGCGCTTGAGCATCAGGCCTTCGACGCCGCGTTCACGCGATTGTTCGCGAAGCGCGGCGGCCTGCGCCCAGTCGCCGGCCTGCACGCGCGAGGACAGCACGAGCCGATCGGGATCGGCGTCCACAAGCAGCTCGGCAAGGCGCGTGCGGCGCGCTTCAAGCGGCCACGCACGCAGGTCTTCCCCCTCCAGTTCAAGCAGGTCGTAGGCGACCACGCGTGCCGGCGCCGTGGCCAGCGCCTTCGGTCCGGGCTTCAGCCGTTGGATGCGCGTCTGCAGCGCGCTGAAGGGCATGGGTTCGTCGGCTCCGGGCTCCCACGCGAGCAACTCGCCGTCGATCACGCAGGCGCGGCGCAGCGCGGCGGCGGCGGTCTCGATCTCCGGGAAGCGGCCATCCATGCGCTCCTCGCCGCGCGACCACAGCGCAATGCCACCGGCCCGCCGGATGAGCTGCAGGCGGATGCCGTCCCACTTCCACTCGAGCACCCAGTCGCCCACCGGGCCCAGCGTTTCCGGATCTGCTTCCAGCGGCGATGCGAGGAAGAAGGGATACGGCAGCTCGGCGTCGCCCGGTTGCGCGTCCGGTGACAGCAGGCCTTCGAGGAAGGCCGCGGTCGGCGTCCAGCGCCCGAGCATGCGCTGGGCGATGAGCGCAATGTCGACGCCGGACATTTCGGCCAACGCCTGCTGCACCAGCCCCTGCGACACGCCCACGCGCAGCGCGCCGGTCAGCAGCTTGTTGAATACCAGGCGCTCGCGGAAGCACAGGCTGCGCCACGCGGCCACGACCACCGCGCGCCGGTCCTCCGGGTCGCCATTGGCGACAGGGGCGAGGCGAAGCTCGATCCAGTCGGCCAAGCCATATTCCGCCACCGCCGCCTGGTCTACCTCACCTGCATCACATGCAGCCCGGGGCGGATCGTCCAGCAGCAGCGCCAGCGTCTCCGCCAGGTCACCCACTTGGTGATGGCAGGCCTCGACCAGCCAGTCCGGCGTGCCGCTCTCCTCGCCGATCCAGGCCCGCAGTTCACCGGTACCGGCGATCTTCGCGCGCGCGCCACCGACCTTGCCGCCGGACAGCAGCCACAGCGCCCAGGCCGCATCGCGCGGCGGCGCATCCCGGAAGTAGTCGACCAGCGCACGGCGACGGTCGAGGGTGCCAGCAAGGCGGTCGAGCCGCTCATACAGGGCGGCGAAGCGGCGCATCAGTCGTCCTCGCCATAGCCGGTGGCGAACACGCCGGTGTCGATGCCTCGGTCGTTGAGCACCCGCACCAGCGCATCGGTGTCGCCGTGGGTGGCGATCACGCGCCGCGCCCCGGTCTCGTGCGCGGTACGCAGCAGCGCGGGCCAGTCGGCGTGGTCGGAGACCACGAAGCCACGGTCGAGGTTGCGCCGGCGCCGGTTGCCGCGGATGCGCATCCAGCCCGAGGCAAAGCCCTGCTGGGCGCGCCGGAAGCGGCGGATCCACGGACTGCCCGCGGCCGACGGCGGTGCGATGACCAGTTCGCCCGCGAAGGCGGTTCCGCGCGCCTCGTCGGCGACGCGGCGGGTATCCAGCATCGGTACGCCGACCTCGCGATACACCTGCACGCCGGCGTCGATCGCGCCGTGCAGATACGCCGGCCGGTCGGTATGCGCCGCAAGTTCGGCCAGCACCCGCTGCGCCTTGCCCAGCGCGTAGCAATACAGGATCGCCGCCTCGCCGTTGGCCTCGCACTCCTCGCGCCAGGCGACGATGTCGCGCGCGACCTCCGAGACCGGTTGCCAGCGGTAGATCGGCAGCGCGAAGGTCGCCTCGGTGATGAAGACGTCGCAGGGCACGACCTCGAACGGCAGGCAGGTCGGATCGTGGTCGCGCTTGTAGTCACCGGATGCGACCCAGACCTCGCCGCCGGCTTCGATCCGCACCTGTGTCGAACCCAGCACGTGGCCCGCCGGATGGAAGGACGCCAGCGCGCCGCCGATGCGCACGCGCTCGCCCAGTGCATGCACGTGGTAGTCCTGGTCGCCCAGGCGCCAGCGCAGGATCGGCAATCCTTCCTCGGCCACGTGGTAGCAGCCCATGCCGGTGCGCGCATGGTCGCCATGGCCATGGGTGATCACCGCGCGCGGTACGGGGCGCGAGGGATCGATATGGAAATCGCCGGGCGGGCAGTACAGCCCGTCCGGCGTGGACACCACCAGGTCGCCGCGCGGCATGCCGGGGCGTACTCAGCGCAGGTCGACGGCGCCAACCTTGTCGGTGTAGTCCTTCTTCGGATCGATGCCGAGCAGCATCTTCACGCCGGCAAGCATGCTTGAGGCGTCGATCCACACTTCGGCATCTTCGGCATCCAGGCGCAGCAGGCGGAGCTTCGGATCGTCCTTGCCTTCGTACCAGGCGCCGACGAAGGGGTTCCACAGTCGTTCGACCACCGCGCGGTCGGTGTCAACGCGCAGCGTGCCGCGGATGCTCGCGAACAGGTCGTGGCCCTTGGAGGCGAAGCCGGCAATCGCGCGCCCGCTGCCGCCCTCGGCGAGGGTGCGCACCAAGGCGTTGTCGACGGAGGTGAAGAACCAGATCGGAGAGCGGCGGTCTTCCGCCTGCGCGGTCATGGGGCGTGCATGTCCGTCTTCCATGCCGTCCAGGCCGAGCATGACCGTGCGGTCGCTTTCCAGCGCCTTCCAGAACTTCTCTTCAAGATCGCGTGGGTCGGTCATCGTGGACTCCGGATTGGGGGGAGGTCTGGATTCAAGCACCCGCCCGGTGACAGCCACGTTGGCGTCGCGCGCACGCCGGCAGTCGCGCCCGGCCGGTTCACCTGCCGCGGACCGTCACTGCCGGATGATCGCTGCCACCAGCGACCTCAGAAGGCAGACCCATCCATGAATCCGGACCTCATCGGGTGGGCCGCCTCGGCCATCCTGCTCGCCACCCTCAGCCGCCAGATCGTCACGCAATGGAAGGACAAGGACGCCAAGGGCGTCTCACGCTGGCTGTTCGTGGGGCAGATCGCGGCGTCGACGGGCTTCGTGGTCTACAGCTGGCTGCTCGACAACTGGGTGTTCATCGTCACCAACGCGCTGATCCTGCTGACGGCAATCGTCGGGGAAGCAGGACTCCTGCTGCGCCGCCGGCAAGCCGCCAGCGCGGACTGACCCGGCCGGCTGCTCAAGCGATCACGGGCAGCGGGCAAACCGTCGAATCGCCTTCGGCCACGTCCTGCATGGCCTCCAGCAGCCCGCACAGGCTGCGCAGGTCCTGTGCGTTGTGCAGGCCGACGCGGCGCAGCTTGGAAGCGCTGCCGCCGCGCAGGTATCCCAGCCATGCGCCGGGGGCCTCCGACCCGGGCAGGTCGTCCTCGCGCAGAACGCCCAGCAGCTCGCGTTCGACGGTGGCCAGGCGGCAATTGGCCCAGACGCCCCGATAGCGGCGCCGCACCGGATGCAGCAAGTCGACATGGCGCAGCTCGGGCAGCGGATCCGGCTGCCGTGCGAGGCGGTAGCGCGTGGACAGCAGCGGGCGGTCGTAGCTCTTGCCGTTGTAGCTGACCAGCACCGTCTCCGGGTCGATCCAGGCGGCGAAGGTCGCGAGCATCGCCTCCTCCGCCGCCAGCTTCGTGATGCACAGCTGGCGGATGCGAAGGCCGCCGTCGCGCCAGTCGGCGGCGCCGATCATGAAAGCGCGCGTGCCGGTGCCTCCGGCGAGGCCGGTGGTTTCAGTGTCGAAGGCGAGCAGGTGCGCGCGCGGGATGTCGTCCTGGCCTATGCCGTGGAGTGGCAGGGTGTCCTCGCCTGCAGGCCACGGCGTCCATTGCTCGTGGTAACGCAGTCCGGGGGCGACTTCTTCGCCGGGGAGTGCGCGGTCGAGACTGCGCGGTGCCGGCGGGGGTGCCGCGGTGCGGATCTTCAACAGGCTGCGGAGCTGGGCGATCGTGGCTTCGCGCGACGCCTTCGCGGCGATGGCGTCGGCGCGATACGGGGCCCCCGTGTCGCGCAGCGCGCGGGCCGGATCCGGCCCAACGCCCGAAACAACGCTTGTGGACGGGGGGGCCGCCGGGGCCGCCGCCGGCGTCGAACCCGCCTGTCTGCGCAGTCCGGCGAGCCTTTTCGCCAGCGCGCTCATCCGGCCACCAGCAGGTCCAGCACGCGCAGCGCCAGCTGCCGCGGCGTCTGCGCCGCATCCTCGTCCACGGCCAGGATCGGCCCGACGCAGGCGGGACAGCCGCCGTGGCAGTCGCAGTCCGCCACCACCGCGCGCGCCTGCGCCAGCAGTTCGATGCGGCGTTCGTAGAGCGGCGACGACAGGCCGACGCCGCCGGGATAGTTGTCGTAGAGGTACAGCGTCGGAGTGAAGCTTCCAGCCGCTGGCAGCAGCATCGCCCCGTCGCCACCCGGCACAGGCACGCCGTCGCCATCGCTGAAGGGCGCGCCTTCCGGGCCGCGCAGCTGACCCCGCCCACGTGCATCGCGGCTCGCGAACCACGCCCCATCGCCACTGCCCACGGCCTTCAGCAGGTCGCGCGACTCCGCCATCACCGCCACCTGCGCCACCAGGTGCAGCGCGTGCGCGGCACCGAGGAAGCCGTCGAGCGCCTCGTGGCGCATCGCGAACGCATCCTCGAGCACGCGCTGCGGCAGCTGCCACCACACGGCGCTGGTGTGCAGCTCCTGATCGGGCAGCGTCACCGGGCCGTAGCCGATGTTCTCGTGGGTATGGAAGCGGATCTTCTTGTAGCCCGACACGCGGCGCACCACGTGCACTTCGCCCAGGTGCGCGGAGCCCTGCCCCGCTGGCGCCTGCTCGGCATCGTCGAGCACCTTGAGCTTGGTGTAGTCGATGGCGTCGGTGTAGTAGTCGACGTGGGTGCGCTGCACGTAGGCCTTGCGGCCCTCCCAGTCCAGCCGCTCCACCTGGAAGGGCTCGGACTGCACCATGTGGATCGCGCCCTCGTACAGCGTCAGCGCCGCGGCGGAGTAGTCGACCTCGGCGATGATCTTCTGGCGCCCGTCGGTGCGGTCGACCACCACGAAGTTGCCGTCGGCCACGGAGCGCAGGTTCACCGCCTGCGCGGGATAGCTGTCGGCGATCCATTCCCAGCGCTCGCCTTCGTGGTGCAGCACGCCGCTTTCGGCCAGCACCTCCAGCCACGGACCCGGGTCCACGGGGCCGAAACCGTCGCCGTCGCGGAACGGCAGTTCGAATGCAGCGCAGCGGATGTGATCAAGCAGGATCAGCGGCTGGTCGGGTTCGATGCGCGCCTGCTCGGGGCTGGCCGCGGCGAAGAACTCCGGATGCCGCACCACGTACTGGTCCAGCGCTTCGGAGCTCGCCACCAGCACGCCCAGCGCCGGCTGCTGCCGGCGCCCGGCACGACCGAAGCGCTGCCAGGTGGCGGAGATGCTGCCGGGATAGCCGTTCAGCACCACCACGTCGAGGTTGCCGATATCGACGCCCAGTTCCAGCGCCGAGGTGCTGACGATGCCGTCGATGCGCCCGGCGCGCATGTCCTGCTCCACCGCGCGGCGTTCGGTCGGCAGGTAGCCGCCGCGGTAGGCACGGATGCGTCGCGGCTTGCGCGGATCGTGATCGAAGACTTCCTTGAGGTATTTCGTCAGCACTTCGACCATCGACCGCGACTGGCAGAACACCAGCGTCTTCAGCCCGGCCCTGATCGCCAGCCGCGCGATGCGGTTGGACTGCGAGCGCGCCGACGCGCGGATGCCGAGATCCGGATTGATGACCGGCGGGTTCCACAGCAGCACGTGCTTGTCGCCGCGCGGCGCGCCGCTGTGCTCGATGACTTCGACCTCGTCGAGCGCGGCTTCGATCAGCGCGCGCCCGTGCTCGCCGGCATTGCCGATGGTCGCCGAGCACAGGATGAAGGTCGGCGACGTGCCATAGAACGCGCACACCCGCTTCAGCCGGCGGATGACATTGGCGACATGGCTGCCGAACACGCCGCGGTAGGTGTGCACTTCATCGATCACCACGTAGCGCAGGTTCTCGAAGAACTGCGCCCACTTGGTGTGGTGCGGCAGGATGCCCTGGTGGAGCATGTCGGGATTGCTGACCACGATGTCGCCGCTGACCCGGATCGCGCGTCGCGCATCACCCGGGGTATCGCCGTCGAAGGTGGCAGCACGCAGGCCGAGGTCGCCGGCGGCGTTGAGCTCCAGCAGTTCGGACACCTGGTCCTGCGCCAGCGCCTTGGTCGGGAACAGGTACAGCGCCTTGCCGCGCTCGCGCAGCGCGTTGGCGACGACGGGCAACGTGTAGCAGAGCGACTTGCCAGAAGCCGTGGGCGTGGCGACCACCAGGTGGCGGCCGGCCTGCGTGGCGGCCCAGGCGCGGGCCTGGTGGCTGTACAGCCGCTCGATCCCGCGCGCGCGCAGCGCCCGTGCCAAGGGTTCCGGCAGGTCGTCGGGGAACGGCGCGTACTCGCCCCCCTGCCCCGGCAGCATCAGGCTGCCGGTGACGCGGCCCGGGTACTTGGCCTCCAGCTTCGCGGCCAGCGTGGTGCCGCCCGCGGTAGTTGCGAGGTCGTGGGTGGGCTTCAGGATGGCGTTCAAAGGACTGCGGGCTCCGGCGCGTGGGACCCGCAGGCTGGGCCGGAGCGGTCTCATCTCCTGCGACTCGCCCGCCGCTCCTCGCTTGTGGAGGGACTACAGCAGGCGTCGCAGTGCTTCGGCGAATCCCGCACCACGCCGCGGATCCGCGCCAAGGTAGAAATCCGGTTCGATCAGCTCGGCTTCCATCAGCAGCCAGTGGCCTGCCGCATCGCGCACGGTGTCGATACGGGCATACAACAGCGGCTTCCCGATGGCGGCCAGGGTGCGCTCGGCGAGGGCCAGCGCGCCGGCTGGCGGCGACGGCAGCGGGGTGTACAAGCCTCCGAACTGCTCCTGGACGCGGAACTCACCCTCCGGTGGCCGCTTGTTCACCGCATGGCTCAACGTACCGCCGAAGAACAGCAGCGAAGTTTCGCCCTCGGTGGCAATGGTCGGGAGGTAGGGCTGGATCAGCATGTCCATGACTTCGCCATCCGCTCGCGGTTCGTCGGGCAGCGCATTGGCGAAGGGCTCGCCGCGACGCACGCGGCGCGTGTTCCAGGCACCGCCCGACACCGATGGCTTGACGATCAGCTCCCCGGCGCCGGTATCCGCGAACGCCTCTTCCAGCTGCTCCGGCGTCAGCTGGCGCGTCAGCACCGTGGGTGGCACCGGCACGCCGCGCGCCGACAGTTCCAGCAGGTAGCGCTTGTCGGAGTTCCATGCCAGCACGTCGGCCGGGTTGGACATCGGCACCCCCGCCTGACGCCAGGTCTCGCACGCGCGCAGCCAGCGGACGTGGTCGCGGTGATAGCCCCACACCAGCAGGGGCAGGACCTGCGCATGGCCACGCAGGCCGTCGGCGTCGTCCACGTGCGCGGTCCAAGGGGTCGCCACCACCGGAATGCCCTGCGCCGCGAGCGCATCCTGCAGCCGGGCCAGCACGGTCTGCCAGAGCCCGTGGTAGCTGTCGTCGGCGGGATCCGGGGTCAGGATCGCGATCTGGTTCATACCGGTTCCTCCGTTGCCACTGTCATGACGCCGCGTGGCCAACACTGGGCCCTCCACGCTCTGGAGCCCCCCATGGCCAAGTCCAACCCCACCATCCCCGACGCACCGGCCGAGGAATCCAGCCTCGACGACGGCGCCGACCTGCCCGAAACCCGCGGGCCGAAGCTGAAGGATCCGCGCGCGGTCTCGGCGATCGACAATATCGGCGTCGACACCGGCGCCGATCTCCTGGACGTGGCGCTTGACGACCAGCTTGGCGATGTCGACGCAGACGGCCGCTCCTTCGCCGACGACAAGCGCAGCGACACGCTCGGCGACGACGAAGCACGCGAACGACGCTGAAGCACCCCGCCGCGCCGGCGAACGGACCACGGCCCCGGTGCGCGGGCCACGGTCCCTAGTCCGGCATCGCCAGGCCCACGCGCGCGTGCCTGCGCCCGTAGGCGAAGTAGATGGCCGCGCCGATCACCAGCCACACCGCGAAGCGCACCCAGGTCAGCGTGGTCAGGTTGAGCATCAGGTAGAAGCACAGCACGGCGGACACGATCGGCAGCACCGGAGAAAACGGCACGCGGTAGGCGCGCGGCAGGTCCGGCCGCTTCCTGCGCAGCACCACCACCGCGATGCTCACCAGCACGAAGGCCGACAGCGTGCCGATGTTGATCATCTCCTCCAGGATCTCGACCTGGGTGAAGCCGGCCAGCAGCGCCACCGCGGCGCCGGTGATCAGCTGCAGGCGCACCGGCGTCTTGCGGGTCTTCGACGTGACGCTGAGCCAGCGCGGCAGCAGGCCGTCGCGGCTCATCGCGAGCAGCACGCGCGACAGCCCCATCAGCAGCACCATGATCACCGTGGTCAGGCCCAGCAGGATGCCGATCGAGATCACCTGCGCCGCCCAGCCCGCGCCGACGGCCACGAAGGCCGTCGCCAGCGACGGGTTCTCCGCCTCGGCCAGCAGCGTGTACGGCACCATGCCGGTCAGGGCCAGCGCGACGCCGATGTAAAGCACCGTCACCAGTGCCAGGCCGCCGAAGATGCCCAGCGGCAGCGTGCGCTGCGGATCCTTGACCTCCTCGGCCGAGGTCGCGACCACGTCGAAGCCGATGAAGGCGAAGAACACCAGCGCCGCGCCCGACAGCACGCCGGCCAGCCCGTACTTCGCCGGCTCCGCACCCGTCGCCCAGGCGAACAGCGACTGCGACCAGACATCCGCGTCGCCACCCGTGGCGGGTTCGGAGGGCGGGACGAAGGGCGTGAAGTTGGCCGGATCGAGATAGGTGAAGCCCACCACGATCACGAACACCACCACGCCGACCTTGATCACGGTGAACACGTTGTTGACCCGCGCCGACAGCTTGGTGCCCAGGATCAGCAGGCCCGTGAACACGCTCACGATGAACAGCGGGCCCCAGTCCACGGCGATGCCCAGCACGGCGATGGTGGTGGGTATGTGGACATCCATCAGCTCGAACACCATCGCCAGGTAGATGCCCCAGTACTTGGCGATCACCGCGCCCGCGGTGAGCAGTTCCAGGATCAGGTCCCAGCCGATGATCCAGGCCAGGAACTCGCCCAGCGTGGCATACGTATAGGTGTAGGCACTGCCGGCGACCGGGATGCTGGACGCGAACTCCGCGTAGCACATGATCGCCAGCGCGCAGGCCAGCGCCGCGAGCATGAACGACACCGTGACCGCCGGCCCCGCGAAGCTGCCCGCCGCGCGCGCGCCGACCGAAAAAATGCCCGCGCCAACCGCCACCGCAACGCCCAGGATCATCAGGTCCCAAGCGGTGAGCGTGCGCTTGAGCTCGCGGCCGGGCTCGCGGCTGTCGGCGATGGTCTGCTCGATGGACTTGGTGCGGAAGAGGCTTCGCGAGGGGCGGGGCCGGGGCGTTGCTTCGCTCATTCGGACGCGGCTCGTGTTGCGGTCGGGTTGATCCGCAGACTACGCCGCCCGGCGAGCGCCAGACAATGCCGAAAGGGCCGGACACAGCGCCCTCGCGACCGCCGGCGCTATGCTTGTCCGATGCGAACCGTCTCCGCCACCCGCTATGTCACGCCGCTGCGCGAAGGCGGCTCGATGCCGGCGATCGTCGAAGCCGACGACGACGGCATGTACGTGCTGAAGTTCCGCGGCGCCGGCCAAGGCCCGCGTGCGCTGGTGGCGGAGCTGGTCTCCGGCGGTATCGCGCGGGCGCTCGGGCTTCCGTTTCCCGAACTGGTGTTCATGGAGCTCGATGCCGAGCTGGCCCGCACCGAAGGCGACCCGGAGATCCAGGAGCTGATCAAGGCGAGCGCGGGCCTCAACATCGCGCTCGACTATCTTCCGGGCGCGGTCAACTTCGATCCGGTGGCGGAACAGCCCTCGGCCGGGCTCGCTTCGGCGATCGTCTGGTTCGATGCGTTCACCAGCAACGTCGATCGCACCGTTCGCAACCCCAACCTGCTGGTCTGGCACGGGCAGCTGACCCTGATCGACCACGGCGCGTCGCTGTACTTCCACCACGGCTGGGACGGCGACACCTCGGGCGCCGGGAAGCCCTTCCCGCTCATCCGCGAGCACGTGCTGCTTTCCTGGGCCAGCGAACTGGGGCAGGCGGACGCGCGCCTCAGCGCGCTGCTGCCGCCAGAGCGGCTGGCGGAGATCGTGGCGCTGGTTCCCGATGCATGGCTCCAGGGCGGCGACGCCTTCGGCAGCCCGCAGCAGCAGCGCGACGCCTACGCAAGTTACCTGCAGCAGCGTCTCGTGCTGCCCCGCGCCTTCGTGCAGGAGGCCATCCGTGCGCGCGCATGACAGCTACGACTACGCCGTGATCCGGGTGGTGCCACGCGTGGAGCGCGGCGAGTTCATCAACGTCGGCGTGATCGCTTCCTGCGAGAAGACGGGCTACCTCAAGGCGGTCATCGAACTGGACGAGGTGCGCCTGCGGTCACTGGATCCGCGGATCGACCTGCCCACCCTGCGGCCGCACCTCGACGCCATCCGGCGCATCTGCGAAGGCGGCCCCGGGGGCGGTCCGATCGGCCTGCTCCCTCAGCGCGCACGCTTTCATTGGCTGACCGCAAAACGGAGTGCCGTCATCCAGACCTCGCAGGTGCACATGGGCCGTTGCGGCGACATGGACGCCATCGTCGAGCACCTGATGGACAGGATGGTGCGGGTCAGCTGATGCGGAACATCGGCTGGCCGATGTGGGAGTCGCGGCGCGGCCGCAAGCGATAGCTGCCGTGGATATAGGCGACGTGCGGGCTGCTGCGGCGGCGGGGCACGTGATGGCCGGGCGCGGAGCGCGCCTGCGGCAGGCCGGCCTGGATGCGCGTGAGGCTGGTGGCCGGCTTCGACCTGGCGCGGGAGCGCGTGGTCCGGGAAGGGCGGCGAGGGAAGAAAAGGGACAGGATTGAGTGTTTGATTTGACTGGTGATTTTGATCCTCCAAGAATTAAATTCAATGTTTACAACGAGTTAACGCGCCAATTATAGCACAATCCTGACTTTTATGAATAGGGAACCGAGGTTTCGCTGCAATAACCCGTGGCTTGACCCGGGTCATTGGGGAAGGCGCCTGGCCACCCTTAGCATGGTTGGCAGACCCACTGCTCCCTGGAGCTTTCCATGACACTCAAGCAACTCCCCTTGGCGTTGGCCCTCACGCTCGTGCTCGGCACGATGGCGTCGGGCTGCGCCCAGGACGATATCCAGCCGGCCCCGTCGGTGGACTTCGCGACCGCCGCCCACGACGCCTACCCTGAAGCCGACGCGCACGCCGACTCGCATGACGCAGACCATGCCCACGCAGTCGCCGAGGCCTCGGGCGTGGACTTCCCCGTTCCCGACAACCACGAGCGCTGGCAGCCCGATGCACCCTTGATCGAAGGCATGTCGCGCGTCCGCACTGCGCTCGCCGGCCTGGAGCACGCCGGTGCCGCGCAACATCCGGATGAGGCCACCGTGGTGGCGCGCGCCGCCGACGTCGACGCCGCGATCGAGTACATGTTCGCCAACTGCAGCCTGGATACCGAGCCCGACATCGCCCTGCACGCCATCCTGGCGCGGCTGATGGCCGGCACCCAGGCCCTACACGCGGATCCCGCCGACACCACTCCGGTGGTCGACATGGAAGCGACGATCGACAACTACGAGCAGCTGTTCAACGATCCCGCTGCCGAAGCCGCTTCGTAGGTACTCGCGGCCAGTACGCGCCCTCCAGCCCTGCGCTGGAGGGCAGTCACGCTCAGCGCTGCACCGGCTGCCGGTAGAGCGCGGCGCTGATGCACGAGAACACGCTGACCACGAACCACCCGAACGGGAACAGCGACAGGGTGATGATCCAGGTCAGCCCGCCGGCGATGCAGCCGGCGACGAACCACAGGATCGCCGACAGCACGCGCCCCTGCACCAGCTGGCCCAGGCCGGGAATGAAAAGGCTGCAGATGGCGGCGATGACGTTGCCGGTGGAACCTTGTCCGTTGCTCATCAGGGGTGCTCCAGGTGAATCGGTAAGCGGTCGCGGATCATGCGGCGTCCGCATTCATCCGGTCGTGAAGACGCTCAGGCCATCGGCAGTTTGAGGCCCTGCTCTTTCGCGCACTCCTTCGCGATCTCGTATCCCGCGTCCGCGTGGCGCATCACCCCGGTGCCCGGGTCGTTCCACAGCACCCGCGCCAGGCGCCTGTCGGCCTCTTCGCTGCCGTCGCAGACGATCACCACGCCGCTGTGCTGGGAATAGCCCATGCCCACCCCGCCGCCATGGTGCAGGGAGACCCAGGTCGCGCCGCCGGCGACGTTGAGCATGGCGTTGAGCAGCGGCCAGTCGCTGACCGCGTCGCTGCCGTCCTTCATGGCTTCGGTCTCGCGGTTGGGTGAAGCCACGCTGCCCGAATCGAGATGATCGCGGCCAATCACCACCGGCGCCTTCAGCTCGCCGTTGCGGACCATTTCATTGAACGCCAGGCCCAGGCGATGGCGCTGCCCCAGGCCGACCCAGCAGATGCGCGCCGGCAGGCCTTGGAAGGCGATGCGCTCGCGCGCCATGTCCAGCCAGCTGTGCAGGTGCTCGTCGTCGGGGATCAGCTCCTTGACCTTGGCGTCAGTCTTGTAGATGTCCTCGGGATCACCGGAGAGCGCCACCCATCGGAACGGGCCGATGCCGCGGCAGAACAGCGGCCGCACGTAGGCCGGCACGAAGCCCGGGAAGTCGAACGCGTTCGCACAGCCTTCGTCCTTGGCCATCTGCCGGATGTTGTTGCCGTAGTCGACGGTCGGGATGCCGCGGGCGTGGAAGGCCAGCATCGCCTCCACGTGCACGCGCATCGACTGCTTGGCGGCGTCGCGCACTTTTTCAGGATTGGCTTGCTGCTCCGCCATCCACTGCTCGACGGTCCAGCCAACCGGCAGGTAGCCATGCACGGGATCGTGGGCGCTGGTCTGGTCGGTGACGCAGTCCGGACGCACGCCGCGCTTCACCAGCTCCGGCAGGATTTCGGCGGCGTTGCCCAGGAGCGCGATCGACTTCGCTTCGCCCGTGCCGGTGTACTTCGCGATCCGCGCCAGGGCGTCGTCGATATCGCTCGCCTGTTCGTCGACATAGCGGGTGCGCAGGCGGAAATCGATGCTGGCCTGGCGGCATTCGATGGTCAGCGAACTTGCGCCGGCAAGCGACGCCGCCAGCGGCTGCGCGCCGCCCATGCCGCCCAGGCCCGCGGTCAGGATCCAGCGGCCCTTGAGGCTGCCGCCGTAGTGCTGGCGGCCCATCTCAACGAAGGTTTCGTAGGTGCCCTGCACGATGCCCTGGCTGCCGATGTAGATCCACGATCCGGCCGTCATCTGGCCGTACATCATCAGACCCTTGCGATCGAGCTCGTTGAAGTGCTCCCAGTTGGCCCAGGCCGGCACCAGGTTGGAGTTGGCGATCAGCACCCGCGGCGCGTCGGCGTGGGTCGGGAAGATGCCGACCGGCTTGCCGGACTGCACCAGCAGGGTTTCGTCGTCGCCCAAGTTGCGCAGGGATTCGAGGATGGCGTCGTAGCTTTCCCAGTCGCGCGCGGCGCGGCCGATGCCGCCGTAGACCACCAGGTCCTCCGGTCGCTCGGCCACGTCGGGATCCAGATTGTTCTGGAGCATGCGGAACGGCGCTTCGGTCAACCACGAGCGGCAGCTGAGCGTGGTGCCGCGGGGCGCGCGGACGGTACGGGAGGGGTCGTGGCGGGTCGACATGGGCGCGTCATCAACACAGGACTGGACGCCGGATTATCGCATCGCCTGAAAAGAAGACGCCCGGCACGGGGCCGGGCGCTGTGGAGGCCAACGCTGGGCCTCCGAACCGCGGACGCCCTGCCTGGACCGGGCGTCACAAGTTGCGTCGGGGGATCAGCGCAGCGACGGATCGAGTCGGCGCAGCGCGTCCTGCAGATCGACCGAGCCGGTCCGCTCGATGTCCTCGCGCGTATAGACGCGGCCACCGGTGGCCACGCAGTCCTTCTGCTCGGACTTCGAGCGTGCGTTGCGCGCGGCCACGATGCGCGAGCCGGTCTGCTCGATGCAGAACCGGTCGTCGGCCTTGCGCGCGTCCTTGGCACGGCTGCGCGCGGCCTCTTCGGGCTCGTCCTGCGCATGGACCAGGACCGGGGCGGCGGCGAACGCCATCGCGGCCAGTGCGGCGGTGATGAAGACATGCTTCATGGGGTCACCTCGTGGGGTGCTGTGGGGGAGCAGCCTCCAACGATACGCCGGACCTCGCGTGCGCGCAGGCGCCAGCAAACCTGCGTTCACGACATCGTCAGGCTTGTCGACAGCGTGGGGACCGGTGCCGCCGGCAGCAGCCGCGCACGATGGCGGCGCTCGGCGCAGCAGCGGATTTTCCCGCGGCGCACAGGGTAAGCTGCGGACGAGTCCCACGGGAGGAGCCTGCCGATGCGCTGGCCTGGATTCCGAGATGATGGCGGCCTCATCCTGCCGCTCGATCCGCAGCCGCTGCTGCCGCCAGGCATGCCCTTGCGCCTGCGCCTGGACGGCCATGTGCTGGAACGCAAGCGCGAACTGCACATGACCCTGCTCAACCGCGATGCCGGCATCGCCCTGCGCGCGCAACTGGGCGAAGCGCGCATGCGCGCCCTGTTCGAGTCGGTCGAGTGGGTACCACGGGGGACCGGGCGACACGCGCTGCTGCACAAGGCCAAGGAGCAATGGGACGGCCCGCTGCAAGCCTGGTCGCTGATCGAACACATGCAGGCGCCCGGCTACGCCGAGTTCCGCTATCGCCTGGCGCAGGAGAGCGGACTGACGCTCGACTGCGGGGTGCCGCACGTCACGCTGTACGTCGCGGGCGATCCCTACGGCATCGGCCTGCCGGACCTTGCCGCCTACCGCGCCTGCTTCGTGCGCGAAGTCGTGGCATCGGAAGTGATGCGGGATCCGGCCATCCTCCGCCACTCGCCGGCCTGAGCCGCCCTGCCGGCACGGCCGGCCCGCGGGTTCAGTCCTCTTCCGCCGCGGCCTCGCGGCCCTGCTGGCGGATCAGTGCTTCCTCGCGCGCGTCGTTGATCGCTTCGCGCACGCCGTCGATGTCCGGCGCGGATTCATCATGGACGAACACACCCGTCAGTTCGCTGTCCGGCTGCAGCTCGCCCGCCTCGAACAGCGCCCACATCTCCTCTCCGTACCAGGTGTCCAACAAGTCGGGCGCCCAGGCGCCGAGGCTGGCCGTGAGATTGTTGACGTCGCGCAGCAGCATCGTGCGCGCGGCGTTGTTGCCCGCGGCGCTGACCACCTGGGGGAAGTCGATCACCACCGGGCCGTCCGGCGCCACCAGCACGTTGTACTCCGACAGGTCGCCATGGATCAGCCCGCTGCAGAGCATCCGCACCACCTGGCGCACCAGCACGCGGTGGAAGCCACGTGCCTGCTCCGGCGACAGCTCGACCTCGGCCAGCCTCGGTGCCGAGTGGCCGTCGGCGTCGACCACCAGCTCCATCACCAGCACGCCGTGGAAATAGCCGTAGGGCTCCGGCACGCGCACGCCGGCGTCGCGCAGCTGGTACAGCGCATCTACCTCGGTGTTCTTCCACTCCGCTTCCTGCTGCTTGCGGCCGTAGCGCGTGGCCTTGCCGATCGCGCGCGCCTCGCGGCTGCCGCGGACCTTGCGGCCTTCCTGGTACTGCACGCGTTGCTGGAAGCTGCGCTGCGCCATGTCCTTGTAGACCTTGGCGCAGCGGATGTCGCCGCCGGCGCGCACCACGTAGACCGCGGCCTCCTTGCCGCTCTTGAGCGGACGCATGACTTCGTCGATCACGCCGTCATCGATCAGCGGCTGCAGGCCGCTAGGTGTTTTCATGGAATTCCGGCGCCCGGCCTGTGATTGACCGGTCAGTCAAACACGCGCGCCGGCCGGACGCCAGCCCTGCGCCCGGGCTAGGTGACCTTCTTGTAGATGGTCACGCCAAGCACGAACAGGATCACGGCGATGATGATCGCCGCGAAGAACAGGAACTTGGCGATACCCATGGCAGCGCCCGCGGCGCCGGTGAATCCGAGCGCGCCGGCGATGAGTCCGATGACGGCGAAGATGATGGCCCACTTGATCATGTCGATTCCTGTGGCGGCGGATGCAATGCAGGCAACGCTATGCGGGCCGCGGTGTGACCCATGTGAATGGCTGCGCCACAATGCCTCCCGCGTCACAGGCAGCAGGAGCAGCGGTGTCCAAGTACGAGTCCGACCAGGAGAGTGCCGCGCCAGAAGCGGGTGGCTGCCGCGCTTTGCGGATCGCAGCAAGCTGCGTGCTGTCGCTGCTGATCGCCGCTGCCACCGTGTGGGGTGGACTCCTGCTCCACTTCCATGGCCCGGGATCTGCCCCGTTGCGCATGCTGCCGGTCGTCGCCTGGTGCCTGCTTGGCACCGCCGCCTGCCTGGCTCCCGCCTGGCACGCCCTTCGCGTCCGCCAGCGCCCGCTGCTGGTCTCGTTCGTGGCCGGATTCGCCGCATTGCTCGCCTGGTGGTTCACCCTCTCCCCCTCGCACGACCGCGAGTGGGCGGACGATGTCGCCCGCCTGCTGGACGCGGAGGTGCGGGACAACCGGGTGGTGCTGCGCAACGTCCGCAATTTCGAATGGCGCAGCGAAACCGACTACACGCAGCGCTGGGAAACGCGCGAGTACGACCTCGACCGGCTGGCCACGGCCGACCTGGTGCTGTCCTACTGGATGGGACCGCATATCGCACACACCCTGGTGTCGTTCGGCTTCGAGGACGGCAGCCAGGTGGTGTTCTCGGCGGAGATCCGCAAGGAGCGGCAGGAAAGCTTCTCGGCGCTGGCCGGCTTCTTCCGCAATTACGAACAGGTGCTGGTGGCCGCGGATGAGCGCGACATCATCCGCACCCGCAGCAACGCCCGCGGCGAAGACGTGTTCCTCTACCGCCTGGATGCGCCGCCGGAGGCGCTGCGCGGGATGTTCCTCGGCTTCGTGGACAGCGCCAATGCCCTGCGGCTGCGGCCAGCCTTCTACAATTCGCTGACCGGCAACTGCACCACTGTCATCTTCGACATCGCCCGCCACGTCGCACCGGGGTTGCCCATGGACTATCGCCTGCTGCTGTCGGGCCACTTCGCCGAGTACGCCCATGACCAGGGCGGACTGACGGCCGGTTACAGCTTCGACGAGCTGCAGGAGCGTGGCTACATCAACCCGCGCGCGCTGGCGGTCCCTGCCGACGACCCCGATGCAGCCGCGTTCTCCCGCGCGATCCGCCGGCAGGTGCCCGGCGTCCCGGCACCCGGGACTGCGCCATGACCGAGGTGCGGATGCCGGTCCGGCTCCTGTCCTCGGGGTTGCTGCTCCTGCTGCTGGGTGGCTGCGCGATCCTCAAGGAGTTCGCACCGCGGGTGGAGGCGGAGGCGCTGGGTCCCGGCGAATACATCGCCATCAAGCGCGGCGACATCCTCACCGCGAACGAGCTCAGCGCGTCCACCCAGGCGACCCTGCGCGTGGCAGGTCTCGACGATGGACCCTGCGCCACGCCGCCGGCACCAGGCTGCATGCCGGCGCTGGCCGCGGTGGAAGGCATCGCCGGGGAGCGACGCCTGGCCAGCTTGGCCGAACTGTGGACACAGCAGGCGATGGCGCTGACGCCCAGCGGCACCGTGCCTGCCGCGGATGCACAGCTTGATGCGTGGCTCGAAGCCGCGCGCCACGCTTATGCCTACCTCTTCTTCAGCGAACGCGCGCCGGGCGAGCGCGCCTTCGAAGATCGGCAGACCCAGGTCCGCGATTACTACAACTACGCCGTCCAACAGGCCGCGAGCGGCATGTTCGCGCGCTGGCAGGAACGCATCGGCGACGCCGGTGTCCACGAAGGCTCATCGGCGGCCGACGTCCCCGACGGCGGCGCCTCGCTCGACATCGCCGGATGGACCATCCACAGCGACATGTCCGGCATCCGCATGCCCCAGGGAGTAGACCTGCCGGCGGAGCTGGTGCCTGCGTCCGCGCTGAACTTCGCCGGCCTGCGCAGCATCTATCGCCGCGACGGCTTTGGCGCCGAGGTGGTGGCGGTGATGGGCGACGACCCGGTGACGTCGGCGGCACCGCCACCGCTGCATGACCTGGAGGCCGGCGCCGAGGATGCAGGCGAACGCCCGCGCAGGGGAGAACGGCCCCGCGCCTGGAGCGAGATGCCCTCGCCTGCCCTGACTCTGCTGATCCGCTTCCCCGGCGAAGACCTCGCCGGGGTGCTCGCGACGCGGGAACTGATCGTCAGCGCGCACGACCCCTACGACGAGGACACCATCGAGCTGCACGGCCTGCAGGTGCCGCTGGCCGCCAACTACACCGCCGGCTACGGCCTGTGGCTGGCGCGGTCTGGATTCGCGCGGCAGTCGCTGCAGACCCTCTTCGGCCGCGAAAGCGGCATCACCCGTCCGCACCTGTACATGATGCAGCCCTACGATCCGGACCGCCGGATCCTGCTGATGATCCACGGCCTCGCCAGCAGCCCGGAAGCCTGGGTGAACGTGGCCAACGAAGTGATGGGCGACGAGACGCTGCGCCGGGAATTCCAGATCTGGCAGGTCTACTACCCCACCAACATGCCGCTGGTGCTGAACCAGGCCGCGATCCGCCGGATCTATACCGACACGCTGCGGCACTTCGATCCGCAGGGCACGGCGCAGGCCTCGCGCGACACCGTGCTCATCGGCCACAGCATGGGCGGCGTGCTGTCGCGCCTGCTGGTGTCATCGGCCGACGACCAGCTGTGGAACTGGATGCTGGAGAACTACGAGCTCGACGACGGCCGCCTGGAGCGCGCAGGCCCGCGACTGGAGCGGATGCTGCGCTTCGAACCGCTTTCGGGCGTCGACCGGGTGATCTTCATCGCCGCCCCGCACCGAGGCACCGCCGTGGCCGGCAACCGCCTGGGGCGCTTCATCGCGAAGCTGGTCCGGCTGCCCCTGACCGTGCTCGAAGAGGTGGGCGAAGTCTTCACGGGCGACGAGGGCGCATCCCCCGGTGATTTCGTGTTGCCCAACAGCATCGACAACCTGAGCGAGAACGACCCGTTCGTGCGGGCCGCCGCGGACCTGCCGATATCGCCGCGCGTGCGCTACCACAGCATCATTGCCCAGGCGGACCCGGCCCTGCCGCTGGAGGCCTCCGATGACGGCCTCGTGCCCTACCGCAGCGCCCACCTGCCGGGCGCGCTGTCGGAGAAGGTGATCATCTCGGGCCACAGCGTCCAGGAGAGCGCGCAGGCGATCCTGGAGATCCGGCGGATCCTGCACGGGCACCTGGCCGAAAGCGCCAGGCCGGGCGGGTAATGACCCGGCCGGGCAACAAAAAACCCCCGGAGCCGGAGGTTTGTTGTCCACGAAAGTGGTGGGCGGTGAGGGTTTCGAACCCCCGACCCCTACCATGTCAAGGTAGTGCTCTACCACTGAGCTAACCGCCCCGAAGGGACGCGAATTCTAGCTGCTCGACGGGGTCCCGGCAAGTCTCAGCGGAAGGCCAGCATGGCCTCCTTCAGCTGGTGGATGCGGTCGCGGACGGCCGCGGCCTCCTCGAACTCCAGGTCCCGGGCGTGCTGGTACATCTGCTGCTCCAGCTCCTTGAGCCGGGCGGCGGCCCGCGCGGGGTCCATCCGCGCGTAATCGTCGGCCGGTTCGGCGACCTTGCGGCCCTTGCCCCGCCCGCTGGCGCGGGCCTCGGCGGCGTCGCTGCGGGCGCCTTCCATGATGTCCATGACCGGCCGCGCCACCGACCGCGGGGTGATGCCGTGCTCGAGGTTGTATTCGACCTGCTTCGCCCGGCGGCGGTCGGTCTCGTCGATCGCGCGCCTCATCGAGTCGGTGACCCGGTCGGCATACAGGATCGCCTTGCCGCGCAGGTTGCGCGCCGCGCGGCCGATGGTCTGGATCAGCGAGCCGGTCGAGCGCAGGAAGCCTTCCTTGTCGGCATCGAGGATCGCCACCAGCGAGACCTCCGGCATGTCCAGGCCCTCGCGCAGCAGGTTGATGCCCACCAGCACGTCGAACTTGCCCAGTCGCAGGTCGCGGATGATCTCCACCCGCTCGACGGTGTCGATGTCGGAGTGCAGGTAGCGCACGCGCACGTCGTGTTCGCCGAGGTACTCGGTGAGGTTCTCGGCCATGCGCTTGGTGAGCGTGGTGATGAGCACGCGGTCGCCCATGGCGACGCGCAGGTTGATCTCACCCAGGACGTCGTCGACCTGGGTCGCCACGGGGCGGATCTCGACCTCGGGATCGATCAAACCGGTCGGCCGGACCACCAGTTCCACGACTTCGTCGCCCGAGTGTTCAAGCTCGTACTTGCCAGGCGTGGCCGAGACGAAGATCTTGCGCGGTGCCCGCTCCTCCCACTCCTCGAAGCGCAGCGGACGGTTGTCGAGCGCCGACGGCAGGCGGAAGCCGAACTCCACCAGCGTCTCCTTGCGTGCACGGTCGCCGCGATACATGCCGCCGATCTGCGGCACGGTGACGTGCGACTCGTCGACCACCAGCAGGGCGTCGGGCGGCAGGTAGTCGAACAGCGTCGGCGGTGGCGCGCCGTCCGGGCGCCGCGTGAGGTGGCGCGAATAGTTCTCGATGCCGTTGCAGTAGCCGACCTCGGCCATCATCTCGATGTCGAACTGGGTGCGCTGGGCAAGCCGCTGCGCTTCGACCAGCTTGTTCTCGGCGTACAGCTTCTCCAGATGCGCCTTGAGCTCCACCTTGATGGTCTCGATCGCGTTGAGCACGCTTTCGCGGGTGCTGGCGTAATGGGTCTTGGGATAGACCGTGTAGCGCGGCACCTTGCGCTGCACCTCGCCGGTGAGCGGGTCGAAGAGGCTGAGGTTTTCGACCTCGCCATCAAACAGCTCGATGCGCAGCGCTTCCGCTTCCGACTCCGCCGGATGTACGTCGATCACCTCGCCGCGCACGCGGTAGGTGCCGCGGCGCAACTCGGTGTCGTTGCGCGTGTACTGCAGCTCGGTGAGGTGCCGGATCAGCTGGCGCTGGTCGATCAGCTCGCCGCGGGCGAGGATCAGGCGCAGCTTGAGGTAATCCTCCGGATCGCCGAGACCGTAGATCGCCGAGACCGTCGCCACGATCAGCGCGTCCGGCCGCGACAGCAGCGCCTTTGTCGCCGACAGCCGCATCTGTTCGATGTGCTCGTTCATCGAACTGTCCTTCTCGATGAAGGTGTCCGACGAGGGCACGTAGGCCTCGGGCTGGTAGTAGTCGTAGTAGCTGACGAAGTACTCGACCGCGTTGTGCGGGAAGAAGGACTTGAACTCGCCGTAGAGCTGCGCGGCGAGCGTCTTGTTCGGCGCCATCACGATCGTCGGCTTCTGCACCGCCTCGACCACGTTGGCGATGGTGTAGGTCTTGCCGGAGCCGGTGACGCCGAGCAGTGTCTGCTGCGCCAGGCCGCTTTCGAAGCCTGCGATCAGGCGTTCGATCGCCTGCGGCTGGTCGCCGGCGGGCTGGTAGGGGGAGACAAGCTGGAACTGCGGGTAATCCGGACGATTCATCCCCCCATTGTAGGAGTGCGCGCGGGCGCACTCCTGTACTCCCCTTCACATCACTGCCGGCTTCCCCTACAGCGGCCTCGCGTTCCCGCCGATTCCGATGGCTGCATGGCGGGTCCAGTCTCTGGGGCAACCGGCACGGACGCCGGAAGCGGAGAGCAGCGATGGCCAGCAAGGACGCCGGCTTTACCCTGATCGAAGCGATGGCGGTGGCGGCGATCCTGGCCATCAGCCTGACCTTTGGCGTGCCCGCGCTCAGCGGAACGCTTGAGCGGCAGCGACTGGCCACCAGCCTGCACCTGGTCTCGGCCGACTTGGCCATGGCCCGCAGCAGCGCGATCATGCGCCGCGAACAGGTCGTGGTCTGCCCCGGCCAGCCAGGCGCCGGCTGCAGCAACGACCACGACTGGAGCCGCGGCTGGCTGGTGTTCCGGGACCCGGACGGCAATCGCCAGCCGGATGCTGCCGACGACCTGCTGCGCGTCAGCCAGGCCCCCGCCGGCGGCGCTGACCGCCTTCGCCTGACCTCGACCCGCCCCTGGCTGCGCTACCAGGCCAACGGCATGGCCGCGCACAGCAACCTGACAGTGAACGCATGCGCCCGCGGCCAGCTGCGCGGAAAGGTGGTGGTGAACCGCCTGGGGCGGGTGCGGACCGAGCGCCCGACCCGCGAAACAGCGTGTCCCTGACTCTCACAGGTGCGTCGACCTTGACCAGACGGCCACAGTCACTAAAATGTGCGTCCCCGCCCGAATAGCTCAGCCGGTTAGAGCACTTGACTGTTAATCAGGGGGTCGTTGGTTCGAGTCCAACTTCGGGCGCCAAGAATTCAAGGGCTTGTGGAGCAATCCGCAGGCCCTTTTTCTTTGCCCGCGCATTGGCTTCACGGCCAGTGTGCGCCTGCGCTGCGACTATCGAGCCACGCGCACCGGGCGCGGCAGCACGACAGGAAGGCGCCGACATGGGCAAGCAGGACAACAACTTCCCCCACGACAACCAGGGTGGTTACGCCGAGCGCGGACCCGGCAGGGGCGACCACGCTGGACGCGGCCGCGGCGAGAGCACTGGGTCGCACCCGCGCAATGCCCCGGAGGAGCGCGAACCCTCCGAACGCAGCCGCTGGCGTGACGACGACCCGGAGGCGCGCAGCGACCGCTGGAAGGAAGACGGTGCCGAAAGCGACACCGCCAAGGACTGATCCAGCGGTCCGCCGGAACTACCGCGGATCGGCCTGCGGCTGCCCGTCCAGGCCCACCAGCGACCACTTCCCCCACTGGTCCTCGACGCCGGCGCCGGCTGTGCGCTCGGCACCGGCGTCGCCCGCATAGCGATACAGCGGCTGCCCTGCGTAGGTGACATAAGTGCGGTCACCACGTACGAGGGTGCCGATGTGCGCACCCTCGACACCAGTGCCGGCAGTAGGCTGCGTCTCAAGCGCAAGCACCGGCGGCCAGGCTTCTTCGCAGGCCGCATCGCATTTGCCGCCGTCGGTATTTCCGGCCAGCACGTAGACCGCGCTTCCGGCGCCATCGACCAAGTGCGATGACGCCGTGCCGGACATCGCAAGCGTCGCGTTCTCGCTACCCAGCACGCCTGTTCCCTGCTCGGGAGCCACGGTGCCGGTCGGCCGTTGCGGCGGCATGTCGGCACGCGCGCGATCCTCGCCGGCTTCCGCCTGGCTGCGGGCGTCCCCTGCGTCGGTCTGCCGATCGCTGCGATCACACGCCGACAGCAGGATCGCGCCGCCGAAACCCAGTGCCAGCATCGTCTTGGAGCGGTTCATGGGCATCACCTCGAGAAGGAGCCGGTTTGACACTAGAGTGCCGCCCGTCGGAGGTGCGTGAATGGCGCCGTCAGCGCACCGCGATCGACGCCCCGGGCTCGCAATCCGGCCCCCGCGTGCCGCCGTCGGTGCTTACGCACAGGCGGATGTCGTGCAGGCCGCTGATCTGGCGGCTGTCGCCGCGCGCGATGACGAAGCGTTGCGCGGAGGCCGCGCGGCATCCGGTGGCCTGCGCCGTCGCCGCTGTCGCTGTCGCTGGCGTGCAGTCGCGCGGATAGACGGTGTAGTGGCACTGCCCGCTTTCGCTGCGCAGGCACTCGAAACGCCCGACCCCGGCCTGCACCTGCGCCTTGCTGTAGAGCACGTCTCCACCGTCCGCACCGACGCGATGCACGAACGTCGCCCCGCCGCCGTCGAAGCCGAACAGCGAAAGCACGAAATAGCACAGGGCAAGGAGCTTGTTCACGGGACACCTCGGTTGCAGTGATGCGGCAATACGTTCTGGACGTCGAACGCGCGCTACATGTGACGGAACAGCGGCATGAAGGTCTGGCTGACGGCTAGCGTTTCGGGCCGTGATTTGAGGCGGACGGTGCCGCGGCCGCTGTCATCGCGGGTGATACCGGCGATGGCCTTGAGGTTCACGATTGTCGAGCGGTGGATCTGCTTGAACATCGTCGGGTCCAGCACCTCGAGCAGCTCCCGGATCGGCGTGCGCAGCAGCGATTCCCCGTCGGCGGTCATCACCGTCGTGTATTTGTTGTCGGCGCGGAAGTAGGCGACCTCGTCCACCAGCACCAGCCGGGTTTCGCGGCCCGCGCTGGCGGTGATCCAGGTCAACGGCGGCGGCGCATCCTCGCGTGGACGCAGCGGACCGAGATGCTCGAGCAGTGCCGCGAGCGCCATGGCGTCGCTGCCCCCGCGCACCTGCAGGCGCTGCACCGTGGCTGCCAGGCGCTCGGCCGAGATCGGCTTCAGCAGGTAGTCGATCGCGCCGCGTTCGAACGCATCGATGGCGTACTGGTCATAGGCGGTGACGAACACGATGCGCGTGCCGGGACTGGCCTCGGCAGTTGCGGACGCAACCTCCAGGCCGCTGAGACCCGGCATGCGGATGTCGAGGAAGGCAACCTGCGGCCGGTGTTCGGCGATGGCCTCCAGTGCGCTGGCGCCGTCGTCGCACTCCGCTACCACGCGCAGCTCCGGCCAGGCGCGGTGCAACTGGTCGAGCAGCGAGCGCCGCAGCAGCGCCTCGTCCTCGGCGACCACGCAGGTCCACGCGATGTCAGACATGGCTGCGGACTCCTTCATTGACCGCGGGCACGGTGATGGTCGCCGCGACGCCGTTGGGGAAGTTGGCGACTACCGCGAGCGCCGCATCGCCACCGAAGACCAGGCGCAGGCGCTCGCGCACGTTCTTCAGGCCGATGCCGGTCCCGCTGGTCTTGGCGTTGAAGCCTTCGCCGTCATCGGCCACGGTGACCGCGACCACGCCCTCGCTGCGGCGGGCGCGGATCCACACTGTGCCGCCGGCGGTGCGCGGTTCCAGGCCGTGCTTGATCGCATTCTCGACCAAGGTCTGCAGCATCATCGGCGGTAGCGGGGTCGCGCGCAGGTTCTCCGGCACGTCCAACTGCACCGCAAGACGCGGACCCATGCGGATCTTGAGGATTTCGAGGTACGCGACCGCGCGCTCAAGTTCCTGGCCCAGCGTCGACAGCTCCTCTTCGGTACGCGGCAGCGAGTGGCGCAGGTACTGGATCAGGTGGCCGAGCATCTCCTCGGCGCGCGGCGGATCGCTGCCCGCCAGCAGCTGTGCGCTGGCCAGCGTGTTGTAGAGGAAGTGCGGCTCCACCTGGGCGTGCAGCAGGCTCAGGCGCGCGACGGCTAGTTCCTTCTCGGTGGCGGTTTGTGCTGCAGCGGCTTTCTCGCCGCGACGATGCCCGGCGACGCGGCGGCTGATCGCGCGCGTGATCGCCTCGGCGTTCTCGTAGTTGGTGCCGTCGTCGACCAGGAACCAGTCGCTCCATGCCGGCGACTCGGGCTCGCAGATCAGCGTGACGCTGCCACTGTCGTCGCTTGGCGTCACGGTGGCCAGGATCTGGTTGCGGGGGATGCCGAACCACAACAGCGGGTTCCAGCGGCCCAGCGGATGCTCGCCGTAGGTCTTCGGGCGACCGACCTTGGCGCGCAGCTGCAGGCTGTCGCGCGCGGCCTCTACATGCTCCACCCGCGGGAGTTCGCGTACCGCGGCTTCCAGCAGGTCGAAGGCCTCCCCGGCCTCGAAGGGGATCTCCACCTGCCGACGCTGCCGATTGGACAGCACCGCCTTGTCCACCCGCCCCGCGATCAGGCGCACGCGGCCCAGATGCGACAGCGCCCCGGCGACGACCAGCGCCATTGTCGCCATTCCCAGGAGCACGATCGGCCACTCCAGGCGCCCCAGCAGCGGCAGCTCGGACCACATCATGGCCACCAGCAGCACCGCGAGGAACCATGCGGCGGCGAGGCGGAGGACGAAGAAGAGGCTCTTGATCACGGACGTCGGTTTCGGGTGGGAGTGCGACGGAGCATATCCGGCGCCACCGCGGGGCTGGAGCGGTTTGCGACGGAAGCGCGGATGCGGCGACGAAGCCGCGGCAGGCGGGAGCGGGCGGAAGCGGCGACCAAGCCGCGACAGGCGGGAAGCGGATCGCGCGGGCGCGGTGGCCGCGGCGCCGTCTTGACATCGCCCCGGCTACCTTGGCGCCACAAGGAGGACCCATGGCCGGAAACAGCAGCATGGCGCGCAGCGCCCAGGTATTGCGGTTCGCATTGAAGCATCGGGGCGCCGGTCTGTTCAGCGGCCCGGATTTCGACGCCAGTGATGAGCGGCGGAGCCCTGCCGTGAGCGACGATGGGGAGCGCGGACCGGAAGCCTTCGTCCGCGACCTGGAAGCCCTCGGGCCGACCTTCATCAAGGTCGGGCAGTCGCTGTCCACCCGTCATGACATGGTGCCCCCGCCCTATCTCGCTGCCCTGGAACGCATGCAGGACGACGTGCTGCCGGTGCCGGCCGCCGACATCCGCGCCATCGTCGAGGCCGAACTGGGCGTACGCCTTGGCAAACTCTTCCGCGAGTTCGACGACGTCCCGCTGGGTTCGGCCTCACTGGCCCAGGTGCATCGCGCCGTGCTCAATGACGGTCGCGAAGTGGCGGTCAAAGTGCAGCGGCCGGACGTGGAAGAAGTCGTGCGCACCGACCTGGACAGCCTGGCCAGCATCGCCCGCCGCGCCGACGCCGGAACGCGCATCGGCCGCCGCCTGCGCTTTTCCGACTGGATCCACGAATTCCGCAAGTCCCTGCTTGCCGAACTCGACTACCGCCTGGAAGCCGACAACCTGGAGCGCTTTCGCGAGCGGCTGGCCGGCTATCCCGAGCTGATCGTGCCGGCCCCGTTGCGCGACCTGGTGACCCGCCGCGTCCTCACGATGGAGCTGGTCCGCGGCAGCAAGGTCACCGCACTGGGTGGCCTGCGTCGCACCGAGCACGACTACGAACCGCTGGCCACGGCCCTGGTGCGCGGCTACCTTGACCAGGTGTTCGTGCATGGCGATATCCATGCCGACCCGCACCCCGGCAACATGCTGGTGACACCGGACGAGCGCTTGGCGATCTTCGACCTCGGCATGGTCGCCCACGTACCGCCACGCCAGCGCGAGCATCTACTCAAGCTCCTGCTGTCCGCCGTTGACGGACGTGGCGAAGAAGTAGCCGCCGAAACCATCGCGATGTCGATTGCTCTGGAAGATTTCGACGAAGTCCGCTACATGCGCGAAGTCGGGCACCTGGTTGCCCGCTACGCCGCGCACGGCAGCTCGCACGCCCTGTCCGAAGGCGCCCTGATGATGGAACTGGCGCGATTGGGAATGGCCTGCGGCCTGCGCTCGCCGCCGGAAATGCACCTGCTGGGCAAGACGCTGCTGAACCTCGAAGGCGTCAGCCGCGCGCTGGACCCGGAGCTGGACATGAAGCGCGTGGTGGAAGGCCACCTGCAGGCGCTGATGCGCCAGCGCGTGCGGCAGGCGTTTTCGCCGACGCGGCTGGCAGGCGATGCGATGGAGCTGCAGGCGTTGCTGCAGGAAGCGCCGCGGAAGGTGTCGACGATCCTGTCGCTGCTGTCGGAGAACAGGCTGCAGGTGCGGATGGTGGGTCTGCAGGAATCCCGGCTGACGGAGAACCTGCAGAAGATCGCGAACCGCGTCGCCGCCGGTGTGATCGTGGCCGCTTTGATCCTGGCAAGTGCCATGCTGATGCGCGGCGACGTCACCGGACCGAAACTGTTCGGCTATCCGGCGGTGGCGATGGGCATGTTCCTGATCGCCTCGGCGCTGGGGCTGGGGATCGTGGTGAGCGTGCTGCTCAGCGATCGGCGGCCGAAGGTGCGGGAGGAGCGGAGTCCGAGGGCTTGAGCACGGGTTTTCCGACCTACGCTGCCTTCCCGTACTGATGGGTTCCGCCGCTGCGACGATCGAAGCTGTCCCTCCCGGCATGGACGCCGGCCATGGAGACAGCCATGCCACGCAGCCCCGTGGGTTTCACACTGATCGAGGTCGTCACGTCGCTGTCGGTCCTTTCCATCCTCCTCGCCGTTGCACTGCCCGCCTTTTCCGCCCTGCTTGAACACCAGCGCACCTCCGCTGCGATGGCGTCGCTGGTCAGCCAGATGAGCCACGCCCGCCTGGCCGCGGTTAAACATCGCCATCCCGTCGTCCTCTGCCCGTCCACGGATGGCCTGCGCTGCGACACCGGCGGCGACTGGTCGAACGGCTGGATGGTGTTCGTCGACCGTGAAAACCGGCGCAGGCCGACGCGGGCTGCTGACCTGCTGCAGCTCGACCTGTTGCCAAGAAGCACGCACCTTCACATCCAGAGTTCCACGGGACGCAGCTACCTCCGCTACCTGCCGGATGGGCGCAGCGCGGGCAGCAACCTCAGCATCCGTATCTGCAACAGGAAGGGCGCTCAGCTGGGGGCCGTGGTGGTCAACAATGCCGGTCGCCCACGCACCGAGCGCTCGGCGAGCGATACGCCCTGTCCCGGATGACCGGCGCACGACTGCCTTCCATGGGAAGGGCATAGAGCAGAAGGCCCGCGATCGTTGCGGGCCTCCTGTTCACCGTCTTCGTACCTGCAGTCCGGCTACCAGCAGTTGGTCCCGTCGGCGTCGCGGGTCCCGGCCTGGTTGACGCCTAGCGTGCCGCAGGCATCGCCGGAGTGGGTCCCCGTCGGGTTCGCGCTGATCGTGTACGTCCTGCCGTTCGCGACCACCACGATGTTGTAGTAGTCCAGCGCGCTGTCCTGGCAGATCGCCGTGTTGGCCACGACGCCCGTGTAGGTCATGTTCGCCGTGTAGAACCGCTCCATCTGCTGCGCCACCGCCAGAGCACACGCCCCGCCCGCTGCACGCCGTGTTTTGCGCACGTGCTCGTTGTAACTGGGCAGCGCGATCGAGGCGATGATGCCGATGATGGCCACCACCACCATCACCTCGATCAGGGTGAAGCCCGAGGCGCCGCGCGCCGACTGGAAACGCTTGATATCCGGATTCACCGATCAGTCCCCCCTGATTTCGCGCCAGGATGCGCGGTCCCAGCGTGGTTGCAAGGTCAGTGGCGAACCGGGACTCGAACCGCCGGTACCACCCGTCACCAGCCTTCCGCGCAGCAGGTTGGGCAGGGTCGGCATGCCGACGCCAAGGTTCACCGAGCCCACGGGGATGTCCCCCACATACTCATCCGTGGTGCTGCCATCCTCATCCAGGTCGAAGTAGGAACCGCCCGCACTGGTCCCGGTGAACGCATTCAGCGCGTTGATGAATCCGGACCCGTCCGACTCACAGGCGTCGCCGCTGGGAATCATGCTGGCCGTGATCAGGAACGTGGACACGACCTGCGGATCCTGCACGATGCGCTCGCCCGACGCGGGAAGGTCAATGAACCAGCCCTTGGATCCCACTGGAAGCGCAGCGCTCGCCTCGAACGCCCTGGTCGGGTAGAGATGCGGTTCCGGGCCTATGCCGGTGGCCGCCACGGTGCGCTGCGTGAGATCCGTCCGCGAAAGCGTATCTGCCTCTTCGATGAAACCGTACATGCCCTGCACCGCCGTGTTGGCCACGTCGCCCGTGGTCATGTAGCGCCCCGTCCCGAAGAACACCCAGCGCTTGTTGGTCGTCGGATGCGTCGCAATGGTCACGCCGCCGCTGATCGGCTGCGCGGTGCCACCAGCATTGGTCGCGGTGAACAGCAAGCTCACGCTCCACGACGCAGGGTTCGTGGACGACAGGTCGAACTTCCACACGTTGCCGAGCATGTCACCGGCGTAGATGTACGCCAGCGTCCTGCCATCGGGACCGAATACACCGGTGGGGGATGACAACCCATTCGGAAGCGCAGCCGATCCCGCCCCTGTGCTGATCTCCCCGATGACGCTGCCGTCATCGAGGTCGAGCACGATCAGCACAGCCTCGTCGCTCGCGCTGTTCATGCCGTTGCCGAGGATCACGGCGTTCTTCAGCGCCGCGCCATCCTTGACCTTGCCGAGGATCGGGCGGCCCTGTACCAGCCCCATGTTGCCTTCGGGGGTTTCGGCGCGCTCCCACAGGAAGTCGGTGGTTCCGAATGAACCAGGAGTGGTGACGTCAAGGGCGAACAATCCCTTGCCGCCCTTGCCCAGTGCACCCACCAGGATGTTCGTATCCGGCGTCTGCTGCCGCGTGGTGACCACGATGGATCCATCGACGAAATAGCGGTGCGCGTAGTCCGGGCGGCTCAGCATCCCGAGATGCGCCCAGTTGATGATTCCCGGGATGAAAGTGAACAGCTCGTCGCCGTTGGTTGCATCAATCGCATGCAGCATGCCGTCGTTGGCCCCGACGTAGATAGTGTCTGTGTCTTCGACATGCGCTGGCGACGAACCCACGATGTCGCCCAGCAGATGGATGCGGTTACGGAGGTGTCCGCCTTGGATCAGCTCCAGGCTGCGCTCGCCGGCGATATAGGCGGCATTTTGCGCCCCGCTCACCGGGAAATGCATCGACGGACCCGGGCGGTTCAGGCTGGCGAGCTGGTCGGCAGTCGCCTGCGAGGGAAACGCGAGGCCAGTGATACCGCCCGTCACGACGGGGCTGAGCGGATTACCGTTGTTGTGGCCGTTCGAGGTGAAGATGTTCCGGTTGGCCACCGTCGGGATTCCCTTCGATGCGCACCAGCCGTTACCGGGCTGGCCGGTTCCCGCACAGTTGACCTCGTCCACGCCTCCTTCGAGGGTGATGGGCTGCGACCTCAGCTCGCCGGTCCACGGACCCGAAACATAGTTGGCTTGGAATACGCGCGTTTCGCTGTCGATCGCGGTCGAGTTGGCGGCCACGTTCGAGAACGACCCGGTCCGCTCCACGATTGCCGCCAGCGCCGACTTGAGGCCTTCGGTGAACTCGTCCGGATCGGAAGCGGCCACGAAGGTGCCACGCGAGTTCACGGCGGCATGCAGCAGGTCATCGATGCGCGAGGCGTTCTCCGACGGCATCGGGTTGGGCCAGCTGGCGAAGTTGGCGGGAACTTCGCTGACACTCCCGTATCCCGTGTTGCCGCTCAGGCCGATACTCAGGCCAAACGTGACCATGTGCTGCCAGAACGCCGGATTGGCCGTCGTGGTCGGCACGATGTTGCGCAGATCCGGACGAAGGTCGTTCTTCCAGAAGCGCATCGCGACGTCGGCCAAGGTGCCGTTCGTCCCGCCATGCGTGTCGGCGTACGGCGCCTCGACCACATACGTGAAGGAGGCCCCGGTGGTCGGTTCGGTGAGCGTAGGGCCGGCCGTGCCATCGGCATTCCCCACTCGACCTCCCGAAGGATAGTTCTGGGTTTCGTTGTTCCAGTAACCATCTGTCGTCATGATCGTGAAGTTCTGGCGACAGGCAAGCTGGTCACTGCCAGTCAGCGGACCATACGGCGAATTGATGCCGGAACTCTGGTAGTAAGTTCCCGCCTGGTACAGGGCACCGTGCAGGGGAGTGCCGTCCTGGCCGATCGACCCGTGCAGCCGGCTGTACCACTTGCTCCTGTTGTCGTACGTCACGCCAGCGACGGTCACATCGTCGAACAGGCCATCGTTGTACTGGACCGGAATCGGCACGTCCTGCCTCGGCCAGTTGCCCGAGGTAGTAGTGCCGTTTTGCTGCCAGATCGTGCGGAACCCGACGCGGACATTCGAACCAAGCTCGTTGAACGCCGCGCTCGCGCCCGCCTTCGCCGCCTTCATACGCGTGCGGTGGTACGAGAACCACGTTGCGAAGTTGATCTTTTCGGCGGCAACCGAACGCCCCGTCGGCGTGGTGGCTGGAGTGCAGTTAATCCAGCCGTTGCCGCTCTGCCCCCCGTCACAGCTGGTACTCACGTACCTTTGGGCTGACAAACGATACTCTGTACTTCTGTCGTTACTCCGCTCGAGCACAACCGTGTACTGGCCGGCCTCGGTGGGAGCGACGGTGCAAGTTGTGCTTTGATTCTTGGAAAGTGAACCATCGCAAATGGTTCTCCCAGACGGAGAGTTGACCCAGTACCGCAAGTTACGCGTCTGGTTTCCATCTTCAATATTCCGAATGAGCACATCCAGTGAAACTTCAGCAGAGACTGAAGCAAGGCTACGCGTGACCGTGTTGTTATTCTGCAGATCTCCCGTAAATTGCGATTGCCCCTCCACCAGTACGGTCTGTTGATTGGATCCAGAAACCGCACCGTATTCGGCGCGCACGACATCCGTACCGCCTTCAGCGATCTGGTATCGGTAATAGTTCGACTGGCTGGACAGATTGCCTGCGAGATTCCGCGGCACGTAGAAAGTCTGCGCACCGCCACATACCTGCGTCCCACTGTCGGTATTCCTGGGGCTTTGATTACGGTTGTAGCTCCGGCAACTATCAGGATCGCCGAGGTCGATCGTCCCGCCCCCCACCAGGTTGAAGCTGCCGTACACCGCGTTGTAGGACGTGCCTCCGGTCAACAGGTTGCCATTACCGCCGACCCACGGAAGGTAGGTCTTGGCCGGGTTGTAGTAGACGGCGTTGTGTACATACGTCCTGGTCGTCCAGGTCGAACTAACGCTACTGGCAGGCATCGCATCGAAGGCCATCGACCCCGAGTCATCGAGGACGAACAGGATGTTCGGCGGTACCCGCGCGCCCGTCGTCAGCGGATCATCCGGAATGTCGATGCCTGCCGTTGCCGGCATGGCCAGCATGGCCGCAAGGAAGCCCGCGGGCGCGGCCCACCACTTGCGCTGCGACGAGGCTGCACGTGTTCCACGAGGGTTCGTACGCATGTTCTTCATGTTCAAGTCCCCGGGTCCGGGATACGGCTGATGATGTTGGCCTGCAGCATGACGTCGGCACGGCCTTCGGCGCGGCTGCGCGCAATGACTCGAAACATCGGGCTCTGGCAGTCCAGAGAGGGCGGCAGCGTGTCGCAGCTGCCCTTGCGTCCGGGTCCGGTACCCAGATACTCGATCCAGTATTCCGGAGCAGCCGCCAGACGCACGGAATCGTACTGGTCGGCCGGGACGGCCACCCACGGCGGCACGAAATCGACAGTGGCCGGATCGTCCGGATCAAGGGTGCAGACGCTGAAGTTCGTGCAGTCCTCATCCGTGGGGATCTGCGTGTCCCAGGTGCTGCCGGCCAGCACCACTTCCTGCGCATAGCGCAGCGCGGACTCGGCTGCCTGGAAGGCCAGGCTGCGATCACGCAGGTTCGCGCTCATGCGCTCCTGCATGGCCGTGCTACGCAGGACCGCGATCCCCAGCAGGGACGTGGCCACCAGCAACACCAACACGATAACCAGCGAAACGCCGCGCTCGCGCCTTGCGGGCAGGCGCCCGTTCTTCCGCAGGACAGGATTCATAGGGTCCGGCTCCTCATGGCGACCACGTTCGACGCCGTGCGCGTCAGCTGCTGGCCGTCGATGTCCGCGCCCTGCAGGGTCATGGTGATGCGAACGGCGACGACGTTGGCCCAGTCGGGGGCGGTGGTATAGGCGCCGCCGCCCTGCTCCAGGTACTCGAAATCCAGGTCCGTGATGCCTTCGGCGACCTCTTCGGCCGCAGCGCCGCCGCGGCTCACCCAGAGCGAGCTGCCGCCGCGCGTGTTGGCGCCGACCGACCAGTTGACGTCGCGGAACCGTGCAAGGACAACCGCGGCCGGCGGTGCGAACTCGTCGTCCATCGGGTCGTAGCTGCCCGGCAGCTCCGCGAACGTCACCGTGGTCGTGCTGACGCCCGTGGCTTCGACCAGGAACGTCTTTCGGGCATTGCACAGCAGCAGCAGGTCGTCAGTGCTGAAGACCTCGGTCGCATCGTCGACCTGCTGCGGATCCAGCGTCACCGAGGTGGCGCTGGACGCGGTGATCCGATAGGCAGTGTCGTCGCCGGAAACCACGGTCAGGCTGTCCGCGCCACCGCTGACCGGCGTGTCCCGGAACGCCACCGACTCCGTAGTCGCGGTTTCCACCACCGACATGTTCGAGCAGGCCGATCCGCCGGCCGCGCGGATGTCGCGCGACATGAGTTCGAACGCCACCCGCGCGCTTTCCTGGATGCGATTGATGCCTTCGTTCGCACCAAAGGTTCTCTGGTTGGACATGAAGACCGCGAACGCAGCGCCCATCACTATCAGGCCCAGCACCATCGCGATCATCAGCTCGATCAGGCTCAGGCCCGCCATCCGCTTGTGCGTGGCCGTCCTCATATGCGCGACTCCGTCACGACCTGCCGGGTTTGGGCGCCGCCGGCGCGGGCGTCATCCCACTGAACGGTCACCACGCAGTCATCCGGGCAATCGGTGATCTGGCCGCACGTGGTGGTGTCGGCGGCGGCGCCCTGCCCGATCGAATCCTTGAGCGCGCTGATCCAGTCGCGCTGGTCGTTCTGCGCCAGCGTTCCGCCGGCCGGAACGTCGCACTCCATGCCGGCGGTGTTGTACTGGGCCGCGTTGAACCGGTTGGCGCGCATGGCCTCCATGATGGAGTTGGTCTGCATCACCGCCTGGCTGCTTTCCAGCGAGCTCTGCGCGCCGCGCAGCGCCATCGACTGCATGGCCGCGATGCCGAGCAGGCCGATGGCGATGATCACCACAGAGACCAGCACTTCGATCAGGCTGACGCCGCGCATGCGCCTGGCGCCACACGCCACGGGCTGCGGCCGCGGGCGCTGGATGCAGCCCGTCCTGGCATTTCGACTCATGGGCACGCGCCTCCTCCGTTCATTTTTTCGCTGATGACGGTGCCGCTGATCATCACTGTGATGCGCCGCTGGTTGTCCGCGGGCGAATCCGTGGGCACGCAGACCGTCAGCCGGTTCTGGTTCGGGACGGGGTTCGGCGCCAACAGGCCTGACGAACGGAAGACCAGGCCGTTTACCGGGCCGTCGACCTGCACCGAATCCGAAGTCACGCCGGCGTCCTGGACGACGACGGTGGCCCCGGTGACGTTCTCGGTGCCGGTCACGATCCAGCGGCTCCAGTCGCCGCCGCAGGTGGTGCCGTCGCTGGTGCCGCAGATCGTCACGCTCGAGCTCCTGCGCAGGGCTTCCGAGCGCGCCAGCTGCAGCGATGCCGTCAGCTCGCTGGCGTTGCCGGTGAGCCGGCTGCCATTGATCATCGAGGTCATCGCCGGAACTGCCACGGCTGCCAGGATGCCCACCACCGCCAGCGTGACCATCAACTCCACCAGCGTGAAGCCTGACTGCCGCCACTGGCGGCCAGGGCCAGCGACGGAGCCGGCGGCGATTGTTGCAGTGTTCGACATGCAGCTCCCCCTCTGGACGCAATACGCTAGTCCGCGACGGGTCTTGGCTCCAGCACTTCAGGACGAGCGGCGCGATCCGGGCCACGGGTGGCTAAACTCGACGGATGCACCCGCCCCGCCCCGCCGCGAACGCACCGCCTATCCGTCCTCTGGACACCTTGTGGCAGGCAGGCACGGTCATCCGCATCGTGCTCGCAGGCGAGGCCCTGGCGGTAGTGCTCGCCCTTGCACCCGGAGTGGGGGGCGATCGCCTTGCCTACTTCGGCATGGCCTCGTTCGCGATCCAGTGGATCGCGCTGATGGCCATGGGCCTGCTTTTCCTGGGGCGCCGGGGACTCGCCCGCGCAAGCCCGGTGCAGGTGGCCCGGATCGCGCTGGGTTCATTGTTGCTGAGCACGTGGCTGGTCACCGGCCTGGGCTGGCTGGTGCTCCACGACATCTGGCCGGCGCCCAAGGGTGGCTGGCTGGCGATTGCGCTGAAGCTCACCATCATGGCGCTGACCGTGGGCATGCTCGCGCTGGCCGCCTTCCGCGGCCACTGGCACGTGCGGCAGATGGCGGTGCGCGCGAAGCAGGCGGAACTGGAGGCCCTGCAGGCCAGGGTCCGTCCGCACTTCCTCTTCAACACGCTCAACACCGGTATCGCGCTGGTCCACAGCAGGCCGCAGGAGGCCGAGCGGCTGCTGCTGGATCTATCCGACCTCTTCAGGGCGGCACTGTCCGGGCGTAGCGAGGTGTCACTGGGTGAAGAGCTGTCGCTGGCCCAGCGCTATCTGGAAATCGAGGCGCTTCGCTTCGGCGAACGCCTGGACCTGCGCTGGCAGATCTCCGCGACCGATGCCGAGCTGCAGGCCGCCACTTTGCCCGCGCTCTCGGTCCAGCCGCTGGTCGAGAATGCGATCCGGCATGGTGTCGAGTCCGGCGGCTCGGGCGGACGCATCGGGATCAACGTCGAATCCACGGGCGGTTTCATCACGGTCACCGTACGCAACTCCGTGCCTTCGGGCGGCCAACCCTCTCCCCACGGGCACAGGATCGGACTGGCGGCGGTGCGCGCACGGCTCGAGGCGATGACCGGCGATGGGGATTCGCTGGAAACCTCGTCCAGACCCGACGAGTTCGTCGCGACGCTCCGCATCCGGAAGCAGCCGGCCTGAGCTCCCTCAGGTCACCACCTCATAGCACGGCTTGTACTCCCCACTGATCTTCATCCGCCGCTGCTCCACAAACGCCCGCAACAGCGCATCCAACGACTCCATCATGTCCTTGTCGCCATGGATCTGGAACGGCCCATACGCCTCGATCCGGCGCATGCCGTCCTCCTTCACGTTCCCCGCCACGATCCCGGAAAACGCCCGCCGGAGATCCGCCGCCAGCTCATGCGGCTTCCGCCCATGGTGCAGGTCCAGCCCCGCCATCGCCTCGTGCGTCGGCACGAACGGCTGTTGGAACGTCAGCGGGATGTCGAGCCCCCAGTTGAAATAGAACGAGTCCTTGTGCGCGATCCGCGCTTCGCGCACGCGCTTCACGCCGACCGACATCCGGCGGGCTACCGCCTGAGGGTCGCCGATGATGATCTCGTAGCGCTCGGTGGCGGCTTCGCCCAGGGTCAGGCGGATGAACTTGTCGATCTGCTCGAAGTACGGCGCGGACGCCACGGGACCGGTCAGGATCAGCGGGAACGGCAGCTCGGCGTTCTCCTCGCGCAGCAGCAGGCCGAGCAGGTAGAGGATCTCTTCGGCGGTGCCGACGCCGCCGGGGAACACGATGATGCCGTGGCCGACGCGGACAAAGGCCTCAAGGCGCTTCTCGATGTCCGGCATGATCACCAGCTGGTTGACGATCGGGTTCGGCGATTCGGCCGCGATGATCCCCGGCTCGGTGATGCCGATGTAGCGCGGCCGACGCTGGCGCTGCTTGGCGTGGGCGATGTTGGCGCCCTTCATCGGACCCTTCATGGCGCCCGGTCCACAGCCGGTGCAGATGTCCAGGCCGCGCAGGCCGAGTTCGTAGCCGACGAGCTTGGTGTACTCGTATTCGACGCGGTTGATGGAGTGGCCGCCCCAGCAGACCACCAGGTTGGGGTCGGACGGGTACAGCAGGCGGGCGTTACGCAGCAGGCCGAACACGGCATCGGTAATGCCGGCGGACGACTCCAGGTCGGCCGCGCATTCCGGGCCGAGCTCGATCGACATGTAGGCGAGGTCGCGCACGGTGGCGAACAGCAGCTCGGCGACGCCGCGGATGATCTCGCCGTCGACGAAGGCCATGGCCGGGGCGGCCTTGAGTTCAATGCGCAGGCCGCGGTCCTGCTGCAGCACCTGGATGTCGAAATCCGGGTACATCTCCTGCGCGGCGCGCGGGTCGTCGTTGGCGCTGCCGCTGGTCAGCACGGCGAGCGCGCAGCGGCGCAGCAGGTCATGCAGGCCACCGGACGAGGCGTCCTTGAGGCGGGCCACTTCCTCGCGCGAAAGCACGTCAAGTCCGCCCCGGGGATAGATGCGGGCGTCGACGGTGGGCAGGGTGGTGGCTTCGGGGCTTGTTGCGTGGGTCATCTGTCTTCTCTTCTTCTTGTTGTCATCGTCGTTTTCGGGCAACGACTCTAGCGCACCCCGGCTTGCCTGCGGGAATGCCTCCAGCCCTGGAAACGGGAACGGCCGGGACATGCCCGGCCGTTCCGTTTACTGCTTCGCGCGTGGGATCAGAACTTGTACTTCACGCTCAGCATGACCGACCAGCGGGAGACGGCGGTGTTGATGCCGTCGCCGTTGTTCTCCTGGATGCCGGAGTTGTCGGTGGAACCGCTGAAGTTGTAGACGTACTTGCCGGTCTCCGGGTTGATGCCCGCGTAGTTGGCCACGCGGCGGGTGGAGAAGAAGCCGTAGTCGTCGATCAGGCCCCAGTCCTTATCGATCAGGTTGCCGACGTTCATGATGTCCAGGGCGATCTCGGCCTTGTGGCCTTCGAAGAACATCGGGATTTCCTGGCTCACGCGGACGTCGAAGCTGTTGGTCCAGCCGGCGCGGAAGGCGTTGGCCGGGGCCACCTGGCCGCGGTAGCGCTCAAGCTCCGGAGCGTTGGTAGCCATCCAGTCGAAGAAGCGCTGTTCCATCGCGGTGCCGCCCACCCACTCGACGTCGCCGGGGCCGGCGGGCACGTAGAACAGGTCGTTCGTGCCGGCGCTGTCGCCGTTGAAGTCGTTGTAGTAGATGTAGCTGAACGGACGACCCGAGCGACCTTCATAGAACAGGCCGGCGGTGGTCATGTTGTCGCCGAAGAACGCCTTCTGCCAGGTCAGGGCCGCGGTGAAGCGATCCTTGATGGCATAGCGGGAGTTGTAACCCACCGGGCTGTTGGAGTTCATCACCAGGGTGTTGTTCCAGTTCGACGAGTTCTGCGAGCTCGTCGCCGGGCTGAACTCCGTGGCGGACGTGTGGGTGTAGCCCACGGTCCAGCCCCACTGGTCGACGACCGGCTTGGACAGCGCCAGGGTGAGCTGGCGGGCCGAGCCCTTGTCGGTGTTGCGGATCACGATCGCCTGGTCGACTTCCGGGTGCCGGTTGGCACGGTTGCCCGCCCCGTTGCGGCCGTTGCTGATGCCGTTGCCCGAGATGCTTTCCGGATCGTAGCCGGCGGCATTCCAGAACATCGCGCGGCCGTCCTGGCCATAGCGGGTCGCGTCACCGATGTCGATGCGGTCGAACCACAGCGCGTTCTTGTTCTTGGTGACCAGCAGCTCGGCAGACGCCACCAGGCCGTACCACGGCAGCTCGTGGTCGAACGCCAGGTTGGCCTTCCAGATCGACGGCAGGGCCAGGCCCGGCTCCATGATGTCGGCGGTGATGCGCGGTGCCGAGGCGCCGCCACCGGCCGGGATCGTCGGCGGGACGGTCGGATCGAAGTCGGGAACATCGTCGCCGGTGATGTTGTACGAATCGAAGTTCAGGCCGGTGTTCTGGAACGGACCGGCGAGCCACACGTTCGGGTTGCCGCCCTGGAACAGGCCGATGCCGCCGCGCAGCTGGGTCGGGCGCTCGCTGTCGAAGGTGTAGTTGAAGCCGAAGCGCGGCTGCCACAGCTCCTTGTCGACGGTGACGGTGTTGTCCAGGCCGTAGATGTCCTCGATGCGCTGGTTGTAGATCGGCGAGTTGCCGAAGTCCGGCATGTCCACGCGCAGGCCGAACATCAGGCTCAGGTTGTAGTTGACCGCCCAGGTGTCCTGCACGAACAGGCCGGTGTTCTGGAACGAGTAGGCCGCCGGGATGTCCGCCATGCTGCCGCCCTGACGCGGGGCCCGCAGCTGGTAGTTGAGGGCGTTGCCGGCCTCGAAGTCCTCGAGGCTGTCGAAGGTCCAGACGCCGTTCACGTCACGGCCGTAGAAGTTGAGGATGTCGTTGTCTTCGTAGTCGAAGCCGAACTTCAGCGTGTGGTCGCCGACGTACCAGGTACCGGCGCCGAACACGGTCAGCTGCTCGGTGTCCACGACGTTGGCGTGGCGGTTGCGCTCGGTGCCGAGGTTGATGCTGTCCTGGCCCGGGCCGACGTTGTCGATGAAGATGGTCGGCAGGTTGGCGTAGGTCTCGGCGATCGACGAGTAGTCGCGCTGCGAGACCTTGAACTCGGTCGAGAAATTGTCGCTCCAGTCGCTGAACAGCTCGGCGACGGTGCTTTCGAAGGTCTTGTTCTGGTCGTACCAGTAGCTCGACAGGGAGACGCTGCTGCCGCCGAAGCCCACCAGCTTGGGCACGATTTCCTCGGTCTTGCTGTAGCGCAGGGCCGCGCGGTGGTTGTCGTTGATGTTCCAGTCGAGCTTGACCGCGTATTCCTCGATGTCCGTCTCGGAAACGCTCGGCGGGTTCAGGCTGCCGGGGTCGAAACCGAAGCCCTGGGCCGCTGCCACCACGCGTGCGATGTGCCCGTCGTCAATGTCGCCATCGCCGTACGGGGTGCCCGACAGGCTGGTGCCCGGGCGCGCGCGCTTGAACTGCTCGTAGTTGGCGAAGAAGAAGAGGCGATCCTTGACGATCGGGCCGCCGAAGGTCAGGCCGTAGGTCTCTTCCTTGTCGAAGCCGTTGAACTCGACGCCACGCAGCTCGCTGCGGACCCAGTCGCCGTCGCGCAGCGCGTAGTACATGCTGCCGTGGAATTCGTTGGTACCCGACTTGGTCACGGCGTTGACCACCGCGCCGGTACCGCCGGAGATCGTGGTGTCGTAGTTGGCCAGGTCGATCTGGATTTCCTCGATCGCGTCCATGGAGACCGGCTGGCGCTCGGTCGGCATGTTGTTGGCTTCGAGGCCGAAGGGATCGGAGTTGCTGACGCCGTCGATGCGGATCACGTTGAAGCGCGAGTTCTGGCCACCGGCCGAGATCGAGCCGTCGGCCTTGCTGACCTGCGAGATGCGCGGATCCAGGCGGATGTAGTCCTGGATGTTGCGGCTGGCCGAAGGCAGCGCTTCGATGGCATCGTTGTTGAGGTTGGTGCCGGTGCCCATCTTGGTGGCGCTGAAGATCTCGGAGCCGCCAGCCACGCCGACCGCGGTCACGGTGCCGAGCGTGGTCACGTCGCCGGTGAGCTGGGCGTTGACGGTGTTGGCCTGATTCAGGCCAAGGTACACGTTGTCCTCGGTCCTCGTGCCGGCGCCGGCCTTGGTGATGACGATTTCGTACGGGCCGCCCACGCGCAGGCCGCGGGCGCTGTAGCGGCCGCTGGCGTCGGTGGTCACGCGGCTGGTGGTGCCGGATTCAACGTGGACGATCGTGACTTCTGCGTTCGTGACCGGCTGGCCGTCGCTACCCAGTACGACGCCGCCCACGCCTGCGGACGTGGCGCTCTGGGCGAGGACGGGTGCGGCGGCAAGCGCGGCGATGAGGCCGAGCGAAAGTTTCGACACACGGAGGGCGTTGCGACGGGTCATGGCTGGACTCTTGGCAAGGAAAACGGATCGCGCCAGGCGGCACGGGAGGATGACTTCGGGTGGGTTCCCACTCACGCCGCGACCGCCAGAGCGGCAGCGGTTAACGACAGATTAACACGGTAGCCCGTCTGTATGACAGCGGGATGACTGTTTCAAACCGACCCCAGGCCGCCCAGGTAGGAGGACAGGCCGTCGAGCAGCATCTGCACTGAAATCGCCACCAGCAGCATGCCCATCAGGCGCTCCACGGCGGTCAGGGCGCGGGCGCCCAGCAAACGGTACAGGTAGGGGGCGCAGAACAGGATCGCAGCGGTGGCACCCCAGGCGATCATCAGCGCCAGGCTCCATTCCCAGAGGCGGTCCGGCTCCCGGGTCCCCATGAGCATGACGGCGGCCATGCCCGAGGGGCCCGCAACCAGCGGCACCGCCAGCGGAACGATGAACGGCTCGCCGCCCGGGATTTCGCCCATCAGGCCCTCCGGGGGCGGGAAGATCATGCGGATGCCGATCAGGAACAGGACGATGCCGCCCGCGATCGACACCGACTCCTGGCGCAGGTGCATGACCTCGAGCGCGTGCTTGCCGACCCAGAGGAAGACCATCAGCACGCCCAGCGCGATCAGGAGTTCCCGGGCCAGCACGATTCGCTGCCGCTTCGGCGGCAGGTGGCGCAGGATGCTGAGGAAGACCGGGATGTTGCCCAGCGGATCCAGGATCAGGAACAGCAGCAGCGCCGCGGAGGCGATGGTCATCGCGGCAGCGCCCAGGCCTCGCCGCGGTGGGCCGCACCCGCGGCAGACAGCAGGGTGACGCAGGCCTCGGCCGCCACGGCGGGATCACGGGCGCGCCGGTCCTCGTCGGCGACATGCGAGCGCGCGCGCAGCGGCGTGCGCAGCGGCCCCGGGCGCAGGCCGTGGAAGCGGACCGGGCCGCTGGCGTGCTCGGCGTGCAGGGTGTCGAGCAGCGCGCGTTGCCCGTGCTGGGCAATCCCATAGGCACCGCGGTAGGCGGCGGGTACGTCGTCGTCGAGCACAAACACCACCGAGGCATCCGACGCCCGGCGCAGCAGCGGCAGGCAGGCCTGGGTCAGCCACCAGCGCGCGGTAAGGTCGACATGCAGGGTCCGGGCGAAGCTGCCCGGATCGGTATGTTCCAGCGGGGTGAGCCCGGCGAAGTCGGCGGCACAGTGCAGCAGGCCATCGAGGCGCCCGAGCTGGGCGCCGATGCGCTCCGCCAGCTCCACATGATCGCCGTACTCCGCGCCGGCAAGGTCGAAGGGATAGTTGACCGGCTCCGGCAGGCCCGCCGGGTCGCGCGCGATCGCGTCGTAGACCCGGTTGAGCTTGGGCACCTTGCGCCCCAGCAGCACGGTGGTCGCGCCCGCGCGCGCGCAGGCGTGGGCGGCGGCCGCACCCAGCCCGCCGTGGGCACCGGTCACCAGGACCACGCGCCCGGCCAACGCGGCCGGCGCGCCCGCGGCGGCCGCGGGCGTGCTCACGCCTTCTGCGTCTCCGCGACCATGCGTGCCAGCTCACCGGACTCGAACAGCTCCATCGTGATGTCGCAACCGCCGATCAGCTCACCATGGATGAACAGCTGCGGGAACGTCGGCCAGTTGGAGATGCGCGGCAGGTTGGCGCGGACCTCGGGGTCCTCGAGCACGTTGACGCTGTGCAGGGTCGCCATGTCGGCGCCGGCTTCGCGCAGGGCACCCACGGTGCGGCTGGAGAAACCGCACATCGGGAACTGCGGCGTGCCCTTCATGAAAAGGACGATCGGGTGGCCTGAAATCTGGGCCTGGATGCGTTCGATGATGGGCATGTCTGCTCCGACGTTCTGGGCGCGTGGCCGGGAGCCGGCAGCGCACGATGGGGATCGCGCTATTGTAGCGTCCATGGCCATCGAACTTGCCGCCCTGCCCTGGGACCGCACCGCGCTCGAACCCCATATCTCGGGTGACACCCTCGATCTTCAACATGGCCGCCATCACCGCGCACACGTGGAGGCGGTCAACGCGCTCGCGCCGGCTGCCGGCATGGGCGCGGCCAGCCTCGAAGACCTCGTGCGCGGCGCCCAGGGCGCACTGCAGCAACACGCTGCACAGGCCTGGAACCTGGCGTTCCAGTGGCGTTGTCTCAAGCCGGCCGCGGGTGGCGGTGGCGGCGAGCCGCAGGGCGTGCTGGCCGAAGCCATCACGCGCCGGTTCGGAGACATCGCACGGTTCCGCACGCAGTTCGCAGCGATGGCCACCTCACTGCAGGGTTCCGGATGGATCTGGCTGCTGCAGCGGCCGGACGGCTCGGTCACCCCGGCGCTGACGGCCAATACCGCGTCACCGATCACCGGCGAGGACCGGCCCCTGTTCGGGTTGAGCCTGTGGGAGCACGCCTACCTGCTCGACTATCGCGAAGCCCGCGGTCGCTACGTCGATGCGGTCTGGAAGCTGGTCGACTGGACCTTCGTCGCTTCGAACCTGAGGTCGGCGGGGCAGCTATAGCTGCGACTTGCGACCACCTGAGATCGCAGCTGTAGCTGCTCCTACAGCTGCGGGGCGAACGTGGCCTCGCGCGGTTCCCGCAGGCGGGCGGCAACAGGTGCCACCTGCGCCTGGCGACCCAGCGCCGCGCCGACCCGCTCCAGGGCACCGGCCAAGTCTTCGTCGGAGTCCGCACGCAGCGTGGCATGGCCCACCTTGCGGCCGGGGCGTGCAGCCTTGCCGTAGTCGTGCCAGTGCCCGCCGGCCTCGGCCAGTACGGGGCCGGGCGAAGGCATCTCGCCGATCCAGTTGAGCATGCAGGCTCGCCCCAGCGCCCGCGTCGCGCCCAGCGGAAGGCCGAGCACGGCACGCAGGTGGTTGTCGAACTGCGAGGTCTCGGCGCCTTCGATGCTCCAGTGCCCGGAGTTGTGCACGCGGGGCGCGAGTTCGTTGGCGAGCAGGACCCCGTCGCGGCAGAACAGCTCCAGCGCGAACACGCCAACGTAGTCCAGCGCTTCCGCCAGCGCGCGAGCGTATCCGACGGCGCAGGCCTCGAGCTCCGGGGCGACGCGTGCCGGCGCGAGGCTGGCGGACAGCACGCCATCCACGTGCCAGTTCTCGGTCAGTGGCCAGGTACGGAACTCGCCATCGCGGGCACGTACGGCAACCACGCTCAGCTCGCGCTCGAAGGGAACGAAGGCTTCCAGGATCAGTCCTCCGGCCCCGGCCTGCGTCCCCAAGGCTTCCCACGCCGCGCCTGCATCACCCGCTGCGCGGATCCGGAACTGGCCCTTGCCGTCATAGCCCAGGCGCCGGGTCTTGAGGATGCAAGGCGTACCGAGCTTCGCCACCGCGGCATCCAGGTCCTCGCGCGTGTCGACGGCCACATAGCCGGGCACGGGAATGCCAAGTTCGCCGAACAGCGTCTTTTCCGCCAGGCGATCCTGGCTGGTCCCCAGCGCGCGCGGGTTGGGGAACATCGGCACCCGCTCGCTCAGCCACTGCGCGGACTCGGCCGGCACGTTCTCGAAGTCGAAGGTGGCGATGTCGATCCCGGACGCGAACTCGGCAAGGGCCGCGCCATCGCGGTAGTCGCCCACCACCAGCGGCGCGAACTGGCCGGCGCAGGCCTCGGTGCTCGTGTCCATGACCGAGAAGCGCAGGCCCAGCGGTGCACCGGCCAGCGCCATCATGCGCGCCAGCTGTCCGCCACCGAGGATGCCGACGGTGGTCATCGCCGCGGGTCGTCGTTGCCAGCGACGTCGTCGGTCTGGCGCTTGCGGAAGGCGTCGAGCGCCGCGGCGACGTCGGCATCGCCGGCGGCCGCGAGCTGCGCCGCGGCGAACAGCGCCGCGTTGGCCGCGCCGGCGTTGCCGATGGCGAAGGTAGCGACCGGCACCCCCGCCGGCATCTGCACGATCGACAGCAGGGAGTCGAGTCCGTTGAGCGCCTTCGACTGCACCGGCACGCCAAGCACCGGAACGGCGGTCTTCGACGCCAGCATGCCGGGGAGGTGCGCGGCACCGCCGGCGCCGGCGATGATCGCCTTGAGGCCGCGCTCGCGCGCCGTGGCGGCGTACTCGAACAGGACGTCGGGCGTGCGGTGCGCGGACACGACGCGGACCTCGTGCGCGATGCCGAGCTCTTCGAGCTTCTGCACGGCGTGCTGCATGGTGTCCCAATCGGATCGAGAACCCATCACGACGCCGACGACGGGCGAACTGCTGGTGGCGGTCATTGGCCGTCCCCGGTGGCAAAGACGTATTCTAGCGGCCCCACGCCGCGACGTACCGCCATGGACCGCAAGCTGCTCGACATCCTTGTCTGCCCCGCCAGCCGCCAGCCGCTGGCGCTGCTCGAACCCGCGGGCCTGGACGCGCTGAACCGCGCGATCGCCGCCGGCGGCGTGGTCCGCGGCGACGATACTGCGCAGGCCGCGACGCTGCGCGAGGCCCTGGTCACGCGCGACCGGCGCACGGCCTACCGCGTCGACGACGGCATCCCGGTGCTGCTGGCCGACGAGGCCATCGCCACCGCGCAGGTTCCGGACTTCCCCGGCGCATGAACGGGGCCGGCGAAGTCTTCGCTCCGCCGCCGGCCGACATCGTCGCCGCGGACATCGGACGCGCGCTGTCCGAAGACCTCGGCACCGGCGATGTCACCGCCGCCCTGCTCCCCGACGCGCCCGAATCCGCCTACCTGCTGTGCAAGGAAGACGCCGTGGTCTGCGGCCGGCCGTGGTTCGATGCCTGTCATCGGGCGCTCGACCCGGGCGTCGGGATCGACTGGCGCGTGGCCGAGGGCGACCGCGTGCAGGCCGGCACCGTGCTCGCCACGCTGCGCGGCCGCACCCGCGCCCTGGTCAGCGCAGAACGCACCTCGCTCAACTTCATGCAGACCCTGTCGGGCACGGCAACCACGGTCGCCGCCCACGTCGACGCCGTGCACGGCACCCGTGCGCGCATCCTCGATACCCGCAAGACGCTGCCCGGCCTGCGCATCGCGCAGAAGTATGCGGTGCGCGTGGGCGGCGGCGACAACCATCGCATGGGCCTCTACGACGCGGTGATGCTCAAGGAAAACCACGTGCGCGCCGCCGGCTCGATCACCGCGGCCATCGCTGCTGCGCGCAGCAGCCAGCCCGGCCTGCCGCTGATCGTCGAGGTCGAAACGCTGGACGAACTGCGCGCCGCGCTGGATGCCGGCTGTGACCGCATCCTGATCGACGACTTCGATGCCGCGACCCGGCGCGAGGCCGTGCGCATCGCCGCGGGGCGGATCCCGCTGGAAGTCTCGGGGGGCGTCGACCTGCAGTCGCTGCGCGCGATCGCCGCCGATGGCGTCGACTGCATCTCCATCGGTGGGCTGACCAAGCACGTGCAGGCCGTCGACCTGTCGCTGAAGCTCGGGCCGCCGCCGGCCTAGCGCAGCAGCAGCGCGACGGCGGCGCCCAGCACGCCCAGCGCGGCCACCCACCACCACGCCGATGCCCCGCCCCGCGCCCTGCGCCCGGGCGCCTGCTGCTGCGTGACCGCGCCGGGCGCGACCACGCGGAAGCGCAGCACGTCGAAACCCAGTTCGTCACCGTGGCGTGCCCACCCGCGCTGCTGCGGCGTTTCGTTGAGCAGCCAGCCGTTGGTCGAACCGAGGTCCTCCACCAGCAGCCCCTCGTCGGTCGGCGTCAGCCGCACGTGGTGGCGGGACACCCCGGGATGGTCAAGATGGATGCCGCAGTCCGGTGCCCGCCCGAGCACCGTCGGCCCGACCAGCGGGAAGGTGCGGCCGAAGCCGGCACCGCCCACGCCGCGCAGCACGTAGCGCGGCAGCGCCGGGCGGACCACGGTGGCCGCGACCGATCGGTCCACGGGTGGCTGCGACGGCAGGTCAAGGGCCTCGTCGGCCTGGCGGATGGTGTTCATGCGACGGAAACTGCGATGTGGTGCGTGAAGCCCACGCAAAGGCTTGCCGAAAGTCGGGGCTGGCCCCAGATTGCACATCCATGCCCAGCCTGATCCTGCTCATGATAGCCGCCGCGTTCGCTTACGCGTGGTGGAACGCGGCGCGCGCCGCAAGCGAATACGCTACCGATGTGGGGCGCGCCGCCTGCCGCGCCGCCGGCGTACAGCTGCTGGACCAGACCGTGCATGCCACCGGCCTTCGCCTGCGGCGCCGCAGCGATGGCCGCCTGGGCCTGGAGCGCAGCTTCCGCTTCGAGTACTCGCACGAGGGCACGGACCGCAATCGCGGGCGCATGGTCTTCCATGGGCGGCGCCTGATGTCGCTGACCGGACCCGCGCCGGCAGTGGCGGCGACGCTCCCCGGCAAGGACTGAGCGCGGGCTACTTCACCACGCGCAGGTGCGCGCCGCGGCGCGGGGGCGAGGTGCCATCGTCATCGCCGCCGTCATCGCCGTCCGGCGGGGTGCGATCGACGTCGCCGTCACCCGCACCGCCCGGAACCACGCCGAGGATCACCTCGCTGCCAGACGCACCGCCGCGCGCCGCGGGGTCGTCATCAGCCACGCCGTCGCCGGCCGCTTCGCCTGTCATCCCGCCTCCGGGTCCAGGCTGCTCTTCCGGCAGGGCCATGCCCTGCCCCGTCTCGCGCGCATAGATCGCGAGCACTGCGCCCACGGGCACCAGCACGGGATGGCTGACGCCGCCGAAGCGCGCTGTGAAAGTCACCGCTTCGTTGTCCATGTCCAGGCGGGCCACGGCGCGCTCGGCCACGTTCAACACCACCCGGCCATCTTTCACTGTGTGGGCGGGCACGCGCACGCCCGGGCGGGTGGCGTCGACCAGGAGGTGCGGCGTCATCCCGTTGTCCACGATCCATTCGTACAGCGCCCGCAGCAGGTACGGGCGATGGCTGGTCATCCGCGACACGTCATTCATGCCGGGATTCTAACGCGGGCACCGCTCAACCCGGCAGGTCGCGCAGGTTGCGCTCCTGCGGCGTCAGGCTCCGGGTGAAGCCCGGGTTGCGGAAGATGCGGTTGCCGTAGTCCTCGATCGCCTTGCCATCCTTGGGCAAGGGCACGCCGAGCGAATCCAGGCGCCAGATGATCGGCGCCATGGCGCAGTCGGCCAGGCTCATTTCCGGATTCAAGAAGAACTTGAAGGCCTTGAACAGCGGCACCGACGCGGTCACCAGGTCCTTCAGGCGCTTGCGCGCGGCATCGGCCTGCGCCTTGGTGCCGGTCTGGATCGCGCGGACCTCGGGAACCCAATCGTGCTCCAGGCGCAGCATCGCCAGGCGCAGCCGCGCCCGCGACAGCGGGTCGACCGGCATCAGCGGCGGATGCGGGTAGCGTTCGTCAAGGTACTCGGTGACCACGCTCGAGGCGTAGAGCACGAGGTCGCGCTCCACCAGTGTCGGGACCGAGTGGTAGGGGTTGAGGTCGATCAGGTCTTCGGGCGGATCCTTCGGATCCACCGTGATCAGATCGTAGGTGACGCCCTTCGCCGCGAGCACCAGCCGCACGCGGTGGCAGAGGACGTCGTCGACGGAGGAAAAAAGCGTGAGTGCATTACGCATGCGCGGACTCGCTGCCATCATCGAACCAATCCCCCCGAAGTCAGTGGACGTCCTTCCAGTATTCCTTCTTCAACAGCCAGGCCAGGAAGGTGAAGAACGCAAGGAACAGCATCACCCAGACGCCGATCGCCTCGCGCTTGAGGGCAATCGGCTCGCCCGCGTACTCGAGGAAGGCCGTGATGTCGCGCACTGCCTGGTCGAACTGCACCGGATCCATGCTGCCCGGGGTGGCGATTTCAAGGCGCTCGATCAACGGGTCGCCGGTGGCTTCGTCCTTGCCGCCGTAGACCGGCTGCTGGATGCCCTGCAGTTCCCACAGCACGTTCGGCATCGAGGCGTTGGGGAACACGGTGTTGTTCCAGCCCAGCGGGCGCGAATCGTCGATGTGGAACGACTTGAGGTAGCTGAAGATCCAGTCGCCCCCGCGCACGCGCGAGGTCAGGCTGAGATCGGGCGGCACGGTGCCGAACCACTGCGCGGCGCCCTCGGCAGGCATCGCGGTGAGGATCTGCTCGCCGAACTTGGCGCCGGTGAAGTTGAGGTTCTCCATCACCTCGTCCTCGGTCAGGCCCAGGTCCTCGGCCATGCGCGAGTAGCGCAGGTACTTCAGCGAGTGGCAGGCCGAGCAGTAGTTCATGTACAGCTGCGCACCACGCTGCAACGAGGCCGTGTCACCGAGATCGGTACCGGCGTGCTGCAGCGGGCCGCCCGCCGCGGCCAGTGCCGAGAACGAGAGCAGCATGGCGGCCGCGAAGGCCGTGGCGCGGGTGATCAGGGTCATGGGCTTAGTCATGCGTGGTCACCCGCTCCGGGACCGGCTTGGTGGAATCGAGCTTGGTCCACAGCGGCATGGTGATGAAGAAGGCGAAGTAGAAGAAGGTCAGCACGCGGCCGACGATGGTCTCGACCGGATCGGTGCCGGGGCCGGCGCCGATCTTGCCCAGCCAGAAGAAGCTGAGCGCGAACAGGCCGAGGAGCACCTTGGACATCCAGCCGCGGTACCGGTACGAGCGCACCTTGGCGCGGTCGAGCCACGGCACCAGGAACAGGATCGCGATCGCGCCGAACATCACCAGCACGCCGCCGAGCTTGTCCGGGATCACGCGCAACATCGCGTAGTACGGCGTGTAGTACCAGACCGGCTTGATGTGCTCCGGCGTCACCAGGCGGTTGGCCTCGGTGAAGTTGTCATGTTCCAGGAACCAGCCACCGAACGCCGGCGCGAAGAAGATGATGAAGGCCGCGATCATCAGGAAGAAGCCCACGCCCACCAGGTCCTTGACCGTGTAGTAGGGGTGGAACGGGATGCCGTCTGCCGGCTTGGTCGCGTCCCAGCGGTTGCCCTTCGGACCCTTCTTGATGTCGACGCCGTCGGGGTTGTTCGACCCGACCTCGTGCAGCGCGCCCAGGTGCAGGACCACCAGCAGCAGCAGCACCAGCGGCAGCGCGATCACGTGGAGTGCGAAGAAGCGGTTCAGCGTGGCGTCGCTGGGCAGGTAGTCGCCCATGATCCACTCCACGAGGCCGCCGCCGATCACCGGGATCGCACCGAACAGCGAGATGATCACCTTCGCGCCCCAGAACGACATCTGGCCCCAGGGCAGCACGTAGCCCAGGAAGGCCTCGGCCATCAGCACCAGGTAGATCAGCATGCCCAGGATCCACACCAGCTCGCGCGGCTTCTGGTAGCTGCCGTACATCAGCCCGCGGAACATGTGCAGGTAGACGACGATGAAGAACAGCGATGCGCCGGTGGAGTGCATGTAGCGGATCAGCCAGCCCCACTCGACGTCGCGCATGATGTATTCCACCGACGAGAAGGCCTCGGCGGCGGACGGCTTGTAGTGCATCGTCAGGAAGATGCCGGTGACGATCTGGTTGACCAGCACCAGCATGGCCAGCGAGCCCATGTAGTACCAGAAGTTGAAGTTCTTCGGCGCGTAGTACTCGGTCATGTGCTTGCGGTACATCGGCATCATGCCGGGCGCACGCTCGTTGACCCAGTCCATCACGTTGTTGGCGGTGCGCGTGATCACGTTCGACATGGCTTACACGGCCCCCTGCGGATCGACGCCGATGACGATGGTGTTGTCGTCGACGAAATGGTGCGGCGGCACCACGAGGTTGGTCGGAGCGGGCACGCCCGAGAAGACGCGGCCGGCCATGTCGAACTTCGACTTGTGGCAGGGGCAGAAGTAGCCGCCCTTCCAGTTCGGGTCGAACGGCGCCGGGCGGATCTCGGCGACCATTTCCGGCGAACAGCCGAGGTGGGTGCACAGGCCCACGAGCACCGAGATCTCGGGCTTCAGCGAGCGCAGCTCCGGGTTGGCTTCGCGGACGTACTCCGGCTGCTGCTCCAGGTTTTCCGACCTGGGGTCGCGGAGCTGGTCATCGAGTGTCGGCAGCAACTGCAGGATTTCCTGCGAGCGCTTGACGATCCAGATCGGCTGGCCGCGCCATTCCAGCATCAGGCGCTCACCCACGCCCAGCGCGCTGATGTCGGCGGTCACCGGCGCGCCGGCGAGCTGCGCGCGCTGGCTTGGGAACCAGCTCTTGACGAACGGAACCGCGGCCACGCCGACGCCCACGGCGCCGACCACCGCGGTGGTGGCTGTCAGGAAGCGGCGACGGCCGTTGTCGACCGTGCCCCCCTCGACAGGATCCAGAACCCCTTCATTGCCCATCACCACTCCGAATGTCGTCCGGTCGCTGTTGTTTTGGCTGCCACAGACGGGACACCCGGTACCGGGTGCCCGCCGTCAAAGACAATGAAGTGTAGCGGAACGCCGATTCAGGGGACAACGTTCCGTGCCCTGCGACCAGTCAGTTCGCCGCCAGGTGACCGCGGTAACGATCGGCCAGGACGCCCACGCGCTCGACGTAGCGCCGGGTTTCGTTGTAGGGCGGCACGCCCTTGTGGCGATCCACCGCGCCCTCGCCCGCGTTGTAGCCGGCCGCGGCCAGGGTCAGGTCGCCGTTGAAGCGCTTGAGCAGCCAGGCCAGGTATCTCACGCCGCCACGGATGTTCTGCGACGGGTCGAAGGCGTTGGTGACCCCGAAGCGGTCCGCGGTGGCCGGCATCAGCTGCATCAGGCCCTGGGCCCCGACGCGCGAAAGGGCGTTGGGATTGAACGCCGATTCGGCATGCATCACCGCGCGGATGATGGCCTCCTCCACGCCGAACTCCGTGGCCGCGGCCTTGACCTCTGCATCGTAGGCGATGGTGTTGAGGCGGACATTGCCGAAGTTGAGCCCCGGCGACCCGCAGGCGTAGCAGGTCTCGAAGAAGCTGTAGGAAATGGTGCGCAGCGCGCTGGCACCGCCGCCGCTGGGCTTGCGGCTGGTGTAGTGGCGGACCCCGTCCTTCACGTAGGAATAGACCTGGCCCTGGACGAGGCGCCGCGAGCCCGAACCTGCCGACGGCGCCGAAGGCACCGAGACGGTGGCGGGCGCCGCAGCCGCTCCCGACCCCATGAACGTGGCGGGCGCATTGGCATTGAGCGAGGCAGGCGAACCCTCGACCGCGGCCGAAGCCCTCACCGCACCGACGGCGGCCGGGGCGGTCGACGGCTGGCTGGGACGCGAAGGACGGCTCGGGCGATAGGTGCTGGCCACCTTGCAGTCGGCGCCCTTGATGCGCTTGCTGACGTAGCTCGTGACGCCGTCACCGGCTTCGCAGCGGTAGATGGTCCCGGCCACGGCTGGCGCGGCCATCACCATGCCGGCCAGGCCGATCGTCGCCAACACGGCGAAACCCGTGGCTTTACCGTAGCAATTCATCCCCGCCCCTCCATCGCGCGCAGTCTCCTATCTTGCGGGGGCCTTGCCAAGGGCCGGAACCGTGACGCCGTCCGAGGAAACGCCGCCTCCCCGCCGGAACGGCCATCGGACTGTAAACTGCGCGCCCCGGCCCGGATTGACCGCCGCCCCCGGAAATTCCATGACCCGCGAAACCACTCCGCGCAAGCTGTTCATCCAGACCCACGGCTGCCAGATGAACGAGTACGACTCGGCCCGCATGGCCGATGTCCTGGCCGCGTCCGACGGATTCGAACTCACCACGAAGGCCGAAGAAGCCGACGTGATCCTGGTCAATACCTGCTCGATCCGCGAAAAAGCGCAGGAAAAGGTCTTCAGCCAGCTGGGCCGCTGGAAGCACCTGAAGCGCGACGGCCGGCCGGTCCTGATCGGGGTGGGCGGCTGCGTGGCGAGCCAGGAGGGCGCAGCGATCGTGAAGCGCGCGCCCTACGTCGACCTCGTCTTCGGCCCACAGACCCTGCACCGGCTGCCGGAGCTGCTCCGCAGCCGCCGTGACACCGGCCTGCCCCAGGTCGACATCAGCTTCCCCGAGATCGAGAAGTTCGACCGCCTGCCGGAGCCGCGCGCCGAGGGCCCGAGCGCCTTCGTCTCGATCATGGAGGGCTGCAGCAAGTACTGCTCGTTCTGCGTGGTGCCCTACACCCGCGGCGAGGAGGTCAGCCGGCCGTTCGAGGACGTGCTGGTGGAGGTCATGCAGCTGGCCGCGCAGGGCGTGCGCGAGGTGAACCTGCTGGGCCAGAACGTCAACGCCTATCGCGGCCCCTTCGCGCCTGCCGACGCCGGGGATGACGGCACGGCCCCGGCCGGGCCGCAGTTCGCCGACCTCGGCCTGCTGATCCGCACCATCGCCGAGATCGACGGTATCGACCGCATCCGCTTCACCACCTCGCACCCCCTGGAGTTCTCGGATTCGCTGATCGAGGCCTACCGCGACGTGCCGCAGCTGGCCAACTACCTGCACCTGCCGGTGCAGTCGGGCAGTGACCGGATCCTGTCGGCGATGAAACGCGGCTACACCGCGCTGGAGTTCAAGCAGAAGATCCGCAGGCTGCGCGCGGTGCGCCCGGACATCTCGATCTCGTCGGACTTCATCGTCGGCTTCCCCGGCGAGACCGATACCGATTTTGAAAAGACGATGAAGCTGATCGAGGACGTGGGCTTCGACCAGTCGTTCTCCTTCATCTATTCGCGCCGCCCCGGCACGCCCGCCGCCGACCTCGAGGACACCGTGTCCAGCGAGGCCAAGCACGCGCGCCTGTCGCAGCTGCAGGCGCGTATCAACGCGTGCGCGGCCGGCATCTCGCAGGCGATGGTGGGCAGCGTGCAGAAGGTGCTGGTGACCGGACCGTCCCGCAAGGATCCGAACGAACTCACCGGGAGAACCGAGAACATGCGTCCGGTGAACTTCGCGGGCCACCCGCGCCTGGTCGGGCAGTTCGTCGACGTCGTGATCACCGACGCCCTCACCAATTCGCTGCGGGGGCGCGTGGCCACGTCCGACGCAACGGTCCCGGCGATCGCCTGAGCGGCGCGTCCGTGAGCCGTCCGACAGGACCGACGAAAGCGGCGCGAGGACGCCGCTTCGATCCCCTCGGCCTCTGGCTCTGCGGCCTGGGCGCGCTCGGCCTGGCCCGCGCCTGGCTTTACCTCGTGCGCGATGGCGGCACGGCCGGTCCGGTCGGCTGGATCTGGCTGGGCGGCTCCGTGCTGCTCGCCTGCATCGGCCTGGTGCTGCTCGTGCGCCGATGGCTCGCGGAATCGCACGGCCGATCAATCAAGAACACGTGACGCCTACCGACGGCTTCCGCGCTACGCTTCCCGCATGCCCAATCCCCACCAGCGCGACTTCACCCTCGACCCCGCCGACACCGAACGGCTGGCCAACCTCAGCGGACCGTTCGACGGACACCTGCGCCAGATCGAACTGGCGCTGGGCGTCGAGATCGCCAACCGCGGCAACGTCTTCCGGGTCAGCGGCACGGATGCCGCGCGCGTGGACGCGGCCGAGCGCCTGCTGCGCGACATGTACCGTGAAGCCGCCACCGAGACCTTCGACGGCCACGGCATCCACCTGCGCCTGAACGCCGCCCGCGCCGCGCGCGAGGACCAGGAAGCGACCCGCCCCGCCACCACTCGCGATGCCGACGCCGACTTCGTGCCCCAGGACGTCGCGATCCGCGTCAAGCGCGGCACCATCCGCGGCCGCGGCCCGAACCAGCAGAAGTACCTGCACGCGATCGCCACCCACGACATCAACATCGGCGTGGGTCCAGCGGGCACCGGCAAGACCTTCCTGGCCGTGGCCAGCGCGGTCGAGGCCCTGAACGAATCGCGGGTGCAGCGGCTGGTCCTGGTGCGCCCGGCGGTGGAGGCCGGCGAGAAGCTCGGCTTCCTGCCCGGCGACCTGTCGCAGAAGGTCGATCCCTACCTGCGGCCGCTGTATGACGCGCTCTACGAGATGCTGGGCGTGGAAACCGTGCTGCGGCTGCTTGAGAAGAACGTCATCGAGATCGCACCGCTGGCCTATATGCGCGGACGCACGCTCAACGACGCCTACGTGATCCTCGACGAAGCCCAGAACACCACCATCGAGCAGATGAAGATGTTCCTGACCCGCCTCGGCTTCGGCAGCACGGCGGTGGTCACCGGCGACCTCACCCAGATCGACCTGCCCAAGCAGGTGAAGTCGGGCCTGCGCGACGCGCTCGACGTACTGCACGATGTCGAAGGCGTCAGCTTCACCTTCTTCGAATCGCGCGACGTCGTCCGGCATCCGCTGGTGGCCCGCATCGTCAACGCCTACGACCGCCGCGACGCGCAGGACGCGTCCACCGGTCCGGCGTAGACTGCCGGCCATGACCAAGGGTCCGGTCCGCCTCGACGTGTCCGTCGGCTATGCCCTGCCCCGCGCAGGGCTGCCGGCCTCGGTGAGCTTCCGCAAGTGGGTGGCCGCTGCGCTGGCCGGCCGCATCCTGGAGGCCGACCTGGCCATCCGCCTGGTGGATGCGAAGGAAGGCCGCGCCCTGAACCGCCACTACCGCGGCAAGGACTACGCCACCAACGTGCTCAGCTTCCCCGCCGAGCTCGACGAAGGCATCAAGCTGCCGCCGGGCGTGCGCATGCCGCTGCTCGGGGACCTGGTGCTCTGTGCCCCGGTCATCGCCCGCGAGGCCCGCGAGCAGGGCAAGCCGCTCGCGGCCCATTACGCCCACCTGACCGTCCACGGCACCCTGCACCTGCTGGGCTGGGACCACGGCGACGACGTCGAGGCCGAGGCCATGGAGCAGCTGGAACGGGACATCCTGGCCGGGATGGGCATCGACGACCCCTACCGCGCAGGCTGAACGGACGCGGTAAACTCCCCCGGCCGCCCCACCCCCCGGGGCGACGATACGAGCGAGATGTCCGAAGACGACAGTAGTAATGGCAATGGCCCCGGCAGCACGCCGGAACCTCCGGAACGCCGGCGCAGCTGGCTGGATCGACTGAGTTCGGCCATTTCGGGCGATCCCGACTCGCGCGACGACCTGGTCGAGCTGCTGCGCGACGCCCAGGCCGACGGCCTGATCGAGGCCGACACCCTGCGGATGATGGAAGGCGCGATCGCCGTGTCCGACATGACCGTGGGCGACGTCATGGTGCCGCGCTCGCAGATGGTGTCGCTGTCGGTCGATTCCCGCCTCATCGATCTGATGAAGGACGTGGTCGAGTCCGGCCATTCGCGCTTCCCGGTGCACGGCGAGGACAAGGACGAGATCCTGGGCATCCTGCTGGCGAAGGACCTGCTGCGCGGCGTGGTCGCCGACAACGGCCCCGGTTCGATCCACGCGCTGCTGCGCCCGGCGGTGCTGATCCCCGAGTCGAAGAAGCTCAACGTGCTGCTGCGCGAGTTCCGCCAGTCGCGCAACCACATGGCGATCGTGATCGACGAGTACGGCGGCGTCGCCGGCGTGATCACGATCGAGGACGTGCTGGAGGAGATCGTCGGCGAGATCGACGACGAGCACGACGACGCCGAGGATCCCGAGGCCCTGATCGCGGCCCAGGCCGACGGCCAGTACGTGGTCGACGCGCTGACGCCTATCGACGACTTCAACGAGCGCTTTGGCGCCGACTTCGACGACGACGAGTACGACACCATCGGCGGGCTCATCACCGCGGCCATCGGCCACCTGCCCGAAGCCGGCGAGGAGCTCACGCTTGGCCGCTTCACGTTCCGCGTCGCCAGCGCCGACGCGCGCCGGCTGCACGCCCTGCACCTGTCGATCCATGGCGACTGAAGCGTGACGGCATCCCTGGCCATGGTGGGGCGCGCAACCCGCCCGGCCGCCATGCTCGGCCTGCTGCTGGCGCTGCTCGCCTGCTGCCTGCCGGCCCTGGCCGCCCCGCGCATCGGCGTGGCCACGATGCAGCCCGGCGAGATCTTCTTCGAGCGCTTCGGACACAACGCGATCGTGGTCGACGACCCCGCCGCCGGCCCGCCGCTGTCCTACAACTTCGGCTTCTTCGACCCCGAAGAACCCGACTTCCACCAGCGCTTCATGCGCGGTGACATGCAGTACCGGCTGGCGGTGCTGCCGCTGGCGCAGGACCTCGCCTACTACGAAAGCGTCGGCCGCGGCGTCGCCATCCAGTGGCTCGACCTCGAAGAGGAGACGGCTACCGCGCTTGCCGAACGCCTGGCCTGGAACGCGCGCCCTGAAAACGCCAGCTATCCCTACGACTACTTCCTCGACAACTGCAGCACCCGTGTGCGCGACGCGCTCGACGCGGCATTGGGCGGCCTGCTGGCGCGGCACCTGCAGGGACGCTCGCAGGGCAACACCTTCCGCAGCGAAGCCGTGCGCCTGGCGCGCCCGGACCGGCTGATGGCGCTGGGCTTCGACCTTGGCCTGGGCCCGGCGGCCGACCGTCCGAACGCGCTCTGGGAGGATGCTTTCGTCCCGATGCGGCTGGCGCAGTCCCTGCGCGACGTGCGCCTGGCCGACGGGCGGCCCCTGGTCGTGGCCGAGGAGGCGTTGCTGCCGCACCTGCTGGAGCCCGAACCCGTGCCGCGCCGCGTCGCCTGGTGGCCGTGGCTGCTGGTGGGCGTCGCGCTGGCCGCGCTGGCGTGGTCGCAACGCCACCGTCCCCGCGCGGTGGCCGCCGCCGCGCTTCCCGTCTGGCTGCTGTGCGCCGCGCTCGGCGCCGTGATGCTCTACATCTGGCTGGGCACCGCGCACCGCTTCGGCTGGGCCAACCACAACCTGCTGCTGTTCAACCCGCTGTGCATCCTGCTGCTGCCCGGAGCCTGGCGGATTGCCCGCGGACGCGACGGCGGCCTGGCCTTCCGCATCGTGCTGGCCGTGGTCGCGCTGGGCCTCCTGGTGGCGCCCTTCCTGCTGTGGATGCCGCTGCAGACGCAGCGCAATGCGCATTGGCTGGCTTTGATGCTGCCCTTGCAGCTGGCATTGGCCGCGGCGCTGCATGCGCGCGCAGGCCCGCGTGCCCGTGGCAGTGACGAGGTGGCCGCGGCGGAAACCTGATCAGGCCGACGCCACGGCCCGATCGACCGCCTTGCCCGAAGCAGGCGCTCGGCGCAGGATCCGAGCCATGAACGACCAGCGCTGCGACCTTCCACAATCAGTGGTGAACTGCGCGGCCTACGACCGCGACGGCCGCCGCCGCGACATCGACCTCGACGCGATCAGCGACGTGCTCGCGGTCGATGACGGCAGCTTCGTCTGGATCGGCCTGTACGAGCCTGGCGAGGACGTGCTGGAGAAACTGCAGGAAGAATTCTGCCTGCACGACCTCGCCATCGAGGACGCCCACAACGCACACCAGCGGCCGAAGCTCGAGGCCTACGGCGATTCGCTGTTCCTGGTCGCCAACACCGTGCAGGTGGTCGACGAGCGCATCCGATACGGCGAGACCCATGCCTTCCTCGGCCCACGCTACCTGGTCACCGTGCGCCACGGCGATTCGCTGTCCTACGCACCGGCGCGTGCGCGTATCGAGCGCGACCCCGAGCTGCTGGCACTTGGCCCGGCATTCGGCCTGTACGCGGTGCTCGACGCCATCGTCGACAACTACCTGCCGATCGTCGACGAGTTCAAGGCCACCCTGCAGGCGCTGGAGCAGGACGTTTTCAGCGAAGCCTTCAGTCGTGGAACCATCCGCCGCCTCTACGACCTCAAGCGTGAGTTGACCTATATGCGGGTCGCGGTGACGACGATGCAGGACGTGCTGTCGCAGCTGGTGCGCAGCAGCAGTCCGCTGGTATCCGACGAGGTGCGCCTGTACCTGCGCGACGTGCTCGACCACTCGGTGCGCGCCAACGATGCGGTCGACGTGCTGCGCGACATGCTCGGCACCGCGCTGGGCGTCAACCAGGCCCTGGTCACACTGGCCCAGGGCGAGGTGGTCAAGCGCCTGGCCGGCTGGGCGGCGCTGCTCGCAGCCCCCACGCTCATCGCCAGCTGGTACGGCATGAACTTCACAAACATGCCGGAACTGCAGGGCCGCTGGAGCTATCCGGTGCTGGTCGGCGGAGTCGTCCTGGTGGTCCTGGTGCTGTACCGCTACCTGCGGAAAGTACGCTGGCTCTGATGCCGCCAGACGAGACGCCTTCGACCAAAGTATGAGTCGGAATCACGCCGCAGTGCAGCATTGGCGATTGACCGCGATGGGAGTAGAAGCGACCCTGATCCCAACCAATCAAGGGGGCGTCTCATGAAGGGTGGAATCGGCAAGATCGCATGGGCCGCACTGGCATTGCTGGGTGCGTTTTGCCTGGGGACGGTCGCGCTCAGGCGCGGCGAACCGATCAACGCGCTGTGGATCGTGGTCGCCGCCGTCTCGATCTATCTCGTCGCCTACCGCTTCTACGCCCGCTTCATCGCCGACAAGGTGTTCGAGCTTGACGGCTCGCGCGCCACGCCCGCGATGATCCACAACGACGGCCTGGACTACGTTCCCACGAACAAGCACGTGCTGTTCGGCCACCACTTCGCCGCGATCGCCGGCGCCGGCCCCCTGGTCGGCCCCGTGCTGGCGGCACAGATGGGCTACCTGCCCGGCACCCTGTGGCTGATCGTCGGCGTGGTCCTGGCCGGCGCGGTGCAGGACTTCATGGTGCTGGTGGTATCGAGCCGCCGCGATGCGCGCTCGCTCGGCGACCTGGTGCGCGAGGAGATGGGCCAGGTGCCCGGAACCATCGCGCTCTTCGGCGCCTTCCTGATCATGATCATCATCCTCGCGGTGCTGGCGATGATCGTGGTGAAGGCCCTGGCCGAAAGCCCCTGGGGCATGTTCACGGTGATCGCGACGATTCCGATCGCGATCTTCATGGGCGTGTACATGCGCTACCTCCGGCCCGGGAAGATCGGCGAGATCTCGGTCATCGGCCTGGTGCTGCTGGTGGCGGCGATCTGGTTTGGTGGTTCCGTCGCCGCGCACCCGACCTGGGGTCCCGCCTTCACCTTCACCGGCGTGCAGATCACCTGGATGCTGATCGGCTACGGCTTCGTGGCCGCGGTGCTGCCGGTGTGGCTGCTGCTCGCCCCGCGCGACTACCTGTCCACCTTCCTGAAGATCGGCGTCATCGTCGGCCTGGCCGTCGGCATCCTGATCGTGATGCCGGAACTGCGCATGCCGGCCCTGACCCAGTTCACCGATGGCACCGGCCCGGTGTGGAAGGGCTCGATGTTCCCGTTCCTGTTCATCACCATCGCCTGCGGCGCTGTCTCCGGCTTCCACGCCCTGATCGCCTCGGGCACCACGCCCAAGCTGATGGCCAACGAGCGCCACGCACCGTACCTGGGCTACGGCGGCATGCTGATGGAATCGTTCGTGGCCATCATGGCCATGGTCGCGGCCTCGATCATCGACCCGGGCGTGTACTTCGCCATGAACAGCCCGGCGGCGCTGATCGGCACCGATCCGGTCGCCGTCGCGGAGATGGTGTCGGGCTGGGGCTTCGTGGTCACGCCCGAGATGTTGATCCAGACCGCGGAAGACGTTGGCGAGGCCTCGATCATCTCGCGTGCCGGCGGCGCACCGACGCTGGCCGTGGGCATCGCACAGATCTTCCACGCGGTGATTCCCGGCGAAGGAATGATGGCGTTCTGGTACCACTTCGCGATCCTGTTCGAAGCGCTCTTCATCCTCACCGCGGTCGATGCCGGTACCCGCGCCGGTCGCTTCATGCTGCAGGACCTGCTCGGCAACTTCGTGCCGGTGATGCGCAAGACCGAGGCCTGGATCCCGAACCTGATCGCGACCGCCGGCTGCGTGGCGATGTGGGGCTACTTCCTCTACCAGGGCGTGACCGACCCGCTGGGTGGCATCAACATGCTGTGGCCGCTGTTCGGCATTGCCAACCAGATGCTGGCTGCGATCGCATTGATGCTGTGCACGGTCGTGCTGTTCAAGATGAAGAAGGGCCACTACGCCTGGGTGCCGATCCTGCCCACCGTCTGGCTGCTGGCCTGCACGCTCAGCGCCGGCTGGATCAAGATCTTCGACGGCAACCCGGGCGTGGGCTTCCTGGCCCAGGCCAACAAGTACCGCGACGCGCTGGCCGCCGGCGAACTGATCGCTCCGTCGAAGGACTTCGGCGGCATGCAGCAGATCATGATCAACAACTACGTCAACGCGGGGCTGACGGCGCTCTTCATGTTCGTCGTGCTGGCGGTGCTCTTCTACTCGTTCGGCGCCGTGCGCAAGGCGCGCGCGAATCCGGCACGCACGGATCGCGAGACCGCCTACGTCGCACTGACGCCCGAGCAGCAGAAGGTCTGGCTCTGATGGCCGGACAGCTGGTCACGCTGGACCACTTCGCCACGCACAAGCGTGTGTGGCGGAGGATGGTGCAGACCGCCCGGCTGTGCTGCGGGATCCCGGACTACGACAACTACGTGCGCCACACGCTGGAGAAGCACCCGGATCGCGAGGTCATGGACTATCCGACCTTCTTCCGCGAGCGCCAGGAAGCCCGCTACGGCGGGCGCAGCGGGTTCCGCTGCTGCTGATTCCTTGCATCCCGCCCGGCACGGCGCTGCCGGGCGATTGAAGGGGATCACGATGGAGTCGCACGCCCTTGCCGGCGCGCATGCCATTGCGACAGCAGCGGCGACACGAGCGCCAGCGACACGATCGCCGCGAGCAAGAACATCGGGAACCCCGGCTGCATGTAATGCACATGCAGCGCCGGGAAGGACGACATCTCCACCAGTGCCAGCATCCCCGCGCGGGCGGCGGCCAGGCACCACGCCGCCGCTGCCAGCGCATACAGCGGCTCGATCCGACGCCGCCGCAGTGCGCGGATGGATGCCCAGGCGAACGCCAGCAGGCCCGCCAGCGACAGCCACGGGAGGATCGCCGCGTAGACAAGGCCGATGCCGTGCCGGATCCATCGCGCGGACATGGGCGCTTCGGCGCTTTGTGGAAGGCTTTCATGCACCGAGTCGAAGCGCAGCCGTCCGGCATCCATCGCGAATTCACGGGTGCCAGCCGCCACCGCGGCCAGTTGCGCGGAGCCTGTTCCGCACGTGGGCTCGATGGCGCAATCCGCGACCGTCGGAAGGGCGATGGCGAAACGGCTCCGGTCCGCGCCCGGGTCCTTGAAATGGCGTGCGATGTCGGGACTCGGGAGGCGTTCGATCGCGATCGCCTCCTCGACTCCCTTGCACCGCGCCTGCACCCAGCCGCCCTGCGGGTCGCGGAACCAGCCCGTCGCCGATACGCCGAGCGTGTCGGCAGGATCGGGGACCCGCGGTTCACCCACGAACTTCCACATCGCCCGCACGCGCGGGGACTTCACGTGGCTTTCGGTCTGGCCTTCGCCGATGCGCTGCCATGCAAGCATCGACAGGGCCTTGGCAAGATGACCCGGCATGTCCTGCCATTGCGATGCGGCGATCGGCGGGATACTCCCGACGAAGGTCGTGGCACAGTGCAGGCGCCGGTCCTCGCAGGCGGCGTTGATCTCGTCGGCGACCTGCCGGTAGTAGGCCTCCGCCTCGGGCGCGGAGCGGTACACGCCGATGGCGCTCACCGCATCGCGGAGCGCCCACATGAACCAGCCGCCCGCATAATCGCCGCAGCTGTGCGGATACAGCCTGCAGCCGGTTCTGGTCCAGGGCGAGCCGGGAACCTCGAGATGCGGGCGCAGCCGCGCGAACGCCGGACTGACCGCATACACAGCCTCCCGCACCTTGGCCGGCACGGGGACATACGGAACCGGTTCGCCCACGCGCACGCGCTGCAGCGCGGACATCGCGTCGGCATACGCCCCTTCGCGGGTTTCGACCGTGACGAACGCGCCGTACTTCGCAAGGTTGGTGGTGGCCACCAGTGCCATCCAGCCCCCAAATGCCAGGGCCACGCAGGCGATCCCCACCCCCGCCCGCCGCCGCCCGCCGGGTATGCGCCAGGCCGACGTGACCGCGGCCAGCAGCAGGAGCAGCACGCCCGGCACCACCCAGACCACGTCCTCGCGCGTGGTCCACATCCAGCCCAGCACCAGGCCCGCGAGCCCGGCCCAGCCCCATCCGCGCCTGCCGGCGTGGCAGGCGTGGAGGAAGTGCAACAGGCACGCCAGGGCGATCAGGAGCTGCGCGGCGCCGATGTTGTCGCGCAGCACCCGGTTCCAGACGAGGGCCGCTGGATGCCACTGCAGCGCCAACACCACCAGCAGCGCCAGCCAGGTGCGTCCGCTGATCCTCTGCACCGCCGTCCCGAGCAGCAGGCAGGCAGCCGCGTAGAGCAGCGCCTGGGTCGTCATCAGTGACAGGCCCATGAGGTGGGTGAACGCCAGGAACAGCGGATAGCCCGGGCCTTTCATCAGGGTCGACTTGTCGTAGGCGCCCAGCCAGTCTCCCGACGCGATGGTTTCGCCACGCCACCAGAACCACGCGTCGTCATAGCTCGCGTCGGCAAGGATCGCGACCGGCATGTACGCCACGAACACGACGAACGCCATGGCCGACAGCACCGCCACCACTGCCGGTGCCCGGCGCTGCCACCCGTCCTTCATTCCCTGCTGCCCCATGGCCTTCCCTCGCACGTCCACCGGCAACGGTCCTAGTGCCGACGCGCCAGGAGCAACAGGTTGCTGGGCCATCCGCCAAGCGACACGCTGTCGATGCGCCAATCCACCAGGCCGGCCTGCGCGCATGCCTTCGCGAGGTCCGCCTTCCCCAGCAGGTTGAGATTTTCCTCCAGGCACAGCTCGCGATGGCCCAGCCGCCGCAGCAGCGCGCGGAACCAGGGCGCCGGCAGCCAGTGCAGCAGGGGCAGCACGGTATGGAACTCCACCGGGAACCAGCGGTTGGGCGTGGTCACGAACAGACCCTTCCTGGACACGCGGTACAGCTCGGCGAGGAACTTCGCCTGCTCGCCCGCCGACCCGACGTGCTCGAGCACGGCACTCGAATGCACCCAGTCGAAACTCCGGTCCGCGAACGGCAGGTCCTTGCCATCGGCGCGCACGAAACGCAGGCCCGGGTACATCTCCTCCAGGAAGCCCGCGTCATCGATACCGCAGGCGGTGATCCTGTCCTTGCGCGGATGCCACGCCTCGAGATAGTTCGAAGCCAGCTGTTCACGGTCGCTGGTCACGCCGACATCCAGGATCGTGTCATCGCGGGCCACGCCGGCGGCGATGAAGCGGGCGTACATCTTCCGGCGCATGTACGTCGACACGCGATCCGTGATGCCGCCTCCGCGCGCGACGTTGTACTGCGCGTTGACGCCGGGGCCGCTCACACCGCTTGCCCGGGACGGCGGGCATCCGGCAATCGCAGGGCCTCCAGGAAGAAGGCGGCCAGGCCGACCTCGCCACCGACCGCCATCAGCATGACCGAGGGCAGCACCCAGCGCATGGTCTCCCGCGGATCAAGCGCGCCGAAGTCACGCGAAGCCCAGACGTAGACGGCATACAGCGAAATCACCACGCCGGCCACGAACATCAGCACCGCGGCGGCCAGGCACCGCTCCAGCGTCAGCACCGGGAACAGCCCCCGCCGGCGCCCGGTGTCGGGCAGCCAGCCGTTGCGGACGCCCATGGCCGTCGTCAGCACCGAGAACAGGACCATCTGCACGCCGAGCACGACGGCCGCGCCCGCGTAGGCCAGGGTATGCACGTCGAGGTTCACGCCAGCGATGCGGACGCTGTGCATCGCGATCAGGGCCATCGCCAGTACGCCGATCGCGACCAGCGCGAGGCCGGGGACCAGGAACAGCCAGCGCGGGCTATGGACCAGCAGGAAGCGCAGGTGTCGCCAGCCATCGCGCCAGGTCCGCAGGTGCGGCGGGCGCGAGCGGCCATCAGGCTGGAGCGTGGTCGGCACTTCGGTGATCCGGTAGTCGGCAAGCGAGGCCTTCACCACCATCTCGCTGGCGAACTCCATGCCGGCGGTCCGCAGGCCGAGCGCGGCGATGCGGTCGCGGTTGAAGCCACGCAGGCCGCAGTGGAAGTCGCGCACCTTCACCCCGAAGAACAGCCGACCGAGGAAGCTCAGCACCGGATTGCCCAGATACCTGTGCAGGAACGGCATGGCGCCTGCTGCAATCCCGCCCCGGAAGCGGTTGCCCATCACCAGGTCGCTTCCGCGTCGCAGCTCCTCGACGAAGGGCATGAGCCGCGAGAAATCGTAGGAATCGTCGGCGTCGCCCATGACCACGAAGCGGCCCCGTGCCGAGCGGATGCCGGCCATCAGGGCGGCGCCGTAGCCTCGCTCGGGCACCTCGACGACGCGCGCCCCCTCCCGGATCGCGATCTCGCGCGAGCCGTCGGTGCTGCCGTTGTCGGCGACCAGGACCTCGCCGTCCACGCCCGAGGCATCAAGGAACGACCGTCCCTTGCGGATGCAGGTCGCGAGCGTCTCTGCCTCGTCCAGGCAGGGCATGAGGATCGTCAGCTCGACGTCCGCGGCGGTCGCCGCTGCCACCAGTTCCGCGGACGGCGCCTCGCTCATGCCCCGGCCATGACCCGCAGGATCTGTCCGATGCCGTAGGCGATGACCGTGCCGGTGGCATAACCCACCGTGCCCAGCAGCACGCCGACCGGCGCCAGCGTCGGGTGGAAGGCCGCGGCCACCACCGGCGCGGAGGCCGCGGCGCCGATGTTGCCCTGCGAACCCACCGCGAAATAGAACAGCGGCGCGCGCACCAGCTTCGCCGCGATGAGCAGCACGATGATGTGCACGGCCATCCAGATCACGCCGATCAGGATCAGCTCCAGCCGCTCGGCGAGCTTGAAGAAGTCCATCTGCATGCCGATGCAGGCGATCAGGAAGTACAGGAACACGGTGCCTACCCGGGACGCGCCGGCGTTCTCCAGCCGCCGCATGGGAGTGAAACTGAGCAACAGGCCGCCCAGCGTCGACAGCACGATCACCCAGACGAAGGGCGCATCGAGGCTGAACTGGCTGGCCCAGGTGGTGTTGGCCCTGAACCAGGCCGAAGCCGGATCGGCCACGAAATGCGCCAGCCCGACCAGGCCGAAGGCCACGGCCACGATCACCATCAGATCGGTGAGCGTGGGGATGCGTGCGTTGGCGGCCTCGTAGGCCGAGATGCGTTCCTTCATCTCGTCGATGGCGCGGGTATCGGCGCCGGTGCGCGCGTCGATCTGCCGCGCGCGGTTGGCGAGGAACAGCAGCGTGCCCATCCAGAGGCTGGCAATGGCGACGTCGACCACGGCGAACTGACCGAACAGCGTCGCGTCCACTTCGTAGATCTCGCGGATCGCGACCATGTTCGCGCCGCCGCCGATCCAGCTTCCGGACAGTGCCGCCATGCCCTTCCATGTGTCACCGGCGACCGCCGCCGGCCAGAACCACTCCATCAGCTGGAAACTCACGATCGCACCCAGCACGATGCCCAAGGTACCGGCGCAGAACACGAACAGCAGCTTCGGCCCCAGCTTCAGGATGCCCTTGAGGTCGATCGACAGCGTGAGCAGCACCAGCGCCGCCGGCAGCAGCACGCGGCTGGCAATCGGGTTGTACAGCGCGCTGCTTTCACCGTCGATCAGGCCGGCGGTGTTGTAGATCGCGGGCACGAAATAGCACAGCAGCAGTGCCGGCACCCATGCGAAGAACTTCTTCCAGAACGGCGTCGGCCCGGATGCGAGCCAGAAGATGGCGCCGAGCGTGGCCGCGATCAGGCCGAAGACGACGATGTCGTTGGTGATCATCGGCATCGCGGCGTCGATCGCCTCGACCGCGCCGACCGGGTCCATGGCGTCGATGGCGGCGGCTTCGGCGGATGCTTCGGGCGCGGTGGATGCAGGGGCCATCGGCAGTGTTCCTGTCGGTTCGGTTCGGGATGGGTGGTGCAGGGTCGCGCGCGGCCGGCAGCGTTGTGCCGGCCGCGCGGAGTAGCGATTACCGGCCGATGTGCTGCTTGAGCCAGTCGTTGACGTTGTCGTGCCAGAAGACGCTGTTCTGCGGCTTCAGCACCCAGTGGTTCTCGTCGGGGAAGTACATCAGCTTCGACTCGATGCCCTGGCGCTGCAGCGCAGTGAACGTCGACAGGCTCTGGTCGATCGGCACCCGGAAATCGTTCTGGCCGGCGACCACCAGCATCGGCACGCGCCACTTGTCGATGTGCCGCGCCGGGTTGTGGCGTTCGTAGGCTTCGGGATTGTCGAACACGGTGCCGCCGTTCTCCCACTCGGTGAACCAGAGTTCTTCGGTCACCAGGCCCATCGAACGGGTGTCGAAGACGCCGTTGTGGTTGACCAGGCACTTCCACGGCTCGTTCCAGTTGCCGGCGATCCAGTTGACCATGTAGCCGCCGTAGCTGGCGCCCAGCGCGCAGGCGTTGTCGCCGTCGAGGAAGTCGTACTGCTGCTGCGCGGCGGCCCAGCCCTTCTGCAGGTCTTCGAGCGGCGCGTCGCCCCAGTCGCCGCTGATCGCATCGGTGAAGGCCTGGCCGTAGCCGGTGGAGCCGTGGAAGTCGATCATGACCACGGCATAGCCCTGGCCAGCGTAGGTCTGCGGATTCCAGCGGTAGCTCCAGCCGTTGCCGAAGCTGCCCTGCGGGCCGCCGTGGATCAGGAAGGCGACGGGATAGGTCTTGCCCTCCTCGAAATTCCACGGCTTGACCACGTAGCCATGGACGGTCGCGCCCTTGGCGCCCTTGAAGCTGAACTGTTCGAAGGCGCCGAAATCGACGTCGGGCAGGCGCTCGGCGGCCGTCGGGGTGATTGCGCGCTGGTTCTGGCCATCAGTGGAGGCCACGTGGATCACGTCACCCGTGTCGATCGCATTGCGGCTGAAGACCAGGCTGTTGCCGGCGACCTCGAAGGACGACACGCTGCCGCCGCCGACCAGGCGCGTGACCTCGCCGCTGGCGATGTCGACCTTGAACAACGGGTACTCGCCGGTGTCCTGCGCGGCCACGTACAGCGCGCTGCCGTCCGCGGAGGGCTGCAGGCTGCTCGGCGAGCGGTCCCAGTCCGGCGCGATCTCGCGGCGCTCGCCGCTGGCCAGGTCGAGTGCCATCAGCGCGAAGCGGTCGGCCTCGAAGCCGGGGCGCGCCATCGCGCGGTAGAACAGGGTCTTGCCGTCGGCGCTGAACACCGGGCCGGCATCCCAGGCCTTGTTGTCGGCGGTGAGGTTGACCGGCGCCGCGCTGCCGGCGACATCCAGGCGGTACAGGTCGTAGTTGGTCGACCAGGCCGCCTCGCGCCCCGCCACGTTCACGCTGGCAACGATGCTGCCGCCGTCCGGCGCCCAGGCGTAATCGCCGGCACCACCGAAGGGCTTGCCCGGCACGTCGCCTTCCAGCGCAGCACTGATGGCGGTGGCGGCGGCGACGGGCTTGGCGCCGTCACCGGGCAGGCCGGCCACGAACAGGCGGTTGCGGCGGCCATCGGCCCAGGTGTCCCAGTGGCGCACGAACAGCTGGTCGTAGACGACGCCGGAAACCTTGGAGTCCTTGCGCTCGTCCAGGCGCTGCTTCGTGCAAGCGAAGTCCGCGCCGCAGTCGCCGAAGGTGTCGACGCTGAAGGCCACGCGGTCGCCGTCGGGCGAGACATGGTAGGTGCCGACGTCCATCGCGAAGGCGGTCAGCTGGCGCGGCTCGCCGCCGGCGAGCGGGATCGCGTAAAGCTGCTGCGAGCCGTCCTTCGCACTGAGGAAATAGACGGTTTCGCCATCGGGCGAGAACGAAGGCGAGTTGACGTTCCAGCCTTCCGGCGTCAGGCGCTTCGGCGGCGCCATGTCCCGCGTCACCAGGTTGCGCACGTAGAGCGCGCTGGTGCCCGAGTTGGCCTCGAGGTCGATGCTGCGCTGCGCGAACACCAGGTGCATGCCGTTGGGCGACAGCGTCGGCGAGGACACGCGCTCCATGGCGGCGAGGTCGCGCCCCTCGAGGCCGCGGGCGTCGGCGACCGCGGGCAGCGCGGCGATCAGGCACAGGGTCAGCAGGGCGATGCGCGGCATGGATCGGGACTCCGGACGGAAAGTCCCGATGGTAGGCGGCGCGGACGCGTGGCGCAAAGGCGGGAAGTCCGGGTCCCGGGCGTGGCCGTGGCCGCCGGGCGGGTGCTTGCCTTGGCGCGGTGGAGCGGCCCCGGCAAGCGGCACGGGACCGTCCTCCAGCTTCAGAGCGGCCCGGGCTCCACCGGCACTGCCGCCGTGTCCTGCTTCGCGCCGCTGCGGTAGAGCAGCCACGCGACCACGGCCAGCACCGCCAGGCCAACCCACTGGTTGAAGTGCAGCGACTCCGCCACCGCCAGCACGTCGGCGCGCTCGGTGAGCACGATCGGCACTGCGATCGCGATCCCCATCAGCGCCTCACCGGTGATCAGGCCCGCGGCGAACAGGGTGCCCGGGCGGTGGATGCGGTCGCGCGCGGCCTCGTCCTGCCCGTCGATGCCGTGCTTGCGTTCGACCATCCACGCCAGGACGCCGCCGAGGAAGATCGGCACCATCAGCTCGATCGGCAGGTAGATGCCGATCGCGGCCGCAAGCACCGGCACGCGGAAGGTCGAGGCGCGCGCCTTCAGCCATTCGTCGAAGGCGATGATCGCGGCACCGACCCCGGCACCGATCGCGATCATGTCCCAGGGCAGCTTGCCGCCGAACATGCCCTGGGCCACCGAGGCCATCAGCGTCGCCTGCGGCGCGGCCAGCGATTGCGGCTGCTCCGGCGTGGGCGCGCCGATGCCGTAGGCCTGGGCGAGCAGGTTCAGCACGGGCGCCATGATCAGCGCGCAGGAGAAGGCGCCGATGCCGAGCATCAGCTGCTGCTTCCAGGGCGTCGCCCCGACGATGTAGCCGGCCTTGAGGTCCTGCAGGTTGTCGCCACCCACCGCCGCGGCGCAGCACACCACCGCGCCGATCATGATCGCGGCCACGGCGCCCACCGGCGAATCGCGGCCCAGCAGCAACAGCAGCACCGCTGCCGCGAAGAGGATCGTGGCGATGGTGATGCCCGAGACCGGGTTGTTGGACGAGCCGACCAGGCCGGCCAGGTAGGCCGACACCGACACGAACAGGAAGCCGGCCACGATCATGATGATCGTCATTGGCACGCTGACGAACCAGTTGCCGACGATCGCCTGGTACAGCACCAGCAGCGGGATCACGAACAGCAGCAGCGCGATCAGCATCCACTTCATCGGCAGGTCTTTGTCGGTCTCGGCCACCGCCTCGCCGCTGCCCTTGCGCGCCGCGGCGATGCCGCTCTTCACGCCCGACAGCAAGGACTTGCGCAGCGAGAACAGCGTCCAGATGCCGCCGACCAGCATCGCGCCCACGCCGAGGTAGCGGATCTTCGCCGACCAGATCGCCCCAGCGGCGTCGGCGGCCGGGACACCAGCCAGTTGCGTCGCGAGCACCGGATCGGTATCGAGGAAGAACGCGTGGTAGATCGGGATCGCGATGTTCCAGGACAGGATCGCGCCGGACAGCACCACGATGCCGATGTTCAGTCCGACGATGTAGCCCACGCCGAGCAGCGCCGGCGACAGGTTGGTGCCCATGTAGCCGAGGTACTTGCCGATGAAGCCGGACCCCACGGCGTTGTCGGGGATCATGCGCATGCCGCTCTCGGCGGCCACCTTCACAAGGGCGCCGATGCCCGCCGCCAGTGCCAGGATCCTGAGCCCGGGCCCGGCGCTCTCGCCGGCCTTGAGCACCTCGGCGGCGGCTTTGCCTTCGGGGAACGGCAGCGGATCCTCGACGATCATCGTGCGCCGCAGCGGCACGGAGAACAGCACGCCGAGCAGGCCGCCCAGGCCCGCGATCGCCAGCACCCACCAGTAACGGAAGTCGTCCCAGTAGCCGAGGATGACCAGCGCCGGGATGGTGAAGATCACGCCCGCCGCGATCGAGGAGCCGGCCGAGGCACCGGTCTGGACAATGTTGTTTTCGAGGATGGTGCCGCCGCCCAGCAGGCGCAGCACGCCCATCGAGACCACCGCCGCCGGGATCGCGGTGGCGATGGTGAGCCCTGCGAACAGGCCCAGGTAGGCGTTGGCCGCGGCCAGGATGACCGCCAGCACGATGGCCAGCAGCACCGCGCGGAAAGTCAGTTGCGGAACAGGCTCATCACGCGTGCGTTCGACCATGTGTGTCTCCAGGCTACTCGGAGGCCGCCGCGACGGTCCTGCCGCCGAGGTGCAGGTTCAGGAAAGCCAGCAACCGCGTGTAGTAGTCACGCCGGTTGGCTTCGACATAGAAGCCGTGTCCCTCGGTCGGATAGTACAGCGCCTCGACCGGCACGCCCGCCTTCGCCAGCGCGCGTTCCATCTTCTTCGTGTGCTCGACCGGCGCGATCCGGTCCTCGCCGCCCGCGGCCAGGAGGACCGGGACCTTGATGCGGTCGGCGAAGCGGTTGGGCGAGGCTTCGGCGAGCTTCGCAGCATCGCTGCCCACCCACTCGGACGACCAGTTGCCCAGCCGACGGCTGTCACGGGCGGTCGTGGCCTGCATCTCGGGGAGGTCGTACACGCCGACATAGCCCGAAGCACAGCGGTACAGGTCCGGCTCCTTCGCCACGCCCATCAGGGCCGCATAGCCGCCATAGCTGCCGCCATGGATGCAGATCCGGGCCGGGTCGGCGATGCCCTCCGCGATCGCCCAGCGGGTGGCGTCGGTGACGTCATCCTGCATCTTGCCGCCCCACTCGCGCGCGCCCGCTTCCTGGAATGCACGGCCGTGGTTGCCCGATCCCCGGTAGTTCACCTGCAGCACGGCGTAGCCCGCCGCCGCCAGCAGCTGGACGTCGGTGTCGAAGCCCCAGCGGTCGAAGACGCCGTAGGGCCCGCCGTGCGGCATCACCACCGTGGGCAGCGAGCGACCCTCCGAACCGGGCGGCAGCGTCAGGTAACCGGCCAGGGGCAGGCCGTCGCGCGCGGTGAGCGAAACCGGCCGCATCGCGGCCATCCGCTCCGGGTCGTGCCAGCTGCGGGCGCTCATGACGTAGGCGGCCTTCTTGGCCACGGTATCGAACGTGAAGTAGTCGCCCGAATTGCGGTCGCTCCAGGCATAGACGAGCACGCTGCGGCCATCTTTCGTCGACGAGGTGACCAGGACCGAGTGCCCCGGGAAAGCGGCCTCGAGGCTGCGGTACTGTCGTTCGGCCGCCGAGCCGGGTTCGAAGAAGGCCGTGCGTGGCTTCCCATCCATGTAGCGCACCCCGACCGGCATCCCGCTCACCGGATCGTGGAGGATGGCTTCGGGCTCGGCGCCGTCGTCGGCCAGGACCACGGAACGCTCGCCCGTGGCCATGTCGAGGCCTTCGATGATCGATGTGCCGGCAATGCGCTGCGAGCGCAGGTACAAGGTGGCGTTGTCAGGCGAGAACCCGAGCGGAATCCGCGATACGCCGTGACTGGCCTCGTCGTTGAACAGCACCCACTCGGCGCCTTCGTCCTTGCGGGTGTAGGTCTTGATCGAGTTGTCGACGTTGGCGCCCCATGCGGCCCGCACCGCACCGGTGTTGTCGGTCACATAGCTGCCGTTGCGCACCGGGGCGCGGGTGATCGGCGCGCGCCGCCCGGTCACCACATGCATGCGCTCGGCGCGCGTGTAGGGATCCTCGCCGAAGCCGCCGACCGCGATGATGACCTCGTTCTCGCTGCCGGGCAGCGCATCCACGAGCTCGGCCCACACCATTTCCGTGCGCTTGCCGGTGGTGATGCGCGAGCCGAGCTCGGGTGCGTACAGGCTCTGTCCCACCAGGATGTCGGAGCGGCGATCAGTGGCCCGGGCCGTGTAGATCTCACCGGTCTCCCGGGGCGCATCCAGCAGGCCCATCTTCTCGGCCACGGAATACAGCAGGCGATCGTCGTTGACCCACGTCATCCGACTGACGTGCCGGTACTTGCCGGGCGACCCGCCACCGGTGACCTTGTTGTCGGAAAGCCGCACGATCACCAGCGCCGTGGTGTCTTCCAGCGGCACCGTGGCCGCGACGTATTCGCCCGTCGGTGAGATCTCGATATCGCCGAACTCGGACTTCCTGATGAACGGCTCGATGTCCACCGCGAATGCCGGCGCCACGCACGCAAACGCCACCAGGACGGCCACGATCAAACGAATGCTGTTCCCCACGATGCTTCCCCCAGGATGTTCAATGTTCCCGCCGCGCCCCCGACGCGCCGGCCTTACTTTTTCCCGCCCGCCGCCGACACTTCGTCGAGCACGCCGGACAGGGCGTCCTTCCAGTCGGGCAGTTCCAGCCCGAACTCCGCCTGCATGCGGGTGAGGTCCAGGCACGAGTACGCCGGCCGGCGCGCAGGCGTCGGGTAATCGGCGGTCGTGATGGGCAGCACCCGTGGCACCCGCTGCAGCAGGCCACGCGCGTGCGCACCGGTGAAGATCGCCTCGGCGAAGCCGTGCCAGCTGGTACTGCCGGCCGCGGTGAGATGCCAGAGCCCGCTCGCTTCGGGCTTCGTCCGCAGCGCATGCGCGGTGGCTCGCGCGATCACGCGCGCCGGGGTCGGCGTGCCGACCTGGTCGGCGACCACCCGCAGCTCATCGCGATCCGCGCCCAGGCGCAGCATCGTGCGCATGAAGTTGTGGCCGTGGGCGCCATAGACCCAGGCGGTACGGAACACCATGTGGCGCGCACCGCTGTCGCGCACGGCCTGCTCGCCCGCGAGCTTGCTGGCGCCGTAGACGCCCAAGGGCGCGGTCGCGTCGTCCTCGCGCCAGGGCTGCGTGCCGCTGCCATCGAATACGTAGTCCGTCGAGTAGTGCACGAACAGCGCGCCGCGACGGGCACAGGCCGCGGCCAGCGCGGCCGGCGCCTCGGCATTGGCGCGGTACGAGGCGTCCCGCTCTTCTTCGGCGCGGTCCACGGCGGTGTAGGCGGCGGCGTTGACCAGCACGTCGGGCGCGATGCGTTCGACCAGCGCCGGCAGTGTTCCGGGCTGGTCGAAATCCGCGCGCTCGCAAGTGTCTTCGTCGTCGAGCGTTCCGCTGCGGGTGGTGCAGACCACCTCACCCAGCGACGCGAGCTCCCGGCGCAGCGCGTGGCCGACCTGGCCGTTGGCGCCGAGCAGCAGCAGCCTCATGGCGCGTAGACCGGCAGCCGCTCCTCGGGCACATCGGCCAGGAACGGTGCGCGTGCGTCCTTGTCGGAAAGCACGGGGTCCGCGACCGGCCAGTCGACCGCCAGCGCGGCGTCGTTCCAGCGGATGCCGGCGTCCGCGTCGCGGTCGTAGGTTTCCGTGCACAGATAGGTGAACACCGCGCGTTCGCTGAGCGTCACGAAGCCGTGCGCGAAGCCTTCCGGGATCCAGAAGTGGCGCTTGTTCTCGGCGCTCAGCACGACCGCCGTCCACTGGCCGAAGGTTGGCGAGCCACGGCGGATGTCGACCGCGACGTCCCAGACCTCGCCTTCCACCACCGAGACGTACTTGCCCTGCGGCTTGGGCCACTGGTAGTGCAGGCCACGCAGCACGCCGCGCGTCGACGACGACACGTTGCCCTGCACGAAGGCGGGCGCAAGTCCGTGCTGCGCGAGCTTGTCGGAGTTGAAGGATTCGTAGAAGAAGCCGCGATCGTCGCCGAATACCTGCGGTTCGATCACCACGCAGCCCGGCAGCCCGGTCTCGATCACTTTCATCGCACCACTCCGCGCTTGGCCAGCGACAGCAGGTACTGGCCGTAGCCGTTCTTGGCCAGCGGAGCCGCCAGGCGGGTGAGGTCGGCGTCGTCGATCCAGCCGTTGGTCCAGGCGATCTCCTCCGGACAGCACACGCGCAGGCCCTGCCGCGCCTCGACGGTCTCGATGAAGTTCGAGGCCTCGATCAGCGACTGGTGGGTGCCGGTATCGAGCCAGGCGTAGCCCCGGCCCAGCTGTTCAAGATGCAGGCTGCCCTCGTCGAGATAGCAGCGGTTGAGGTCGGTGATCTCGAGCTCGCCGCGCGGCGACGGCGTGAGCGAGGCCGCGAAGTCGCTGGCGCGGCCGTCGTAGAAGTACAGCCCGGTGACGGCGTAGTTCGAGCGTGGGTTGACGGGCTTTTCTTCCAGGCCGATGACCTTGCCGTTGCCGTCGAACTCGGCCACGCCGTAGCGCTCCGGATCGCCGACCCAGTAGCCGAACACCGTCGCGCCCTCCTGGCGCGCATCGGCGCGCTTGAGGATCTCGGTGAAGCCATGGCCGTGGAAGATGTTGTCGCCCAGCACCAGGCAGCTCGGCTTGCCGTCGACGAAGTCGCGGCCGATCAGGTAGGCCTGTGCCAGCCCGTCCGGGCTTGGCTGCACCGCGTAGCGGATGTCCATGCCCCACTGCGAGCCGTCGCCCAGCAGGTGCTGGAACAGCGCCTGTTCGTGCGGGGTGTTGATGATCAGCACTTCCCGGATCCCGGCGAGCATCAGCGCGCTGAGCGGGTAGTAGATCATCGGCTTGTCGTACACCGGCAGCAGCTGCTTGCTGATCGCCTGCGTGATCGGGTACAGGCGCGTGCCGGAGCCGCCGGCCAGGATGATGCCGCGGCGCGACGTCATGCCGCCCCCCCGATGCGTTCCAGGCGATAGCTGCCGTCGAGCACGCGCTGCACCCAGGGCTGGTTGTCGAGGTACCAATCGACCGTTTCGCCGATGCCGCGCTCGAAGGTGTATTTCGGCTCCCAGCCGAGCTCGTCACGCAGCTTGGAGGCGTCGATCGCGTACCGGCGGTCGTGGCCGGGCCGGTCCGCCACGAACGCGATCTGCGATTCGCGCGGCTGGCCGTCTTCGCGCGGCCGGCGTTCGTCGAGCAGCGCGCAGATCGTCTTCACCACCTCGATGTTCTGCATCTCGGCGTTGCCGCCGACGTTGTAGGTCTCGCCCACGCGGCCACGGGCCAGCACCGTGCGGATCGCCTCGCAGTGGTCGGTCACGAACAGCCAGTCGCGCACCTGCTTGCCATCGCCATACACCGGCAGCGGCTCGCCGGCCAGTGCCTTGGCGATCACCAGCGGGATGAGCTTTTCCGGGAAGTGGTACGGGCCATAGTTGTTGCTGCAGTTGGTGGTCAGCACCGGCAGGCCGTAGGTGTGGTGGAAGGCGCGCACCAGGTGGTCGGAGGCGGCCTTCGACGCCGAATACGGCGAGTTCGGCGCGTACGGCGTGGTCTCGGTGAACAGCCCGGTGTCGCCCAGCGTGCCGTAGACCTCGTCGGTCGACACGTGCAGGAAGCGGAACGCCTCCCTGGCCTCGCCTTCCAGCGCCTTCCAGTAATCGCGCACCGCTTCCAGCAGCGCCAGCGTGCCGACCACGTTCGTCTGCACGAACGCCGCCGGGCCGTCGATCGAACGGTCGACATGGCTCTCGGCGGCGAAGTTGATCACCGCGTCGGGACGGTGCTCGGCCAGCAGGCCGGCGACCAGCGCGGCATCGCCGATATCGCCCTGCACGAACACGTGGTCCGGATTGCCGCCCAGCGACGACAGGGTGTCGAGGTTGCCGGCGTACGTGAGCACGTCGAGGTTGACGATGCGCACGCCCGCGGCGACCGCCTCGAGCACGAAATTGCCGCCGATGAAACCGGCACCGCCGGTCACGAGCCAAACAGGCATGTGGGGAAATCCTCCTGGGAATGCTGCGACCGCCGGGGGGCGATCAGAACGGGATGTCGTCGTCCGAGAAACCGCCGTCGTCGAATTGCGAGCCAGCTGCGCCACCGGCTGCGCCGCCCGCGGCCGCTCCGGGACCCTGGCCCTGGCGGCCCGGACCGGGCGCCTCGCGTCCACCACGCTGGTTATCGCCGCCGCCGCGCTGATAGTCGCCGCTGCCGCCACCGCGCTGTCCACCACCACCCTCGCCACCGCCGCCCAGCATCTGCATCTCGCTGGCGATAATGTCGGTGGTGTAGCGCTCGACGCCGTCCTTGCCGGTGTACTTGTCAGTGCGCAGCGAGCCTTCGACATAGACCTGGCGGCCCTTCTTCAGGTACTCGCCGGCGATCTCCGCCAGGCGACCGAAGAACTTGACCCGGTGCCACTCGGTGCGCTCCTGCTGCTGCCCGGACTGCTTGTCCTTCCAGGCCTCGGTGGTGGCCACGCTGATGGTGGTGATCGTGGTGCCGCTCTGGGTGTACTTGACGTCGGGATCGTTGCCGAGGTTGCCGACGATGATGACCTTGTTGATTCCGCGGGCCATGGATTGGGTTCCTGTCGCTCTTCGCCGGGATTGGCGGAGGAAAAGGGTGAGTATAACCGCCGCCCCCCGGCCATCCGCCGGTTCCCCGGCCCACGGTCGGGGAACGCCGCGCGGGGCCGCGAACGGGCCCCGGACCCTATAATGACGGCCCCCAGAACCGCGCCCGACATGGATCCCGACTCCCAGGCCGCCCCGGCCAGCCCCGCCCTCCCGCTGCCCGAGATCCAGGCCTACGCCGCCGCCGACATGGCCGCGGTCGACGCCCTGATCCGCCGCCGACTGGCGTCCGACGTGGTCCTGGTGAACCACGTGGCCGAGCACATCGTGGCCGGAGGCGGGAAGCGCCTGCGCCCGATGCTGCTGCTGCTTGCCGCCCGGGCGCTGGGCCACCAGGGCCCGGACGCGCACCAGCTGGCGGCGGTGGTGGAGTTCATCCACACCTCCACCCTGCTCCACGACGACGTGGTCGACGAATCCGACCTGCGCCGCGGCCGCAGCACCGCCAACGCGGTCTTCGGCAATGCCGCCAGCGTGCTGGTCGGCGACTTCCTGTATTCGCGCAGCTTCCAGCTGATGGTCGAACTGGGTTCGATGCCGATCCAGGAGATCCTCGCCGACACCACCAACCGCATCGCCGAGGGCGAGGTGCTGCAGCTGCTCCACGTGCGCAACCCGGACGTGGACGAAGCCGCCTACCTGCGCGTGATCGAGCGCAAGACCGCGATCCTGTTCGCCGCCGCCACGCGCCTGGGCGCGCTGCTGGCCGGCGCGAGCGAGGAGGTGCAGCAGCGGCTGCACGACTACGGGCTCAACCTCGGCATCGCCTTCCAGATCGCCGACGACGTACTCGACTACAGCGCCGACGAGGCCTCGCTGGGCAAGCACCTGGGCGACGACCTCGCCGAGGGCAAGATGACGCTGCCCCTGATCCACGCCATGGACCGAGCCGACGACGCGCTGCGCCTGCGCCTGCGCGCGATCGTCGAAGAGGGCGATGTCGATGCCTTGGGCGAAGCGATCGCCGCGATCCACGCCAGCGGCGGGCTTGAGTACAGCCTTGCACGCGCCCGGGAATACGCCGCCCTGGCCGAGGCCGCGCTCGACGGGCTGGAGGACAGCCAGGCCGTGGCCGCGCTGCGCGGACTGGTGCGGCACGCAGTGGACCGCGGCGCCTAGGAGTTCCCGGGGATCGCGCTTTAGGAATTCGGATTCAGTGGGAGCCGGGGCCTGTGGGAGCCGGCCGTTTGTGGGAGCGGCTATAGCCGCGATCGATGTGTCCGGGCAGCGATAGCTGCTCCACGGCAGTGCTTCTGCGCCCATCGCGGCTATAGCCGCTCCCACAACAGCAACAGCAACAGCAACAGCAACAGCAACAACAACAGCGGCTGCGAACCGCCGTACCGTGCTCCGCTTCAGCCAGGATTCGACGAAGCGATCCCCAGCCCCGCAATCGCCGCGATCGCATCGGGATCGAAGCCGCCCAGCCGCGCGAAGTGGCGGCCGCGCTCGACGTAGTCACGATAGGGACCGAAGCTCGGCGCGCCCGGGGACAGCAGGATGACGTCGCCTGTCGCCGGGCGCGTGCCAGCGGCCAGCACAGCCCGCGCCTGCGCGATCGCATTGGCAAGGTCGGGCGCTTCGCACAGGACGAAGTGGCCGGCCTCCGCCAGCGGCGCCAACAGCTCATGGATGCGCGGGCCGTTCCGACCCATGGTCACGACCGCCGCCGGTGCATCGTCGCGCATGCGCGCAGCGAAGTCCGACCAGTCCAGCCCGCGATCGTGGCCACCCACCAGCAGCGCCACGCGTCGCCCACCGTAGACATCCAGAGCGGCCAGGGTCGCGTGTGGCGTGGTGCTGATCGAATCATTGACCCAGGTGGCACCATCGCGCTCGCCAAGCACCTGCAGGCGGTGCGGCAGCGGCCGGAACCCGCGCGCCGCCGGCGCCAGCGCCACGGCGTCGTGGCCCAGGGCCTCGATCGCCGCCAGCGCCGCGCACAGGTTGCCGCGGTTGTGGCGTCCGGGCAGCGGCACGTCGCCGGTGTCGAACACCGCTTCGTCGCCGCGGTGGAGCATGTCGCCGCGCAGGTGCCAGCCGTCGTCGCGGCCGTACCAGCGCACTTCGGTCGCGGGATCGAGTGAGCCGCCGAGCGCGGCCAGCCGCGGGTCGGCGGCGTTGAGCACGGCGATGCGCGGACCCGCGCGCGTCACCAGCGCGAGCTTGTCCTCCACGTAGCGGTCTTCGCTGCCGTGCCAGTCCAGGTGCTCGGGGAAGATGTTGGTCACCACCGCCACGTCCGGACGCACGCCGCCGGCCGCCACGTCGCCGGTCTGGTAGCTCGACAGCTCGATGGCCCAGGCGTCGGCATCGCCATCCAGCACCTCCAGCAGCGGCAGGCCGATATTGCCGGCCAGCGCGGTGCGCACGCCGCCGGCGCGCAGCAGGTGCGCCAGCAGCGCCGTGGTGGTGCTCTTGCCCTTGGTGCCGGTGACGCAGGCGACGCCGCGGGCGACTTCGCCGTCCCCTGCCCGCTCGCCGAACCAGAGCGCAGTGCCGCCAATGAACGCCGTGCCTGCGCGGGCGGCCACCAGGGCTTCGGGCCGGTAGGGGCTGATGCCCGGCGACTTCACCACGACTTCGAACGCCGACAGGCGGCCGGCGCTGGCGTCCGTCTCGACTGACAGCAGCCCGTCGCCCAGCGCCTCGGCCGACGCGACTTCGTCAGGTGCGCAGAACAGCGTCAGCGGCTGCGCAGGCAGCCGCCGGCGCAGCGCCTGGTAGGCCGCGCGGCCTTCGCGACCCCAGCCCCAGAGCGCGATGCGCCGGCCTTCAAGCTGCGAAATGCGCATGCAGCCGGCTCCAGACCGCGTCAGGGATGCCGTGTTCCGCATCGGCCACCAGCAGCGGCGCGATCTCGAGGTCCTCGCCCGCGAGCTGCGGCTGGATCACGCTGCGGAATCGCGCCACCACTGCGTCTTCGCGCCACTCAGGGCGTGCCGCAAGCGCCGCCATCGCCGCGCGCGACTCGCGCGCCTCGCCCACGCACTCGAAGGGCTTGTGGTCGCGGTATTCCATCAGCGCGTCGTAGCCGGGGATCTGCGCCGGATCGTCCAGCAGGTTGCGGCCGAGGATGCCGACCAGCCGCGGCTTGGGCATGAACGGCGCCAGCGCCAGGAACACGAAGTGGCACTTCGGGCACACCCCGCACCAGCGGCTGGTGGGGCGCTCGCCGAGCAGGTGGAAGTTGCGGTTGCAGCTCGAGAACCAGGCGTCGTAACGATCGCTGCGCGCGAACTGCCGCGCCACCGCCAGCTCCGACAGCGGCCGCAGCAGCGAGTAGTAGCGCAGGTCGGCGGCGACGTGGCGCTGCAGGTGGGCGGCAAAGGCCTGCTCGAAGGCCCAGCCCTTCGACCACTGGTGGTTCACCTCGCCGGTGCCCTCGATCAGGCTGCCGTAGCTGGCCGAGCGCTCGTTGGAGAACACGACCTGGCCGGCACCCAGCAGTACCGCCGCGAAGGCAAGGATCGCGGAGTTGATCGCGGTCACCGGGATATGCCCGTTGTACGCACCCTGCCGGTTGTACTCGAACAGTTCCGGTGCCAGTTGGCGGCCGATGTTGAGCGTCGGCAGGCCGGTGCGTTCGGCGCAGGCGCGGATCAGCTGCGAGCCCCCGATCCAGGACACGGTCTGCTCGATGCCGGCGGCGCGCAGGGCTTCGATGGAGACCAGCGAGTCCTTGCCGCCACCGATGGCCACCAGCGCGCGGGTGGACAGGCCGATGTCGCCCGTCGGCGCCCGCGCCGCGTCGGCGGCGTGCGGAAACCGGATGCGCCCGTGCAGGTCAAGCCCGTTGCGATACGCGAACTCGCCCAGGCCGTGCAGGTACACGTCGTCCAGCAAGGCCGCGGTGTCGCCGTCGATGGCGTAGCCGTCAATGCGGATGTCGCCAGGCACCGCGGCCTTGTAATAGCTCACGCCTGCGACCAGGTGCAGCAGCCGTAGCGCCCGGGTCGCGGCCTCGGCGCGCGCACCATCCAGCACGAACGGCGCGCCCGGCACGGTCACCGTCTCGACCAGCTCGGGGCCGTCGTCGAAGGCGTAGACCAGGCGCGCGATGCCGGTGGCGGGATCGAAGCCGCAGTCGACGAAGCGGAAACACGCCACCGCCTCGCGCGTGAACACGATGCTCATTCCTTGCTCTCCACGAGCACGCTCTCAGCAGGCAGCGCGCGCAGGTTGTAGGTGTTGGCCATGGCCATGCCATAGGCGCCGGCGTCGGCGACCAGCAGCACGTCGCCGGGCGCGGTGTCGCCCGGCAAGGGCCGGTGGTGGCCGAGCACATCGCCGGATTCGCAGATCGGGCCGACGATGTCGAAGGCGGCCATCTCGCCACCGTCGGGCCGCGACAGGTTGTGGACGTCGTGCCAGGCCTCGTACAACGCCGGGCGCAGCAGCACGTTCATGCCGGCGTCGGCGCCGACGCGGCGGATGCCGCCCTTTTCCACCACCTGGGTGGTGGTCAGCAACAACACGCCCGCTTCCGCGACCAGGAAACGGCCCGGCTCGATCGCCAGGCGGTAGGCCGGATACGCGGCCTTGACCTCCGCCAGGCCGGCGCTCCAGGCATCGAGGTCGAAGGGTTCGTCGTCCTCGCGATAGGGGATCGGCAGGCCGCCGCCGATGTCGATGGTGTCGATGCTGCCGATGCGGTCGGCGATGCCGCCCAGTTCGTCGCAGACCTCGCGCCAGTGGTCGGGCGTGTCGACGCCGCTGCCCAGGTGCGCGTGCAGTCCGGTGACGCGCACGCCAAGTGGACGCGCGGCGGCCAGGAAGTCCTCGACGCGATCGACCTGCAGGCCGAACTTCGATGCCAGGCCACCGGTGCGCACCTTCTCGTGATGCCCTTCCCCGCGGCCGAGGTCGACGCGCAGCCACAGCGCGCGGTCGCGGAACACGTCCGGCCAGCGCTGCAGCGCCTCGACGTTGTCCAGGGTCACGGTCACGCCGCGCTCGAACGCGAGCGCGTATTCCTCGATCGGCGCAAAGCTCGGCGTGAACAGCACGAGCTCCGGATCGAGCCCCGGCAGCACCGAAAACACGTGCTCGATCTCGCCCGCCGACACGCATTCCAGCCCGAAGCCCTCGTCCACGATCAGGCGCAGGATGTCCGGGTGCGGGTTGGCCTTGATCGCGTAGAAGCGGCGATCGACCGCGGCCACGGCCTCCAGCTGGCGCGCGCGGGCGCGCACCGTGGCCGGGTCGTAGGCGTAGCGCGGCGTGCCTTGCGCGGCCAGCGCCAGCAACTCCTCGCGGCGTGCCTGCCACCACGGCGCCTCGCGTCGCCGCAGCCGGCCTTCGATCTCCCGCCAGCGGGGCCCGAAGACATCGGTGTCGCGCACCGGCATCGCGCCGCTTGCAATCAGTTCGTCGTGGATTTCCTGCATGAGGCCCTCGGCGTCGGCTTCGTCGATGACGAAGGTCAGGTTGAGATCGTTGGACGACTGCGAGATCAGGTGCACGCGCTCGCGGTCGAAGGTCGCCCAGACATCGGACAGCTTGTGCAGCAGCGAGCGCATGCCGCGCCCGACCAGGGTGATCGCGGCGCAGGGCGCGATCACCTTCAGCCGGCAGCTGCGCGCCAGGTCTTCCGACAGGCGCGCCAGCACGTCGGTGCTGACCAGGTTCTCGCTCGGGTCGAGCGACACGGTGACGTTGGTTTCCGACGAGCCGATCAGGTCGACCGACAGCCCGTGGCGGCGGAAGATCTCGAAGATGTCCGCCAGGAAGCCGACCTGCTGCCACATGCCCATGGTTTCCATCGACACCAGCACCACGCCGTCGCGGCGGCAGATGGCCTTGACCCCGGGCACGGTGTCGGCGCCGCCGTCGATGCGCGTGCCGGGAAGCTCCGGGCGCGCCGTGTCCAGGATCGCGATCGGCACGCCGGCATCGCGACAGGGCTTGATCGCGCGCGCATGCAACACCTTGGCGCCGGTCGTACAGATTTCCTGCGCCTCGGCATAGTCCAGGCGCGTGAGCAGGCGGGCGTCCGGCACCTCGCGCGGATTGGCACTGAACATGCCCGGCACGTCGGTCCAGATCTCGACCCGCCGCGCGCCCAGTAACGCGCCGAAGTGCGCCGCCGAGGTGTCCGATCCGCCGCGGCCCAGGATCGCCGTGCCGCCGTCTTCGTGGCGGGCGATGAAGCCCTGCGTGAGGATCATGGCGCCCGGCTGTGCGTCGAAGCGCGCTCGCCAGCCGGTGTCGGCGTCGCGGCGGCAGGCCACGGACAGCCGCCGCGCCCAGTCGTTCTGGTTGGGCAGCGACACCGCCTGCAGGCAGTCCCGCGCATCGCACCAGCCGAAGTCGAGGCCACGGCTGCGCAGGTAGGCCGCGCCGAGCGTCGACGACAGCAACTCGCCCTGGGCCAGCACTTCGGCCTGCCAGTCCAGCGGCCGCGCGCGGGCGCGAGGCTCGGCGACCAGGGTGCGCAGCGCGTCCAGGCGGCCGCCGAGCACGGCGTCCGGGTCGAGCCCAAGGGCGATGGCGAAGCCGACATGCCGTTCCACCAGCGCCTGCACCCGCGCCTCCGTGTCCGACGCACCGTCGGCGATCGCGGTGAGTTCATTGGTGACGCCCGACAGCGCGGACACCACCACCAGCACGCGGTCCCCGTCCGCCGCGCGCGACGCGGCCAGCTGGCCGATGGTGTCCCAGCGCTCGCGGCGCGACACCGAAGTGCCGCCGAACTTGAGCACGATCCAGCGGTCGGGTTGGGCAATGGTTGGCATGGGCGGCCGGTGTTCCGGCGGAGCGGGCAAGGCCTGCGATTCTAGCGCCGCAGGCGGCCCGGCACCCCGGGCCGCAAGCATCGACCGCCATCGGCCACGGCTACACTGGCGCGCCCCGCGTTGGAGCTCCCTCGATGCCCGCCTGCCCCTATGTCCAGCTCGACGTCTTCGCCGACCGCCCCGGTGCGGGCAATCCGCTGGCCGTCGTCCCCGATGCCACCGGCCTGAACGACGCCACGATGCAGGCCATCGCGCGCTGGACGCGGCTGCCGGAAACCACCTTCGTCTTTCCCACGCCCACGCCGACCGCGGACTACGCGGTGCGGATCTTCAGTCCGCGCCGCGAAGTGCCCTTCGCCGGCCATCCCAGCGTCGGCACCGCGCACGTGCTGCTCGACCGCGGACTGGTCACGCCGCGCGACGGCCTGCTGGTCCAGTCCTGCGCGGTGGGCGAGCTGCCGCTGCGCGTGGACGGCGAAGGCGCAAAGCGCACGGTCGCGGTGCGCACGCCGCGCGCAAGCGTGGTCGAAGTCGCCGATGCCGCGGATGCGAGGCTTCGCGACGCGCTCGCCGGACTTGCCACCGGCGCGTTGCCCTCTGTGCTGATGGACGGTGGTCGTCGCTGGTGGCTGGCCGAACTGCGCGACGAGGCTGAGCTGCGCTCCGCGACGCCCGACTGGGCGGCGATCACCGCGCTCGCCGAAGCCACCGGCACCATAGGCCTGTGCGTGTTCGCGCGCAGCGAGGACCCGGTCTATTACCTTGCGGTGCGCGCCTGGGTGGGATCACCCGCGCCGTTTGAAGACGTCGCTTCCGGTGCCGCCAACGCCACGCTTGCGGCCTGGCTTGCGGAACGCGACGCCCTCCCCGGCGACACCGGCTTCTACCGCATCAGCCAGGGCCGCGAAGTCGGCCACGACGCCATCATCGAACTGCGCGTGGACGAGGAAGGCGAAGTCTGGTCCGGCGGCCGTGCGCGCAGCGTCGTCAGCGGCACGATCGACTGGAGCTGATCCGCACTCTGTTGTGGGAGCCGCTACAGCGGCGATCGCTCTGCCATTGATCGATCGCGGCTATAGCCGCTCCCACAGTGGCAATCAGATCGATCGCGCTGTAGCCGCTCCCACAGTGGCGATCAATCAGCCTCGAACACAGGCTGCCCATCGACCCAAGTCGAGCGCACCGTGAGCTCGTCGAGCTCGTTGCCCGGAATCGCCAGCGGGTCCTGCCCAAGGATCACGAAGTCCGCGCGCAGCCCCGGCGCTAGGCGTCCGATCTCGTCTTCGTCGAATGCCGCCCACGCCGCGCCCGCGGTGAAGCCGTGCAGCGCTTCGGCCGCGGTCAGCACCTGCCCGGGCAGCCAGCCGCCCGGCGGATGGCCATGGACGTCCTGCCGCGTCACCGCCGCAAGCAGGCCCAGCCGCGGATCGGCGAACTCCACGGGGAAATCAGACCCAAGGGCCAAAGGCACGCCGGCCTCGACGAAGCTGCGCCAGGCGTACGCGCCCGCAAGCCGCGCCTCGCCCAGCCGCGCGCCCGCCCAGGGCATGTCGGAGGTCGCATGCGTCGGCTGCATCGACGCCACCAGCTTCAGTTCGCCAAAGCGCGCGATGTCGCCGGGCGCCACCACCTGTGCATGTTCGACGCGCCAGCGATGGTCGCCGGAGGCATCGGCGCCCAGCGCGCGCGCGTAGGTGTCGAGCACGATGCGGTTGCCGCGGTCGCCGATGGCGTGGGTGGCGACCTGCAGTCCGCAGCCCTGTGCCTGCCGCACCGCGACCTCGAAGGCGTCCTCATCCTGGATCAGCAGGCCGCGATTGCCCGGATCGTCGCTGTAGTCCTCGATCAACGCCGCGCCGCGGCTGCCCAGGGCGCCGTCGATCATCAGCTTCACGCCGCGCATGTCGAGGCGGCCGGAGTCGTGGTGGTAGGCGCCGTCGCGGCACAGCGACTCGATCGCGCCGGCGCCGCGGGAGGCGTAGGCGCGCACGCGCAGGCTCAGCGCGCCGCGGTCTGCGAAGCGGTTCATCAGCGCGAGATCCGCGTCGGAGGTGCCCATGTCATGCACGCCGGTCAAACCGAGGCTGGCGACATGCTGCAGGGCACGCTCGAACGCCCGGTCCTGCCACTCCTCGCCGGGCGCGGGCGCGGCGGCGTAGACCAGGCTCGAAGCGGTATCGATGAAGACGCCGGTGGGCTGGTCGTCCTCGCGCAGTACCCGGCCGCCATCGGGCTGCCAGTCGCCGGACAGGTCGCGGTCGGCGGCGCGCATCGCCGCGCTGTTGGCCCAGGTGGCGTGGCCGTCGATGCGTTCGAGCACCACCGGGCGCTCCGGGAACGCGGCATCGAGCACGGCGGCGGTCGGGAACGCGGTCTCCGGCCAGAGGTTCTGGTCCCAGCCGCGGCCCATCAGCCAGGCATCCGCCGGCATGTCCTTCGCGAATGCCTGCAGGCGCTCGACGATCTCGGCGGTGCTGCGCGCGCCCACCAGGTCGGCCTGCATGAGGGCGTGGCCAAGACCGACCAGATGGGCGTGGGCGTCGATCAGGCCGGGGACCACGGTGGCGTCGCCGGCGTCGATGCGCTCGGCATCGGGATAGCGCGCGGCAAGTTCGGCGGCGTCGCCCACGGCAATGATCCGGCCCTCGGCATCCCAGGCCATCGCGGTCGCGACCGGCATCGCGGCGTCGGACGTGTGGATCCGCGCCGCGGTCAGCAGGCGCTCGCCATCAGCGGCATGGGCTGTCGCGGCAAGCGCGAGCAGCAGGCCCGCGGCGACGGGGGCGATCGGAACGTTGACGAGACGACGCATGCGGCGGGCTCCCTGGATGGACCGCGCCGACTATGTCGGTGATCACGCGGCAGGGCAATGACGCTCCGCAGCACGCCGCTGGTGCGGCCTCGCCGCCGCCTACTCCGGCCGCACGTCCACGCGCACCCGGATGGTGTCGCCGGGGTGGTAATCGGTGCGGGTGGTGTAGCGGCGGCCGCCGTATTCGTAGGTCACGTCGTACTCGGTCACGCCACCGTAGCCGTCATCGGGGTACCGGCCCGAGGCATGACGGTCCGGCACCGGATCGCAGACGGTCACGCGGCCATGGCGGTCGACGCGGTCGCGCTGGCTGGCGTCGTAGATCTCGCGTCCGGCGATGCCGCCCACCATGGTCCCGATCGCCGACGTGGCGTAGCGGCCGGAGCCGCCGCCGACCTTGCTGCCCAGCACCGCGCCCACCACGCCGCCCACCACGGTGGCGACCATGCGCCGGTTCTCTTCGTCGCGGCGATAGCGATCGCCGTCATGGCCGTCGTAGCCGTCCTGGCGGTACGTGTCGCGGCCATACGCGTCGCGCGCGTACCCGTCGTCCCCGTACGAACCGTAGTCGCGATAGTCATCGCTTCCGTACCCGCCGGTGTAATGATCCTCCCGCGTGTAACAGCGCTGCTGCGACGCCGGGTAGCCGCGGGCGCCGTCAAAAACAGGGTCGACGCGCACCACGCGCGCAAGGTCTTAGCCGCCATCGTCGGGGATGCCCGGGCCATTGAGGTTGGCCTGGGGATAGGCAGGCCCGTAGGGCGACTGCGTGGATGCGCAGCCACTGGCAGCGACGAGGGCGATGGCAAGGACGGCGGCACGACGCATGGCAGGCTCCGCGCGCCACCCTGACGCTCGAACGCAACGCTAGGATGTTGGCGTTGACGCGCGGCTGAATCCACACGAGCGCAGCGCCGCGGCGGGAGTCACGTTCATCGCGCCGACAGTAACTGCCCGGCGCTGTGGGACTCAGCCCAGGAGTTCGGCCTCAAGCGTGATCGGCACCGCCGACAGCGCCTTCGAGACCGGGCAGTTCTTTTTGGCGTCGTCAGCGATCGAGCGGAACTTCGCCTCGTCGATCCCGGGCACCTTCGCCTTGGTGAAAAGCCGGATCGCGCTCAGCGTCGGCCCGCCCTCCATCGACAGGTCGACCTCCGCGCGCGAGTCCAGCGAATCCGCCGGATGCCCGGCTTCGGCCAGGGCGTTGGCCAGCGCCATCGTGAAGCAGCCGGCATGCGCGGCGGCGATCAGCTCCTCGGGGTTGGTGCCCTTCTCGTCGCCGAACCGGCTGTTGAAGCCGTAGCGGGTGTCCTGCATCAATCCGCTGGCGGGCGTGCTGATGCTGCCGCGGCCGGACTTCAGGTCGCCTTCCCAGTGTGCGGTGGCCTTGCGTGAAATGCCCATGTCGGATGCTCCGTGAGTGTGCGATCCACTACGGTAGCCGTGGGGTCGTTACGTTGGTGTTCGATTAGCCGCGCGGACCTCGCAGGCAGCCCAAGAGATCGCGTCGGACTCGATCGCACATGTGAATCAGCTTCCCATCTTCGATTCACCATCAAATGCGCAGCTATTCTTCTGAATCACCAGATTTGGCCGAGGGTGAACTGCTTGCGATCTTCCCCCGCCCGTCGTAATTGACGGACGAGGCTCCAGCTAATCCCCGCAACCCAAAGAGGAATAGACCGGTCCCAAAAAGCTGGGCAATCAAACGAGCTGGGCGCAGTTGAGTGTCCCGTGACGCGATTCCGCTGACGTAATCCTGTGATCGTCCCTCGGCAATGGCTTTTTGGGCAAGCATCCTTGTTGCGCCCATGCCGAACATGACCGTTCCGGTAAACAAGGCATAGATGGCAGTCAGCGCCATAACTCGTAGCCACCGCCGCTTGGCGAAACAGATAACGATACCAAGCAAAATCAGCAGGCTCGTGGCTAGAGAGATAATCGTGATTTCACTCATGATCAGGGACACCCGCAACTGACAAGGCGGTTGGCGAGCTCATTCTGAGCCCTTTTCGCCCCTGCGAGAATATCGTCTCGGCTGCCATCATTATCAAAGTTAAAAGGGGTCACTTGAGCGCCGGCGGAAAGAAGTGATGCCGCAGTATCTTCTGCTTGATACCTGACCCCTCCCCAGAGCACGGCCGCAAGACCTCTCACGCCTCCGTAATGCCATCCAGCGTAACCGGCAGCATAGTTCCCAAACTGCGCTCCCGTCATGGTCCTTCCATCATAACTAAATGTAGGATTGCCGGCACGCATTGCGTAGTCGTGAGCGCCGATATTTCCGGCGTTTCGACCAGTGTGGTTCTGAATAGCTTGCCTCGCAGCCGAGACCGGACTTCCAGTACTCATTTGACTGCGAATAGAGTTGAGAATTTCCCGTGTTTCGCAGACTGAATGTGCTTGCAACCCCCACGGGTCGATACGACTGACTGGGTTACCTGCGACATAGGCGTAGGTGTTCAATCCCTTGCTGGAATTTCGACTCTTGCCTACGGCTCTCTAATCTTTGTTCTTGTTTTGAGCAAGTAGTTGTCTTGCCAGCCAAACAGAGCCGACTGCTAGCAGTGCCATTAGAAACATGGCCGCGAACGCTCCGGGAACACCAAATGGCGACCTTGATTCAGGTGGAGGAAGCCATGTGTATATGGCCGTGCCGAGAACTGCGAAGGTGTAGCTCAACGCAGCTATTTGCAGAGAAGCGACGCTTGATCTTAGCGTGCCTATCAGTATCCATATTCCAATCGCTGACAGTAGTGCGCCAACCGCCAGGCCTCCATTAAACATGGATCGCGTTCCTGCCGCGATCCAGCTAGCAGCGAATGCGAGATTAAAAGTCACCACCGCCAAAGAAATGATCTTTGGGCGTGGAAGTTCAGAAATTATCATTTTCCGCACCCGCAATCAGGATCTGATTGTGGCTTATCTACGTTTCCGTCTCGCAGTCCAGCCCATCCCGCATGAATCGCTTGAACCGTGGGGGGCGAATGTGGGTTGGCATTTGTGAGCCCATTAAAAGCCTGATATGCCGGCACAGCCCAAAACATCGAACCCGCAGTTCCAACCCTGCCAGCCCATCGATTTGCGCCTTCGTCTACAGCCACATAGGCAGCCAGATAGTTCTCGGCATTCCTAAGGCTGTTACCTGTATCGGTCCGGGCCTCCCAACCCCTCGCCATCCGATCAGCTTGCGCTGCACCGAGAGCCCCTTCGATCGACCCGGCCTTAGCAACGTAATCCAAGGCTTTGCAATATCCCGCAAATCTTTCGAGTCCGAGCGGATCAAAGTAGTTAACCGGATTCCCCCCGACATAGGCGTATGTGTTCGTTCCGCCCCCCAATCCAATGGGGTCACTTTCCAGATACCGTCCCGTTCGCGGATTGTACGTCCGATTGACGTTGTACCAGAGCCCGGTTTCCCCGTCGTAGTACTGCCCCGGAAAACCCAGGTTCAGCCCCCCGAGACTGTCCAGCGTCACGGTCCGGTCGAACGCATGGTTGCTCGCCCGCCATACCACCGCCTTGGCGCTGTTGGTCACGATCTCCGGGCGTCCCAGGTGATCGGTGTGGATCATGCTCACCTGGCTGCCCTTGATCCTGGCCACCGGCGTGCCGCCTAGCCACACGTAGTGCGTCCAGCTGCCTTGGTGTTCGCCGAGCAGCTGCCCGCCCGGGCCATAGCTGAACCACTGGTTCGCGCCCGCGCCGACCTTCTTGTGCACTCTCTGGCCAAGCGCATTGATCGCGTAAATCGTGGTCACCCCCGCCTTGCTCGCCGTCGCCAGGCGGTTGAAGGTGTTGTACGTATAGGCCGCGCCCTCGCCGCTCAGGGTGTTGCCGTTGACATCGTAGGCATAGCTGGTGGCCCGCTGCCCGGCGATGGCGCCAAGCCGGTTGCTCGACGCGGGCGTGCTGTAGAGATCCGTGGCGCCGCCCCAGGTGTGGCTGGAGCGGTTGCCGTTGATGTCCCATGCAAGGTTCTGGTTCGCGCCGCTCGCCGTGGCCGTGGTGAGGCGTGAGAGGGCGTCGTAGCCATAGTCCTGGGTCAGCGTTGGATTCACGTGGTTGGTGATCTTGCTGATTTCGTCGTGCCCGGTGTATTGATAACCGAGACGTTGCAGATAGGCGCTGCCGTTCCGGGTATTCAGCTCGGTCACGCGGCCGTCAACGTCGTAGCTGATCTCGCGCCTCAAACCGTTGCCCCAGCTCCATGCGACCGCGGGGCCAAACGGCTGGTGGCGCAGCCCGGTGATCACGTTGTGGGATGTGCCACCGACGGTGGCCGTGATCGTGCGCAGCCGTCCGCTCACATAGCCGTACCCGACGCCCACGCCGCCGGGGTAGCCTATCCCCGTCAGCCGGCCAAGGGTGTCGTACGTGTACGCATGGGCGGCTGCGCCGCCGGCGGGCATCGCGCTGCTCTGGCCGGCCAGCCGCCCCTGCGGGGTGTACGTGTAGTTGACGCTTCCGGTCGGGTCGACGACCTGACAGAGCCGCCCCTTGCCGTGCGTGCATGCATCGTAGGCGAGGGTCTGGACCTGCCCGCCCGCCGTGATCGACACGGGACGCCCCAGACCGTCATAGGCAAAGCTGGTGGTGGCCGCGGAGTGCCGGGTCATCTTGGTACGCAGCCCGCCGGCGTTGTACTCGAAGGCCGTGGTCCCGGTATCCGGGCTCGCCTGCGACCACAGCTGGCCAAAGCCGTCGTAGACGTACGACGTGGCGTTGCCGCGCGGGTCGACGACGCTGGTCAACCGGCCGATGCGGTCGTACTGGAAGTTGATGATCCGGTTCAGCGGCCCCACCGACTGGACGACATTCTGCTGCCGGTCATAGGTGAGCGTGGTCACGCGATCAAGCGAATCGGTCATCGTCTTGACGTTGCCATTGGCGTCGTATGTATAACGGACGTCCTGGCCACTCGTACCCTTCACGGCACGAACGAAGCCTGAGGGATCGTATTCGATGAACTGCCGGTAAGTGATCTCGCTTCTAACGACTACCTGGCCGGACCCCGGGTCGGGATCGATGCCGCAGATCGGGTTCGGAATGCACACCAGTTCGTTCCATCGCCTTTCGTTCACGTACTGGATCGGCTCGCCGAACAGGTTGTAATTGATTCCCCCCAATTCGGTCACCAGTCCATCGGTGCTGTTCAATATCTCCCCTGGTTCGGCCGGGCGCGTGGTGGAGACCCACGCCAGTCTTCCGTGCTGGGCGTAGCCATACGTGTAGACCTTTCCATCCGGGTGCGTGACCTTCTTCGGTTGGCCATGCGAATTGTTCTCATGGATGGTGGTGGCCGTGGTGCCGTTGATGTGGTCCTTGCGCGTCAGGAGACTCCCGCGGGCGTCGTACGTGAAGTCCGTGATGGCGCCATTCGCATTCACCACCCGGCCCGGGATGCCGAGCGCGCTGTAGTTCGAATAGGTCGTCGTGTGATTCAGGCTGTTCCTGACCGAAGTCGGATTGCCAGCCGTGTCGAAGGTGTAGACGATCGCATCCGCTGACCCTGCGACCGGGCCGTCGATGGTGGCCGTGGCGACGAGCCTGCTCGGGTGGACGGTGTAATCGTAGGAAGTGACCTGCGTGCTGTCGGGGATCCCGTGCGAACTCCGGTTCTTCACTGCGACCGACTGCAGCAGATGGCGCCGCGGATCCGCGTCGGGATAATAGGAGTAGCTTGTCTCGGAAATCGGCTCGGCGACCGACGCGCCGAAGACCTTGACCTTGAGCAGCCGGTCCGGGTTGACGGGATCCCACTCGTACTGCGTCACCTGGCGCTGATCGGTCTCGCCAGCGGGGCCGATGCCGGCGATCTTCTGGATGAGCCGGTCACTGGCGTTGTAGCTGTACTGAGTTTTCACGTCGTAGGCATCGAGCTCGAAGTCCACGTTTCCGTGGATGTCAAAGCTGGTGTAGCGCTGCCACCCGGCGGGGCACGCGCCGCTGGCCGGGCGCTCGATGCCGATGATGCGCCTGCTGCCGTCGAGTTCGTTGACGAGATACTTGGTGGTCTGCCCCAGTGCATTGCCGACGCTGACGTGGTCCGGCCCGTAGGTGAACGAGCTGCTGTCGAAATCGCCATTGCCGAGCCCGGACTTCTTGACGCGGCCATCGGGGTGGTAGCTGTAGCGGCTGTATCGCACACCATCGACGGTGATGCCGGTCACCCTACCGAGAAGCGCCGCGTCTTCGTAATGGTAGGTTCGCGTGCCAAGGCTGTCTGGATACGTGACGCTGCTCAGGTGCACGCCGGCGTAACCGTAAGTGTACGTCTTGCCGTTCGGGGCCGTGACCGTGTTCACGCGGTTGCCGGACCAGGTGAAACCCATGCTCCGTCCGGAAGAATGCGTGACCGAACTCAGCCGATTGCTGCTGTACGCATACTGGTTGCCAACGCCCCGCGCATCGAGGATCGAAACGGCCTGTCCGTGTGCGTTGTAGGTCTCGATGCCACCATCGGCATTGGTCAGCACCCAGCTGGTGCCGGACTTGCCGAGGGTTGCGCCGTCCTCATTGCTCCATATGCCTGCGCCCGCAGGGTCGAACTTGCGGCCCGCGCCCGGGCCATAACGGACCATGATCGAAAGCAGATTGCCGCTCGCGCTGCAGGCCATGGGCCCGCCCAGCCACCCCTGGCAGGTCTGCCCCGCATATTCGAACGCGAGCGAGTACTCGATTGTCGACGCCCATTTGGCACCGAAGATGCCCGTACCGCTCCGCGTGCTCCGGTAGGTGCGCAGCATCGACAGCGTGCTTCCGGGTTGGCCTGACGCGAAATCAAGTTCGTTCAGCAGCTTGACGCCGGTGGCAATATCGACCGGGTGCGCAGTGGTGCCTGCGGCAGGCGTCCCACTGCTCCCGCAGGGATCCTCGTTGGAATCGTCGGCGCCGACAGCGGCGACCGGGCCTAACGCGCTCGGATTGAACCCGAAACCTCCGAAACTCAGCGAAATGTTGATACTGATGGGTACAAAGGGAACGCCCCGGACCGTGACACGTTCCAGATCGTGCGGGGGCTTCTCGGGTTCCTCATCGAAGAAGGCACCGGCCGTTGGCGCAAAGCAGGTCAGCAGGCAGGCCGCGAGTGCGAATGAAGCCGGTCGGCGGCCCCTGGAGCGCGCGCGATCATCCATGGGACCAACCCTGCATGCGTTACCCGACATTTCCCATCCCCTGGAGCCAGCGTGCTGCCTGGCTGATTAGCCCTCCTACTGCGCGCTGTCAATGCCTGCGCGGATGCTGCGTCGCAACGCGACGCCCGTGCGGGGGCCGCGCTACTGTTGCGATCCGCCATGACCGCCCGCCGCGCGCAGGCCCGGTCGCAACACGCGACGGACAGCCATGACGTCCTTTCCGCCCAGCCAAGGGAGAAACGGACCCATGTCCCATGCCACCCCAGACATCCGCAACGTGGCCCTCGCAGGCCACCCCGGCGCCGGCAAGACCACGCTCTTCGAAGCCCTGCTGCATGCCGGCGGCGCGATCCAGGCGGCAGGCAGCATCGAACGCGGCAGCACCGTGTCCGACTTCGATCCGCAGGAGCGAACGCGCGGGCACTCCATCGACGCGGCCATCGCCGGCATCGACCACCGCACGAGCGACGGCACCCGGGTCCACGTCAACCTGCTCGACACGCCGGGCTATCCGGACTTCCGCGGCCCGGCGCTGTCGGCGCTGTCGGCGGTGGAGACCGTGGCGGTGGTGGTCGACGCCGATGCCGGTATCGGCCACGGCACCCGTCGCATCATGGAGCACGCGGGGAAGCGCGGGCTGTGCCGCGCGATCGTGGTCAACCGGATCGACGCCGAGGGCGCGGACTGCGCGCGCCTGCTCGACGAGCTGCGCGAGGAGTTCGGTCCCGAGGTGCTGCCGGTCAACCTGCCGGCCGAGGGCGGCAGCCGCGTGGTGGACTGCTTCGCCGGCAACGGTGGCGACAGCGACATCGGCCCGGTGGCCGACTGGCACCGACGCATCCTCGACCAGGTGGTCGAGGTCGAAGAATCGGTGATGGAGCACTACCTCGACGGCGGCGAGCGCGCGCTCGGCCGCGACGAACTGCATGACGCCTTCGAGCAATGCCTGCGCGAAGGCCACCTGGTGCCGGTGTGCTTCGTCTCGGCGCGCACCGGCACGGGGCTGCGCGAATACCTCGACATCATCGCCACCCTGTTCCCGCATCCGGGCGAAGCGAATCCGCCGCCGTTCACGCGCGGCACGGGCAAGGACGCGGCAGCGGTGGCCTCGCGCCCCGACCCGGACGCACACGTGATCGCCGACGTCTTCAAGATCATCAACGACCCCTTCGTCGGCAAGCTCGGCGTGTTCCGCGTCCACCAGGGCACGGTGAAGCGCGACCAGCAGCTGTTCGTCGACGACGGCCGCAAGCCGTTCAAGGTGGCGCACCTGTACCGGATCCAGGGCAAGGACCACGTCGAGATCGACCAGGCCGTGCCGGGCGACATCGCCGCAGTGGCGAAGGTGGAGGAACTGCACTTCGACGCCGTGCTCCACGACAGCCACGACGAAGACGACATCCACCTCGAAGCCATGGCCTGGCCGCGTCCGATGTTCGGCCTGGCCGTGGAAGCCGGCAGCCGCGGGCAGGAGCAGAAGCTGGCCACGGCGCTGCACAAACTGTCCGAGGAGGATCCCTGCTTCCAGGTGGAGCACGATGCCGAGACCAACGAGACCGTGGTGCGCGGGCTGTCCGAACTGCACCTGCGCATCCAGCTCGAACGCCTGCGCGAGCGCCACGGCGTGGACGTGTCGACGCGCCCGCCGCGCATCGCCTATCGCGAAACCATCACCGCCACCGCCGAAGGCCACCACCGGCACAAGAAGCAGACCGGGGGCGCCGGACAGTTCGGCGAGGTCATGCTGCGCGTCGAGCCGCTGCAGCGCGGCGCGGGCTTCGAGTTCGTCGACGCGGTGAAGGGCGGCACCATCCCCGGCCAGTTCATCCCGGCGGTGGAAAAGGGCGTGCGCCAGGCCCTGGCCGGGGGCGCGGTGGCCGGGCATCCGATCCAGGACGTGCGCGTGATCGTGCACGACGGCAAGCACCACCCGGTCGACAGCAAGGAAGTCGCGTTCGCGGCGGCGGGGCGCAAAGCCTTCCTGGACGCGGTGGGCAAGGCCTCGCCGAGGGTGCTCGAGCCGATCGTCGACCTGGTGGTGACCGCGCCGGAAGCGCACATGGGCGATATCAGCGGTGGCCTGGCCGGCCGCCGGGCGCGCATCCTGGGTACCGATTCCACGCGCGGCGGCGACATCGTGGTCAAGGCGCAGGTGCCGCTGTCGGAGCTCGATGGCTACCCCACGGAACTGCAGTCGGCAACCGCCGGACGTGGCCGATATTCGCTTGATTTCAGCCATTACGAGCCTGTTCCCGCACAGCTGCAGCAGAAGCTCGCCGAGGCCTGGCACCCACACCAGGACGACGATTAGGTGCCCCGCGCCCGGACATCGAAGCACCCTCCACAGGGACGACAGGCTGGAAAGATGCGGTTTTCCCCTGCTTTCCCACTTGGCGTGGCCCCGGGCATGCCCTACATTGCGCTTGCCGACGGGGTCGGCCGACATCCCATCACCGATAAACGGAATCACACTCAAATGGCGAAGAAAGCAACCAAGGCGGCCAAGAAAGCCGCCCCGAAGAAGGCCGCCGCTGCGAAGCCGGCCGCACCCAAGCCGATCAAGGACGCCCTGACCAAGTCGGGCCTGGTCTCCCACATCGCCGAGTCCACCGGCCTTGCCGCGAAGGATGTCCGCGCGGTGCTGGCCTCGCTCGAGGGCGCGGTGCACGGTTCGATCAACAAGAAGGGCATCGGCAGCTTCACCCTGCCCGGCCTGCTGAAGATCACCTCGGTCAAGGTCGCGGCCAAGCCGAAGCGCAAGGGCATCAACCCCTTCACCAAGGAAGAGCAGTGGTTCGCGGCCAAGCCGGCTTCGGTGAAGGTCAAGGTGCGTCCGCTGAAGAAGCTCAAGGACGCCGCGGCCTGACCGCAGCTTCCCGCCTGACGAAAAGACCCCGCAATCGCGGGGTTTTTTCTTTTGCGGCGCGACAGCGATGACGCGGCCCGCATCATGGATACGGCATGCTCGGTCTCCGACGATCGACCGGATCATGCATGCGTCCCGATATCCCCGAAGGCCGGCAGCCGCGCGACTACGCCCGGCCGCTGCGGTCCACGCTGACGTCCGTTGCCGTGCTCGCGCTGCTTGGTGCAGCGGCGTACTGGTGCTGGCACCAGCCCTTCATGGCCAAGCCGCGGCTGCTCTGGGAGCTGTCGCGGATGCCGCCGCCCCCGGCAGTGGCGATGCCGGTCGACGGCGTTGCATCCCGGCGGGTCGCCGATACCTTCGGCGCACCGCGCGGCACCGATCGCAGTCATGACGGCGTGGACATCTTTGCTGCGCGCGGGAGACGCCGCGGGTCCCGCCCCGTCCGCGGATGCCCCGCCGTGATCGACGCGGTGCCCGGGCGGCGCTAGGCTCTGCGCATCGCGCGGCCGCTTCGCGTCGCACAGATGGGACACGAGGCATGGACAAGCGTTTCTGGATCTGCGGAATCGTGGTCGCCGCGGCGGCGCTGCTGCTCGGCGTGATCGTCCACGGGCTGTTGCTGCGCGCCGACTACCAGGCATTGGCCACGCTCTACCGCACGCAGGAACAGGCCAACGCGCACGCGGCGTGGATCCTCCCCGCCTATCTCACCCTCGGCTTGGCGATGACCTGGCTTTACCGACGCATGCCGGCGAGCGATGGCGTCGACCTCGGCCGTGGCGCGCGCTTCGGGCTCGCGGTGGCGCTGGTGTCCTACGTGCCTTGGCACGTGCTCGCCTTCGTCGGCCAGCCGTTGCCGCTGTCGTTGATGCTGCGGCAGGTCGCGTTCGACCTGGTGGCGATGGTGCTGTTGGGGATGCTGCTGGCCTGGCTGCAGCCGCACCGGCGCGTCCTGGAGTCCCTGCCCTGACGCATCGGTGACCGGGCCTTCATCCGCCGGGCGTATCGTTGCCCGACCTGTCCACCGCCGGTGCCCCCCATGCCTTCCTCCCTGGTCCGGTTCTCATCCGCGTGCCTTTTGCTGTTCGCATTGGCGGCCTGCGGCGAGCGCGAATTCGAACCGGTGGTCGCCGTGGAAGAGAAGCCCGAACCGCTGCCTGCGCCGCTGCCGGCGGCAGGCCCGGTGACTGCAATACCCGGCGGCGCTGGTCCCGACGCCATCGCCGCGAGGGGCGCCGCGACCTCGACCGATGCGACGGGCCCCGCGGCGCTGGGGGTGATCACGCCAGTACCCGGACAAGCTCCCGCCGGCGATGCGGACCCGGCCGGCGTGGCCACGGCTTCCGACGGGTCGGGCGCTGCCATCGCCTTCGCCGAAGGCCCCCTGCCTCCGCTCGAGGACAATCCGGAGACGGGCCTCGGCGCGCCGCCCACACCTCCGTCCGGCCCGGCAAATCCATCCGCATCCGGCGAAGAGGACGCCGTCGCCGCCGTCAGCGCCTATTACGACGCCCTGCGGCGCGGCGACCTGGCGCGCGCGTACGCCGCATGGTCGGACGGCGGTCGCGCCAGCGGGCGCACTCCCGAGCAGTTCGCGGCCGGCATGGGCGACCTCGCCATCGCGTCGGTGTCCCTGGGTGAGCCGGGTCGCGTCGAGGGCGCGGCCGGGAGCCGCTACGTCGAAGTCCCGGTCACCGTGACCAGCCGCGGCAGCGACGGCCGCGAGGTCCGCCAGATCGGCAGTTTCACCATGCGCAGTTCGCAGGTGGAGGGTGCGTCGCGCGGCTGGCACATCGCCTCGGCCGAACTGCGCGAACTGCAACCCTGACCCACCTTTTCCCTTCCCTCCCCCTTGGACACTCCATGAACCTGCAAGGCTTCCTCGACCACCTCCTCAAGTCACAGGCCGGCACGTCGGCGCCCGGCACGCAGGCGCCGCTGGGCGGCCTGCTCAACGCCGACTTCGGCAAGGGCGCGATCACCGGCGGCGCGCTCGGCCTGCTGCTGGGCAAGAACAAGACCACGCGGAAGCTCGCGACCTATGGCGGCCTTGCTGCGATCGGCGTCATGGCCTATCGGGCCTACGGCGACTACAAGGCGCAGCAGGGCGCCCCGGGCGTGCAGCCGCAGACCGTCGACCGCCTGCCACCGCCGCAGGCCGCCCTGCACAGCGAGGCCATCCTGCGCGCGCTGGTCGGCGCCGCGAAGGCGGACGGCCATATCGACGAGCGCGAGCGCGGGGTGATCGAGGGCGAGTTCGCTCGCATGAACCCCGGCACCGAGGTGCAGCAGTGGCTGCATGCCGAGCTGGCCAAGCCGCTCGATCCCGCCGAGGTCGCGCGCGCCGCGACCACGCCCGAGATCGCGTCGGAGATGTATCTCGCCAGCCTGATGGCGGTCGACGAACAGAATTTCATGGAGCGCGCCTACCTTGACGAACTCGCCCGCCAGCTCGAGATCGACGATGCGCTGCGGCAACGCCTGGCCAGCGAGCTCGACCGTGCCTGAGGCGCACCTGCCGCGCGGCACGCGCCTCGTTGCCGCGGCATCCTCCGGGATGCCTCACATGCCCGCCGCCCTGCGCCTGTCTGTCCTGGCCATGCTCGCTGCGGTGCTTGCCGCCTGTTCGACGCTTGGCGTGGTCTCGGCATGGCTCAACGGCGAGGTCGCCTACTCGCCGGCGCAGCTGCAGCGATCGCTCGACCACCGCTTCCCGCGCAGCTTCGACAAGCTCGGCGGGCTGGTGTCGGTCACGCTGGCCAATCCCCGGCTTTCGATCCCGCCGGGCGAGTCGCGCCTGCGGCTGGAGTTCGACATCGGCCTGGGCGCGCTTGGAAGCCAGGGGGCCACTACCGGCCGGGTCGCCGTGGCCAGCGGCCTGCGCTATGACCCGGGCACGCAGGGCCTGCACCTGCAGGACCCGGAACTGCTGCGGCTCGACCTGCCCGAGTCGGGCGCGCTGCTCGGCAGCGGCGCGCGTAGCATCGTCAACGCACTCTTCGCCGAGTACGCGCGCAGCGAACCCGTGTACCGGCTTGATTCCGACCTGCTCGCCAGGATGCCGGCAGGGCGGCGCATCGACCGGGTCGTCATCGAACGCGGCACCGCCGTCGTCCATCTCGATTGACGGCCGGCCCGCGCGCGGGCGCCGGCCGACTCGCCGCGGAGACTGCGTGCGGGTGCCTCAGCGCTTGGGCTGGAGCATCGTCCCGGTGCAGTTGGCCGCGCCGCAGCGGCAGCCCCAGAGCTTCTTCAGCTTCGGCGTGTGGCGTTCGTCCAGGACGATGCCGTAGTTGTAGGTCAGTTCCTCGCCCGGCTGGATGCTGCGCACGGCCTCGATGAACACCTTGTCCTTGTGCGGGCGACCCTTGTCGTCTTCTTCGACGACGGCCTCGCAGTTGGGATCGCAGCTGTGGTTGATCCAGCGCGCGACGCTGCCCTTGATGTTGGCATCGATGACGTAGTCGTCGTTGAGCGTGAACAGGAAGGTGTGCCCGTTCTCGTCGAGCTCGCCGTAGTCCTCGTCCACCTGCTCGTGCGTGCGCAGCGCGCCCTTGTAGCGAATGATCCGCTCGCCCTTTTCAATGGCTGCGGCGGCGAACACGCCGTTGCCGTGGATCTCCGACTCGCGGGCCTCGATCTTCTCGCTCTTCTTTCCGGGCTTGCCCTTGCTGCTCTTGGCCATCGGCTTTGCATCGTCTCGCGTGGAAAGGAGGCATTGTGGTGCAAGCGCCCACGTTCTTCCATCGTGCGGCCCCGCCGACGGAACGCTGCTTCCACGCCCGCGCATGAACGGCCCCCTTGGACGGACCGGGGCGAAAGCGTACAATTTCGGTCCTGATTGAAGGACCCACGCACCCATGCTCCGCGTCACCCGCCTCACCGACTACGCCACCGTGGTGCTCACCGTGCTTGCCGCGGAGCCTGATCGCGTGCTGAGCGCGGTGGAGCTCGCCGAGCGCGCCGGGCTGGAGCCGCCCACGGTCAGCAAGGTGTTGCGTCCCCTGGCCCAGGCGGGCCTGCTCGAAGCCTTCCGCGGCGTGCATGGCGGCTATCGCCTGTCGCGCCCGCCCGGGGAGATCAGCCTGATCGCCATCGTCGAGGCCATGGAAGGACCGCTGGCAATGACTGAATGCAGCCTGGAGGACACCAGCTGCGGCATCGCCAGCCAGTGCGGCGCGCGCGCCAACTGGCGGCGCATCAACGACATCGTCGCCGATGCGCTGCGCAACGTCAGCCTGGCGCAGATGCTCGAGCCACCACCCCCTGATTCCGCGGTCGGCCCGGTTGCGCCCAAGCGCATCCCCGCCCGCCTCGCCACCGTTTGAACACCCAGGCAGCCCCCATGGCCACCCAGATCGAAAACCCCATCGAAGAACCCGTCGCCAACCGCGAGATCCACGAGCAGCTCGGACGTCGCTACGAGGCCGGCTTCATCACCGACATCGAGTCGGACTCGCTCCCGCCCGGCCTGGACGAAGACACCGTCCGCGCCCTGTCCGCGATCAAGGAAGAGCCCGAGTGGATGACGCAGTGGCGCCTGGCGGCCTACCGCCACTGGCTGACCATGCCGGTGCCGCACTGGGCCAAGCTGTCGATCGCGCCGATCGACTTCCAGGCGATCAGCTACTACTCCGCGCCCAAGGGGCCGAAGTACGCGTCGCTGGACGAGGTGCCGCAGGAACTGCTCGACACCTACGACAAGCTCGGCGTACCGCTGCATGAGCGCGCGAAGCTTGCCGGCGTGGCCGTGGACGCGGTGTTCGACTCGGTCTCGGTCGGCACCACCTTCCGCAAGGAGCTGGCCGAAAAGGGCGTGATCTTCTGTTCCATGTCCGAGGCGATCAAGGAGCATCCGGAGCTGGTCCGGAAGTACCTCGGCACCGTGGTGCCGACGGGCGACAACTACTTCGCGGCGCTGAACTCGGCGGTGTTCTCGGACGGCTCGTTCGTGTTCATCCCCAGGGGCGTGCGCTGCCCGATGGAGCTCAGCACCTACTTCCGCATCAACGCCGGCCACACGGGGCAGTTCGAGCGCACCCTGATCATCGCGGAGGAGCGCTCGCACGTGTCCTACCTCGAGGGCTGCACCGCGCCGATGCGCGACGAGAACCAGCTGCACGCGGCGGTGGTCGAACTCGTCGCGCTCGACGACGCCGAGATCAAATATTCCACCGTGCAGAACTGGTACCCCGGCGACGAGAACGGCGTCGGCGGCATCTACAACTTCGTCACCAAGCGCGCGGAATGCCGCGGTGCGCGCAGCAAGGTGATCTGGACCCAGGTCGAGACCGGCTCCGCGATCACCTGGAAGTATCCGAGCTGCGTGCTGCTGGGCGACGATTCCTCGGGTGAATTCCACTCCGTGGCCCTCACCCACCACCGCCAGCAGGCCGATACCGGCACCAAGATGATCCACCTCGGCAAGCGCACCAAGTCGAAGATCATCAGCAAGGGCATCAGCGCCGGCCACGGACAAAACACCTACCGCGGGCTGGTGAAGGTCGGTTCCGGCGCCGAGGGCGCGCGCAACTACACCCAGTGCGACAGCCTGCTGATCGGCAAGACCTGTGGCGCGCATACCTTCCCCTATATCGAGGTGAAGAACCCGAGCGCGACCGTCGAGCACGAAGCGACGACTTCCAAAATCAGCGACGACCAGATGTTCTATTGCCGCAGCCGCGGGCTGGGCGAAGAGGATGCGGTCAGCCTGATCGTCGACGGCTTCTGCAAGCAGGTCTTCCGCGAGCTGCCGATGGAGTTCGCGGTGGAGGCGAAGAAGCTGCTCGAGGTGAGCCTGGAAGGCTCGGTCGGCTGAGGCGCGAGCCTTCGCGCCCGGCGGGCGGTCGCGGCCATGGCCGCTCCCACAACACACAACACATCACGGATCCCGCGGGATCCAGCAGGGATTAGAAATGCTCAAGATCACCAACCTCCACGCCACCGTCGGCGACGGCCGTGAAATCCTCAAGGGCCTCGATCTCGAGGTGAAGCCGGGCGAAGTGCACGCCATCATGGGTCCCAACGGCGCCGGCAAGTCGACGCTGGGCAACATCATCGCCGGGCGCGACGGCTACGAGGTCACTGCCGGCGGCGTGGCCTTCGAAGGCGCCGACCTGCTTGCACTGGAGCCCGAGGAGCGCGCCGCCGCCGGTGTGTTCCTGGCCTTCCAGTACCCGGTGGAAATCCCGGGCGTGAACAACACCTACTTCCTGCGCAGCGCGCTCAACGCCCAGCGCAAGGCGCGCGGCGAGGAGGAACTGGATTCGATGCAGTTCCTCAAGGTGGTGCGCGAGAAGCTTGGCGTGCTGCACCTCGACGACCGCCTGCTGCACCGCGGCGTCAACGAAGGCTTCAGCGGCGGCGAGAAGAAGCGCAACGAGATCTTCCAGATGGCGGTGCTGCAGCCGAAGCTGGCCATCCTGGACGAGACCGACTCCGGCCTCGACATCGACGCCCTGCGCCAGGTCGCCGACGGCGTCAACGCGCTGCGTTCGTCCGACCGCGCCTTCCTGGTGATCACCCACTACCAGCGCCTGCTCGACTACATCAAGCCCGACCGCGTGCACGTGCTGGCCGACGGCCGCATCGTCGAGTCCGGCGGCCCGGAGCTGGCCCTGCAGCTCGAGGCCCAGGGCTACGAGTGGCTGCGCGAGCGCAAGGTGCCGGAGGCGGTGGCGTAATGACCGCACTGCTCGACTCCCTGTCCACCGGCTTCAGCGGCGATGGCGCGCGACGCGACGCGCTCGACGCCGCGCTGCGTGACGGCCTGCCGCACGCGCGCAGTGAAGCCTGGAAGTACACCTCGCTGCGCGCACTGGAGCGCCGCGGATTTTCGCCCACGGCGCTCACGCACGCATCGGTCGATCCTGCGCTGGTGGCCGGCATTCCGGCGCCGCGGCTGGTGTTCGCCAACGGCTGCTACGACGCCGCGCTCTCCGACCCGTCCGGCCTTCCCGAAGGCGCTCGCCTGCTGACGATGGCCGAAGCACTCGCGGATCCGGATCCGCGCGAAAGCAACGTGCTCGCCCGCAGCTACGAACGCGCCGACGAAGTCTTCGCGCGCCTCAACGCCGCGCTCGCCGACGATGGCGCCGTGCTGCGCATCGCCGAGGGCGTGGTGGTGGAGCCGCCGGTGCACCTGGTTTTCGTCGGCCTCCCCGCCGAAGGCGACCTGGCCTGGCATTCGCGCCATCTGCTGGAGCTGCGCCGCAACGCGTCGGCCACCGTGGTCGAGCACCACATCGCCGGTGGCGAGCACGCCCATCTCGGCAACGCGATCGCGCACGTCCACCTCGCTGCCGGCGCGACCCTGCGCCATGCACGCGTGCAGGAGGAATCGCCGCGCGCCACCCTGTTGACCCGCACCGATGCGGTGCTGGCGCGTGAGTCCAGCTATCGCCGGCTCGACCTCGAGCTGGGCGCCGCGCTCTCGCGTCATGAGCTCAACGTGCGCCTGGAAGGCGACCGCGCGGAACTCGTCGCCAACGGTGTATTGCTGGCCTCGGGCCGCCGCCATCTCGACACCCGCCTCGACATCCAGCACATCGCCCGCGACACCCGCTGCGAGCTGGGCTGGCGCGGCATGGCCGCCGGTCGCGGCCGCGCCGTGTTCCACGGCGGCATCGAGATCCGCAAGGGCGCCGACGGCACCGATGCGCGCCTGTCGAACAAGAACCTGCTGCTGTCCGACACCGCGGAGATCGACACCCAGCCGGTGCTGGTGATCCATGCCGACGAGGTCACCGCAGCGCACGGCGCGACCGTGGGCGAACTGGATGCCGACGCGATGTTCTACCTGCGCACGCGCGGGCTCCCGGAGACCGAAGCGCGCGCACTGCTGACCGCCGCCTTCGTGCGCGAACCGCTGCTGTCGGTGGTGGACACGCCGGCGATGCGCGAGATGCTGGAAGCCCGGCTGGATCGGGCGATCGACGGACAAGCGCTGGGATGAGCGTGCCTGGCGAGCAGTCCACGCCGGGTTCCGCCGTGGACTGGGCGGCCGTCAGGGCCGACTTCCCGCTGCTGCAGCGGCAGGTCCACGGCAAGCCGCTGGTCTACTTCGATTCCGCCAACACCGGGCAGAAGCCGGCGGCGGTGATCGCTGCGGTCAACGATTTCTACAGCCGCCACAACGCCAACGTCAGCCGCGCCGTGCACCAGCTGGGCAGCGAAGCAACGGAGGCCTACGAGGGCGCGCGGGCGAAGCTGGCCCGCTTCATCAACGTGCGACCAGACGACCTCGTCCTCACCAGCGGCACCACCTTCGCGATCAACCTGGTCGCGTATTCGTGGGCGCTGCCGAAACTCGGGCCGGGCGACGTGATCCTGCTGACGCGCATGGAGCACCACGCCAACATCGTGCCCTGGCAGTTGGTGGCGCAGCGCACCGGCGCGCGGATCGAGGTGGTGGAGCTGCTGCCCGACGGCAGCCTCGATCTTGCGATGCTGCGCGCGAAGATGACCGGCGACGTGAAGCTGCTCGCCGTCGCCCACGTCAGCAACGTGCTGGGCACCGTCAATCCGGTCGCCGACATCTGCCGCGAAGCCCGCAGGCGCGGCATCGTCACCGTGGTCGATGGCTCGCAGGCGCTGCCGCACCGCCCGGTCGACGTCGCCGCCATCGGCTGTGATTTCTACGCGCTCACCGGCCACAAGATGTGCTCACCCACCGGCACCGGTGCCCTGTGGGCGCGGCGCGAACACCTCGAGGCCATGCCGCCCTTCATCGGCGGCGGCGAGATGATCAAGGAAGTGCGGCTGGACGGCAGCACCGTGTTCAACGATCCCCCGCGGAAGTTCGAAGCGGGCACGCCGAACATCTCCGGCTTCGTGGGCCTGGGCGCGGCGGTGGACTACCTGTCGGCCCTGGGCATGGCCCGGATCGAAGCGCGCGAGCAGGAACTCCTCGCCCATTTCAACGAGGAGCTGTCCCGCGTCGACGGCCTGCGCATCTTCGGCACCGCGCCGGGCAAGGCCGCGGTGGTGTCCTTCGCCATCGACGGCGTGCACTCGCACGACCTCGCCACCCTGCTCGACCTCGAGGGCATGGCGGTGCGTTCGGGCCAGCACTGCGCGCACCCGCTGCTGGAATGGCTGGGCGTGACCGCCACCTGCCGCGCATCGCTGGCCTTCTACAACACCCACGACGAGATCGACGCCTTCGTCGCCGCGATGCGCAAGGTCCGCAAGCTGCTGGCGTGAAGCGCCCGTGGCCCGGCAGAATTACGCCATGACACCACTGCAGTTCCGCACCGCCACCGAAGCCGACATCGATGCCATCGTCGCCCTGGTCACCCGCGCCTACCGCGGCGAGGCCAGCCGCGCGGGCTGGACCACCGAGGCCGACCTGCTCGACGGCGAGCGCATCGATTCGGCGCTGCTGCGCATCGACATTTCCCGCCCGCGCAACCGCGTGCTGCTCGGCTTCCAGGACGAGGCGCTGGTCGCCTGCGCGCACGTCGCCGACGTCGGTGGCGAGGGCTACTTCGGCATGTTCGCGGTCGAGCCGACGCTGCAGGGCGGCGGCATCGGCCGCGCGGTGGTCGCCGAGTGCGAACGCATCGCACGCGACGACTGGCAGCTGCGCCGCATGTGCATGACCGTGATCGACCTGCGCGAGGAGTTGATCGCCTGGTACGGGCGCCTGGCCTATCGGCGCACGGGCGAGTACAAGCCCTTCCCCTACGGCGACCCGCGCTTCGGCGCGCCGCGACGCGACGACCTCCGCTTCGAGATCCTGGAGAAAACGCTGTGAGCCAGGCCTGGACCTTCGTCTGCGCCGCCGCCGAGCTGCTGCCCGGCGAGATGCGCACCGCGTTCGACGAGGTCACCGGGGCGCCGATCCTGGTGCTCAACCTCGACGGCGAGCTGTACGCGCTGGAGGACATCTGCAGCCACGAGGACTTCGAGCTCTCGGCCGGCGCCTTCCTGCCCGCCGAAGGCACCATCGAATGCGTGCTGCACGGCGCGAAGTTCGACATCCGCGACGGTCGCGCACTCTGCGCGCCCGCCTACGAGCCGGTGGCGAAATTCCCGGTCCGGCGCGACGGCGATGGGATCTGGGCGCGCGACGACCGCGAGGACTGAGGGCCGCGGCGGTAAATGGGAACCAGTTGCGATGTGATAACGGTTCTCATTACAATTGCTGAACAGCGGCCACCCGGTCGCCCCGGACAGCCACGCGAAGCCAGCCCTCCGGCGCCCTGCACCTCCAAGAGATCCCATGCGTCCCCTCCCCTGCCTGCGCGCCCGTCCGCGCCTCGTTCCGCTCGCCCTGGCCCTGGGCGTCGCCCTCGCCTCCCCCGCCGTCCACGCTGAAGTCCCGGCACTCGGCACCCCGGTCGACCTCGACCGCGTGGTCGTCACCGCAACCGGCTTCGAGCAGAAGATCGTCGACGCCCCGGCCAGCATCAGCGTCATCAGCCGCGAAGAGCTGTCCGTCCGCCCCTACACCTCGCTGGTCGACGCCCTGCGCGACGTCGAGGGCATCGACGTGGGCATGGAAACCACCGACAAGAACGGCCAGGCCTCGATCAGCATGCGCGGCATGCCCTCGGAGTACACCCTGGTCCTGATCGACGGCCGCCGGCAGAGCAACGTCGGCCAGCTGTACCCGAACAACTTCGGCGGCGGGCAGTTCTCCTTCCTGCCACCGCTGGACGCGATCGACCGCATCGAAGTCGTGCGCGGGCCGATGTCGACCCTGTACGGCTCCGACGCCATGGGCGGCGTGATCAACATCATCACCCGGCGCGTGGGCAAGGAGTGGATGGGCTCGTTCACCCAGGGCTACACCGCACAGCAGTCCGACCAGTTCGGCGACTCGCGCACCACCGACATCTACCTCAGCGGCCCGCTGGTCGCCGACCGGATCGGGATCGCGGTGCGTGGCGGCTACTACGACATCGACGAATCCATGCCCGAGTGGGATCCGCTGCCGCTGCCCGACGGCAGCCTGTGGGAGCGCAGCCTGGGCTTCGGCGGTGGTGGCAAGCAGGTGGCCAGCACCAGCTGGAATTCCGGCCTGCGCCTGTCCTTCGCCGCCAACGACGACCACGACCTGTGGCTGGACTACGACGTCTCCCGCCAGAAGCACGACAACACCCGCGGCCAGAGCGGCACGCTCGACGGCATCGAGAGCCTGTGGCGCAGCGGCATCGCCACGCTGCCCGAAGGCGGCAGCCGCCGCGTGGTGCAGCCGCGCGTGGGCTACACGCCATGGCAGCGCTACGAGCGCGACCAGCTCGCGCTGACCCACGTCGGCCGCTGGTCCTTCGGCAGCAGCCAGACCAGCCTCACCCGTCATGCCACCAGCAACCTCGGCCGCTCGCTGCCGCTGACCATCGCCGAGCGCGAGGGACTGCAGGGCCTGTGGAACGACGTCTGCGAACGCCGCGGCCAGGCCGACTTCTGCAACAACGGCACCGGCGCCGCAGGCATCGACAGCAGCGGCCTGACCGCGGACGAGCTGGCCCGCCTGCAGGCCTTCCTGCCGCGCCCGCTGCGAACGATGGAGCTTGACGGCTGGGTGCTCGACACCCGCCTGGACATGGGCTTCGGCGACCACCAGGTGACCGTGGGCGGCCAGTACAACGACACCGAGATGGAGGACGGCGTGTTCGGCATGAACGGCGCCGGCTTCCAGGCCGGCACCGTCCAGGCCCACCGCCAGTGGGCGCTGTTTGCCGAGGACAACTGGGCGCTGACCGACGCGCTCACGGCAACCCTGGGCGTGCGCTACGACCGCCACAACATGTTCGGCAGCCAGGTCAGCCCGCGCGCCTACCTGGTGTGGGCGGCGAACGAACGCTGGACGGTCAAGGGCGGCATCAGCACCGGCTACAAGACCCCGCGTCCCGACCAGCTGTTCCCGGGCATCACCGGCTTCGGCGGCCAGGGCGTGAACCCGATGGTCGGCAGCCCCGACCTGCAGCCGGAAACCAGCCGCAACTACGAGCTTGCGGTCTACCACGACGGCGGCCGCTACGGCTTCAACGCGACCCTGTTCCTCAACCGCTTCGACGACAAGATCGCCACCGGCGAGAACATCCCCAACTGCGAGATCGCGCCCCCGGGCAGCGGCTACTGCGTTGACATCGGGCCGGGCTGGGCGGGGCTGGGCTACTCCGGCTTCCGGCAGTCGATCAACATCGACTCGGCGGAAACCCGCGGTGTCGAACTCGCCGGCGAAGTCGAGCTGGGCGAGCGCTGGAACCTGCGCGGCAACTACACCTGGACCGAGAGCGAGCAGACCAGCGGCGTGGGCCGGGGCGAGCCGATCGCCGGCAACCCCGCCGAGCACATGCTCAATGCGAACCTGACCTGGCGCGCGACCGACGCCCTGTCGCTGTCGCTGATCGGCGAAGGCCGCTACGACCGCTACCGCGACACCCTGCTGCCGGGCGTGGACGACGTGGCCGTGCGCACCCAGCGCTACTACGACGACTACACCATCCTGCATCTCGGCGCGAGCTGGAAGGCGAGCGATGCGTGGACGTTCAACGCGCGCATCAACAACCTCACCGACAAGGACTTCGTCGCCCAGAGCTGCCTGCTGGCCGCGAACCAGAGCGAGTACAGCTGCGTCGACGACTTCGCGGTGAAGGAAAAGCGCCGCAGCCTGTGGATGTCGGTGAACTACCGCTTCTGAGCACGCGACCACGATGACCACGCCCGCCGCCGACCGTTCCACCGCCCCTGCGCAACGTCGCGGCTTCTGGCTGCGCACGCTGCACCAGTGGCACTGGATCAGCTCGGCGGTGTGCCTGGTGGGCATGCTGCTGTTCGCGGTCACCGGCATCACGCTCAACCACGCCGCGAAGATCGAGGGCAGCCCGCGGGTCGACAACCGGCAGATCGAACTGCCCGGGCACCTGCTGCCCCATCTCGATGCGCACGCCGAAGGCAGCGCGCCGCTGCCGCGCGAACTCGCGCAGTGGCTGCGCGACGAGCTCGCGGCGCCCATCGGCGGCCGCGATGCGGAGTGGTCGGAGGACGAGGTCTACCTGTCGATGCCCGGGCCCGGACGCGATGCCTGGCTTGCGATCGACAAGGCCGCGGGCGAGCTCGAGTACGAGCACACCGACCGAGGCTGGATCTCGTATCTCAACGACCTGCACAAGGGCCGCAACTCCGGCCCGGCCTGGGGCTGGTTCATCGATGTCTTCGCCATCGCCTGCATCGTGTTCACGGTGACCGGGCTGTTCCTGCTGCAGATGCATGCGCGCCAGCGACCGACCACCTGGCCCTGGGTGGGCCTGGGCCTGGTGGTGCCGGTGCTGCTGGCGCTGCTGTTCATCCATTGACTCCACCGGACATCAAGAAGCGAGACCGCATATGCGCATCCCATTGACCATCGTCCTCGGCGGCCTGCTCGCGTCGCCGGTGTACGCCGCGGAGCTGACCGTCGAGGTCGAGATCCCCACGATGACGGTGGCCGAATACCACCGCCCATACGTTGCCGTGTATGTCGAAGGCGCCGACGGCAAGGCCGCCGCAGATCTCGCGGTCTGGTACATGCTGAAAGACACCGCCGAAGGCCACGGCACCAAGTGGCTGCCCGACCTGCGCCAGTGGTGGCGGAAGTCCGGACGCAGCCAGCAGATGCCGGTGGACGGCGTCACCGGACCGACGCGCCCCGCCGGCCGCCACGCGCTGAAGTTCGACGCACGCGACCCGCGCCTGTCCGGCCTCGCCGCCGGTCGCTACCAGCTGGTGGTCGAAGCCGTGCGCGAAGTCGGCGGCCGCGAGCTGCTGAAGATTCCCTTCGACTGGCCGGCACGCGCCGCGCAGTCGGGCAAGGCCCAGGGCAGCAGCGAGCTCGGCGCCATCGGCCTTGCCATCACGCCCTGAAATCCGATCCGTCCCGCACGAACATTTCCCGGAGATCCACGATGAAGAAGACCCTTGCACTCGCGCTTGCGCTGGCCGCCGCGCTGCCCATGGCCGCCTCCGCGCACAAGGCCTGGCTGCAGCCTTCGCAGACGGTGATCGCCGGCACCAACCCGTGGATCACCGTGGACGCGGCGGTGTCGAACGATCTTTTCTATTTCAACCACGTGCCGCTGCGCACCGACAACCTCGCGATCACCGCGCCCGACGGCAGCAAGGCCGAAGCGCAGAACATCGCCACCGGCAAGTACCGCAGCGTGTTCGACGTCGAACTCGTGCAGCAGGGCACCTGGCGCATCGCCGTGGTCAACGCGGGCCTGACCGCGAACTGGCAGGAGAACGGCGAGCGCAAGCGCTGGCGCGGGACGCCGGAGACCTTCGCGACCGAAGTACCGCAGGGCGCCGAAGACCTCAAGGTCACGCAGACCGTGAGCCGCGTGGAAACCTTCGTCACCAATGGTTCGCCGACCACCGACAACCTCGCGCCGTCCAATGAAGGCCTCGAGCTGGTGCCCGTGACCCACCCCAACGATCTCTTTGCCGGCGAGGAAGCGCGCTTCCGCATGCTGGCCGATGGCGAGCCCGCCGTCGGCGTCGAGTTCGAGATCACCCGTGGCGGCACCCGCTATCGCAACGCGCAGGACGAGATCAAGGTCACCACCGACGCCAACGGCGAGTTCACGGTCACCTGGCCCGAAGCCGGCATGTACTGGCTGGAAGCGACCCTGCAGGACGACCGGGCGAACCTGCCGGCCACCAGCCGTCGCCTGGGCTACGTGGCCACCATGGAAGTGCTGCCGCAGTAATGACCGCCCCGGGCGCCACCGACGCGCGCCCCGCCCACGCGGTGCACGCGCTGGGCGGCGCCACCATGGGCACGCTCTGGCACGCGTCGGTATCGGCTCCGCCCGGCACCGACCTCCACGCCCTGCACGACGGCATCCAGGCCTGCCTGGACCGCGTGGTCGCGCAGATGAGCACCTGGGAACGCGACTCCGACATCAGCCGCTACAACCGCGCCCCGGCAGGCACCTGGCAGCGGCTGCCGCAGCCGTTCTTCGACGTGCTGCGCGAGGCGCTGGCGATTGCCGCCGACAGTGGCGGCGCCTGCGATCCCACCGTCGGGCCGCTGGTGGCGGCCTGGGGCTTCGGCCCGGATGGCGACGGCGGCACGGTGCCCGATGCGGCGACGCTGGCGGATGCGCGCGCACGCACGGGTTGGCGGCGCGTCGAGCTCGATGAACATGCGCAGCGCGCGTTGCAACCGGGCGGCGTGGGGCTGGACCTGTCGGGCATCGCCAAGGGTCACGGCGTGGACGCTGTGGTGGCGTGGCTGCGTGCGCACGGCGTACCCGCCGCGCTGGTCGAAGTCGGCGGCGAACTGCGGGGCTATGGCCGCAAACCCGATGGCAGGGCATGGCAGGTGTTGGCCGAGGCCTGGCCGGACGAAGACCACGCTGATGGTGGGGGCGGTCCTGGCGAGGACCCACTCCCGCCGTGCATCGTCATCCTGGACGAGATTGCCGTGGCGACGTCCGGCGACCACTGGCACCGCTTCGAACACGATGGCCGCCGCTATTCGCACACGATCGATCCGCGCACCGGCGCGCCCGTGGATCATGCTCCCGCCGCGGTCACCGTGATTGCAAGTAGCGCGCTTGCCGCCGACGCCTGGGCCACGGCACTGACCGTGCTCGGCGTCGAGGCCGGCCACGCGCTGGCACAGTCGCGCGGGATCGCCGCGCGCTTCGCGGTGCGCGATGCCGACGGCGTGCGCGCTTCCACGACCGATGCCTTCAACCGGCACGTCGCATCGTGACTGCCGTGCCCCAATCGTCCAGGACGGGATCAGGCGCCTCGCCGTTCACCGCCGCGCGCGTCGTGCAGGCCGGCATCCTGCTTGCCCTGTGCGCGGCGGCACTGGCCTTCTTGCCGTTGCATGATGAACCCTGGTGGCCGGCTGCGCCCACGGCCCTGCACGCTGCGCTTGCCGCGCTGCTTGGGCTCGCATACGTCGGCACAAGCGCAGCGAAGCTCTGGCGCACAAGTCGCAACGCGCGGGCGCAGGCCGCGTCCAATGCCGCCGACGCCCACCTTCCGGACGCAGACGAGTGGCTGGTGATCCACGCAAGCCAGACCGGTCAGGCCTTCGAGTTCGCCCAGCGCACGGCGGAAGCGCTGCACGCTGCGGGCCTGCGCGCGCGCCTGCGTGATATCGCCGCTGTGGACGCTTCCATGCTCGGCGCCGCGCGGCAAGCGCTGTTCGTCGCCAGCACCACCGGCGAAGGCGATGCGCCCGACCCCGCCGCGGGATTCCTCCGCAACGCCATGCGTCCCGACATCGCCCTGCCCGGCCTGCGCTACGCCGTGCTGGCGCTGGGCGATCGCAGCTATCGCAACTACTGCGCCTTCGGGCACGCACTGGATCATTGGTTGCGCGGCGCGGGCGCGCGCCCGCTGTTCGACCTGGTGGACGTCGACAACGGTGATCCCGCCGCCCTGCGCCACTGGCAGCACCATCTCGGCGTTGTCGCGGGCGCGCCGGAACTTCCCGACTGGTCGCCCGCGACCTATGCGCCGTGGACGCTGTCCGCGCGCCGCGAGATCAACCCGGGCAGCGTTGGCGGCGCGGTGTACGAAGTGATCCTGTCGCCGCCAGCGGGCCACGATCCGCAGTGGCGCGCCGGCGACATCGCCGAAATCGGGCCGCGCCAGGCGCCTTCGGCAGTCGCGGCCCTGCTCGCCGCGACCGGCCTGGATCCCACCGCGCAGGTGCACTTGGGCGTGGGCGTGGGCATGGGCGTGGGCGTGGGCGTGGGCGAAGCCAGCGTTGCGCTTCGCGACCTGCTCGCGCGCTCGCACCTGCCCGACGCAGGCGACATCCAGGACTTCGACGCCCAGGCCCTGGCTGCGCGGCTGCAACCCCTGCCGCATCGCGAGTATTCGATTGCATCGGCCGCGGGTGAACGCACGTTGCGCCTGCTGCTGCGGCGCATGCTGCGTCCGGATGGCAGTCCCGGCGTCGGCAGCGGCTGGCTTTGCGACCACGCCCAACCGGGCGGCGTGATCGATCTGCGCATCCGCGCCAACCCGGGCTTCCGCGGCCCGGACGCGACCGCGCCGCTGGTGCTGGCCGGCAACGGCACCGGCATCGCCGGCCTGCGCGCGCACCTGGCCGAGCGCATCGCCGCCGCGGGCCATCGCAACTGGCTGCTGTTCGGCGAGCGCCACGCCGATCGCGATTTCCACCTGCGCGGGGACTTGCTGCAGTGGCTGGCGGACGGCGCGCTGGCGCGGCTGGACCTCGCCTTCTCCCGCGACACCGATGGGGCAACTCTGCCCGCCGATGCGATCGCAGGCGGCCGCGCCGCCCTGCACCACGGTTACGTGCAGGACGCGCTGCGCGCCGGGGCGCCGCGCCTGCGCGAGTGGGTCGACGATGGCGCCACGATCCTGGTGTGCGGCAGCCTCAAGGGCATGGCGCCGGGCGTCGACGCCGCGCTGCGCGACATCCTGGGCAACGATCGGGTCGAGGATCTGCTCGCGGCCGGCCGTTACCGCCGCGACGTGTACTGAGTCAATCCGGGTCGATCTGCAGGGCCGTCGGCTCGATGCGCACCAGTAGCAGTTCGCCCGCGCCTTCGATCACGTGCCGCCGGCGCATGTCGCCCGCGGCGAGCAGCGCGCTGTCACCCATCTCGAGCAGCGGCAGGGCCTTGTCGCCGTCGACGCTGGCCTGCCCGGCCATGACATGCAGCGCCCAGGTGCTGCCGGGATCGACGAACAGCAGCATCGACCCCACGAGCGGCCGGTGCCACAACCGGGGCGTCACCCGCCCGGGCCGCCACATGAGGTTGAACACTTCGGCCCGGCTTCCCTGCAGTCGCGCGTCCACCGCCACATCGCCGCCAAAGCGCTGGCGCCCGTGCGGCGGTGCCAGCATGCGTTCATGGCCATCGCCGAAGTCCAGGACCAGGCCTTCGCCCGACAGCAGGACCTGCTCGCGCTCCACGCCCGGGAATGCCGAATACGGGCCATTGGCCTCGATCTCGGCGATCGACAGCCGCCAGTCCCAGCCATCAACGCCCGCCAGCGACCCCGCGTGGATCTCGCGCGTCCAGCCAAGGCCATTGCGCCAGCGTAGGCGCCGGTATTCGTTCGCTGGAAGATGTCGCGCGAAGGCTGCGGCGCTGCACATGGCGGGAGTGTAGCGCCGCACGCTTCACGCGCGGCCCGCAGTTGAGCGCGCGTGCCTGCAGAAGGCGGCCGGGACGCGTCCCTGCGTCCCGGCGCGCCGTGACACCGGGCAGTGCCGTCGCGTGCGGACCGACGGCCCTGCCCTTGTTCAAGGCGCGTCCCTGCGCCCGGAACAGGCCCGGCGTTGCTCAGGGCGTGCCAGCGGCGGCGGCGGGCCTGGGCTTGGCGGGCGCCGGCTTCGCCGCAGCGGCAGCAGGCTTTGCGGCACCGCCGCCCACCACGATCCGGTCGCGGTTGCGCTCGACGGTCTTCAGGCCCACGCCCTTCACGTTGACCAGTTCATCGGCGCTCTTGAACGCGCCGTTGGCCTTGCGGTACGCGACGATCGCTTCCGCCTTCGACAGGCCGATGTTGACCAGCGCACGCTCGATGGCCTCGGCGTCGGCGGTATTGATGTTGACCTTCTCGCTGGCGAACGCACTGCCGGCCATCAGCAGCGACAGCAGCACGGGTGCAAGCACGGACTTCAGGGGAATCATGGCGCTCTCCTTGCGGTGTATGGATTCCATTCCGCCGGGCCTTCCTGGCACCGGCGCGGCCAGTCTCCGACGCCGCTGCAGGCCATGTGCATCGCCGCGGCACCCGCCTGCCTGCCGGGCAGCCGCGCCCCGCCGCGTCCGGAAACCCTGACGCGAGGGGCGTAGAATCGGGGTTTCCCCGCTGAATACAGGGTTCCACCATGGACACCAGCCTGATCGATCCCACCCGCGCCGAGCAGTTCGTGTCATCCAAGTGGGAGGACGAGATCGTGCCGCAGCTGGTGGAATACATCCGCATCCCCAACAAGTCGCCGATGTTCGACGCCGACTGGGTCGAGCACGGCTACATGGAGGACGCGGTCACGCTGATGGAAGGCTGGGCGCGCGCCCAGGACATCCCCGGCATGCAGCTGGAAGTGGTGCGCCTGGAGGGCCGCACGCCGCTGATCTTCATCGAGATCCCCGCGACCAACGGCGGCAACGCCGACGACTGCGTGCTGCTTTACGGCCACCTCGACAAGCAGCCCGAAATGACCGGCTGGGATGACGACCTCGGCCCCTGGAAGCCGGTGCTGCGCGACGGCAAGCTCTACGGCCGCGGCGGCGCCGACGACGGCTACGCGATCTACGGCTCGCTCACCGCGATCATGGCGTTGCAGCAGCAGAAGCTGCCGCACGCGCGCTGCGTGGTGCTGATCGAGGCCTGCGAGGAATCCGGCAGCTACGACCTGCCCGCCTACGTCGACCACCTCGCCGACCGCATCGGGCAACCGTCCCTGGTGGTCTGCCTGGACTCGGGCTGCGGCAACTACGAGCAGCTCTGGTGCACCACCTCGCTGCGCGGCCTGGCCGGCGGCAACTTCAGCGTGACGGTGCTCGACGAAGGCGTGCACTCGGGCGATGCCTCGGGCGTCGTGCCTTCCAGCTTCCGCCTGCTGCGCCAGCTGCTTTCGCGCATCGAGGACGAGGACACCGGCCGCATCCTGCTTGAAGGCCTGCATGCGGACATCCCCGCCGACCGGCTCGCCCAGGCGCGCAAGTGTGCCGAGGTGCTGGACACGGCTGTGTTCGACAAGTTCCCCTTCCTGCCCGGCATGACGCCGATGAACGACGACCTCACCGAACTGGTGCTCAACCGCACCTGGCGGCCGGCGCTGTCGGTGACCGGCATCGGCGGCATGCCGACGCTCGAGTCCGCGGGCAACGTGCTGCGTCCCCACACCGCGGTGAAGCTGTCGCTGCGCCTGCCGCCCACGCTCGACGGCAAGCGCGCCGGCGAGCTGCTGCAGGAAGCCCTGCTGCGCGATCCGCCGAACGGCGCCAAGGTGACGCTCGAGCTCGAGAAGGCCTCCACCGGCTGGAACGCGCCGGCGATGGCACCGTGGCTTGAAAGCGCGGTGGACGCCGCCAGCCAGGCCTTCTACAAGCGCCCGGCGATGTACATGGGCGAAGGCGGCTCGATCCCCTTCATGGGCATGCTTGGCGAGAAGTTCCCCGGTGCGCAGTTCATGATCACCGGCGTGCTTGGCCCGCACTCCAATGCCCACGGCCCCAACGAGTTCCTGCACATCGAGATGGGCAAGCGGGTGACGTCCTGCGTGGCCCAGGTCATCGCTGCCCACCAGGCGGCCAGCGCCCGCGGCGAGACCATGGGCGCAGCGGTGGCGGCCGACAGCGGCACCCGCCACGGCGACCACGGCTGCTGCTGAGGCCACAGCGGGCCGCCCCGTGGGGCGGCCATGGCCGCGATCCCGCCTTTGTGGGAGCGGCCATGGCCGCGATGCCGCGCTGCGATCGCGGCCGTGGACACGCCTGCCACCGCCCCTGTTAAGCTCGGGCGGTCACCAACACAAGAGGGGGCGTCATGGAAGGTGTATTCGGCGGCAGCAGCTGGCTCTGGATCATCCTGGTGGGCTTCGTGGTCGGCGTGCTCGCGCGCCTGATCAAGCCCGGCAAGCAGGACCTCGGCATCATCATGACGGTGGTGCTCGGCATCGTCGGCGCGCTTCTCGCCGGCTGGGTCGGGCGCCTGCTGGGCTGGTACGCAGAGGGCGAGAAGGTGGGCTTCATCGCCTCGCTGGTCGGCGCCATCGTGCTGTTGTTCATTGCCGAGTTCGTCAACGGCAAGCGCAAGGGCAGGCGCTGAGTCAGGCGCTGGCAGGAACGCAGTCGCATCGCAGTGAAGCCGGGCATTGCCCGGCTTCATTGTTCTTGCCATGTCGATATCGGCGTGGGGCGGCCCGCGTCAGTCCAGCAGCAATCCGATGACCCGTTCGGCAAGCGCCTCCGCAGAGGCCGACGTCGTATCCAACACCAGCTCCGCCGCTTCCGGCGGCTCGTACGGCGAGTCGATGCCGGTGAAGTTGGGCAGTTCGCCGCGACGCGCCTTGGCGTAGAGGCCCTTGGCGTCGCGGCGCTCCGCTTCGGCCAGGGTGGTGTCGACAAAGACCTCGACGAAGTCGCCCTCGGCGAACAGCGAACGCGCGGAACGGCGCTCGGCGCGGAACGGGGAGATGAAGCTCACCAGCACGATCAGGCCGGCGTCGGTCATCAGGCGCGCGACGTGGGCGACGCGGCGCATGTTCTCCACGCGGTCCTCGTCGGTGAAGCCGAGGTCGCGGTTGAGGCCGTGGCGGACGTTGTCGCCGTCGAGCAGGTAGGTGTGGCAGCCGCGCGCGACCAGCCCCCGCTCGACCAGGTTGGCGATGGTCGACTTGCCTGCGCCCGACAGGCCGGTGAACCAGACGCAGCGCGGACGCTGGCCCTTGAGCGCGGCGCGGACGTCGCGGTTCACGTCCAGCGCCTGCCAGTGGATGTTGTCGGCGCGGCGCAGGCCGTGGCGGATCATGCCGGCACCGACGGTGGCGCGGCTGAGCAGGTCGACCAGCACGAAGCTGCCCATCGCCGGTTCGTCGGCATAGGGCGCGAACGGGATCGGCACGTCGAGCGCCAGGTCCACTTCGCCGATGTCGTTGGCCTGCAGGCGCTTGGCGGCCAGGGGCTGCAGGCTTTCCGGGTCGAGGCGGTGCCGGATCGCGCCCACGCGGGCGCCGACCAGGCGCGTGCCGAGCTGCAGCTGGTAGCGGCGCCCGGGAAGCAGCGCGGCCTCGTCGAACCACAGCAGGTCGGCGACGAACTGGTCGGTCGCTGCCAGCGGCGCATCGGCCGCGGCCAGCACGTCGCCGCGCGCGGCATCGACGTCTTCCGCAAGACGCACGGAGACGGCGCTGCCGGCCTGCACTTCGCGCGCATCGACACCCACAAGGCGCAGGGCGGCGACGGTGGCGTCCACGCCGTCGGGTTCGACGCGCAGCGCATCGCCCACGCGCAGCGTGCCGGAGGCGAGCGTGCCGGCCAGCCAGCGGCCGTCGTCGCCGTTGCGCAGCACGAGCTGCACCGGCAGTCGCGCCGGAAGGTCATCGCCGCGGGTTTCGACCTGCACTGATTCAAGGTGCCCCAGCACGGTGGGGCCGCTGTACCAGTCCATCGCGTTTGAACGGCTGGTGACGTTGTCGCCCGTCGCCGCTGCCAGCGGGATCGCGGTGGCATCGGCGATGCCGAGCTTCGCGGCATGTTCGCGGTACGCAGCGGCAATGGCGTCGAACACGCCGCGGTCATAACCCGTGCGGTCCATCTTGTTCACTGCCAGCAGCACGTGGCGCACGCCGAACATGGCAGCGATCGCAGTGTGGCGGAAGGTCTGCGGCAGCAGTCCGCGGGTGGCGTCGACCAGCACGATCGCAAGGTCCGCCACCGACGCACCGGTCGCCATGTTGCGCGTGTATTGCACGTGCCCCGGGCAGTCGGCGATCAGGAAGCGGCGCCGCGGCGTTTCGAGATGGCGCCAGGCGACGTCGATGGTGATGCCCTGTTCGCGCTCGGCCTCGAGGCCGTCGAGCAGCAGGGCGTAATCGATGTCGTCGCCGCGGGTGCCGTGCACGGCGCTGGCTTTCGCAAGCGCGGCGCGTTCGTCGTCTGGCACGCGCCCGGCCTCGGCCAGCAGGCGGCCGATCAGGGTGCTCTTGCCGTCGTCGACGCTGCCGCAGGCGACGATGCGCAGGAAATCACGCGCCATCAGAAATACCCCTCGCGCTTTTTCTTTTCCATCGAATCGTCCACGGCGTGGTCGATCAGGCGCCCGGCGCGCTCGGACTGCGTGCCCGCTTCCATCTCGGCGATGATCGCGTCGAGGTCGGCGGCATCGGACTCCACCGCGCCGGTCAGCGGATAGCAGCCCAGGGTGCGGAAGCGCACCCGGCGCATCGTCGGCGTTTCGCCGGGCTGCAGCTGGAAGCGCTCGTCGTCGACCATCACCAGGGAGCCCTCGCGCTCGACGATCGGCCGTTCGGCGGCGAAATACAGCGGCACCACCGGGATGCCCTCGCGGCGGATGTAGCGCCAGACGTCGAGCTCGGTCCAATTCGACAGCGGGAACACGCGCATGCTCTCGCCGGGATTCACGCGGGCGTTGTACAGGTCCCACAGCTCGGGGCGCTGGCGGCGCGGATCCCAGCGCTGGTTGGCATCGCGGAACGAGAACACCCGCTCCTTGGCGCGCGACTTTTCCTCGTCGCGCCGCGCTCCGCCGATCGCGGCGTCATAGCCACCAGCGGTGAGCGCCTGCTTCAGCGCCAGCGTCTTCATCACTTCGGTGTGCCGGCTGGCACCGTGGCTCTGCGGGCCGATGCCCTCGCGCACCCCGTCGGGATTCACATGCACGCGAAGCTCCACACCGGTCTCCGCCACGCGGCGGTCGCGGAACGCGATCATCTCGCGGAACTTCCAGGTGGTGTCGACGTGCAGCAGCGGGATCGTCGGCCGCGCCGGCGCGAAGGCCTTCAGCAGCAGGTGCAGCAGCACCGAGCTGTCCTTGCCGATGGAATACAGCATCACCGGCTGGCGGCACTGGCCTGCGACCTCGCGCAGGATGTGCAGGCTCGCAGCCTCGAGGCGGTCGAGCTGGCGGTCGATGGCGGCGTCGGTCATGAGCGCCCGTAGACGTCCTCGTAGCGGACGATGTCGTCCTCACCGAGGTAGTCGCCCGACTGCACTTCGATCAGCTCCAGCACTTCGCTGCCGGGGTTCTCCAGCCGGTGCTTCGCGCCCAGCGGGATATAGGTCGACTGGTTCGCGTGCAGCTCGAACACGTCGTTGTCGCGGGTCACCCGCGCGATGCCGCGGACCACGATCCAGTGCTCGGCGCGGCACTTGTGCGACTGCAGCGACAGGCGTCCGCCGGGCTTGACCTTGATGCGCTTGACCTGGAAGCCCTCGTCCTGGTCGATGGAGTCGTAGCTGCCCCAGGGGCGATGGACCTCGCGGTGGAGCACGGCGTGGCTGCGGTCGTCGGCCTTCAGGCGCGCAACCACCTCCTTGACCTCCTGCACGCGGTCCTTGCGCGCGACCAGCACCGCGTCGGCGGTTTCCACCACCACCAGGTCGTCCACGCCGACCAGCGCCACCATCCGCCGCGACCAGACATAGCTGCCGTGGCTGTCGACGGCGATCACTTCGCCGTTGTGGGCGTTGCCGTCCGCGTCCTGCGGGCTCACCTCCCACAGCGCCGACCAGGACCCGACATCGTTCCAGCCGATGTCCACCGGCAGCACCATCGCGCGGTCGGTCCGCTCCATCACCGCGTAGTCGATCGAATCCGATGGCGCTGCGGAAAACGCATCCCTGTCCAGGCGCACGAAGTCGCCGTCGCGCACGGCGCCTTCGAAGGCAGCGCGCACCGCGTCCAGCATCTCCGGACGGACGCGCCCCAGTTCCTCGAGGTAGCGCGAAGCGCGGAACAGGAACATGCCGCTGTTCCAGTAGTAATCACCGGCATCGAGGTAGCCCTGCGCGGTGGCGGCGTCGGGCTTCTCGACGAAGCGCAGCACGTCACGCACGCCCTCGCCCGGCCCGGACTGGATGTAGCCGAAACCGGTTTCCGGCGCTTCGGCCACGATGCCGAAGGTCACCAGTGCCCCGCCTTCGGCCGCCGGCATCGCCTCGCGCACGGCAGCGCGGAACGCATCGGCATCGCGGACGACGTGGTCGGACGGAAGCACCAGCAGCAGCGGGTCGGCGCCCGCGGCGGTGGCCTGCAACGCTGCGGCGGCGATGGCCGGAGCAGTGTTGCGACCCACCGGTTCGAGCACGATCGACGCGCCTTGCACGCCCACCTGGCGCAGCTGCTCGCCGGCCAGGAAGCGGTGCTCTTCGTTGGCGACCACGATCGGCGACAGCGCGGCCAGCGGCGCCACGCGCAGCCAGGTGTCCTGCAGCATGGTGTGTTCACCGGCCAGGGCCAGGAACTGCTTGGGGTAGGCCTCGCGCGACAGCGGCCACAGGCGCGTGCCGGAGCCGCCTGACAGGAGCACGGGTTGCAGCTGGATCATGTGGCGGGGCCTGCGCTGTCTAAGGACCAGCGCGAAGTTTACCCTGTGCACACCGCCGCCCCGCCGGCCTGGAGACCGCATGACCGCAGCCATCGACGACACCCGCGCGAACGCACGCCTGGACTGGGCGCGCGCGGCCGCCGCAAGCCCTGCCCTCGCGCTGGAGCGGGCTTCGACCGACGCCGGCTTCCGCAGCTACTGGCGCGCCAGCGGCAGCGGCGACGCCAGCCTGATCGTGATGGACTCGCCCCCGGCGCTGGAGGACGTGCGCCCCTGGCTGCGCCTGCATGACGTGCTGGAGCGCGGCGGCGTGCGCGTGCCCCGGGTGCTCGCCCGTGACGTCGAGCGTGGCTTCCTGCTGCTCGAGGACCTGGGCGTCGACACGCTGCTGCACGCCATCGATGCCGGCAATGCCGACGGCTTTTTCGATGCCGCCATCGACCAGCTGCTGCGCATCCAGGCCATCCCGGCGCCGGACGACCTCCCGCTGTACGACGAAGCCCTGCTCGTGCGCGAGCTGCGCCTGTTCGACGAATGGTTCCTCCGCCGCCACCTCGGCGTCGAACCCGGCTGCGAAGACCTGGAGGCGCTCGACCTCGGCTATCGCATCCTCATCGACAGCGCGCTGGCCCAGCCCCGGGTGCTGGTGCACCGCGACTTCATGCCGCGCAACCTGATGCCGGTGCCGGGCGGGCTCGCCGTGCTCGACTTCCAGGACGCGGTGCTGGGGCCGGTGGCCTATGACGCGGTGAGCCTGTTCAAGGACGCCTTCCTCAGCTGGCCGCCGGCCCGCGTGGACGCCTGGCTGGCGGCATACCATGCCCGCGCACTGGCGGCCGGAGTCCCTGTCCCCGCAGCTCCGGAGCGCTTCCTGCGCGATGCCGCACTGATCGGCGTGCAACGCCACCTCAAGGTGCTCGGCATCTTCGCCCGCCTGCACCACCGCGACGGCAAGCCGAAATACCTCGCCGATGCCCCGCGCTTCCTGGCCTATCTCGACCAGGCGCTGCCGCGGTTTCCGGAACTCGCGCCGCTGGCCGGCGTGCTCGATCGCCACGTGCGTCCGGCGCTGGTGGTGGCGGGCAGCCCAGGCGTCAAACCGTGAAGGCCCTGGTCTTCGCCGCCGGCCTCGGCGAGCGCATGCGCCCGCTGACCGACACCACGCCCAAGCCCCTGCTTGAAGCGGGCGGAAAGCCGCTGATCGCCTGGCACCTGGAGCGGCTCGCCGGCAGCGGCGTGCGCGACGTGGTGGTCAACACCTCGTGGCTGGCGCCGCGCTTTCCAGAACTCCTCGGCGATGGCAGCCGCTGGGGGCTTCGCATCCACTACGCATACGAAGGCGACACGCCGCTGGAAACCGGCGGCGGCATGCTGCACGCGCTTCCACTCCTGGGCGACGGGCCCTTCATCGCGGTCAACGGCGACATCTGGTGCGACTTCGATTTCGCGCGCCTGCCGCGGGAGCCGCGCGGCGACGCGCACCTGGTGCTGGTCGACAACCCCGACCACCATCCCGCCGGCGACTTCGTGCTCGATGCCGATGGCCGCGTCCACGACGGGGATGCAGGCGCGACACGGCTGACCTTCGCGGGCATCGGCGTCTACAGGCCGGCGCTGCTGGACGGGTGGCGCGACGTCGTCGGCGATGCCGCGGGGGCCGACGCGACACCGCCACGTTTCAGGCTGGCCCCACTGCTGCGCGCCGCCATGGTGCGCGGCGCGGCCAGCGGCGAACACCACCGTGGCCGATGGACCGACGTCGGGACGCCGCAGCGGCTGCACGCACTGTCGCACCGCCTCATCGCCGAAAGTTGATGTGCGGGGCGTATCCTCTGCGCCACGATGCCCTCCCCCTCTCCTCTCCACGCCGGCCCGCCCGGCCCCGCGGCCTGCGCCACTCCCGCCGACGACGATGGCCCCCTGGAAGACGCACGCGCGCTCCAGGCCCGCTTGGCCGACCTGCTGGAACTGCGTGACCGTTTCCCCAGGCACCTGGCCACCATCGGTGGATTCAGCGTCGAGTTCAGCGATGGCGGCGCCGTGGCCCACGCCACCGCGGTACTGCTGGACGCCGTGACGCTCGAAGTGCTGGCCAGCGGGAACGCCCGCCTGCCCACCCACGCGTCCAATGCGCAGGAACTGGTCCCGTTCCGCGCCCTGCCGGCGCTGCGCGCGGCCCTGGCGGCGCTGCCGCGGCCGCCCGACCTGGCCTTCGTCGACGGCCACGGCATCGCCCATCCACGCGGTCTCGGTATCGCGGCCCATTTCGGCGTCGCCAGCGGGCTGCCCTGCATCGGCGTCGCACGGGCGATCCTGGCCGGCACCGGTCCCGAGCCGCACCAGACCCGCGGCGCCTACACCGCACTGCGCAACACCGAGCGCCTGCAGGTCGGCTGGCTGCTGCGAAGCCGGCCCGGAGACCCGCCCCTGGTGGTGTCGCCAGGGCATCGCGTGGCCCTGGCATCGAGTGCGGACCTCGTCATGCGTTTCACCCGCGAGCACCGCCTGCCCGAGCCGACGCGGCTCGCGCAGGTGCTGGCGTCACGCCGGAACAGTGCTAATCAGCCCGAAACCTGAGCACGGACCTTGCAAAACGTGACAGCAGTCACGGACCCTGTCGCAACGCACCACTCACGATCGGGCAAGGCGCCTCTTCGTTCCGCGCCTGCTCTGGGGAAAAGACATGAAAGCGATCACCGTGCTGGCCACGGCCATGCTGCTTGCGGCAGGCAGCGTCCACGCCCAGTCGGCAAGCGATTGCCCGACACTTCCTGCCGCCAGCGAGCTGACGTGGGAAAAGCTCGACGGCGCCGGCTACACCTTCTGCAAGGCCATCCGCGACAGCGACGGCCACCAGATGCTGGCGGTGATGATCACCACCGAAACGCCGTTCCGTCCGCGCCGGGGCAACCGCGCCGAGGAAGCACGGATCGACGGGGCCCAGAACTGGTGGTACCGCAGCGAGGTCTCCGGGATGGTCGGAGTCGAAGTGCGCGAGACCCTGGTGGAACTCGATCGCTCGCACGTCGCCCACGTCTCGTTGCGCGGCCGCAGCGAAGAGGAACTGTCGCAGGCGATGTCGCTGGCGGAGTCGCTGCGCTTCGACGACGTCCGGGTTTCGATCCGCTGAGCCCGCGGCGGGCCGCTTAACGCGACGCAAACACATCGCGCCGCGCTCGGCGCTAGCGTTCCTTCCGGGGAGCGGCCAACCGGCCGCCTGAAGGAGGGGACTGTATGACGAAGAAACTCGCGGCCGAGTTCATCGGCACGTTCTGGCTGGTGCTTGGCGGTTGCGGCAGTGCGGTGCTTGCCGCGCATTTCGGTGGCGACGGCAATCCGCTGGGGATTGGATTCCACGGCGTGGCGCTGGCCTTCGGCCTGACCGTGCTGACCGGCGCCTACGCCTTCGGCCACATCTCGGGCGCACACTTCAATCCGGCGGTGAGCGTGGGCCTGTGGGCCGGCGGTCGCTTCCCGGTGTCGGAGCTGGTGCCCTACATCATCGCGCAGGTGGCCGGCGGTGCCTTCGCCGGCTGGATCCTGTACGTCATCGCCAGCGGAAGCGCGGGCTTTTCGATCGATCCGACGGCGGCGGGCGCCTTCGCCACCAACGGCTACGGCGAACTGTCCCCGGGTGGCTATTCGATGACGGCGGCAGCGGTGTGCGAAGTCGTGCTCACGGCGATGTTCGTGATCGTGATCATGGGCGCGACGCATGCCCGCGCGCCGGCGGCGCTGGCACCGGTGGCCATCGGCCTGGCGTTGACCCTGATCCACCTGATCAGCATCCCGGTCACCAACACCTCGGTGAACCCGGCCCGCTCGACGGCGGTAGCGCTGTTCGCAGGCCCGGGCGCGCTCGGGCAGCTGTGGCTGTTCTGGGTGGCGCCGCTGGTCGGCGCGGTGCTCGGCGGCGGCATCTACGGCTGGCTTGGACGGGAGCCCGCGGCGACCAGCTGAGCAACGCAGTCAAGGGCCCGCAAACGCAGGAGGGCGGCGCATCGGCACCGCCCTCCTGCTTCGTGGATGTTCGCAACGCCTCAGAAACGGCCTTCCTGGAAGTCGACGAAGGCCTGCATGATTTCCTGCTTCGTGTTCATCACGAACGGCCCGTGGCGGACGACCGGTTCACGCAGGGGGCGTCCCGCAACAAGCAGCAGGCGTGCGCCGGCCTCGCCGGCTTCCACGCGCAGCAGGTCGCCGCCGCCAAGCAAGCCGAGTTCGTGGCTGGCGAGCTGCCTGGCCTCTTCGCCGGAACCCAGGGTGGCCTCGCCTTCGAACACGTAGGCGAAGGCGTTGTGGCCTTCCGGCAGCCGATGTTCCCAGGCCATGCCGGGCAGCAGCGATACGTCGAGGTACAGCGGCGAGGTGGCGGGCTGGTCGATCGGCCCGCGCACGCGGGTGCCATCGCCCGCGACGACCTCGCCGGCGATCACGCGCACGTCGACGCCATCGGCGGGACGCACCAGCGGGATACGTTCGGGCGCGAACTCCTGGTAGCGCGGCTCGATCATCTTGTCCCTGGCCGGCAGGTTCACCCACAGCTGGAAGCCGCGCATGCGGCCCGCCTCCTGCTCGGGCATCTCCGAGTGCACCAGGCCTCGGCCGGCGGTCATCCACTGCACGCTGCCGGGGACCAGCAGGCCCTCGTTGCCGTGGTTGTCGCGGTGGCGCATGCGGCCGTCGAGCATGTAGGTGACCGTCTCGAAGCCGCGGTGCGGATGGTCGGGGAAGCCGGCGATGTAGTCCTCGGCGCGGTCGGTGCCGAACTCGTCGAGCAGCAGGAAGGGGTCCATGTCGGGCAGGTCGGGACCGCCGATCACGCGCGTGAGCTTCACGCCGGCGCCGTCGGAGGCCGCGCGGCCGCGCACCTTGCGCACAACGCGGGTGGAGTCGAACTGGGCATTGCTCATGGCGGGTTCCTCCAAGGTACTCCCCCATATCATGGTGCCGCCGGGCTCCCACCACAGTCCCCGCGGGCGCAACGCTGCGGTTCCCGTAGCAGCCTGTCCCGCGGCGCCTACCGCTGGCGCAGCCTCCACGCGCGGTGGATCCGCGGATTGCGGGCGAAGTCCGGGGGAATCGTCTCCGCGGTGATGTCCTCGCACTCGGCGAATTCCGCCACTGCCTCGTCGTCCAGCTTGAAGCGGCGGTAGTTGTTGGAGAAATACAGCACGCCGTCCGGCGCCAGCCGCGCCACCGCGGCCCGCAGCAGGCGCACGTGCTGGAGCTGCATGTCGAAGTCGTCGGCGCGCGCGGAGTTGGAGAAGGTCGGCGGATCGCAGAACACCAGGTCGTATTCGTCCCGGTCGGCCTCAAGCCAGGACACGGCATCGGCCTGCACCATGCGATGCGCACTCCCGCCCGGGACACGGCCGTCGACGCGGTTCCCGCGCAGGTTGTCCGCGGCCCACTGCAGGTAGGTGCCCGAAAGATCGACGCTGGTGGTGCTCGCGGCGCCACCGACGGCGGCGTGAACGGTGGCCGCGCCGGTGTAGCAGAACAGGTTCAGGAAGCGCTTGCCGCGTGCCTCGCGCTGGATGCGCGAACGCAGGGGGCGGTGGTCCAGGAACAGACCGGTATCGAGATAGTCGAACAGGTTCACCCGCAGCCGCGCGGCCCCTTCGCGCACGGTGATGAACTCGCCACGGCGCTCCACGGCTGCGCCGTACTTGCTGCCGCCCTTGCCGCGGGCGCGCACCTTGGTCGCCAGGCGCTCGCGCGGTACGCCGAACACTTCGCGCGCGGCGCCGAGCACCTCGCCGAAGCGGCGGCGCACGTCGGCATCGGGGATGTCGGCCGGCGCGGCGTATTCCTGCACATGCAGCCAGGTGGCATCGGGGTCGTCGGCTTCGGTATAGACGTCGATCGCGACCGCGTACTCGGGCAGGTCGGCGTCGTAGGCGCGGTAGCAGTCCACACCCTCGCGCGTGCGCCAGGACTTGGATGCGCGCAGGTTCTTGCGCAGGCGGTTGGCGAGCATCTGTGCGCCCGTCGAGAGCGGTCGCGGCCCGGCGTCCTCGCGCAGCGGCGGCTGCACCGGATCGGCCACCAGCAGCGCGCATTCCAGCGCGCCGTTGAACACCTGGTAGACCTTCTGCGCCCGCAGGCCGGTGGCGCGCGCGAGCTCGGGGCTGCCGCACAGCAGGCTGGCCCGCCAGTAGGGCGCGATCCGGCGCAGGGCCTCGCCCAGGCCGCGGTAGAGCTGGGCGTCGGCGGCCAGGCGCGCATCGTAGGGTGGATTGCTGGCCACCAGGCCGCGCAGCTGCGTCATCGGGCGCAGCGCGGCGACTTGGCGCTCCTCGAGCTGCACCAGCTCGCCGAAGCCCGCGGCGGCGGCGTTCGCGCGCACGGCGTCCAGCGCCGCCGGATCGACGTCGCTGCCGAAGAACACCGGCCGCAGTGCGGCGCGGCCCAGGCGTTCGCGCTCCAATGCGTCCTCGCGCAGCGCATCCCACGCGGCGTGGTCGAAGCCGCTCCAGCGCGAAGGGTGCGCGTCGCCATGGCGCAGCAGGCCGGGCGCGACGTCGGCGGCCATGGCCGCGCCTTCCACCAGCAGGGTGCCGCTGCCGCACATGGGATCAAGCAGGGCGCCGCCCTCGGCATGGACCTGCGTCCACTGGCCGCGCATCAACACCGCGGCCGCCAGGGTTTCCTTCAGCGGCGCATCGCCCTGCGAGCGCCGCCAGCCGCGCCGGTGCAGCGCGCCGCCGCCGAGATCGACGGACAGGATGGCGCGGCCCTTGCGTACCACGAGGTTGAGCAGCAGGTCGGGCGATTCGAGGTCGACGTCCGGGCGCTCCCCGGTTTCGGCGCGCAGCTTGTCGACCACGGCGTCCTTCACCCGCTGCGCTGCGTAGCGCGCGTGGGTGATGCCGTCGCCGGACACGCGCGCGTCCACCGCCACGGTGCGCCCGGGCGCGAGATGGGTGGCCCACGGCAGGGCGACGATGTTGCGGTAGAGCGTGTCCTCGTCGTCGCAGTAGAACTCGGCCAGCGGCCACAGCACGCGGCTGGCCAGGCGCGACCACATCACGGCGCGCAGGGCGTCGGCAAGTTCGCCCTCGACGTTGACGCCCGCGACCGTGGCGGTGGCGCGCACGCAACCGAGTGCGGCGAGTTCGTCGGCCAGCAGGTATTCGAGGCCCTTGCCGCAGCTTGCGAAGAATTTCACGACGACAGCGAACCCAGCAGGGCGGCGAACAGCGCCGCGGACGTATCGACGTGGCCGGACAGGCGGTGGTCGTCGTCGACCAGCAGCAGGCGATCGCCGCGCGGGCGGGCCCAGGCGATGACGTCGGCGGCGGGGATCAGTTCGTCGCCCCAGCCATGGATGATCGCGGTCGGGACCGCAGCAGCCTGCAGCGGGTGCTGCGCGACACGGTTCACCGGCGGCGCCATCAGGAACAGCGCGCGCACCGGCACCTGCAGCGAGACCGCGCCGGAAATCCACGCGCCCAGGCTCGAACCGGCCAGCACCAGCGGACCGTCCGCGGCGCGCGCGGACGCCAGCGCCTGCAGGTGCGCCAGGCGCGCGGCGACATCGCCGTGGCGCCCGGCGTTGCCCATGGCGTCGAAACCGGTGTAGTCGGGGCGTTCGTGGCTCCAGCCCAGGCCTTCGGCGACCTCGGCGAGCGCGGTCACCTTGGTGGCGTCGGGGCCGCTTTCAAAGCCGTGGGAGAGGATGCAGTGACCGCGAACGCTCATCGTTTTGCCGATACCGGGGGAACCGTGAATGCTAGCATCGCCGCCGACCCCAGCCCCGGCCGCGACGTGCGCATCGACCCACTGCCCTACGAGCACCTGCTGGAACCCAGGCCGCTGTCGCAGATCGACCTGGTGGTGGTCCACTGCACCGAGTTGCCCGACCTCGGCACCGCGCGCGAGTACGGCGAACGCGTGCTGTATGCGGCCAGCGGCACCGGCAACAGCGGCCACTGGTACATCGATCGCGACGGCGGCGTCGAGCGTTGGGTGGATCCCGCGCGCACCGCGCACCACGTGCGGGGCCACAACGCGCGCTCGGTCGGAATCGAGCTGGTGAACACCGGGCGCTGGCCGCGCTGGCTGGATTCGCGCCACCAGGCGATGGAGGAGCCATACCCCGAGGCACAGGTGGCGGCCCTGATCGGGCTGCTGGAGACGCTTGCCGCGGATTTGCCGGCGCTGCGCTGGATCACCGGCCACGAAGATCTCGATGTCGAACTGGTGGCCGCCAGCGACGACGCCGGCGTCCAGGTCCGCCGCAAGCGCGACCCCGGCCCCCTGTTCCCCTGGCCACGCGTGCTCGCGGCGATGCCCTCCTGGGAACGGCTGCACCCGACGCCGCAGCGGCCGGTGGCGTAACCGCCCCGCCCGTATAATCCGGCGGATGCCCAACAGCACCCCCGCCCCCGCGTCCGAACTCCTGGAGCTGCTCACGCTCGAGCGCCTCGAGGACAACCTCTTCCGCGGCCAGAGCCGCGACATCGGCACCAAGTACGTCTTCGGCGGCCAGGTGCTGGGCCAGGCGCTGTCGGCGGCCCAGGCCACGCTGACGCAGCCGCGCAGCGCGCATTCGCTGCATGCCTATTTCCTGCGCGCTGGCGACATCGAGCACCCGATCGTCTACGACGTCGACCGCACCCGCGATGGCGGCAGCTTCTCCGTGCGCCGGGTGACCGCGATCCAGCACGGCAAGGTGATCTTCTTCTGCGCGGCCTCGTTCCAGGACGCGGAGGGCAGCGCCGAGCACCAGCTGACCATGCCCGAGGTGCCGCAGCCCGAAGACCTCGACCCGGCGCCGGCGATCCCGGACAAGGTGCTCGCTGCGCTGCCGACCAAGATCCAGCGCTGGCTCGACCGCAGCGGGCCGTTCGAATTCCGCCACGTCTACCCGCGCGACGAGCTCAATCCGCCCAAGCGCCCGCCCTACCAGCAGGTCTGGTTCCGGCTGGCCGAGAAGGTGGACGACGCGCCCGAACTGCACCGCGCGCTGCTGGCCTATGCCTCGGACTTCCACCTGCTCGGCACCGCCACCTTCCCGCACGGCATCAGCTACTACCAGCCGAACGTGCAGATGGCGTCGCTCGACCACGCACTCTGGTTCCACCGCCCCTTCCGCGCCGATGACTGGCTGCTGTACTCGATCGACAGCCCCAGCGCGCAGGGTTCGCGTGGCTTGGCGCGGGGCATGATCTACGACCGCAACGGCCGGCTGGTGGCGAGCACCGCGCAGGAAGGCATGATCCGCGTCGTCGACGAAGGCAGGGACGGACACGTCCCGGCACGGGACTGACGCATGCGCCAGGTGTTTTCCAGCGCCCGCATCGAGAACGTCGAAGCGGTCGCCCGGTTGTTTGAAGAGGCCGGCATCGAGGTCCGGGTCAGCGACGGCCGCTCCTACCGTGGCGCCATCCGCGGCAATTTCAGCTATCGCGAAGGTGCCAGCAGCGGTCCGCGGCCGGCCGTGTGGGTGATCCGTTCCGACCAGCAGCCCGAAGCGCGGCGCATGCTGCGCGAAGCCGGCCTGCTGCAGCAGACCACGCATCGCAACGAGAGCTTCCTTCCGCCGCCGGCCTCGCTGGTCAGCGGTGGTACGCCGCTGGCCGCGCGCGGCGGCGGGCGGTTCCGCTACGGCCTGCTGCTGGGCGTGGCGGTGATGGTGGCGCTGGTGATGATCGCCTACCGCGCCAGTCGCGGCGATGGCGACGGCGATGCCGGCCCCGAGGTGGCGACGGTACCCGCGGCCTCCATGCCCGCACCCGTGGCCGCCCCCATGCAGGGCCCCGACGCTTCCGGCATGCCCTTGATCACCACCCTGCCCGACGACGCCTTCGTGATCGCCACGCCGCCGGCGCTGGCCGCCACCGTGCTGCGCGCCGAGCTGGATGCCGCCGGCACGCGGCGCGGCTGCCTGGCGATCGACGGCGCCGATCCGGACCCGGCCCTGCTGCGTCAGTTCGCCGCCGAAGGCTTCGATGTCACGGCCGCGTCGGCCTGCAGCGCCGACCGCCTCGCCGTGGCCGTGTCGGACTACACCACCGACGGCAGCGGCAGCGGCACCGTGCAATCGGCGGTCGGCGCCGGCGAGCCGCAGGTGCGGGAGGTCCGCCGCGAAGGCCGCGACTGGCAGCTCCTGGATCCGCGCTGAGGCGCGTTCCGGGCGGCTCCCTCATCCACGGGTCACGTTTCCCGCGCAGCACCGTCCAAGTAGGATTGGCGCTCTCCGGCGCCGCCACGCGAGCCCGCCCATGACCACCTGCGCCATCGACACCCTGATCCACCGGGAGCTCCCCGCCGCGGCCGGCGGCTGCCAGCAGGCCTATACCCGCATCATCGTCGCCAGCCAGAACACGGTGACCGCGGTCGCGCTGGCCATCACCCGCGACCCGACCGCCAGCCAGGACATCGCGCAGGAGGCGTTCCTGTCGGCGTGGCAGAACCTCAAGCGGCTGCAGAACCCGGCCAGCTTCCTGCCCTGGCTGCGCCAGATCACCCGCAACCTCGCCTATGACCACCTGCGCCGGCACCGCCAGCGCACGGTGGACGGCGAAGCCGCCGAAATCGCCATCAACCACGCCGCGGATCCCTCGGCGCTGCCCGAAGAGCAGCTGATCGACGCCGAGCGCGAGCGCATGGCCGCGGAGCTGATTTCCGAACTGCCCGAAGAGAGCCGCGAAGTGCTGCTGCTCTATTACCGGGAAGGCCAGAACTCGCGCCAGGTGGCGGAGCTCCTCGGGCTGTCGGACGCGGCGGTACGCAAGCGCCTGTCGCGCGCCCGCAAAAGCCTGCGCGACGACCTGCTCACGCGCTTCGGCGATTTCGCCCGCGCCACCGCGCCCGGCACGGCGTTCGCGATCGGTGTCACCGCCATGCTCGGGATCAGCCGCCCGGCGGCGGCGGCCGGCTTCGCCAAGGTCGGCGGCAGTGTGCTCGGCGGCGTGCTGGGCAAGGGCGTGCTCGGCACCGCCGGCGCGCTCGGCGGCGGCCTGCTCGCGGGCCTGGTCACCGCCTGGCTGTGCCGCAAGATGCTCACCGCCTACGCCGACGACGAAACCGAGCACGCCGGGATCCTGGCCGTGTACCACACCTATCTGTGGACTTCGCTGGTGGCCCTCGGCCTGACCCTGGGATCGGCCTTCGCATTCGACAGCCTGGTGCCGACCTATGCCCTCGCGCTGGCGGCGATCGCGATCCTCAACTACCAGTTGCTCGGGCCGCTGGCGCGCACCATGCGCCCGCTGCTGCGCCGCGATGCCATTCGCAACCCGGAAGGCGCGCGCTCGCGGCAGCTGCTGTACCGCCTGACCTTCGGTCCCAGCGGGGTCGCGATCAGCAACCTCGCGATCCTCGGCGGACTGGTGCTGCTGTACCTCAAGGGCTGAGGCGCAGCACGCATTCCGAGGCAAAAAAAGTTCATCTCCCAACTCCGGGGCAACGGTTTCCGCAAGGAGTTTCTGCATCTTGGCTATGCCGGCGACGTGGAGGGTCCCGCCGTGGCCGGGAGGCCTTCGCGGCTCATGTCCTCCGGCATCCGCCTGGCGGCGGATGCCTCCTCCTTTACTTCCCCGCGAAGGCCTCCCGGCCACGGCGGGACTCGGCTTCGGCCGCAGATGCGCATGGCCCCGGGCTTCGCTCCTGGGTCACCGCGCACTGCTGCGCACGCGTGCCAAGGCCCTTGAGAGCGAAGTAGAGGAGGAGGCGATGGCCGAAGGCCAGCGCCGGGGGACATGAGCACTCAAGGGCCTTGGCACCCGGCGCCCGAGAGGATCAATGGCGCGCCATTCCCTCAGTTGGGAAAAGAACCCAAAAAAAGCCCGCGCCGTGAGGCGCGGGCCCGGCACCGGTCGAACCGGCGCCACCCCATCAGCGGGAACGCTTCACTCAGCGGCGCTTGCCGGCCTCGAGCTCCGCGCGGCCAAGGAAGCCGTCACGGTTGTCGTCCATCCACGCGAAGCGCTTGGACAGGCGCGGCATCTTCTCGTCGACCTCGACCCGGCTGAGCTTGCCGTCCTTGTTGAGGTCGGCCGCGACGAAGGCTTCGGCGAAGCGCTCGGCATGCTTCTCGCGCATCTGCTGCCGCATGCGGTCGCGATGGGCCATCGCCTCGCTGCGGACGATGTAGCCATCCTTGTCGGCATCCATGGCATCGAAGTCGAACGCCATGCGCGGGCCGCGTGCCATGCCGTCCCGGGCAGGACGTCCGGGCCGATCGGCGCGCGTGCGGCGCGGGGCTTCGCCGGCGCCGGCCTTCTCGCGCTCGGCGATGCGCGCTGCATGCGCCTGCTCGCGGGCGGCCTTGGCGGCGTCGAACTCGGCGCGGCTGATGCGGCCATCTTCGTCGGCGTCCATGCGCTCGATGCCGCCGCGCATGGCGTGGCCACCGCGATGGCCGAAGTGGCCCCTGCCATGGCGCGTGGCGCGCCCATCCTTGCCGGCCGCGCGCGGGGCGTCGGTGGCGGCACCGGCCGCCGGAGCGGCGGGCGTGGAGGACTGGGCGACCGCCAGGCCGGCAGTACCAACGGAAGCCACGGCCAGGGCGGTGGCGAAGAACAGGGCATGACGCTTCATGCGTGACTCCTTTGCTGGCAGCGGCATTGCTGCAGGTGTCCAGTCAACGCATGGCACCTCTTGAAGTTGACGGGCGCGCGGATGCGTTCAGCTGCCAGCCGGTTCGCAGCGCCTGCAACGCGGCGCAGTATCCTGCGCGCATGTACCGCGCTGTCCTCGCTTCGCCACGCCGGGCCCGCCATGGCTGAGCCCGCACCGCTGCGCCTGTTCCATACCGCCGAACACCCCTGCGGCTACTGGCCTGAACGCACGGCGCGCGACCTGGTGCTCGATCCCGGCGACCCGCGCCTTGGCGAGTCCTACGCACGCGCGCTGCAGTGGGGCTTCCGCCGTTCGGGCGATATCGTCTATCGCCCGCACTGCCACGGTTGCCGCGCGTGCGTGGCGGTGCGCATCCCCGTTGCCGAATTCGTGCCCGACCGCAGCCAGCGCCGCTGCCTGGCGCGCAACGCCGATGTGCAGGCGCGGATCCTTCCCGCCGGCGAGTCGGCAGAGCGCTTCGAGCTCTACCGCCGCTACCTCACCGGCCGCCACCCCGGCGGCGGCATGGATGACCATGGCAAGGCGGAGTTCGCGCAGTTCCTGGTCGGCAGCTGGTCGCAGGGCCGCTTCCTGGAACTGCGCGCGGGCGGGCGGCTGCTGGCGGTGGCTGTCACGGACCTGGTGGATGATGCGCTGTCGGCGGTCTACACCTTCTACGACCCGGGCGAGGCCGCGCGCGGGCTGGGCACGCTGGCGATCCTGCAGCAGATCGACTGGGCCCGGCGCGACGGGCGCCGCCACCTCTACCTCGGCTACTGGATTTCGGGACACATGAAGATGGATTACAAACGCAGGTTCCAGCCCCTCCAACAGTTCGACGGTCGCGGATGGCGCCCCCTCCCACGCGGCGGCGAAGCATGAGCACGCGCCTGCTCGCCCTGCTCTGCTGCGCGATCCTTGCCGGATGCGTGCGCGTCAACATCCACGGGGATCCCGACCAGGCCATGACCCGGACCAGCACACTGCGCGTTGCCAGCTACAACGCCTCGCTCTATTCCGACGAAGCCGGCGGCCTGCTGCGGCGACTCCAGTCCGACGATGCCGACGCGCGCAAGGTCGCGGCGGTGCTGCAGCGCGTGCGCCCGGACGTGGTGCTCGTCAACGAGTTCGATTACGACGCCTCCGGCCGCGCCGCGGATGCCTTCCAGCGCGACTACCTCGAGGTTCCGCAGGCCGGTGGCGGCGCTGCGCTGCGCTATCCCTACCGCTACATCGCGCCGGTGAACACCGGCGTGCCCAGCGGCCTCGACCTCGACCGCAGCGGCCACGTCGGTGCCGCGCTGCCGGTGCCCGGGGAAGACGCGGCCGCCGCGCGCGGGCGCGGCAACGACGCCTGGGGCTACGGCCTGCACCCGGGCCAGTACGGGATGCTGCTGCTGTCGATGCACCCGATCGACGCCGCCGCCGCGCGCACGTTCCAGCTGCTGCCGTGGAGCGCCATGCCCGGCGCCGCCCGCCCCGTCGATCCGGACACCGGTGCGCCGTGGCACGACGATGCGACCTGGGCACGGCTGCGCCTGTCCTCGAAGTCGCACTGGGACGTGCCGGTACGCACTCCGCTGGGCACCGTGCACATGCTGGCCTCGCATCCGACGCCGCCGGTCTTCGACGGCCCCGAGGACCGCAACGGCGCACGCAACCACGACGAGATCCGGCTGTGGAACGAGTACATCGGTGGCGGCGACGCGTCCTGGCTGTGCGATGACGGCGGCCGCTGCGGCGGACTGGCGGCGGACGCACGCTTCGTGATCCTCGGCGACCTCAACAACGATCCCGCCGACGGCGACGGCAGGCACGAGGCGATCGTCGAACTGCTCGAGCATCCACGCGTGCTTCGCATGGCCACGCCACGCAGCGCGGGCGGTGCGCACGCCGGTGCCGGACGCGCGGACCGCCGCGGCAATCCGGCGCATGCCACCGGCGACTTCGGCCCACGCGTGGGTCCGCTGCGCCTGGACTATGCCCTGCCCTCGACCGGCTTCGACCTGGTCGACGCGGGCGTTTTCTGGCCTGCCCCGCACGAAGACGGCGCCGGCGTGGTCGACGGCAGCGACCATCGGCTGGTCTGGGTGGACCTCGCCGTGCATTGACCAGAATCAACAGGGGTCGGCAGCCCCCGCCACAAAATGTGGCGATTCCCCACGTACGGCTGCCTCCCCATGCGAATGCACGTGTTCCAGAAAACCCTGGACGATCTCAATGGCTCCTCGTCCGACATCGAAGCGTCGGCACTGATTTCAGTCGACGGCCTGATGATGGCCGCCTCCATGCCCCAGTCGATGGACGAGGATCGCGTTGGCGCGATGTCGGCCGCGATGCTGTCGCTGGGCGAACGCACCGCCCGTGAACTCGCGCGCGGCTCGCTGGAGCGCGTGCTGGTCCAGGGCGAACAGGGCTGCGTGATCATGACCTCGGCCGGCCCGGAGGCCGTGCTGACCGTGCTGGCCAAGCAGAACGCCCGCCTCGGCCTGATCTTCCTGGACATCAAGCGCGCCGCGCACGCGTTCTCGCAGTCCATCTGACGGGGCGTGACGATGCCACTCCAGGACATGGCCGAACCAGGCCTGCCGTTCGAATCGGCGCGACTCGACTTCCACGATGGCAGCACGCGGCAGGTCCACTGGACCGACGTGGAGACGCCCTTCCCCGAAGGCCGCCTGATCGTGTCGAGGACCGATCTCGACGGCGTGGTCACGCATGCCAATGACGCGTTCGTGGAGATGAGCGCCTACGAGCGCGACGAACTGATCGGCGCCCCGCACGCCATCCTCCGCCACCCGGAGATGCCCAGGCGCGCTTTCCAGGATCTCTGGGACACGCTGCGTTCCGGCAAAAAATGGAATGGCTACGTCAAGAACCTGCGCAAGGACGGCGGCTATTACTGGGTGTATGCGACCGCGATCCCCAACGTGCGCAACGGCACGGTCGTGGGCTATTCCTCGGTACGTCGCAAGCCCTCGCGGCGGAAGATCGAGGAGCTGATCCCGGTCTATCGGCAATGGTGCGAGGAAGAGCGCACGGCGCTCACCGGAGCCGGATCATGACGCTCAATTTCCTGGTCGCGCCGGACTTCCCGCCGCAGCATTTTCCCGGCTGGCACATGCTCAACACCGTGCTGCAGCGGCGCTCCGGGATCGGCCTGCACCTGCTGCTGCCCTCCGGCGCCGGGGAACAGGCCCGGATGGTGGCCGAGGACCGCGCCGACCTGGTCTACGCCAATCCCTTCGACGCCAGCGGACTGGTGCGCGACAAGGGCTTCCTGCCCGTGGTGCGGCCGGTCAACCGCCCCGACGAGATGGTGATCGCGGTGGCCGAGGCATCGCCCTGCCGGTCGGTCGAGGACCTGCGGCCGGGCAACACCATCGTGCTCACCGACAACCGCGACGTGAAGCTCATCGGCCTGCGCCTGATCGAACCCGCCGACCTCGTCGATGCCGACCTGGCGTGGCACGAAGTCGACAGCTACCAGGCCGCCGCCCGGCAGCTGATCCAGGGCAGGGCGAACGCCGCCTTCTTCCTGGCCAGCGCCTTCCACTCGCTGTCGCGGCTGACCCGTTCGCAGATGCACGTGGTGATGGAAAGCCGCCTCCGTGACATCAGCCACGTCGTGCTCGCGCATCCGCGCATGGCTGATGACCTTCCCCTGATAAGCGACGCGCTGCTCGCCTTGGGCAATGACGACGCAGGTCGCGAGGTGCTGGATGCCGTGGGCCTTGGCGAAGGCTTCGAGGCGATCGGAAACGAGGACACCGAGTTCATGATCGACCTCATGGACACCTTGCTGGAGTAGCCGCGAATGAGCGCTGACCCCACCCGCGCCGCGCGCGAAGCCTTCCGCGCAGGCACGCGCCGCATCCGGTCCGAGCCCACCGACGCCGCAGTGCACTTGACGCGCCTGGGCGCAGCCATGCGCATGGAGGGCAGCGAGCCGGTGCAGGGCGCGCTGGCCGACCTGTTCCACGCGCTTCCCGCCGCGGCGGGAAGCATCCACCTCACGGCGCTGCAGCTCGCGGCGCCGCGCCTCGGGCAACACGTCGCCGACGCGTTCCGCCGCCTCTGCCAGGGCCGGACCCTGGCGGCCGTGCACCCGTTGGCCACGCGCTGGTCGGTGCTTTGCCAGCCTTCGGCCGAGGTCCCCGCGCGGGTCCGCCGGACCAGCCCCGATGAGTCCAGGCGGCGCGCGGCGCAGGTGGTGCAATCCCTGTGCGAGGGCGGCCCCCTGGAAGCTTCGCGGATGGAGCGCGAATTCCTGGAGCACTGCATTTCCTGCCAGGACAAGCTGGCTTTCATGCTTGCCACGCGTGAACTCCGCCGCCAGCAGGTGTGGCTGGCGGCCAGCTGGCAGCAGGCCGCCAGCTGGCTCGAGCAACATGACAGCAACGGCAGCCTGGATCGCGGCGCCAGCATCACCGTCGAGGGCGCTCTGGCCCCGAGCGACAGGGAGACAACTGCATGAACCACGACGCCGAATGGCTGACCCTTACGCCGCAGGGCGTGCTGCACGCCTTCGACCGGCCGGATCCGGATCCGGCACGCCGCGCCCTGCAGGGGCTGCTGGCCGGGCGCCAGGCGCCGACCCGCGCCGCCTGGTGCGAGACCGCGGGACCCGATGCGCCGGCAGTGCTGGCCGATGCGCTGGAGCGGCACTGGATACAGCCGCTGCGGCGCTGCGTGGCCGGACCCGACATCCGCCTGGATGATTTCGCCCAGCACGTGATCGCGCCGCTGTCGGGTGAGCGCCGCGCGGTACTGGCCTCGGAATCCGGATTCAGCCTTGGCCACGCCGGGCTCAGCCAGGACGAAGCCGATGCGACCGCCGCCGCAGCCGCCGACTTCTCAGGTTACGCACTCCGCCAAGGCCAGCGCGGCTGGGACGGCGCCCAGCGCAGCGTGTCGTTCTTCCGCGATCCGCAGATGCTGCTGCCCGAGTGGAGCTTCGTCCCGTTCTGGGTGGACGGCAGCGGCTACTGGCTGGCGATCGGCGGCGAGCCCCTGCTCAACAACCTGGCCATGGTCGAACTGGTGTGGAGCATCCGCCTGGCGGCCAACCGCTTCGCCGCGCCTGCATAACGCGGCGCGATCAGGGGGCAGGCTTGCCGGCGGCGTCCGCGTCAGCCGCCGGCGCCGGGGAATCCGTAGCGGGCAGCGCCACCATCGGTGGCGGCGCCTCGTAGCTGCGCGGCCCGAAGCCGAACATGCCGCCGCTTTCGCGCGACACGATCATCCGCACCATCGACGACGGCACCATTAGTTCCAGCGTGATGTCCTCGCCCGTGGGCATCCGGCCCTTCATCGTCAGCTCGATCAGCGCGCCACCGGTGTCGATCTCATCGCAGGGCACGTGCGGCCCCACCACGGGGCTGTCCTGGAGATAGGGTTTGATGGCGTCCCCGAGGGCTTCGAGCGCCTGCGGGAAGAAAAACACGGCGTAGCCGTCGCGGCCTTTCATCAGTGGTGGGCTCCCGGAATCGATGCCGGCATCTTCGCAGGTTGGTGCCACGACCGCGCCGCCGGGGTTGACAGATAGATATCATATTGATATCAAATCATCTCGCCTCGCTACCTCCACCGCACTCCCGGAGACCGCCATGAAGGAAAATCCCGTCCGCTCGTTCCCCGGCATCCCGATGCTGCTTGCGCTGCTCGCCATCGTCCTGGCCGGTGGCTGGCTCGTCTTCCAGGCCACGACCCCGGGTGGCACGGCCTTCCATCTGGTGGCCGGCATCATCGCCGCCGCCGTCGCCGGGCTCTGCCTCCTCGGCCTGTACATGGTCGAACCCAACCAGTCGGCGGTGCTGAGCCTGTTCGGCAAGTACGTCGGCACCGTCCACGAGAACGGCCTGCGCTGGAACAACCCTTTCTTCACCAAGCGCAAGGTCAGCTTGCGCATCCGCAACTTCGAAAGCGGCAAGCTCAAGGTCAACGAGCTCGATGGCAGCCCGATCGAGATCGCCGCGGTGATCGTGTGGAAGGTGGTCGATTCCGCGGAGGCCGTGTTCAACGTCGACGACTACGAAAGCTTCGTGCACATCCAGTCCGAGGCGGCGCTGCGCGGGATGGCCACCAGCTATCCCTACGACCAGCACGAGGACGGCCAGATGTCCCTGCGCAGCCATGCGGCCGAGATCTCCATCGAGCTCAAGCGGCACCTGGACGAGCGCCTGGGTTCCGCGGGCGTGGATGTCCTGGACGCGCGCATCAGCCACCTCGCCTACGCACCCGAGATCGCGCACGCGATGCTGCAGCGGCAGCAGGCCAATGCCGTGGTCGCGGCGCGCACGCGCATCGTCGCCGGCGCCTGCGGCATGGTGGAGCTGGCGCTGGCCGAACTCGAGCGCAGCGGCGTGGTCACGCTGGACGAAGAGCGCAAGGCCGCGATGGTCAGCAACCTGCTGGTGGTGCTGTGCAGCGACCGTGGCGCACAGCCAGTGGTCAACTCCGGCTCGCTGTACTGATGGCGCGCCGTGGCTGAGAAGAAGGCCTACCCGCTGCGCATCAACGCCGAGGTGCTGGCTGCGGTGCAGCGCTGGGCGGACGATGACCTGCGCAGCGCCAACGCGCAGATCGAATACCTGTTGCGCGACGCCCTGCGCAAGGCCGGGCGGCTGCCCGGACCGGACACGAAGAAAATGGAGGATCGCCAATGAGCGCTGCACACCGGAGCCACCGCGACGCCAGGACTGCGGGCGACGGTCCGCTGGCACTGGTCCAGGCGTCCCCGCGCGCGAAGGCCTGGCTGTTCGCGCTGGTGGTCGCGCTGCCGCTGGCGCTTGTCGGCATCGTTGAACTGTCCGGCGGCCGCGGTTCCGCCGAGGGCGGCACCGCCCTGGCGTGGCGGGCGGGCGCCGGCGTCGCCGGACTCTGCGTGCTGCTGTGGGCAGCGCTGGTCATCCTGGTGCGCCGTCACCGGCTGCGGTTCGACGCCGGCGGGATGGAGGTCGCAACCACCTTCTACAGCCGGCGCCTCGCCCTTGCCGAACTCGGCCTGGACGCCGCGCGCGTGGTCAACCTGGATGAGCGCCCCGACGTCCGGCCGATGCTGCGCACCAACGGCCTCGCCATTCCCGGCTTCCGCAGCGGCTGGTACCGCCTGCGCAACGGCCACCGCGCCCTGGTCGCCACCGCCGGTGGCCGGCGCCTGCTGTGGATCCCGACCGCCGCCGGCCACGACCTGCTGCTGCAGCCCGGGGACCCGCAGGCGCTGCTCGACCGGCTGCGCGCGATGGCGGCCGCCGCCACGAGCCGCTAGCCTCCCTGCCATGCGCGGCCACGCACCCATCCTCGCCAACACGCCGGACATCGAACTCTGGCCCGGCGGCCTGCTGCGCGCGCGCGGCAACCGCGACGCGCGCGCCCTGGCCCGCGCACGCACCGTCCTGCGGCGCAAGCGCGACGGCACCCTGCTTGCCGCCGACCTGCCCGAGGGCCTGTTGCCGCTGGTCCCGCGGCTGGCCCGCGAGCCCGGCCTGGATGCCGCCCTCGACGCCCTCGAGCACCCGCCACACCACGCCACGCGCAACGGCATCGACGCGGTGCCCAGCCTGCAGCCGACCGGCCTGCGCGCGCGCCTCGAGGCCCTGGACATCGACGGCGACGCCTACGCGGAGCGCACCGGGCTGGCACTGGAACCCGAACCGGCGTGGCTGGCATCCGCCGGCCACGACCGCTACCGCCGCGCCCTGTGGCTGCGCGTGGATGCGGCGCGCGGCTGGCGCCACCTGGTCGACGCCGCACGCCGCGACGGCATCGTGCTGGAAGCCGTCTCCGGCTACCGCAGCCACGACTACCAGGCCGGCATCATCGAGCGGAAGCGCGCCCGGGGGCTCGGGATCGCGGACATCCTGGCCGTCAATGCCGCCCCGGGCTGGTCGGAGCACCACTCGGGCTGCGCCGTCGACATCAGCGCCCCGGGCGAACCCGCCGCCGAGGAGTCCTTCGAGGCCACCCCCGCGTTCACCTGGCTCCAGGCCAATGCCGGCGCGCTCGGCTTCACCCTGAGCTACCCCCGTGGCAACCCCCACGGTATCGTGTACGAGCCCTGGCACTGGCGCTTCGGAAACAGCTCGCGCGACGATTGAGAATGCGGCCGGCTGCAGCTACATTGGATGCCAAGGAAACATCGTAGCCACCAGTACCCCCGCGCCCCGGCCGACGCGAGTCGCCCGGGGCGCGCTGCTGCGGCAAACGCATTGCAGGAGACGCACGCGTGAACACCCGACCCAAGATCACCATCTCCACGCTGGACTCGGAGCGCCTGGAAGCGCTGCTCGAGTCCCTTCCCGACGGCGCCTTCCCCGGCCGCGACGCGCTCGAAGCCGAGCTGCTGCGCGCCGACGTGGTCCCGCCCAAGGACGTCCCCGGCACCACGGTCACCATGAATTCGACCGTGCGCTTCCGCGTGGGCCCGGACGAGAGCTTCCAGCTCACCCTGGTCTACCCGCGCGACGCCAACGGCAGCGCCGACCGCATTTCCGTGCTCGCACCCGTCGGCAGCGCCCTGCTGGGCCTGTCCCAGGGCGACGAGATGGAATGGCCCAAGCCCGGCGGCGGCAGCATCAAGGTGCTGATCGAGGAAGTGACCTACCAGCCCGAACGCGCCGGCGAATACCACCGCTGAGGTCGACGGCCGCCAGCAGGCGGCGAACCGTCAGGCGCCGCTGGCGCCCAGCACTTCGCGCAGGAAGGGCACGGTCACCCGCCGCTGCGCGGCCAGCGAGGCCCGGTCCAGCGCATCCAGCTGGGCGGTGAGCCCCGCGAGGTCGCGCCCCGCGCGCCGCAGCAACCACGTGATCGCGGCCTCGTCGAACTGGAGGCCGCGGCGCCGTGCGCGCAGGCGCAGCACCTCGGCGCGGCCGACGTCGTCCAGCGGCTGCAGGGCGATGCGCGCGCACTGCGCCAGGCGCGAGCGCAGGTCGGGCAGCCCGAGCGGCAGCGTTCCCGGCGCCGCCGTGGCCGTATAGAGCACGCCGCCCCCCGCGGCGCGCGCACGGTTGTGGAAATCAAACAGCGCGAGCTCGTCGTCGCGGCGTCCGGCGATCGCCTCGAGCCCGTCCAGCGCCACCAGCCCCAGTCCGTCCAGCGCTTCCAGCGCTTGGTCCAGCCGCCCTGCCGCGGTCACCAGCGGCAGGTAGGCCGCACCGCGTCCAGAGGTTTCGACAGCGGCGCAGGCGGCCAGCGCCAAGTGGGTCTTGCCGGTGCCCGGTGCACCGTCCAGGTACAGCCAGCCGCCGCTGCCGGCGGCCAGCGCCTGCAACTGTGCGAGCGCGCCAGGCGGCGCGCCGACGAAGGTTTCGAAACGCTGGTCGGGTGGGTAGCGCAGCGCCAGCGGCAGCTGCCTGCTCACGCGTCGTCGCGGCCCGGCCCGGAGTCCGTGCCCACCAGGATCTCCGGGGCGTCGCCCGCGCGGCCCGCGTAAAGCCGGCTCGCGGTGTAGCGCTCGTGCGCGAAGCGCAGCAGGACGTTCACCACCGCTGCCGCCGGCAGCGCGATCAGCATGCCGACGAAGCCGAACAGCACCCCGCCGGCCATCACCGCGAAGATCACCGCCACCGGATGCAGGCCGATCCGGTCGCCGACAAGCTTCGGCGTCAGCCAGTAGCTCTCGATCACCTGGCCGAGCGTGAACACCACGGCCACGCCCAGCAGGTGCTTCCAGTCCCCGTATTCGATCAGCGCCGCGACCACGCCGAGCACGATGCCGGTGGCCGGACCGATGTAGGGGATGAAGGTGAACAGCCCGGCGATCAGGCCGATCAGCAGGCCCAGCTCCAGGCCCACCAGCCACAGGCCGATGCCGTACATCACGCCCAGGATCACCATCACCAGGAACTGTCCGCGCAGGAAGCCGCCGAGCACCTCGCTGGATTCGCGCGCCAGGCGCGTCGCCGTCGCGACGTGGTCGCGCGGGATCATCGACTCGATGCGTTCGACCATGCGGTCCCAGTCGCGCAGGAAGAAGAACGTGATCACCGGCAGCAGCACGATGTTCGCCACCCAGGTCAGCATGGCGACGCCGGAGCGGGAGACCACGCCCAGCGCGGTGGCGGCGATGCCGCCGGCGCGTTCTGAGTGCTCGCGGAAGTACTCCATCAACCGCTCGGGGTCCATCCAGCCATCGATGTCGATCCCGGTACGCGCCTCCAGCCAGGGCAGCGCGGTCTGCAGCGTCCAGTCCCAGTAGCCCGGCAGGGCTTCGCCCAGCGTGCGGACCTGCGCCACGATCAAGGGCACCAGGATCACCAGCGCAAGCACCAGGAACAGCAGCATCACGGTGAACACCATCACCACGGCCACGTTGCGCGAGCGCCCGGACTGCTCGAGGCGATCGACCAGCGGATCGCCCATCCAGGCCAGCAGCGCGGCAAGCACGAACGGCGTCAGCACCGCGCCCAGCCGCCAGACCAGCCAGCCGACCGCGAACAACAGCAGTGCCCATTGCAGGCGCACGAGGAAGCGCGAAACCACCTGGTCGGCGTGTTCGTTCATGGGTCCGGGCCTCAGCGCAGGTGGAACTCGGGCGGCACGCCCTCGATGTTGGCGCCGGATTCGACCAGGATCGCGTCGTCAAGCACGCGGCGGAAACCCTCGAGTCCGGTCAGCAGGTCGAGCTCCAGCTCCAGGCTGTTCGGCGTTGCGCGCAACGGCCGGATCCCGCGCACCACCGAAGTCGACTGCAGCCACGAGGACAGGCGCACGAAATCGTTGCTGCTGTTGATCCCGGTCACCACCATGCGCTCGATGGCGGGTTCGCCCACGGGGCTGGCCTTGGCGTAGCGGCGCACCAGGGCATCGGCTGCGCCGTCCGCACCCGAGGCGATGACGCGGCGGGCGAGCGCGTCTTCGTTCGACCAGGTCGCCAGCACGCGGCCGTCGTCGACGAAGGTCCAGTCGGCCTTCCAGCCCGCACCTGCGCGGTAGAGCTTGCCGATCAGCTGCATCGGCGGGCGGTAGCGCGCGGACAGCCGCGATACCGCAGCGGTGTCGCCGCGCCAGATCGCGCCCACCACGGCCTTCTCCGCGGCACTGCCACCCGGCAGCCCCAGGCGGTAGCCACGTTCGATGGCACGGTCGAGCACCGGCCGGGCGACGTTGTTCTGCCCCACGGCGACCAGGCGCGGGCCGCTGCCGTCATCGATCGCCAGCCACAGCACCGGCTTGGGACGGGGCTCCGGCCAGACAGGCAGGCCCAGCGCGCCGGCGATGGCATTGACGTCTTCCTCGCGGAAGCGCACCACCAGCATCGTGGTGTAGGTCGGCGAACCCGCGGCCGAACGGCCCTCGTCCTGGCGGTAGTCGTAGCCCTCGACGAAGTCCCCGGCGCGGCGCAGTTCGCGCGAGACGCCGGGACGGTTGGCGACCCCGGCGTCGCCGGACATCTTGCCCAGCACCTGCGCCAGCGCCCGGGCGAAGCCCGACTGGCGCGCGGATTCAGCCTGGCTCCCGACCGCGACCTCGGCCTGGTACATGCCGCTGGCCCCGGCGCGGTCGCCCTCCATGCGCTGCGCGTGCGCCCATCCGGGGAGCAGCAGCGCAAGCAGCAACGTGATCAGCAACGCCTTGGGCATCATCGTTCCAGGGACCGTGTCAGGCCGGAATGGTGCCGCAGCGGCGCCCCCGCGTCCATGAAGACGGCTCCGGGACTGCTAAAATCGACGCTTTCCCGCTCCGGCGAGCCATCGTGACCAGCCCCACTCCGCTGACCTACCGTGATGCAGGCGTCGATATCGATGCCGGCAATGAAGTCGTCGAACGCATCAAGCCGCTGGTGAAGCGGACCTTCCGCCCCGAGGTGATGGGCGGCCTGGGCGGCTTTGGCGCGCTGTTCGACCTCTCGGGCAAGTACCGGGAGCCGGTGCTGGTCTCGGGCACCGACGGCGTCGGCACCAAGCTCAAGCTCGCGCAGCAGCTCGGCCGCCACGACACGATCGGCATCGACCTGGTGGGCATGTGCGTGAACGACGTGCTGGTGCAGGGCGCCGAGCCGCTGTTCTTCCTCGACTACTTCGCCACCGGCAAGCTCGACATCGACACCACGGTGGCCGTGGTCGGCGGCATCGCCAAGGGCTGCGAACTCGCCGGTTGCGCGCTGATCGGCGGCGAGACCGCCGAGATGCCGGACATGTACGGCCCGGGCGAGTACGACCTGGCGGGCTTCACCGTCGGCGCCGTGGAGAAGTCCGAACTGCGCGACGGCGGCCGCGTCGCTGCCGGCGACGTGCTGATCGGCATCGCCTCCAGCGGCCCGCATTCCAACGGCTACTCGTTGGTCCGCCGCATCTACGACCGCGCCGGCCGCCCCGGCGATGTCGACCTCGACGGCGTGCGCCTGGAAGACGCGCTGATGGCGCCGACCGCGCTGTACGTGAAGCCGGTGCTGGAACTTCTGCGCGGGGCCGAAGGTGCGTCGATCCACGCCATGGCGCATATCACCGGTGGCGGCCTGACCGAGAACATCATCCGCGTGGTGCCCGATGGCCTGGCGCTGGACATCGATGCCGGTGCCTGGACGATGCCGGCGGTGTTCGACTGGCTGCAGCGCGAAGGCGCGGTGGCGCGCGAAGAGATGTGGCGCACCTTCAACTGCGGCATCGGCTTCGTGCTGGTGGTCGATCCCGCGCGTGCGGCGGCGGTGTCCGCGGCGCTCGACGCGCTGGCACTGGCGCACTGGACGATCGGCAGCGTGGCACCGGCAACTGCCGGCACGGCGCGCGTGCGCATCGGCTGAGCGCGATGGCAGTGGCCCCCACGACCCCGCGCCTGGCGGTGCTGGCCTCGGGGCGCGGCAGCAACCTGCAGGCGATCCTCGACGCAATCGCTGACGGCCGCCTGGACGCGCGCGTGGCCGGCGTCTTCGGGGATCGCCCCAAAGCCGTGGCGCTGCAGCGCGCGCGCGATGCGGGCATTCCGGCGCGCGGCCTGCGGCCGCGGGATTTCACCGAACGCCGTGACTACGATGCCGCGCTGTTCGCCGCGGTCGCCGCCGTGGAGCCCGACTTCATCGTCTGCGCCGGCTACATGCGCCTGCTCGGCGCCGAGGCGCTCGAACCCTGGCAGGGCAGGATCATCAACATCCACCCGTCGCTGCTGCCGGACTTCAAGGGATTGGACACGCACGCGCGGGCGCTGGAAGGCGGCGTCGCCGAGCATGGCGCCAGCCTGCACTACGTCACCGCCGACCTCGATGGCGGCCCAGTGATCGCGCAGGCGCGGGTCCCTGTCCTGCCCGGTGACGATGCCGACGCACTGGCCGCGCGCGTGCTCGCGGTGGAACACCCGCTGATGCTGGCGACGCTGCAAATGCTGTGTGCTGGTCGCATCACCCTGCGCGACGCCACGGTCGAACTCGACGGACAGGCGCTCAAGGCCCCGCTTCAGCTGGCATCCAACCGCCTGCGGGCATGATCCGGTCCTTCATGGACACCCCCACTCCCCTCCTGCCCCTGGCCCTCGCGCTGGCCTTGGCGACCACGTTCGGCAGCGCGCCGACGCGCGCCGGGGACACTGCGGCCGCCGCTGCGGCCACGACGGCGGACGGTGGCGCGGGCGTCGATGCCCCCGCCGCGGTGGAATCCGTCGATGCGCACGAACTCCAGCCCTTCGTCGCCACCTACGACGCGTGGAACGAAGGCAAGCCCGCCGGCACCGCCAACATGGCGCTGGCGCGCATCGACGGGCACTGGAGGGTTGACCTCGACATCACCGGCAACCGCGGCCTGGCGCGCTGGATCCGCCTGGATATCGACCAGGGCACGGTCTTCGACGAAGTCGACGGCAAGTACCGCCCGTTGCGCCAGGACACGCAACGCAAGGCGCTGTTCATGGGCCGCGAGGTCGAAGGTGTCTACGACTGGCAGGCCGGCGTCGCGCGCTGGAGCGGCGACATCAAGCCCGAACGCCGCAAGCCCGTGCCGCTGCAGGACGGCGACATGAGCGGGCTGCTGATCAACCTGGCCATCATCCGCGACGCCCTGCCCGGACGCAGCCTGAGCTATCGCTTCGTCGACGGCGGCCGCGTGCGCCAGCACGAGTACACGGTGGCCGAGGCCGCTGAATACCTCGAGGTCGACGGCCTGTCGTACGAAGCCATGCGGGTTTCACGCACCAACGGCGGCAACGATGAAACCATCGTGTGGGTGGCGCGCGGCGTGCCGACGCCCATCCGCATCCTGCAGCGCGAAAACGGCGAAGACGCCATCGACCTGCGCCTGGTCGCATATCAAGGAGCCCCCTAGATGCAGAACCTGAAGTCCATCCGCGGCCGTGCCGCGCTCGTCGCCTCCGGCTTGCTGCTGGCCCTCTCCGCCGCGCCCGCGCTTGCGATCGAGGCCTTCACCGCCGACTACCAGGCCAACTACATGGGCATGGAAGCAACCGCGACCATGAGCCTCGCCAGTGCCGGCCAGGACCGCTGGGAGTACCGCATCGACATCGGCGGCATGGGCGCCGAACTCGCGCAGAGCACCGTGTTCGAAATCGACGGCGACGCGTGGCGCCCGCTGAAGAGCGTCGACAGCCAGCGCGGCACCAGCGGCCTGGCGGCGATGCTGGTCAAGCGCAAGACGGTCACCGCCGACTACGACTGGGGTCGCGGCGAAGCACGCTGGACCGGAGACGTGAAGGACGACCGCGCCGGCCCGGTGAAGCTGCGCGCGGGTGACCTCGACGGCATGCTGATGAACCTGGTGCTGGTGCGCGACGTGGCTGCGGGCAAGCCGCTCAACTACCGCCTGGTCGAGGACGGCCGGGTCAAGCGCCAGAACTTCGAAGTCGCCGGCCAGGAAACGATCCAGGTCGGCGGCAAGTCACACGAGGCCACGCGCGTCGTGCGCAGGGACGGCAAGCGCGAGATCATCGCGTGGGTCGTGGACGGCCTGCCGGTGCCGGCGCGGGTACTGCAGCGGCGCGATGGCAAGGACCACATCGATCTGCGGCTGACCGCGGTGCGCTGACGCGCCTCACCGGCAGCACGAACCGGGGCCCTGCGATGCAGTGCCCTCTTCGTTTCAGTCGATCCGCTGGATCCGCGCACCAAGACCAGACAGCTTCCGCTCGATGTGCTCGTAGCCGCGATCCAGGTGGTAGATGCGGTCGATCAGCGTCTCGCCTTCGGCGACCAGGCCCGCCAGCACCAGTGATGCCGACGCGCGCAGGTCGGTCGCCATCACCGGCGCCCCGCTGAGGCGCTCGACGCCGGTGACCTTGGCCCGGTTGCCATCGATCTGGATGTCCGCACCCAGCCGCATCAGCTCGTTCACGTGCATGAAGCGGTTTTCGAAGATCGTCTCGTCGATCGTCGCCACGCCCTCGGCGATGCAGTCCAGGGCCATGAACTGCGCCTGCATGTCGGTCGGGAACGCCGGGTGCGGCGCGGTGGTGATGTCGACGGCACGCGGACGGCGGCCACGCATGTCGATGGTGATGCGGTCGCGATCGATGGCGATGTCGCCGCCGGCCGCGGCCAGCCGCTCCAGCACCGCGTCCATGGTGTCCGGCCGCGCATGGGTGATCGTGACGCGCCCGCCGGTGATTGCGCCTGCGACAAGGAAGGTGCCAGCCTCGATGCGGTCGGCGACCACGTCGTGCCGCGCGCCGTGCAGCCGGTCGACGCCGTGCACGACGATGCGCGAACCGCCCGCGCCTTCGATGTCCGCGCCCATCGCCAGCAGGCAGTCGGCGAGGTCGACGATCTCGGGCTCGCGCGCGGCGTTGTCGATGACCGTCGTGCCCTGCGCCAGCGTGGCCGCCATCAGCAGGTTCTCGGTGGCGCCGACGCTGACCGTGTCGAAGGCGACATGGGCGCCCTGCAGGCGGCCGGCGCGGGCGTTGATGAAACCGTGCTCGACGGTGATGCGCGCGCCGAGTGCCTCGAGCGCACGGATGTGCAGGTCGACCGGGCGCGAGCCGATCGCGCAGCCGCCGGGCAGCGCGACTTCGGCGGCGCCATGGCGTGCCACCAGCGGCCCGAGCACCAGCACCGAGGCGCGCATCGTGCGCACCAGCTCGTAGGGCGCGATGTGGCTGTTGACGCCGCGGGGATCCACCACCACGTGGCTGCCGTCGGCGTCATGGGTGACGCCCGCGCCGAGTCCGTCGAGGACGCGCGCGGTGGTGACCACGTCATGCAGGTGCGGGACGTTGCCGATCTCCACCGGCTCGTCGGCCAGCAGGGTCGCGCACAGGATCGGAAGCACGGCGTTCTTGGCGCCGGACACGCGGATCTCACCCTCCAGGGGCACTCCGCCACTCACCAAGATCTTCTGCATCAGGCGGACCGGTGCTCGTCGGGGGTCTGCGTCCGCAGGGCCAGGGCGTGGATCTCGTTGCCCATCAGCGCGCCCAGGGTGGCGTAGACCATGCGATGGCGGGCCAGCGGCAGGCGACCGCCGAAATCCGGGTGCACCACCAGCGCCTCGAAATGCACGCCGTCGTCGCCACGAACATCGACATCGGCGCCCGGCAGGCCCTGCTCGATGAGTTTGCGGATGGTGTCTGCGTCCAAGGGGTTCTTCCCGTAATGAAGGGCAAATGAGCGGCCGTCCAGCGCCGGCGCAAAGGCGCGCAGGCCACGGGACAATCCGCGTAAGATGAACGGGTTAGCCTAACAAAAAAAGGGTCCGGCCCGGAAATGTCCGGCAGCAGCCACCAGCCAGCCAGCGCCGTCGGCGCGCACGATTTCGCGGCCAGCGGCCGCCGTGTATTCGAGATCGAGGGCCGGGGCCTGGCCGCCGTGGCCGCCCGCATCGACGGCGACTTTTCCCGCGCCTGCGCCCTGCTGCTCGCCTGCCGCGGACGCGTGGTCTGCACCGGCATGGGCAAGTCCGGCCACGTGGCCCGCAAGATCGCCGCCACCTTCGCGTCCACCGGCACGCCCGCGTTCTACGTCCACCCCGGCGAAGCCGGCCACGGCGACCTGGGCATGGTTACCGACGCCGACGTCGTGCTGGCGCTCTCGTACTCCGGCGAATCCGACGAAGTGCTGCAGCTGCTCCCGGTGCTCAAGCGCCAGGGCAACCCGCTGGTGTCCCTGACCGGACGCGTCGGCTCGACGCTGGCCAGCGCCGCCGCCGTGCACCTGGACGTCAGCGTGCCCGAAGAGGCCTGCCCGCTGCACCTGGCGCCGACGTCGAGCACCACCGCCTCGCTGGCCATGGGCGACGCACTGGCCGTGGCCCTGCTCGAGGCCCGCGGCTTCACCGCCGACGACTTCGCGCGCTCGCACCCCGCCGGCGCGCTCGGCCGCCGCCTGCTGCTGCACATCGCCGATGTCATGCACACCGGCGATGCCGTGCCCTGCGTGCCCGCGCACGCCACCATCAGCGAAGCGCTGGCCGAAATCAGCCGCAAGATGCTGGGCATGACCGCGGTGGTCGACGACGACGGCCGCCTGCTTGGCCTGTACACCGACGGCGACCTGCGCCGCAGCCTCGATGCCGGCATCGACGTGCGCACCACGCCCATCTCCGAAGTGATGACGCGCAGCCCGCGCACCATCGGCCCCGACGCGCTGGCAGCGGAAGCCGCGCAGCTGATGGAGGCGCACAAGATCGGTGGCCTGGTGGTCGTGGAGGACGACGGCCGCGTGGCCGGCGCCCTGAATATTCACGACCTGTTGCGTGCACGCGTGGTGTGATCACGTGTTCATGCCCGCCCACAGCCGCCCCGCTCCGTCCACCGAATTGCTCGCACGCGCCGCGCGCATCCGCCTGGCGTGTTTCGACGTCGATGGCACCCTGACCGACGGACGCCTGTACATCGCGGCCGATGGCACCGAGACCAAGGCCTTCCACGTCCACGACGGCCTTGGCCTGTCGCTGCTGCTCCGCGCCGGCATCGCGGTGGTGTTCGTGACCGCGCGTTCCAGCGCGGCGGCCGAGATCCGCGCCCGCGACCTCGGCGTCGAAGCCCACACCGGCATCAAGGACAAGCTCGCCTGCGTCGAAGGCCTGCGCACGCGCATGGGCCTGGCCGCCGACGAGGTCGCCTTCATGGGCGACGACCTCACCGATCTGGCGGTGCTGTCCGCCGCCGGCCTGGCAGCCGCGCCTGCCGATGCGCAGCCGGCGATCCTCGGCCACGTGCACTGGCAATCCGCGCACCGTGGCGGCGAAGGCGCGGCGCGCGAGTTCTGCGAGCTGCTGCTGGCCGCCCGTGGCGACGCCGGCGCCGGTGGCGATGCCGCGGGGGCAGGCCAGTGAACTGGCGCGGCGCCTTGATCATCGTGCTGCTGGTGGCCGCGATCGCCAGCGGCTGGTCGGCCTGGCGACAGCGCGCGGAAGCCCCCGCGGCCGCAGGTGCGAGCGACCGTTCCGATTACGTGCTGGAGGATTTCGAGCTGGTCTCGCTCGACAACGACGGCAACGAGGCGTTCACCCTGCGCGCGCCGCACCTGCACCGCGACCCGGTGGACGAAACCATGTCCCTCCGCGAGCCGCTGTTCCTGCTTCCCGAAGACGGCGGCGAGCTGTACTGGGACCTGCGTGCCGCCACCGGCTGGATCAGCGCCGACAGCGAACGGATGCGCCTGGAGGGCCAGGTCGTCGCCCTCTCCGACCCGGCTGGCGACCGCGCGATGCGCCTGGACACCGAGGCCCTCGAAGTCCTGCCCCGCCAGCGCCGCGCCAGCAGCGACCTCGCCGTGACCATCACCCAGCCCGGCACTACAATGCGCGGCACCGGCATGGAAGTCGACCTGGCCGACAAGCGCTTCCAGCTCACCTCCAAGGTCCACACCACTTATGTCCCCACGCGCCGTTAGCCTCACGACGTTCCTGGCACTGGCCGCAGCCGTCGCCGTGGCGCCCGCCTGGGCGAAATCGACCGATCGCAACCAGCCGATGGACCTCACCTCCAACAGCAACGACTGTTCGGTGGGCGACGACGGCGGCCCCTGCGTCTTCACCGGCAACGTGCGCATCGTGCAGGGCACGCTGGACGTGCGCGCCGCCAAGGCCGACGTGCGCCGCGGCGGCGGCGACATCCAGAAGGTCATCCTTACCGGGGCGCCCGTGCGCCTGAAGCAGGACCTCGACGGCGGCGGCTCGATCGATGCCACCGCCAGCAACGTCGACTACGACCTGCAGACCGAGACCGTGGTCTTCACCGGCAACGTCGAGATCAACCAGCCCGGCCGCGGCACCATGGGCGGCGGGCGCATCGTTTACAACATGCGGACCGGGCGGGTCCAGGGCGGCGGCGAGGAAGGCGGCCAGGTCCGCACCCGCATCCTTCCCAAGGGCGCCAAGGCCGACCAGGGCGGCAACTGATGCTGGTCGCCGAAGGCCTGCGCAAGCGCTACCGCCAGCGCGAAGTCGTGCGCGAATTCGGGCTGACGCTCGACGCCGGCGAGGTCGTCGGCCTGCTCGGCCCCAACGGCGCCGGCAAGACCACCTGCTTCTACATGATCGTCGGCCTGGTGCCGGCCGATGCCGGGCGCATCGTCCTTGACGGCCGCGACATCACCGGCGAACCCATGTACCGCCGCGCCCGCCTGGGCGTGGGCTACCTGCCGCAGGAACCCTCGGTGTTCCGCAAGCTGTCGGTGGCCGACAACATCAAGCTGGTGCTCGAACTGCGCAAGGACCTCGACCGCAAGGGCCGCGAGGACGAACTCGAGTCGCTGATGGACGAACTGCAGGTGACCCACGTCGCCGGCCAGAACGGCGCCAGCCTGTCGGGCGGTGAGCGCCGCAGGGTCGAAATCGCACGTGCGCTGGCGGCCCGGCCACGCCTGATCCTGCTCGACGAACCCTTCGCCGGCGTCGACCCGATCTCCGTCGGCGAGATCCAGCGCATCGTCCGCCACCTCAAGAACCGGGGCATCGGCGTACTCATCACCGACCACAACGTCCGCGAGACCTTGGGCATTTGCGACCGCGCGTATATCCTCAATGAAGGCAGCGTGCTCGCGCAGGGGGCTCCGGACGCGCTGCTGGCCGACCCGGACGTGCGCCGGGTCTACCTGGGGGATTCCTTCCGGCTGTAAGCCGGCGGGCGCCCCCGCCTGATCGGGGACACCGTGAAACCTCGCCTGCAGACATCGCTGGGACAGCACCTGGTACTGACGCCGCAGCTGCGCCAGGCCCTGCATCTCCTGCAGCTTTCGATGCCCGAGCTAGAGCTCGAGATCACCGAGGCGGTCGAGAGCAATCCGCTGCTGGAATGGGACGAAACGGCTCCGCCGTCGTCTGCGGATGAGGCCTCCGGATCCGACGGCGACGACGCCCGCGCAGACGGAAACGACGATGCCGCCCAGGACGCCTGGGACGACGACCGCGACGTCGCCTGGGACGAAAGCTACGGTAGCGGTGGCGGCAGTGGTGGCGGCGACGACCAGGACGGCGACGCCTCCGAGCGCATCGCCCAGTCCGAGACCCTGCGCGACCACCTCCTCTGGCAGCTCAACCTCAGCCACCTGTCGCCACGCGAGCTCGCCATCGGCGTGGCGCTGGTCGACGCCATCGACGATGACGGCTACCTGCGCGAACCGCTGTCCGCGATCGCCGAGGCACTGGCACCGGACCTTCGCTGCAACGAGGACGAGATCGCGGCGGTGCTGCGCACGGTGCAGCGCCTGGACCCGACCGGCGTGGGTGCACGCGACCTCGGCGAGTGCCTGCTGCTGCAGCTCGACACCCTGCCCGAAGACACTCCCGGCCGCGACGTCGCCCGCCGCGCGGTGGCGACGCTGATCGAGCGCCTGGCCAAGCTGGGCACCGATGGCGTCGCCGAGGCGCTGGGCTGCAGCAGGGAGGATGCGGTCGCCGCGCTGCAGTTGATCCGCGGCCTCGACCCGCGCCCGGGCGCCGGCATCGGGGGCATGCCACACGACACCTACGTGGTTCCCGACTGCAGCATCGCGCGCCACAACGGCGTCTGGCGGGTCACGCTGGCGGGCGGCCGCCATTCCCGCCTGACCATCCACCGCGGTTACGAGCAGATGCTGCAGCACACCGCAGGCACCGATGCAGGCTACCTGCGCGGCCGCCTGCAGGAGGCGCGCTGGCTGCTGAAGAACATCGAGGCCCGTGGCGAAACCCTGCTCAAGGTGGTCCGTTGCCTGGTGCGGGAGCAGTCGGGCTTCCTCGAGTTCGGCGGCCAGGCACTGCGCCCGTTGACGCTGCGCGAAGTCGCCGCGCAGATCGGCATGCACGAATCCACCGTCTCCCGGGCGGTGTCGCGCAAGTACGTGCACACGCCGCGGGGCACCATTCCCCTTCGTGCCTTCTTCGCTTCGGGCATCGACACCGGTGGCGGCGGCGAGGCCTCCAGCATCGCCATCCAGGACATGATCCGCCGCCTGGTCGAAGCCGAGGACCCGCGCAAGCCGCTGTCCGACGCGCGCCTGGCGGACCGGCTCAAGGACAGCGGTGTCCCTGTGGCACGACGCACCGTCGCCAAGTATCGCGAAGCACTGAACATCCCGTCATCGCACGAACGCGTGCGCATCGCCTGAACTCCGTGTGGCCGCTTCCCGCCCCCGGGGGGCTGGGTTAACCTGTCCGTGACAACCACCGCGCCGCCATGCGCGATGCTGTGGTCCCCACGGAGAAAGGAGGTTGCGATGCTCATCGAGACCCACGGCCAGCAGATGGACGTCACCCCGGCCCTGCGCGACTACGTTGAAACCAAGCTTGGCAGGCTGTCGCGCCTCTACGATCCACCGCTGCAGGTCCGCACCCAGCTCAGCATCGACAAGCCCGACCATCGCGCCGAAGCCACGGTCATCGTCGCCGGCAAACCTCTCCACGCCGACGCCCGCGCGGCCGACATGTATGCCGCCATCGACCTCCTCGCCGACAAGCTCGACCGCATGCTGGTCAAGGAAAAGAAGAAGATGATCGACCAGCACCGTCGCGGCGGGAATCCGGTGCGCGACGGCGAGTTCGGCTGAAGCCGGCGATCGAAGGCCCGGGGGATGCCTTACACCGACCTGCTCACCGCCGGCCGCATCGTGCAAGTGGTGGAACCCGGTAACCGTGACCAGGTGCTGGATGTCGCCGCCCGCCTGCTGGGCGGCGGCTCGCCGGCGCTGACCCCGGCGATCGCGGATGGCCTGCGCCGGCGCGAAGCGGTCGGCAGCACCGGCATCGGCCGCGGCGTAGCGATTCCGCACTGCCGCAGCGATGGCTGCCGCGAGCCGATGGCGGCCTTCCTCCGGCTGGCCAATCCGGTGGATTTCGACGCCCGTGACGGCGAGCCCGTGGACTTGGTCTTCGCGATGGCGGTTCCGGGCGACCACGCCCAGCAGCAACACCTCGACACCCTCTCCGAACTCGCAGGCCGCTTCGCCGACGCCGGTTTCCGGGAGTCGGTGCGCGGCGCACCCGACATCGCCGCGCTGCGCGCCCTGCTGCTGCAGAACGACGCCCCCCGGCGGACAGGGTCGGGATGAGGGCGGTCGTCACCGCACAGGGATTGTTCGACCAGCTCAAGGACCGGTTGGAGCTGCGCTGGCTGGCCGGCCAGGCCGGCGCGTCGCGGCAGCTGGAATCGGTCGACGCCGTATCGCGACGGCCGTCGCTGGCCGGCTACCTCAACATCATCTATCCCAACAAGGTGCAGATCCTCGGCGGCGAAGAGCTCGCCTGGCTGGATGGGCTGGAGCCGCGGCAGCGCTGGGAAACGCTGGAGAAGATCCTGCAGTTCAGCCCGTTGGCGCTGGTGGTCAACAAGGGCCAGCCCTGCCCCGAGGACCTGGTCAAGATGGCCGAGGAATCGGGCATCGCGCTCTGGGCGTCGCAACGCCGCGGCCATGAGCTCTACAACGTCCTGCAGTACCACCTCGCCGGCGCACTTGCGCCGCGGGTCACGCTGCACGGGGTGTTCATGGAGATCTACTCCATCGGCGTGCTGATCACCGGCGAGTCCGGGACCGGCAAGAGCGAGCTCGCGCTGGAACTGGTCACCCGAGGCCACCGCCTGGTTGCCGACGACGCGCCGGAGTTCGCGCAGCTCGCGCCCGACGTGCTCGACGGCACCTGCCCGGAGCTGCTGCAGGACCTGCTCGAACTGCGCGGCCTGGGCGTGCTCAACATCCGCGAGATGTTCGGCGATACCGCGGTGAAGCGGAACAAGTACCTGCGCCTGGTCGTCCACCTCGCGCGGCCGGACAGCGCCCATGATGCGCGCGACCCCAGCGGCATGGTCCGGCTCACCGGTGACCTCGGCTCGCGGCGCGTGCTCGACCTCGACGTACCGATGATCACGCTGCCGGTGATGCCGGGGCGCAACCTGGCGGTCCTCACCGAGGCCGCCACCCGCGTGCACGTGCTGCGCTCCAAGGGCGTGGATCCCGCCGCGGCCTTCCTCGCCCGCCATTCGCACTTCCTGGAACGGAGCACACAGTGAGGAGCACACCGTTGAGAAGCACGCCGTTGAGAAGCACGCCATGAACGCCGCCGGCAATTCGCTGATCATCGTCAGCGGCATGTCCGGGAGCGGCAAGACCGTCGCCCTGAACACCTTCGAGGACCTCGACTTCTACTGCGTCGACAACCTCCCGGCCGAACTGCTGCCCGATTTCGTGCGCAGCGCCACCCATCCCGAACGGGCGTCGCAGAAGCTCGCGGTGGGCATCGACGTGCGCAGCCGCGGCGACCTCGCCAACATCCCGGAATGGCTGTCCGCCGTCGGCGCGATGGGCTTCGACCCCAAGCTGGTCTTCTTCGACACCGCCGACGCCGTGCTGCTCAAGCGCTATGCCGACACCCGCCGCCGGCATCCGCTCACCCGCCTGGGGCTGGCACTGTCGGACGCGATCGCGCTGGAGCGCCAGGTGCTCCGGCCACTGAGTTCGCTGGCCGACGTCATCATCGACACCAGCGAACTCAACGTGCACCAGCTGCGGCGCCGGGTGCTGACCGACCTCGGGCTGAGCATGGACTCGTCGCTGTCGCTGCTGTTCGAGTCCTTTGCCTACCGCCGCGGCGTGCCGCCGGACGCGGACTTCGTGTTCGATGCGCGGGCGTTGCCCAACCCGCACTGGGATGCGCGCCTGCGGCCGCTGTCGGGACGCGACCCACCGGTGCGCGAGTATTTCGCGAAGGAGGCCGATGTCACCGAGTTCCTGCAGCAGGTCAATGCCTTCCTGGACGCCTGGCTGCCGCGCATGCACTCGTCCACGCGCAGCTATGTCACCGTGGCCTTCGGCTGCACCGGCGGCCGGCACCGCTCCGTATTCCTCGCCGAGGCCGCGGCGGCGCACGCCCGCCAGCAGGGCTGGAGCGAAGTCGCCACCCACCACCGCGAGCTCGACTGAGCCCCGCAACGGCGCCCCGCGCAGCCGGCGCTTCCTGAGGGTCGCGCCGCTCTGCTAATTTGTAGCGATGGCCGCCGGCATCCTCCTCGTGACACACCTTGGCATCGGCACCGCGCTGGCGGCGGTGGCGGGCCGCCTGCTGGGTCCGCTGCCGCTGGCGGTGGAGGTCTTCGAGGTGTCCTTCGACGCCGATCCGGACGCCGTGCTGCCGGCCGCGAGTGCGGCGCTGCGCCGCGCCGACAGCGGCGACGGGGTCCTGCTGCTGACCGACCTCTACGGTGCCACCCCGGCCAACATCGCCTCGCGCCTGGCGCACCTGGGCACCCCCGTGCGCCGCGTGTCCGCGCTCAGCCTGCCCATGCTGCTGCGGGTGCTCAACTATCCCGAGCTGCCGCTCGATGAACTGCCCGCGGTGGCCGCCGCCGGCGCGCGCAATGGAGTGCTGCACGATGACGCATGAGGCAGGCCGGCCATGATCGAACGCGAACTCACCGTGTCCAACCGGCTCGGGCTGCACGCGCGCGCCACCGCGCGGCTGGTGCAGCTGCTGTCGGGCTATGACGTCAACGCGACCCTCACCGCCAAGGGCCGCGAGGTCAACGCCAAGAGCATCATGGGTGTGATGCTGCTCGCCGCGGGCACCGGTACCGCGGTCACGCTGCGGGTCGAGGGCGCCGACGAGGCCGCGGCCGCCGACGCCGTGTGCGCGCTGTTCGAGCGACGATTCGACGAGGACAGCTGATGCGCCAGGTGTTCCCCGGCCAGGGCGCATCGCGGGGCAATGCCCTCGGCCGGGCGCGCGTGCGCCAGCCGCATGCGCTGGAGGTCGCGGAGGAGCGCATCGCACGCGCAGCCGTTCCGGCCGAGATCGCGCGACTGCACGAGGCCATCGGCATGGTGCGCGCGGAGCTGCGCGACCTGCGCTCGCGCCTGCACGGCGCACTGGCCGGCGAAGTCGGTGAGTTCCTCGACCTGCATGCCCTGCTGCTCGACGATCCCGAACTGCTGCAGGGGCTTGATGGCCTGATCTCCAGGGAACGCTACGCTGCCGACTACGCGCTGCGCCTGCAGCGCAACCGGCTCGCAACCGTGTTCGAAAGCATGGACGACCCCTATTTCCGCAGCCGCGTCGAGGACATCGACCACGTCATCGGTCGCATCCACGCCGCCCTGCACCGCCACGATGCCCAGGTGGTCGGCATTGCGGGCGAGATCATCGTCGCCGACGCGCTGGCTCCGTCCGAGGTCGCGCGGCTTCATGCCCGCGGCGTGCTCGGCGTCGTGACCGCGGGCGGCAGCATGCTCGCGCACAGCGCGATCCTCGCGCGCAGCCTGCACCTGCCGCTGGTGGTGGGGGCCGCGCAGGCGCTGGCACAGGTGAACGACGGCGACGTGCTGATGATCGACGGCAGCACGGGGCTGGTGATCGTGGATCCCGGCGCCGACGACCTGCGCGCACACCGCGAGCGCGTGCGCGAGGGCAAGCGCGAGCGGCGCCAGCTGCACCGCCTGCGCCGCGAACCGTCGCGCACGCTCGACGGCGTCGACATCCGCCTGTACGCCAACGCCGAATCGCGGGAGGACGTGGCCGAGGCCCACGCCCTGGGCGCGGCCGGCGTCGGCCTGTACCGCACCGAATTCCTGTTCCTGCAGCGCGACGAATTGCCGTCGGAAGAAGAGCAGTTCGTCGCCTACCGCGATCTCGTGCTGGGCATGACGGGGCGCATCGCCACCATCCGCACCCTGGACGTCGGTGCCGACAAGGCCGACGGCAGCGGACTCGCGCTGCCCGATGAGCCCAACCCGGCACTGGGCGTGCGCGGCGTGCGCCTGGCGCTGCGCCAGCGCGGCGTGTTCACCACCCAGCTGCGCGCGATCCTGCGTGCGTCGGGCTACGGGCCGCTGCGGATCCTCCTGCCGATGGTCGCGCGTCGCGAGGACCTGGTGGCCACGCGCCGGCTGCTGCGCCAGGCCGCCGCGAAGCTCCGTAGCGAAGGCCACGTGGTCGCCGACGGGATCGCACTGGGGGCCATGATCGAGGTGCCGGCCGCGGCCATCGCCCTGCCGGCGCTGATCGACCTGGTCGACTTCATTTCCATCGGCACCAACGACCTGGTGCAGTACCTGCTCGCCGCCGACCGCGGCAACGATGCCCTGCAGGAACTGCACAGCCCGATGCACCCGGCGGTCGTGCAGCTGCTGCACCAAGTGCTCGCGACCGCCCAGGCGAACGGCCGGCCGGCGGCGGTCTGTGGCGAGATGGCCGGCGATCCGTTGTTCACGCCGCTGCTGCTCGCGCTCGGGCTGGAGGAATTCAGCGTGCATCCCGGCACCCTGCTCGAGGTGCGCCGCGAACTTCGCGCGCACGATCTGTCCGTGCTTCGAAAGCGCGCCCCGGCCCTGCTGCGCGCGCGCGACCGGGCCGGCATCGAACGCTGGCTGGCAAGCGTGGCGGCGGCCGCGGCATGAGCACGGACCCCGCTTCCGTCGGCGCGCTGCACGCCATCGTCGCGCCGCGGGTCGTCGCCGGCGCGGACGCGATCCGCGAGGGCTTCCTCGCCGCGCAGCCGTTCCGCCACTGCGTGATCGAGGACTTCCTCGTCCCGGGTTTCGCCGATGCGCTGATGGCCCGGTTCCCGGCCTTCGAACGCGGCAATGCCATCAACGAAGACGGGGTCGCCGCGGGGAAGTCCACGGTCGAGCGCATCCGCGCGCTCGGCGACGCCTACGCCGCGCTCGACGACTGCATCCAGTCGCCGGCATTCCTTGGACTGGTGGAGCGCCTGACCGGCATCGACGGCCTGCTCTACGACCCGGATTATTTCGGCGGCGGCACCCACGACAACCGCGATGGCCAGAGCCTCGACACCCACATCGACTTCAACCACCACCCGGCCACGGGCTGGCACCGGCGGCTGAACCTGATCGTCTACCTCAACCGCGAGTGGCAGGACGATTGGGGCGGCGCGCTGGAGCTGCGCCGCGATCCCCATGACCCGGACACCGACGAGGTGGTCGCGGTCGCGCCGGTGTTCAACCGCTGCGTGATCTTCGAGACCACCGAGCACAGCTGGCACGGGTTCCCGCCGATCCGACTGCCGCCCGGGCGCGAAACGCTCAGCCGCAGGTCGGTGGCGCTGTACTTCTACACCCGTGAACGCCCCGCCGCGGAAGCCGCGCCGCGGCACTCGACCGTCTATGTCGACCGGCCGCTCCCCGCGCACCTGCGGCCTGGGCGGACGCTGAGCGAGCGCGACGTCGCCGACCTGCGTGACCTGCTGGCACGGCGCGACGCCCACAACCGCCGCCTCTACGGCGAGGTGCGGGAACTGCAGGCGGAGCTCGACCGCAGCTTCGCCAGCCGGGTGTTCGCCGCGGCCAGGCGATTGCGCGCGCGGCTGCGTCGCTGAGCGCGGGCTGTGCAGCAGTGGCGACGCGGGCGATAATGCCGGCATGAACGCCTGATCCCTGTCGCGCATCCCGTCGCGCGACGCGCCCCCCGGAAGCATTCCATGGCCGAAGCCGTCCGCCACGACAAGACCGCGCGCCAGCTGCGCCTGCTGTCCGATGCCCTGGACAGCGGCCGCCTCGGTCCCGTGCGCCGGCTGGTCAACACGCTGGCCCCGGCGGAGATCGGAAACCTGCTCGAATCGCTGCCGCCCGATCGCCGCATGGTGGTCTGGGGCCTGGTCGATCCCGAAGATGACGGCGAGGTGCTGGTCCACGTCGGCGACGAAGTGCGCGAGAGCCTGCTCGCGGACATGGACACCGACGAAATCGTCGCCGCGGTCGAAGACCTCGACATCGACGACCTCGCAGACCTGGTGGAGGACCTGCCGGACACGGTGATCGACGAAGTCCTGAAGTCCATGGACCGCGAGAACCGCGAGCGCCTGGAACAGGCCCTGTCCTATGCCGAGGACACCGCCGGCCGCCTGATGAATCCCGACGTGGTGACGGTGCGTGCCGACACCACGGTCGACGTGGTGCTGCGCTTCCTGCGCCTGCGGGGCGAGCTGCCCGACCACACCGACCACCTGTACGTGGTCAATCGCCGCCACCAGCTGCTGGGCTGGGTCGCGCTCCAGAACCTGGTGACCAGCGAGCCCGGCAACCCGATCAACAAGCTGATCGACGACGAGCTCACGGCCATCCACGTCGGCGAGTCGGCCGAGTCGGTGGCGCGGCAGTTCTCCGACCACGACTGGGTGTCCGCACCCGTCGTCGACGAGGGCAACGTCCTGCTCGGCCGTATCACCATCGACGACGTGGTCGACATCATCCGCGAGCAGGCCGAGCACCAGGCGCTGGGCGCCGCCGGCCTGGACGAGGACGAGGACCTGTTCTCGCCGGTGCGGCGCGCTGTGCGCGGCCGCATCGTGTGGCTGGGCGTGAACCTGGCCACCGCCTTCCTGGCGGCGGGCGTGATCGGTCGCTTCGAAGCCACCATCGAGCAGATCGTCGCGTTGGCGGTGCTGATGCCGATCGTCGCCGGCATCGGCGGCAACGCAGGCATGCAGGTGCTGACGCTGATGGTGCGCGGCCTCGCCCTGGGCCAGGTGGGCGCGAGCAACGCCAGCGTGCTGCTGTGGAAAGAACTGCGCGTGGCGCTGATCAACGGGCTGCTGATCGGCGGCTTCGTCGGGCTGGTGTCCGTGGCCTGGTTCCACGACTGGATGCTCGGCCTGGTGATCACCGTGGCGCTGATCGTGAACTTCGCGTCCGCGGCGCTCGCGGGGGTCCTGGTGCCCCTGGCGATGAAGCGCGCGAACGTGGACCCGGCGGTGGCGGGCGGCGTGGTGGTGACGGCGGTGACCGACGTGGTGGGGTTCTTCAGCTTCCTGGGCCTGGCGACGGTCATCCTCCTCCGCTGACCCAAGCCGCAAGCACCACTGTGGGAGCGGTTACCCGGCCGGCCAGCGGCTCAGGCCAGCAGCGCTTCCAGGACCGCCATGCGCACGGCCACGCCGTTGGCTACCTGCTGCAGCACCAACGACTGCGGCCCATCGGCCACCTCGTCGCTGATCTCCACGCCGCGGTTCATCGGGCCTGGATGGAGCACGACGGCGCCGGGCGCGGCACGGCGCAAGCGCGCGGCGGTCAGGCCGTAGTCGCGGTGATAGGCCTCGAGCGAAGGCACCAGCCCCTCCTCCATGCGCTCGCGCTGCAGCCGCAGCATGAACACCGCGTCGACGCCTTCCAGCGCGGCATCGAGGTCGCTGGTGACGGCACAGCCCTCCAGCATCGCGTCGCCAGCGTCCGGCAGCAGGGGGCGCGGCCCACAGGCACGGACCTCACCGATGCCCAGGCTGCGTAGCGCGTGCAGCTCGGATCGCGCCACCCGCGAATGCCGGATGTCGCCGACGATGGCGATCTTCAGCCGCGGGAAGTCGGCCCCCTTGGCCTGGCGCAGCGTCAACACGTCGAGCAGACCCTGCGTGGGGTGCGCGCTGCGGCCATCGCCGGCGTTGACCACCGCCGTGCCCGGCTGCGCGGCGGCGGCCAGCATGGCCGCGGCGCCGTCGTCGCGATGGCGCACGACGAAGCCACGCACGCCCATGGCCTCGATGTTGCGCAGGGTGTCGAGCGCGGTCTCGCCCTTGCTGGTGGACGAGGTGGAGGCGTCGAACGCGAGCACGTCCGCACCCAGCCGCTGCGCGGCGCGCTGGAACGACAGCCGCGTGCGCGTGGAGGGTTCGAAGAACAGGGTGCACACCGCGGTGCCGGCAAGCGCCGTGCGCGGATCGGCGCCACCGTGGCCATCGAGGAAGGCCTGGGCGCGGTCCACCAGCGCCACCAGCGTCGCGCGCGGCAGGCCCTCCAGGGTGAGCAGGTGCCGCAGCCGTCCGTCTTCGCTGGTTTGCGGGTTCATGCCGTGGTGCCGGTGGGCGGCGATTCGGGCTCGACCGGAACGGCGTCGCCGGGCGCGGCGAGCCAGCGTTCCACGATGATCGCGGCGGCCACTGCATCCAGCGCCACGGCGTCGCGGCGGCGACGGCGGCCCTCGGCGCGGTCGACAGCGAAGCGCTGCGCGGCCTCGATCGAACTCGAGCGCTCGTCGACCATCACCACGGGAAGCCGGTAGCGGCGCGCGAGTTCGAGCGCGAAGGCGCGCGCGCGCGTCCGGATCGGCTGGTCGCCGCCATCGAGCGTCATCGGGTCACCGACCACGCAGCCGTCCGGGCGCCATTCCTTCTGCAGGCGGTCGATCGCGGACCAGTCGATCTGGTCGGCGTGCACGTCGACCACCGCCAGCGCGCGTGCGCCGTGGCCGAAGCTGCTGCCGATGGCCACGCCGATGCGACGCGCGCCGACGTCGAAACCGAGCACTGTGCCGTCGGCGCGAATGGTGTCCATCAGGCGTGTCCGGCGTAGCCGGGCATGTGGGCGAGGTCGACACCGATGCGGCCCGCGGCCGCCTGCCAGCGCGCGTCCAGCGGCAGCGCGAACAGGATCTCGTCGTCGGAGGGCACGGTCAGCCAGCTGTTCTCGACCAGCTCCGCGTCGAGCTGGCCCGCGCTCCATCCGGCACATCCCAGTGCGACCACGGCCCGTTCGGGGCCGTCGCCCCGGGCCATGGCTTCGAGCACGTCGCGCGAGGTGGTCACGCGCAGGCCATCGGCGACGGTGAGGCTGGAGTCCCAGCCATGATCGCCGTCGTGGATCACGAAGCCGCGCTCGGGATGCACCGGGCCGCCGGCGAGCACGGGCGTCGCGCACAGCGCGCCGTTCTCGCAGGCAATGCCCATCTGGGAAAAGATCTCGCCCAGCGTGTAGTCGGACCGCCGGTTGACCACCACGCCCATCGCACCGTTGGCATCGTGCTGGCACAGCAGCGACACGGTGCGCGCGAAGTGGGGATCGGCCAGCGACGGCAGCGCGACCAGCAGCTGGTTGGCAAGCGGGGTGGACTGCGGGGACATGGGGCCATTCTATCCAGTGCCGGCAACTTGCGTCCGGCCACGGCTAACATGGCGGCATCGCCACCGCCGCGGGACCCGCCATGTCGACAGACGCTTCGCTTCCGCGCAATGAACGCGCCTTCATCGTGCTGCTGGCCGTGCTCCAGGGCGGGCTGATGTACCTCGCCCAGAAGGGACACGACGCCGGGTGGTGGCCGTTCGCGGAGCTTGGCGGGCGGATCTGCTGGTACACCTTGGTGCTGACGGTGCCGACGATGATGGCGCTGAGCGTGGTGCGGCTGCGCGATGCCCGTTTCTGGCAGCACGCGGTGGGCGCCCTGGTCGTCTTCGCGGGGCTCGCGGCCTGGGCCTCCTGGAACGCCACCGGCGCCCCCGGCATCCGCGCCGACCAGGTACTCGGGCCCTTCGGCGCCTCGATCGCCATCGGCCTGTTCGTCGCCCTGCCCTGGCTGCAGTGCCGCCTGGCCCACGGCCACTGGCAGGCGCCCTATCCCTGCCTGTTCGAGCACGCCTGGCAGAACGCGCTGACACTGGCGCTGGCGCTGCTGTTCACCGGCATCTGCTGGCTGGTGCTGATGCTGTGGGGCGCGCTGTTCGCCCTGGTGGACATCACCTTCTTCCGCGAACTGTTTCGCGAAGACGCCTTCATCTACCTTGCCACCGGCGCCATGGCCGGCCTGGGCGTGCTGATCGGCCGCACCCAGCATCGCGCGGTCCAGGTGGCACGCCAGGTCCTGTTCGCGATCTTCACCGGCCTGCTGCCGCTGCTGGCCTTCATCGCCGTGCTGTTCGTCGTCAGCCTGCCGTTCACGGGGCTCGCTCCGCTGTGGGAGATGCGTTCGGCGGCGAGCACCCTGATCGCCGTGGTGGCGCTGCTCGTGGCGTTTACGAACTCGGTGCTGCAGGACGGCGAAGGCGAGCGGCCCTACCCGGGCTGGCTGCGGCGGCTCGTGGATGCCGGGCTCGTGGCACTGCCGCTGTACGCGCTGCTGGCGCTGTACGCCATGTGGCTGCGCATCCACCAGCACGGCTGGACGACGGACCGGGTCTGGGCGGTGCTGCTGGCGGTGGTCGTGGCCGGCTACGCCTTCGGCTATGCGTGGGCGGTGCTCCGCCGCCGGGATGGCTGGCTGGGTGCGATCCGCCCGGTGAACCGGGTGATGTCGCTGGTCGTGCTGGCGCTGGCGCTGCTGGCCAACACGCCACTGCTCGATCCACACCGGATCGCGGTGGGCAGCCAGCTGCAGCGCCTGGCGGATGGCCGCACTGCACCCGATGATTTCGACCTGGCCTGGCTCCGCCACGACAGCGGCCGCCGAGGCTACGAAGCCACGCTGGCGCTGCGCACCCATCCCTCCTGGACCGGCGACGCCGAGCGGCTCGCGGAGCTGGAGCGCGTGATCGCCCGCACCAACCGCTGGGGCACGTACTCGGACGACGAGGCCGAACGCCCCGTGCGTGACGCGGCACAGTTGCGTGCCCAGGTACGGCTGGCCGAAGGAGCCATCGCACCAGACGATGCCTGGTGGGACGCGCTGGCTGCCGGACGCTTCGGCAAGCAGGACTGCGCCCTTGCGACCGACGAGTGCATCCTGCTGACGCCGGACCTCGACCGCGACGGTGCTGGCGACCCCCTGCTGTGCACGCTTGGCAGCGCTCCCAGGTCGCGATGCGCGCTGTTCGCACGTGACGCCAACGGCGCCTGGAACGCCGCGACCAGCTTCCACATGTGGGCCGGAAACACCCCGGACAAAGCCTGGCGACGCACGCTGCGCGACGACCTCCTCGGCGGACGCGTGCAGGCGGTGCCGCCGCGCTGGCCGGACCTGCGCATCGGCGATGACGACCGGCTCCACAGGTTCAGTCCGGTCGACGAGCGCTGAGCAGTCCGCGTCAGCCCAGGCCGAACTGCACCTCGTCGGGCGTCGGCACGCGCACCGACAGCACTTCGAGGTCGGCGCGCACGCGGCGCCCGGCCAGCGGATGGTTGCCGTCCACGGTGAGCGTGTCGGCATCGACCGCCGTCACCACCACATCAAGCGCGCCCTTGGCCGTCGTGGTCTCGAGCCTGTCGCCCACCTTCGGCTCGGAAGTCGCGCGCCACATGCTGCGCGGCAGCGTCTGCACCAGCGCGTCGTGCCGGGGGCCGAAGCCATCCTCCGGCGACACCACCACTTCGAAGCGGTCGCCCGCGCTGCGCCCTTCCAGCGCCTGTTCCAGTCCGCGTGCGATGCCACCGCTGCCATGCATGTAGGTCAGCGGCGCATGGTCGCGGGTGCTGGTGATTGGTTGCCCGCTGTCGGCATCGGTCAGCGTGAAGTGCACGGTGGCGATGCGGCGGTCTGCGATGTCCATCGGCGGCGGTCCTCGTCGGCTGTCGCCGCATCCTCGCCAGCGCCGGGCTGTCGCGCAAGCCCGGGGACGCCCGGGCGTGACGCGGTTCGCGGCGCCCGGACGTGCGAAGCCCCGCCAGGGCGGGGCTTCGTCCTGCATCAGGTGCCGCGACGGCTTCAGCCGGCGATGGCGGCCTGGTAGCGACGCTCGACTTCGTTCCAGTCGACCACGTTGTAGAACGCGGCGATGTAGTCGGGACGGCGGTTCTGGTACTTCAGGTAATAGGCGTGCTCCCACACATCCAGGCCAAGGATCGGGGTATTGCCCGAGCCGACGCCCTTCATGAGCGGGTTGTCCTGGTTGGCGCTGCTTTCGACCAGCAGCTTGCCGGCCTTGTCGGTGGACAGCCACGCCCAGCCGCTGCCGAAGCGCGTCAACGCAGCCTTGGTGAAGGCTTCCTTGAACGCGTCGAAGCCACCGAGGTCGCTGTCGATGTGCTTGGCCACCTCGCCCACCGGGTTGCCGCCGCCCTTGGGCGACATCACCGTCCAGAACAGCGAGTGGTTGGCGTGGCCGCCGGCGTTGTTGCGCAGCGGACCGCGCTTGTCCTCGGGGAGCTGGTCGAGGTTGGCGATGATGTCCTCGGCGCTCTTTTCGGCCCACTCCGTGCCCTCGAGCGCGGCGTTGGCGTTGTTGATGTAGGTCTGGTGGTGCTTGGTGTGGTGGATTTCCATCGTCTGCGCGTCGATGTGCGGCTCGAGCGCGTCGTAGGCGTAGGAAAGCTTGGGCAGGGTGAAAGCCATGGGGATCTCCAGAGGTGGATGGATCGGCCAGCCATTGTCGCCGCTGCAAGGTAAAAAGTGCGCAAAGGAAAGGGCGCCACGCGGGCGCCCTTGCCGGTACACCACGGAACGCTGCATCCCAGGCCAACCACGCCGCCCAGGTCTTGCGCCAGCTTGACGTGCAGGCCCACCCCTTGGCGGATCGAGCAACGAAAACGGGGCGCTTGCGCGCCCCGTCGGCATGTCGTGCGGCGAAACCTCAGACCGGGTCGTCGACGCCGTTGTCTTCCGCGTACACCACTTCGAACACGTTGAAGGCCACGCCTGCAGGCAGGTTGCAGCTCACGTTCGCCAGGGGGCTGAAGACCTGACCCGCCGGGGGGTACCACTCGCCGATGTTGGCACCGTTGGCCGCCACCGTGATGGTCTGCGGGTAGTAGGCCGGTGCGTCGAATGGCGGCGTCATGCCGTCGACGAACGTGCAGTTGACGTCGACGGGCGCGGCGTTCTGGTTGGTGAATGCCGCTACCAGCATCAGGTTACCCGACGCCTCGAAGTCGCCAGGCAGCGAGCAGGTCACGAACGCCGGCGCGGTGCCCTCGTTCTGCACGCCGAGCGGGCGCTTGCGGAGTTCACCTTCATACGACGGCAATGCGCCGTTGCACGCGCCGGCGGCGTTGACCGTATGGGTGCGTACCACCGGCGCAGCCGACGCGGATGCAGCAACCAGCAAGCCAGCCGCGATGGCCGTGATTCCAAACGTGAAACCCTTCATCCAAACTTTCCCCTGTTTTGTTTTTTGGCACTGCTGAAGGACGGGCAATGCGTCCGTTTGATTCTTGCCTGGATGCAGGGTCGCAATCGCAGCGATGCGCCGCCGCACCCGATGCGCCGCGTCAGGTGACTTCGGCCACCTCGACGCCATCCAGCCCCTGCGCCAGCGTGCGCGCATCGCCGCCCTGGGCGAGCTTGATGCGCAGGCGCACCTCGTTGGCGGAGTCCGCATAACGCAGCGCGTCCTCGTAGGAGATCTCGCCGGCCTGATAGAGCTCGAACAGGCTCTGGTCGAAGGTCTTCATGCCGAGGTTGGTCGACTCCTTCATCACTTCCTTGATCTTGTGGATCTCGCCATCGCGGATGTAGTCCTGCACCAGCGGCGTGCCGAGCAGGATTTCCATCGCCACGCGCCGGCCCTTGCCGTCAGGCGTCGGGATCAGCTGCTGCGCGACCACGCCCTTGAGGTTGAGCGACAGGTCCATCAACAGCTGGCCGCGACGGTCTTCCGGGAAGAAGTTGATGATCCGGTCCATCGCCTGGTTGGCGTTGTTGGCATGCAGCGTGCACAGCACCAGGTGGCCGGTCTCGGCGAAGGCGATGGCGTGGTCCATGCCCTCGCGGGTGCGCACCTCGCCGATCATGATCACGTCGGGCGCCTGGCGCAGGGTGTTCTTGAGCGCGTTCTCCCAGTTGTCGGTGTCGATGCCGACCTCGCGCTGGGTGATGATGCAGCCCTCGTGCTTGTGCACGAACTCGATCGGGTCCTCGATGGTGATGATGTGCCCGGTGGAGTTCTGGTTGCGGTAGCCGATCATCGACGCGAGCGACGTCGATTTACCGGTACCCGTGGCGCCGACGAAGATGATCAGGCCGCGCTTGGTCATCGCCAGCGTCTTGATGATCGGCGGGAGGTTGAGCTCCTCGATCGTCGGGATGCGGGTCTCGATGCGGCGCAGCACCATGCCGACCTGGTTGCGCTGGTAGAAGCACGACACGCGGAAGCGGCCGACGCCGGACACGCCGATGGCGAAGTTGCACTCGTGGGTGCGTTCGAACTCCTCGCGCTGCGGCGGTGTCATCACGTTGAGCACCAGGTCGCGCGCCTGCTGCGGCGTGAGCGGGTTCTGCGTGATCGGCGAAATCTTGCCGTGGACCTTCATCGACGGCGGCATGCCCGCGGTGATGAACAGGTCCGAGGCCTTCTGGTGGGCCATCAGCTTGAGGTAGGAGGTGAAGTCGATGGCGCTCATGTGGTGCTCCGGTTACTCGAACAGCCGCTTGTCCTTGGCATAGTCCCGCGCCTGCTGGCGGGTGACCATGGCGCGCTTGACGAGGTCCTGCAGGTGCTGGTCGAGCGTCATCATGCCGTGCTGCTGGCCGGTCTGGATCGACGAATACATCTGCGCGACCTTGTCCTCGCGGATCAGGTTGCGGATGGCCGGGATGCCGACCATGATTTCCCAGGCCGCGGTGCGCCCGCCGCCGACCTTCTTCAGCAGCGCCTGCGAGATCACCGCGCGCAGCGACTCCGACAGCATCGAGCGCACCATCGGCTTCTCGCCGGCGGGGAACACGTCGATGATGCGGTCCACCGTCTTGGCCGCCGAACTCGTATGCAGGGTGCCGAACACCAGGTGGCCGGTCTCCGCGGCGGTCAACGCCAGGCGGATGGTTTCCAGGTCACGCAGTTCGCCGACCAGGATGTAGTCCGGATCCTCGCGCAGCGCCGAGCGCAGGGCCTCGTTGAAGCCGTGGGTGTCGCGGTGCACTTCGCGCTGGTTGATCAGGCACTTCTGCGCGGTGTGCACGAACTCGATCGGGTCCTCGATGGTGAGGATGTGCCCGTACTCGTTCTTGTTGACGTGGTCGACCATCGCCGCGAGCGTGGTCGACTTGCCCGAACCGGTCGGTCCCGTCACCAGGATCAGTCCCTGCGGCTGGTCGATCAGCTCCTTGAAGATCCGCGGCGTTCCGAGGTCCTCGAGCGTCAGCACCTCGGACGGAATGGTGCGGAACACCGCGCCCGCACCGCGGTTCTGGTTGAACGCGTTGACGCGGAAGCGCGCGAGGCCGGCGATCTCGAACGAGAAGTCGACCTCGAGGAACTCCTCGTAGTCGCGCCGCTGCTTGTCCGACATGATGTCGTAGACCAGCGCATGCACCTGTTTGTGGTCGAGCGCCGGGATGTTGATCCGGCGGACGTCACCGTCGACGCGGATCATGGGCGGCAGCCCCGCGGACAGATGCAGGTCCGAAGCTTTGTTCTTGACCGAAAATGCCAGAAGTTCGGCGATATCCATGCATGCTCCCCAGCGGCAGTGCACAAGTTGGTGATGGACGCCCGACCGTCGTTGCGGCTGGCGCCAGAGTACTCCCCGCAGGCAGTATAGCCCCGTATCCGCGTCACAGAACCAGCGGTGCTGGAGGAGCAGGCAGATGCCGACCGGACCCCTCGCGCGCGTCCTAGAATCGATTGAAAACGCCGCCGGCGACGCGACTCGGCCAGCCGCGCGTCTGGTCGCCGTGGGCAAGACCCGCGAGGCGGGCGAGATCGCGACCCTGGCGGCGGAATGGGCCGGCCTGCGCACCGGCGCCACGCTCGCGTTTGGCGAAAACTACGTGCAGGAGGCGTCGGCGAAGATCGCCGCGCTCGAGGGCAGCGGCATCGAGTGGCACCTCATCGGCCATCTGCAGTCGAACAAGGCCGCGCAGGCCGCGGCGCTGTTCGACTGGGTGCAGTCGGTCGACCGCCCCAAGCTGGTCGCGACCCTGGCGTCCGCGCGCGATCCAGGCCACCCGCCACTGAACGTGCTCATCCAGGTCAATATCGAAGGCGAAGACGGCAAGCACGGCTGCGCGCCGGATGACGTGCCGGCGCTGGCGGCCGCCATCGCAGCCGAGCCGACCCTGGCGCTGCGCGGCCTGATGGCGATCCCGGAGCCCCACCCCGACCTTGCGCGCCGCCGGGACGCCTTCGCCGCGATGCGCGCGCTGCACGATGCGCTGCGCGCCGACCATCCCGCAGCCGACACCCTGTCGATGGGGATGAGCGAGGACTATGAACTCGCGATCGCCGAGGGCGCGACCATGGTCCGCATCGGCACCGCGCTGTTCGGGCCGCGACCGGCGGCCTGACCCGCGTGCCGCAGCACGCGGGCCACGGGGTCGCGACGGGAATCGTGCTCGGCGACAATGGCCCTCCACGCGCCGCAGGAGTCACCCCGCCATGACCCACCCCGCACCAGCCACGGCGGACAGCGTCGCCTTCATCGGCGGCGGCAACATGGCCCGCAGTCTCATCGGCGGCATGGTGTCGCGCGGCGCCGACCCCGCCGGCATCCACGTGGTCGAACCGGTGGACGCGCTGCGCGAGGCACTGGCCCGCGACTTCAACGTGCAGGTCCATGCCGAGGCGTCGGATGCTGCAGTACGTACCGGCACCTGGGTGTTCGCAGTCAAGCCGCAGGTGATGCGTGAGGTCTGCGAGGGCCTGGCCGAGCACGCGCGCACGGCGCGGCCGCTGGCGGTGTCGATCGCGGCCGGCATCACCGCCGGCCAGCTGTCGGACTGGCTTGGCGGAAATGCCGCGGTGGTCCGCGCCATGCCCAACACCCCCGCCCTGCTTGGCGCCGGCGTGACCGGCCTGCACGCGAACGCTGCCGTGGACGCCTCCGGGCGCGCGCGCGCGCAGGCGCTGCTGGCCGCCGCCGGTGAAACCGTCTGGATCGAAGACGAGGCGCTGATGGACGCAGTCACCGCTGTATCCGGCAGCGGCCCGGCTTACGTGTTCCTTCTGGCCGAAGCCATGGAAGAGGCCGGGCGTGCCCAGGGCCTCCCCGCCGACGCCGCGCGCATCCTGGTGCAGCAGACGATCCTCGGCGCCGCGCGCATGCTCACCGGCTCCGACGAGGCGCCGGCCGAGCTGCGTCGCCGCGTCACTTCGCCGGGCGGCACCACGCAGGCGGCGATCGAGACCTTCGAGGCCGGCGGGCTGCGCGCACTGGTCGCCTCGGCCATCGACGCCGCCGCCGTGCGCGGCCGCGAGCTGTCGGCCGCGAACGACTGAGGGCGCGCCTCAGTTCTGGTTGATGCCGTAGCGGCCGGGACCCAGCAGCGCGACCGCGACGGCGGTCGCCAGGAACATGCCCTGCAATTCCAGCGCCCAGCCGCCGCCGGCATTGAGCCGGTCGAGCTCGCCCAGGTGCGCCAGTGCGATCGCGAACAGCATGTTCACCGCGACCAGGGCCCCGCCCAGCCGCGCATGGAAACCCAGCAGCACCATCAGCGGTGCCAGCACCTCGCCGATCAGCACGCCATACGCGAGCACCCCTGGCAGGCCGGCGGATTCGACCATGCGTTCGATCCCGCCCATGCCGCCGCGCAGCTTGGCGATGCCGTGCAGCAGGACCAGCAGGCCAAGCGCGATGCGCAGCAGCAGTCGGGCGGCGTCGTGCATGGCGGCCTGGTTCATGTCGTCTGTCTCCGTGGCGTGGCCGCGGATGATGTCAAACCGGGGCGCAATCGTCAGCATCGGTGTTGCGGGTGCCGGCAGGTACGCGGTGCGGCCCGGCCTGCGGCTCAGCCACCGCCGCGCCAGCGCCCGATGATGTCCGCCATCGCTGCCACGCCGTCGGTCAGTGCCGCGGGTCCGGGCTGCAGGATCAGCGGCGACTTGACCTCGTGCAGCTCGCCGTCCCTGACCGCGGGAATCACGTCCCAGCCCGGTCGCGCCGCGACCCTGTCCGGCCTGAACTTCTTCCCGCACCACGAGCCGATGATGATGTCGGGCGCGCGCCGCACCACCTCCATCGGGTCGGCAAGGATGCGCTGCTTCGCCAAGGACTCGGCCGCGAGCTCCGGGAACACGTCGTCGCCGCCGGCGATGCGCACCAGTTCGGCGACCCAGCGGATGCCCGTGATCGGCGGCTCGTCCCACTCTTCGAAGTACACCCGCGGCCGGCGTGGCAGCGCCGCGGCCCGCGCCTCGATCGCTTCAAGCCCCCTGCGCAGCCCGTCGGCATAGGCTTCGGCGCGCGCCGCCACGCCGACCAGCGCGCCGAGCCGGCACACATAGTCGAGGATGCCCTCGACGCTGCGATGGTTGCTGATCCACACCTCCACCCCGCGGCGCACCAGCTCCGCGGCGATGTCGGCCTGGATGTCGGAGAAACCGATGGCGAGATCGGGTTCGAGCTGCAGGATCGCCTCGATCTTCGCGCTGGTGAAGGCACTGACCTTGGGCTTCTCGCGCCGCGCCCGCGGCGGACGCACGGTGAAGCCGCTGATGCCGACGATGCGGTCCTGCTCGCCCAGCGCGTACAGCGTCTCCGTGGGCTCTTCGGTCAGGCAGACGATGCGCCGCGGGCCGCGCAGCAGCGCGGGCGCGCTGCTCACGGATACAGCATCCGCTTGCTGCAGCCGCCGGCAAGGTCGCGTTCGTACAGCCAGCGCTCGTGCCAGCGGTACTCCGCGGCGTACCAGAACTCGATCCGCTCGGGATCGACGCGCAATCCGGTCCAGCGCGGCGGGCGAGGCACATCGCGGCCTTCGAACTCGCGCTCGCACTCGGTCAGCCGGCGCTCGAATTCCTCGCGCGACTCCAGCGTTTCCGACTGCTGCGAGGCCCATGCGCCGATCTGGCTGCCGCGTGGGCGGCTGGCGAAATAGGCATCCGCCTCGGCATCGTCGACGATGGCCACGCCACCCTCGATGCGCACCTGCACGCCCAGGCGGACCCGCGGCCAGTGGAACAGCAGCGCCGCGCGCGGGTTGGACTTGAGCTCGCGCCCCTTGCGGCCATCGAGTTGGGTATAGAACACGAAGCCGCGGGCGTCGTGCGCCTTCAGCAGCACGGTGCGCAGCGACGGCCGGCCGTCGGGCGGGGCCGTCGCCAGCTGCATGGCGGTGCGGTCGGGCTCACCGGCGGCCAGGGCTTCGTCGAACAGGGTGTCGAAGGTGTGGAGGGCTTCGGCGTAGAGGTCGGTCATCGGCTTGCGTGCTCCGCGGTCGTGCAGATCGTCGTCATGCGCGGGATGCGCCCGCGCCTGGGCTATCGTGCCCGGATGGCGACGGCGATGCACATCCACCTGGATGGTTTCGACTCCACGTTCGTGTCCGCGGTGCTGGACGATGCGCTGCGTTCCGGTGCATTCACTTACGGCATCAGTGGGCTGCAGGGCAGCGGCAAGTCGACGCTGGCCGCACAGGTGGCCACGGAAGCCGCGCGGCGCGGCCTGCGCTGCGCGCTGCTGTCGATCGACGACGTCTACCTGCCGCACGCGGATCGCCTGCGGCTGGCGCGCGACATGCATCCGCTGCTTGCGACCCGCGGACCACCGGGCACGCACGATGTCGCCCTTGCGATCGACGTGCTCGACGCGCTGCGCCAGGGCCGCGACGTCGCCCTGCCCCGCTTCGACAAGCTCGATGACGATCGCCTGCCATCCACGCTCTGGCCGCGCACGGGCGCGGTGGACCTGGTGCTGTTCGAGGGCTGGTTCCTGGGCACGCCGCCGCAGGACGCGACCGAGCTCGAGGTGCCGGTCAACATCCTGGAACGCGACGAGGACGCCGGGGGCCTGTGGCGGCGCTGGTGCAATACCGCGCTGGAACGCGACTATCCCGCACTGTGGCGGCGCATCGATCGCCTGTTGCTGCTGCAGGCGCCGTCGTTCGGGATCGTGCCGGAGTGGCGCTGGCAGGCCGAGCGGGCGCTGCAGGCGGCGCGTCCCGGTGCGGCCGCCATGGACCGCGCGGCCATCGACCGCTTCGTGCAGCACTGCGAGCGTACCGGCCGCCACGCCCTGCGCACGCTGCCGCGCATCGCCGACCGCGTGGTCGCCCTGGACGCGCGACGGCGGCCGGTCGGCGCGCCCGGTGCCCACGGACACCGATGATGGCGCCGCGCAGGCTGCTAGCATCCCGTGTCCCGCAGCAAGCGCGTCCTGCCAATGAATCCTGCCCGCCACCTCGTGCTCGTCGGCCCCATGGGCGCCGGCAAGACCTCGATCGGGCGCTGCCTGGCGCGGCACTTCGGCCTGGTGTTCGTCGACAGCGACCTCGAGGTCGAGCAGCGCACCGGCGCGGCGGTCCCGACCATCTTCGAGTGCGAGGGCGAGGCCGGCTTCCGCGCGCGCGAACGCGATGTGCTCGCGACGCTCCTGGCGGGCCCCGACGCGGTCGTCGCCACCGGGGGAGGCGTGGTGCTGGATGCCGGCAACCGCAGGCTGCTTGCCGCCACCGGCTTCGTGGTGCACCTGCATGCGGACGTGGCAGCACAGATCGAACGCCTTGCACGCGACCGCAGCCGCCCCCTGCTGGCCACGGGTGATCGTGAATCCACCCTGCGCCGCCTGGCGACGGAGCGCGAAGCCCTGTACGCGGACGTCGCCGACCTGGTGTTCGACACCCGGCAGCTCTCGGCCGCGGACGCCGCCCGCCAGCTGGCGTCGCAGCTCGACGCGCAATGGCGGCGCGCCGCACCCCGTACCCGACCGGCGCCTGCGGCATGACCACGACCGGGCGCATCGACGTCGGCGGCAGCGCGCCGTACACCATCACCATCGGCCCGGGGCTGCTCGCCGACGGCGCCGCCCTGGCCGCACCGCTCCGCGGACGCCACGCGCTGGTGGTCAGCGACAGCCAGGTCGCGCCGCTGTACGCGGGCACCGTCGGCGACGCCCTGCGCGCCGCACGCCCGGAGGCACGCATCTCGACCTTCGTGCTTGCCGCCGGCGAGGCCAGCAAGACCCTGGCCGGGTTCGGCGATGCGATCGACGCCCTGGCGGCCCTCGGCGCGACCCGCGACGCCTGTGTCTACGCCCTGGGCGGCGGCGTTGTCGGCGACCTTGCCGGGTTCGCCGCCGCCTGCTGGATGCGCGGCATCGACTGCGTGCAGCTGCCGACCACCCTCCTGGCCATGGTCGATTCCTCGGTGGGCGGCAAGACCGCCGTCGACCTGACTGCCGGCAAGAACCTGGTCGGTGCCTTCCATCCGCCGCGCGCGGTGTTCGCCGATACCGCGACCCTGCGCAGCCTGCCCGACCGCGAGCTGCGCGCAGGCCTGGCCGAAGTGGTGAAGTACGGCGCCATCGTCGACGCTCCCTTCCTCGAATGGCTCGCCGGCCATGCCGGCGCGCTGCTGGATCGCGAGGACGCCGCGCTGGCCGAAGCCATCGCCCGCAGCTGCGCGCACAAGGCCGCGATCGTCGAACGCGATCCCTTCGAACACGGCGAACGCGCCCTGCTCAACTTCGGCCACACCTTTGCCCACGCGATCGAGGCGGAACAGGGTTACGACGGCCTCAACCACGGCGAGGCGGTGGCGGTGGGCATGGTGCTCGCCGCGCGCCTGTCGGCGCGGCAGGGGCTGGCCGTCGACGCCGACGCCGACGCGCTGTGCCGCGTGCTGGAACGCTTCGGACTGCCCGTGGCCCTGCCCCGCGGGCTCGACCCGGCCACCCTGGTGGAGCGCATGCGCCTGGACAAGAAAGCAGTGGCCGGTGGCCTGCGCTTCGTGCTCTGGGATGGCCCGGGCCGCGCCCGCATGGCCACGGACGTGCCGGGGGACGCGGTCATGGCGGTGCTGGAAGAACGCTGAAGGCCACGCGGCAGGCGCGAGCGCCCGCTACCGGGACCGCTCCCGACGTCCGCAGGCCGCATCTCGCGTAGAATCAGCGGCCCATGCGCCTGCTCCTGCAACAACGCCCGGACGGCCACGACGCCCCCCGCTTCGTGCAGCTCATGCTGCAGCCCGACCTGCTCGGTGGCTGGACCCTGGTCCGCGAAACCGGCCACATCGGCGGCCGCAGCAGCGTGCGGCGTGAGCAGTACCTCGACCAGGCATCGGCGGTGGCCGCGCTCGAACAGGCGCGCGACCAGCAGATCAGGCGCGGCTTCCAGCTGATGTTCGCGCAGGGCGCGGACGCGCGCGGCGGCTGACGCGGCCCGACATCCCCCACGACACAGGACCAGAGCATTGCCCCAGACCCTTCGCAACGACCGTTTCCTCCGTGCCCTGCGCCGCGAGCCCGTGGACTGCACGCCGGTATGGCTGATGCGCCAGGCCGGGCGCTACCTGCCCGAGTACCGCGCCAGTCGCGCGAAGGCCGGCAGCTTCCTTGCGATGGCCAAGAACCCGGAGCTCGCCTGCGAAGTCACCCTGCAGCCGCTGGCGCGCTTCGACCTCGACGCCGCGATCCTGTTCTCCGACATCCTCACGATCCCCGACGCCATGGGCCTGGGCCTGTACTTCGTCGATGGCGAGGGCCCGAAGTTCGAGCGTCCGCTGCGTGACGCGGCGTCGATCGCGAAGCTCGGCGTGCCGGACATGGAATCCGACCTCGGTTACGTGATGGATGCCGTGCGCGTGATCCGCCGCGAGCTCGACGGCCGCGTGCCCCTGATCGGTTTCTCCGGCAGCCCCTGGACGCTGGCCTGCTACATGGTCGAGGGCGGCGGCAGCAAGGATTTCGCGATCATCAAGGCGATGGCGCACAACGATCCGAAGGCGCTGCACGCGCTGCTGTCGGTCAACACCGACGCCGTGATCGCCTACCTGGCCGCCCAGCGCGCGGCCGGCGCCCAGGCACTGCAGGTGTTCGACACCTGGGGCGGCGTGCTGTCGCCGGCGATGTACCGCGAGTTCTCGCTGCCCTACCTGACCCGCATCGCGCGCGAACTCGAGCGCGGCGAAGGCGTCGAGCGCACGCCGCTGATCGTGTTCGGCAAGGGCAATGCCGCCTATCTCGACGAACTGGCCGACACCGGAGCCGAAGGCGTGGGCGTGGACTGGCTGATCGAACTCGGCGAGGCCGCGCAGCGCACCGGCGGCAAGGTCGCGCTACAGGGCAACCTTGATCCGACCACGCTGTACGGCTCGCCCGAAGCGATCCGCCGCGAGGTGCGGCGCACACTCGACAGCTACCGCGACGGCAACGGCGGGTCGCGCGAGGGACACGTCTTCAACCTCGGCCACGGCATGTCGCCGAACATGGATCCGGAGCACGTCGGCGTGCTGGTGGACGAGGTGCACGCGCACAGCCGGCGCTGACCGGCCCTGCCGTCCGGCGTGTCACCCCACGCCGGACCGCGACGGCCACAGCCGGCGCCCGCCATCACTGCGCGCGTCGGCGGGCGAGCGGTACTCGAGGCGGATCTCGCGAAGACCCTCTGACACGTCGGGGTTATGCGGTTCGGCGCCGACGCAGCCCGGATACAGGCGGCCGTCGACGGCCATCGCCAGCATGGCCAGGGCCTGCGCGGCATCTCCCAGCGGCTCGTGTGCCAGCACGCGACCGCCGACCAGCCAGGCGCCCGCCTCGCCTTCGGACATGATCGACAGGCGTGAGTCCGCGGGCGCGGGCGCGCCTGCCGGGAGCGCGTCGACCGGAGCCGGCGACCAGCAGCGCCCGGTGCTGCCGATGTAGGTCCCGCGGACCAGTTCGGCGACGAACGCCTCCAGCGCGCTCCTTGCCTCGGGGCGATCCACTGCGCCGGCCGCGACGGTGTAGCGCCCCTTCACGTAGTACAGGCGATCGATCAGCAGGGTCAGCGCCGAGTGGTATTCGCCGTCCTCACGCACCAGTCGCATGTCGGCCGAGCGGGCCGGGATCGCCGCGACCTTGTCGCCGAGCGGCATGACCTGGAACCTGCGCAAGCCACTGAAGTCGCCATCGACGTAGCCACCGGACTGTCCGACGGTGGACTCGATGCCCTGCAGCGCGGCCTGCGCCGCCTGGTGCAGGTGCGAGTCGGACACCACGCCCGCAGGGTAGAAGTAGATGTCGATCCAGCGATCAAGGCTGTCGCCGGACTGGTAGCGCACCGAGGCGCCGAGTTCGGCTTCGTCATACAGGCGCTCGCCCACTGCTTCCCATGCGCCGACCTGCAGCGGGTAGACAATGCGCGTCTCCTTGAGGAAACCACCAAGGAAAGGCACGGGCGCATCGTCGCCGCCGGGCGCGGCCTGCGCGGCAGCGGCGCAGGCAAGCACTCCGAGCACGAGGGCCAGCCCTGCCATGCGCGCCGCCCCGACTTGTCCGGGTGTCCTCATCGTTCCAACGCTCCATGCAGCAGCATGTCGATCGCTTCGCCCAGCATCGCACCGGTCACCGGCTTGCGCAGGAACCCGTCGAAGCCTGCGTCGCGCGCCAGCGGTTCGGCTTCGGCATCGACGCGGTGCTGGTCGACGAGGTGCACGCGCACAGCCGACGCTGATCAGTTTGCGTTGTTGACCAGCACCGTGCTGGTGATCCCGATTCCGGGCAGCAGGTTGCACGAGACGCTGACCGCATCCCCCGGCAACAGGAATGCGCCCCCGACGAAGTCGCCGGGCTCGAAGTCCAGGGCGGTGCTGCCGTCCTCGTCGCGCAGCACCCGGATCGACTTCGTGGCGTAGAGCGCATCGCTGCCGTTAGCCCCGGCCCCGGAGTTGACGGCGGTGCAGGAGACGGTGCGCGCGGACGACATGTTCTGCAGGTACACGGTGAATCGGCTGACGCGGCTGCTGCCGTTGCTGTTGCCGGGATTGTTGAAGGAACAGGTCACGAAGGCGTTGGTGCCGCCCTCGTTCTGCACCGCCAGCGGACGCTTGCGGATCTGGGTCTCGAAGGCGGGCAGCGCGCCCTGGCAGATGGCGGTGGCCTGGGCGACGACCCGGATGGCCTCGGCCGGCAGGGGCGCGAGCGCTGCCGCGGCGACGAGCGCCGCTGCGATCATGAAGGGAGCGATGGGCGTGGCTCGATCGGACATGGAGGCTCCTGCGGCTGGCGGGATGGAACGCGGAAGATAGCGCACCATGGCTCCGGCGTCCGTGGCACGGTCACGCCGGCGCGGAGGGCCCGGACTCCGGAGCCGCGGCCCCGCCGGCTGCGGGTGGGCGACGCAGCGCATCGATCGTTTCGCCCAGCATCGCACCGGTCACCGGCTTGCGCAGGAACCCGTCGAAGCCTGCGTCGCGCGCCAGCGGTTCGGCTTCGGCATCGGCGCGGGCGGTGATCGCGAGCAGCGGCGCGTCGAACCCGCCGGCGCGCAGCTGCCGTGCCAGCGCCAGGCCGGTGATGCCCGGCAGGTCGAGGTCGAGCAGCGCCATGTCGAATGCTGCATTCGTCGCCTCGGACAGCGCAGCCAGCCCGTGCGGCACGTGGACCACATCGTGGCCTTGCGCGCGAAGCAGGCCGCAGATGACCTCGGCGACCGTGGTGTCGTCCTCGACCAGCAGCAGCGACAGTCCGCCGCGCCGGGCACGCCCGGGAACCACCGCTGCGGTGACGGTCTCAGGCCCCGGCGACGTCGCTTGCAGCGGCAGGTCGACGGTGAAGTCCGTGCCCTGACCCGGTGTGCTGTCGAGTTCGATGCGCCCGCCCATGGCCACCGCCAGCTCCTGGCAGATCGCCAAGCCCAGGCCACTGCCGCCGTAGCGGGCCGCAGTGCGCGCGCCATCGGCCTGCTCGAAGCGCTGGAACAGGTGCGCCTGCTGCTCTTCGTTGAGGCCAGGCCCCGTGTCCGACACCACCAGCCGCACGCCCCCCGTGGCGATCGGCCCCGCCTGCATCGAGATGCTGCCCTCCTCGGTGAACTTGACCGCGTTGCCCAGCAGGTTGAGCAGGATCTGTTGCACGCGTCCGGCATCACCCAGCAGCCAGCGAGGGGTCTGCGTGTCGATGTGGCAGCGGAACCGGAGACCGCGCTGCCGGGCCATCGGCTCCACCAGGCCACAGACCTCGTCGAACACCGCCACCAGGTCGAAGGGCTGCGCCACGAGCTCCAGCTTGCCGGCCTCGATCCGCGCCAGGTCCAGCGCGTCGTTCACCAGCCGCATCAGGTGTTCCCCGGCCCGACGGATCGCATCGGCATAGCCGCGCTGCCGCGTGTCCAAGCTGGTGCCCAGCAAGAGTTCGCTCATTCCCAGCACGCCGGTCATCGGCGTGCGGACCTCGTGTCCGAGCGTGGCCAGGAAACGTGTCTTCGCGTCCGAAGCCTGCTCGGCCAGTTCGCGTTTCTGCTTGTTGAGCTGCCAGGCGTGGCGTCGCTTCAGCCGCAGCCGATACAGGTGCACCACCCACAGCATGAGCAGCGCGACGGCCACCGCGAACATCGCCACCGCCCAGGGCGCCTTCCACCAGGGCGGCTCCACGGCCAGCCGCAGGCTCTGGACGGGCGTCCATTCGTCGTCGGCCGTGCGTGCCTGGACGTCGAGCCTGTACTGGCCGGGCGCCAGCCGCGCGAACACGCGCTCGCCGCTGGCGCCAGTCTCGACCCAGCCGGGATCGTAGCCATGCAGGAGGAAGCGATAGCGGTGGGCATGGGCGTCGGTGAACGACAGCAGCCGGGCCACCACGTGCAGATCGCGATCGTCATGCCGCAGCGAGAGGTGGCCTTGCGGCGACAGCACCACGCGTTCATCGCCACGCCGCAGGTCGACGGACTCGATGGCCAGCGTGGGCGTGCTCTGGCTCCACTGCACCTGGCGCGGATGGAACAGCAGCAGGCCATCCGCGGTGCCGGCGGCGACATACCCCTGGTCGGAGACGGCGACCGGATATTCGCTGAACTCCTGGCTGGGCAAACCGTCGTGGACACCGTAGACCCGCAGCCGGTCGCTTTCCGGATCGAAGCGCACCAGCCCGCGCACGGTCGTCAGCCAGACCACCCCGACGTCATCGACCAGGACACCGCCGGGCGCGACCATCGGCAGGCCCTGCTCCGCACCCACGGAGCGCTGGCGGGTAAGCGCGGCGCCGTCCCAGGAAAATGCACCAAGCTCCCCGTACCCGGCCAGCCAGACCATTCCATCGATGCCAAGCGCCACGCTGTAGACGCCGGTTCCGGGGGCACCGGGAACGGGTTCGAACTTGCGCAGGCCATCGTCCCAGGCCAGCAGCCCGTGGCTGGTCGCCACCCAGACCCCGCCATCGGGGGCATGCACGAGGTGTTCGACGAGCATGGCCGCGCCCAGGCCCCGGCCGTCACCGCGATGGATCGTGTCGAGCACCCGTCCGCGGGCGTCGCGCAGCTGGATGCTCTGGTGGCTGGCCAGCCACAGGCTGCCGTCGCGCTGCTCGACGAACTGCGCGACGCGACCCGGCGGCGCGGCGTCGTCGCTGCCGTCCGCATACCAGCGCCGCACCTCATCGGAGCGTGGATCGAACCGCACCAGCTGGTCCTGGCAGCCCAGCCAGACGCCGCCGTCGCGCGCCTCGATGACACCGGTCACGAACAGTGCGCCGCAGACCGCGGACAGCCGGTGCTCGATCGCGCCGCTCTCGGGTGCCAGGTGATCGAGCACGCCGCCGCTGCCGACGAGCCACAGCCCTCCGCCGGCGCCCGTCGCGGACGGCGCAGCGCTGTAGACGAAGGCATTGCCGGGCGACGCAGGATCGTTGATGCGCCGCTGCAGCACGGTGAAGTTGCGCCAGTTCGCGGGCAGGTGCCACAGGCCCGAGTCGGAACTGGCGAACCACAGGCCGCCCTCGCGGTCCTCGTAGGCGGTCGACCATGCCGGGCGCACCAGTCCGCGGCTGGTGTTGCTGTACAGCGGCACGTGCTCGACGCGGTCGCCGTGGACCCATGCGAGGCCGCTCCGCGTGTCCAGCCAGCGCGCGCCCTGGGAGTCCTGCAGCAGCATGTTCAACGCCCGCTCGCCGAGCGCCGGGTCGGTCCACCGCAGCTGTTCGATGCGGCCGTCCGCATGGCGCACCATGCCCGCGCCGTGTATGCCCATCCACAGGCTGCCGGCATCGTCCAGCGCCATGCCGTCGACCATCAGCGTGCCCAGTTTTTCCGGCGGCAAGCGGTCGAAGCCGTCCCCTGTCCAGCGCGCGACACCGCCCTTGGTGCCGACCCACAGCGTGCCGTCGCGGCGATCCACCACCAGGTGCGAGACGCCGTCGGACGGCAGGCTGCGGACATCACCGGGATCATACTGGTAGCGCTGCAGGCGGCCATCCGCCGACAGCCGGTGCAGGCCGCCCTCCGAGGTGCCGAACCAGATGTCTCCGTCCGGCGTTCCATTGATCGACCAGACGTCGTTGCTGGCCATCTCGGGCTGCGTCGCGCGGTCGTACCAGGTGAAGTGCTCGCGGTCGACGTCGAGCATGGCCATGCCCGCCGTGGAGGTGCCGATCCAGATCCGGTCCCTGGCGTCGACATGCACCGACCACACGAAGTTGTCGCGCAGGCCGTCGCCCACGCGCCAGATGCGGAAGCCGACGCCGTCGTAACGCGCAAGGCCATCGCGCGTGGCGATCCACAGGTAGCCCTGCCGGTCCTCGTCGATGGCGTTCACGCGGTTTGACGGCAAGCCGTCGAACACGCTCACCTGGCGCGGTTGCGGCAGCTGGGGCACGGAGGCGCCGGCCGCACCCGCCAGCAGGCACAACAGCCACAGCCACGAACGCATCGCCCAGCGCCGCATCGAACTCCCCATGTCGTCCGCGGTGCCCCCGGCACCGTCCGACTCCACGGGCATCGTCGCAATGCCACCGCGCTGGCGCAAGTTTCACCATTCACGGCCTGCGCCTAGAATCGGGCCGACCACCCATCCGGCCGCACCCTGGGAACGCCATGCGAAGCATCCTCCATCGGCCAATGCTGCGCGCGGCGGTGCTCATCGCAGCCTGCATGCTGGCCGGCGCGTGTGCGCAGCCGGCGACCCGCGGCGCACTGCCCGCCGGTGCGCTCGCAAGCCTGGAGCCTGCGCAGCATCCGGAGGCCAGGACCTACACGCTGGACCCGGTGCACACGCGCATCGCGATCGCGGTCGACCACGCCGGATTCTCGAAAGCCATCGGCACGGTGTCGGGGACCACCGGCACGCTGCAACTGCTGCCGGGCTCCTGGGAGGGCGCGCGCGTGGCAGCGGACATCCCGCTGTCCCAGCTGGACTTCGGCAACGCGGACTGGAACCACGCGGTGGCCGCGAGCGGACTGCTCGACTCCGGGCGGCACCCTGTCGCCAGCTTCCGCTCCACGCGTGTGGAACCGCTCGATGCCGACCGCGCCCGCATCCACGGCGAACTCACGATGCGTGGCACGACCCGCGAAATCGTCCTGGAAGCCGTGCGCAATGCCGAGCGGCGGCACCCCCTGCCACCGTTCCGGAACACCGTGGGATTCTCGGCGACGGCGACGCTCAGCCGGGGCGAATTCGGCAGCAGCGCGTGGAGTTCGATGATCGGGGACGCGGTCGAGGTGCGGATCGAGGTGGAAGCCACGCAATAGACGCCCAGGCCTGGCGGGGGCCCTCGGAGGTCACCGCCCGAGGAATGCCTCCAGCCGGCCGGCATCGAAGGGCCAGGCCAGTTCGCGCCCATCGGCCCCGTCGCGCAGCACCGGCACGCGCTCGCCATAGTCCGCTTCCAGCGCCTCGTCGCCATCGATGAACACGCTCTCGAACTCGGGCGCGCGCGCCGCGGCCAGCACCTCGAGAGCGAGATCGCAGAGGTGGCATTCATCGCGCTGGAACAGGATCAAGGGCATCGCCGGAGGCCTGGCAGTGTTGCGCCCATGCGGGCGTTGGGAGTCGGGGCGGGCGCTATCATAGGCAATACACCCTGCCTTTCCGGTATGCCATGGCCGTCAGCACGTTCGACCTCTACAAGATCGGCATCGGTCCGAGCTCGTCCCACACCGTGGGGCCGATGCGCGCCGCGGCGCGTTTCGTCGAACACTGGCTGGACGAACCGGGCCGCCTGGGCGACGTCGCCCGGGTCCGTGCGGAGGTCTTCGGCTCGCTGGCGATGACCGGCCGCGGCCACGGCACCGACAAGGCCGTGCTGATGGGATTCGAGGGCCAGCACCCCAACACCATCGACCCCGACATCATCCCGGCCGCGCTGGAGCGTATCCGGGGCGGCAAGCAGGTGCTGCTGCTCGGCCGCCACCCGGTGCCGTTCGACGAAAAGCGCGACCTGGTGATGAACAAGCGCCAGAAGCTGCCGCACCACACCAACGGCATGCGCTTCACCGCGTATGACGCCAACGAGGAAGTGATCGCCACCCGCGACTACTACTCGGTCGGCGGTGGCTTCGTGGTCAACCAGGACGAAGCCGCGGAAGACCGCATCGTGGCCGACACCACGCCGGTGCCGTATCCGTTCCACAGCGGCGACGAACTGCTGGCGCAGACGGAAGAACACGGGCTCAGCATCGCCCAGCTGATGATGGCCAACGAGGTCTCGTGGCGCAGCGAGGACGAGGTGCGTGCGGGCCTGCGCGAGATCCATGACGCGATGCAGGCGTGCATCCAGCGCGGCATCGCCAATGGCGGCACGCTGCCCGGCGGGCTGCGCGTGTCACGCCGTGCGCCGGCGCTGTACGCCGAGCTGTCCGAGCGCCCGGAAGCCGGCATGCGCGACCCGCTGACCACGCTCGACTGGGTGAACCTGTACGCGCTGGCGGTGAACGAAGAAAACGCAGCGGGCGGTCGCGTGGTGACTGCGCCGACCAACGGCGCCGCCGGCATCCTGCCCTCGGTGATGCGCTATTACGAGCGCTTCTGCCAAGGGGCGAACGAACAGGGCGTGTTCGACTACCTGCTCACCGCCGCCGCGGTCGGCATCCTCTACAAGGAAAACGCCTCCATCTCCGGCGCCGAGGTCGGCTGCCAGGGCGAAGTCGGCGTGGCCTGCTCGATGGCGGCCGCGGGCCTGACCGCGGCGCTGGGCGGCAGCCCGAGCCAGATCGAGAACGCCGCCGAGATCGGCATGGAACACAACCTGGGGCTGACCTGCGATCCCATCGGGGGCCTGGTGCAGATCCCGTGCATCGAGCGCAACGCCATGGGGGCGGTGAAGGCGATCAACGCCTCGCGCATGGCCATGCGCGGCGACGGCAAGCACAAGGTATCGCTGGACGAGGTCATCAAGACCATGCGCGACACCGGCCGCGACATGCAGGACAAGTACAAGGAAACCAGCCGCGGCGGGCTCGCGGTCAACGTCATCGAGTGCTGAGGCGCACGATCCGCAGCACATCGTCGAGCAGGGCTGCCGCCGTCACTTCGGCGCCGGCGCCCGGCCCACGGATCACCAGTGGCTGCTCGCGGTAGCGGCAGCTCCTGATCGCGACCAGGTTGTCGGTGCCGCCGCCGGCGCACAGCGGATGCGTGGCCGGCAGCGCCCGCAGCCCCACGTCCGCATCGCCATCACTGAAGCGGCCGACGAAGCACAGCCGGGCGCCGTCCCGCCTGGCAAGCGCCAAGCGCTCGGCCAGCAGCGTATCGAGCAGCCCGTACTGCGCGTCGGCCATGGCCGCATCGGCGCCCGCCAGTGCTTCGGGCAGCAGCGAATCCACCCGAACCTGCCCTGCTTCCAGTGGCCATCCGGCTGCACGCGCGAGGATCAGCAGCTTTCGGCGCACGTCCTCGCCCGACAGGTCGATGCGCGGATCGGGTTCGGTATAGCCGGCCTCACGGGCTTCGCGCACCAGGGCAGAAAACGGTCGCGTGGCGTCATGACGGTCGAACAGCCAGGCCAGCGAACCCGACAACACACCTTCCAGCGCGTTGATCCGGTCGCCGCCGGCCACCAGGGCGCGGATGGAACGCAGCAAGGGCAGCCCGGCGCCGACCGTGGCGCTGTCGCCGTAACGCGCGTCGCCCTCCCGCTGTGCCTCCACGATCGCCTGCGCACGTGACAGCCCGGCACCGTTGCCGAGCTTGTTGGCGCTGACCACGTGCACGCCGCGCGCGAGCCACTCGCTATGCCAGTCGGCGACGCGGTCGCTTGCGGTGGCGTCGATGGCGATGTCGCCGCGACGCAGCCCTTCGGCCTGCACCCAGGGCGCAAAGGCATCGTCACGCGGCGCTGCGGAGTTCACCCGGGCAAGAGCAGCCACGGGGTCCGCGCCGCACTCGGCCAGCGCGCGCGAATTGGTCAGCCAGGCGAACGTCGGAACCTCAACGCCCCGCGCGCGCAGCTGTTCGCAGCGGGCCACGAAGGCGCGTCCCACCGTGCCGGTGCCGAGCAGTGCCAAGCGGGGCACGAGATCCGCGCGACGCGACGCAGGCGGCCGGACGGTGTGTCCATGCAGCGGTACTGGCGCCACGGCGCTCATGCATCCACCTGCCTGCGCACGGCTGGCGCCTGCGTGCGGGCCGCGCGCTCCAGCGCCGCGGCCACGTCGGCCTGCAGGTCGGCGCAGGATTCAATGCCGATCGACAGGCGCAGCAGCCCGTCGGAAATCCCGGCGCGCTTGCGCGCCTCGGCCGTCATCGCTGCATGCGTCATCGTGGCTGGATGCGCGACCAGGCTTTCCACGCCGCCCAGCGACTCGGCCAGCGTGAAGCAGCGCAGCCCGTCCAAGAATGCGCGCACCGCCGCTTCGCCGCCGTGCAGCTCCACGCTCAGCATGGCGCCGAAACCCGCCTGTTGCCGCGCGGCCACGGCATGTCCCGGATGCGTCTCCAGCCCCGGCCAATGGACCGTCGCCACCGCCGGATGCGCATCGAGCTGGCGTGCGACGGCTTCGGCGTTTTCCTGGTGCACCCGCACGCGCGCATCGAGCGTGCGCAGGCCGCGCAGTGTGAGGAAGCTGTCGAAAGGCGCGCCGGTGATACCGAGCGCGTTCGCCCACCAGGTGAACCGATCGTGCAGCTCCGGGGTGGCCGCCACCACGGCGCCGCCGACGACGTCGCTGTGACCGTTGATGTACTTGGTGGTGGAATGCAGCACCGCATCCGCGCCGAAGTCGATCGGTCGCTGTAGCGCAGGCGACAGGAAGGTGTTGTCGACCGCGACCAGGGCGCCCGCACGGTGCGCCGCTTCGATGACGAAGCGCAGGTCGGTGATGCGCAGCAGGGGGTTGGACGGCGTCTCGACCAGCACCAGTTTCGGCTGCGTCGCCAGGGCATCGGCCAGCGCGCGCGGATCGGTCAGGTCGACGGTGACGAGTTCGAAGTGGCCCTTGCGCGCCAGCGCGTCGAACAGCCGCCAGCTGCCGCCATAGGCATCATGCGGCACCACCAGGCGCTCTCCGGGCTCGAGCAGCGCATGCAGCAGCAGCGCGATCGCCGCCATGCCGCTGGAGGTCACCACGCCGCCTGCACCGCCTTCGAGGCCTGCCAGCGCTTCGCCGAGCAGGTCCCGGGTCGGATTGCCGCTGCGCGTGTAGTCGTACTCGCGCTTGCCGCCGATGCCGTCGAAGCTGAAGTTCGACGACAGCACCAGCGGCGGCACCACGGCGCCGAAGGCCTCGTCGCGGTCGATGCCCGCACGCACTGCAAGCGTGGCGGTGGCATGGCCGGCTGCGGGCGCGCTCATGCCGCCACCTCCGCGGCCAGCGCAGCGCGAAGGATGGCGTCGACGCGGCCGTCGTCCTTGAGGAAGGCATCGTGGCCATGCGGCGAACGCAGCACGCGCAGGGTGGCGCGGCCGCCCAGCCCCTCCACCAAGGCCACCGCCTCCGACAGCGGGACCAGCGGATCGCCTTCCACCGCGACCACGGTGGTGGGCGCCTTCACCTGGGCCGGGTCCACGCGATGCAGGTCGAGCGATTCCGACAGCCGCTGCCAGGCCAGCACGGGTGTCCTGGCAACGAAGCGCGCACCCGCCGCGTCCAGGTAGTCTTCGGCCGCGACGCGCACGCGTCCGTTGGCGACCTCCGCAGGCGCATCGAAGCGCGCGGCGAACCCCTCTCCGCTGCGATAGCCCAGCATCGCGAACTGCCGGGCCAGCGAAAGACCCTGGTCGCCAGCGCACTGCAGCTCGCCCAGCGCCACCGCCTTGCGCTGCAGCGCGCGCCAGGCCGCGGCCCAGGGATGCGCGCGGTGCGCCCCGCTGACCACCACCAGTCTTTCGAGCCGCGCACGATGGCGCGCCGCGAACTGCAGCGCCACTGCCGCACCGTAGGAATAGCCGACAAAGGCATGCAGGCGCGCGATGCCCAGCGTATCGAGCAGCACCGCCGCGGCATCGGCCTGGTCGGCGGTGTCGATCACCGCGTCCAGCGTGCCGTCGGCGCCGACATGGTCGAAGGCGAGCAGGCGCAGACGGGAGGGATCCAGCGCGCGGCCACTCCCGACCACGGCTTCGGCCCAGCCGCGGCCGGGCAGCGATGCATTGGCGGCAAGGTGGCGGCCAGCCGATATCCCGCCCGAAACCAGCACCACCGGCGCCCCGTCCGGACCACTCAGCTCCCAGGCCAGGCGTAGTCGACGCGCGCCGGCGTAGCGCATGGGCAGCACGACATCGATGTCGCCGCGCACGGATGCATGGCCGGCTGCCGGACAGATGGCTGCGGCAACCTGCGGTTCGCAGGTGGAAGGGAACGGTGCGGCCAGAGGGGCTGCAGCGGCGACGCGGTCTTCGAGGCTCATGGCGATATCCGGGAAAGGGACAAGGCCATCGATGCCGCGGGGCATGCCGGAAGACGGGTAGCGCCGCGCGACCACGGCGATACGCGACGGACCGCCGCGAGGCGATCCGCAACCATCTTCCGGTGGACGCACAGGTCCCCGCAGGACTTGGCACGGCGGACGGGGCTTGCGCCCCATCCAGTTGCCCCGGCTTCGTCGGGCCTGTCCCTCAGCCGGTCTCGATGGATGGCGGCAGCTTGGCAGCGCGCCCGACCGCTGTCAATCGCTTCATGCGGATGAAGCGATATAAATCGGTCACAGTGCGGGGACCCGCCTCGCCACCGCATAATCGCGCCATGTCGAAAACTCTCGTTGCGGGCGCGCTCGCCCTGCTCCTCACCGCCTGTGCCACTGCTCCACGTTCGGCGCCGCCATCCACGGCCGGGGCCGATGCAGCCCCATCGAGCCTGGTCGCCGAAGCCTGGATCTCGCCCGATGTCCGCGGCGAGGAGCTGGACTCCGTCGCCACCTGGGTGGACGCCGACGGCCGCACCTGGCTGCTGGCCACCGGCAAGTCCACCCATCGCCTTTCGCTGTTCGATGGCGACAGCGGCGAGCCTTTGCGCAGCATCGGCACGCGCGGCAAGGCGCCGGGCGAATTCAACCGTCCCAACGGCCTGACGGTGTTCGGCGACCTGCTGTTCGTGGTCGAACGCGACAACCATCGCGTACAGCTGCTGTCGCTGCCCGACTTCGCACCCCAGGCGATCTTCGGCTCCGACGAGCTGCGCAGCCCCTACGGCATCTGGCTGCACGAGTCCGCGCCGGGCGAGCTCGAGGCCTTCGTCACCGACAGCTTCATGTACGGCGAACGCTACGACGTGGTGCCGCCGGCGGAAGAGCTTTCACAGCGCGTGCGCCGTTACCGCCTGCGCTTCGACGACCAGGGCCACCTCGATGCCGCCTATCTCGGTTCCTTCGGTGAAACCGAGGGGCCCGCCCGCCTGAACATGGTCGAGTCCATCGCCGGCGACCCGGCCCACGACCGCCTCCTGGTCGCGGAAGAAGACAAGGCCAGCCCGTCCAACCTGCATGTCTACGGGTTCGACGGCCGCTGGACCGGCCGCAGCCTGCCCGAAGGCACCTTCACCGGCGAGGCCGAGGGCGTGGTGCTCTGGGCCTGCAGCGCCACGGGAGGCTACTGGCTGGCGGTCGACCAGCAGGCGCCGCTGACCTGGTTCCACCTCTTCGACCGCGCCGACCTGTCACCGGTGGGCAGCTTCCACGGCGAGGTCACTGCGCGCACCGACGGCATCGCCCTGCACGCGGCCGCCACGCCACGCTTCCCGGGCGGCGTGCTGTACGCGGTGCATGACGACCGCGCAATGTCGGCCTTCGACCTGCGCGACATCGTCGTAGCCTTGGGCCTGGATCCCGCCTGCCTGCACTGACGATGCGCATGCGTTCCGCCGCCATCGTGCTTGCGTGGATCGCCGCGGTCGGCGTGGCACACGCGGAGGGTCCGCAGCAGCAGCATGGACATGCCGGGCCTGCGCCCCTGGCGCGACTGGATGTCGTCGATCGTGGCCATGGCCCCGAGGCCTGGGCGGAAAACCTCCTGTCCGGGCCGATCGAAGTCGTGCTGCGCGCCCGCGGACCGACGCCGGCGGCACGCCCCGCACTGCCCGCGCGCGCCACGGTTCCGGCGCTTGCCCGGGTCCTGGTCGCGCGCGTCGACCGCAGCGATGCGCAGCTGCTGCTTGAAGTCGTTCCCGGGCATCCGGGCGCGCGACCACTGGACGTCGAGTACGCCTGGCCCCTGGCGACCCGCACGCTGCGCATCGGGCAGGGCTGGGGCGGCGGTGTCAGCCACCGCGACGACGAAAACCGGCATGCAGTGGATTTCGCGGTGCCCGAAGGTACGCCCGTGCTGGCCGCACGCGACGGCGTGGTGATGCAGGTCGAGGCGCGCTTCACCCGGGGCGGCATGGCCTCGCCCGACGACATCGACCGCGCCAACTTCATTCGCATCCTCCACGGCGACGGCACCATGGCCGTTTATGCACACCTGGCGCCGGGTGGCGTGCAGGTCCGCCAGGGCGAGCGCGTGCGCCGCGGCCAGCACATCGGCACCTCGGGCAGCACCGGCTACAGCGGCGGCCCGCACCTGCACTTCGTGGTCCAGGCCAACCGCGGCCTGCGCCTGGCGTCGCTGCCCTTCAAGATGTTCGGTCCGGGCGGGATCCTGCGATTTACCGAGGCTGTGGCGGGGGTCGAGCAGTAGGGCGAGGGCGTTTTTGCCACGGATTTACGCGGATACCCGCGAATTTGCACGGATAGGCCAAAAGCATTTTTCAGCCACGGATCTACGCGGATGGACGCGGATGGAACAAAGAGCTTTTCAGCCACTGATCTACGCGGATTACGCGGATCGGGCCGAGGCCAGCCGGATCAGTGCGCCCTACCCCTCTTTCCCAGCTTGATCCGCGTGAATCCGCGCGGATCCGCGTCATTCGTGGCAAAAATGCTCTTTCGATACCCGCCGCCCCCGTATAATTGCCGGCTTCCCGCCCACTACTGGCGCCAGCAAGGCGCGTATCGCCATGCCTGACGTTTCCAGTGAAGCCGCCCGCCGCCGTACGTTCGCGATCATTTCGCATCCCGACGCCGGCAAGACCACGCTGACCGAAAAGCTGCTGCTGTTTGGCGGTGCGATCCAGATGGCCGGGTCGGTGAAGGGTCGCAAGGCGGCGCGCCATGCCACGTCCGACTGGATGAAGCTGGAGCAGGAGCGCGGGATCTCGGTCACCAGCTCGGTGATGCAGTTCCCCTATGACGGGCACATCATCAACCTGCTCGACACGCCCGGCCACGCCGACTTCGGCGAGGACACCTATCGCGTGCTGACCGCGGTGGACAGCGCGCTGATGGTGATCGACGTCGCCAAGGGCGTGGAGGAACGGACCATCAAGCTGATGGAGGTGTGCCGCATGCGCGACACGCCGATCATGACCTTCATCAACAAGCTCGACCGCGAGGGGCGCGAGCCGATCGAACTGCTCGACGAGGTCGAGAGCGTGCTCGGCATCCAGTGCGCGCCGGTGACCTGGCCGATCGGCATGGGCAAGCGCCTGAAGGGCGTCGTACACCTGATCACCGGGGAAGTGCACCTGTACGAACAGGGCCGCAACTTCACCCGCCAGGACTCGACCATCTTCCCCTCGATCGACGACCCCGCCCTGGAAGCGCGCATCGGCGCCGACATGCTGGCCTCGCTGCGCGACGAACTGGAACTGGTGCAGGGCGCGAGCCACGCCTTCGACGTCGACGAATACCTGGCCGCGCGGCAGACCCCGGTGTTCTTCGGTTCGGCGGTCAACAACTTCGGCGTGCAGCCGCTGCTCGACTTCTTCGTGCGCCACGCGCCCTCGCCGCAGCCGCGCGCCACCACCAGCCGCGTCGTTGCGCCCGAAGAATCGAAGCTCACCGGCTTCGTGTTCAAGATCCAGGCGAACATGGATCCGCAGCACCGCGACCGCGTCGCCTTCATGCGCGTGTGCTCGGGCCGCTTCGAAGCCGGCATGAAGACCTTCCACGTGCGCACCGGCAAGGACATGAAGCTCGCCAACGCGCTGACCTTCATGGCCAGCGACCGCGAGATCGCAGCCGAGGCGTATCCGGGCGACGTGATCGGCATCCACAACCACGGCACGATCTCGATCGGCGACACCTTCACCGAGGGCGAGCAGTTCGCCTTCACCGGCATCCCCAACTTCGCGCCCGAGCTGTTCCGGCGCGCGCGCCTGCGCGACCCGCTGAAGCTCAAGCAGCTGCAGAAGGGCCTGGCGCAGCTGTCTGAAGAAGGCGCGACCCAGTTCTTCCGGCCTTTGATGTCGAACGACCTGATCCTGGGCGCGGTCGGCGTGCTGCAGTTCGACGTCGCCGCCTACCGGCTCAAGGCCGAGTACGGCGTGGACGCGATCTTCGAACCCGTGGGCGTCGTCACCACGCGCTGGGTGCACTGCGACAGCGAAAAGAAGCTCGAAGAGTTCCGCGAGAAGAACGCCCCCAACCTCGGCATTGATGCCGCTGGCGAACTGGTCTACCTGGCCCCGACCCGGGTCAACCTGCAGCTGGCCCAGGAACGCTGGCCCGACGTCCGCTTCGACGCCACCCGCGAACAGGTCCACACCCAAGGCGCGGGCTGAGGTTCTGGCGGGGCGGAGGAAGAGCGTTTTTTGCCGCGGATGACGCGGATTGGCGCGGGTTTACGCGGATCAAGCCAAGGCTTTGAGTTGCTCCTTGCGCTGACCCACTCCTATCCCGCGGCCTGCAGCAGAAGTGCCCCAGCCAGATCCGCGTAATCCGCGCTGATCCGTGGCTAAAAAAATGCTCTTGTCCTATCCGCGTAAATCCGCCTTTATCCGCGTGAATCCGTGGCAAGAAGCTTCTGCGGTACGACTGAGGCGCCGACAAGCCACGCATGGCATCATCGATCCGGCTTCTCCCCCGGGATTCCATCGTGTCGACCATGAACCTGCGCGCGAAGCGCGAAGAGCTCGCAAGCGCGTTGACCCATGGCCTGGGCGCCGCCGCGGCGCTCGCCGGCGGCGCGGTACTGATCACGCTGGCCGCGCTGCATGGCAACGGCTGGCAGCTGGGCGCGGCGATCGTGTTCGGCGTGTCCCTGCTGCTGCTCTATCTCGCGTCCACGCTCTACCACTCCTTCGAGCACCCGGTGCTCAAGGGCCGGCTGAAAGTCCTCGACCACTGCGCGATCTACCTGCTGATCGCCGGCACCTATACGCCCTTCACCCTGATTGGCCTGCGCGGACCGTGGGGCTGGAGCCTGTTCGTCGCGATCTGGTCGCTGGCCCTGGCCGGCGTGGTGTTCAAGCTGTTCTACACCGGGCGTTTCAAGCGCCTGTCCACGCTGGTCTACGTGGCCATGGGCTGGCTGGTGCTGGTGGCGATCAAGCCCGTCCTGGCCGCGCTTGATGCCTGGACCTTCGGCTGGCTGGTCGCGGGCGGCGTGCTCTACACGCTGGGCACGATCTTCTATCACCGCGAGTCGATCCCTTACTCGCACGCGATCTGGCACCTGTTCTGCATCGCCGGCAGCGTCTGCCATTACGTCGCCGTGATGGCGCAGGTGACGTTGAACGCCTGAACACCCCGGAACGCATTCACTGCGGTTTGACCGGGCCCGGTAGAGGCTGGACATCGCACCCGCACCCGGAGCCGGCGAATGCCGACGGATGTCCCGCCGCACGACACGCCCTATCGCAAGGCCGTTGTTGCCGTACACGCCCATCCCTGGCGCACGGCGGTGGCCATCGTCGGCGTGGGCCTGCTGGCCCTGGTGCTGCTGTGGGACTGGAACTGGTTCCGGGGCCCGGTCGAACGCATCGTCACCGCCCGCACCGGCCGCAGCTTCGACATCGGTGGCGACCTGCACGTCGACCTGGGCCGCACCGCCGTGATCCGTGCCGACCGGCTGATGCTCGGCAACGCCGGCTGGTCCGACACGCCGGAGATGGCCAGCGCCGATACGCTCGAGCTGCACGTCCGGCTGCTGCCGCTGCTGGCCGGCCGCATCCACATTCCGGAACTTCGCCTCTCGCGTCCCGATGTCCTGCTGGAAGCCGGCGACGACGGCGGCAATTGGCGCTTCGACGGCATGTCGGGCGATGGCGATGGGCCGCGCATCGACCACCTGCAGGTCGATACGGGCCGCCTGCGCTTCGTCGACGCCGCGCACGAGACCGACGTGGACCTCTCCGTCGCCAGTGAAGACACCGACGATCCGTCGCTGCGCCCGCTTGCGCTGAGCGGTGACGGCCACTGGCGCGGCGAAGCCTTCAAGGTGTCGGGTGCCGTCGCTTCCCCGCTGGAGTTGCGCGACACCGGGACGCCCTACGCGGTCGACCTGAAGGCATCCGCCGGCGCAACCCGCGCGCATGCCCGTGGCGCCATCACCCGCCTGCTCGGCTTGACTGCGTTCGACGTACAGATGGCACTGTCCGGCAAGGACCTCGAGGATCTCTATCCGCTGCTCGGGATCGCACTGCCGAACACGCCGCCTTACGAACTCGACGGCCGCCTCGTCCGCGAGGACGCCGTGTGGCGCTACGAGGGCTTCAGCGGCAAGGTCGGCGACAGTGATCTCGCCGGCACGGCCACCATCACCACAGGCCGCGAACGCCTGCTGTTCGAGGGCGACCTCCACTCCGACCTGCTCGACTTCGACGACCTCGCCGGCTTCGTCGGAGCCGCGCCGGAGAGCGGTGCCGGCGAGACCGGCAGCGCCGAGCTCGAAGCCGAAGCCAGCGAGTACACCGCCGCCGACCGCCTGCTCCCCGACACACCGTACGACCTGCACAAGCTGCGCACCATGGACGCCGACGTGCGCTGGAAGGCACAGCGCATCGAAGCGCCGGGCTGGCCGCTGGACGACATGGACGCGCACATCCTGCTCGAGGCCGGCCTGCTGCGGCTTGAGCCGCTGGACTTCGGCGTGGCCGGCGGCCGCGTGCGATCCACGATCCGCATGGACGCGCGCCAGGAAGCGATCCGCACCGATGCCGCCATCCGCGCGCGCGGGCTCGAACTGGGCCGGCTGTTTCCCGACTCGGCGCTCACCGACGATGCGGTCGGGCGGATCAGCGGCGACATCGACATCGCCGGCAGCGGCAATTCGATCGCGCGCATGCTCGGCAGCGCCGACGGCGAAGCCGTGCTCGGCATGGGCCGTGGCGAAGTCAGCAACCTGCTGCTCGAACTCGCCGGCCTCGATATCTTCGAGGCGCTCAGGTTCCTGCTCGGCAAGGACCGCAAGGTGGCGATCCGCTGCGCGTTCGGCGACTTCGTGATCGCCGATGGCGTGATGACCGCGCGCGCACTCGCCTTCGATACCTCGGACACGATCATCATCGGCGAAGGTACGGTCGACCTCGACGAAGAGCAACTGGACCTCGTGCTCAAGCCGCGGCCCAAGGACCGGAGCATCCTCGCGCTGCGTTCACCGCTGGTGGTCGACGGCAGCTTCCGCGACCCGGGCTTCCGGCCGGACATGGGGCGCCTCGGCCTGCGCGGCGCGATCGCGCTGACGCTGGCGAGCATCGCGCCGCCCGCGGCGCTCCTGGCCACGCTGGAACTGGGACCGGGCGAAGACAGCGACTGCGGTGGGCAGTACGCGCAGTGACCTGCGGGTTCAGGAGGTGATGTAGCGCTGCAGCTGGTCGAGCTCGTACTGCTGCTCCTCGATCACCGCCTTGACCAGGTCGCCGATGGAGACCAGGCCCACCACCCGGCCATCGGCGACGACGGGCAGATGGCGGACACGCCGTTCGGTAACCAGTTGCATGCACGCAGGTGCGACATCATCCAGGCCGACGGTGACGATGTCGGCGGTCATGATGTCGCGGACCGGTGTTTCCTTCGACGAGCGTCCGTCGAGCACGATCTTCCGCGCGTAGTCGCGTTCGGAGACCATGCCGGCAAGACGCCCTCCAGGTTCAAGCACCACCAGTGCGCCGATGCCCTTCTCGGCCATCAGCCGGATGGCGTCGATCACCGCCGCATCCGGACCGATCGCGTGGACTTCAGGACCCTTGGACTCCAGCAGCTGCCTCACCGTGCGCATCGCGGCCTCGCTCGATCGTGGGTGGCATGGCCGAGCATACCCCTTCGGCCGGCGACCAGGTGTCGACCACGTACAGCGGCCGCTGCTTGGACTCTTCGTAAAGCCGGCCGAGGTATTCACCGATCAGCCCGAGCGCCATCAGCTGCACGCCGCCCAGGAACAGGATCACCGACATCATCGTCGGCCAGCCCGCCACCGGGTCTCCCCAGAACAGGGCCTTGAGGATGATCCACAGGCCATACGCGAACGCCACGACCGCGGTGGCGACGCCAAGGTAGGTCGCCAGCCGCAGCGGCGCGGTGGAAAAGCTGGTGATGCCTTCGAGTGCGAAGTTCCACAGCCGCCAGGCGTTGAACTTGCTGCTGCCGGCCAAGCGCGGTTCACGGCGATACGGAACGCTCACGCGATTGAAGCCGATCCAGCCGAACAGGCCCTTCATGAAGCGGTGCCGCTCGCGCAGTTCCCGCAGTGCGGCGAGCGCGCGCGGCGACAACAGGCGGAAGTCGCCGGTGTCGGTGGGCATCGGCGTTTTCGACAGCCGCTGCATCACACGGTAGAAGGCGTGCGCGGACGCGCGCTTGAACCAGCCCTCGCCCTCGCGCGCCTGGCGCGTGCCGTGGACGTCGTCATACCCCTCGCGCCAGCGCGCGACGAACCGCGGGATCAGCTCGGGCGGATCCTGGCCGTCGGCATCCAGGATCAGCGCCGCGCCTTCAACGACCCGGTCCAGGCCCGCCGTCAGCGCGGCCTCCTTGCCGAAGTTGCGCGACAGGCGCAGCAGCGACACCCGCGGGTCGGCGGTGGCCAGGTCCCGCAAGACCGTCCAGGTGGCATCGGTACTGCCGTCGTCCACATACAGCACGCCGCCGTCCACGCCGCCTTCGCTGGCCAGCCCTGCAAGCACGGCGCCCAGGCGGCGGTGCAGCTCCGGCAGCGACTGGGCCTCGTTGAAGGCCGCCACCACCACGGTCAGTCGATCGCGGGTCATGCCCTCATCCTATCGCGCGACGGCGGCGCTCCAGCCACCTTCATTCCAGGCCGTCCAGCCAGGCCGCACCGCCGAGGTTACGCATGTTCCGCTCGATCCACTGCACGCGCCGCTGCACATAGGGCCCCGGACGGTGCGCGCTGTAGCGTCGTGGGCTCGGCAACACCGCGGCCAGGCGCGCGCACTCGCTGTTGGACAGGGCATCCGCGTCCTTGCCCCAGTAGCTGCGCGCCGCGGCCTGCGCACCGTAGATGCCGTCGCCGAACTCGGCCACGTTGACGTAGACCTCGAGGATGCGCTGCTTCGGCCACAGCAGTTCGATCCACAGCGTGTACCAGGCCTCGGCGCCCTTGCGCACCCAGCTGCGCCCGCTCCACAGGAACAGGTTTTTCGCCAGCTGCTGGCTGATCGTGCTGCCACCCCGGATGCGCTTGCCCTCCGAGTTGTGCTCCAGCGCGCGCTCGATGGCCTCGAGGTCGAAACCGCGGTGACGGGCGAAGTTCTGGTCCTCGGCAGCCACCGCCGCCAGCGGCAGCGAGGGCGCGATCCGGTCCAGGTCACGCCAGTCGTAAGCGATCCGGAAGCCGGCATCACCCGCGCGCAAGGCCTCGACCTGGCGGATGGCCATGAACGACGAGAACGGCGGATCGACGAAACGCAGCACCAGCACCTGCGCGATGCTCAGCAACGCCAGCAGCAGCGGCAGCTTCCACAGCCAGTGCCAGCGACTGCGCCGACGCCGCGGGGCCGGTGGCGACGCCGGTTCCGCGTCCTTGTTCCTGCCACGCGCCATCCCCATCTCCATCGTTCGCCCACACGCGGGCCGTTACGCTGATTATCCAGCCGCCGGCGCCCGCCACAATCGCAACCGGATTCCGCATGACCGCTTCCACCGAAAGCCATGACTTCCTGACCCGCTTCCTGCTGCCGCGCGCCGGGGTGCGCGGCGTGCACGTCCACCTGGACGACACCTGGCGCCGGATCGCATCCAGCGACGACTACCCGCCGGTGGTGCGCGGCCTGCTCGGCGAGGCCGCGGTGGCGTCGGCGCTGTTCACGGGCCACGTCAAGGTGGACGGCCGGCTGTCGGTGCAGCTGCGCGGCGAGGGCGCGCTGCGCACCCTGTTCGCCGAATGCACCGCGGCGGGCACCCTGCGCGGCATTGCGCGGATGGCCGAAGGTGCCGGCGACATCGCCGCGCTCCAGGACCTCGGCGCCGACGCCCTGCTCGCGATCACGATCGAGAATCCGGGCATCGGCAGCCGCGATGCCGCGCGCTACCAGGGCCTTGTTCCGCTGGACGCCCCGGCACTGGCCGCTGCCTTCGAGAGCTACTTCACCCAGTCCGAGCAGCTGCCCACGCGGATCCTGCTGGCGGCCGGCGAGGACCACGCCACCGGCCTAATGCTGCAGAAGCTCCCGGCCGATGCGGGCGATGACGACGGCTGGATCCGCGCCAGCGCGCTGTTTTCCACCCTTGATGCCGGCGAACTGATGGCCACTGCGGGATCGACGCTGCTGCACCGGCTGTTCCACGAGGAGTCGCCGGAGCTGCTGGGCGGCCGCGCGCTGTCCTTTGCCTGCTCGTGCTCGCGCGGGCGGGTTGAGGCGATGCTGGCCTCGCTGGGCCGGGACGAGGCGGAAGCCGCGTTGGTTGAAGGCACGGCCACCGTGCGATGCGAATTCTGCGGACAGGGCTATGCGTTCGATGCCGGGGCCATACACGCCCTCTTCACTTCGGCGCAGCGCCCAATGGAGGCCCCCACGGGACTGCAGTAGCGTGGAGGGGATTGTTAAGGAAATATAAATCCACTAGAGTCCAAGCCATGATCGGGGCGGAACTTCCGCCTCAGCCTGGGGGTCTATCGGCACGCCATGAAGTCGCGCCTTGCACAACTGTCACTGTCGCTCGCCCTCGCCCTCGGCGTGGCCACGGGCGCGCATGCACAGTCATTGCAGGGCGGTAAACGCGACCAGGCCGTGCTGCCGGTGTGGAACCAGTCCAGCGGCAAGATCGAGGCCCTGCTCCTGCTCGAGGCGGCCGACCCCGGCTCCGCTCCGGGCTTCGGCAGCAACGCCCTCGACGCCGCTTTCGGGATCGACGCGGGCAATTCGCTGGGCGTGTTCTGCGACCGCAAGTCGGGCCTTGCCAGCGCGCTGGGCAACCTCGCCAACAACTGCATGCTCGCCAGCTTCGAAGACGAAGGCGGCACGCATGCCAGCGGCACGGCAGCCTTCAAGGCCGGCCGGAACACCCGGCTGGGCCTCAGTGCCGGCAGCGGCAGCGGCACGCTCCCCGGCTGGCTCACCCCGGGCACCCGGGGCACGGGCGCCACCGTCGACCTCAACGACCTGACCGTGTTTGCGCAGCACAATATCGGCCGCGAGGGCATGGTCGCCATCGCCGGCACCGTGGCCAAGGCCACGTTGGTGACCCCCGCCGAAGCCACGAACCTCGGCATCGGCGATGCCTGGACCTCGCACAGCCTGTCGATCGGCGGCGGCTATGGGCGCTTTGGCGCCAGCATCGTCGGCCAGGTCGTGGAAACCCCCGGCCAGCCCAAGTGGGAAGGCCTCGGACTGGGCCTGACCTGGCGTACGCCCTGGAGCGGACAGCTCACCGTGGGCGCCGACAATCTCGTCACGCGGGGCCGGAATCCGTTCGCCCCGAACGTCAACGGGCGTGACGACGAGGGCACCGTGCCCTATATCCGGTACGAACAGGACCTCTAAGTCCTTGATTCATGCGGGTTCCCGTGACGCGGGCCGCATTTTTTAACAACACTTTAATTTTCGCTTCGGCAGGGCTACTATCGGCGACGGCCCTGCCGGCCTTGGCGTCTGCTTTGACTCCACCGGTGGGGTTCCCATGGGATTTACCCAAGACTCACTTGGAGAGAGAGATGACGTTCAAGACCACCCAACTCCGTGACGCGGTGCTGATCGCACTGGTCGCGGGCGGTGCCGGCATCGCCGGTACCGGCGTCGCGTTCGCCCAGGATTCCGGGCAGCAGGCGACCACCCTCGATCGCATCGAGGTCACCGGTTCGCGCATTCGTTCGGTCGATGCCGAAACCTCGCAGCCGGTCCTGGTGCTGGATCGCGCCGAGATCGAAAAGCAGGGCCTGACCTCGGTTGCCGAAGTGCTTTCGCGCATCTCGGCCAACGGCGCCGGCATCAACCGCTCCTTCAACAACGGCGGCGACGGCTCTTCGGAGATCTCGCTGCGCAACCTCGGCTCCTCGCGCACCCTGGTGCTCGTTGACGGTCGTCGCTGGGTCTCCACCCTGACCGGCTCGGTCGACCTCAATACCATCCCCGCGGCCGTCATCGAGCGCATCGAAGTCCTGAAGGACGGCGCGTCCGCGATCTACGGTTCCGACGCCATCGCCGGCGTGGTGAACATCATCACCCGCGACAACTTCGAAGGCGCCGAGTTCCGCACCCACATCGGCCAGTTCAACCAGGGCGACGGCGAGCGCACCTCGGTCGACGCGACCGTGGGCGTAAGCGGCGAGCGCGGCAACGTGGTCATCAGCCTGTCGCGCGTCGAGGAAGAGGCCGTCATGGCACGCGACCGCGAGCTGTCGCGTGATCCCGTGTTTGGCCTGGGCAGCGACATGTACAGCGGCACGTCCAACCACGGCCGTATCCGTGCCGGCGCGCCCAACCTGGTCGTCGACGGCAGCGCCACGCCGACCAACGGCCGCTACGCACTGGACCAGTTCGTCCCGTTCACCGCGGCCGAGCATGCGTACAACTACGCGCAGGACAACTACCTGCTGACTCCGCAGACGCGCACCTCGATGTTCCTCAAGGGTCGCTACGACATCACCGACAACGTCAGCTTCCGCGCCGACGCCATGTACAACGAGCGTCGCTCGGCCCAGCAGCTTGCGGGCTTCCCGCTGAGCGGCGGCCCGCTGCTCGGCAACCCGGCGGACACCGTGATGAGCGGTGAGAGCTACTTCAACCCCTATAACGTCGCGCATGGCGGTGACGGCCGCGACCTGCACTGGAGCCATCGCCTCACCGAGCAGGCGCGCTACTACGAGCAGGACGTCAAGACGATCCACACCTATGTGGGCTTCGAGGGCGCGTTCGAGCTGGGTGACCGCTTCTTCAACTGGGACGTCGGTTACAACTTCAACAAGTCCGACCAGCACGACGCCCAGATCGGCGACGCCAACATGCTCAACGTGGCGCTCGGCGTCGGTCCGTCGTTCATGGACACCGATGGCGTGATCAAGTGCGGTGCACCGGGTGCGGTGATCGACGGCTGCGTGCCGTTCAACCCGCTGAGCCCGGCTGGCGGCGTGACCCAGGAGATGCTCGACTTCATCCTGTTCACCGCCAACGACACCTTCCAGAACCGCAGCGAGAGCTTCACCGCCAACATCAGCGGCGAGATCGTCGAACTGCCGGGCGGCATGATGGCGTTCGCGGCAGGTATCGAATCGCGCAAGGAAAGCGGCTTCGACCGTCCCGACGCCTTCGTGGCCGCAGGCTACACCTCGGGCAACTCGCGCCTGCCGACCTCCGGTTCGTACGACCTCGACGAGGTCTATGCCGAGCTTCTGCTCCCGGTCCTTTCGGGCGTCACGGGTGCACAGCTGCTCGAGTTCAGCCTGGCCTCGCGCTACTCCGACTACAGCAACTTCGGCGACACCACCAACAGCAAGGTGGGCTTCAAGTGGAAGCCGATCGAAGACCTCCTGGTCCGCGGCAACTGGTCGGAAGGCTTCCGCGCCCCGCCGGTCCAGACGCTGTTCCGCGGCAACGCGGACTCCTACGAGAGCTTCGGCGACATCTGCTCGGTCGACTTCCCGGGCTACAACGCGACCATCGCGGCGAACTGCACCGCGGCGGGCGTACCGGTTGACTACCTCCAGATCACCAGCAACGCCGTAAACGGTTACGGCGGGCAGACGATCTTCCCGTTCACCTTCGGCGGCAACGCCGATGTCGGTCCGGAAGAGTCGGAGTCCGTCACGCTGGGCCTCGTGTACAGCCCCAACTTCGTGGACGGCCTGGACATTTCGCTTGACTGGTGGAACATCGAGATCACGAATGCGATCTCCACGCCGAGCACGACCGAAATCCTCGACCAGTGCTACGGCCTCGGTAACCAGCAGTTCTGCGACATGATCGTCCGCGACACTGCCGCGGGCCCGAACCAGGGCGTGATCACCGACATGCTGCTGGTGCCGCAGAACGTGGCGTCCATCGAAGTCGAAGGCTGGGACTTCAACGTGCGTTACCGCCTGCCGGAAACCTCGTTCGGCCAGTTCGCCCTGAACTTCGACAGCAGCTACATGAGCAAGTGGGACCTCCAGTCGCTGCCGGGCGCCGAGGTCGAGAACCTCATTGGTATCTACAACGACCGCGATCCGACGTGGCGCCTGCGTGCCAACGCTTCGCTTGACTGGAACTATGGTGATTTCGGCGCGACCTGGTCCACCCGTTACTACTCGGGCGTGGTCGAGGAGTGCTTGTATCCCGGTTACGGCATGTGCTCGAATGAGGATCGTTATATCGACGGTCCCGACGGCTCACCCCAGTTCGCCCCGCGGAACCGCCTGTCGGCGACCACTTATCACGACATGCAGGCTCGCTATGCACTGCCGTGGAACGGTACCGTCAAGCTCGGCGTGAACAACATCTTCAAGAAGAGCGCGCCGTACTCGCAGGTGGCCTTCGCGAACTCGTTCGACCCGCAGTACGACATTCCGGACAGCCGCTACATCTACATGGAATACATGCAGCGCTTCTGATAGGAAGCTGATTCAGGAAGTGGCCCCGGAAACGGGGCCACTTTTTTTGTGCCTGCCGATACGTCGCGCAGAAAAAAGGGCGACCCGGCGGGTCGCCCTTCAAGCGGAACGTGGAGTCCGGGTCAGACGGCGATTTCGTCGCTGATCCGGCGATGCTCGTCGAGCAGCGCCTCCGGCATGCGTTCACCGAAGCCGTCCAGGAAGCCACCGATCTCGCCGAACTCCGTGCGCCAGCCCTCGCGCTCGAAGCCCAGCAGGGTTGCCAGCGCGGCATCGTCGAGGTCCAGGCCCTCAAGCGCCAGGTCGCCTGCCGCCGGAATGGCGCCGATGGGCGTATCCGTTCCCCCGGCCTCGCCCTTGACGCGGCCGATGATCCATTCGAGCACGCGCAGGTTGTCGCCGAAGCCCGGCCACACGAAGCGGCCGTCGGCATCCTTGCGGAACCAGTTCACGTGGAAGACCTTGGGCAACCGCGCCTCTGGTGTGTCGAAGGACAGCCAGTGGCTGAAGTAGTCGGCGAAGTTGTAGCCGCAGAACGGCTTCATCGCCATCGGGTCGCGGCGCATCACGCCGACCGCCCCGGTCGCCGCAGCCGTGGTTTCCGAACCCATGGCCGCGCCGACCAGCACGCCGTGCGTCCAGTCGCGCGCCTCGAACACCAGCGGCACCAGGCTGGCGCGGCGGCCGCCGAAGACGATCGCGCTGATCGGCACGCCCTGCGGTGCTTCGGCCTCGGGCGTCCAGCTCGGGCACTGGCGTGCGCTGACGGTGAAGCGGGAGTTCGGATGCGCGGCCGGGCCGTTGCCGGCGTCGTAGGGACGGCCCTGCCAGTCCTTCGCCGGCTCGCGCTTGTCCAGGCCTTCCCACCAGGGCTGGCCGTCGTCGGTGACCGCGACGTTGGTGAAGATGGTGTTCTGCTGGATCGAAGCCAGGGCATTGGGGTTGGACTTTTCAGACGTTCCCGGCGCCACGCCGAAGAAGCCGGCCTCCGGATTGATCGCCCACAGCCGCCCGTCTTCGCCCGGGTGCATCCAGCAGATATCGTCACCGACCGTCCACACCTTCCAGCCCTTTTCACGGTAGGACTCCGGCGGGATCAGCATGGCCAGGTTGGTCTTCCCGCAGGCGCTGGGGAACGCCGCGGCGACGTAATGCACTTCGCCCTGCGGGTTCTCGATGCCGACGATCAGCATGTGCTCGGCCAGCCAGCCCTCCTGCCGCGCCTGGTGCGACGCGATGCGCAGCGCGTGGCACTTCTTGCCCAGCAGCGCGTTGCCGCCGTAGCCCGAGCCGTAGGACTTGATCGCCAGCTCTTCCGGGAAATGCATGATGTAGCGGCGCCCGGGATCGAGCTCGCCGGTGGAATGCAGGCCGCGCACGAACATGCCTTCGCGCTCGATGCGGGCCAGCGCCCCGGCGCCCATGCGCGTCATCAGCCGCATGTTGGCGACGACGTACGCGGAGTCGGTGATCTCGACCCCGCAGCGCGCCAGCGGCGAATCGATCGGACCCATGCAGTACGGGACGACATACATCGTGCGGCCCTGCATGCAGCCGTCGAAGAGGGCATCGATCTTGGCGTGCGCCTCGGCCGGCGCCATCCAGTGGTTGTTGGGGCCGGCGTCATCCCGGTTGGACGGACAGACGAAGGTCAGGTGCTCGACCCGGGCCACGTCATCGGGACTGGAGCGGTGCAGCGCGCAGCCCGGGTGGGTGTCCTGGTTCAAGGGCAGCAGGGTGCCATCGGCCATCATGGCCGCCTCCAGGCCGGCGGCTTCGGTGTCGCTGCCGTCGCACCACACCACGCGATCCGGCCGGGTCAGCGCCGCGACCTCGTCGACCCACTGCCGCAGGGACGCAAGCCGCGTGCCGGGCGTCGCACGGGCGCCCTGCTGGGGAACTGCATTCATGTGTCTTGCGCCTCCGCAAAGCGCTTTTTTCAGGCTGGACCACCAATTCTAGCCAGCCGGCACCCCGCCGCGTGCTGCAGTGCAATAAGCAGCAATGCTCCGCGTCAGCCCGGCACCAGGGTGCGGGTCAGGTGCTCGACGTATTCATCGAACTCTTCCTGCGGCATCCGGGCCTGGTGCAATTGCAGGTTCAACTGCAGGAAGCCGACATATGCGGCATAGGTCAGCCGCGCGCGGTGCCGTGCCTCGGTGCGGCCCAGGCCGGCCTGCCGGAACGACGCGGTGAGGTAATCGAGCCGGCGCTGCGACACACGGTCGATCACCGGCTGCACGGCCGGATGGTCCGGCGCCTTGAGCAGCGCGCTGTACACCACGTGCGACTTGAACTCCCGGGCCACCATCTGGAACAGCGCGCGCAGGCGTTCGCGGGGATCGGGAACGGCCTCGAGCTTGCCGAAGACGTCCTGCTCCTCGAACGCCTCCCAACGCTCCAGCGCAGCCTGCAGCAGCGCGTCGCGGGACGGGAAATGCCAATAGAAACTGCCCTTGGTGACGCCCAGCCGGCGTGCAAGCGGTTCGACCGCCACCGCGGATACGCCGAGCTCGGCGACCAGGTCCAGTGCGGCCTCGGCCCAGTCATCGGCGCTGAGGCGGCTGCGTTCGCTTTTTGCCGCAGGCTTCTTCATTCCCCGAGTGTATCCATACGCATGGGTGCGGGACAGCACTCGGCGGGCCACCGCGTTGACAGCGCCGGGTGCCGATGTCCATACTGATCCGTATGGCCCGTGCGCGGCCGTGTCGTCTGCGGGTGCACACTGGCTTCCACCAGCCGAAGGCGAGCCGAGCGCTCGCGGAGACCGTGCCATGAGTATCGTCGTCCCCTTCCTCGTCCTGCTGCTGGTTGGCGCGTTCGCCGCCTACCACCGGATGCGCCTGGCCACCTGGGCGGCCATCACTGCCGCCGCGCTCGCCGCCTGCTGGCTGCTGGGCGCCAGCATTCCGGCCACCGTGGTCGCCATCGCCATCGCCGCCCTGGTCGCCGTGCCCCTGCTGCTGCCGGTGATCCGGAAGCCCCTGGTCACCGCGCCGCTGCTGAAGTTCTACCGCAAGATCCTGCCGCCGCTGTCGCAGACCGAACGCATCGCGCTGGAGGCCGGCTCGGTCGGCTTCGAAGGCGAGCTGTTCTCGGGCGCGCCGGACTGGAACGTCCTGATGTCGCAGCCCAAGCCGGAGCTCACCGTCGAGGAGCAGGCATTCCTGGACGGTCCAGTGGAGCAGCTCTGCCGGATGACCGACGACTGGGACATCACCCATGTCCGCGCCGACCTGCCGCCGGAGATGTGGCAGTTCATGAAGGACCGGCGCTTCTTCGGGATGATCATTCCGAAGGAATACGGCGGCCTGGGCTTCAGCGCGCTGGCCCACCACAAGGTGATCCAGAAGCTGGCCTCGATCTCCAGCGTGGTCAGCTCGACCGTGGGCGTGCCGAACTCGCTTGGCCCCGGCGAACTGCTGATGCACTACGGCACCCAGGCGCAGAAGGACTATTACCTGCCGCGCCTGGCCGATGGCCGCGACGTGCCCTGTTTCGGCCTGACCGGTCCCTTCGCGGGCTCGGACGCGACCTCGATCCCGGACTTCGGCATCGTCTGCAAGGGTGAGTGGAACGGCGCCCAGGTGCTGGGCCTGAAGCTCACCTTCGACAAGCGCTACATCACGCTCGCGCCCGTGGCTTCGCTGATCGGCCTGGCCTTCCGCATGTACGACCCCGACGGCCTGCTCGGCGACACCCGCGACATCGGCATCACGCTTGCCCTGGTGCCGCGCGAGGTCGAGGGCATGGACATCGGCCGCCGCCACTTCCCGCTCAACTCGCCGTTCCAGAACGGCCCGATCCACGGCCGCGAAGTGTTCGTGCCCCTGAGCCAGGTGATCGGCGAGGAAAACGGCTTCGGCGAAGGCTGGCGGATGCTCAGCGAGTGCCTGTCGATCGGGCGCTCGATCACCCTGCCCTCCACCGCCAGCGGCGGCGCCAAGTCCGGCGCGGTCACCACCGGTGCCTATGCGCGCATCCGCAAGCAGTTCGGGCTGTCGATCGGCCGCTTCGAGGGCGTCGAAGAGGCGCTGGCGCGCATCGGCGGCAAGGCGTATGCGATCAGCGCGCTGTCGCAGGCGACCGCGGCGGCGGTCGACCGTGGCGACGTGCCCGCGGTGCCCTCGGCGATCGCCAAGTACCACTGCACCGAGATGGGCCGGGAAGTGGCCAAGGACGTCATGGACGTCATCGGCGGCAAGGGCATCATCCTCGGCCCGCGCAACTTCGCCGGCCGCGCATGGCAGGCCTCGCCGATCGCGATCACGGTCGAGGGCGCCAACATCATGACCCGCAGCCTGCTGATCTTCGGCCAGGGCGCGATCCTCTGCCATCCGTGGGTGATGAAGGAGATGAAGGCGGCGCAGGATCCCGACGAGCGGGCTGGCCTGGAAGCCTTCGACCGCGCGCTCTTCGGCCACATCGGCTATGCGATTTCCAACGCGGTGCGCTCGGTGTGGTTCGCAGTGACGGGCTCGCGCTTCGGCAGGGCGCCGGGCGACGACTACACCCGCCGCTTCTTCCGCCGCCTCAACCGCCATTCCGCCAACCTGGCGCTGATGGCCGACGTGTCGATGCTGATGCTGGGCGGCAAGCTCAAGTTCAAGGAGTCGCTGTCGGGCCGCCTGGGTGACGTGCTCAGCCACCTGTACATGACCAGCGCCATCCTCAAGCGCTACCACGACGAAGGCACGCCGGTCGCCGATCGCCCGCTGCTGGCGTGGGCGTACCACGACAGCGTGCACAAGATCGAAACCGCGCTGTCCGCGGCGCTGCGCAACTTCCCGATCCGCCCGGTGGGCTGGCTGATGTGGCTGCTGATCTTCCCGCTCGGCCGCCGCGCCGAAGCGCCGGGCGACCGGCTGGGCCATCGCGTCGCGGCGCTGCTGATGACGCCGAACGAAGCCCGCGACCGGCTCGCATCCGGCGTCTTCACCACGCCCTGCGCGAACAACCCCGCCGGCCGCATCAACAGCTACCTGGCCGCCGCCGTGGCCGCGGAGCCGGTGGAGCGCAAGTTCCTCAAGGCGCTGAAGAACAAGGGCATCGAGGCGCTGGACTTCGCCAGCCAGCTCGACGAGGGCGTGCGCGAGGGCTGGATCACCGCCGAGGAGCGGGTGCAGCTCGAAGAGCTGCGCGAGATGACGCTCGACGCGATCACCGTCGACGACTTCGACGCGCATGAGCTGCGCGCGGCGACGTACTACAACCCGGAACGCCCGGACGGCAACCGCGAAGCAGCCTGAGGCCTCCAGCAACGCGTTACCGGGGTTCCCTGCCCGCCTGCCCACCCACGTGTCGGGCAGCGGGCATGTCCGCGGCAGCGCCGCACGCTAGCTATGACGCGGAAGCATCGTCGAGGAGTCCGTCCTGCGTGCGCTCGTCGAAGAACCGGTCACGCATCCGCAGCTTCCAGGTGGCCCGGCGCACCATGCTGTCCACCCTCGTCTGCAGACGCAGGCAGTCATCCTCGGGCGCAAGACGCAGCAAGGCGGCGTGCAGCTCGTGGGCCGCCTCGGTCGCATGGCGGCGATGTCCTTCCTCATGGCGCTCGAGCCGTCCGAGTGCGCCCAGCCATTGCTGCCGCACCTCTCTTCCGGCATGTGGCGCTGGCTGCCACTCGGGCAGCGTCGTCACGATGTCCACCGACAGCTCCAGCCCCCCGAGGGTGCAGCCATCAGCGCCCTGGTCGAGCTGTGCTTCGACCGAGAGCCTGCTGCTGGTCCGGCCATGCCCCGAGGCCATGCCTTGTGGAGCATGGTGGCGCAGCTGTTCGCGTATGCGGCCAATGCTGTTGCCCTGCACCGCGTAGTACGAGGTGGTGTGGTTGATGCGGACGGGAGGAAAACGATCCTCGGGTCGACCATGCTCCGCCAGTAGCAGGACGGCAACCGTAGCCATTCGAACGAGCATGGAGGCGGATCCGACGCGTCCAGCCGGCCTTAGCACGGCGCATGACGCGCGTGCGTGCGCGGACGGCTCGGCTCATCGCCCACGTTCATGCCAGGCCGCCAGCACGGCCGCCTCGCGCTCATGCGTGATTCCCGCCTTGGGCTGTGCACGACGCTCCGGCGGAAGCCAGCGCCAGTAGTCCAGGGTGTCACCGACCGTGTCCTCGAGCGAACGCGTGCGCAGGCCGATCGCATGCGCACGCGCCGTGCTGATGTGGCCAAAGCCGGCGTAATCACCTGTCGCGGGGATCCACGCCGGCATGTCCTGCCAGGGCGACACGCCCTGCGCCTCCAGGAAGTCCGCCGGCACCCACGTCAGCGTGGAATCGTGGCCAGGCGGCTGCGGGCACGGTGCGCGCACGCACTGGATGGTGTTCATGCGCCGCGACACGTCCTGGCAGGTCGCCAGCAGCCGGCCCATGGTGATCGAACCCGCAGGCGCGTCGGCGTTGTAGATCCCCGTGTGGCGCTGCTCCAGCGCGAGCAGCAGGAAATCCGCGAGGTCGCGCACGTCGATGAACTGCGTCGGATCGTCTGGCGCACCGGGCGCGAGGATCTCGCCGCCACGGTCGGCCCGCGCCGGCCAGTAGGTGAAGCGGTCGGTGGTGTCGCCCGGACCGACGATCAGCCCGGGACGGACGATGGTGGTGCGTCCGGGGAGTTCGGCTTCGGCGGCGCGCTCGCACAGCGCCTTGAGCCCGCCGTAGGTCTCACCGGTGACTTCGGTGACGCTCGGGTCGGCGAGGATCGCGAGCGACGCGTCCTCGTCCTGGCCCCGCCGGTCGGTCTTCGCATAGACCGAAATCGTCGACACCATCAGGTACTGCCCCACTCGGGGCGCGAGCAGCCGCGCCGCGCGGGTGACGTCGGCCGGCACGTAGGCGGAGGTATCGAGCACCGCGTCCCAGCGGCGGTCGCCTCCCAGCGCGGAGAGGTCGACCTTGCGATCGCCGCGCAGCTGTTCGATGTCGGCGAACTCCTCGCCCTCGAAGCGCTCCGGGTTGCTCTTGCCACGGTTGAACAGGGTCAGCCGATGGCCCTTCGCGCGCGCGGCGGCGACAAAGTGCGGACCGAGGAAGCCGGTGCCGCCCAGCACGAGGATCCGCATCGGTGCAGCGGCGCCGGCGGCTTCGGGTCCGGCACCGCCGGCGAGGCTGCGCGCGCAGGCCGGCAGGGCCAGGGCAACGGCACCGGCAAGGCCGGCCTTCAGGAGGTCACGTCGGCTTGGGTGTCGCATGCACGGGCTCCGCGGCGGGGTCGTCCGGGAGCGTGCGCTCGGCGCGCACCACGCGCCATGCGCCGTAGGTCATGCCCACCGCGATACCCAGGCCGGCCAGGAACACCATGCTCGACCCCAGCGCCGCCAGCGCCTTGTGCATCCACACGAAGGTGAGGTCGCCGCCGCGGTAGACCGCGGTGTCGATCACCGCCTTGGCCTTGTAGCGCTCCTCGCGGTCGACGCGGGTGTACAGCGTTTCCCGCGCGGGCTTGGCCAGCGAGAATTCGCTGGCACGGGTGACGATCTGCACGATCGCCACCAGCATCGGCAGCGGCGAGGCCGACAGCGCCGCGAAGCCCAGCATGATCGCGAACGCCGGCAGCAGCAGCAGCGGCGCGATACCGTAGCGCTGCAGCAGGAAGCGGGTCAGCAGCAGCTGGATGGCGATGGTGAGCCCGTTGATCGCCCAGTCGAGCGTCGAGTAGAACGCCGCGCGCTCCTCGGCGGTATCGAAGGCCGCACGCACGATCGCTGCCTGCTCGTTGTACAGCAGGGTGCCGACACCGACACCGAAGAACATCAGCATCGCCAGCGCGCGCAGCAGCGGCCGCTCCCAGACCAGGCGCAGGCCGGCCAGGATCGAACCGCCCATCGCGCGCCCGTCCGCGCCGCCACCGTGGCTGCGCTCGCGGGCCAGCGCCCAGGGCCGCAGCTTGATGATGCACAGCAGGCAGACGGCGATGAAACCGGCGGACACCAGCAGCAGGTTGGCCACGCCCACCGGCCCCACCAGGAAGCGCGTGATGGCCGGACCGACCAGGGCGCCGATGGTGCCGCCGGCACCGATGTAGCCGTAGAACTGCTTCGCGTTGGCGTTGTCGAAGACATCCGCCATGAAGCTCCAGAACACGCTCACCGCGAACAGGTTGAAGACCGCCACCCAGACGAAGAACACCGCGCCGCGCCCCGGGATGCCGCTGTCGAAGGCCCACCAGAAGCCGAGCAGGCAGGCGATGAAGACCAGGTATACCGCCGGCAGGAACACGCGCCGCGGAAAGCGCGACACCAGCGCCCCGTACAGCGGCTGCAGCAGCACCATGGCGATGAAGGTGGCGGTGAACAGCAGCTGCAGGGTGAAGTCACCGACCTCGATGCCCATGCGCTCGCCCAGCGCGATCAGGCCACGCGGGAATACGGCGGCCGCGTCCGACGAGGCGCCCATGGCGTCTCGCACGGGGCGTAGCACGTAGTAACCACAGAGCAGGCTGAAGAAGTACAGCATCGCCCACCACAGTGGCGGCGACGCGGACAGCGCGGTCCGGAAACGGCCCAGGCGCCGTCCGGTACCCATCTGCTCGCCGGGCATCAGGCCGCCTCGAGTCCGGGAGGCAGCGGGCAATGCAGCACGCCGCAGATGGTGCGAAGCAGCTCGGACTCCGCCACCGAGATCCGGCCGTCGTGGCTGGCCGCGGCGGTCACCGCCTCAACCATCACCTGCTTGGCAAGCGGCTCCAGCGCATCAAGCGCCGCCCAGACCTCGTCGAGTGCGAGCACGCCGGTGGCCGGCGGCGCGTACGGCACGTGATCCCGCGGCAGCACGCGCTGCAGGCCGGCCAGGTAGGCGCGCTGCGCGGCTGCCGGATCGTCCGGGCTGCCGGCGTGCGCCACGACCGCGAGCAGGGTCGCGAACTCCTGGCGCACGCTGCCGGGCTTGCGGCGGCCGAAGCGCGCATGGCTGCGCGGGTCCAGCGACTCGCGCAGCTGGACTTCGAGCAATCGCGCCAGGCAGTACTCGAACAACGATACGCGACCGTCGCAGTGCACCACCGCATGCACCGTGTCGAGGAACGTCTCCAGCTCCGGGCGCGGCCGCTTGCGCAGCACCGGGAACGCGATCGACGCCAGGGGCAGGCGCTGCATCGGATGCAGCGCAGCCAGGTCGCCGCGATGCAGTGCCAGCGCACCCTGGGCCACGGCGTCGCCGAGGCGCGCGGTGATTTCAGGCAGCTGGCGACCGCGCATCGCGGCGTCGTCGTCGAGCAGCAGCCCCAGCACCAGCGGCAGCACCGCCTCACGCGAGCGGGCCAGCGTGCCCAGCGCGTCGGGCATGGCGTGGACGATGGCGTCGGCGCGGTGGTAGTCGTCCGCCTCCGGATGGCCGACCTGGGCGGACACCATCGGTGGCGTGACAGCGAGGTTGCCATCGCGCGCCGGCAGCGTGCCCGGGTGCCCGTCCAGGCCCATCATCCGGTCTTCCTGCAGGCCCGAGGGCGGCGTCATCGCCCACTGCCCGCGCATGCGTTCGAGCTGCTCGCCGCGGAAGCCCGGCTCCAAGGCCTGGATGCGCTCGAGGATCGGAGGATGGGTGGCGAACAGGCCGCTGAACCCCACGCCATCGCCGAACAGCATGTGGCTGGCCTCTTCAGCGTCGGCCTTGTCGCTCAGGCGCGCGCCCTCGGGCAGGCCTGCGATCTTCTTCAGCGCGCCGGCCAGGCCCGCGGTCTGCCGCGTGAACTGGACCGCCGACGCATCCGCCAGGCGTTCGCGCGTGCGGCTGACGCTGGCCTTGATCATGCGTGCGAAGAACATGCCGATCGCGCCCACCAGGATCGCCACCAGCGCCGCGACCAGGATCGCGGCGCCATTGCGGCTGCGGCCACCCCCGAGGTACAGCACCTTGCGCCCGATCAGGCTGATCATGAGGATGCCGAACAGCACCCCCATCAGGCGGATGTTGAGGCGCATGTCGCCGTTGAGCACGTGGCTGAATTCATGGGCGATGACGCCCTGCAGCTCATCGCGGTTGAGGCGATCGAGCGCACCGCGGGTCACCGCGATCGCCGCATCGCTGGTCGAGTAGCCGGCCGCGAAGGCGTTGATCGCCCCCTCGTTTTCCAGCACGTAGAGGCTGGGCACCGGCACGCCCGAGGCGATCGCGATCTCCTCGACCACGTTGCGCAGGCGGCGCAGCGATGCATCGGTGGTGTCCTGCGGCACCGGCGTGCCGCCGAACTGCAGGGCCACGGCGTCGCCACCGCCGCGCAGCGAGGCCAGCCGGTACAGCGAGCCCAGCCCGATCACCGCCAGCGTGGCCAGCGTGGTGAATGCCAGCAGGCCCCAGTTGGGGCCGGCCACCACTGCCACCGCGATGTCGATGGCCAGCACGATGCCGACCACCGCCAGCGCGAACAGGACGACCAGGCGGGTGCTGCTGCGGCGGGCCTGCGCCTGCTGCTCGAAGAAGTTCATCGAGCTTTAGAACTGGACCTTGGGCGCCTCGCGGACCTCGGCCTTGTCGGCCGGGATTTCCAGCAGCGCCGCGGCGTCGAAGTTGAACATGCCGGCCAGGATGTTGGACGGGAACACCTCACGCTTGATGTTGTAGGCCATCACCGAGTCGTTGTAGGCCTGGCGCGCGAACGCCACGCGGTTCTCCGTGGAGGTGAGCTCTTCGGTGAGCTGCATCATGTTCTGGTTGGCCTTGAGGTCCGGATAGGCCTCGGCCACCATCATCAGACGGCCCAGCGCGCTGTTGAGCATGCCTTGCGACTGGCCGAGCTCGGCCATCGCCGCGGGGTCGCCCGGGCTGGCCTTGGCCGCCGACAGGCCCGACATCGCGGCGCTGCGGGCGGCGATCACCGCCTCCAGGGTCTCGCGCTCGTGCTTGAGGTAGCCCTTGGCGGTCTCGACGAGGTTCGGGATCAGGTCGAAGCGGCGCTGCAGCTGCACGTCGATCTGGGCGAAGGCGTTCTTGAATGCGTTGCGGGCGGTGACGAGGCCGTTGTAGATGCCCACGCCCCACATCAGTGCGACCACGATCACACCGGCAAACACGAGCAGGATCAGCAAGCTGGACATCAAAGCTCCCCTTGTTCATGCAATTGCGGAAACAGGGGCATATGATCACCCCGCAGTCGCAGCATACGCAGGGGGAACGCCCGATGAAAGACGCAGCGCGCACGCCTCCCCGCCTCTTCCTGGTCGCAGGTTTGCTGGCATGCCTCACGCCGATGGCGGCGGGTACTGCGGCGCAGACAAAACTCCAGTGGCAGCCGTCCGCCGATGTCCAGGCGGAAGCCACGCAGGCAGCCACCGTGGCGGACGGTCCATCGCCCTTGCTGCCGCCCGGCACCACGTCGATGCCGTTGTCCAGCGACTTCGACGTCGCCCGCTTCGAAGCCATGGCACAGATGGTGGTTGCCAACCAGCGCGTGCCCGGCCTGGCGATGGCCATCGTCCACAAGGGCGAGGTCCTCAGCGCGCGCGGCTATGGCATTACCGATGTCAGTGCCGCCGAGCCGGTCGACGCGCATACCGTGTTCCGCCTGGCATCGCTGTCCAAGCCGTTCGCCGGCACCATGACCGGATTGCTCGTGGCCGAAGGGTCGCTGCGCTGGGACAGCAACGTCGCCGACTTCATGCCGGCGCTGCGCTTCTCCAATCCCGATGCCGCCGGCAAGCTGACCGTCGCCGACGTCCTCAGCCACCGCGTCGGCCTGGGCCGCAACACCTATGACCGCGACATCGAGCGCAACGCCGACTACCGCACCCTGGTGCAAAGGTTCGCCGACGCGCCCATGACCTGCGACGTCGGCGACTGCTACAGCTACCAGAACGTGGCCTTCAGCCTGGTCGGCGACGTGGTGTTCGCCGCCACCGGCCAGTTCTTCAGCGAGGCCGTCACCGGGCGCATCTTCAAGCCGCTGGGCATGAACGATGCGAGCTACGGCCTTGAAGGCATCCAGGCGAGCCCGCGCTGGGCCAAGCCGCACGTACGCGCGGGCGGCGGCTGGCGTTCACTGATGCCCAAGCCCACGTACTACCGGGTCGCGCCGGCCGCGGGCGTCAACGCCAGCATCAGCGACATGGCGCAGTGGCTGATCGCGCAGTCGGGGCGGCGCCCCGACGTGCTGCCTGCGCCGCTGCTTGCAACGCTCCAGCAGCCGCTGGTGTCGACGCCGCAGGAGACACGCAGCTCGTCCTGGCGGCGGGAGCGCGTGAACGAGGCCGGGTATGCCCTGGGCTGGCGCGTCTATGAATATGCCGGCCATCGCGTGGTCTTCCATGCGGGCGCGGTGCAGGGCTACCGGGGCCTGATGGCCCTGATGCCCGAGCGCGACCTCGGCGTGGTCGTGCTGTGGAACGGCGAAAGCAGCCTGCCCACCGGCCTGCTGCCGACCATCCTCGACAGCGCCATCGGCTTGGGTCAGCGTCAGTGGCTGGATGTCGACCTCGAAGAGGTGGACGAGCTGCTGCTGGCCAACGCCGCCGACCACGACGGGCAGCACGCACCACCGTCACCCCGCGCCGACCGGCCGCACCCCGGTCCCGCCGGCTCGAGCGCCGCCGCTTCGACCGCCGAGCCACGCTGACCCGCCAAAGAAAAACCCCTCCCCCGCCTGGGCTGCGGGAGAGGGGTCGGGTTTACGGCTATCGGGGTTGCTTACATCAACGGCGCGGGTGCCGCCGGGATGGAGACGACCGGTGCCTTGGCCTTGCGCGGCGCACGCTTTTTCGCCGCCTTCTTGGCGGTCTTCTTCACGGTCTTCTTGGCGGCGGCCTTCTTGGTCGCCTTCTTCGCCGGTGACTTCTTGGCGACAGCCTTCTTGGCAGCCTTCTTGGCCGGACGCTTCGCGACCTTCTTCGCCGCCTTCTTGGCGGTCTTCTTGGTGGCCTTCTTGGCTACCTTCTTCGCGACCTTCTTCTTGGCGACCTTGCGGGTTGCCTTCTTGGCGGTCTTCTTCGCGGCCTTCTTCACGGCGGCCTTCTTCACTGCCTTCTTCGCGACCTTCTTCTTCGCGACCTTCTTGGCGACCTTGCGCGGTGCAGCCTTGCGCACGGCCTTCTTCGCGGTTTTCTTCGCCGCCTTCTTGGCGGGCTTCTTTTTCACGACTTTCTTAGTGGCCATGTGATGGCTCTCCTCGTCTGTGGGACTTGCAGGTACTACTGCCCAGTACGAAACGCACCGCGGGTGTCGGACCCACGGTCAACCGACGACGCGCAGAGCGCGTCGTGCCGGATCTGGTATTGCTCGACACGAAAAAACCCGCTGCGGAGTGCGTCGCGGGTTGCATGATTCGAAGGTCCTCGAGTTTTCGCGGAGGAGACAACGCCCGAGTCCACCATGCCGACCATCCGGCGGTAGGACTGAGTTGTATCGCGCGTTGTCGCTTGGTTCGCACTCACTCGCTTCGTGGCCACGTGTCGTTGTGGCGAAACCTAATCACGGTTTTTTTCGCTGTCAACACCCTTCGTCGCCCCAAGGACGCTGCGCGGGAGCAAGCGTCGACGCCATCGTCGGCGAAAGCGGCGTGCCGACGCGTGGTGCAAGCGACGGGGGAAACGGGAATGCGTCGATGCCCATGCGGGAAAGCGCTTGTTTTAAGTGCTTTGCGCGCGCGGCAGGACGCTCGTGCCGTGCGTGCGCCGATGCACGCGACGCGACGCGGCGCGGCGCGAGTGCTCGTCGCGCCCGCGTGTACGTCGCGTGCAGACGGGTCAAGGACAGTCGCCACCAATGGTGCTGCAATGACCGAATTGCGCGAAAGTGCGCGGACCTTTTCAACCGCTCCCGCGCCCGGACGAAGAACGCCGGGCAATGCCCGGCGTTCCGAAACACGATGCCGCGCGTCGCGCGGCGATGGCGTCCGTCAGTCGTCGCCTTCGATCAGCGCGGCGTAATCGTCGGGAGCAAGCAGCTCCTTGACCTGGTCGGGCTCACTGGCCTCGATCACGAACAGCCAGCCTTCCCCGAACGCGTCTTCGTTGATCGTTTCCGGCTTGTCGGCAAGCGCGGCGTTGACCTCGAGGATCGTCCCCGACACCGGGGCATAGATATCGGAGGCGGCCTTGACCGACTCGACCACCGCGCAGGCGGTGCCCGCCTCCACGCTGTCGCCGACGCCTGGCAGGTCGACATAGACCAGGTCGCCGAGCAGGCCCTGGGCGTGGTCGGAAATGCCGACGGTGACCTTGCCGTCACCTTCGACTCGGGCCCACTCGTGGGACTTCATGAACTTGAGATCGCCAGGGATTTCGCTCATCGCATTGCTCCGGAGACAGCGTTGCTGGGGGGTGGGGGGATTAGTGTAACGAAGGGTCGGGCCGGTGGATCAAATGCCCTCGCGGGGCTGGCCGTCGCGAACGAAAGGATAGGCGACCACGCGCACCGGCACCTCGCGGCCGCGGATGTCCACGCGCACGTCGCCGGGCTCGCCCGCCGGGAGCCGCGCCAGGGCGATCGCCTTGCCCAGCGTGGGCGCGAACGTACCTGACAGGATCTCGCCCTCGCCGCTCGCCGCCAGCACCTTCTGGCCGTGGCGCAGCACGCCCTTCTCGTCCATCACCAAGCCGACGATCTGGCGGGCGTCGCCGCGATCGCGCTGTGCCTCGAGCACCGCGCGACCGTTGAACTCCCGCCCTTCATCCAGCGACACCGTCCAGCCCAGGCCGGCCTCGTAGGGCGTCACCGATTCATCCATGTCCTGGCCGTACAGCGGCAGGCCGGCCTCGAGGCGCAGCGTGTCGCGCGCGCCCAGGCCCGCCGGCGCCACGCCCGCCGCGACCAGCGCGTCCCAGAACGCCACGGCGTGCCCGACTGGCAGCGCGACCTCGAAGCCGTCCTCGCCGGTGTAGCCGGTGCGGGCGATGAACAGCGGCGCGCCATCGGCGGAGCGGACGTCGCGGCTGGCGAACTTGCCGAGCTTGGCGATGGCGGCCTGGTCGTCGCCATGGACCAGGCCCAGCACCTTGTCGCGTGCCTGCGGGCCCTGCACGGCGATCATCGCCAGGTCGTCGCGCACCCGGACCTCGACATCGAACGGCTTCGCCTGGGCGTTGATCCAGGCCAGGTCCTTGTCGCGCGTCGAGGCATTGACCACCAGTCGATAGAAGTCGTCGCCGAGGTAATAGATGATCAGGTCGTCGATCACCCCGCCCTGCTCGTCGAGCATGCAGGTGTACAGGGCCTTGCCCTGGACCTTGAGCTTGTCGACCGAGTTGGCGACCAGCTTGCGCAGGAAGTCGCGCGCGCGCGCGCCGTGCAGGTCGACCACGGTCATGTGCGAGACGTCGAACATGCCGGCGTCGCGGCGCACGTGGTGGTGCTCCTCGATCTGGGAGCCGTAGTTGATCGGCATGTCCCAGCCGCCGAAGTCGACCATCTTCGCGCCGAGCGCGCGGTGGGAGGCGTTGAGGATCGTCTGGCGGGTCATGGGCAAGGGCTCCTGTGCGGCGGAGGACCATTATCCCCGACCGGCATCGCCCCGTGGGGGCAGCCCGGTCCTGGCGTCGACGCAGGGCTGCAACGCTCCGATCCGATTGCCCGCCCCTGCCTCAGTCGACCGGACGCACCTCGAGCACCATGCCGTTGGCCCCGATGACGCGCACCTGCGCCCCGGCTTCGAGCTCGGGACCGCTGACATCCCAGTAGGCGTCGTCCAGTTTCACCCGACCGCGAGCGCCGATGATCGCGCGATCCAGTGCGACCACGCGCCCGACCAGCTGCTCGGCTCGGCGGTTGAGCAGTGGCCGGTCGCTCGGACGTTCGCGGCCGCGCCCCCACTTCAGGTAGGCCAGCACCGCGACCACGCTCAGCGCCACGAACAGCACCACCTGTGCCAGCAGCGACAGGCCGGGGAACAACAGCACCACCATCCAGACGACCGCCGCGGCAATGCCCATCCAGAGCAGGAACGCGCCCGGGATGAAGGTCTCCGCCGCGATCAGCACCAGTGCGATCGCGGCCCAGGCGATGGTGTGCGTGCTCCAGGCCACCTCAGATCCCCGGTCGCTTGGCGTCGATGCGCGCGCGCGTGTCGACCTGCTGCTTGCCCAGCGCTTCCTTGCCCAGCTCGGCGATGCCCGCGATCGAGCCGATGATCCCGCTGGTCTCCATCGGCATCATCACGAACTTGGCGTTGGGCGCGGTCGCGAGCTCGCGGAAGGCCTCGACGTACTTCTGCGCGATGAAGTAGTTGATCGCCTGCACGTCGCCCGACGCGATCGCGTTGGACACCATTTCAGTGGCCTTGGCCTCCGCCTCGGCCAGGCGCTCGCGCGCCTCGGCCTCGCGGTAGGCCGCTTCGCGTTCGCCCTCGGCCTGCAGGATCGCCGCCTGCTTCTCGCCCTCGGCGCGCAGGATCGCCGAGCTGCGATGGCCCTCGGCTTCCAGGATCACGGCGCGTCGGTCGCGCTCGGCCTTCATCTGCCGGCCCATGGAATCGATCAGGTCGCGCGGCGGCTGGATGTCGCGGATCTCGATGCGGGTGACCTTGATGCCCCACGGATGGGTGGCCTGGTCGACGACGTTGAGCAGCTGGGCGTTGATCGACTCGCGGTTGGACAGCGATTCGTCGAGGTCCATCGAGCCGATCACGGTGCGGATGTTGGTCTGCACCAGCGCGATCGTGGCGACCTCGAGGTTGGAGACCTCGTAGGCGGCCTTGGCGGCATCGAGCACCTGGAAGAACACCACGCCATCGACCTTCACCACGGCGTTGTCCTTGGTGATGACTTCCTGCGAGGGCACGTCGAGCACCTGCTCCATGACGTTGACCTTGCGGCCCACCGCCTGCATCACCGGGATCAGCAGGTGCAGCCCGGGCGACAGCGTGTGCGTGTACTTGCCGAAGCGCTCGACCGTCCACTCGAAGCCCTGCGGCACGATGCGCACCATCTTGAAGAAAAAGACGATGAACGCGACAGCCAGCACGGCCGCAATGAAGGTTGCTCCGGACATCCCACATCTCCCCAATGATTGATCTGGAGTATAGACGCGGGCCGGGCGCCCACTGTGACCGCGGCGGGACGCTTACTTGGTGAGGATCAGCTTGTCGTTGCGCGTGTGGCGGAGGCGATAGACCTCGCTGCCGTGGCGGATGAGCACTTCGCGCTGGCCGTGCAGCAGGGACGCACTGGTGACCTCTCCGTCGCACACGGAAGGATCCGGATGATCGGCAAACGACGGTTCGTCGAGGTCGGCGTTGAAGCTGGACGGATGGGACCGGGAGGCAAGCATCTGGAGCTCCTCATCGAATGAGGAATCCAATGCTAATGATTCTCATTTGCCTGTCAACCGGAATATCAGCCGGCGGTCGCGGACTCCGCGCGACGCCACGTCGCTTCATCCAGCAGCCCGGCCAGCTCCAGGGCCCCCAGGTTCTCAAGGAGCTGGCTGACCCGGCTTGCACCCAGGATCACGGTGGATACATGCGGATTGCGCAGGCACCAGGCGATCGCCAGCGCCCCGGGCCGCACGCCGAGCTCGTCGGCCAGCGCGGTGAAACGCCGCGCCCGCGCAAGGCGGTCGTCGCCCTCGCCGCCGGCCAACCGCTCACGCAGCCAGTCCTCGCGCGCGGCGCGCGAACCCTCGGGCACGCCGTCGTTGTATTTGCCGGTCAGCAGGCCCGAGGCCAGCGGCGACCACACCGTGGTGCCCAGGCCCAGCTCGGCATACAGCGGCGCGTACTCGAGCTCCACGCGACGCCGGTGCAACAGGTTGTACTGCGGCTGTTCCATCGACGGCGGCTGCAGTTGGTTCGCGCGCGCCGCCGCATGCGCCTCGCGCACCAGGGCGGCCGGCCATTCCGACGTGCCCCAGTACATCACCTTGCCCTGGCGCACGAGCGCATCCATCGCGGACACCGTTTCCAGCACCGGCACGTCGGGATCGGGGCGATGGCAGAAGAACAGGTCGAGGTAGTCCACGCGCAGTCGCTTCAGCGCCGCATGGCAGGCGTCGTGCACGTGCTTGCGCGACAGGCCCTTCTGCATCGGCAGCGGATCCGCGGCCGATCCGAACATCACCTTGCTCGACACCGCGAAGCCGTCGCGCGGCAGCCGCAGGTCGACGATCACGTCGCCCATCACGCGCTCGGCGTCGCCCTGGGCATAACTCTCGGCGTTGTCGAAGAAGTTGATGCCATGGTCCCAGGCCGCGGCCACGAGTTCGCGCGCCTCGCCGCGTGCGATGCCGCTGCCGAACGTGGTCCAAGCGCCAAGCGACAGCGCCGACAGCGCCAGCCCCGACGCGCCGAGCCTGCGGTATTCCATCGTCGACCACTCCGTTCACATGCCCGGGCCGCAGTGTACGCGCGCCGCCGCGCTATCCTCCCCGACAGGCAAGGGGGAACGGCACGCACCATGCACGCCAACGATGGCGGGATCCGCGACACGCTGGGGCGCCTGATGGCACCGCCCGACGAAGTCATGCGCGAACTCGGCGGAAGCGGCGAGCGCCTGGTCGCCCGCGCGCGCTTGCTGCTGTCGGTGCTGGCGCTGGCCCTGCCGCTCCTCGCCGCGGCCGCGGGCGCGGGCATGGGCCGGATCCTGGCCTGCCTGGCTGCGGTGGTCCTGGTGAACGCGATGGCGCTCCTGTGGCTGGTGCTGACGCGCACGCGCCGGACCTGGCTGCCGTTCGCGACCAGCGCCTGGGACGTCACCCTGGTGTCCATGGCGCTCGCGGTGCTTGCGACACGGTACCCGGCGGCCACGCTCCACGCCGCGGTCGGCTGGTCGTTCTACCTGGTCTTGATCGGCTCCACCGCCCTGCGCGCGGATGGGCGCCTGACGCTGTTCACCGGCGGCCTTGCGCTGGCCCAGTACATCCTGCTGGCTGCGGCCGCCTACGCGCGTGGCGAGGTGGCCGACGGCCTGCAGCCGCTCGATGGGGGCGAACTCGGGATCGGCGGGCACCTGTTGCGGGCGCTGCTGCTGCTCATCGCCACCGGCACCGCCGCGGTCCTGGTCCGGCGCATGCAGTCGCTGGTGGAGCTGTCGGGACACGACGGCCTCACCGGGCTCCCGAACCGCTCCTGGCTGCTGCAGCGCATGCCGCACGTGTTCGCCACCGCGCGCAACTCCGCGGCGTCGCTCACCCTGGTGCTGCTCGACATCGACCGCTTCAAGCGCGTCAATGACGAAGCCGGACCCAAGGCCGGCGACCGCGCGCTGCGCCACATCGCCTCGACCATGAGCGGGATGCTGGCCGACAACGAGGCCCTGGCCCGGATTGGCGGCCAGGAGTTCGTGATGGTCCTGCACTGCCCCGCAGGCAGCGCCTGGGAACGCCTGGACCGCCTGCGCCGGACCCTGGTCGAGAGCCCGTTCCTGCCGGAGCGCGGCCAGGACGCGTTCGCCTTCACCTTCAGCGCCGGACTGGCAGCCTGGCCGCAGGACGGCGCCAGTACATCGGGCCTGCTCGGCTGTGCCGACCGCCGGATGAAGGCCGCCAAGGCCGCCGGCGGCAACCGGATCGTGGCCCGCGATCCCTGAGCACGGTTGCCCGCCTCCCGGGCCTGCACTACGCTGCTCCGTCGCCGCGCGCCCGCGGCAGTGCCAGGGGATCGGGTTCTGATGGAATTGTTGACGCGGATCGGTTTTGGCCTCTTCGGCCTGGCCGTGCTCATCGGGATCACTTGGCTGTTCTCCAACAACAAGGGCCGGGTCGACTGGAAGCTGGTCGGCACCGGCGTGACCCTGCAGATCGCATTCGCGGCCCTGGTGCTGCTGGTGCCCGGCGGGCGCGAGGTCTTCGACTGGCTGGGCCAGCTGTTCGTGCAGGTGCTGGGCTTCGTCAACGCGGGCTCCGAGTTCATCTTCGGCAGCCTGATGGACGTGCAGACCTACGGCTTCATCTTCGCCTTCCAGGTGCTGCCGACGATCATCTTCTTCGCCTCGCTGATGGCGGTGCTCTACCACCTGGGCGTGATGCAGTTGGTGGTGCGCGTCATGGCGCTGGCCATCACCAAGGTGATGCGCGTGTCGGGCGCGGAGACCACCAGCGTCTGCGCCAGCGTGTTCATCGGCCAGACGGAAGCGCCGCTGACGGTGCGTCCCTACATCTCGCGCATGACCGAGTCCGAGCTGATCACGATGATGATCGGCGGCATGGCGCACATCGCCGGCGGCGTGCTTGCCGCCTACGTGGGCATGCTCGGCGCGGGTGATCCCGCGCAGCAGGCCTACTACGCCAAGCACCTGCTGGCGGCCTCGATCATGGCCGCGCCGGCGACGCTGGTGATCGCCAAGATCCTGATCCCCGAGACCGGCGAGCCGCTGACCCGCGGCACGGTGAAGATGGAGGTCGAAAAGACCACCAGCAACCTGATCGATGCCGCCGCCGCGGGCGCCGGCGACGGCCTCAAGCTTGCGCTCAACATTGGCGCGATGCTGCTGGCCTTCATCGCGTTGATCGCGATGATCAACGCCCCGCTGACCTGGCTGGGCGACGTCACCGGGCTTGCGGCGGCGATCGGCAAGCCCACCGACCTGGCGGCGATCTTCGGCTACGTGCTGGCGCCGGTGGCCTGGCTGATCGGCGTGCCCTGGGAAGACGCCGGTACCGTCGGCTCGCTGATCGGGCAGAAGGTGGTGATCAACGAGTTCGTCGCCTACCTGCAGCTGGCCGACATCGTCAACGGCCGCGTCGAAGGCGTGTCGCTCGGCGACGAGGGCCGGCTGATCGCGACCTACGCGCTGTGTGGCTTCGCCAACTTCAGCTCGATCGCGATCCAGATCGGCGGCATCGGCGGGCTCGCCCCGGACCGCCGCCAGGACCTTGCGCGGTTCGGCCTGCGCGCGGTGCTGGGCGGCACCGTCGCCACGCTGATGACCGCGACCATCGCCGGCGTGCTGACCCACATCGGCGCCTGAGGCCGGCAGCGTGTCCCGCGTCGTCGTCGCCGGCTCGTTCAACGTCGACCACGTCTGGCAGTGCGCGGGCTTGCCGCGCCCGGGCGAGACGCTGGCGGGCCACTACGCGACCGGTCCCGGCGGCAAGGGCTTCAACCAGGCGGTGGCCGCGGCCTCGGCCGGGGCCGACACCACCTTCATCTGCGCCCTGGGCGACGACGATGGCGGGCGATTGGCGCGGCGGCTGGCGACCACGCACGGCATCGACCTGCGCGCCCAAGGCGCCGACGCGGCCACCGGCACCGCCGGCATCTTCGTGGACGCGAACGGCGGCAACAGCATCGTCATCGGGCCCGGCGCCAACGCCGCGCTGTCGACCGACTTCGTGGCCGCCCAGGGCGAGGCGATCGCCGCCGCCGACGTGGTCCTGGCCCAGCTCGAGTCGCCCGTGGACGCGATCGTCGAGGCGCTGCGGCTGGCCCGCGCGAACGGCGCGCACACCCTGCTCAACCCGGCGCCGGCCAATGCGGCCTGCAGCCGCGAACTGCTGGCGGTGGCCGAAGTCCTGACGCCCAATGAAACCGAGTTCGCCAGCCTGCTGACCTACCACTGCGGCGACGACGTCGACGCCGGTGCGCTCGCGTCCATGGACGGCGAGGGCCTGCATCGGCTCTGCCGCACCCTGCTGCCGCGCGGCACCCTGGTGCTGACGCTGGGGGCCGCCGGATGCTTTGTCTCGCACCGCGAGGACAGCCTGCGCGGCGATGACCGTGCCCACTACCGCTGTCCGGCCGCCGAGGCCCGCGTGGTCGATACCACCGGTGCCGGCGACGCTTTCAACGGCGCACTGGCGGCCGCGCTGGCGAGCGCGCCGTCGTCGCCCTTCGCAGCCCATGTCCGCTTCGCGACGCGCTATGCCGCGCTGTCCACCGAACGCCCGGGCGCAGCGGACGCGATGCCCCTGGCCAGGGATGTGGCCGCCCGCTGGCCGGATGGCGCGCCCGGCGCCTGACCCCGGGCCAGTGCGCGGGCCCCGTGCCCCGCGATCGGCGACAATACGGCCATGCGCATCGGCCCCCACGACATCGTCGCGAACGTCGTCCTCGCGCCCATGGCGGGCGTGACCGACAAGCCGTTCCGGCAGTTGTGCAAGCGCCTGGGCGCGGGCTTGGCCGTGTCCGAGATGACCACCAGCGACCCGCGCTTCTGGAACACGCGCAAGTCGCTCACGCGCATGGACCACGATGGCGAACCCGATCCGGTGAGCGTGCAGATCGCCGGCACCGAGCCCCGGCTGATGGCCGAGGCCGCGCGCCACAATGCCGGCCAGGGCGCGCAGATCATCGATATCAACATGGGCTGCCCGGCCAAGAAAGTGTGCAGCGCCTGGGCCGGCTCGGCCCTGATGCAGGACGAAGCGCTGGTGGCGCGGATCCTGGAGGCGGTGGTCGAAGCCGTGGACGTGCCGGTCACGCTGAAGATCCGCACCGGCTGGTGCGCGCAGCAGCGCAACGCGCCCGCGATCGCGCGCATCGCGCAGGACAGCGGCATCGCCGCGCTGGCCGTGCACGGGCGCACGCGCGACCTGCACTACACCGGCCAGGCCGAGTACGACACCATCGCCGCCATCAAGGCCGCATTGTCGATCCCGGTGCTCGCCAACGGCGACATCGATTCCCCCGACAAGGCCGCCGCCGTGCTGCGCCACACCGGTGCCGACGCAGTGATGATCGGTCGCGCGGCGCAGGGACGGCCCTGGATCTTCCGCGAGGTGGCGCACTTCCTCGCCACCGGCGAGCGCCTGCCGCCGCCGTCGCTGCGCGAGGTCCGCGACATCCTGCTGTCCCATCTCGAAGCATTGCATGTGCTGTACGGGGAGCAGGCGGGCGTGCGGATCGCTCGCAAGCACCTTGGCTGGTACGCGAAGGATCGCCCGGAAAACGCCGCCTTCCGCAGCGTGGTCAACCGCGCGCAGACCGCGGACATGCAGCTGCAGCTGACCCGCGACTACTTCGACGCGCTCGCCGCGGGCGTCATGCCGGACCTCCCGGCGGCCGCCTGACGCACCGCTGCGCTTGCCAGCGCGCGCAGTCAGCTCCCAAGATGCGCGGCCAGGCCATCGCGCCCACCCAGGGAAGGGAACACATGACGTCACCAGGACAGGACCATGACGCGTCGCGCCGGCCGATCAAGGCGCGCGGCAATGCACTCATCCAGCGGGGCGCCGCAGCGCTCGCGCGATCGCCGCTGACGCCCAACGCGATCTCCGTGCTGAGCATCGCCTTCGCCGCCGCTGGCGCCGCCGCGCTGCTGTGGCTTCCTGCCTGGGGCGCATGGCTGTGCGCGCTGGGCATCCAGCTGCGGCTGCTGTGCAACCTGCTCGACGGCATGGTGGCCGTGGAAGGCGGCAGGTCCACGCCCACCGGTGCGCTGTACAACGAAGTCCCCGACCGCATCGCCGACAGCGTGCTGCTGGTCGCGCTGGGCTGCGCGGCCGGCCTGCCCTGGGCCGGCTGGCTCGCGGCCCTGCTGGCGGCGCTGACGGCGTACATCCGCACGCTCGGCGGCGCACTGGGGCTGGCGCAGGATTTCCGCGGCCCGATGGCCAAGCAGCACCGCATGGCACTGATGACCCTGGCCTGCATCGTCGCTCCCTTCGAGACGATGTGGGCCGGCAGCCGCCATGCGCTGGTGATCGCGGTGCTTGTCATTGCCGCGGGCGCACTGCTGACCTGCGGGACGCGCCTGCGCGCAGTCGCCCGGCAGCTGGAAGCCGCCTCGTGATCGCGCGGCTCGCCGGTGCCGTCCTGGTGGGTTTCACCCGCACGCTGGTCGGCGCACGCGCGCAGTGGCGGGTCGCGCCACCAGTCGGCCAATGCCTGTACTTCGCGAACCACACCAGCCACCTCGACACCGTCGCCATCTGGTCGGCGCTGGCGCCGCGGCAGCGCGCCGAGGTGCGTCCGGTGGCCGCCCGCGACTACTGGGACAAACCCGGCCTGCGCGGCTGGATGTCGGGCAACGTGCTGCGCGCGATCCTGATCGACCGCCAGCGCGCGGCCGCCGATGCCGACCCGCTGGCGCCGGTGCGTGAGGCCCTGGACCAGGGCGATTCACTGATCCTGTTCCCCGAGGGCACGCGCAGCGCGGAACGCCTGCCGCAGGCGTTCAAGGGCGGCCTGTTCAAGCTCGCCAGCGAATATCCCCACCTCGAGCTGGTGCCGGTCTACCTCGACACGCTGCACCGCAGCCTGCCCAAGGGCGCGCTGCTGCCGCTGCCGCTTCCGCTGTACTGCAATGTCAATTTCGGCGCACCGCTGGCCCTGGCCGCCGGTGAGTCGCGCGAGGATTTCCTGGAACGCGCGCGCGCCGCGGTGGAGGCGATGGCATGAGCCCGCAAACGAAGATGGTGTACGTGTTTTCCGGCATCGTCGGCCTGCTGCTGGTGGCGTCGATCATCGGCTGGCTGTTGTCGCGACGCGGATCCGACGGCGGCGGCGCCACGGTGCAGAACCTCAACGCAAGGCTGCGCGCCTGGTGGGGCATGGTGGCGGTACTCGGCGCCTGCTTCGCGATCGGACCGGTGGCCACGCTGCTGGTGTTCGCCGGGATTTCGTTCTTCGCCCTGCGCGAATTCATCACCCTCACCCCGACCCGCGCCGGGGACCACCTGCCGCTGGTGGCCGCGTTCTACCTGCTGATCCCGCTCCAGTACTGGCTGATCCACGACCACTGGTACGGCCTGTTCGCGATCTTCATCCCGGTCTACGCCTTCCTCGCGCTGCCCGTGCTTGCGGTGTTCGGTGGCGACACCACCGACTTCCTCGCACGCACCACCAAGATCCAGTGGGGCACGATGGTCGCGATCTACTGCATCAGCCACGCGCCCGCGCTGATGATCCTGCATCCTGGCGCGCCGGCCGGCCAAGGCCAGCTGTTGCTGCTCTACCTGATGCTGGTGGTGCAGATCAGCGACGTGATGCAGTACGTGTTCGGCAAGCTGTTCGGGCGCCGCAAGCTGGCGCCGGCGGTGAGTCCGTCGAAGACGGTCGAAGGCCTGCTCGGCGGCGGACTGGCCGCGGTCGGCATCGGCACCGCACTGTGGTGGATGACGCCGTTCACCCCGCTGCAATCGGCGGGCATGTCGACGGTCATCGTGGTCGCGGGCGTGTGCGGTGGGCTGGCGCTGTCTGCGGTCAAGCGCAGCCTCGGCGCCAAGGACTGGGGCCGCATGATCGAGGGCCACGGCGGGATGATGGACAGGATGGACTCGGTCGTGTTCGCCGCGCCGGTGTTCTTCCATTTCACCCGCTACTGGTTCCCCGCCTAGGCCGGCGGTCTGGAGGCCGACGGGGGCTCGCTCCAGATGCGGTGCCACATGTCAGCCAGGCGCCGCCGCGCCTCCCAGGGCCAGGAGAGTTGTTCGGGCGGGATCTCACGCCAGCCATCATCCTCACGCTCGGCGACCGCGAAATTGAAGCTGTAGTCGGGCTCCGCGCCCATGCGCAGGTCGCTCAGCACCAGCCGGCCATCGCGCTCGGCGGCCTTCATGAAGCCGCGGTTGAACCAGGCCAGCCGCGCCACCGCGGGATAGCCGTCCACCTGAGCCAGCGCTTCGACGTCGGACATGTAGCGGCGGAACGTCATCGGACGGCGGTCCGCGACCAGCGAATGCTCACCTTCGACGAAGCCGTCCGGCGTAAGCGCCACCACCCGCCACAGGAAGGTGTTGAAGGGCATCGGCACCGAGAACCGCGGCGCATCGACTAGCCCTACGGCCGCCAGCGCGCGGTCGGCCTCGTGCTCCACCAGGGCCTTGGCCGCCAGTGACCAGCCCAGATAGGCGGTGCTCAGTACCAGGCCGGCGGCGAGCGCGCGCTGCGCCGCCACGCGCTCGCGCAGGAAGAACGCCGCGACGCAGGCCACCAGCAGCCAGATCGTGTACAGCGGATCGATGATGAAGACGCTCGACCACATGACAGGCGGCAGCGGCAAGGGCCACAGCAGCTGGGTGCCGTAGACGGTGAAGGCGTCGAGGAGTGGATGCGTCAACAGCGCCATCTGGATCGCCCAGAACCAGCGCCGCGGCGCCTCGGCCACGCGCCCGCCGCGCTTGCGGAAGAACGCCCAGAGCAGCCATCCCAGCAACGGCAGCACGAACAGCGAGTGGCTGAAGCCGCGATGCAGGGTCATCAGCGCGACCGGGTCGTCGGTGAACAGGGCGATCGGCAGCGAGTCCAGGTCGGGCAAGGTGCCCAGCGCAGCCCCTGCCAGCAGCGCGGCGCGGCGGTGTCGGGGTGGCGCAATGGCGGCGGCGACGGCGGCGCCGAGCACGATCTGCGAAAGTGAGTCCATGTGCGGATGCTAGCCGCCGGAGCCCGGGCAACGCATCCTGTGCGATGGAACGCTGCATGACGCCGTGGGCCACCCGGTCGCGGCACAATGCACGCGACCCCGCGCCCATGTATCATGCGCGCCCATCTCTCCATCCGAATCAAGGGATATAAGGCCGATGTCCAGCACCCTGTTCACCTCCGAATCGGTCTCCGAAGGCCATCCGGACAAGATCGCCGACCAGATCTCCGACGCCGTCCTCGACGCCATCCTGAGCCAGGACAAGGGCGCGCGCGTGGCCTGCGAGACCATGGTGAAGACCGGCGTGGCGATCGTCGCCGGCGAGATCACCACCAGCGCGTGGATCGACCTCGAAGCGCTGACCCGCAAGGTGATCCTGGACATCGGCTACAACTCCAGCGACGTCGGTTTCGACGGCGCCACCTGCGGCGTGCTGAACCTGATCGGCAAGCAGAGCCCGCACATCGCGCAGGGCGTGGACCGCAAGAAGCCCGAGGAAATGGGCGCCGGCGACCAGGGCCTGATGTTCGGCTACGCGACCCGGGAGACCAGCAGCTTCATGCCGGCGGCGATCCACCTGTCGCATCGCCTGGTCGAACAGCAGGCCAAGGTGCGCAAGAAGAAGAAGTCGCCGCTGCCGTGGCTGCGCCCCGACGCCAAGAGCCAGGTCACCCTGCGCTACGAAGACGGCGTGGCCGTCGCCATCGACGCCGTGGTCCTGTCCACCCAGCACGCCCCGGGCATCCGCCAGAAGGACCTGATCGAGGCGGTGCGCGAAGAGATCCTCAAGCCCGTGCTGCCCGCCAAGTGGCTGCACAAGGGCACCAAGTACCACATCAACCCGACCGGCAAGTTCGAGATCGGCGGCCCGGTAGGCGACTGCGGCCTGACCGGCCGCAAGATCATCGTCGACACCTACGGCGGCTGGGCCCGCCACGGCGGCGGCGCGTTCTCGGGCAAGGATCCGTCGAAGGTCGACCGCTCGGCCGCGTACGCCGCGCGCTACGTCGCCAAGAACGTGGTCGCCGCCGGCCTGTCCGACCGCTGCGAGGTGCAGCTGAGCTACGCCATCGGCGTCGCCGAGCCGACCTCGATCTCGGTGACCACCTTCGGCACCGGGAAGGTCTCCGACGATGTCATCGAGAAGCTGATCCGCCGCCACTTCGACCTGCGCCCCTACGGCATCATCAAGATGCTCGACCTGGTGCACCCGATCTACCAGCGCACCGCCAGCTACGGCCACTTCGGCCGCACGCCGGAGGACGTCAGCTACACCGACGACGCCGGCAAGACCCACACCGCCACGGCGTTCTCGTGGGAGAAGACCGACAAGGCCGAAGAGCTGCGCAAGGCCGCCCGCATCAAGTAAGGGCGGTCCAGCCCAGGACCCGGCGATGCAGCCATGGCGGCTGCATCGCCCGTGTCGGGGCTAGTTGGTCGCCGCGGGGTTGTTGTCGGCGTAGTTGTAGCTGCTCAGCAGCGCGGACAGGTAGTCGCGCTCGTTGTCGACGCTGACCTCTTCAGCGAGCTCCTGCATCAGTCCCGACAGCGCGTCGTCGGCGTGCAGGTCGGGGAACTTCTCAAGCAGCAAGCCGGCGGCCTGGTCGGTCAGGCCGTCCTTCATCATCTTCTCCAGCTCGCCCTTGATTTCGCCCCAGGTTTCGGACTTGGTGATCGAGCCGGGCAGGATCGTCGACACCACGTTGCCGCCCGGCAGCAGCTTCAGGCCGTCCTGGCCCAGTGCCCAGGCCAGGTCGAGCCCGAACTCCAGGCCCTTCCGCTGCGCGTCGTGCTTGTCGCTCGCCACCTCCACGGCCTGCTCCAGGCCGTTGTCGATGTGACCCAGCAGGGCGCCGGCGAGGTGGGTTACCTGCGCCTGGTTGGCGCCGTCGTATTTGTCGGCGAAGGCGGCATCGTCGAGCGTGTTGACGTCGTTGATCATCGTGCCGAGCCTGTCCACCAGGAACTGGCTGGTGGCGTCGCGCAGGTTGCCGGTGGGATCGGTGAACAGCACGTTCTGGGCGAAGTTCTCGAGCGCCTCCGGGAAGGGGTGGTCGTCATCGAGCATGGCGCCGTTGCCGCCGGTCGAATCGGCCACCATCCGGTCGAAGTCGGACATCAGGATCCGCGACAGGCCATCCTTCAGCAGCGTGTTGTCCTGCCACTGGTCGCGGTTGGCATCCAGGCCGTTGGTCGCGCTGTAGAAGACCTCGTCGCGCACCGACTGCAGGGCCGCGTGGCTGTACGGCGCCGGCGGCTGGTTGCCCGGGCCGCTGAAGTGCGCGGAGTCGAAGCTGAGCGCGCTGACCAGCTGCGCGACGCCGTCGTAGTCGACCTCCTGCCCGATGATCCCGCGCGCATCCGGATCACGCAGCCGTTCGGTCTGGGCATCGGACGTGTATGAATCGAAGGCGGCCGCATGGGGCGGCGTCGACATTGCGAGCGTGATGAACCTGTCGACCGCATTGTCGCCATCGGCCTGCAGGTCGATCATGCGGCTGACCTGGTTCTCGGTGCTGGTCTGTCCCAGCACGAAGGCCGACGCGGCGGCGAGGCTTTCGCGGTCGCCATCGCTGAGCCTGTCGATCGCCTCGTCCGAGAACAGGAACTCGCGGTTGGACAGGTCCTGCCCGGCAAGCGCGAGTTCGCCGGCGGCGCGGAAGAACGCGTTCTGCATGTCCTGGCCGTGGCTGCCGCCCAGTCCACCGAACAGCTGTGCGACGCCCGGGTTGAAGTTGCCGCGATCCATCGCCCAGTGCTCGACCAGGCGGGCGATGTCGGCATCATTGATCACGCCGCTTTCGTACATGTTCTCGATCGCGCCGCGGACGGCTTCGATCTCGCCATTGGCGTAGTCGGCCGACAGGTCGGTGTAGCGGCCCGGCTCGGCGACGCTGCCCAGGTATTGCGCGGTCTTTTCCGCGCCCAGGGCAGCGAAGTAGTCCTGCAGCCACTGCGGGTCATCCTGGTGTTCGCGCACGAAGTGCATGAACTGGGACGTGCCCGCCGACTCCGCACCGCTGCCGTGCGTTCCGACCTGCTCGGTCTGCGCCGCCGCGCCGACAGGATCATCGAAGCCCGGGTAGGCGCCTTCGGGAATCGCGGGACTGTCGCTGGTGAACAGCGCGGTGTCTTCGAACAGCGGCGCGTTTTCCATCACCGCGGCCATGTCCTGGTCGGATATCACGCCGTCGGCCGCATACAGGCCGCCGCCGTCGCGCCCGGTGTCGAGTACGGCGTAAACGTCGGGATTGTCGAGCAGGTACTGGGCGGCCGCGCGCTGCTCGGCGGTGTATTGCGAGCCGTTGGCGACCGCCTCGATGTCGTTCCGGCTCACCTTGCCGTCGGCGCCGCCGCCCTTGGCCGCGGTATCGAAGACGTTGAAATGCTGCTCGAACGCGCGGACGTTGGAGTCGATCGTGGGCATGGCGACACGCTCTCGCGAGGGGATGCCGCGATTCTGGTACCGGCGGGTCAGCCGATGAAGCTGGGGGAAACCCTCGCCGAAGCGCTGCGCGCGATGCTGAACAGGTGTCCAGCATCATGCGCAGCGCCTGCGTTCAGCGGGCCGGCGCCTCCCGGACGTGCTCGTCCAACCACGCGTGCGTCTCCGCCAGCATGTGCAGGATCGACTCGCGCGCGCGGTAGCCATGCGACTCGTTGGGCAGCATCACCAGGCGTGCGGTGCCGCCCAGGCCCTTGATCGCGGCGAACATGCGCTCGCTCTGCATCGGGAAGGTGCCGGAGTTGTTGTCTTCCTCACCATGGATCAGCAGCACCGGCTCGTTGATGCGGTCGGCGTGGTCGAAGGGCGACATCGCGTGGTAGGTGTCGGTGGCCTGCCAGTAGTTGCGCTCCTCGGCCTGGAAGCCGAAGGGCGTCAGCGAGCGGTTGTAGGCGCCGCTGCGCGCGATGCCGGCGCGGAACAGGTCCGAATGCGCGAGCAGGTTCGCGGTCATGAACGCGCCGTAGGAGTGGCCGCCGATCGCGATGCGGTCGCGATCGGCCACGCCGCGCTTCACCACCTCGTCCACCGCCGCCTGCGCGCTCGCCACCAGCTGGGCAACGTAGGTGTCGTTGGGTTCGGCGTCGCCCTCGCCGATGATCGGCATGGTCGGACCGTCGAGCACGGCGTAGCCCTGTGCCAGGTAGGCCAGCGGACCCCAGTAGCTGATGCGGTTGAAGCGGTAGGGCGAGCCGCGCACCTGGCTGGCGGCATCGGCGGATTTGAACTCGCGCGGATAGGCCCACATCAGCATCGGCAGCGGGCCGTCGCGCGCGGGGTCATAGCCGGACGGCAGGTAGAGGTCGGCGGTCATCTCCACGCCGTCGGCGCGGGCGTAGCGGATCTGCTCCTTGCTCACGCCGCGCAGCTCGGGCGTCGGGTGCGGGAAGTCCGTCAACGCGATCGGCGCGGCATCCGCACCGGCACCTGCACTCGCATCCGCATCCGCATCCGCATCCGCATCGAGCCTGCGCAACAGCACGTTCGCCGGGTCGGTCGGCGACTCGCGCGTGGTGAGGATGCGCGAGGCATCGGCATCAAGCAGCGCGAACGGCGACTCGTACCAGGGCGCCGCCGACTGGAACAGGCGCTCGGTGACGCCGCCGGCAAGATCCTGCCGGTCGAGGAAGGGCCGGTCGCCGTCGGCCGACGCGCCGGCGCCGATGCGGTAGATGGTTTCGCCATCGCCGGTGGTGAGCAGGCGTGCGAAGCCGCGGTCGTCCATCTGCATCACCGGCGTGCCGGGATCGGCATAGCGGTCTTCGTACGAGCCCTCTCGCAACAGCGCCGGCGCGATTGATGCACCGGGCGCAAGCCGCCATTCGCGCAGCTGGCGCGTCTTCCACCAGGACTCGGTCAGCAGTGCCAGGCCATCGTGGCCCCAGTACACGCCGCCGTAGCGCATCGAGAGGTCGGCCAGCACCCGCGGCTCGCCCTTGAACGGCGCGGCGTGGGCGAACACGCGGTCGCGCACGTCGACCTCGCGCGCGGGATCGCCGCCGTCCTGTGCCTCGGCCCAGACCAGGGTCGCCGGCGCATCGGCGCGCCACCCGATACGGCGCACGCCGGTGGCCACGGCGTCGTTGCCGGTCGGCAGGCCTTCGACCACGGGCAGCACCGCCACGGTGTGCAGCAAGCGGCCGCCGAGGTCGATGACGTCGATGCGGCGCGGGAAGCGCGAATACGGCACCAGATAGGAGAACGGCCGTTCGAGCCGCTGCCGCAGCAGGTGGCGGCCGTCGGGCGACACCGAGGCTCCCACGTACATCTCCGGCGCGCCGATGCGCTCCACCCAACCGTCCAGCCCGACGCGCGCCAGCTGGCTCGTCATGTAGTACGCAAACAGCGCCGCGTCGTGCGCATTCCCCAGCAGGTCCTGGTAGGTCCGCAGGCTCTGCACGCGGCCGTCGCCGTTGGTCTGCTGGATGTTCGGGCCGGCCGGCACGCCATCGCTCTCAGGCGCGGGCCCCTGCCCTTCCGGACGCAGCAGGGCGATCAGGCCACGGCTGTCGGGCAACCAGTCGAAGCCGCTGCCCACCACGCTGCCCAGCGGCTGCTCAAGCAGCCTGCGCGCGCGCCCCGCGGCCACATCCACCAGCCACAGCTCCACGCGCCCGGCGCGGGCATCGACGTGGCTGAAGGCGATGTGGCGCTGGTCGGGCGACCACTGCATCGAGCGCAGGGCCAGCGGCCGGGGCAGGCCCTCGATGCGCCGTTCGCCGCCGCCGTCCACCGCCTGCAGCCAGAGGTCGTCGATGAAGCTGAAGGCGCTGGCCGAATGCGTGCGCGGATGGATGCGCAGGCCGGCGAGCTTGAGCTCGGGTTGTGCCACGACGTCGATGCCCGGCAGCGAGGGCACCTGCATGTAGGCGATGAGGTCGCGCCTGGGCGACAGCGACAGGCTTGGTGCCTGCGGGGCGTCCACGATCGCACGCAGGGCGGGCGTGGGCAGGCGGTAATCGGAATCGGAATCGGAATCGGCCAGTATGCCCACGGGTTCGCGGGCCTGCAGCGCGGCGGTCGCGAACAGCAGGCCTGCAAAAAGGATGAGCGGTGCGAAGCGCGGCCGCGCGACGGATTTTGGCATGGGTGACTCCCCTGACACGAACCTCGAGCCTAGCCCGGACGCCACGGCGTGTACCGTGGCGAGGGTCATGGTGGCCCGTGCACTCAACGCACGGCGACAACCTCGCGATCGAACCGCGCGACAACGTCCGCATGCACCTTCGGCGCCAATGCCAGCGAGGCGCGCGCGCGCTTTTCCCAGCCCGCGCCGCGCCCTGCAAGGTCGTTCCAGGCATCCGCCAGGGCATGGGGCGCGCGCTGCAGGTGCCAGTCGATCAAGGCCAGCGCCTGGGCGATGTCCTTATCGTGCTTGGGGTTGGCGGGCCCGCGCTCGTGCGCGACGATCAGCTTGTGCAGCCCGTAGCGCGCCGGGTCCGGAAGATTCACAAGGCAGGCGTCCGCACGATCCAGCAGCACGGCCTGCCCCGACCGCTCCATCAGGTAATCGAGGAACTTCATCGGACTGAGTGACACGCCAAGGTCGGGTGCATGCACATCGCTCCGCCCACCGCGCCGGCTGGACGTCAGGAAATCGACACGCAGCCCGGGGTCACGCTCGCTCACGTACAGGCTGGCCATCCCCTTGCTGCCTCCCAGCGCGGGCAGGAATCCATGTTCGAGCGATTTCAGCGCATCATGCGCATTCGCCCGCAGGTCGGCCGGCAGCGCCACGGCGATGTTGCCCCCGGGGCCGGCATGGGCGAAGTCCAGGTCAAGCGTCCGCGTTCCGCTGCCCCATGCGACACCCAACTGGTTGCCCAGTGCCAGGAAGGCATGTGTCCCCACCAGCAGGCCGCCGGCACGGAAGAACTGGTACTCCGACAGCCGCTTCACGATGCGGAAGTGCTTTGGCGGCGTTGCGACGCAGCCGTGCGCAAGCGCTGCCGCTGCTTGCCGTGCCACTGCGTCCAGCGTCGGCGAACCCGCGATGCGCGCGCGCTCGATCGCGTCGATCGCCGGCCCCGCCGGTCCGAGGTAGTACTCGCGCTTGCGCCCGTCCAACTCCTTGAAAGCCCAATACGCGTAGCGCGAGCCCTTGATGGTCTTGTACGCCACCTTGCCGGTGACCGACGCAGGCGAGCGCGTGGCCTCGGCCACCTGCACGAGCTCGTGCAGTTCGGCATAGGCCGTCTGCGCGGATGCGGCGAGTTCGCGGTAAAGGGCCATCGGCTTTCCTCAAGAACAGGTGAGTTATACCACCAGATATTAGTGCGGTGGTATAACTTGACTCCGTACACCCTAGGGAATGCTGCGTACAGCGCAGCGCAGATGGGGTCAAGGAACGACAACGGAGCGCCTCCTGCCCGCCGCGAAGATCCTGCCCTACCCCGCCGGGCACGGCGCAGACCCTCGCGAAGCCGCGCCGCCACCTGTTCAGCTGCGTGCCAGCGAAGCGGCGGCCGTACGCCCCGCGCCGGGGCACAAGCGATATAATCGCCGGCTCCGCCGAGGGGCGCTGCGACCGTGGAACCTGCACGGCCAGGCTCGGCGGAATACACCCCAACGGCGCCCGGTTCCCCACCCCACCCTCTCCCCGAGCGGGACAGGGAGCAGAAACCGGAGCTTCCGCATGAACGCACAGGTCAAGACCTTCTCCACCGAGGGCGATTACAAGATCGCCGACATTTCCCTGGCCGACTGGGGCCGCAAGGAAATCGACATCGCCGAGCACGAGATGCCCGGCCTGATGTCCATCCGCCGCAAGCACGCCGCCGAAGCGCCCCTGAAGGGCGTGCGCGTGACCGGCTCGCTGCACATGACCATCCAGACCGCGGTGCTGATCGAGACCTTGAAGGACATCGGCGCCGACGTGCGCTGGGCGTCGTGCAACATCTTCTCGACCCAGGACCACGCCGCGGCCGCGATCGCCGCCACCGGTACCCCCGTGTTCGCCTGGAAGGGCGAGACGCTGGAGGAGTACTGGGACTGCACGCTCGAGGCGCTGAGCTTCCCCGACGGCAAGGGCGGCTTCCTCGGCCCGCAGATGGTGGTCGACGATGGCGGCGACGTGACGCTGCTGATCCACAAGGGCTACGAGCTGGAACAGGGTGACGAATCCTGGGTCAACGGCGCGGCGTCGAGCCACGAAGAGCAGGTGATCAAGAACCTGCTCAAGCGCGTCGCCAAGGAGCGTCCCGGCTTCTGGACCATCGTCGTCCGCGACTGGAAGGGCGTCTCCGAAGAGACCACCACCGGCGTGCACCGCCTGTACCAGCTCGCCGAAGCCGGCCAGCTCCTGGTGCCTGCGATCAACGTCAACGACTCGGTCACCAAGTCGAAGTTCGACAACCTGTACGGCTGCCGCGAGTCGCTGGCCGACGGCCTGAAGCGCGCGCTCGACGTGATGCTGGCCGGCAAGGTGGCCGTGGTCTGTGGCTATGGCGACGTCGGCAAGGGTTCGGCGGCTTCGCTGCGCGCCTACGGTGCGCGCGTGATCGTCACCGAGATCGACCCGATCTGCGCCCTGCAGGCGGCGATGGAAGGCTATGAGGTCAAGACCGTCGAGGACACGCTGGGCGAGGCCGACATCTACGTCACCACCACCGGCAACAAGGACATCATCACCGTCGCGCACATGACGGCGATGAAGGACCAGGCCATCGTCTGCAACATCGGCCACTTCGACAACGAGATCCAGGTCGATGCGCTGAAGGCCGTGGCCGGCGTCGAGGTCATCAACATCAAGCCGCAGGTGGACAAGTTCGTCTTCGCGAACGGCAACGCGATGTTCCTGCTGGCCGAGGGCCGCCTGGTGAACCTGGGCTGCGCCACCGGCCACCCGAGCTTCGTGATGTCGAACTCGTTCGCCAACCAGACGCTGGCGCAGATCGACCTGTGGGCGAAGAAGGACGAGTACGAGAACAAGGTCTACATCCTGCCGAAGAAGCTCGACGAGGAAGTCGCGCGCCTGCACCTGGAGAAGATCGGCGTGAAGCTGACGAAGCTCACCAAGGACCAGGCCGACTACCTGGGCGTGTCGGTGGATGGCCCGTTCAAGGCCGACCACTACCGCTACTGAGGCCAGTCCTCGACAGCACATGTAAAACGAAGGGCGCCGCAAGGCGCCCTTCTTGCTTCGCGCCGACGGGCGGGGTGCCGGGTCCAAGCGCTTTTTTGCCACGGATCTACGCGGATCAACGCGGATAGGGCAAAGGCAACATCTTTTCTGAAAGGCTTTATCCGCGTGAATCCGCGCAGATCCGCGTCATCCGTGGCAAACGCTTTTGCTTTCCTATATTCACATCCATCGCGATAAAGAGATATGATCCGCCGACCCTGCCAGTTGCCGGACGCCATGACACCGATCAGTTTCGAGTTCTACCCGCCCAAGAACGAGGAGCAGCGCGCGCAGCTCGACCGCACCGCGGCGCGGCTCAAGGCCTACGCGCCGGAGTACGTCTCCTGCACCTTCGGTGCCGGCGGCTCGACGCTCAGCTATACCGGCGACACCGTGCGCGGGCTGATCGATGCGCACGGCCTCGAGGCCGCACCGCACCTGTCCTGCGTGGGCGGCACGCGCGATGAAATCGCCGCGCTGCTGCTGACCTACCGCGACACCGGCTGCCGTCGCATCGTCGCCCTGCGCGGCGACCTGCCCTCCGGCATGGGCCACCCCGGCGAGTTCCGCCACGCCGCCGACCTGGTCGCCTTCATCCGCTCGGCGCACGGCGACCACTTCCACATCGAAGTGGCCTGCTATCCCGAGACCCACCCGCAGGCCGAGGACGCCATCGCCGACCTGCGCCACTTCAAGGCCAAGGTCGATGCCGGGGCCAACGGCGCCATCACCCAGTACTTCTACAACCCCGACGCCTATTTCCGCTTCGTCGACGAGGCCCGCGCCGCCGGGGTCGAGGTTCCGATCGTCCCCGGCATCATGCCGATCTCGAACTTCACCCAGCTGCGCCGCTTTTCCGAGGCCTGCGGCGCCGAGATCCCGCGCTGGGTGACCAAGCGCATGGCGGCCTATGGCGACGATGCCGACAGCGTGCGCAAGCTGGGCACGGACGTGGTGGCCGGCCTGTGCCAGCGCCTGATCGACGGCGGCGCGCCGGCGCTTCATTTCTACACGCTCAACCTGGCCCGGCCGACGATCGCGGTGCTCGACCGCCTCGGCTGACCGCCTGCGCGCGCTTCTGCGCGGCACGCCACCGCTGTACCCTTGAGCCCATGCCGTACCTGCGACACCCCGCCCTGGCCGGCGCACTGCTGTCGGCCGTGGCGATCGCCGCGGCCCTGCCCTCGCCTGCCGCCGCCCAGGTCCGGCGCTGCACCACGCCCGATGGCGGCGCGGTGTACACCGACCGCAGCTGCGAATCCCTGGGCGCGGTGGAGAACCGGCCGCGCACCGAGGGCAGCGGTAGTGCCGCCGCGCTGCGCTATCGTGGCGGCTGTTCAAGGCGACTGCAGGACCTGGTGTTCGAAGTCACCGCGGCGATCGACGCCGGCGACACCAACCGGCTTGCGCGCAGCTACCACTGGGTGGGGATGTCGCACAGCAATGGCTATGCGGTGATCGAACGCCTGGATGCGATCGCCCGGCGTCCGCTGCTCAACATTTCCGCACTGCGCCCCGCCGAGGCAGTGGTCGCATCGGCGGAGCCCGCACCGCTGGCGGCCCTCGACGGCAGCGCAGCGATGCCGGCCACGCCGCCCTCGCCACGGCGACCGGTGGCGCTGCGCATCGACCAGGCACTGGCCGACGGCATCACGCCGTCCAGCACGACCTTCGGCCTGCGTCGGCACATGGACTGCTGGTGGATCACGCTCTGAGCACTGCGGGCCAGACTCCGGCCTGCGGCACAATGGGCCTTCCACACAGCGGAGCAGCGCCATGCAGTACCCGGAATGGATCTGGCACAACGGCGGCATCAAGCCCTGGGCCGACGCCACCACGCACGTGATGTCGCACGGCCTGCACTACGGCTCTTCCGTGTTCGAAGGCATCCGTGCCTACGCGACGCCGCAGGGCAGCGCGATCTTCCGGCTGCAGGACCACAACCGCCGCCTGCTCGCCTCGGCGCACATCTACGACATGGCGATCCCCTACACGCTCGAAGAGCTCAACGCCGCGTGCCACGAAGTCCTGCGCAGGAACGGATTCCAGCAGGCCTACCTGCGCCCCGTCGCGTGGCGCGGCCTCGGCGGTTTCGGGCTCAGCGCGGACACCCCGGTGGACGTCGCCGTGGCCACCTGGCACATGGGGCCATACCTGGGCGAAGGCGCGCTCACCGAAGGCATCGACGCCTGCGTGTCGAGCTGGCAGCGGGTCGCGCCCAACACCATCCCGGCCGGCGCCAAGGCCGGCGGCAACTACCTGTCCGGCCAGCTGATCGCGCGCGAGGCGCGGCGACTGGGCTTCGGCGAAGGCATCGCGCTGGCGTCCACGGGCCTGCTCAGCGAAGGCGCAGGCGAGAACCTCTTCCTGGTCTTCGACGGCGCGCTGCACACCACGCCGGTCAGCGCGGCGCTGCTCAATGGCATCACCCGCGACTCGATCATCCGCCTGGCGCGCGACGCCGGCATCACCGTGGTCGAACGCGACCTGCCGCGCGAATACCTGTACCTGTGCGACGAGCTCTTCATGTGCGGCACCGCCGCCGAGATCACGCCGATCCGCTCGGTCGACGGCCGCCAGGTCGGCAGCGGCAAGGCCGGTCCGGTCACCCTGCGCCTGCAGGAACTGTTCTTCGGACTGTTCGAAGGCAGTACGCCAGACCACTACGGCTGGCTGGAGCCGGTGCAGGCGTAAGCCTCAACCCGCCTCCGCCGGATCCACGTCGAAGCGCAGCGTCGCCACCACACCGCGCTCCTCGCCCGGCACCACCCGCACCTGCCAGTCATACAGCCGGCACAGGCGACGCACGATGGAGAGGCCGATGCCGCCGCCGTGGGTGTGCTCGGCGTGGCTGCCGCGATAGCCGCGCTGGAACAGGTGCGCGGCGTCCTCGGGGCTCAGGCCCGGCCCGGAGTCGATCACGTCCACGGCGCGGTCGTGCAGGCGGACCACGACCTCGCCGGCGGTGGTGTACTTCACCGCGTTGCCGATCAGGTTGCCCAGCGCGACCGACACGGCCGCCTCGGGCGCGTCCACCACCAGCGTCCCCGCCTCGCCTTCCATGCGCAGTTCCAGCGCCTTGCCGCCGATCTGTGCGCGGTGGGCGTCCAGCAGCTGCTCGGCGACGCGGCAGACGTCGGTGTTGCCGTGGCCACGTTCGGCGCGAGACAGCAGCAGCAGCGCGCTGATCAGGTCCGTGCACTGCTGCTCGGCGCGCTGGATGCGCTGCAGGCGCGCGACGGTCTTGTCGTCCAGGTCGGGCCGGCTGAGCAGCAGCTCGACCGCACCCTTGACCACCGCCAGCGGCGTGCGCAGCTCGTGGCTGACGTCGGCGTTGAACTCGCGGTCGCGCTGCACCACTTCGGTCAGGCGCGCGGCATAGTCGTCGAGCGCGGTGGCGAGCTCGCCGACTTCGTCGTCGGGGAAATGGGGTGCCAGCATCCCGGGGCCGGCATTGCTGCCGGACGAGCCGAGAAGGTTCGCCAGCTCCGACACCGGCCGCATCACGCGTGCCGCCGACCACCAGCCGATCACGCCGGCAAGCAGGGTGAACAGCACCACCGCGGCGATCAGGATCAGCTTGATGCGGTCGCGCACCTCGGCGGTGCTGGTCATGTCCTGGGCGACGAAGAACCAGTACTCGGGGTCCTTCTTCACCACGAGGCGGTAGACGAACGGCTCGCCGTCCTCGACGCCGTTCATGTTGTAGACGCCCGACTCGAGCTCGATCCAGTCCGGCTGTGCGTTGTGCCACTTGTCCGGCCCGAAGACATAGGCGCGCACGCTGCCCAGCGGCGACAGCTGGGCGGACTGGTCGCGGTAGAAATTCTCGGCGTAGTCGTCGAGGTTCTCCTTCAGTACCGCGCCGACCGCCTGGTCCTCGACCACCGCGCCCACAAAGGCCGCCGCGATCGCGAACATTGCCGTCAACCCGAGCCCGAGCAGCGCGAACGACAGGATGATGCGGGTGCGCAGCCGGCGCCGATAACGCCGCCGGCCGGAGACCAATGGCGCCGGAGCGCCGCCCTCAGCTTGCGACATCGGGTGCGGCGATCCGGTAGCCGATGCCATGGCGGGTCTGCACCAGCAGGGTCGGGAAGGGCTTGTCGATCACTGCGCGCAGGCCGTGGATATGCACGCGCAGGCTGTCCGAATCGGGCAGTTCCTCGCCCCAGACTCGGGTCTCGAGCTCCTGCCGGGTGACCACCGCCGGCGAGGCTTCCATCAGCGACTGCAGGATCTTGAGCGCCGTGGGGTTGAGCTGCACCAGCTTGCCGGCGCGGCGCACTTCCAGGGTATCGAGGTTGTATTCCAGGTCGGCGACTTCCAGCACGCGCGTCTGCACGCCCTTGCCGCGGCGCGCCAGCGCGTTGAGCCGGACCTCGACCTCCTGCAGCGCGAAGGGCTTGATCAGGTAGTCGTCGGCGCCGGAGTCGAAGCCGGCGAGCTTGCTGTCGAGGCTGTCGCGGGCGGTGAGCATCAGCACCGGGGTCTGCTTGCGCGCCTCGTTGCGCAGCTTGCGGCAGACCTCCAGCCCGTCCATGCCCGGCAGGTTGAGGTCGAGCACCACGGCATCGAAATCGTGGACCACCGCCAGGTGCAGGCCGGTGACACCGTCCGCGGCGAAGTCGACCGTATGGCCACGTTCTTCCAGGTAGTCGCCGATGTTGGCGGCGATGTCCTGGTTGTCTTCGATCACGAGGATGCGCATGCGTGGGTCCTATGGATGGGTCGGTGTTGGACCGCTGCGCGGCGCGCGCGTTCCGCCGCGGCCGATTCTTGCACACGGTGCCGCATGCCCGGCGCGATGGCGGCGCGCGCAGAAAAAGGCCCGGGCAAATGCCCGGGCCGAAAAGTATTGCCCCGATGCCGCAATCCACCACTGACGACAGGAGAGATCCGATGACGCACTAAGGGATTTCGGTCGGGCCACGCTACCCGCGGATCGATTAAAGAGGCGTTAAACGCAGCGTTAAACTTTCATTCCGGAACCACGTCTCACACGTTTGCGCGACGGCATCCCGGCTCCGGTTGCGCCTGCCGCAACGAAGTCGATGATCCGGCCGGCAACGTCGACACCGGTGGAACGTTCAATGCCCTCCAGGCCAGGCGATGCGTTGACCTCGAGCACCAGCGGGCCGCGCGCGGACGACACCAGGTCCACTCCCGCCACGCCCAGGCCCAGGGCCCGGGCTGCGCTAACCGCGATTTCCACCTCCGGCGCATCCAGCTGCACGCCCTCGGCACTCCCGCCCCGGTGCAGGTTGGCCCGGAAGTCGCCTTCCGGTGCCTGCCGGCGCATCGCCGCCACGACTTCGTCGCCGACCACCAGGCAGCGCAGGTCGGCGCCGCCGGCTTCGGCGATGAACTCCTGCAGCAGGAAAGTCGCGTACAGCCCGCGCAGCGCGTCGACCACGCCGCGCGAGGCCGAGGGTTTTTCGGTCAGCATCACCCCGCGCCCCTGGCTGCCCTCGGTGAGCTTGATCACGTGCGGGGGCTCGCCGAGCATCGCCAGCAGGTCATCGGTGTCGTCGGGGTTGTCGCCGAATACGGTCACCGGCATGTCGATGCCCTGCGCCGCCAGCAGCTGGTGGCAGCGCAGCTTGTCGCGCGCGGACATGATCGCCGCCGACGGGTTGGGCGTATGGCAGCCCATCAGCTCGAACTGGTGCAGCACGGCGTTGCCGTAGCGGTTGATCGAGGCGCCGATGCGCGGGATCACGGCGCCGAAACCGGCCAGCGACTGGCCCTTGTAGTGCAGCGCGAAACCGTCCTTGCCGATGCGCATGTAGCAGCGCAGCGGGTCGAGCACGCGGACGGTGTGCCCTCGCTGCCGCGCCGCCTCGACCAGCCGGCGCGTGGAGTACAGCTTGCTGTTGCGCGAAAGGATCGCGAGCTTCATGGGCGCCTGCGCGGTGGGGATTGCGGTTGGAACAGCGTGGAGACCGATGCGCGCAGTGCGTGTGACGTCAGCGGGTCAGCTGCGCCGCACCCTCGAGGTACTTGCGGCCCTGCGTCTTCACGGTATCGACCTCGTAGCGCTCGGACGCCACGTGCACGTCTTCGAGGGTTTCTTCCAGGTCCTCGACTTCGGACTTGATCTTCGCCAGCGCGTTCTCGAGCGTGTAGGTCAGCTCGTGGATCTTCGCGGTGTCCTCCGGACCGAGTTCGTCCTTGGCGAGGATCCCTGCGAGCTGCGCGTTGTACTCGCCGAGGTTGGTGATCGCCGCGTCCAGCGTGGGCGAAGCCTCGCCCTTGAAGTGGTCGGGGCGCTCATCGGCCTGCGCGATGGACGGCAGGGACAACACAAGCAGGGCACCGGCAAGCAGCGCGGTCGGAAACTTCATGGGGAACTCCTCGGGTCTGGGCAGCAGATGATAATGAATCCCATTACCAGACGCATGCCCGGGCGGCTGCCGGCAGCACGCCCGACGGCCAAGGACCAGGTCGTGAGCTGGAGCGGGCGAAGGGAATCGAACCCTCGTCAGTTGCTTGGGAAGCAACAGCTCTGCCATTGAGCTACGCCCGCACGAGGCGGCCAGTCTAGGACCTGGCCGCCGGACTTGGCAACGCCGCGCGGGACCACCCGCGCGGCGCCGGGCCGCTCAGAAACCGGCGCCGACGCTGGCGAACACCATGGCGTGCTTGCCGCCCTTCTGGCCGTTGTTGACGCTGGCACCGATGTTGGCATCCATGCCGAACAGCTGCGTGCGCGCACCGAAGGTCAGCGTCACCCAGGACTGGTCGTACTCCACGCCGGGCACGGCATAGGGCAGCGAACCCGCGATCGACTGCGAGCGGGCGAAGGCCTGCTCAGCCTCGTCCTCGAACTCCCGGTCCATGGTGATGCGCGCATACGGCGCCAGGTGGTCATGGATGGTGTAGGCCAGCTGCCACCCGGCGCTGCCGACGGTGGAGTCGAACTCCTGGTCGAGGTAGGCCAGCGAGGTCGACAGCGTCGGATCGCTTTCATTGAAGCCGTCGACCTCGATGCGCTGCGCGACCACGCCCAACACCGGGCCGTGGCGCAGCGCGCCCTCGCCGAAGTCCCAGCCGCCCTGCACCGCCAGCGTGACGTTGCTGCCATCGGTGGAGCCGCTGTGGGTGCGCAGCACCTGGCCCAGCGGGACCTGGCGCTCGATGTCGAAATCGATGCTGGTGTAGCTAAGCTGTCCGTTGGCCCACGCGCCCGATTCGCCGGTCCAGCCGAGGTAACCGCCGATCGACAGTTCGGTCTGGTCCCAGTTGCCGCGGCGCTTGCCCCAGTCGTTGCCCTGCTCGCCGTAGCCGAGGAAGCCACCGTAGGCCAGGCCGCTGTCGCCCCAGTCCATGCCGACGGTCAGCGTCGGGCCGACGCCATCGTAGTGGTCACCGTGGTCGTAGCGCTGGAAATCGCCGCGCGCGTCGGCCCACCAGCGTGAACCGGAGGCATCGCCACGGCCGGCCAGCTGGGCGCCCACGCGCGCGGCGCGGTTGCGGCCGGTGCCGGCGGCGGAATGCGGCAGCACCGCCATCTGCCGCGGACCCTCGATCGCGGCCACGGCCAGGTCGGCCAGCGCGCGATGGGCGCTGCTGGCCGGATGCACGCCGTCGGCGAAGAGGTAGGTCTGCGGCGCGTCGGGGCTGACCAGGCTGGTCGGGTTGCAGGTCAGCGACTGCGCGGTGATCTGCGGCATGCAGGCGGTGCCGGTGGTGTTGCTGATGCCGAACGCCGCCGGATTCGCGGCCACTTCGCGCAGGAAGCTGAAGGTGTCCACCGGGATCACGCTCAGGCCGTTGGCGGCCAGGGTGCCGAACAGGGCGTCGTTGTACATGGCGGCCAGCGCCGTGGCCTGCGCCTGCGCGCCCGGACCCTGGGCGACCTGCGCCGGGGTCAGGCCGAGGTCGGGGATGTTGGGGACGAGGACGTAGCGCGCGCCCGCGGCCTGCAGGCTGCCGATGATGCCCACCTGCGCCGCCACGGCGCCGCCGATGATCGCCTGGGCGTTGCCCGGATCGGCCGCGACGGCGAACAGGTCGTTCGCACCGCCCCAGACCGTGTACAGCGCGTCGGGGTCGGCCCGGCCGCCGTTGGCGACGAGGTAGCGCGTGGCCTGCGTCGCCAGCGAGGGCGTGAAACCGAGCGCACCGGTGACGTCGACGCCGTTGCGGGCACCGCCGGCGGCATGGTTGTCACCGACCTGGCCGTTGCCGTTGGGGCTGGAATCGGTGCCGTAGAACTGTGCCAGCCACTGCGCCCACACCAGCCCGGGGTTGGTCGTGAACTGGCCGGTGACGCCCTGCACCTCCGGAGGCAGCAGCGGCCTGAAGTAGCCGGCATCCGTCAGGCTATCGCCGAAGAACACCGTCTGCGAGAACGGCTGGTCGTTGGCGGCGACGGGAAGCACGGCCAGCGCGAGCGCGGCGGCAAGTACGGTACGGACGGTGCGGGACTTCGACATCGAGGGCTCCTTGCGGGGGGCTGTCGTGGCGCTGATGCCCGACAGTGACCGTCCATCGTTCCACGGCATGGCCCGCGCGCTCAATGTGCACTGCGGCAAGTCCGGGCCATGCGACATGCAATCACGCCCCCGGCGGGCGACAATGACGCCATGGACATCATCCTCAACGGCGAGCCGCAGGCCCTGCCCGGCCCCTGCACCATCCTCGCCCTGCTTGAATCCAGGGAGCTGGCCGGGCGCAAAGTAGCTGTGGAGGTCAACGGCGCCATCGTGCCGCGCAGCCAGCATGCCGAACACGCGCTGAAGGACGGCGACCGGATCGAGATCGTGCACGCCCTGGGAGGCGGCTGAAAGGCGAAGCTTGCGCAATAATGGCGCAATGAACAGCCAACCCACCCACGGCGACGACGCGCTCGTCATCGCCGGCACGCCCTTCCGCTCGCGCCTGCTCACCGGCACCGGCAAGTTCAAGGATCTCGAGGAAACCCGCCTGGCCACCGAGGCCGCGGGCGCCGAGATCGTCACCGTGGCCATCCGCCGCACCAACATCGGCCAGGACCCGGGCGAGCCCAACCTGCTCGACGTCCTGCCGCCGGACCGCTACACCATCCTGCCCAACACCGCCGGCTGCTACACCGCCGAAGAGGCCGTGCGCACCCTGCGCCTGGCCCGCGAGCTGCTCGACGGCCGCACGCTGGTCAAGCTGGAGGTGCTGGGGGACAGGAAGACCCTGTATCCGGACGTGGTGCAGACCCTCAAGGCCGCCGAGCTGCTGGTGGCCGAGGGCTTCGACGTCATGGTCTACACCTCCGACGACCCGATCCTGGCCAAGCAGCTGGAAGAAATCGGCTGCGTGGCGGTGATGCCGCTGGCCGCGCCGATCGGCTCCGGCCTGGGCATCCAGAACAAGTGGAGCCTGCTGGAGATCGTCGACAACGCCCGCGTGCCGATCATCGTCGACGCCGGCGTGGGCACTGCGTCCGACGCCGCCATCGCGATGGAGCTCGGCTGCGACGGCGTGCTGATGAACACCGCGATCGCAGGCGCGCGCGAACCGGTGCTGATGGCGCACGCGATGAAGCTCGCGGTCGAAGCCGGCCGCGCCGCCTTCCGCGCCGGCCGCATCCCGCGCAAGCGCTACGCCAGCGCGTCGTCGCCGGTCGACGGCCTCGTCGGCTGATGACGCAGCGCTCGTGACCGACCCGTTCTCCAGTCCTGGATCGAAGGCACCACCCAAGCCCTTCACCATCGAGGACGGCCATCGCCGCGTGCGCAGCTTCGTGCTGCGCCAGGGCCGCTTCACGCCCGCGCAGCAGCGTGCCTTTGACGCGCTGTGGCCGCGCTTCGGGCTGGACTATGCCGGCAAACCGCGCGACTTCGACGCAGTGTTCGGCCGCAGCGCGCCGCGGATCCTCGAGATCGGCTTCGGCAACGGCGAGGCACTGCGCTATTCCGTCGCGCGCGACCACGCGCGTGATCACATCGGCATCGAAGTGCATGCACCGGGCGTCGGCCGCCTGCTCAACGCACTGGCCGAGGATGGCAACGAACACGTCCGCCTCTATCACCACGATGCCGTGGAAGTGCTGGAGAACGAGATCGCCGATGGCAGCCTCGACGAAGTCCGCATCTACTTCCCCGATCCCTGGCACAAGAAACGCCACAACAAGCGACGGCTGGTGAGCAACGCCTTCGCCACGCTGCTGGTGCGCAAGCTTGCGCCCGATGGCCGCTTGCACCTCGCCACCGATTGGCAGGACTATGCGGAGCAGATGTGGGATGTGCTCGACGCGACGGAAGGACTCCGCAACCGCGCCGGGGAGCGCGGCCACGTTCCACGACCGGAGTGGCGGCCTCAGACGCACTTCGAAAGCCGCGGCCAGCGCCTGGGCCACGGGGTGTGGGACCTGCTCTACGACAGGACCGGGGACTAGACGCAGCACATGGACACGCTTGCCCTCACCACCGACATGAAGCTCGTCCTCGGGCTGGTGGCGCTGGTGATGGTGCTGTTCCTGTTCGAGCGCGTACGCGCCGACCTCGTGGCCCTGGTGGTGCTGGTGGTGCTGGGCCTGACCGGCCTCGTGGCCTCCGAGGACATCTTCAGCGGCTTCTCGTCGAACGCGGTGATCAGCATCATCGCCACCATGATCCTCGGCACCGGCCTGGACCGGACCGGCGCGCTCAACCGCCTGGCCGCGTGGCTGCTGCGGCGCTCCAGGGGCCAGGAGAAACGCCTGCTGCTCTACACCTCGGCGATCGCCGGCCTCAACTCGTCGTTCATGCAGAACCCGTCGGTGATGGCGCTGTACCTGCCGGTGGCCTCGCGCCTGGCCTCGCGCACCGGCCTGCGGCTGTCGCGCTTCCTGCTCCCGATCTGCGCCGCGATCATCATGGGCGGCTCGCTGACCATGGTCGGCAACTCGCCGCTGATCCTGCTCAACGACCTGCTGGTCGCCGCCAACGCCAACCTGCCGTCCGGCGTGGCCACGCTCGAGCCGCTGCCGATGTTCGCGCCGCTGCCGATCGGCCTCACCCTGCTGGTGATTGCGCTGGCCTACTTCCACTTCTTCGGCGACAGGCTGCTCGGCCGGGGCGGCGAGAGCGACGGCAGCGTGACCCCGGCCCGCACCCAGAGCTATTTCGCGCGCGCCTACGGCATCGAGGGCGATGTGTTCGAACTCACCGTCAGCGCCGACAGCCCGCTGGTGGGCATGGCATTGGGCGAAGCCGAGAACCTGCACGGCGCGCCGCTGCTGCTGGCGCTGAAGACCGGCAACGATTCACGCCTGGCGCCGCCGGCCGACGCCCGCATCTGGGTCGGCAGCGTGATCGGCGCCATGGGCGATCGCCAGCAGGTGGCGGACTTCGCGCAGAACAACATGCTGCGGATGTCGAGCCGGCTGCGCGAGTTCGGCGACCTGTTCAACCCCAGCCGCGCGGGCATCTCCGAAGCCGTGGTGCCGCCGACCTCGAAGTTCATCGGCAAGACCTCGGCCGAGCTCGCCCTGCGCAAGAACTACAGCATCAGCCTGCTGGCCGTGAACCGCGACAAGGAAGTGCTGCGCGACGACATCCGCAACCTGCCGCTGCGCGCCGGCGACATGCTGGTGCTGCACAGCATCTGGCAGGACCTGGCGCTGACGGCGGCCAACCGCGACTTCGTGGTGGTCACCGACTTCCCCAAGGGCGAGCAGCGGCCGCACAAGTTCAAGGTCGCGATGGCGATCTTCGCGGTCACGATCCTGGTCGCGCTGGGCTCGGACCTGCCGACCTCGATCGCGCTGATGACCGGCGTCGCCGGCATGCTGGTCTGCGGCGTGCTGAAGATGGACGAGGCCTATTCGGCGATCAGCTGGAAGACCGTGTTCCTGATGGCCTGCCTGATCCCGCTGGGCTGGGCGATGGACACCAGCGGCGCCGCCGCCTGGATCGCCGGCCACACCATCGAGGAGCTGCCCGACGGCCTGCCGGTGTGGGTGATCCAGTTCACCGTGGCCGCGCTCACCGCCACGTTCTCGCTGGTGATCAGCCACGTCGGCGCGACCATCGTGATGGTGCCGCTGGCGATCAACCTGGCGCTGGCGGCCGGCGGCGACCCCACGTCGTTCGCGCTCATCGTGGCGCTGGCGGCCTCGAACAACCTGGTCACCTCGTCGAACCCGGTGGTCTCGATGGTCACCGGCCCCGCCGACTATTCGTCACGCGATCTCTGGCGGGTGGGTTCGGCGCTGTCGATCGCCTACCTGCTGGTGGTGGTGGCGATGGTGAACATGATCTTCTGACTCAGGCCAGCCAGACCATTCCGTCACGCACCTCGATCGCCACCGCGTGCAGCGACTCGCCGCGACAGGGGCCGGCTTCGCACACGCCACCCACGGTCTCGAAGCTGGCGCCGTGCACCGCGCATACCAGGGATCCTTCCTTCGATACCAGGAAGCGGCCCGGTGCCCAGTCCAGGCGACGGCCGGCGTGCGGGCAGACGTTGAGCCAGGCGCGTACGGATCCGGCGGAATCGCGATGGACGATGATCGATTCCGCGCTGCCATCCACCAGCCCCTCGCCTTCAGTGAAGCCACCCGGAGGCAGGTCGTCCAGCGCCACCAGCGCCGTCTCGGCCGGTCCGGTTAACGCTTCACTTACATCTTTTGCGGCCATCGGTCCGATACTCGTGCCATCACCAATGCTTCACATTCTGGCACTTCCGCATGATCAACCGCACTTTCCGCCACGCCCACGCTCGCTTCGATGCCAGCCAGTTCGGCGCCATGTTCGCGCCGCGCAAGCCCCGGCATCCGCTCCTGCGCCTGGCCGTCGGCCTGCTCGGGCTGGCGCTGCTGGGCGTGCTGCTGGTGGTCGGCGTGGTGGTCGGCACGGCGATGCTCGCCGCCGGCCTCGCGCGCCGCCTGCTGGGCGGGCGCGCCAAGCCGCAGGTGCGCGCCGGCAACGTGGTCGACGCCGAGTACCGCGTCGTCGACAAGCCGGTGCACACGCTGCCCTACTGAGCCCCCTGCGACACCTTCCCTGGAGCACTCCATGTCCGACGTGATCCCCGCGCCGGCGCCCGTCCGCGTGCCGGTCCGCGGCGGCGGCAGCTTTCCCGTGCGCCGCGTGTACTGCGTGGGCCGCAACTTCGCCGACCATGCGCGCGAAATGGGCGCGCAGGCGCCGGCATCGAAGGCCGAGCGCGGCACGCCCGTGTTCTTCATGAAGCCGGGCGACGCCGTGGTGACCGGAGGCACGGTGCACTACCCGCCCGCCACCGCCGACCTGCACCACGAAGTGGAACTGGTGGTGGCGCTGGGCCGCGACGCGCCCGACGGCGTGCTGGACCGGGATGCGGCGCAGTCACTGGTCTTCGCCTACGGCGTCGGCCTCGACCTGACCCGTCGCGACCTGCAGGCCGCGGCGAAGAAGGCCGGCCTGCCCTGGGACACGGGCAAGGGCTTCGACGAATCGGCACCGCTGAGCGAGTTGGTGCCCGCCGCCGATATTGGCGCACTGGCGCCGCTGCGCCTGTCGCTGGCCGTGAACGGCCAGGAGCGCCAGGCCGCCCCGCTGTCGGGCCTGATCTGGGACGTGCCCGACATCCTCCACGAACTGTCCAGGCTCTATGCACTGCGCGCGGGCGACCTGGTGTTCATGGGCACCCCCGCGGGCGTCGCCGCCCTGTCGCCCGGCGACATGTGCGAAGCGCGCCTGGGCGATGCCATCGTGCTGCGCTGCCGGATCGCGCCGCCGCGTGTAGGCTAGGCACGCCACCACCGCCAACCAGGGAGATCCGCGATGGGAATGATGAGTGAGTTCAAGGAATTCGCGATGCGCGGCAACGTCATCGACCTCGCGGTTGGCGTGGTCATCGGCGCGGCCTTCGGCAGGATCGTGACGGTGCTGGTGGACAACGTGATCATGCCGCCGATCGGCCTGCTGATCGGCGGGGTCGACTTCTCCGAACTTGTCATCACCCTGAAGGCAGCGACGGTGGACGCCGCCGGCAAGGCCGTACCCGCGGTGGTGATCGGCTACGGCGAGTTCATCAATGCGCTGATCCAGTTCACCATCGTCGCCTTCGCGATCTTCATGGTGGTCAAGGCGATCAACCGCCTCAACCGCAAGCCGGAGGAAGCGCCGGTTCCGGAAGCGCCGTCGGAAGACGTCCTGCTGCTGCGCGAGATCCGCGATTCGCTGAAGAAGTAGCGCGCTGCCCGCAGGGGGGACTTGTCGCACATTGGCACGGGGTCGCGAGTTGCTAAGCTCGCGACCCCGTCCTTTTTGCAGCGGAGCGCCATGCGCCTGGTCCCGATGTTGCTCGCCGCGGCCATCGCCGCCGCCACCTTCCCCGCCACTGCCGCTGATGCTGCCGTGGACGCCACGCCGCCCCGCGCTGAAACCCGCATCCCGGACGAAGCCATGGCCCTTGTCGCGGGTCTGCGCGACACCGCGCTGGCCAGCAGCCTGGCCTGGGACATCACCGAGTCGCTCACCACCGAGGTCGGCCCGCGCCTGGCCGGCAGCGAGGCCGATGCGCGCGCAGTGGAATGGGCAAAGGCCAAGTTCGCCGAGCTCGGGTTCGACCGCGTCTGGACCGAGCCCGTCACCTTCCCGAAGTGGGTCCGGCGCAGCGAAAGCGCTGAAGTCCTTGGGGCCCACGCGCAGCCGCTGGCCTTGACCGCGCTGGGGGGCAGCCCCGGCGGCATCGTGGAAGCCGAAGTGGTCCGCTTCGCCGACCTCGCCGCGCTCGAAGCCGCGTCCGCGGGCTCGCTGGTCGGGAAGATCGCCTTCGTCGACTACCGGATGGAGCGCGCACGCGACGGCAGCGGCTACGGCCCGGGCTCGCGCGTGCGCAGCCGCGGACCGTCGGAGGCGATCCGCGCCGGCGCCGCGGGATTCGTCATGCGTTCGGCCGGCACCGACTCGCACCGCAATCCGCACACCGGCATCACCCGCTTCGACGAGGGCCTGCAGCCGGTGCCGTCCGCCGCACTTGCCGTACCCGATGCCGACCAGCTCGCCCGACTGCTTCAGCGCGGGCCGGTGCGGATGCGCCTGGCCCTGGACAGTGGCTGGGACGGCGAATACACCTCGCAGAACGTGATCGGCGAGATGACCGGCGCCAGCCGCCCGGACGAAGTGGTGCTGCTCGGCGCCCACCTCGACTCCTGGGATCTGGGTACCGGCGCCGTCGACGACGCCGCTGGCATCGGCATCACCATGGCCGCGGCGGTGCATGTCGCCGCCCTCGAGCGCCGCCCGGCGCGCAGCCTCCGCGTGGTCGCCTTCGCCAACGAGGAACAGGGGCTGCACGGTGGCTACGCCTACGCCGACGCGCACGCCGCCGACATCACCCGCCACCAGATCGTGGCCGAGAGCGATTTCGGCGCCGGGCGCATCTATGCCTTCAACACCAGCGCGCCCGCGCATGCCGACGCCGCTGAAGCGCGCATTGCCGAGGCGCTGGCGCCGCTGGGAATAGAACGCTCCGACGCGGGCGGCCCGGGTCCCGATCTCATCCCGATCACGGGCAAGGGCGCGGCCTGGGCCTGGCTTGGCCAGGACGGCAGCGACTATTTCGACCTCCACCACACGCCCGACGACACCCTCGACAAGATCGACCCGGCCGCGCTGGCGCAGAACGCGGCGGCCTATGCCGTGTTCGCCTGGCTGGCGGCCGAGGCGGAAGGCGACTTCGGCAGCGCCCCGGTCGCAGCTCCCTGACACTTCACCGCGGCAAAGCCGCGTCAGCTCGGTTCGCCAACATGGAGCAAGAGCTTTTTTGCCACGGATTTACGCGGATAACACGGATCTAGCCGAGGCAAGAGTGGTGCAGGGAGCCATAAGGAAAAAGCGTTGGGTGCATGGCGTTGTGCCGGCCCTGGCTTCGGACGGATCCGTGTTATCCGCGTAAATCCGTGGCAAAAGGCTTTCCCCGCCAGCCGCCTAGGGCGCGTTGGCGACGGACTGCCACCAGCGGGCGAGGAGCACTGCGGTGGCGGCGGCGACGTTGAGGCTTTCCACGGCGCCGGTGCCCGGGATCGACATGCGCAGGTCGCAGGCGTCGGCAAGCGCCGGCGACATGCCTTCGCCTTCGTGGCCGAGCACAAAGACCAGACGCTGCGGAAGCGGCACGGCGAAGGCGTCGTCGCCGCCGCGCACCAGCGTCGCCGCCAGCGCGAAGCCGGCACCGCGCAGCTGGGCGATGGCGTTGTCCTCGCGCCCCAGGCGCACCAGCGGCACGGCTTCCGCGCCGCCCTCGGCAACGCGTGCCGCCGCGCCCGACAGCTGCAGCGGCGAATGCTTGGGCAGCAGCACCGAGGCGCCGAAGTTCGCCGCCGAGCGCAGGATCGCGCCGAGGTTGTGCGGGTTGCCGACGCCATCCAGCCACAGCGCGCAGGCCGGGCCTTCGCCCAGGTCGTCCAGCCACGTGGTGAGCGCCACCGGTGCCTCGCGCAGCACGTCGGCGACCACGCCCTCGTGATGGCTGCTGGCCGCCAGCTTGCGCAGGTCGTCTTCCTCCACCACGCGGTAGCCGACGCGGTTTGCGACGCACCACTTCAGCAGTGGCTGCAGGCGCGGGATCAGCGCCTGCGCCAGGTACAGCTTGCGGATCGCCGTCGGGCGGCGCGCAAACACGGCCTGCACGGCGTTGAAGCCGTGCAGGCGGATCTCATCGGCAGCGCCGGCCTTTGCCATCCCTACTTCTTCCGCATCCAGAAGGTCGCGTTGCGGATGCCCAGCGCCTCCGGATCGAAGACCGGCTCCTTGCCGGCCTTCTTCTGCACTTCGTAGTCGCGCAGCGCCGCCAGCGCCGGCTTCTGCAGCAGGAACAGCGCGACGATGTTGAGCCAGGCCATCAGGCCCACGCCGATGTCACCCAGCGCCCATGCCGTCTTCGCGTTGTGGTACGCGCCGAAGACGACCATGCCGATGATCGCCAGGCGCAGCAGCGTCGTGGCCAAAGGCCGCGTCTTGTGGCCGTTGAGGTAGGTGAGGTTGGTTTCGGCCATGTAGTAATAGGCCATGATCGTGGTGAACGCGAAGAAGAACAGCGCCAGCGCCACGAAGCCCGAGCCCCAGCCCGGCAGCACGGTGTCGATGCCGTTCTGCACGAAGCCGGCGCCGGCCTCGATGCCGGGCAGGGCCTCGTGCACCAGCGTGCCGTCGGGCAACTGCACGTTGTACATGCCGGTGGCCAGCACCAGGAACGCGGTCGAGGTGCAGATCAGCATGGTGTCGAAGTAGATCGCCCAGGCCTGCACATAGCCCTGCTTGGCCGGGTGCGAGACCTCGGCCGCCGCGGCCGCATGCGGACCAGTGCCCTGTCCGGCCTCGTTGGCGTAGACGCCGCGGCGCACGCCCCACTCCACCGCCAGGCCGAGCATCGCGCCGAAGCCGGCGTGCATGCCGAAGGCGCTGCTGAAGATGATGCGGAACATGTCCGGCACGAACTCGTAGTTCACGACCATCACGAACACGGCGGTGCAGATGTATGCGATCGCCATGAACGGCACCACCAGCTCGGCGAAGGCCGCGATGCGCTTCACGCCGCCGAAGATGATCATCGCCAACAGGCAGGCCACCACCACGCCCACGCCGAGCTTCAGCGCGTCGCGTGCGGGCATGCCCATCCACTGGCCGCCGAGGTCACCGCACAGCGCGCCGCCCTGGCAGGCATTGGCGATGCCGTCGGCGATGGCATTGGCCTGCACGCCTGGCATCAACAGGCCGGCAGCGAGCAGCGTGGCCACCGCGAATGCGACCGCATACCACTTCAGGCCCAGGCCCTTCTCGATGTAGTACGCCGGACCGCCGCGATAGCGGCCCTCGTTGTCCTTTTCCTTGTAGATCTGCGCCAGCGAACACTCGATGTACGAGGTCGATGCGCCAAGGAAGCCCATCACCCACATCCAGAAGATCGCGCCGGGACCGCCGAATGCGATCGCGGTGGCCACGCCGGCGATGTTGCCGATGCCGATGCGCCCGGCCATCGACAGCGACAGCGCCTGGAACGAGGACACGCCCGCATCCGACTTCTGGCCGCTGAAGGTCAGGCGCGTCATTTCGACGATACCGCGCACCTGCATGAAGCGCGTGCGGAAGGAGAACCACAGGCCCGCACCGAGACAGAGCGCGATCAGCCCCTTGCTCCAGATGATGGCGTTGATGAAATCGAGGATCTGTTCCAAAGGCTGGCTCCGGGATGGACGACGTCGATGCACCGGCGCCGCGTTGCCCGGGCCGGAACCGTCCCGATTCTCCACGATCGGGACACAAACGCGAAGGGGCTGCGCGACGCAACCCCTCCGGATGCACAGCCGCCCGCGGGGCGGAGCGCCTCAGGCGTGGCCGCCCACGCTCGGAACCTCGCGCTGCTGGCGCGCGAGCTCATGGGCCACGGCCTCGGGCGAGCGCGTGAACGGCGCCAGCAGGGTGTAGAACGCCGGCACCACGAACAGCGACAGCAGGGTCGAGAAGGCCACGCCCGCGATCACCACCACGCCGATGGTGGCGCGGCTGGCCGAGCCCGGCCCGCCCGCCAGCACCAGCGGCAGGGCGCCCGCCGCGGTCGCGATCGAGGTCATCAGGATCGGCCGCAGGCGCACCGTGGACGACTCGACGATGGCCTGGGCCACGTTGCGCCCCTCGTCGCGCAGCTGGTTGGCGAACTCGACGATCAGGATGCCGTTCTTCGCCGCCAGCCCCACCAGCATCACCACGCCGATCTGGCTGAAGAGATTCAGCGTGCCTCCTGTCAGTGCGAGTCCGATCAGCGCGCCGAGTACGCCCAGGGGCACCGTCAGCATGATCACGAAGGGATGGATGAAGCTCTCGAACTGCGCCGCCATCACCAGGTAAACCACCAGCAGCGCCAGGGTGAAGGTCAGCAGCACGGCGCCACCGGCCTTCTGGAACTCGCGCGACTCGCCCTTCCAGGCGACCTGGGCGTAATCGGGCAGCTCGGTGCGCACCAGGTCGTCGAGGAAGGCGAGCGCATCGCCCATCGGGTAGCCGGGGGCGAGGCCGGCGCTGATGGTGATCGCGCGCATGCGGTTGAAGCGGTTGAGGCTGCCGGCTTCGGCAAGCTCGCTCAGGGTGACCAGGTTCGACAGCGGCACCAGCTCGCCGCTGCGCGCGCGCACTTCGATCGCAGCGAGGTCCGCGGGCTCGGCGCGGCCCGAGCGCCCGGCCTGCACCAGCACGTCGTACTCCTCGCCGTCCTGCACGAAGGTGGTGACGCGGCGGCTGCCCATCATCGTTTCCAGCGCGCGGCCGATGTCGGTGACGCTCACGCCGAGGTCGGCGGCGCGCACACGGTCGATCACCACGCGCATCTGCGGCCGGGTTTCCTTGTAGTCGGAGTCGACCGAGAAGAAACCGGGATGCGCCTCCATGCGCTGCATGACGACATCGCGCCACGCCGCGATCTCCTCGTACTCTGGGCCACCCAGCACCATCTGGATCGGCTGCCCGCGGCTGCCGACCAGGCCGCCGCCCACGCGCGGCTGCGCCTGCACGCCGCTGAGCGTGTCGAGCTCGGCGCGCAGCGACTCGGCGACTTCGGCCGTGCTCTGCTCGCGCTTGTCCCAGTCCTCCAGGAACACGATCACGTTGCCGGTGTGCATTTCCTCGCTCGCACCCCAGCCGCCCGGCGCACGCGTGTTGTAGCGGCGGATCGCAGAGCCGTCCTCGGCCACGCGCGCGGCGAACACCTTCTCCACCTCGCGCACCTGCTCCACCGTGTAGTCGTAGCCCGCGCCCTCCGGGCCGACGATGGACACGAAGAACGAGCCGCGGTCCTCGGCCGGCGCAAGCTCGGAGGGCACCAGCCGCGACAGGCCCCAGGCCGCCGCCAGGCAGGCCAGCATCACCAGCATCACGCCACCGAACACCTGCCGCGAACGCAGCCCGGCCATCCACTGCAGGCTGCGCCCGTAGCCCGCGGTCACCGACGCCAGGCGCGCGTTGAACCAGCGGTTCACCGGGTTCGACTTCTCCTCGGTCTGCGGGCGCACCATCTTCGAGGCCATCATCGGCGTCAGCGTCAGCGCGACGAACGCCGACAGCGCCACCGCGCCGGCCAGCGCCACCGAAAGTTCGCGGAACAGGCGACCGGTATTGCCTTCCATGAAACCGACGGGCAGGAACACGGCCACCAGCACGGTCGTGGTCGCGATCACCGCGAAGGCCACCTGCTTCGTGCCGCGCACCGAGGCCACCAGCCGCGGCTCGCCGAGGTCGACGCGACGCTGGATGTTTTCCAGCACCACGATGGCGTCGTCCACCACCAGGCCGATCGCCAACACCAGCGCCAGCAGCGTCAGCAGGTTGATCGAGTAGCCGAACAGCAACAGCGGGATGAAGGCCGCCAGCAGGCACACCGGCACCGTCACCGCCGGGATCAGCGCGGCGCGGAAACTGCCCAGGAACAGCCAGATCACGATCAGCACCAGGGCGATGGCCTCTGCCAGCGTCCAGTACACGCGCTTGATCGATTCCTCGATGAACACCGTGTCGTCGTAGGCGACGAAGATGTCGGTGCCCTCGGGCAGCGACTTCTGGATCTCCACGGCCGCCGCCCGTGCGGAGCGCGTGACGTCGAGCGCATTCGCGGTCGAGGTCTTGACGATGCCCAAGCCGATGTTCGGCTGGCCGTTGCTGTGGTAGTAGGCGCGGCGCTCGGCGGATGCCAGCTCGATGTCGGCGACGTCGCCCAGGCGCACCACGTAGCCGTCGTCGCCCTTGCGCAGCGGCATCACTTCGAAATCCGCCGGCTCGACGTAGCTGCGCTCCACGCGCAGGGTGAAGTCGCGGCTGCCGGACTCGATGCGACCGGCGGGGAGCTCGACGTTCTCCGCGCGCAGCGCGGCCTCGATGTCGTTGGGGGTGATGCCGCGCGCGGCCATCGCCGCGCTGTCCAGCCACACCCGCATGGCGTAGCGCTGGCGGCCGCCGATGCGGACCTGGGCGACGCCGTCCAGGCTCGACAGGCGGTCGACGATGTAGCGGTCGGCGTAGTCGGACAGCTCCAGCGTGTCCATCGACGCCGAGCTCATGTTGAGCCAGATGATGGTGTCCGAATCGCTGTCGGCCTTCTCCACCTCGGGCGGATCGGCCTCGTCGGGCATGCGGTCGGCGACGCCGCTGATGGCGTCGCGCACGTCGTTGGCGGCGGCCTCGATGTCGCGGTTGAGAGTGAACTCCAGGGTCACCGACGCGCGCCCGTTGCGGCTGCGCGACTGCAGGGTCTCGATGCCCTCGATGCCCGACAGCGCGTCCTCCAGCACCTGGGTGACGCGGGTCTCGACCACCGCCGCCGAGGCGCCGGGGTAATTGACGTCGACGGAGACGATCGGCGGATCGATCGCCGGCAGTTCGCGCAGGGTCAGGCGCGAGAACGCCATGATGCCGATCACCATCAGCATCAGGCTCATCACCGTGGCAAACACGGGCCGGCGGATGGAAAGATCGGACAGCAGCATGGCTCAGCCCTCGCCGGGTGCGGCGGCCTCGTCGGTATCGACGACGCCCGGCCCGGCCTCGACGATCGGGCTGCCGTCGCGCAGCTTGCCGGTGCCGTCGATCACGATGCGGTCGCCGGGCTCGATGCCCGCCACGATCTCGGCCATGCCGGCCGCGCGCGAACCGAGGCCGACCACGACCTGCTCGACCGTGTCGTCCGGCCGGACCCGGTACACGAAGGATTCGCGACCCACCTGGACCACGGCGATCTCCGGCACCAGCAGGGCCTCGCGCTCGGCGCGCTCGAGTTCGATCTGCATCAGCATGCCCGGGCGCAGCAGGCGCTCGGGATTGGCGAAATCGGCGCGCACGCTGAAGGCACGGCTGGTCGGGTCTACGCGCGAACCGACGTTGCTGACCACGCCCTCGAAGCCGCGGCCGCGCCAGGCGGTGCTGGTGCCGGTGATGCGCTGGCCATCGGCGACGTGCGCCAGGTGCGCCTCGGGCACCGGGAAATCGACGTACACCGAGGACAGGTCGTCGAGCGTGGCGATCACGGTGCCGGGCGTGATCAACGTGCCCGGGCTGACCTGGCGGATGCCGAGCACGCCGGCGAAGGGCGCGCGGATCACGCGGTCAGCCAGGTTGGCCTCGATCTGCCGCACCTGCGCCAGGGCGCTGTCACGCGTCGCACGCTGGGTATCGAGCGTGGCGCGTGCGATCAGCTGCTGCGCGGCCAGCTCCTGCTGCCGCTTGAGCAGGCTGTCAGCCTCGTTGGCCGTGGCACGCGCCGCCGCGAGCGAGGCCTGCTGCTGCTGGCCGCTCAGGGTGACCAGCGGGGCGCCGGCAACGGCGATGTCGCCGCTGTCGAAGTGCACGCGCTCGACGATCTCGCTGACCTTGGCCGTGACCTCCACCGACTCCCGCGCCTTCACCGTGCCCAGCGCGCGGATGCGGTCGTTGAACGGCTGCACCGCGACCGCGGCCGTGGTCACCACCGCCGGCGCCGGACCGCCCCGGCCGCCCGCATCGCCCTCGGCCCCGCAGGCCGCGAGGACCAGGGCGAGCACGGCGGCGCAGCAGGCCCGGAGGCTGGGGCTGGGGACAGGGGTGGAGGCTTCGGACATGTTCTGCGGGGGCGACGGGAAGATGAAGCGGTCGATTCTATCGACACCCCGTGTCGACGACGTATGCCATGAGGCCCGGGCGTGGAATACGGCGTTCCGGTCAACCTGTGGCGCCTTCGTGCGTTACGGCGCACTCTGGGTCCCGCCGCGGCCCGGGCCGGCGGCACGTCCCCTCCACTCACGCAGGACGACGCCATGATCCACGAAAGCATCCTCGACACCATCGGCCGCACGCCCATCGTGCGCCTGAACCGCCTCGCGCCCGACGGCGTGGCGCTGTACGCCAAGGTCGAATCCTTCAACCCCGGCGGCTCGGTCAAGGACCGTCTCGCACTGGCCATCATCCTCGACGCCGAGCAGCGCGGCGTACTGAAGCCCGGTGACACCGTAGTCGAGGCGACCTCGGGCAACACCGGCGTCGCCCTGGCCATGATCTGCGCCGCGCGCGGCTATCCCTTCGTGGCGACGATGGCCGAAAGCTTCTCGGTCGAACGCCGCAAGCTGATGCGTGCCTACGGCGCGCGGGTGATCCTGACCCCCGCCGCCGAGCGCGGCACCGGCATGGTGCGCAGGGCGAAGGAACTCGCCGACGAGCACGGCTGGTTCCTCGCCAGCCAGTTCGCCAACCCGGCCAATCCGGCGTACCACCGCAACACCACGGCCGCGGAGATCCTGCAGGACTTCGCCGGCCGCCGGCTCGACCACTTCGTCACCGGCTGGGGCACCGGCGGCACCCTCACCGGCGTCGGCGAGATGCTCAAGCTGGCGCGTCCCGAAGTCGAGGTCGTGGCGGCGGAGCCGGCCGTGGCGGCGCTGCTGCAGGGCGCGGAATTCACGCCGCACAAGATCCAGGGCTGGACCCCGGACTTCGTGCCCGACGTGCTCAACCGCGACATCGCCGACCGCGTGCTGTCGGTGGCGGACGACGTGGCCATCGCCACCGCGCGCAGGCTGGCGGCGGAGGAAGGCATCTTCGTCGGGATCTCGGCCGGCGCCACCGTCGCGGCGGCGCTGGAGGTGGCGAAGGGCGCGAAGGACGGCGCGGTGATCCTGGCGATGCTGCCCGATACCGGCGAACGCTACTTCTCGACGCCGCTGTTCGAGGGCGTGTCCGACGGGAGTGATGACGAATGGTTGGCCGGCTTGCCCTGACCGCCCCTGTAGTCCAACGAAAAAGGGCGGCCTGGGGCCGCCCTTTTTCATGGAATCGCGGCGACAGCCGCTGCAACACTCAGCCGCGGGTCCACTGCCCCAGGGCCGCCAGGCCGTTGGCCTTGGCGCGCTCGAACACCGTCGCCTGCGCCTTGTCGTAGTTGTTGACCAGGTCCTGCGACCACAGCTTCAGCGCGGCCGACTGCATCGCGCGGCCGTAGGAGAACGACAGCGGCCACGGGTTCGGGCCCATGCGGTTCATGGCGTCCAGATGCGCGGTGGCGTCATCGTCGGACTGGCCGCCGGACAGGAACACGATGCCCGGGAGGATCGCCGGCACGGACGACTTCAGGCACATCAGGGTGGCTTCGGCCACTTCCTCGACGCTGGTGGTGTCGTCGCTGTCCTTGCCAGGCAGCACCATCGAGGCCTTCAGGATCGTGCCCTCGAGCGCCACGTTCTGGTTGTACAGGGCATCGAACAGCGCACGCAGGGTGACCTCGGAGACTTCGAAGCAGGTGTCGATGTCGTGGTCGCCGTCGATCAGCACCTCGGGCTCGACCATCGGCACCAGGCCCTGCTCCTGGCACAGCGCGGCGTAGCGCGCCAGCGCGTGGGCATTGGCCTCGATGCAGGTGCCCGAGGGCACGTCCTCGCCGATGTTGATCACCGCGCGCCACTTGGCGAAGCGGGCGCCGAGCTTGTAGTACTCCTCGAGGCGCGCGCGCAGGCCGTCGAGGCCTTCGGTGACCACTTCGCCCGGGAAACCGGCCAGGGCATGGGTGCCCTTGTCGACCTTGATGCCCGGGATCATGCCGTTGTCGGACATGTACTGCGCGAAGGGCACGCCGTCCTTCGTCTTCTGGCGCAGGGTCTCGTCGAACAGGATCGCGCCGCTGATGTGGTCGGACAGGTTCGGCGTGGTCAGGAGCAGCTCGCGGTAGGCGCGGCGGTTCTCCTCGGTATTCTCGATGCCGACGCCGGCGAAACGCTTGGCGATCGTGCCGGTGGATTCGTCGATCGCGATGATGCCCTTGCCCGGGGCAACCATGGCGAGGGCGGTCTCGGCAAGCTGTTCGATGCTCATTCTTGTGGAACTCCGGGCTGGCGACGGGGCCGCCCAGTATAGCCGTTTGCCCAGGTGGCGGCCCTTGCAGGGAGCCACCCCCAGGCCTGCTGTTGTGGGAGCGGTCAGAGCGTCCCGAGACCCTGGGCGGCGCCGTCGGCGCCCACCTGCAGCAGGCGCAGCGTATTGGTCGCGCCGTGGGTTTCCATGGTTTCCCCGCTGGTGAACACCACCCGGTCCCCGGCCGACAGCAGGCCGGCCGCCACCAGCAGGCCCATGGCGTCGTGCGCGGCCTGGCGCGCGCTCTGGCCGCGGCTGTCGTGCGCCATCGGGAACACGTCGCGCATCAGGCTCATGCGCCGGCGGGCATCGGCATGGCGCGAGAAGGCGTAGATGGGCGCGCTGGAGCGGAAGCGCGACAGGAAGCGAGCGGTGCCGCCGGACTCGGTCATCGCCACGATCGCCGCCACGCCGATGTGCTCGCTGAGGAACATCGCGCCCATGGCGATCGCCTGGTCGGCGCGCTGCAGGCCGCGCTGGGCCTGCTCGAAGTCGGTGTCGTGCTCGAACTGCTTCTCGGCGCCGACGCAGATGCGCGCCATCGCCTCCACTGCCTTCACCGGATAGGCGCCGGCCGCGGTCTCGGCCGACAGCATCACCGCGTCAGTGCCGTCGATCACCGCGTTGGCGACGTCGAGCACCTCGGCGCGGGTGGGCATCGGGCTCTCGACCATCGACTGCAGCATCTGCGTGGCGGTGATCACCACGCGCTGCCGGGCCAGGGTCTCGCGGATGATCTTCTTCTGCAGCCCGGGAAGCTCCGCATCGCCGATCTCCACGCCAAGGTCGCCACGGGCGACCATCACCACGTCGCTGGCCTCGATGATTTCGGCCAGGTTCTCGATCGCCTCGGCGCGCTCGATCTTCGACACCAGGGCGGCATTGCTGCCGTGGGCCTCCGCGATCCGACGCGCCTCGTGCATGTCTTCGGCATTGCGGCAGAACGACACCGCGATGAAGTCGGCGCCGATCGCCGCGGCTACGCCGATCAGCTCGCGGTCGTGGTCGGTGATCGCGCCCAGCGACAGCCCGCCGCCCTGCTTGTTGAGGCCCTTGCGGTCGGAGAGCACGCCGTCGTTGAGCACGGTGGTGGCGATGGTGTCGCCCTCGACCCCCAGCACGCCCAGCTGCACCATGCCGTCGTCGAGCAGCAGCACGTCGCCCTCGGCGACATCACCGGGCAGGCCGAGATAGCTCACGCCGACGCCATGCACATCGCCCGGCGCGGCATCCGCGCGGGCGTGGAGGTCGAAGCGCTCGCCGGCGCGCAGCTGCACGCGCCCTCCGGCGAAGCGGTCGATGCGGATCTTCGGGCCCGGCAGGTCGGCGAGGATGCCGACCTCGACCCCGGCCCGGCGCGCGGCGTCTCGGATTTCCTGCGCGCGACGGACGTGGTCGGCCGGCTCGCCGTGCGACAGGTTCAGCCGCACCGCGTTGACGCCCGCGCGCACCAGCGCGTCGAGCACTCCGGGCGCATCCGTCGCCGGACCGAGGGTGGCGAGGATGCGGGTACCGCGGCGGTATTCGGACATGCGGGTCTCGTGGGAGCGGATCGGGGAACGCGCCCCAATGCTAGCCGAGCCGCATGGCGAACGGCGGCCCGCCGTCCGCCTCAGCCGCCGCGCTGCTCCAGCGCCGCCACCGCCGGCAGCGTCTTGCCTTCCAGGAACTCCAGGAACGCGCCGCCACCGGTGGAAATGTAGGACACGCCACCAGCGATGCCGTACTTGTCGACCGCGGCCAGGGTGTCGCCGCCGCCGGCGATCGAGAACGCATCAGACGCGGCGATCGCACGCGCCAGGGTCTCCGTGCCCTTGCCGAAGGCGTCGAACTCGAACACGCCCACCGGGCCGTTCCAGACCACGGTGCCGGCCTTCGCGATCAGCGCGGCGTAGCGCGCCGCGGTCTCCGGTCCGATGTCGAGCACCATGTCGCCCGCGTCGATGGCGTCGACCGCCTTCACCGTCGCCGGGGCGTCGGCGGCGAAGGCCGGCGCCACCACCACGTCGGTCGGCACCGGGATGTCGGCGCCGCGCGCGCGGGCATCGGCCATGATCTGCTTCGCGGTATCGATGAGGTCGGCCTCGTGCAGCGAGGTGCCGACCGCGTGGCCTTCGGCGGCGATGAAGGTGTTGGCGATGCCGCCACCCACGATCAGCTGGTCGACCTTGCCCACCAGCGACGACAGCAGCTCGAGCTTGGTCGAGACCTTGGAACCGGCCACGATCGCGAGCAGCGGGCGCGCGGGGGCCTTCAGCGCCTTGCCCAGCGCATCGAGTTCGGCCATCAGCAGCGGGCCGCCCGCGGCGCGGGCGGCGTGGCGGATCACGCCATGGGTCGAGGCCTGGGCGCGGTGTGCGGTGCCGAAGGCGTCCATCACGAACACGTCGCACAGGGCGGCATAGCGCTTCGCCAGTGCCTCGTCGTCGGCCTTCTCGCCGATGTTCATGCGGCAGTTTTCGAGCAGCGCCAGCTGGCCCGGGGCGACATCGGCGCCGTCGAGGTAGTCACGGACCAGCGGCACCTCGCGGCCGAGCAGCTCCGACAGCCGTGCCGCGACCGGTGTCAGCGAATCGGCCTCGCTCCAGGTTCCTTCCTCGGGACGGCCGAGGTGCGACATCACCATCACCGCCGCGCCGGCGTCGAGCAGCGCGCGCAGGGTCGGCAACGAGGCCAGGATGCGCTGGTCGGACGTCACGCGGCCCGCGGCCACCGGCACGTTGAGGTCCTGGCGGACGAGCACGCGCTTGCCGGCGAGGTCGAGGTCGGTGATGCGGAGGATGGGCATGTGCGAGGGCCGGTGGTCTGCGGGGCGGCCATTGTCGGCGCCGCCGGAGCCATATTCAAACCGCCGGTCCAAGCCGCCGAAAACGGAAAGGCCCCGCTTGCGCGGGGCCCCGGTCAGGCTGCTATGGCCTCAGTTGCGATATCCGGAATCGTCCTTGTTGTGGATGATCCAGATGAGGTTGCCGCCGGTGTCCCAGCCCCTGCCGGCGAAGATCAGCCGGCCCTGGCCCTTGTAGGCCAACTCGTAGCGGTGGCGGTCGGACCCGAAGTAGAACGGGATGAACGCCTTGCCCGTCACGTAGGCACCCTGGTCGGTCGGTTCGCCGGCGATGTCGGTCACCTGCTTCATCGGCATGCCGATCTGCAGCTGGGTGAACTTGCTGCCGGGCGCCGGCTTGCCGGTGATCTCGCCCTCCCAGTCGCCAACGCCGGTGACGGTCTCGCCGTAGCCGGCCTCGACCGCGGCGGAATCGGTCACTTCACCTTCGGCGTTCATCCACGCCGGCGCTTCCTTGGCCTTCGAACCGCGGCGCGCATCGGCGTCCCCGGCCACGAACAGGCCTGCGCCGACGATCACCGCCGCGACGGCGATCACTCGCATCTTGCTGTGCATTACTTGCTCTCCCTGTGATTGTGCCCCCCCTTGCAAACGCCCGCCGCGGGCATCGGGGCCAACCACTCCACGGCGTCGGCCGCGATTCTCCATCGCGACGGCACGCCGGCGCAACCGCGGCGTCAGCCACTGCGCCGTCGGAACAGCAGCCAGGACACTGTCAGCATCAACAGCGGCGGCGCCGCGTACGCAAGCCGGTAGTCGAAGCCGTAGACCGCCGCGAGCTTGGCCACCTGGTTCTGCAGCATCCAGAACCCCAGCGCGAACACCACGCCGATGAACAGTCTTCGCCCCAGTCCGCCGCTGCGCAGGGAGCCGAACGCAAAGGGCATGGCGGCCAGGCACAGCGCGAGCACGTTGACCGGGTAGAACCAGCGGCCCCAGTAGTGTTCCTCGAACTCGCTGGCATCGAGCCGGTTGCGATGCCGGTAATCGATGCCCTGGGCCAGGTCGCGCGCGGACATGTAGCGCGGGCGGAAGGCGCCCCCGGCACTGGCCGCCAGCGCGGCGGCATCGAGCTGGGAATCCCAGCGCTCCTCGTCGACGTGGATCTCGGTCACCGAGCGCTCTTCGAAGGTCACCCTGCGGACGTCGCGCAGGTGCCAGCCGCCGCCCCGGTGCTCGGCCACGCCCGCCTGGGCGATCGATTCCAGCCGCCCGTCGCGGTCGAATTCAAACAGGCGCACATCGTTGAGCTCCAGCCAGGCCTGGTCGCCTTCGCTGCGCTCGCGGCCGTCGCGGGCGTTGAGGAAGGTATTGCCCTCGCGCGCCCACAGCCCCGAATACTGCGCGACGATCATGTCGCTGGAGCGCGCGGCCGCCTTCATGGCATCGGCGCTGCGCTGCGCGGCTGGACCCAGGGTCTCCCCGCTGAGCATCATCACCGCCGTCAGGACCGCCAGCGGCACCGCGACCGAGATGCTCAGCCGGCGCCGGGACACGCCCAGCGCCCGCAGCGCGGTGAGCTCCGACGAAGCCGCCAGTTGGCCCAGGCCCATCAGCGTGCCGATGACCGCCGCGGTCGGGAACATGGTGTAGGCGCGTCGCGGGAGCGTGTACGCCACGTAGGTCAGCACGCTGACGAAGCCGTAGTCGCCCTCGCCCATGTCGTCGATCTGGTCCACCGCCGCCAGCACCGCGTCCAGGCCGACCAGCACCGTCCACACCAGGAGCACGGTGACCACCACCACGCGGGCGACGTGGAGGTCGTGGATCTTCGGGAAGGGCATCATCGCGCCGCCTCCGCCACGCGGCGTCGACGCGGCACGGCCACGCGGCCGTCGCGGAAGTACAGCCAGGCACCGACCCCGAGCAGCGGCAGCACCAGCCACCACAGACCCAGGCCCAGGGGAATCACCCCGTTGGCCAGCCACTTGGTCCCCAGCAGCATGAGGTTGATCCCGACCACGTAGGCCAGGAAGCCCAGGGCGATCCGCCCGTAGCGGGCCTGCCGCGGCGGGCTGCGCGCCAGCGGCACGGCGAGCAGGGCGAAGGCCAGCGCCAGCAGCGGCGGCGCGATGCGCGAATGCAGCTGCGCGCGCGCTTCGGGCCGCGGGTCGCCCAACAGCGCGAACGTGGAATCGAACTCGGGGTTCTCGTCGGCCGGACGGGTCTGCGCATCGGGCAGGCGGAGTTCATTGCGCTGGTAGCGCATCATCCGGAAGTCGAGCGTGTCGGCCAGCGGGCCTTCCACGCGGAAGCCCTCGCCCAGGTCGAGGTAGCGCTCGGCGCCGTCCACGGTCAGCAGCCCGGTGCGGGCGGTGGTGACGTCCATGCGCTCCTCGTCCTGGCGGTAGACGAACACCCGCCCCAGCGCGGAGCCCTCGCCCGACATCGCGCCGACGTAGACCACGCCGCTGCCGCCGGGCAGCTCCACGAAGCGCCCGGCCTCCAGGCCCGCCAGCAGCAGGTTGCGGTTGCCCTCGGCCACCATCCGCTGCGAATAGTCATTCGCCCAGGGGCCCAGCCACAGCGAGCAGGCGCCGATGAAGCCAACCACCGGCAACACCAGCATCATCAGCGGCCGCAGCAGCCGACCCGGGCCGACCCCGGTGGCCACCAGGACAGGCATTTCGGAGTCCCGGTAGAGCCGGCCCACGGCCATCAGCAGCCCCAGCATCAGGCCCAGCGGCAGGATCAGCGGCAGGTAATTGAGCACCTGCAGCCCCAGCTGGGACAGCATCAGCCCCGCCGGGACCCGCCCGCGGGCGATGTCGCCCAGCACCTCGGCGAACACGCCGCCCAGGCTCACGATCATCAGGACCACGACGGCCGCGAAGGTGGACTGGGTGAATTCGCGGAACAGGTAACTGTCGAGCTTCGGCATCCGGGGGCGGCCTTGCATTAGAATCGGGGGTTCGTCCATACACCGCTTACGGCCGCGCCGGGACACTGGCGCCGCGGCGCATCGCCGCATTCTGGACCGCGGATTGTAAGGAACACTTCACGCCAAACCCCAGAACAGGATCCCATGACCCTCGAACTCGCCCTCAACACCGCCGCCCCCGCCTCCGCCAACGTCGATTGCGTGGTGGTTGGCGCCTATGCCGACAAGACCCTGACGCCCGCCGCCCGCGCCATCGACGAGGCCAGCGGCGGCCGCCTCACGGCCCTGGCCGCACGCGGCGACGTTGACGGCGCCACCGGCCGCACGTCGGTGCTGCTCGACCTGGCCGGCGTGACCGCGCCGCGGGTGCTGGTGGTCGGCCTGGGCGATCCCGGCAAGTTCGCGGTGCCGCAGTACCTCAAGGCCGTGGCCGACGCCGTGCGCGCGCTGAAGACCGGCCCGGTGCGCTCCGCCCTGCTGACCCTGTCGGAACTCGAGGTTCCCGGCCGCGACGCCGCCTGGACGATCCGCCAGGCCGCCATCGCCGCCGGCCACGCCGCCTACCGCTACACCGCCACGCTGGGCGAGAAGAACAAGAAGCGCAGCGAAAAGGGCCTTGAGCGCCTCGAAATCGCCGGTGCCGACGCTGCCGCGCTGACCCAGGGCCAGGCCATCGCCGCCGGCGTTGCCTTCACCCGCGAGCTCGGCCACCTGCCACCGAACATCTGCAACCCGGCCTACCTGGCCAGCCAGGCACAGGAATTCGCGGGCCGCTTCGAGAAAGCCTCCTGTGAAGTGCTTGAGCGCGAGGACATGGAGAAGCTCGGCATGGGCTCGCTGCTCGCGGTCGCCCGCGGCTCGGCCAACGCGCCGAAGCTCATCGTGCTGAAGTGGAACAACGGCGGCGATTCGAAGCCCTACGTGCTGGTCGGCAAGGGCATCACCTTCGACACCGGCGGCGTGAACCTGAAGACCCAGGGCGGCATCGAGGAGATGAAGTACGACATGCTCGGCGCCGGCTCGGTGATGGGCACCTTCGTTGCCGCCGCAGGCATGGACCTTGCGGTGAACCTCGTTGTGGTGGTGCCGGCGGTCGAGAACGCGATCGACGGCAATTCCTACCGTCCGTCCGACATCGTCACCAGCATGTCGGGCAAGACCATCGAGGTCGGCAACACCGACGCCGAGGGCCGCCTGATCCTGTGCGACGCGCTGACCTACGCGCAGCGCTTCGAGCCGCAGGCCCTGGTCGACGTGGCCACGCTCACCGGCGCCTGCATGGTCGCCCTGGGCAGCTTCGCCACCGGCCTGATGTCCAAGCACGACGACCTGTCGCAGGAATTGCTGGCCGCCGGTGAGCAGGTCTTCGACCGCGCGTGGCGCCTGCCGCTGTGGGACGAGTACCAGACCATGCTCGACTCCAGCTTCGCCGACGTCTACAACATCGGCGGCCGCTGGGCCGGCGCGGTGACCGCGGGCTGCTTCCTGGCGCGCTTCACCGAAGGCCAGCGCTGGGCGCACCTCGACATCGCCGGCAGCGCCAGCCACAGCGGCAAGAACGGGCTGGCCACCGGCCGTCCGGTCGGCCTGCTGTCGCAGTGGCTGCTGGACCAGACCGCACAGTAAGCCGCGCGGGGCCGGCACCGGCTTTCGTCCGCGAAAGCCGCCCGGCCCCTGCCGTTGACCGGGAGCCCGCATGCGCGCCGACTTCTACTTGATTGCCAAGCCCCGCTTCCGCGACGAGCCGCTGCTGCTGGTCTGCGAGCTGGCGAAGAAAGCGCACGCTGCGAACCAGCCGCTGCTGGTTCTCGCGCGCGACATGGAACAGGCCGAACGCCTCGACGACCTGCTGTGGTCCTTCGAGCCCGATGCCTTCATCCCGCACGAGATCGCCGGGACCGGCTTCGACGACGGTGACGGCGACGGCAGCGAGGACGAAGCCGATGTGCTGATCGCCCCGCCAGAGATCGATGCGCCGCTGCGCCCGCTGGTGCTCAACCTGCGCGACGCGGCCGTCGAGGGCGCGTTCCAGCGCGTGCTGGAAGTGGTGCCCGCCGACCCGTCCGCCCGCGAGCCGCTGCGCGAGCGCTGGAAGCAGTACAAGGCGCGCGGCTTCACGCTGAACAAGTACGACATGTAACGCGGGGCGCTTGCCCCGTCCTGCCCCGAATCCGAGCCCATCGATGACCCTCGCCACCGGCTACGACCCGAAGTCCTTCGAATCCCGCCTCTACGCCCAGTGGGAATCCAGCGGCGCGTTCGCGCCGGCTGGCGATGGCCCGGCGTATTCGATCCTGCTGCCGCCGCCCAACGTCACCGGCACCCTGCACATGGGGCACGCGTTCCAGCACACGCTGCAGGACGCGCTCGTCCGCTACCACCGCATGCGCGGCTTCCGCACCCTGTGGCAGGTGGGCAGCGACCACGCCGGCATCGCCACCGAGATGGTGGTGGCGCGCAACCTCGACCGCGAGGGCCGCGGCGAGACCCGTGATTCGCTCGGCCGCGACGGCTTCATCGCCAAGGTCTGGGAGTGGAAGGCCGAATCGGGCGACACCATCGAGCGCCAGATGCGTCGCATGGGTGCTTCCGGGGACTGGTCTCGCAGTGTGTTCACCATGGATGCGATGCCGTCGAAGGCGGTCATCGAGGCCTTCGTGCGCCTGCACGAGGACGGCCTGGTCTACCGCGGCAAGCGCCTGGTCAACTGGGATCCGGTACTGCAGACGGCGGTGTCCGACCTGGAGGTCGTGAGCGAGGAGGAGGACGGCTTCCTGTGGTCGATCCGCTATCCGCTGGCCAATGGCGTGACCTACGAACACGTCGAGCGCGATGCCGACGGCAACGAGACGATGCGCGAGACGCGCGACTACCTGGTCGTGGCCACCACGCGACCGGAAACCATGCTCGGCGACACCGCGGTGATGGTGCATCCCGACGACGCGCGCTATTCCGCGCTGGAAGGTGCCTCCGTCGAGCTGCCGCTCACCGGCCGCCGCATCCCGCTGATCAGCGACGACTACGTGGACCGCGATTTCGGCACCGGCGTGGTCAAGGTCACCCCGGCGCATGACTTCAACGACTACGCCGTCGGCCAGCGCCATGGCCTGCCGATGATCAACGTGCTGACCGCCGACGCGAGGATCGTGTCCGACGTCGACGGTATCCCCGGACGCTACCTCGGCCTGGACCGCTACGATGCGCGCACCGCGGTGCTGGCCGACCTCGAGGCCGCGGGCCTGCTGATCGAAACAAAGCCGCACAAGCTGCAGGTGCCGCGCGGCGACCGCAGCGGCCAGGTGATCGAGCCCTGGCTCACCGACCAGTGGTTCGTGCGCATGGACGCGATGGGCCGGCGTGGCATGGAGCTGGTCGAGAGCGTCGATGGAAAGCCGGGCGCGGTGAAGTTCGTGCCGCCGAACTGGATCAACACCTACCGCCACTGGATGGAGAACATCCAGGACTGGACCATCAGCCGCCAGCTCTGGTGGGGGCACCGCATTCCGGCCTGGTTCGACGCCAACGGCAAGGCATACGTCGGCCGCGACGAGGCCGAGGCGCGCGCGCGTGCGGAGGCCGACGGCTACACCGGCCCGCTGGAACAGGACTCCGACGTGCTGGAGACCTGGTTCTCCTCGGCCCTGTGGCCGTTCAGCACCATGGGCTGGCCCGACGCGGACGCCATGGCCACGCGCGGTTTCGACGGGTTCGTGCCGTCCAGCGTGCTGGTCACCGGCTTCGACATCATTTTCTTCTGGGTCGCCCGGATGATCATGATGACCGACCGGTTGACCGGCCAGGTGCCGTTCCGCGACGTCTATATCACCGGCCTGGTACGCGACAAGGACGGCCAGAAGATGTCCAAGTCGAAGGGCAATATCCTCGACCCCCTGGACATCATCGACGGCATTTCGATCGACAACCTGGTCGCCAAGCGCACGGCCGGCCTGATGCAGCCGAAGATGGCCGACAGGATCGCGAAGGCCACGCGCAAGGAGTTCCCGGACGGCATCCCCGCCTTCGGCGCCGACGCCCTGCGCTTCACCATGGCCGCGCTCGCCGGCCCCGGCCGCGACATCAAGTTCGACCTCGCCCGCGCCGAGGGCTACAAGAACTTCTGCAACAAGCTCTGGAACGCCACCCGCTTCGTGCTGATGAACACCGAGGGCGCCGACGCGATGGCCGGCACGCCCGCAGCGCACACTGCACCGGAGCAGTGGATCCTTTCCCGCCTGGCCGCCGTCACCGCCGAGGCCGAATCCCACTTCGCCAGCTACCGCTTCGACCTCCTCTCGCAGTGCCTGTACGAGTTCGCGTGGAACGAGTTCTGCGACTGGTTCGTCGAGCTCGCCAAGCCCGCCCTCAACGGCGACGACGCAGCCGCCGCCGCCAGCACCCGCCACACCCTGCTGCACGTGCTCGAACGCCTGCTGTGCCTGCTGCACCCGCTGGTGCCTTTCGTCACCGAGGAGCTGTGGCAGCAGGTCGCGCCGCGCCTGGGCATCGAAGGCGACAGCATCATGGCGCGCCGCTATCCGCAGGCTACGGACTTCGCCGGGCAGGACCACGCCGCGGCCGCCGCCGACGTGGAATGGCTCAAGGCGATGGTGTCCGCGCTGCGCCGCATCCGCAGCGAGCTTGGCGTGTCGCCGGGCAAGCCCGTGCGCCTGCTGGTGTCGGGCGGCAGCGCGAACGATGCCGACCGCATCGCGCGCTTCGCTACGCAGCTGGGCTTCCTCACAAGGATCGAGGGCGTCGAAGCCATCACCGACGACCCGCCGCCGGCCGCGGCGGCGCTGGTCGGAGAGCTGAAGCTGTTCGTGCCGTTGGAAGGCCTGGTCGACCTCGACGCGGAGCGCACGCGCCTGGACAAGGAGCTCAAGCGCGTGGCCGGGGAACTCGCGAAGTCGAAAGGTAAGCTCGCCAGCGAAACCTTCGTCGCCAACGCACCGGCGGCCGTGGTCGAGCAGGAGCGCACGCGCCTGGCCGACTGGACAGGCCAGCACGAGGCCCTCGCCGCGCAGCGCGCCCGTCTCTGACCGCGCGCGCAAGTTCGCTGCGGGCGGCTATGGTCGCCACGGCTTGAAAAGCTTTTTTTGCCACGGATTTACGCGGATAAGAGCGGAGTTACACGGATCAGGCCGAGGCAAGGTCGTGGGGGGCTGGAGAAAAAGCCGGATCGTTCTTCGCGAGCTGCGCTCCGCGAGCAGCTGACCCACGCAAGCGCATTTCCTGATGAACGCCCTTTCTTTGCCCGCGTCTGCTTTATCCGCGCAAATCCGCTCTTATCCGCGTAAATCCGTGGCAAAAAGGCTCTTTGTCTTTGCCCCGGCCAAGCAGCCCCCTCACGAAGCGAACAGCTCCATCGCCATCACGATCGCGTCCTCGCGGCCATTGTCCGTCGGGTAATACCGCGGACGACGGCCGATCTCGTTGAAGCCCATGTCCTCGTACAGGGCCACGGCCACGGGGTTCGAGGGCCGCACCTCGAGGAACACGCGGCAGGCGCCGCGCCCGCGCGCGACATCGATCATCGCCCGCAGCAGGCCGCGACCGAATCCGCGGCCCTGGCGCGCAGGATCGACGCAGACATTGAGCACGTGGGCTTCGTCGGCGGCGATGCTCAGCACGCCGTGGCCGATGAAGGCCCCGCCCTCGACCAGCACCCAGGCCGGATAGCCGGCGAACAGGCAGTCGCGGAAGATGCCGATCGACCACGGGTAGGGATAGGCGCGGCGCTCGACCACCATCACCGCATCGAGGTCCTCGATGCGCATCGGCCGCATGACCGGCCGTTCCCCGGCGTCGGCCACCACCGCGGCGTTCATCCCGGCGGGGTCCCGCGGCGCAGGGCGCGCAGCTTCGGCCACAGCGCGCGCTTGGCGGCCGGATCGGTGCGCAGCGTGGCCAGCGGCGGCAGGCCGCGCAGCAGCGCCGCAGCGTCGTCGGAACCGGCGCTGCGCCCGGCCGCGCGCAGCAGGGCATGCGCCAGCGGATCGTCGGGAACCACGTCTTCCGCGCGCGGCGCACGCGCATAGACCCGGTGGCCCATCGCCTCCAGCACCTCGCGCTGCCAGGGATCCCAGGCCACCGCGCTCACTCCGTCCGCGCCCCGCGGCGACCGCGCAGCCGCCACAACGAGGTCAGCGGCCCGGACAGCGCATAGGCGCCGAGCACCGCAAGCAGGGTCTTGGGCGGATCAATCCACAGCGCGATCAGCGCCGCCACCACCAGCAGCAGCGCGAAGAACGGCACCCGGTCCGAGCCCGGCCCGCTGCCGCTGCCCTTGAAGCTGGTGTAGCGGAACAGGCTGACCATCAGCAGGCCGGACACCACCGTGATCGCCAGCGCCACGTAGCGCAGCGACTCGCCGCTGAGATCCAGGCTGTGCAAGGTCCACACCGAGCTGGCCATGACGCCCGCCGCCGCCGGGCTGGCCAGGCCGATGAACCAGCGCTTGTCGACCTTGCCCACCTGGCTGTTGAAACGCGCCAGGCGCAGCGCCGCGCAGGCGGCATAGAGGAACGCCGCCAGCCAGCCGATCTTGCCCAGGGTGTTGCCGTCGAGCTTCATCGCCACGAGCGACCAGTGGTACATCACCAGCGCCGGCGCCATGCCGAAGCTGATGAGGTCCGCGAGCGAGTCGTACTGCACGCCGAACTCGCTCTGGGTGTTGGTCAGCCGCGCCACGCGGCCGTCGAGGCCGTCGAGGATGGCGGCGACGAAGATCGCGATGCAGGCGGCTTCGATGCGCCCCTGCGTAGCCGCGATGATCGCGAAAAAGCCCGCGAACAGCCCGCCCGTGGTGAGCAGGTTGGGCAGCAGGTAGATGCCGCGTCCGCGGCGTGCCTTGGGGCTGGTCTCGTCCATGGCCGCAAGTGTACCCGCCGCCGTGGTGCCTGCCGCAGGCAGCGCCGCGGTCACGGAACCACGTGCCGGCGCTTGCGCCAGGCTGCCCCCGGTGCTGCAATCAGCGCCCACGCCCCCAAAGGCAGGAGCTCCGCATGCATCGCTTCGTCTTCGCCGCCATCCTGGCGTTTGCCGCGTCGCCGGCCATCGCACAGCAGACCGCGGGCGAGGTCTACCAGTGGACCGACGCCAGCGGCGTCACCCACTACTCGCAGACGCCTCCGGACAAGGGCCGCTACGAGCACCGCCTGATCACATCGTCCGGGGCGGCCGCCACGACGGCCACCGAGCCTGCGGCCGCGGTCGAGAACCCGCAGTGTGCGACCGCGCGCGCCAACATCGCAGCCCTGCAGGGCGAGGGCGATGTCCAGCAGGACACCGACGGTGACGGCAAGCCCGACAGCGTGCTCGACGCCGACCAGCGCAGCGCCCAGCTCGACCTGGCCCAGGCTGCCGTCAAGGCCTACTGCACGCCCTGACGCACGCGGACAGACGCCGCCGTGCAGACGCGCTGGGCCATCGTCGCCGGCCTTGCCGCCGGAATCGCGGTGGCATGGTGGTTTTCGCGCGAGGCGCCCGAAGCCGCCGAGGCGCGTCGTGAGCGCGCCGACCAGGCCGCCGCGGACACGCTTGAAGACACGCGCCCGGTGCTGTATCGCTGGACCGACGACGCCGGCGTGGTGCAGGTGACCCAGGAGCCTCCTCAGCGCGGCCGGCGCTTCGAGAAGGTCGACATCCAGCCTCGCGAAGGCATCGAGGTCGACGGCAGCCGGCAATAGCCCCGGCGTCGCGGCGGCACGGCGCGTGCTGCATGGCACAATCACCGGCCGAACCACCAGACCGATGATGCCGCCGATGCGCCTGTCGCAGTTCCACCTCCACACCGAAAAGGAAACCCCGGCCGAGGCCGAGCTCGTCAGCCACAAGCTGATGCTCAAGGCGGGGATGATCCGCAAGCTTGCCGCCGGCATCTACACCTGGTCGCCGCTGGGCCTGCGCGTACTGCGCAAGGTCGAGGCGGTGGTGCGCGAGGAAATGGACGCCGCCGGGGCGATCGAAGTGCTGATGCCCTCGATCCAGCCGCGCGAGCTGTGGGACGAGACCGGGCGCTGGGAGAAGTTCGGCGGCCAGCTGCTGAAGATCCGCGACCGCAAGGATGCCGAGTACGCCTACGGCCCGACGCACGAGGAGGTCATCACCGACTTCGCGCGCCAGGAGCTGGCGAGCTACAAGCAGCTGCCGGTGACCTTCTACCAGGTCCAGACCAAGTTCCGCGACGAGATCCGGCCGCGCTTCGGCGTCATGCGCGCGCGCGAGTTCCTGATGAAGGACGCCTATTCCTTCGACATCGACGCCGAGGGCATGGCGCGTTCCTACGCGGGCATGCACGCCGCCTACACCCGCATCTTCAGCCGCCTTGGACTGCGCTTCCGCGCGGTGCTGGCCGACTCCGGCGCGATCGGCGGCGACGCCTCGCAGGAGTTCCACGTGCTGGCCGATTCCGGCGAGGACGCGATCGCCTGGTCGGACAGCGGCAATGACGGCGACTCCGCCGGCTATGCCGCCAACGTCGAGACCGCGCGCGCCGCCGCGCCCGGCCCGCGCCCGGCACCCGCCGAGGCCATGCGCAGCATCGACACGCCCACTCAGAAGACCTGCGAGGCCGTGGCGGAGCTGATGGGGATCCCGCTGGCGCGCACGGTGAAGTCCGTGGCGGTGGTCGGCCACGACGCCGAAGGCCGCGAGCAGTTCGTGCTCGTGCTGGTGCGCGGCGACCACGAGGCCAACGAGGTGAAGCTGGCGAAGGTCGCCGGCCTTGGCGACTACCGCATGGCCACCGAAGCCGAGATCCTCGCCCACCTGGGCAGCGAGCCCGGCTTCCTCGGGCCGGTCGCGCCGGCGAAACCGATCCGCGTGGTCGCCGACGCCGAAGTGGCGGCGATGGCCGACTTCGTGGTCGGCGCCAACCGCCCGGGCGAGCACATCGCCGGCGTCAACTGGGGCCGCGACCTGCCTGAACCCGACACCGTCGCCGATGTCCGCAGCGTGGTCGAGGGCGACCGCGCCGAGGATGGCGGCACGCTGCGCATCATGCGCGGCATCGAGGTCGGCCACATCTTCCAGCTCGGCGACACCTACGCACGCGCCATGGACTGCAAGGTGCTCGACGCGGGCGGCAAGGCCGCGATCCCGCTGATGGGCTGCTACGGCATCGGCGTCTCGCGCATCGTCGCGGCCGCCATCGAGCAGAACCACGACCAGGCCGGGATCATCTGGCCCGAAGCGATGGCCCCATGGACGGTGGCCGTGTGCGTGATCAACCCGAAGAGCGATCCCGCGGTGGTCGCGGCGGCCACCGCGCTGCACGACGAACTGGCGGCCCGCGGCGTCGACGTGGTGCTCGACGACCGCGGCCTGCGCCCGGGCCCGATGTTCGCCGACATGGAGCTGATCGGCGTTCCGCACCGCGTCGTGGTCTCCGCACGCGGCTTGGAAGCCGGCAGCTTCGAATACCGCGCGCGCAGCGCCGCGGAATCTGAAAACCTGGATCGGGACGCGCTGCTGGCACGCCTGTCGGGCTGACGGATTACCATCACGACGTCGCCGGGACTCCCGGCACCCTTCTGCAAATACCCGGAGACACCATGGCAATCGACCTCAACGCCCTTTCGGCCAAGGAACTCGACTCGCTGATCAACAAGGCGAAGAAGCGCAAGACCACGCTCAAGAAGCGCAAGCCGATCACCACCGTGCGCGCGCGCCTGAAGTCCGCGGCCGCCGCCGAGGGCTACACGATCGAAGAACTGTTCGGCACCGCCGCCGGCACCGCGACCCGCGCCGCCAAGCCGGCCAAGGCGCCGCGCAAGACCGGCATCAAGGTGGCACCGAAGTACCGCAATCCCGCCAAGCCTGAAGAAACCTGGACCGGCCGTGGCCGCCAGCCGCGCTGGATGGCCGAGCAAGTGGCGCAGGGCAAGACCCCGCAGGACTTCCTGATCGTCTGAGCGCCCACCGAAGGCCCGACAATCCTGTGGGAGCGGCTATAGCCGCTCCTATAGGCTCCGCCGCGCGGGCAGCAGCAGGTTGCCGAAGATCAGCCCGGCGACGATGGCGATCAGGATGTTGATCACCGCCATCGCGGCCGACTGGCCCACGTCCAGGTCCTGCTGCTGCACCGAGGTGATCAGGGTTCGGACGCTGGCGCTACCCGGCACCATCAGGATGATGCCCGGCACCCTGATGATCGCGCCCGGACGCCAGGCCCAGCGCGCATAGCCGTTGCCCGCGGCGGTGATCACCAGCGCCGACAGGAAGATCCCGAACTCGCTTCCCCAGGCCTGCCCGGCCAGACGCGACACCAGGTAACCGGTGGCAGCGGCCGCGGCCACCAGCCAGTAGTCGCGAAGCTTCGCGCGGAACAGCACCGCGAACGCGAACGAGGTCAGTGCCAACGCGCTCCATTCCACCCACTCGGGCTGCGGACGCAGGGCGCGGACCTGCGGTTCGATGCCGGCCATCTCGGCGGCCACCATCGCCACCATGGTGCCCACGGTGAGCATGATCATCGTCGCCACGGCGCCGGCGAAGCGCGCGGTGCCCGACATCAGGTGCTGGCTTGTGAGCTCGTTGATGGCGTTGGTGAGCATCAGTCCCGGCATCAGCACGATCAGCGCGGAAATGATCACGGTATTGAGGTTGATCGGCGCGACGTAGGCCGCGACCAGGATCGCGATGGCCGCGGCGATCATCGCGCTCACGGCATCGCCGGCCTCGCGCAGCCGCGGCCGGCTGCGCGCCGCCACGTACAGGAAGCCGATCACCAGCCCGATCGCGCTCGCAGTGGCGATGTCCAGCCAGGGCAGCCGCAGGAGCCCGCCGACGCCGGCAGCCACGAGGCCGAATGCAAGGGCCTGCATCAGGTTCTGGCGCCGGGTCGGCGGCCGGTCCAGGGCGCGCAGCGCGGCATGGCCTTCGGCCAAGCCGATGCGTCCGGCCAAAACATCCTCGGCGATGCGGTCGACGTCGGAGAGGCGGCCGAGGTCGTTGTCGCCCGGCGACATCCGGATCACGCGGGTGGTGTCGCTGTCGCCGGGAGGTCGCATCGGATCGCTGAAGGACAGGACCATCCCGGTGGGATTGGTCCAGGCCTCGCACTCCAGGGCAAGCTTCTGCGCCACCATCTCCAGCGCGGCTTCCAGGCGCGGGCAGGTAGTGCCATAGGCGTGCAGATGCTCCGCCAGCTCGACCATGAAGGCGATGCGGGCGGCGTAGGCTTCCTGGGGAAACGGGCGTGACATGCGTAAAGCATGGCACGCGCAGCACACCCGGTGTTCGGTATCCTCGCCCGATGCCCGCAGACCCCGCCAGTCCACCCGCGCTCTCACTCGACGGTGCCACGCTGCGCCTGTCGGGCAGCTGGACGCTGGACCATGCCGGTGCGGTCGCGGCGGCATTGGCCGACGCACCGGATGGCGCCGCGCACGTGGATGCGAACGACGTCAGCCGCCTCGACACGATGGGTGTGCTGCAGCTGCTGCGCTTCGCCCACCGCCGCGGCCTGGATGACGGCGCGCTGGATTTCCGCGAGGACCACCTCGCACTGGTGTCCGCGATCGAAGACGTGGCCGACGACCGCCCGAAGAAGCGGCGCGAATACGGCGTCGCAGCCGCCCTCGCCCGGCTCGGCCGCGCAATGCACGAGAACAGCCGCGAGATCGTGGCGCTGGTGAGCTTCCTCGGCGAGAGCCTGGCCAAGACCACACGGATCGCGCGCCAGCCGCGGCGCCTGCGCCTCACCTCCACCGTGCACCACATGGAACAGGTGGGCCTGGACGCGATGCCGCTGGTGGCGCTGCTGTCCTTCATGGTCGGCGCGGTGATCGCGTTCCTCGGCTCCACCATCCTCGCCGAGTTCGGCGCGACGCTGTTCGTGGTGGAACTGGTCAGCTTCGCCTTCCTGCGCGAGTTCGGCGTGCTGCTCACCGCGATCCTGCTCGCCGGACGCACCGCGAGCGCGTTCACCGCGCAGATCGGAATCATGGTCACGCGCGAAGAGGTCGATGCGATCCGCACCCTGGGCCTGGACCCGATCGAACTGCTGGTGATCCCGCGGCTGCTGGCGCTGCTGGTGATGCTGCCGCTGCTGACCTTCATCGCCATGATCTCCGGCCTGCTGGGCGGCATGGCCGTGGGCGCGTTCGAACTCGGGATCCCGCCGCAGGCCTTCCTCGCCCGCCTGAACGACACCGTCGAACTGCGGCACTTCTTCGTCGGCATGTCCAAGGCACCGGTGTTCGCGCTGGTGATCGGCCTGATCGGCTGCCTCGAGGGCCTGCAGGTTCAGGGCACGGCGCAGTCGCTGGGCGAGCGCACCACCTCGAGCGTGGTGCAGACGATCTCGCTGGTGATCATCCTCGACGCGTTCGCGGCGATCTGGTTCATGCAGGTGGGCTGGTGAGCGGCAGGCAGGCGGGTGACACGCCGCCCATCGTCCACGTGCGCGGGCTGGCCAATCGCTTCGGCAGCCAAGTGGTGCACGAGGGGCTGGACCTCGACGTGCGCACGGGCGAGATCCTGGGCGTGGTCGGCGGGTCGGGCAGCGGCAAGTCGGTGCTGATGCGCTCGATCATCGGCCTGCGCACGCCCAACGAGGGCAGCATCGAAGTCCTGGGCGTCGACGCCCGTTCCTCCGAGCCGGCGAACCGGCAGCACATCGAACGCAATACCGGCGTGCTGTTCCAGGACGGCGCGCTGTTCTCGTCGCTCACCGTTGGCGAGAACGTCGAGCTGCCCCTGAAGGAACACCACCCCGGCCTGTCCGACGGCCTGCGCCGTGAACTGGCCCTGCTGAAGGTGAAGCTCGCGGGCCTGCCGGCCGATGCGATCAACAAGCTGCCGTCGCAGCTCTCGGGCGGCATGCGCAAGCGCGCCGGGCTCGCGCGTGCGCTGGCCCTGGACCCGCCACTGCTGTTCCTCGACGAGCCGACGGCAGGCCTGGATCCGATCGGCGCCGCGGCATTCGACAACCTCATCCTGACCCTGCGCCAGGCCTTGGGACTGACGGTCTTCATCATCACCCACGACCTGGACACCCTGTACGCTATCTGCGACCGCATCGCGGTGATCGCCGACCGCAAGGTGGTGGCGACCGGCCCGGTGGACGAGATCGAACGTCTCGACCACCCCTGGGTGCAGGAATACTTCAATGGCCCGCGTGGCCGTGCGGCACGAGAGGCGGGCGAACGCGCCGCCGTGGAGCCCTGAGCAATGGAAACCAAGGCCAATTACGTCCTCATCGGTGCCTTCACCCTGCTCGTGGCGGTGGCCATGCTGCTGTTCGGCCTGTGGGCGGCGAAGTATTCCAGCGACCGCAACTGGCAGATCTACCACGTGGTCTTCGACGAGCCGGTGACCGGCCTGACCGAAGGCGGCACGGTGCAGTACAACGGCATCGCGGTCGGCACCATCGATTCGCTTGCGCTCGCGCCGCAGGATCCACGGCGCGTGGTGGCCCGGATCCGCGTGCTGGCCGATGTGCCGGTGAAGGTGGACACCCGCGCCAAGCTGTCGATGGCCGGCCTCACCGGCTCGCCCTTCATCCAGCTCACCGGCGGCAGCCCCGACGCGCCGCGGTTGGCCGCGCGCGACAGCGATGCGATCCCGGTGATCCTCACCGAAGCCTCCGCGCTGCAGAACATCGCCGACACCGCCAATCGCCTGGTGGCGCGGCTGGACGAGGTGCTCAGCGACGAGAACGTCCAGCGCATCGCCAACACGCTCGAGCACATCGAAGGCATGACCGGCGCCGTGGCCGGGCAGCGCGAAGACCTCGCCGTGTTCATCACCAATGCGCGCGTGGCCAGCGAGAAGCTGATCGAGACGGTGGAGACATCCAACCGCGCCATGGAAGGCATCGACCGCGAACTGGTGCAGAAGCTGCCCGGCATGGTGGAGCGCCTGGAGTCCACGCTGGCGCGGATCGACTCCGCCGCCGGCAGCGCCGACGCGATCCTTGGCGAGAACCGCAACGCCATCAACAGCTTCGCCAACGACGGCCTGGCGCAGCTGGGCCCGACGCTTGCCGAACTGCGTTCGCTGGTGCGCGACCTGCGCCGCATCAGCGACCGTTTCGATTCCAACCCCGCGCGTTACCTGCTCGGCCGCGACGCACCCAAGGAGTTCGAACCCGAATGAAGCCGATCAACCTCTTCGGGCGCGGTGCGCTGGCCGCCGCCGTGCTGGCCCTGGGCGCCTGCTCGCTGCTTGGCGGTGCAGGCGAACGCGAGCGCGGCACGATCTATTCGCCCAGCCCGCAGGTGCAGGCCGATCCCGCCTGGCCGCGCGTGGACTGGCAGCTCTCGGTGAATCCGCCAACCGCGGGGCGCACCGTGGACACGTTCCGCATCGCCGTGCGTCCGGTCCCGGGCGAGCTCCAGGTCTACGGCGGCGCAACCTGGGCGCGCTCGCCCTCGGACATGGTCGAAGAGGTGGTGCTGCGCACGCTCGAGGACTCCGGCCACGTCCCCGGCGTGGCCCGCCGCGGCAGCGGCATCGCGCCCGACTACCGGCTGCTGCTGGACCTGCGCCGCTTCGAGGCCGATTACGCCGGGAGCGCCGTTCCCTCCGCGACCATCGAACTGCACGCCAAGCTGCTGCACGCGCGCGAGCAGGGCATCGTCGCGGCGCGCACCTTCCTGATCGCCGAACCGGCGGCCGCCACCGACGTGGGCAGCGTCGCCGTGGCCTACGAGCGCGCGCTGGAATCGCTGGGACGGGACGTGGCCGCCTGGACCCTCACCGCGGGCGACGCGCACGCGCGCAGCACGATCGACTGACGCGGTGCCGCCGCATCGCGGCGCGCGGTACGGCCGCGGTTTGCCGCGCGCGTGCACAGCCGCGACAATCGCCGCATCGCCACACGGGCCGCCAGCATGAACCAGCAAGCCGATCCCAGCACCACCGTCGAGGTTCCCCAGCCCGCGCGCGACGTCATGGAGTACGACGTCGTCACCGTCGGCGCCGGCCCCGCGGGCCTGGCGTTCGCGATCCGGCTCAAGCAGATCAATCCGGACATCTCGGTCTGCGTGATCGAGAAGTCGAGCACCATCGGCGCGCACATCCTGTCGGGTGCGGTGATCGAACCGGGTCCGCTGGATGCGCTGCTCCCCGGCTGGCGCGACAACCCGCCACCGGTCTGCGTGGCCGCGACCGAAGACGAACTCTGGTACCTGACGAAGGATGGCGGCCGCAAATTCCCGATCGTGCCGCCGGGCATGCGCAACCACGGCAACTTCATCGTCAGCCTCGGCGCGATGTGCGCCTGGCTGGCGCCGCAGGCGGAAGCCCTGGGCGTGGAGATCTATCCGGGCTTCGCCGCCGCGCAGACCCTGCACGCCGAAGACGGCCGCGTCACCGGCGTGCGCATCGGCGACATGGGCATCGCCCGCGACGGCTCCGAGAAGCCGGGCTACACCGCCGGCATCGACATCCACGCCAAGGTCACCGTGCTTGCCGAGGGCGCGCGCGGGCACCTCACCAAGCGGCTGGTGAAGCGCTTCAAGCTGGACGCCGACAGCGACCCGCAGGCCTATTCGATCGGCATCAAGGAGCTGTGGCAGCTGCCCGCCGGACGCGCCACGCCCGGAAAGATCGTGCACTCGCTTGGCTGGCCGGCCGACAACAACACCTACGGTGGCAGCTTCCTGTACCACCTGGAAAACGACCAGGTGGCGCTGGGCTACGTCAGCGGCCTCGATTACAGCGACCCGGACTTCAAGCCCTGGGAGGCCTTCCAGCAGTGGAAGAACCATCCGACGGTGAAGCCGCTGCTCGAGGGCGGGAACATCCTCTCCGCCGGTGCGCGTGCCATCGTGACCGGCGGCTGGCAGTCGCTGCCGAAGGTGGAGATGCCGGGTGCGCTCCTGATCGGCGACACCGCCGGACTGCTCAACGTGCCCAAGATCAAGGGCACGCACCAGGCGATCCGCTCCGGCATGCTCGCCGCCGAACACCTGGCCGCGGGCGACCTCGTGCCCGAAGGGTTCGATGCGAAGCTGCGCGACTCCGACGCCATGCGCGAGCTGCGCGCGGTGCGCAACATCAAGCCGGGCTTCAAGAAGGGGCTGTGGTTCGGGCTGCTCAATGGCGCCTGGGAAACCGCGGTCGGCGGGCACTCGCCGTGGACGCTCAAGGTCACCCCGGACTGGTCGTCACTCGACAAGCTGGGCACGCGCACGCAGCCCGAGCGCGACTGGGGACAGCGCGAGCTGGCACCGCGCGACCGTCTGGCCGGCGTCTACTTTGCCGCCACCGAGCACGACGAAGACCAGCCCGTGCACCTGCTGGTGCACGACACCGAGGTCTGCGTCACCCGCTGCGCCGAGGAATACGGCAATCCCTGCACCCGCTTCTGCCCCGCCGGCGTGTATGAAATCGTCGACGATCCCGATGGCCCCGCGGGCACCGGCAAGCGGCTGCAGATCAACGCCGCCAACTGCGTGCACTGCAAGACCTGCGACATCAAGGATCCTTACGAGATCATCACCTGGGTCACGCCGGAGGGTGGTTCGGGTCCGAACTACCAGAACCTCTGAACACTGCCGCGGAGGACACATGCGCGTCGGCATGATCCAGTCGAACTACATCCCGTGGCGCGGATATTTCGACTTCATCGACGACTGCGACCTGTTCGTTTTCTATGACGACGTGCAGTACACGCACAAGGGCTGGCGCAACCGCAACCGGATCAAGACCGCCAACGGTCCGGCGTGGCTGTCAGTGCCGGTGCTGCACGACCGCGATACCACCATCGAAGCGGCACGCATCGCCTACGACAGCCGCTGGATCGACAAGCACGTGCGCAGCCTCGAACTGGCCTATGCGAAAGCGCCCCACTTCGAGCAGCTTTCCGGCGGCTTCTTCGACATCCTGCGCAGCCGCCCGGGAACGATTTCCGAGCTCAATGTCCGCGCCTGCCAGTGGGCGATGGCGGCGCTGGGCATCACGACCCGCACGATGATGTCGCGCGAGGTCGGCGTCACCGGCGACAGGTCGACGCGGCCGCTGGACATGCTGCGCGAGCTCGGCGCCACCGACTACCTGACCGGCCCGACGGCGCTGGACTACACGCCCGCCGACGCCTTCCGCGATGCCGGCATCGGGCTCGAGGCCAAGTCCTACGAATATGTAGACTATCCGCAGCTGCACGGCGCCTTCCTGGGCGAAGTGACCATCCTCGACCTGCTGTTCAACCTCGGCGGCGACGCGCGCCCGGCGCTGAAGAGCACCGCGCCCAACCGGCGCATCGCCTGATCGTGGACACACCGGGGATATCGCCGTGAACGCCCAACCGACAACCTTTCCGGACCAGGCCCGCGCCGCCGCTTCGTCGCCGCGGCTGTCGGTCGTGGCCACCCTGTACCAGTCGGCCGCCTATATCGACGAGTTCCTGGCCCGCGCCGCCGCCGCCGCGCGTGCGGTCGCGGGTGACGATTACGAGATCGTGCTCGTCAACGATGGCTCGCCGGATGACAGCCTGGCGCGCGCGGTGGCCTGGTGCGAACGCGAGCCGCGGCTGACCGTGGTCGACCTGTCGCGCAACTTCGGCCACCACAAGGCGATGATGACCGGCATGGCGCATGCGCGCGGCGAGCGGGTGTTCCTGATCGACAGCGACCTCGAGGAAGATCCCGAATGGCTCCAGGCCTTCGCGAAGCAGTACGACCGCGACGGCTGCGACGTGGTCTACGGCGTGCAGCGTTCGCGCAAGGGCGGTTTCCTCGAGCGCGCCAGCGGGCGGCTGTTCTACCGCTACTTCCACGCCCTTACCGGCATCGACCTGCCCGAAAACGTGGTGACCGCGCGACTGATGTCGCGCGCCTACGTGCAGGCGCTGGTCAGCCACGACGAACGCGAGCTCGACATCGGCGGCCTGCAGGTGATCACCGGCTTCGACCAGCGCCCGCAGGTCGTCGACAAGCACGCCACCAGCGCCACCACCTACACCCTCGCGCGCAAGGTCTCGCTGCTGGTGAACTCGGTGACGTCGTTCAGCAGCAAGCCGCTGGTGGCGATCTTCTACACCGGGCTTGCGATCTCGCTGGGCGCCGCGGCCAACATCGCCTATCTGCTGCTGCTGAAGCTGTTCGTCGCCGCGCCGCTCAGCGGCTGGACCTCGGTGATGGCTTCGATCTGGCTTCTTGGCGGACTCATGATCCTGTTCCTCGGCATCATCGGCATCTACCTGTCGAAGATGTTCTTGGAGATCAAACGGCGGCCCTATACCATCGTACGTCGCATCCACGGAGCGCAGGGCGATGGCCGCTGACCTTGACACCATCCATGCCGACCTGGCGAGCTTCCACAGCGAGAAGCTCGCCGAACACGGCGTCAACCCCAGGGGTGCCGGCTGGAACGGCGAGCCGGCCCAGGCGACCCGCTTCGAACAGTTGGCGAAGATCATCCGCCACGACACCGGGTTTTCGCTCAACGACCTCGGTTGCGGCTATGGCGCGCTGCTCGACTACCTGCGTCCGCGCCACGGCGCGTTCGACTACGCCGGCTACGACGTCTCCGACGCCATGATCGAGGCGGCAGGCGCGCGCCACGCCAGCGACGACCGCGCGCGCTTCGTGCTGTCCAGTGAACTGCAGCCGGCGGACTACAGCATCGCCAGCGGCATCTTCAGCCTGCGCGTCGGCCGCAGCGACGAGGAATGGCTGGCCTATGTCGAATCGGTCCTCGACGGCCTGGATCGCAACAGCCGCCACGGCTTCGCGTTCAACTCGCTGACGATCTATTCCGACGCCGACAAGATGCGCGACGAGCTCTTCTACGCCGACCCCTGCGTGCTGTTCGATCTCTGCAAGCGCCGCTACTCGCGCAACGTGGCGCTGCTGCACGACTACGAGCTGTACGACTTCACCATCCTGGTGAGGAAGTCGCCGTGACCCGTGCACCGCGGCCGGACTGAGGCCAGCGATGACCAGGGGCATGGCCTGGGTCTGCGTGCTGTTGACGATCGCGATGACCGTCTACGGCCAGTTCGTGATCAAGTGGCAGGTCAATCTGGCCGGCCCGCTGCCGGACGGCACCGCCGCCCGCGCCTGCTTCGTGTTCCGGCTGCTGCTCAACCCCTGGGTGATCAGCGCGTTCGTCGCGGCCTTTGGCGCTTCGCTGACCTGGATCCTGGCGATGACGCGGCTGCCGCTCAGCGAAGCCTATCCGCTGACCGCACTGGTGTTCGCGTGCGTGGTGTTCGGTGGCGCGCTGGTATTTTCCGAGCCGCTCAGCACCGGTCGCGTGGTCGGGGTGGGATTGATCATGGCCGGACTGGTGGTCGGGAGCCGCTGGTGATCCTGTGTCCGGCCTGCGGCGCCGGACACGCGGACGCCGACTTCAACTGCCCCCACTGCGCTTACCGGCCGACGGTGCAGGACGGCGTACCGCTGCTCGCCCCCGCGCTGGCCGCCGAGGTCGAAGGCTTCGATGACCGTGCGATCGCGAGCCTTGCCGCGAACGAAGCGGGGCACTTCTGGTTCGAGGCCCGCAACCGGCTCATCGTCGATCGCTTCCGCGCCGTGTTTGCCGGGGCCCGGGACTATCTCGAGGTGGGCGCCGGCACCGGGTTCGTACTGTCCGCGATCGCCAAGGCGTTCCCGGCGATGGCACTCACGGCAAGCGAGGTGCTGGCCTCGGGCCTCGCCCACGCGGTGCCCCGGGTGCCACGCGCGCGCATGCTGCAGCTCGACGCGCGCGCGCTGCCGTTCGAGGCCGCGTTCGACGTCATCGGAGCCTTCGACGTGCTCGAACACATCGAAGAGGACGAAGCGGTGCTGGCGCGGTTCCATCGCGCCCTGCGCCCCGGTGGCGGCGTGATCCTCACCGTGCCGCAGCACCGGTGGCTGTGGAGCGCCGAGGACGACGTCGGCGGGCACGTCCGCCGCTACCGCCGCGGCGAGCTGGAAGCCAAGCTGCGTGCCGCCGGCTTCCGGATCATCGACAGCACCTCGTTCACCAGTCTCCTGCTGCCGGCGATGTGGCTCTCGCGTCGCCTCGCCGGCGCGGATGCCGCCGGCGACAACCAGGCCGAGCTGGCGCCGCCGCGCCTCCTCGGCCGCGCCCTGGGCGCGGTGATGGCGCTGGAGCGCCGCGCCATCGCACTGGGCCTGCGGTTCCCCGTCGGTGGCAGCCGGCTCGTGCTCGCGCGCAGGCAGGAGGCGCGATGATCCCGTTCAACCAGCCCTGGATGACCGGCGCCGAGATCGACAACATCCGCCAGGCGCATCTCAACATGCACCTGTCCGGCGACGGCCCCTTCACCCGGCGCTGCCACGACGTGCTGCGTGCGATGACCGGCAGTCCCTGTGCCCTCCTCACCCACTCGTGCACCGCGGCGCTGGAGATGGCGGCGATACTGTCGGACTTCGGCGAGGGTGACGAGGTCATCCTGCCCTCCTACACCTTCGTGTCCACCGCCAATGCCTTCGTGCTCCGCGGCGGCATACCGGTGTTCGTCGACGTCCGCCCGGACACGCTCAACATCGACGAACGGCTGATCGAAGCGGCGATCACCCCGCGCACCCGCGCGATCTGCGTGGTGCACTACGCGGGCGTGCCCTGCGAGATGGACGTCATCCAGGACATCGCACGGCGCCATGGCCTGGTGGTGATCGAGGACGCGGCGCAGGCCATCATGTCGCGCTACCGCGGCCGGCCGGCCGGCAATCTCGGCGATCTCGGCGCGCTCAGCTTCCACGAGACCAAGAACGTGATCTGCGGCGAAGGCGGTGCGCTGCTGGTCAATGATCCCGCGCTGATCGAGCGTGCCGAGATCGTGCGCGAGAAAGGCACCGATCGCAGCCGCTTCTTCCGCGGCCAGGTCGACAAGTACACCTGGGTGTCGCGGGGGTCGTCCTACCTGCCGGGCGAGCTCACCGCCGCGTTCCTTGCGGCCCAGCTCGACGAGGCCGAAACGCTCACCCGGCGCCGACTCGCGATCTGGAACACCTACCACGCCTGGGCGGAGCCGCACGCGCGCGCCGGGCGCATCCGCCGACCGCACGTGCCCGAGGGTTGCGAGCACAACGGACACATGTATTGGCTGCTGCTGCCCTCGCTCGCGGCGCGCACGGCGATGATCGATGCGCTGCGCGAGGACGGGGTCAACGCGGTGTTCCACTACGTGCCGCTGCATTCCTCGCCCGCGGGCCGCCGCTTCGGCCGCAGCCACGGGGAACTGCCGGTGACCGATACCGCCGGTGATGGATTGTTGCGCCTGCCCCTGTGGATCGGGCTGGAAGGACACCTGCCGCGCGTGCTCGAGGCCGCGGACCGCGCGCTGCTCGCCCTGGACTAGTCCCCGGGCGGCGGTGGTGGTGGCAGCGGACCGGCCGCGGCCGCGAGTTCCGGGTGGCGTATGGCGAAGCGCGGCGAGAACACGCCCAGCTGGTGTCGCCAGAGCATGTCCAGGGCCCGCAGGCGCAGGTCCGGTCCAAGCCCGCAGACCGTGAGCTGGTCGACGCAGTCCCTGTCCGGTGCGGGATTGCGCGCGACTTCCCCGTACTGCGTGGCCATCACCAGGAAATAGTTGTGGATGCCGGTCAGCTGCGACCACGAGTGCAGCGACAGCGGCACCTGCACCAGCAGCAGCGCGGTCGCGGCCAGGATCGCGACGGGCTGCAACCGCGGTGCGCGCGGACGGTCGGTCAGGCGCGCCGCCACCATCATCAGCAGCGCCAGCACGCCCATCTGGTACAGGCTGACGTAGCGTCCCTGGTCGAAGTACGCCGCGCCCCGGACGAACACGCGCCCGTACAGCACGCCGGCGATGTAGCCGTAGAACAGCAGCATCAGGCAGATCGCGACGAAGCTCGCGGCACGCGGGCGGTCGCGCAGCGCGCGCCACCAGAACCAGCCGTGCGCGACCAGCAACAGCAGGCCGAGCACCACCTGCGCTGCCTGCCACTGGTCGCCGAAGGCCCACCTCAAGGCATTGCGCCAGGCGACGCCGGATGCGATCGGGCTGATCGCCCAGCGCCAGGCTTCGAGTCCCTGTCCCGCCAGGCCCGCAACGCGTTCGCCGAACGACGCATCGAACACCGCCAGCGTCTCGCCGCGGATTTCGCCGAAGGCCGCATAGACGATCCGCGACGCGACCAGCGCCGCGACCACCACCGCGACCAGCGCGAAGGCGCGGCGCAGCTGTCCGAGTTTCCAGCCCGCGAACACCAGCGCCATCGACAGCGCCAGCCCGGTGATCGTGGCCGACGTGTCCGCACAGAACGCATAGAGCGCGATCCAGGCGACGAACGGCCAGCGGCGCCCGCCCTGCAGCGCCGTCCATGCGCCCGCGAACGCGAGGAAGGCCAGCAGGTAGTCGAGGAAGCCCAGGGCCACCATCGAGTAGAGCCAGGTGTAGAAGGCATTGAGCGACAGCTGCACCGCGGCCATCGCCGCGAGCACCAGGTACAGGGCGGGCGGCCGCGCAGAGGCCGGCGCATCCGACAGCGCCGCGCGGCACAGCACCCCCCAGCCGAGGAAGGCGAACACCGCACCGGCGATCGACTCGTACACGAAGTCGAGATCGAACCACCAGGCATTGAGCAGCATCATCAACTTGTAGTGCGGCAGCCCATGGTCGAACCCGGTGCGCTTGACCAGGAAATCGCCGATATCGCCGCCGCCATCGATCACGTGGCGCAGGAACGTGTCCACGAAGATCCAGTTGTCGGCCATGATCATCGGGTTGGCCACCGTGCGCGCGAACGCGAGCACGTTGGCGGTCGCCAGCGCGACCAGCGCCCACATCAGCCAGCGGGGCCAGGCCGGGGAACGCACGGGAACATCCGGGGATGGGGTCATGGAGGACGGTGACAGGGGCCATGGGCAGCGGCCCCGGCCCCGCGAGGGGCCTGGGCCGCGCGCCAACCTTAACAGCGTTCCCTCGCCGCGGGCGCGGCGTTCCCGCGGCCCGGCTCGCATGGGGAGCCCGCGCCAGCTAAAATCGGGGGTTTCCGCCCTACCCCCAAGGACGCACCGCAACGATGAAGATCCTCGTCGGCTACAAGCGAGTGGTGGACTACAACGTCCGCATCCAGGTCAAGCCGGACGGCTCCGGCGTGGTCACCGATGGCGTCAAGCTCTCGGCCAATCCCTTCGATGAGATCGCGCTGGAAGAGGCCCTTCGCCTGCGCGACAAGGGCATCGCCACCGAAGTCATCGTCGCCACCATCGCCCCCGCCGACGCCCAGGCGCACCTGCGCAACGGCCTGGCCATGGGCGCGAACCGCGCCATCCACGTGGTCACGGAGGCAGGCCAGGAGGTGCAGCCGCTGGCCGCGGCGCGCGCGCTGCTGAAGCTGGTGGAGAAGGAGTCGCCCGACCTGGTCATCCTGGGCAAGCAGGCGATCGACGACGACGCCAACCAGACCGGCCAGATGCTGGCCACGATCTGGGGCCGCCCGCAGGCGACCTTCGCCAGCAGGCTCGAGGTCGCCGACGGCAAGGCCACCGTCACCCGCGAAGTCGACGCCGGCCTGGAAACGCTCGAAGTCGACCTGCCGGCCGTGGTCACCACCGACCTGCGCCTCAACGAGCCGCGCTTCATCAAGCTGCCCGACATCATGAAGGCCAAATCCAAGCCGATGGAATCCATTGCCTGGGCCGACCTCGGCGTCGAAGCCGGTGCCGGCCTCAAGACCACGCACCATGCCGCGCCGGCAAAGCGCAGCAAGGGCGTGATGGTGAAGGACGCGGCCGAGCTCGTTGCCGCACTCAAGGACAAGGGGCTGCTCTGATGGCCAAGGTACTGATCGTCGCCGAACACCTGGACGGCAAGCTCAACGGCTCCACCGCCAAGTGCGTCACCGCCGCGCAGGCGCTGTCGCCGGAAGCCATCGATGTGGTGGTGCTCGCGGCCGACCCCGCCGCCGTGGCCGCCGAAGCCGCGCAGATCGCCGGCGTCTCCCGCGTGCTCACCGTGGCCAATGACGCCAACGCCAACCCGATCGCGCAGGTGCTGGCGCCGCAGGTGGCGAAGCTCGCGGAAGGCTACAGCCACGTGTTCGGCCCCAGCTCCACCTTCGGCAAGGACCTGATGCCGTGCGTGGCCGCGCTGCTCGACGCGCCGCAGGTCTCGGACCTGATGTCGGTCGAGGGCGAGCACACGTTCAAGCGCCCGATCTACGCCGGCAACGCCATCGTCACCGTCGAGGCACCGGCGGGCCAGACCGTGGTCGCCACCGTGCGCACCGCGTCGTGGAAGGAAGCCGGCAAGGGCGGCAGCGCCGCGGTTGAAGCCGCCAGCGTCGAAGCCGACGTGCCGGCCCACACCCGCTACATCGGCCTGGCCGCAGGCAGCTCCGACCGCCCCGACCTGCAGGGCGCGAAGCGCGTGGTCTCCGGCGGACGCGGCGTGGGGTCGAAGGAGAACTTCGACGTCATCTACAAGTTTGCCGACAAGCTCGGCGCCGCCGTGGGCGCCTCGCGTGCCGCGGTCGACGCCGGCTACTGCCCCAACGAGATGCAGGTCGGCCAGACCGGCAAGATCATCGCGCCGGAGCTCTACGTCGCGATCGGCATCAGCGGCGCGATCCAGCACCTGACCGGCATCAAGGATGCGGGCACCATCGTTGCCATCAACAAGGACGCGGATGCCGCGATCTTCGAGATCGCCGACATCGGCCTGGTGGGCGACCTGTTCCAGGTGCTGCAGGAGCTGGAAGCCGCGCTTTGAGCGAATCCCCGCACGCGGCGCCCGGCATCCGCCGGGTGGTGCTCTGGGGGACGTGCGATACGGGCAAGCCGCGCGTGCGCATCCTGATCGAAGGGCTGCGCGCGCAGGGTGTCGAAGTGATCGAGGTCCGCGCCAATCCGTGGCGCGGAATCGAGGACAAGAGCCAGGTCAAGGGCATCGGCCGCTGGCTCGGATTGCTGGCGAGCGTGCTGCTTGCCTATCCGAAGCTCGCCTGGGGCTATATGCGAGCGCCAGCCCACGACTGGGTCCTGCTCGGGTACCCGGCAATGCCGGACATCTTCGTCATCCGCCTGCTGGCCTGGCTGCGCGGTACGCCCATCGCCATGGACTGGTTCCTGTCGGCCTACGACACCATCGTGTTGGACCGACGGCTGGTGACGCCCAGGCATCCGCTGGCATGGCTGGTCCATGCCATCGAATGGCTGGCGGTAAGACTCGCGGATGCGCCGTTCATGGACACCGCGACGCACGCACGACGCATGGAGCGGCTGTTCGGGCTGGCGCAGGGGCGTTGCGGCCATGTCTGGGTGGGCGTGGAACAGGGATTCCTGGGCAAGGCGGATGCCACCCCCGCGCCGGCCCCACGAGCCGACGCGCCCACCCGCGTCCTCTTCTACGGGCAGTTCATCCCGCTCCACGGCATTCCCACGATCATCGAGGCCGCGCGGATCCTGCGCGACGAGCCCGTGCAGTGGCGAATCGTCGGCCGCGGGCAGGAATCCGGCCACATCCGCGCCATGCTTGAAGAGCAGCCGCTGGAACGGTTGGAGTGGGACGACTGGATTCCCTATGCAGAACTGGTGACTGCGATCGACGCCGCGGATATTTGCCTGGGCATCTTCGGCTCGTCGGACAAGGCGGCCAGCGTGATCCCCAACAAGGTCTTCCAGATCCTTGCCGCCGGCAGGCCGCTCATCAGCCGCGACTCACTGGCGGTCCGGGAACTTCCCGTGGCGCATCTCGACGACGTCCGGCTGATCCCGCCCCACGACGCAGCAGCGCTCGCGGCCGCGGTCGCGGACTGGCATGCGATGCCTCCAGCGGCCGACCCGGCCCGTGCCGCCATCGCGGGTGCGACGCACCCGCCGGCGATCGGCGCGCAACTCCTCGCGCTGCTACGGGCCGGGCCTGCCAGCAAGTAGACTGGCGTCGCCCCCCTCCACGGCGCACAGCGATCTGGAAATGCAATGAAGACATACGGAAACCTTGGCCCGGCGGCTCCCGAAGCGGGTTGGGTCCCCGCCCCGCGCTACCTGCTCCGCCGTGCACGTATCCTGCGGCAGCTGGCGGGAATCGCCCCCTGTGAAACGCTGGAGATCGGCTGCGGTGCCGCGGTGCTTCTGCACGAGCTGACCGCGCGCGGATTCCGCTGCACCGCGCTCGAGAGCTCGCCCGAGGCGCGCGCGCTGGCACAACGCCTGGCCGCCGATGCCGGCATCGACATCCCGATCGTGGACGCCCCCGAATCGGACTGGGAAGGGCGGTTCCCGCTGCTGATGGCCTTCGAGGTGCTGGAACACATCGAGCACGACCGGCAGGCATTGGACGTCTGGCGTTCCTGGATGCCGGCCGGCGGCACGCTGCTGCTGTCGGTCCCCGCGCACATGGCCAAGTGGAATCCGTCGGACGTCTGGGCGGGCCATTTCCGGAGATACGAGCGCGACGCGCTTGCGGCACTCCTGCGCGATGCCGGCTTCGAACCGGAGGTCATCGAATGCTACGGGTTCCCACTGGCCACCGTGTCCGAAAAGCTCACCGCCGGGCGCTATGCGCGCGCCGTGAATCCGGGCGACGACGACACGGTCGAGGGCAAGCAGGCCAACTCGCACCGGAGCGGCATCGAGCGCGGGCACGTGATGAAGTGGTTCCCGCTGATCAACAACCCGCTGGGGAAGACCGCCATCGCCATGGCTGAGCTCGCGCAGCGACCGTTCCTCTCCACCGAACTCGGCAACGGCTACCTGGTGCTGGCCAAGGCGCGATGAAGCGGGCAGTACGCTGGTTGGGGTTCGCCGTGGCGATCCTGGCCGGGGCCTACTTCCTCCGCCACGCCGTGGCGGCGTTCGGTTCGGTGCGCGCTTCCGAGCTGTCGCCGGCGCGCATGGCGGCCGCGTTTGCGGTGATGCTGCCCGCCTACCTGCTGGCGGTGCCGCTCGCCGCCCTGATGTGGCGGCGCCTGCTGCGCGCGGTCGATGTCGCGTTCACGCCGGCGTGGGCCTACGGCATCGTCGCCTTCACGCAGTTCGGAAAATATCTTCCGGGAAACGTGGCCCACCACGTCGGGCGAGTGGTCGTTGCACGCCCCGTGGGCGGCGACCTTCCCCGCCTGTCGCTTTCGGTGGTGTACGAAAACCTGCTCAATGCCCTGGCGGCGGCGCATCTCACCGTGGTCCTGCTGGTCCTGCGGCCGGTCCCCGCGCTCGAGCAGTGGCTGCCCACCGCGTGGCGCCCGTGGCTGTTTCTTGCCGCAACCGTGGGCGCAGCCGCCGGCCTGGTGTTGTTGCGGCATCTGGTCTCCTGGGTACAGCGGCTTCGCGGCGCTCCCGCGGTGCCAGGCAGGGGCATCACGCCGGATGCCGGCACCCTGCTCGCCTGCTACTGCATTGCCCTGTGCAGCTTCCTCGTCGTCGGCCTCGGCTTCACGACGATGGCGCCGGTGATCGCGCCTGGCGTCGGCTTCCCGTACCTCGCGCTGTGCGGTGCATTCGCGGCCGCGTGGGTGATCGGCCTGCTGGTCCCCGGTGCCCCCGCGGGGCTCGGCGTCCGCGAGGGCGTGCTGTTCGCGCTGGTGGGTGACGTCATGCCGGCCGCCGATGCGGTCGTGATGATCGCGCTGCTGCGGGCGGTCACCACGTTGGGCGACCTCATCCATTTCGCCGCAGGCGGCGCATTGCTGCGCCGCCTGCGTGCCCGTTCCACTTCCCCCGAAGCCGCGTCACCCGGCGGCGCCGGATAACGCGCTGGCATCAGGGCACGATGTCCCAGGCCCGGTCCGCGACCGTGGCCAGGGACAGCGTGTTGTTCGGGTTCGCCGACAGCCAGATGGTGTTCTCGCCGGTGATCTTGCGCCACACCAGGTCGGCCCTGCCATCACCATTGAAGTCACCGCTGCCTTCGACCTTCCAGGCGCCGGCGACGTTGGGCATGGCCTGCTGCGTGGCCGAGTTCGCGTTCAGCCACAGCGCGTTGCGGCCGGCGGTCATATGCCTGAAGAACACGTCGGCCCGACCGTCGCCATTGAAGTCGTCGACCGCGACGACCTGCCAGTTGCCATCCGCGACCGTGGACATCGGGATCGTCGAGTTGCCGTTGCCGCTGCGCCAGACCACGTTGCGGCCACCCAGCGCATGGCGCCAGACAATGTCGTCCACGCCGTCGCCGTCGACGTCACCCACGCCGGCGACCTGCCAACGGAGGTCGGGAAGATCGATGATGGCCTGCTGCGTGGCGGAATTGCCCGCAAGCCAGATGGCATTGCGGCCATTCGCTGCGTCGCGCCACAGCAGGTCGGCCCGGCCGTCGCCGTTGAAGTCACCAACGCCCACCACTTGCCAGGAGCGGCTGGTCACCGTGGTCACGCTGATGGTGGAGTTGCCGTTGCCTCCACGCCAGATGGTGTTGCGGCCGCTGGCGTCGTGGCGCCAGACGATGTCGGTCAGGCCATCGGCGTCGAAGTCCCCGGCGCCAACCACGCGCCAGCTCCTGTCCGTCACCGCCAGGATCGATTGCTGCGTCGCCGAGTTGCCACCCAGCCAGATCGAGTTGCTGCCGTTGCTGGACTTGCGCCAGAGGAGGTCGGAGACGCCGTCGCCGTTGAAGTCCGAACGCGCGTTTCCATCGGACGTACCGGCCCGGAAGGCTGCGATCAGCGGTGCCGTCTGGCGCAGGCTGCGCGCGTTGTCGGCCTCGTTGGCGATGCCGCAGGCGCGACCGCCGCAGTAGGTCGACTGCGGGTTGGAAAAGATGCGATAGGCGGTCTGCCCGGTGTCGCCATAAGCCATCACCGTGTAGAAGTTGCCGTTCGCCGCGCTGGTCTTGTAGCCGAAGGAGTACGGATAGCGCCCGTAGCCGAGCTGGTCGTTGTCGTCCGTCGCCGATTCCCTGTCGTGCTGTGAACCCATGTTGTGCCCGAGCTCGTGCACCAGGGTCTCGTCCCGGCAGTAATGGCTGTTGTCCGGGGACTGCATGCCATTGGAGTCGCTGATCACCGAGTAGCCGAACTTCTCGTAGGGCTGCGTGATCGGGGCCTGGTCGCCACCGACCAGCCACGCGATGCCGCAACCTTCGTGGTCGGCGTCGCGGAAGCGTCGCACCAGCGCCACCAGGTCTGCGCCGTAGGTCTCGCGCGCATTGCGCAGCGGCTGCAGCGAGGCCGGGACCGTCACGTTCGACTGGCCGTTGCTGCCGGTGAGCTGCTCCAGCGCGGTCTTGTTGCTGCCGGTATCGGGATGGCTGACCTGCAGCGTGCCCACCAGGCGCAGGTTCACCGCGACATTGCTGTTGACGAAGGTCTGGTTGCCCACGGTAATGATGTGGTTGAGGCGGGTCTGCGCCTGCGACGCCCCGCCCATCATGGAGACGAAGCCCGCGGTGTAGCCCAGCAGCACGTCGATCGTGGTGCCTCCGGTGGCCGCCCGTGCCGGCGCACCCTCCGCGCGCACCCCGTGCGTTGCCGCGGAGGCCGTGGCCGCTGACACCAGCGCCGCCGCCGAAATGCCGTCGTCGTCGTCATCGGTGAGCTGCGGAATACGGAAGTCCGGCCCGGTGAGTCCGGCATCGATGCGCTGCTGCAGCGGCGACCGCACGCTGCGGTCCGTCGTTGCCATCCAGGTCTGGCCGGCCTGCGTGGTCAGGCGGAGGGTATCGCCCTCGCCATAGGGCACCACCCCGAACACGGCCTGCTCGCCGAACGTCAGGATGCCTTCCACGCCGTGCTCGTCGCGGCCGATCCAGCTCCAGTCGCCGCTGCGGTGCTCGACGTGGCGCTCGTACTTCAGTGCCACCCGGCGGTCGTCGGGACCGGTCAGCAACAGGGTGCCCGTGCCGATCGCTTCCAGCGCATGCGCCTCGCTCACCCGCACCGGGTAGAAGGTGTGCGCGCCGCGCTGCGTGGGCACGCGCACGCGGTCGTAGCCGACCAGGTCGCCGCGGTTGGGGTGGGCAGCGATCGCATCTGCGGTGCGGACCGCCGCCAGGTGCGACTGGAGACTGCCGGACTGCCGGCTGGCGGCGCCCCGCCGGGCATCGACGACGCCACCGGCTGCCGCAGCCGCGGCGGCATTGGCCGGGTGGGCCGCAGTGGTCGAGGATTCGGGAGCGCACGCGGCCAGCAAGGCGGTCGCCAGGGCCGTGGCTAACAAGGGGGTCGGACGTCGCGTCATGGGTCGGATCCGGGCTACAGGGCCCTCAAGAGTACCCGTGCCGGGGCTTCGATGCAGTGCTCCGTCCCGCCGGGCGGCGGCCGGGTTCGTCTGTCACGGGACGGGCGCCCGGGTCCCCGCCGCAGGCCGCAGCCGGCCCGTTCAGCCGATCGTGATGGGGACGCCCGTGCGTTCGCGCAGCAGCGCCTCGTCCACGCCCTCGGCGGTTTCCACGAGCACCAGCCCACCGGGCGTCACGTCGAACACCGCCAGGTCGGTGATGATCCTGCTGACCACGCCCACCCCCGTCAGCGGCAGCGTGCACTCGGGCAGGATCTTCGGCTCGCCGCCCTTGGTGCAATGCTCCATCAGCACGACCACGCGCTTCACGCCGGCGACCAGGTCCATCGCACCGCCCATGCCCTTGACCATCTTGCCCGGCACCATCCAGTTCGCGAGGTCGCCCTTGTCGGTGACTTCCATGGCGCCAAGGATGGCCAGGTCGATGTGGCCGCCGCGGATCATCGCGAAGGAATCGTGGCTGCCGAAGTAGCTGGCGCCAGCGCGCGCGGTCACGGTCTGCTTGCCGGCGTTGATCAGGTCGGCGTCGAGTTCGTCCTCGGTCGGGAAGGGGCCGATGCCCAGCAGGCCGTTCTCCGACTGCAGCCACACGTCCACGCCCTCGGGGATGTGGTTGGCCACCATCGTCGGCAGGCCGATGCCGAGGTTGACGTACATGCCATCGGCAAGCTCACGCGCGGCGCGCTGTGCCATCTGGTCGCGGGTCCAGGCCATTACTTGCCTCCTTCGCGCACGGTGCGCTGCTCGATGCGCTTCTCGGGCGAAGCGTTGACCACGATGCGGTCGACGTAGATGCCGGGCAGATGGACCTGGTCGGGTTCGATGTCGCCCACCTCCACCAGTTCCTCGACCTCGACGACGCACACATTGCCGGCCATGGCGCAGGCCGGGTTGAAGTTGCGCGCGGTCTTGCGGAAGACCAGGTTGCCGGCCTTGTCCGCCTTCCACGCCTTGACCAGCGCCACGTCGGCGACCAGCGCGGTCTCCATGACGTAATGCTTGCCGTCGAATTCGCGGGTTTCCTTGCCTTCCGCCACCACCGTGCCGTAGCCGGTGGCGGTGAAGAAGGCCGGGATCCCGGCGCCGCCGGCGCGCAGGCGCTCGGCCAGGGTGCCCTGCGGATTGAACTCGAGCTCGAGCTCGCCGCCCAGGAACTGGCGCTCGAACTCCTTGTTCTCGCCCACGTAGGACGAAATCATCTTGCGGATCTGCCGGGTCTCCAGCAGCTGGCCGAGTCCGAAGCCGTCGACGCCGGCGTTGTTGGAAATCACGGTAAGCCCCGACACCCCCGAGTCGCGCAGGGCCGCGATCAGGGCCTCGGGGATGCCGCACAGGCCGAACCCGCCGACCGCGAGCGTCTGCCCGTCGGCGACGATGTCCGCCAGGGCGGCGACCGCGTCGGGCCGGACCTTTCCGGCGGAATGCTGGGAACTGGCTGCAACCATGGTGGATCCTCGGGGTGACCGGACACCACATTCTAGCCACGCCCGGGACGGTGCCCCATCGCCCCTTCGGACAATGCCGCGGTTCGACTTGATCCTGGCTTCCCGGCATCCTTGCCGCTCCGTTTCCGAGTCACCACCCTGATGAACCCGATCCGCGACACGTCCGGCGGACGCTGGCCCGCCTGGTGGGTGGCCCTGCCCGCGCTGTTCATCCTGATGCAGGCCTGGGTCCTGCTGCAGGCCACGCCGCCGGGGATCCCACCCGATGAGCTGGCGCACCTCTCTTACGTGCGGGACGCCGCCCAGGCGGGCCTGCCCGATTACGCGGAGGGCCGCATCCGCGATTCGTCGCAGGCCAACTACCTGACGCACCCGCCGCTGTACTACACCGCCCTTGGCGCAGTGGCGGCGATGGCCGGCCTCGACCCCTTTACCGACCTTGTGCCCCTGCGCGCGGTCAGCGCCGTGTTCGCGGCGTGCGCGTTCGCGCTGTGGCTGCTGCTCGGCCGCGAACTGGGCCTGGGCCGCGGCGCGCCCTGGCTGCTGGCGCTGGCCACGGCGGCGGTACCGATGTACGGGTTCCTGGCCGGCAGCGTGAACAACGACACCCTGGCGGCCGTGGGTCCGCCGCTGTTCCTGCTCGGGGCTGCGCGCGAGTTCGTGTCGGGGCGCCCCGGCCGGGGTGCGCACGTGGCAATGGCCGCGGGACTGGTAGTCACCATGCTCACGAAGGCGACGGTGGCCGCGTTCCTCGTGATGTTCGTCGCCGCCAGCCTGGCGCCGTTCTGGCGGCAGTTGCCCGCGCTGCTCCGCCGCCACGCCGCTTGCGTGGCGTGGCTGGGCCTGGCGGGCGCGGTGTGCGTGGCCTGGTACGCCTACGCCTGGTTCGTGCACGGCACGTTCCTGCCGGCCCCGGGCACCCTGTACACGGATGCCGTGCCCCCGGCGGACCCGATGGTTCCGGCGCGCTTCGCGCAGCGCTACGCGCAGATCATGTTCGACCGCCTGCCCCTGGTGATGTCGCACGCGCCGTTCAAGCCGTTCACGCCCGCCGGCGAGCACGTGCTCCAGCTGATGTTCGTGCTGCCCCTCCTGGCCTGGCTTGTGGCCCGTCCACGCGCGGCGCGGCGTGGCGTGGCACCGGCGGTGGCGCGCGCCACCGATGCATTCGGCCTCGCAATCATCGGGATGGCCGCCGTGCACTGGTACACGACCTACATCGGGTACCGGGCCACCGGTCTCCTGGCCGGTCTGCAGCCGCGCTACTTCCTGTTCCTGCTGCCGGGGCTGTGGATGCCCGCCTTCCTGCTGGAGACCCGGCGCCGGCCGCGACGGCTGCTCGCTGTTGCATTCACCGTGTCGGCCATCGTCGCCTTCTGGGCGTCGGTGCCGCGCCTCCTGGTGGACCAGGTCGGGGCAGTCGCCGAGGCCGCGGCGGCGGCAGCCGCGGCACCGGCACCGCCTCCTGCGGACAGGCTGCGGGGCAGTCTCGACGAGGCCGGGATCACCGGCGACCGCGCGCGCCTGCGCGGCTGGGCCTTCGACACGCGCTGCATGTGCGACGTCGACGCGCTGGTGGTGATGGCCGGGGGCGAAGCGCTGGGACGCTTCGCGACCGGAATGGCGCGACCCGACGTGGCTGCCGCCCTGGGCAGCGACAACGCCGGTACCTCGGGCTTCGAGATCGAAGTGCCGGATGTGCCCGCCGGCACCTCCACCTGCCAGCTCTCGCTGGTGGTGGAAGCCGCCGGCGGCGGCGATCTCATCCTGTCGCCGGCCGGTTGCGAGTGATCAGCTACCATATCGGCCCCTTTGGAACCGGGTCTCCCGCACGATGAAGCTCATCATCCAGATGCCGTGCCTCAACGAAGCAGGCACGCTGGCGATCGCCATCGGCGCCCTGCCCCGCGAAGTGCCTGGATTCGACAGCGTGGAGTGGCTGCTGATCGACGACGGTTCGGTCGACGGCACCGCCGAGCTCGCCGTGGAACTCGGCGTGGACCACGTGGTGCGCCATCCCGTGAACCGGGGCTTGGCGGCGGCGTTCATGACCGGCCTCGAGGCCGGCCTGGCACTGGGTGCCGATGTCATCGTCAATACCGATGCCGACAACCAGTACGAAGCGCGCGATATCCCCAAGCTCACCGCGCCGATCCTGGCCGGTAGCGCGGACATGGTGGTGGGTGCGCGCCCGATCGCGGATACCGAGCACTTCTCCTGGATCAAGAAGAAGCTCCAGCACCTCGGCAGCTGGGCGGTGCGCCAGGCCAGCATGACCGACGTCCGCGACGCGCCCAGCGGATTCCGCGCCATCTCGCGCGAGACCGCCATGCGCCTCAACGTCTTCAACCCCTACACCTACACCCTGGAGACGATCATCCAGGCGGGGCAGAGCAACATGCGGGTGGTCTCGGTGCCGATCCGCACCAACGAGGACCTGCGCCCGTCGCGGCTGGTCAAGAGCATCTCCAGCTACGTGCGCCGCTCGCTGGTGACCATCCTCAGGATCTTCGTGATCTACCGGCCGGTGACGTTCTTCATGCTGCCCGGCTTCGCGCTGATGCTGGGCGGCCTGCTGCTGGCCTGCCGCTTCCTGTACTACTACGCCACCGGCTCGGGTGGCGGCCACGTGCAGTCGCTGATCTTCGGCGCGGTGATGCTGATCCTGGGCGCGCTGATGGTCATGATCGCGCTGATCGCCGACATGATCACGGTGAACCGCAAGCTGCTCGAGCGCATCGACCTGAGGATGCAGCGCCTCGAGTACTCCGCAGGCGGTGCCGCCGCGGCGCCGGCACCGCGGCGCGACGGGGGTCCGACCCCGGCCTGAGCCGGGGCGTCGCGCTCAGCCCGCCGGATCCACGGCCAGGCGCGCGCCGGTGGCGCAGAGCGAATGGCGGCCGTCGCCATGCGCGACCAGAAGCTCGATGGTGTATTCGCCCGCGGGCACCTGCGCCAGCGAGCCGCTGACTCCGAAGCCTGACATGGCGAGGTCGGGGGATCCCAGCACCGAAGCGACGTCCTCGCGTGCAACCTTGGCCTCGCTCCGGACGGCATAGGTGCCGGTGCCGGTGAGCACCACGGAGAACTCGGCCGGAACCTTCAGCGCGGCGTCGGCGACCCAGCCTTCGACCAGCACCGTGGTGCCGGTGGCCGCATGCGGTCCCTGCTGCTTCGGCTGCCCGTCCACCTTGTCGATGGAACAGCGCGCGACCGCGGTGGGGTCGAGCGCCGGCAGCGTCGTTGCGACGAAGGCCGTGTCCGCCACTCCTGCAATGGACGGCGACGGGTTCGGGGTGGCCGTTCCTTCATCCTGGCGCCCGCAGCCTGCAAGCAGGACGAGTGCGAGCGGGGCCAGCCAGGCTGCGGTGGTGTAGGTGCTCATGCGGCGATCCTGTCGTGGGGGTCCAGGCCGTAAACGCGGGCCCGGGGCGCCGATTCTAACCGACCGGCCCATCGTGCCGTCGGCGCCCCGCGGCCTCCACCGCGGCCAGGCGAGCGGCGACGTCGGCATGCCCGGCACCATCGACCACCGGCGACAGCGCACGCCATACCGCGTCGACCGAAAAGTTCCGGGCGAGGAAATCGAGCCCGCCACGCGCAGCATCCATCCACGCGGCATCGTCATCGATGAGGTCACCGACCAGCGTGGCAAACGTCGCCGGATCGTCGGCCACCCGCAGGCAATCGGCAGCGCCCAGTCCCTGCGCGCCGACGCCGGTGGTGACGCAGGGAACGCCGTGGCGCATCGCTTCGAGCACCTTGCCCTTGACGCCCGCGCCGAAGCGCAGCGGTGCCACCACGAGCCTGGCGCTGCGGTAATAGTTCACCAGTTCGTGTTCGGGAACATGTCCCGTCACCAGCACGTCCGAGCGGGAAAGAGCAGCGACGGTGTCCGGCGGATCGGACCCGACCAGGCAGAGCCGGTAGCCGGGATGTCCTCGCTGGATCAACGGCCAGACATACCGCACGAACCAGATCGCACCGTCTTCGTTGGGTGCGTGCCCGAAGCCGCCGACGAACAGGATGTTCCGCCGCGCGGCGAGATCCTCGCCCACCTCGTCGGGCAAGCCCTCGTAGGCGAACAGGGGCACCGTCACCGCCTGGCCCGGCGCATCGTGCTGGCGCATCCACTGGCCGGCGTGCCTGCTTTCCTCGTCCGACGGATAGGCCACCAGGTCGGCGCTGCGCCACAGGGCTTCCTCGACCTCGCGTGCATGGTGGGCGTGGCCGGCGAGGTCGGGGTCCGGATCCACGCGCATCTGGCTGATGTAGCGCAGATGGTGGATATCGTGGCCATAGAACAGGATCTTCGCGGCGCTGTGACTGCGCACCGCATCAAGGTGGCGATGCGCGACCAGCGGACGGCTGAGCACCACGAGGTCGAGGTAGGCGCCGTTGGCCGCCATCCATTCCCCGAAGCCGGCGCCGGTGCCCGATGCCAGTTCGATGCCGTGCGCGGCGAGGCTCGCGGCGTAGACACCGTCGGCATCGGCTTCCTCGGCCCAGAACTTGACCAGCATGCCGTGCAGGCCGAGCACCCGCATCAGCTGCCAGATCGCGCGCGATCCCGCGTCCCGGTCGGGGCGCGGGGGCGTCCGGTCCACCACCAGCACGACCGGCTTGCGTTGGGCGCGCTCGCGGGCCAGGAACAGGTGCGCGCCGGGCGGCAACTGGTCCCGCGCAAGCACGTCCTTCCAGCGCGCGGCGAAGGTGGCGCGGTTGGCTTCCTGTCCCGCCTTGCCGCCCGCATCGACGTCGGTGCCGTGGGACGCGCCCTCGACGTGGCGCACCACCGAAGCCGGCTGGTAGTAGACCCGGAAGCCGCCGTCCTCGCGGATGCGGAAGGCCAGGTCGGTATCTTCGTAGTACGCGGGTGCGTAGCGCTCGTCGAAGCCACCCAGGTGCCTGAACAGACCGCTGCGCACCAGCATCGCGGCACCGGAGACATAGTCGACCTCGCGCACGAAGGCATGGTCCGGGCCTGCGGGATCGCCGTCGCGGCCGTAGTTGAGCGCGCGACCGTCGTTCCAGACCACGCCGCCCGCCTCCTGCAGGCGGCCATCGGGATAGACGAGCCGCGATCCGGCGAGGCCGCAATCGTGGAAGCGCGCGAACGTCTGCAGCAATGCGTCAAGCCAGCCGGCGCCGACGATCGTGTCGTTGTTGAGGAAGTGGATGTACTCGCCGCGCGCGAGCACCAGGGCCTGGTTGGCCGAGCGCAGGAACCCGAGGTTCGCGGGATTCTCGACGTAGCGCAGCCCGGGCACGCTGCGGAAGCGCTCCATCTCCGCTTCGCCCGAGGCGTCCTCGATCAGCAGCACTTCCACCACGATGTCGCCGGCATGGCGACGGATCGACCGCAGGCAGGCCAGGGTCATGGCGAAGCCGCCGTGGGCGGTCACGACGATGCTGACCAGCGGGGCATCGTGGGTGGCGAACTGGAGGCCGTGGATCGGAAGGCCGGCGCGCCGGGGCTCCGCGAGGTCGATCGGTGCGGGAAGCGCCACCGGGAGCGCCGGGTTTCCGTCGTCCTCCGCGGGACGGCCGAGCTTCGTGGCCAGCCAGCGCAGCGGCCGGGTGACCCGCCACGAGCGCGACCCACGAAGCGCCGACACCGTCTGCTGCCATGCCTGCAGCAGCCGTGACTGCTCGCGCACCGCGCCCTGCAGCGCATCGACCCCGCTGCGCAGGCGCACGGCTTCGGCTTCGAGCAACTTGACCCATTCGGCGTCCGACAGCGCGTCCGCCTCGAGGCACTGCAGGCGGAATTCCTTCTCTTCCTCGCGGTGCAGGACCTGGACGAGGTGGGCCTGGGCTGCGGCGTGGGCCTCACTGGCCAGGGCCAACCGCCCTCCCATCGCGGACAGGCGCGCGTCGCGGTCGGCCACGACCGCATCGACCGCCCCGCGCTGCTGCTCCGTGGCCACGAGTTCGGCATTCACCTCCGCCAGCGCGGACCTGCGCAGCGCGTCGACATCACCGTCGACGATCACGATGTCGTAGACCTCGTCCGCCGGAAGCTCGACCGAACCCAGCACCTCGAGCGTCAGCCGGTCCAGGACCACGATGCGCGCGCGCGCCAGCGCAGGGTCCGGCGCGTTGCGGCTGCGGCTCAGGCCCACGTAGATCCGGTCACGGCCAAAGGCCAGTCCGCGCGCATACCCGTCGAGCCCCTGCGCCTGCAGCGGCTGGTCCGGACCCCGCCAGGCGACGATGCGTCGCGCCTCGGAATCGCACAACCAGAGCACACCGTCCTGCGATGCCAGCGAATGCGGCTGCGACAGGCCCGCGACCAGCACCTCGCCGGTCTCGACGTCGAACACCTCGCCGGCGCCGGCGGTGGCGCCCTTGTAGCCGCGATGGGTGTCGAACTGCCCGAACCTCGACGCAAGCAGGCGGCCGTCGTGGAAGCAGATCGAATTCAGGTGCGCGCTGTCGCGTTCGCCGCGCAGCGCCCAGCGCCGCGTCTCGCGCATGTCGGCGTCAAGCTGGAGCACCGCGTTGCGCGCGGTGGCAACCACGCAGGCCTGCCCGCCATGCCAGGCAACGTCATGCAGGTCGAGGACATCCTCGGCCAGCATGGTGGTGGAGAACCCGCCGTCGACCGCGCGGCGCAGCACGTTGCTGTCGCCCGACTGGCGCGCCCACAGGAAGCCGCCGGGCACTGCGCAGATGCCGGTGGTCTGGATCGGGGACAGGCGCTCCACCTCCATGCCGTCCAGCAGCAGCAGGCCGCCATTGGCGTTGGGGCACGACACCAGCAGCCGGTCCTGGAATGGTCCCGTCATCGCATGATCCCGATCGCGCCGGCGCCGGCCGCGGACATCGATATCCCGGCCTCGAGGTCGGTCACGCCCTCCGCATGCGTGTCCGGGCCGGTCACCGTGAGGACGATCGCATCCACGCGCCGGTCGAGCGCGACGTACTCGTTGCCCGACGGGTCGTAGCGCGACACGCCGACCGTCAGGAAATAGTGGCCGCGCAGCAGCGAACAGCGCATGTCGAACGCCGCCACCGCGACCGTGCCCGCCTCGGCGCGATACAGGCAGCCGCTGGAAACCATCGTGTTGCAGCTGTACAGCACGGTGCCGCTGATGGTGCACAGGCGGACGCCGAAGACCAGATTGTCGAGCGCGGTCGGCAACAGGTAGCGCACGCGCACGGTGAACGGCTCGCGCGCGGCGACCACCGGCCCGTGTCCATGGCTGCCGGTGACCAGGTAGTCGCAGGTGATCGCTTCCCCGTTGCCCACGCGGGTCTCGTCGCGGTTGTAGCCGGCACGCTTCGCGAAGTGGTCGCGTCCGCCGCCGCGGAGGAACACGGCCAGTTCGTCGTCGGCTTCATCCGCGCCGTCACTGTCGCCGCCACCGGCGAGGACCTGTGCGGGCACCGGTTCGTCCCCGCCGCCGGTGCTGTTGTCGCCGAATACCAGGCGCAGGTATTCCTTGACCGCCTGGCCGACCTCGCCGTCGTACAGCACCCGTCCGGCATCGATCACGACGCCGCGATCGCACAGCCGCAGCAGCGAGTCGATCGCATGGGTCACGAACAGCAGCGTGCAGCCTTGCTGGCGCAGCTCCTCGATCCGGCGGTGGCACTTGCGCTGGAAGTAGATGTCGCCGACAGACAGCGCCTCGTCGACGATCAGCACGTCGGGATCGGTGTGCACCGCGACCGCGAAGGCCAGGCGGACGAACATGCCGCTGGAGTAGGTCTTGACCTGCTGGTCGACATGCTCGCCTATCTCGGCGAAGCCGATGATCGCGTCCATGCGCTCGTCGATCTGGCGCGCGTCCAGGCCAAGCAGGCTGGCGTTGAGGCGGATGTTCTCGCGGCCGGTGAACTCGGGATTGAAGCCGGCGCCCAGTTCCAGCAGCGCCGCGATCCGCGCAGACACCTTCAGTGTGCCGGTGCCCGGCTGCAGGATCCCGGCGATCACCTGCAGCAGCGTGGACTTGCCCGAGCCGTTGCGGCCGATGATGCCCACGGCCTCCCCGCGCCGCACCTCCAGGTCGACGTCGCGCAGCGCATGGAATTCGCCGCCTCGCGCCAGGCCGGGCAGCAGCACCTGCGCCAGGCGCTTGTAGGGCTTGTCGGCGACGGGGAACGACTTGCCGATCCCGCGCAGGCTGATCACCACCTCAGAGGACATCGGCGAACCCCTTGCTGGTGACACGGAACCACGCGTGGGCAACGTAGGCGGCCAGCACGCTGCCCAGCGCGTAGCGCGACAGCCCGGCCCAGTCGGGGTAGCGGCCCCAGAGCGCGACTTCGCGCACTTCGTCGATGAAGAAGGTCAGCGGATTGAGCGAGAACACGAACTGGTACTTCGGCGGCAGCGTGTCGACGGGCACGATCGCCGAGGAGAGGAACAGCAGCGCGGTGACCACCACCGGCACGGCCTGGCTGATGTCACGGATGTACACACCAAGCGAGGACACCAGCCAGCAGGTGGCCACGGTCAGCAGTACCAGCGGCGCCAGCACCACCGGCAGCAACCAGATGGTGGGCGAGAATCCGCCGAAGAACAGCCAGTTCAGCACCGCGAACACCATCAGGTTCATCACCATGTGGAACAGCGCCGAAAGCACCACCGACCAGGCCAGGATGTCGAGCGGGAACACCACGCGCTTGACGTAGTTGGCGTTGTCCATCATCAACCGCGGCGAACGCGCGAAGCACTCCGCGAAAAAGCCGTGCACGATGATGCCAAGGAACAGCACGATACCGAACGCGGCCGTGTCGCCCGAGGCCTGGTTCCAGCGGCTGCCCAGGACCTCGCCGAAGGCGATGGTGTAGATCGCCAGCAGCATCAGCGGCCCGATCAGGGACCAGAGCATGCCGAAGTTGGCACCGCGGTAGCGCCCGAGCACATCGCGCCGCACGAGCTCCTTCGTCAGGTCGCGATAGCGGCCAAAGGCGCCCCAGGGCGCCAGCGGCCATGGCAGCGGACGTACCGCCCCCATCTCAGCCCCCCGCCTGGCGCAGGCTCGACATGTCGACGCCGCGGCGCAGCGCGGGATCGGGCCGGACGCAGGCGGCGACGCTGCCGCGCAGCGCCTGTTTCAACGGCAGTCGCGGCGGGATCGCCAGCGGGAAATCGTGTCCTTCCAGCCCCAGGTTCGGGTTGTATGCCGGATCCCAGCGCAGTGCCTTGCCCCAGCGCGCGACCATGGCGTTCACCTCGCGCGAAAAGCGCGCCTTTTTCTCGGGACTGTCCTCGTAGCCGCGCGACGCCGATTCGTGGTGGTACAGCTCGGCCCAGGGCGTCCAGACGTTGTAGTAACCGCGTTCCGCAACCCGCAGGCAGAAGTCCACGTCGTTGAACGCGACTTCCAGGGATTCGTCCAGGCCATCGACCTCGTCGAAGACCTCGCGTCGCACCAGCAGGCACGCGGCAGTCACCGCCGTCATGTTCTGCGCGAGCAGGCCACGGTTCTGCTGGCCGGGGTAGCCGCGCGGCAGCCCGACGTAGGCGTGGCCGGCGACGCCGCCCAGCCCGATGACCACGCCCGCATGCTGGATGCGGTCGTCCGGGTAATAGAGCATCGCGCCGACCGTGCCGGTGCCCGGCCGGACGGCATGTCCGACCATCTCTTCGAGCCAGCCGGGATGGATCGCCTCGATGTCGTTGTTGACCAGGCCCACGATGGCACCGTCGCTCGCGCGCACCGCGGCGTTGTTGATGCGCGAGTAGTTGAACGGCTGGTCGTCGCGCAGCACGCGGACCAGCCCGTTGCCGTCGATCGCACGCAGGTACTCCAGCGTCTCGGGGTCGCTGGACTGGTTGTCGACGATGAGCAGGTTGTAGTCCGGGTACCGGGTCAGGCGGGTGATGCTTTCGAGGCAGGTGCGCATCAGGTCCACCCGGTCGCGGGTCGGGATCACCAGGCTGACCCGTGGCGCCGGGGCCGGGACTGCATAGTGCACGCGGTACCCACCGGTGACGCATTCCACGCGCGCACCCCGGTCGCCGGTGGCTTCCAGATGCTCCTCGATCGCCTTGCGGCCTGCGGCCTCCGTGTACTCCTTGGCGCTGCCCGACAGTGCGGTCGATCCTTCGATGGCCCGCCAGTGGTACAGCACGTGCGGCACGTGCCCGATCTCGGCCGGAGACAGGCGCGCGGCGCAGCGCAGGGCGAGGTCGTGGTCCTGGCTGCCCTCGAAGCCGCGGCGGAAGCCGCCCACGGCGCGCACGAGCGCGGCGTCGTAGACCCCCAGGTGGCACAGGTAGTTCTGGCTGCGCAGCAGTTCCGGGTTCCAGTCCGGCTTGAAGTACGGGTCGAAGCGGATCCCGTTCGCGTCGAGCTTGTCTTCGTCGGAATACAGCAGCTTGAGCCCTGGCTGTTCGTTGATCGCCTTCACGATCAGGTACAGCGCGTGCGGGGCGATCTCGTCATCGTGGTCAAGCAGCGCCACGTATTCCCCGCGGGCGACTTCCAGGGCGGTGTTGGAGGCTTCGGAGATATGTCCGTTGCGCTCGCGGTGGACCACGCGGATGCGCGGATCCAGCGCCGCGTACTCGGCCAGCACTTCGGCCACGCGCGGATCGGGCGAGGCGTCGTCGGCCAGGCACAGCTCCCAGTGCGGATAGAACTGCGCGCGGACGCTTTCGATGCAGCGCCGAAGGTAGGCTTCGGATGTGTTGTAGACCGGCACCAGCACCGACACCAGGGGACGCCTGGCCAGGCGCTCGCACCGCTGCCGCACCAGGTTCACATCCGAGTCCGACAGCCGGTCGAAGCGCTCGATCCATGCGCCGTAGTCGAGCGATACCACGCCACCACGCGCGCGCTCCTCGTGCATCAGGTAAAGCCAGTCGCCGAAGCCGCCGAGGCCGCCTTCCCGGAAGCTGTCGAAGGCCTCGCGCGCGGCGAACGACCACAGTGACCGGTCGCGGTTGAGCCGTGTCCACAGCTTCGCGAGCATGCGTGCCGCCGCGGTGACCGTGCCCATCGGCACCAGCGCCGCGCGGCGGATGGTGAAGCTGCACGGTGCGGTCGAGGGATCGAAGCGCAGCGAGACGACGTCATGGTCCAGGCGGACCACCGCGCGCAGCGGCCTGCCGCCCTGCACCGTCGGCGCGAAATTGATGCGGCTGCCGTCGCCGGCACCCGCGCCATAGTCGGGGTAGAAACAGGGGTTGTCGAAGTAGCCGTCGGCGACTTCGATATCGAGCTCCAGCAGGTACCAGCCGGCGGCGAAGCGCTCACCGCCGCCGTGGCGGACGAGGAACTGCGGATCGACGCCCACTGCGGCCCATGCCTGCCCCCCGCCCTCGTCCTGAACCGCCTCGAGGTGGTGCGTCGGCTCCAGCAGGAGTTCGATCGCACCGCTGCCGACCGCTCGCTTCATGCGAGCGCTTCGTCGAGGTCGCGGCACAGGTCCGCGACGTCCTCCACACCCACGCTCAGGCGGACCAGGTCGTCGCCGATGCCCAGCGCCTCGCGACGCTCCGCGGGAACGGACGCGTGCGTCATCACCGCGGGATGGTTGACGAGGCTTTCCACGCCGCCGAGCGACTCGGCCAGGGTGAACAGCTTGAGCCGCTCGCAGAAACGCTTCGCGCCTTCGTAGCCGCCCTTCACGCGCACCGAAATGATGCCGCCACCGCCGTCCATCTGCCGCATCGCCAGCGCATGCTGCGGGTGCGATGGCAGGCCGGGATAGATGACGTCGGCGACCGCGGCATGGTCCTGGAGGAACTTCGCCAGCGCCAGCGCGTTGTCGCAGTGCGCACGCATGCGCAGGTGCAGCGTCTTCAGGCCACGCAGCGCGAGGAAGCTGTCGAACGGCCCCTGCACCGCGCCCACCGAGTTCTGCAGGTAGGCAAGCCGTTCGGCAAGTTCGGTGTTGTCGCCCACCACCACCATGCCGCCGACCATGTCGGAATGGCCGTTGAGGTACTTGGTGGCCGAATGCAGCACGAGGTCGGCGCCGTGTTCGAGTGGACGCTGCAGGATCGGCGAGGCGAAGGTGTTGTCGACCACGACCAGCAGCCCGTGCTTGCGTGCAACGGCCGAGACCGCCTGGATGTCCACGATCTTGAGCGTCGGGTTGGTCGGCGTCTCGATCCACACCATGCGGGTCTTCGGCGTGATCGCGGCCTCGAAGGCCGCGGCGTCGGACAGGTCGACGAAGCTGAAGTCCAGCCCCGCGCTGCGGCGGCGCACGCCCTCGAACAGCCGGTAGCTGCCGCCGTAGAGGTCATCCATGGCGACCACGTGGTCGCCGCTGTCCAGGAGCTCGAGCACCGTCGAGGACGCCGCCAGGCCCGACGCAAAGGCGAAGCCGCGGCTGCCGCGCTCAAGCCCGGCCACGCAACGCTCGTAGGCGAAGCGGGTCGGGTTGTGCGTGCGCGAATACTCGAAACCCTGGTGCACGCCGGGGCTGGACTGCGCGTACGTGGAGGTCGCGTAAATCGGCACCATCACCGCCCCGGTCGACGGATCCGGCGACTGCCCGGCATGGATCGCCCTGGTGCCGTGGCCCCACTCGGAGGAGTCCGCGCCATCCCGGCCGTGATCGTCATGCATGGCTGTATTTCCGCTGTAAAAGACCCTGAATTGTAGCACCGCCCCCTGCCGCCCCCGCCCCTCCGGCGCCCGCAAACTGACCCTCAGCTGACCCGTCGACGCAACCAGTTCAGCAGGTCGATCCGGGTGATCAGGCCCAGGAAATGGTCCCCGTCCATCACGATCGCGACCTTGCCGCCGTCGAACACGGGCAGCAGCGCCTCGACCGGGGATTTCACGTCCAGCACTTCGAGCTTGCTGACCATGGCCGTTGACACCGGGTCGCGGAACCGGGCCTCGTCACCGTAGACGTGAAGCAGCACGTCGGACTCGTCGAGGATGCCGGCCAGGCGCTCGCCATCCATCACCGGCAGCTGCGAGATCTCGTAGAGCTTCATGCGCTGGTAGGCGGTCACCAGCAGGTCGTTGGGGCCGACCACCACGGTGTCGCGCTGGGAAAACGGGCGCAGGATCAGGTCGCGCAGGTCGCCGTGCTGCTCGCGCTCGATGAAGCCGTTGTCGAGCATCCAGTAGTCGTTGTACATCTTCGACAGGTACTTGTTGCCGGTGTCGCAGACGAACACCAGCACCTTCTTCGGCTCCGTCTGTTCGCGGCAGTACTTCAGCGCCGCCGCCAGCAGGGTGCCGGTGGAGGAGCCGCCGAGGATGCCTTCCTTCGCCAGCAGCTCGCGCCCGGCCAGGAAGCTCTCCTTGTCGCTGATCGCGTAGGCCTTCTTGACGCGGGAAAAGTCGGAAATCGACGGCAGGAAGTCCTCGCCGATGCCCTCGACCATCCAGCTCCCCGACTTCTCGGACAGGGTGCCTTCGTTGATGTACTCGGCCAGGATCGAACCCACGGGGTCGGCCAGCACCATCTCGACATCCGGCGCGTGCTCGGCGAAGCAGCGCGAGAGGCCGCTCATCGTGCCCGAGCTGCCACAGCCGAAGACCACGGCATCAACGCCGCCGACCTCGGCCATCTGGCGCAGGATCTCCGGACCGGTGCCGAATTGGTGCGCGGCCGGGTTGTCGGGGTTGCCGAACTGGTTGATGAAGTAGGCGCCCGGGGTCTCGCGGGCGATGCGCTCGGCGAGGTCCTGGTAGTAATCGGGGTGGCCCTTGGCGACGTCGGACCGCGTCAGCACGACTTCCGCGCCCATCGCCTTGAGGTTGAAGATCTTCTCCCGGCTCATCTTGTCCGGGACCACCAGGATGAGCTTGTAGCCCTTCTGCTGGGCGACCAGCGCCAGGCCGATGCCGGTGTTGCCGGCGGTGCCCTCGACCAGGGTGTCGCCGGGCTTGATGTCGCCGCGCTTCTCGGCCGCCTGGATCATGCTCAGGCCGATGCGGTCCTTGATGGAACCGCCGGGATTCTGGCTCTCGAGCTTGAAATAGATCTCGCAGCGGCCGGCATCGAGGCCTCGGGCCTTGACGATGGGCGTGTCGGCGATGAGCCCGAGGACGGAATCGTGGATCGGCATGCGTGGCAGCCTGTCGTGCGGTGGGGCGCCGATTATCGCATCGCCTGCCGGCCGGGGCAGGCCCGGGGCCAGCACTCCGGCGCGGGCGGCGGCCTCCGACGAGGAAGGTCACCGCCGCCCGCGACAGTCCGGGCTTCTTACGTGGGGGACGCAGGAATCAGTGGGTGAGGGTCTGGTACATCACGGACAGCTTGTCCTTGGCGGCGAGCTTCTCGCGCTTCATCCGCGAGAGCGTGGTGTCGTCGATCGGCAGCACGCCGAGCTCGGCATCGAGCACTTTCTTGTCCAGCTCCTTGTGGTGGTGGTAGAGCTGCCGGAACTCGGGGTTGTCCTTGAACAGCGCGTCGAGTTCCGCCTGGGGTTGCCCTTCGAACATGGAGACCTCCTTCAGCCAGGGCCCGCGCCTGCATCGGGCACGGGCATGCAAAAACGCCCCGGGCCTTGCGGCACGGGGCGTATCGGGGGGAGGGGACGCTGCAGGCTCCAGACACCCTCCCTCGGGAGCATCCGCGGGGGCTTGCCCGCGGCGACATTCCCGTTGGAGTCGCTGGATTCCGTCACAGAGTCACCCTTCAGCGAGGCGGTTCCGCCGGAGGGTGGAATCCGCCTCTGGGACCGACCCTACTCCTCCCCGGGAAGGGCGGCAAGGGTCGCCCGGGGGATCCGTTCAAGGAGCGTCCAGCGGCGCCTGGGAAGCCGGAATCCGCTGCCGAAACGCCCCGCGACGCGCCTCAGCGCGGGGTGTCTTCCAGGGATTTCAGCAGCTCCGCTTCCTGGCGCTTGAGCTCGGCCTCGCGCTCGCGCGCGGCCCGCAGGCGCGCGGCCTGGGTGCTGGCGACGTCGTCGAGCACGCCTTCGGCACGCTGGCGGGCACCGGTCTCGATCTCCGCCTCCAGGCGCAGGCGTTCGGCCTCCTCGGCCTGGATCCGGGCCTGGATGCGCAGGCGCTCGGCTTCGGCGCGGGCGCGGGCGGCGTCCTGGCGGCTGGCCTCGACCAGGAGTTCGCTGCGCTCGCGGTCGAGACGGTCGATCTCGCGCCGGGCCAGCTCCGTGGCAGCGACGGCTTCGACGATGTCCACGCGCCACTCGGCGACGTTGCGGGCGTCGGCCTTGGCCTGGGCACCGCGCGCGGCCACCAGTGCGTCGATGGCCTGGCGCGCGCGCAGGCGTTCATAGGCCGCCAGCGAGGCACGCTCCGGATCGGAATCGAGCGTGCGCAGACGCGATTCAAGGGCGGCGCTGCCGTCGTCGGTGGCGGCGCGCGGCTGCTGGGCCATCGCGAAGCCGGGGAGCATCAGCAGGGCCGCGAGTGCGGCGGCGGTCAGGCGCTTCATCGCGGGTTCTCCATGCCAAGGCGCTGGCGGAGTGAAGCCACCTCGGCGCGGCGCTGCGCCACGGCGGCCTCGGCCTGGGCCCGAGCACTGCGGGCGCTGGCGAGATCGGCGGACGCCTCGGACAGCCCGGCCAGGGCGCGGGCATCGCGCTCCTTGCCTTCGGCCATCGCGGCCTGGGCGCGACTGAGCGCCGTTCGGGCGCGATCGAGGTCCTGTGGCGCGTACTGCTGGGCGTCGGCCGCATCGGCCCGGGCGACGGCCTGGCCCGCTGCGTAAAGCTCGGCGGTCGGCGGCGGCAGGCTGGCGCAGCCGGCCATGGCAAGGGCCAGAACGAGACACGCGCCATGCAGGGGTCTCGGGAATTGTGCGAAGCTTGTGCGCATAGGGGGCCGCCGCGGATTGGGGAAAACGCCCGGCCATTGTCAACAGCATCCGCCCGGATCGCAATCGTCCGGCGGCGCGACACGGGGAATCCCACAAAATGGACATCGGCTACTTCCTGAAGCTGATGACGGAGAAGAACGCCTCCGACATGTTCCTGACCACCGGCGCGCCGGTATATATCAAGGTCGAGGGCAAGCTTTACCCGCTCGGCAACACGGGCCTGCCTCCGGGCATGGTCAAGAAGATCGCGTATTCGCTGATGGACGAAGGCCAGGTGCCGCAGTTCGAACGCGACCTGGAGCTGAACATGGCGCTGTCGCTGGCCGAGTCCGGCCGCTTCCGCGTGAACGTGTTCAAGCAGCGCGGCGAAGTCGGCATGGTGATCCGTGCGATCCGCAGCACCATTCCCTCGATCGAGGAGCTGCAGCTGCCGCAGGTGCTGAAGGAGATCATCATGGCCCCGCGCGGGCTGGTGCTGATCGTCGGCTCCACGGGCTCGGGCAAGTCCACCACGCTGGCGTCGATGATCGACCACCGCAACAGCACCACGTCCGGGCACATCCTCACCATCGAGGACCCGATCGAATACCTGCACCGGCACAAGAAGTCGATCGTGAACCAGCGCGAGGTCGGCCTGGACACCCACGCCTTCCACAACGCGCTGAAGAACGCGATGCGCGAGGCGCCGGACGTCATCCTGATCGGCGAGATCCTGGATGCGACCACGATGGAGGCCGCGATCGCCTTCGCCGAAACCGGGCACCTGTGCCTGGCGACGCTGCACTCCAACAACGCCGACCAGACCATCGAGCGCATCCTCAACTTCTTCCCCGAGGCCGCGCACAAGAACGTGCTGATGAACCTGGCGCTCAACCTGCGCGCGGTGGTCAGCCAGCGCCTGGTGGTGGGCACCGACGGCCGCCGCATGCCGGCGACCGAGGTCCTGATCAACACCCCGATGATCCGCGACCTGCTGCGCCGCGGCCAGGTGCACGAGATCAAGCAGGCGATGGAGGAGTCGCTGGAAGAGGGCATCGAGAGCTTCGACCAGTGCCTGTTCCGGCTGTACAAGGAAGGCCGGATCGAGCGCGAAACCGCGCTGCGCGCCTCCGACTCGCGCGATGGCCTGGACCTGAAGTTCCGCCTTTCCGAGGGCGGCGACGGCGAGCACGACCCCTACGCCGAGATGTTCGACATCGGCCAGTCCTCGCACTGACGCCGGCAGGCGCGCCTCTCAGGCGGGAGGCGCGTCCGGCTGCCGCTCCGGGCGTGCGGCATCGAAGGCCGGCACGGCCAGGCAGCGCTGCTCGATGCGCGTGATCACCGGATAGGCGGCCATGTCCACGCCGAAGCGGCGGGCGTTGTAGACCTGCGGCACCAGGCAGCAGTCGGCGATGGTCGGCTGGTTGCCATCGCAGAATTCACCGGTCGAGGGATTGTCGGCCAGCAGCGATTCGAGCGCGCGGAAGCCGCCGTTGATCCAGTGCTTCACCCACACTTCGCGCTCGGGCTGGGGCACGCCCCAGTCGTGTTCGAGGTACTGCAGCACGCGCAGGTTGTTGAGCGGGTGGATCTCGCAGGCCACCACCTGCGCGAGGGCGCGCACGCGCGCGCGATCGCGCGCCGTGGCGGGAAGCAGCGAGGGCTCCGGCCACATCTCGTCCAGGTATTCCAGGATCGCCAGCGACTGGCGCAGGTTGCGGTGGCCATGCTGCAGCACCGGCACCAGCTCCTGCGGATTGAGCTCGGCGAAGCCAGGGGCATGCTGCTCACCGCCGCCGCGCACCAGGTGCACGGGCGCGATGTCGTACTTCAGGCCCTTGAGGTTGAGCCCGATGCGCACGCGGTACGCAGCGCTCGACCGCCAGTACGAATGCAGGCACAGCGCGCCGTTGCCGGTGCTGCCGCCCGCGACCACCTCCCCTGCTGCCGCCATGCATCCCCCTCCCCGTGATGCCGCCCCAAGGCCCAGCCGCGCTCAGGGCGCGGGCTGGTGTTCGATCAACTGCTCGATGGCACCGAAGATCGTCGCACCGCCGGCATCGAACATCTCGATGCGCACGCGGTCGCCGAACGACATGAACGGCGTCTTCGGCGCCCCGTGCTCCAGCGCCTCGACGGTCCGCTTTTCGGCGAAGCATGACGCCCCCAACGAGGTGTCCTGGTTCGCGATCGTCCCCGAACCAACGATGGTTCCGGCCGAAAGCGGCCGCGTCTTCGCCGCGTGCGCGACCAGCTGTCCGAAATCGAACTGCATGTCGACACCGGCCTCCGGCGCGCCGAACCATTCCCCGTTGATGTGGGTCACCAGCGGCCGGTGCAGCTTGCTGCCGCGCCAGGCGTCGCCCAGCTCGTCGGGGGTCACGAACACCGGCGACAGCGCCGAGCGCGGCTTGGACTGCAGGAAGCCGAAGCCCTTGGCGAGTTCGCCCGGGATCAGGTTGCGCAGCGAGACGTCGTTGACCAGCCCGATGAGCTGGATGTGGCCGGCAGCCTGCTCCGGCGTGACCGCCATCGGCACGTCATCGGTGATGACGACGATCTCGGCCTCGAGGTCGATGCCGTAGTCCTCGCTCATCACCCGCACCGGGTCGCGCGGACCAAGGAAGCCGGCGCTCGTGGCCTGGTACATCAGCGGATCGGTGTAAAAGCTTTCGGGCACCTCGGCGCCACGGGCGCGGCGCACGCGCTCGACGTGCGGCAGGTAGGCGCTGCCGTCGACGAATTCGTAGGCGCGCGGCAGCGGCGCGGCCAACTGCGTCGGCTCCAGGTCGAAGGCACCGTCGGCGCTGCCGTCGTTGAGCGCATCCGACAGCGCGACCAGGCGCGGCGCGATGTTGGACCAGTCCTCGAGCGCCTGCTGCAGCGTCGTGGCGATCCCGGTGGCGCGCACCGCGCTCGACAGGTCACGCGAGACCACGACCAGGGTGCCGTCCCGCCCGCCTTCCTTCAGGGAACCAAGCTTCATCACCACTCCGCAAAAGTCACAATCCCCTGATTGTAGCGGGGCGGTGGGTGCCGTGCGGGGAGAGCATTTTTTGCCACGGATTTGCGCGGATAAACGCGGATAGGGCGAAAAGCCCACCGATGGATGGATCAATACAAGCTTGCGGTGTGCTCGCGGACACCGGGATGCTGTTGGTCAATCCCGCTTCTGCCTTATCCGCCCTTTACCCTATCCGCGCAAATCCGTGGCTGAAAAAGCGTTTGGCCTATCCGTGCAAATCCGCCCTCATCCGCGTAGATCCGTGGCAAAGGCTCCTCAATCCTCCCCTTGGAACGCGCCCGAACGGTAGGTCAGGACCAGGGTGTCGCGATGGCCGTGGCCGTCGGGGTCGAGGGGCTGGATCGGGGTGGACTCGTGGATCACGCGGGTGTCGTCCAGGAGCAGCAGCGACCACGGCTCTTCCAGGGTGAAGCGGTGGCCGTCGGGGCCGGCGGCGTCGAAGACGCGGGTTTCGCCGCCCTTGATGCCCTTGCGACCGACCATGAAGACGGCCACGAAATCGACGCCGTCGCGGTGCGCGCCTTCCGGCGTCGGCCGGCCGATGCCGTCGCTGGTGTCGATGCGGAACTGGTGGGCTTCGACGTACCAGGGGCCGGTGGCACGCACGTCGCTGCACACCGCGCCCAGCGCCGAGAGCAGGCGCGACCACGCCGGCTGCGACGCAAGCCCGCTCGACAGCGGCTGGTACATGCGCTCCATGCCGCCGTGCAGGGCGTTGTAGTCCTGCGACTGCCAGTGCGCCCGGTGCGGCGCCAGTCGCGCCTGGCCATCGTCGACCACGAAGCAGGAGTGGCGGCGGTGGCGATAGCGGCCACCGTCGCGCAGGTATTCGTCCGGGGGCAACTCGTCCCAGCCGACGTCCAAGCCGGCGATCTCCGACGGCGCCAGTCCGGTGGCGCCGGCCACGGCCGCGGGCGACAGCACTGCGTAGCCGTCGTCGCGAAGCGCGGTGCGCTCCGCACCTTCGGGCGTGTACGGCGGCGGAAAGATGATGGCCATGGCGATATCCCTGGCGGCCGCGGCGACGGGTCCGGCCGCCGCCGCCGGGCACCCGGACCCGGAAAGGACGAAGCCCGCACGTGGCGGGCTTCGGGCTTTCTGGCGATGTGGCAGCCCCGGAAGGATTCGAACCTCCGAATGCCTGAGTCAGAGTCAGGTGCCTTACCGCTTGGCGACGGGGCTATGCAGCAATTGTAGCGCAGGATCGCAAAAAGCGACCCTGAATACCGCGATCAGCGCTTCGAGAACTGGGTCGCGCGGCGGGCCTTGTGGAGACCGACCTTCTTGCGCTCGACCTCGCGGGCATCGCGGGTCATGAAGCCCGCCTTGCGCAGCTCGGACTTCAGGGTCTCGTCGTACTCCACCAGCGCGCGGGCGATGCCCAGGCGGATGGCGCCGGCCTGGCCGGTGGTGCCGCCGCCGTGGGTCGTGACCTTGATATCGAAGCTTTCGGTGTTCTTGGTCAGCTCGAGCGGCTGGCGCACGATCATGCGCGCGGTCTCGCGGCCGAAGAACTCGTCGAGCGGACGGTCGTTGACGGTGATGTTGCCGGTACCGCGGCGCAGGAACACGCGGGCGGTGGAGGACTTGCGACGGCCGGTGCCGTAATTCTGGGTGATTGCCATGACTTAGATATCCAGGACTTGCGGCTGCTGGGCGGCGTGCGGGTGCTCGGAACCCTTGTAGACCTTGAGCTTGCGATACATCGCACGGCCCAGGGTGTTCTTCGGGAGCATGCCCTTGACCGAATGCTCGATGACGCGCTCGGGGTGGCGCTCAAGCGCCTGCCCCAGGGTCTCGGACTTCAGGTTGCCGATGTACCCGGTGAAGCGGTAGTACATCTTGTCGGCGAGCTTGTTGCCGGTGACGTGGATCTTCTCGGCGTTGATCACGATGATGTAATCACCGGTGTCGACGTGAGGGGTGTAGACGGGCTTGTGCTTGCCACGGAGGCGACGCGCGATCTCGGTGCTCAGGCGGCCGAGGGTCTTGCCGGCGGCGTCGACCACGAACCAGTCGCGCTGGACGGTCTCGTTCTTGGCGGTAAAGGTCTTCATCAGGAAACTCTCAGGGGTGACTGGTCGGGCTGGTTGCGCTGGCCATCGCCGGCGGAACTTCGCCTCGCGTTTTCACGTTCCGGGAACGCAAGAGGCGGAATTGTACCGGCCTGCGGCGGGCACTGCAACTTGCCTGGCTTGGCGGGGGCCAGGGGTTGCCGGGTCCTCCGCCGGCTGACCACGTGGTGGTCTTCATGCCGGCTGCGGACCCGACAACCCCTGGCTGCAACCGCCGTCGCGGGGTTGAGCACACGCGACGCCGCGCGGCCCCGGACACCCCCCTCCCGGCGGTGCGGGCAGTTGCTCTTCCCCACGCCGCGGGACGGGTGCGCGGGCGGGGCGTACAGGTGCGCGGCGGACATAAAGACCACCACGTGGTCAGTCCGCGGAGTGCCTGTACGCCCCGCCCTCCCCGGCCCACAATGCGCGAATGGCTACCCGCACCCTTTCCCCCCTCGACCGTCTGCTGGCGGATGCGCAGAACGCGCTGGAAACCGTGGCCGGGCGGCCGCGGGCCGAGCGCCCCAATCCCGGTGCCGGCGAGCCCGAAGTGGAGCTCGACGACGCCGAGCGGCGGCACGCCGCGGGACTGATGCGGATCAACCACGTCGGTGAGGTCTGCGCGCAGGCGTTGTATGTCGGGCAGGCCACCGTGGCGCGTGATCCGGCGACGCGGGCGCACCTGCTCGAGGCGGCGCAGGAGGAAACCGACCACCTCGCCTGGTGCGACGACCGCCTGAGGGAGCTCGACAGCCGGCCGAGCATCTTCAACCCGCTCTGGTATGCAGGCAGCTATGCGATCGGGCTGCTGGCCGGGCTGCGCGGCGATGGCTGGAACCTGGGCTTCGTGGTCGAGACCGAACGCCAGGTGGAAGCCCATCTCGAGGAGCATCTGCAGACGCTGCCCGGGGCCGACCTGCGCAGCCGCGCCATCCTCGAGACGATGAAGGCCGACGAGGCGCGCCACGCCGACAACGCGGAAGCCGCTGGTGCCCGCGTGCTGCCGCAGCCGATTCCGATGCTGATGGCCACGGCGTCGAAGGTCATGAAGACCGTCGCCTACCGCCTGTAGGAGCGGCTACAGCCGCGATCATGCGCAGCGGCACTGCGCGGGGGTCGCCGCCCCGGTGCTCCACTGACCATCGCTCAGCCCGACACGAGCTTCAGCCCGACCACCCCGCCCACGATCATGGCGATGCACGCCAGCCGCGCGGGCGACGCGCTCTCGCCGAACACCAGGATGCCGAAGGCCGCCACGCCGACCGCGCCAATGCCGGTCCAGATCGCGTAGCCGGTACCGATCGGGATCACCCTGAGTGCCTGCGACAGGCACCAGAAGCTCACCACCATCGCCCCGACGGTGCCGACGCTCGGCCAAAGCCGGGTCCAGCCTTCGGTGTACTTCAGCCCGAGCGCCCAGACCACCTCGAACAGGCCCGCCACCACTAGATAGATCCACGCCATGTCTCTGTCTCCCGTCGCTGGCCGGGGGTCCGGCAGCAGCGTCGCAAAAAAAAGCGGCCCGGAGCCTTCGCTCCGGACCGCCGTCGGTCTCCGTTCCGCGGACCGTGTCCGCGCGCGGGCCGTCCCGCTGGTTCTTTCGTGGCGGGATCATCCTCCCACCAGCCCGCTCAACGCCGCCTGACCCGCGGCGGCGGGATCACTCCACCAGGTTGCGGCCGTGGAACAGCTCTTCGATCTCGCGCTTGAGCAGCGCCTCGATCTTCATGCGCTCCTTGAACGACAGGTTCCGGGCCTTTTCCTCGAACAGGTACTGGTCGAGGTCGAAGTCCTTCAGGTGCATCTTCGTGTGGAAGATATTCTCCTGGTAGACGTTGACGTCGAACATCTCGTAACGCGCCTTGATGTTCTTCGCCAGGAAGTCCTGGATCGAATTGATCTTGTGGTCGATGTAATGCTTCTTGCCCTTGATGTCGCGGGTGAAGCCGCGCACGCGGTAGTCGGCGATCACGATGTCCGACTCGAAGCTCTCGATCAGGTAGTTCAGCGCCTTCAGCGGCGAGATCACGCCGCAGGTCGCCACGTCGATGTCGGCGCGGAAGGTCGCGATGCCCGCCTGCGGATGTGTTTCCGGATAGGTGTGGACGGTGATGTGGCTCTTGTCCAGGTGCGCGACCACGGCGTCGGAGATCACGCCCTTCGCGTCCGCCTTGTCGATCACCGGCTGCTCGGAAATCAGGATCGTCACCGACGCACCCTGCGGATCGTAGTCCTGGCGCGCGATGTTGAGGATGTTGGCGCCGATGATCTCGGCGACATCCGTCAGGATCTGCGTCAGCCGGTCGGCGTTGTACTCCTCGTCGATGTACTCGATGTAGCGCTGGCGCTCGTCCTTGGAGACGGCGTAGCACACGTCGTAGATGTTGAAGCTCAGGGCCTTGGTGAGGTTGTTGAATCCCTGCAGCTTCAGGCGAGGCAGCGGTTTGACCACGTCATGCGATCCCGGTTCGGGCGGAAAGTGCGCGATTATGCGACAAAGGGGCCGGTACCGCGAGCGAAGCGGGACTTGAGTCGCCCTACGGAGGATCAACGGTTTGCCGGATGGTGCCGGACGGCCTACTCTTGCTTCATCCCCCGTTTAACTTCCTTATGACAACGAGCCCTGTGGCCATCATCAGCACACACCGACGCCCCCAGCATCCACTCATGCCCACGCCGGCGACGATCGAGCGCTTCCTGGCTCACTGCCATCGGCGCCGTTACCCGCCCCGCACCGAGGTCTTCCGCCCCGGCGACCAGGCCGGGACCATGTACTACGTGGTCAGCGGCTCGGTCAGCATCATCACCGAGGAGGACGACGGTCGCGAACTGATCCTGGGCTACTTCGGCCCCGGTGAATTCGTCGGCGAGATGGGTCTCTTCATCGAATCGGACATCCGCGAAGTGGTCCTGCGCACCCGCGTGCAGACCGAACTCGCCGAGATCAGCTACGAGCGGCTGTACCAGCTGTTCGAAGGCTCGCTCTCCGGTGACGCCACCCAGATCGTGTACTCGATCGGTGCCCAGCTGTCGCGACGCCTGCTCGACACCAGCCGCAAGGCCGGCCGCCTGGCCTTCCTCGACGTCACCGACCGCATCACCCGCACCCTGCATGACCTCACGCGTGAGCCGGAGGCCATGACCCATCCAGACGGCACCCAGCTGCGGGTGTCGCGCCAGGAGCTGGCACGGCTGGTCGGCTGCTCGCGCGAGATGGCCGGGCGCGTGCTGAAGAAGCTCCAGATCGATGGCAAGCTGCACGCCCGCGGCAAGACCATCGTCCTGTTCGGCACCCGCTGAGGGCGATGGCGGCGTTCGAGCCCAGGGGCCTGCTGCCGGACGCGGACCTGCGCAGCGCGTCGTCGATCGACGCCGACGACGTCGCCGCCCTGCTCAGCGCGCTGGGTTATCCCTGCGATACCACGGACGCCACGCGCCGCATCGCCGCGATCACCGCCAACGACCGCCAGGCCCTGGTGGTCGCCCGCTGCGGCGGCATGGTCAGCGGGCTGATCGCGCTGGACTTCATGTACTACCTGCCGCTGGACACCACCACCTGCAGGATCACCGCCCTGGTGGTGTCGCCCGACGCACAGGGTCGCGGCCTGGGCCGCCAGCTGCTGCGCGAGGCCGAACGCCGCGCCCGCGCGGCAGGCGCCGCCCGGATCGAGTTGACCAGCGGCTCGCAGCGCAGCGAGGCCCACGCGTTCTATAAAGCCTGCGGCTACGGCGACGGCACCCTGCGCTTCGTCAAGCGCCTGGGCGACGCTTGATCCAGCGCACTGCGCGCTGACACCCGCGCGCATACCCTGCCGGCCTGGGACGCCCCGCCGGCGTCAGGATCGAACCGCATGGACCTGCTCGGAAGCCATTTCCTCGTCTTCGTGGCCATCGGCCTGTGCGCACAGCTCATCGACGGCGCGCTGGGCATGGCCTATGGCCTGGTGTCGTCCTCGATCCTGCTGGCCATGGGCATGCCGCCGGCTGCGGTCAGTGCCAGCGTGCACACCGCGGAAGTGTTCACCACCGGAGTGTCCGGCGCGGCCCACGGCATGCTCGGCAACGTCGACCGCCGGCTGATGCTGCGCCTGGCGCTGCCTGGCGTGGTGGGCGGCGTGATCGGCGCCACCGTGCTCAGCCAGATCGACGGTGATGCCATCAAGCCCTGGATCCATGCCTACCTGTTCGTGCTCGCGCTGCTGATCCTGCTGCGCGCGGCGGGGCGCCGGGTGCCGCGGGGCGAAGTACGTCGCGTGGGCCTGCTCGGCTTCATCTCCGGTCTGCTTGATGCGATCGGCGGCGGTGGCTGGGGCCCGATGGCGACGTCCACCCTGCTCGCCAAGGGCGGCGAAGCACGCACCACCATCGGATCGGTGAGCGCGTCGGAATTCGCGGTCACGCTGGCGATCTCGATCACCTTCCTGCTCACCATCGGACTCGAGCACTGGCGGGTGATCGCGGGCCTGCTGGTCGGCGGCGTGATCGCGGCGCCGCTGGCGGCGCTGCTGGTGCGCCATGTGCGCGAACGCGTGGTGCTGTTCGCGGTCGGCGGGCTGGTGATGGCGATCGCCGGCGTCCAGATCGTCCGGGCGCTGGTCGCCTAGGCGCGGTCGCCGGGCAGCGGCGCACCGGCATCGATGCCGGCAGCCACGGGTTGGCCACCGCGCGCCGGGCAGCCCCAGTTGAGGATCGGCGTGCCGGCCGGCAGCTCGCGGCGGAAAAGTTCGATCGCGCCGTGCTTGGGATTGACCACCACCGGCGCACGCGCGGCGCGCAGCAGTGGCAGGTCGGCGCTTGAGTCGGAATAGGCGGCGTCGATATCGCCCCAGCCCAGTTCGCGCAGCATGCGCATCTTTTCTTCGTTGTGGCAGTGGCGGGCGGCCACCACCGCGCCCAGCCGCGGGCCGGCGATGGTGCCGACCACGGGCGCGTCCTCGTGGGCGACGAAGGCGAGGATGGCGCGTGCCAGTTCGGGCGGCGCGCCAGTGGCCACCACCACGCGGTCGCCACGCGCGCGGTGGGCGTGGAAGACCTCCAGCGCCACCGGCAGCAGCCGTGCGCGGATGTCGTCGACGTGGCGGGCGACATAGGCGTCGATCAACGCATCGAGTTCGCGCACGCGATGCAGGCCGACGGTGCCGGCCCAGACGAAGCCGGAAATGCCCACGCGCCGCGTCGGCAGGAAAGCCACCATCGGTCCGAACACCGGCGCGAGCAGCAGGGCCAGCAGGCGCCGCCACCAGCGGCGCTTGATCAGCCACGCGAAGAGGTGGCTGCCGGAATCGCCGTCGTACAGGGTGTGGTCAAAGTCGAAGACGACCAGCGGCGCGTCGTCGCGGGGCGGAGCGTATCGGGAGGCCTTCGAGGTCGCAGCTGTAGCTGCTCCTACAGGGGCGCCAGGGGCGGCCGGAGCGGCCGGAGCGGCCGGAGCATTTGTGGGAGCCGCTACAGCGGCGAACGGGTCGCCGCTCACGTCCCGAACATCCCGCGCAGCGCGATTCCCGGATCCTCCGCCCGCATGAAGGCTTCGCCGACCAGGAAGGCATCGATGCCGGCGCCGCGCAGCAGCGCCACGTCGTCCGGGGTCATGACGCCGCTCTCGGTCACCAGGCGGCGGCCCCTGGGCGTCTGGGCCTTCAGCGCCAGCGTCGTGTCCAGCGAGACATCGAAGCTGCGCAGGTCGCGGTTGTTCACGCCCAGCAGCGGCGCGCGACCATCGACCGCCGGCAGCCGCAGCGCGCGCTCGAACTCGCCGGCGTCGTGGACTTCCGCCAGCACGTCCATGCCCAGCGCCAGCGCCTGCACCGACAGCGCGTGCAGGCGCGCATCGTCCAGGCCGGCAAGGATCAGCAGCACGCAGTCGGCGCCGAGCACGCGCGCCTCGTCGACCTGGTAGGCATCGACGATGAATTCCTTGCGCAGCACCGGCAGCGAACAGGCGGCGCGCGCCTGCTGCAGGTAGGCGTCGGAACCCTGGAAGAAGTCGACGTCGGTCAGCACCGAAAGGCAGGCCGCGCCGCCCGCCTCGTAGCTGCGCGCAATGGCGGCGGGATCGAAATCGGCGCGGATCACGCCTTTCGACGGGCTGGCCTTCTTGACCTCGGCGATCACCGCGGCGTGGCCGGCGGCGATCTTCGCTTCGATCGCCGCCGCGAATCCGCGCGGCGCAGGCGCATCGGCCAGGCGCGCGGCCAACTCGCGGCGCGGCATGCGTGCGCTGCGTTCGGCGACCTCTTCGACCTTGCGGGCGAGGATGCGCGCGAGCACGTCCGGCGTCCCTGACGCGCTCATGCCACGCTCCCGTCGGCGGCGAGCGCACGGGTCGCCGCCACGAATGCGTCCAGCTTCGCGCGCGCAGCGCCCGAGGCGATGGTTGCGCGCGCAAGCTTGACGCCGCTGGCGATCGAATCCGCGACGCCGGCGACGTACAGCGCCGCGCCGGCGTTGAGCGCGACGATGCGGCCCGGCAGTCCGTCTGCATTGGTGATCGCCTCCAGCACCATCGCCTTGGATTCCGCGGCGCCGTCGACCCGCAGGTTGCGGCTGGCCGCCATCGGGATGCCGAAGTCTTCGGGATGGACCTCGTACTCGCGCACCTTCCCGTCGCGCAGTTCGCCGACGAGCGTTCCGGCGCCGAGCGAGATCTCGTCCATGCCGTCGCGGCCCCAGACCACCAGCGCGCGCTCGGCACCGAGCTCCTGCAGCACGCGCACCTGGATGCCAACCAGGTCCGGATGGAACACGCCCATCAGGATCGAGGGCGCGCCGGCCGGATTGGTCAGCGGCCCGAGGATGTTGAACAGCGTGCGCACGCCCATCTCGCGACGCACCGGGGCGACGACCTTCATCGCCGGGTGGTAGGCGGGCGCGTACATGAAGCCGATGCCCGTGCGCGCGATGGACTCGGCCACCGATTCGGGCGGAAGCTCGATCGCAACGCCCAGCGCTTCATACGCGTCCGCGCTGCCCGACGTCGACGACACGCTGCGCCCGCCGTGCTTGGCCACGCGCCCACCGGCGGCGGCGATCACGAAGCTCGAGGCGGTGGAAATGTTGAACGTGTTGGCGCCATCGCCGCCGGTGCCGACGATGTCGACCAGGTGCGTGCGGTCGGCCACCTCGACCTTGCGCGCGAGTTCGCGCATCGCGCGCGCGGCGCCGGTGATCTCGCCGACCGTCTCCTTCTTGACCCGCAGTCCGATGATGATCGCCGCCGTCATCAGCGGCGAAACCTCGCCACGCATCATCTGGCGCATGAGGTCGAACATCTCGTCCTCGAAGATCTCGCGGTGTTCGATGGCGCGCTGCAGGGCTTCCTGGGGGGTGATGGGCATCGTTTCGTTCTGGCTGCGTATCGGGGGGAGGCTCAAGCCTCGAGGAAGTTCTTCAGCAGCGCGTGGCCGTGCTGGCTGAGGATCGACTCGGGGTGGAACTGCACGCCCTGCACGGGGTGCTCGCGGTGGCGCAGGCCCATGATCTCCTCGCGGCTGCCGTCGTCGTTCTCGGTCCAGGCCGTGACTTCGAGGCACCCGGGCAGGCCCGCCTGCTCCACCACCAGGGAATGGTAGCGCGTGGCCTCGAAGGCGTCTGGCAGCCCGGCGAACACACCGTTGCCGGAATGGCGGATGGGCGAGGTCTTGCCGTGCATGATGCGGCCCGCGCGCACCACGCGGCCGCCGTAGGCCTGGCCGATGGCCTGGTGGCCAAGGCAGACGCCGAGGATCGGCGTGGTCGCGCCGAGCCGCTCGATCACCTCCAGCGAGACGCCGGCCTCGTTGGGCGTGCACGGGCCGGGCGAGATCACGATATGGCTGGGCGCGCGGTGCGCGATGGCATCGACCGTCAGCGCATCGTTGCGCACCACCTCGACCTCGGCGCCGAGCACCTGCAGGTACTGCACGAGGTTGAAGGTGAAGCTGTCGTAGTTGTCGATCATCAGCAGCATCGGCTGCGCGCTCCGTTCGAGTGGCGGCCCGTGCCTCCCATCCCCGCATTCTCTCGCAAAAGTGCCGCGCCACGGCGTATTCACGCCGGCTGCCGCGGGACATGGCTAGCCTGTCCCGCACTCGCGCACACCGTGTCCGGTGCGGCATCCATGAGGAGGGGAGATCATCGCGTCCAGGTCACGCTTCCGATGCGCATCCGCCGCGTCCGCGCTTACCGTGGCGCTCTCCGTCGGCGCCTGCGCCGGCCCGCAGTCGGCGCTGGACCCGGCCGGCCCGTCCGCGGCCGCCATCGCCGACATCTGGTGGCTGATGTTCTGGGGCGCGCTCGCGGTCTGGCTGCTGGTGATGGCGCTGGTGACCTGGGCGCTCTACCGCGGCCGCAACACGCGCGCGCTGGCCAGGCCCGAGCGCCTGATCGTCGGCGGCGGCCTGGTGCTGCCGCCGGTCCTGCTGGCGGGCCTGCTGGTGTATGGCTCGGTCTCGAGCGCGCGCATCACCGGTTCGGCGGACCAGGTCGATGCGCGCATCGAAGTCGTGGCCGAACGCTGGCGCTGGCGCTTCCGCTACCTGGACGACAAGGGCCAGGTGGTGGCCGAATCGCTCGACGCGCTGTCGCTGCCGCGCGGGCGCATGGTCGAGTTCCATATCACCAGCAACGACGTCATCCACTCGTTCTGGATCCCGCGCCTGGGCGGCAAGATCGATGCCATCCCCGGGCGCGTGAACCACCTGCGCCTGCGCGCCGATCGCGTCGGGCCGATCCGCGGCCAGTGTGCCGAATACTGCGGAACGGGACATGCGGTGATGGCTTTCAACGTCCTGGTGCACGACGACGCGGCGCACGCGGCGTGACTGGCCGAACGCCCGGTGGACGGGAGCGCGCCTTGAGCACTACGACGAACGACGTCGCAACCGGCGACATGGACGAACGCCTGCGCGCCCTCCACGCCACCTGGGCCACGCCGCCGGGCTGGCGCGGAACGCTGACGGCGGTCAACCACTCCACCATCGGCCTGCGCTTCATCGTCACCGGCCTGGTGTTCTTCCTGATCGGCGGCCTGCTGTCGATGTTCATCCGGCTGCAGCTGGCCTGGTTCGGCAATCAGGTGCTCGATCCGCAGCGCTACGCCGAGTTCGTGACCATGCACGGCACCACGATGATGTTCCTGTTCGCGGTGCCGGTGATGGAGGGCTTCGCGCTGTACCTGGTGCCGAAGATGATCGGCTCGCGCGACCTGCCCTTCCCGCGGCTGTCGGCCTTCGGCTACTGGTGCTATCTGTTCGGCGGGCTGTTCTTGTACTCGAGCTTCCTGTTCGACGCGGTACCGGATTCGGGCTGGTTCATGTACGTGCCGCTGACCGACTCGACCTGGTCGCCCGGCCTCAACGCCGACTTCTGGCTGATCGGCGTGACCTTCTCCGAGATCGCGGCGGTGGCGGCGGCGGTGGAGATGATCGTCGCCATCCTCATCTGCCGCGCGCCGGGCATGGACCTGCGCCGCATCCCGCTGTTCGCATGGGCGATGTTGGTCACCTCCTTCATGATCGCCTTCGGCTTCCCGCCGCTGATCCTCGCCAGCATCCTGCTGGAGATCCAGCGCGCGTTCGATTTCGTGTTCTTCGATGTCGCGCGCGGCGGCGACCCCCTGCTCTGGCAACACCTGTTCTGGCTGTTCGGCCACCCCGAGGTCTACATCATCTTCCTGCCGGCGGCGGGCGTGGTGTCGATGGTGGTGTCGACCTTCGCGCGCCGGCCGATGGTGGGCTACACCTGGGTCGTGCTTGCGCTGGTGGCAACCGGCTTCCTCAGCTTCGGGCTGTGGGTGCACCACATGTTCACCGTCGGCATCCCGCTGCTGGCGCTGGCCTTTTTCAGCGCGGCGAGCATGGCGGTGGCGATCCCGATGGGCATCCAGGTCTTCGCTTGGATCGCGACGCTGTGGGCGGGGCGTCCGTGGCTGCGCGTGCCGACGCTGTACCTGTTCGGCTTCTTCTTCGTGTTCGTGCCCGGCGGCCTGACCGGGGTGATGGTGGCGATGGTGCCCTTCGACTGGCAGGCGCACGACAGCCACTTCATCGTGGCGCACCTGCACCACGTGCTGATCGGCGGGCTGATGTTCCCGCTGTTCGCAGGCCTGTACTACTGGCTGCCGCTGGCCAGCGGACGCGAGCCGTCGGAGAGCCTCAGTCGCACCGCGTTCTGGCTGGTGTTCATCGGCTTCAACCTGACCTTCCTGCCGATGTACCTCACCGGGCTGCTGGGCATGCCGCGGCGCGCATACACCTATCTCCCCGAACTCGGCTTCCACTGGCTCAACCTGGTCTCGACGGCGGCCGGCTTCGTGCTCGCCATCGGCATGGTGGCGGTGCTGTTCGACGTGGTGCTGAGCTTCCGCCACGGGCCGCGCTGCAGGCGCAATCCCTGGCGCGCGGGCACGCTGGAATGGGCGATCGAAGCGCCGGTGCCATCGTTCAACTTCGCTTCGATCCCGCAGGTGCAGGGGCGCGATCCGCTCTGGGCCGATCCGATGCTGGCGCAGGCCAGCGCGAAGCCCGATGGATTGCTGGGCGATGCCCGCCACGGGCACCGCGAAATCCTCGGCACCGGGCTGCTCGACGCGAAGCCGGAGCAGGTCATCCGTATCTCGGGACCGACCTGGCTGCCGCTGCTCGCGGCGCTCGCGCTGGCGGTGCTGCTGGCCTGCTTCATCGCCAAGGCCTACTGGTTCGCGCTGGCCCTGGTCGTCCCGCTGCTGGCGCTGCTCTGGCGCTGGGCATGGACCACCGGCCATCCCGGTGCGCCAGCGATGCTCGAGGCCGGGCCCGGCATGACCCTGCCCAGCCACTACGCCGCACGCAATGCGCCGGGCTGGTGGGCACTGGTGATCTCGCTGTTGGTGGATGGCTCGCTTTTCGCCTCGCTGGTCTTCAGCTATTTCTATCTGTGGCTGGGCACCGAGGCCTGGCCGCCCGCAGGCCTGGGCGTGTCGTCGATGGGGGTGGCCGCGGTGGCGCTCGGCCTGCTCCTGGCCTGCGCGGCGGCGACGCGCCTGGCGGCCCGCGCGCTCCGGCGCGACGCGCGGCGCGTGGCGGCGCTGTGCTGGCTGGCCGCGGCCGCCTGCGGCATGGCCTTCGTCATCGCACACGGCTGGGCGCTGCTGCCTTCGGGCCGGCCGCAGATGCATGCCTATGCGTCCGTGGCGTGGACCCTGGCCGGCTTCCATGCCCTGCACGTGGTGATCGCCGCCCTGTTCGCCGTCTTCGTGGCCGCGCGGCTGCAGCGTGGGCTGGTCTCTGCGGCGCGCCCGCTGGAATCGCGCGTCACGGCCGGGCTATGGCGCTACACCGTCGCGCAAGGGCTGCTGGCCTGGGGCGTGCTCCACCTGTTCCCGAGGCTGACATGAAGGAGCCCTTGTCTCCGTACCGGCTGACCGGGATCGCCGCCCCCATGGCGGTCTGGGCCCTGCACCTTGTAGCCGTCTACTCGCTGCAGGGCGTGACCTGCGCCGAAGGCCTGGACCACGTCCGCTTCGCCGGCATGGAGGCGCTGGCCTGGTGGCTGTGCGGCATGACGCTCGTCACCCTCGCCGCCCTCGCTTGGCTCGGCCTGCGTGCATGGCGCGGCTGGCGCGACGCGCCGCCGGGCAGCGACGTTCCGGCGCGCGCGGCGCGACGCCGCTTCGCGGCCGCGGTGACGGGCGCGCTCTCGCTGATGGCGATCGTCGCGGTGTGCTTCACCACCATCCCTGTCCTGCTGCTGCCGGGGTGCGCCTGACATGCGCCGCTCGCTGAAACAGCCGACGCCACCGCAGCTCACCCGCACCGTCGAAAGCCGGATGGCGATCCGCAAGCATCCGATCCATCCGATGCTGGTCGTGTTCCCCATCGCCTTCCTGTCCGTGGTGATGCCGCTGGACCTGCTGCACCTGTGGAGCGGGCTGCCGTTCTGGGCCCAGATGGGCGCCGTGCTCAATGCCGCGGGGCTGGCGATCGGACTGGTGGCGGCGGTCGTGGGCAGCGTCGACCTGCTGCTGATCCGCGTGGTGCGGCGGCATGTCTCGGCGTGGAGCCACGCGATCGCGGCGGTGATGCTGCTGGCGGTCGCCGCGGCCAACACCTGGCTGCGCTGGCCCGATCCGGTAGCCGCCGTATGGCCCTGGGGCCTGATGCTGTCGGCGGTGATGCTGGTGCTGGTGGGCGTTGCCGGCTGGCTCGGCGGCGGCCTGAGCTTCCACCACGGCATCGGCGTGGCGGGCCATGAGGGTGGAGAAGACCGGGGGCCGGACGCGCCCCCCGAGGGATGACTCCGTGCGCGACGCTGATCGTGTCCGACCCTCAGCGCTCGGCCCCGGCACTGGGCGGCGGCGGGAGGTCCCCGACGGTTTCGGGCTTGGCACCGGTGAGCCCGGCGACCGCCAGCACGATAAACAGCGGCGCCCAGCCAAGGAGCCGGTACAGCGCCGGGCCATGGCGTTCGCGTCCCTGGCCGAGTTCGTACAGCACCATGCCCATGTACAGGTGCAGCAGGACCGCGCAGGTCACCACCACCAGCTTCATCACCAGCCACGCGCCGGTCGGGCCGAACGCGATCAGCACCATGCCCGACGCCACCGCCACCAGCGCGGCCGGCGTCGCCACGCGGAAGAACACGGTGTTGGCGGCCACGTTGAAGTAGGACGCCGCGCCGTCGCGCTCACCGCGGTGGCGGGCCACGAACAGGCGCGGCAGGAAGAACAGCCCCGCGAACCAGAGGACCATCGCCGACACATGCAGGATCTTCAGCCAGAAATACACGGTGCGCCCCCGCTCGGTTCACGCCAGTGTGCACGCGTGCGTGCGAAGCGGCCGTGGTGGCGGCGGGCCTGCGTGCCGGCATGGCCACTGCGGGCGGGCCCGACGCTGGTGGTCGCGCTGTCGCTGTCGCTGGCCACCGGCCCGGCCTTCGCGCACGCCGGGCACGAACATCCCCCGACGCTGGCAACTGCGTGGACGCCGTCTGCGTGGCTGCTGGTGCCGCTGGCGGCGTGGGTGGTCCTCTATTCCGTGGGCCTGCACCGGCTGTGGGGCCGGGCCGGCATCGGCGCCGGCGTGGGCGCAAGCGGCGTCGCCTGTGCCGCGGCCGGGCTTGTCGTTCTCCTGTTGTCCACCACCTGGCCGCTTGATGCGTACGGAGAGTGGTCGCTGGCGGCGCACATCGCGCAGCACATGCTGCTGATCGCGTTCGTGCCGCCGCTGCTGCTGGCCGGACAGCCCTTGGCAGTCGCCGCGCACGCGCTCTCCAGCAGGATGGCGGGGCGCGTGCATCGATGGCTCGGCGCGGCGCGCGCATGGGCCACGAATGCCCTCACTGCCGCCTCGGTGGCGCACGGAGCCGTCCTCTGGACCTGGCACCTGCCGGTCGCCACCACCGCCGCGCTCGAGAGCGATCCCGTGCACTGGGCCATGCACGGCAGCTTCCTCGCCACCGGCCTCTGGCTGTGGGCGGCGATGTGGCGGCGCATCCGCGACCCACGCGTCGGCGCCGGCGCCGGCGTGGTGGCGATGGTCGCGGTGATGATGCAGATGGGCTTTCTCGGCGCGCTGCTGACCTTTGCCCCGCGGCCGCTGTATCCGATCTATGCGGAACGCGCGCCGCAGCTAGGCCTGGACGTCATGGCCGACCAGCAGCTCGCCGGCGTGCTGATGTGGGTGCCCAGCTGCATTCCCTACCTTGCCGGCGCGATGTGGTTGCTGTGGCACGGCTTCGCGCGGCTGGCGCGGCGCGGGTCCTGACAGCCGCCGCGCAGGTGGCGACGCTGGCCCTGTCAGGGGTTCGGGCTCCCGTACCAGCTACGCAACGTGGTGTTGAGCGTCGTACCGGGCGGCAACATGCAGCTCAGATTCATGGGCCCCGTCAAGGGCTGGTCTTCAGTTGGCCACCATTGGAAAACAGAGAACCCGTTCTCCGCCACCACCCTGGACTGCGGGAGGTACAGCGGAACGGCTCCCTCCTTTTCCCAGCCGCCTACCAACGTGCAATTGATCGTGCTCGTACCGGCACCGTGATTGCGCACCAGAACCTGGAGCGCAGACGTGTCGTCCTGGTACATGAAGTCGCCGCTTAGAGAACATGTGACAAAGGCCGGAGCATCGCCCTCGTTGCCGATCGCCATGGGGCGCTTGCGGATCTGGCCGTCGAATACCGGCAGGGCAGACTGGCAGTTGCCGGTCGCGTTCTGGATGTCCATTCCGGCATCGGCATCGGCATCGCCCGCGAACAGCAGGAGCAGCGGAAATAAAGCGAGGAGTGGCGCGTGGAGTTTCATGGTCCGGTACCGCTTTCACTGAGGTAGCCTGATGTACGACGTCCCTGGTCTCAACCGGACAGCCGAGCCACGCCCCGGAGTCAGAGCCCCCCTGCCGCCTGCGCCACCGCCCGGAACAACGCGCGGCCCTTGCTCATCGTTTCTTCCCACTCCTTCACCGGGTCCGAGTCGTACACGATGCCGGCGCCGGCCTGCACGTGCAGGCGGCCGTCCTGGATCACCGCGGTGCGGATCGCGATCGCCATGTCGGCGTCGCCGTTCCAGCCGATGTAGCCGATGCTGCCGGCGTAGACGTTGCGGCGCGTCGGCTCGAGCTCGCGGATGATCTCCAGCGCGCGGATCTTGGGCGCGCCGCTGACGGTGCCTGCGGGGAACGTGGCGCGCAGCACGTCGGCATAGGACAGCCCGTCGCGCACGCGACCGGTGACCTCGCTGACGATGTGCATGACGTGGCTGTAGCGTTCGACCACGAACTGCTCGCCGACCTCGACCGTGCCGGGCTTCGCGACATGGCCGACGTCATTGCGGCCGAGGTCGACCAGCATCAGGTGCTCGGCGCGCTCCTTGGGATCGGCCAGAAGCTCCGCTTCCAGCGCGACGTCCTCGGCCGGCGTGGCGCCGCGGGGGCGCGTGCCGGCAATCGGGCGCACGGTCACTTCACCGCCCTGCATGCGCACCAGGATCTCCGGCGAGCTGCCGACCACCTGGGTGCCGCCGACGTCGAGGAAATACATGTACGGCGAGGGATTGAGCGCGCGCAGCGCGCGGTAGACATCCACCGGGCGCGCTTCGAACGGCACCGACAGGCGCTGCGACAGCACCACCTGGAACACGTCGCCGGCGGCGATGTAGTCCTTGACCTTCGCCACCGCGTCGATGAAACCCTCGCGCGTGAACCCGGAGACGAAGTCGCCTTCGACCAGCGCCGCAGGGCGCAGCGTTTCGGGATAGCCCGCGCCGGCCTGGCGCAGGCGGTGCACCAGCGCATCGAGCCGCCGCTGCGCGCGCGCCAGCGCCTGCGGTTCGGCCGGATCGGCGTGCACCACCAGGTACAGGCGGCCCTTGAGGTTGTCGAACACCGCCAGCTCGTCGCACTGCATCAGCAGGATGTCGGGCGTGCCGATGTCGTCGGGCAGCGCGCCCTGCGCGAGCCGCGGTTCGATGTAGCCGATGGTCTCGAAGCCGAACCAGCCCACCAGGCCGCCGCTGAAGCCGGGAAGCCCCTCGACCTCGGGCACCGACTGCGCTGCGCGCAGCCGCTCCACTTCGGCGAAGGGATCGGCGACCTCGCGTTCGTCCACGATCTCGCCATGCTCGCGCACCGCCAACCGATGGCCCCGGAACTCGTACACGCGCGTCGCCGGCAGGCCGATGATCGAGTAACGGCCGAAGCGCTCGCCGCCCTCGACCGACTCGAACAGGCAGCTGTGCGGGCCGTCGGCGAGCTTCAAATAGACCGACAGTGGCGTATCGAGGTCGGACAGCACCTCGCGCACCACGGGAATACGGGTATGGCCGGCGGCGGCGTGGTCTTGGAACTGTTCGGGCGTCATCGGGCCACCAGCAGCGGGCAGTCGGCAGGCAGGTGCATGCACAGCCGACCGGCAACGGCTTCGATCCGGAAGCGGGAGGACTCGACCGGTTCGCCGTCGAGATTCAACGCCAGTGGCTGGTCGGCCTCGATTTCGATCCAGGGCAGCTGCGCGCGGACGGCCACGCGGTCGAGCGCGGCGTGCCGGCCCTCGGTCATCACCGCGCCCAGCGTGGCGCCGACCTCGCCTTCAAGCGTCGGGACGATGGTGAGATCGAGCAGCCCGTCGTCGAGCAGCGCATCCGGGCACAGCGCCTGGCCGCCGCCGGCCTGCCGCCCATTGCCGATGCCCAGCGCGATGAAGTCTCCTGCCCATTCGAATCCCGGGCCGCGCGCGCGCGCGGTGAGCTGTTCGATGCGCCCCAGCTTGGCCATGCCGGTCACGAGGTAGGCCAGGCCGCCGAGCAGCTTCTTCAGGCCTTCGTCTGTCTCCAGCGTCACCTGCGTGCCGAAGCCGCCACTGACCAGATTGGCCGCCCAGTGCACGCTGCCGCCGTCGGCTTCGAGCTTCAGCAAGTCCATCCGACGCGCCGGCTGCTGCAGCACCAGCTCCAGCGCCGCCAGCGGCGTGTCCGGAATGCCCGCTGCGGATGCGAAATCGTTGGCCGTGCCCATCGGCACCAGCCCCAGGGACGGCAGCGCATCGGCCGGCTCGTCGCGATGTGCGAGCACGGCCGCGACCGTGCTCAGCGTTCCGTCGCCACCCGCCGCGATGACGCGATCCACGCCGCGTTCGATCGCCGCCGCCACTTCGCGCTCGGCGTCGCCGTCTTCCCAGGTCACGCGCACGTCCAGCGCGACGCCGCGCGCGCGCATCGCCTGGACGGCGTCGCGCAGGTCGTCGTCACCGGCGGACTTGCCGTTGAGGACCAGCAGCCAGCGCGGCGAGTTCATCGCGATACCGTCGCCTTGACCTCTTCGCGCATGCGCGCGATCACCGCAGCGTAGTCAGGCTGGCTGAAGATCGCCGAGCCGGCCACGAATGTGTCCGCGCCCGCGGCGGCGATGGCGCCGATGTTGTCCGGCTTCACACCGCCGTCGATCTCCAGGCGGATGTCGCGCCCGCTGGCGTCGATGCGCTTGCGCACCGCGCGCAGCTTGTCGAGCGCGGAGGGAATGAAGGCCTGGCCGCCGAAGCCGGGATTGACCGACATCAGCAGCACCAGGTCGAGATCGTCGAGCACGTAATCCAGCACGTCCACCGGCGTCGCCGGGTTCAGCACCAGGCCGGGCTGGCAGCCCGCGGCGCGGATCAGCTGGATGGTGCGGTGCACGTGCAAAGTGGCTTCGGGATGGAAGCTGATCAGCGTCGCGCCGGCCTCGGCGAAGTCGCCGACGATGCGGTCCACCGGCGACACCATCAGGTGCACGTCGATCGGCGCGGTCACCCCGTGCTTCCGCAGCGCCGAGCACACCAGCGGCCCGATCGTGAGGTTGGGCACGTAATGGTTGTCCATCACGTCGAAGTGCACCCAGTCGGCGCCGGCGGCGAGCACGTTGTCGACCTCTTCGCCGAGGCGTGCGAAGTCCGCCGAGAGGATGGAGGGGGCGATGACGGTGGGCAGCATGGCGGTGCTCGTGGCGACGATGGGGAGTGCATGCCGGCCCGGCGCGAAGCCGCGGGCGGCGCTGCGGGGATCGATTCTACCGGCCGCCGCGCTGCTTCCGGATCCGGTCGTAGGCGCGGTTGACCTCGGCGGCGCGCTGCTGGGCCTGCTCGAGCAGTTCGGGCGCGGCGCCGGTCATGCGGTCGGGGTGGTACTGGGCCATCAGCCGGCGGTAGGCGAGGTCGATCTCGGTGTCGCTGGCGTCGTTGTCCACGCCCAGCACGTCGTAGGCATCGTGCGCCGGGCGCCGGAACCAGTCGCTGTCGAAGGCATGCCCGATCAACAGGCCGATGAGACCGCCGGCCGGGTGGCGCATCAGCAGCCAGCCGGCAATGAACCCGAGGAGTTTCCCGTACCAGCGCTTCATGCGCGTGATTCTACCGTCCGGTGAGCACGCACGCGCCACGCATCGCTACAATGCCCCCCCGACGGCTGCGATACGACCCATGGCAACGACCCTGATCGAAGCCCGCCTGCCCGGCCTCGAACTGCTCCACCGCGGCAAGGTCCGCGACGTGTACGCGCTCCCTCCCGGCTCCGGGCCGGAGGCGTTCGGCCCGCTGCTGCTGATGGTCGCCACCGACCGCCTCAGCGCCTTCGACGTGGTGCTCCCCGACCCGATTCCCGGCAAGGGCGAGATGCTCTGCCAGGTGTCGAACTTCTGGTTCGACATGACCGAGCACCTGGTGCGCAACCACCTCACGGGCATCGACGTGGCCTCGGTGCTGCCGGCCGGCGTCGATCCCGACGCCTACCGCCTGCGCTCCGTCGTCACCCGCCGGCTGAAGCCGGTGCCGGTCGAGGCCATCGCGCGCGGCTATCTGATTGGCAGCGGCTGGAAGGACTACCAGCGCACCGGGCGCGTCAGCGGCATCGCGCTGCCCGACGGCCTGCGCCAGGCCGAGAAGCTGCCGCAGCCGATCTTCACGCCCTCGACCAAGGCCGCCGCCGGCGACCACGACGAGAACATCGACTTCGACACCATGGTGCGCACCATCGGCGCCGAGCTCGCCGAGCAGGTGCGCGACGCCACCCTGCGCCTGTACGCGTTCGCGGCCGACTACGCCGCCGAGCGCGGCATCATCCTCGCCGACACCAAGTTCGAGTTCGGCACCGATGCCGATGGCCGTCTATACGTCATGGACGAAATGCTCACGCCGGACTCGTCGCGCTACTGGCCTGCCGACGGGTACGAGGTGGGCACCAGCCCGCCGAGCTACGACAAGCAGTTCGTGCGCGACTACCTTGAAACGCAGGACTGGGACAAGACCGCGCCCGGCCCGAGCCTGCCCGCGAACGTCATCGATCGCACGCGGGCGAAGTACGCCGAAGCCCTGCAGCGCCTCGCCGGCATCAGCATCGACGATGACACCGCCGCGGGCAGCGAAGTCCGCTCGGGCAGCGCGGGCGCTAGCCGGGGCTGAGTCCGGCGCCGTGCAGCGCGTCGCGGATCGCCGCACGCGCCGCGTCGAGGGCGTCGTCGGCCGCGGGCACGACCCGCGCGCGCCGGTCCAGGGTGCGCTCCAGGCCCAGCGCCACCAGCAGCGCGTGCGCATCGCGCAGGGCGGATGCCGCATCGCCATCGAGCAGGGCGGCACCGCGGCAGGCGTCGATCAGGGCCGGCGTCGAACGCGGGCCGAGCAGTTCCGGATGTGAGGCCGCACCACCCAGCACCAAGGCCTGCAGCAGGAACTCCAGGTCGACCAGGCCGCCTTCGCCCTGCTTGAGATCGAACAGGCCGTCGCGGCCGCGGTCGAGTTCGGCGCGCATGCGCGCGCGCATTCCCGAAACGTCGGCGGCCAGCGCGACCGGATCGCGGGGACGCCCCAAGGCTGCCGCGCGCACGCGTTCGAATGCGGCGTGCAGCGACGCGTCGCCCGCCACGCAGCGCGCGCGCACCAGCGCCTGGTGTTCCCAGGTCCATGCGCGCTCGCGCTGGTAGGCGTCGTAGGCCGCCAGCGACGACACCAGCAGTCCGCTGCCACCATCCGGGCGCAGGCGGACGTCGACCTCGTACAGTTGCCCGGCACCGGTGGGGGTGCCGAGCAGGAGCACGATCTTCTGCGCCAGGCGCGCGAACCAGCGCTGTGCCTCCAGCGGTCGCGGGCCGTCCGACTGCGCATCGGCCGACGCGTCATACAGGAACACCAGGTCGAGGTCGGAGCCGACCCCGAGCTCTTCGCCACCGAGGCTGCCGTAGCCGATCGCGGCGAAGGGCGCGTCGGGCACCGTCCCGTGGGCGGCGCGCATTTCGCGTTGTGCCAGCTCGACCACGGTGGCGACCACGGCATCGGCCAGCCAGGCCAGCTGGCGGGCGCTGTCGACCGCGGGCATGCGCCCATCGAGCGTGGCCAGGGCGATGCGGAAGCTCAGCGCCTGGCGGGTTTCATTGAGCGTGAACAGCGCGCCCTCGAGATCGTCGCGAGACAGCACCGCGGCGCAGGCGGCGTCGACCTGCCCGCGCCCGGGCATCGGTCCCTCGACGCGCGCATCGAGCAGCTCGTCGAGCAGCAGCGGGTGCGCCGCGACGCGCTCGGCGAGGAAGGCGCTACGCGTGACCAGGCCGATCAGCCGCGACAGCGCCGCGGGCTGCTCATCGAGCAGGGCCAGGTAGCTGGCCCGGCGCAGGATGTTGTGCAGCAGCGCCAGCAGGCGGCGAATCGCCTGCAGCGGACGGTCGGCCGGCACGCTGGCCTGCAGCATCACCGGCATCACCCGGTCCAGGCGCGCGCGCGCGGCGTCGGACAGCTCGCGCACGCTGGGCGACCGCGCGAAGTCGCGCAGCGCGGCGTCGACCTCGGCTGGATCCCCGAAGCCGGCCGCGGCGAGCACGCCGGCATCGCCGCCCTCGGGCAGGGCGCGCCAGTAGCCTGCAAGGTCACCGCTGACCGCGCCGCGCGATTCGTCGCGGTGCGACAGCAGGGCGTCGAACTCCGCGGCAACCAGCGCGCGACGCCGCGTGACGTCGGCGACCAGCGCAGGCCAGTCGGGATAGCCCAGGCCGTCGGCGATGCGCAGCCGGTCCAGCGGATCGTCGGGCAGGACATGGGTCTGCGCGTCACGCAGCATCTGCAGGCGGTTTTCCACCCGGCGCAGGAACAGATAGGCCTCGGCGAGATCGCGCGCGGCGTCCGGCTCCACCTGCCGCGCCGCGCGCAGGGCATCGAGCATCGGCAGCAGCCGGCGGCCGCGCAGCGCGGCTTCGCGGCCGCCGCGGATCAGCTGCAGCACCTGCACCAGGAATTCGATCTCGCGGATGCCGCCGGAGCCGCGCTTGACGTCGTCGGCCAGCTCCTTGCGCGCGACCTCGGCCTCGATCGCCGACTTCATCTCGCGCAGGCCGGCCAGCGCGCCATAGTCGAAGTAGCGGCGGTAGACGAAGGGGCGCAGCGCTACGAGAAAGCGCTCGCCGGCGTCGAGGTCGCCGGCCACCGGCCGCGCCTTCTGCCAGGCATAGCGCTCCCAGTCGCGGCCCTCGCGCTGGAAGTACTGCTCCATCGCCGCGAAGCTGAGCGCCACGCGCCCGGCATTGCCGAACGGTCGCAGGCGCAGGTCGACGCGATGGCAGAAGCCGTCGACGGTGGGTTCGTCGAGCAGCTTCGCCAGCGCACGTCCCAGGCGCGCGAAGTACTCCTCGGCGGCCAGCGGGCGCGGGCCATCGCTCTCGCCGGCCTCGGCGTAGGCATAGACCAGGTCGACGTCGGAGCTGAAGTTGAGCTCGCCACCGCCGAGCTTGCCCAGGGCGAACACCACCAGGCGGACCGGGGTTCCTTCGCTGTCGCGGACCACGCCGTGGCGGCCGATGAATTCGCCCTCAAGCGCCTCCAGTCCCAGCTGCAGGCACTCCTCGGCAAGACGGGTGCTGCCCGCAAGGGTGTCGGCGACATCGTCGAGCCCGTTCACGTCGCGCCAGACCAGCCGCGCCGAGGCCGCCATGCGGTACCTGCGCAGCAGCGCGGGCCAGGTGTCGGGCGCATCCGGGTCCAGCAGGGGCAGGGGAACCTGCGCCACCGGATCGGCCAGCAGCGCTTCCAAGGTGGACGGCCGGCGGATGAACACGTCCAGCGCGAAATCGCTGGCGCCGGCCACGCGACGCAGCGGTTCGCTCCCGCGTTCGGCCAGTCCTGGCGGCAGTCGCGCGAACGCACGCGCAACGTGAGCGCTCAGGGCCAGGGACGGGGCGCGGGCGGCAACGGTGGAGGGATCCATCCGGGGGATTGTGGCACCCCGCCCTCCCGGTCGCCGCGCACTTGGCCGAGCAGGATGGTCTGCCGCGTTCCTGCCAAGAGCATGCCGACACCGGGACGCGCCGGGACGGGGGGGTCGCTTGAAGCTGGCATTCGATATCGGCATGTACGACGGCGCGGATACGGACTATCTGCTGCGATCGGGTTTCCGGGTCGTCGCCATCGAGGCCCAGCCCGGCCTCTGCAGCCAGGCGGAAACGCGGTTCGCGGAGGAAATCGGGGAAGGCCGACTGACGGTCGCCAACGTCGCCATCGCAGGCAGGGAGGGGGTGGCCGATCTCGCCCTGTGCAGCGACGACATCGGCTCGAGCTCGATCGTCGCCGGGAAGCTGGGCGGCCTGCGCCACGGCGGCACGCTGCGGGTCGCCGCGACGACGATCCTGTCGTTGATCTCGAGGCACGGCACGCCGGACTTCATGAAGATCGACATCGAGGGCGCCGACCGGCACTGCATCCTGCCGCTGACGCCCGACGTCGCGCCGCGCTACCTCTCGTTCGAGGTCGACGAGGACGTGGCCGAACTGGTTGATCACACGGCCGCGATCGGCTACACGAAGTTCAAGCTGATCGGGCAGACCAGCTTCCTGGAAATAAGCCGCGAACGCGGTGTCGGCTACCGGGCCCGCAACCGCGTGATGACGTGGCTCGGCTACGGCGAGCCCGGCCTGACGCGGCGCAGCGGCCAGTGGTTCCCCCTGATGCACAGCAGTGGCCCCGGGCCGTGGGAGAGCGACGGCGACTGGTATTCCGCCGCAGTCCTGCTCGACAGATGGACGCGAAGCAGTGCAATGAATGGCCGCCAAGGCTGGTACGACGTTCACGCGATGCGTTGACCAGGCGAAAAAAAGCCCGGAACGGCGGACCGTTCCGGGCTTTGCTCCCTCCCCCACGTCGGGTGCGCAGTGATCGTGAAGGAAACGTTATCCAAAGTGCACGCTGCAGCGCAAAACGAAACCGGCGAGTACAGGAACTGTCAAGTGCTGGTGGCCGCCTTGCGGCCGAAGTCGCGGAGCATTTCGCGCGCTGCATTTCGACCCGGCAATCCAGTGACGCCGCCACCGGGGTGCGTGCCGGAACCGCAGAGGTACAGGGCTTTCAGCGCGCCGCGGTAATTTCCCTGGCCCAGCAGCGGCCGGGCGGAGAACAGCTGGTCGAGCCCCAGCGAGCCGTGGAAGATGTCGCCGCCGACCAGGCCGAAGCGGCGCTCCAGGTCCAGCGGCGTCAGTGCTTCGTAGCCGAGCACGCTGGCGCGGAAGTTGGGGGCGACCGTGTCGACGGTATCGATCATCAGGCCGGCAACGGTGTCGCGGTGCGCGTCCCAGCCCCCGTCGACGTCCGGATTCACGTGCTGGCAGAACAGGCTGGCGACGTGCTGTCCCGGCGGCGCCAGGGTGTCGTCGAGCGTCGAGGAAATTACCAGCTCGACGATCGGCGCGCGCGACCAGCCGGCGTTGTGTTCCTTCGACTTCGCATCGAAGTAGGCCTGCTCGAAATAGCGCAGCGAGTGGCCGACCAGGATGCCGCTCTGGTGGTGCGGCTGCAGCGCGGTGCCCGGCGCGGCCGTGAAGTCCGGCAGTTCCGACAGCGCCACGTTCATGCGGAAGGTGCCGGACCCGCAGCGGTAGCGCTCGATGCGCTGCGCGGTGTCGTCGTCGAGGTGTTCCCGCGGCACCAGCTTCGTGTACAGCAACTTGGGATTGAGATTGCTCGCCACCGCGGCCGCGCGCAGCTCGCGGCCGTCGGCCAGCGCGACGCCCACGGCGCGGCCACCCTCCACCAGCACCTGCGCGACCTCGACGTCGGTTTCGATGGCAACGCCGCGCGCGGCGCATTCAGCGGCCATGGCCTGCGTGATCGCGCCCATGCCGCCGATGGCGTGGCCCCAGGCGCCTTGCTTGCCGTTCACCTCACCGAAGACGTGGTGCAGCAGCACGTAGGCCGACCCCGGCGTGTAGGGACTGGCGAAGTTGCCGACCACCGAGTCCCAGCCCAGCGCTGCCTTCAGCGGCTCGGACTCGAACCAGTGGTCGAGCAGTTCGCCCGCCGACTTGGTGAACAGGTCCAGGAGGTCGCGGCGGCCGCGCATGTCGAGGCGGCCCAGGCGCCGCGCCACCGACGCCGACGCCAGCCAGTCGGCGAGCACGAAGCCATCGGACACGTTCGGCGGCGTCAGCTGCATCAGTTCGCGCAGCACCACGACCACGCGTTCGAGCATCGCGAAGTAGTCGGGCAGCCGCGCGGCGTCTCGGGCCGACCACTTCGCCACTTCGGCCGTGCCGTGCTCGCCACCGAGGCGGAAAGCGCGGCCGTCGGGCAGCGGCAGGAAGTTCGAATACGGCCGTTCCACCACGCACAGGCCATGCTGCGCCAGGCGCAGGTCGGCGATCACCTGCGGGTTGAGCAGGCTCACGGTGTAGCTCGCCACCGAGTTGCGGAAACCGGGGTGGAACTCCTCGGTGACGGCGGCCCCGCCGACGATGCCCCGGCGCTCGAGCACCCGGACCTTCAGGCCGGCGCCCGCCAGGTAGGCCGCACACACCAGACCGTTGTGGCCGCCGCCGATGATGAGGACGTCGTCGCGCGCGGCCATGGCGTCAGCCCCGGGCAGACCCGGCACGCGACTGCAGCAGCGCCTCGACCTCATCGGCCAGGCGTGCCGCGGCATCCGGCCGTCCGAGCCGCGCGGCGGAATGGGCGGCCGCAGCCAAGGCCGTCGGATCGGTGAACAGCGCATCCAGCCGCGCCGCCAGCGCGGGCGCGGTGAACCCGCCGGCGTCCTCGGCCATGCACCAGCCGGCGCCCAGACGCTCCAGCGCTTCGGCATTGCCGCGCTGCTCGTCGCGCGAACCGCCCTGCGGGATCGGCACCACGATCGCCGGGCGCCCCACCACCAGCAGGTCGGCGATGGTGGTCGCGCCGGCACGGGTCACGACCAGGTGTGCGTCGCGCAGCCGCGCGGACATATCGTCGAAGAAGGGTTGGAGGTCGACCGCGATGCCTGCATCCCGCAGCTGCGCGGCCACCGCATCGGCATCGTCGCCGCGGTATTGCAGCGACACGCGCAGCCGCGCGCGCAGTGCGGCGGGCAGCGCCAGCAGCGCCGGCGGCACCACGCGGCCGAACACCGCCGCGCCCTGGCTGCCGCCGACCACCAGCAGATGCAGCGGCGCATCGCCGGTCAGCGGCGGATACGGCGCCCGCGCGGCTTCGAGGATCGTCGCCCGCACCGGATTGCCGGTCTCGACCAGCTTGCCGCGCGCGCCGACGTCCACCCCGCCGATGTCACCGAACGAGGTCGCCACACGGTCGGCGAAGCGCAGCAGCTGCCGGTTGGCCATGCTCAGCCGCGTGCCCTGTTCGTGCAGCAGCAGCGGCAGGCCCAGGCTGCGCCCCGCCATCACTGGCGCAAAGCTGGGATAGCCGCCAAAACCCGCGACCAGTGCCACGCCACGCCGCTTCATGTCCGCGCGCGCGATCGCCGCGGCCCGCGTGATCACCGCCGCGGCAGCGAGCTTGCCGCCGAGGCCGCCCGCCAGGCTGCGCGCCGGCAGCACCAGGTGCGGCAGGCCGGCAAGTGCCTGCGTGAACTGCGCGCCGCGGCGCTCGGTATAGATGACCACGCCGTGGCCGCGCGCCTGCAGCTCGCGCGCCAGCGCCTCGGCCGGGAACAGGTGGCCACCGGTACCGCCGGCGGCGAGGCCCACCGTCCCACGCACGCGTCCGACGCCCGTGTTCAATGCGCGACCTCGGCCGTCTTGCCGCGCAGCTTCCCGACCAGGGCGACCGCGCCCAGCACCAGCGCGCCCACCACCAGGCCCACCATCAGGCTGGCCAGCATGTCGGCGAGGAACGCGGGCACGCCCGCGCCCTCCATCACTTCAAGCACATGGTGCAGGACATCGATGTTGTGCACGAAGATCCCCCCGCCCACCAGGAACATCGCGATGGTGCCGACAATGCCGAGCGTCTTCATCAGCCATGGGGCCGCGTAGACAAGTCCCCGGCCCAGGGCCGGCACCACAACGCCCCGCTTCTGGGCCATCCACAGGCCCGCATCGTCCATTTTCACGATCGCCGCCACCAGGCCGTACACGCCGATGGTCACCCCCAGCGCGATCACCGAAAGCGTGGTGGCGCGGGTCAGCAGCGGCTCGGCGGCGACCACCGCCAGCGACAGCACGATGATTTCGGCGGACAGGATGAAATCGGTGCGCACCGCGCCCCGGATCTTCGTCTTCTCGAGTTCCTCCGGGGTTTCGCCCGATTCCAGCACGGCCTTCGCCCGCGCCTCCGGATCAGGCTTCGCTTCGCGATGGAACAGCTTGTGCACCACCTTTTCAAAGCCTTCGTAGCAGAGGTAGGCGCCGCCCACCATCATCAAGGGCACCACCAGCACCGGCGCAAGCCAGCTGATCAGGAGGGCCGCCGGCACCAGGATCAGCTTGTTGACCAGCGAGCCCTTGAAGACCGACCAGACCACCGGCAGCTCGCGGTGCGCCTTCACGCCGGCCACCTGCTGGGCATTGAGGGCGAGGTCGTCACCCAGGACGCCCGCGGTCTTCTTCGCCGCCACCTTGGTCAGGATCGAGACGTCATCGAGAAGCGTGGCGATGTCGTCGAGGAGGGTGAGCAGGGAGGCACCAGCCATGCGGGTTCCGGGGATTCGGGCAGGACGCGGATTGTCGCACCGCCCGGACCGGCCCCGCATGACGGCCCCTCACCCCGGGGACGCTCCGATTGCGACCAGGCGACGGCCCCTGCTACCGTCGCCCGCTTCACACGTCTCCGGGAGGGGAGTCGCGTGGCCGAAAAGGAAATCACCCAGCTGCTGGTGCGTGCCCGGAGTGGCGAGCCCGAACTCATGGGCGAAGTATTCAAGGCGCTGTATCCCGAACTCATGCGCATGGCGCGCTCGCGGCTGCGCGGGCGGGACGCCACCATGACGCCCACCGTGCTGGTCCACGAACTGTTCCTGCGCGTGACCGCGTCGGAACAGCTGAGCCTGGTCGACCGCCGCCATTTCTTCGCGGCCGCGGCGCAGGCGCTGCGCTGGATCATGGTGGAAGAGGCGCGCAGGCACCTGTCGCAGAAGCGGGGGGGCGGCGCCATCCACATCGAACTCGACGAAGACCTGTCCCCGGCCGCGCCCGCGGGCAGCGCCGATACCGGCGTGCTTGCCCTGCACGAAGGCCTCGACGCGCTGGGAGAAATCAGCCCGCAGCGCCGCCAGGTGGTCGAGCTGCGCTACTTCGCGGGCCTGGAGTTCAAGGAGGTCGCCGAGCTGCTGGAGATCTCCGAGCGCACGGCCCAGCGTGAGTGGGAGCGCGCGCGCGCCTTCCTGCTCGCGATGCTGGACGGGGACGCGGATGGACCATGAACAGCTCGCCCAGTGGCAGGCGGCCGACATCGCCTTCGACCGCTGGCTGGACCTGCCCGCATCGGGACGCGACGACTGGCTGGCGGCGCAGGACCTGACGCCGCCCGTGCGACGCCGGCTCGAGCAGCTCATTGCCGCCCACGAGCGCCCGCGCGCGGCACTGGCTCCCGACGGCAGCAACCTCGCGGGCTGCCAGCTCGGCGACTGGACGCTGGACAGCGAACTCGGCCGCGGCGGCATGGCCGTGGTCTACCGCGCCTGGCGTGAGCAGGGCGTGGCGCGCCAGCAGGCCGCGGTCAAGATCCTGACCCTGGGCGCGCTCGGCGCGATCGGGCGCGAGCGCTTCCGGCGCGAGGCCGAGATCCTGGCGCGCCTGAACCACCCCAACGTCACCGCACTGGTCGATTCCGGGGTGGCCGAAGACGGCACGTTCTGGCTGGCGATGCCGCTGGTCGACGGCGAACGCATCGATCACTGGTGCGACGCGAAGGCGCTGGATGCGCGGGCGATCGTGCGGCTCCACCTGCAGGTTTGCGGCGCGGTGGCGTATGCGCATCGCAACCTCGTGATCCATCGCGACCTCAAGCCTTCCAACGTGCTGGTGGATGCGGACGGCCAGGTGCGGCTGCTCGATTTCGGCATCGGCCAGTTCACCGATGTGGAGAGCGAGCGCACGCACACGATGTGGCGCGCGCTGACGCCCGGTTACGCCGCCCCGGAACAGCTGCGCGGCGATCCGCCCAGCACCGCCATCGACATCTACGGCCTGGGTGCCCTGCTGCACCGGCTGCTGACCGGCCGGACGCCGCAGGGAACGACCGGAGGCGCCGATACGACGCGCCCCTCGCTGCTGGTGCGCGCGACCGACGATGCCTACCACCGCCACTACCTGCCGCTGAAGACCGACCTGGACCGGGTGCTGCTCAAGGCGCTCGCCGAGGAGCCGGAGCAGCGCTACGCCACGGCGGAGGCCCTGGCCGACGACCTGCGTCGTTGGCTCGACGGGCGGCCGGTGATGGCGCAGAAACCGGGCCTGGGCTATCGCGCGCGGAAGTTCGTGGGGCGCAACCGGGTGGGCGTGGCGGCGGCGGTGTTGCTGGCGGCCAGCCTGGCCGGCGGCATCGGGGCCACGCTGTGGCAGGCCCGGGAAACGCAGCGGGAAGCGGAGAACGCCAGGATCCAGGCGCAGCGGGCAACGCGCGTGCGCGACTTCCTGCAGCGTGTGTTCGAGTCCACCGAGCCGGCAGCGGGCGGCGTGCCGGATGCGCTGGAGCTGCTGGACGAAGGCGCGCGCCGCGCACGGGCCGACGTGCTAAGCACCGACCCGCTGGCCGCCGCCGACATCCTGATGCTCACCGGCCGGGCGCGCCTGGCGCTGAGCGAGCACGACGACGCCCGTGCGGACCTGGAGCAGGCACGCGCACTGTTCGCCGCCACCGCGCCCGAAGCCTACCGGGAACGCGCCGACATCGAGGGCGAACTGGCCCAGGTGGCGCGCGTGCGCGGTGAAGTCGACGCCGCGCTGCTCCATTCCCGTGCAGCCATGGCGCTCGGGGAACGTGCGCTCGCAGAACACGGCGACCCCGAAACGCTGCTTGCTGCCAAGGTCAGCCTGGGCATGACCCTGTTCGCCAGCGACCCGCAGGCCGCGAAGATCCTGTTCGAAGAAGTCCTCGCTGCCCTGCCGTCGCATGGCCTGCAGGACACCGTGCTGCACATCACCGCACTCGATGGCCTGGGGGTCACGCTCGGCGTCACCGATCCGGAGGACACGCGGCGGGTGCTCGAAGTGGCCGAAGAACAGATTCGCCTGTCGCGACGCATCGACGGTCCCGAAAGCGGCCATTACGCGACCACGCTGTCGGACATGGTCCCGGACCTGGGCCGGGCGGGCGACCATGTGCGCGCGGAGCAGGTCGCATTCGAGGCGGCCGCGATCGCGGATCGCGCGTACACGAAGCCGCACTCGGGAAGGGCCCGCGTGCACTGCCAGCTGGCCGCCCATCTCCAGTGGCGCGGACGCTATGCGGAAGCCGTGGAGCATTTCGCGATCGCCAACGACATTGCCAGGCAGCTCCAGCTCAGCGACCTGCACGTGCAGGCCTGCTTCCTGTTCGGGGCGTATTCCCGCGCCGTCACGGGGGACTACCAGGGTGCGCTGGAAGACGTGCAGCGCAGCTGGGAGATCGTCGGGCAGCACGACTACCGCCAATCACCCATGGGATACGCGACCTGCGGCACGCAGGCGGCGATCGAGCTGCGTCTAGGCAATCTCCGCGGCGCGGAATCCACGCTGGCCGCCTGTCCCACCGCCGAAGGTGACGTCTCGCAGCTGCAGCATGCCCAGGCCCGCGCGGAGCTGCACCGCGCCCTCGGCAGATTGGATGAAGCCGCGGCCCTTGCGACCGAAGTCCGCAAGACCAGGCCGCCAGAGGCCGGTGATCGCTACTGGATGCGGCCCTGGATGCTGTCCGTACTGCTCGCCCATCAGCGCGGCCAAGCGGACGCAGTGGCTTCGCTGACCGCCGAGCTCGGGGAACACGCCACCACGCCGCCGCTGTCGCATTGCCTCGCGCAGCCGAACGAAACCAGCTGCCTCGCCCTTCCCTGACCAAAAAGAAGAAGGCCCGCGCGAGGCGGGCCTTCCAGTGTTGCAGTCTCGTGCGAGACAGGCGGATCAGAAGCCCATGCCGCCCATGTCGCCCATGCCACCGCCGCCGCCCATGGCGGGCTCGTCCTTCTTCGGCAGCTCGGCCACCATCGCTTCGGTCGTGATCATCAGACCGGCGATCGAGGCCGCGTTCTGCAGCGCGGTGCGGGTGACCTTGGTCGGGTCGAGGATGCCGAACTCGACCATGTCGCCGAACTCGCCGTTGGCGGCGTTGTAGCCGTAGTTGCCCTTGCCGTCCTTGACCTTGTTGACGATGACCGACGGCTCTTCACCCGCGTTGGCCACGATCTCGCGCAGCGGCGCTTCCATGGCGCGCAGGGCGATCACGATGCCGTGGTTCTGGTCTTCGTTGGCGCCCTTCAGGCCTTCGACGGCGGTCTTGGCGCGCAGCAGCGCGACGCCGCCACCCGGGACCACGCCCTCTTCGACGGCTGCGCGCGTGGCGTGCAGGGCGTCTTCGACGCGGGCCTTCTTTTCCTTCATTTCGATCTCGGTCGAGGCACCGACCTTGATCACCGCAACGCCGCCGGCCAGCTTGGCCACGCGCTCCTGCAGCTTTTCCTTGTCGTAGTCCGAGGAGGTCTCCTCGATCTGCGCCTTGATCTGCTTGATGCGGCCTTCGATGTCGGTGCTCTCGCCGGCGCCGTCGATGATCGTGGTGTTCTCCTTCGAGACCTGGATCTTCTTGGCGCGGCCGAGGTCGTTGATGGTCGCCTTCTCGAGCGAGAGGCCGACTTCCTCGGAGATCACGGTGCCACCGGTGAGGATGGCCATGTCTTCCAGCATCGCCTTGCGACGGTCGCCGAAGCCCGGCGCCTTGACGGCCACGACCTTGACGATGCCGCGGATGGTGTTGACGACCAGCGTGGCCAGGGCCTCGCCCTCGACTTCCTCGGCGACGATCAGCAGCGGCTTGCCCGACTTGGCCACGCCTTCCAGCACGGGCAGCAGGTCGCGGACGTTCGAGATCTTCTTGTCGTGCAGCAGGATGAAGGGATCATCCAGCTCGGCCGACATCGACTGCTGGTTGTTGATGAAGTACGGCGACAGGTAGCCGCGGTCGAACTGCATGCCTTCGACCACGTCGAGCTCGTTGTCCAGGCCCGAGCCCTCTTCAACGGTGATCACGCCTTCCTTGCCGACCTTGTCCATCGCCTGGGCGATGAGGTCGCCGATGTTGGCGTCGGAGTTGGCCGAGATGGTGCCGACCTGGGCAATTTCCTTCGACGTCGACGACGGCTTGCTGATCTTCTTCAGCTCGGCCACGGCGGCGATCACGGCCTGGTCGATGCCGCGCTTGAGGTCCATCGGGTTCATGCCGGCGGCGACCGCCTTCATGCCCTCGTGGATGAAGGCCTGGGCGAGCACGGTGGCGGTGGTGGTGCCGTCACCGGCGTTGTCGGAGGTGCGCGAGGCGACTTCCTTCACCATCTGCGCGCCCATGTTCTCGAACTTGTCGGCCAGCTCGATCTCCTTGGCGACGGACACGCCGTCCTTGGTGATCGTGGGCGAGCCGTAGCTCTTGTCGAGCACGACATTACGACCCTTGGGGCCAAGCGTCGCCTTGACGGCGTTGGCGAGCACATTGACGCCACGCACCATCTTGGCGCGCGCGTCTTCGCCGAAGCGGATTTCCTTCGCGGACATTGCAGTTACCTCGAAATTGGATCAGGGAATGGAGTTGCGATGCGCGAGCGCGCTCAGCCGACGATGGCGAGGATGTCGTCTTCGCGCACGATCTTGTATTCGGTGCCTTCGTGCTTGTACGCCGAGCCGGAGTACTGGCCGTAGATCACCTTGTCGCCAACCTTCACCTTCGGCGCGCGCAGGCTGCCGTTGTCCAGCGCCTTGCCCTCGCCCACGGCGATCACTTCGCCCCTGGTCGGCTTTTCCTTGGCGTTGTCGGGGATCAGGATGCCGCCGGCGGAGACTTCATCGGCTTCGATCGGCTTGACGACCACGCGGTCATAGAGCGGCTTCAGGTTCATGCAATCCTCACAAGTGATTGATTTGTTACGTCTAAGGAGCAAATCGGTCGCGTATTCTGGCAGTCGGGCCAGCCGAGTGCCAGAACGCGCGCCGCGAAAACCCGGCAAAGCCGGGATGCCTGTTAGATGGGGTGGTCCAGCCGGGGTTCAAGGCCCCCCGCGCAAGGCGGACTCAGAAGCGCCAGGCCGCCACCAGGCCGGTCTCGCCGTTGTTGGGGCTGTGCAGGCTGGCGTTCGAGATGTGGCGGAGCATCAGGGAGAAGCGGTCCCAGCGCCAGCCGGCGGTGGTGACGAACTGCGGGTCGCCGGAAACCGCGTCGGTTTCGCCGGACTGCGCGCCGATCGCGGCGCCCAGCGTCAGGCCGTTGTCGGTGCGCTCGTAGCGCAGGCCGACGAAGCCGACCCAGACGTCGTCTGCAAGGTCACGGCCGCGCACCTCGCCCCGACCGTCGATGTAGACCGCGCCCACTTCGGCGCGGAGCACGGCATTGTCCAGCTGCCGCAGCTCGGGCAGCCAGGCCACCGAGGCCGCGCGGGTGAACTCGCGGTCGGTGGTGGTGGAGACGCCCGCGGCGAGTTCGATGTCGGTGGCTGCCGCTGCGGGGAACGCAGCGGACAACAGCAACATCGAACAGGCGAGCCCCGCGCGCAGGGCGGCGGGGAGGAATGAAACGTGCATGGGGGGAACACCTGGATGAATTGGGAAAGAAGCGCGCCACGCAGAGGATAAGGGCGACGTGTCGCATCAGCGTGCAGACGGGCGGAATACTGTGTGCGCCTTCTGTCTGGCAAGCGTCACAAATGGCGGTTAGATTGCCGGGTCCACAACGGGGAGAGATCCATGCGTCTTGAAAGTTCCAGGCTGGGCTGCGCCATCGCCCTGGCATTCGCCGCCGCGTTCCCGGCCCAGGCCGAGGTGTTCATCAACGAGATCCACTACGACAACCTCGGCGCCGACGTCGGCGAGGCGATCGAGGTGGTGGGAAGCGCAGGCGAAAACCTCGCCGGCTACCAGCTCGTTCTATACAACGGCAGCAACAACCAGACCTACCGGACCGACACCCTGCCAGAGGGCAACCTCGCGACGTGCGGCGGCCAGGTGCGCTTCGCGGTCGTCAACTATCCGCAGGACGGATTGCAGAACGGCTCCCCGGACGGCATCGCGCTGATCGACCCGCAAGGCGGCGTGGTCCAGTTCCTGAGCTACGAAGGCACGATGACCGCGGCCAACGGCCCCGCTGCCGGCGTGACCAGCACCGACATCATCGTCTCCCAGGCCAACGACACGCCGGTGGGCCTGTCGCTGCAGCTGGGTGGCGCAGGCAACGTCTCCGCCGACTTCGCCTGGGCCGAATCGGCCACCGCGACCTTCGGTACCTGCAACAACAACCAGACCTTCGGCGAACCCGGCAACGCCGCTCCGCGCGTGGTCGAAACCTTCCCGACGCAGGACTCCAGCAACTTCCCCTACGCCGCCGACCTGACGGTCACCTTCAGCGAGCCCGTCATCGCCCAGCCGGGTGCCTTCACCCTGGCCTGCGAAGGCCTGGCCCGTCGCCGCTCTCCGAGGCTCGACCACGTCGCGCAGGCCACCACCTTCACGCTGACGCCCGCGACCCCGCTGGTCCCCGGCCAGGCCTGCGCGCTGCACATCGACGCCGGCCTGATCGTCGACCTCGACGAGACCGCACCCGAGTCCGGCGCCACCGTCGACTTCCTCGTCAAGCGCGCCGACCGTGGCACCGGCAGCGGCGAGTACTACGGACTGGTCAACGACTCCAGCCCGGGCCAGCTGCGCTGCTCGCTGCACGAGACCATCCGTGGCCACGTCGCCTACCCCTACAGCGGCAGCGGCACCAACACCTGGACGATCCTCGAGATCGCCGACGAGGACCCGAACGATCCAGCCAAGATCCTCGACGTCTACCGCAACCGCAGCTACACCAAGGGACAGGACCGCGCCGGCAGCGGCGGCAGCAACAAGTACAACCGCGAGCACACCTGGCCGAATTCGCTGGGCTTCCCCTCCAACTCCGTCGGCGGCCTGCCCAACGCGCCGTACACCGACACCCACATGCTCTACCTGAGCGACGAGGTCTACAACAGCAACCGCGGCAACATGCCGTTCGCGGACTGCAGCAGCGGCTGTGCGGAGCGCGCGACGGAGTTCAACAACGGCCGCGGCGGCGGCAGCGGCACCTACCCGGGCAACTCGAACTGGGTCCAGGGAAACAACGGCAACCAGGGCTCGTTCCAGGTCTGGGGCGCACGCAAGGGCGACATGGCGCGCGCGGTGATGTACATGGCAATCCGCTACGAGGGCGGCCAGCATCCGACCAGCGGCCAGTCCGAGCCCAACCTCGAACTCACCGACAACCGCAGCCTGATCGTCGGCACCAGCTCGCTCAACGCGCCGGCCTACATGGGCCTGCTGTCCACCCTCGTCGAGTGGCACCTGGCCGATCCGCCGGATGACGCCGAGCGTGCCCGCAACGAGGTGGTGTTCGCCTACCAGGGCAACCGCAACCCGTTCATCGACCACCCCGAATGGGCCACGGCGGCGCTGTTCAATTCGACCACTCCGGCCACCTGTGAGCTGGGTACCCCGTCGAACCCGAACCCGGAGCCGCGCAACCCGAGGCTGCGCGACCCGCGGCCGCAGGTGGTGGCGCCGGCACCGGCCGCGCCCGTGGTCGGCACCAAGCCGCGCACCACGCTGCGCATGCGTTGAGCCAAAGGCACCACGCGTAAAAAAGGGGCGCCGGGAAATCGGCGCCCCTTCTTGTTTTGCCGGCTCAGATGAGCGAGAGCAGGGTCGTGATGCGGTTGCGATTGAGCGCGGTGAGCGGAGGCAGGTTGCAGCTCAGGGCCACCGAATCGGCGAGCACGAGCCCACCCGCATCAAGCCCGGTCCAACTCAGGGTCCCCGACGCCAGCGGCGCGAGGTTGATCGACTTCACCACGTAGTCCGCGGAACCGGCGTCCTCCCCGATCACCGCGGTGCAGCTGATCGTGACGGGAACGTTCGAAAGGTTGCGCACATCGGTGCGGAAGCTCTGCACGTTCAGTGAAACTTCCTCGGTGGTGAGCGCACAGGTCACGAAAGCGGCCGTGTCGCCCTCGTTCGCCAGCGCAAGCGGGCGCTTGCGGATCACGCCCTCGTACGCGGGTAGTGCAGCCTGGCAATTTCCCGCGGCACCGGTGCCCTGGGTGCTCAGCACATCCAATGCATCGGCCTGCATGCTCGCCAGCAACAAGGTCGCGCCGGCCACTCCGGCAAGAATCTTCACCATGGTTGTCTCTCCTTAGGCAACGCGCGGGCGCCGGTGGCGCCCGTCGCACGGTCCAGCCTGCCCTGAGGCCCATCAAGGTTCCGTGCGCGAGGACCCATTCGGCGAACTTCGGCAAGCCCCTTGGGATACCCTAGACGGCCCGGTCCGCGCCCATGAACGAACACGCCCCGTGCTGATCTGCCACCGCAGTTGTCCCAAGCAGGCACCCGCAAAGTGATCGCATCCTCGCAGCTCTGGCAGCGCGCACGCGCGGCCCTGGCAGCGCTTGCGCTGTTCGCGGCGTGTGCAGGGACGGCCCATGCCGCGGTCGACCTCGAGGACCTGCTGCCGGTCGACGAGGCCTTCGTGCTGCGCGCCGAAGCCGGCCCCGACGGCATCCAGCTCAGCTGGACGATCGCCGACGGCTACTACCTGTATCGCCACCGCATGGGCGCCGAGTCGCTGGATGCCGGATTCCGCGCCGATCCCGCAGGGCTCCAGCTCCCGGCCGGAACGCGGCACACGGACGAATTCTTTGGCGAGGTCGAGACCTATCGTGGCCGCGTGAGCGGTGTATTGCCGGGCACCGCGGCGGCAGCGCGCACGGAGCTCAAGATCCGCTACCAGGGCTGCGCGGACATCGGCATCTGCTATCCACCGCAGACCCGCACCGTGGCCGTCGCCCTGCCCGTCGTGGCCGCAGCCGCAGCCGGCAAGCCCGACGCCGGCTTCGCCGCACTGGGCCAGGCCCTGGGCTCCGGCAGCGCGGGCAGCGGACCGCTGTCCCTGCCGGGGGCGAGCGACACCCTGCCGCTGCCCGAGGAGCAGGCGTTCGCCTTCGAGGCCATCGCCGGCGACGGCGACACGATCCTGATGCGCTTCACCCCGGCACCGGGCTACTACCTCTACCGCGACCGCAGCAGCTTCACGCTCGAGGCCGAGGACATCCGCGCCGGCGCCCCACGCTGGCCGCGCGGCGTGCCCCACAACGACGGCTACTTCGGCAACGTCGTGGTCTATTTCGACCAGGTCGACGTCCCGCTGCCCCTGCTTCGCAGCCATGCCGGCCCGCGCGAGGCCACGCTCACCGCGACCTTCCAGGGCTGCCAGGACGACGGCATCTGCTATCCGCCGATGACCCGGCGCGTGCGCGTATCGCTGCCTGCGGGCACGGTGGCGACGGCAGCCGCTGCCGACCCCGACGCAGGCACCGGAACCGACGCCGCGGATGCAGGCACCCCCGTCGACGCAGGGGCCGGCGACACCAACGCAGCGCAGGCCGACGCCGCGGCGAACGGCGACACGGAAATCCCGGCAGCCGGCACGTTCGCGGACGGCACGGACGGCGCCACCGCCACCGCGGACAACGCCGCGCGCAGCACGCCCCCCGCCGTGCCCCGCATCGGACTGGCGCTGGCACTGCTGCTGGCACTCGCGGGCGGCCTGTTGCTCAACGTGATGCCCTGCGTGCTGCCGATCCTGTCGCTGAAGGTGCTGGGCCTGGCCCAGGGCGGCGCCAGTCGCGCATCCGCCCGCCGCCATGCGCTCTGGTACACCGCCGGCGTGCTCGTGGCGTTCGCGCTCATCGGCCTGGCGGTACTCGCGCTGCGCGCGGCGGGCCTGGCGATGGGCTGGGGCTTCCAGCTGCAGCAGCCCGGCTTCGTGGCGGCGCTGGTGCTGCTGATGGCCGCCGTGGGTTTGAGCCTGTCGGGGGTGTTCAGCGTCGGCGGCAGCGCCAACCTGGGGCACGGCCTGGCCACGCGCACCGGTCCGGTCGGCGACTTCTTCACCGGCGTGCTGGCCTGCGTGGTCGCCAGTCCCTGCATCGCACCCTTCATGGGCGGCGCCCTGGCCTTTGCCTTTACCGCATCGCCCGCCGCGGCACTGCTGGTGTTCCTGGCGCTGGGCCTGGGCCTGGCGCTGCCGTTCCTGCTGATCGGCTTCGTACCTGCGCTGGCCGACCGCCTGCCGCGGCCCGGCGCCTGGATGGAAACGCTCAAGCAGGTGCTGGCCTTCCCGATGTACCTCACCGCGATCTGGCTGGCCTGGGTGTTGGGCCGCCAGCGCGGCGTCGATGCCATGGCTTTGGTGGCCGTCGGCGTGGCGGTGATGGCCTTGGCGCTGTGGTGGCTGGAGCGCGCGCGCCTGCACGGCGGCTGGCTGCGGCGGCTGCCGGCGATCGCCCTGCTGCTGGTCGCGCTGTCCTCGGCCTGGCTGGTGGGTCGCCTGCCGGCGCCCGCGCTCGCCGCAGCGACGGTCGCTGACGGCAGCGTCCCCTATTCCACCGAAGGCCTGCGCACGCTGCGCGACGCCGGCACCCCGGTGTTCGTCAACATGACGGCCGACTGGTGCGTGACCTGCAAGGCCAACGAACGCAGCACCCTGTCCAGCGACGCGTTCCGCGATGCCCTGCGCCGCACCGGGACCACGTACATGGTGGGCGACTGGACCAACGTCGATCCCGAGATCAGCGCCTTCCTTGAACGGCATCGCGCCGTCGGCGTGCCGCTGTACGTGGTCTACCCGGCCGACGGCGGCGAGGGCGAAATCCTGCCGGCCGTGCTCGACCGCGGCACCGCGATCGCGGCGCTGGAACGGGCGGCGCGCTGATGCGCACGCGCAGCATCCTGCTGGTGGCGCTGGCCGCGGGGATCCTCGGCGTGGTCGCGGGCCTGGCCGTGAACGGCCCCGGCCCGCTGCTGCGCACCGGACTCGGGCAGCGCGCGGTGCAGCAGGCCATGGATGCCGTCGCGCCGCCGCCCCCCGAAGGCCTGCTCGTGGCGAAACGCGGCGAGCAGGTGCCGGCCATCACCCTGCCCGACCTTTTCGGCGCCCCGCGTACCCTGCCCGCCGAATTCAGCGGCCGGCCGCTGCTGGTCAACCTCTGGGCCAGCTGGTGCGGGCCGTGCATCGAGGAAATGCCGGAACTCGACCGCTTCGCCGCCGAACAGGGTGGCAACGGTGTGCAGGTGATCGGTATCGCGCTTGACGACCAGGCCGCGGTGGAGGAGTTCCTGCAGCGCATCCCGGTGCGCTACCCGATCCTGATCGACGCCGCGGGGCCGCGCGACGCCGGCGTGCAGCTCGGCAACCTGCGCGGCGTGCTGCCGTACACGGTGCTGCTGTCGGCCGATGGTCGCCTGCTGAAGCAGCGCATCGGGCCCTTCGTCGACGGTGAACTCGACGACTGGGCGCTGCCGGGCGGCTGATTCAAACGGCCGCTTAAAACAGGCCTAATTCGCAAAACTTCGGCGATCTGGACACGATCGGCCGCTTGACGCAGACTGGCCGCCGTTTTCGCGAAGGCGATTCCGCGCCACGAATGCACAGGCTCCTCGTCCTCCACGGCCCCAATCTCAACCTGCTCGGCACCCGCGAGCCGGAGGTCTACGGCCGCGACACGCTGGCCGCGATCGACGCCGGCCTGCGCACGCGCGTCGAGTCGGCGGGCCTGGGGTTCGAGAGCCTGCAGTCGAACGCCGAGCACGTCCTGGTCGATCGCGTCCAGGCCGCCGCCGGCGACGGCACCCGCTTCATCCTGCTCAACCCCGCCGCCTTCACCCACACCTCGGTGGCGCTGCGCGACGCGCTGGCCGCCGTCGCGATCCCGTTCATCGAAGTGCACCTGTCCAACCCGCACGCCCGCGAACCCTTCCGCCGCCAGAGCTTCTTCAGCGACCTGGCGGTGGGCGTGGTCTGTGGCTTCGGCGCGGCCAGCTATTCCCTTGCCCTGGATGCCGCCCTGGTCCGCCTGGCGCCGGCATCCTGACCCTTTCCTCCGCCGGCGCCCGCGCCCGGCCCCACCCGTAGAGGCCCGCATGGACCTGAGAAAAATCAAGAAGCTCATCGACCTGCTCGAGGAATCCAACCTCGCCGAGATCGAGATCAAGGAAGGCGAGGAATCGGTGCGCCTGGCGCGCACGCCGCGCGCCGGCCATGCGTCGCCCCCGCCGCAGTACGTGGCCGTCGACCCGCACCAGGGCCAGGTCATGCCGATGCATTCGCCCGTGCAGGCAGCCACCGGTGGCCGCCCGGCCGAACCCACCGGTCCCGCGCTACCCGAAGGCCACGTCGTGCGTTCGCCGATGGTGGGCACCTTCTATGCCTCGCCGGCGCCGGACAAGCCGTCGTTCGTGACCGTGGGCCAGAGCGTCAACGCCGGCGACACGCTGGCCATCGTCGAGGCGATGAAGATGTTCAACCCGATCGAGGCCGATGTCGGCGGCACCGTGCTCGCGATCATCGCCGAGAGCGGGCAGCCGGTCGAATTCGACCAGCCGCTGTTCGTGATCGGCTGAGGCGGCGACGATGCTCGACAAGGTCGTCATCGCCAACCGCGGCGAGATCGCGCTGCGCATCCTGCGCGCCTGCCATGCGCTCGGCATCCGCACGGTCGCGGTGCACTCCACCGTCGACCGCAACCTCAAGCACGTGGCCATGGCCGACGAATCGGTCTGCATCGGACCGGCACCATCGCCCCAGAGCTACCTCGACATGGCCAGCATCATCGCCGCCGCCGAGGTCACCGACGCGCAGGCGATCCACCCCGGCTACGGCTTCCTGGCCGAGAACGCCGACTTCGCCGAGCGCGTGGAGCAGTCGGGCTTCGTCTTCATCGGGCCCAAGGCCGACACCATCCGCCTGATGGGCGACAAGGTCGAGGCGATCAGGGCGATGAAGGCGGCGGGCGTGCCCTGCGTGCCCGGCAGCGGCGGTCCGCTGGGCGACGAGCCGGCGGAGAACATCCGCATCGCGCGCGAGATCGGCTATCCGGTGATCGTGAAGGCCGCCGGCGGCGGCGGCGGCCGCGGCATGCGCGTGGTGCACACCGAAGCGGCACTGCCGGCCGCGGTCATGACCACGAAGCAGGAGGCCAAGGCCGCCTTCGGCAACGACATGGTCTACATGGAGAAGTTCCTGGAGAACCCGCGCCACGTGGAGATCCAGGTGCTGGCCGACGGCCAGGGCAACGCCATCCACCTCGGTGAGCGCGATTGCTCGATGCAGCGCCGCCACCAGAAGGTCGTCGAGGAAGCGCCGGCGCCGGGCATCACCGAGCAGATGCGCGAGGAGATCGGGCGCGTGTGCGTGGAGGCCTGCCTGCGCATTGGCTACCGCGGCGCCGGCACCTTCGAATTCCTGTTCGAAGACGGGCGCTTCTACTTCATCGAGATGAATACGCGCATCCAGGTCGAGCACCCGGTCACCGAGATGGTCACCGGCATCGACCTGATCCGCGAGCAGCTGATGATCGCCGCCGGGCGCCCGCTGTCGATCCGGCAGGAGGACGTGGTGATGCGCGGCCACGCCATCGAATGCCGCATCAACGCCGAGGATCCGGACAGCTTCCTGCCCTCCCCGGGCCTGATCAGGCACTTCCACGCCCCCGGCGGGCCGGGTGTGCGCGTGGACAGCCATGTCTACGAGGGCTACCAGGTGCCTTCCAACTACGACTCGATGATCGGCAAGCTGATCGTGCACGGGGCCGATCGTGAACAGGCGATCTGCCGCATGCGGGTGGCCCTGAGCGAGATGGTGATCGACGGCATCCGGACCAATATCCCGCTGCAGCAGCGGATCCTGGCCGACGGCGGCTTCGAGGAAGGCGGGCGCAACATCCATTACCTGGAAAAGCGCCTGGCCGAGCGGAAGGAGAAGTCGCTCTCGATCCTCTGACCATGCGGCAGCGCACCTTGGTGCGCCGGGCCGGCCTCGCATATGCTCGGACGTTCGCCGGGCACGGGGGCCGGCACCACCGCAGAGGGAGAGAAGATCGATGCGCTTCAGCAAGAGCAAGATCGCGACCGCCATGCTTGGCGGGCTGCTGGTCACGGCCACCGCCGGGATCGTTTTCGCACAGCCGCACACCGCGGCTCCCGCGCCCAAGGGTGCAGACCGTGCCCAGACCGAGCGGCCGTGGAGCGTCGCCGGTGGCGATATCGGCATCCGCTGGAACCATGACCTCGCCGCCGACCTCGGCATGCGCATCGTCCCCGGCTCCATCCACGGCCGCCGCGCCAACGACGGTTCCGAGCGCTTCGCGGTGCAGGAGGCGCAGCAGATGCGCTTCATGGTCGACAACGGCTACGCCCGCGAGATGGCCGGCGGCGCCCTGCAGGCGCGTGGTGGCTACGTGGTGCAGCTGAAGGGCGGCACCATCGACCTCGACGGATTCCGCCTGGTCCCGCGAAGCGTGAAGCGCGGCGCCGAGCCCGAGTTCGACCTGGTCGATGCCCGCGGCGATGCCTGGTTCCACGTCGATCATGTGATGCACGAGCTGCTCGACGATCCGCCGTCGTTCACCATCGGCTCGTCCGACATCCGGATCAGCGAGCGCCTCGCACAGCGCCTGGGCGCACCCCATGCCGCCGGCATGGCGATCGCCGAACTGCAGCTGGACGTGCCGGTGCAGGTCCGCGGCAGCGGCGACCTCGCCCCGCTCGCCAACCACATCACCTGGGACGGCGATCCCGCCCCCAACGGCGGCACCTACCAGAACGACATCTTCATGCTCAGCACCTTCGCGCAGTACCTGCGCTGCCAGGGCTGCAGCGGTCCCGCCGGCAGCGGCACCATGGCCATCGCGCCGTCGGCGACGCTGAAGAACAACGTCAACGAGGGCAGCATCAACGCCACCGTCCCCGGCGATCCGCTGGGCACCAGCACGGCGATGTGGACGGCCACGATCCCCTGGCACCAGAAGTTCTCCGGCAACTCCGCTCCGTACAACAACGACCAGCATCCGTACCTGATCTGGAACATGTACCGGACCAACGCCGACGGCAGCCTCGAGCAGATCGGTCGCTCGGGCGTGAAGCACGCCTACCTGACCACCAACGGCAGCTGCCTGGACAGCAACGACCACAACGGCCACGCGCTGGGCCGCGGTTGCACCGACACCTACTCGGTGGGCAACAACGACTACACCCAGGGCATGACCTCGCGTGCCGAGATCCTGCCCGGGCCCGGCCTGTGGGGCCGCTGCGGCTCGGTCTTCGACCCCGACTGCAATGGCGTCCAGAACACCGCGCCGGGCGACAACTACACGTTCCGCCTGCTGGTGGGCGAGTCGCAGGTGTCGGCGGCCGCCAACCCCGGGGCCACCTGGCTGTTCGAGTCCTGGTACGTGGCACGGGGCGACATCAACATCTACAACTCGATGTCCACCAAAGCGACCACGCCCGCGTGGACCGGCAGCATCTGGAACATCGGCACCAACAGCGAGCGCCTGGGGTCTGCGATCGACCGCTGGTTCGGGCAGGACAACAGCGTGCCCATCAACCCGCGCAACCCGCGCATGAACCCGGTGAAGGACAGCCGCAAGCTGATGACCGAGTTCGTGGCCGGCGACCAGCACGCCAAGCTCGCGGTCAAGGTGACGCGCCTGCCCGGCGGCAACTGGCAATACCACTACGCGCTGATGAACTTCGACTTCGCCTTCGCGCAGACCGAGGGCAACTCGCCGAACCTGCGCATCGTGTCGAGCCAGGGCTTCGACGCCCTGGCACTGGCCACGGCCTCGGGCAGCGCCATCACTTCGACGGTCTTCCGTGACGGCGACCTGGTCGCGGGTAACGACTGGGCGTTCGAAGCCGGCCCCTCCAGCGTCGAATGGAAGGCGGGCGATGCCGGTCGTTCGCTCGGCTGGGGCGAGTTGTACTCGTTCACCATCGTGTCCCCGAAGCGGCCGACAAGCGGCACCGCCACCTTGCGTGCCGACGGTTTCGGCCGTGAGACCGCATACGACGTGGCGACCCTCGTCCCGGCGCCCTGAGTTCCAGCGCCGGCCCGGGACATCCCCGGGCCGGCGTGCTGGCGTGGCATGCCGCTACCATGCAGGCCCCCCAGCCCCGGCCGTCCGCGATGCCCTTCCTCGAACTGACCCTGCACTGCCGCGAATCCGAGCAGCCCCGCTACGAACATGCGTTCGACGATGTCGGTGCGCTCGCGGTAACCATGCTCGATGCCGACGCCGATACCGGCAACGAAGACGCGATCCTGGAACCGGGAGTCGGCGAAACGCCGCTGTGGAACTCCATCTCGCTGAGCGCGCTGTTCCCGCACGATGCGGACGCGCTGCTGCTCCTGGCCGCGCTCGAGAGCTTCGACCCCGGCCTGGACTGGAGTCGCGTCTCCTTCCGCCACGTCGAAGACCAGGACTGGGAGCGGGCGTGGATGGACCAGTACGTGCCGCTGCGATTCGGCCAGCGCACCTGGATCGTGCCCTGGAACCACGAACTCCCCGCGGGTGCCGACGAAGCATCCGCCGCAGTGGTGCGGCTGGACCCGGGCCTGGCCTTCGGCTCCGGTACGCACCCGACGACCGCGCTCTGCCTGCGCTGGCTCGACGACCTGGCTTGCGCGGGCCTGCTCGCCGATGCACGCGTGCTCGATTTCGGCTGCGGCAGCGGCATCCTCGCCCTGGCCGCGCTCAAGCTCGGGGCCGCGCATGCCACCGGCATCGACAACGACCCGCAGGCGCTGCTGGCCACCGCCGACAACGCCGAGCGCAACGAGGTCGGCGCGCGGCTGTCCGTGCACGCCCCCGACGCGGCGCCCGACGGCACCTGGCCGATCGTGGTCGCCAACATCCTCGCCTCGGCGCTCGACGCGCTCGCGGACACCATTGCCGCATGCGTGGCGCCGGGCGGCCGGTTGGCGCTGTCGGGCATCCTCGACGGCCAGCAGGAACCGCTGCTGCAGCGCTACGGCGCGTGGTTCGACACGCTCGAAGTCGTGGTCGAAGGTGACTGGGTTCGCATTGACGGCATCCGCCGCCGCTGACGGCTGCCGCCCGCCCGCGGCACATGCTTGAATAGCGCGCATGTTCGTCAACTGCCCGTTCTGCCGCGCACTGGTCGCCACGGATCCCGCGACCGACCTGCCCCCTGAGCGCTGCCCGCGCTGCGCGGCGCACATCCGCGACGGCGCGCCCGTGCAACCGGTGGTCGACGATGCGCGCAGCAACGTGGCGAGCGCCATTGCCGGGATCGTCCATGAGCACGACGCGGTGGACGCGGACCTGGCGACGCAGCCGGCGGTGTCGATCGCCACGCTGCTGCAGCCCGGACCGGAACCCGCGCTTCCCCCAGAGCTCGAGCAACCGGCGCGAACGCCCGTGGACATTGAGCCGCCTGTGGAGGCAGCCGACGGGCCCGCCATCGACGCTGCGGTCCGGGAGGTTCCTGAGGTCCCGGCTGCCATGGCGGTCGTGGAGGTCGCGGAAGCCCGGGAGGTCGCTGAGGCCCGGGAGGCGCCGGAGGCCCCGGATGCACCGGAAGCACCGGAAGCCGCGCATACCCCCCCAATTGGCCTTCCCCCGGTCGCGACCGGAACGCGCCGCGCTCCCGGCCGCGTGGCTCCGAGCTTCGCGCGCCGCCGGACGGCCATCGCCTCCGAACGCGCGCCCGGACGCCGCTGGCTGATGCCCGTGGCCATCGCCGGGCTCACCTTGCTGCTCGCACTGCAGTGGCTGCTCGCCGACCGCGCGCGCCTGGCCGCCGACCCCGGCTGGCGTCCGCTGGTCGCGGGCGCATGCGCGGTGCTGCAGTGCAGCCTGCCGCCCTGGCGCGAACCGTCCGCCTTCGTGCTGCTCGAGCGCGACGTGCGCCCGCACCCGGACGCCGCCAACGCCCTGCGCATCACCGCCAGCTTCCGCAACGATGCCGCCTGGGCCCAGCCTTGGCCGGACGTGGTGCTGACGCTGTCCGATATCGACGGCCGCCCGCTTGGCACCCGTGCGTTCACGGCGGCGGAATACCTGGCGGGCGCCCCTCCCTCCGACCTGCTCGACAGCGGCCAGGGCGCGGTGATCCGCATGGACGTGCTCGAACCCGGCACCGGCGCCGTCGGCTTCGCCTTCGACTTCCACTGATCGCCCGCCAATGGCGGCCATGGCGCCATCGCGCTAGACTCGATACCCACTCGCGCGCGACGCGCGAGCATGCTCCAGGGGTCCGATTGAACGCTGCCGACAACAACGAGCCGCAGGCCCGCGGCACGCAACGGGCACCGCTGCGCGAGCACGTGGCGAACTCCGTGCGCCGCTACATCCGCGACCTGGACGGCTGCGACGCGGAGAACCTGTACGACATCGCCCTGCGCGAGCTCGAGATCCCGCTGTTCGTGGAAGTGCTCAACCACTGCGAAGGCAACCAGAGCCGCGCCGCCGCGATGCTCGGCATCCACCGCGCCACCCTGCGCCGCAAGCTGCGCGACTACGGCATCGTCTGAGCTCCACGCGGCCGGCCGCGCCGCTGGCGCGCCGTATAATCGCGGCGTCCCCGCTGCCTCCCACGCCATGACCACCGATCGCCTGCCCCTGCGCCGGGCCCTGCTGTCCGTGTCCGACAAGACCGGGCTGGTTGAACTCGCCCGGGCGCTTGCCGCGCGCGGCATCGAACTGCTTTCCACTGGCGGCACCGCCCGCGCCCTGCGCGAGGCCGGACTGGCGGTGCGCGACGTGTCCGAGGTGACGGGCTTCCCGGAAATGATGGACGGCCGGGTCAAGACCCTGCACCCGGTGGTGCACGGCGGCCTGCTCGGGCGCCTGGGCGTGGACGACGCGGTGATGGCCGAACACGGCATCGGCGCCATCGACCTGCTGGTGCTGAACCTCTACCCGTTCGAGCAGGTCACGGCAAAGACCGACTGCAGCCTGGCCGATGCGGTGGAGAACATCGACATCGGCGGCCCCGCGATGCTGCGCTCGGCGGCGAAGAACTTCGCGCGCGTGGCGGTGGCCACCGATCCGGCGCAGTACTCAGGCATCGTCGATGAGCTTGAAGCCCACGGCGGCGCGCTCTCCGCTGCCACCCGCTTCGCGCTCTCGGTCGCCGCCTTCAATCGCGTGGCGCAATACGACGCGGCGATCGGCAACTACCTGTCGGCAGTCGCCGATGCCACGGCCGCGGTACCGGCGCGCGAGGAGTTCCCCGCGCAGATGCACAGCGGCTTCGTGAAGGTGATGGACCTGCGCTACGGCGAGAACCCGCACCAGAGCGGCGCCTTCTACCGCGACATGCATCCGGTGCCGGGCACGTTGGCCACGTTCACCCAGCTGCAGGGCAAGGAGTTGAGCTACAACAACCTCGGCGACGCCGACGCGGCCTGGGAATGCGTGCGCCAGTTCGACGCGCCCGCCTGCGTGATCGTGAAGCACGCCAACCCCTGCGGCGTCGCCACCGCATCGGGCTGCGGCGAGGCCTACGAGCGCGCGTATGCGACCGATCCCACGTCGGCCTTCGGCGGCATCCTCGCCTTCAACACCACGCTCGATGCCGCCACCGTGAAGGCGATCCTCGACCGCCAGTTCGTGGAAGTGCTGATCGCGCCCGAGTACGAGCCCGCAGCGCTCGACTACTGCGCGAAGAAGGCGAACGTGCGCGTGCTGCGCATCCCGCACGGCGACGGCCGCAACCTGTACGACAGCAAGCGCATCGGCTCCGGCCTGCTGCTGCAGGCCGCCGACAACCGCGGCATGACCGTGGAAGAACTGAAGCAGGTGACAAAGCGCGCGCCCACTGCGGCCGAACTGCGCGACCTGCTGTTCGCCTGGCGCGTGGCCAAGTACGTGAAGTCCAACGCCATCGTGTATGCGAAGGACGACGCCACCATCGGCGTCGGCGCCGGCCAGATGAGCCGCGTGTACTCGGCGCGCATCGCCGGCATCAAGGCCGCCGACGCCGGGCTGCAGGTCGAGGGCTCGGTGATGGCGTCGGACGCCTTCTTCCCGTTCCGCGATGGCCTCGACGCCGCCGCCGAAGCCGGCATCCGCGCGGTGATCCAGCCGGGCGGCTCGATGCGCGACGCGGAGGTGATCGCGGCGGCGGACGAGCACGGCATCGCGATGGTGTTCACCGGGGTGCGGCACTTCAGGCATTGATGTCCGGCTGCGCCGGGCATCAATCCCGAAGTTCGCTGCGCGAACTTCGGGCCCCGCCCCCGCGCTGCCACACCCCCATTCGCGCCTTGCGGCGCGGACCGCCCCCTGACTCAGGGGGCTATGCTCCCAACAGCTTGAACAGCAAGGTCGAACATGAAGGTCCTGGTGATTGGTTCCGGCGGGCGCGAGCACGCGCTGGCGTGGAAGCTGGCGCAGTCGGCCGGCGTGGATGAAGTGCTGGTCGCGCCGGGCAATGCCGGCACAGCGGTCGAAGACCGCTGCCGCAACGTCGCCGTGGGTGCCACCGACATCGAGGCGCTGCTGGCGCTGGCCCGCGACGAAGGCGTGGCCTTCACCGTCGTCGGCCCCGAGGCGCCGCTGGTCGCTGGCGTGGTCGACCGCTTCCGAGCCGCCGGACTGCGCATCTTCGGACCCAGCGCTGCGGCGGCGCAACTGGAAGGCAGCAAGGCCTTCGCCAAGGATTTCCTGGCCCGCCACGGCATCCCGACCGCGCACTACGCGGTGTTCACCGATCTCGAGCCGGCGCTGGCCTACCTGCGCGACACGGGCGCGCCGATCGTGGTCAAGGCCGACGGCCTGGCCGCCGGCAAGGGCGTCATCGTGGCCATGACGCTGGCCGAGGCCGAGGCCGCGGTGCGCGACATGCTCGGCGGCAGCGCCTTCGGCGAGGCCGGCGCGCGCGTGGTGATCGAGGAGTTCCTCGATGGCGAAGAAGCCAGCTTCATTTCCATGGTCGATGGCACGACGGCGTTGCCGATGGCCACCAGCCAGGACCACAAGCGCGTGGGCGACGGCGATACCGGCCCGAACACCGGTGGCATGGGCGCGTACTCGCCCGCGCCGGTGGTCACGCCCGAGGTGCACGCGCGGATCATGCGCGAGGTGGTCGAACCGACCGTGCGCGGCATGGCCGCGGACGGCGTGCCCTTCACCGGCTTCCTCTACGCCGGGCTGATGATCGATGGCCACGGCGCGCCGAAGGTCATCGAGTTCAACGTCCGCTTCGGCGATCCCGAAACGCAGCCGGTGATGATGCGGCTGCGCTCGGACTTCGCGTCACTTATCGAATCCGCCATCGACGGTGCGCTCGATGGCCTGGGGGCCGACTGGGATCCGCGCCCGGCGCTCGGGGTGGTCATGGCCGCCGAGGGTTATCCGGGTACGCCGCGGACGGGCGATGCCATCAACAGCGTCGACCTGCCGGTGCCTGCCGATACCCGGATCTTCCATGCCGGCACGCGCCTGGAAGGCAGCCATGCCGTGACGGCTGGCGGGCGCGTGCTCTGCGCCTGCGGAATCGGAGGGAGCGTCGCCGAAGCCCAGGCTCGCGCGTACGAAGCCGTGGCCGGGATCTCCTGGCCGGGCGAGTTCCACCGGCATGACATCGGCTGGCGCGCGATCGCGCGCGAACGCGCGTCGGGCGGCGGTCAACGCGCGTAGGCGGCCTGCTCCGGAAGCTCGACGGGCGCCGGCTCCTGCTCTCGGATGCCGGTGGGCCGCGCCTCGGGTCCGCTCGCGGCGAAGTCGCGCTCCCAGGCGCTGCGCGCCGTCGGGTCGACGTCGCCGGCCAGCAGCAAGTCGAGGCGTGACATCGGCGTTGCGGCGGGCTCGGCCTGGGCCTGTGCATACGGCCTCATCTCCAGTCCCGCCGCGTCCTGCGCGCGCATCACCGCACCCACGTAGTGCAGGTCGACGCGGTGCATCAGCATCTTCCCCGGCACCAGGCGTTCGAAGAAGCCGAGCGGATCAGGGTCGGGCAGGTCGATGCGGTGCCCGGGCGCATCCGGCATCACGTACTTCAGCGGGAAGCTGTCTTCCTGCAGGTGGGTGAGCAGTTCGCTCTGCACCGCGTAGCTGCGGACGAGTCCCTGGGCGGCATCGTGCTTCAGGACGCCGGCGTCGAAGCCGAGCCGCTCCAGCGTGCGGTCGTGCACGCCGGCGGCGTTGAAGGTGACCGCGGGCACCTCGTGCACCATGGCCGCGGCCGCCGCGAGGCCACCGCCGAGTGAATGGCCGGTCAGGACCAGGTCGGGGCCGAATGCGCGGCGCGCTTCCCCCGCCAGCTCGATGGCCTGGTCGTACTGCGCATCGCGCAGGCCCAGGCCCTGGCCCAGATTGTGTCGCCAGTCGCGGCCCTCGTCGGTGCCGGTGAACGCGAGCACCACGTGGCCTTGCGCGTTGGTATAGACGTTCGCGCCGAAGCCGCTCCTGGTGTCGTGCAGCAGGGCCGGGTCGATGCCCGCCTGGCGCAGCGCCTCGTCGTCCATCCGCGTCCAGCCCTCCGGCGGCTGCGACGCGACGGAGCCGCGACCCCTGCGCTCATCGGTCCAGTTGTAGTTGTCCTGCAGGACCGCCGACAGCTCGCGGTCGATCACGTGCGGCTCGTGGCCGGCCACCCCGGCTGCCAGCCCCGTGTCGGCGCGTGCGGGAAGTCTGTCCATTGGCGCGTCCATCGCGGCTCCCTTCCAGGTCGTCCTGTCCTGACTGCGGTCGGTGGATCAGGGCTGCGGAATGTCCCGCGCCGCCAACCACTCGCGAACCTCCTGTCGCGCAGCGCGGGTCTGCGCGTTGAGCCGCGCATCGGACCCGGCGAACAGCGCGACCTGGAACGTGTCGCCGCGGCTGTTCTCCGCGTCGGGGGCGACCCCCGCGTCGAGCAGCTCCAGCACCCGACCCGCGTCGTTGACGCTCGCGGCCACGTGCAGCAGCCCGTTGCCCATGGAATCCTGGCGTTGCAGGTCGACGCCGGCGGTCTTCAGCATGGCGACCTGCGGATCACGTCGATGCAGCACGGCGCGAAAGATCGGAGTCCGGCCACCGCGCGCGCCCACGATGTCCACCGGCGCGTCGTGGTCGATGAGCACCTGCAGGTAGCGCGCGTCGTCGACCATGGCGGCCATGTGCGCGACGGTCTCGCCGTCCATCCCGGGCTGCGACGGATCCGCGCCGGCGTCGAGCAGGGCCGCGAGCGCCTCCGGCTGCCGGTTCCAGATCGCCCACTCCAGGAGGGTGACGTCGTCCTCGCCGTGAGCGGCAAGATCGCTTGTGGGAGCCAGGGCGCGGATGCGCGATATATCACCGGATGCCACGGCATCGGCTATCGGCCGTACCGCAGGATCCTTGAAAGGGGTATCAGGGGTTTTAGCGACTGCCGACATCCGGGTGTCCTCCTTGGCGCTGCTCGGCCCAGCGGCACATGAAACCATGACGAACATGGCGGCGGCGGCCGCCAGGACTGGAACTGCTCTGTGCATGACGGATCCTTCCTGTCGCTGGGCGCATTCCTGAATGGCGCCCGGCGAGGCTAGCACGCCTTCACGAATGGCAAACGGGACGCTAGTCTCGCTGCGGACCGATGGGGGAATGCATGGCGTACAACCAGTTCCAACTGCTGCGGGAGCGTCGCTTCCTGCCCTATTTCGCCGTGCAGGCGCTGGGCGCCTTCAACGACAACGTCTACCGGCAGGCCATCATCGGCCTGCTGTTCTACCTCGGCGTCGACGCCGGGCAGCGCACGCTCTACACCAACCTCGCGCCGGCGCTGTTCATCGCGCCCTACTTCCTGTTCTCCGCCATCGCCGGGCAGTTCGCCGAGAAGCTGGAGAAGCAGCGACTGATCCGCATCACCACGGCGATGGAGATCGGGATCATGACGCTGGCGGGGATCGGCTTCCTGCTCGGCAACATGCCGCTGCTGCTGGTGGCGCTGTTCGCGACCGGCATGCAGTCGACGCTGTTCGGGCCGGTGAAGTACTCGATCCTGCCGGCGGTGTTGAAGCCCGAAGAGCTCACCGGCGGCAACGGACTGGTGGAGATGGGCACCTCGCTGTCGATCCTCGCCGGCATGATCTACGGCGGCCTGGTGTTCCAGGTCGCGGGCACGTGGGGCGCGGAGGCGGCGGCGGCTTCGGTGATCGCGCTGGCCATCGCCGGCAACCTGGTCGCGCGCATGATTCCGCGCGTCGACGCCGGCGCACCGGAGCTCAAGGTCAACTGGAACCCGGTGCCGGAATCGGTCCGGATCTGGAAGCTCACCCGGCGCACGCCGGCGGTGCGCAACGCGATCCTCGGCGTGTCGTGGTTCTGGTTCGTGGGCACGGTGCTGACCGCGCAGCTGCCCAACTATGCCGAGCTGCACCTGGGTGCACCGGAGCGTTCGACCAGCCTCTACATCTTTGGCCTGGCGCTGTTCTCGATCGGCGTGGGCACGGGGTCGCTGCTGTGCGAGAAGCTGTCCGCGCGCACGGTGGAGATCGGCCTGGTGCCGCTGGGCGCGCTCGGCATCAGCGCCTTCATGCTCGACCTGTACTTCGCGCGCAGCGGGTTGGCGCCGCAGGCGGGGCTGGACATCGCCGGCTTCCTCGCCGGCGACAACGGCTGGCGCATCGCCATCGACCTCACCGGCATCGGCTTTTCCTGCGGATTGTTCATCGTGCCGCTGTTCGCGCTGGTGCAGAGCCGTACGCCGAAGCATGAAATGGCGCGCGTGTTCGCCGGCCTCAACATCCAGAACTCGGCCTTCATCGTCGCCGCGGCCGTCATCGGCCTCGCGCTGCAGCAGGTGCTGGGCTGGAGCATTCCGCAGGTGTTCCTGGCGGTGGCGATCGCCAACCTGCTGGTGGCCACGTGGATCTTCACCATCGTGCCCGAGTTCGCGATGCGCTTCGTCAGCTGGCTGCTGGTGCGCACGCTCTACCGGCTGGAGCTGCACGGCATCGAGCGCCACGTGCCCGACGAAGGCCCGGCACTGCTGGTCTGCAACCACGTCAGCTACATGGACGCGCTGATCCTGGCGGCGAGCATCCCGCGACCGGTGCGCTTCGTCATGTACTACCGGATCTTCCAGATCCCGGTGATGCGCTGGATCTTCCGTGCCGCGGGCGCAATCCCGATCGCGAGCCCGCGGGAAGACCGGGCGATGATGGACCGCGCGTTTGACGCCATCGATGCCGCACTGGCGGCGGACGAGCTGGTGCTGATCTTCCCCGAGGGCCGGCTGACCACGGACGGTGCGATCACGACGTTCAAATCCGGCGTCGAGCGCATCCTGCAGCGGCGCCCCGTGCCGGTGGTGCCGATGGCGCTGCGCGGCATGTGGAGCAGCATGTGGAGCCGTCGCAGTGCATCCGCCGCCAGCGGGCGGATGGCCCGCATGCGCGTGCCGCGCCGCTTCCGCGCCCACGTGGCGGTCATGGCCGACGCACCGGTTCCCGGTGCCGCAGCCGACGCCCCGATGCTGGAGGCGAGGGTGCGCGCCCTGCGCGGCGACAATCCCTGAGCTCCCATGCAGCGCGCCAGCGCGGCGCTCGTGTGTGGGAGCGGCTACAGCCGCGATCGCCGGGTCACTCCGGTGGTTGATAGCGGCTATAGCCGCTCCCACAAAAAAGCGTCAGTTGACCCAGCCGGCGACGACGAACAGGGCCAGCACCGCCAGCCATGCCAGCAGCACGCGCCAGACCAGGGACATCGCATCGCGCATGGCCTGGGCCAGCGGAACATCGAGTACGTCACCCGCGGTGAAACCCACGGGCGGCACGCCGGCACCGCCAGGATCGACCGCGCTCGCGGAGGCCGCGGCGAACGCGTCCGCGGACTCATGCAACTCTTCCGCCAGCTCCCAGCGCACGCTGGCGCGACCGGCGGCGGCAAGCACGCGGGTGGCCAGGCGCAGACCCGCACCCCCGGCGGCTTTCCAGGCCGACACCACGACGTCGAAGTTGCCCACCAGCGCCAGCGACAGCGCCATCAGCTGCGCCACCGGCCAGTCGAGCAGCACCAGCAGCTTGCGCGCGCCATCCACCGTTCCTTCGGGCAGGTAGAGGGCGGGCTCGTCCTCGGCGGCGATCGCGACCAGGCGGTACAGCAGGGCGCCGACCGCGCCCAGCACCACGAACCAGAACAGCACGCCGAACCAGCGCCGCAGCGCGGCGATGAAGACGCGACCGACATCGTCGCCGCCGTCCGCGGCACCGCTCGCGGCCGCGGGCCGCAGCCGCGCCAGCGCTTCGCCACGTGCGGCCGAATCCTCGGCATCGACCACCGCGGCCACGTCCACGTCGAGGTCGCGCGGCCCCCAGGCGTAGAACACCATCGCGACGCCGAACAGCAGCGCCGGCAGCCCGAACATCACGCCATCCAGCGCCCATTGCACGAGGCCGACCAGCAGCACCACCGGCACCAGCGCCAGCAGCAGGCCCCAGGGGCCGCGCCAGAAGCCGTCGTCGCGGAAGCGGCGGTCCAGCCACTGCAGCAGCGCGCGGTACCAGCCGTCGTCGCGCACCGCGGAAGCAAACGAAGGCGCCAAGTGCCCCAGCACCAGCGCGACCACCACGGCGAAGAGGGTCGAGAACATCCCCCGATTCTAGCGCCAGCGACCGCGCGCGACGGTGCCGGCGCTCAGCTCCCGGCGTGCCACCGCTCGATCAGCCAGCGCGAGATCGAGATCGACGGCGACAGCAACAGGCCCTCCGGCCCGGACTCGCCGCGCAGCGCGGCCCCGACCTCGTCGCGGCTGAACCAGCGCGCGTCCTCAAGCTCATCGCTGGGGCAGTGCGGTTCGTCGGGTCCAGCCTCGGCCTCGAAGCCGAGCATCAGCGACGACGGGAACGGCCACGGCTGCGACGCCAGATAACGGCAGGCGCGCACGCGCACCGACGATTCCTCGAACACCTCGCGCACCACGGTCTGCTCCAGCGATTCGCCCGGCTCCACGAAGCCGGCCAGCACCGAATAGCGTCGCGGCGCCCAGCCCGGCCCGCGGCCCAGCAACAGGCGCTCGCCGTCGCTGACGGCGACGATCATCGCCGGATCGGTGCGCGGGTAATGCTCGAGCCCACAGGCGCCGCAGTGGCCGAGCCAGCCAGCGCGCAGGAACTCCAGAACGCCGCCGCAGGCGCCGCAGAACCGGTGCCGCGCGCGCCAGTGCAGTACCGCACGCGCCTGGGCGAAGGCGGTGGCCTCGAAGTCGGGCCATTGCGCAGCCGCGCTGCGCAGGTCGATGCGCGGCGGCCCCGCGGACGCGCTGGCAGCCGGAGTTCCTGCATCCGCAGCAGCGATGTCTTCTTCGCGAAGCGCGAACCAGCCTTCCTCGCCGCGCAGGCCGAGGAACAGCGCATCGCCGGGGGCATCGCCCAGGTCCGCCGCGCGCAGGGCAAGCAGCGCACCGTCATCCGTCGACCGCGCGCAGCCCTGCGCGTCGAGCACAAGCGCGCGGCCACCAGCCCAGAGCCGGGCAAGGGCTTCGCGGTCGTCACGGAGGTTCTCGGCGCGGTCCAGCGGCGCCTCGACGAAGGCGAACGGCGCGGCGCGCCGCGGACTCATGCGGTGAAGCTGCTTCCGCAGCCGCAGGTCGACTTCGCGTTCGGGTTGCGGATGGTGAACTGCGCGCCGTGCAGGCTCTCGACGTAATCCACCGCCGCACCCATCAGGTACTGCAGGCTGAGCGGATCGACCAGCAGCGTCACGCCGTCGGTGGCCACGGCCAGGTCGTCCTCGCCCTGCTCCTCGTCGAACTCGAAGCCGTACTGGAAGCCCGAACAGCCGCCGCCCTGGATATAGACGCGCAGCTTGAGGGCGTCGTTGCCCTCTTCGGCAATCAGTTCGCGCACCTTGGCCGCGGCCGCGGGCGTGAAGTCCAGCGGGCGCTCGAGCGCCTGGTAGCCGGGGGCGGAGAGATCGATCGTGGTGATGCTGCTCATGCCGTCAAGCATGGGGGGTGCCGCGACGGGCTTCAAGCGTCCGGCGCGGAACGCGGCGTCGCTGCGACGGCCTCGGCCCATGTGAACGACTCTTCGACCGCGGCGCCGCGGGAGGGCGCCAGGCGCACGATCACACGCAACGGCTTGAAGTCCGCCGGCAGCATCAGGTCGCCTTCGACCTGCTGGAAGTACTTGAATGAATACTCCACGCCCGGCGCATCCTCGAGCTGGCGCAGGTCGGTCCAGGCCAGGCGCTCCAGGCTGTCGTTGCGCGAACCCTCCACGGTCACGGTCAAGCTGCCGCTGCTGACCGCCGCCCGGTTCAGGGTCTGGGTCAGGGTGGCGATGAAGTGCCAGGCGCCTTCGCCCTGCGACTGCAGCCGCAGGCCGTGCACGGTCAGTCCACGCCGCTGGCTGGTGCTGCCGACCAGGCGCTCGTAGAACGCGACGTCCGCGCGCAGGGCCGAGATCTCTTCGTCGCGCTCGGCGAGCGTGCCCTGCAGGTCCTGGTTGGCATCACGGCTGACCTGGTCGGAGCGCCCCAGGGTGGCCACCTGCTGCCGCAGGTCCTCCACTTCCGCGCGCAGCACGGCGTCATCACCGCGCCCTGCACCGCTGGACACCGTCCACGCGCCCCAGACACCAAACAGCAGGCACGCCGCGAGCACGACCAGCAGCAGCGCATGCGCGCGCGGATGCGGATGCTCGGGCGGCGCGTCGCCGCGGGCCGGGACAGGCGGCGGCAGGTCCCCGGGTGGCGGGGACGCGGGGGGCGCTTCGTCGGACTGCGGCGTCTCGGGCATCCCCGCATGGTAGCGCCACGGGGCCGGGCACCGGGAGCCCCGGGCCCCGCATATACTCCGCGCCATCGCAGCCCGCCGGGAGCGCGTCCATGTCCGAAGCCCACCTCTTCGCCGCCGGCGTCCTGCTCGCCTGGCTGGCCGGCATCCGCGTCTACCTCACGGTGTTCGGCGTCGGCCTGGCCGGTGCCTTCGGCTGGCTGGACCTTCCCGCAGCGCTTGAAGTCACCGCATCGCCCTGGGTGCTGGGCGTCTCCGGCGTGCTGGCCGTGGTCGAGTTCTTCGCCGACAAGATCCCCGGGGTCGACTCCGGCTGGGACCTGCTGCAGACCCTGGCCCGGGTGCCCGCAGGTGCCTTCCTGGCCGCCGCCGCACTGTCGCCCGATGGCGAACTGTCGGCTGGCATGCTCGCCACGGGAGCGGGCGTGGCCCTGGGCAGCCACGCGCTCAAGGCGGGCAGCCGGGTGCTGATCAACGCCTCGCCCGAACCATTCAGCAACCTCGGCGCCTCGGCCACCGAAGACATCGCCGCCATCGGCCTGCTGGCCTTGGCACTGGCCAATCCGCTGCTGGCGCTCGGCATCGCGCTGACGCTGAGCCTGGTGCTTGCGCTGGCCCTGTGGTGGGTCTGGCGGCGGCTGTTCAGGCGCACACCGGTGGCCAGCACGCGCTGACACGACGCGCTTCGCACGCTCCCGGCTCCGGTTCGTTGTAGGCTTGGCGATTCGGGGGACGCGCTGGACGCGGCGGGCCTCCGTTTTCGCCCACGGAGGAGCCCCGCAGTGAGCGCAGCACCCGGCACACGGTCCCTGGCTGGCACCGGCACGACAGCGCCGCTGCCCGGGGTCCCGCCACGCGCCGAGTTCCCGCCGGCCGGCTACTGGCGCCGCTGGTGCGAAGACGCCGCGCCTCCGGTTGCCATGCGCGTGGATGCGCCCCCGACCGAGCCGCCTCCGCCGGCCGTGGCTCCGCCGGTCGCCCCCGACGGCACCACCGAAGCGCCCTATCGCGTACTGGTGGTCGAAGACGACCTCAGCCAGGCCCTGTTTGCCGAGAGCGTGCTCTGCGGCGCGGGCATGCAGGCGGCGGTGGTGTCGGTGGCAAGCGAAGTGATGCTCTCGCTGGAGGCCTTCCGCCCCGACCTGGTACTGATGGACCTGCACATCCCGGGCATGGACGGCGTCGAGCTCACCAACCTGATCCGCAACCACGAACTGCACGGGCACGTGCCGATCGTGTTCCTCACCGGCGACCCGGATCCCGAGCGCCAGTTCGAAGCGCTCGAAACCGGCGCCGACGACTTCCTCACAAAGCCCGTGCGTCCCCGCCACCTCATCGCCGCGGTGCAGAGTCGCGTGCGCCGCGCACGCATGCTGCAGCGCGAGCGCAGTGGCGGCGGACGGCACCCGGTCACCGGCCTCTACACGCGCTCGCACATGCTGCAGCGGCTGAACTCCATGATCCCCGGCGATGGCAAGGGCGCGCTGTACATGGTCGAGGTCGCCGGCGTCGGCGCCCTGCGCGACCGCTATGGCTATGCCGGCCTGGAACAGCTGCTGACCGATGCCGCGGGCCGCATCGGCGAAGCCGCCGCCGGACACGCCGTGTCGCGCCTGAGCGACAGCATCTACCTGGTCCACGCCGCCGAACTCGAGGCCGAACAGCTTCCCGAAAGCGCCCGCGCGCTGCGCGACGCGCTCGGCCGCGAGGGATTCACCGTGAAGGACGAAACCGTGCGCCTGCGCGCCTTCGTCGGCTACACCACCCTGGCCCACGCCTATGGCGATGCCAGCAGCGCGCTGGCCGCGGCCGAACGCGCGTTGCGAGAGGCCCGCTCCCAGCCCACCGCGGTGGCCGGCTACCAGCCGCCACGCCAGCGCGACCACGACCAGGCCGTGGCCGAGTCCGTGCGCCAGGCGCTTGCCGACAACCGCTTCGAGCTCGCCTTCCAGCCGGTGGTCGCCGTGGCCGGTGGCGACGAAGCCCAGTTCCAGACCCTGCTGCGCATGCGCCAGGACGACGGCAGCCTGCTGCCGGCGGCGGAGTTCCTGCCGGCCGCGGATGCCGCCGACCTCATGCACGACATCGATGCGCGCGTGCTCGAACTTGCCGTGACCGTGCTGCACCAGCGCGCGGAGGCGGGCAAGCCGGTGCGCCTGTTCGTATCGCAGTCCGCGCGCAGCCTGGCCCGCGACGGCCACGCCGACCATGTCCTCGGCATGCTCGCCGCCTACGGCGTCGCCGGCGAACGGGTCGTGATCGACGTGCGCCAGGACGAAGCCCTGATCCATGCCCTCGCCCTGCGCGAGTTCTGCGACGCCATGGTCCCCGCGGGCGTGCAGCTGTGCCTGGGCCAGTACCACTCCGGCCGCGAGGCCGATGCGTTGCTCAGCCAGTTGCCGCTGGGCTACGTGCGGCTGGCATCGCGCTACTCGCAGAAGCTCGACGATCCCGCGGTGCGCGACGAGATGCGCCAGGCGATCGAGCGCGCGCACCGCCTGGGCCTGTGCGTCATCGGCCAGCAGGTGGAGGATCCGCAGGCCGCGGCCACGCTCTGGATGAGCGGCGTCGATTTCATCCAGGGCAATCTGGTGCAGCACGCGGCGGGCGGACTGGACTATGACTTCGACCACTCGGTGCTCTGACGATGCTGACACGCGGACGTCCCTCGGCCCTGATGCTCCGCTGGCTCGCCCTGGGTGCGGCCGCAGGCGCCACGCTGACCCTGGTGCTGGACGTGTTCGGGCTCGAAGGCCCTTGGCAGCATGCGGCGCTGGTGATGGTGCTGCTGGTGCTGTTTGCGGTCGTCGCCATCCACGTCAGCGTGCGCAAGCGCGACCAGGAAATGGACGAGGCCGACGAGCGCGCACGCCGCGACGAAGCGGTGATGGAGCAGCTGCAGGCGCAGATCGACCACCACACCCAGCTCGAATCCCAGCTGCGCCAGGCCAAGCTGGCGGCGGAATCGGCGGTGATGGCCAAGGGCGAGTTCCTGGCCACCATGAGCCACGAGATCCGGACCCCGCTCAACGGCATCGTGCCGATGCTCGACCTGCTGATGCACGCACAGCTGCAGGCCGACCACGCCGAGCTGGTGCGCACCGCCTATACCTCGTCGCAGCAGATGCTGCGCATCGTCGACGACATCCTCGATTACTCCAAGCTCGAAGCCGACAAGCTCGAACTCGAAACCACCGGCTTCAACCTGCGCGAACTGCTTGATGGCGTGATGCAGCTGTTGGACCGCCCGGCCCAGGGCAAGGGCCTGCGCATGAGCCTCAACATCGACCCGGCCGTGCGCCTGGCCGTGCGCGGCGACCCGGTGCGCCTGCGCCAGGTGCTGGGCAACCTGGTGTCGAACGCGGTGAAGTTCACCGAGCGCGGCTCGGTGTCGATGACGGTGCGCCGCATCGGCGAGACCGCCGCCCAGCACCAGCTGCGATTCGAAGTGCGTGACAGCGGCATCGGCATCGCTCCCGCCTCGCAGGCGCGCCTGTTCCAGGCCTTCAGCCAGGCCGATGCGTCCACCACCCGCCTCTACGGCGGCACCGGCCTGGGCCTGGCGATCTCCAAGCGCATCGTCGACCTGATGGGCGGGCGCATCGGCGTCGAATCCGAGACCGGGCACGGCGCCACGTTCTGGTTCGAGATCCCCCTGCTGAAAGCCACCGGGGACATGCCCAGCGCCGCCGAGGACAGCACCGCCCGCGGCCGCCTGCTGCTGCTCAGCGCGGACCCGCGCCTGCGCCTGCGGCTGTCGATGCTGCTGCCCAACTGGGGCCTGCGCGTGAGCTCGGTCGAGACCACCCAGGAAGCCCTGGACCGCCTGCGCGCGGCCGCCAACCAGGGCGCGCCCTGGGCCTACTCCCTCGTGCTGGCGGACCTTGCCGGCATGCGCAGCACCGCGGTGGCCCTGCACCGCAACCTCGGCCGCCAGGCCGTGTACGGCGACCTCAAGCTGGTCTGCCTGTACGGGGACGACCCGGTCCCCGAAGAACTGCAACGCAGCGTCACGCTACTCAGCCGGCAGGCCCCCGATGCCGATCTCCGCGCCGCCCTGCTGGGCGGGAATGTCGCACAGACACCGGACTCCGCCAGGGAACCCATCGCGATGGCCACCGCCACGACACCACCGCTATCCACCGCACCCGTGCGCGCCGCGCGCGTGCTGCTGGTCGAAGACAACCCCGTGAACCTGATGGTGGGCCAGCGCCTGCTGTCGGTGCTCGGCATCACCTGCGACACCGCCAGCAACGGCGAGGCCGCCATCCTGCGCATGGAAGCCTCGCGCTACGACATCGTGCTGATGGACTGCCAGATGCCGGTCATGGACGGCTACACCGCCACCCGCCGCTGGCGCGAGATGGAAGCCGCCGCCGGCGACGGCCGCCACGTGCCGATCATCGCCATGACCGCGAACGCGATGGCCGGTGACCGCCAGAAGTGCCTGGATGCCGGGATGGACGACTACCTCGCCAAGCCCGTGACCCGCAGCGAGCTCGAGCGGACGCTGGCGCGCTGGTGGAATGCCGAGACGGCCGCGCTGGCCGCGCAGCGCGAGTCGTACGAAGTGGACCCGGACACCGGCGACATGATCGACCATGGCGATGGCGCGGAGGCCTTCGTGGAGGTCGTGGACGAGATCCCGCCCGTGCTTGAACCCGATGCGCCCGACGTGCCGCCGCTGCCGGAGCTGTACGCGGTCGCGCCGCCGATGGCGTTCCAGGCGACCGTGCAGCCGACCGTGGCAAGCCCGGCACCGGTGCCGGTCCCGTCGACGCCGCCGATGGCCGTCGCCCCGCCCCCGCCCGCGGCCTCACCGAGCACCGCATCCGTGCCACCGGTGCTGCCGCCGGTGCTCGACCACGAGATCCTCGAAGAACTGCGCACCATGCTTGGCGGCGACCTCGACCACCTGATCGACGTCTTCCTGGCCGACACGCCGCGCCTGATCGGCACCATGGAACAGGCTGCCACCGGTCCAGATTACGAGGCCCTGCGCGACGCCGCGCACTCGCTCAAGTCCTCGAGTGCCAACCTGGGTGCGATGTCGCTTTCGGCCGCGGCCAAGCGCGTTGAGCTCGGCGCCCGCGAGCGCCTGCTCGAGCGCCCCGCCGTGGCGGTGGCGCTGGTGGCCAACGAATTCACCCGGGCGCGCGCGGCACTGAAGGCGGCGAGCCCGGCGCAGGCCTGAGCAGCGTCAGCTGCCCATCTTCGACTGCAGGTAGTTCTGCTCGCCCACGCGGTTGATGAGGTCGAGCTGGGTTTCGATCCAGTCCACGTGCTCTTCCTCGGAATCGAGGATGTCCTTGAACAGGCGGCCGCTGGTGTAGTCCTTGATGCTGTCGCAGTACTCGATGGCTTCGCGCAGCACCGGCAGGCCGTCGAGCTCCAGCGACAGGTCGCACTCCAGGATCTCGCGCGGCGACTCGCCCACGCGCAGCTTGCCCAGCGCCTGGAAGTTCGGCAGCCCCTCGAGGAACAGGATGCGGTCCGCCAACTGGTCGGCGTGCTTCATCTCGTCGATCGATTCCTCGTACTCGTGCTTGGCGAGGTCTTCGAGGCCCCAGTTCTTCAGCATCTTGGCGTGCAGGAAGTACTGGTTGATCGCGGTGAGTTCGTTGAACAGCGCCTGGTTGAGGTACTTGATGACCTGGGGATCGCCCTTCATGGCATGTCTCCGGCTTGCGTGGGGAAGATGCCGGGACTGTAGCGCCATCACGCGGGGCGTGGCGGAACGCGAATCGTGATCATCCCCAGCCGCATCCGGCCGGGGCGGGGCCTCAGGCCGCGTTGGCGAGCGGCAGGACCTGCAGGACCTTGCGGGCCGCGGTTTCTTCTTCCAGGAGCCCGACCGCCGTGCCGACGCAGCTTCCGCAGCTGGCGCCGCAGCCCGTGCGCATGGTGAGCTCGGTCATGCTGCCGCAGCCGGCGGCAGCCGCCTGGCGGATTTCATGATCGGTAACCCCGTTGCAGACACAGACGTACACGGCAGGCTCGCAGGAATGGGACGCCGCGATTGTCATCGAGAATGAGAATGATTGTCAATCCTGCGCGATCGGACGCCGCCCCTGCGCCGGCCCCTGACCCGCCAGCCGCGACGAACGGCCCCGGGAACGCTGCGCCTCGAGACTGATCGTCGGCACGGCCCTGGCCCCCGCCACCTCCCGCGCGAACGGCGCCAGATGCTGCAGGGCACGGGTGTAGACGCCACGCTTGAAGTTCACCACGTGCTCCAGCGGGTACCAGAAGTCCACCCAGCGCCAGTGGTCGAACTCGGGCTTGTCGGTCAGGTCCAGGCGCAGGTCGGCGTCGGCGCCAGTGAAACGCAGCAGGAACCAGACCTGCTTCTGGCCGATGCAGACCAGGCGGTCGTTGCGGCGGATGGCCCGCGGTGGCAGCCGGTAGCGCAGCCAGCCGGGCGTGACCCCGAGCACGTCGACGTGGCCGGCCAGCAGCCCGGTTTCCTCCTCGAGCTCCCGGTACATGGCCTCGGCCGGCGTCTCGTCGGAGTTCATCCCGCCCTGCGGGAACTGCCAGCCGTCGCGGCGCACGCGGCGCGCCCAGAACACCCGGCCGTCCGGGTGCATCAACACAATGCCCACGTTGGGGCGATAGCCGTCCGGATCGATCACGATGCGGACTCCTGAGGTCTTACGACGCCTCCGGCGTCACTGCGACCGACTCTGCCACGGGCCGCGGGGGGCGACAAGCCGCGGCCGCCCAATTTGACGCCGGACCCGACCCAGTGGACAATTACGGGCTCGCCGCGAGCAGCGCGCGAGCCATGGCTATGTAGCTCAGACGGTTAGAGCGCGAGACTCATAATCCCGAGGTCGGTGGTTCGATTCCACCCATAGCCACCATTCCGAAGCCCCGCTACCGCGGGGCTTTTTGCTGGGTCAGGGCATTCCAGCGGGGCACCGTCAGTCCGCCGCGCGGGTCTGGAAGCTGCCTTCGACAGTGATCGCTGCCGCACCGCCGCGCTCCTGCGCCGAGAACATGTACCGACCCGCCAGCGCGTCGCCCGATGCAGCAGTGATCACCAGCTCGCCGTCGTCGATGGCGTAGTCGGCCGGGCCAGGGTGGACTTCGATATTGCCGTCGAAATCACCGCCTTCTCCAAGCGTGTAAGTGCCAGGCCCGGGAGACGCGGTGTCGCCACGCGCCAGCGAGATGATGACCGCACCGGCATCGCCCCCGGGCTGCCCGGAAAAGCTGAGGTGGTAACGGCCATACCTGGTTCCGGCAATGGCGCCCTCGCCCGCGACCGTCATCTCCAGGTCGCCGGACACCGCGGCCTGGAACGAAGCTCCAGCGGATTTTTCAGATGCCTGGACTCCGGTCGTGGCCGGGCTGCCGGAGGTACCGGGCGCGGCGGTGTCACCGGGCGCCCCGCCGCATGCGGCGACCAGGCAGCAAAGCCCCGTCAGGGCCAGCATGCGTCGGGCGCGACCGACTGCAGTCGGCCACCTGGGGTGAAAACGCTGATTCATTCCTGTCTCCTCGGTCTGGTCTGGGTACCGGCGGGCTGTGCGCATCGACGTCAAGGGCTGCTCGCCGGTGTCACGTTGATCGTCTTTCGTGCGAGCACGATACTTCCCTGATTCTGGACATAGCGCACCTCATATATCCCTGCTTCCGCAGGCATCTGCAGCTGCAACGGATTTCCGCGTCCGGTGTACGTGTATCGCTCGTACTTGTTGCCCGCCGCATCGGGCTTGGCCACCGAGATGTAGTCGCTCTCATAATCAGGGCCGGTCCAGGACACGGTGAGCGTCGAGCCGGCCCCGGCGCTTGCTGGAGCGTCCACGCTCGCGGTGACGGCCGTGGTGGTGATGGCCTCCCGCGCCAACACCTTGCGCCCCTGGTTCTGGACATAGCGAACTTCATATGTTCCCGCGCTCGCGGGCAACAGCAGCTGCAGCGGATTTCCCCTCCGGGTGTAGGTGTAGTTCTCGTACGCGTTTCCAGCCACATCCGGCTTGGCCACCGAGATGTAGTCGCTTTCATAATCCGGGCCGGTCCAGGCCAGCGTAATCGTTGAGCCTGCCGCCGCGGTGGCGGGAACAGTCAGACCGGCTTCCACCGCCGTAACCGTGATGGGCTGCCGCGCCAGTGCCGTCTGGGTTTTGTGGCTGATGTAACGGACTTCGTAATCCCCGGCATCCTTGGGAAGCAGCAGCTGCAGCGGGTTTCCCTTCGTCGTGTAGGTGTAGTTCTCGTACCTGTTGTCCGCCGCATCGGGCTTGGCCACCGAGATGTAGTCGGAGGGCTCGTCCGGACCGGACCAGACCACCCGCGCATTCGAGCCGGCCGCCCCGGTCTCGGGCGTTTTCACGCTGGCGTCCAGTTCCACGACGATTGGCAGCGTCACCCTGGTGCCGGTGACCTCACCCTCCGCGCTCGCACCGTCGGAGATGCGCTGCACGCTCACGTCATGCACGCCACGCGGCAGATCCACTTTGATGGACCCGGCATCGGCTGATTCGTGGAGCATCTCGCCGGTCGCACCATGGCGCACCGTCCACGTCAGGCCTTGCTCGATGGCGGGTCCCTTGACCTGATCGGTCGCAACCAGGGTGACCTCCACGGTGGCGACAACTTTCGGTTCGGGCGCTGGCTTCGGCTCAGCAGCAGGCGCTGGCGCGGCCTGCACGGCGCTGATCTGGTCAAGCGCGTCGCGCAGTTCGTCGGCATCGTCGGCGACGAAGAAGCGACCGCCCGTGGCTTCGGCAATGCAGCTGAGTTCACCCTTCGCTCCCGCCTCTTCCGCACCGAGCCCGAAGCCCACCGTATGCACGGTCAGGCCGATGCCCAGCTTCGCCAGGTTCGCGGCGGCCTGGCACGGGTCCAGGTGGCAGGTTTCCTGGCCGTCGGACACGAGGATGACCGTCGCTTCGTTTTCGGTGAACTTCAGCGCTTCCGCCGCATGCTCCACGGCCCTGGTCATCGGCGTCATGCCCACCGGGTTGACGCGCGCAATGGCCTGGCCGATCGCGCTGCGATCGGTCCCCACTGGAACCAGCGTCTGGATGTCGCTGCAGTCGCCCTTCCGGTTATGTCCATAAGCCACCAGACCGAGCCGGCGCTCGGGCGGCAGGTCCTTCAGCAGTCCCTGCACGACATCACGGGCGATGCTGATCTTGGCGACGCCGTCGATCTGCCCCCACATCGAGCCGGAGCCATCGAACACCAGGATGGTGTCGTGGGCCTTGGCCTGCTGGGCCTGGGCACCGACGGCCGGGCTGGCAAGGCCGACGGCAAGCGCCAGCGTGAGATGTCGAAACATGATGTGTCCCCTGCCTTTCGTTGTTTGATTGGATCGTTGCCGCTCGTTGCTGGCCCGGCCCGCTTCACCAGCCTCCGTATGCCGGTGCGAACCTGTGCATCACATCGTCCAGGTCCCGCTCCGCGATCTGCCGGCGACGCTGGGCGCGCGAGAGTTCGCCTTCGGCGCGCTGCATGTCATCGCGGAGCCGGCGAAGTTCGCTGCGCAGGGCGTCGCGGTCCTTTTCCGCGATGTCCTGCTTGCCGATGCGGTCGCGGGTCTTGTCGATGTCCTTGCGAAGCGTGCGGATCCGGTGCTCGGTGGAGCTGACATCGGACCGGGCCTGGTTCACCAGCTGCCTGGCGTCGTGCACGTAACGCCCATCCGTGTAGCCGGCGAGGAAGCCACGCTCCAGCTCGTAGGGACAGACGCCTGCGTAGTTGTGGCCGTTGCTGCCCACGGTGAAGCCCCGGTGTGGGGTGCAATAGACATCCAGGCCGCGCTCTCGCGCGTCCATGTAGGCCCTCGCATCCACGCCCACGCCATGCGCGACGCAGGCCCGCTCGTGATCCCCCAGGCGCGACGGTGGATACCCCGCGGCGCCGTCTTCGTAGCCCACCCGTGCCCAGTTGCCGGCCAGGCATTCACTCTGGGTCATCGTGGCGCAGCCCGAATGCAGCATTGAAAACAGAACGACAACGACAAGCCCGACCACGCGCATGAACCACTCCTTGTGCCGGACGCCGCCTCCCGGGAGGCGCCCTGCAACATTCCGTGAACCCTGTACACGACCCATGGGGCGGGAAGCGGACAAGCCTCAGCAAACCGACGCACACGGCGTGAACACCAGCACCACGCTCGGGTCCCCGCCAGGCCCGCGCGAGAAATCCACCGCAAAGCGGTACGGCCACCCGGCGACCATCCCCGTGCCCGTCAGCGCGATTTCGGTGTTGGGAGCGAGCCGCCCCGGCGCGACGCGGTAGCCGGCGGCTTCCAGCACGTGGCGGTACGCGATCGCTTGGGAGGCCGCATCGCCATCATGGATCCAGGTGCTGGAAAGCACGCGTCGCGGTGGGCCTTCCGCTTGCGTGGTGCTGTGTTCGATCCACCCCGGCATGACCGGAAACGGGAAGTCCTGCCGTATTGCATGCACTCCGACCTGCACGCGCGTGGGCTCATCCGCCCGGGAAGCAGTGTATGGCGCACCGTTTCCGTAGCCGACGATCACGGTCACCGCGTACAGCAGTGCCGACAGCCTCCAGTCCATTTCCAGCCCCCCGGCGCGGAGCCTGGCCGCGGCGATTCGCGGGATGCGGCTCCATCTGTATCTGTGGACTACGCCACCTTGACCCCGGCAGAGGACATTCCCGGGATTTACGCACCCCCGGCAGGCTATGGTTGTGCATGATCACGAGCGCCAGGAACGGTATGGACACCCCCGACGTCACGGAAGAAATCTGCGTCAGCGCAGCCGAGCTCGCGCCCTTGCTGTACCCGGACCTGCGGCGCGCGGCGCGCGGCATCCGCGCACGGATGTCCCGCGGCGGCACGCTGCAGACCACTGAACTGATCCATGAGACCTACCTGAAAGTGGTGCGCGGCGGTCCGTGGGCCAGCCGTCGCCACTTCCTGGCCGCCGCCGCCGTGGCGATGCGGCACGTGCTGGTGGACCAGGCGCGCGCCCGGTCGCGACTGCGCCGCGGCGAGGGCGTCGCCCCGCTCTCGCTGGACGAGGCGGTGCATGCCGTGGAGGCACAGTCATCCCTGTCGTCATCCCCTGACGAAGACGACCTCAACATGGCCATCGGCGAGGCGCTGGAGACCCTGGCACAGATCGAGCCCCGGCTGGCGCGCGTGGTGGAGTGCCGCTACTTCGCCGGCTACACCGAGGTCGAAACCGCCGACATCCTCAACGTCACCTCACGCACCGTGCGACGCGACTGGATCAAGGCGCGCGCATGGCTGCAGACGCAGCTTGTCGACTATTCCGACGCGCTGGGCTGATCGCTCCAGCCCTGCTGCAGCGCCTCCAGCTGCTGAAGTGCGTTCGCGCCCGCCGGTCCAAGCGCCACCAGCCCGGATCGCGCCTGCACCAATGCCGCCTGTGCCGCTGCGACCGCACCGCCTGCGTGGTGTGCGCGCGCCCTCGAGATGTCGAGCATCGCCGAAAGGACATGCGGCGTGCCGTATGTCTCCAGTATGCCGGGGCCGACCTCGTCGATGAGCTCCCATGCCCCCTGTGGATGCCCGCTGCCCGACAGGGCGTCGGCCAGTCCCAGGCTGGCGGCCACGGCGATGGCTCCGGTCTCGCCACCGGCATGGATGCGGCCCATGTCGATCGCATCGCGCAGCAGCGGGACGGCCTCTTCGTGCCGTCCGAGCTGGCTCAGCGTCTTGCCCATGTTGTTCATCAGCGCCGCCATCGCGGCCGACGGGCCATACAGCTCGCGGCGCAGCGCCAGCGCGTCCTCCATGATCCCGATCGCAACCTCTGGCCGGCTGAGGCGGGCTTCCACGGAGGCCCAGTTGTTGAGCGTGTTGAGCGCGTCTGCGCTGCGGTCCTGTCCCAGTTCCTGCCAGAGGCCGTGCGCCTGTTGGAACCGGCTTGCCGCATCCTCCAGGCGTCCGGCCTGGAAATAGGCGATGCCCAGGTTGTTCACCAGCACCACGGTTTCTCGGTGCGTCGGGCCGGAAAGTTCGATGCGCTGCGGCAGCGCGTCCTCCAGCGTGCGAACCGCGAGGTCGATGTCGCCCCGGGTGCGTTCGAGCTGCGACTGCAGTAGCCGGCTGTCGAGCAGCTCGGACCGGTAGCGGCGCGGATCACCGGCCCAGAATGCCTGCGCCTGCTGCAGCAGGCCGGCGGCATCGTCGGGGCGGGTCTCGCGGAAGCTGATCTGGGCGAGGTCGTGCCTGGCCATGGCCTGGACGTCGTCATCCACGGCGCCATCGGCCACCAGGCGCTCCAGCAGTGGCCGTGCACCGGTGTAGTCGTTGATCTGGAAAAACAGCTCCGACAGCGCCAGCGAGATGTCCGCGTAGGCCGCCCGATCGCTGCCGAACTCGTCGGCGACCTGGGCGGCGGCGCGGGTCAGCACGTCGCGCGCGGTCACGTCGCCATCGGCCTGCAGCTCGCCGGCGCTGCGGAACATCAGCGTCATGTACTGGCGCACGGCGTTGTTCCGCACGATTTCCCGCCGCGCATGGTCGCGCTCGATCGCCGCCTCGCGCCCCTGCAGCACCACGCCGGTCACGCCCGCGACCACGCTGGCCACGGCGATCGCCGCCGCCGCGAAGCCGACGCGATGGCGGCGCAGCGCACGCAGGCACACGTAGGCGATGGTGGGCTTGCGCGCCTTCACCGGGCGCTGGTCCAGGTGCGCGCGGATGTCTTCGGCAAGCTCGTCGGTGGTGCGGTAGCGCTGCCCGGGGTTCGGCTGCAGCGCCTTGCGGATGATGTTGTCGATGTCACCGCGCAGCGCCCGCGCGGACGCGCCGCTGAGCCGGTTGCTGGCGCGCGGCGGTTCCTGCAGCGCCAGTCGTTCCAGTGCGCGCATGAGCGGCATGCCGCCCAGCTGCCAGGGGCGCTCCCCGGTGACCAGCTCGAACAGGATCACGCCAAGCGCGTAGACATCGGTGGCGGTGGAGATCGCCCCGCCGTTCAGCTGCTCGGGCGCGCAGTAATCCGGCGACGCGCGGATCACCCGGGTGGCATCCTGCGGCAGGCCGTCATCCGCCGACAGGTGCTTGGCGATGCCGAAATCGAGCAGCTTGAGCTGGCCGTCCGCGGTCACCAGGATGTTTCCCGGCTTGAGGTCGCGGTGCACCACCAGGTGGCGGTGCGCGTGGCCCACCGCATCGCAGGCCTGCAGCACCAGCTGCAGGCGCTCGTGCAGCGGGAGGTCGCGGGCGTACTCGTTGAGCGGCAGGCCGTCGACGTACTCCATCACCGCGTAGGGCGTGCCCTGGTACTCGCTGCCGTCGAGCAGGTGGGCGATGGCCGGATGCTCCAGCCGCGCCAGGATCCGGCGCTCGGCGGCGAACCGCGCGCGGTCTTCGTCCGACTGCATCCGCAGCATCAGCTTGAGCGCGGCGCGCTGCTCGAAATCGGCGCCGGTGCGAGTGACCAGGTACACCTCGCCCATGCCGCCGCGGCCCAGCAGCGCGTCCACCCGCCAGTGGCCGACGAGGGCGCCAGGCGCAAGCATCGGAGTCGATCCCGGGCCGGGCCCCGGACCGGCGGTGGCGGCGTCATCGGCGGCAAGCAGCGCCAGCACTTCCTCGCGGACCAGTGCATCGGGCTCAAGCGCGGCCAGCAACGCCTCGCGACCTTCCGATGGCGTCTCCGCCACCCTGTCGAACAGCTCCCACACACGCTTCCAGCGCGTTGCATCATCCATCGACCGCTCCCCGGCCGGGCGGGCATGGCACGCGCCCCATGACCGCGGCTGCCCCCCGTTCAGGCAAGTATAGCCAAGGCCCCGGCTACCGCCCGCCCGGAGCGACGGGCAGGATTCCGCCCGCCCGCGTGACGCGTACGGATCGTGTCCGTGCACAGCCGGTCGACATCACCGGCGCTCGTCGGAAACCACCTGTCCATCCACCAGCGTGATCGTGCGGTCGCAGGTCTCCGACAGCCGCGGATCATGCGTCACCACCAGCACCGCACAACCGTATTCCGAGTTGAAGCGCCGCAGCAGCTCGAAGACTTCGGCGGCAGTCTTCGTGTCCAGGTTCCCGGTCGGCTCATCGGCCAGCAGCAGCGACGGTCGCGTCACCAGGGCGCGGGCGATCGCCACGCGCTGCTGTTGGCCGCCCGACAGCTGGTCGGGATGGCGGTCGGCGAACTTCTCGAGCCCCACGTCCGCCAGCAGTCCGCGCGCGGTGTCGACGGTCTCGCGGTCCGGTCGCCCGCGCGCGACCATCGTGGGCATCAGCACGTTCTCGAGCGCGGTGAACGCGCCGATCAGGTGGTGGAACTGGAACACGAACCCGATGTGCTCGCCCCGCAGTGCGGTGCGTCCCTCGTCGTCCATGTCACGCGTGGGCTTGCCGCGCAGGTAGAGCTCGCCATCGGTGGGCGAGTCGAGCAGGCCGATCAGGTTCAGCAGCGTGCTCTTGCCCGAGCCGGACGGGCCCACGAGCGCCGCGAAGTCCGCACTGTCCAGGTGGAGGTCGATGCCGTGCAGCACCTCCACTTCGTTCGGCTGACCGATGTTGTAGGACTTGCGCAGCCCTTCAAGCCGCAGCACCTCGCCAGCGTCAGCCATAGCGGATGGCCTCCACCGGATCCAGTCGCGAGGCGCGCGATGCCGGCACCAGGGCCGCGCCCACGCCGGCCAGGGTGGCCAGCGCCATCGCCGCCGGCACCAGCGCCACCGGCATCGGGATGAAGAACAGGCCGGGACCGAAGTTGTTGAAGGCCGCGATCAATCCCCAACCCGCCAGCCCGCCCACCGCCGAGCCCACCAGGCCCAGCACCGCGCCCTGCACCAGGAAGACCTGCAGCATCTGCCGCCGCCGCGTGCCCATCGCGCGCAGGATGCCGATCTCGCGCGTGCGCTGCGCCACGCTCACCGCGAGCACGCTGGCGATGCCGAACGCGACCGACACCGCGACGAAGAAACTGATCATCCGCGTGGACATGCTCTGCGAGGTCAGCGCGTTCATCAGCTGCGCATTGGTCTCCATCCAGCTCTGGGCCTGCAGGCCGGTCAGGCCGCGCACGCGCGCGGCGATGCGGTCGGCGCCGAAGAGGTCCTCGACGGTGAGGTCGATGACGGTGACGCCCCCGGGCAGCGCGAGCAGTGACTGCGCCTGCTTCAGGTCGAGGTAGACATAGCGCGCGTCGAGCTCGCGCACGCCGAGCTCGAAGATGCCGGCGATATTGACGATGGCTTCGCGGCCGTCGCCGGCATCGAGCCTGAGCTTGCCGCCAAGGCGCAGGCCGAGGTCTTCGGCCAGCTGCCTGCCCACCACCGCATCGCCGGAACCGACTTCAAGCCGCCCCTCGACCATGCTGTCGCCGAGGGGAATCACCCGCAGGTAGCGCGGCAGGTCCACGCCGACCAGCGCGACCGACTCGACGGCCTCGCCGCGGCGTCCGAAGGCAGGCCCGGAGACCACGGGCGATACCGCCGTGATACCGGCAAGCCCGTCGAGCACGTCACGCACCTGGAGCCAGTTGTCGATCGGCCGCAGCGCCTGCGCGCGGCGGTCCTCTAGCACCAGCTGCAGCGTGCCGGGCGCTGCGGGCGCGATGCGGTTCATCTCGCGCGGCGCCTCCACCCTGACGTGCGCCTGGGTCCCGAGCGTGCGGTCGATCAGGTTGTCCTGCAGCCCGGCGATCAGCGCGGTCACGAACACGATCACCGCCACGCCCACCGCGATGCCGAACAGGATCAGCAGGGTCTGCGCCCGGCCGTGGCGCAGGAAGCGCATCGCGATGGTGGATTCGATCCACATCGATCAGTCGAACTTGACCGGCAGCTCGCCGCGCGTGTCGCCGCCGACGTCCGGCGGCGCCTGGCCTTCGATGCGGACGCGTCCGCCATCATCGGGCAGGTCGCCGGATTGGAGCGCACCCGCGGCCAGCACGCGATCGCCGGCATCCAGGCCTTCAAGCACTTCGCTCATCGCCAGACCACGCAGGCCCAGCCGGACCGGCGTGCGTTCCACCCGGCTGTTGCGCACACGCAGGACGGTGGCACGGTCGGAACCTTCGCTTGCCTCGAGCAGCGCGTCGTTGGGCACGGCCAGCGCGTTGTCGCGGCTGCCGGTGAGGATGGTGGCGGTCACGGTCATGTCCTGGCGCACGAAGTCCGTGCCCGGGTCGATGCGCAGGCGGACGTCGACGGTTCCGCGCGCGGGATCGATGCCCGGTGCGACGTGGTACACGGTCGCGGAAAAAGGACGGTCCGGGAACGCGTCGGCGATGCAGGTGACGGACTGGCCAAGCGCAAGACGGGCGAGGTTCTTCTCGTCCAGCGGCAGCAGGACCTCGCCGGGGGCGTCGCGCGCGATCTCCAGCAGCACGTCGCCGGGATTGACCGTGTCGCCCGGCTCGACGTTGCGCACGAGGACGGTGCCGGCCACCGTGGACCGGATCACCGCGCGCGCGAGGTCGGCCTCGGCGGCGACCACGCGCTCGCGCGCCTGGGCCTCGCGGGCGCCGCCGTTGAGCGCTGCCGCGGCCACGCGTGCCTGGTCAGTGGCGGCACGCGCCGCGACCACGGCCTGCGCGGCCTGCTCCACGCTTTCCCTGGCCACGAGCTGGCGCTCGCCAAGCTCCCGGCGGCGGACCAGTTCACGCTCCGCCTGCGCCAGTTCGGCATTCGCCTCGCGCAGGCGCGCCTCGGCATCGGGGCGCTCGGCCTCGCGCAGCGCGGCGAGCGCGGCAAGCGCTTCGTCGCGACGGGCCTCCAGGTCGCGCGCGCGCAGCGTGACGAGCACATCGCCCGGGGCCACCCGGTCGCCCTCCATCACGCGCCGCTCGAGCACCAGCCCCGCGATCTCGGCGCCGACCTGCACGCGCGACAGCGCGGCCACGCGGCCGGTGGCGACGACGTTCTGCACCATCGGTCCAGCGACCACGTCGTACCCGGGCAGGACGGGGCCGCGCCATCTGCCCACGCCCCAGGCAAGGACCAGCACCGCGACGACGGCCGCGGCTGCAAGCATCCATTTGCGCCGCCCTGACATTCCGGCCATGGCTTCACCTGACGGGAAAACCGCATGTTGACCTGCTGGAGTGATGGCGGCAATGACGGCCCGGCGCGCTCCCAACCACCCCGATGTCAGCTGCGCGCGATGCCAGCGCGTGCAGCCTCGCGCCTGCATGGCGGCCCATCGCTCTCTTCCGCGATTTCAGGCCTGCGCATGGAGACACCCACCGCGCCCAATCGCAAAAAAGGATTCCAATGAAGACCATTACCTCCAGGCGCCGAGCGCCAGGCAAGCCACTCCTCAGCTCGGGCCTGGCCCTTGCCTTGACGCTGCCTTGCCTCGCCAGCGCTGCACCAATCTGGCAGCCCATTCCCGTCCCCGTGCCGTCACCGATCGACAACCGGACGCTGCTGATCGAGATTCTCCAGGAACTCCAGGACGTGCAGGACCGGCTGCAGCCGGAACGCGTGACTCTCTCATCCGGCGTTTTCTCGCTTCCTGCGAATGCGCGCTCGGTGGACTGGGTGCTGATCAACAATGACGCCGCGCCGCAGACGGTCACTGTCACGGTTTACAGATGGCGCATCGGCATGGGCAAAGTGGAAGTTGCACCCGGCCCCATCACTGTGACCATTGCGCCAGGCCATGCGACGCACAATGCCAACAGCGTCGGAACCACTTTCAGCTGGGGCGGAAGCTTCGAAGTGGTCGTGAGTGGCGGCAGTCAGAAAGTGCTGCCAACGGCAATGGTCTGGGAAGACCTGGGGAATACCGTGATTCCCGGTACCCACATCGGTCCAGGAGATTGGGTGCGGATCGATTGAGTTCATCGACTGGCTCAAGCCGGTGCCGTGCAACTGCGCGGCACCGGTGCAAGCCCCTAGATCTTGTCGTGCTTGCTCCCACCCAGGCAGCGCGGGGAGTCCGGCGCCGCACCCTGGTCGGCCCACTCACCCGGCGTGTAGGTATGCAGCGCCAGCGCGTGGATCTCGGCCATCAGCCCGCCCACTGCGGCATACACGGCCTGGTGGCGGCGCACGGGGGACTTGCCGTCGAACGTGTCGCTCACAACCACCGCCTTGTAATGCGTCTCCAGCCCACGGCTGTGCATGTGGCTTTCGTCCAGCACGTCCAGGTGCGTGGGCGACAGGGCGCCGAGGGCGGCGCGGATGCGGTCTGCTTTCGTGCTCATGCGGCCATTATCGCGGAAAGCGCCTGACTGGCCGCGATCCACTCCTCGTTCGTGGGTTCCACGCCCACCAGTACCCGGCTGTCCTGCGCGGAAATCACCGGTGAATGCGCATCGTTCGCCGTCGCGTCCAGGCGCAGGCCCAGGAACTCCAGGTCCCTGCACACGCGCTCGCGGATGAAGGCGTTGTGCTCGCCCACGCCGGCGGTGAACACCAGCAGGTCGAGGCCGCCCAGCACCGCCACCAGCGCACCGATCTCGCGCACGATCCGTCGCACGTAGAGTTCAAGCGCAATCCGTGCACGCTCGCCGCTGTCGCCTTCGTCGTCCTCGTGCGTCACGATCACGCGCGGTTCCGCCGAGATCCCCGACACGCCGAGCAGCCCGGAGCGGTGGTACAGCAGCTGGCCGACCTCTTCCAGGCCCAGCTTCTCGATCTCCATCAGGTACAGCACCGCGCCGGGATCCAGCGCGCCGGTGCGCGTGCCCATCATCAGTCCGTCGAGCGCGGAGAAGCCCATGGTGGTCGCAACGCTCTGCAGCTCACGCATCGCGCACAGGCTGGCACCACTGCCCAGGTGTGCGACCACGGTGCGGCCGCGCGCGACGTCGCCGTGGCGCTCGGGCAGCGCGGTCGCCATGTAGGCATATGACAATCCGTGGAAACCGTAGCGACGCAGGCCGCGCTCCCAGGCGTCATAGGGCAGCGGCAGGATCTGTTCGACCTTGGGCAGGGTGTGGTGGAAGCCGGTGTCGAAGCAGGCCACCTGGGGAAGCCGCGGATACTCGCGCAGCAGGATGGCGACGGCTTCCAGCGCGAAAGGCTGGTGCAGCGGCGCCAGCGGGATGTAGCCGCGCAGGTCGTCGAGCACGCCGGCGTCCACGCGCACGGGCTCGAAGTACCTGCTGCCGCCGTGCACCACGCGATGGGCGACCACGCCCACGCGGCGGCCGGCCAGCCTTTCGAGGATGCGGTCGCGGATCAGCGCCAGCGCGCTGCGATAGGGCTTGCCGGCGTCGAGCTCGACCGCGAACGGCTCGACGCCGCTCTCGCCGAAGTCGGGCGTGGGACCACCGATGCCCTGCACCTTGCCGTTCCACAGCGGCTTGCGCGGCAGCGGGTCGACGCCGCTGTCGTACACGGCGAACTTGATGCTCGACGAGCCGCAGTTGAGCACCACCACCAGGTCGGCGCCCGAAGACTCGACCGCGGGCGCCGCGGGCTGTGCGCTCACGGCGGGCTCCGGCGGTTGTGATGGGCCAGCATCAGCGCGATCGCGCAGGAGGCGATGCGCGCCTCGCGCGGGTCGGCGCGGCTGGTCAGCACCACCGGCACCTTCGCGCCCAGCACGATGCCCGCGCTGGTGGCCTGGCCCATGTACAGCAGCTGCTTGGCCAGCATGTTGCCGCTTTCCAGATCAGGCACGACCAGGATGTCCGCCTGCCCGGCCACCGGCGATTCGATGCCCTTGGTCTGCGCGGCCGCCATCGACACCGCATTGTCGAAGGCCAGCGGACCGTCGAGTACGCCACCGGTGATCTGGCCGCGATCGGACATCTTGCACAGAGCGGCGGCGTCGAGCGTGGCCGGCATCGTCGGGTTGACGGTCTCGACCGCGGCCAGGATCGCCACCTTCGGTCGCGCCACGCCGATCACGTGCGCAAGGAAGATCGCGTTCTGCACGATATCGGCCTTCTGCAGCAGGTCGGGCGCGAGGTTGACCGCGGCATCGGTGACGATGAACGGCCGCGGGTAATGCGGCGTCTGCATCACGAAGCAGTGGCTCACGCGGCGCTTGGTGCGCAGGCCGGATGCAGATGACACCACCGCCGACATCAGCTCGTCGGTGTGCAGGCTGCCCTTGATCAGCATTTCCACGTCGCCGCTGCGGGCCAGCTCGGCCGCGCGCAGGGCGGCGGCGTGGCTGTGGGCGACGTCCTCGATGGCGATGCCGGAGATGTCGAGGCCGGCCTCTTCCGCCACGGCCTCGAGCCGCGCGCGCGGGGCCACCAGCACCGGTTCCACCAGACCCGCGTCGCGCACGTCCAGCGCCGCGGCAAGGCTCAGCGCATCGCAGGGATGGACGATCGCGGCGCGCACCGGCTCGAGCGTGGCGACGTGCGCCAGCAGGCGCGCGAGGCCGTCGTTGCCGTTGGCGTCGCTGGCGTGGATGTCCGGAAGCGCGACGCGCTCGCGCTCGATGCGCTCGTCGCGCGCCAGCACTTCCACCTCGCCCTCGATCACGGCCTCGCCGTCCTGGTTCCGGCCGAGGCAGGCCAGCACCACGGCGCGGTTGGCGTCGTGCTTTGACGTCACCGTGATGCGAAGCGTCAGCGTGTCACCTGACGCCAACGGGCCTTTGAAGCGCAGCTCCTGCCGCCGGTACACAGTGCCCGGACCCGGCAGGCGCGAACCGAGCAGCGCCGCCAGCCAGGCGCCGGCCCACATGCCCATGGCGACGGTGTCCTGCGCGGCGGGCGTCGCGGCGCCCTTGCCCTCGGGATCATCGATGGCCTTGCCGGCCAGCAGCGCGAACATGCGCAGGTCTTCCCGCGTCAGCGTACGCGCGAGGCTGGCGCTGTCGCCGACGGAGATCTCGTCGAAGGTGCGGTTCTGGATGGTGTCGAGCGACGGGCTGTCTGCGGTCATCGGGGTCCCTTGCGGTGGGCGGATCGGCGGCGTCGCGCAACAAGCGCCACGCGGCCAGTTTCGCGGCAGCGGGCGTGCGAGACAATGACGATGGTCAATCCACGCGGTGCGGCGGGCGCGACAATGGCATGCATGTCGCGGGCGCCTGTGCCGCGATGAGGACGGAACCATGCCCCAAGCCATCGTCGACGGCGTCCTGTCCTTCGACGCCTTCGTCAGCATCACGCTGGCGATCCTGCTGCTGTTCGCCGGCAAGGGCCTCGCCGCGCGGATCGGCACGCTAGGCCGCTACGGCATCCCGGAGCCGGTGTTGGGCGGCGTGCTGTGCGCGGCCGTGGTCTGCGCGCTGTATTACGGCGCGGGGCTGATGGTGGGCTCGATCTCGCTGACCGGCGGGGTCGGCACCACGCTGGCCTGGGCGCCCCACTTCACCGACGAGCTCGGCATCGCAGAAGCCGCCGAGCTCGGCCTGGCATCGAACATGGTGGGACTGATCGCGGCCGCCGGCACCCGGTGATGCCCTCCGCCGACGCCACGCTCGAGGTCGGCCGCCTGTACGGCGGCGACTCGCGCGACACGCTCGACTACGAAGCCGTGCTGCTGGCGGTGTTCTGGCTCAACGTTGCGCTGATGCTGGGACACGCCTGGGACTGCAGCTGTGGGTGCTGCAGCCGATGCTGGGCTTCATCGCGGTGGCGATGACGCTGCAGATCGCGATGGTGGTGGGCTTCACCACGTTCATCGTGTTCCGCGCCATGGGCCGCGACTACGAGGCCGCGGTGATCTGCTCAGGCTTTGGCGGCATCACCCTGGGATCGACCGCCACGGCGGTGGCGAACATGACGGCCGTGGCGCGCGAGTATGGCGCGGCACCCAAGGCCTTCCTCGTGGTGCCGCTGGTGTGCGGGTTCGTGATCGACCTGGTGAACGCGCTGGTCATCGGCCTGCTGGCCGCCTGACCCCGCGGATTACTCGCTGGCGGCTTCGAGTCGCTTGGCGGCTTCGCGCTTGCCCATGCCGCGCAGCTCCGAGAGCCCCTGCACCTGCGCCTGGCGCGGCACGGTCTTGCCGGCTTCCCAGTTGTAGATCGACTGCGCACTGACCTCGGCCAGCTGGCCGTACTCGGCGGCCGACAGGCCCAGCTTCTCGCGGTGGGTCTTCAGTCCCTTGGCCGAAAAACGCAGCTTGCGGCCTTCGTCGCCTTCGGCCTGCACCTTCTTCGCAGGGCGCCCGGCGGACTTCAGCTGCCGCGACAGCGCCGCCACCTCGCGCTTGAGCGCGGCAATATCGCGCCGATAGCCGGCATTGGCCTTGCGGAGGGGGTCGAGTTGAGTCTTGGTTTCCTTGCGGGCAAGACGGGCGATTTCGGCTTTCAGAACGGTTGCGAGATTGGCCACCGGGTATTACTCCATGTTTCATCGGGGGATAAACGACGCAGTTTAGGTTCGAATGCCGGCCGCGTCGAATCCGGAATTTGCGAATGTTATCAATCGGCCCCCGGGGATTATCCGGATTGTCTTCACGCGCCTGCGGCAGACTGGAAGCGATCCAGATATTCAGGGCAATCCACCGGAGCGGACGTGCTTTCAATCATTATTCCCGCGCACGATGAAGCGCCGGTCATCGGCGCCACCCTCGACGCGGTGGCCATCGCCACCGTCGCATCCAGCCGCGTTGTCGAGTTGATCGTGGTGGATGACGCCTCGACCGATGCGACGGCAGCGATCGCCCGCGGCCGCGGGGCACGCGTGGTGCAGGTCGACCTTCGCCATATCGCGGGTGCCCGGAACGCGGGGGCGAAGGCTGCCGCCGGCGACCGGCTGTTGTTCATCGATGCGGATACCCTGGTCACCCGGCAGGCAGTGGACGCGGCCATGCAGGCGCTGGATTCCGGCGCGCCGGGCGGTGGCACGGCCGTCCGCTTCATGCGGCCGTTGCCGCTGCACATACGGATCTTCGAATCGGCGTCGATCGCCCTGTTCCGGCTGTTCCGCGTGACGCCGGGCTGCTTCATCTTCTGCACGCGCGATGCGTTCGACGCCGCGGGCGGATTCGACGAAGCCCTGTACGTGGCCGAGGACGTGGCGTTCGGGCGGGCGTTGGCCCGGCTGGGGCGCGTGGCGATCCTGCGCGCACCCGTCGTCACTTCGGCGCGGAAGATGCACACCTATTCGCTGGGCGAGAAGCTGCGCTTCACCCTGCGGTTCCTGGCTTCGCCCAGGCGCGTGGCGCGCACCCGGGACAAACTGCCGCTCTGGTACGGCCCGCGGCGCCACGACGCCGCCGGCCGGTCGGCCGGGCATGAGGACGGACAGGATGAATGAGTCGCTGATGCCTCCCCGGCGATCAGGAGACTTTTTCGAGAATGATCCAGATCGCGGCGGCAAACGTCATCAGGGCGAACAGCACGCCGCCCCAGCCACTGATTGCCGAAGGCTCCTTGCGCAGTCCGAAGCGCAGGAATCCCACGACCAGGGACGGCACCAGCAGCAGTATGGAAGCGAGTATCCAGCTGTATTCCGGCATATCGCCCTCCTCGCGCCGGGCCAGGCTTGGCCCGTGTATCCATACTGGCCTGACGAGCCGTTCCTGGAATTGATCCAGGGCAAGGCGCGCCGCGGCGATACAATGGGCGTTCCCCACCCGCGCCCCTGCAACTCATGATGAACAGCAAGCATCGCAAGCCCCTTCCCGGAACCTCGCTCGACTGGTTCGATCCCCGCGAGGCGGTGGAGGCACTGCGGCCCGGCGCTTGGGACGCCCTGTCCTACACGGCCCGCGTGCACGCCGAGAACATCGTCCGCCGCGCCGATCCCGCGCGTATCGATGATTACCTGCTGCAGCTCGTCGAGCGCCGCCGCGACCTGGATTTCCCCTGGTTCCCCGCGCGCGTCGTCTGCCACGACATCCTCGGCCAGACCGCGCTGGTGGACCTGGCCGGCCTGCGCGATGCCATCGCCGACGCCGGCGGTGACCCGGCGCAGGTGAATCCCGTGGTGCCGGTGCAGCTGATCGTCGACCATTCGCTGGCGGTGGAATGCGGCGGTTTCGACCCGGACGCGTTCACCCGCAACCGCGAGATCGAGGACCGTCGCAACGCCGACCGCTTCCACTTCATCGACTGGACGAAGAAGGCCTTCCGCAATGTCGATGTCATCCCGCCGGGCAACGGGATCATGCATCAGATCAACCTGGAGAAGATGTCGCCGGTGATCTACACGCAGGACGGCGTGGCTTTCCCCGATACCTGCATCGGCACCGACAGCCACACGCCGCACGTGGACGCCCTGGGCGTGATCGCGATCGGCGTCGGTGGGCTTGAGGCCGAGAACGTGATGCTCGGTCGCGCCTCGTGGATGCGCACGCCCGAGATCGTCGCCGTCGAACTCGCGGGCAGGCCGCAGCCGGGCATCACCGCCACCGACGTGGTGCTGGCGCTGACCGAGTTCCTGCGCCAGCAGAAGGTGGTCGGCGCCTATCTCGAATTCCGCGGCCCGGGCGCCGCTGCGCTGACCATCGGCGACCGCGCCACCATTTCCAACATGGCGCCGGAATACGGGGCCACCGCGGCGATGTTCTTCATCGACGACAACACGCTCGACTACCTGCGCCTCACCGGCCGCACCGACGAGCAGGTGGCGCTGGTCGAGACCTATGCGAAGACCGCCGGGCTGTGGGCCACGGACCTTGCCAACGCGCGGTACGAGCGCACGCTGCATTTCGACCTGTCATCGGTCGTGCGCAACATGGCCGGCCCGTCCAACCCGCACCGCCGCCTTCCGGTCAGCGACCTGGCCGAGCGCGGAATCTCCGGCAACCTCGCCGGCGCCCGCGCGCAGGAAGCCGAAGGCCTGCTGCCCGATGGCGCGGTGATCATCGCGGCCATCACCAGCTGCACCAACACCTCCAACCCGCGCAACGTGATTGCCGCCGCGCTGCTGGCGCGCAACGCCAACGCGCGCGGACTCACGCGCAAGCCGTGGGTGAAGACCTCGCTGGCGCCGGGCTCGCGCGCGGTGCAGCTATACCTTGAAGAAGCGAACCTGTTGCCGGAACTGGAACAGCTCGGCTTCGGCATCGTCGGCTTCGCCTGCACCACCTGCAACGGTATGTCGGGTGCGCTGGACCCGGCGATCCAGCAGGAAGTGATCGACCGTGACCTCTATTCGGTGGCCGTGCTGTCGGGCAACCGCAACTTCGACGGCCGCATCCATCCCCATGCCAAGCAGGCCTTCCTGGCCTCGCCGCCGCTGGTGATCGCCTATGCCATCGCCGGCACCATCCGCTTCGACATCGAGAAGGACGTGCTGGGCATCGACACGGACGGCCAGCCGGTCACGCTCAAGGACCTCTGGCCCAGCGACGAAGAGATCGACGCCGTGGTCAAGGCCAGCGTCAAGCCCGAACAGTTCCGCCGCGTCTACGAGCCCATGTTCCGCCTGGCGGTGGATGACGGCACGCGCGTGGAACCGCTGTACGACTGGCGCCCGATGTCGACCTACATCCGCCGCCCGCCCTATTGGGAAGGTGCGCTGGCCGGCGATCGTTCGATGACCGGCATGCGTCCGCTGGCCGTGCTCGGCGACAACATCACCACCGACCACCTGTCGCCCTCGAACGCGATCATGGCCTCGAGCGCCGCCGGCGAGTACCTCGCAAAAATGGGCGTGCCGGAAGAGGACTTCAATTCCTACGCCACCCATCGCGGCGACCACCTCACCGCGCAGCGCGCGACCTTCGCCAACCCGAAGCTGCTCAACGAGATGGTGCGCGATGCCGACGGCAACATCCGCCAGGGCTCGCTGGCGCGCATCGAGCCCGAAGGCCAGGTCACCCGCATGTGGGAAGCGATCGAAACCTACATGGCGCGCAAGCAGCCGCTGGTCATCATCGCCGGCGCCGACTACGGCCAGGGTTCGAGCCGCGACTGGGCCGCCAAGGGCGTGCGCCTTGCGGGCGTGGAAGTGATCGTCGCCGAAGGCTTCGAACGCATCCACCGCACCAACCTCGTCGGCATGGGCGTGCTGCCGCTGGAGTTGCAGCCGGGCACCACGCGACTCACGCTCGGCATCGACGGCACCGAAACCTTCGACGTCGTCGGCACGCCCGCGCCGGGCGCCACGTTGACGCTGGTGATCCGCCGCACGGACGGCAGCAGCGCCGAAGTGCCGGTGACCTGCCGCCTCGATTCAGACGAGGACGTCTCGGTGTACGAGGCCGGCGGCGTGCTGCAGCGCTTCGCCCAGGATTTCCTGGCGGCCACGACAGCGGCGTAACGCCAGGGGGCGTATCAGGCGGGTTCACTCCTGGGGAGGAACCCGCATGCCCGGAACCGTCACCCTGCACCGCGTGCTGCGCGCGCCTCCCGAGCGCGTCTACCGCGCCTTCGTCGACACCGACGCCCTGACCAAGTGGCTGCCGCCACACGGCTTCGTCGGCAAGGTCCACGAGATGGACGCGCGGGTGGGCGGCGGCTATCGCATGTCATTCACCAACCTCGGCACCGGCAAGGTCGAATCCTTCAGCGCCCGCTACACCGAGCTTGTCGAGAACCGGAAGATCGTCCACGCCGACCGGTTCGACGACCCTGCCCTTGCCGGCGAAATGTCGGTCACCGTGGAACTGGAGGCGAGCGTGGCCGGGACGGTGCTGCGCGTCGTCCAGCAGGGCATCCCGGACGTCATCCCCGTGGACTTCTGCTACCTGGGCTGGCAGGACTCGCTGGCCCAGCTTGCGCAGCTGGTCGAACCTGAAATCCCCGACGGCTGAGCCGGGCGGCCCGCAGCCGCGGCCCCGGAATGCCATGGGACAATGACGCGAGGCACCATCCGAGCGCATTCCATGACCGACGGCCCCCAGCACCCCGCGCCTCAACTGAGGATTCCCGCCACCTACATGCGCGGCGGCACGTCGAAGGGCGTGTTCTTCCGCCTCGAAGACCTGCCGGCGTCCGCGCAGGCGCCGGGCCCCGACCGCGATGCGCTGCTGATGCGCGTGATCGGCTCGCCCGACCCTTACGCCAAGCACACCGACGGCATGGGCGGCGCGACCTCGTCCACCAGCAAGTGCGTGATCATCGGTCCGGCCACGCAGCCGGGACACGACGTCGACTACCTCTACGGCCAAGTGTCAATCGACAGCGCCTTCGTCGACTGGTCGGGCAACTGCGGCAACCTGAGCACGGCCGTGGGGCCGTTCGCGATCGCCAACGGCTTCATCGACCGCGCGCGGCTGCCTGACAACGGCACGTTCGCCGTCCGCGTCTGGCAGGCCAACATCGGCAAGACCATCGTGGTGCACGTGCCGATCGCCAACGGCGAAGTGCAGGAGACCGGCGACTTCGAGCTCGACGGCGTCACCTTCCCGGCGGCCGAGATCGTGCTCGAGTTCATGGATCCGTCCGATGACGGCGACGACGGCGGCACGATGTTTCCCACCGGCAACCTCGTCGACGACCTGGAGGTGCCGGGCGTCGGCACCCTCAAGGCGACGATGATCAGCGCCGGCATTCCCACCGTCTTCGTCAACGCCGCCGACATCGGCTACGCCGGCACCGAGCTGCAGGACGCTATCAACGGTGATTCCAAGGCCTTGGCCATGTTCGAGACCATCCGCGCGCACGCCGCCGTGCGCATGGGCCTGATCGACGACATCGCCGGCGCGGCCACGCGCCAGCACACGCCCAAGGTCGCCTTCGTGGCGCCGCCGGCGGACTACGTGTCATCCAGCGGCAAGGCCATCGCCGCGGCCGACATCGATCTCAACGTGCGCGCGCTGTCGATGGGCAAGCTGCACCACGCGATGATGGGCACCTGCGCGGTGGCCATCGGCACCGCGGCGGCGATCCCCGGCACCCTGGTGAACCTGGCCGCCGGCGGCGGCACGCGCGAGGCGGTGCGCTTCGGCCATCCCTCCGGCACGCTGCGGGTGGGCGCCGAGGCGCGCGAAGCCGATGGCCGCTGGACGGTGACCAAGGCGATCATGAGCCGCAGCGCGCGGGTGCTGATGGAAGGCACGGTTCGGGTGCCCGGGTAGAATCGCGCCATGGATATCTTCAAGGTTTTCACCCTCGAGGCCGCGCACCTGCTGCCCAACGTGCCGGCGGGCCACAAGTGCGCGCGCCTGCACGGCCACTCGTTCCGGATCGAGTTGCACGTCTCCGGCGAGCCGGGCGCGGAGTCGGGCTGGGTGATGGACTTCGCCGACATCAAGGCCGCGTTCGCGCCGCTGTATGAGCAGCTGGACCACCACTACCTGAACGACGTTCCGGGGCTGGAGAATCCGACCAGCGAGCGCCTGGCGATGTGGGTCTGGGACCGGCTGAAGCCGGCACTCCCGCTGCTGTCGGAAGTGGTGGTGCATGAGACCTGCACCTCCGGGTGCCGCTACCGGGGTTGAGACCATAGCGCGCTGCCATCAGGGAACCTGAACGTCCCGACGAGCGGTTGTTGCACCGCAACATAAGGCCGACTATGCTGCATCGCACAAACCGGCAATCCCTGCCGGACACCAGCAGGAACCCGCCATGTACCAGAACATCAACGAGCAGTTTGGCAGCGCCACGCGCCAGTTCGCCGACACCGCCGCCGAGGTCAACCGCCTGGCGCTGGCCAGTGCCGAGAAGGCCTTCGGCCTGCAGCTGTCGACCATCGAAGCGAACACCAATGCCGCCTTCGCCTTCTGGGGCGAGCTGGCCCAGGTGCGTGACGTCGACGGCCTGAAGGCCGTGTGGCCGAAGGGCGCGCAGCTGGCCCGCGAGAGCGTCGAGCGCTCGGTCAGCGCCGGCCAGGAAGTCTTCGGCCAGGCCGTGGCCACCAACGAAGCCATCACCCAGATCGCCAAGGGCCAGGTCGAGCAGGCCGCCGCCAAGGCGCAGGACGCCGTCCAGGGCGCCGCCAAGGCCGCTGCCGGCAAGAGCCGCAAGTAAGAGGCGTCGACGGTCCCGGCAACGGGACCGGGGCATCGCGCGACCTCTCTCCCCGCTCGATGCCCGCATCACAGGACCCGGCAGCTCGCGCTGCCGGGTTTTTTCATGCCTCCGCGCGCCGGTGCACGGCGCGTGCGGTGCGCGCGAACCTGGCGCCGCGGTTGAGTCCGATGCGCAGCGCCAGCGGCACCGACTCCCAGGGCAGCCGTTCGAGCGTGTTGCGCGCGGTCAGGCCCAGCTCGACGTCGCCGGTCAGCACCAGGCGACGCTGGAAGAACAGGGTATCGGCGTCCTCGAGCCGGCTCGCCAGCAGCAGCAGGTCGGCGGCGGTGCCGCGAACGCTCGCTTCGGCATCGCCATCGCCGGCTTGCAGCCGGCCGCCGCGCAGCTCCACCACCCAACGCAGGCCGAGGTCGGTCACTTCGATCCCCAGGCGACGGTCGGCCATGAAGTCGAGGCTGCCGTCGGCGACCGGCGCCGCCAGCACCGCGGCCATGGCGCGTTCGAGCAGCCGCTGCTGCAGGCCGGCAGGAATCGCCCGCAGCAGTGGCGCCCAGCGCGTGGGCGGCGGCAGCAGCCGCAGCAGGGTGGTGGGGACGTGGAGGGATGCGGAGGCGCGATGCATGGCCGGGACGATTCCAGTGGGCGGGACGTGGACGGAAGAGGGGGAATCCGCGGCGATGCCCTGCACGCGGCGGGCATCGGCGATGGCCAGCGTGGCCAGGCCGCTTGCGGTCGCAGGCGGCAGCCCGACGCGTCGTGCGATGGCTTCGGCACGCCGGTGGACGCGGGCTTCACGCTCCACGTCCACCAGCGGCAGGCCGGCGCGCGCCTTGCAATGCCCAACGTGGGCAGCCACTCGTGCACGCAAGCCGAGCAGCAGCACCAGCGCGCGGTCGATGCCTCCGATCGCCAGGCGCGCGCGCGCCAGCGAACTGTCAACCATCACGCCCATGCCATCGCCTACGGTCCTCTGGATCCTGACTGCCAGCAGACCACTCCACGGCCCAGGCCGGCACTGACCTGGATCAACCGCGGTCGATCCTTGCCGGCCAGCGTCGATGCACGGCGCGCTTGACCGGGGTCAGGGCGCCGAGAGGCGACGGGGCGCGACCCTGTCGCCCTCGACACGATCCCGGGGCACCCGCGTGGCTTTCCACGACCTGCGTTCATTCCTGTCGCGGCTGGAGCGCGACGACCAGCTGCGACGCGTCACGGCTCCGGTCGATCCCGAGCTCGAGTCAACCGCGCTGTGCCTGCGCGCGCTGCGCGAAGGCGGCCCCGCGCTGCTGATGGAGCGGCCCGCCGGCTCGCAGCACGCACTGCTGGGCAACCTGTTCGGCCACCGCGATCGCATCGAGGCCGCGCTGGCCGGGCGGCCGCTGGCATCGCTGCGCGAGTTGGGCGAACTGCTGGCGTCGATCAAGGAACCGCGCTGGCCGTCGAGCCTGAAGCAGGCGCTGTCGACCTGGCCGGAACTCGCGCAGCTGGCGCTGGTGGCGCCACAGGCCGTGCGCGAGGCGGCATTCAATGACGAGGTGCTGGAAGGCGGCGACATCGACCTGGCGCGACTGCCGGTGCAGCGCTGCTGGCCGGGCGACGCGGGCCGGCTGATCACCCTCGGCCTGGTGGTCACCCGCGGCACGCGGAAGCCTCGGCAGAACATCGGCATCTACCGCATGCAGGTGATCGGTCCCGACAAAGTGATCATGCGCTGGCTGCCGCACCGGGGCGGCGCGCTGGACTTCGCCGACTGGACGGCCGACCGCCCCGGCGAGCCCTTCCCCGTGCTGGTCGCGATCGGCGCCGATCCCGCCACCACGCTGGCGGCGGTGGCGCCCGTGCCCGACACGCTGTCGGAGTACGAATTCGCCGGCCTGCTGCGCGGCCAGCGCACGCGCATCTGGCACAGCGAGCGCAGCGGCCTGGACGCGCCGGCCGGGGCCGAGATCCTGATCGAGGGCGTGATCCATCCCGGAGAAACCGCGCTGGAAGGCCCCTTCGGCGACCACACCGGCTACTACAACGCGCAGGACCACTTCCCGGTGCTGACCATCGAACGCATGCGCCTGCGCCGCAACGCGATCTACCAGGGCAGCTACATGGGCCGCGCGCCCTTCGACGAGCCTTCGGTGCTGGCGTTGGCGCTCAACGACATCTTCGTGCCGATCCTGCGCAAGGTGTTCCCGGAGATCGTCGACTTCCACCTGCCGCCGGAGGCATGTTCGTACCGCATCGCGGTGGTCTCGATCCGCAAGCAGTACCCCGGCCACGCGCGCCGCATCATGATGGGCATCTGGTCCTACCTGCGGCAGTTCACCTACACCAAGTTCGTGATCGTCACCGACGACGACATCGACGTGCGCGACTGGTCGCAGGTGCTGTGGGCGGTGTCGACGCGGGTGGATCCGGCGCGCGACACGATGCTGGTCGAGAACACGCCGATCGATTACCTCGACTTCGCGAGCCCGGTGGCCGGCGTCGGCTCGAAGCTGGGGATCGACGCCACCAACAAGCTGCCCGGCGAAACCAGCCGCGCATGGAGCCAGCCGATCCGGCTCGATCCCGACGTGGAACGGCGGGTGGATGCGCTGTGGTCCGCGATCACACCGGGCGGGCCGTCGATGCCATCCACCTGATCCAGGTCAACGACGCCGATGGACCGCGGCGGCGAGGATGCGCATCCATCCGCGCCCGGGAATCCCCGCATGCAACTCGTGTGTCCTGCCGGCAACCTGCCGGCCCTGCAGGCGGCGGTCGACGCCGGCGCGAACGCGGTCTATGCCGGGCTGCGCGACCAGACCAACGCCCGCGCGTTTCCCGGCCTGAACTTCAGCGACGACGAACTGGGCACAGGCATCCGGTATGCACATGCCAGGGGCGCGAAGGTCTACCTCGCGCTCAACACCTATCCCGACAGCGCGCGCGTGGCGCAGTGGCATGCGGCGGTCGACAAGGCCGCGGAACTGGGCTGCGACGCGATCATCGCCGCCGAGATGTCGGTGCTCGACTACGCCGCACGCACGCATCCCGGCCTGCCCCGGCACCTGTCCGTGCAGGGCTCGGCCACCACCGAGCCGGCGCTGCGCTACGCCTTCGAGCGCTTCGGCATCAGTCGCGCGGTGCTGCCGCGCGTGCTCTCGATCCAGCAGGTGGAGCGCCTGTGCGAACGCGCACCGGTGGCGATCGAGGTCTTCGCCTTCGGCAGCCTGTGCATCATGGTCGAGGGCCGCTGCCAGCTGTCGAGCTACGTCACCGGCGCCTCGCCGAACCGCCACGGCGTGTGCTCGCCGGCGAAGTTCGTGCGCTGGGACGAGTTCGACGACGGCACCCGCACCGCGCGCCTGAACAACGTGCTGATCGACCGCTTCCAGCCCCAGGAACCGGCGGGCTACCCGACGGTGTGCAAGGGGCGCTTCGAGGTCGGCGGGGAGGTCTTCCACGCGCTTGAGGAGCCGACCAGCCTCAATACGCTGGAGCTGCTGCCGAGGCTTGCGCGCGCCGGCGTGGTGGCGCTGAAGATCGAGGGCCGGCAGCGCGGCGCGGCCTACGTCGCCTCGGTCACGCGCACCTGGCGCGCGGCGATCGACCGCTACCGCGCCGACCCCGCCGCATGGACGCTGCAGGAGCGCTGGCAGACCGAGCTGTCGGCGCACGCCGAGGGCCACCAGACCACGCTCGGCCCCTACCACCGCGCCTGGCACTGACCCGCGCGGCAACGAAAGGACCATCCACATGAAGCTGAGTCTCGGGCCGCTGCAGTACTTCTGGCCGCGCGAACGCACCCTCGCCTTTTACCGCGAGGTCGCCGGCTGGCCGGTCGACGTCGTCTATCTGGGCGAAACCGTGTGCAGCAAGCGCCGCGAGCTGCGCACCGTCGACTGGCTGGCGCTGGCCGAGGAACTGGCCGCCGCCGGCAAGGAGGTCGTGCTGTCGAGCCTGGCCCTGATCGAGGCCGAGTCCGAACTCGGCGTGCTGCAGCGCCAGGTCGACCACGGCGGCTTCCGGCTCGAGGCCAACGACCTGTCGGCGGTGCAGCTGTGCCGGCGCGCCGGACTCGAATTCGTGGGCGGGCCGACGCTGAGCGTCTACAACCACCAGGCGCTGGCGATGCTGGTTGAAGACGGCCTGCGCCGCTGGGTGCCGGGCGTCGAGCAGGGCCGCCAGCTCGTGGCCGAGCTGCGCGACGCGATGCTTGCCGACGGCCACGCCATGCCCCAACTGGAGGTGATCGCCTGGGGCCGGCTGCCGCTGGCGCTGTCGGCGCGCTGCTTCACCGCGCGCGCGCTCGACATCGCCAAGGACCAGTGCGGCTTCCGCTGCATCGACTACCCCGACGGCATGCCGCTGGCCACGCGCGAGGGGCGGCCCTTCCTGCGCATCAACGGCATCCAGGTGCAGGGCGAAGAAACCACCGACCTCGGGCCGGAGCTGCCCGCGCTGGCGGACCTCGGCGTCGACCTGCTGCGGATCTATCCGCAGGCAGAGGGCACCCGCGACATCGTGGAACGCTTCGACGCCGCGCGCGACGCCGCTGCTCCGCTGCCGGCGCTCGGTGCCCGCAACGGCTACTGGCACGGTGAGGCCGGCATGGTCCGCGACGGCCACGGCGCATGCGCGGCCGCCTCATCGATCTCGACCACGAAGCGGCTATAGCCGCGATTCGGCGGGCCGTCGCGGCTATAGCCGCTCCCACAAAAGAAGATGGCTCCCACGAAGGGCCGCCGCCATCGAGGGACCGGCCGTTGCTCAACACATGCGTTCCGGCCCGAGCGGGGGCACGCCATCGTCCTGCCGGGACACCTCTGCGGTTGCCTCGATAGCCTGATGGCTCCCCGCGCCGGCCTGCTCCAGCGCCTTCAGCCGCTCGCGTCCGGACTGCAACCACGCCGTTGCCTCGGGACCCGCGCACAGCTCCCGCGCGACCCTGCGCACGGCATCGGCATCACCGGCCATGGTCGCGTCGAAAAAGCGCGCGAATGGCCCGTCATCAGGTCCGTCGAACAGGGATCGCACCGCACGCTGCTGCTGTTCCAGGGACGCTTGCGCGAGCAGCGGGCGGCACTGCGTAACACCGGCGAGCGCTTTCGGATCCTGCGCTTCATGGTGGCCCCAGATCGGCAATGGCTGTCGGTCACCACGCTCCTGCCGTCGCACGGCTTCTTCGAAACCCGCGACGATGCGGTCCGTGCCATGACGATCCGGCGCATCGATGCCGTGATGGCTGCCGTGCGCGGCGTGGCCGATCGTCGATGCCAGCCGCGCTCCCCCCATGGTCTTCAGGGCTTGCCGGAGCAGCGGCGTCTCGTTGATCGCGCCTCCCACGACACCTGCGGCATAGCGCGTATGCGACGCGAGCCCCTCGCGGCCGGTGAAGCTGGAAATCGACTGCGACTCCCCAAGGTGCGGCCCCGACTTCTTGGACACCACGCTGTTGTTGACCTCGTAGTTCAGGAAGCCGGTACCGTCCGCGGCGAAGAACGATGGACGGAACCGGGGCACGAGGGAAGGGGTTGCGCCGTTGTCCTCCAGCCATTGCCGATAGCCCTGCGACTGCACGATATTGGCCGCCCCGGGCGCATCGAACGAGCGCCCATCCCAGCCGAAGGTATGGCTCAGAACCTGCGCGTGGGCGCCGCCGAGGGAATGACCCACCACCTCGATCCGATAGCCCTGTGCCCCGTAGGTGTCCTGCACCTTGAGCGCGAAGTCCAGCGCCTCGCGAAACTGCGGGTCCCACGCATCCCCGGGTAGAAGCTTCTCCTGGATCGAGGCCATTTGTGCCCGCGTCCTGTCAGTACCCGGAGACGGCAGGCCGAGCAGGTCGAGCAGCTCGCCATCGCGCGCGAGCGCCAGGTTCGGGCCGCTCCAGTCAGCGGCGTTGTCGCTTCCCCGGATGGCGATGACAAGGCGCTTCTGATTGTCGTTGGAAAAGACTTGGGCGACCAAACCAGTGGGGTGATCGACGTTCCAATCCGATTCGCTCTTCCAATACTTTTCACCAAGCGCTACATCGAACAGATGTTCGAAATCCGGATTGTTGTCGCGGTTGGAAGCTGCAACTCCATCCAGGTAGCTAACGCGACTGAATCGCGCCAGTTCCAGCTCGTTCCGATAGTCGATGCGGCGCGACCACTCAGGGGGCGGGCCAGGATTTTGCACTCGATCACTCATGACTGACCTCCTTGTCGTCACAGGTTCAAAAATTACGGCACTTCCTCATGATCGAGGTCGTAAAGATCGATCCTGATCTTTTGCGTATGCGCTTTCAGGCCATGCGTGATCTTGTGCTCGGGAAACCGGTCGCAAATAATTACCCTCTCCCCTGGGCCTCGAACTTTCCCTCCATCACGCGTGCACCTGACCTGCACGGGAATGGCATCATCGGTATTGGCGAGCAATCGGCTTCGCTCTTCCGTACACCGCGGATTACGTGGCTCGCAGCGCGGCGCGTTCTCATCCAGCGCCCTGGCGTCCGCGACTACGAGTCTCATGACAGGGCCGGCCGAGTCGCCTTCGCGGACTTCGAGCGGCGTCACCATGAGCATGGCGTTCCCCTTGATGTTCCACCCGCAGCGTCCGGGCAGATAACGATCAACCACCCAGTCCGCTACCCACTCGTCGCCATTGCGCACCGGATGCAGCTCGTACTCCCACCCCTTCGCGCCCCCGCCCTCCCAGAATCCGAGGTGCTTGTAGCAGTCGCCTTCCTGGTTCGTGGTCATGAAGCCGATGCTGAACAGAAAGTCCAACGTCGCCGGCGCGCGACCATGGAGCCGCACGACATGCCTGGGATCGGGATTCACTGGCGGATCCCAGGGGTTGACCTGGTTCGGCAGGATGATCCGGCCGAGCGGCTCCGTCGACTGGCAGGCTGGCAGCAGCAACAAGGCAAGCAGGACGACCAGCACCGCATGGCACCGCCCTCGCCCCGGCGCGGCACCCGGTCCCTCCACGGCGGCCCTTGCCACGCGGCCCGCCAGTCCGCTGATGCACACCATCGCCGACCTCCCTGTCAGGATATTTCTACCGCTGGCCACCCCTTCCCCTTGCGGCCGCGCCGTGGCCGGTCTCCCGGCAGCTGCGCCACCGTTCTACCAGATGCGCGCACGGAGCGAAGCCGGCCCGTGCACGCGTCACGGATCGAGCCGCGTCAGCGCAGCGCCGCAAGTCCTCGCAGCAGAAAAGAAGCGGGCCGGATCACTCCGGCCCGCAGGCGTGCATCAAATCAACCCGCTGCAGGGGGCGGCAGCGTCCCGTTACTCCGCCGCGTAGCGGGCGCCGGATCGTCCAGCCGCTCGCCCAGCACCCGGCGCACGCTGACGAAGAACACCGGGATCAGCAGCAGGCCGAGGAAGGTCGCGAACAGCATGCCGCCGATCACGCCCGTGCCCAGCGCATGGCGCGCGTTGGCGCCGGCACCCGTGGACAGCGCCAGCGGCAGCACGCCCATGATGAAGGCGAAGGACGTCATCAGGATCGGGCGGAAGCGCATGCGCGCGGCTTCGATCACCGCCTCGCGCAGCGGCTTGCCCTGGGCGCGCTCGAGCACCGCGAACTCGATGATCAGGATTGCGTTCTTCGCCGCCAGGCCGATCACCGTGACCATGCCGATCTTGAAGAAGATGTCGTTTGTCAGCCCCGGGCGCAGCATGGTGAACACCACCGCGCCAAGGATGCCCAGCGGCACGATCAGCAGCACCGACACCGGGATCGACCAGCTCTCGTACAGCGCGGCAAGGCACAGGAACACCACCACCACCGACAGCACCAGCAGCAGGGTCGCGGTGTTGCCGGCGATGATCTCCTGGTAGGACATGCCTGCCCAGTCGTAGCCGAAGCCGGCGGGCAGCTCGTCGGTCACGATGCGCTCCATCGCGCCCATGGCCTCGCCCGAGCTGTGGCCGGGCGCCTGCGAGCCGACGATGTTCACCGCCGAGTACCCGTTGTAGCGGGTCAGCGAAGGCGTGTTCATCACCCACTCCGAGTCCACCACGCTGGTCAGCGGGATCATGTTCGGCGTGCCGTCGGCCGAGGGCGCGGCCGGCGTGTAGAAGCGCGACAGCGAACCCGGGTCGGTGCGATAGGGCGCATCGGCGCGCATGTTGACGCGTTTCACGCGGCCGTCTGCGAAGTAGTCGTTGACGTACACCGGTGCCAGCATCAGCTGGATCGCGCTGTAGATGTCGTTGACCGACAGGCCCATGGCCTGGGCCTGCACGCGGTCGACGGTGAGCTTGAGCTGCGGTGCGTCCTCGAGCGTGTTCGGACGCACGGCGGTGAGCGCCGGATCCTGCGACGCCGAGCCGAGCAGCTGGTTGCGGGCCTGCGTGAGCGCCTCGCGACCGAGGCCGGCGCGGTCCTGCAGGTACATGTCGAAGCCGCCGAACTGTCCCAGGCCCTGCACCGTGGGCAGGTTGACCACGAAGATCTGCGCATCACGGATGCCATGGAGCGCCCCGTTCGCGGCCTGCAGGAAGTCCTGCACCGTGCCGTCGCGATCGCCCCAGTCGGTCAGCTTGATGAAGGCCATGCCAACGTTCTCGCCCTGGCCCACGAAGCTGAAGCCGGCCACCTGCATCATGCCCTCGAAGCCGGGCACGTCTTCCAGCGTGGTGCGCACGTCCTCGAACACCGCCTGCGTGCGCTGCAGGGTCGAGCCCGGCGGCAGCTGCACGATGGCCATGGCGTAGCCCTGGTCCTCCTCGGGCAGGAAGCTGCCGGGCAGGCGCACGTACAGCAGGCCGGCGATGACGGTCAGCGCGGCGAACACCAGCATCCAGCGCGGGGCGTGGCTCACGGCGCTGCCGATGTGCCGCACGTACACCGCCGCGATGCGGTCGTAGTACTTGTTGAAGGTGCGGAACACCACGTTCTTGCGCTTGCCGGCACCTTCAGGCGCAGCAGGGTCATGCGGTTCGTGCTGCTTGAGGAAGGTCGCGCACAGCGCCGGCGTGAAGCCCAGCGCCAGGAAGGCCGAGAAGCCCATCGCCACCGCGATCGTGATCGCGAACTGCTTGTAGATCTCGCCCGAGGCGCCGCCCTGCAGCGCGCTGGGGATGAACACCGCCGCCAGCACCACGGTGATCGCCACCACCGCGCCGGTGATCTGGTCCATGGCCTTGATCGTGGCCTCGCGCGGCGGCAGGTGTTCCTCGGACATGATGCGTTCGACGTTCTCGATCACCACGATCGCGTCGTCGACCACGATGCCGATCGCCAGCACCATCGCGAACAGCGTCAGCTGGTTGATCGTGAAGCCGATCATGCTGAGCCCCAGGAAAGTCCCCAGCAGCGCCACCGGGATCACCAGCGTCGGGATGATGGTCGCGCGCAGGTTCTGCAGGAAGATCAGCATCACCAGGAACACCAGCACCATCGCCTCCATGAGGCTCTTCACCACTTCCTTGATGGAAATGGTGACGAAGGTGGTGCTGTCGAAGGGCGAGAACCATTCCACGCCCTGCGGGAAGCTGCCCTGCAGCTCGTCCATGCGCGAGCTGACGCCCTCTGCCACGGTCAGCGCGTTCGCGCCCGGCAGCAGCTGCACGGCGAAGGCGCCGGTCGGCTGGCCGTTGAATTTGGTGTCGAAGCCGTAGCCCTGGGCGCCGATCTCGATCCGCGCCACGTCCTTCAGCCGCACCGTGCCGCCGTCGGAATCGGCGCGCAGGATGATGTCGCCGAACTGCTCCGGATTGGCGAAGCGGCCCTCGGCCGACACCGTGGCGGTGAAGCCCTGGCCCACGGGCGCCGGGTCGGCGCCTATCGAACCGGCGGCGAACTGCACGTTCTGACCGCGCACCGCTCCCAGCACCTGGCTGGCCGACAGCCCAAGGCCCTGCATCCTCTCCGGGTTGAGCCAGATGTTCATGGCGTACTCGGAGCCGAACTGCTGGGTGCTGCCGACGCCGGGCACGCGCGCGATCTGCTCGAGCACGCTGGCTCCGATCAGGTTGTTGAGCGCGTTGCGGTCGAACGACGGATTCGACGAGCGCAGCGCCACCACCATCAGGAAGCCGGCGTTGGCCTTGGCCACCACCACGCCCTGCTGGGTGACTTCGGTCGGCAGGCGCGGGGTGGCCAGCGAGACCTTGTTCTGCACCTGCACCTGCGCGATGTCGGGATCGGTGCCGGTCTGGAAGGTCAGGGTGATGCTGGCGCGGCCCGACGAGCTCGAGGTCGAGCTGAAGTACAGCAGGTTGTCGATGCCCGTGAGCTGCTGTTCGATCACCTGGGTGACCGCGCGTTCCGTCGTCGCGGCATCGGCGCCGGGATAGCTCGCGCCCACGGTGACCTGCGGTGGCGCGACGTTCGGATAGGACTCCACGCCCATGTTGAGCACGGCGATCACGCCCGAGAGCGCGATCAGGATCGAGATGACCCAGGCGAAGACCGGATGGTCGATGAAGAAACGGGGCATCGGCGTCAGCCTTGCGTGGAGGCGTCGTCGCCGGCCGCTGCGTCATCCGCTGCCGGTTCCGCTGCATCGGGGTGGGCGCCGGACGGCGCTGCAGGTGTGGGCGCGGGGGGCGACGCGGGCGCTGCGCCGGGCGTGGCGGGTGCCGCCGACGGCTGCCACGGCGTGGCGGTCGCGGCTTGCCCCACCTGCGCACGCTGGAGGCCCGAGACGACCACCCGATCACCGGGGACAAGGCCCGCGGTGACGATCCAGCTGCCGGCCTCGGCGCGGGCGGTGGTGATGTCCTTGCGTGCGACGGTGTCGTCGGCGCCGACCACCATCACATACGGGCCGGTGGCGTCGCGCTGCACCGCCGCCTGCGGCACCGTGAACACGCCATGCTGCACGCCCAGTGTTGCCACCAGGGTCACAAAGGTGCCGGGCAGCAGGCGGCGGTCCGGGTTCGGCAGGGTGGCGCGCAGCGACACCGCGCCGGTCTCCGGGTCGACGCTGTCCCCGGAGAAGTCCATCTCGCCGGCGTGCGGGTAGACGCTGCCGTCGGGCAGCAGCACCTGCACCGCGACGGGACCTTCGCGATCGAGCTGCATCGCGTGCACCTGGTCGAGTTCGCCGGCGCCCATGCTGAAGTTCACGAACAGCGGATCGATCTGGTCGACCGTGGTCAGCAGCGTCGCCGTGCCCTGCCCCACCAGCGCGCCCTCGGTGACCTGCTGCTTGCCGGCGCGGCCGGAGATGGGCGCGCGCACGGTGGCGTAGCCGAGGTTGATGTTGGCGCTCTCCACCGCCGACTGCGCCGCCTGCACGGCGGCGTTGGCGCTGCGCTCGGCGGCCAGGGCGTTGTCGAGGTCGGACTGGGAAATGAACTTCTGCGGCGCCAGGCCGCGCGCGCGGCTGGCGGAGGCGGCGGCATTTGCCTGGTTGGCGCGCGCCTGCGCAAGCGCGGCCTGGGCTTCGCCGGCGGCCGCGCGCAGCGGTGCCGGGTCGATTTCGAACAGCACCTGGCCTTCGGTGACGTCGCTGCCCTCCTGGTAGGCGCGGCGCTGCACCACGCCCGGCACGCGGGCGCGCACATCGGCGCTGCGGTAGGCGGCCAGGCGGCCGACGAGATCACGACGCAGGGGCGCGTCCACCGGCTGCACGGTCACGACCCCGAGTTCGGGCGGCGGCGGCGCTTGCTGCTGCTCCTCCCCTCCGCAGGCCACGAGGGCCACGAGCAGGATCGGGATCAGGACGATGCGGCGCATAGGGAGGTCCTTGGGGGGAGGTAATTCCGAACTCGCAAGTATGGCATCGCCCTGCTTCGGCAAACGTGCAGGAAGTCAGGGGCGCAGCGGAAATCGCCCGCTGACGTTGGCGACCGCCGCCGCGGCCATGCCGAGATGCGGCACCAGCGTGGCCGGATCCGCTGTCGGAGCCGCGTGCGGCACCACGCCCAGGTACGGCAGGGCCAGCGCCGCACGCAGCAGGTCGAGATAGTCGTCGCGGCGGTCGAACGCGGGATCCACCGCGCAGCCGACCCAGCCGAGCAGGCGGCAGCCGTCGGCGGCAATCGCGCGCGCGCTCAGCCTGGCGTGGCTCAGGCAGCCCAGGCGCAGGCCCACCACCAGCACCACCGGCAGCTCGAGCGCATGCGCCAGATCGGCGTGCTCGATGCCATCGGCCAGCGGCGACAGCCAGCCGCCCGCGCCTTCCACCACGACCACGTCGGCGTTGGTGGCCAGGCGGGCGTAAGCCGCGAGTATCGGCGGCATCGATACCTGGACCCCGGCGCTGCGCGCGGCCAGCTGGGGCGCGGTCGGCTCCGGAAGGGCCCAGGGGTTCACGTCTTCGTAGGCGGGCCGTGGATCGCCGGCGGCGGCCTGCAGCGCGAGCGCGTCGTCGTTGCGCAGTCCCTGCGGCGTGGCCTCGCAACCGGCCGCGACCGGCTTCATGCCCACCGCACGCAGGCCGCGTGCACGCAGCGCGTGCAGCAGCGCGACGCTGGTCATGCTCTTGCCCACGCCGGTGTCGGTGCCGGTCACCAACACGCCCCGCGCTACACTCGTGCTCATGTTCACGACGCAGATTCTAAGCGGCGACAAGCCGCAGCAGTACGCCCAGCTCGTCGCCCAGGCGCGCGCACTCCTGGCCGGCGAGCACGACCGCATCGCCAACGCCGCCAACCTCTCGGCGCTGGTCTACCACGCGCTGCCGGAGCTCAACTGGGTCGGCTTCTACTTCTTCGACGGCACCGAACTGGTGGTCGGACCGTTCCAGGGGCAGCCAGCCTGCGTGCGCATCCCGCTCGACCGCGGCGTGTGCGGCGCGGCTGCCCGCAGTGGGGAAACCCAGCGCGTCGAGGACGTCAACGCCGTCCCCGACCACATCGCCTGCGATGCCGCATCGCGCTCGGAGCTGGTGGTTCCGCTGTTCCACGAAGGTGCGCTGCTGGGGGTGTTCGACCTCGACAGTCCGGTTCCCGGTCGCTTCCACGTTGAAGACCAGAAGGGGCTCGAGGAGATCGCACAGGTGTACGTCGAATCACTGGGTTCATGAGCGCGCAGCCGCTCAAGATGCGCAACATCGGGCCGAAGTCGGCCGCGTGGCTGCGCCAGGTCGGGTTGAAAACACCCGAGGACCTCATCGAGGCCGGGCCCCTGGAGGCCTTCATGCGCATCAAGCGCGCGGGCTTCAAGCCGAGCCTCAACCTGCTGTATTCGCTTGAAGGCGCGCTGCGCGACTGCCACTGGCAGGACGTCCCCGACGCCCGCCGGGTGGAACTGGTGGCTGCGGCGGAGGCCGCGATCGCGGAACTGCCGCCCCCGCGCAACCGCCCGCCCGCCGGGCCGGTGACCACCACGGTGATGCAGGAAGACGACGACGCGATGCCTTCGCCGGACTACTTCGACCGGCCCGACGGCGACTGAACCCCGCTGCGCGCTAGAAGGCCTGCCACCACGCGCCCGGCGACCAGCCGGCGGCAAGCACCAGCGCCAGCAGCAGCAGGCTTTCCACCACCTCCACGCTGGCACCCAGGCAGTCGCCGGAAATCCCGCCCAGGCGGCGGCGCCAGTACGCCGCGACCAGCGGCGCCAGCGGCAGCGCGACCAGCAGCGGCGGCGCCAGCACGCTGGCCGCAGCCAGCGCGATCGCCCACAGCCAGACCACGTGCAGGTCCAGCTTCCACGAGAAGCGTTCGGCCATGCCGGCCTGTTGGATCGGCGGCAGCAGGCGGCTCCACCACAGCGTGCCCCAGCGCGCCCAGGCGGGCACCAGCACGATCCCGAACCACCACGGCGATCCCGCGAGTTCGGCCAGCAGCACCAGCTTCACCAGCAGTTGCATCACCACCGAGACCACGCCGAACACGCCCATGTGCGGGTCCTTGAGCACGGCCAGGAAACGCTGCGGATCGCGATGCGCGGCGCCGAAGGCATCGGCCACGTCGCCGAGGCCGTCCAGGTGCAGCGCACCGGTCACCCATACCCACATGAGCAGGGCGAGTACCGCCGCCAGCCACGGGCGCTGGTCGAATCCCCACAGCGGCACGGCCAGCAGCAGCCCGATCAGCACGCCGACCAGCGGGTAGTACACCGCGGAGTGCGACAGGTCGTCGTCGCGGAAGTCGCGCACCTGCGGCGTCGGCAGGCGGGTCAGGAACTGTACTGCCAGGATCAGCCGGCGCAGGCTCATGGCTGCGCCAGCTCGAGCACTTCGCCCCAGGGGCGGCCGTCGTCGCCGGTCTCGAGCCGCAGCCGCAGGCGCGTGCCGTAGTCGATGCGCAGCGCCCAGGCGGAGGCGAGCGGCAGGCCGCAGGCGAGCGTCAGCGCCATGCGCAGCGCGCCGCCGTGGCTGACAACCAGCTGCGGTCCGGGATCCGCGGACGCGAGCAGTGCTTGGAGTCCCCTGCCGATGCGCGCTTCGAACGCATCCCAGGCTTCGCCGTTGGGCGGCGGATTGGCGCGTGGATCGTGGTGGAACGCGGCCAGCGCGGCAGCCGGCAGGTCCATGCCCGCGCGGCCGTCCCAGTCGCCGAAGTCGAATTCCGCCCAACCAGCATCGCGCTGCACCGCCAGGCCCGCCGGCGCCGCGAGCGCCAGTGCGGTGTCGTGCGCGCGGCGCAGCGGCGAACTGGTCACGCGTGCCCAGGCGATGCCGGCATGGCGCCGGCACGGGGCGAGGATGGCACCGTCGCGCAGCGGCGGATCATGGCGCCCGTCCAGGTGCCCGCGGCGGCCGGTATCGGCGTGGCGCACCAGGTCGACGATCATGCCGGCGGCCTGTCGGCGACCGCGGCCTCGGCGAAGGTCGCCATGTCGTTGTGCAGCGCGCAGGCCAGGCGCAGCAGCGGCAGCGCCAGCGCCGCACCCGAGCCTTCGCCAAGGCGCAGGTCGAGCTGCAGCAGCGCCGACGCGTCCAAGGTGTCGAGTACGCGCTGGTGGCCGCGTTCGGCGGAGCGGTGCGAGAACAGCAGCCAGGCGCGCACGCCCGGATTGAGCCGCACCGCGGCCAGCGCAGCGACCGAAACGATGAAGCCGTCGACCAGCACCGGGATACCGCGCTGCGCCGCCGCCACCATCGCGCCGGCCAGCGCGCCGATCTCGAGGCCGCCGACGCGGCGCAGCGCTTCCAGCGCCGGCAGCGGCGCCGCCGCGATCGCCGCGCCGTGCAGCGCCAGCGCGCGCTCCACCACCGCCTGCTTGTGGGCCATGCGCGCGGCGTCGAGGCCGGTGCCTGCGCCGACCAGGTCGGCGACCGGCAGCGCGGCGAGCGCGCAGGCCAGCGCGCTCGCCGCCGTGGTGTTGCCGATCCCCATCTCGCCGGGCAACAGCAGGTCGGCGCCATCGGCCAGCGCCTCGTCGACCGCGCGGCGCCCGGCGTCGAGCGCATGCGCAAGCTCGCCGGCCGCCATCGCCGCCTCCACGCTCAGGTCGCGCGTGCCGCGGCAGGGCTTGTCGACGACGGCGCCGGGCAAGGGCGCTTCGGCCAGCGTGCCGACGTCGCGCAGGTGCAGCGGCAGGCCGAGCTCGCGCGCCAGCACCGCGATCGCGGCGCCACCAGCCGCGAAATTGGCGAGCATCTGCACCGTGACTTCGGCCGGATACGCGGAGACACCCTGCGCCACCACGCCGTGGTCGCCGGCGAACAGCAGCACCGGGGCACGCGACGCCGCGGGGCGGTCGCTGGCCTGCAGCGCCGCCAGTTCGATCGCCAGCGTTTCCAGCCGGCCGAGCGCGCCGGCAGGCTTGGTGAGCTGCTGCTGGCGCGCGCGCGCGCGGGCGCGGTGCGCCTCTGAAGGCAGCGCGCAGCGCTGCGTGAACCATGACTCCGTCATTTCGCCCCGATGTGCGTATTGCAGCCGCGCATTCTATCCGCCCGCCGCGGCCCGTCCTGCCCGCCCCGCACGCCGGATGCCTTTGGCGCGCCGTGGAGCGATGCCGTAGACTGCGCGCTCTTTCTGGTGACCGGCGGGGTTCTCCCCAACGGTTGAAACGGGAAGCCGGTGACCTTCCGCCCGCCGTCACGGCGTACGAGGCATTCCGGCGCTGCCCCCGCAACGGTAAGCGTGGAACACCCCGGCAAACCGCCACTGTGCACAGGCATGGGAAGGCGCCGGGGCTGGAGCAGCGACATCGCTCCGCCCGCGAGCCCGGAGACCGGCCTGGAAGACACACTGGTTGTGACGCGGAGGGCGTCGCGGCGGTAGCGCGCCGTGTCGTCCACGTCACCCTCCCGTCCCCGCTCCCTGCCCGCAACCCCACGACACAGTCGCGCGGGCGTGCGCGACGCATGGAGAACCCGATGAAGCCGCAGCACCAGTTCCTTTCCCTCGCAGTGGCGCTCGCCCTGTCCCCGGCCGCGATGGCCAGCGGTGCAATGCAGGCCACCGACCTGGACGAGGTCATCGTCACCGGCACCCGCACCGAAATACTGCTCGCCGACAGCCTGGTGCCGGCGCAGGTCATCGATCGCGACGAGATCGAGCGCAGCCAGGCGCGCGACCTGATCGAGCTGCTGCGCGGGCGCGCCGGCGTGGACATCGGCAACCAGGGCGGCCGCGGCAAGCTCAGCAGCGTGTTCCTGCGCGGCGCCGAGTCCGACCACGTGCTGGTGCTGATCGACGGCGTCAAGGTGGGCGCCGCCAGCTCCGGCATGGCGGCGTTCCAGGACTTTCCGGTCGCGCAGATCGAACGCATCGAGATCGTGCGTGGCCCGCGCTCGAGCCTGTATGGCTCGGAGGCGATCGGCGGCGTGATCCAGATCTTCACCCGCGGCGGCAGGGCCAGCGGCTTCACGCCGCAACTGTCGGTGAGCGGTGGCAGCAACAACAGCCGCGCCTTCAGCGGCGGCTTCGACTACGGCGGCGAGCGCGGCTGGGTCGCGGCACACGGCGGCTACCAGGAGACCGACGGCATCGACGCCTGCCGCGGCTCGGGCACGCTGTTCACCGGCTGCTTCACCGACGAGCCCGACGACGATGGCTACCGCAGCGCCTCGGTGACCATGCGCGGCGGCCTGCACGTCACCGATGCCCTGACGGTGGAAGGCAGCTTCCTCGATGCCAGCGGGGAGAACGAGTACGACGGCTCCTGGACCAACCGCTCGAAGACGCGGCAGCAGGTGACCGGCGCGCAGCTGCGTTACGCCCCCGAGGGTGGCCGCCTTGGCGTGACCGCGGCAGTGGGCCGCAGCAAGGACACGTCCGACGACTACCAGGGCGACACCTTCGTGAGCACCTTCGATACCCGCCGCGATACCGCCTCGGTGCAGGCCGACGTACAGCTGGCGCCGGCGCACCTGCTCAGCATGGGCGTCGACTACAGCAGCGATCGCGTCGATGGCACCACCGGCTTCATCGTGGACGAGCGCGACAACACCGGCGTGTTCCTCGCCTACGACGGCGGCACCGGCCGCCAGCGCTGGCAGGCCAGCGTGCGCCACGACGACAACGAGCAGTTCGGCGACCACGTGACCGGTGGCCTCGGCTGGGGCCTGGCGTTCGACAACGGCCTGCGTTTCAGCGCGACGCTCGGCACCGGCTTCAAGGCGCCGACCTTCAACGACCTGTACTACCCGGGTTCGGAAAGCCCCCTGCTGCAGCCCGAGGAGTCCACCAGCCTGAACCTGGGGGTGTCGCAGGCCACCGAACGCTTCAACTGGTCGTTCAACATCTACGAGAGCCGGATCGAAGACCTGATCGTGTTCACCTATGCGCCGCCGACCTGGCAAGGCGTGGGCGAGAACATCGACGAAGCCCGCATCCGCGGCGCCGAACTGACGTTCGGCACCTCGTTCGCCGGCTTCGACCTGTCGACCCAGCTCAGCCACGCCGATCCGCGCGACCGCAGCGGCGGCATCAACGACGACAACCTGCTCGCGCGCCGCGCGCGCACCACCGGCCGCATCGACCTTGACCGCGGCTTCGGCCCGCTGCGCGCCGGCATCACCGTGCAGGGCGCCGGCAGCCGCTACGACGATGCCGCCAACACCGTGCGCCTGGGCGGCTACGCCACCACCGACCTGCGCCTGGAGTACGCCTTCCACCGCGACTGGAGCCTGCTGGCGCGCGCCAGCAACGTCTTCGACCGCGACTACGAGACGGTGGGCTGGTACAACCAGCCGGGGCGGGAGTACGGGCTGACGTTGAGGTATCAGCCGGTGCGGTGAGGGGTTGCCCCCTACCCCCGAAGCGCCAACAACCCAGGCAAGTCGTCGAGCACCGCCACCGCTCCCGCGCGCTCCAGGTCGAAGCCGCGCGGATACCCGTGGCGCAGCAGGACCAGGTCCATGCCGGCGGCGTGCGCGGCGGCGGCATCGGCCTCGGAGTCCCCGACCATCAGGCATTCGTCCACGGTGCGGCCATGCTGTGCCGCCAGGTGCAGCAGCGGCATCGCGTGCGGCTTGCGCTCGGCAAGCGTGTCGCCGCCGACGATGCCGTCGAAGCGGTCGCCGATGCCCATCGCTTCGAGCAGCGGGCGCACGTAGCGTTCGGGCTTGTTGGTGCAGATCGCCATCGCCACGCCGTCGGCGTGCAGCGCGTCCAGCGTCTCCACGGTGCCGGGGTACAGGCGCGCCTGCAGCAGCAGGCAATCGCCGTAATGGCGCATCAGCCGTGGCAACACCTCATCCACCGGCGTGCGGCTGCCGACGTGCTGCAGCGCGCTGTCCATCAGCACGCGCGTGCCGAGGCCGATCCAGCTGCGCACCAGCACTTCGGGCTGGCGCGGGTGGCCGAGCTCATCGAGCGTGCGGTTGACCGCTTCGGCGATGTCGGCGGCGCTGTCGACCAGCGTGCCATCGAGGTCGAACAGCACCAGGGGCCAGGCGAATGCCATGTTGCGTACCTTCGCCGGTCGGGGAGCCGACGCCACCATGGCAGGCTACACCGCGGCGCGCGCGATCATGTGTCGGTGCATGCGCTGGCCCGCATCGACGCATCGGCACGGCGCTCAACCGGCGGTCGACACGACATCCGACTCCGGGAACAACGTCGCCTGCTCCGGCAGCTCCGCGGGCTCGCGGAATCCGCCCAGGCCTACGCCGACCAGCCGGTAGCGTGTCGACCCGGGCAGGTCGACGCGTTCGCGCAGCGCGAGCGCGAATGCGGTGAATTCGGCTTCGGTGGCCGGGGGCGATTCGGGCGTGTAGCTGCGCGTCAGGATGCGGAACTGCGCGGTCTTGAGCTTCAGCACCACCGTGCGGCCGACGCGCTCGGTCTTGCGGCTGGCCGCCCAGGCCTTGGCCGCCAACGCGCGGATCGCGGGCTCGATCTCCTCCAGCGGCAGGTCGATGGCGAAGGTGTCTTCCGCGGAGATCGACTGCACCGGCTGGTTCGGCTCCACTGGCCGCTCGTCGATGCCGTGCGCGCGACGGTGCAGGCTGGCGCCGAAGCTGCCGAAGCGCTGCTGCAGCTCCTCGATCGCAAAGCCGCGCAGGTCACCCATCGTGGCCACGCCGATCGCTGCAAGCTTCGCTTCCATCACCTTGCCGACGCCGGGAATGCGGCCGACAGGCAGCGGTGCCAGGAAGGCGTCGACCTGCGACGGCCGGATCACGAACTGGCCGTCCGGCTTGTTCCAGTCCGATGCGATCTTGGCCAGGAACTTGTTGGGCGCCACGCCGGCCGACGCAGTGAGCGCGGTTTCGTCACGGATCGCCGCGCGGATCATGCGCGCCGATTCGGTGGCGCTGGGCGAAGCGATCTTCGGCGCGGTGACGTCCAGGTAGGCCTCGTCCAGCGACAGCGGCTGCACGAGGTCGGTATGGCGCAGGAAGATCTCGCGCACCTGCCTTGATACCGCCTTGTAGCGCGCGAAATCCGGCGGCACGAATACCGCGTCCGGGCACAGACGCTCGGCGCGCACCGCCGGCATCGCCGAGCGCACGCCGAACACGCGCGCCTCGTACGACGCCGCACACACCACCGAGCGCGCGCCGCGCCAGGCCACGACCACCGGCCGGCCGCGCAGCGCGGGATCGTCGCGCTGCTCCACCGACGCGTAGAAGGCGTCCATGTCGATGTGCAGGATCTTGCGCATATGCGCATTATCCCGCAGCGACGGCCACCGGCAGCTCCACCAGCATCAGCGTGGCGTCCTCTGGATCCGGCACGACCTTGAAGCCGAGCCGCCGGCACATGGCGAGCATGGTGCTGTTCTCGCGCAGCACCTGGCCTTCGATGGCTTCCAGCCCCATCCAGCGCGCGACTTCGATCATTTCCTGCATCAGCCGCCAGCCCAGGCCCGCACCCTTGAGGTCGGAGCGCACCATGATCCCGTACTCGCCGCGCCGGAAGTCGGAGTCGGCGAGCAGGCGCACGGCGCCGAGCATCTCGCCCGACTCCACATCGATCGCCACCAGCGCCATCGAGCGCGCGTAGTCCAGCTGCACCAGGCGGGCGATGAAGTCGTGGCTGAAGTCGCGCACCGCGCGGAAGAAGCGCAGGCGCAGGTCCTCGGCGCTGACGCGTTCGAAGAAGCGGCGGAACATCGCGTCGTCTTCCGGGCGCACCGGGCGCACGACGGCCGTGCGGTCGTTGGACAGGGCCAGCGTGCGCTCGAGCTCGGTCGGATACGGGAACACCGCGAAGCGCGGGTGGCCGCGGCCGCGATGCAGGCGCGTCGAAGGCGCCACCGCGATGCGGGCGTCAAGCGCGATCGCGCCCGACGCGTCGGCCAGCAGGGGGTTGATGTCGACCTCGCGCACCTCGGGGATGTCGGCGGCCAGCTGCGCCAGCTTCACCAGCACCAGGGCGAGTGCGCGTTCATCGGCGGCGGGCACGTCGCGGTAGGCGCGCAGGATGCGCGAGACACGCGTGCGACCGATCAGCTCGTGCGCCAGGCGCAGGTCCAGCGGCGGCAGCGCCAACGCCTTGTCGTCGATCACCTCGACCGCCGTGCCACCGCGGCCGAACACCACCACCGGCCCGAATACCGGGTCGTCGGCGATGCCGGCGATCACTTCGCGCGCCTTTGGGCGCAGCACCATGGGATGCACGCTGACGCCATCGATGCGGGCGTCCGGCCGCAGCCGGCGCGCACGCTCGAGGATGTCGGCGGCGGCCTCGTGTACCGCGGCGGCGCTGGCCAGGTGCAGGCGCACGCCGTCGACGTCGGACTTGTGGCCGATGTCGGGCGAGAGCACCTTGACCGCCACGGTGCGACCGGCATCGAGCAGCGGCTGCGCGGCGCGCACCGCAGCATCGGCATCGGTGGCGAGCACGGGCGTGGCGATGGCGATACCGTAGGCGCCCAGCAGCCGCGCGGTGTCGCAGGGGTCCAGCCATTCACGGCCTTCGGCAAGTGCCGCGTCCACCAGCGCCTGCGCACCCGCGCGGTCGACGCCGAAGCCCTCGGGCAGGCTTGGCGGCGTCTCCATCAGCGCCGCCTGAGCCTCGCGGTGGCGCACCAGGTACATGAAGCCGCGGACGGCCTCGGCTTCGTTGGCATACGTCGGCACGCCGGCGGCACCCAGCAGGTCGGCGGCGCCGTGGCCATCGCCCAGCCACAGCGCCAGCACCGGCTTGCGCGGCGCGCCACGCGGCCGCTCCTTGAGCACGCGCACCGTGGCCTCGGCGGTGTCGCGCGGATCGGACAGCACGGTCGGAACATTGACCACGAGCACGGCGTCGTTGCCGGGGTCGTCGAGCAGTGCTTCCAGGCCGGCGGCATAGCGCGGGCCGTCGGCATCGCCCAGCAGGTCGACAGGATTGGCGCGCGACCAGCCGCGCACGAGTCCGGCGTCCAGGCGTTCGATGGTGGCCGGCGCCAGCTTCGCCGGCGTGCCGCCAAGATCCTGCAGGCGATCGAGCGCCAGCAGCCCCGTGCCGGCGCCGTTGGTGAGCACCGCCAGGCGCTTGCCGGGCACGCTGCCCAGATGCGACAGCGTTTCGGCGGCCGCGAACAGCTCGTCGAGTGCGTTGACGCGCAGCAGGCCCGCGCGCCGGAACGCCGCGTCGTACACAGCGTCGGGCGTGGCGAGCGCGGCGGCGTGGCTGGTCATCGGCCCCATTGCATGCGCGTGGCGGCCCGGGCGCACCACCACCACCGGCTTGCCGCGGGCGGCCGCACGCGCGGCGGACAGGAATTTGCGCGCGTCGCGCACCCGCTCCAGGTACAGCAGGATTGCGCGGGTGTGGCGGTCGGTGGCGAACCAGTCGAGCAGGTCGGCGAAATCGACATCGACCGCGTCACCCAGCGACGCCACCGCGGAGAACCCGACTCCGCGCGTGCCGGCCCATTCGATCATCGCCGCGGCCACGGCGCCGGACTGCGAGATGAGCGCGAGGTCACCCGGCGGCGGCCGGTGCGCGGCGAAGCTGGCATGCAGTTTTGAATGCGGCGCGATCACGCCCAGGCAGTTCGGTCCGACCACGCGCAGGCCGCGCGCGCGTGCGATCGCACCGAGCGCGGCGTTATGCGAGTCGGGGCCGTCACCCATGCCACGCGTCAACACGATCACCGCGCGCGCCCCGGCATCGGCGGCCGACGACGCGGCGCGCGCCACCGCCTCCGGCGGCGTGGCGATGATCACCAGCTCCGGCGCGAATCCCAGCTCCGCCAGCCGCGGCGCGGTGACCACGCCCTCGATCTCGGGATAGTTGCGGTTGACCACGCCGATGCGGCCCGGGAAGCCACCGTCGATGACCTGGCGCAGCACCAGCCGCCCGAGCGAACGCTCGCGCGGGCTCGCGCCCACCAGGGCCAGCGATGCCGGGGCGAACACGGATTCGAGTGCGTAGGTACCCACCGTCCTCAAGCCTGGAAGCTCAGGGCCGGACGTCGGCGATGATCCCGAACGAACGCTGGCGCAGCGCCGGGTCGAAGATGTCGGACACCACCATCAGCTCGTCCGCCCCGGTGCGTTCGACGAACGCGCGCATGCCCGCTCGCACCGTCTCCGGGCCGCCGATGATGCTGCAGGCGAGCATCTGCGAAGCCTGCATCTTTTCCTGCGGCGACCAGTAGCTGTCGATGTCCGCGATCGGCGGCTGGGTCAGGTTGCGCACGCCGCGGAACATGTCGGCGAAGGACATCTGCTGCGAGGTGGCGAGGAAGCGCGCCTCCTCGTCGGTGGGGGCGGCGATGATGTTCACGCCGACCAGCGCATAGGGCTTGTCCAGCTGCGCGGAAGGCTTGAAGCGCTCGCGGTACACCTGCAGCGCCTGGTCCAGCGCCTGCGGCGCGAAGTGCGATGCGAAGCCGTAGGGCAGGCCCAGCTCCGCTCCCAGCTGCGCACCGAACAGGCTGGAGCCCAGGATCCACAGCGGCACCTCGGTGCCCGAGCCCGGCACCGCCTCGATCCGCTGGCCTTCGCGCACCGGTGCCAGCCAGGCCTGCAGCTCCTGCACGTCCTGCGGGAAATGCTCGCTGCTGGCCGGATCGCGGCGCAGCGCGCGCAGCGTCATCTGGTCGGTGCCGGGCGCGCGGCCGAGGCCGAGATCGATGCGGTCCGGGAACAGCGTCGCCAGCGTGCCGAACTGCTCGGCGATGATGTACGGCGCGTGGTTGGGCAGCATGATGCCGCCGGCACCCACGCGGATGGTGCTGGTGCCGGCCGCGACATGCGCGATGACCAGCGAGGTGGCGGCGGTCGTGACCGCCGGCATGTTGTGGTGCTCGGCGATCCAGAACCGCGTGTAGCCGAGGCCTTCGGCATGGCGCGCCAGGTCGCGCGCACCATCCAGCGCCGCACGCCGGTCGGAGCCCTGGCCCACGCGGCCGAGTTCGAGGATGGAAAGTGCGACGTCGCGGGGGGCAGTGTGCATCCGGGGCTCCTTGCGCAAGGCGGCCAGCGGCCCGTTTGCCGCGGCGCCCGCGCGCCCGCCGATCATACAAGCGCCTGCGCGATGTACCCGGGCACGGCTGGCACGCCGTGTCCGCCGTCTCCGGGCGCCCGGGTTCAGGTAACGTAGAGATCGACGTAATCGTGGACCGGCATGGCCTCCAGTGCCGCCTGGTCCAGGCTCGCAGCGAGGATCGCCTCCCGCCGCGGCTCCGGGAAGCGCCGCCCCAGGTTGCGGCGGAACTTGGCTTCCAGCAGCGGTATGCCCTCCTCGCGCCGCCGTCGGTGTCCAACCGGATATTCCACCTCGACTTCGTCCAGCGCCGTGCCGTCGTTCAATTCCACCGCCAGTGCATTCGCGATGCTGCGCTTGTCCGGATCGTGGTAGTCGGCGGTGTACTGCGGGTCCTCGACGCAGGTGATCTTCGCGCGCAGCGCGTCGATGCGGGGATCGGCAGCAACATCGTCTTCGTAGTCGGCGGCGGTCAATCGACCGAACACCAGCGCCACCGCGACCATGTACTGGATGCAGTGGTCGCGGTCGGCCGGATTGTCCAGCGGACCCCGCTTGTCGATGATGCGGATGCAGGCGGCCTGCGTGCGGATGGTGATCGCGGCGATGTCCTCGGCGCTCCCGCCGGCCTGCTGCATCCGTTCGTGCAGCAACAGCGCCGCCTCGACCGCGGTCTGGCCGTGGAACTCGGCGGGGAAGCTGATCTTGAACAGCACGTTCTCCATCACGTAGCTGCCGTAGGGCCGCTGGAAGCGGAAGGGCCGGCCCTTGAACGACACGTCGTAGAACCCCCAGGTCGGCGCGGTCAGCGCGCCCGGATAGCCCATTTCACCCGTGGCGGCGATCAGCGCCAGGCGCACCGCGCGGCTGGTGGCGTCGCCCGCGGCCCAGGACTTGCGGCTGCCGGTGTTGGGCGCGTGGCGGTAGGTGCGCAGGCTCTGCCCGTCCACCCAGGCGAGCGACACCGCGTTGAGGATCTGCCCGCGCGACAGGCCCAGCAGCCAGGCCACCACCGCGGTCGACGCCACCTTGACCAGCACCACGTGGTCCAGACCGACCTTGTTGAAGCTGTTCTCGAGCGCCAGGCAGCCCTGGATCTCGTGCGCCTTGATCATCGCGGCCAGCACGTCCTTCATCAGCAGCGGCGACTTGCCGGCGGCGACGGCGCGGCGGCTCAACCAGTCGGCCACGGCCAGGATGCCGCCAAGGTTGTCCGACGGATGCCCCCATTCGGCCGCAAGCCAGGTGTCGTTGAAGTCCAGCCAGCGGATCATCGTCCCGATGTCGAAGGCCGCCTTCACCGGATCGAGCTGGAAACGGGTACCGGGCACCCGGGCGCCATGCGGCACCACCGTATCCGGCACGACCGGCCCCAGCAGTCGCGTGCAGGCGGGGTAGTCCAGCGCCTCCAGGCCGCAGCCCAGGGTGTCGATCAGGCAGTTGCGCGCGATCGTCCAGGCCAGCGGCGAGTCGATCGCGTAGCCGATGACGTAGTCGATGATGTCGACCATCGCCTGGTCGGGGTCGGGGCGGACGTTGCTTGTCGGCGTGGTCATGATGGCCCTCGCATGCGGCAGTGCCCCGAACCTACGCCCCTGCCCCCGGCTTTCCCATTGCATGCGCTTCACAACGGTCCCGCACGCAGGCGTGTATCGCGCTTGACGCCATGGCCGGCGCATTCCAACCTTCCTTGATGAATACAACGCTGGTCCGCAACGCGGACGTGTACGCGCCCGAGGCGCTGGGACGCCGGGACCTCCTGCTGGGTGGCGGCAAGGTGCTGTGGATCGGGACCGATGCGCCCGACCTGCCCGCGGCGTTTGGCGCGCAGACACTCGACCTGGGTGGCCGCCGCCTGCTGCCCGGCCTGGTCGACAGCCACGTGCACGTCACCGGCGGCGGCGGCGAAGCCGGGTTCGCCAGCCGCGTGCCGGCGCCGATGCTGTCGCGCTACACCCGCAGCGGCGTGACCACGGTGGTGGGCCTGCTGGGCACGGACGACGTCGCGCGCGGCACCCGTGAGCTCGTGGCGCAGATCCACGCGCTGCGCGAAGAGGGCCTGTCCGCCTACGGACTTGCCGGCGGCTACCACCTGCCCCCGGCGACGCTGACCGGCAGCGTACGCGCCGACCTGGCCTTCATCGACTGCCTCATCGGCGTGGGCGAACTGGCGATCAGCGACCACCGCTCGAGCCAGCCGACGCTTGAGGAACTGCTGCGCATCGCGTCGGAAGCGCACGTGGCGGGACTCATGACCGGCAAGGCCGGCATCGTCCACCTGCACCTGGGCGACGGCCCGCGCGGGCTCGACCTCGTGCGCCGCGCGCTCGACGAAAGCGAACTGCCGCCGCGCGTGTTCAACCCCACCCACGTCAACCGCCGCAAGGCGCTGTTCGAGGAGGCGATCGCGCTTGCGCGACGCGGCTGCAGCATCGACATCACCGCCTTCCCGGTGGCGAAAGGCGAGGACGCCTGGAGCGCCGCCGACGCGCTCGTGCGCTACCTCGACAGCGGCGCGCCGCGCGGGCGGGTCACCATCAGCTCCGATGCCGGCGGCTGCCTGCCCTGCTTCGACGCCGAAGGGCGCGTATGCAGCATGGACGTCGGCCACTCCGGTGCACTGCTTGAAACGCTGGCCGAACTGCTCGCCCGCGGTATTGCCCTGGAAGACGCGCTGCCAGCGTTCACCAGCAACGTCGCCGACCTGCTGCGCCTGCCCTCGAAGGGGCGGATCGCGGCCGGTGCCGACGCCGACCTGGTGGTGCTCGACGAAGACGGCGCGGTGGCGCATGTGTTCGCCGGCGGCCATCTCCACGTGCGGGACGGCGCGGTTTTGCGGCATGGTACGTTCGAAAAAATGGATCCCCAGGACAACAGGAGCAGTTGATGCCGAGCAAGCCCCCCGACGGGGAACACCGCGGCTGGATCATTCCGATCGGCGGTGCCGAGGACAAGGACACGAACCCGCGCATCCTCGAGCGCTTCATCGATCTGAGCGGCGGCAGCGAAGCGGACATCGTGGTCATTCCGACCGCCAGCCGCCTCAATGAAACCGGCCTGCGCTACGAGACACTGTTCGGCGACATGGGCGCGGCCCGCGTCACCGTGCTCGACTTCGACACCCGGCGCGACTGCCAGGAACCCGGCCGGTTGGCCCGGCTGGCCGAGGCCAGCGGCATCTTCTTCACCGGCGGCAACCAGCTGCGCCTGTCGACCATCCTCGGTGGCACCGACGTGGCGCGCACGGTGCGACAGCGCAACGCCCAGGGCGTGACCGTGGCCGGCACCAGCGCCGGCGCCGGCTTCCTGAGCGAGCACATGATCGCGTTCGGCAAGGAAGGATCATCCCCGCGTGCGAGCAGCGTGCGCCTCGCACCAGGGCTCGGACTGACCAACCGCTTCGTGATCGACCAGCACTTCCGCCAGCGCGACCGCCTCGGCCGCCTGACCGCCGCGCTCGCCTACAACCCGTTCGCGATCGGCATCGGCCTGGACGAGGACACCGCGGCCTTCATTTCGCCCGACGACATCCTCGAGGTCGAAGGCAGCGGCGCGGTCACGGTGGTCGACGCCCATGACCTGCAGTTCTCCTCGATGGCCCACGCCGACGAGGACGACCCCGTGTGCATGCTCGGCCTTGGCGTGCATATATTGATCGCCGGGGCCACGTTCAACCTGCATACGCGGCGGGCTTCCGCCGGACGCCTCGCCACCCGCAAGACCTGACCCAGGGGACTCCTTCCATGCGCATTCTTGAACGCTCCATCTATGTTGGCCCGTCCCTGCATGCGCATTTCCCGGTCATCCGGCTGCTGCTGGACCTCGGCGAACTCGAACAGTGGCCCACCGCACGCCTGGGCCCCGGCTTCATCGACGGCCTGCTCGCCGCCCTGCCCGGCCTGGCCGAGCACGGCTGCTCCTACCGCGAGCCCGGCGGCTTCCTGCGCCGCATGCGGGAAGACGAAGGCACCTGGCTCGGGCACGTGTTCGAGCACGTGGCGATCGAGCTGCAGAACATCGCCGGCGAGGACGTCACCTTCGGCAAGACCCGCAGCGTCGACGACCGCCCGGGCGTCTACACGGTGGTCTACGAATACGCCCAGCGCGAGGAAGGCATCGCCGCCGGCGAGCTGGCGATGCGCCTGGTCTGCTCGCTGCTGCCCGACGCGATCCGTCCCGAAGGCAGCGTGCCCGGGGACTGGCAGTGGGAAGACGCACGCGACGACTTCATCCGCTACGCCCAGCGGCGCGCGCTGGGCCCGTCCACCGCCTCGCTGGTGCGCGCGGCCAAGGAGCGTGGCATCCCGTGGCTGCGCCTCAACGAACAGTCACTGATCCAGTTCGGCCACGGCCGCTACCAGCAGCGCATCCAGGCCACCGTGACCGGATTGACGCCGCACATCGCCGTGGAGCTGGCCAGCGACAAGGAGGAGACCAACAAGATCCTCGGCTCGCTCGGCCTGCCGGTGCCGCGGCAGGTGCTGGTCACCAGCCAGACCGATGCGCTCAAGGCCGCGCGCAAGCTCGGCGGCCCGGTCGTGCTCAAGCCCTACAACGGCAACCATGGCCGCGGCATCACCATCAACATCACCGATGACGACGAGATCCGCGCCGCATTCGCCGCCGCGCAGGAGCACTCGCGCTCGGTGATCGTGGAAACCTTCCAGCCCGGCGACGACCACCGCCTGCTGGTGATCAACGGCGAGCTGATCGCCGCCACCCGGCGCACCCCCGGCCACGTGCTCGGCGACGGCCGCAGCACGATCGCCGAGCTGGTCGATCGCGTGAACCAGGATCCGCGCCGCGGCATCGGCCACGAGAAGGTGCTGACCCGGCTCGAGCTCGACCGCGAGGCGGGCCTGATGATGGAGCGCGTCGGCCACACCGCGGACTCGGTGCCTGCGGTCGACGAGGTCGTGTTCCTGCGCTCCACGGCGAACCTGTCCACCGGCGGCACCGCCACCGACGTCACCGATGTCATCCATCCCGACAACCGCGAGATGGCGGTGCGCGCGGTGCGCGCGATCGGCCTGGACGTGGGCGGCGTGGATTTCATCAGCCCCGACATCACCGAAAGCCACCGCCGCATCGGCGGCGCGATCTGCGAGGTCAACGCCGCGCCCGGCTTCCGCATGCACGTGGCGCCAAGCGAAGGCACCCCGCGCGACGCCGCCGGACCGGTGATCGACATGCTGTTCCCGCCGGGTTCGCCCACGCGCGTGCCGATCGCCGCGGTGACCGGCACCAACGGCAAGACCACGACCGCGCGCATGCTCGCGCACATCGCAAAGATGTCCGGGCACACGCCGGGCCTCACCACCACCGACGGCGTCTACATCGACGGCCAGCGCACGGTCGAGGGCGACATGACCGGACCGGTGTCCGCGCGCATGGTGCTGCGCGACCCGACCATCGACCTGGCGGTGCTGGAAACCGCGCGCGGCGGCCTGCTGCGCGCCGGCATGGGCGTGACCGCGGTCGACGTCGGCGCGGTGATCAACGTACAGGCCGACCACCTCGGCATGAAGGGCATCGACACCCTGGAACAGCTGGCCGAGATCAAGCGCATCGTGGTGGAAGTGGCCACGGAATGCGCGGTGCTCAATGCCGACGATCCCAATGTGCTGCGCATGTCCGGCTACACCAAGGCACGCACCATCTGCTACGTGACCATGAATCCCGGCCACGGCCTGGTGCGCGAGCACGTGCGCGCCGGCGGCCGCGCCTGCGCGCTGGAGGAAGGCGTCAACGGCCACATGATCACGCTCTACGACAAGGGCAGCCACATCCCGCTGCTGTGGACGCACCTGATCCCGGCGACGCTGGAAGGCCGCGCACTGCACAACGTGCAGAACGCGATGTTCGCGGCCTCCATGGCCTTCGCGATGGGGCTCAAGCTCGACGACATCCGCCACGGGCTGCGCACCTTCGACACCACCTTCTTCCAGGCGCCCGGCCGGATGAACGTGTTCAACGAACATCCGTTCAAGGTGCTGTTCGACTACGCCCACAACGCGCACGCCGTCGGCGTGATGGCCGACCTCGCGCAGCGCCTGGACGTGGAAGGCCGGCGCATCGTGGTGGTGGCCGGACCGGGCGACCGCCGCGACGACGACCTGGTCGCGATCGCGCAGGCGGTGGCCGGCCGTTTCGACCACTACGTCTGCCGCCGCGACGACAACCTGCGCGGCCGCGATGGCGACGAGGTGCCGAACATCATCGCCCAGGCACTGCGCGATGCCGGCGTCGGTGATGACGCGATCTCGGTCATCCCCGACGAACAGCAGGCCATCGACGCCGCGCTGCGCATGGGCGCGTCGGGCGACCTGCTGCTGGTGTTCGCCGATGCCCTGGCGCGCTCGTGGAAGCAGGTCACCAAGTTCAAGCCCGAAGGCTCGGCCGCCGACCCCACCCGGGCCGTGCAGCCGCCGCTGCCCGTCGTCCATGTCGAGGAGCCCGCCTACGACATGGAAGGACTGGTGCGCGAGGAGCGCGGCCTCGTGTTCGCGCCGGAAGAGGACAGCGACTGACGCCCGGCGCAGCGTGCTGCCGGCCATGCCGGTCGCGCGCTGCACACCGGGCTGCACGCCACGACGATGACCGACACCACGCCGCCCTTCGACGACTCCCGCCGCCTGACCGGTCCCAACCTGTATTTCGCCGCGCCCGGCGCGGTGCTGGAGACGGGGGTCGGCGCGCCGGTCGCGCCCGCGCTGATCACCGCCTGGCGCCAGCGCATCGGTCGCGCGCGCAATGCGCTGGGCTGGCCCGACGGCACGATCGTCATCCGCGAGCACGCCAGCGGCGCGAGCCTGGCCTTCACCGCGCCTGCCGACCTGCTGTACACCGCCACCGAGGTCAACGAGTGGGCCTGGCTGTCGGCGCTTGCCGAGGCCGGCCTCGACACCGGCGAAGCCGTGCTGCAGCCCGGCCATGCACCCATCGGCGATGACGATGCCGCCCTGCGGCTGCTGCGCGCCGCCGCGGCGGGTGAAGGCCTGCCGCGCCTGCCCGCACTGCGCGACGCCGCGAAGGACCGCAACCTGCCCTTCCTGCTCGATGACGAGCAGCTGTCGATCGGCACCGGCACCGGCAGCCTGACCTGGGACAACCACGCCCTGCCGCAGCCCGGCGACGTGCCGTGGGAGCAGCTGCACGCGATCCCGGTGGCCCTGGTCACTGGCTCCAACGGCAAGACCACCACCGTGCGCCTGCTCACCGCCATCGCCATCGCCCACGGCTGGCACACGGCGAACAGCTGCACCGACGGCATCTACCTCGACGGCGCGCTGATCGAAGGCGGCGACTACTCCGGCCCCGGCGGCGCCCGCAGCCTGCTGCGCAACCGCCAGGCGCAGGCCGCGATCCTGGAGACCGCGCGCGGCGGCCTGCTGCGCCGCGGACTCGGCGTCGAACGTGCCGACGTGGCCCTGGTCACCAACGTCAGTCCGGATCATTTCGGCGAATACGGCATCCACGACCTCGACGGCCTGGCGCAGGTGAAGCTGACCGTCGCCCGCGCGATCGATGCCGGCGGCACCCTCGCGCTCAACGCCGACAACGCACTCCTGCGCCGCCATGTCACTGCCGTCGATGCCCCGCTGGCGTGGTTTTCCGTCGACGACGCCCATCCGCTGCTGCAGCAGGCGCGGGCGGAGGGCCGCCGCAGCTGCGGCGTACACGAAGGCCATCTGCGGCTGTTCGACGGCGCCACCACGCACGACCTCGGCGCGATCGCCGACATGCCGCTGACCCTGGGCGGCCTGGCCGCGCACAACGTACAAAACTGCGCCGCCGCCGCGCTCGCGGCCGCCTGCCTGGGCATCGAAGCCGGCACCATCCGCGACGTGCTCGCGCGCTTTGGCAGCGACCATGGCGACAACCCCGGTCGCCTGCAGCGCTGGACGCTTGGCGGGAACGTGCAGGTCTACGTCGATTACGCGCACAACCCCGATGGCCTGCAGCACCTGCTGGGGCTTGTCCGCCAGGCGCACCCCGAAGGCGGCCGCCTGCACCTGCTGCTGGGCCAGGCTGGCAACCGCAGCGATGACGCCATCGCCGACCTTGCGGCCACGGCCGCGGCGAATCGCCCGGACCGGGTCGTGCTCAAAGACATGGAGGGCTACCTGCGCGGGCGCGAAAGCGGCGCCGTCGCCCGGCTGCTGCGCGAGTCGCTGGTCCGCCACGGTGTCGCCGACGACGCCATCATCGAATGCCTGGACGAGACCGAGGCCACGCGCCTGATCCTCGCCAGTGCGCACCCCGACGACAGCCTGGTGCTGCCCGTGCACGCCGCCGGCAGCCGTGCCATGATCACCGACCTGCTCGACCGCCTGCATGCGCAGGGCTGGGCCGCGGGCGACATGGTTCCGGAGTCCGGGCAGCCGGAATAAGGCCCGGCTGGTGCGCAACCGCGCTCCCAGGTCAAGGGAACGGTGCTTCCCAGCACCATGCACGCGGCCGTCAACTCCTCGCCCGTAAGATGAACGGGCTCACACTCCGCACGGGGTGTGCCACCCATTCTTACCGGACGCCCATGGCGTCCTTCCAGGAGGACCGACCATGGTCGCAACCGTCGAACGCCGGTACGCACCCACGTTCCATCCGCTCCACGCCCTGCTGCTGGGCGGCGCCGTCACCCTGTTCCTGGGCGCATTGCTGAGCGACATCGCCTACGCACGCACCTTCGAAATCCAGTGGAACAACTTCGCATCCTGGCTGATCGCCAGCGGCCTCGTGGTGGCCGGCATCGCCATGGTCTGCGCCCTGATCGGCCTGGCACCGTCCCGCCGCACCCGCAACGCAGTGCTGCATGCGCTGCTGTGGCTGGCAACGTGGATCGTCGGTTTCTTCAACGCGCTGATGCATGCCCGCGACGCGTGGGCCAGCATGCCCGGCGGCCTGGTGCTGTCGGTGATCACGTTCGTCCTCGCCTGCGTGGCGACCTGCTTCGCCGTCTGCGCGACGCGCACCGGAGGTGTGAAGTGAACCGTCTTTCCCTGCTGGCCGTTGCCACGACCGCCCTGGTCCTGGGCGCCTGCAATCCCGACCCGGGCCCGCTGCAGTACGGCACCGAGGTGGATCTGCCCGACCCCAAGCGCGGCCTGCTGCCGCAGATGGTCATCGCCGACCCCGCCGACTGGGGCGACAGGCTGCCGATCGTGCCGGACGGCTATGAGGTCCGCGCCATCGCCACCGACCTCCTGATCCCGCGACAGACGCTGGTGCTGCCCAATGGCGACATCCTCGTGGCCGAAGGCCGCGGCGGCAACGCGCCACCGCTGAAGCCCAAGGACATCATCGCCGGCCCGATCAAGGCCGCCGGCACCACCCCGGTGAAGGGCGGCAACCGCCTGACCCTGCTGCGCGACGCCGACGGCGACGGCAACTACGAGCTGCAGACAGTGTTCGCCGACAAGCTCAACGCCCCGTATGGCATGGCACTGGTGGGCAACAAGCTCTACGTCGCCAACCAGGACGCCGTGGTGCGCTTCGACTACCAGCCGGGCCAGACCCAGGCCAGCGCCGCGACGCCGGAAACGCTCACCGAGCTGCCCTCCGCGATCAACCACCACTGGACCAAGGCGATGGCCGCCAGCGCCGACGGCCGTCTCCTGTATGTCGGCATCGGCTCCAACAGCAACATCACCGAGCGCGGCATGCTGGCCGAGTCGAACCGTGCCCAGGTCTGGGAGATCGATGCCGAAACCGGCATGCACCGCCCCTACGCCACCGGGCTGCGCAACCCGACCGCGCTGGCCATCCAGCCGGGCAGCGGACAGCTCTGGGCCGTGGTCAACGAGCGCGACGAGATCGGCCCGGACCTGGTGCCCGACTACCTGACCTCGGTCCGCGACGGCGGCTTCTACGGCTGGCCGTGGGCCTACTGGGGCAACAACGTGGATGACCGCGTGCGCCCGGAGAACCCCGAGAAGGTCGCGGCGTCGATCACGCCCGACTACAGCCTCGGCGCGCACGTCGCCTCGCTGGGCGTCGACTTCTCCAGCGCAACGATGGGCCCGCAGTTCGCCGACGGCGCCTTCGTCGGCATGCATGGCAGCTGGAACCGCTCCGAGCCGGTGGGCTACAAGGTCGTCTTCGTGCCGTTCCGCAACGGCCAGCCGGCCGGCGATCCGATCGACTTCGCCACCGGCTTCCGCGATGACGACGGCACCACCCGCGGCCGCCCCGTGGGCGTGACCGTGGACCCGCGCGGCGCGGTGCTCATCGCCGACGATCTGGCGAACATCGTCTGGCGCGTGACCCCGGTCGGCGGCACGGCGGCCCTGCCGTCCGACATGCCTGCCGACGCGGCCCTCCAGGGTGACGCGGCGGATCTCGCCGCGGACGCTCCGGCCGCGCCAGAGCCGGAACAGCCCTAAGCGGGCTTCGACGGGCCCCGGGTCGCGCGCGCGCGGCCCGGGGCCCGCTGCTTTCTGGCCGCCGGCGGCTGCGGGGCGGACGATGGCATCGCCTGGGCCTGGACGTCCTGCAGGCAGGCCAAGGCATCCACGTACGCGGTGAAATGCCGCAGGTAGCCCGGGGACTCCTCGCGCATCAGCACCAGGGTGCGATGCACCAGGGTGACGGAGTTGAGCGGCCCCGCATCGGCGGGCGCGGGCGCCAGCGCACGGCGCAGCTGCTCTTCGGTCCGCATGCGTGCCCACAGGGCGCGGAATCCCTGCAGCGCCGGCAGTTCCGGCCAGGCCGGGCGATCCGGCTGCCTTGCATCCGCGGCGAGCACTTCGCGCTCGTCGCGCCACGCATCCAGCGTGTCCAGCAGCCCGGCGAGCGACATGCCGCCGTCGCGCACGCTACCGCTCACCGGCCACCTGCGCCTGCTGTCCCTGGCGCGGCACCGGCGCCATTTCCACGCGGCGGTTGCGCGCGCGGCCGTCTTCGTCGGCATTGGAATCGACCGGATGCCCGGCGCCGAAGGCCGCCGCGAACACCGACGACGCCGGCACGCCCTGCGCGATCAGCGCGCGGGTGACGGTCAGCGCGCGCTGTGCGGACAGCTCCCAGTTGTCGGCGAACTGGCGGTTGCCGCCACGGACCTGGCGGTCGTCGGTGAAACCGCTGACCATGAGGATCTCGTCGCGCGAGGCGAGGAATTCGGCGAGCGGCGCGGCCAGGCTGTCCAGCAGCTCCTCGCCCTCGGGCTGCAGGCGGTCGGAATTGAGCGCGAACAGCACGCTGCCGCGGATGCCGATGCGGCCATCGACCAGGGTGATGCGGCCGCTCGCCAGCGGCGCGGCCAGCGCCTGCTCCAGCGTCTCGCGGCGCTGCTGCTCGGCCTGCCGCTGCGCGACCTCTTCCTGCAGCCGCGACTCCAGGTGCAGCTGCACGCCGATCACGCCGACCAGGATCAGCACGAACACGCCCAGCAGCACCGACATCAGGTCACCGAAGGCGGCCCAGACCGGCACCGCCGAATCGGCGTCGCCGTCGATCTCCAGGCTCATGCCGCATCGGCTCCGGCATGCACGGCCGGCAGCTGGCGGAGCTCGCCGATGATCTGCTTCTGCGCGAGCACGCTCAGGTCCACGACCTCGCGCGCCTGGGCCACGTAATAGGCCAGCTGCTCGTCGCTGCGCGTGCCTGCTGCCTCCAGCGCGCCGGCAATGCCTTCCAGCCGCTCCGTGAGTGCGGCATTGCTTTCACCGAACTGCTGCACGGCCCCGGCGAGCGACTCGCCCAGGCTGGCCACGCCGGCAACCCCGGCATCCACGCGCGCAGCGGCGGCATCGAGCACGCCGGCGCCGGCCTCGACCTGGTCGCCGAAGCGGGCGCCGGCCTGCTCCAGGAGCGACGAGGTGGTGGAGACCAGCGCATCGATCGCACCGCGCTGCTCGGTGGAGGCGTGGTTCACGGCTTCGAGCAGGGTGCCCAACGTGTCCATCAGCTGGGTGCGCTCGGCGAGCAGCGCGGTGTCGCGCACCATGCTGTCCGACAGCTTCTGCCGCAGTTCGGCCACCACTTCGGCGGCCGCGCGCGGCGCTTCCGATGCCGCGTCGACAAGCGTGGCGATCTCGGCGATGGTCGCGGCGGCGTGCGCCTGCGACTGCGTGCCGATGGCGTCGGCCGCGCGCGCCAACGCGTCGCAGACGGCCTGCTGCCGGCGCGCGGCGTCCTCGCCGATGCGCTCCCAGTCGTCGCGCAGTGCGGACGCCATGTCCGCCACCTGCCCACGCCAGGCGTCCAGGCGCTGTCCGTCGGCTTCGGCCAGCGTCGCCTGCAGCCGCGCGTGCGAGCCGTCGACCTCGTGCAGCAGCGCCGTGGCCTGCGCCGCGAAGCCGGCGGTGGCCGCATCCAGCGCCTGCCGGTGGTGCTCGGCCAGGCCCCTGTGCTGGGCCTGCTGACGCGAGAGCGCCTCGTCCCAGGCGGCGCCGACCTGCAGCGCAGTGGCATCCAGGCGCGAGGACACGTCGTCGAGCAGCGCGCCCGAACGCTCCACGAAGCGCTCGCCGGCGGCGTCCAGGCCGGTGCGCAGCGCCTGCGCGAGCGACTGCTGCGATGCCGCCTGTTCGTCCATCGCCCGCTGCCACAGCGCGGTGGCCGCGCTGGCGTTGGCATCGAAGCCGGCGCCGAGCGCGGCCAGCTGCCGGTCGACGGCGCTGGCGACGGTCGCGTTGAGCTGCGCCGCCTCGCGCGTGAGCGTCTCCATCGCGGCCGCCACTGCCGGCTGCACGGCCTCGGCCGCGGCCCGCGCGCTGTCGGCGGCGCTGCGTTCGAGCGACTGCGCCATGGCGTCGGCCAGCCGCTGGTAGGCCGCCGCCGTTCCGGCATGGAAGGCGTCCTGCTGGCTGGCCTGTTGCGCGTGCGCCGCCCGGGCCTGCTGCTCCAGCGCGTCGGTCATCGCCTGCAGGCGCTCGACCAGCGCCGGCATGGCCCCGGCCTGCAGCTGCATCAAGCGCAGCGACTCGTCGCGCTGGTGCGCCCGCGAATGCACGCGCAGGCTGGTCGCGACCGCCGCGTCGAGCGCGCGCACCGCGGCCGCGCGCTCGCGGCGGCACAGCGCCGACAGCAGGCCCAGCATCGCCGAAGCCGCCACGCCCGCGATCGACGTGCCGAAGGCGACGCCCAGGCCCTCGACGGGTGCTGCCAGCGAATCGCGCACCGCCTGCAGGTCACTGGCCGACTGCAGCGCCAAGCCGGTGCCTTGCAGGGTCAGCAACATGCCCAGCAGGGTGCCGAGCATGCCCAGCAGCACCAGCATGCCGACCAGATAGGGCGTGAGCGCGGGGGCCGGCAGCGGTGACTGCCCGCCTTCGATGCGCAGGCGCACCGCGGTGCGGAGCGAGGCGTCAACGCGGTCCAGCCATCCGGCAAGCGCGTCCGCAGGCGCCGGCGGCGCATCGAGCGCGGCCACCAGGGTCGCGGTCGCCTGCCGGTAGCGGTACAGCTCGAGGCCGCCCACGAGGTAGAGCACGCAGATCAGCGCGGTGACCGCCAGCGCGAGTGCGTGGCTGCCGACATAGCCCGCACCGATCCAGCACACGGCCAGCAGGCCGGCGGCGAAGACGAATCCGTTGAGGAAGGTTTTGTTCATGCGTCCAGTCGTGGGGTGCGGAGCGCCGCCAGCAGCGCTTCGATGGGTTGGAAACGTAAGTCGAGTTCGGCCAGCAGCACCTGCCGGGCCTCGGTGCGGAAGCGCGCGCGCCATGCGTCCGGGCCCGCGGCGGGCGGCGGCTCGCCCGCGCCGTGCAGCGCGTGCAGGTGTTCGAAGCGCGCCACCAGCGTCGGGATGACGGGGGCCAGCAGCGCGTGTTCGCGCGGCGCCAGCAGGCCTTCCATCACCGCATCGATGCCAGCCAGGCGCGCGTGGCCGTTTGGACGCCGCGCCAGCCGCTCGCGCAACTCGCCGCGCAGGCGCCCGGTGGCGGCCTGCATGTCGCGCTGCAGCCCCTGGCAATGGCGCAGCACCTCGGCGGCCCCGGCCGTGGCATCGGTGCCGGTCTGGCCCCGGCGCGGACGCAGCGGCAGGGTCCAGTCGCGGGCGTCGTCGGTGATCGCGGCCTCCAGCGTGGCGCGCCGGCGGCGGCAGTCGTCGGCGATGCGCTCGTCCGCGTCGGCTCCATCGGCTCCGTCGTCCGGGGAGCCGGCGTCGCCTCCGGCCGCGTCGGCGTCCGGGACGTCGGGGGCGTCGTCGGGGGCGTCATCGAGGGCATGCGACAGCGCCACGGCCCGCTGCCAGTCCAGCCACGCACCCAGCCTGTCCGCGGCCGAGTGCGTCGGCGGGGCGGCATGCCGCCCCGTCAACCGCGCCAGGAGGCGGGCCAGGGAGGCGCCGGGGACAGGCGCCGGGGAGTGGAGGTCCGGCATGCGATGGCCAAAAAACGACCATTTTAGCGCGCACCGGGGGCCAGGCCGGGACCCGGCGCCCGGGAATGGCCCGCGGGCGCTATTCGACGGTCACGCTCTTCGCCAGGTTCCGCGGCTTGTCGACGTCGGTCCCGCGCGCAAGCGCCGTGTGGTAGGCCAGCAGTTGCACCGGGATCGTATGCACGATCGGGCTCAGAACGCCGACGTGGCGCGGAGTGCGGATCACGTGCACGCCCTCGCTCTCGCTGAAGTTGCTGTCGGCGTCGGTGAACACGAACAGCTCGCCGCCGCGCGCGCGCACTTCCTGCATGTTCGACTTCACCTTCTCCAGCAGGCTGTCGTTGGGCGCGATCACCACCACCGGCATGGCATCGTCCACCAGCGCCAGCGGTCCGTGCTTGAGCTCGCCGGCGGGATAGGCCTCGGCGTGGATGTAGGAGATTTCCTTGAGCTTGAGCGCGCCCTCGAGCGCGATCGGGTAGTGCACGCCACGGCCCAGGAACAGCGCGTGCTGCTTGGGCGTGAAGCTCTCCGACCACAGTGCGATCTGCGGCTCCAGGTTCAGCGCGTGCTGCACGCTGCCCGGCAGGTGGCGCAGCGCTTCGATGTACTCCGCTTCCTTCTCGTCCGAAAGCCGGCCGTTGAGCTTGGCCAGCGTGGCCGCCAGCGCGAACAGGCCGACCAGCTGGGTGGTGAAGGCCTTGGTCGAGGCGACGCCGATCTCGGCGCCGGCGCGGGTGTAGAACACCAGCTTGCTGGCGCGCGGGATCGCACTCTCGGGCACGTTGCAGATCGACAGCGTGTGCGCGTGGCCCAGCGACTTGGCGTACTTCAGCGCTTCCATGGTGTCGAGCGTTTCGCCCGACTGCGAGATCGTGACCACCAGGTGCTTCGGGTTGGCCACCGCGGTGCGGTAGCGGTATTCGCTGGCGATCTCGACGCTGCACGGCAGGCCGCTGATCGCCTCGATCCAGTAGCGCGCCACCGAGCCCGAATAGAAGCTGGTGCCGCAGGCGAGGATCTGCACGCCCTCGACCTCGCGCAGCACGGCCTCGGCGTCCTTGCCGAACAGGGTGGGCTCGAACACGCCGGCGTCGATGATCGCCTCCATGGTGTCGCCCAGCGCGCGCGGCTGCTCGTGGATCTCCTTCTGCATGAAGTGCCGGTAGGGACCGAGCTCCAGCGACGCCAGCGAGACATCGGACAGGTGCTCTTCGCGCACGACCGGCTGGTCGTTGCCATCGAACACCTGCACGCCTTCACGGGTGACTTCGGCGGTGTCGCCTTCCTCGAGGAAGATCACGCGACGCGTGGCCTGCAGGATGGCCGACACGTCGGAGGCGATGAAGTTCTCGCCTTCGCCCAGGCCGACCAGCAGCGGGCAGCCCATGCGCGCGCAGACCATGCGCCCGGGCTCCTTGCGGCTCACCACGGCCAGCGCGTAGGCGCCATGCAGCTCCTTGACCGCGCGCTGCAGCGCCGCGAGCAGGTCGTCGCCGCCCTTGAGGTAATGGTGGATCAGGTGGGCGATGACCTCGGTATCGGTCTGCGACTCGAACTCGTAGCCCAGCGCCATCAGCCGCTCGCGCTGCTGCTCGTGGTTTTCGATGATGCCGTTGTGCACCAGCGCGACGCCGTGGCTGACGTGCGGATGGGCGTTGGATTCGGTGACGCCGCCGTGCGTGGCCCAGCGGGTGTGGCCGATGCCGAGCGTGGCGCTGAAGCCCTCGCTGCCGGCGGCCCCTTCCATTTCCGAAACGCGCCCGGTGCGGCGCACGCGGCGGATGTCGCTGCCCTCGACAACGGCGATACCGGCGGAATCGTAGCCGCGGTATTCGAGACGCTTGAGCCCTTCGATCAGGACAGGAACCACATCGCGATCCGCGATCGCGCCGACGATGCCGCACATAGGTGATGGACGCCTTGGTTGGGAACTTCACGAGTTTAACGGCGAAAGGCGGCGGGACCGTCCGCCGGACAGCGCGGGTGTCCGGGCGGACACCCGGACACCCGCGACGAATCAAACAAAATCAATGGCTTGGCGTTGGCACGGCGCTTGCGTCACTACAGGGCAGACAGCCCCCTTTGCAGAGACCACCGCCTCCATGGACCCGATCCGCGCCCGCATCCGCGACACCTCCGGCCAGGACCACGCGTCCGCCGCCGCGCCCGCCGCGCGCCGCCTGCTGCGCAAGCCCTGGGTGGTGGGCACGGTGGCCGGCGCGCTGCTTCTGGCGCTCGCGGCCTGGGTGGCGGTGGGCTGGAGCAGCGGTGGCCGCTCGCACGACGCCGCGCGCCTGCGCATCGCCCAGGTGACGCGCGGCGACCTGGTGCGCGACCTCTCCGCCGACGGCCGCGTGATCGCCGCCAACAGCCCGACGCTGTACGCGATCGCCGGTGGCACCGTCGCGCTCAAGGTCGTCGCGGGCGATGCCGTGGAAAAAGGCCAGGAGCTGGCGGTGATCGACAGCCCGGAACTGCGCAGCAAGCTGGTGCAGGAAGAGTCCACCCTCGCCAGCCTGCAGGGCGAAGCCAACCGCGCCGTGCTCGACGCACAGCTCACCCGGTCGGATGCGCAGAAGATGCTCGACCAGGCGCTGATCGACCAGGTCGCCGCGCAGCGCGACGTCGAACGCTACAAACGGGCTTTCGAGGGCGGCGCCGTGTCGCGCAACGACTACGACCGCGCGCTGGACGGATTGAAGAAGGCCGAGATCGGCGTCGCCTCGGCCCGCCAGGATTTTTCGCTGCAGGGCCAGGGCGCCGGCATCGACGCCGGCAACAAGCGCCTGATGGCCGAGCGCCAGCAGGCGGTCGTCGACGAACTGCGCCGCCAGGTGGATGCGCTCACGCTGCGCGCCCCCTTCGACGGCCAGGTCGGCCAGGTGCAGATCGCGCAGGGCACGAACGTGGCCGCCAACGCGCCGATCCTGGGCGTGGTCGACCTGTCGCAGTTCGAGGTCGAGATCAAGGTGCCCGAAAGCTTCGCCCGCGACCTCGGCATCGGCATGCCGGCGCAGGTGACCAGCGTCGGCAAGGCCTGGGCCGCGGAGATTTCGGCAGTGTCGCCGGAAGTCGTCAACGGCGAGGTCAACGCGCGGCTGCGCTTCGCCGACGGCCAGCAGCCGCCCGGGCTGCGCCAGAACCAGCGCCTGTCGGCGCGGATCGTGATGGATACGCGCGATGACGTGCTGATGGTCGAGCGCGGACCCTTCCTCGAGCAGGACGGCGGCAGCTTCGCCTACGTCGTCGACGGCGGCAGCGCGCAGCGGCGCCCTATCCAGACGGGCGCGTCCAGCCTGTCCGCGGTCGAGATCGTTTCAGGGCTGCAGGCAGGCGAACGCATCGTCGTGTCGGGCAGCGACCAGTTCCAGCAGGCGGACCGCGTCCGCATTTCCGGAGAGTGACCATGTACGCAACGACCGGCTTCCCCCACCACCTGAACTGGAGTTCGTTCGAACTGGCCGACGCCGTGCCGCGCAGGCTGAGCGAGCTCTACCGCTTCGACGCCAGGTTCGACGGCCCCGATGACGTGGCCTCCGCCAACGGCGACGTCCACCACGGCCGGATCACGCGCCAGTACGTACCGGCGTCGGCCCTTCCCGACATGTTCCGCGTCGACTGATGCCCACTACCACGCCCATCGAACAAGGATCCACCGCCATGCTGGACATGCGCCAGGTCACCAAGGTCTACCGCACCGAACTGGTCGAGACGCACGCGCTGCGCTCGCTCGACCTGCGCGTGGATGAGGGCGAATTCGTCGCCGTCACCGGGCCCTCGGGTTCGGGGAAGACCACCTTCCTCAACATCGCCGGCCTGCTCGAGACCTTCACCGGCGGCGAGTTCATGCTCGACGGCGAGGACGTGCGCGGACTCTCGGACAACCAGCGCAGCAAGCTGCGCAACCAGAAGATCGGCTTCATCTTCCAAGGCTTCAACCTGATCCCGGACCTGAACCTGTTCGACAACGTCGACGTGCCGCTGCGCTACCGCGGCATGCCGGCCAACGAGCGCAAGCTGCGCATCGAGGATTCGCTGGGCATGGTCGGCCTGGGCTCGCGCATGAAGCACTTCCCGGCGGAGCTCTCGGGTGGCCAGCAGCAGCGCGCCGCGATCGCCCGCGCGCTGGCGGGCAGTCCGCGCCTGCTGCTGGCCGACGAGCCTACCGGCAACCTCGACACGCAGATGGCGCGCAGCGTGCTGGAGCTGCTGGAAGACATCAACCAGCAGGGCACGACCATCATCATGGTCACCCACGACCCCGAACTCGCCGCGCGCGCGCAGCGCAACGTGCACATCGTCGATGGCATGGCGACCGACCTGTCGGTGGAGCCGAGCCTGACCCGCGCCGCGCGCGCCGAACGCATCGCCGCCGAAGCCGAAGCGGCCGACGCTGCCTCCGGAATCTGAGGAACGCCCCCATGTTCGGTTACTACGCCAGGCTCGCGCTGCGCAGCTTCCGCCGCAACAAGATGCTGACCGCGCTGATGGTGCTTGCCATCGCGCTCGGCATCGGTGCGTCGATGACCACGCTGACGGTGTTCCACGTGCTCTCCGGGGACCCGATCCCGGGCAAGAGCGACACGCTGTTCTACGTCCAGCTGGATGCCGACGGCATGGACGGCTACGTCGCCGGAGAGGAGCCCGACGAGCAGCTGACCCGCTTCGACGCCGAGGCGCTGCTGCGCGAGCGCAAGGGCGACCGCCAGGCGATGATGACCGGCGGCGGCGTCAGCATCGAGCCGACGAAGCAGGGCCTGAATCCCTTCGTGGTCGACGCCCGCTACACCTCGACCGACTTCTTCCCGATGTTCAAGGTGCCGTTCGCATTCGGCAGCGGCTGGTCCGCCGCCGACGACGAGGGATCGGCGCGCTCGATCGTCATTTCCTCCGCGCTCAACGCCAAGCTGTTCGATGGGGCCAACAGCGTCGGCCAGACCGTCCGCATCGACCAGAACGATTTCCGCGTGGTCGGCGTGCTGGAGGAATGGATGCCCACGCCCCGCTTCTACGACCTCAACCTGGACCGCTATGGCGAGGTCGAGCAGGTGTTCCTGCCCTTCTCCACGGCCGTTGGCCTGCAGCTTGGCCGTAACGGCTCGATGAGCTGCTGGGGCGACTCGGGCGGCGAGGAGACCGCACTCAACGCCCCCTGCGCCTGGATCCAGTACTGGGTCGAGCTGGACTCGCGGGAGAAGGTGTCGACCTACCGCCAGTACCTCGACAACTACTCGGCGCAGCAGCGCGCCGCGGGTCGCTTCGAACGCCCGGTCAACACGCGCCTGCGCTCGGTCATGGAGCATCTCGACCACAAGCGCGTCGTTCCCAGCGACGTGCGCCTGCAGGCCTGGCTGGCCCTGGGCTTCCTGCTGGTCTGCCTGGTGAACACCGTCGGCCTGCTGCTGGCGAAGTTCATGCGCCGCAGCGGCGAGATCGGCGTGCGCCGCGCGCTGGGCGCGTCGAAGGCGGCGATCTTCGCGCAGGCTCTGGTCGAGGCCGCCGCGGTCGGACTCGCCGGCGGCGTGCTCGGGCTGGTGCTGGCGCTGCTCGGCCTGTGGGCGGTGCGGCAACAGCCGGCGACCTATGCCGAACTCGCGCGCCTTGATCCGGCGATGCTGCTGCTCACCTTCCTGCTCGCGGTCACCGCCAGCGTGCTTGCCGGGCTGCTGCCGGCCTGGCGCGCGTGCCAGGTCGCGCCTGCCATCCAGCTCAAGTCCCAGTAACCGGGGCGCCGGGAGAACACCATGGAAATCCGTCCCATCCTGTCCGCGCTGTCCCGGCACAAGACCGCGGCCGCGCTGATCGTGCTCGAGATCGCGCTGACCTGCGCGATCATCTGCAACGCGCTGTTCCTGATCAACGGCCGCATCGAACGCATGGACCGCGTGAGCGGCCTGGCCGAGGCCGAAATCATCCGCGTGCAGCTCACCGGCATCGGGCGCGACGAGAACGCCCTGGCCATGACGAAGACCGACCTCGCCAGCCTTCGCGGGCTGCCCGGGGTGACGTCGGCCAGCGTCACCAACCAGGTCCCGTTCGGCAACTCGTCGTGGAACACCGGCATCCGGCTGTCAACGGACCAGACCCAGTCCACGCTGAGCGCGGCGTACTACATGGGCGACGAAACGCTGCTCGATTCGATGGGGCTGACCCTCGTGGCCGGGCGACGCTTCAACCGCGACGAGCTGCTGGACTGGGAGACGCTGTCCACCGGCGGCGACGATGCCAGCATTCCCTCGGCCATCATCACCCGCAAGATGGCGGACAAGCTGTTCCCCGGCGAGGATCCGCTGGGCAAGGCCTTCTACAGCATGGGCGGCCCGAACCCCACGCGGGTGGTCGGCGTCGTCGAGCACCTGATCCGCCCCAGCGAGCAGGGCGGGCCCGAGGCCTACGAGTACGCGATGTTGCTGCCGATCGACATCTCCTACGGGCTGGGCAGCAACTACCTGCTGCGCGTGGACCCGGAGCGCCGCACGGAGCTGCTGAAACTCACCGTGGACACGCTGCTTGCGAACAATCCGAACCGCATCATCCTCAACGAGCACACGCTCACCGACATGCGCGCGACGTACTACCGCCAGGACCGCTCGATGATGTGGATGCTGGTTGCCGTGATCGTTGCCCTGCTGATCGTGACCGCGCTCGGAATCATCGGCCTGGCGAGCTTCTGGGTGCAGCAGCGCAGCAAGCAGATCGGCATCCGGCGCGCGCTGGGCGCCACCCGGAGCCAGATCCTGCGCTACTTCCAGATCGAGAATTTCCTGCTGGCCACCGTCGGCATCGCCATCGGCATGGTGCTGGCCTTCGGCATCAACCAGATGCTGATGGGGCGCTACGAACTGCCGCGCCTGCCGCTGGTGTACCTGCCGGTCGGCGCGATCGCGCTGTGGCTGCTCGGGCAGCTGGCGGTGCTGGGGCCGGCGCGGCGCGCGGCCTCGGTGCCGCCGGCGGTTGCCACCCGGAGCGTATGATCCCGGACCGATGCCGACGATCCTGATCATCGATGACAACCCCGCCGTCGCCATCGCGCTGGAGGTGCTGTTCTCGCTGCATGACATCGACACCGTCGCCGCGCAGGCGCCGGACGAGGGGCTGGCGCGGCTGCGGCGGGGCGACATCGACCTGGTGATCCAGGACATGAACTTCCACGCCGACACCACGTCGGGGGAAGAAGGCATGGCGCTGTTCCAGGCCATCCGCGTGCAGGAACCCGACCTGCCGGTGATCCTGCTCACTGCCTGGACGCACCTGGAGGCCGCGGTCGACCTGGTCAAGGCCGGGGCCGCGGACTACCTCGGCAAGCCCTGGGACGACCGCAAGCTGCTGGCCACGGTCAACAACCTGCTGGAACTGTCCGAGGCGCGGCGCGAGCTGGCGCGGCACCGCGGCGGCGAACAGCGGCGGCGCGACGCGCTGTCGCGCGACAACGACCTGCGCGGCGTGGTGTATGCCGATCCCGCGAGCGAGCGCCTGCTGGCACTGGCCTGCCAGGTGGCACGTTCCGAACTGCCGGTGCTCGTCACCGGGCCCAACGGCGCGGGCAAGGAGAAGATCGCCGAGATCGTGCATGCGAACTCGATGGTGAAGGACGGGCCGTTCGTGGCGCTCAACTGCGGCGCGCTGCCCGGCGAGCTGATCGAAGCCGAACTGTTCGGCGCCGAGGCCGGCGCCTACACCGGCGCGGGCAAGGCGCGCGAGGGCAAGTTCGAGGCCGCCGACGGCGGCACGCTGTTCCTCGATGAGATCGGCAGCCTGCCGGCCGCGGGACAGGTGAAGCTGCTGCGCGTGCTCGAAACCGGCCGCTTCGCGCGCCTGGGCGGCAACCGCGAACGCCAGGTCAAGGTCCGCGTGGTCAGTGCCACCAATGCCGACCTGCCAGCGATGATCCGCGACGGCGGCTTCCGCGAAGACCTGTACTACCGGCTCAACGCGGTGGAGCTGAAACTGCCGCCACTGGCCGAGCGGCCCGACGACATCCTGCCGCTGGCACGGCACTTCCTGCCTGCCGGCAAGCGCCTGGGTGCCGATGCCGAACGCGCCCTGCTCCGCCACCCGTGGCCGGGCAATGTACGCGAGCTGCGCAACGTGGTGCAGCGCGCGGCGCTGCTGTCGATGGGCGAACTGATCCAGGCCGACGCGCTGGGCCTGCCGGTATCCGACGCACGGCCCACGCCCCCCGGCAACGAGGAGCCCGACCGCGCCGCGATCGAGGCAGCGCTGGCGCGCAGCGGCGGCGTGCTCGCCCAGGCCGCCGCGGACCTCGGGCTGTCGCGACAGGCGCTGTATCGCCGCCTCGACCGCCTGGGCATCCGGCGCGACTGATGCGGCGTCCGCTGCGACTGCCGCTGAGCGTGACGTTCACCGCCCTCGCGCTGGCCTACATGGCCATCGCGGCGGGGCTGGCTGTGCTGCTCGAACACTGGCTGCCCTCGCGCTGGCTCGCGGTGCTGCTTGCAGTGGTCCTGCCCCTGCCGCTGCTGCTCTACCACGTACGCCGCCTGCTCGCGCCCGCGCACTCGCTGTTCCGCGCACTCGCCAGCAGCGTCGCCAGCTACCGCGACGGCGACTACAGCTTCGGCCTGGCATGGGAAGGCGGCGGCGAGCTTGGCGCGCTGGTCGCCAGCCACCGCGCGCTGGGCGACACCCTGCGCGACCAGCGCCTGCGCCTGGTGCAGCGCGAACTGCTGCTCGACACCATGGTGCAGAACACGCCGGTGGCGATGCTGCTGGTGGATCCGTCGGGCCGCGTGGTGCTTGGCAACCTGGCCGCGCGCAAGCTGGTCGGCGACGGCCGCAAGCTCGAGGGCGTCGCCTTCGACGAGCTGCTGGCGCAGATGCCCGATGCCATGCGCGATGCCTTCTCCCGCGGCGGCGACGGCATGTTCACCGTCGGCAGCGATGACGACGAGGACATCTTCCACCTCTCCCGCCGCCTGTTCCGCCTCAATGGCCGCCGCCACGAACTGCTGCTGCTGCGCCAGCTCACCGCCGAGCTGCGCCGCCAGGAAGTGCAGGTGTGGAAGAAGGTGATCCGGGTGATCAGCCACGAACTCAACAATTCGCTGGCGCCGATCGCGTCGCTCGCACACTCCGGCGCCGAACTCCTGCGCCGTGGCCAGCACGAGCGCCTGCCGGCCGCGCTGGCGACGATCGAGGAGCGTGCGCGCCACCTCGAAGGCTTCATCCGCGACTACGCGCGCTTCGCCAAGCTGCCCGCGCCGCGATTGGAAGCGATCGAATGGCGCGTCTTCCTCGAGCGCCTGCGCAGCCAGGTCGACTTCGGCATCGAGGGCCACGTCGACGGACACGTGCGCGCGGATGCCCCGCAGCTCGGGCAGGCCATGCTCAACCTGCTGAAGAACGCCCACGAGTCCGGATCCGCACCCGGCGACGTGCGCCTGGCGCTGCGCCGGCTTCCCGATGCATGGCGAGTGGACGTGCTCGACCGCGGCAGCGGCATGAACGAGCCGGTGCTGGCCAACGCGCTGCTGCCGTTCTATTCCACCAAGCGCCACGGCACGGGGCTGGGCCTGGCGCTCACGCGCGAGATCGCCGAGGCCCACGGCGGCCGCATCGCCCTGTCCAACCGCGAAGGTGGCGGGCTCTGCGTGAGCCTCGTCCTGCCCGCCTGACGCTCCCCCATGTGGGGCGGCTACAGCCGCGATCCGGGCCGATGCAGGAGCGGCTATCACTGCGACCTGCCGCAAATTTGGCGGTGACGGCAATTCCGATCGCAGCTATAGCTGCTCCCACAAAGGCACTCTTCTACCGCGGCTGCTTCTTCGGCCGCTGCCAGCCTTCGATGGTCTGCTGCCGTCCGCGCGCGATCGTCAGCTTGCCCTCGGGCGCATTGCCGGTGATCACCGAACCGGCGCCGATGGTGGCGTCGCGGCCGATGGTCACCGGCGCCACCAGGGCGGAGTTCGAACCGATGAAGGCGCCGTCCTCGATGGTGGTGGTGGACTTGTTGGCGCCGTCGTAATTGCAGGTGATGGTGCCGGCGCCGATGTTCACGGTCGCGCCGATGTCGGCATCGCCGATGTAGCTCAGGTGGTTGGCCTTGCTGCCCACCCCCAGCGCCGCGTTCTTTGTTTCGACGAAGTTGCCGATGTGCACGCCGTCGGCCAGCACCGTGCCCGGGCGCAGGCGCGCGAACGGGCCGATCTGCACCGCGCCCTCGGTGCGTGCGCCTTCGATGTCGCAGTGCGCGCGCACCTCGGTGCCGGCGCCCAGCTCGGCGTCGCGGATGCGGCAGAAGGGGCCGATGCGGACGCCGTCGCCCAGCACCACGCGGCCTTCGAACACCACGCTGGCATCGATCTCGACGTCACGACCGACGATCACCTCGCCACGGATGTCGACCCGGTCCGGATCGGCGAAACGCGCACCGTCCGCGCACAGCGCACGCACCAGGCGCCGCTGCATCGCGCGCTCCAGCTGCGCCAGCTGCCAGGGATCATTGGCGCCTTCGGTTTCGACCGGATCGTCCACGAACACCATTTCCGCGGCGCTGTACTCGGCGGCGGCCATCGCGAAGACATCGGTCAGGTAGTACTCGCCCTGCGCGTTGTCGCTGGACAGGCGCTGCAGCCAGTTCTTGAGTGCGGTCGACTCCGCCGCCAGCACCCCGGTGTTGACGATGTCGATGCGGCGCTGCTCGGCGTCGGCGTCCTTCTCTTCGACGATGGCACCGACGTTGCCTTCGGAGTCGCGCACGATGCGGCCGTAGCCGCGCGGGTTCTCGAGCTGCGCCACCAGTACCGACAGCCGGCCGTCCACCGCCAGCAGGCGGCGCAGGGTGTCGGCGGTGATCAGCGGCACGTCGCCATAGAGCACCAGCACCTGGGCACCGTCGGGCACGCCGGGCATGGCCTCGCGCACGGCATGGCCGGTCCCGAGCTGCTGGGCCTGCTCGACCCAGTGCAGGTCGGAGCGGTGGCTGTAGGCCTCGCGGACGTGGTCGCCGCCGTGGCCATGCACCACGTGGATGGCGGCCGGCGACAGTTGCCGTGCAGCCGCCATGACGTGCGACAGCATCGGCCGCCCGGCGATCTTCTGCAGCACCTTGGGCAGGGCCGACTTCATGCGCTTGCCTTCGCCGGCGGCGAGGATCACGACGTGGAGCGGGTTTGCAGTGCGGTCCTGTTCGGGCATGGTGCGTCCTGGCCTGGTGTCGTCGCGGCCATTCTATAAGGGGGTGCTGGTAGCATGCGCGCGATGTCGCGAGCCGTGCCACCGGAACCTGCCACCATCACCGGTCCACCGCGCGCTGCAGGCCGGCCTGGCCCGGCGTGGCTGGCATGGAGCGGCGGTATCGCCTGCCTTGCCGGCATCCTCGGCCACGGCATGTTCGAACATTGGGTGCCGGCGCGCACCACCGCCCTGCTGGTGATCGCCTTGCTGGCGCTGGGATTCGCCTGGGGCCTGCGTCGCATCACCGGGCTCGCCCTTGCACACGGACTCGCGCTCGCCTGGCTGCTGGCGCTGGCCTGGCTTGGCGGCCCGCTGCCGTTGCTGGCCACGATGCTGGCCGTGGCCGCGGCGATCGCCCTCGGTGGCCTGCTGCTGCCCAACGCCGCAGCGGCCACCCGCTGCGTGACCGGCCTGGCCCTGGGCGCCGGCGTGCTCGGCTGGTTGCTGCCGCTGCCGCTGCACACGCGCTGGAGCTACCTGGCCGTGGTGCTGGTCCTGGTCGCGTGGAGGCACCGCGCTGTCGCGATCGCGCTGCGCGATGCGGCCGGTGGCTGGCGGGATACGGTGGCCGCGGACCCGCGACCGATGGCGCTCATGGTGCTGGTGCTGGGCCTCGCATCCACTGGCTGCTGGGTGCCGACCGCACAGCATGACGACGTCGGCTATCACCTGCTTCTGCCGTGGTCGCTGCAGCTCGACGGCCGCCTGGCAATGGATCCCGGCGTGCACGCCTGGGCGCTCGCTCCCTGGGCCGCCGACGTGGTGCAGGCGGTACCGCAGCTGCTGGCCGGGGCCGAGGCCCGCGGGGCGGTGAACGCGCTATGGCTCGTCCTCACCAGCGTCGCACTCTGGCGCCTGTGTGCCGCGCTTGGCGGCGACCTGCGCACGCGCGCCTGGACCGTGGCGCTGTACGCGAGCCTGCCCCTGACCGCCGTGCTGGCCATGGGCATGCAGACCGAACTCCCGACCGCGGCGCTGCTGGCCTGGGCGGCCTGCCTGGGCCATGCCGCTCCGTCGCGACGTACGCTGCTGGCGGCGTGCGCGCTGATCGGACTGCTGCTGGCCACCAAGCTCGCAGCGGCCGCCTTCGCCGCGCTCCTGCTGCCGTGGCTGGCCTGGCGACACCGCACGGTGCTCGACGCGCGCACCGCGGTGGCCGCGCTGTTCCTGGTCACCGCGCTGGGCGGCAGCAGCTACGCCTACGCCTGGGCGATCGCCGGCAACCCGGTCCTGCCGCTGATGAACGATGTCTTCGGCTCGTCCTACTTCGGCGGCGACTTCAAGGATCCACGCTGGCACGCCGGCGCGGGGCCGCTGCTGCCGTGGCGGCTCACCTTCGATACCGGCCGCTACCTCGAAGCGTTCCCGGGAGGCGGAGGCTTCGTGCTGGTCGCCCTCGCGGGTGCCTGGCTGGCCGCGCTCTGGCAGCGTCGGACGCGTGCGCTCGCCATGCTCGCGCTGGCCATGCTGGTGGCCCCGCTACTGGCCACGCAGTACCTGCGCTATGTATATCCGGCGCTGGTGCTCGCGCTGCCGGCCCTGGTGGTGGCCACCCGCGCAGCGGCGCCGCGCAGCGCCCACGTGCTGCTGGGAGCGACCTGCGTCGCCAACCTGCTGTTCCAGGCCAACGGCCACTGGATGCTCCGCACCGGCGTGGTGAAGGACAGCGTGGTGGTGGCCGGACGCGATGCACCTGTCCTTGCCGAGTACGGGCGCGAGCGCCTGCTTGCCGCGGCCCTGCGCGAACGCTGGGAACGCGAAGGCACCCGCAGCGGTGCGGTCCTCGCGATCGCCCTGGACGTGCCGATGCTGGCGGAACTCGGGGCCGCCGCGCGCACGCTGTCCTGGTACGACCCGTCGCTTGAAGCGGAGGCGCGGCACGCGGATGCCGACGCCACGGGCGCGGCCTGGGTCGCGCTGTGGCAGCGAGAGGGCATCGCCGAGCTGGTGCTGCGCGTGGATCGCCTGACGCCCGCGCAGTCCGCCGGGCTGGCGCTGGCCGGTGCCCGCCGGGAAGACGCCGTGGGCGAAGTGGAATGGTGGCGCCTGCCTCCCGATGCGGTCGACGCCCCGGCGACGCCTTCCGTGGAGCCGGCACGATGACGCTGCGACACCAGGGTCCGCGCTACCTGGTGGTGGGCGGCATCCAGTGGCTGCTCGATTGGGGCGTCATGGTGCTGCTCAGCCACTTCGGCCTGCGCATCGGCCTGGCCAACATCGCGGGCCGCATCACCGGCGCAATGCTCGGCTTCTGGCTCAACGGCAAGGTCACCTTCGTCGGCGACAAGCACGTCATCGGGCGCCGGCAGCTGCTGCGCTTCGTGGTGATGTGGCTGGTGCTGACCCTGCTGAGCACGGTGGCGATCGAGCTGATCGACGACGTGCTGGGACGCAAGTGGGCATGGCTGGCAAAGCCGCTGGTGGAAGCCTGCCTGGGCGTGCTCGGCTTCATCGGCTCACGACACTGGGTGTACCGCAAATAGCAGGACGCCGGCACTTGGCCGGCGTCCTGGAAACCTGCGTGATGACGGCTTCGCGGATCAGTGCTTCAGGTTCTTGCGCAGGCGTTCGAGCGCCTGCAGCTGCGCCGCGACCTCGGCCATTTTCTGCTGCGCCTCGGCGATGTCCATCGCCTCGCCGCGGCCGGCGAGCACGCGCTCGGCCTCTTCCTTGACCTTGCGCACCGCGGCCTCGTCGATTTCATCAGCGCGGATCGCGGTGTCGGCCAGGATCGTCACTACCTGCGGCTGCACCTCGAGGATGCCGCCGCTGATGGCGAAGTCGAGCTTCTCGCCGTTGGCCTGCGTGACGACGACCTTGCCGGGCTTGAGCCGGGTGATCAGCGGCGCGTGGCGCGGCGCGATGCCGAGTTCGCCGACTTCACCGGTGACGACCACCATGGTGGCCTCGCCGCGGAAGATCTCGGCCTCGGCGCTGACGATGTCGCAACGGATGGTGGTCATGATTGCCTACCTGCCTCAGGCCTTCGCGGCCATCTTCGCGGCCTTCTCGACCGCCTCGTCGATGCTGCCGACCATGTAGAACGCCTGCTCGGGCAGGTGGTCGTACTCGCCGTCCACGATGCCCTTGAAGCCGCGGATGGTTTCGTTCAGCGGCACGTACTTGCCCGGCGAGCCGGTGAACACCTCGGCGACGTGGAACGGCTGCGAGAAGAAGCGCTCGATCTTGCGCGCGCGCGACACGGCCTGCTTGTCCTCTTCCGACAGCTCGTCCATGCCCAGGATCGCGATGATGTCCTTGAGCTCCTTGTACTTCTGGAGCGTCGCCTGGACCTTGCGCGCGGTGTCGTAGTGCTCGGCGCCGATCACGTTCGGGTCGAGCAGGCGGCTGGTGGAGTCCAGCGGATCGACCGCCGGGTAGATACCCAGCGAAGCGATGTTGCGGCTCAGCACGACGGTGGCGTCGAGGTGGGCGAAGGTGGTGGCCGGCGACGGGTCGGTCAGGTCGTCCGCGGGCACGTACACGGCCTGGACGGAGGTGATCGAGCCGGACTTCGTCGAGGTGATGCGCTCCTGCAGCACGCCCATTTCCTCGGCCAGGGTCGGCTGGTAACCCACCGCCGACGGCATGCGGCCCAGCAGCGCCGACACTTCGGTACCGGCCAGGGTGTAGCGGTAGATGTTGTCGACGAACAGCAGCACGTCCTTGCCCTTGCCCGAGGCGTCCTTCTCGTCGCGGAAGTACTCGGCCATGGTCAGGCCGGTCAGCGCGACGCGCAGGCGGTTGCCCGGCGGCTCGTTCATCTGGCCGTACACCATCGCCACCTTGTCGAGGACGTTGGAGTCCTTCATCTCGTGGTAGAAGTCGTTGCCCTCGCGGGTACGCTCACCGACGCCAGCGAACACCGACAGGCCTTCGTGCGCCTTGGCGATGTTGTTGATGAGTTCCATCATGTTCACGGTCTTGCCGACGCCGGCGCCGCCGAACAGGCCGACCTTGCCGCCCTTCGCGAACGGGCACATCAGGTCGATGACCTTGATGCCGGTTTCCAGCAGCTCCGCGGAGGACGACTGGTCCTCGTAGGACGGCGCGGCGCGGTGGATTTCCCAGTGCGCCGAGGCGTCGACCGGGCCGGCCTCGTCAATCGGGCGCCCGAGCACGTCCATGATGCGGCCAAGCGTGCCTGCGCCGACCGGGACCGAAATCGCGGTGCCGGTGTTGGTGGCCACGAGGTTGCGCTTCAGGCCGTCGGTCGAGCCGAGCGCGATCGCGCGCACGATGCCGTCGCCGAGCTGCTGCTGCACTTCAAGCGTGATCTCGGTGCCGTCGACCTTCAGTGCGTCGTACACCTTCGGCACTTCGTTGCGCGGGAATTCCACGTCGACGACGGCGCCGATGATCTGAACGATCTTGCCCTGGTTGCTCATCACTTAAGTCCTCTGAAACCCGATGTCTTTCTTGTTTGTGGGAGCGGCCATGGCCGCGATTGTCGGGACCGGGCCGCAAGGCCCCTCCCACATGCTGTCTGGATCAGACCGCCGCCGCGCCGCCGACGATCTCGGAGATTTCCTGCGTGATCGCCGCCTGCCGGGCCTTGTTGTAGACCAGGTTGAGCGTGTCGATCAGCTTGTTCGCGTTGTCGCTCGCGGCCTTCATCGCCACCATGCGCGCGGCGTGCTCGGACGCGATGTTCTCCATCACCGCCTGGTACACCAGCGACTCGATGTAGCGCGTCAGCACGTGCTCGAGCACGGTCTGCGCATCGGGCTCGTACAGGTAGTCCCAGTCGTGGGTCACCAGCTTCTCGTCCGACGGCGGCAGCGGCAGCAGCTGGTCGAACGCCGCGCGCTGGGTCATCGTGTTGACGAAATCGTTGTAGACCACGAACACGCGGTCCTGGCGGCCTTCGACGAAGCCGTCGATCATCACCTTGACGATGCCGATCAGCTGCTCGACTTCCGGGGTGTCACCCAGGTGGGTGACGCTGGCCAGCATGTCCACCTTCAGGCGGCGGAAGAACACCGTCGCCTTCTGGCCGATGGTGACCACGTCGACCTCGACGCCCTTCTCGTGCCACTGGCGGATCTCGCCGAGCAGCTTGCGGAACAGGTTGTTGTTGAGGCCGCCGGCCAGGCCGCGGTCGGACGAAACGATGATGTAGCCGACGCGCTTGACCTCCGGCCGCTCCACCAGGAACGGATGCTGGAAGTCGGTGTTCGCCTGCGCGAGGTGGCCGATCATCTGCTTCATCGCACGGGCGTACGGGCGCGAGGCCTTCATCCGCTCCTGCGCCTTGCGGATCTTCGAGGCCGAGACCATTTCGAGCGCGCGCGTCACCTTGCGGGTGTTCTGCACGCTCTTGATCTTGGTTTTGATTTCTCTGCCGCCGGCCATGTCTTCGCTCGCTCTGCTCGCTTCGGGGGTTCTGGATCCGTGGTCCGGGGCTCAGGGTCGATGGACCCCGGCACCCGGCTCCTGCATCACCAGGACCCGGTCGCCTTGAACTCTTCGATGCCCTTCCGGAACGCCGCTTCGATCTCGTCGTTCCAGGCGCCGCTGCCGTTGATCTTCGAGACCAGCTCGCCGGCGGTGTTGTCGAAGTGCGCGTGCAGGCCTTCCTCGAAGACGCCGATCTTGGCGACCGGCACGTCGTCGATGTAGCCCTCGTTGACCGCGTAGATCGACAGCGCCTGGTGGGCGATCGACATCGGCGCGTACTGCTTCTGCTTCATCAACTCGGTGACGCGCTGGCCGCGCTCGAGCTGCTTGCGCGTGGCGTCGTCGAGGTCGGAGGCGAACTGCGCGAACGCCGCGAGCTCGCGGTACTGCGCCAGCGAGATGCGGATGCCGCCCGAGAGCTTCTTGATGATCTTGGTCTGGGCCGCACCACCCACGCGCGACACCGAGATGCCGGCGTTCACGGCCGGGCGGATGCCGGCGTTGAACAGGTCGGTTTCCAGGAAGATCTGGCCGTCGGTGATCGAAATCACGTTGGTCGGCACGAACGCGGACACGTCGCCCGCCTGGGTCTCGATGATCGGCAGCGCGGTGAGCGAACCGGTCTGGCCCGTGACCTTGCCCTCGGTGAACTTCTCGACGTAGTCCTCGGACACGCGCGCGGCGCGCTCGAGCAGGCGGGAGTGCAGGTAGAACACGTCGCCCGGATAGGCTTCGCGGCCCGGCGGGCGGCGCAGCAGCAGCGAGATCTGGCGGTAGGCCACGGCCTGCTTGGACAGGTCGTCGTAGACGATCAGCGCATCTTCGCCGCGGTCCATGAAGTACTCGCCCATGGTGCAGCCGGAGTAGGCGCTGATGTACTGCATCGCAGCCGACTCGGACGCGGTGGCGGCCACCACGATCGTGTGCGCCAGGGCGCCGTTTTCTTCCAGCTTGCGCACGATGTTGGCGACGGTCGAGGCCTTCTGGCCGATCGCCACGTACACGCACTTGATGCCCGTGCCCTTCTGGTTGATCACGGCGTCGATGGCCATCGCGGTCTTGCCGGTCTGGCGGTCGCCGATGATCAACTCGCGCTGGCCGCGGCCGATCGGGATCATGGCGTCGACCGACTTGTAGCCGGTCTGCACCGGCTGGTCGACCGACTTGCGCCAGATCACGCCCGGCGCCACGCGCTCCACCGGCGCGCTCAGCGCGGCGGTGATCGGGCCCTTGCCGTCGATCGGCTCGCCGAGCGCGTTGACCACGCGGCCCAGCAGCTCCGGACCCACCGGCACTTCGAGGATGCGGCCGGTGGTCTTGGCCACGTCGCCCTCGCGCAGGTTCTGGTAGTTGCCCAGCACCACGGCGCCGACCGAGTCGCGCTCGAGGTTCAGGGCCAGCGCGAACGTATCGTTCGGCAGCTCGATCATTTCGCCCTGCATCACGTCGGCCAGGCCGTAGATGCGCACGATGCCGTCGGACACGGAAGTGACCGTGCCCTCGTTGCGCGCCTCGGCGGCCAGCTTGACCTTCTCGATGCGGCTCTTGATCAGTTCGCTGATTTCAGAGGGGTTGAGCTGGGTGCTTGCCATTTCCGGTTCCTCGGTGCGCGCCAGCGGGTGGTGCGCGGTAAGTGGATCTTGTGGTGGCGTCGCCGCCGGCGGGTGCCGGGCCGCGACGTCCTTGCTTACTGGCTCAGTGCCGACTGCAGGCGCGCGAGCTTGCCGCGCAGCGAACCGTCGATGACGACGTCGCCGGCGCTGATCACCGCGCCGCCGATCAGTGCGGCGTCGACCGCGGTATCGATTTCGACCTTGCTGCCGAAGCGGCGCTCGAGCGCCGCGCGGATGCCGGCCATCTCGGATTCCGAAAGCTCGGCCGCCGACGTCACCGTGGCGCGCACGATGTTCTCGGCCTCCGAACGCAGGTCCTCGTACAGGCCGGCGATCTCGGGCAGCTGCGCCAGGCGTCCGTTGCTGGCCAGCAGCGCGAGGAAGTCACGCTGCTCGGCCGCCGCGGACTCCGGTGCCAGCAGCTCGACGGCCTCGGCGTCGGTGAACGACGGATGGCCCAGCAGCGGCGCGACGCGCGGATCGGCAGCGACGCGGGCGGAGAACGCCAGCGCCTGCGACCAGCCCGCGAAATCGCCGCGGTCGCGCGCGATGCCGAAGGCGGCGCGGGCGTAGGGACGGGCGAGGGTGATCTCCTGGCTCATCGGACTCAGATCTCCGCGGCGAGTTCGTCAAGCAGCGCCTTGTGGGCGCTGGCGTCGATCTCACGCTTGAGCAGCTTCTCCGCGCCGGTGACGGCGAGCGCGGACACCTGGCGACGCAGGTCTTCGCGGGCACGGTTGGCCGAAGCCTCGATCTCCGCGTCGAACATGGCCTTCTGCCGGATCGACTCGGTCTGCGCTTCCACGCGCGCGGCGTCGACGATCTGGTTGGCGCGCTGGTGCGCCTGGTCGATGATCTCGTTGGCCTTGGTGCGCGCGGCCTTGAGCTCCTCGTTCGCAGCGTCCTGGGCCTGCGCAAGCGCGCGCTGGCTGTTGTCGGCGGCGGCGAGGCCCTCGGCGATCTTCTGCTGGCGCTCTTCGATGGCCTTGAGCAGCGGCGGCCAGACGAAGGTGGCGATCAGCCAGATCAGCGCGGCAAACGAAAGTGCCTGGGCGATCAGGGTGAGATTGATGTTCATGGCAGTGCCTGTCGTGGTGGTCGGGGCATGCGGGGCGCATGCCGGCCTTGCTGCGTGGCGCGGGCGGCCTGCGCCACCCGCACCGTGCGCGGCGAGGCGATCAGCCGGCCAGCTGCGCCAGCTGCGCGGTCCACGGACCGATGAACGGGCTGGCGAACGCGAACAGCAGGCCGACGGCGACCGTGATGATGAACGCGGCGTCGATCAGGCCGGCGGTGATGAACATGCGGACCTGCAGCACCGGGATCAGCTCGGGCTGGCGCGCGGCCGACTCGAGGAACTTGCCGGACATGATGGCGAGGCCGAGGCCGGCGCCGAGCGCGGCGAGGCCGACCATGATGCCGATACCGAGGGCGGTGAAGGCCTGGACCTGGGCAAGCGTGGTGAGGATGGTTTCCATGGTGATCTCCGGGCGTGGTGCTTTGAGGGTTGGACGAAAGGGTTGGTTTACAGCTGGAACTCTTAGTGACTGTCTTCCGACAGGCTCAGGTAGACGATCGACAGCATCATGAAGATGAAGGCCTGCAGCGGGACCACCAGGATGTGGAAGATCATCCAGCCCAGGCCGAACACGGCACCGCCGAGCAGGCCGAGGATGCTGGCACCGCCAAGCACCCAGATCAGCAGGAACACGATCTCGCCGCCGAACATGTTGCCGAACAGTCGCATCGCCAGCGAGATCGGCTTCGACACCCACTCGACGATGTTGAGGATCAGGTTGGCCGGCATCATCCACTTGCCGAAGGGCGTGGTCAGGAAATCCTTGGTGAAGCCACCAAGCCCCTTCGCGCGCAGGCCGAAGAACAGCATCAGGAAGAACACGCTGATCGACAGGCCGAGGGTGGCGTTGACGTCCGCCGTCGGCACCGGCTTCCAGTATTCGACGCCGACCCAGGACAGCGGGACGGCGAAGAAGTCGGCCGGGATGAACTTCAGCATGTTCATCAGCAGGATCCAGAAGAACAGGGTGATCGCGATCGGCGTCACCAGCTTGCTGGTCCCGTGGTAGGTGTCGCGCGCCTGGCGGTCGACGAACTCGAGCATGATCTCGACGAAGGCCTGCCACTTGCCCGGCACGCCCGCGGTGGCGCGGCGCGTGCCCGCCCAGAACAGGAAGGTGATCAACAGCCCCATCGCCAGCGAGCTGACCAGGGTGTCGACGTGGAGGGTCATGAAACTTCCCTCGCCGACCGACGCGGTCAGGTTCTGCAGGTGGTGCTGGATGTAGCTGGTGGGGGTGAGATCCGCCGCAGCCGCCATTTCAATGCTTCCCGTTTCGATGTCCGCCGGCCATCGCCAGCACTTGTGCCACCAAGGCGACCAGCACGCCCCCGATTACCGCCAGGGCGGGCAGCCGCACCACGGCGATCGCGACGAAGAGCGTTGCGATCACCACGAACCACTTCGCCAGCAGCCCCAGCACCAGGCGCGAAAGCGCGCCCGCCGCCGGTGCGATGCCGCCACCGAGGGCCAGCGCACCGTAAAGCGCCCCGCCCGCGATGATGGCCGCACCCCCCACCGCCGCCGCGAGTGCCCATGCGGACCCCTTCGCAGCCAGTGCCAGCGCCAGCGCGGCGACGGCGACCACCTGCCAGGTGATCGTGCGCCGCACCAGCCGCGAACCTGCGGCAAGGGGATTCAACACATGGTGTACCTGTGGCTGTGGTGCCGGAGCCGGATCAACTGGCCCCGTCTAGCCCCGGAATTATAGCAGTCATATCCACTGGTCGGCCAATGCCGGAAGGAGACACTCCCTGAACGGCGGTCGCGGTCCCGGTTTGGGCCCGAACGCGGGCGATCGGCGCATTCAGCGGAAAGAAGCGGGTCAAGGGGAACCCTTTTGGAATCCGACGGTCTGACCCTGTGCCTGGCCTGCCCGCTCTCCCCTCGTCGATCCGTGCAGGCCCTGCAGAAGCCCCGGCATTGCGCCGGGGCTTCGACTTTTCAGGGATCCTGCCCTGCCTGCTCGCGGGCAATCCAATCCTCGATCGCGCGCCGGGCGCGTCGCTCCGCGGCCTTTTCGCGCAGCGCTTCGATGCTGAGCACCCGCTGCAGGCCCACCATGACCCCGACCATCAGCAGCGCGAAGGGCAGCGCGGCCACGGTGATGAGCGTCTGCAGCGCCTCCAGGCCGCCGGCAAGGAGCATGGCCGCCGCGATCAGGGCGATGGCGATGCCCCAGGCGAACTTCCGCGCAAGCGTCGGGTCGCCGGTGGTCTCGCTCGACATCGAGCCCAGCACCAGCACCGCGGAGTCGGCGGAGGTCACGAAGAAGATCACCAGCAGCAAAATGCTGAGCCCCGACAGCAGCTGCGACAGCGGCAGGCTGTCGTACATCCCGAACAGCACCGTCTCGTAGCCCTCCGCAAGCGCACCGGCCATGTCCACGCCGCCGAAGATCTGCCCCCAGAGCGCGGCGCCGCCGAAGGTGGCGAACCAGGCGAAGCCGAGCAGGCTGGGCACTGCCACCACGCCCAGCACGAACTCGCGCACGCTGCGGCCATACGACACCCGCGCGATGAAGGCGCCCACGAACGGCGACCACGAGATCCACCAGGCCCAGTAGAAGATCGTCCAGTCCGCGACCCAGCTGCTGCCCGAGAACGGCGCCATGGCGAGGCTCATCTCGACCAGGTGCGACAGGTAGCTGCCCAACGAGGTGGTGAAGGTTTCGAAGATGAATCCGGTGGGCCCAAGCAGCGCCACGGCCACCAGCAGTACGCCTGCAAGGACGAGGTTGAAGGTCGACAGCCACTTGATGCCGCGGTTCACGCCGCTGGCGCTCGACGCCATGTACAGCACGAAGCACACGGCGATCACCGACAGCTGCATCGTGGCGCCGCCGGGCAGCCCGAACACGCGTGACATGCCGGCGCTGATCTGGATGGTGCCGAAGCCCAGCGTGGTGGCCACGCCGATCGCGGTGGCAACCACGGCGACGATGTTGACGAGCTTGCCGATCCAGCCCAGGTGGCGGTCGCCGATCAGCGGCTGCAGCAGGTCGCTGATCAGGCCGCGGCCGTTGCGGTTGTACTGGAACCATGCGATGGCCAGGCCCATCAGCGCATAGATCGCCCATGGATGCAGGCCCCAGTGGAAGAAGGTGTAGCGCATGGCCGCGCGCGCCGCAGCCGGCGTGCCCGGCTCCAGGCCCTCGGGCGGGTTGAGCAGGTGCGACACCGGCTCGGCCGCGCCCCAGAACACCAGGCCGATGCCCATGCCGGCGGCGAACAGCATCGCGAGCCACGTGGGCCCGGAGAACTCGGGCTCGGCATCGCGTCCTCCGATGCGCAGCCGGGCCAGCGGGCCGAAGGCGAGGTAGCCGAGGAAGACGAGGGTCAGGAACACGATCAGCAGGTAGAGCCAGCCTGCGTGCGCGATGACGGCCGCGAGCGCGTCACCCGTCACCTGCCCGAACTGGACCGGCGCCAGGCCGGCGACGATGGCCAGCAGCACGACCAGCAGCAGCGAGATGCGGAACACCATGGCGGGACTCCCCTTGCGTGGCCGATGCCGGAACAGCATAGGCCGATGACATGGCCTGCGGAATGACGCATTCGCACGGTCAACGCCGATCGTGTTCACGCATCGGCCACCCGCGTGCACACGACACTTGGGCACCCCACAACGAGAGTCCCCCATGATGGATACCCGTAACCAAGCATCCCTGCGCCCCATTGCGCTGGCCCTTGCCACCACCGCGCTGCTTGCCGCACAGCCGGCGCTGGCCCAGGAAGGCAACGACCGCGATGACCGCTTCACCCTGCGCCTGAGCGCCTTCAATCCCGGCGCGGACCTGCGGCTGGGCGTCGATGGCGAAGCCACCGACGGGACCGACACCGTCCTGTTCTCCGACGCCGCCACCCTCGACACCGGCGACGACTGGCGTCCGCGCGGCGCGCTGAACTTCCGCATCAGCGACCGGCAGTCGGTCGGTGCCAGCTACTACGATTACGAGAACGACGACAGCTGGAGCTTCGGCGGTGGCGTGCTGGATCCGGACGTTCCGGGCATCCCCGGCGACCCCGTGCAGCTGCCCGCGGCCGATGCCACGGGTCGCATCAAGTTCGCGATGGCGTCCGTGCACTACGAGTACGCCGTGGTCGCGACGCCCGCGCTGGAGTGGGGCGTGGGCCTGGGTGCGACGCACGTCGACCTCGAGACCGTGGCCGACGTCGCCTGGAGCGCGACCGACGAGATCGATGCCGGCACTGCGCGGTTCGGCGAAGAGATCAGCGGCTGGAGCCCGGCCCTGCACACACGCCTGACCTGGCGGCCGGTGGATCGCTGGCGCGTCGACTTCGAGGGCCAGTACCTCGACGCGGGCTGGGGCAACTTCATCGACGAGGATGGCCACTTCGAACGCGCCGGCGTCGTCGTCGAATACCTGGTCACCGAGCGCATCGGCGTGCATGTCGGCTACGACTGGTTCCGCCTGGAGCTGCGCGACCGTTTCACCGGCGATTTCACGCTTCCGCCGGAAGCCGGCATCGGGCCGGTCGACTATGCGGCGGACGTGAGCAGCGAACTCAAGGTGCACGGTCCGCTGGCGGGCCTGACCATCCGCTTCTGAGCCGCGCGGCACGAACGCTTGCCGCGGGGCGGGGACAGCATCCCCGCCCCGCGGCCTGCGCTCAGTTCCTGACCTGCACGTCGTCGATGTAGACGTTGACGTCGTAGCTGGTGTTGGCGTGGTACAGCCAGATCGCGTCCAGCCGCACGGTGCCGGCGGTGATCGCGCCGTTGCCGCCCACCCAGGCGTTCCACTGGTTGGCATCGGTCAGCGACCAGGACACGTAGGTCCAGCTGTTGGCCGGGATCGACCGCGATACGGAGCGCTCGGTGCCGTCGCTGTCATCGATGCCCAGGCCCACGCTCATGCCGCTGCCGCCGGCAAACACCCAGAAGCCGACGCTGCCGTTGGCGCGAGTGAGGGCGACGTTGCTGCCCGGCGTGCCGCCACCGGACAGCAGGCGTACCGCCCAGCTTGCCGTGGTGTTGGGGTTGTCCTTCAGCAGCACCCGCAGCGAGCAGCTGCCGTTGCGGCGCGTGCCGCAGTCGCGCGTGGCGGTGGACGCGGTGGAGATGCCGACCGTGCTTCCGGAATACGCCGGCGCGGTATTGAAGTGGCCGACGTTGCTCTCGAAGCGGTCCAGGTACTGCGTGCTGCCGCCGCTGCCGGGGTTGAGCAGGGTGTAGTAGCTGGCCCAGTTCCAGTTGATGCCGGGGTCGGTATGGGTCTGGCCGCTGAAGTGCTGGTGGCCCTTGATCTTGACCGAAGTCGGCAGGACGTTGATGCCGCTGCTCGGCGCGCCCTTGTAGGCGCTGGAACAGGGAATGGCGCTGTACTTCGAGCAGAAGTTGCGCGCCAGCGCCGCCGACGCGTTGTACATCGCCGAGGTGTACCAGGCGCTGTTGTTGACGTAGCCCTCGTGCTCGATGCCAAGCGTGTAGCTGTTCTGGTTGCGCACGTGCCAGGCCGTGTGCGCGTTGCGGACCATCTGCGTGACCTGCCCGTCCGAGCTGCGGATCACATAGTGCGCGCTGACGTTGGACGTCGAGTTCTTGAACCAGCTGATGGTGCCGGCATAGCTGCCCTGCGCGGTGTGCAGGGTGACCGCGCTGACCGCGGCGCTGCGGGATGCGTTGTAGTTGCTCGAATGCGCGGGATTCCAGATCGCCGGGCCGTAGTCGGTGCTCTGCGCGCGCACGCCACCGTCGCCATCCTTCTTCGAAGCCGCGCGCACCAGCTGCTCGCTCACCGGGTCGATGGCGAATCCGTCGACCTCGATGCGGTCGCCCTCGACGTCGAGGCGCACGAACGGCGCCTGCAGCTTGACCAGGGTGTCGGCATCGAAGGCGCGTTCCCACGCCACCGCCACCTGCGGCACCACCATGCCCTTCTCGTCGACGCCGCGGTCCTGGGCCAGCAGCACGTCGAAGGCGAAGCTGGCGCGGGCGTAGTCGGCGATCGCGCCCTCGGCGGGTGAGGCGGAGAAGCCGGCGTAGCGCGCAAGCTCCGGCGCCAGCGCCTCGAGATCCTTCATGTCCTTGCCGCGCAGCTGGCGGCCCAGCAGCGCGGCGGCGGCCATGATGTTGGTCGCGGCGTCGTGCTTCACGCGTTCGGCCGGCACCCCGAGCAGGGCCGCGGCCTCGCCCACCTGGTCGGCGAACCCGTCGCCGGCGTACAGGCCCATCACGCCGTGGGCGGCGGGCATGTGGTGATGGTCGCCCATGTCGCCCGCCTGGTCGGCGCGCACGTTGTGCCAGCGGCTCTGCACGTAGGCGATGGCCTCGAGCGTGCCGCGCGGTATCTGCGGGTACGCGGCATAGGCGCGCTTGAAGTAGGCGGGATACGCGGCGCGCTCGATGCGCAGCCGGGTCTCCTCCAGGCGCAGGCGCTCATCCATGGCGCGCTCCTGCAGCTTCAGCTCCATCGCTTCCGGATCCAGCCGGTTCCCCACCTCCACCCCGGCTGCGTTCGCCGCGCCCATGCCGGCCACGCCGACGCACAGCGCGGCCACTGCCAAGAACTGCCTGTTCGCAGCTTCCATGTCACCTCTCCTGGTTGCGCTTGCGCGCGTGATCCAGGTCCCTCGCCTGGAGCGGGCACGGACCCGCCCCCGGAGTTGGCGCCGGCTGCGATGCAGGTGACAGATAGGGTGCGCCCTAGAGCGCACGGAACGGCGACGGGCGTCAGCGGTGCGGCGGAACCGGGTCACGCTTTATCCCGGCCCCGCCTGGCGCGTGCCCCGCACCGGGGGCGTCCGGCCCTACTTCTTGCGCTTGGGCATGTAGAGGTCGGTGATGGTGCCTTCGAAGATCTCGGCAGCCATTGCCACCGATTCCGACAGCGTCGGATGCGGGTGGATGGTGTGGCCGATGTCGGCGGCCTCGGCACCCATCTCGACCGCCAGCGCGACCTCGGCGATCAGCTCGCCTGCGTGCGGACCGACGATGGCGCCGCCGATGACCCGCTTCGTCTCTTCGTCGAACAGCAGCTTGGTGAAGCCCTCGCCGCGGCCGATGCCGACCGCGCGCGCGCTTGCCGCCCATGGGAACTTCGCCACGCCGGGCTTGATGCCCTTGGCCTTGGCCTCGGTTTCGGTCAGGCCGACCCAGGCGATCTCGGGATCGGTATAGGCCACCGACGGGATCACCCTTGCCACCCATTCACGCTTCTCGCCGGCGGCGACTTCGGCCGCGAGCTTGCCTTCGTGCGTCGCCTTGTGGGCCAGCATCGGCTGCCCGACGATGTCGCCGATGGCGAAGATGTGCGGCACGTTGCTGCGCATCTGCGCGTCGACATCGATGAAGCCGCGCTCGCCCACGCGCACGCCGGCCTTCTCGGCATCCAGCTTGCCGCCGTTGGGCACGCGGCCCACGGCCACCAGCACGCGATCAAACAGTTTGCCGTCCGGAATGCTGTCGCCCTCGAAGCTGCAGCTGATGCCGTTCTTCTGCGCCTTGGCGTCGACCACCTTCGTCTTCAGGTGGATGGCCACGCCCTGCTTCTTCAGGCGGTCGGCCAGCGGCTTCACCAGGTCCTTGTCGGCGCCGGGCATCAGCTGGTCGGCCAGCTCGACCACGGTGATCTCGCTGCCCAGCGCGCGGTACACGGTGGCCATTTCCAGGCCGATGATGCCGCCGCCCACCACCAGGAGCTTCTTCGGCACGCCGGCCAGCTCCAGCGCGTCGGTGGAGTCCATCACCCGCGGGTCGTCCCAGGGGAAGCCCGGCAACTGCAGCGCCTGCGAGCCGGCGGCGATGATGCACTGCCCGAAGCGCAGCAGCTGCGTCTTGCCGTCGGCGCCCGCGACTTCAAGCTCGTTGGCCGAGACAAAGGTCGCGCCGCCGGACACCACGCGCACCTTGCGCTGCTTGGCCATGCCGGCCAGGCCCTTGTTGAACTGGCCGACCACGCGATCCTTGTGGCCGCGCAGGGCATCGATGTCGATCTTCGGCTTGCCGAAGCTGATGCCGTAGTCGGCGGCGTGCGCGGCTTCCTCGATCACGCCGGCGGCATGCAGCAGGGCCTTCGACGGGATGCAGCCGACGTTGAGGCAGACGCCGCCGAGCTGTTCGTAGCGTTCCACCAGCACCACGTCCATGCCGAGGTCCGCGGCGCGGAAGGCGGCGGTGTAGCCACCGGGCCCGGCGCCCAGCACCACCAGCGCGCACTCGATGTCGGCCTTGCGTCCGCTGGCCGCGGCGGGCGTGGGGGCTTCGGGCTCTGCAGGTGCGCGGTGCGAGCGCGCCACCGGCGGCTTGCCCGGGCCGGCGTCGGCCGCGGCAGGCGCCGCGCCCGTGGCAGCAGCCTCCGCCTTGTCGCCCGGGGGCTTCTTGTCTGCGGCGGGAGCCTTGTCGTTCGCGGGTGCTTTGTCCGCGGTCGCCGCGTCGTCGCCTTCCGCTTCAAGCACCACCACCACGCTGCCTTCGGCCACCGTGTCGCCGACCTTGACCTTGACCTCGCGGACCACGCCCGCGGCCGAGGACGGCACTTCCATCGTGGCCTTGTCCGACTCCAGCGTCGCCAGGCCCTGGTCGACGGCGACGGTGTCGCCCACCGCCACCAGCACTTCGATCACCGGCACGCCGTCGAGGCCGCCAATGTCGGGAACCTTCACTTCGATCGTGTTCGCCATCGCCGCGCCCTCAGAGCATCGCCCGGCGCATGTCGCCGAGCAGCTGTGCGAGATAGGCGGTGAAGCGCGCCGCCGAGGCACCGTCGATCACCCGGTGGTCGTAACTGAGCGACAGCGGCAGGATGAGCCGCGGCTTGAACTTCTCGCCATTCCAGACCGGCTTCATCGCGGTCTTGGACACGCCCAGGATCGCCACCTCGGGCGCGTTGACGATCGGCGTGAAACTGGTGCCGCCGATGCCGCCCAGCGAGCTGATCGAGAAGCAGCCGCCGGACATGTCGGCGGGCCCGAGCTTGCCGTCGCGCGCCTTCTTCGCCAGCGCCGAGGTCTCCTGCGCGATCTGCATCACGCCCTTGCGGTCGCAGTCGCGCACCACCGGCACCACCAGCCCGTTGGGCGTGTCGGCCGCGAAGCCGACGTGGAAATATTTCTTCAGCGTCAGCGTCTCGCCCGAAGCATCGAGCGAAGCATTGAACTCCGGATACTTCTGCAGCGCGGACACCACCGCCTTCATGATGAAGGCGAGCATGGTGAGCTTGATGCCCTCCCCGCTCCTGTCGGCCGCGCTTTCCTTGTTCAGCGCGACGCGCAGCGCTTCGAGGTCGGTGACATCGGCATCGTCGTGCTGGGTGACGTGCGGGATCATCGCCCAGTTGCGCGCCAGGTTGGCACCGCTGATCTTGCGGATCCGCGACAGCGGCTGCTCTTCGATTTCGCCGAACTTCGAGAAGTCGACCTTCGGCCAGGGCAGCAGGTTGAGCCCGCCGCCCGCGGCCACCGCGCCGCCACCCGCGGCAGCGCCGCCGGCCAGCGTCGCCTTGACGAACTGCTGCACGTCCTCGCGGGTGATGCGCCCGCCGCGCGCGCTGCCCTTCACCCGCGCCAGGTCGACGCCGAGCTCGCGCGCGAACAGGCGGACGGCCGGGCTGGCGTAGGGGACCTTGCCCGGCAGCAGTGCGTCGGCGTCGAAACGACGCGGTGGCGCCGTGTCTTCGGCCGGGGTCACGGAGGCCTGGCGGTCGATCGATGCCTGGGCGATGTTGTCGGCGGCGGCCGGGACGGCCACGGGCTCGACCTGCGTGCCGGTCTCGGCGGCGGGCGCGGCCTTCGAGGGCGCCTCGGGCTGGGCGCGCTGCGTTGCAGCTGCGTCCGTCGATGCTCCGCGAGCGTCCGCGCTGCCAGCGGCGGCGGCCTTGCCGGCGCCGGTATCCTCGGCGCCCGCGTCGTCACCGGCCGGTTCGATCAGCGCGACCAGGCCACCTTCGGACAGGGAGTCGCCCACCTTGACCTTGACCTCGCGCACCGTGCCCGCGAACGGTGCCGGGACTTCCATCGTCGCCTTGTCGGACTCCAGCGTGATCAGGCTCTGGTCCTTCTCCACGACATCGCCGGGCGCAACCAGCACCTCGATCACCGGGACGTCGTCGAAGCCACCGATGTCCGGTACGCGTGCTTCCTGGGGGCTGGCCATCGGGGTCTCCACGGGCGATCTGATCGGACCGCTATTGTGGCCCTGCGGGATGCACCCGCCAACCTCGACCGGGGAAGGAGGCCCCGCGACGCCACGACGTCGCCGCAGGGCCGTGGGGGAACTAGCGCGTGCCCTTCGGGGCGCGGACCTCGAGCAGATCCAGCCGGCTGCCATCGGGCAGGCGGAATTCCAGCGCCTCGTCGATCGCGTCCAGCGCCTCCATGCGGCGGCACAGGGCCTGGGCGTCGGCTTCCAGGGCGCGGGCGCGGGGTTCGACCAGGGCTTCGATCTGCGCGTCGAGGTTCTCGAGGCGCTGGAACCGGGCGGCATCGCCGCTGAAGGCCGCCCGCATCGCGCCGCCGACGATGTCGCCGATCAGGTGCGGGACCACCTTGGCAACGGCCTCGCCGATGGCGTCGCCCAGGTTGTCGCGGTCGAAACGGGTGGGACCCACGGCCTTCGCCAGCTCGGCGTCGAGCACCACGCGTGCCTCTTCCAGCCGCTTGCGGCTGGCCTCGGGGTCGCTGCCGAAGCCCGCGGCCACTTCCGCCAGGGCGTCGAAGGCGATCGCGGTCGCTTCGCGCGCGATGTCCGCCGCCAGCGGCATGGCCGCGCGCGCCTGGCGCTCATAGTCGGCCAGGCGCCCGGCATCGGCCGGCGACACCGCGACCCAGCGGTCGTCGATGAACAGCTGCCCCTGGCGCATCAGCACCGTGTGCGGGGAGCCGTCCTGGTCCAGCAGCACCACGCTGCGCCCGGTGAGATGGAAGTCGTAGTCACTGTCGACGCTGCAGTCATCGACGTGCACCTGGGCCACGGCGTCACCAGCGGCGAACAGCAGCAGCGGAAGCAACAGCGTGCCCGTGGACTTGCGCATGGCGGTTCCCTCGATGGTGGATGCGGACACCAGTATGTGGGCCGCGTCCGCACCCATGGACGTGCCGTTGGGGGCAATGACCATGGTCACGAGCGGTTCACCCGCGTCAAGGCGGCGTGGGGCGGATGAACCGGCCGTGCAGAAGTTCCATCGCGAAACGGCCCGCGACAAGCGCGATTCATGCACGCATCGATAGGGTGGCGGCGCCCCACTCCCCGGGGCCTACAGGTTTTTAACGAGGAGACTCCCCCATGTCCCGCATTTCCCCCATCGCCAGCATCCTGGTTCCCGCGGCCCTGGCCATCGCCATCGCGCCGTCGGCATTCGCCCAGGACAGCGCCGCCGACAAGCGCGTGTCCGTGGTCGCCGGTTATTCGATGGTCGAGCCGACCCGCAATCCCGAGATCGCCGGCACGCGCACCGAATTCGACGGCGAGGGCACCCCGACCCTTGGCGTGACCTACCACATCACCGACAACTGGGGCGTCGAAGCCTGGGCCGCCGACAGCTACGGCCAGCGCATCAACGCTGGCGGCGGCAAGGTCGGCAGCGCCAAGGCGCAGCCCTACTCGCTGAGCGGCCAGTACCGCTTCGGCACGCCCGACAGCACGCTGCGTCCGTTCGTGGGCCTCGGCTACCACGAGACCAACTACGACAGCGAAAGCCTCGCGAGCGGCGACCGCCTCGGCATGGAGACCGCCACGGGCGCGGTGGCCACGGTCGGCTTGGACGTCAACATCACCCCGACCTGGTTCGCCCGTGCCGACGCACGCTATTTCCAGGCGGACTCGGACGTGGAGATCAACGGCGTGAAGGCCGGCGATGCCAAGCTCGACCCGGTCGTGCTGGGCGTGGGCGTTGGCGCCCGCTTCTGATCCAGCCGCGAACTTGTCGCGACACCACGCAAGTAAACGGGCCCTTCGGGGCCCGTTTTTTTTGGCTCTCTCATTTCCAATTCGAGGGAATGGGGCGCCAGTGATTCAACGGGCGGCGGGGGCCAAGGCCCCCGCTGGGCAGCAGTACGGGGCGGCCCCTCGAGCAAAGCCGGTATCCCGCGCACCTGCAGCAACGCCGAGCCCCGTCGTGGCCGGGAGGCCTTCGCGGGGAAGTAAAGGAGGAGGCATCCGCCGCCAGGCGGATGCCGGGGGACATGAGCCGCGAAGGCCTCCCGGCCGCGGCGGGGCCCTCCAGCTCACGGGCTGACTCAGGTGTCCTGCGCGGGAGCGGGCGCCGGCTGTGCGCGCACCACGCGCTCGCGTCGCATCAAGTACAGGCCACTGACCACGACGATTCCCGCGCCCAGCCAGGTCATGCCGTCGGGCAAGGCCTGCCACAGCACCAGGTCGAGCAGCACCACCCAGACCAGCGCGGTGTATTCCAGCGGCGCGATCAGCGAGGCCTCGCCCAGGCGGAACGCGTGCGTGAGCGCGATCTGCCCCAGGGTCCCCGACACCGCGATCCCGCCCAGCAGCCAGGCATCCGCTGCGCGCAGCGGTACCCACCCCGGCCAGGCCAGCAGCCCCGCGCCGACGGCGACCATGCCCAGGAACCAGAACACCAGCGCCTGCGCACTGTCGCGCTGCGCCAGCATGCGCACCGTGACCACGGACGCCGCGTAGCAGACGGTGGCGAACAGCACCAGCAGTCCGGCGCTGGTGAGCATGCCTTCGCCACCGGGCCGCAGCACCACCAGCACGCCGATGATGCCGACCGCGATCGCGGTCCAGCGCCGCGGGCCGACGTGCTCGCGCAGCAGCGGCACCGCCATCGCGGTCACCAGCAGCGGGCCGACGAAGGTGATGGCGTAGGCGGTCGACATCGGCAGGTCGCGCAGCCCGGCGACGAAACACGACAGGAACAGCACGCCGAGCACGCCGCGCAACAGGTGCAGCGGCCAATGCACGCGGAACAGCGGCCTGAGGCCCGTGGTCGCCGCCGCCCAGGCCACCACCAGCGGCAGCCCGACCATGCCGCGCAGCGCGGCCACCTGCATCGGCGGGTAGTGGCCGGCGAGCTGCTTCATGCAGGCGTCCATCACGCACAGCACCGCCACCGCGAACAGCATCGCCAGCAACGCACGGCTGTGGTCGCGCGCGGCGACGGCGTCCGCCGCGCCGTCACCGGCGACACCGGGGGTAACCGGATCCATGCTGTCGTCAGGCGCCGAAGGTGGCGGCGTCGATCACGAAGCGGTAGCGCACGTCGCCGGCCAGCATGCGTTCGTAGGCATCGTTGATGTTCGCCGCGTCGATCAGCTCGATGTCGCTGGCCACGCCGTTGGCGGCGCAGAAGTCGAGCATTTCCTGGGTCTCGCGGATGCCGCCGATCAGCGACCCCGCCAGGCGGCGGCGGCCCATCACCAGCGACGATGCCGCCACCGGCGTCGGCTCCGGGATACCGAGCAGCACCATGGTGCCGTCGATCTTCAGCATGCCCAGGTAGAGGTTGTAGTCGTGCGCGGCGGACGCCGTGTCGAGGATCATGTCGAAGCGCTTCGCCAGGCGCCGCACGGCCGTCTTGTCATCGCCTGCAACCTCGAAGGCGTGCGCGCCCAGCTTCATCGCGTCCTCGCGCTTGCGCTCCGAGGTGCTGAGCACGGTCACGCGCGCACCCATCGCCACGCCCAGCTTGACCGCCATGTGGCCCAGCCCGCCCAGCCCCACCACGCCGAGCTCGTCGCCGGCCTTGAGCCCGAACTGGCGCAGCGGCGAGAAGGTGGTGATGCCCGCGCACAGCAGCGGCGCGGCGCGGTCCAGCGGCAGGCCCTCGGGAATGCGCAGCACGTAGTCCTGGTGGACGGTGATGCGCGTGGAGTAGCCGCCCTGCGTGGTTTCGCCAGTGGACGGATCGACGCTGGCGTAGGTGCCGACCATGCCCTTCTCGCAGTACTGCTCCTCGCCGGCCGCGCACTGCGCGCAGCTGCGGCAGGAATCGACGAAGCAGCCGACGCCGACCGCATCGCCCACCTTGTAGCGGTCCACGCCCTCGCCGACCGCGGCCACGTGACCGACGATCTCGTGGCCCGGCACCAGCGGGTATGCGACCGGACCCCACTCGCCGCGCACGGTGTGCAGGTCGGAGTGGCAGATGCCGCAATAGCGGATGTCGATCAGGACTTCGCCTGCGCGCGGGTCGCGGCGTTCCAGACTCCAGGGGGCCAGCGGCGCGGTGGCGGACGTGGCGGCATAGGCGGCGGTCTTGTGCATCGAAGGGCTCCGGGGGCGGCCGGTGGGGGCGGTGGGACGCCCATGATGCACGAGGCCCGTGGCGGACGGGTTGCGGTACCCTGAAGCCCCGTTTTTTCAAGATGGAACGCGCCATGCCGTCCTTCGACATCGTCTCGGAAGTCGACACCCACGAGCTGACCAATGCCGTCGACCAAGCCAACCGCGAGTTGGCCACGCGCTTCGATTTCAAGGGCGTCGACGCCGCCTACGAGCGCGAGGACGCCGTGATCACCCAGCGCGCGCCCAGCGACTTCCAGCTGCAGCAGATGACCGACATCCTGCGTGCCCGCCTGGCAGCCCGGAAGATCGACACCCGCTGCCTGGAGTTCGGCGACGTCGAAAGCAACCTCGCCGGCGCGCGGCAGAAGGTCACCGTCAAGCAGGGCATCGAGCGCGAGCTTGCGAAGAAGATCGGCAACGAGATCAAGGCCGCCAAGCTGAAGGTCGACACGCAGATCAATGGCGACAAGCTGCGCGTCACCGGCAAGAAGCGCGACGACCTGCAGGCCGCGATGGCCCTGCTGCGCAGCAAGGAATTCGAGCTGCCGCTGCAGTTCGACAACTTCCGCGACTGACCCCGGCGATGCACGCGACCCACGATCCGATCGTTGACACCGAACGCTGGCTGCAGCGCGCGGTCATCGGCCTCAACCTGTGCCCGTTCGCCAAGGCCGTGGTCACCAAGGGCCAGCTGCGCATGGTGCTGAGCGAGGCCCGCGACGAGGCGGCGCTGCTGGAACAGCTGGGCGAAGAGCTGCTGCGCCTGCGCGACACCCCGGCCGACGTCATCGACACCACGCTGATCGTGCACCCGCAGGTGCTGGGCGACTTCCTCGACTACAACGATTTCCTCGAGTCCGCCGACGCCCTCGTCGGGGAACTCGAACTCGAGGGCGTGCTCCAGGTCGCGAGCTTCCATCCGCAGTACCAGTTCGCCGACAGCCATCCGGACGACATCGCCAACAGCACCAACCGCTCGCCCTGGCCAACCCTGCACCTGTTGCGCGAGGACAGCGTCAGCCGCGCCGTCGAGGCGTTCCCGGATCCGGACAGCATCGTCGAGCGCAATATCGCGACGCTGGAGAATCTGGGGCATGCGGGGTGGCGGGAGCTTTTGCGGGACGATTCCTAGGCATTGAAGCCAGCCTGTTTCCAGGCTACGTGAGAGAGCGTGACCTGGAGGGCCCCCGCCGCGGCCGGCAGGCCTTCGCGGCTCATGTCCCCCGGCATCCGCCGGCGGCGGATGCCTCCTCCTTTACTTCCCCGCGAAGGCCTGCCGGCCGCGACGAGGCTCGGCTTCGGCTGCAGATGCGCAAGGTCCGGGCTTCGCTCTCGGGCCACTGCGTACTGTTGCGCACCGGGTGCCAAGGCCCTTGAGAGCGAAGTAAAGGAGGAGGCGCTGGCCGCAGGCCATCGCCGGGGGACATGAGCACTCAAGGGCCTTGGTACCCGGCGCCCGAGAGCATCAATGGCGCGCCTCTCCTCAGTTGGGAGAAGAACCCAAAAAAAGCCCGTCGCGCTCCACCGCGTCGAGCATCCGCCACTGCCCTTCCGCAAGCCCGCCCAGGGACAACCCACCGACTGCGCTGCGGTGCAGGGTTTCGACATGGTTCCCCACCGCCGCAAACATCCGCCGCACCTGGTGGTAACGGCCCTCATGCAGCGTCAGCCGCGCCTGCGTCGACGACACCATCTCCAGCTCCGCGGGCAGCAGCGGCGTCTTCTCCGATTCCAGCATCAGCGTCCCGCTGGCGAAGGTCGCGGCCTCGTCGCCCCGCAACGGCTCGGCCAGCGTCGCCTCGTACACCTTGGGCAGCTTCGACTTCGGCGAAATGATCCGGTGCAGCAGCTGGCCGTCATCGGTGAACAGCAGCAGGCCGCTGGTCTCGCGGTCCAGCCGTCCCACCGTCGACAGCGTGGGCGAACGGAGCGCGAAGCGCGGCGGCAGCAGGTCGTACACCAGGCGACCGCGGTCCTTGGTCGAGCAGGTGTAGCCCGCGGGCTTGTGCAGCATCAGCAGCAGGCCCGGCGGCGGATCCAGCGGCTCGCCGTCCACGCGCACGTCGTCCCAGCCCGGCTCGTCGTCCGCGTACAGCACCTCCCCCGCGGCGTCGGTGACCCGGCCTTCGCGGAACATCATCGCGACCTGCTTGCGGCTGCCGAAACCCAGGTTGGCCAGCGTCTTGACCAGCTTCATCGCCGTGTACGCACCGGCACCGGACGCGCCGCCGCGGCCTTCACCGCCTCCACCACCTTGAAGCCGCCTTCCTGCGCCACGAGCCGCGCTTCGCCGAAGCCCGCGCCGAGCGCCTGCTCGTAGGGCAGGTGGCGGTTGGCGACCAGCCACAGGCGTCCGCCGGGTCGAAGCGCCTGCGCCGCGGCTGCGATGAAGGCGCGGCCGATGTCCGGGCGCTCGCGGCCGTTGGGCGAGTGGAAGGGCGGATTGGTGACGATCACGTCGTACGTGCCCGGAACGCCCGCCACCACGTCGTGCCAGTGGAAGCCAAGCGCCACGCGCAGCGCGAAGCCGGCGAGGTTGTGGCGGGCCAGCGCCAGCGCGCGGGCGTCGGCCTCGAAGGCGTCCAGCGCGGTGATGCCCGGGCTGCGTTCGAGCAGCTCGGCGGCGAGGTAGCCATAGCCGGCGCCGAGGTCGGCCGCGCGCCCCGCGAGATCCGCCGGCAGGTGCCGCGCCAGGAGCGCCGAGGCGAAGTCGATGCGGTCCCATGCGAACACGCCCGGACGGCTGAGGAAGCGCCCGCCAGCCACCGGCCGAGGTGCGTCGAGCCCGCGCCACTGCGCCGCCAGCGCGGGGTCACCGCCGGGCTGGCCGGCACGCGCCCAGAACACGCGGCACTTGTGCTTGCTGCGGCTGGTCACCGGGCCGGCGATGCGGGCGAAATCGGCCTCGGCGGACTTCGCGCCGGCATCGTTGGCCACGCTGGCGACCACGAAGGCACCGGGCGCCGCGCGCGCCAGCGCCTCGGCGAACAGCGCCCGCGCTTCCTCCCGCTGCCGCGGTGGCAGGAGCAGGACCAGCGGCCTCTGGCCGGAGGCGGCAGCGGCACTGCCGTCGCCACCAGGGTCTACACCGGCCGCTGCGTGGGCCCCTGAATCCGGACCCGTTGCCGAAACGTCCCGATGGTCGGCACCGGCCTTGGCCGCATCGCCTTCACCACCGGCGACAGTGAAGCCAAGCCTCTGCAGCCCGTCGGCATCGGGCTTGAACGCGGTTTCGCACACCAGGTCCGGCCAGTCGGGCGCAGCCAGTGCCGCGCCGGCCCGGGCGTGCATGAACAGCGCACCGGGCTCGCGCGCCAGCGTGCCGTCGGCGAAGGGAAGCAGCAGCGCGTCGAGGGCGGGATCGCCTTGGCTGGACATCAGGGGCTCGGGTTCATCGGAAGGACCGGGGATTGTAGTGCGGCGGCCGCCGTGCACGCGGCAACAACGCGCGCTTCATCGGGCGCGAATGCCGCTTTTGCCAGCATCGACCCCAACCTATGCAAGCAGAGGAAACGCCATGCGCGCACTTTTCGTCGGCGGCCCCGTCGACAACAGCGAACTCGACATCGATGCCACCACCCCGCCCACGCACTACCCGCCCGATACCGGCAGCGGGCAGTCGCGCTACCGCCTGCACCAGGTCGGTCGCAAGGATGGGGCGGTGGTCTACGCGGTCTACGGCGCGCCCGACAGTGCCGACGAGGAAGTGATCGCGATCGCGGAAGAGCGCGACTACGCGCGGCGTTTCGAGGCCCAGCCGGAGCAGGCCCGGGCCTGAGCGCGCCGCGTCCTCAGCCCTGCAGTTCCCTCAGGGTCACTGCCGGCGGCGCGTCGAGTACGCGCCGTGTGGCCCAGAGGCCCGCGACCAGGGCCGCGGCCATGCCGGCCAGACCGCCCAGGGCCGCCATCCCGATGTCCGGCTCCCACGGCAGGTCGAACACCTGCGTGGCCACCACGCCGGCGAGCACTGACGCCGCGACTGCCGCCACCAGTCCCGACAGCAGGCCGATGGCCGCGAACTCCGAAGCCTGCGCCAGGCGCAGCTGTCGCCGGCTGGCACCGAGCACGCGCATCACCCCACCTTCCAGCAGGCGCTCATCCTGGCTGGCGCTGATGGCCGCGAGCAGCACCAGCAGGCCGGCGGCCAGCGCGAACCAGAACACCACTTCGACCACGGTCGAGACCTGGTCGGCGGTGTTCCTCACCTGCTCCAGCACGGCGTCGACGTCGATCACCGAAACGTTCGGATAGCGCTCGACCAGCGCGCGGGTGAACGCGGTGTCGCCCTGCGGCACGCTGACCGCGGTGATCCAGCTTGCCGGATAGCCTTCCAGCGCGCCAGGCGAGAACAGCACGAAGAAGTTGGGCCGGAAGCTTTCCCAATCGACCTCGCGCAGGCTGGTGACCGTGCCCTCGATGCGGCGCCCGGCGATGTCGAACGCCACGCGGTCGCCCAGCGCCCATCCCAGCGATTCGGCGAACCCGGTCTCGACCGACAGCTCCACGCCACTGCCGCCTTCCGGACCCCAGAACGCGCCTGCGGTCACCCGGTTGTCATCGCGCAGGGCGTCGGCGGTCGACAGGTTGAACTCGCGGTCGGCGCGCCGCTGCGCACGCTGCGCGTCCTCGCCTTCTTCATCCGCGTAGTCGGCACCGCTTACCACCTCACCGTTGTGCGTGGCCAGGCGCCCGCGCACCATCGGGTACAGCACCGGCTCCGCCAGCCCCTGCGCGGCGGCGACTTCGGCCACGCCGGCGACCTGGTCCTGCTGCACGTTGACGATGAAGCGGTTCGGCGCCTCCTCTGACAGCGCCAGCTGCCAGCGCGCGACCAGGTCGGTGCGCACGAACGTCAGCAGCAGCAGCGCCATCAGGCCCAGGCCCAGCGCCGACACCTGGGCGATGCTGGTGCCGGCGCGGCGGCTGACGTTGGCCAGGCCGTAGCGCGCGCTCCCGCGCAGCCGGGTGCGCAGACGGCGCACCGCGAGGATCATCAACCAGGCCAGCAGAGCGAGCACGCCCAGCGTGGCCGCGATGCCGACGAGCATCGCGATCGCAAGCGTCGCCGACCCTGCCTGCCACCACAGCAGCGCGCCGATGCCGGCCACGCCCGCAGCGAGCACGAGCAGCGCCGCCGGCTCGGTGGGATCGAGGTCGCGGCGCAGCACGCTCAGCGCCGGCACGCGGCGCAGCGCCAGCACCGGCGGCGCGGCGAAGGCAAGCAGCACCACCATGCCGACGCCATAGCCGCCCAGCGCCGGCATCACGCCGGCCGGCGGAATCGCAATGCCGAGCATGCCCGCCAGCCAGCCACCGATCACCCACTGCAGCGCCCACGCGATGGCCACGCCCACGGTGCAGGCAAGCAGGCCGAGCATCAGCAGTTCGCCGATGTGGATGCCGGCAAGCGTCCCCTGGCTCGCGCCCAGGCAGCGCATCACCGCCGCGCCCTGCAGGTGGCGCGCGCTGTGCCGGCGCGCGGCCATCGCCACCGCCACCGCGGCCAGCACCACCGACACCAGCGCGGCCAGGCCCAGGAAACGACCGGCGCGATCAAGCGCGGAACGCACTTCGGGGCGCGCATCCGCCGCGGTCTCCAGGCGCTGTCCACGCGCGAGGTTGTCGCGCGCGACGGTGGTAAAGCGCTCGACGGCGCCGGCATCGTCCCCGGCAACCACCAGCCGATAGCGGATGCGGCTGCCCTCCTGCACCAGGCCGGTCGCGGCGAGGTCGTCGGGATGGATGAACACCTTGGGCGCGACGTTGAAGTAGTCGAGCGCGGCATCGGGCTCCTGCACCACGAGCGCGCCGAGCCGGAGTTCGAGCTCGCCGATGCCGACGCTGTCGCCGATGCGGGCGCCCAACGTGTCGGCGCCTCCGCGGCTCATCCACAAGGTGCCGGGCGCGGGCACGCCCGGGGCCGCGCGCTCGACGCCGTCGGCGCCGGCGATGCGGTACTCGCCACGCAGCGGAAAGCCCTCGCCGATCGCACGCAGCTCGCCGAGCTTCAGCTGGACGTCGGCGCCGCGGCCGACGCGCACCATCGTGTCGAGTTCCACCGTGTCGGCGATGCGCAGGCCGGCGCTCTCCGCCGCATCGCGCGCCCGGCCTTCGATCGGGGCATCGGAGCGCAGCACCGCGTCGCCACCAAGCAGGCGGTTGGCCTCGATCGCCAACGCACGCGCGGCGCGATCGGTCACGAAGCCCACCGCGGTGACGGCCACCACCGCGAGCACCAGCGCCGCCAGCAGGATGCGCACGTCGCCCGACGCCAGGTCGCGCCGCAGCTGGCGCCAGGCAAGCCCGGCGATCTTCATGCCGCCTGCCCGCTGTCGGCGACCAGTCGCCCGCCCTCGATGCGCAGCGTGCGCCGGCAGCGTTCGGCCAGGTGCTCGTCGTGGGTCACCAGCACCAGGGTCGTGCCAGCGTCCTGGTTGAGCGCGAACAGCAGCTCGATGATCGCCTGGCCGGTAGCGGTGTCGAGATTCCCGGTGGGCTCGTCGGCGAACATCAGCGACGGCCCGGTAACGAAGGCGCGCGCGACGGCCACCCGCTGCTGTTCGCCGCCCGACAGCTGGCGCGGATAGTGGGCCAGGCGCTCACCCAGGCCGACCCGGCCAAGGATCGCGCGCGCCGGCCCTTCCGCGTCCGCATCGCCGCGCAGCTCCAGCGGCAGCATCACGTTCTCGAGCGCGGTCAGCGAGGGCAGCAGCTGGAAGTTCTGGAACACGAAGCCGACCTTCTGCGCACGCACCCGCGCGCGGCCGTCCTCGTCGAGCGTGGACAGCGGGGCGCCGTCGATCGTCACCGCGCCGGAGCTCGGCGCGTCCAGGCCGGCCAGCAGCGACAGCAGCGTGCTCTTGCCCGAGCCCGAGGGACCAACCACCGCCACGCTCTCGCCCGGACGGATGCTGAAGCCGACGCCCTCGAGGATCACGAGCTCGCCACCGGGCAGCTGCACGCGCTTGCCGAGGTCGCTGGCGACGAGCGCCGGGGTGGTGGCGGCAGGGGTTCGGGAGGAGTCAGCCATGGTGTCCTTCATCGGGGCATGATGTCCGCTTCGCCGCCACGGTGTAACCGGGCAGCACGACGGACAGGAGCGGGAGTCGCGGGATGAAGACTGGATATTGGGGGCTGCGGCGCCGGCTGCAATGTGCCATGGGTTTGTGCCTGCTGTTCCTGGCCACCGCCGCGCATGCGCAGCCATCGTCCGAGGTGGCACCCGGGGACGCTGCGCCACGCACCGTGCTGGTCATGGGCGATTCGCTGTCGGCCGCCTACGGCCTGCGCGCGGAACAGGGCTGGGTGGCGCTACTGGCCGAGCGCATGGCGGACGGTCATCCGGACTGGCGCGTGGTCAACGCCAGCATCAGCGGCGAAACCAGCGCCGGTGGCTCCGCGCGCGTGGTGGGCGAGGTGCTGCGGCACCGCCCCGACGTGGTGGTGATCGCGCTGGGCGCGAACGATGCGCTGCGTGGACTGCCGCTGGCCGAGCTGAAGTACAACCTCGCCCGCATGGTCGGGGCGTCGCAGCACGTCGGCGCGCGGGTGTTGCTGATCGGCATGCGCATGCCGCCCAACCTGGGGCCCGAGTACACGCAGGGCTTCGAGCGCACCTACCGCGAGCTCGGCGCGTTCTTCGACATCCCGCTGCTGCCGTTCCTGCTCGAACCCGTCGCCGTGGACAGGAGCCACTTCATGGACGACAACCTGCATCCGACCGCCGACGCACAGCCGGCCATCCGCGACCACGTCTGGCAGGCACTCGCACCACTGCTGCGCTGAAGCCGGCACCACGCGTCAGCGCGTTTCGACGGAAAGCAGCGGCCAGGGATCAATCGCCGCGCCCTCCCACCAGCGTTGTTCCGGACCCAGCACGAAGATGGCGAAATGCAGGTGCGGCGCTGTCGGATCCGCGTTGCCACTGCTGCCCACGTACCCGATCACCTGACCCTGACGGACATGCTGCTGCTCCGCCAGCCCTGGCGCATAGCGCTCCAGATGGGCGTAGTAATAGGCATGGCGTCCGCCGGGCTCGAACTGGTAGATCGTCAACCCGCCCTGCCTGCTGTCAAAGAGCTTCTCGATATGGCCGTCCGCCACCGCCAGCACCGGCGTGCCGGCGGGCGCCATGATGTCGAGCGCCTCGTGCACGCGCCCTCCGCTGCGCGCGTCCTCGAAGGTGGGCGACAGTTGCGACGGCGCCACGCCCTGCACCGGAACCACGAGGCCAGACGGCAGCACCGGCGCACTCACCTCCATGGGCGGGACGGATCCGGTGTCGACCGGGAGCGCCGGAATGCGTGGCTCGCCTCCTGCGGGGCCAAGGGTGGAGTCACCCGCCCCGGCTTGCATCGAAGTGGGCGCTGCCTCCACTGCACGCCCGCCCGAAGCATCCACAGGCACTGTCGTTGCACGCGTGATGTGCAGCACCTGCGCGCGCTCCGTTGGCGACATCAGCGCCAGATGCACCGCCGCCGCCAGCAACAGGCCGGCCAGGGCCATGGCGATGTACTTCATTCGTTATTCCTGCAGGACCGCCGGCGTGCCGGGCTTCACCGCCTCGGCCAGCGCGCGCACGTTCCAGTTCGTCAGGCGGATGCAACCGTGGGAATCGGTCTTGCCGACGTGCGCGGGCAGCGGCGTGCCATGGATGCCGTAGTGCTCCCTGGACAGGTCCACCCACGCCACGCCGACCGGGTTGTTCGGTCCCGGTGCCAGCGTTGCCTTGGCGTGCGAGGGATCGGCGTCCCAGAACAGGTCCGGGTTGTAGTGGAAGGTCGGATCGAGCGCGACGCCCTGGATGGTCCATTCCCCGATCGGCAGCGGATCATGCTCGCTGCCGGTGGACGCGGGGAACTGGGCTGCCACCGTGCCGTCGGCGGCAAGGAGCTGCACGACGGAATCCGACTTGTCGACCACCACCTTCGCGATCTCCGGCAGCGGCGCCGCGGCGGTCACGCCAGGCACCAGGATGCGCGTCCCCGCGGCGGCCAGGTCGGTGTCGGGATTGAGCCGCTGCAGCAGCGCCGGGCTGGCGTGGAATTTCTCGCCCAGAGCTTCGGCGGCGCTTTCGAAACCGAGTGCATCGAGCTTCGCCTTCTCGATCATGTCGTCGGGCAGCTGTCGGAACGGGCCGGCGACATCCCCTGCCGCGAGTTCGTGTTCGACCAGCACCGGCGCCGCATCCATGTTCAGCGCCTCCCAGGTGGCGGCGTCGAGTTCGCCGCTGGCCGTCAGGTCGCGGCTGCGCTGGAATGCAGCGATCGCTCGTTGGGTGTTCTCGCCGCCCAGGCCGTCGATCTCGCCGGGTGAGAAGCGTGCCCGCTCGAGCAGCACCTGGGCGCGCAACATGGCGCCGTCGCCGGACGTGGTCGCCGCGTCGTTGGCAGCATGCCCGGCGGCCTTCACTGCGGATTCCGCGATGGATCGGGCGGACACGGACTGAGGAGCCGATCCGAGGATCATGCACAGTGCGATGGCAAGCGGCTTGGCCAGGGTCATGCGTTCGTCCTTGGTGGTCAGGTCGCATGGGATGCTGCTGCAGCCGCGACCCGGGTAGCGTGAAGGGTGCGGCGAGGGCTGAACGCACCCTGCAACCCGTATGGAATGCGATTGCCGCGACGCCGACAGGAAGAGCAGACTCGGGGTCCCGACCACAGGAAGGTGTGCCATGTCCCGCCTGCATGTCCCGGCGCTTCTGATCGGCGCGCTGCTTGCACTCGTGCTGGCAGGCCCCGCGAGCGCGATCAACGTCACCGATCCCGACTATCCCCGCAGCCTGGAGCAGGACGGCCCCGTGGCCGTGTCGTGGACGGACCCGTCGCTCTTCACCGAGATCCGCCACAGCCGCAACCGCTTCGAGGCCCGGAATGGCGACTGGGTCCGCGACATCGCCAGGCACGTGGCCAGGCGTTCCGCCAGCGCCCTCGCACCCGGCGAAACGCTCGAGGTCGAGATCACCGACATCAAGCGCGCCGGCGAGTTCGAGCCTGGTGGCGGTCGCAACGACCACGTGCGCATCGTCCGCGACATCTACCCCCCCCGGATACACCTGCGCTATGCCCGACGCGATGCCGCCGGAAGCATCGTCGACAGCGGCGAACGCGAACTCACCGACCTCGGCTTCCTGCACAGGGCCGGCGGTACCGTGTCGATGAGCGACGGTTTGCGGCACGAGAAACGACTGATCGACGATTGGGTCCGCCGCGACCTGGCGCGCGGGGCGCGCTGACCGCGCAATGACGGTCTATGTGGACGACGCAGTCACGCTCTGGCGCGGCCGCCGCTGGGCGCACCTGATGGCCGACACCCTGGACGAGCTGCACGCGTTCGCCGCGGCGCTGGGCATGCCCCGCCATGCCTTCCAGGACAAGACCAGCGGTGCGCACTACGACGTCACGGCCGAACTGCGCGCACGCGCGATCGCGCTCGGCGCGGTGCCGATCTCCCGCCACCGCGATCGCGAACAGATGCGTGCGGTGATCGCCAATGCCCGCCGCCAGGGGCGCCGGCACCTGCGGTAAAGGGGATAATGCGCGCGTCCACCCCGCTGGAGCCGCCAATGTCCGCCTTCGACCTTTCTCCACCCGATGATGCGCAGCGACGCGCGCTTGCCGAAGCGCTCGATGATGACGCCCGTCGCGTGCTGCTCGCGCATGGCACCGAGGCGCCCTTCTGTGGCGCCTTCCTCGACAACGGACGCGAGGGCGCCTACACCTGCGGGTTCTGCGGCCTGCCCTTGTTCCGCTCCAGCGCCAAGTTCGACTCTGGCACGGGCTGGCCGAGCTTTTTCCAGCCCCTCGACCCGGCACACATCCGACTGGTGCGCGATATCAGCCACGGCATGGTGCGCGTCGAAGAGGTCTGTGCGCGCTGTGGCAGCCACCTGGGCCACGTGTTCCCCGACGGGCCGCCGCCCACCGGCGACCGCCATTGCCTGAACTCGGTCGCGCTGGGCTTCGTGGCCGAAGGCGAGCCGCTTCCCGACCTCCTCGACCGCGGCGCGCCGGAAGGCCGTCCGCTGGGCTGAAGACTGCAGCACGCAGCGCAGCCAAGTATGCTTTTGCGCCACGCGCAGGCGCTGGCGCCCGCTCCCGCGGCAAACTACACGATGGAATCCATATGACGCAGACCCCGCCCGACCGCCTCAGCAACCACCCCGGCAGCCCGCACTACGACGAAGCCATCCTCGGCCGCGGCATCGGCATCGTCTTCAACGGCGAGGAGCGCACCAACGTCGAGGAATACTGCGTCAGCGAGGGCTGGATCCGGGTCGCGGTGGGCCGGGCGCTGGATCGCCGCGGCAACCCGATGACGATGAAGATCAACGGTCGCGTCGAGCCATATTTCCGCAGCGGCGAGTAAGCCACGGCGGGGCGCGCCATGCGCCCCGCACGCCATCCTGCCTTCTGTGGGAGCGGCTATAGCCGCGACCGACCCCGCCGGAATCGCGGCTATAGCCGCTCCCACGGGTGCTGCTGGTTGGTGCCGCCTGTGCGCCCGCGTCAGTCGCGATCCTTGCCGACCACGCGTCCGGTCTCCGGATCGAGGGTCAGTTTCATCTCGCGGCCGTTGGCGTCGTCGGCTTCGGCGGTCCACATGCCGTCTTCGAACTCCACGTCGTGGATGTCTGCGTAGCCCGCGGCCGTGAGCTTGGCGCGCACATCGGCCTCGCCCAGCTGCGCGACCCTGTCTTCGGGATAGACCTCGCCGGTCGCGGGGTCGATGCGCAGGTCCACGCGCTGGCCGTCGGCGCTGCGCGCATCGGCCTGCCACACGCCGTCTTCGAACTCGATGTCGTTGACCTTGGTATAGCCCTTGGCCTCGAGCGCGGCGCGTACCTGCGGCGCGGTCATCGCGTCGGCCTGGGCGGTCTTCTCCTGCGCAGCGGCGACACCCGCGCACAGCGCGAGCGAGAGGGCGATCGTCAGCGTGGCTGCATGTTTCATGTGTCCGTCTCCGGATCGTGGGGAAGGGCCAGTGTTCGCGCAGCAGTGCGAAACGGCGATGAAGGCGTGCCGTTCGAAGGTGCCGTTCCAAGGGTCCCGTTCATGCGCTGCTGCCTGCGCTCACATGACGTCGATACGCGGGCAGACAGAATCGCAGCCTCCCCGAACCAAGAACGGAGCGTCCCCATGAACAAGCGCATTCAGAACGGCACCTTCACGGCAACGGCCTTGGCCCTGCTCCTGGCCGGTGGCAATGCCCTGGCCGCCGACGATCCGAAGACCGAGCGCTCGGACAACGCCGATTCGGCGCAGCCGGCGGGCGATACCTGGATCACCACCAAGGTGAAGGCCAGCCTGCTCGCCGATGAAGACGTCGCCGGCCTGCAGATCGACGTCGAGACCCTCAATGGCGTGGTGACGCTGGGTGGCGATGTCACAAGCCAGGCGCAGATCGACGAAGCACGCCGCATCGCGTCGGAAATCGAGGGCGTCACCGACGTCGACACCACCGCGCTGCGCGTCGACGCGACCGAGTAACCCGAAGCCAGGCGCACTTGCGCCAGTGCACATGAAGACACCGGCTGCATGGCCGGTGTCTTTTTTTGCGTTTGTTAGCGACGCCTGCGCACGCCTTGCACACGGACGCAACCCGCCACGCGCAATAGTCGTCCTTCCCCCACGACGCTGGAGCATCACATGAGCAATCGAGACAGCACCCCGGACGCCAATCGCGACCCGATCACTGGCACGCCCGGATCGCACCCCGTCGGCGTGGCCGCCGGCGGCACTGCCGGTGCGCTCGCCGGCGCCGCGGTCGGCAGCATCTTCGGGCCGATCGGCACGCTTGTCGGCGGCGGTATCGGCGCGGTGGGCGGTGCGGCCGGAGGCAAGTCCCTTGCGGAACGCGTGGACCCGACCGCCGAAGTCGAATATTGGCGCGAGGGCGCAGAGCAGCGCGACTACTACCAGCGCGACCGCGACTTCGACCGTGACTATGCGCCGGCCTATCGCATGGGCGCCGAATATCGCAACGAAGCCGGGATGCGCGAATGGAACGAGGCCGAGTCGCAGCTGAAGAACCGCTGGGATGAAACCCGCGGTGAATCCGGCCTGGACTGGGAACGGGCGCGCCCGGCTGTTGAAGATGCCTACACGCGCACCGACCGGACCTATCGGGCCTACGAGGACACCGATAGGCACTACGCGCAGCAGTACGACAAGGCGGGGTATCACAACGCCGACTACGGCTTCGAAGACTACCGTCCGGCCTATCGCTATGGCACGCAGGCACGCACGTCACGGCCGGACGCCTCGTGGTCGCCCGATACCGAATCGGAGCTGGAGCGCGGTTGGGACAAGGCCAAGGGGCAGTCGCGCCTGGGATGGCAGGAAGCGAAAGAGGCGGTGAAGGATGCCTGGCATCGCGTCGAGAATCGGCTGCCTGGCGACATGGACCGCGACGGCCGCTGAGTCCCGGCAGGCCAGCTGCATCAACCACGACGCACGGCGCCCGCAAGGGCGCCGTGCATGCTTGCAAGTGCCGAAACGATGCATTCCTCCCGTCCTGCGGGCGTCCGGGGCATTAAAATGAGCGTTTGAATCCTCCGGAGCACCACGCTCGTGACCGACCGCATCCGCCATCCCCTGTTCCGCGACCGCATCCTTTCCGCGGATGCCGCGGCAGCCATCATCGAGCCGGGCATGACCGTCGCGATGAGCGGCTTCACCGGAGCCGGCTATCCCAAGGCGGTACCCCGGGCGCTGGCGGCGCGGATGGAACGCGCGCATGCCGCGGGTGATCACTTCCGCGTCAAGGTCCTGACCGGCGCCTCAACCGCACCGGAGCTCGACGGCGCGCTGGCGAAGGTCGAAGGCATGGAGCTTCGCCTCCCCTACCAGTCCGACCCCGCCGTGCGCGAGCGCATCAACGCCGGCACGCTCGATTACATCGACATCCATCTCAGCCACGTGGCACAGCACACCTGGTTCGGCTTCTTCGGCGATATCGATGTCGCCGTGGTCGAGGTCGCCGGCATCCGCGAGGATGGCCGCCTGGTTCCATCGTCGTCGGTGGGCAACAACAAGACCTGGCTGGAGCAGGCGGACAAGGTCATCCTGGAGGTCAATTCCTGGCAGCCCGCCGCGCTCGACGGCATGCACGACATCTACTACGGCACCGCGCTGCCGCCCGACCGCAGGCCGATCCTGCTCGAACACCCCGATGACCGCATCGGCGAGCCCTGGCTGCGGGTGGATCCCGACAAGGTGGTGGCAGTGGTCGAAACCCACGCCCCCGACCGCAACTCGTCCTTCAACCCGCCCGACGAGGCATCACGGCAGATCGCGGGCCACCTCATCGACTTCTTCCGCCACGAGATCGCCCGCGGACGGCTGACCGACAAGCTGCTGCCGCTGCAGTCGGGCGTGGGCAACATCGCCAACGCCGTGCTTGCCGGACTGGCCGACAGCGGCTTCCAAGGCCTGGCCGCCTACACCGAGGTCATCCAGGACGGCATGCTGCATCTGCTGAAGGACGGCGTGCTGCGGATGGCCTCCGCGACCTCGTTCTCGCTCAGCCCGGCGGGCATCGAGCAGTTCAGCGCCGACGTCGACTTCTACAGCCGGCGCATCCTGCTGCGGCCGCAGGAGATCTCGAACCATCCCGAGGTGATCCGCCGCTTGGGCTGCATCGCGATGAACGGGATGATCGAGGCCGACATCTACGGCAACGTCAATTCCACCCACATCGCCGGCAGCCGGATCATGAACGGCATCGGCGGCTCCGGCGACTTCGCGCGCAACGGCTACCTGTCGGTCTTCATGTCGCCCAGCACCGCCAAGGGCGGCAAGGTGTCCGGGATCGTGCCCATGGCCAGCCACGTCGACCACACCGAGCACGACACCATGGTGATCGTGACCGAGCAGGGCCTGGCCGACCTGCGCGGCCTGTCGCCGCGGCAGCGCGCCCGGCAGATCATCGCCAAGTGCGCACACCCCGACTTCCGCCCGATGCTCGAGGACTATTTCGACCGTGCCAGCCGCGACAGCCACGGCAAGCACACGCCGCACCTGCTCGGCGAGGCCCTGTCCTGGCACCAGCGCATGGTTGATACCGGGGACATGCGCCCTGCAGGGTGCTGAACCCGCAGCCGCCGATGCGGCGCGGGCAAGTGCCGGGCCAGGAGGCCGCGCGTGCTACCCGGCGGAGCGGCGACTGCTAGGATTGCGCGTCCGGGCGCCGCGATGGAGCGGCCCTGGCGATGGGGATCGCCAGTCCGGACGGAGGCCGCCAAGCGCGGCCGCACAACTTTTACAGGGGAAAACCGGATGCGTAACACGATCCTTCCAGCGCTTGGCGCGGCGGTACTCGTTCTGGCTGCGCTGGCGTTTCCGGCGATCGCCCAGGACGCTGAACACGATCCGATCGGCGAACTGCCCTGGCAGTTTGGTCCGACAACGGGCGAAATCGCCGGGCACGCGACCATCCAGGTGCCCGAAGGTTTCGCGTTCCTGGGCGCCGAGGGGACGCGCGACCTCGAAGTGCTGATGCAAAACCCGCCCTCGGACGCCGACCAGTTCGTGGTGGCGCCGCACGATCTCGCCTGGGTCGCCTACTTCAACTTCAGCTCCGTAGGCTACATCCAGGATGACGAGTCGCTGGAAGCGGACGCCTTGCTGGACAGCATCACCGAGGGCACCCGCCACAGCAACGCAGAACGCACGAAACGCGGCTGGGACACGCTCAGGATCCTCGGCTGGTCGTTCCAGCCCAAGTACGACGGGCAGCTCAACGCGCTTGAATGGGCAATCCTTGCCGAGACCGAGCAATCACAGTCCCGGATCGTCAACTACAACACCCGCCTGCTGGGCCGGCGCGGGGTGATGGAGGTGACGCTGGTAACCGATCCGGAATTGCTGGACGGGTCGGTCGCCACGTTCAAGACGCTCATGCCCGGTTACGAGTTCGCCGCCGGCGAGAAGTACGCAGAGTTCAAGCCGGGCGACCATGTCGCCGAGATCGGCCTTGCCGCACTGATCACCGGCGGCGCTGCTGCGGTCGCCTCCAAGAAGGGCTTCTTCGCCGCCATCGGCGTCGCGTTGCTGAAGTTCTGGAAGCTGCTTGCCGTCGCGGTGGTCGGCGGCGGCGTCTGGCTGCGCAGGCTGTTCGGTGGCAAGAACGAGAAGCCATCGCGGTGATGCTGGATGCCGGCGTCCTGCTGGCAATGGGCCTGGTCGCGTTCTACGTGCAGGACTCGTCGCAGCTGCTTTACGTGGACGAGATCGTGGTGGTCGGCACGCGGCGCGGGTGGCGGTTCCGGCTGGGCTCGCTGGAACTCGGGGGACGCTTCCTGCATGTCCCGAACCCGCTGCTGCCGGCGCGCGCGATGTTCCGCGCAAACTGGCTGGAGGCGGACCGGAGCGTCCAGGAGTCGCCTGCCGGACTGTCGGAGTTCGTGGCCGAGCTCGTAGCGTTGGGGCGATGTTGCGTCGCCCTCTGTTTCCTGCTGCTGGTGGCGCTGCCCGCCGCGATCCTCGCCTACCGGGTGCCAAGCGTGCTGCTGGCGATCCTCGGCTGCGCGTACGCGGTGATCGCCCTGATGCTGGCGCTGCTTGCGCGAAGGCGCCGGCGCCTGGGCCTGTCGGGGCGGGACGTCGTTGCGCTCGGCATCGGGGCGCTGCTCTGCCCTCCGCATGCCATCAACCTCGTGCGCAAGGTCTGCCTGGTACGCGGCCTGCGTGGTGATCCGCTCGCCTTCGCGGCCCGGACACTCGCTGCGGCGGACGGCGCATGCCTGCGCAAGGGGATCGAGGCCCGCATCGACCTGGTCGCGCGTGCCGACGACAGTGCCATCCACGTCGACGGCATGCGCGCCCAGCTCGGACATGTCCGGGAGACGCTGCCATGAGTATGCGAAGCGACCGCCCGGCGACGGGGACGCGGGCGACGGTGACCCCGCAGCCCCGGCGGCCGACGAGATCCGCGACATCGCGCAGCGACGCTCGGCCGCGATCAACGCGGCCTACGACGAAGCGATGCGGCGATTCCGGTAGCGGCAGTCCTCCGCGAGCCACGGCAGTACACGCCCAGAGCCTGAGACCCCGCACTCAGGGCGTCTCCGGCTGCTCCCCGTAATGCAGCCAGAGCCTGGCCAGGCGCTCGTTCACGAAGACCCGCGCCTGGAATCCGGCCTGCCTCGCGGACAGCTCGCAGTACTCGACCTCGTCGAGCCCATGGGGCTTGACGTGGGCGATGCGCACCGACGCCAGGTTCGAGCCGGCGAGGCTCACGACCAGCGCCTGCCACTCCACCGCTCCAAGCGCGGGCCCGCGGAGCTCATCGACCAGGAGCACGAAATCCGGGCGGTCCCGCCGGCTTTCCTCAACGATTTCCCGCCAGTAGGCCATCGTGGCCTCGAATGACGCAGGGCCGCGCACGTGGACGCGCAGCGTCCGCGCCTCCCGTGATTTGACAATCGACAGCCCGTCCATCCGTACCGTCCAGCCCGCTTCCATCCTGCTGAACAACGCGCAAAGCCGCATGGAACGGCCGGAGTCAAGCCCCGAAAACGGCACTTCGTCACGTTTGGCACGGTCATTGCTCACGCTTTCCAATGGGAACGCGGACTCACCCGCGAGTCACATCCGGAAAAGGGAAAACAGCAATGGGCAAGACACGTAACCGTACGGCGCTCGCGGGCGCCCTCTCACTGGCCATCGCTTCGGGGAGCGCGCTCGCTGAGCCGCGCATCGTCTCGGTGGTCACGATGGACGACCTGGGCGCGTTCGTCGTACTCGGCGAAGACCTGCAGTACTCGCTCGGGCGTTCACGGATTACGCTCGGTGACGTGGGGGACATTTCGCGTCATTGCATGCGCTCGCGCGGCCCCGATGCGCTGGCCATGCTGACCTGCACGCTGCCCGGCGGCCTGCCGCCGCCCGGCGACTACATGCTGACCATCGAACACTTCAGCAGCCAGGGCACCACCCAGCTGGACTATGGCCTGACCATTGGTGCCGTGGGCGCGCGGGGCGCCACCGGCGAAGCCGGGCAGACGGGTTCGCAAGGGCCTGCCGGCGCAGCTGGCGCAACCGGCCCCGCCGGCGCACAGGGTCCCACCGGTGAAACCGGCATTGCCGGCCCACAGGGCCTCGTCGGCGATGCCGGCCCGGCCGGTCCGCAAGGCGAGCCGGGCCTGACCGGCGCGATCGGTCCGCAGGGTGAGCAAGGCGTGGCCGGCCCGATGGGCCTGCAGGGCGAGCAAGGCCTCACTGGCGCAACCGGTGCTGCCGGTGCGACCGGCGCGGCCGGACCGCAGGGTGAGCAAGGCGTGGCTGGCCCGACGGGTCTGCAGGGCGAGCAAGGCCTCACTGGCGCAACCGGTGCCGCTGGTCCGCAGGGCGAGCAAGGCTTGACGGGTGCGGCCGGTGACGCTGGTCCGCAGGGCGAACAGGGCGCGATTGGTGCCACCGGTGCCATGGGCCCCATGGGTCCGATCGGCCTTGCGGGATCGGCGGGCGTCGCAGGCCCGGCAGGTCCCGCCGGTGCGATCGGACCCGCGGGTCCGCAGGGTCCGGCCGGTCCGGCGGGCATCTCCTCGATCGGCTTCACCACCACCACGGCCAGCATTCCGTCGGGCTCGATCCGTCGCGGCATCGGCCAGTGCGCCTCCTACGAGGTCGCGGTCAACGGCGGCGTCTACGTGGCCAACCACGCGGCCGACAACTTCAACCTCGACAGCGTCAGCGGCATCTACATGAACACCAGCGGCGTGGGCAGCAATGCGCGGGAATGGGTGGTGATCGCCTCGAACCGCCGCCTGTTCGGCAGCTCGGAAACGGTCACGTTCTGGGTCGCCTGCGCGCGGTCCGATGCGGGCGGATCGTCCGCGATGCGGGCCGAAGCCGCGGCCCCGTGGCGCTTCGACGGCAAGCAGCTGGCCGAGTGAGTCCGGTCAGGGGCAGGGACGCCCCACTCCGGCCGTAAAAGCGAAGGCACGCCCCAGGGCGTGCCTTCGTGCTTTCCAGCAGTGCGTCCCACGCGACGGACAGCCGCTGCGCGGGTACGGTCACGCGTGCAGCGGGTTCGGCCGATCGGTGTCGATCTTGTAGAGCTTCAGCGCACGCGCCGCGTCCTTCGCGGTCATCTTGCCGTCCTTCGCCAGCGCATCGATCGCCGCATGGGCGATGTGGAAGCGGTCGACCTCGAAGTGACGACGCAGGTTGGCGCGCGTGTCCGAGCGGCCGAAGCCGTCGGTGCCCAGCACCGTGTAATGCATCGGCACGAAGGCGCGGATCTGGTCGGGGAAGGCGCGCACGTAGTCGGTGGCGGCGATCGCCGGGCCCTGGCGGCCTTCCAGCAGCCCGGTGACGTAGGCCTTGCGCGGCTTCTTCGCCTCCGGGTTGTGCCGGTTCCAGCGCTCGGCATCGAAACCGTCGCGGCGCAGCTCGGTGAAGCTGGGGCAGGACCAGATATCGGCGGTGACGCCGAAGTCCTTGTCCAGCAGCTCCGCGGCGGCGATCGCCTCGCGCAGGATCGTGCCGGAACCCAGCAGCTGCACGCGCAGCTCGCCCTTCTTCGGCTTGCCGGCATCCTTGAGCAGGTACATGCCGCGGATCACGCCCTCGGCCGCGCCCTCGGGCAGTGCCGGATGGGCGTAGTTCTCGTTCATCAGCGTGATGTACCAGTACTCGTCCTGCTGCTGGTCGAGCATGCGCTCCATGCCGTGCTGGACGATCACCGCCACTTCGCCGGCGAAGGTCGGGTCGTAGGCGCGGCAGTTGGGGATCGCGCCGGCCAGCAGGTGGCTGTGGCCGTCCTCGTGCTGCAGGCCTTCGCCATTGAGCGTGGTGCGGCCCGCGGTGGCACCGAGCAGGAAGCCGCGCGCGCGCATGTCCGCCGCCTGCCAGGCGGCATCGCCGATGCGCTGGAAACCGAACATCGAGTAGTAGATGTAGAACGGCAGCATCGGCAGGTCGTTGGTGCTGTAGCTGGTCGCCGCCGCCATCCACGAGGCGAACGCACCGGCCTCTGAGATGCCTTCCTGCAGCACCTGTCCGGTGGCGTCCTCGCGGTAGTACATCAGCTGGTCGCGGTCGACCGGCTTGTACTTCTGGCCGTCCGGCGCGTAGATGCCGATCTGGCGGAACAGGCCCTCCATGCCGAAGGTGCGCGCCTCGTCGCAGACGATCGGCACCACGCGCGGCCCCACCTGCTTGTCGCGCAGGGTGATGCCCAGCGACTGCACGAAGGCCATGGTGGTGCTGATCTCGCGCTCGCCGGTGTCCTTGAGCAGGCGCTCGAAGACCTCGAGCTTCGGCGCGACCAGCGTCTGCGTGCTCTTGCCGCGGCGCTGCGGCAGGAAGCCGCCCAGCGCAGCGCGGCGCTCCTTCATGTACTCCACTTCCTCGGACTTCTCGCCGGGGTGGAAGAAGGGCACCTCGCCATCCTTGAGCTGGGCGTCGTCAAGCGGGATCTTGAAGCGGTCGCGGAACGCGCGCACGGCGTCGTCGTCGAGCTTCTTGGTCTGGTGGGTGGGGTTGAGCGCCTCGCCGGCGCTGCCCATGCCGTAGCCCTTGACCGTCTTGGCCAGGATCACCGTGGGCTGGCCCTTGGTTTCAACCGCGTTCTGGTACGCGGCGTAGACCTTGTGCGGGTCGTGGCCGCCGCGATTGAGGCGCCAGATGTCATCATCGGAGAGGTTGGCCACCATCTCTGCGGTCTCGGGGTACTTGCCGAAGAAGTTGTCGCGCGTGTACTTGCCGCCGAAGGCCTTGCAGTTCTGGTACTCGCCGTCGACGGTTTCCATCATCAGCTTGCGCAGCGCACCGTCCTTGTCGCGCGCCAGCAGCGGATCCCAGTAGCTGCCCCAGATCGCCTTGACGACGTTCCAGCCGGCGCCGCGGAAGTTGCCCTCCAGCTCCTGGATGATCTTGCCGTTGCCGCGCACCGGGCCGTCCAGGCGCTGCAGGTTGCAGTTGATGACGAAGACCAGGTTGTCGAGGCCCTCGCGGCCGGCGATCGAGATCGCGCCCAGGCTCTCGGGCTCGTCGGTCTCGCCGTCGCCGAGGAAGCACCACACCTTGCGGTCGGTCCTGGGCATCAGGCCGCGGGCCTCGAGGTACTTCCAGTTCCGCGCCTGGTAGATGGCGGCGATCGGACCCAGGCCCATCGAAACCGTGGGCGTCTGCCAGTAATCGGGCATCAGCCAGGGGTGCGGATACGACGGGATGCCGCGGCCGTCGACTTCCATGCGCAGGTGGTCGATCTGCGACTCGGTCAGGCGCCCTTCCAGGAAGGAGCGCGCGTAGATGCCCGGCGAGGAATGGCCCTGGATGTAGAGCAGGTCGCCCGGGTGGTCTTCCGACGGCGCGCGCCAGAAGTGGTTGAAGCCGACGTCATAGAGCGTGGCCGAACTGGCGAAGCTTGCGATGTGGCCGCCGAGGTCGCCGGGCTTGCGGTTGGCGCGCACCACCATCGCCATCGCGTTCCACCGGATGATCGAGCGGATGCGCCATTCCATGGTCTGGTCGCCGGGGATCTTCGGCTCCAGGTGCGGCGGGATGGTGTTGATGTATTCGGTGGTCGGCGCGAACGGCAGGTGGGCGCCCGCGCGGCGGGTCAGCTCGACCATGCCCTCGAGCAGCTGGTGCGCACGGCCGGGGCCGTCGGCGTCGATGACCGCCTTCAGGGACTCCAGCCACTCCTGGGACTCGGTTGGATCCGGATCGTTGTCGAGGACGTCGTTCAGCCAGCTGTTCATCTCTGCTCCCGCACCGGCGCGCCGGCCGTGTCAGTCATGGTCTATGGACCCCGCATTCTACCAGCGCGGTCATCCGGCGTTTGCCACCGGGCGGTGCTTGACGGATGATCCTGCGGCCACCGGTGCCCTCCATTCGCACGCCGCCGGCCGTACCAATCCAGGGGACCCACCGCTGCCCATGCCCTTCGCCTCGTACAAGGTCAGCCCGCACTGGCGCGCACTCCTGCTGGCCGCCGCCGTGCTCCTGATCGTGGTGGGGCCGTTCGCGCTGTTGCGCATGGCGGAGCAGCGCACGCGTGACGCGGAAGCCCTGGTGGCCCATACCCTCGAGGTCGAGACCAACCTGCAGATGGTCAGCGCCGCGGTGCGCAACATCGAGGCGGCCGCGCTCGAGCGCGCCTTGGGCGCCACCGCCCCGGTCCTCGAGGAGCGCCTCGACTACAGCCGCACCCTGGTCTTCCCCACGCTCGACCGCATCGAGCAGCTCACCCGCGAATCCGCCCGGCAGCAGGTGCGCGTCGGCACCCTGCGCCAGAGCATCTCGCAGCGCCTCGACCAGATCGCGCGCCTTGTCGACAGGGATGGCCGCATCGACAACGACGAGCTGCAACGCCTGGCCGAACACTTCCCGGTCCAGGCCCCGATCGCGGAGATGGTCCGCGCCGAGCGCGCGCTGCTCGACGACCGCATCGTTGCGGCCGACCGCACGCGGCGCCAGGCCAACTGGCTGGCCACCGGCTCGCTTGCCGCGCAGATCCTGCTGCTGTTCGGCCTGGCCACGCTGGCCGTGCGCGACTCCGACCGCCGCACCCGCGCGGAGGCCGCGTCGCACCGCGCCAACTCGCGCGCCGGCGCGGTGCTCGACACCGTGCGCGAGCCCATCGTCCTGCTCGACTCGGGGCTGGAGATGGTGATGTACAACGCCGCCTTCGCCGAACTCTTCGGCATCGACGGCGACCAGAGGGGCCGCGCGCTGAAGGGCATCGGCGGCGGCGCCTGGGACGACGCCGAGATGCTGCGGCGGCTGCGCGACGTCCTCGCCCGCGGCCGCGAACTGTGGGACTACGAACTGCGCCAGCGCACCGCCGACGGCATCGACCGCGTGATGCTGGTCAACGCACGGCTGATGGAGCTGCCCGACAACGACGAATCCGTCGCCCTGGTGACCGCCAGCGACATCAGCCTGCAGAAGGCCAGCGAGGAGCACATCCGCGACCTCAACCGCCAGCTGGAAGGGAAGGTGGAGCAGGTTTCGGACGTCAACCGCGAACTCGAGGCCTTCAGCTATTCGGTCTCGCACGACCTGCGCGCGCCGCTGCGCCACATCGCCGGCTTCGCCGACAAGCTCCGCCGCCACCTTGGCGACGACATCGACGACAAGGGCCAGCACTATATCCAGGTCATCGGTGGTTCGGCCAAACGCATGTCCGAGCTGATCGACGACCTGCTGGTGTACTCGCGCCTGGGACGCAGCGCGCTGCGCCTGCAGGCGGTGGACATGCAGTCGCTGTTGGAGGAAGCGCGCGCGATGCTGGATGCCAATGCCGCCATCGACACGCCAGGCCACCACATCCAGTGGCAGATCGAATCCATGCCCGTGCTGGTCGCCGACGAGAACATGCTGCGCCAGGTCTGGAGCAACCTGCTGGGCAACGCGGTCAAATACAGCGCGCAGAGCGAACCGGCGGTGATCACGGTCGGGCACCAGCTGGGTGACGATGGCGAACACCTGTTCACGGTGTCCGACAACGGCGCCGGCTTCGACATGGCCTATGCCGGCAAGTTGTTCGGGGTGTTCCAGCGCCTGCACGCGCCCAGTGAGTTCAGCGGCACCGGCATCGGCCTGGCCAGCGTCAAACGCGTGGTTACGCGGCACAATGGGCGCATCTGGGCCGAATCCGAGCCCGGCAAGGGCGCCACCTTCCACTTCACACTCCCAGCCAACCTGGACCTGGGTCCACGGAGCCACAACGCATGACCGCCATCCGCACGATCCTCCTTGCCGAGGACAGCCCGCACGACGCCGAAATGGCGATCGATGCGCTGCGTGACGCGCACCTCGCCAACCCGATCGTCCACGTCGAGGACGGCGTCGAGGCACTGGACTACCTGCTCCGCCGCGGCCGCTTCGCCGACCGTCCCGAGGGCGACCCGGCGGTCCTGCTGCTGGACATCAAGATGCCGCGCATGGACGGCCTGGAAGTGCTGACCCACCTGCGCGAGCACGAGCACCTCAAGCGCCTGCCGGTGGTGATCCTGTCGTCATCGCGGGAAGAGAACGACCTCGCGCGCAGCTGGGACCTGGGCGTGAACGCCTACGTGGTGAAGCCGGTGGACGTGGACCAGTTCTTCGAGGCCGTGCGCACGCTGGGCAAGTTCTGGGCCGTGCTCAACGAAAGTCCGTCCGAGGGCTGATCCCATGGCGCTGCGCGTGCTGATCATCGACGACTCGCGCGACGATGCCGAACTCACCGAGTTCGCGCTGCGCGAGGCGGGACTGGTCGTGGACTGCCGCAACCTCTGCCGCGAGGACGCGCTGGCGGCGGCGCTGGACGGCTTCGAGCCGCAGCTGGTCCTGTGCGACCTCAACCTGCCCGGCTGGTCCGGGCCCGAGGCCATGGCCGCGGTCCGCAGCCGTGCGCCGTGGGCGCGCTTCGTGTTCGTCACCGGCGCCCTGCCCTTCGACCGCAAGCTCCCCGACGACGACGTGGTGCTCAAGGACGACCTCGCGCGCCTGGTGGAACTGGCGCGCGCGATCGACTGCAGCCGGGTAACCGGCTAGCTGGCGGAGTCCCCCGTCGCATCCCCGCGCAGCGTCGCGCGGATCTGCGCGTCCACCGCCGTGATCGCGGTCATGTTGACCACGCGGCGCGGCGTGCTGCCCGGCGTCAGGATGTGGGCGGGATGGTCCAGGCCCATCAGGATCGGCCCCAGCGCCACGCCGCCGGTCATCACCCGCACCAGGTTGTAGGAGATGTTCGCGGCGTCGATGTTGGGCATGACGAACAGGTTCGCGCGCCCGGTAAGCGTGGTGCTGGGGAACATGGTCTGGCGCAGCGCCTCGTCCCAGGCGGCGTCGCCCTGCATCTCGCCGTCCATGTTCAGGCGCGGCGCGCGGCGCGCCAGGATGTCGCGGGCGAGGCGCATCTTCGCGGCGCCCGGATTGTCGTGGCTGCCGAAGTTGGAGTGCGACAGCAGCGCCACCCGCGGCTCGATGCCGAACAGCTTCAGGCGGTAGGCGCCCTGCAGCGTGGCCTCGGCGATCTGCTCGGCGGTCGGGTCGATCTGGGCATGCGTGTCGAGGAAGAACCACACGCCCTGTTCGTTGATCACGCCCGTCATGGCCGAGGTGCAGGCCACGCGACGGTCGAGGCCGAAGACGGTGCGCAGGTAGCCCAGCTTCTTGTGGTAACGGCCGACCAGGCCAGCGATCAGGCCGTCCGCCTCGCCGCGCTGGACCATGAGCGCCGCGATCAGCGTCGCGCGCGAGCGGACCAGGTTCTTTGCGGCATCGGGCGTCACCCCGCGGCGCTCGGTCAACGCGTGGTACTGGCGCCAGTAGTCGTTGAAACGCGGATCGTCGTTGATGTTGGTGAGGTCGAAATCGCGGCCTTCCTGAAGGCGCAGGCCAAGGCGCTCGATGCGCGAAGCGATGACGTCGGGCCGGCCGATGAGGATCGGCCGCGCCAGCTGCTCGTCGGCCACCGTCTGCACGGCGCGCAGCACGGTTTCCTCTTCGCCCTCGGCGTAGACGATGCGCTTGATGTCGGCGCGCGCGCGCTCGTACACCGGCTTCATCACCAGGCCCGTGCGGTGGATGAACTGCCCGAGCTTCTCGCGGTAGGCGCCGACGTCGGCGAGCGGACGTCGGGCCACGCCGGAGTCCATCGCGGCCTGGGCCACGGCTGGCGCCACGATCATCAGCAGTCGCGGGTCGAAGGGCCTGGGGATGAAGTAGTCGGGGCCGAAGGACAGGATGTCGCCGCCGTAGGCCGCGCCGAGGTCGGACGACTCGCGCTTGGCGAGGTCGGCGATGGCATGCACGCAGGCGAGTTTCATCCGTTCGTTGATCTCGGTGGCGCCGACGTCGAGCGCACCGCGGAAGATGTAGGGGAAGCAGAGGACGTTGTTGACCTGGTTCGGATAGTCCGAACGACCCGTGGCGATGATGCTGTCCGGACGCACGGCGCGGGCCGCGTCGGGCAGGATCTCCGGGCTTGGGTTGGCCAGCGCCAGGATCACCGGGCGCGCGGCCATGGTTTCCACCATCGCAGGGGTGAGCACGCCGCCTGCGGACAGGCCGAGGAACACATCGGCGCCCTCGACGATCTCGGCCAGCGTGCGCTTGGCGGTGTCGCGGGCATAGCGCGCGCGGTCGGGGTCCAGGCCGGTGCGGCCGGAGTGGAGCACGCCGTCGCGATCGACCGCCAGGATGTTGTCGGGCTTCACGCCCAGCGCCACCAGCATGTCGAGGCAGGCGATGCCCGCGGCGCCCGCGCCCGAGTGCGCGATCTTCACTTCGTCGATGCGCTTGCCGGCGATTTCCAGGGCGTTGATCAGCGCCGCGCCGACGATGATCGCGGTGCCGTGCTGGTCGTCGTGGAACACCGGGATCTTCATTCGCTCGCGCAGCTTGCGCTCGACGATGAAGCACTCCGGCGCCTTGATGTCCTCGAGGTTGATGCCGCCGAAGGTCGGCTCGAGGCTGGCGATGATGTCGACCAGCTTGTCGGGATCGCGCTCGTCGACTTCCAGGTCGAACACGTCGATACCCGCGAATTTCTGGAACAGCACGCCCTTGCCTTCCATCACCGGCTTGCCCGCCAGCGGGCCGATGTCACCCAGGCCCAGCACCGCGGTGCCGTTGGAGATCACCGCCACCAGGTTGCCGCGCGCGGTGAGCGTGCTGGCCTCGTCGGGGTCCGCCACGATCGCCTCGCAGGCGTAGGCCACGCCGGGCGAATAGGCCAGGGCCAGTTCGCGCTGCGTCACCAGGGCCTTGGTCGCGGCGACCTTGATCTTCCCGTGCGGCTCGGAGCGGTGGTAGTCGAGCGCTGCCTGCTTGAATTCTTCGGTCGACGACGGGTTTGCGGGCGGCTGTTCGGGCATGGCGGGGCTGCGATTCGGGCGACGTTCCATTCTAGCCCCTGTCAGCGCAGCGCCTCTGCCGGGTCGGCGCGGCCGTCGGTGCCGATGCTGTCCAGACGGATCCGGTTGGCGAACAGCGAGAACGCGAGCAGGCCCGCGAGGCCACCGGCCTGCGCCACCCACTGCGGCAGCCAGCGCGGCGGCGCGACCGCGCCGGATTCGAACAGCGGCGCCAGGCGCGCGGTGTCGGCCAAGGTCATCTTGCCGGCGAACAGCTGGCGGCAGCGCAGCAGCCGGTCCTCGCGCAGCGCCCAACGGAAGAAGGTGTGCACCTCCACCATGCCGCGCAGGTAGACCGCATCCTTGGTGAAGGCGTGGCCACCGCCGAGCGGCACGCCACGGAAGATGCGCTGCGCCGACGCGAACGATTCACCGGCCGGCTGCCCGGCGCCGATGAACCAGTCGAACACCTGCAGGAAGTCGGCGCCCGCCAGCGCCATCGAGGTCGCCTCGGTGCGCAGGCTGATGCGCTTCATGCGGCCGATGTCGAGGCTGCCGGTGATCTGCTCGGCGAAGGTCGCCAGGCCTTCCTGGGTCGCGGTGATCCGCGGCGAGGCCATGCCCAGGCTCGCGAACAGCGGCTGTTCGCGGCCGTTGAGCGCGGTCAGCGAGTGCACCAGGGCTTCGTGGTTGAAGAGCTGGGCGCGGTCGTAGCCGGAGAACAGCGCGCCGTCGCGCAGGCGGATGCGGTGCGCGCCGGCCGCGGCCTTGGCGATCAGGCCGGGATCGAGTTCGACCGCGACCACACGCCCGCCGAAGAAGGCGTCGAGGTCGCCCTGCAGCTGCAGCTGCAGCGCGCGCGCGGACACCGGCACCTGTTCGGACGGCGCGAGCAGTTCGTGGTCGAGGTCGTCGGCGATGCCGATGAAGTGCCGCGCCGCCTCGCGGGTCGTGGGGCCGTTGCCGGGCAGCGGCTGGTCGGGGCTGCCGTACAGGGTGATGGCGTGCTGGCCGGCCTCGGGCCGACCGAGGGTCTCGAGCAGCTGCGCGGCCACGTCCCAGGACTCCGCGGACTCGCGCAGATACATGCCTGCGGGGTGGCCGGGGTCGGCTTCTTCGGCGACGGCCGCCAGTTCGCGGCGGGCTTCGCCGAAGTCGTGCCGGGGATACACCGGTTCCGGCATCCGCCGCCGGCCGGCGGCATGGTCGGCAAGGAAGCGCTCCTGTTCGGCCGCGGGCCAGCTCGCCAGGGTAAGCACGCGGATGCCGCGCGCGGCTTGGACCATGCGCGCATCGAGCGCGGCGTGACGGAGCGTTTCGGCGTCGAAGCTGGCCACGGCCGACACGGTCTCAGCGCCGCCCGGGACGGCCGCCCTTGCGCGGATCCGGGCGTTTGCCGCTGGACTGCGGCTTCGTCGACGCCTGGCGCGAGGCCAGCACGCCGGCCGCACCGGCAACCTCGTCGCGCAGCTTGGCGTAGTGGGCGAAGCGGCCCGCATCCAGCCGGCCGGCTTCCAGGGCCGCACGCACCGCGCAGCCCGGTTCGCCTTCGTGCCGGCAGTCGCTGAAGCGGCACTCGGCGACCAGGGCCTCGACCTCGGCGAAACCGCCCTCGGCCAGGTCTTCCTCGCCGGTCGGCTTGAGCTCGCGCATGCCGGGCGTGTCGATCAGGCAGCCGCCGGAGGGCAGCGGGATCAGCGCGCGGTGGGTGGTGGTGTGGCGGCCGCGGGCGTCGCGCTCGCGCACCTCGCCGGTCTTCATGCGCTCGGTGCCCAGCAGGGCATTGGTCAACGTCGATTTGCCAGCGCCGGAGCTGCCGACCAGGACCGCGGTGTGGCCCGGGCCCAGCCACGGCGCAAGCGCAGCGGCATCGGCGGGGTCGCGGGCGTTCACCGTGAGCACCGGCACGCCGTCACCCATGCGCGCGTGCAGCGCGGCGCGCGCGGCATCGGCATCGGCGCCGGGCTGGTCGGCCTTGGTCAGCACCACCACCGGCTGCGCACCGCCGCCCTGCACCAGCAGCAGGTAGCGCTCGATGCGCCGCGGGTTGAAATCGCCGTCCAGTCCGCAGACCACGAACACGGTGTCGATATTGGCCGCGATCAGCTGCTGGCCGTAGTGCTCGCCGGCGATGCCGCGCTTGATCACGCTCCGGCGCGCGAGCAGGGCGACGATGCGGCCGTCTTCCACCAGCACCCAGTCGCCGACGGCCGCGCGCTCGGACGGCGGACACTTCGGGCGCTGCCACTGCGGCAGGGATTCGACCGCGCCGCCGTCATCCGGGCCCTCGGCCACCACATAGCCGGTGCGGTGCTGTTCGATCACCCGCGCCGGGCGCGCCGCGGGATGCGCGGCCATCGCTTCGGCCCATGCGCCCTCGGGTGGCGAACCGGCATGGGGCCAGCCGATCGCCCGCAGGGCGGTGTGCGCGGAGTTCAAACGGGGGCGCGGGAGGTGGTCATCACCGGGGATTCTAGCCGGGAATTCCGCTAGGCTTTCGGGTTCGCCCCACGCCGACCCGCCCGCATGTCCAAGCCCCACGTCGCCACCCGGCAACGCCTGTCCGAGGTGCGCTACGAGATCCGCGGCGAACTCGCGCGCCGCGCACGCGAGCTCGAGGCCCAGGGCCACGTCCTGATCAAGCTCAACATCGGCAACCCGGGTGCGTTCGGGTTCCGCGCACCGGAGCACTTGCAGCGCGCGATCGCCGACCGCATCCACGACACCGATCCCTATGCCCACCAGCAAGGCCTGCCGGCGGCGCGCGAGGCGGTGGCCGCGCACCACGTCGCGCGCGGCGTGCCGGGCGTGTCCGCCGACGACGTCTTCATCGGCAACGGCGTCAGCGAGCTGATCGACATCAGCCTGCGCGCCCTGCTCAACCCGGGCGACGAAGTGCTGCTGCCCTCGCCCGACTATCCGCTGTGGTCGGCGGCCACCATCCTCAACGACGGCCGGCCGGTGTACTACCGCTGCCACGCAAGCAACGGCTTCCTGCCCGACCCGGACGAGATCGAGGCCCTGGTGTCGCCGCGCACGCGCGCGATCGTGCTGATCAACCCGAACAATCCCACCGGCGCCAGCTATCCGCGCGCGCTGCTGGAGCGCATCGTCGCCATCGCCGCGCGCCACGGCCTGCTGCTGATGGCCGACGAGATCTACGACGGCATCACCTACGACGACGCGCGCTTCGAGCCGCTGGCGCCGCTGGCCGGCGACGTGCCCTGCCTGTCCTTCGGCGGCCTGAGCAAGGTGCACCGGGCCTGCGGCTGGCGCATCGGCTGGGGCGTGCTGTCGGGCAGCACCGAGGCAACGCGAGACTACCGCCACGCCATCGACCTGCTGGGCGCGCTGCGGCTGTGCGCCAACGTGCCCGGCCAGTTCGCGGTGCCGGCGGCGCTGTCGGGCCTGGACACCATCGGCCCGCTGGTGGCGCCGGGCGGGCGCCTGCACGAGGCGCGGCGCGTGGTTGCCGAAGCCTGCGCCGCCAGCCCGCACCTCAAGCTGCAAGTGCCCGATGGCGCGCTGTACGCCTTCCCCGGGGTGGTCGGCGACGCCGCGCGGGGCTTCGACGACCACGCCTTCGCGCTGGAGCTGATGGAGCGCGAACACGTGCTGGTGGTGCCGGGCTCGAGCTTCAACGTGCCCTACCGCAACCACTTCCGCGTCACCCTGCTGCCCGAACCCGACCAGCTGCGCGAAGTGTTCCGGCGCATCGACCGGGTGCTGGAGCGGCGGGCCGCCACGAAGGCGGCACCTGTGGGAGCGGCTACAGCCGCGATCAATCCCGCGACGGCCTGACCCCGATGCCCCTCTCCTACCTCGCCCTCGGCGATTCCTACACCATCGGCGAACGCGTCCAACCCGCGGACCGCTGGCCGCACCAGCTCGCCCGCGCACTGCGCGCCGAAGGCATCGCCCTTGAAGACCCGCTGACCATCGCCACCACCGGCTGGACCACCGACGAACTCGACGCCGCGATCGATGCCGCCGATCCGCAAGGCCCGTTCGACTTCGCAAGCCTGCTGATCGGCGTCAACAACCAGTACCGCGGGCGCAGCGCCATCGGGTATGCCGACGAATTCGCCGCCCTGCTCGAACGCACCATCGGCTTTGCCGGCGGCCACGCCGACCGCGTGCTGGTGCTGTCGATCCCCGACTGGGGCGTGAGCCCGTTCGCCGCCGCCTCCGGGCGCGATCCCGGAGCGATCGCGCGCGAACTCGATGCGTACAACGCCGCCGCGCGCGACGTATGCGAGGCCCGCGGCGTCGCCTTCGTCGACATCACGCCCGTGAGCCGCGCCCGCGGCGCCGAGCCCGACATGCTGGCCGACGACGGTCTGCATCCTTCCGCCCTCCTGTACACCGAGTGGACGCGCCTGGCCCTGCCGGTCGCGCGCCGCCTGCTGCAGCCGCCACGGACGACGCCATGACCACACGCTCCGCCGACGCGCCCTTCCCCGCTGACGAAGCCCGCGCGATCGCACGCGCGTTCCTGCCGCGCCGCTTCTACGGCAACCGTTACGACTACTACTACACGCTGTCGAAGCTGCGCACCGACCCGCTGTATCCCGGCGTGCTCGACGCGCTGCGCGGCACCACCGCACCGGTGCTCGACCTCGGCTGCGGGCTCGGACTGCTGCTGCATGCGCTGCGCCTGGACGGGCAGGCGATGCCCTGGCACGGCGTGGACATCGACGCCGACAAGATCCGCCGCGGCCGCGAGATCGCCGCGCGCGGCGGCTTTGCCGACGGCGCGTGCTTCGACGTCGTGGACCTCGCCGCGGGTTGGCCGCCACACGCGGGCAGCGTGGCGATCCTCGACGTGCTGCAGTACCTGGATGCGCAGGCGCAGGCGGCGCTGCTCGCCGACACCGCCGCGATGCTCACCCCGGGCGCACGCCTGGTGATCCGCAGCGGACTGGGCGACGACTCGCGCCGCGGCCGCACCACGCGCATCACCGACCGGCTGGCGCACCTGGCGGGCTGGATGCAGGAAGTGCCGAAGCGCTATCCGACGCGCGCGGAGCTGGAGTCGGCGCTGGGCGATGCGGGACTGGCGGTGGAATTCCGGCCGCTGTACGGGAACACGCCGTTCAACAACTGGCTGATCGTGGGGCGCCGCGATTGACTCGGATTTCGCACTGACCGGGGAAGAGCATTTTTTGCCACGGATTTACGCGGATCAGGGCGGATTTGCACGGATAAAGCGGGAAGGGCGGAAAAGGCGAGGTGCTTTTTTGGCCACGGATTTGCGCGGATCGACGCGGATAGAGCGGAAGGGAAGAAGAAAAAGCGGAGAGCTTCTTCTGCCACGGATTAGCGCGGATTACGCGGATCTGGCCGAGGCAAGATTGCTGCGGGAAACCCATCTGAAGAAGAGGCTTGTGCAGCGCGTGGTGCCGGCGCTGGCCTTGGCTTGATCCGCGTAATCCGCGCTAATCCGTGGCATGAAAGCTCTTGTCCTGCCCACGGGATCCCGCAGTTTCGCAGCGCGGCGATCAGTCTGCGGGGATGACTGCGCGGAGGTTTGCACGCTTCACTTCGGCCAGGACCGCGGACACGATTTCGGCGCTGCGGCCGTGGGGGGCGCCCTCGTGCAGGAGGACGATGGCGCCGGGCGTGAGGTCGCGGGCGATGCGGGCGGCGATGTCGGCGGCGTCGGAGCGGACGGCATCGTAGCCGCGGGCGCTCCAGGCCAGGCGCGACAGGCCGGCTTCGCGCAGCGGTGCGTGCACGAAAGGATTGGCGTGGCCGACCACGGCGCGGAACCAGCGCGGGGCGGTGCCGGTGATGCCCGCCAGCGTGCGCTGGCAGTCGAGGATCTCGCGGCGCATCGCGCGCGGACCCAGGGCCCAGAAGCGGGCCTGGGGGTGGGTGTGGCTGTGGTTGCCGATGCCGTGGCCGCGCGCGGCGATGTCGCGCACGAGGTCCGGCCGCGCTTGGGCGCGCTCGCCGACGAGGAAGAAGGTGGCCTTCGCATCGTGGGCGTCGAGCAGGTCGAGGATGGCCGCGGTGTCGTCGGAGGGCCCGTCGTCGATGGTCAGCCAGACCCCGCGATGCGTGGCGGCGAAGCGCCGGATGACGGGCCCGAACAGGCGCGAACCCGGGCGTAGCGTGCCCCAGACGAAACCCAGGTGCACCGCGACCAGCAGCGCCAGGCCCCAGCACCAGCCCAGCCACCACCAGGCCGCGGCGATGCCGGCGTGCAGCAGCAGCGCGGCCCAGGCCCAGGCGTGGGGGTGTTTCGGGGTGGCGTGGAATGCAGTGCGGGCAGGCATGGGCGGGATGATGGCATCCGTCGCTGCGTGCGGGGCGGCCCAGCTGAGGCAGCGTCGCGCCCGGATCGCCGCCATGGCGGCTCCCACACGGGTTTTGGGAGGGAGGACGGGCTTCCGGGTGATGCGGGTCAAGGCGATGCGGGGACACGGGGAGTACCCTGTTGCACCTCCACACTACACACCGCGTGCCCGCCATGACCCTTGCCCCCGACCTCCGCCAGCGCATCGACGACCTGCTGCAGGCCAATCGCATCGTGCTGTTCATGAAGGGCGACCCGCGCTCGCCGCAGTGCGGTTTCTCGGCCAAGGCGGTGGCCGCCCTGTCCGCGCTCGAACAGCCCTTCGCGCACGTCAACGTGCTGGCCGACGCCGAGATCCGCGAGGGCATCAAGGCCTATGGCAACTGGCCCACCATCCCGCAGCTGTACATCGGCGGCGAACTGGTCGGCGGCAGCGACATCATCGAGCAGATGGCGAACTCCGGCGAACTGCACGCCGCGGTCGGCCTGCCGCCGCCGGACCGCACACCACCGGTGATCACCATCACCCCGACCGCGCAGCCGACGCTGCGCAAGGCCATCGAGGACGCCGGTGGCGACCTCGCCGTGCAGATCGACATCGACCCGAACTTCCGTACGCGCCTGGCCCTGGCCACGCGCGACGCCGGCGCCATCACCGTGGACTGCGATGGCATCCCGGTGCAGGTGGCGGTCGCCGCTGCGCGCCGCGCCGACGGCATCGTCATCGATTTCGCCGACGACGCCCGCGGCCGTGGCCTGGTGGTCGAGAACCCGAACGCGCCACCGCCGGTGCGCGCGCTGTCGCCGACAGACGCCCATGCCCGCGCCTCGGACGGCAGCCTGCGGGTGGTTGACGTGCGTCCGGCCGAGGAGCGCGCACTCGCTACCGCGCCCGTGCCCCACGCCACGCTGGACGACGGTCCGGGCGCGCTTGAAGGACTGCCGAAGGACACGCCGCTCGCCTTCCTCTGCCACCACGGCGGCCGCAGTGGCCAGGCGGCCGAACACTTCCGCCAGCTCGGCTTCCGCGAGGTCTACAACATCGAAGGCGGCATCGACGCCTGGTCCGACGTGGACGCGGAGATCCCGCGCTACTGAGCCGGGCTGCCGACTCCCCGGCAATCAATCTCCTGTGGGAGCGGCCATGTGGGAGCGGCTATAGCCGCGATAAGCGCCTCGGATCGCGGCTATGCCGCTCCCACAGTGCGATTCGGCACAGCGCATCGCGGCTATAGCCGCTCCCACAGTGCGATATAGCCGCTCCTACAAGGCTAGAAGCCGCCGCCGGCGTCCAGCCAGGCCTGCTCGTCGGCGCTGTTGGCCCGGCCCAGCGCGCGGTTTCGGTGCGGGAAGCGGCCGAAGCGTTCGATCACTTCCAGGTGCCGCACGGCGTAGTCCAGCGACATCTCGCCCAGGTCGGCCATGAGTGCCACCGCGCGCTCCTGGTCGCCGATCGCCTCCGAGTGTTCGAAGGGCAGGTAGCAGAACGCGCGCAGCTCCGGATCCACCTCGCGGTCCAGGCCGGATGCCAGCATGCGCTCGGCATAGTGCAGCGCCAGCGGATCGGTCGCGTACGAATGCGCGCTGCCGCGGAAGATGTTGCGCGGCACCTGGTCGAGCAGGATCAGCAGCGCCAGCGCGCCCTCGGCATCGTCCACCCAGGCATCCAGCTCGCGGCGCGCGGCGGCGAAGTGCGCGGCCTCCAGGAACCGACGTGTTTCCGCGTCGAACGCGGCACCGCCGTTGAACCACTTCGGCGGGCCGGCATCGCGCCAGAAGTCCACGATCTCCGCCGCGGTCCGCAGTCCGTCCACGGCGCTCATTCGTCGAACCTCAGGTGGCGCACGGACTTGCCGTGGCGGCGGATCAGGCGCAGCGATTCGATGCCGGCCTGGATGTGGCCCTCGACGAAGCGCGTGCTGACCTGCGCGTCGGAGGCCTCGGTCTTCACGCCCTCGGGGATCATCGGCTGGTCGCTGACCAGCAGCAGCGCGCCGCAGGGAATGCGATTGGCGAAGCCGGCGGCGAAGATGGTCGCGGTCTCCATGTCGATGGCCATGCAGCGCATGGTGCGCAGCCGCTCCTTGAAGACGGCGTCGTGCTCCCACACGCGGCGGTTGGTGGTGTAGACGGTGCCGGTCCAGTAGTCCAGGCCCATGTCGCGGATCGAGGTCGACACCGCGCGCTGCAGCGCGAACGCCGGCAGCGCCGGGACCTGCGGCGGCAGGTAGTCGTCGCTGGTGCCCTCGCCGCGGATGGCGGCGATCGGCAGCACCAGGTCACCGAGCTGGTTCTTCTTCTTCAGGCCGCCGCACTTGCCCAGGAACAGCACCGCCTTGGGGCCGATGGCGGACAGCAGGTCCATCAGCGTGGCCGCGTTCGGGCTGCCCATGCCGAAATTGATCATGGTGATGCCGTCGGCGGTGGCGCTGGGCATCGGCCGGTCGGTGCCGGTGATCTCGGCGCCCGTCAGGCGCGCGAAATGGCCCAGGTAGCCGCCGAAGTTGGTCACCAGGATGTGCTCGCCGAAGCCGTCGAGCGGCACGCCGGTGTAGCGCGGCAGCCAGTTCTCGACGATCTGTTCTTTTTCCTTCATCGGTTCCTCCTGGTTTGCGGGGATTCTGGCATGGCGGGGATCGCGGCTATAGCCGCTCCCACAGGAACCCGACTTTCCGCACATTGCCCGTGGCCCCGATACGCGGCTAGGGTGTGCGACTGACCACGGGGAGCGACACATGGGACTCAAGCCACACGCCGCGCTTGCCGCGGCGCTCACGATCGCGCTGGCCACCGGCTGCGCGACCACCAGCGCCACCGGCGGCCGCGACCACAGCCGCGGCACGGACACGTCGGCCGCCACCAGCGGTTCCCCGGGCGACGCCTATCCCAGCACCTACCAGCGCATCGCCAGTGCGCCGGTGTTGCTGAGCGGCGCGACCGTGCTCGACGGCGCCGGCGCCCGGCTCGAAGGCGCCGACGTGCTGATGCGCGACGGTGTCATCGTCGCCGTGGGCGCGGGCCTGGAGGCCCCGGCCGACGCGATCCGCGTCGACGGCCGCGGCAAGTGGGTCACCCCCGGCCTCATCGACATCCACTCCCACCTGGGCGTCTACCCGAGCCCCGGCACGCGCTCGCACAGCGACGGCAACGAGGCGACCTCGCCGGTCACCGCCGCGGTCTGGGCCGAACATTCGGTGTGGCCGCAGGACCCCGGCTTCCACGCCGCGCTCGCCGGCGGCGTCACCACGCTGCAGATCCTGCCCGGCTCGGCCAACCTCGTCGGTGGCCGCGGGGTGACGCTGCGCAACGTGTCCGCCACCACCTACCAGGCGATGAAGTTCCCAGGCGCCCCGCACGGACTGAAGATGGCCTGCGGCGAGAACCCCAAGCGCGTGTACGGCCAGAAGGGCGGCCCCGCCACGCGCATGGGCAACGTCGCCGGCTACCGCGCGGCCTTCATCGACGCCGCCGACTACCGCGACAAGCGCAACGGCAGCGGCAAGGACGGCAAGCGCGACCTCAAGCTCGAGACGCTGGCGGGCGCGCTCGACGGCGACATCCTGGTGCACATCCACTGCTATCGCGCCGACGAGATGGCGACCATGCTCGACCTCGCCGACGAGTTCGGCTTCAAGGTCGCCGCGTTCCACCACGGCGTGGAGGCCTACAAGATCGCCGACCGGCTCGGCCGCGAAGGCGTCTGCGGCGCGCTGTGGGCCGACTGGTGGGGCTTCAAGATGGAGGCCTTTGACGGGATCCAGGAGAACGTCGCCATCGTCGACCGCGCGCCGGGCGGCTGCGCGATCGTGCACTCCGACTCCGAGGAGGGCATCCAGCGCCTGAACCAGGAAGCGGCCAAGGTCATGGCCAATGCGCGCCGCGCGGGCATCGACATCGCGCCCGAACGCGCGATGACCTGGCTGACGCAGAACCCGGCGAAGGCGATGGGCATCCTCGAACGCACCGGCACGCTCGAGGCCGGCAAGATGGCCGACGTGGTGCTGTGGAGCGGCAACCCCTTCAGCTCCTACGCGCTCGCCGAGCAGGTCTGGATCGACGGCGCCCGCGTATACGACCGCAACGACCCCTCGCTGCAGCCGCGCTCGGACTTCATGCTGGGACGGGACGTGGCTGTTGGAGGTGTGCGATGAGCCGTCTGCTCCTGCAGGGGGTCGCGCTGGCCGCGATGCTTGGCGCCTCGGCGACCGCCGCCGCCCAGGACCTGCTGATCCGCAACGCCACCGTGCACACCGCCACCGAGCGCGGCACCCTGCAGGGCGCCGACGTGCTGGTGCGCAACGGCCGCATCAGTGCGGTCGGCACCGGCCTCGACGCCGTTGGGGCCACCGTGGTCGAAGCCAACGGCCGGCCGGTCACGCCGACCCTGTTCGGCGGCATCACCGGCATCGGCATCGAAGAGGTGTCGGGCGAGGAAGCGACCACCGACGGCCGCCTGGCGCTGGGCGAGGACGCGCACGACATGACCGTGCGCCCCGAGTTCGACGTCACCCTGGCCTACAACCCCGACTCGCTGCTGCTGCCGGTCGCGCGCGTCGAAGGCATCGGCTTCACCCTGCTGTCGGCGGGCACCGGCGCCGGCGGTTCGATCATCGGCGGCCAGGGCGCGACCATGCGCCTGGACGGCGGCGACCAGCCGGCGGGACCGAAGCTGCTGTTCATCGACCTGGGCAGCCGCGCCGCCAACCTCACCGGCGGCTCGCGCGCGGCGCAGTGGATGCTGCTCGACCAGCTTGTCGACGAGGCGCGGGGGCGCATCTCCGCGGAATCACGCTCGGCGCTGCTGACGCCCGCCGGCCGCGCCACCCTGCAGCGGCACCTCGACGGCACCCTCCCCCTGGTGGTGGCCGTGGACCGCGCGGCCGACATCCGCCAGCTGCTGCGGTGGTCAAAGAAGCACGGCGTGCGGGTCGCGATCCGCGGCGGCGGCGAGGCCGCGCGCGTGGCGGACGAATTGGCCGCGGCGCGGGTACCGGTCTTCATCGATCCGCTGGACAACCTGCCTGCCAACTTCGACCGCATCCACGCCAGCCTGCGCAGCGCCGCGGTGCTGCGCGCGGCCGGGGTCGAGGTCGGCTTCACCCAGGCCGGCGACTCCTCGCACAACGCGCGCAAGCTGCGCCAGCTCGCGGGCAATGCCGTGGCCAACGGCCTGCCTTGGGACGACGGCCTGGCCGGCCTGACCCGCGTGCCAGCGCGCACCTTCGGCGTCGACGGCGAGATCGGCGCCATCGCGCCGGGCCTGCGCGCCGACCTGGTGCTGTGGGACGGCGACCCGCTGGACGTCGCCAGCCTCGCCAGCCAGGTGTGGTTCGACGGCCGCGCGATCGACATGCGCTCGCGCCAGACCGAACTGCGCGACCGCTACCTGCGCGCCGAACCCGATGCCGCGCGCGGCGAGCTGCCGCGGGCGTATCCGGCCAGCGGCGGGCGCTGACCGCCACGCCAGCGGAACCGACGCCGCCGCCGACCACGCCCTGCGGCGGCTTTGACCGGGATCAATATCCCGACCGGCACCTCGGCCAATGATCTCCCCAGACCCTTGGGGAGACTTGCAATGCATCCAATCCTGGTTGAACTCGTTGCCCGCCCGGTGGGCTGGCTCCTGATCGGCGGCACGCTGATCATGCTCGGCATCGGCATCGGCGTGCCCCTGTTCATCCGCAGCCGCGAGCGTGCGGAGGCGGAAGACGCCAAGCGCCGGGGTGCGCCACCACCGCGCCGGCGCTGATCCTCGCCGGCTGGGCGAGCGGGCGATCACGCGGCAAGCGTGACCCCGGGCACGCTCCATGCGACGATTCCATCTGGATCGGCATTGCCAGAAGGAAAACACGATGCGCGTCGGACTTGTCGTCGACTCTGCCTGCGACCTGCCCCGGGACTTTTTCGAACGCGAAGGCGTCGAGATCATGCCGATCACGGTGCGGATCGGCGACGCCGTGCAGGCCGACCATCGCGACGAGGCCCAGACCCTCGCCTTCCTCGAATCGCATATCGCCGAACGCGGCGCCAGCGCCGAGACGATTCCCTACACGCCCGAGCAGATCCGCGATCTGTTCCTCGAGCGGCTGGTGGTGGATTACGACTACGTCTTCTGCATGACGATCACCGGCTCGCGCAGCCCGATCCACGCCAACGCGCAGAAGGCGAGCTTCCTCATCCTCAACGAGTACAAGCAGCCGCGCGCCGCGGCGGGCAACACCACGCCCTTCGCGCTGCGCGTGATCGATACCCGGAACCTGTTCTGCGCCCAGGGCATCCTGCCGGTGGAAGCCGCGCGCCTGCGCGCCGCCGGCGAACTGCCGCCGCGTATCCGCGCGCGCCTGGAGGAGCTGGCGAACCATACCTGCGGCTACCTGGTGCCGCGCGACCTGTACTACATCCGCAACCGAGCGCGCGCCAAGGGCGACCGCAGCGTCAGCCTGTTCAGCGCTGCGCTGGGGACTGCGCTGGACATCAAGCCGGTGCTGCGCTGCTTCCGCGGCGAGACCGGCCCGGTCGCCAAGGTGAAGGGCTTCGAGCCCGCAGTGGAGAAGATGTTCGACTTCGCCGCCCGCCGCGTGCGCGCCGGGCTGCTGACCCCGACCGTCACCCTCTGCTACGGCGGCCACCTCGATGAGATGCGCGCCCTGCCCGGCTACGCCCGCCTGCGCGAAGCCTGCGCCGACGAAAACGTGGACGTGTTCGAAAGCGTGATGAGCACGACGGGCATGGTGAACGTCGGCCGCGGCGCGGTGGTGGTGGGCTTCGCAGCCCCCGACCACGCGTTCGACTGAGGTCGTTACAACATCGGGTTAACGGGCGGCGGCTAAGCTTGCCGCAACGACACGCAGCGGACGACGCCATGGCCACACGCTACTTCATCGCCATCCCCGATCCCGAGGCCGCGCGCGGCGCGGGCGAGTTCGCCTTCACCGCGCACGGCGCCGAAGGCTTCGCCCGCGACCTGCAGGAGGCGCTGCAGGGCGACGCGCTGTTCGAACGCTGGCGCGCCACCCAGGACGAGCCGGACGAGGTCGACCCGCTGCTGGGCGCCACCGATCCGGCCGCAAACGTGGAGGGCATACAGCGCGAGACCCGCGTGGAACTGGTCGCGACCACCAGCCTGCGCGGCGACGTGTTCAAGCACCGCATGCGCCTGCTTGCGGGCAACGTCTGGGAGCTGCGCGACGTCCGTGCCGGCTGAGCCCGCACCGCGCCCGCACGCGCTGCTGGCCTGGAGCGGTGGCAAGGACGCAGCCTGGGCGCTGCACGCGCTGCGCGACGGCGGCGAACTCGAAGTCGTCGGGCTGCTGACCACGATCACCGAAGGTTTCGAACGGGCGTCGATGCAGGGCGTCCGCGTCGACGTGCTGCGCGCGCAGGCCGCGGCCGCAGGACTGCCATTGATCGAGTCACGGATCCCGCAAGACTGCGACAACGCCCGCTACGAAGCCGCGTTCGCCGATGCGCTGGCGGATGCGCGGGCACGCTGGCCCGGCATCGCCCATATCGCCTTCGGCGACCTGCTGCTGGCCGACGTCCGCGCCTGGCGCGAGGCGCTGTGCGAACGGCTCGGATGGGGCGCGGTCTTCCCCCTGTTCGGTCGTGAGACCGAAACGCTGGCGCGCGAAATGATCGCCGGTGGACTGCGTGCGACGCTGTGCTGCGTCGATACGCAGCAGCTCGACGCCGCCTTCGCGGGACGCGACTTCGACGCCGCGCTGCTCGACGCCCTGTCTGACGGCGTGGACTCCTGCGGCGAACGCGGCGAGTTCCACACCTGCGTGTCGGACGGCCCGATGTTCAGCGCGCCGCTCGCGCTGCAGCCCGGCGAAACCGTGCTGCGTGATGCGCGTTTCGCGTACACGGACGTCTGGCTGGCGGGCTGAGTGGGGATCAGGGCGAAAGCTTTGCCACGGATGACGCGGATCAAAAGCCCATCAAAGCAGATGGGGCGCGGAGCATCGCTGCTCCATGCCCTGTCTGCTCTTATCCGCGTGAATCCGCGGCAGAAAGCTTTCGTACTTTCCTGCAGGAATCCGCTACGCGGGGCGATGCCATTCGCCGAGGGGCACCAGGACCTGCGGCTCGCGGGGGCCTTGCAGGAGGCCTGGCAGCAGTGCTTCGTACGCGCGGCGGTAGGGCGTGTCCTGTCGCTGCAGGAAGGTCTCGACCGAGGGCTCGGCCCAGCGCTCGTACAGCGTGAACAGCGTCGGGTCCTGGGCGTCGACGTGCAGCTGGCAGGAGACGAAGGTGTCCTCCCGCGACATCTGCTCGATGATCCCCGTCACCGCCGTGCGCCATGCATCAATGCAGTCCGGCTTGACGCGCAACTTCACGTAGAAAACAAGATCCTGGTTCGCCACAGGCACTCTCCTGTCCGGGGGGTGCCCCATTCTCCCGCCACGCCGCTGACCCATGCACGTGCGCGGATCACGGTTGGAAAGAACGGACGGCAAAAGCTTTGCCACGGATGACGCGGATCAAAAACCCATCAAGGCAGATGGGCCGCCGCGCATCGCTGTTCCACGTCCTATCTGCGTTTATCCGCGTAGATCCGTGGCAAAAAAGCTCTGCCTCTACGCCGCACGCAGCGCCTTCGCATGGTGTGCGATGTGGTCGCCGATGAAGCTGGCGATGAAGTAGTAGCTGTGGTCGTAGCCGGGCTGCATGCGCAGTTCGAGTGGGTGGCCGGCGGCTTCGCAGGCGGCCTGCAGCAAGTGCGGCTTGAGCTGGCCATCCAGGAATTCGTCGGCATCGCCCTGGTCGACAAGCAGCGGCAGCTGTTCCTTCGCGGACTTCACCAGCTCGACGGCGTCGTGCTGCTTCCAGGCCTCGCGGTCGTCGCCGAGGTAGGCGCCGAAGGCCTTCTCGCCCCAGGGCACCTGGCTTGGCGCAACGATCGGGGAGAACGCCGACACGCTGCGGTAGCGGCCGGGATTCTTCAGCGCGATGGTGAGCGCGCCGTGGCCGCCCATCGAGTGGCCGCTGATCGCGCGCGCGTCGCTGGCCGAGGGATCCGCTTCCACCCATGCCGGCAGCTCGTCGACGATGTAGTCGTACATGCGGTAGTGCGCCGCCCACGGATCCTGCGTGGCGTTGACGTAGAAGCCCGCACCCTTGCCGAGGTCGTAGCCCGGCGCGTCGGCGACGTCCTCGCCGCGCGGGCTGGTGTCGGGTGCGACGATGATGATCCCGTGCTCCGCGGCATAGCGCTGCGCGCCGGCCTTGGTGATGAAGTTCTGCTCGTTGCAGGTCAGGCCCGAAAGCCAGTACAGCACCGGGCAGGGACCATCGGCCACCTGCGGCGGGAAATACACGCCGACGGTCATGTCGCAGCCAAGCACTTCGGAGCGGTGGCGGTAGACGTCCTGCCAGCCGCCGGCGCAGGCGCGGTGTTCGATACGTTCCATGGCGTTCCTCCAATAGGGTTCGTTGACGGGATGACGGCGCGGCGGCGGCTCAGCGGCGCGCCGCGCCCTGCATGTCTGCGGAGTCGAGGACCTGGCGGCCACTCGCGTCCGGAACGGCGGCGACCAGCGCCGCCGCCACATCCTCCGCGGCGATGGCGCGGATGCGCGCCGGGATCAGCGGACGCAGCCAGCGGTCCAGTCCCTCGGCCAGGCGCTCGCCGCGGCGCGCGGGCTGGCCCAGACGATCGCGATCGCCCAGCAGCAGCGCCGGCCGCGCGATCACCAGCGCATCGAGCGGCAAGGCCGACAGGGCGCCTTCCAGCTCGCCCTTCACCCGGCTGTAGAACACCCGGGACGTGGCGTTCGCGCCCATCGCGCTGACCAGTCCGATCCGCTTCGCACCGGCGTCCAGTGCGGCCCTGGCCACGGCGAGCTTGGCGTCGAAGTCGACCGCGCGGAAGGCGTCCCGGCTGCCCGCCACGCGGATGGTGGTGCCCAGCGCGAGGTAGGCCTCGTCCGCCCGCGGCAGCGCCGGCAGCTGCCCGAAGTCGACCTCGTGCAGCCGGAGCTTCGGCATGTCCAGCGCCAGCGGCCGGCGCACCAGCGCATGCACCTGCGCTACGCCGCGGTCGGCGCACAGGCGCGCGAGCAGCGCGCGCCCGACCAGCCCGCTCGCGCCGGCCACGAGCGCGACCCGTCCGCCACTGGCCCGTGCGCTGCCGCCTTCAGTGTCCATGCCTTCCCCGTCAGTAGTGGATGACGGTGCGGATCGACTTGCCTTCATGCATCAGGTCGAAGGCTTCGTTGATGCGCTCCAGCGGCAGCGTGTGGGTCACGAACGGCGCCAGCTGGATGTCGCCGCGCATCGCGTCCTCTACCATGCCCGGCAGCTGCGTGCGGCCCTTCACTCCGCCGAACGCGGTGCCCAGCCACTTGCGGCCGGTGACCAGCTGGAATGGCCGGGTGCTGATCTCCTGCCCCGCGCCGGCCACGCCGATGACCACGCTCTGGCCCCAACCGCGGTGCGCGCACTCCAGCGCCGCGCGCATCACGTTGACGTTGCCGATGCACTCGAAGCTGTGGTCCACGCCCCAGCCCGTCATCTCGACCACCATCTGCTGGATCGGCGTGTCGTGGTCCTTCGGGTTCACGCAGTCGGTGGCGCCCATCTGCGTCGCCAGTTCGAACTTCGACGGATTGGTGTCGATGGCGATGATGCGAGCGGCCTTGGCCTGCACGGCGCCCTGGATCACCGCCAGCCCGATCGCACCGAGGCCGAACACCGCGACCGTGTCGCCTTCCTGCACCTTGGCCGTGTTGTGCACCGCGCCGATGCCGGTGGTCACGCCGCAGCCGAGCAGGCAGGTGTGTTCCGGGTTCGCGTCCGGGTTCACCTTCGCCAGCGAGACCTCGGCCACCACCGTGTATTCGCTGAAGGTCGAGCAGCCCATGTAGTGGTAGACCGGCTGGCCGTTGTAGCTGAAGCGGGTGGTGCCGTCGGGCATCACGCCCTTGCCCTGGGTCGCGCGCACGGCCACACAGAGGTTGGTCTTGCCGCTCTTGCAGAACAGGCACTCGCGGCACTCGGCGGTGTACAGCGGGATCACATGGTCGCCCGACTTGACGCTGGTCACGCCCTCGCCCACTTCCACCACGATGCCCGCGCCTTCATGACCGAGCACCGCCGGGAACACGCCTTCCGGATCGTCGCCGGACAGGGTGAAGGCGTCGGTGTGGCAGAGCGCGGTGTGGGTGATCTTCACCAGCACCTCGCCCTTCTTCGGGCCCTCGAGGTCGAGTTCAACGATCTGCAGCGGCTTTCCGGCTTCGAAGGCGACGGCGGCACGGGTCTTCATGGTTTCAACTCCTGCAATGCAATGGCATGGGTGGCTGCCGCGGCGCGGCGGCGGCGCACGGGTAGGCGAGGGTCATTTCAGATAGGAACGGATCAGGCCGGTCATCTCGGTGACGCGCGCCTGCCGGTCGGCCGGATCGGCGGCGGGCTGTCCGAACTGCTCGCGCAGGTGCGACTCCAGCACTTCGCTCATCAGGCCGTTGACCGCGCCGCGGATGGCCGCGATCTGCTGCAGCACAGGCGCACAGTCGACACCGGCTTCCAACGCGCGCTCAAGGCCTTCGCACTGGCCGCGGATGCGACGGATACGCGCCAGGACCTTGCGCTTTTCTTCTGGCGAATGCGGCATCCGGATGCGCCCACTGGATAGTGGGGGGCAGTATATCACCGCGCCGGTGAGCGGCGAGGTCGCAGAGGGGCCCACGCGCGTCGGGCGTTCGATGCCCGCCATGACGACCGCGCAGCGCACGAGCGCGCTAGACTCCGGCGCAATGCACATCTGGCGGCCCCTGATAGCGTTCCTGCTCGCGGCGCTGCCGTGCGGCATGGCGATGGCACATCCGCCGTCTCCGTCGTCGGTCCCGATGGCCCCGACCGAAGCCCATGTCCCGCTCGACCACCTCCCGGCACTGAAGGGCGGCTACTTCCCGATCACCTCCCAGGCCACCGGCCGCACGCACCACATCTACGTGCGCCTGCCCGAGGATTACGACGCCACCGGCGAGCGGACCTGGCCCGTCGTCTACCTGCTCGACGGCGACAGCCTGTTCCCGCTGCTCGCGACCACCCACCTGTTCCTCGGCTACGACGAGAAGCTCCCCGAAGCCATCATCGTCGGCATCGCCTACGGCAGCTTCGATCCCGCGACCAACAAGCGCGACGTCGATTTCACCGCGCGCGGCGAGGGCACGGCGCCCGGCCAGGGCGGCGCGGAGGCGTTCCACCGTTTCCTCGCCGAGCAGCTGCTGCCCGAGGTCGAAGGGCGCTATCGCACCGATCCCGCACGCCGGGTGCTCGTGGGCCAGTCGCGCGGCGGCTATTTCGTGCTCTGGTCGGCGTTGAAGGATCCGGACCTGTTCTGGGGACGCATCGCCAGCAATCCGTCGTTGGCACCGGCGCGCGAGCAGCTGTTCGCCGCGCCCGCGCCGCACCGGCGCGATGACCTGTCGGTGGTGGTGGCCAGCGGCGCCCGCGATACCGCGGAGCGGGTGCGCAACGCCGCGGAGTGGAGCGCCGCCTGGGCCGGTCGCGATGACGCGCCATGGCAGGTGGAACTGGTCGTGCTGCCCGAGGGCACCCACGCCGCCAGCATCGGCGAGGTCTACCGGCGCGCGATGCTGTGGCTGTTCCGCGACTCGATCACACCGGCACCGCGCTGACGGATCCTGCGTCCGGCCCCGGGACGGTGGCACCGACATAACAAGTGCCCGGGCACACTGGCGCCTGCGAGACCCTTCCTCGGGTCCTGCCGCGCCGCCTGGCCTACGGGCGGTGCCCACCCACAACCCGGAGCAGCCCATGAAGACCTACAACGTCGGCTACCTGATCGGCAGCCTCGCCAAGGAATCGATCAACCGCAAGCTCGCCCAGGCGCTGTTCAAGCTGGCGCCGTCACAGCTGAGCTTCAAGGAAATCCCCTTCGGCGACCTGCCGCTCTACAGCTATGACTACGACGCCGATTACCCGGCATCGGGCAGCAACTTCAAGAAGGCCATCGAAGCGTCCGATGCGATCCTGATCGTGACGCCGGAGTACAACCGCTCCATCCCGGGCGCGCTGAAGAACGCCATCGACTGGGCCAGCCGTCCCTGGGGGACGAACTCCTTCGCGAACATTCCCTCTGGCGTAATCGGCACCTCGCCGGGCGCCATCGGCACCGCGGTAGGCCAGCAACACCTGCGCAGCATCCTCGGCTTCCTCAACTCGCCGCAGATGAACGCACCCGAGGCCTACATCCAGTTCAAGGACGGGATGCTCAACGACGCCGGCGAAATCGCGGATGCCTCGACCGCGGAGTTCCTGCGTACGTACATGAAGGAATTCCACGAGTTCATCGCGCGCGTGCTGACGGTGCTGCCGCGCGGCGCCTGAGCGAGCGGCAGCACGCCCTGGTGCAGCCGCATCGCACGTGCCGCATGCGGCGCGACACCATCAGCCGTGGGCGTCGACCGCATCCATGACCCGCGCCGAAAACACCAGCGCCGCGCCGGCATTGAGGGTGACCGCCACGCCCAGGGCTTCGGCGATTTCCTCGCGGGTGGCGCCGTGCTTGAGCGCGGCGTCAACGTGCACGGTGATGCAGCCGTCGCAGCGCGTGGTGACCGCGACTGCCAGCGCGATCAGCTCGCGCGTCTTCGCATCCAGGTGGTTGGTCTTCGCCCCGGCGCCGTCCAGCGTGGCGTAGCCGCGCACGGTGTCGGGCGAGAGCGCTCCGAATTCAGAGATGCGCTTCATCAGGTCACGGCGATAGTCGTTCCATTCGAGCATGGCGCTGTCCTCCCCGGGCTTCCCCGGCAACGTCGCCCGCCGCGGGACGGCAGGCCCGGCCCCTGTGTCCTCCTCGCACGGCCCGCTGTCAATGCCCGGGGCCTTGCCCACGGCGCGAGGCTAACCCTGCGGCGGCACCAGCGCGTCATCGTGCGCCTTGGCCCGCTGGTACGCCTCGCGGCCACGCAGCCGCTCGGCCCAGGCGGTGAACGCGGGGCGATCGGGGATCGACTTGAAGGCCAAGCCGAAATCCACCTGGCTACCGACGTACACGTCGGCGGCGCTGAAGCGATCGCCGAGCAGCCAGGGCGAAGCCGATCCCGCCGCCTGCTCCAACACGGCCATCACCTGGCCGTAGCTGCCGTAGCCGACGAACGCGGACTTCTCCGGCGGCGGCTCCAGGCCCAGCGCCTTGGCGGTCACGGCGGCCTCCACCGGTCCGGCGGCAAAGAACATCCAGCGCAGGTAAGGGCCACGCAGCGGATCGTCCAGTGCGGGCGCGAGGCCGGCCTGCGGGAAGGCATCGGCCAGGTAGGCGCAGATCGCCGCGGCCTCGGTCACCAATACGCCGCGGTGCTGCAGCGCCGGCACCTTGCCCATCGGGTTGATGGCCAGGTACTCGGGCGATTTCATGCCGGTGCCGTAGTCCTGCACGACGGCGCGGTAGTCGACGCCGAGCTCTTCCAGCATCCAGCGCACGATCCGACCGCGCGACATGGGATTGGTATGGAGGACGATGGCTTCGCTTGGCTGGGACATGGCTGCGGCTCCGGGGTGGGCCGAGCCAGTCTAACGCTGCGACGGGCGGCCAACGGGCACGCCGGCGTGCTGTCCGTCCGCCTGTCTAGCCCGTGTTCTGGATGCCCGCGGCAATGCCGTTCACGGTTGCGAACAGCGCCCGCAGCAGCTCCTCGTCCTCGCTGCCACCCTCGCGCCAGCGGCGCAGAAGCTCCACCTGCAGCAGGCTGATCGGGTCGACGTAGGGATTGCGCAGGCGGATCGACAGGCGCAGGCGGTAGTCGTGGGCCAGCAGTTCGTCTTCGCCCTTGATCGCGAGGATGGCATCGCGGGTGCGGACGAACTCCGCGGCGATGCCGGGGAAGAAGGCGTCGTGCGCGTCGCCGGCCAGGCGTGAGTAGCGCTCGAAGATGTCGAGGTCGGACTTGGCCAGCAGCATCTCGACGTCGTCGAGCATAGCGGCGAAGAACGGCCAGTCGCGCGCCATCTCGGCCATGGCGTCAAGCCCGTGCGCGGCGATGCCGGCCTCCAGCGCATGGCCCACGCCGTACCAGCCGGTCAGGCCCGAGCGGTTCTGCGACCAGGCGAACACCCATGGGATGGCGCGCAGGTTGGTGATCCCGCCATCGCGGCGACGCGAGGGGCGCGAACCGATCTGCAGCCGTTCGATCACGTCGACCGGCGTCGCGATGCGGAAGTAGGCATTGAAGCCGGGATCCTCGTGCACCAGGGCGCGATAGCAGGCACGCGAGTCGGCGGACAGACCGTCGGCGATGGCGCGCCATCCCTGCACGCGTGGCTCCGGCGGTCGCGGCCGCAGGCTCGCGCGCAGCACCGCGCCGGTCATCTGCTCGAGGTTGCGCAGTGCGAGCGCGCGGATGCCGTACTTGCGATGGATCACCTCGCCCTGCTCGGTCACGCGCAGGCGGCCGTCGACGGTGCCGCGCGGCGCGGCGATGATCGCGCGTTCGGTCTTGCCGCCGCCGCGGCTGACCGAGCCGCCGCGGCCATGGAAGAACACCAGGCGCACGCCGGCCTCGCGCGCCAGCCGCATCAGATCGACCTGCGCACGCTGCAGCGCCCAGCGTGAGGCAGCCAGGCCGCTGTCCTTCGCGCTGTCGGAATAGCCGAGCATGACGATCTGGCGATCGCCGCGGGAACGCACGTGGCGGCGGTACACCGGATCATCGAACAGTGCGCGCATCACGCCCGCCGCGGCGTCGAGGTCGTCGACGGTTTCGAACAGGGGGGCGACGTCGAGCGGCACCTGCCCGGTGCCGCCGGATGCGCCCGCGTCTTCGCGCGTGGCCGCGCCGTCGTGCTCGATGCAGCCGGCGATGCGCGCCAGCGCCAGCACCGCCAGCGCATCCGCCGCGCTGCGGCTCATGCTGACGATATAGGGGCCGAAGGCATCGGCGCCGTAGCGCGCGCGCGCGGACTTCACGGTGCGGAAGACATCAAGCGCCGGCACGGCGGCTTCGGCATCCGGCAGCGGCGGCGTCGGCGCATCGATCAGTGCGTGCAGCTGCGCGAGCCGTGCGTCCAGCGGCTGCGCGGCCCAGTCGTCGTCGCCCTGCAATGCTGCCAACGCGGCGTCGTGCGCCGCCGAATCCTGTCGCAGGTCGAGCGCGGCAAGATGGAAGCCGAAGCTGCGCACGCGCCGCAGCAGGCGTCGCAGCGCGAAGCGTCCGGCGTGCTCGCCGCGGTTGCGCGCGAGGCTGGCATCGAGCAGCTCCAGGTCGCCGCGGAAGTCGTCGACGCGGGCATACGCGGCGCCCGCCGGCCCATCCACTTCCGGGCCGTCGTGATCGGCGCCGTTCGTGGCATGTCCATTCCCGACTTCTCGAACGCCCCCAGCCGCCGTGGCCGCAAGCCGCGCCGACATCAGCTCCATCAGCTGTCGATAGGGCATGTCCGCCTGGCGCGCGCGGAGCTTCGCTGCCGCCATGGGCATCAAGGACTTGTATTGGGCCAGGCGTGCTTCCACCGCCTCGTCCACGCCGGCGCGATCGCGGGTCTGGGTCAGCACCTGGCCCAGCGCCTTCAGTTCGTCGCGATACTGGCCCAGCACCTGCGCACGCTGCGCCGCCAGCGCGGCCTCGATGGTCTCGGCGCCGACGTTGGGATTGCCGTCCATGTCGCCGCCCACCCAGGTGCCGAAGCGCAGCACGTTGGGCAGCTCGATGCGCCGTCCCCAGGCCGCCTCCACGGCGTCGGCGAAGACTTCGTAGAACGCCGGCAGCACGCGGAACAGCACGCCCAGGTAGTGCCCGATGTGGTCGACCTCGTCGGTCACGGTGGGCTTGAGCGGCGGCGCTTCCGAGGTCTGCCACGTGGTCGCCAGCGCCTGGCGGATGCGCGACTCGTCGCTGAGGCGTTCGTCGGGCGTCCGCGTGCGGTCGATGTCGGCGACCAGGCGCTCGACGATCACGCGCTCCTTGGCCAGCAGCGCGCGGCGCACGGCTTCGGTGGGATGCGCGGTGAACACCGGCTCCACCCACAGGCCGGGCAGCAGCGACTCGAGTTCATCCAGGGTCACGCCATCGGCATGCAGCGCGCCGAGCACCGCTTCCAGTCCGCCGGGCTGCGGGCCTTCATCGCTGCGCTGGTGGTCGCGCCGGCGGCGGATGCGATGCACGCGCTCGGCCAGGTTGATCGCGCCGAACCACGCCGAGAACGCACGCACCAGCGCGTCGGCATTGGCGGGCGACACCTGCGCCAGCTCGCCGGCCAGTGCGTCGACCGGCGCGCCGTTCTCGCGCCGCGCGATCGCCGCGCGTCGCACGGCCTCGACCTGGTCCAGCAGCGCCGGCGACACCTGTTCGGCGAGCATGTCGCCCACCATCGCGCCCAGTCGGCGCACGTCATCGCGCAACAGCGCGTCGGATTCAACGAAGTCGAGCTGGTCGCGGAGCGGATTGGCCATGGCCCTACGCTAACGCACCAGGCATTGCATCCGTGCGATATGCTCCGCGCCGGGGACACAGGTGATGGGGGAAGCCCGATGAAACCGCAATGGATCGGCCTGATCGCCGGCATGCTCATTCCGCTGGCCGGCCTGGCCGCGGAGGATCCGGTCGAAGCCATCGTGGCCGCAGACGCGGCGAACCCGGTCGAGGCCGTCGCCGGCGCCATCTGCGAGCGCGAGTACCAGGCGCTGCCATACGGCACCATCCTGGACCTGCTTGATCCCGAGGCGCCGGCCGAACGCCGGGCCAGCGCGCTCGAGACCTACGAGCGACTGGCGACCATCAAGGAATGCCCCGAATTCGCATACACGCTGGGCCAGCTGTACCGCCACGGCCACGACCTGCCCGGCAATCCGCTGGCGCAGGACGTGCCCCGCGCGCGGGAGCTGATCCGGCCGATGGCCGAGGAGGCCGGCTACATCGGTGCCTTCGCGGACCTGGCGGAAATGGAGATGCGCCACGCGAACGCGCGCGAAGCCATGCTCTGGACGCAGGTCTACCTCTACTTGGTGCAGGAGGTGATGCTCGAAGGCGCCGACGCCGCCGAGCGCCACTACCAGCGTTCGGCCTACAACGGCAACCTGCTGACCCGCGTCGAACTCATCTGGAACTGGTCCAAGCCGTCGCTTCCGCGCAAGCTGAAGCGCGAGGACTTCCACGCCTACCTGGCCACGCAGCCGCACCTCCTCCAGCGCGTGCGCGCCAACGGGAAGGGTTCAACGCACCGGCGCGCCTCCGCCCAGAACATCGGGGTCACGACGACGAACGATCCCGGGAAATGCTACGTCCGCGACCTCGACCGCCTCGGAGCGGCCTCGGCGGCGTGGATCGTCGAGGTGCTGCCCACGGGCGAGACGGGCCGCATCGTGCTCGAGAACTTCGTGCCCAACGCCAGCATCGCGCACGAAATCAGGAAATGCCTGCAGCAGTACGCGTTCGCCCCCCACGGCGGCACCGTGCCGGTCACCTTCCGCTTTTCGTCCGTCATGGGTTCCCGCGAAGGCGCATCCATCAACCGCCGCCGCCGCTGACGCGGTCAGTACGCGAACTCGCGGAACACGCGGTCGATGTCGCCGCCCCACTCGCCGTGGTACAGCGCGAGCTTGCGTTCGGCCGGGGTTTCGTTGGCCTGGGCGAATTCGATCAGCGGATCGAGGAAGAAGCGCTCGTCCTGGCCCTGGTCGTTGCGACGGTCGCGGCGCGCGAGGCCCGCGGCTGAAATCTCCAGCGCGCGCAGCGCCAGGTCGCGCACGGTGCCGCCGCGGAAGGGCAGCTTCAGCGCCTGCTTCGGCACGCCGTCGCGCAGGGCGTGGCGCTCTTCCAGGCTGAAATCCTTCACCAGGTCCCAAGCGGCATCCAGCGCCGCGTCGTCATAGAGCAGGCCGACCCAGAACGCGGGCAGTGCGCAGATGCGGTTCCACGGGCCGCTGTCGGCGCCGCGCATTTCCAGGAAGCGCTTCAGGCGCACCTCCGGGAAGGAGGTCGTCATGTGGTCGGTCCAGTCGCGCATGGTGGGCAGCTGGCCGGGCAGCACCGGCAGCCGGCCCTGCATGAAATCGCGGAAGGACTGCCCGCTGGCGTCGTGGTACACGCCGTCGCGGTAGCTGAAGTACATCGGCACGTCGAGCAGGTAGTCGACGTAGCGCTCGAAGCCGAAGCCGTCCTCGAACACGAAGTCGAGCATGCCGGTGCGGTCGGGATCGGTGTCGGTCCAGATGTGCGAGCGGTAGCTGAGGTAGCCGTTGGGCTTGCCCTCGGTGAAGGGCGAGTCCGCGAACAGCGCGGTCGCGACCGGCTGCAGCGCCAGCGACACGCGGAACATCTTCGCCATCTGCGCTTCGCTGGAAAAATCGAGGTTGACCTGCACCGTGCAGGTGCGCGTCATCATGTCCAGGCCCAGGTTGCCGACCTTGGGCATGTAGGCGCGCATGATCCTGTAGCGGTCCTTGGGCATCCACGACATGTCAGCGCGGGTCCACTTCGGCTGGAAGCCCATGCCCAGGAAGCCCAGGCGCAGCTCGTCGGCCACCGCCTTGACCTCGAACAGGTGGCTGCCCACTTCGCGGCAGGTGTCGTGGATGGTTTCCAGCGGCGCGCCGGACAGTTCCAGCTGCCCCGCGGGCTCGAGCGTGACCGAGGCGCCATCCTTCAGCAGCGCGACCACTTGGCCGTGCTCCTCCACGCGCTCCCAGCCGTAGCGGGTCAGGCCGTCGAGCAGCACGCCGATGCCGCGATCACCTTCATACGACGGCGGGCGCAGGTCGTCCAGGCGGAAGCCGAACTTCTCGTGCTCGGTGCCGATCCGCCAGTCGGCCGGCGGCTTGCAGCCATCGGCGAGGTAGGCGACGAGTTCGTCGCGCGAACGGATCGGAGCGTCGGGGGAGGTGCTGGGGTTGGACACGGGGCGGACTCGTCGACGCAGGTTGCAAGGCCGCCGGTCACGGTCCGGCGCGGAAGCCGCCACTATATCCCGTGACACCCGCGCAGCCGGCCACGCCACCGGATTGCAGCGTCGCCGTCATCGGCGCAATCGGTGCCGGCGGCTCGCGGGAAACGTGCGATGCGCAGGGGCCCATGGCCCACGCTCAGTTGGCCGGGATCTCCAGCCAGCTGCAGATCACCGCGCGCGCCTCTTCCACGCCGAGCTTGGACTCGCCCGAGAAGGCCTGCACGCTCACCGTGTCGCCATAGGACTGGGCCAGGTCGCGCCGCACCGCCTGCACCGCATTGCCCACCGCGCTGCGCGACAGCTTGTCGGCCTTGGTGAGCAGGGCGTGCGCCGGCAGGCCGCGCTCCACCGTGTAATTGAGCATGTGGCGGTCGTAATCCTTCAGCGGATGGCGGATGTCCATCACCACCACCAGCCCGCGCAGCGCGAGACGGGTGCGGAAGTAGGTGTCGAGGAAGGCCTGCCAGTGCTCGCGGAGGTCGTGCGGGACCTTCGCGTAGCCGTAGCCGGGCAGGTCGACCAGGAAGCGGTCGGGATGCTGCGGCATCTCGAAATAGACCAGCTGCTGGGTCCGTCCGGGGGTTTTCGACACCCGCGCCAGCGCATTCTGCTGGCACAGGGCATTGAGCGCGCTGGATTTTCCGGCGTTGGAGCGGCCCGCAAGGGCCACCTCGAAACCGCCATCGGGAGGCAGCTGGCGGGGAAGATGCGCCGCCAGCATGTACTGGGCGCGAGCAAGGGGATTGGCCATGGCGTACAGGATCGCACGGAACGCGCGCGGGGCCGGTTTGACCGTGCCGAGCCGGCGACCGGATAATGCGAGACCTTGCGACCGTGCCCACAGGGCGCGGTGCCCAGATCCTCGGAGTCCAGCCAGATGCGTCACGCCCGCAGCTACCTCCTCGCCGGTTTCGCCGCCCTGGCGGTCGGAGCCGTCGCCTTCGCCCAGACCACGGTCGCCCCGCTGGAGGAGGCCGAGCCGGTCGAGACCCTGCCGCTGGAGGCGGTCGACGCGCTGGCGCAGCTCGCCACCACGGTGCCGGGCAACGCCCAGAACGGCGCCACCCTGGCCGCCGTCTGCGCGGCCTGCCACGGCGTGGACGGCAACAGCACGATCCCCGAGATCTATCCCGACATCGCCGGCCAGAGCGAGAAGTACATGGCCCGCCAGCTGGCGCTGTTCAAGAGCGGCGAGCGCGCGAACGCGATCATGCAGCCCTTCGCCTCGATGCTGTCGCCGCAGGACATGCGCGACGTCGGCGCGCACTACGCCGCGCAGTCGGCCGGGGCGGGCATCGCCGACGACACCGTGGTCGCGGAAGGTGACTACGAGGGCCTGAAGTTCTACGAGATCGGCCAGCAGCTGTTCCGCCGCGGTGATTTCGAGCGCGGCATCCCCGCCTGCATGGCCTGCCATGGCCCGTCGGGCGCCGGCAACCCCGGCCCGGCCTACCCGCACGTCGGCGGCCAGGAGTCCTGGTACACCGCGCGCCGGCTCGAGGAATACCGCGCCGGCACCAGCACCGAACGCGACACCGGCATGTTCGAGATCATGGCCGCGATCGCCGCCGAGCTGACCGACGAAGAGATCGGCGCCCTGTCGAGCTACATGCAGGGCCTGCACACGCGTCCCGACGCCGCCACACTGGCCGCGATAGCGAAGCTGCCGGCCACGCCTGCACCTGCACCTGCGCCTGAAGCCGCCGTCGACGCGACCGCGCCGGCAGCCGAAGGCGCCGAGGGTGGCGAGCCCGCCGCCCGCGATTCCCCCGAGCCCGCCGCGAACGCCGAGCCGGCCGAAGCGGACGCGGACGCGGACGCGGACGCAGGAAACGAGCTCCAGACTCCATGACGGCTGCCCGACCCCCGCGGGTCGACGGCATTCACAATGCGTGAATCGCAGCGCCGGCCAGATCCCTGTGCCGGCGCTTTTTTGTTCGAGGACCGAAACCGATGACCCAGCGCCTGCCCGCCGCCCTGCTCGCCCTCGCGTTCGCAGCGTGCGCGCTGCTTGCCACGGGACTGGCCAGCGCCGATGACGGCCTGGTGGAAGGACGCGACTTCGTCACCATCGCCGGCGGCCAGCCGCTGTCCGCCGAGCCAGGCAAGGTCGAAGTGGTCGAGGTGTTCGCGTACTGGTGCCACGTCTGCAACGACTTCCAGCCACAGCTTTCGGCCTGGGAGCGCAAGCTGCCCGCCGACGTCGCCTTCCGCTACCTGCCCGCCGCGTTCACGCACGCCGACCCCTATGCCCGCGCATACTTCGCCGCGGAGTCGCTGGGCGCGCTGGCACGCACGCATGAACCCACCTATCGCGCCATCCACACGGAGCAGTCGCTGCCGTCGCGCGGCGCCTCGGCGGGCGAAGTCGCCACGCTCTATGCGGGCTTCGGCCTCGAGCCTGCCGCGGTCGCCCGGGCGATGCGTTCGCCCGAAGTCGACGCGCACATGGAGTCCGCGCGCGCGTTCATCGTGGCTGCCGGCATTCAGGGCACACCGTCGATCATCGTCAACGGCCGCTACCGCGTGATCGGCCGCAGCCTTGGCGACATGCTCCGCATCACCGACCTGCTGGTCGCGCGCGAACGCGCCACCCAGGCCACTCCCCACGCTTCCGCACCTCACGAGTCCAAGCCATGACCAAACGCCTGCTGTTCGTTCCCCTGATGCTGAGCCTGCTGCTCGTCGCCTGTGGCGGCGACTCGACGCCTGCAGACGCCGCGGCCCCCGCCCCGCAGACCGAAGCCACTGCGCCGCCTGCCGACGCCGCGATCGCCGACGAGCCCGCGGCCGACGGCACCGCAACCGACGCCGCGCAGCCCGCCGACGCCGCGGCCGAAGGCGAGCCCGCAGCGGCCGCCCAGGATCCCGCGGCCGAAGCCGCCGTGGCCGCGGCCAGCCAGGCCGCCCAGCAGGGTCCGGCCCTGGTCCCGGGCACCGACTACGTCGAGATCCCCGGCGGCCAGCCCTTCGCTCCGCTGGAGGGCAAGGTGGAAGTGGTGGAAGTGTTCGCCTACTCCTGCGGCCACTGCGCGGCGTTCGATCCGCTGGTGGCGGCCTGGAAGCGCCGCCTGCCCGCCGACGTGCGCTTCACCATGCTGCCGGCCGTGTTCTACGAGCAGGACAACTTCCCGAAGGCCTTCTTCGCCGCCGAGTCCGTGGGCGTGCTCGACCGCGTGCACACGCCGCTGTTCAACGCCATGCACATCGAGCGCAGCCTGCGCCCGAACGCCAGCGCCGACGACATCATCGCCTTCATGGGCAAGCACGGCGCCGACGCCGGCCAGCTGCGCGGCACCATCGACAGCTTCGCGGTGAACGCCAAGATCGCGCGCACCAAGCAGTTCATCGTGCGCAGCGGCATCGACGCCACCCCCACCGTGGTGGTGAACGGCAAATACAAGGTGCGCGGCCGCAGCCTGGACGACATCCTGCGCATCACCGACCAGCTCGTCGCGCGCGAGCGCGCAGCCGCCCAGGCCGGTGGCTCGAACTGACGACAGCACCGCGGCGCAGGCGAACATGCCTGCGCCCGACCCTGCGCCGGCTGTCGACACCGACACCGCGACGCAGCGGCTGAAGCTGCTCAGCGCCAACATCCAGGCCGGCTCCAGCACCCGCCGCTACAGCGACTACGCGACCCGCAGCTGGTCGCACGTGCTGCCCGCCGGCAACAAGCGCGGCATGCTCGACGCCATCGCCAAGCTGGCCGGCCGCCACGACATCGTCGGCCTGCAGGAGGCCGACCCCGGCAGCTGGCGCTCCGGCTTCACCAACCAGACCCACTACCTGGCCGAGCGCGGCGGCTTCGATTACTGGACCCACCAGCCCAACCGCCGCGTGGGCCAGTTCGCCTCCAGCGCCAACGGCCTGCTGAGCAAGTTCGAACCGCTCGACATCGCCGTGCACGCACTGCCCGGCCGCATCTCGGGCCGCGGCGTGCTGGTCGCGCGCTTCGGCACGGGCGACGAAGGCCTGACCATCGCCGTGGCCCACCTCTCGCTGGGCGCGCAGTCGCGCGCCTCGCAGCTGTCCTTCATCGGCGAACTGCTGTCCGACACCCCACACGCCGTGTTGATGGGTGATTTCAACTGCACCGTCGACCGGCCCGAAATGCAGGCCCTGTTCCGGCAGACGCGCCTGGAACCACCGTCGTGCATGGTGCACACCTTCCCCAGCTGGAAGCCGCAGAAGGCGATCGACCACATCCTGGTCAGTGACACGCTGGGATGCCGCGACATGCAGGCCTTCCCGGCGGCGTTCTCGGATCACCTGGCGCTGTCGGTGGACCTGGAAGTACCGGACGTGGCGCTCAAGCGCTGATCGGCCACTGACCCACGGCGAGGCCGTGGGCTACCCTACCGGCCCCGCCCAATGGAGCCGTTCCCGATGCCTGCACGCCGCCTTCGCCATGCCGCCCTCTTCCTGACCGTGGCCCTGGCCACCGGCTGCAGCCAGCCGCTGCCCTATACCGGCGGTGATGTGGCCGAACTGCAGCGCGTCGACGTGCAGGTGGGCGAAGGTCGGCAGGCGGCCGCCGGCGACGAAGTCAGCGTGCACTACACCGGCTGGCTCTACGACGAGGCCGCTGCCGACAAGCGCGGCATCAAGTTCGACAGCTCGCTCGACCGCGGCCAGCCGTTCGTTTTCATGCTGGGCGCGGGCCGCGTGATCCGCGGCTGGGACGAGGGCGTGGCCGGCATGCGCGTGGGTGGCAAGCGCGAACTGCTGATTCCGGCGGATCTTGGCTACGGCGCGAAGGGCGCGGGCAAGGTGATTCCACCGGGGGCTTCGCTGGTGTTCGAGGTGGAGCTGCTGGATGTGCGGGAGTAGGACGAAGGCTTCATGCAGCTGATGTGCGGCAGGCGTGGAGCCGGTGCATACCGGCGAAAACAGGGCGGTACTCGTTACCGCCTCATTTTTGCGCTCTAATCGGGGCTATACCGCCTCAAAAGTGAGGCTTACTTAGCGTTAGGCGCCAGGGGAGGCGTTCCGGTGAGCCAAAACTTTGAGCAAGCTATGGAGCCTGTGACACGCGGCATTTCTGAGAACTATCTTGGTCAGATGCGCAGCGCAGCAATCGGCGGCGGCAGCTTTTCAGCCGCCATAGTTCTGGTGCTACTGCAGGTTGGCCTCTCCAGCATCCCGCTTCGCATTTCCTTCTACGCCGCCGCACTCGGCATACCGGTTTGGATCGTCGTGTGGCAATACGTACAGCCCTATCTTCTTTACGGTCCTGTCTCATACAGCCACTTCCGCAAGGCTCGTAGCATCGGCGTAGCTGCGATTCTCGCGGTGATCGGCCTGGTTTCACTCACCGTGAGCTTTACATCACTTCTGTGGTACGTGTCACTCTGCGTGGCGATAGTATTTGCCTTACTCAGCGTGGTTGCCGTTGTTCTCATTCTTGCGCATGGCCAGTCAGTACTCGCTGCTGTCAAACGGGCAGATGATCGGCCAGGCGCCTAACAATTCATTCAAGCCGAACCCGCTTCGCGGGTCGGTTTAATTCAGGCGTTAGGCCCTTGATGGAAGTTCAACGTGGTCACTAGAACCGGAGCAACTGTCTCGGGGTTGCTAGCTGCAGTCGCGCTAGTTGGGTGCCAGGTTCAGCCCCAACTCGTATCGGCTCAGGCACGGCAGAGTGGCGATGCAGTGATCGTTGAAGTAGCTATTCCGGCAAGAGACGCAGCCAAGATCAAGAGCCGAGAGCTGTACACGTATGTAAGGGTCGGAGACTGCTCGAGAATGGAAGATGGGTACCCTGCGGAGGCTTATGTGGACGGGACAGCCGTTTCAAAATTCTCCTTCGGAACAGAAGGAACGATCGTAAAAGTATCGGGCGACATTCCGGCTCATATCCTCGAGAGGTACCAGGCTCCCTGCGCTGCGCTCGAGGGTGGCGGGTACTTCACCGGCACCTTGGTGTCGGTTCCTATATCCATCAAGATGGGCCCAGGCCGTTAGCGGCGGCGGGCCTAACAATTCATTCAAGCCGACGCCGCTTCGCGGCGCGGCTTAATTCAGGCGTTAGGCGCGCGCCAGGCCATGGAGGCTCACTTGAAGAGCTCTGCAAAGTGCTTCAGAACAATCGCCGCCGCTGCTCTGATAGTCGTGCTTGTTGCAGGCTGTAAGACTAGCCCTGCCGTTGGAATGCAGATGGTGCTTCCTCCCATGGCGGAAGTCATGGATGTTCCGAAGGACAAGACCTTTCTTATGGCTTCCCCGGTGACGCAGCCTTTGCCAGCGTATCCTTCTGGGGTCCAACGCGGTGCAAGTGCGCGCGTATGCATAGAGTTTGTGATTGACGAGAATGGTGCTGTTGCTTCCACAACTCCTCTCTATGGCCTTCCCGAGTGTCCCGCGCCAAAGGAAGAGCTAGATCCACAATTTATTGGCTCTGCCGTAGAGGCAGCGATCCGGTGGCAGTTCTTGGCGGCAGCGATATGTACCTTCCCGGAAGGGGTTGAGGCCATGGATGATTGCTCCGGCGACGAAGTGGTAGTGACTACTGTTGCAATAAAGATTGCTTACGTGTTTACGTTCCAGAGTGGTGGGCGCGTCACTGCTGCAGCAAGGCGCGCCTAACAATGCGTTCAAGCCGACACCGCATCGGGGCGCAAACCACATGGCAGGTACAGCTTGCCATGTGCTTCACGCCCCGCTGCGGCGCGGCTTAACTTAGGCGTTAGGCCGCAGACAAGGTCTTCTATGAACCCTCAAACGCTCTCAATCGCACTCGCGCCGATTCTCTTCGGCATGGTCATTGTGTGGTTCGTGCTCATCAAGCTTCTATTCAATCGGCTTGAGCGGGCACATCCACAGAAGTACGAGGCAATGGGCAGGCCGTCTCTCTTTCTGCGCAATAGCATTGCCGGCGGCTGGGCTACGCTCAAATTCCTAGTTGCACGAGAGCACAAGGCGCTCAATGACGGCCACTTGTCCAGGTTGTCCGATGCCATGCTGGTCTTCTTCGCAATCTATCTCTTCTTGTTCTTTGGCCTATTCTTCGTCGTCGCGGGTCAAGCACCCACTGCGGCCTAACAATTCATTCAAGCCGACGCCGCTTCGCGGCGCGGCTTAATTCAGGCGTTAGGCCGCATGAAACAGTTCAACGCAGATTGGCCTGATGACGCAGATGGCGGAGTGTTCCGCAATCTCGCAGCCGACAACTTCGACTTCTCGGTGCAGCACTCTGTTGACTAAAACGTCGACTTTGAGAGCTGGCCACCTCCAGCAGAGGCACTTGATTGGCTTCTGACCCACTACGGTGAGCTCGGGCTCTACCCACCCAATGAGGACATGAACGGCTATGTCCAGTTCCAGATACTGGGCCGACTCACCTACGAGGGCGTCACGTCCACCCAGCGCCGCGTCAGCGTGGCCATGGAGCCATCCGGCGGAGTTTGTGAGTCGTGGGGCGTCATGCACAATGCGGCCTAACAATGCGTTCAAGCCGAACCCGCTTCGTTACGCGGCCCAGGCGGCAGGTAAATCTTGCCACCTGGTCCACTCCACTGCGCGGGTCGGCTTAACTTAGGCGTTAGGCCCCTGTGGAGAGTTTCATGAGATTTCAAACAATCCCTCTCTTACTGCTTCTCATTTTCGCCATTTTGTGCAGCTCGGTTCGCGCGAAAGAGCTTGGAATTGACATAGAGGCCGCCGTTACTCGCTACTCCGAGCTCGAGCTAACCGAGCATCAGACCGCTATCCTTGATGAGGCAACTAAATTATCAGCAGCCTCGCGTGTCTTTTATGGCTTGTTTAATCGCTGGCCAAAAGACATACAGGAACTGTCAGATCGGACTACTGGAATTGATTTCACCGTCTTCGACGGAAAGATCTCGATTGACGCTACAACAGACGGGCTGGTCATAACTGTCTTTGATAGCAAAGATGTCCGTAAATTGCTTGCCACGGAAAGTTCGCCTTTATCTGAACTCAAAGAACTCGCTGAAAGTCCTGACTTTAAGATTCGCGTTAGTTTGCGCCGTGAGCCGTCGGACGGGGCCTAACAATTCATTCAAGCCGACGCCGCTTCGCGGCGCGGCTTAATTCAGGCGTTAGGCCCCTGTGGAGAGTTTCATGAGATTTCAAACAATCCCTCTCTTACTGCTTCTCATTTTCGCCATTTTGTGCAGCTCGGTTCGCGCGAAAGAGCTTGGAATTGACATAGAGGCCGCCGTTACTCGCTACTCCGAGCTCGAGCTAACCGAGCATCAGACCGCTATCCTTGATGAGGCAACTAAATTATCAGCAGCCTCGCGTGTCTTTTATGGCTTGTTTAATCGCTGGCCAAAAGACATACAGGAACTGTCAGATCGGACTACTGGAATTGATTTCACCGTCTTCGACGGAAAGATCTCGATTGACGCTACAACAGACGGGCTGGTCATAACTGTCTTTGATAGCAAAGATGTCCGTAAATTGCTTGCCACGGAAAGTTCGCCTTTATCTGAACTCAAAGAACTCGCTGAAAGTCCTGACTTTAAGATTCGCGTTAGTTTGCGCCGTGAGCCGTCGGACGGGGCCTAACAATTCATTCAAGCCGACGCCGCTTCGCGGCGCGGCTTAATTCAGGCGTTAGGCACTACAGGGGAAATCATGGCTACTGAAAGATCACAGCTATTCAATACTGTCGTTATAGG